>NZ_LT629758.1:7340000-9895000 GCF_900104725.1 Actinoplanes derwentensis
GGCAGGTTACTCACGTGTTACTCACCCGTTCGCCGCTCGAGTACCCCGAAGGGCCTTTCCGCTCGACTTGCATGTGTTAAGCACGCCGCCAGCGTTCGTCCTGAGCCAGGATCAAACTCTCCAACAAAATCTTTGGAAAAGCGTCCCGGCAACAAAATGTTGCCAAAGGAATCCCAAACCCACTCTAATCAAAGAGATAGGCCGGGGTATTGCCATAATTGGCACTGGCTTATCAAGCACCCTGTTGAGTTCTCAAAGAACAACCGCACACCATCTCCGCACCGCTTTCGCGGCCCGTTGCCCGGGGCACTCGCTCTACTTTACTAGGTCTTCCCGGCGTTGTCAACCGGTTTATCCCGGTCGATCCCGATCTGCCCTAGTCATCCCCAGCACCAGGCGCACGGTTAGACCGTGTTCCAGATCCAGTGAATGTCTTGCTTGTCCTGCAGGACGGCCGGTGCGGATCTCTCCGCTTGCCTCGCCCGTTTCCCTGCTGGCTCGCAAAACATTACCCGTAGGTTCCCTGCGCTCCAAATCGGGGGTCACCCTGAGTCGTTTTCCCAGGTCAAGGCGAAATGGAGGCAGGGAACAGGTGTCAGGCGAGTGTCTTCAGCGCGTCACCGATACCCCGATGGAAGGTGGGGTAAGCCCAGATCTGGCTCGCCAGCGTCGACAGCGGCACCTCGGCGTGCACGGCGACGGCCAGCGCGCCGATCATCTCCCCGCCAGCTGGGCCGGCGGTGGTCGCGCCGACCAGACGGCCGTCGGCGGCGATCACCTTGATGAAGCCCTCGTTGCCGGGCCCGTGCACAAAACCGCGCGACGTGCCGGAGAGGGGGACCTGGCCGACCCGGACGTCGAGGCCGGCGTCCCGGGCCTGCTTCTCGGTCTGGCCGACGGCGCCGATCTCCGGGTCGAGGAAGGTGACCCGGGGAAGCGCGCGGTAGTCGGCGGCGGGCCCGCCCTGGCCGAGGATGTCACGGACGGCGATGTCGGCCTCGTACATCGCCATGTGGGTGAAGGCTCCGTTGCCGGTGACGTCACCGACCGCCCAGAGCTGGTCGGCGGCGCGCATCCGGTCGTCGGTGCCGAGGAACCGGGCGGCCGGGTCGAGTCCGAGGGTCTCCAGGCCGAGGTCCGTCAGTCGGGCGGAGCGGCCGGTGGCGACGAGCAGTTTCTCCCCGGTGACGGTGCTGCCGTCATCCAGTGCGATCTCGAAGCCGCCGGAGTGGGCGACCCGGGTCGCGTGGACGCCGGTGCGCACGGTGACCCCGTCGGCGGTGAGTACCGCGGTGGCGACCTCGGAGGACTCGGGTTCCTCCATGGCGAGGATCCGGGCGGAGCCTTCGATGATCGTGACCTGGACACCGAAGCGGGCGAAGACCTGGGCGAACTCGCAGCCGATCGCGCCGCCGCCGAGGATGACCAGCGAGTCGGGAAGGGTGGTGGTCTCGACGGCTTGGCGGTTGGTCCAGTACGGGGTGCCGGCCAGCCCGTCGATCGGGGGGATGAACGCGGTGGTGCCGGTGGCGATCACGACCCCGCGGGCGGCGCTGAACTCCTGTTCGCCGACACGCACTCGGCCGGGGCCGGTAACGGTGGCGGTCCCCCGTACGAAATGGCCGCCTTTGTTGGTGAAACGGTCGACGGCAACCTTGTCGTTCCAGTCGTCGGTGGCCTGCTCGCGGATGCGGCTGGCGACCGGAGCCCAGTCGGGGGTGACGGTGGAGGTCCCGGCCAGTTCGGGGATCCGGCGCGCTTCGGCCAGGGCGGATCCGGCGCGGACCATCATCTTCGTCGGGATGCATCCCCAGTACGGGCACTCGCCGCCGACCAGCTGGTGTTCGACACCCACCACGTCGAGTCCGGCCGCGGCGAGCCGGCCGCCGACCTCCTCGCCGCCCACGCCGAGCCCGACGACAACCACGTCCACGTTCCGCACGTCAACCATGGCTCCCACCTAACCCTCATATGGGCGGTAGCGCGACCGATCTTCGGGCCGGTGCTGGAAACGGCGGCCATGAGGGTGCGACGGCGGGCGTTGGCTGGCGCTCGTCTTTCTCATGGCCGCCGCCCGCGTTTTCGCGGTGCCCGCCGGAAGAACGTTTTGACGGACGCAACCGCCGGCGGGCCCCGCTCCCATCCGGCGGACCGGACGGAGAAATCAGTCCCGCAGCCAGACCGCCTCGTCCCGGTGTGACTCGAGCGGGCCGGGATAGTGCAGGCTGCGGCGTTCCGAGGCGGGCAGGCGCCAGGGCTGGTGCACGGCGGCGCCGTCGATGCCTTTGAGCTCCGGTACGTAGCGACGAACGTACACGCCGTCGGGGTCGAATCGGAGCGCTTGCCGAATCGGGTTGAAGCGCCGGTAGGGCCGGCTGTCGTTGCCGGTGCCGGCGGTCCACTGCCAGTTGCCCGAGTTGTTCGGCACGTCGCCGTCGAGCAGCCAGCGGAAGAACCACGAGACGCCGGAACGCCAGTCGATGCCGAGGTGTTTGGTGAGGAAGGCGGCGGTGATGAGCCGGGCCCGGTTGTGCATCCACCCCTCGTCGCGGAGCTGGCGCATGCCGGCGTCGACGACCGGGACCCCGGTGAGCCCATCCTGCCAGTGCTGGAGTGCGGCGTCGTCCTGACGCCAGTTCTGGTCGGCGGCCGGCCGAAGGGCTTCGGTGGAGAGTTTCGGGTAGACCCGGGCGACCTGGTAGTAGAAGTCGCGCCAGCAGAGCTGCCGGACGAAGGCGTCGGCGTCGCGCGCTTTCCCCGCCTCGGCCAGGGCGAGCGGAGACAGACAACCCCAGCGCAGGTACGGGGAGAGTCGACTCGTGGCATCGCCGGGCATGTCGTCGTGCGCGTCGCCGTACCCACCGATCCCCTGCCCCAGCCAGGTCGCGAGCCGGCGGCGGGCCGCACTCTCGCCGCCCTCACAGGTGTGGGGTGATTCGCCGTCCGGTGTCGCCGGAAGGCGGCCGGCGGCGAGCCCGGACGGCAGCGTGATCCGTGCCGGCATCGGGGCCTCGGCGCGCCATGACTTCGCTGACCAGGCGCGGTAGTAGGGCGTGAAGACCTTGTAGCCGTCTCCGCCGCCACCGGGCCGGATGGTTCCGGGTTCGACGACGGTGAGGCCGGGGTGGAGTTCGAGGGCGATCCGGTGGCGTTCGCTCTCCTCTTTCAGTCGACGTTCGCGGCGTACGGCGTACCCGCTGACGTCGGCCGCCATGGTGATCGTCGTGGCGTCCGTCTCCCGGGCCACCGTGATCGTCTCGGCGATCGGGTCGCCAGTGCGCACGATCAGGTCGCCGCCGATCTCACGCAGGTTCGCGCGCAGGTCGGCGAGGCTCTGGTGCAGGAAGCGGGTGCGGTTCGGGGAGAGATCGGCGAGTTTCGGGTCGAGGACATAGAGCGGGACCACCCGCTCTGCGGCGCAGGCCGCGGCGAGGGCCGGATTGTCGTGCAGGCGCAGATCCCGGGTGAGCAGGACGACGGCTGTCTTCATCAGGCCGCCAACTGGACCGGGGTACCGGGCCGGGTCAGGAGGCTGCGGACCGCGACGGCGGCGCGACGGTGGTTGGGGACGGTGGCGCGGCGGCTGAAGACGTCGTAGTCGAGGGCTTCGATCTCGTCGAGGATGCCGCCGTAGAGCTGGAAGGCGGTGCGCATGCAGGCCTGCGAGGCGGGTTCGAGCAGCGGTACGCCGGGGGCGGCCAGCGCGTAGTGCTCACGGGCGCGGGCCACCTCGTACCGGATCAGTTCTTTGATCTTCGGGGTGGCGACGCCGCGGTGCAGGTCGTCCGTGGTGACGCCGAACTCGTCGAGGTGTTCTTGGGGCAGGTAGATCCGGTCGCGTTCGAGGTCTTCGGCGATGTCCCGGATGAAGTTGGTGAGCTGGAAGGCGAAGCCGAGCTGGCGGGCCGGTTCCCGGGCGGCGGCCGGGTCGGAGGAGCCGAGGATCGGCAGCATCATGGTGCCGATGACGGCGGCCGAGCCCTCCATGTAGTCGAGGAGGTCATCGTAGGTGCGATAGCCGGTGACGGTGATGTCCATCGCCATGCTGCGCAGGAACTTCTCGAAGTCGGTCAGGTTCAGGTCGAAAACCGCGATGGTGTGCAGGACGGCCGGGAGCAGTGGGTCGTCGGTCTCCTGTCCACGGAGTCCGGCGAGGAACCGGTCGCCCCACTCGGTGAGCAGGGCGGCACGTTCGGCGGCCGGTCGAGAGTCGGTCCGGTCGACAATTTCGTCCGCATATCGGGTGAATCCGTAGAGAGCGTGCACGTGCCGCCGCTTCCACCCCGGTAGCAAGCGGGTCGCGAGGTAGTAAGTCCGGCCATGCGCTCGGTGTATCTCGCGGCAGCGCTCATAGGCAGCTGCTAGATCAGTTTCCATATCCGGACCTCCGGCTAAATCGACGCACGAATCGACGCAACTTCAAAAAGTTAGGGTACGGTACTCAGCGTGGCCAATCACACCCTCGAGGGAAATCGCCTCGAAGCGATCCCCCGCCAGCCGGTCTCGGACCGAGCGCTGATCGGCGCCGTCGAGGGCACGCTGGCCGACTTCCTCGCCTGCCAGATCGCCTCCCTCGACGCCGTCGACCCGGCACTCGGCGGCTTCGCGCGAACCGCCCGCGACCTGGTCATGGCCGGAGGTAAACGAATCAGGCCGACATTCGCCTACTGGGGCTGGCGTGGTGTCGCCGGATCCGGCGAACCGGTCGAAGGACTTCTACCCGCGCTCGGCACCCTCGAACTCATGCACACGTTCGCCTTGGTGCACGACGACCTGATGGATCGGTCCGCCACCCGGCGCGGCCGGCCCACCGCACACCGGATCTTCGCGGCCCAGCGCGGCGACCAGTTCGGTGACGCGGCCGCGATCCTGGTCGGTGACCTCTGCCTGATCTGGGCCGACCAGTTGCTGGCCCGCACCGCGCTGCCCGCGCCGGTGCTGATGGAGGTCCGGGCCCGCTATGACCGGATGCGGATCGAAGCCGTCGCCGGGCAGTTCCTGGACGTGCTCGGCGAGACCGACCCGTCGGCCTGGTCGGTGGAGCGGGCGCTGCTGGTGGCCCGGCACAAGACGGCCAGTTACACGGTGCAGTGGCCGCTCGGATTCGGGCTGGCCCTCGCCGCCGGCACTCACACCGATCTCGACGAGGCGTACCAGGTCTACGGTCTCGCCGTCGGGGAGGCCTTTCAGCTCCGGGACGATCTGCTCGGCGTTTACGGTGACCCGGCGATCACCGGCAAACCGGACTGCGACGACCTGCGCACCGGCAAGCCCACCACCCTGCTCATGCTGGCGCGGGAGATGGCCACGCCGGCCCAGCTCGACGAACTCACCACCGCTGACGTCACCCGGCAGGCGGAGATCATCGCCGCCACCGGAGCCCCCGCCCGGGTCGAGGAGATGATCCGGGACCGGGTCGACGCGGGAGTCACCGCGATCGGCGACGCCCCGATCCGGACCGACGCGCGGGCGGCTCTGATCGAATTGGCGACCGCCACCACGTACCGCCCGGCATGAAATTTTTGGAGCTGAAGTGCGAACTGTGACCGGACCCACCGACCATGTCGTCATCGTCGGAGCCGGGCTCGGCGGTCTGGCCTGTGCCCTGCATCTGGCCGCCGCCGGACGGCAGGTGACCGTCGTCGAACGGGAGCCGGTTCCCGGCGGGCGAGCCGGCCGGCTGTCGATGAACGGGTACGAGTTCGACACCGGCCCGACCGTGCTCACCATGCCCGACCTGATCGCCGAACCGCTCAACGCCGTCGGCGAGAACCTGAGCGACTGGCTGGAGCTGACCCCGCTCGACCCGGCGTACCGGGCCTACTACCCGGACGGGTCGACGCTCGACATCCGCACCGACACCACCCGGATGGCCGCCGAGATCGCCCGGGTCTGCGGCGCCCGCGAAGCCGACGGCTACCTGCGGTTCGTCGACTTCACCCGGAAGCTGTGGCAACTCGAACGCGACAACTTCATCGACAAGAACCTCGACACCCCGCTCGACCTGATGAACCTCAACCTGCTGAAACTGCTCGGGATGGGCGCGTTCCGGCGGTTGCAGCCGAAGATCGACGACTACTTCCGCGATCCTCGTACCCAACGGATCTTCTCGTTCCAGGCGATGTACGCCGGACTCGCGCCGCACGACGCGCTGGCCATCTACGCGGTCATCGCCTACCTGGACTCGGTCGCCGGTGTCTACTTCCCCAAGGGCGGCATGCACGCCGTCCCCAAGGCCCTGGCCGGTGCCGCAGAGAAGCACGGCGTCACTTTCCGGTACGACACCACGGTCGAGCGGGTGACGGTCGGCAACGGCCGGGCGACCGGCGTCCTGACCACCGACGGCGAACACATCCCCGCCGACACGGTCGTCCTCAACCCCGACCTGCCGATCGCCTACCGCGACCTGCTCCCGGCCCGCCGGCAGCGCAAACTGCGCTACTCACCGTCGTGTGTCGTGCTTCACATCGGCTCTGACCGGGCCTATTCCAAGATCGCACACCACAACATCCATTTCGGTACGGCGTGGAAGGGCACTTTTGACGAGGTGATCCGCAAGGGTCTCCTGATGAGCGACCCGTCATTGTTGGTCACCAATCCTTCGCACACCGATCCGTCGGTGGCTCCCGCCGGGCGGCAGTCCTACTACGTCCTCGCGCCCACACCCAACCTGGAAGCCGGGCCGATCGACTGGCGCGGTGGCATGGACCGGCGCTACGCCGACGAGATCATGGGTGTCCTGGAAAGCCGTGGCTACATCGGTTTCCGGGACGGCGTCCAGGTGGAACGGATCATCACGCCCGCTGACTGGGCCGATGAGGGCATGGCGGGCGGTACTCCGTTCGCGGCCGCGCACACGTTCGCCCAGACCGGGCCGTTCCGCCCGTCCAACATGCACCCCACCCTGCCGAACGTCGTCTTCACCGGATCCGGCACTCAGCCCGGTGTGGGCGTACCGATGGTGCTGATCTCCGGAAAGCTGGCCGCGTCCCGGATCACCGGGGGCGCGTCGTGACCTCCCCGGAACCCGGCCTCGCCCCTCTCTCCCGGGAACCGAGCCTCGTCTCCCGGGAGCTGGATCTCGTTGAACTCGTCGACGAGCACGGGGCCGGCCTCGGGACCGCCACCGTCGCCGTCGCGCACGAGGCACCCGGCATGCTGCACCGGGCGTTCTCGGTGTTCCTGCGCGACCCGTCCGGGAAAGTGCTGCTGCAACAGCGGGCCGCGGTGAAGACCCGGTTCCCGCTGCGCTGGGGCAACACCTGCTGCGGGCATCCCACACCCGGCGAGGAGACCACCGTCTCCGCGAAGCGGCGCCTCACCGAGGAACTCGGCATCGAACCGGTAGCCCTGCGCGAGGTCGGGGTCTACGTCTACTTCGCCACGGACCCGATCACCGGGCGGGTCGAGCGGGAGTACGACCACGTCCTACTCGGCGAGATCCCCGCCGGCGTGGAGTTCCAGCCGGATCCCGGCGAAGTGGCGCGGCTGCGCTGGGTGGCTGTCGAGGCCCTGCTGGGCGAGATCGACAGGGCTCCGGAGGCGTACGCGCCCTGGCTCGCTGGGGTGACCCGGCAACTGGCCGCCGCCTCGACTCCCGCCGCTTCCCCGCATGTTCCGGGCCTCCCCAGCTCTTCTGATCGCCCTGTTGTCTCGCCAGTTCCTGGTGTTTCGGATGCCCATGATGTCTCTGCTGGTTCGGAAGTAACAGCAACGGAGCGGCCGGGTGGCCAATGACGGCCTGAGCGCCGGGGCCGCCGCACGACGCCTCGGCGTCGCGGTGACCACTCTGCGCACCTGGCACCAGCGGTACGGGCTCGGCCCCAGCCGGCACGAGCCCGGGCATCATCGTCGCTACACCATCGAGGACATGGTCCGGCTGCAGGTCATGCAGCGCCTCACCGCGCAGGGCATATCACCGGCCGAAGCCGCCGCTTGGGCGCGCCGCTCGCCCGCCCTGGACACTTCCGAGCCCTCTTCCTTGGCGAAGTCCTCCACGCCTACCCCTACTTCCGAGACCGAACGTTCTCCCTCTGTCACCGGCCCCGACCCGGAGAACGAACGTTCTTCCTCGCTGGGCGAGCCCTCGGTGGATGGTCTCGTTCTGCCGACCGTTCGAGGGCCGGCTGGGGGCGGGCGGACCATCGCTCTCGGACCCCACGCCGATCCCGCCGCCCGCGGCCTCGCCCGCGCCGCCATGCGCCTGGACAGCCCGGCGATGCGCTACATCCTGGACGCCGCGGTCACCGGCCGGGGCGTGATCGCCACCTGGGAACACGTGATGATGCCGGTACTGATCGGCGTAGGGGAGCGCTACGCGGCCACCGAACGTTTCGTCGAAGTCGAGCACCTGCTGTCCCGCTCGGTCACCGAGTCGCTGAGCGGGGTACCCCGCCCACCCCGGGACATCACCCCCCGAGCCCTGCTGGCCGCCGCCGACGAGGAGCAGCACACCCTGCCGCTGGAGGCGCTGGCCGCAGCTCTGGCCGAGTCCGGGGTACCCAGCCGCCTGCTGGGTGCACGGCTGCCGTCCCGGGCGTTGATGGACGCGGTGGAGCGCACCGGCCCCGCGGTGGTGGTCCTGTGGTCCCAGTTGCCGTCCACCGGCGACGTGACCCAACTGGAGCGCCTACTGACCCTGCCGCACCCGCCTCTGGTCCTGGCCGCGGCCGGACCGGGCTGGCCGGCCCCCGATCTGCCTCCCACGGTGACCGCGTTCCGGAGCCTCGCCGAGGCCGTCCGCACCGTCACCGCCGCCTGCCGCTGACGTTTTACCTGCTCAAGGCCGGTGTCGCAGAAAAGGGGGATACCGATTTGAAGATCCGGAGGGGCATCGTATATGTTTTACATGCCTCAAGCGGGAGGCGCGGTTGGGGCTAAAACCACCAAGCGTTGCCAGTCGCGCAACCAGCGCGATGTGCAATGATGGCGGAGTTGCCCTCATCGTCTAGTGGCCTAGGACGCCGCCCTTTCAAGGCGGTAGCACGGGTTCGAATCCCGTTGGGGGTACTGGTAAGTTAGCAGGTAAGATTGCTGACGAACCGAGTACGGCAAGGCAGTAGTAAAGCAAGGTCCTGTGGAGCAGTTGGAGTGCTCGCCGCCCTGTCAAGGCGGAGGTCGCGGGTTCAAGTCCCGTCAGGACCGCAACATTGATTTACGGCCAGGTAGCTCAGTTGGTACGAGCGTCCGACTGAAAATCGGAAGGTCGGCGGTTCGACCCCGCCCCTGGCCACCGAGCCTCTCGCCGGGCTACGAGCACCGTCCACCTGCGGAAACGCACGGTGGACGTTTTGCTTTCCCCCGCCTTTTCTGGCGCCACAAGGTTGACCCTCTGGTGACCACGAATCTCCCATGCCGGACGGACGTCCGATTTTGCACGCTCGCTACGCGCAGCCCGGCCTCAGCCCTGACTGGCTGCTCGGGTAACCGGTAGCCGAATACCGTACAAGTACCGTACAGTCGCTGCAGAGTTGAAGTGTCGACTGGAGGTGAGTGACCATGGCCGCCAAGAGTGAACGCATCGAGATGCGTACTGATCCTCAGAGCAGCGCCAGAATCGCTGAGGCCGCAGAGTCTCAGCATGTCTCAGTATCAGCCTTCGTTCTGGACGCTGCAGTCAAGGCCGCCGATCACGTCCTCGCACGGGCCGAGGTCACCATCATGCCTGCGGAACAGTTTGACCAGCTTATTGGGTCTCTGGATGTACCTGATGAAGCACCTGCGCTCGCTCGACTCGCCTACAAGCCTCGGCGGTACACGCGCTCATGACTACGAACGAGTGGGTCACTGGAGCCCTCACTCGCGATCACGACGTAAGCAAATTCGACTGTGGCGTTCCCAGCCTCAATGACTGGCTTAAGCACCAAGCCGCAAGGTCCCAGGAGGCTGAGACCGCCCGCACGTTCGTCTGGGTGGCTGAGGACACCCAAACGGTTCGAGCGTACTTTTCGATCGCGCCGACCCAGCTTGCTCGTAGCGAGGTCTCTGGAGCCTTGGCCGGCGGCTTTACCGTTCTCCCCTCATTCCTGCTGGCCAGACTGGCACTCGACCTGTCGTTGCATGGCGCGGGACTTGGCGAAGAGCTGTTACACGACGCCCTGACCCGGCTGGTGGAGGCCGCCGATCGCGGTGGCGGAAGGCTGATCGTTGTCGACGCTCTCGACGAGAAGGCCGCCGCTTTTTACACGAAGTACGACTTTCGCCCAGTTCGCGACAATCCACTACGCCTAGTGATGAAGGTAGCGACTGCGCGAAAAGCCTTGGGCGTGAACACGATGAGCCTCTCGTCTGACGTCACGGCCGGGCTGATGTCGCTGACGATCACTCGCTCTGATGGATCGGTTTCACCGTTCGTCGGCGACAACGATGAGTGGCGTCGCGTAACCGTCCGGATGCTGGAGATCATTGAGGAACGCGTGGCTCGGGGTGAATCCAACCTTCAAGTCGACCTTGTACAAGTGATTCGTGAGGCTCTCGGACGAGATCCATTCGAACGATGAATGACTGCCAGAAGGTTCCCACGGATCATCCGCTCACGTTCGTAGATGTTGCACATCCGCTGCACGCAGCGTTTCGTAACATCCCCTGAACTGCAAAAACGGGAAACGAGGAACGGCCGCTGGTCTCCCGGCGGCCGTTCCTCGTTGGGGGTTTCTACTTCTCGCAGCCCACTCGGACGTCTCCGGCGTAGGCGTTGCACGTGTCGCCTGCGGGGGAGTTGGGGCCGCCGTCGAGGCGGTCGGAGCCGCCGGGCTCCTCGTCGCCCTCCAAGAGGTCGTCGCCGGTGCCGCCGTACAGCTTGTCCTTGCCGGTGCTGCCGAACAGCTCGTCGTTGCCGCCCAGGCCGTAGATGATGTCGTTGCCGACGTCGCCGTGGATGTAGTTGCTGGACGCGTTGCCGATCAGCACGTCGTTGCCGAAGCCGCCGTACAGGTTCTCCACGTCGGCGCCGACGGTGTCGCCCTCGCCGGGGCGGCCGTCGTCGCCGGACTGGCCGTCCAAATCGACCCGGACGCTCTTCATGTAGTCGTAGAGCACCCAGTCCACGCCGGAGCCACCCATCAGGATGTCGGCCGACACGTTCTGGTCGTTCTCGTCGCCGAACAAACGGTCCGTACCGGCGTCGCCGTAAAGCTTGTCGCGGCCGGCGTAACCGAGCAGGGTGTCGTCGCCGGCGCCGCCGTGGATGCGGTCGTTGCCGGCCTCGCCGAACAGGTCGTCGTTGCCGGTCTCGCCGTAGAGGACGTCGTTGCCGGTCCAGCCGTGCAGGATGTCGTTGCCGGCGCCACCGTTGAGCAGGTCGCTGCCGGCGTCGCCGCTGAGGCGGTCGCTGCCGCCCAGGCCGAAGAGCCGGTCAGTTCCGGCGCCCCCGGTGAGCTGGTCCGCGCGGGAGCCGCCGAGGAGACGGTCGTTGCCGGTGCCGCCGTCGACGGTGCTGGGCACATCGGTGTTGTTGGTGACGACATCATTGCGGTCGTACGAGTAGACGCGGATCCGAGTCGGGGCCTTTCCCGGCGTACACCGCACCTGGGTCTTGTCGCCTTTGACCGGCTTGCAGCCCTTGCCCGCCTTGATCGTGACCGTGTCGTCGATGGTGATCGTGTTGCCGGAGCGGGTGATCGTGACGCGGTTCTGTTTGCCGGTGGCGGCCTGGTACTGGACCTTGGTGGTCGCGTAGACCGACGCGCTGCCGGTGGACGCGGCCTGCGCGGGTGCGGCGATGCCGATCAGGGCGGTGCTTCCGGCCAGCAGTACGGCGAAGCGGATCGGCTTCGGGAAACGTGACATGGGATGGATCCCCCGTTGAATGAGAACAGCCCGGCCGTCGCAACGGCCGGGCTGTGTTCAGGTAAGTCAGCCGAGCTTGGCGATACCGGAGAGGGAGGAGACACCGCTCTTCTCGAGCAGGTTGATCCACTTCTGGTAGGTCTTGGCCTCGACGCCGCTGTACTTCGCGCCCTTCAGGGCCAGGCCCAGGTCGATGCCCGTGCCGCCGAAGATCTTGTCCTTGGCCTTGGCGCTGCCGGACGCGGTGTAGTCATCGTTGATCGACTCGCCGATCAGCAGGTCGTGGCCCGCACCACCGAGGAGGGTGTCGTTGCCGCTCCAGCCGAGGACCGCGTCGAGGCCCGCGCCGGCGCTGACCACGTCGTTGCCAGCCCCCGCCATGATGAAGTCGCCGCCGGCCTGGCCCCAGACCTTGTCGTTGCCCGCACCCGCGGTGATCTCGTCGTCACCCGCGCCGCCGTAGATCTTGTCGGCACCGGCACCGCCGTAGAGGGTGTCGTTGGCGCGACCGCCGTAGAGGGTGTCGTTGCCCGCACTGCCGGAGGCGGCCAGCTTGGCGGTGGTCTTGTTCTTCACCCAGTCGTTCTTGTCGCCGAGCTTCACGTTCAGCGAGGCGAGGTTGCCGGTCAGGGTGCAGGTGACGCGGGTCTTGTCACCAGCGACGGCCTTGCAGCCCGTGCCGGCCTTGAGGGCGACCTTGTCGTCGATCGTCACGACCTTGCCGGCCACGGTGATGGTGACGCCGTTGGCCTGACCGGCCGCGGCAATGAACTGCACCTGGCTGGCGCCGACGGTCCGGACGGTGCCGGCCGCGGCGGCCTGGGCCGGGGCAGAGATGAGCGCGGTGGAGCCGATCGCCGCAGCGGTCGCGCCGATGAGGGCAAGGGCGCGGCGGTTGATCAGGATCATGTATTTCCCCCGTGTTGTCTGGCGAAGAGGACGTCCAAGCCAGTGAAGGTTGTCATCATAGAACGATACCGTTTCGACGCACCGCCCCGTTTGCAGTGATGCGGGTCACTATCAAATCCGTGTATACAAAAACGGCCCGGCGATCGCCGGGCCGTTTCCATGGGACAGTGCCAGATCAGCCGATCTTGAGCGGCGTGACCCGGGTCGTGGTGGCCTCGGCCGCGCCGGCGGAAGCCACCGAGGTGAAGTGCTCGCACCCCGATGTGGTGGTCCGGCTGGAGGACTTCAGGCAGATGTCGGTGTTCGCACCCGCGTAGAGCTTGTCGGCCGCGGTGGCCGAGCCCTTCGAGATGCCCTTGCCCTTGACGACCTTGTAGTGCTCGCCGACCAGGACGTCATTGCCGACGCCACCGGACAGGGTGTCGTTGCCGGCATTGCCGATCAGGAAGTCGACGCCCGCTCCACCGCTGATCTTGTCGTTACCCGAATAGCCGAGAACGGTGTCGTTACCGGTGCCGGCATCGATGGTGTCGCTGCCGGTCTGACCGTGGATCTCGTCGTTGCCGGCGCCACCGTAGACCTTGTCGTTGCCGGCACCGGCCGTGATGTAGTCGTTGCCCGCGCCGCCGCTGATGTAGTCGGCACCCGACTGACCGAAGAGCTCGTCGGCGCCGCCACCGCCGTAGATCTTGTCGGCGCCGGTACCACCCTGGAGCTGGTCCTTGCCGGAGCCGCCGATCAGGGTGTCGTTGCCCGCGCCACCACCGGCGAGCATGAACACCCCGGTGTAGTTGCGGACGTAGTCGTTCTTGTCGCCGAGCGCGACGCTGATCATGGTGGTCTTGCCCGAGGTCGTGCACCGGACCTTGGTCGAGGTCACCCGCTTACAGCCCTTACCGGCGCTGATCGCGGTCACATCGGTGATGGTGACGGTGCGGCCCGAGATCGTGACCTTGACCTTGTTCACCTTGCTCATCAGAGCCTGGAACTGGACGGTCTTGGTACCGACGACCTTCGCCAGGCCGCTGGTGGCCGCCTGCGCCGGGCCGGCGAGCAGAGCGGTGGAGGCCAGGACTGCGGCGCTGAGGCCGAGAGTGGCAATTGTCCTTCGGTATTTCACGTTCATGGAATCCCCCGTTCAAAGACTGGTGGAGCGGTTAGGACGGTATCGTTTCGCCGCAAGACCGCAAAGACCGTCTCATGAATGTGTCAGGCTCAACAGCCGATTTCTGCTCCCCAGCGTCCGGCCTGCGGTTTCATAACCACACGAACGCGATCAACCCCTGACAAGTCACGAATGCCGGGAATCGGGCCACAATCGAAACTCCGGCCCGGAGCGATCAGATACAGCGATTCCGGCAACATTTCGGGCATCACTCCGGCCAGCTGTTCCGGATCGTTGGAAACCTTTTCACGAAACTTGGCGTACGCCTCCTCGCGAGTCTCCAGCCGGACCCCGTCCCGAGCCGGCAACCGGGCGAGCGCGCCACGCACGGCGTCCCGCTGATCCGTACCGGCGTCGGGTTCGAGGTACACCGCAACGGTGAACTCTCGCTCCGGCGCGTACCGCCACCCGGCGATCAGCATCGCCGTGGTGGACGCGACCGAGCCGAGCACCAGAGCCCCCGCGGCCACGCCGAACAGTCGCAGCCACCTGCGGTCGACCTCGGTCTTCTCGGATTCCGGCTCCCAGGGGCCGACATCGGGCATGTCATCCGTCGGGTGTGGATCGGTCATGATCAGCAAGCTATCTCAGCGCATCGACATACCGTTGTCCACAGGATCGTTCCGGGCGCTTGAAGCGCTTCGGCCGTTAGACCAGAGTGCCGTTACATCAGAGTGTTGTCGGGATCGGTCACTCGGACGCGGGGAGGCGTCGCTGTGGATGGTTTCACCAATGATGCGGAGCAGACGGCCTACAGCCTGGCGGAGGCACTGTGCGAGAAGGCGCACTCCTGCATGAAGAGCGCCGAGGAGGCATCCGAGGCGTTCCGGGTCGGCAAGATGGCGATGCGCCGTCAGTTCAAGGCGCGCGGGCTGTCCGAGGCGGAGGCCGACATCCGCTGGTCGGCCACCACGCAGGCGGCCCGGGCGATCGCGGACAACGGCTTCTTCATGTCACAGGCGTCGATGTACAACAACGCCGCCGCCGCGCAGTACGCGAAGGCGCTCTATCACAAGAGTTAGGCGGCCCGGTGCCGCAGCGTCGCGACCGTCGACCCGGCGAGCGCGAGCAGACAGTCCGGCAGGGTCCCGTCGGCGATGGCCGCGCCGAACAGCGCCTCACCGGTCGGGAAGTCGCCGTTGACGTAAGCGCTGACGAACCGTGCCACCCAGCGTTTGTCATAGCGGGCGTCGTCGATTCCGGGGAACTCCAGGGTCCACGCGCCGCCCGACGGCACCTGCCCGACCATGGTCGCGGCCAGGCACCAGGCGACGTCCCAGGCACCCACCACACCGTCTCGATCGACGACCGCGTCGAAGGTGTCGGCCACAGCCGCGCTGTCGCCGCTGAGCGCACACTGCAGGACCTGCGCGGCGTCGTCGAATGCGGTCTGTGGTACTTCGGTCACGTCAGAAAAGGTACGTCGGGCGGTCAAGCCGTGCACCCTGGCGGGGGATATCAGGCACCACGGAGCAGGCAAGTGATCCGGGCCGTGCAGACCCGGTCGCCGGCCTCGTCGGTGAGGACCACCTCGTAGGTCGCCACCGCCCGTCCCCGGTGCACGGGCGTGGCCACTCCGGTGACCAGACCGGACCGGGCCGCCTTGTGGTGGGTGGCGTTGATGTCGACGCCGACGGCGAAGGGCCGGTCGACGGTCTGGCCGTGCAGCACCGCCCCGACCGAGCCGAGCGTCTCGGCGAGAACGCAGGAGGCACCGCCGTGCAACAGCCCGTATGGCTGGGTGTTGCCTTCGACAGGCATGATGCCTACCACCCGTTCCGCGGTGGCCTCGGTGATCTCAATACCCATACGCTCCGCGAGCGCACCGCCGCCACCGCTGGTGAACAGGTGCTGCTTACCGTCCTCAGCGATATCCACGTCGGCGTACGTTACGCCGGTCACGGGCGGCGACCAGCGATACCTGTCACAGCTTCGGGGACTGATCGATTGAACCGCTGGGTACTGACCGGTCGTACCGGCCGGCACTAACCGGCTGACGAGAGGAGCACCATGAGCGAGCCGCAGGGCACCGAGACCCCCGAGGTCGTCGAGACCCGGGGCGACGACCGAGTCGACCTGCTCACCAGTGACGCGAACGGGGACGGCAAGATCGACGTGTGGGTGTCGGACACCGACGGCGACGGCAAGCCGGACCTCTACCAGTTCGACACCGACGGCGACGGCAAGGTCGACGTCACCATGGTCGACCTCGACGAGGACGGCACCCCGGACCACATCGTCGACGGCGACGGTGGCCTCCCGCCGACCACCGTCTGAGTCAGGAACTCCCCAAAGCAGACAGAGCCACCCAGAGGACCGCTAAAGCGACCACCGCGGTCCCGATGGTGGAAGCTGTGTGCCGCCAGGAACGAGCGCCCTCGACCGCCTCGGGACATCCCAGGGCGGCGAGGGCGGCACGGCGCTCGCGCACCAGGTCGGCACTGCCCGCGATGTCGTCCGAGTCGCGACTCATCTCGACGGCGAGACCGGCCTGGGCGCGCTGCAACCGACGTACCGCCGCTCTGGCTTCCCGGCCCGCGCTCGCCGCGGCGTGCCGGCGGGCCGCACCCCGCCGCGACCCGGAACCGAGGACCCGCAGCTCGCCCTCGGTGATCAGGCCGGGGTCGCGGACCGTGGCCAGGATTCCCACGTAGTAGGCCGCCTCCCGGTCGTGCGCGCGGCGCACCAGGTAGAGGACCAGCAGCAACGGCGGAAGACCTTTGACGAGCAGCACCGCCAGTACGGCCGGCACGCTGTCTCCGAAGCTGTCCCGCAGGATCGGCGAGTTCCACAGCGAGTGGGACGCCCAGGCGCCGAGCAGGGCGACGGCGGCCACCGCGATCCGGCGCCCCCGGCTGCGTTCCCGCCGGACCACGAGATAGCCGATGCCGGCACCGGCCAGCGCGCCGAAGAGGGTGTGACTCCAGACGCCGGCCAGGAACCCGCGTACCAGAAACGTGGTGATCACCGGTTGCACCCGGTCGCCGAGACCGGCCTGCTGCACCGCGCCGATCGCGAAGACCACGTCCTCGACGATCTGGAAACCGAGGCCGACCAGGGCGCCGTAGACGATGCCGTCGAGCACGCTGTTCACCTGGGCGCGGGCGATCAGGACGATCGCCACCACCCCGAGCGTCTTGGCGATCTCCTCGACCGTCGGCCCGGCCAGCGCGGCGCCCCACTCGGCGGCCAGATCGGGTGAGCCGAGTTTGGCTATCAGGTTGTCCAGGGCGGTACTGCCGGGAATGGAGACACTTGTCGCGACCAGTCCGCCCCAGGCGACGGCGAGCGCCCGCAGGCCGGCCGGTTCCCGTTCCAGGAAGTCGAGTTCCGCGAGAAAGAGCCAGAACGGTACGGCCAGCAGCCCGAACATCACGATCGCGGTGAGGGTGGCGATCGGGAAGGTGCCGAAGAACAGTGCGGTGATCTGCGAGATGCGCACCGCCCCCACCGCGATCAGGATGATGACGACCCAGAACGCGGGCTGGCGGAAGAACGAGGCCGATCGGGCCGCACCGGGTCGCACCGCTTCGCTCATCGGCGGTTCTCGTAGCTCAGTGTGCGGGTGCTGGCGTCGATGACGAACAGGACGGACGACAGGTCGGCGTCGTCTCCGCTGACCATGACCTCGATGATGAGCCCGTGCGCGACGAAGACGGCGTACCGCCCGTCCCGGTCGCCGGCGGTGTAACCGCCCTGGACTCCGGCCAGCCCACCGGCGGTGGAGACCGCGAGCTGGGTTCCGGTGATCTGGTGGCCGGAGATGCCGGTGATGCGCTGGCGAAGCCGGACGGCAGCCGCGGTCAGGTCGCCTGCGAAGGGTTCGACGTCGATCGTGTAGCGGACCCGGCCGACCTGGAAGAGGGCGGTCCCGCGGGTCTCGCCGGGCCGGGTGCCGGTGACGTCGAGTGCGGCGCCGGACGGCGGCACGACGGTGACTCCGGCGCCCACCCGGTAGGGCTCGCCGGGCGTGACCGGACGCTCAGCCGGCACGGCTCGGTCCAGCACCGGCAGACCGAAGGCCAGAGCGGCCAGGATCGATGCCAGCGCGAGTGAGATGGGAAGACCGAGAGTGCCGGGAAGATCGGTGAGTTGACGCCGTGTGACCCTCCCCATCCGTCCAAGTTAACGGCGGTCACCGGCCGTTGTCCGGCGAACCACCCACCGCCCACAGTGGAGGAAGGATCAACCTGGCAGATTACGGATTTGTCCGTTTTACCGAAAGGTGTCGGGGCGGTACCGCGGTAGTGAGCCATACCCCGTTGTCACTGCGGTAGAAGAGGTCTCCCGCCCCGGCCATCACTCCCGACGCGACGCTGAACACCACCACGTCCGGCGAGCGCCGGCGGCCCACGGTCCGGGCCGTCGCGACATCGACCGAGAGGTGTACGTGTGAACGGCTCCGTGGCCGCAGCCCCTCCCGCATGATCGCGTCGAGGTTCTGCCGCGGCGTGCCGTGGAACAGCTCGGCCGGTGGGGCGGCGGGCGGCAGATCGAGATCGACCCCGACCCGCCGGGAGTGCCCCTGACTGGCCCGGATCCGGTCGACACCGTCGGGCCCGGTGGCGACGGCGAAACGTGACTTGTCGTTGTGCTCGACCACGAAGTCGAGCTGGTCCCGGGTCATGCCCAGGGCCGTGATCAGGTCGGCGACCGGCACCCAGCCGTTCGCGTCGAGGGTCAGCCCGGCCGTCTCCGGCCGGTGACGCAGGACCAGGGACATCCGTTTACTCAGGCGGACATGGTCAACTGTCATACGGTGAGCTCCATGACCGCAAGGTAATACGGGTGGTCCCGGTCGTCGATCGATTTCAGCCGCCACGACGAGCCCGCCAGCAGCGTCTTCAGTTCGTCCGCCGAGCAGTTCAGGTAGTCGAACCAGTCGGTGGCAACCTCGCGGTACCGCAGCCGGAGCCGCAACTGCCCGCCCAGCCGCCCCCGCTCCCGGTTGGCCCGGTGGTACGCCACGTGCAGCGGGTCGGTGGTGCCGTACGGATCGGTGCCCTGCGCGATGATCCGCGCGCCGGGTGCGGCCAGCCGGGCCAGCGCGGCCAGTAGGACCGGCGCCCGCTCCGGGCTCTCCAGCAGGCCGAGGTTGTTGCCGAGCAGCAGGAACGTGTCGTAGCGCACGCTCGCCCGGGAGAACTCGTCGACCGTGGCGAGCACGGTGTCGCGGACCCCGCGCCGCCGGGACACCTCGATCGCACCGAGCGAGGTGTCCAGGCCGGTCACCGCGATCTGCCGGCTCTGGAGTTCGAGCGCGACCCGCCCGGCACCGGCGCCGATGTCGAGCACCCGGCCCCGGCAGAGCCCGACGGCCCGGTGGTCGAACGGTCGCCAGTCGGCCGGTTCGCTCAGATAGTGATCGGCCGGGGCCCCGTTGATCAGGCCGTCGTCGCGCTCGATCACTTCGATCACCGGCCGCGGCCAGCGCCCACCGGCCAGCGGCCGCGGCCCGACTCCGGTGTGCACCGCCCAGGCATCGCGGATCATTTCGCCGAAAGCGTCACCGATGGTCGGTCGAGTCATGGTCAATACTCTTTAACCATGACCGCACTGGAGCAACTCGGGTCGGAGAAGTACGTCCTTCTCACCACGTTCCGCCGCGACGGGCGGCCGGTCGCCACCCCGCTCTGGGTCGTTCCGGACGGCGCCGGCCTGGCCTTCTGGACGGTGGCGGGCAGCGGAAAACTCAAGCGGATCCGCAACAGCGGGCGGGTCACCGTGGCCGCCTGCGACATGCGGGGCAACCCCACCGGCGGCGAGGTCGTCGAGGCCACCGCACAGATCGGCGATCAGGCTGATCTGGAGCGCGTGGGCACGGCCATCCGGAAGAAGTACGGCCTGGTCGGTCGCCTGACCCTGCTCGGCAGCCGACTGCGCCGGGGTGCCGACGGCACCGTCGCCGTGCTGGTCGAGTGATCACCGATCACCCGGAAAAGAACTGATCACTCTGAAGAGAGACATGGAGGGCACCGGCAGTAGCCGGCGCCCTCCATGGTCGTTTGATCATCTGAACGAAGAAGGGGCGATCGCCTTCCCCGGCGCTCGCCCCTCGCAACGATCTTTCGGTCGACCGGGTCAGTCGCCCTGACGCTGCGTGGGGATCTGCCCCTGCAGCAGGGCACGGACCTCCGACTCCCGGTAACGACGGTGGCCGCCCAGCGTGCGAATTGCGCTGAGCTTGCCCGCCTTCGCCCACCGGGTCACGGTCTTCGGGTCGACACGGAACATCGACGCCACCTCGGCCGGCGTTAGTAGCGGCTCGGGATCGTGCGTACGCGATGCCATCGGTCACTCCTCCACATGTGCCTAAAAAACATCGGCCGGGGTCCCGCCGGCCGGTGCGTCTCTCATGGTCCGGCTAGTCCCCGATGTCCGACATGGGCCGAACGGACGAACGTCCCCAGATAGACGGATGAAGCATGCCCGATTTTTGCGCGTTTTCTACGCCAGATAGTGCCTCGTTTAGTCCGATTATCACGCTTCGCCGGTCGCCGATTACGAAGAGTGTTCGCTTCGGGAGCGTTCCCACGGGCCGCGAATCGTACGAGTCTGTCCTATTTCCGCAGGTCAGTTGCTTCGTTCCAGAAGCTGGACAAGGCGCCAACGCGCCACCAACTTCTCGTAAGCCTCACCAGCTGACTCAGCGTCACCGCGAGAAAGTGCCGAAAGTCCGGCTGCTACCAATCCGGGCGAATCGTCCTCGGAGAGTTCGTCATCCGGCAGGAGGTTGACGAGACCGGCGTAGTCCAGCTCGACCACCGACCGGGGATGGAACTCCTCCAGCCACCGGGTGCCCTCCTCGACCGCCTCGGTGATCGGGGCGTCACCCAGGGCCTTACGCAGCACCGACACCGCCCGGTGCGCCCGGCGGCGGGCCTTGGAGATCTCGGTGCGATAGCGCAGCACCCGCCGGCGGCCGGTCAGCGCGATCTCCCGCTCGTCCAGGTCGACGAAGGCGAACCAGCGCAACGGGACACCCCAGGTGGCGATCTGCTCGTGCACCCGGGGCACACCCTGCTCCAGGACCTTGGCACCGCTGCGCCAGTCCTCCACAACGGCTTTCGCCTGGCCGGCCAGCACCGGCGGGACGAAGGCGTCGGCCAACACCGCGGGCACCCCGTCCCGCGCGCTCAGGGCCGCCTCGGCCACCCGCAACCGCAGGTTCCACGGACAGACCAGCACCGCGCCGTCCCACTCCAGCACGTAGGCCTCGTCGGGCAGGTCGGGCAGCCGGGTCCAGCCGGCACCGAGCGCCTCCAGGACGGCGGTGCGCTGCCGGGCCGGGCCCTCGACCAGCCCCACGTCCCGGCCCTCACGGGCGTAGTCGCGCCAGAAGACCTGCCGCTCCCGGTCGAAGGCGGTCAGGGGTTCGTAAACCCGTAGGTACGACGCGAACAGTGACGGCACGGCGCGAGTCTTTCACGAATCCGCCCAGGTGGAACTTCCCGCGCGGGCGTAATCGGCGCGCCATTCGCACGGATACGCTCGCTTGTACCGGCTACACCCCCTGCCGGGATCATGGCCCCACGAAGGCCACGCAACAGATCAGGAGAGTTGAAACATGGACGTGTTCGACGTCAACGAGCACGAACAGGTCGTCTTCTGCCAGGACCGGGCGACCGGCCTCAAGGCGATCATCGGGATCTACTCGACCGCGCTGGGCCCCGCGCTCGGCGGCACCCGGTTCTTCCCCTACGAGAACGAGGCGGCCGCCCTCGCCGACGTGCTGAAGCTGTCCCGCGGCATGGCTTACAAGAACGCGATGGCCGGTCTGGACCTGGGTGGCGGCAAGGCGGTCATCTGGGGCGACCCGGCGAAGATCAAGAGCGAAGCCCTCCTGCGGGCGTACGGCCGGTTCGTCGAGTCGTTGAAAGGCCGCTACTACACCGCCTGTGACGTCGGCACCTACGTGCAGGACATGGACATCGTGGCCCGCGAGACGAAGTACGCGACCGGCCGCAGTGTCGAGCACGGCGGCGCCGGTGATTCCTCGGTGCTCACCGCCTGGGGCGTCTTCCAGGGCATGCGGGCCGCGGCCGAGCACACCTGGGGCACTCCGTCGCTGAGTGGCCGCACGGTCGGTGTCGCCGGCCTCGGCAAGGTCGGCAAGTACCTGACCGGTCATCTGCTCGACGACGGCGCGCACGTGATCGCCACCGACGTCAGCGAGGCCGCCCTGTCCTGGGCCCGCACCACCCACCCGCAGATCCAGCTGGTCGCCGACACGAACGCGCTGATCACTTCGGACATCGACGTCTACGCGCCGTGCGCCCTCGGTGGCGCGCTGAACGACGACACGGTGCCGGTGCTGCGCGCCAAGGTGGTGGCAGGCGGTGCCAACAACCAGCTCGCCCACTCCGGCGTCGGCAAGCTCCTGGAGGACCGCGGCATCCTCTACACCCCGGACTACGTGCTGAACGCCGGTGGCGTGATCCAGGTGGCCGACGAGATCCACGGCTTCGACTTCGGCCGGGCGAAACTGCGGGCCACCGGGATCTTCGAGACCACCCGGCGGATCCTGAAGCTGGCCGGCGAGGAGGGTGTGCCGCCCGCGGTCGCCGCCGACCGGCTCGCCGAGCGGCGGATGGCGGAGGTCGGCCGGCTCCGGTCCATCTACCTCGGCTGAGGCGTGCGAGGCCTGCCGCGCGTCCGGGAAAAGGGCCGCTGAAAAGGTCAACCGCGACGCGCGGCAGTGTCACACGCAACCCGAGGTGCCGAACTAGGCATCGTCCATGTACCGTAAGACCCACGAGAGATGCCTGACGTCATCGGGGCCCAGCCTTCGGGCTGCCCCGAATTCTGTGCGAGGGGGTCGAGCCATGGGGCGCGGCCGTGCTAAGGCCAAGCAGACGAAGGTGGCCCGGGAGTTGAAGTACCACTCCCCGAACACCGACCTCACCGCCTTGCAGCGCGAGTTGGCGGGTACTACCCGCCAACCGGACCGTCACGACGACGACAATGAGCTCGTCGACGATGACGAGGACGACGCTGCGGAAGATCAGGAAACCTGGGACGACCAGGAAACCTGGTCGCCTTCAAGGCGGAGCTGACCCCGTTTCGTACAGAGCACGCGGTGATCCCGCGTGCTCAGGTGTGTCACGTGGTCACGTCTACCTGCGGTTGAACAGTGAAGCCCACGCGGGCTCTCTCCGCGTGGGCTTCAACCGAATCCGGCTTCAGCGTGGACGGTTGTTCCAGTTGTAGAACGTCGGGATGTTCTCGAAGTGGTTCCAGGCGCATACCGCCGTGCCACCGTCACCCGGCGACTCCTCGGCACGCTGCTGCCTGGCCGTCTCCGCCTCCGCGATGAGCGCGGCCAGCCCGGCCCGGGTGTCGTGCACCCGCGCCGTCACCGGATCCGTCTCCACGCCGTCAGACAGCCGTGGCTTCGTGATCTCGGGCATGATCCAGCACTCCTTCCAGTAGGCGAATCTTGCTGTTCAGGCAGTGGTTCGTCTCCGTGACGTCGAACCTGCCGTGTTCGAAGTACCGGTTGGCCGCGTGCGCGCCGCCGCAGAAGCCGAAGTACGGGCAGGTCTCCCGGCAGGCCTCTATCCCGCGCAGGAACTCGCCTATCCAGGGTGTCTCCGCAGCGAGGCCGAGTATCTCGGTCAGTGGCGTGGTGAGGACGTTGCCACTGGTGAAGTCGCCGTACCGGGGATCGTGGAAACCGGCCAGCTCGGGCGAGAGCAGCACGACCGAGCCGTCGTGGGCGATCGTGGGGATCGGATCCAACCGCCGAGGCAGCAACTCGTCGGCGTTCCCGTCGAGGACCGCGGCCGCGTACCGCAGCGTCCACTCCACCTCGCGCAGATGGATCCGCGGGTCACGGCGCCAGGCGGTGACCAGCTCCGCCCAGAAGGCACTCACCGCGGCCGGATCGTGACTGTTGAGCCGGGTGTTGACGCCCTCGGTCTCCTCCATGTTGATGCCGAGCACCTCACAGCCCAGGCCGAGGAAGTATTCGTACAGCTCGGCGGCGACGCCGGGACGCGGGTCGCCGACCACACACAGGGTGGAGAACGGGATGCCGTGTGCCCGCAACCGCCCGATTCCGCGTGCGATCAGGTCGTAGGCGGGCCGGCCGGCCCAGTCCACCCGGTCGCCGTTGCGCTCCCGGGGCCCGTCCACGCTGACGCTGACGCGGACGTCGTGCTCGGTGAAGAACGCGCACCACTCGTCGTCTATCAAGGTGGCGTTGGTCTGCACGTGATGCTCCACGCCGTCCCCGAAGGGCGCGAAGAGGGCAGCCAGGTGGGCCCGGCCCGCGGCGAGCGGCTCCCCGCCGTGCCAGACCACCGAGAACCTGCCGGTACGCACGAAGCCGGCCACTCCGGCTGCGACCGCCTCGGCGACCGCGACCGGCATCTTCCGGTTCTCCCGGCGGAACGGTAGATAGCAGTACTCGCACGCCAGATTGCACAGCGTGGTGGGCTGCATGACGACGTAACCGGGTTCCGCTGAGATGCCCCGCATTCCGCTCCAGGCGACCGCCATGGTCAGGCACGCTCCCGTCCGGCATTCACGACTCAGGTCAGGCTAGGCCTGGCAGTCCACAGCAAAGCGAAAGATCCGCATGTGCCGGACATCGACACACACGGATCATTTCATGCCGGAGCGGTCAGCCGCGCGTGTAGGAGCCCATCATCTGGACGTCGCCGGCACCCTCGATGACCTCGCCGACCTGCCACGCCTCGATGCCACGGCCGGTCAGGTAGGCCATCGCCCGGTCCGCGTCGTCGGAGGAGACGACCGCGAACATGCCGACACCCATGTTGAAGGTGGCTTCCATCTCGGTGTCATCGATCCGGCCCTTGGCCTGGATCAGGTCGAAGATCGGCTGCGGGCGCCAGGTGGAGCGGTCCACCACAGCATCCATGTTCGCCGGGAGCACACGATTCAGGTTGCCGGGGATACCGCCGCCGGTGACGTGTGAGAACGCCCGGACGTCGGTCTCCTCGATCAGGCCCAGGCAGTCCTTGGCGTAGATCTTGGTGGGGGTGAGCAGTTCCTCACCCAGGGTGCGCTGGGTGCCGAAGTCGTCGACCACGGTGTCCAGGCGCATCCGGCCGGCCCCGAGCAGCACGTGCCGGACCAGCGAGTAGCCGTTGGAGTGCAGACCGGACGAGCGCATCGCGATGACCGCGTCACCCAGCTCGACCCGCTCCTTGCCGAGGATCTCGCTCTCCTCGACCACGCCGACGCCGGTGGCGGAGACGTCGTACTCGTCCGGGCGCAGCACACCCGGGTGCTCGGCGGTCTCGCCACCGAGCAGGGCGCAACCGGCGTACCGGCAGCCGTCGGCGATACCGGCACCGATCTCGGCCACCTTGTCCGGCACGACCTCACCGCAGGCGATGTAGTCGAGCAGGAACAGCGGCTCGGCACCACAGGCCACCAGGTCGTCGACGACCATGGCGACCAGGTCGATGCCGATCGTGTCGTGGATGTCGAGCTGCTGGGCGATGACCAGCTTGGTACCGACACCGTCGGTCGACGAGGCCAGGATCGGGCTCTTGTACTTCGCGGTGTTCAGCCGGAACAGGCCGGAGAAACCACCCAGGTCACCGATGACCTCGGGCCGGGTGGTCTTCTTCACCTTCGACTTGAGCAGCTCGACGGCCCGGTCGCCAGCCTCGATGGAGACACCCGCGGCCGCGTACGTGGCCGAGCGCTTGCGCGCTCCGCGTCCTGAGCCGGCCGTCCAGGGCTGACGGTCGCCTCCCTCGGCGCCGTTGGATCCGGCACTGCTGCGCTCGGACACGTGCGTCACGGTTCTCCCCTTTAGCGGTTCTGTGTAACTGAAGGTCACGGGTGGTGCAGCGCGGTCGCGCCGCCAGGGCTGCCGACCAGTGGCTCCGATGCCAGCCGGTCGTCGCCCGCGTTGTCGCGGGCCGCGTAGTCCGTTTGATCGGCGACGGTGGCGGACTTGGCCACCACCGGGATCGACGCCCGGCGGCCGACGCCCTCCAGGACATGTTTGCCGATCAGGTCCTCGGTGGGCAGCTCGATCGGGTACTCACCGGTGAAGCAGGCCATGCAGAGCCGGGATTTCGGCTGCTCGGTGGACTGGACCAGGTTGTCCAGCGAGACGTAGCCCAGGCTGTCGGCGCCGATCGACCGGCGGATCCCGTCGATCTCCAGACCGTTGGCGATCAGCTCGGCCCGGGTCGCGAAGTCGATGCCGTAGAAACACGGCCACTTCACCGGCGGCGACGAGATCCGGACGTGGATCTCCAGCGCCCCGGCCTCGCGGAGCATCCGGATCTGGGCCCGCTGGGTGTTGCCGCGGACGATCGAGTCGTCGATCACCACGATCCGCTTGCCGCGGACCACCTCGCGCAGCGGGTTCAGTTTCAGCCGGATGCCGAGCTGGCGGATGGTCTGCGACGGCTGGATGAAGGTCCGGCCGACGTAGGCGTTCTTCATGAAACCAGCGCTGTACGGGATACCCGAGGCCTCGGCGTAACCGATCGCGGCCGGGATGCCCGACTCCGGCACACCGATCACCAGATCGGCTTCGACCGGATGCTCCTTGGCCAGCTTGCGGCCGACCTCGACACGGGCCGAGTAGATGTTCCGGCCGGCGATCGTGGTGTCCGGGCGGGCGAGGTAGACGTACTCGAAGAGGCAGCCCTTGGGCTCCGGTGCCGCGAACCGGCTGGACCGCAGGCCGTGCTCGTCGATCGCGATGATCTCGCCCGGCTCCACCTCGCGCACGAAGCTGGCACCGGTGATGTCCAGCGCGGCGGTCTCGCTGGCGACCACCCAGCCGTGCTCCATCCGCCCGAGCACCAGCGGGCGCACGCCCTGCGCGTCACGAGCGGCGTAGAGAGTGTGCTCGTCCATGAAGACGAAGCTGAAGGCACCGCGCAGGGTCGGCAGCAGCTCCATCGCGGCGGCCTCGACCGAGAGATCAGGGCGACCGGCGAGCAGCGTGGTGACCAGAGCGGTATCGGATGTGGAATCGCCCACTTCGAGGCCGCGGTCGGCGACCTCCTTGGCGAGTTCGGCCGTGTTGACCAGGTTGCCGTTGTGCGCCAGGGCGATCGTCGTCCCGGCGGGGGTGGCACGGATGGTGGGCTGCGCGTTCTCCCAGTTCGAACCACCGGTCGTGGAGTACCGGGCGTGGCCGATCGCCAGGTGGCCACGGAGGCTCGCCAGCGTCGGCTCGTCGAACACCTGGGAGACCAGGCCGATGTCTTTGTAGACCACGACGCCGGAACCGTCGCTCACAGCGATCCCGGCGGCTTCCTGCCCCCGGTGCTGCAATGCGTAGAGCCCGAAGTAGGTCAGTTTGGCGACCTCTTCCTCGGGCGCCCAGACACCGAAGACGCCACAGGCGTCCTGGGGGCCGCGCTCCTGGGGGTCGAGATCGTCGGTCAACAGGCCGTCGCCTCGGGGCACCTGTTCGCTCCCTCATGTCGGGGTCTGCACGGACCTCTTGACTAGGTGGTCCGTCCGACGGCCCAGTGTACGCGAGCCCGCCGGAACCCCACCTCGGCTCATCGCTCGACGAGCGGCAGGAGGTCGGTGAGGTCGGTACGGATTCCGCTGGCCCGGACCTTGCCGTCGTGGACCGCGTCACTCCACGCCAGTCGGCCGGAGGCCACGAGCAGCCATGTCATCGGATCCGTTTCGACCACATTGGGCGGTGTGCCTCTGGTGTGCCGCGGTCCGGCAACGCACTGAATCGCGCCGAAAGGTGGAATTCGCACCTCCACCGAACGGCCAGGTGCCCGCCGGGACAACTCGGTCAGCAGTGCTCGCACGGCGTCACGGAGCACCGTGCGACCGGGTTCGACACCCCGGTCGAGCGCGTCCAACGCCTCGGCCACCGAGTCGGATTTATGGTTTGGAGAAGACATAGCGGGACGATACGACCCGCTCCACGAAGAACGGCACACCGCCCTGGGTCGCGCGATGGACGTGCGACAAGGCATAGTTGCCGACGGTGTACACGTCGCGGGATCCACCGGACATCGAAGGAACCGGGGGACCGCGCGACCGGAAGGCGGTGGACGTGACGACGCACCTACGAGCCCGGACGGCCCAGGCCGGTGCGTTCCTGGCACTGGTCGGTGGAGTATTGGCTGGTTATCCCACAGCTGCTCTGGCTGCGCCTCCAGGCGTGAAAATCGATTCGTCGCCCAATGGAGCGGTCGCGTCGGGTTCTACTGTAACGGTTAGCTTCACCGTTAGTAACCAGGTGGGTGACGGTGAAACCGGAAACGGCACCGTCCAGATGTCGGTCAAGGCCAACAACGGCGCCAACTGCACCGACGGCTGCGACCCGACGGACGCCATCAACGGTGCCCGGAGCTACAGCGCCACCATCAAGGCACCCAACGTCGGGACCGGCCAGAAGCAGGAGGTGACCGTCACGGTCACCGCCAACAACGGCGAGAACGGTTCGGCGAGCGCCAGCTTCACCGTCGAGGGCGCGGCGGCTCCGGTGGTGACGACCGTTCGGCAGGTCTCCGGCCGGATCAAGGACGACGAGGGCAAGCGCGTCGCCGGTGTCCGGGTCGCGATGAAGGACAGCGCCGGCAAGACGTACACCACATCGAGCAACAGCGATGGCGGCTACTCGTTCACCTCATCCGACGCCCAGCCGATCACGGCCGGCAGCATCACCGTCGCCGCGACCAAGGACGGCTACGACTCTGCGGCGGCCACCGTCCAGGGCAACGTCGGGCGGACCGTGAACGTCCCGCTCACGATCAAGAAGGTCGTCGCCGCGAGCCCCTCGGCGTCGCCGTCCGCGAGCGCCTCGGCCAGTGCCGCGGCGAGCGAGGAGGCGACCGACGAGGAGGAGCCCACCGACGAGGAGACCAACGGGATCGACCTCGGCCAGGACCCCAACGAGGCCGCCAACACCTCGGACGACGGGGGCAGCAACTGGCTGCTCATCGTCATGGGCGTGCTGCTCGTCGCGGCCGGCCTCGGCGCGATGCTGCTGGTGTGGATGCGGCGCAAGAAGGCCGAGGAACTCGCTGCGGAGACCGGTATCGGCAAGATCCCGCCGGCCACCGGTGGCGGCGGCTTCGACCAGACCCGGATGGCCGCGCCGGTGGGCGCCGGCCGTGGTGGCGACGCGACGATGATCGCTCCCGCCGGGGGGATGGCCGGTGCCGGAAGTCTGGGCGACGCGCCCACGATGATCCACCGGCAGCCGGTCGAAGACGAGTTCCCCGACCCGTACGGCGCTCCGCTCCCGCCCAACGGCGGCTACAACGGCCAGAGCAACCAGTGGGGCAACGAGCCCGCTGACAACGGCTACGGCGGCGGTGACTACGGCGCCGGCACTCAGCCCTACGGTCAGCAGGGCGCCAGCGGCTACGGCGCGGCTCAGGGCGGTCAGCAGTACAGCGAGCAGACCAACATGTACCAGCCCGAGCAGCCGCAGGTGCCGCAGCAGCAACAGCGGTACGACGAGCAGACCGGCATGTACCAGCCCGAGCAGGGCAACGGGTACGGCGGTTACGACCAGCAGGGTGGCTACGACCAGGCTGGCTACGGCCAGCAGGCCGGCGGTTACGACCAGCAGGGTGGCTACGGCCAGCCGGGTGGTTACGGCCAGCCGGGTGGTTACGACCAGGGCGGTTACGGCCAGCAGCAGGGCGGCTACGACCAGGCTGGTTACGGCCAGGGCGGCTGGGACAACGGCCAGCAGCACGCCGGTTACGACCAGCACCAGCAGCCCCAGCAGCCGCCGGTACCCCCTCAGCAGGCCGGCTGGGACGACGACCAGCAGGGCTACGGCGACCAGCGCGGTTCGTACGGCAACGGCCAGAACCGCAACTGGAACGGCTGACCCGGACTGATCACACGAGAAGGCCCCCGCTCGAAGTCCGAGCGGGGGCCTTCTCGTTGACTCAGGACTGCGGGGTGATCGGACCGCCCGGCGTCTGGGGGTTCAGTTCCAGCGTGACCGAACGGACCTTCTCGGTGGCCGGAGCCTCGGGGACCGGCACGGCCTCCGGCTCGGCGTTGCGGTTGACCAGCTCGGCGGTTCCGCCGAAGAGGTCGCGCAGCGTCGACGACCAGACCTCACGCACCTCGTCCAGCGGGATACTGAACTGGCCCTCGACCTGCAGCACCGGCTCCTCGGTGGTGACACCGAGCGGGGTGACCGGCACACCGTGCTCGGCCGCGAGGGCGAGGAACGCCTTGTCGTGGCCACGCGGCACGGCGACCAGGACACGGCCCGCCGACTCGCTGAACAGGTGGACGAAAGCCGATTCGCCGGCTTCCGGCAGGGTCACCTTGGCACCGACCTCGTGGCGCAGCGTGCTCTCCACGAGCACCTGGGCCAGACCGCCGTCGGAGAGGTCATGCGCGGCGGTGACCAGGCCGGACTTGGAGGCCTTGGCCATCACCTTGCCGAGCGCCTGCTCGGCCGCGAGGTCGACCTTCGGCGGGCGGCCGCCGAGGTGGTTGTGGGTCACCCAGGCCCACTCCGAGCCGGAGAGTTCCGCACGGGTCTCACCGAGCAGGAAGAGCAGGTCACCGGCGGGCTTGGCGGGTTTCGGGAAGCCCATCGGGATGCGGCGGGCCACATCGTCGAAGACGCCGAGCGTGGCGACCACCGGGGTCGGGTGGATCGCGGCGGCACCGGTCTGGTTGTAGAAGCTGACGTTGCCGCCGGTGACCGGGGTCCCCAGCTCCAGGCAACCGTCGGCCAGGCCACGACAGGCCTCGGAGAACTGCCACATCACCGTCGGGTCCTCGGGGGAACCGAAGTTGAGGCAGTCGCTGATCGCGATCGGCTCGGCACCGGTGACGGCGACGTTCCGGTACGACTCGGCGAGCGCCAGGCGCGCACCCTCGTACGGGTCGAGGCGGGCGAACCGCCCGTTCCCGTCGACGGAGAGCGCCACCCCGAGGCCGGTCTCCTCGTCGATCCGCAGCACACCGGAGTCCTCCGGCTGGGCCAGGACCGTGTTGCCGAGGACGTACCGGTCGTACTGCTCGGTGACCCAGGTCTTGTCGCAGAGGTTCGGCGAACCGGCCATCCGCAGCAGGGTCTCCCGCAGCTCGTCACCGGTGGACGGCCGGGGCAGAGTCTCGGCCCGGTCGGCCTGCAGCAGCATGACGTCGTTCGGCTCACGGATCGGCCGGTTGTAGACCGGGCCGTCGTCGGCGAGCGAGCCCGGCGGCACGTCGACCACGACGTGGTCGTTCCAGGTGATCAGCAGCCGGCCCGGGGTGCCGTCGGTCTCGGCCGCGGTGACCTCGCCGATCGCGGTGGCCCAGACGCCCCACTTCTCGGCGACCTTGAGCACCGCCTCCAGGTTCTCCGGCGTGACGATCAGGAGCATCCGCTCCTGCGACTCGCTGGCCAGGATCTCGGTCGGCGACATCGAGGCCTCGCGCAGCGGAACCCGCTCCAGCCAGACCCGCATGCCGGTGCCGGCCGCCGCGGCGGTCTCGGTGAGCGCGCAGGTGAGGCCGGCGCCGCCGAGGTCCTGGATGCCGGAGACCAGACCGGCGTCGTACAGCTCCAGGCAGCTCTCGATCAGCAGCTTCTCCATGAACGGGTCGCCGACCTGCACCGACGGGCGGCGCTGTTCGGCCTCGTCCTCGGCGAAGGTGGCGGACGCCAGCACGGAGACACCGCCGATGCCGTCCCGGCCGGTCCGCGCGCCCATCAGCACGACGATGTTGCCGGTGCCGGTGGCCTCCTTCTTCTGGAGGCGCTCGACCGGCAGGACGCCGATGCTGAGTGCGTTGACCAGCGGGTTGCCCTGGTAACACGGGTCGAAGACGATCTCGCCACCGATGTTGGGCAGGCCCAGGCAGTTGCCGTAACCACTGATACCCGCGACGATGCCGGGCAGCACCCGGGCGGTGTCGGGGTGGTCGTGCGCACCGAAGCGCAGCGGGTCCATCACCGCGATCGGCCGGGCACCCATCGCCAGGATGTCGCGGACGATGCCGCCGACACCGGTCGCCGCACCCTGGTAGGGCTCGACGTAGCTGGGGTGGTTGTGCGACTCGACCTTGAAGGTGACCGCGATCTTCTCGGAGATCTGCACCACACCGGCGTTCTCACCGATGCCGGCGAGCATCCGGACGCTCTTCGGGGCCTTCTCGCTGAACTGCTTGAGATGCACCTTGCTCGACTTGTAAGAGCAGTGCTCGCTCCACATGATCGAGTACATCGCCAGTTCGGACGCGGTGGGACGGCGGCCGAGGATCTCGCGGATCTTCGCGTACTCGTCGTCCTTCAGCCCCAGGTCGGCGAAAGGCTGCAGCTCGTCCGGGGTCTTCTCCGCCTGCTCGACGGTGTCGGGACCGTCGGAGCCGCTGACGAGTACGTCAGTCGCAGCGAAACCGGTCGGCTTCTCCTGCTGCGTCGTCACTGTTGTCCCCCTGCGAGCTGACCGTCCGCTGCCAGACTGCGCAGGACGGAGGTGAAGAAGCCGAGACCGTCCAGCGACGGGCCGGTCAGCGCCTCCACCGCGTGTTCCGGGTGGGGCATGATGCCGACGACGTTGCCGGCCTCGTTGGTAATGCCGGCGATGTCACGCTGCGAGCCGTTCGGGTTACCGCGGATGTAGCGCGCGATGACCCGGCCCTCGCCCTCGAGCGTGTCCAGCGTCTTGGTGTCCGCGACGAAGCAGCCCTCACCGTTCTTCACCGGGATCAGGATCTCCTGGCCGGCGCTGAAACGGTTGGTCCAGGCGGTGTTGTTCGCCTCGACCTTGAGCCACTGGTCGCGGTTGCGAAAGTGCAGGTGCTGGTTCCGGGTCAGCGCGCCAGGCAGCAGATGTGCCTCGCACAGGACCTGGAAACCGTTGCAGATGCCGAGCACGGGCAGACCGCCACGTGCCGCATCGATGATCGACTCCATCACCGGCGCGAACCGGGCGATGGCGCCGCAGCGCAGATAGTCGCCGTACGAGAAGCCGCCGGGAAGGACCACGGCGTCGACGCCGTGCAGGTCCGCGTCGCCGTGCCAGAGGCGGACAGCCTCGGCTCCGGCGATCCGGGCGGCACGGGCGGCATCCCCGTCGTCGAGCGAACCAGGGAAGGTGACCACACCGATCCGCATGGTCAGGCGACCTCCGCCGAAGCGGCCTCGACACGGATCTCGAAGTCCTCGATCACCGGGTTGGCGAGCAGCTTGTCGGCGATCTCACGGGCCCGGTCAAGGTCGGGTTCCCCGGTGAAATCGATCTCGATCCGGCGGCCGATGCGGACAGAAGAGACATCGGTGACGCCGAGCCGGGGCAGCGCGTTCGCCACCGCTTGACCCTGCGGGTCCAGGATCTCCGGCTTGAGCATGACGTCGACCACGACGCGAGCCACGGGCACTCCTGACTGATAGGTGTAAGCAGGCGAAGCCTACCCGGTGTGACAGACGGCAAGGCCGGGGGCCGGTGTCGGCAGCCCGACCCAAGCGTCATTGAGCAGGGCGTGGACCCCCATCACTCAGTGATATAGGTCAATTGAACTGTTGGCCCGGTGTAAACGATGACCTAGGTTTCATCCATCGAATTCGATTCTCCAAGCGCGCGCGCCTCGTCGACCCGATCCCCCAGAAAGGACTCTCGACGTGCGCATTCGACTCCTGGCCACCGTCGCCGGTGCCATCGCTGCCCTGGTCGCGCCCTCCGCTGCCCAGGCCGCGGAACCCGTCACTCCGTACATCATCGGCGGAAGCACGGTCTCCTCCGCGCCGTGGGCGGCCGCGGTCTTCAGCAACGGCAGCTTCACCTGTTCCGGAACGATCATCTCGGCCAACTATGTGCTCACCGCCCGTCACTGCGTCAGCGGCACCATGTCGGTACGGGTCGGAAGCGTCAGCTACGGCTCGGGCGGTGTCACCCGGACCGTCTCGTCCTCGGCCACCCGTTACGACCTGGCCCTGCTGCGCCTGAGCAGCGCGGTCAGCACCTCGTACATGCCGCTGTCCAGCGCGTACCCGCCGGTCGGCTCGACCAACAGCATCTACGGCTGGGGCATGACCTGTTACTCCGGCTGCTCGGCGTCGCCGACGCTGAAGACCGCCACCGTGCAGGTCACCTCGACCAACCAGACCGATGCCTACGGCGGCCGGGCCATCGGCAGCACGCGGATCAACGGGAACGCCTGGCGTGGCGACTCGGGCGGCCCGCAGGTCTACAACGGCGCCCAGGTGGGTGTCGCGTCGACGGCGGACGGTTCGAGCCGCCAGTACTACGGCAGCGTCGCCTACAACCGGGCGTGGATCACCTCGACCGCGGGCGTCTGAGGTGTGGTGACTTCGGGTGCGATCCGCACCCGAAGTCACCACACGAGAGTCAGAGGATCGGCGCGGGTGCGTAGGCGGCCGCGGCCGGGTGCTGGGCGACGATCTCGGCGACCCGGTCGGCGACCGCGCGCACCTGCGCCGGTGCCGCGCCCACGAAGGCGGCCCGGTCCGCGACCAGGGTGTCGATCTCACCCCGGGACAGTTGGAGGCGCTCGTCGCCGGCGAGCCGGTCGAAGAGGTCGTTGACCGCCACACCCTTCTCCCGCATGGCCAGGGCCACCCCGACCGCGTGCTCCTTGATGACCTCGTGCGCGACCTCCCGGCCGACACCCTTGCGCACCGCCGCGACCAGCACCTTCGTGGTGGCCAGGAAGGGCAGGAAGCGGTCCAGCTCACGGCCGATGACGGCGGGGTACGCCCCGAACTCGTCGAGCACCGTCAGGAACGTCTGGAACAGCCCGTCGGCGGCGAAGAACGCGTCCGGCAACGCCACCCGGCGGACCACCGAGCAGGAGACGTCGCCTTCGTTCCACTGGTCACCGGCCAGCTCGCCGACCATCGACAGGTAACCGCGGACGATCACCGCGAGGCCGTTGACCCGCTCCGACGAGCGGGTGTTCATCTTGTGCGGCATCGCCGAGGAGCCGACCTGGCCGGGCTTGAAACCCTCGGTGACCAGCTCCTGACCGACCATCAGCCGGATCGTGGTGGCCAGCGACGACGGCCCGGCGACGACCTGCGCGAGCGCCGACACCACGTCGAAGTCGAGCGACCGCGGATAGACCTGGCCGACGCTGGACAGCACCCGCTTGAAGCCGAGGTGCTCGGCGACCTTCTTCTCCAGCTCAGCGGCCTTCTCAAAGGAACCGTCGAAGAGGTCGAGCTGGTCGGCGGCGGTGCCGACCGGGCCCTTGATGCCCCGCAGCGGATAGCGCTCGATCAGGTCGTCCAGCCGCTCGTACGCGATCAGCAGTTCCTCGGCCGCCGACGCGAACCGCTTGCCGAGGGTGGTGGCCTGCGCCGCGACGTTGTGCGAACGGCCGGTCAGCACCAGGTCGGAGTGCTCGACCGCGAGGGTGGTCAGGCGGGCCAGGGTGGCCACCACCCGGCCGCGGATCAACTCCAGCGAGGCACGGATCTGCAGCTGCTCGACGTTCTCGGTCAGGTCGCGGGAGGTCATCCCCTTGTGGATCTGCTCGAACCCGGCCAGCTCGCTGAACTCCTCGATGCGGGCCTTCACGTCGTGCCTGGTGATCCGCTCGCGGGCGGCGATCGACTCCAGGTCGACCTGGTCGAGCACGGCTTCGTACGCCTCGACGGCACCTTCCGGAACGTCCACACCGAGGTCACGCTGAGCGATCAGGACCGCGAGCCACAGCTGGCGCTCCATCCTGATCTTCTCCTCCGGGGACCAGAGGGTGACGAGGTCGGCGGAGGCGTACCGGGCGGCGAGCACGTTCGGGATGGTCACGTCACCGATTCTTTCATGGTCCCGGGCTCGTCCTCCGGCAGCCGGTGACGCAGGGTGCGGACATCGCGGCTGGCCAGCATGCCCAGCACCGCGACGACCACCGCCACACCGGTCCCGATCAGCGTCGCCCGTAGACCGGCCACCTCGGCGATCGGGCCGATCGCCACCTGCCCCAGCGGAATCGCGGCGAACGAGCCGACCATGTCGTACGAATAGACCCGGGCCAGCCGGTCGGCGGGCACATGCTCCTGCACCGTGGTCTCCCAGGCGACCCCGAACTGTTCGAGCATCAGCCCGGCCACGAACATCGCCAGGAACAGCGCCCACAGCTGCGGATACACGCCCAGCACGAACAGCGGCAGCGCCATGCCGAAGCAGCTGACCACCCCGACGAAGAGCAACCGGCGCAACCTCAGCCGGATCGCCAGCAGCCCGCCGAGCACGAGACCGGCCGTCTCCGCGGCCAGCACCAGCCCCCACGCCGGGCGGCCGACGGTCTGGTCGGCCACCGTCGGGCCCAGCACGTAGAGCCCGCCGCTCCAGGCCGCGTTCAGCAGCGAGAACCCGGCCACCACCGCCCACAGCCAGGTCCGGGACCGGAACTCCGACCAGCCGGTCCGCAGATCGGCGAGCACATGCGAGCGCGGTCCGGACCGGGCCGGCACTGCGACCCGGACCGCGGCGAAACAGAACGCGGCGACGACGAACGTGACCGCGTCGACCGCGATCCCGACGCCCGGATCGGTGGCCGCGACCACCACGCCGGCGGCCGGGGCGCCGAGGACCATGGCGCCGTTCAGGACGATCCGGCTGAGGGCGATGGCCTGGAGACGCACGTTCTCCGGCACGGTCATCGGCAGCAGCGCCGCGCTGGCCGGCAGCGCCATCGCGCTGGCCACCCCGTTCAGCACCGAGAGAAGGACGAGCAGCGGGATCGTCGCGGCGCCGGTGAGCACCAGGGCCGCGACCGCCGCCTGCGTCACCGCGGCGGCGACGTTCGACCCGACCATCATCAGGTGCCGGGGCAGCCGGTCGGCCAGCACCCCGCCGAAGAGCAGGAAGATCACGTTGGCCAGGGTCCGGGTGCCGACCACGAGGCCCAGGTCGCGGGCCGAACCGGTCAGGTCGAGGACGGCGAAGGCGAGGGCGATCGGGGCGAACGAGTTGCCCAGGGCGTTGATCGTGCGCCCGGCCAGCAGGAACCGGTAGGGCGTGGACCGCAGTGCGGCGAGAGAGTCCTTCACCGCGTCGGCTCCCGCTGCTGGAACATCGCGACCGTGGTGCTGGTCCGCACGGTGCCGGGGGTGCGTGGCGGCTGGGCGGCCCGGTGCAGATCGTTCACCGCTTCCGAGATCCGGTCGCGGATCACCAGCCACACCTCGGGCTCGACCCAGAAGTCACCGTCGGCGAACAGGTTGCCGTGATCCGTGAAGGTGGCCTGTGAACTGCGCCGGATCAGCTCGTGCGCGATCGCGGCGAACTCGGCCCGCCGGTCGTCGTCCGGCCGGGAGCCACAGACCCGCTCCCGGTCGGCGAGGTACCGGTAGCGCTTCGCGACGCCACCGCGGATCTTCTCCTCGCCAGCTACCACGATCAGCCCACCGGCCAGCAGGTTGCGCAGGTGGTAGCTGGCGTTGGAGTGGGTGAGACCCAGCTCGCGAGCGACGTCGGCGGCGGTCAGTGACGCACCCGTCAGCAGCGACATGATCTGCAACCGGACCGGATGCGCCAGCGCCCGCAGCGACGCTTTCCGATCCTCTCCCAAAGACATATTGGGGAGTCTACGAACCGAAAACCCCGACTGTCCAACAGTTATTGGGGAGTGGCACACTGCACGAACACACGGCATCCTCACCAGGGTTACCGGACAGTAAATTTCCGAAAGGACTGTTGATGACTGACTTCAGCCCCGAATCGCTCGCGGCGATCGGCCCGAAGGAGTTCACTCAGCTCGTCAAGTCCACCTCGGACGCGAAGATCGCCGAGGTGATGGCCTCGGAGCGGCGCACCAAGGTCCTCGACGAGATCTTTCACCGGATGCCCGGCATGTTCCGTGCGGAGCGGGCCGGCGACACCGCCACGGTCATCCACTGGATCATCTCCGGCGGCCCCGGCGACACCAGTGACACCTACGAGACGGTGATCGAGAACAAGACCTGCACCGTCACCAGCACACCGGCCCGCGAGCCGAGACTGGCCATGACGATGGACGGGCCGACGTTCCTCAAGATCGTTTCCGGCACCGGCAACCCGGTCATGCTCTTCATGAGCGGCAAGATCAAAACTAAGGGTGACGTCATGCTCGCCACCAGCATCCCGAAACTGTTCGACATCCCCAAAGGCTGATCAAGACCCTTTTCCGATACGCCGTTCGGCCCCACGACCGCAGCGGCCCGCCCTGCCTCGTCCGCGCGAGGCAGGGCGACGGGACCGGCCGACGGCGCGACCGCCGGGCCGAATGCGGTGGTCAGACCGTGATCTCGCCCCGTACCGCACGCAACGCGATGTCCGTCCGGTACTGCGCGCCGTCCAGCCGCACACCCTCGGCCAGCGCGTAGGCGGCTTCCCGGGCACCGGCCAGGTCGGCACCGGCCGCGGTCACGCTCAGCACCCGGCCACCGGCCGAGACCAGGTCCCCACCGGCATCCCGAGCGGTGCCGGCGTGGATGACACCAGGCACCTCGGCACCCTCGATGACGTCCCCGATCCGTGGCGTACCCGGATAGTTGTGGCTGGCCACCACCACGGTGACCGCTGCACCGGACTTCCAGCGCAACGGCTCGTGCGCGGCCAGGGTCCCGGTGGCGGCGGCATTCAGCAGCCCGGCCAGCGGCGTCTCCAGCAGGGCGAGCACCACCTGGGTCTCCGGGTCACCGAAGCGGGCGTTGAACTCGATCACCTTCGGGCCGTCCGGAGTCAGCGCGAGCCCGACGTAGAGCAGGCCGGCGAACGGCGTACCCCGCTCGCGCATCTCAGCCAGAGTCGGCTCGACCGTCTCCCGCAGCACACGCTCGGTCAGGTCGGCCGGTGCCCAGTCCAGCGGGGCGTACGCGCCCATGCCTCCGGTGTTGGGCCCCTCGTCGCCGTCGAGCAGGCGCTTGAAGTCCTGAGCCGGCATCAGCGGCGCGACCGCGGTGCCGTCGGTGATCACGAAGAGCGAGACCTCCGGACCGGGCAGGAACTCCTCGATGACGACCTTGCCGCATGCCTCGGCGTGGATCAGGGCCTCGTCGAGATCGTCGGTGACGACCACGCCCTTACCGGCGGCCAGGCCGTCGTTCTTCACCACGTAGGGGGCACCCAGCTCGGTGAGGGCGGCCCGCACCGAACCCATGTCCTCGCAGGCGAAGGAGCGGGCGGTCGGCACCCCGGCGGCGGCCATCACCTCGTTGGCGAACGCCTTCGAGCCCTCCAGCCGCGCGGCGGCGGCGGACGGCCCGAAACAGGCGATGCCCTTGGCCCGGACCGCGTCGGCGACGCCCGCGACAAGCGGTGCCTCCGGCCCGATCACGACCAGGTCGGCGGCCAGCTCGACGGCGAGCGCGGCGACCGCTGCCGGATCGACAGCTTTCACCTCATGCAGCTCGGCGTGCTGGGCGATGCCCGGGTTGCCCGGCGCGGCGGCCAGGAAGTCGACGGACGGGTCGGCGGCTAGTCCGACAGCGAGCGCGTGTTCACGCCCGCCGGAGCCGATCAGAAGTACGCGCACGACGGCCCATCCTACCTGCGGTGGCGTCGCGTAAACTTCGGCAGTACCCGGGGTCCTCCGCGGTACGACCTTGGGGAAAGGCATATCTAAAAGTGCCGGTGATCGTGTTGGTCGGCGCCCAATGGGGCGACGAGGGCAAGGGTAAGGCCACGGACCTGCTGGGCGACCGGCTGGACTACGTGGTCAAGTTCAACGGTGGCAACAACGCGGGCCACACCGTCGTCATCGACGGCGAGAAGTACGCACTCCACCTCCTCCCGAGCGGGATCCTCTCCCCGGGGGTCGTACCGGTGATCGGCAACGGTGTCGTCGTCGACCTGAACGTGCTGTTCCAGGAGATCGACGGGCTCGAGGCCCGGGGCATCGACACCTCCCGGCTGCGGATCAGCGCCAACGCGCACGTGATCGCCTCGTACAACCGGTCGCTCGACAAGGTCAGCGAGCGGTTCCTCGGCGCCCGCCGGATCGGTACCACCGGTCGCGGCATCGGCCCGACCTACGCCGACAAGATGAACCGGATCGGCATCCGGGTCCAGGACCTCTTCGACGAGTCGATCCTGCGGCAGAAGGTCACCGCCGCGCTGGCCCACAAGAACCAGATCCTGTCGAAGATCTACAACCGCAGCGCGGTCAAGGGCGAGGAGGTCGTGCAGGAACTGCTCTCCTACGTCGACCGGCTCCGGCCGTACGTCGCGGACACCGCCCTGGAACTGTCGAACGCGATCGACGACGGCAAGGTAGTGCTCTGCGAGGCCGGCCAGGCCACCCTGCTCGACGTGGACCACGGCACCTACCCGTTCGTGACCAGCTCGAACGCGACGGCCGGCGGCGCCTGCACCGGTTCCGGCATCCCGCCGACCCGGATCGACCGGGTGGTCGCCGTGCTCAAGGCGTTCACCACCCGCGTCGGCGAGGGCCCGTTCCCGACCGAGCTGCACGACAAGTTCGGCGACTACCTGCGTGAGGTCGGCCACGAGTACGGCACCACCACCGGCCGCCCGCGCCGGATCGGCTGGCTGGACCTGGTGATCGGCCGGTACGCGCAGCGGATCAACGGCGTCACCGACTTCGCCATGACCAAGCTCGACAACTACGACGCTCTGGACGAGATCCCGGTCTGCGTGGCCTACGAGGTCAACGGCGTCCGTCTCGAGGAGATGCCGGTCAACCAGACCGACTTCCACCACGCCACCCCGGTCTACGAGACCCTGCCCGGCTGGAAACAGGACATCTCCGGCTGCCGCAAGTTCGAGGACCTGCCCCGGCAGGCGCAGGAGTTCGTGGAGTTCGTGGAGGCCCGCATCGGCGCCCGGATCTCCATCGTCGGTGTCGGCCCGGGCCGCGAAGCGGTCATCGAGCGGCACTCGGTGCTCGGCGGAGCCTGATGTACGACGTCGTTCTCCTGAGTCTGGCCGAGGGATCCGGCGACGGCTGCGGCTCCGGCTGCGGTGGTTGCGAGTCCGCCTGTGCCACCCCACGCACTCCGGTGCTGGCCTGTGCGGACGCGCTCCGCGAGGCCGGCGCCCGGGTGGAGACCGTGCTCGCCGGGTCGGACTCCGAGATCGACGCGGTCCTGGCCCGGTTCGACGGCCCGGCCCGGCCGGACGGTCTGACCTGGCCCGACCTGGACAGCACGATGCGGCTGGTGGTGGCGACCGCCACCGACGGCCAGCTGCGCGCCGTGATGCGCCGGCTGGTCCGGCGGTACGCCCCACCGCCCAGCAAACGCCCCGACGACCTGGACCGCACCCGGACCGTGCCGGACCTGCCCGCGGTGGCGATCCTGCCGCTCGACCCCGGCAACACCGAGGACCTCGCGGCACAGCTCGGGCTGCCCCGGACCCCGGCCGCGGTGGCGGCGGCTGTGATGAACGGCACGGTCCGCCGGCTCGACCTGCTGCGCAACGACAGCGGTTCGGTGACCCTGGACGGCGCGTTGCTCGGCGGGTCCGGCGACGACGGCCGGGCAGTGCCGTGGCGCGGCCGGGTCGAAGTCGACGACACCGTGCTGACCGACGGCGAAGAGCCGGTACTGGCCTGTGTGATCGGCAACGCCGCAGGTTACGCCGAGTTCGACGGCCTGCGGCTACTAGCCGACGGCGACCCCACCGACGGCCGGGTCGAAGTCTCCGTCGCGGTCCCGACCGTGATCAAAAAGCGGTTCAAAGGCACCAAGGTCCAAGTCGAGGTACGCCGCGCTCGTGGCCGTGCCGTCTCGGTGCTCCCCCGCGAGGGCGAACTCCAGTTCCTCGACGACGGGGTGGCAGGATCGACCAGCCGCAAGCGATCCTGGTGGACCGAAGCAGGCGCCTGGGCGGTGTACGCGGGCTGATTCCCGTGCCACTCTTGGACGGGTTCAGCAGGATATTTGTGATACCGGAGGTCTCATCCGTGGCGGACGAGCACGCCGACCGCATCCACGGCCCGGGGGCCGAGTCGGCACCCCGGGACGTGGAACCGTTCTGGGCCGACGAGCCCGAGACGCCGGTGCACGGCCGAGCCGTGCCCCTGACCGATCGGACCCCACCAGTCGGCATGGTCCAGGTCGAGCCGGGAGTCTTCCGCCCGGCCGACAACACCGAGCCGCCCGCGGTCCTCCGCCCGGCCGACAACACCGAGCCGCCCGCGGTCCTCCGGTCGGCCGACGGCACCGAGCCGCCCGCGGTCTTCCAGGCGGCCGACGGCACCGAGCCGCCCAGGGCGCACGTTCCCGCCCAGCGGGCATCCACCGGCTGGCCGGTCACCGACGCCGGGCCACCCGCCCCGTCACCTGCGGTGCAGGCCGAGCACGCCGCTCAGTCGCCGTGGGCGCAGTCCGCACAGCAGCCGGACCAGCAGTACCACCAACAGCAGCACCAGCCGCAGCACCGGCCCGAGTCCGCCTCGGCCGAGCAGACGCCGCAGCAGGAGCAGGCATGGCAGCACGGCCGTGTCCAGCCGATTCCGACCATGCGCCAGCCGGTCCAGCGCCCTCCGGCACCGCAGGTGGAGCCGGCACCCCAGCCGACCCGGCCGGCTCCTACCCGCCAGGTCCAGCAACACGAACCGGTCCAACGACACGAGCCGGTCCAGCAGCACCAGACGGCCCAAGGTCACGGCCCGGTCCAGCGGCAGAGTGAGACCGCGTCACCGGTGGAGCCGGTCCGACCCCGGACGGACCAGTGGCCGTCTCACCAGCCGGACCAGCAGGCGCTACGCCAGGCTCAGCCCGAGACGGTGCGGGCGGAACAGCCGATGCTGCGGGAAGCCGCGCCGTTCGTGCGGCCGGCGACTCAGCCGGTGGCACAGCAGCCTGCTCCGGTCGTACCACCGCAGTCTCTGCCGGAGCCCGGACCATCGCAACGCACCGCGGAATCCGCACACCGGGGGCACGCCGTGCCCGTACCGCCGCCCGCTCCGCATTTACCGCCGCACCAGCCGCAAGATCACGTCGCGCCGCAACCGGCGCCCTGGCCTCTGCAGGACGCGGCGGTGCAGGCGCCGGTGCACACCACCCCGCTCTATCCGCCGCGGGCCGACAATCCGCCGGCGGACAGCGCGCAGGTCCTGGAGGGGCAGCCTCCGGCCGCGGAGGATCCGTTCCAGGAGCTGAACTGGCTTGCGGACAACACGCCGACCGCGGAGGAGTTCGCGAAGCGGCGGCTGGCCCGTCCGGCTCAGCAGAGTGCCACGATGGGTGCTCGGGCGATCCTGCAGAACGCGACGTTCGGCCTGCTCAAGATGGCTCCGGGGCAGTATGAGATGGAGTACAAGCAGGACGTCGAGATGGTTCGCCGCAACTTCGGCGGGCTGCGTCAGGTCACCGTGGTCAACCCCAAGGGTGGTGCCGGGAAGACCGTGGCGGTGCTGCTGCTCGCGATGACGTTCGGGCAGAAGCGCGGCGGGTACGTGCTGGCCTGGGACAACAACGAGACCCAGGGCACACTGGGGATGCGGGCGCAGCAGGACTTCCACGCCCGGACGGTCCGCGACATGATGCGTGATCTGCATCTCTTCCAGGGTGCGCAGGGCCGGGTCGGCGATCTGTCGCAGTATGTACGGGCGCAGGGCGAGGGCATGTTCGACGTGCTCGCCTCGGACGAGTCGGCGACTGCCGGTGAGATGCTGACCGCGAACTCGTTCGCCGAGATCCGTGACGTGGTGAGCCGGTTCTACAAGCTGATCTTCGTGGACACCGGTAACAACGTCCGCGCGGAGAACTGGCAGGCCTCGATGGACGCCACCGACCAGCTGGTGATCACCATGTCGGCGCGTAACGACTCGGCCGAGACCGCCGCCCGAATGCTCGACCACCTGGAACAGGGCGGCAGGCGACGGCTCGTGCGGCAGGCGGTGACCATCGTCACGATGCCGCCGACCCGCAAGGACATCGACCTGCAGTGGATCCAGCAGCACTTCGCGGCCCGGACCCGGGCGGTGGTGGTGGCCCCCTACGAGCGGTTGATCGACTCGGGCGAGCCGATCCGCTACGGCGAACTCTCCGTCCCCACGAAGGACGCCTGGCTCAAGATCGCCGCAGCGGTGGCCTCGGGTCTCTGAAGCCCCATGGCGGGATCCCCGGCGTCGGGTCTTCACATCGCGAATCTGCCGGTGGCGGGTCTTCTCGTTGCGGATCCGCCGGTGACGGGCTGACGGCCCGCCACCGGCGGAGCGCGTCAGGACAGGGCGTCGGCCGCGGCCGGGTCGCTGTCGCGGAGGAACTGGGCGCAGCGGGCCGCCTCGTCCGCCTCACCGATCGCGGCGGCCGCCTGTGACAGGACGTGCAGGCAGCGGAGGAAGCCCTGGTTGGCCTCGTGCGACCACGGGATCGGGCCGTGGCCCTTCCAGCCGTTGCGGCGCAGCGCGTCGAGGCCGCGGTGGTAACCGGTGCGGGCGTAGGCGTACGCGGTGACCGGCTCGCCGTCGGCCAGCGCACCGGCGGCCAGTGGCGCCCACGCGGCGCTGTAGGAGGGATAGTCGGCGGCGACCGCCTTGAAAGCCGCCCCGCCACCCGCGGCGGCGGCCTCGGCGAGAGCTTTGTCGGCTTCGGCGTCGGCGGGCAGTCGCGTGGCCGGCGGGCCGGGAAGGAGGTTCTGCATGACCCCATTCAACCCGGCCGGCCGTCGAACATTCCGCCGCGGCCACGTTTCACCGCATGAACAGCCGAATTCAACCCGACTGAGCAGCCCGGCCCGGCGGACCCGGCACGGGTTGGTCGGTCAGTCCCAGGCGCGGCCGAGGCGGAACAGCCGGTCGGCGTACTCGATCTGGGTCTGCCAACCGGCCGGCCACGCCGCCAGGCCCAGCGACGCGCCCGCGAACGCCCCGGCCAGGCAGGCGATCGAGTCGGAGTCGCCGGAGGAGGCAGCGCCCCGGCCGACGACCGCGACCGGCTCGTCCGGCGAGATCAGATAGACGTAGAGAGCGGTGGCCAGCGCCTCCTCAGCGATCCAGCCGGCCCCGGTGGCCAGGCAGGGGTCACCGAGGTGGTCGCTGGACGCCAGCGCGACGACGACCCGGTCCAGGGCGGTCGCGCACTCGTCCCAACCACGGGCGATGTACTCCTCCGGTGTGGTGACCGCCGGCTGCTGCCACAGGTCGCCGAGCCAGTCACCCCGGTAGATCTTGCGCTGTTCGGAACAGCGGTCCCGCAACGCGGCCAGCAGATCGGCCGGCCGAAGACCACCACCGAGCAGGTGCACGGCCCACGCGGTCAGCTCGCTCGCCGCCAGCGCGGTCGGGTGCCCGTGTGTCAGGGCGGCCTGCAACTGGGCCGCTCCGGCCCGCTGGTCGTCGGTCAGCCCGGGCATCAGGCCGACCGGGGTGACTCGCATGTTGGCGCCGCAGCCTTTCGAACCGATCTGGGTGGCCCGCGTCCACGGCCGGCCGTCGGCGAGTGCCGAGCAGGCGCGCAGGCAGGTCATGCCGGGCGCTCGGTCGTTCTCGGGGCTGGCCGCCCATTCCAGGAACCGGCGGCGCAGCACCGGTTCGAACGCCTCCGGAGTGATCCGGCCCACTTCGATCAGGGCCTCACCGACCGCGAGTGCCATCTGGGTGTCGTCGGTGACGAGCGCGGGTTCACCGATGAGCCGCCGCGGGCCGCCGGGGCCGTACTCGGCCACGATCGTCGCGTACTCCTGGAACTCGGTCGGTTTCCCGAGGGAGTCTCCGTACGCCAATCCGAAAAGTGAACCCGAGGCAGCACGCATGCGGTCAACTCTAGGTAGTTCGTCAACGGGTGGCTCGTCGAGAGCAAGATGGACTTCATGCCCGATCCGTTGCAACCAGTGCTCGGTGGGGACGCGCCGTTCGACGCGACCGCCGACGAGATCGAAACCCGTGCCGAACTGGAGGTGCACCTGGCCAAGAACACCCTGGCCGGCCTCTGCGTCCTGGGCCTGCGCCTGGACCGGGATCCGCCGGATCTGACCGGTGTGGACGTGCGGGAGACGATGTTCGTCGGCTGCCACCTGTCCGGGCCGGAGGTGGAGGTGGACCTGATCCGGCGGGGTGCCCACGTGATCCCGCCGTTCGACGACTGCCCCTACCCGACTCATCCGGCCCTGCTCTACACCCCCGAGGACCTGTCCGCCGGGTTCGGTGCGCACGGTTTCGCCGGGATGTACGACACCGCCGTCTACCAGCACTTCGTGGCGCACGGTGGGGCGGTTCCGGACATTCGCGAGGCGTTGTCCCAGCGGCTGCACGACGCTGGGATCGACAACGCGCTCGGCAAGGCGCTCAACCAGTGGGCGCACGCGAACGGCCCGGGTGGTGCGATCGGGATCATGGGCGGGCACGCGGCGGCACGGGGCTCCGGTCCGTACCGGATGGCCGCTTCCCTGGCCCAGCGGCTGGCCGAGGCCGGCCGGCTGATCGTGACCGGCGGTGGCCCCGGGGTGATGGAGGCGGCGAACCTGGGCGCCTACTTCGCATCCCGCACGGCTGGCGAGTTGGACACCGCGATCGATCTGCTCTCGGTGGCGCCGCAGTTCATGGATCATGATCCCTACACCGCGGCAGCCCTTTCGGTACGCCGGATCTACCCGCTGGCGGATCTGGACGTGGCCGGGCAGCTGCGGCACGGCGGTCTGGCCTTGCCCACCTGGCTGTACGGGCACGAGCCGGCCAACCTGTTCGCCGGGCAGATCGGTAAGTACTTCTCGAACGCGGTGCGGGAGGACTCGATCCTGCGACTGGCCCGTGGCGGGATCGTCTTCGCGCCGGGCTGGGCTGGGACGGTGCAGGAGATCTTCCAGGCGGCGACGAAGACGTTCTACGTGACCGACGGGCCGTCTGGGGCGTATGTGTTCCTCGGCACCGAACACTGGTCGAAGCTGCCGGTGGCGGACCTGCTGCGGTCGCTGCTGTCCCGTTCGCCCCACGGCGACCAGTCCGGTCTGGTGGTGGTGACCGACTCTCTGGACGAGGCGATGGAGGCTCTCTCCCAGTAGTTGTGCGGCTACCGCACACTGCAGCCATGGAGCTGATCGTCACGTCGGTAATGATCCTCGGAATCACGGTGTTCGTCGTGATCCTGGTGAGGGCTATGGTCCTCAACTCCCGCTCCGCCTACCGGGAGGGGCGCCGCGGCAGGTCGCGCTCCGGCCGGGGCGGCGCCTGGGCGACCGGCGGGTCGTCGCAGCACCACTACGGCGGCTCCGACGGTTCCTGGGACGACAACTCATCGTCGTCATCGTCGAACGACGGTGGCGGCTCATGGTGGGGCGGCGGCGGTGACGGCGGCGGCTCGTCCTGGGGCGGTGACGGTGGCGGTGGTGGCGGCGACGGTGGCGGTGGCAGCTGACCCGCTAGGCCACGTGCACGCGGCGCCAGTGGGCTGCGGGCAGGTCGGCCTCGGGAACGTCGGTGAGGCCGTTCTCGTCCATCGCGTTGTAGATCGCGAGGCGCGCGCCGTCGAACAGGAACTCGACGGCGTGCAGCACCCGGGGACGCCAGTCGGCCGCGGTGGTCTGCTCGATGATGTTCACCGCCCGGAGCGGCCGGCCCCGGGCGTTACGCAGCGCGGCGTGCGGGTCGGAGCGCCAGTCGAAATGCTCGTACAGATCGATCGGCAGTGCCATGTCGATCTGGTCCCAGGTGATGGCACACTCATCGAATTTACGGTGGGTGATCTCCACTCGGGACAGTCCGAAGTCGAGGATCACCGGCCCGTCGGCGAACCAGCCTCGCTCGGCCACATCCCACATGAGATGGCTTGATCGCAGTTTCCGACCGATGAGCCTGGTGAACATGTGTCGATGAGTGGCGGCGAGGTCTTCGGCATCGTGGTGCCACTCGGGTTTCCAACCCTCCATCACGAGCACGATCACCGTCCCGCCGATCTTGATCGGTCGATGGTACCCGTGCCTCTCGGTGACCCCGCAAGACAAAGTGGCCGATCCCCACGAAGGGGACCGGCCACTGTCGTCGAACTACTGAATCACTTCACTCACTTGCCGAGACTTACTTGCCGAGCGAGGTGCCGGCCGAGCGGAGGTGCTGGGCGGCCTCGACGACCCGCTTGGCGAGGCCGTTCTCGGCCAGCTTGCCCCAGGCGCGGGGGTCGTACGCCTTCTTGTTGCCGACCTCGCCGTCGATCTTCAGGACGCCGTCGTAGTTCTTGAAGATGTGCTCGACGACCGGGCGGGTGAACGCGTACTGCGTGTCGGTGTCGATGTTCATCTTGACCACGCCGTAGTCCAACGCACCGTGGATCTCCGACAGCAGCGAGCCGGAACCACCGTGGAAGACCAGGTCGAGCGGCTTGTCCTTGCCGTACTTCGCGCCGATCGCGTCCTGGATCTCCTTGAGGATCTCCGGACGGAGCTTGACGTTGCCCGGCTTGTAGACGCCGTGCACGTTGCCGAAGGTGAGGGCGGTCAGGTAGCGGCCCTTCTCACCCAGGCCCAGGGCGGCGGCGGTGGCCAGGCCGTCCTCGATGGTCGAGTAGAGCTTGTCGTCGATCGCGGCGGAGACGCCGTCCTCTTCGCCACCGACGACGCCGACCTCGATCTCCAGGATGATCTTGGCAGCCGCGGTCTTGGCCAGCAGTTCCTCAGCGATCTGGAGGTTCTCGTCCAGCGGCACGGCCGAACCGTCCCACATGTGCGACTGGAACAGCGGCGCCTGGCCCTTGGCGACCCGCTCGGCGGAGATGTCGATCAGCGGCCGGACGAACCCGTCGAGGTGGTTCTTCGGGCAGTGGTCGGTGTGCAGCGCGACGTTGATCGAGTACTTCTGCGCCACGTGGTGGGCGAACTCGGCCAGCGCCACGGCGCCGACGACCTTGTCCTTGATGGTGGGGCCGGAGACGTACTCGGCACCGCCGGTGGAGATCTGGATGATGCCGTCGCTGCCGGCCTCCGCGAAGCCCTGCAGGGCGGCGTTGAGGGTCTGCGAGGACGTCACGTTGATCGCCGGGTAAGCAAACGCGCCAGCCTTGGCGCGATCGATCATCTCGGCGTAGACCTCGGGGGAAGCGATAGGCATCGGATGCGCTCCTTGCTCTTTGACACACTCGGGCAGCAGAGGGCAGGACAGCGCTGTCCTCCAGCAGGCAGTATTCCGCAGTCGCGGTGCGTAGTTGAAATCGCCCCGAAATCCGCACCCGAGTTCCCGGCGAGAAGTCCGGGGCATACCGGTTTGGGGCATCCGGCGGGGCGGAAATCGATCGCTGGACGCGACCGGCACTGACACGATCGACGAGTGCTGCTCACTCTGACGACCACACGCCGGCCCGCGACCGACCTGGGCTACCTGCTGGTCAAGCATCCCGACAAGGTGCATTCGTTCAGCGTTCCGACCGGTACGGCGTACGTCCTCTACCCCGAAGCGACCGAGGACCGCTGCACCGCCGCCCTGATGCTGGACGTGGATCCGCAACTACTGCGCGCGCAGCGGGATGCCTTCGAGCTGAGCCAGTACGTGAACGACCGGCCGTACGCCGCCTCCAGTCTGTTGGCCGCCGCCCTCGCGAAAGTCTTCCGCAGTGCCCTGCGCGGCGCCTCCAAGGACCGGCCGGAACTGGCCGCGACCGCGATCCCGCTGGAGGTCCGGGTTCCGGTGCTGCGCGGCACCCCCGACCTGGTGACCCGCCTGTTCGCACCGCTCGGCTGGACCGTGACGGCCGTCCCGATCCCGTTCGAGGCGGAACTCGGCGGCGGCAGCCGGTACGTGGATCTGACCCTGACCGGCGAACTGCGGGTCGCCGACGCGCTCAACCATCTGTACGTACTGCTGCCGGTGCTCGACGACGGCAAGCACTACTGGGTGGCCCCGGACGAGATCGAGAAACTGCTGCGCTCCGGTGCGGGCTGGCTGGCCGGCCACCCGGAGAAGGTGCTGATCGCCCGCCGTTACCTGGCACACCGTAGGTCCTTCGCGACCACCGCGTTGCAGTCGCTGGAGGCGGACCTGCCGGCGGTCACCGAGGAGGAAGCGGAGCTGCCGGTGGTCCGCCGGGCGCCACTGGCCGAGCAGCGCCGGGACGCGGTGCTGGCCGCGCTGACCGAGGTGGGCGCGGCGCGGGTGCTCGACCTGGGCTGCGGTCCCGGTGCTCTGCTCGCCGCGCTGGTCAAGGACCGGAGCTTCACCGAGATCGTGGGCGCCGACGTGGCCAGCCGGACGCTGGAGCAGGCGGCCCGCCGGTTGCGCCTGGACCAGCTACCGGATCGGCAGAAGGACCGGATCAAGCTGATCCAGACCGCGCTCACCTACCGTGACGACCGGCTGCGTGGTTTCGACGCGGCGGTGCTGATGGAGGTCATCGAGCATGTCGATCTGCCCCGGCTGCCCGCGCTGGAGGCGGCCGTCTTCGGGCACGCCAAGCCCGGCGCGGTCGTGGTGACCACCCCGAACGTGGAGTACAACGTGCACTACGAGGGCCTGACCGGGATGCGGCACTCGGACCATCGCTTCGAGTGGACGCGTGCCGAGTTCACCGGCTGGGCCACCGAGACCGCCGACCGGTACGGCTACACCGTCACGATCCGTGGCGTCGGTGAGTCCGACGAGACCACCGGCGCTCCGACCCAGCTCGCGCTCTTCAAGGCGGTGTCCGCATGATCATCGACGTTCCCGAACTCGCCCTCGTCGCCCTGGTCGGCATCTCCGGCTCCGGCAAGTCCACCTTCGCCGGGCAGCACTGGAAGCCGACCCAGGTGCTCTCCTCGGACTTCTTCCGCGGCCTGGTCGCCGACGACGAGAACGACCAGTCGGCGTCGGCGGACGCCTTCGAGGTGCTGCACTACGTGGCCGGCAAGCGGCTGGCGGCCGGGCGGCTCACCGTCGTCGACGCCACCAACCTGCAGTCACACGCCCGCGCCGGCCTGATCAAGACGGCTCGCGAGCACGACGTGCTTCCGGTGGCGATCGTGCTGGACGTGCCCGAGTCGGTGGCCTGGGAGCGGACCCAGGGCCGCCCGGATCGTACGTTCGACCGGCGCGTCCTCACCCGGATGCACCGGGACCTGCGCCGCACCCTCGGGCAGTTGGCCAAGGAGGGGTTCCGCAAGATCCACGTGCTGCGTGGGGTGGACGAGATAGCGGCGGCCGAGATCCGCTACGAGAAGCTGTTCAACGACCGCAAGGACGAGCACGGCCCCTTCGACATCATCGGTGACGTGCACGGCTGCCGTGCCGAACTGGAGTCGCTGCTGACCAAGCTGGACTACGAGATCATCCGGGACGCTTCCGGTCGTCCGGTGGACGCCGTGCACGGCCACAACAAGGCCGTCTTCGTCGGTGACCTGGTCGACCGTGGGCCGGACTCACCGGGTGTGCTGCGCCTGGTGATGGGCATGGTGGCGGCCGGCCACGCGATCTGTGTGCCGGGCAACCACGAGCAGAAGCTGGCCCGCAAGCTGAACGGGCGCACGGTACAGCTCACGCATGGTCTTCCGGAGACCCTGGAGCAGTTGGACGCCGAGCCGGCCGAGTTCGTGGCCGAGGTGCGCGCCTTCATCGACGGCCTGGTCAGCCACTACGTCCTCGACGACGGCAAGCTGGTGGTGGCGCACGCCGGGCTCAAGGAGGCGTACCACGGGCGGGCGTCCGGACGGGTGCGCAGTTTCGCGCTCTACGGCGAGACGACCGGCGAGACCGACGAGTACGGGCTGCCGGTCCGCTACCCGTGGGCCCGGGAGTACCGCGGTTCGGCCGCCGTCGTCTACGGCCACGTGCCCACCCCGACTCCGGAGTGGATCAACAACACCATCTGCCTGGACACCGGTTGTGTCTTCGGCGGCGCGCTGACCGCGCTGCGCTGGCCGTCGCGCGAGCTGGTCGCGGTGCCGGCAGCGAAGGAGTACTACGCGCCGATCCGGCCGATGTCCGCGGAGCCGGAGAAGCCCGACCAGGGCCTGGACATCGCGGACGTCACCGGGCGCCGGCACCTCGACTACGGGTACGGGCGGACCACCGTCCCGGCCGAGAACGCGGCCGCAGCGCTGGAGGTGATGGGCCGGTTCTCGGTCGACCCGGAGACCCTGATCTGGCTGCCGCCGACGATGGCCCCGTGCACCAGCTCGACGGTCGAGGGCTACCTGGAGCACCCGTCGGCCGCCTTCGCCGACCTGCGGGCCGCCGGGGTGGACCGGGTGGTGTGCGAGGAGAAGCACATGGGCTCACGGGCCGTGGTGCGGATCTCCGTCTCCGGCGAGGGCGACGCGATCTGGACCCGGACCGGCCGCCCGTTCTTCGGCCCTCGGATGGACGGGCCATTGTTGGACCGGGCTCGAACCGCGGCCGCCCCGATCTTCGCCGAGCTGGAGACCGACTGGCTGCTGATCGACGCCGAGCTGCTGCCGTGGTCGGCCAAGGCGGGCAGCCTGATCCGGGATCAGTACGCCGCGGTGGGCGCCGCCGGACGGGCCGCGTTGCCGGCCGCCCTGTCGATGCTGGAGCAGGTGGCCGGGCGTGGGCTCGACGTCGCCGGACTGCGGGACCGTCTGGCGCTGCGGTCGGCCGAGATCGACGGCTACTCGGCGGCGTACCGGGCGTACGTGAAACCGACCGACGGGCTGGACGGGGTCACCCTGGCACCGTTCGCGTTCCTGGCCGGGGCCGGAGTGACGTACGCGGACAAGGATCACGACTGGCACCTGGCCCTGGCCGACCGGCTCGTCTCCGCGGACCCGAAGTTGTTCACCCCGACCCGGCGGATGATCGTCGACCTGGCCGATCCGGTCGCGGAGGCCGCCGCCACCGAGTGGTGGCTGACACTGACCGGAGCCGGTGGTGAGGGCATGGTGGTCAAGCCGTGGATCGGTCTGGCTGGGACGGACCGTAACGGACGTCTCGTACAGCCGGGTGTGAAGTGCCGCGGCCGGGAGTACCTGCGGATCATCTACGGTCCGGAATACACCCGTCCCGAGCAGTTGGACCGACTTCGGCAGCGCAACCTGGGCCGTAAACGATCACTCGCGCTCCGTGAGCACGGGCTGGGCCTGGCCGCGCTGGACCGGCTGGCCGAGGGCGCGCCGGCCTGGCGGGTGCACGAGTTGGTCTTCGCGATCCTGGCCGCCGAGTCGGAGCCGGTCGACCCCCGGCTGTGACCACCGTGTTACTTCCCGGAGTGCACAGCGTTCATACAGGTACCGGCCCGACCAGGGCCGGTACCCTGGCTCATCGTGGACATCCAAGCGCTCAGCGAGCAGCTAGCTCTCAATCCGTTGGACCCGAAGGACCTACTCTCGGCCTTCGGGTTGCCGGGTGTCCTGGCCATCCTCTTCGCCGAGACCGGCCTGCTGGTCGGCTTCTTCTTCCCCGGCGACTCCCTGCTGTTCCTGGCGGGTGTCGCGGCCTCCGAGGTCGCCAACTCGATCTTCGGTGAGGGCGCGCAGCTCTCCATCGTCGGCCTGCTGATCGGGGCGCCGATCTGTGCCATCGCCGGCGCACAGTTCGGGCACTGGCTCGGCGCGAAGTACGGGCGCCGAATGTTCGACAAACCCGACTCGAAGCTTTTCAAGCGGGAGTACGTCGCGAAGGCGGAGTTCTACTTCGAGAAGTTCGGCCCGGCCAAGGCCGTGGTGCTGGCCCGCTTCATCCCGATCGTGCGGACGTTCCTCAACCCGGTCGCCGGCACTCTCGGCATGCCGGCGAAGCAGTTCTTCCTGTGGAACGTGGTCGGCGCCATCCTCTGGACCGACGGCATCATCCTGATCGGCTACATGCTGGCCGAGCAGATCTACGCCGCCATCGGCGACAAGATCGACCACTACATCCTGCCGGTGGTCATCGTGATCGTGCTGATCTCGGTGCTGCCGATCGGGATCGAGATCCTGCGCGAGCGCAAGGCGAAGAAGAACGGCACACACACCGGCCCGGAGGCTTCCGAGGCGCTGGGTGTCGTCGCCGCGGCGAGTGCGGCCGGGGTGGCCGAGGCCGTCCGCGACGAGTTCCACTCACACCAGCAGCCGCAGCAGTACGACGAGCCGACCACGTACCACCAGGCCGGTAACTACGGTCAGCCGCAGCAGCAGCCGCGTCAGGGCACCGTCTACGGTCAGCCTCAGCAGCAGCAGGACCCGGCCTACCCGCAGCAGGGGCATCAGCCCACCCCGCAGGGCTACCCGCCGCAGCAGCAGTGGCCACAGCAGGACTACGGCCAGCAGCAGCAGTGGCCGCCGCGAGACTGACGGAACACGAAAGGCCGGCCCGAGGGCCGGCCTTTTTCGTACCCCGCCTCACACCGTGACGGAGGTGGACCTGGAAAGCCTCTCCAGGAACTCCTCCGGGCACTCCCGGAGATCGTCCAGACGACCGGCCGACAACGCCCGGTACGTCAGCGAAGCGGCTTCCTCCAGGTTGCGGGCCCGCTTGTGCGCGAGCTCGACGGAGTCACCCATCACCACGCAACCGTGCTGACTGAGCACCAGGCAGTCGGTGCCGTCGGCGGCCATCGCGGCGGTCAGGGCGGCCAGTTCGGTGGTGCCCGGCAGCCGGAACGGCACGGTGGACACCCGGCGCAGGTAGAAGGCGTGATCGGTGGTCACGATCCGGATGCGTTCGCCGAGAGCGTCCAGCAGCAATGCCGTCTGCGGGTGCAGGTGCACCACGGCGTTCACGTCCGGTCTCGCCCGGTAGAGCGCGAGGTGCAGCGCCATTTCGCTGGTCGGTTCGATTCGCGGCGGGAGGACACTGCCGACGACGGCCGGGCCCCCGTCAGCGATCCGAACCGGTGCGAAGGTGTTGCGGCTGAGTCGATCCAGCCATGATCCACTTGCGGTGATCCAGATGGCGTCCTCGCCGGGAATGCGGGCGGACAGATTGCCGCCCGATCCACACACGAGGCCCGCCTGCACCACGTCGTAACCAACATGCGCAAGCTGATCACGCAGGTCACCGGGGACGTAGTTCACCCGTTCCTCCTCAGGTCCGCCGGCCGTCGCGGGGCCGGGGTCCTCCGCCTGGCGTCACGCCCCCATGGTCGGTGACGCCAGGCATTACCCAGTCTCGCTTCAGCGGGCCTTCTTGGTGGCCCGCTTCCGCGGCGGGGTCAGCAGGTCGGCGATGGTGGCGATGGCACTCGGCACCAGCCGGTAGTACGCCCACACACCCCGCTTCTCCCGCTCGAGCAGACCAGCTTCGGTAAGAATCCGAAGATGGTGACTAACGGTGGGCTGCGACAGCCCTAGGGGGGCCGTCAGGTCGCAGACGCACGCCTCACCGTCCGTTGCGGACTGAATGAGGCTCAGCAGCCGTAGCCGGGCCGGGTCGGCGAGCGCCTTCAGCACTCCCGCCAGGCGCTCAGCGTCAGCGCGTTCAATAGGCTCACCGGCAAGCGGCGAGATCTGAGGCATGGTCATTTCCGCCAACGCAGTTCCCACGATCTCCATCCTTCCACCAACTGCATCGATTCTCCTGCATGTCAGCAGGAACGAACCGGCTAACTTTCAGGCCGTAAGGCCGACATCGATCGCCGAGACGGCCACCCGAACACCCTCATCGGGTCCACCGAACGTGCAACGACGACTTCGGTCTCTGCCTCCTGCAACGCCTCAGTCGCCATCTGGTCGCTACCCATCCGTGTCGAGCTCTCGATCCCCGTCTCCGGGGTGAGACCGGCCACATTGCCAATTCGTCGATTCTTTCGAACCACCGATCCCCGACGATGGCTCAGCACGGAACGCGTCGAGACCATCACGCCACACTGCGCGATCATCAGTTCGCCGCACACCCCACGACCCGATGAAAGCACGACGCCACGCTGCGCGACGGACAATTCAGTGATGAATTTACCCAGGTCGTGCCGTGCTTCCATGACATCGAGCGTACTGGCTGTACAAAAACCGGAATCTTTCGCCCCGCCAGGGCGGAACGGAACTATTGACGCACGGCTTTGCCCAACTCTGTAAAGAAACTTTACCGATCCCCCGGTCGGTAGCGACCCATCTTCGGACCATAGACGCTGCTCAAAGCAGGTAATGCCCGAAGGTTACCCGCGCCATGCTCAGGATCACCTGGTAGGTGCGCTGTGAAGAGGCTGTGAACCGGCCCAATGACGTTTGTCCGTACGGGGTGAAAACACCCACCGTACGGCCGATCTCGATCTATCCGGACAGCCGATCGAGTGACACCGGCAGAAACGCACCGTACCCGTTCGAGTGACCCACAGTCGTCGATACGGAACCGCTCACTCGCCCGGTCGTGACCAGTACTCGTCTTCCGGACCCGGCGCGGACTTCGGCAGAACCGCCGGATCTGAGAACTGATCGGGTTCGAACTCGTCAGTAACAAAAGGCTTCGTTTGTGGGGCAGCCCACTCCGACGGGCTCGGCGATGCCACGAATTGGCTCGACGGCACAAAACTCGGCACGGCTCCGAAATAATCTCGCGGCGCCGCCAGTAGAAGCGCTCCCACGACGAGGTAACCCACCACCTGGGCAATGGCCACCGCGAAGTTCAGCGTGATCCACCCGGACGGGTAAGCCTGATCCAACGCCTCGCCGATCGAGCCGGCCACCGCGTCACCGGCCCGCTGAGCGGCGAGAACACCCAGAGTCCCGAACCCGGTCACCAGGCCGAGGCCGCACACGCCCACCGAGATCAGGCGGGCCAGCCGGCTACCCCGGCGCAGCGCGGCGCCGAGCACCACGAAAAGGGCGACGAAGAGCAGGGCCAGCACCGGAGCCAACGCTCCGACCAGCCAGATCACGGTGATGTAGTTCTCCGCCGCGCTCGAACCCGAGGTGGCGTCACGAAACCGGCTCACCACACCGGGAGTGACCGCGATCATGCTGATCGCATAGGTCAGGCCGGCGGCGGCCATGGCCCAGAGCAGGGCGACCGCGGTCGTCACGGCAGCCGGGCGGCCGGCAGTGGACGGCACCGCGACAGGCGTCGGCTGGACGGCGTACGACATCGATGGCTCCCGCGGGTTCGGCTGGCAAGAACCTATCGCGTACCGACCGATGAGGTGGCCGGACCGGTCCACCTCATCGGTGGACCGGTCCGAAATCGATCAGGCAGAACGCCCCGGCTCCCCGTCAGCGGACGGCGAGGCCGGCGGAGCGGCAGGCGGCGAGGCCGGCGGAGCGGCGGGCGGTGAGCCGGGCGACGAATCCGGCGGGGTGGGCGACGGGGCCGCCCACGGGTCACTGGCCGGCTCTGGAGAGAACGGCGCGGCTGGAGAGGACGGCACAGCAGGCGGGGCCGAGGTCGGGGCCGGCGGGGCGAACGGCGACGGAGTAGCCGGGAACGGCTCCTGCGGAGACGCCCACGGGTCGCTGGTCTGCTCGGACGACGGTGCCCACGGGTCGCTGGTCGGCTCCGGCGAGGAGGTCCCGGAGGAGGCCCCGGGGACGGGAGTACCGGCCTGACCCGGGTAGTGCGGCAGTCCCGGCGCGGGCTCGCCCGGCCGGCCGTACTGCTCAGGCGTGCCGAGGTGACTTGGCTGGCCCGGGTACGGCGGCGGGTAGGTCGGCTGGCCATAGGGACTCGGGTAGCCGGCCTGAGGCGCCGGATGACCGGCCTGGGCCGGGTAACCGGGCTGCCCCGTCGGGTAACCGGGGTATCCGGCCTGAGGGGCGGAGTAACCAGGCTGTCCAGACTGAGGCGCCGGATAGCCGGGCTGTCCAGGCTGAGGCGCCGGGTAACCACCCTGCGGCGTCGGATAACCGGGCTGCATCGGGTAACCGGGCTGGCCGGGATACTGCGGGTAGGGCATCGCCGGGTTCCACGCCACCGGACGGCGGAACCACACGTTCGAGGCCGGCAGCGCCAGCAGGATGAGCGCGCCGACCAGAGCCAGGACGATCACCACGGAGATGCCGGTGCTGGCGGATTCGTACCAGCCGGGAAGGGAACTGGCGAGTTGCGCGTCGATCTGTTCCTGGCTGAGGCCACCGGAGTCGGCCCCGCCGGCCAGGGTCCCGGCCGCCGTGCCACCCAGGCCGATCGAGTTGCAGCACAGGCCGAGCCCACCGAAGACCCAGGTGGTGACCCGTGACCCGTTCTTGCCGAGGTTGTTGAAGACGGCCAGCACGACGAGCACGATCGCGATCAGCGCGTAGATGATCGCGGTACCGGCCAGCACGAAGCCGATGACCGATTCCAGATCGCTGCCGAGTTCTTCGGCGTCGGCCGATCCCTGGTACGCGTCGGCGACCGCGCCCCTGATCGACAGCACTGTCACCGCGCTCACGAGCTGCATGGCGGCGACCACGAATAACAAGATCGATGAGAAAGTCACCGTCATCGGCCGGCTCGGGGCCGAGTCGGGGACCTGATATGTCGGTACGGTCACAGTGCCCTCCATTGGATCAATTCACGGTATCCGCCGGACGCCAGATCCCGCGACCGAGCCTCACGGTCGGCGACGATGTGGAAACATCGGGCAGCGATGACCCCAAATGACCGCAAAACGTCGCCCGTTCGGGTGGCGCCACGCTGGACGGCGGCCCCTAAACTTCGATACGTGGCGCCTACCTGGAAGCAGCTAGCTCCAGAGGCACGCCGTGCCCGCACGAGTCGCCCGCCCCGCGCACACGGATCCGGGGCCGAGGCAGACCGGCAGACGGCGCCACTCCGATTGCGCAGGCCGCGTGACCACACCGCGGCCGCCACAGACCTGACAAGGACCGGTGAGTCCCATGCCCCACGCCGACACGCTCGACGTCTTGCACCATGACGACACCAGGACGCGCTTCACCGACGTCCGGTACGAACTCCACCGCAACGGCATCAGAATCTGGTCCGCGGAAGGCGAGCACGCTTTCACGGACGTCCTGATGACACAGGCTTACCTGCAGCGGGAGTCGGACAAGTAAGAAAAAAAAGGGGGGCCGAGAGGCCCCCCTTTTTCATGAGCGAAAGTCAGCGCCGGAAGACCGTCAGGCCGTCCTTGGTGTCCCGCAGGTCGGCCACCACCGTGTCGCCGTCCTGGATCTCACCGCCGAGCAGCGCCTTGGCCAGCAGGTCACCGATCGACGACTGGATCAGCCGGCGCAACGGCCGGGCGCCATAGATCGGGTCGTAACCGTGCTCGCCCAGCCACCCCACCGCGGCCGGGGCAACCTCCAGGACCAGCCGCCGCTCGGCGAGCCGGCTCCGCAGCCGGGCCAGCTGGATGTCGACGATCGCGGTCAGGTCGCCCTTGGTGAGAGCGTGGAAGACCACGATGTCGTCGAGCCGGTTCAGGAACTCGGGTTTGAAGTGCGCCCGGACCGCGGCCAGCACCTCGTCGTGACGCTCCTCGTCACTCATCGTGAAATCGGCGGTCGACGAGCCCAGGTTCGACGTGAGCACCAGGATCGCGTTCCGGAAGTCGACCGTCCGGCCCTGTCCGTCGGTGAGCCGCCCGTCGTCGAGCACCTGCAGCAGCACGTCGAAGACGTCCGGGTGGGCTTTCTCCACCTCGTCGAGAAGCACCACGCTGTACGGCCGGCGGCGCACCGCCTCGGTGAGCTGGCCGCCCTCCTCGTAGCCGACGTAACCGGGCGGGGCACCGACCAGGCGGGACACCGAGTGTTTCTCGCCGTACTCGCTCATGTCGATGCGGACCATCGCCCGCTCGTCGTCGAAGAGGAACCCGGCCAGGGCTTTCACTAGCTCGGTCTTGCCGACACCGGTCGGGCCGAGGAAGAGGAAGCTGCCGGTCGGCCGGTCCGGGTCGGCGATGCCCGCACGGGCCCGGCGGACCGCGCCGGAGACCGCGGCGATCGCCTCGCGCTGGCCGATCACCTTGGCCGCCAGGGATTCCTCCATGCGCAGCAGCTTGGTGGTCTCGCCCTCCATCATCCGGCCGGCCGGGATCCCGGTCCACGAGGAGACGACCTCGGCGATGTCGTCGGCGCCCACCTCTTCCTTGACCATCGGCGGCTCGGCGTGCTCCTCCTCGGTCTCGGAGGCTGCCTCGATCTCCTTCTCCAGCGCCGGGATCACCTCGTAGAGCAGGCGGGAGGCTTGAAGCAGGTCGCCGTCGCGCTGGGCCCGCTCCTGGCCCGCCCGCGCCTCGTCGAGCTGTTTCTTCAGCTCACCGACCCGGTTCAGCCCGCCGCGCTCGCGCTCCCATCGGGCGTTGAGCGCGGTCAGCTCCTCCTCGCGGTCGGCCAGGTCGGCGATCAGGCGCTCCAGCCGGGCCCGGGACGCCGGGTCGGTCTCCTTCTCCAGAGCGAGCCGCTCCACCCGCATCCGGTCGACCTGACGCTGGAGCTGGTCCAGCTCGACCGGGCGGGAGTCGATCTCCATGCGCAGCCGGGAGGCGGCCTCGTCGATCAGGTCGATCGCCTTGTCCGGCAGGAAACGGTCACTGATGTAGCGGTCGGAGAGACTGGCCGCCGCGACCAGCGCCGCGTCGGTGATCTGCACCCGGTGGTGGGCCTCGTAACGGCCCTTGAGCCCGCGCAGGATGCCGATGGTGTCCTCGACCGTCGGCTCGCCGACGACAACCGGCTGGAAACGCCGCTCCAGGGCCGGGTCCTTCTCGATGTGCTCGCGGTACTCGTCCAGCGTCGTCGCGCCGACCATCCGCAGCTCACCGCGGGCCAGCATCGGCTTGAGCATGTTGCCGGCGTCCATCGAGCCCTCGCCCTTGCCGGCGCCGACGACCGTGTGCAACTCGTCGAGGAACGTCACGACCTGCCCGTTGGAGCCGCGGATCTCCTCCAGCACGCTCTTGAGCCGCTCCTCGAACTGGCCGCGGTACTGTGCGCCGGCGACCATCGCGCCGAGGTCGAGCGAGACCAGTTTCTTGTCGCGCAGCGTCTCCGGCACGTCGCCGGCCACGATCCGCTGGGCCAGTCCTTCGACGATCGCGGTCTTGCCGACACCGGGTTCACCGATCAGGACCGGATTGTTCTTGGTACGCCGGGAGAGGACCTGCACCACGCGGCGGATCTCGGCGTCCCGTCCGATCACCGGGTCGATCTTGCCGTCCCGGGCCAGGGCGGTGAGGTCGACGCTGTACTTCTCCAGGGCCTTGTAGGTCTGCTCGGGATCGGCGTTGGTGACCCGCCGCTCCCCGCCGCGGACCTGCGGGAACGCGCCGACCAGCGCCTCCTCGGTGGCGCCGGCGTCGGTCAGCACCGCCGAGACCGCGCCGCCCACCCGGGCCAGGCCGGCCAGGAGGTGCTCGGTCGACACATACTCATCGCCGAGCGGCTTGGCGATGAGGTCGGCCGAGCCGATCGCGTTGACGAACTCGCGGGACAGACTCGGCTCGGCGGTGCTGGCGCCGCGTGCGGAGGGCAGTTGCTCGATCGCGCGGACCGCGGCGCGGCGGATGTCGGCCGGGTTGGCGCCGACCGCGCGCAGCAGCGCGGTGGCGGTGGAGCCGCCGGTGTCGAGCAGCGACTGAAGCATGTGCCAGGGCTCGACCGTGGCGTGCCCACGGCGGCCGGCGTCGGCGACCGCGGAGGTGATCACTTCGCGGCTCTTGGTGGTCAAGCGTTCGGTACTCATGGACTCCCCTGCAGCCAACCCGACAGACTTGAGCGTAGCGCGCTCAACTTTACCGCGTCGCGTCGAGCCGCCGTAACGTACGCATCGTGAAGGTGTTCTCCGCCTCGTCCCGTCGCCTTCTTCCTCTCAGCCTGGTCTTTCTCACCTCCGGTGTGGCGACCGCGGTGGTCGGGCCGTTCCTCGGGCTGTTCCTCAGCACCGCGGTGCACGCCGATCCGATCCAGACCACGGTCTTCATGGTCGTCGCGGCGCTCTCCGGTGTCACGGTGTCGTCGTACATCGGCCGGATCTCCGACCGCTGGCCGATCCGGCGCACGCTGCTGATCGCCGCCGCGCTGGCCGGCTTCGCGTCCAGCGGCCTGACCGCCGTCATCAGGGACTACTGGATCCTGCTCGCGGTCACCGCGACTGTCACCGCCGCCGCCGGAGCGCTTTACCCCCAATCTTTTGCGTACGCCCGGCAGGTCCTGCAACATGACGACCCGAAACGGGCGGCCATGGGGATCAGCACGCTGCGCACCGTCTTCTCGGTCGCCTGGGTGGGTGGCCCGTCGCTCGCGGCGTTCCTGCTGGACGTCGGCGACTTCCGCCACGTCTACGGCGCGGCCGCGATCCTCTACCTGGCCGCCGCCCTGGGTATCGCCCGGTTCCTGCCCGCGCTCGACACTCCGGCCGAGCCCCGGAAGACGCCCACCGCGGAGAAGGCGGAGCGGGTGCCCCAGGTCCTCTGGGTGATCCTGTCCGGCTTCGCCCTGCTCCAGACCACGATGAACCTGAATGGCCAGGCCCTGCCGCTGTACCTCGGCACCGAACTGAACGGCACGATCCGCGACGCCGGCCTGATCTTCGGGTTGTGCGCGTTCCTGGAGATCCCGCTGATGCTCGGCTTCGGCATGCTCTCCAGCCGGATCCCGCTGCGCCCGATCATCCTGGCCGGCACCGTCTGTTCGGTGGCCTACTACTCGGTCGCCGCCACCGCGTCCTCGGTGTGGGTGCTGGCCGTGGGCCAGATCCTCAACGCGATCTTCATCGCCGCGACGTCCGGCCTCGGCATCTCCTACGTGCAGGACATGATGCCGCGCTCGCCGGGCCGGGCCACCACGCTGTTCACCAACTGCTTCCCGATCGGGCTGGTGATGGCCGCCCCGCTCTTCGGGCTCGCCCAGGAGTACGGCTTCCGGCTCGCCTTCGCCATCAACCTGGGTCTCAGCGTGCTCGGCCTGCTGCTGTTGATCGTGGCCCGGCCCCGGGTGACGGCGCCGAATCCAGCACTTCGTCCGGTTGCCGACGTGACAGGACCGACTGAGGGCTAACGTAGAGATCGTGCGCGTACGGGTGGAACGAACTCCTCTGCCGGGTATCGGCGTCCGCCATGACCTGGTGACCTCGTCAGGCCGGACCGTCGGGGTGGTGTCCCATCGCAACGGCCGCCGTGACCTGGTGCTCTACGACGTGGACGACCCGGACTCCAGTCTGGCCTCCATCCCGCTCACCGACGACGAGGCGGAGGCCCTGGCCGACGTGCTCGGCGCCTCGCTGATGCTGGGACAGCTCGCGGGTCTGCGCCAGCAGGCGGCGGGGCTGCTGACCGAGCAGATCGCGCTGCCCGCTGGTTCCCCGTTCGTGGGCCGGCTTCTGGGCGACACCCAGGCACGCAGCCGCACCACGTCCTCCATCGTGGCCGTGCTCCGCGAGCGGGAGGTGATCGCGTCGCCTGGGCCGGAGTTCCGGTTCGACGCGAACGACGTGGTGGTGGCGGTCGGTACCCGCCAGGGCCTGGACGGCGTCACCGCCATCCTGGCCGGCGACGACGGCTGAGTGCCGTGCAACACCACACGACGATCCTGCTCATCGAGATCGGCGCGCTCCTGTTCGGCCTCGGCATGCTCGGTCGCCTGGGCCGGCGTTTCGGCCTGTCGCCGATCCCGCTCTATCTGCTGGCCGGCCTGGCGTTCGGTCAGGGCGGCCTGATCCCGCTGTCGGCCAGCGAGGAGTTCATCGCGATCGGCGCCCAGATCGGCGTGATCCTGCTCCTGGTGATGCTGGGCCTGGAGTACTCCGCTGACGAACTGGTCGGCAACCTGCGGGCGGCGGCTCCGGCCGGTCTCATCGACATGCTGCTCAACGCCTTGCCGGGGGCCGCGTTCGCGCTGCTGCTCGGCTGGGACTGGAAAGCCGCGCTGGTGCTGGCCGGCATCACCTGGGTGTCGTCGTCCGGGGTGATCGCGAAGGTGCTCGGCGACCTGGGCCGGGTCGGTAACCGGGAGACTCCGGTGATCCTGTCGGTGCTGGTCATCGAGGACCTGGCGATGGCCTTCTACCTGCCGCTGGTAACCGCGGTGCTGGCCGGGCTCGGGCTGGCCAGTGGGCTCAGCACGCTGAGCGTCGCGGTGGTCACGGTGGTCGCGGTCCTGGTCGTGGCGATCCGGTACGGCGGTGAGATCAGCCGGTTCATCTCGGTGAAGGACCCCGAGGCGCTGCTGCTCAGTGTGCTGGGCCTGACGTTGTTCATCGCCGGGGTGGCCGGTGAGCTGAAGGTCTCCGAGGCGGTCGGCGCGTTCCTGGTCGGCATCGCGATCTCCGGGCCGGTGGCGCATCACGCCACGCAGATCCTGTCCCCGCTGCGGGACCTCTTCGCCGCGGTGTTCTTCGTCTTCTTCGGACTCTCCACCAACCCGTCCGACATGGCGAAGGTCATCCTGCCGGCCCTCGCCCTGGCCGTGCTGACCATGTCGACCAAGGTGCTGACCGGCTATCTGGCGGCCCGCCGAGCGGGGATCGCGCTGCCCGGCCGGTGGCGGACCGGGCTGGCCCTGATGCCGCGTGGCGAGTTCTCCGTGGTCATCGCGGGCATCGCGGTGGCCTACGGAGTGGACGCCCGGCTGGCTCCGCTGGCCGCAGCCTACGTGCTGATCACGGTGGTCACCGGTCCGTTGCTGGCCCGTTTGACCGACTATGCCTGGTTCAAGAAACTGTTGCGGAAACGCATAGCGGCGCAGAAACCGCTAGCAGCCCTGGAGTGACCTGTGTCTCGGCCGAAAACGCCCTAAGTTACTGTCAAGTATCTGAATGTGAAGCCTTGACACTTCCGCCGCCGCACCCCGCACGCTAACGTTGCGCGGCGACGACTCTGAGTATTGGGACGTTCGACACCATGGCCGGCGGGTTACGCCAGCCGTGACGCGAACGGTGAGTGAGGCGGCGGCGTGAGCGTGCGTGAAGCTACATTCCTCGGTTTCGGTAATCCTGTCGATCCACGGCCTGACGAGCTTCAGGCCTGGGCATACAGCCCCGACACGGTGCCGATGAACAGCATGCCGAAAGACTGGGATCTGCTGATCTCCGGCGACGTGCTCGGCCCGACCTTGTTCGAACTGGCCATGGACCGGCAGTGCCCGGCCCGCCGGTTCGCGCAGCACTGCATGTACATCTATGCCGCGGACGGGGTGCGGCAGAACGCGAGTGGGCAGCGAAAGCGCCGGCTCAAGAAGTTCGTCGAGCGTGCCGAACAGGTCGGCGACGAACCGATGCAGATCTGGGCGCACAACTGCCGGGTTCTGATGACCCGGCCGGAGCTCCTCGAGCATCACGATTGGATGGAGGGCGGCCTGGTGCGTTACCCACGCAAACTGGGCCTGTTCAACCGGCGCTGATTGCTTTACGTAACCATAGGATCACTACAAGCAGTAACGGCGGCCCTTCCGAGAGAGGGGCCGCCGTTATTCTCTATCGTTCCGGGGGTCGCCGGGGACGCCAGACGACCAGAGCCGTCGAATGGTTCTCCTGACGGACCAGATCGCGACCCGAGTACGGGTTCATCGACTCGATCCGGGCGGCCCGGTCGTACGCCGCCTGTAGTTCTTGTTCCAGTTCGGCCACCCGCTGCTGCAGATCGCCGACCAACTGCTCCAGGCCGATGATGCGTTTGATCCCGGCCAGGTTGACACCGTCATCCTGGCTGAGTTTCTGCACCTCACGGAGCAACGCCACGTCACGCTCGCTGTACCTCCGGCCGCCGCCGCCGGCCCGGCCGGGCTGAACCAGCCCGAGCCGGTCGTACTGCCGGAGGGTCTGCGGATGCATCCCGGCGAGCCGTGCGGCCACCGAGATGATCAGAACCTTCGCGTCGGAGGCCTGCTCGACCGAGATGCTGATCTCTTCATACATGTGCCACCTCCCGTGAGGGTCTAACCAGCTCGGCGCAGACGCTCGTCGAGCCGGTCCCGCGCGGGCGGCGGGGTGAGCTTGGCGAAGTTCTCCAGAGCATCCTTGGCCTCGCCGGAGACCCCGCTGGGGATCTGCACCTCGACCGTGACGATCAGGTCGCCGGCCTGGCCTTCCTTACGGAGCACGCCCTTGCCCCGGGCCCGCAGTTTCCGGCCGCTCGGCGTGCCGGGTGGCACCCGCAGCGTGACCGGACCGTCCAGGGTGGGCACTTTCAGATCGGTGCCGAGCACAGCCTCGGCGATGGTGATCGGAACGACCAGGGTGAGATCGTCGCCGTTGCGCCCGAACAGTTCGTCGGGACGGACTTTGACCTGCACGTACAGGTCGCCGGCCGCACCACCGCGGTCACCCGGCTCGCCCCGGCCGCTGAGCCGGATCCGCTGCCCGTCGGCGACACCCGCCGGGAACCGGACGTTGATCGTGCGGGTCTTGGTGACCCCGCCGGACCCACGGCACTCCGGGCACTTCTCGTCCACGATGCTGCCCGAACCCTGACAGTCCCGGCACGGCTCGGAGAAGCTGAACGACCCCTGGTTGCTGGAGATCAGGCCGGTCCCGTGGCATTTCGAGCAGGACCGGGGTGTGGTCCCCGGCTTGGCCCCGCTGCCCCGGCAGGTGTCACAGGCACCGGGTGTCCGCAGGGTCAGCGGCAGGGTGGTGCCCTGCACGGCCTGCGAGAAGTCGAGAGTCACCTCGGTCTCCACGTCACGCCCACGCTGTGGCCCACGACGAGCCGGGCCACCACCGGGCTGGCCCTGGCCGCCGGAGAAGATCGAACTGAAGATGTCGGAGAAGCCGCTGCCGCCGAACCTCCGGTCGGCACCCGCCGCTCCGGCCGCCCCGGAGAACCCGCCGAAGAGGTCCGACGGGTCGAACTGGGTGCCGCCGGGCCCCCGGGCCCCGCGCCGGAACGCGCCGGAGCCGAACAGGGAGCGCATCTCGTCGTACTCTTTGCGCTTCTTGTCGTCGGCGAGCACGTCGTACGCCTCGGAAGCGGCCTTGAACTTCTCTTCCGCTTCCTTGTTGTCCGGGTTGCGGTCGGGATGCAGATCGCGGGCGAGCTTCCGGTACGCCTTCTTGATCTCGTCGGGGGTGGCAGACCTGTTCACACCGAGCAGGGCGTAGAAGTCCTTCTCGAGCCAGTCCTTCGAGCTCATCTCAGTCCACCTCCTCGACTTGGCGACGTCCCGCCCGCCGGCGAACCGGCGAGCGGGACACGATCACTGATTTCACTCCGGGTCGGCGACCGCGACCAACGCCGCGCGGAGCATCCGCTCGCCCAGCGTGTAGCCCCGGCGCATCACCTCGACGCAGGTCGGCTCGGTGACGTCCGCGGACGTCAGGTGCGCGACCGCCTCGTGCCGGTTCGGATCGAAGGGGTCACCCTTCTCGCCGAACGCCACCAGGCCCAGCTTGCCGGTCACCGCGGTGAGCTGCTCAGCCACCGAAGCGAACGGTCCGACCAGGTCACCGTGCTCACGGGCCCGATCGATGTCGTCCAGGACCGGGAGCAGGTCGGTGAGGACCTTGCCGGTCGTCTGCTCGGCCGCCGCACCCCGGTCGCGGTCGACCCGCTTGCGGTAGTTGGCGTACTCCGCGGACACCCGCTGGAGGTCGTGGGTCCGCTCGTTGAGCTCGCCCCGCAACGTCTCCAACTCGGCGCTGACGCCGGGCTTGGGCTCCTCAGCCGGTACGGCCTCGTCGGTCTCGTCCGGAGCGCGATGCGCACCGGCCCGTTTGGCCGCCTTCAGCTCCTGCTCGTCGGCGGTGGTCTCCTCGGCCGGCTCGTCGATCTCGCCCTGGATGACTTCCCGCTCGGCCGCCTGACCGTCGATCTCGTCGTCCTTGGCAGTCACTTCTTGTCGTCCTCCACGATCTCGGCGTCGACCACGTCGTCGCCGCCGGCCGCCGGGCCGGTGGTGCCGGCGCCGGTGGTGCCGCCGGGAGCGCCACCCGCGGCGGCCTGCGAGGCCTCACCCTGCGAGTAGAGCAGCGAACCGGCCTCCTGAGAGACCTGGGACAGCCGCTCGTGGGCCGACTTGATCTTCTCGATGTCGGTGCCGCCGAGCGCACCGCGCAGCTCGCCGAGCGCTTCACCGATCTTGGTCTTGTTCTCTTCGGGGAGCTTGTCGCCGCTCTCCGCCAGGAACTTCTCGGTCTGCCACTGGAGCTGCTCGGCCAGGTTGCGCGACTCGGCGTCCTCGCGGCGCTTCTTGTCGTCGTCCGCGTGGTCCTGGGCGTCGCGCATCATCCGCTCGATGTCGTCCTTCGGCAGCGCGGAGCCGCCGGTGATCGTCATCTTCTGCTCCTTGCCGGTGCCCAGGTCCTTGGCGGACACGTGCACGATGCCGTTCGCGTCGATGTCGAAGGAGACCTCGATCTGCGGAACGCCACGCGGGGCCGGCGCGATACCACTGAGCTCGAAGGTGCCGAGCTTCTTGTTGTTCGACGCCATCTCACGCTCGCCCTGGTACACCTGGATCAGCACGGACGGCTGGTTGTCGTCAGCCGTGGTGTAGACCTCGGAGCGGTGCGCCGGGATGGTGGTGTTGCGCTCCACCAGCTTGTGCATGATGCCGCCCTTGGTCTCGATGCCCAGCGACAGCGGGGTGACATCGAGCAGCAGGACGTCCTTGACCTCGCCCTTGAGCACGCCGGCCTGGAGCGCGGCGCCGACGGCGACGACCTCGTCCGGGTTGACGCCCTTGTTCGGCTCGCGGCCGATCAGGCTGTTCACCAGATCGGTGACGGCGGGCATCCGGGTCGAACCGCCGACCAGGATGACGTGGTCGATCGAGGCGAGCTTGACGTCGGCGTCGCGGATCGCGGCCTCGAACGGGCCCTTGCAACGGTCCAGCAGGTCCTGCGTCATCCGCTGGAACTCGGCGCGGCTCAGCGACGTGTCCAGGTGCAGCGGGCCGTTCGCCCCGGCGGTGATGTACGGCAGGTTGATGCTGGTGGTGGTCGCCGCGGACAGCTCGATCTTGGCCTTCTCGGCCGCCTCGCGCAGACGCTGGAGCGCCATCTTGTCCTGGGAGAGGTCGATGCCGTGCTCGCCGCGGAAGGTCTTGACCAGGTGGTCGATGATCCGCTGGTCCCAGTCGTCGCCGCCCAGGAGGTTGTCACCGGAGGTCGACTTGACCTCGATGACACCCTCGCCGAGCTCGAGCAGCGAGACGTCGAAGGTGCCGCCACCGAGGTCGAAGACCAGGACGGTCTGCTCCTTGGTGCCCTTGTCCAGGCCGTAGGCCAGGGCGGCCGCGGTGGGCTCGTTGACGATGCGCAGGACGTTCAGCCCGGCGATCTCACCGGCCTCCTTGGTCGCGGTGCGCTGCGCGTCGTTGAAGTACGCCGGGACGGTGATGACCGCGTCGGTGATCTGCTCGCCCAGGTACGCCTCGGCGTCCCGCTTGAGCTTCATCAGCACCCGCGCGGAGATCTCCTGCGGGGTGTACTGCTTACCGTCGATGTCGATGGACCAGCCGGTGCCGATCTCCCGCTTGACCGAACGGATCGTCCGGTCCGGGTTGGTCACCGCCTGTCGCTTGGCGACCTCGCCCACCAGCACCTCGCCGTTGCGGGCGAAGGCGACGATCGACGGGGTCGTCCGTGAGCCCTCCGCATTGGCGATTACGGTGGGCTCGCCTCCTTCCAGAACGCTGACGCAGGAGTTCGTGGTGCCGAGGTCGATGCCGACCGCACGTGCCATGGTGTTCCTCGCTTCTTTACTGCTTGGGTTCACATGATTACCAAGGTTGAGTGGAACCGACTCAATGATGCCACGGTGCCACGCATCGTCAAATCCAAGTTGAGTCAGACGGGCGCAAGTCGGCGCTCGGAAGCGGCACCGGCACATACCTGTCAGGTCACGGCATTCCCGGACCCGGTTGTCCTGGATGCATAGATCGTGCACGCTTGACCCGTGACGACGAACGGAGACGCGGTCGGTCCGTCGGCCCAATCCGCCGTCCCCGCCGCATCAGATGAGAAACAGCAGGTGAAGGCGGTCATAGACCCATCAGATCGTACGGGTGGCGGTCAGGTTCGTCCGGCGAACCTGGAAGTCCCGCCCCAGCTGGGACGCCTCGCGACCGGGCTCGATCGCCTGCGGGCGGCGCTCGGTGCTGTGTCGTACCCGTTGGAGTTGCCTTCCGCGGTCGAGGCCCGGCGGGTCGGCTCAGCTTTGACCGCACAACTCGACGACTACCTTCTGCCACGCCTGGCCCGGCTCGACGCCCCGCTGCTGGTGGTGGTCGGCGGTTCCACCGGCGCCGGCAAGTCGACACTGGTCAACAGCCTGGTGCAGGCCCCGGTGAGCACCGCCGGTGTGCTGCGCCCCACAACCCGGTCGCCGGTCCTGGTGACCCACCCGGACGATGTGCAGTGGTTCGGGCGTGGTGGGCTGCTGCCCGGCCTGACCCGCACCGGCGAGTCGAGCAACGCCCCGGACGCGCTCCAGGTGATCGCCACCCCGACGATCGGTCCCGGGCTGGCCCTGCTGGACGCGCCGGACATCGACTCGGTGGTCGACCACAACCGCAAACTCGCCGCCCAACTCCTGGCCGCGGCGGACCTCTGGTTGTTCGTCACCACCGCCGCGCGATACGCCGACGCCGTCCCGTGGGAGCTGCTGACCACCGCCCGGCTGCGCGGCACCGTGATCGCCCTGGTTCTGGACCGGGTGCCGCCGGACGCCGTCAGTGACATCGCCGCCCACCTGGGCGAGATGCTGACCGCCAACGAGCTGGGTGCGGCGCCGCTGTTCGTGCTGCCGGAGACCGGGCTCGACCAGCGCGGTCTGCTCCCGGACTCGGCGGTCGGCCCGATGCGGGTCTGGTTCGCCCAGCTCGCCGGCGACGCGAACGCCCGGTTCACGGTGGTCCGGCAGACCCTGAACGGCGCTCTCGCCGCGCTCACCCCGGCGGCCGAAGGACTGGCTGACGCCGTCGACGACCAGATCCGCACGGCGCGGGCGCTGGACGAGCGGGTCGAGGCCGCCTACCGGACCGCGCGGCGCGTCACCGAGGACGGCCTGCGCGACGGCCGGCTGCTGCGCGGCGAGGTGCTGGCCCGCTGGCAGGAGTTCGTCGGCACCGGTGACCTGGTGCGCGGCCTCGAATCTCGGATCGGGCACCTGCGGGACAAGCTGGTCTCGGCGGTCAGCGGACGGCCCACGTCGAGCCAGAACCTGCGGGTCGCCATGGAGTCCCAGCTGGTCACGCTGATGCGCGGGGTCGCGGCCGACGCCGCCGAGCAGGCGTTCGGGGCCTGGCAGGCGCACCCGGCCGGGGAAGCCCTGCTGAAACCGGATCTCCAGCACGCCTCCGCCGACCTGCCGCAGCGCGCCGACCGGCTGGTCCGCGACTGGCAGCAGTGGGTCCTGGAGCTGGTCCGCACCGAGGCAGGCGACAAGCGGGCGGTGGCTCGCGGCGCCGCCTACGCGGTGAACGGGGCCGGGCTCGCTGTCATGATCACGGTGTTCACCACGACAGCCTTCATCCCCACCGGCCTGGAGGTCGCGGCCGGGGCCGGCACCGCGGTCGCCGGGCAGAAGGTGCTCGAAGCCGTCTTCGGCGACCAGGCCATCCGGACGCTCGCCGCCCGGGCCCGGGCCGAACTGCTGACCCGGGTGGAGCAGCTGCTCGCCGCCGAGGCGGCCCGGTTCACCGAGCTGACCGAGGTGGTGCATCTCGAGACGGCACGGAGCACACTGCTGCGGGAGAGCGCCGCCGAGGTGGAGAAAGCCAGAGAGGAACTTGCTTTGACCGGGTCGGGGTCATGAACGTGGCACAGAAGGTTCGTAACGACCAGATCGACACCGACGACCTGACCCGCCGGCTGGAGGCGTTGTCCCGGTTCCTGCGGGTCGTCGATCCGTACCTGCCGGACGGCGAACTGGTCTCGGCGCACACCCTGGTGGAGCGGGCCAGCGGCCGGCTCACGCTGTCCCTGGACCACACTGTGGTGGCGCTCGCCGGCAGCACCGGCAGCGGCAAGTCGAGTTTGTTCAACGCGCTGGCCCGGTTCAAGCTCTCGCCGGTCGGGGTGCGCCGCCCCACCACCGGCAACGCGCACGCCGTGGTCTGGGGGCCGCTCGAACCCGCGAACCGCCTGCTCGACTGGGTCGGGGTGCTGCCCCGGCAGCGGTTCGTCCGGGAAAGCGCGCTGGACGGCGACGACGAGGCCTCGCTGCGCGGGCTGGTCCTGCTCGACCTGCCCGACTTCGACTCGATCGAGCGTGGCCACCAGCTCGAAGTGGACCGGCTGCTCGGCCTGGTCGACCAGATCGTCTGGGTGGTCGACCCGCAGAAATACGGCGACCGGGTCCTGCACCAGGCCTACCTCTCCCAGTTCGCCACCCACTCCGGCGTCACGATCGTGGTGCTGAACCAGGCCGACCGGCTCAGCCCCGCCGACACCGAGCTGGTGGTCGCCGATCTGACCCGGCTCCTCGGCGAGGACGGGCTCGACGAGACTCCGGTGATCGCCTCGTCGGCGAAACAGCCCGGCATGCTCAGTGAGCTGCGGTCCGCACTGGAGGACACGGTCGCCAACCGGCAGGCGGCCCTGCGCCGGCTGGCCGCCGACCTGGACGTGATCGGCGAAGAGCTGGGCGTGATGATCGGCCCGCCAGCCGCCGAGGACGAGGTGGACCGGACGACCGTCCGGCAGCTGTGCGACTCGCTGTCCGCGTCGGCCGGGGTGCCCGGGGTGGCGGACGCGACTGCCGGGGCGTACCGGCACCGGGCTTCGGCGGCCACCGGCTGGCCGCTGCTGCGCGGGCTGCGGAGACTGCGCCCGGACCCGCTGCGCAAGCTGCACCTGGCCGAGCCGGTCAAGACCGACTCGGTCTCCACCGATGTCGTACCGCGCACCTCCGTGCCGGCCGCCGACGCCGCGCAGAAGTCGGCGGTGGGCCTCTCGGTCCGGGCGGTCGCGGCCCGCGCAGCGGCACCACTGCCGGAGGTCTGGGCGCCCGCGTTGAACAGCGCGGCCCGATCACGGGCCGCCGATCTACCGGACGCGCTGGACCGGGCGGTCGCGCAGACCGACCTGGGCCTGGAGAAACCGCCGATGTGGTGGCGGGCCGTCGGGGTGCTGCAGTGGGTGCTGCTGGCGGCCGCCGGAGTGGGCCTCGGCTGGCTGATTCTCGGGTACGCGCTGGCCGCCCTCGGGCTGCCGGAGATCGACGGGGTGCAGGTGGGCTCGGTTCCACTGCCGACGCTGCTCCTGCTCGCCGGACTCGCCGGCGGGCTGCTGTTGTGGCTGCTGCTGCGGCCGATCATCGAGGCCGGCGCGCGCCGGGCCCGGCGCCGGGCCGAGCAGCGCCTGCGATCGGCGATCACCGAGGTCGGGCGGGGGCACGTGGTCGCACCGGTGCGCGACGTTCTCAATGCGTACGCCCAGGCGAGGGAAGCGCTCGGAGTCGTGCGCTCGGAGTAGTTCATGTGGCGGCCGCGGGCGTAGGCTCGCGGCATGCCCGCACCCCGGACCGCGTACGACGCCGTGCTGCACGCAGCCCGCGATGTCACGAAACTGGGCTGCGCGCTCGATGCCGAGATGCTCGGCACCGCGCTGCTCGGCAGTGTCTACTCGGTCGCCGAGGAGGATCGCGCCGAGGCCGTCCGTGACTTCGTGGGGCGTTTCCTGACCACAACCACCGATCCGGACAGCGCGGCCGCCGCCACCATCCGCGAGGTCTTCGCCACCCTGGTGCCCGACGCGGAGGGTGCGGCCCTGGTCGGCCACGACACGCAGGCACCGTCCTGGGTGACCCAGCTAGGCCGGGTCCGCCCCACCGGCTGCTGGGCGTACGGGGACATTTACGGCGACCAGACCTCCTACCTGGTCACCTTCGCCTACGACGACACCACCGCCGGCGGCCCGGAACACGCGGTCGTGGCCCTGGTCGATCACAACATCGGCATCACCAAGGACGTCTTCGTCGCCACTTCGGCCGGCACCCTGCTCACTCAGGTGCGGCAGATCTGCGCCTCCGACGAGCTGACCTGGTTCCGCAGTGAGGACCCGGGGCGGCTGCGCGACGAGGTCGGGCGGCACCTCCTGGTGACCGACGAGCTGGGTGATCTGCCGGCGGACGGTTCGCTGTCCACTGACCGGGCACTGGCCACCGCCCGGCTCGCCCTGCTGCCGGCGGTGACCACGCCGCCGCTCGCCGAGCCGGCTGGGCCCACCGGCGGTGACCTGCTGCGGGACTTCCTGACCTCACCGGAGGCGACCCGGTTCGAGCTGCCGACCGGCCCGGCGACGTCACCCGATGTCGCGTCGATGGACTTCTGCATGAGTCTGGTGTTCGACCACGCGGCGAGCCTGCCCGGTGCCGACCCGTTGCGCTGGAGTCCCGCGGTGGCCGGACTGTTCCTGCTGGACTGGGTGCACCGGCGGGCGGTGCTCGACCTGGACGACGCGGCCATGATGCCCCGGGTGGCACGAGCCTGGTCGGCGTACACCTCCCGTCGCCGTGCCCTGCCCGCCGCCGCGGTCGAGGAGGTCGAGACGGCGATGGAGGAGCTGGTGCCGGAGTTCGCCCGCCTCTACACGACGGGTGAGCGCCGCAGCCCCGCCACGGCGGCGGTGGCCCAGCTGATCTCCGAGGGTGTCGACCCGAACGACAGCGCCGCCATCGACGCGTGGCTGGAAGCCAACCGCGAGGACTAGCACGAGTTGCGTGGTGACTCGGGGTGCGAATCGAACCCCGACTCAGCACGCTGGAAAGGCACCGCGGGGACTAGCGCCGGTTGGTGTGGTGGTCCTCGACCGGGTCGGCGTGGTGCCGGCCCACCCGGGAACTGCGGTCGCGGGAGGACGTCTCGGGATAGTTGCTGTTCTCGGCTCGGTGCTGTCCGCGATAGGGGCGGTTGCCGAGCCGGTTCTCCTCGGTGTTCGAGTCGGCGAGCAGACGGCGGACCACGTTGAGGTCGCCGCCGGAGTAGTTCTGTTCGAGCACCCGGGACGAGCGGATGTTGTTCGGACGTTCGGTCACGGCTGACCTCCGGCTGGATCGGGTCCGGTCGGTGGACCGGCGCTCGTGGGTTTTCTCGCAGGCGTGTCCGCGGGGACGGTCGGACGGCGTCGGCTCGGGTTCGCGGTAGTGATGCGGTTTTCCCCGTGGATCAAAACCGGGATCCGGTACGGGGTGATCGGAATCGGACCGGTCGTCATTGCGATCATCGGAACGCGGCTGCTCGTGATGATCGGGTTCGCCGGGTGACCGTGGCGGATCAGGAACGGACAGGACGGCACTTCGGCGGGCCGGTGCCACGCGCCGTTCCTCGGGGACGGCCGGCAGGTCCGGTACCTCGGAAAGGTGATCCGGGGTCTTCACCACGGCACGAGGCTGTTCGCGTCGCGGCCGGGCCGGCTCGACAACGGACGGCGGCGGCCCGGGCCCGTCAGCCGTCGAGGACCGGCCGGTCGTCGAGGAACGGCCGGTCGTCGAGGAACGGCCGGTCGAGGACGAGCCGCCGGTCGAAGACGAGCCGTCAGTCGAGGACGAACCGCCGGTCGACGAGGAACCGTCAGTTGAAGACGATCCATCGGCTGATGACCGGTCGCCGGTTGCGGAAGGCCCGGCGGGCGGGGACGAGTCCGGGGTCGATGGCGGGCCGGTCGGTGAACGGAACGGTGAGCCGTCCGGCCGGGTGCCCGGTGTCGAGGCGGGGTTGCTCCCGTCGTACCCACCCGGCTGTTGATCTGGTAGCCCGGGGCCGGACGAACCGAGGGGCGCGCGGGAACCCGGTGGGGTCGCGGACATCGGCGGCGGCAACGGTGTCGGCAGCACCGGCCTGGTGGAGGGCGGCGACACCGGCCCGGTGAAAGCAGACGAGGGCGGCGCCACCGGTCCGGTCGCGGGCGGCGGGAGGAACGGCACGTCCATCGCCCCGGTCCGGTCCTGCCCGGTGATCTCCCGCGACCCGGCGGTGATCACCGCGAGCGTCGGCAGGGAGGCGAGGCCGACCAGGAGCGCGACCATCAGCACGTATCGCCGGGTCGGGCCGGAGAAGCCGAGGTCTTCGCGATACACCCCGTTCAGGCGCCTGCGCAGCACCTTGGGCGGCGGCGCGAAGTCGTCGTCGGGCAGCTGCGGCACGCGGGTGTCCCCCCAGTGACAAAGATCGACTTGGATCTGTTCCGGTCACTGGGAAGAAACGACCGATGGGTCGTCCGGGCGCGGTGTGGTGGGGCTATTCGTACCAAAGTGATGGCATGAATACCCTTAAAACGGACAAATACTCTTGACGATGCGTCAGCAGAAAATCTCTCTTTGCTATGTGATCACGCTCACTCTCTCTGTCAGGATGGGATCGACGGCATCGCCGCTGTCGCCTTTTGCCTACCAGCAAGGTCAAGCGGCCCGTCCCGGCACCGATAGTCACCGTGCCGGAGCTGCCGCGCAGTCGGCCCCACCCGGGCCGGGCGCGGTTTTCCGCAGGTCAGCCGCGCGACCGGGCAACACCCGACGCGGGCGCACGAGGAAACAGGAGACACGGATGGCGAAAGGCGAGAGCGTTGCCGGGACCGACATACCGGCCGGCGGCTTCGTCCAACTGCTGACCCCCGACGGCGAGCGTGTCGACAGCGTGACCACCGCTGACGGGACGACGTACTCGGTCGACTTCACCGATGAGGAGTACCGCGAGCTCTACCGCGACCTGGTCACCATCCGCAGGCTCGACACCGAGGCGGTCGCTCTGCAACGGCAGGGTGAACTGGGCATCTGGGCCAGTCTGCTCGGTCAGGAGGCGGCTCAGGTCGGTTCCGGGCGGGCGCTGCGGCCCCAGGACATGGCGTTCCCCACCTACCGCGAGCACGGGGTCCTCTACTGCCGCGGGATCGACCCGATCATGCCGTTCGGGCTCTTCCGCGGCGTCGACCAGGGCGGCTGGGATCCCCAGGAGTTCCGGTTCAACCAGTACACGATCGTCATCGGCTCACAGACACTGCACGCGACCGGCTACGCCATGGGCGTCACGATGGACGGCAAGACCGGCTCCCTCGACGGCGAGGCCGTGATCGCCTACTTCGGGGACGGCGCGACCAGCCAGGGTGAGGTCAACGAGGCGTTCGTCTGGTCCGGCGTCTTCAACGCGCCGATCGTCTTCTTCTGCCAGAACAACCAGTACGCGATCTCCGAACCCCTCGAACGCCAGACCCGGGTCCCGCTCTACCAGCGGGCCGGCGGCTACGGCTTCCCCGGCATCCGGGTCGACGGCAACGACGTGCTGGCCAGCTACGCCGTCACCCGGCAGGCACTGGACAACGCGCGCACCGGTCAAGGGCCGACGTTGATCGAGGCCTACACGTACCGGATGGGTGCGCACACCAGCTCCGACGACCCGACCCGTTACCGCATCGCGAGCGAGGTCGAGTCGTGGAAGGCCAAGGACCCGATCAGCCGGCTCCGGGCGTTCCTCAGCAAACAGAAGATCGCCAAGAAGGACTTCTTCACCGAGGTCGACGACGAGGCCACCACCAAGGCCCTCGATCTGCGCGAACGGGTGCTGGCGATGCCGGACCCACAACCGGTGACGCTCTTCGACAACGTCTATCCGAACGGCTCGCCCGAACTCGACACCCAGCGCGCCGCGTTCACCGAGTACCAGGCCTCTTTCGAGGGGAGCGGGCACTGATGATCACTCTGGGTAAGGCAATCAACCACGGGCTCCGGCGCGCGTTGGAGGACGACCCCAAGGTCGTGATCATGGGAGAGGACGTCGGCAAGCTCGGCGGCGTCTTCCGGATCACCGACGGCCTGCAGAAGGACTTCGGCGAGAACCGGGTCATCGACACGCCACTGGCCGAAGCCGGCATCGTCGGCACCGCGGTCGGGCTGGCGATCCGCGGGTACCGGCCGGTCTGCGAGATCCAGTTCGACGGGTTCGTCTTCCCGGCGTACAACCAGATCGTCGCCCAGGTCGCGAAGATGCATTACCGCTCCCAGGGCAAGGTGCGGCTGCCGATCGTCATCCGGATCCCCTTCGGCGGCGGCATCGGAGCGGTCGAGCACCACTCCGAGTCGCCCGAGGCCTACTTCGCGCACACGCCCGGTCTCAAGGTCGTGAGCTGCTCGAACCCGGCCGACGCGTACTCGATGATCCAGCAGGCTATCGCCTCGGACGACCCGGTGATCTTCTTCGAGCCGAAACGCCGGTACTGGGAGAAGGGTGAGGTCGACCTCGACCTTGCGCCGTCCTTCCCGCTGCACTCGGCCCGGATCGCCCGGCCCGGGTCGGCGGCGACGCTGCTCGCCTACGGCCCGATGGTCCGGGTCGCGCTCGACGCCGCCGCCGCGGCTGCCGAGGACGGCCGGGAACTGGAGGTCATCGACCTGCGCTCGCTCTCCCCGATCGACTATCCGGTGATCTTCGAGTCGGTCCGGCGGACCGGGCGCGCGGTCGTCGTGCACGAGGCCCCTGGCAACGTCGGCCTCGGTGCCGAGATCGCCGCCCGGATCAGCGAGGAGTGCTTCTACTCACTGGAGGCACCGGTGCTGCGGGTGACCGGCTACGACACCCCGTACCCGGCGGCCCGGGTGGAAGAGGAGTACCTCCCCGATCTGGACCGGGTCCTGGACGCCGTCGACCGTTCGTTCGGCTGGTGACGGCGATGTCCCGGATCAAGGAGTTCAACCTGCCCGACCTCGGTGAGGGGCTGACCGAGGGCGAGATCCTGGCCTGGCTCGTCAAAGTCGGCGACACCATCGAACTGAACCAGCCGATCGTCGAGGTGGAGACGGCCAAGGCCGCCGTCGAGATCCCGGCGAAATGGGGTGGCGTGGTCACCCGGATCTTCCACGAGGCCGGGACGGTGTGCGAGGTCGGCAAGCCGATCATCGCCATCGACACCGACCCATCCTCGGCTACTCCTTCTACTCCCGCTGCCACTGCTTCTTCTTCCGCGCCTCCTTCTTCCGCGCCCGATCCGGATTCCGGCGGCGAGGTCGAGGCCGGGCTGATCGGTGGACCGGCGCCGGGCGGTCGCACGGCGGTCCTCGTCGGTTACGGTCCGCGCACCACGAGCGCAAAACGACGACCCCGCGCTGGTACGGGTATCGCAAACGGTCCCGCCCCGGACGTCATCACTCCGGTTTCCGCAGCCCCGGCTGTGGCTTCCGTCGTGCCGGCTGTTCGGGTGGGGCCGGTGCTGGCCAAGCCGCCGGTTCGCAAGCTCGCCCGGGACCTGGGTGTGGATCTCGCCACGGTTGACGGGACCGGGCCGATGGGGTCGGTGACGCGTGACGATCTGCAACGGGCGGCTGCTCCGGTCGTACCGGAAACCGCTCGGGAAGCCTTTGACCCGGAGTCTCGGGAACGGCGCATCCCGGTCAAAGGGGTGCGGAAGCTCACCGCGGCGAACATGGTGGCGTCGGCGTTCACCGCGCCGCACGTCACCGAGTTCCTGACCGTGGACGTGACCCGGTCGATGAAGGCTCTGGAGAAGCTGAAGGCGCGGCCCGAGTTCGCCGAGACCCGGGTCTCACCTTTACTACTGGTGGCGAAAGCGGTGCTGTTGGCGACCGCGCGGCACCCGATGGTCAACTCGACGTGGTCAGGTGGCACCGGCGAGATCGTGGTCAAGGACTACGTGAACCTCGGTATCGCCGCCGCCACCGAGCGCGGATTGATCGTCCCGAACGTCAAGGACGCCGCCCGTCTCAGTCTGCGGGAACTCGCCGAAGCTCTGAACACTCTCGTCCGGGTCGCCAAGTCGGGGAAGACGCCACCGGCGGACATGACCGGCGGCACGCTCTCGATCACGAACGTGGGCGTGTTCGGCATCGACTCCGGCACACCGATCCTGCCGCCGGGCGAGTCGGCGATTCTGGCGTTCGGCGCGATCCGCCCGATGCCCTGGGTGCACAAGAACCGGATCAAGTCTCGTCAGGTCACCACCCTGGGGCTCTCCTTCGACCATCGGATCATCGACGGCGAGTTGGGCTCCCGATTCCTGCGGGACATCGGCACGTTCCTGGAGGACCCGGAAGGAGCACTCCTCAGCTGGACCTAAGGTCTTTCGGTCACATCATCGAGAGACCTTCGATCCTTAGGTACATGACCCAGCTCACCCCCTAATTCGGTGGCCGCGTCCCGTTGGTCGATGCATAATGGAGTCAACAACGGGACGCGCGCCGAGGGAACCGCCACAAGCGGCCGGCGACGCTCGTCAAAGCGAAACCGGCTACCGCCGGAGGAATGAGCACGTCATGAGCACCGCCCGGACCATGATCGACCGCTTCCGTCAGCGTCGGATCATCAGCCGCGACAACCGCGCCATCAACCGCGCGCTCGCCGGCGCTCCGACTCAGGCGATGCGTGACGAGATCGCCGTCATCGCCCAGCGGCGCTGGATCTCCTGACCCGCGCCCGCTCTACCTCTCGAAACGGCCCGCCCGGGTGACCTGGGCGGGCCGTTTCGTGTCAAATCACACTTTCGAAGATCGAGCCATCGTCCCTCCGGGGCGTATACCGGGATTCCTACCGCCGCAACCGCCCGGTACCGTGGGCACGGTCCCCGATCCGGCTCTGCCGGTCGGCCCGGGAAACCGGGGCCATCGGCGGCGACAGCACTTCGGCCCCCGGCACGGCGGGGTTGAAAAGCTGGCACGGCCCAACGGCGGAAGGTCGCCGCTGGGGTCGCGTCCGTGCAAAGCTGGCACGGCCGCATCGATGAGGAGGCGCATATGACGTCCGAGGGGCAGCACGCCGGTCAGCCGGCCGAGGCCACGTCGGGCGGACCCACGTCGAGCGGGTTCCCGCACGACCCCGAGGGTCAGCGGCCCGACCAGCGCACAGCCGGCCGGGCATCGGCTCCGCCTCCCGCTGAGGGCTTCGCCAACTCCTACGGGCCACCGCCGGCCAGTGCTCCCGGTGGGGGCTCGCCGTTCGTGGTTCCCGCAGTCTCCACCTTCGGTGCGGGTCCCAACCCCACCGGCGGGACGTCGTACGGGTCCGCACGTGTGCCACAGCCCGAGAGCGAACTGCCGCAGCGGAACGCCTCGCCGTACGGGTCGGTGGCCCCCGAGGCCTCGCCGTACGGCACGGTCGCGCCCGCACCCGGCCAGCCCGGCACACCACCTCCGCCGTACGGTTCGGCACCCCCGGCCCCTTCCGGGGCCGCCTGGGCGCCAGCCGGTTCCGACCCGGCCGCGACGCCCTCGCCTGGCTTCCCGCCGCCGCCCGCCGGTTTCCAGCCCGCCGCTGGCTTCCCGGCGCCCGCCGGTTCCCCGGCATCCGCTGGATTCCCGCCGTCCGCTGGATTCCCGCCGTCCGCGGGTTTCCCGGCGCCCTCGCCGCAAGGTTCCACCGATTCGGCATCGCCGTTCGGCGCCTCCGGTCTGCCCGCTCGCACACCGCAGTCCGCGGCCGATCCGGCTGCTTCGCCGTTCGGAGCCGCCGGCCTGCCCACTCGCACACCACCGGCTTCGGACAGCCCGTCCAGCTTCGCGGCGCCGAAACCCGGTGGGCTACCCACCCGTAAGCCCGGCGCCACCGCGCCCGAGGACGGCGGTCTCGGCCGTTCCTTCTCCGCCTTCGGTGACCAGGCGGTGCGGGTCCCCGGCGCCAGCCTCTCCGACCTGCCTGACGGTTCCGCGGGCCAGAGCGGCTTCACCGCCGGTCCCGCACAGAACAGCTGGATGCAGCAGAACGCCCGGCCCGCCGAGCCCGCCGCCGATGCCTCGCGCCCGGCCGCCGACTCGTTCCCGTCCCGGCGCGGCGACGGCGGCGGATTCCCGCTGCGCGCCCCCGCCGGCCCCGGCACCGATCCGTCCGACTCCCCGTCCGGCCCGGGGTCCAGCTCGCAGCCCGCCTTCGGATCCAGCCCGCAGCCTGGTTTCGGGCCCAACTCGCAGCAGGGCCTGGGGTCCGGGTCCCAAGGCCTCGGATCCGGCGCACAGGGGCTCGCGCCCGGTTCGCAGGGCCCCGGAGCCGGGACGCAGGCTGGCCTGGACCTGCCTATTCGTAGCCAGCAGCCGTTCGGCACATCGCCGTTCGCGTCCTCCGCGCCCGCCAGTCCCTCCGCGGCCGCCGGTTTCCCCGCGCCCGCTGGTGAGGAGCAGCCGCCCGCGACTGCCGCCGGTTACCCGCAGCGTGTCCCGGGGGCGGCTCTCGCCTCGGGCGGAAGCCTGTCGTCCAATACGCCCGCCGCAGGCGACCCGCTGTCGGGCTCGTCACCGTTCGGCGGCGCGTCTCCGGCCAGCAGCACGCCCGGCACCTCACCGTTCAGCGGATCCACCGGATCCGCCTCGGTCAGCGGCGCACCCAGCGCTTCGCCGTTCGGCCCGGCCGGGTCCTCGCCGGTCAGCGGTTCCCCGGGCGCCTCGCCGTTCGGCGGGTCCGCTTCGGTCAGCGGCGTGCCCGGCGGATCGACCTTCGGCTCCGCCGGGTCGTCCCCGGTCAGCGGCACGCCCGGAAACTCGCCCTATGGCGCATCCGCCTCAGTCAGCGGCACGCCCGGGTCCACGCCGTTCGGCGCGGCCGGGTCGTCCCCGGTCAGTGGTTCCCCGGAGAACTCACCGTTCGGCGGGTCTTCCCCGTCCAGCGGTTCTTCGGGAGCGTCGCCGTTCGGCGGATCCACCGGATCCGCTTCGGTCAGCGGTGCACCCGGGTCCTCGCAGTTCGGCGAGTCGGCTGGTTCCTCGCCCTACGGCGCCCCGGCGAGTTCCTCGCAGTTCGAAGACTCGGCAGGTTCCCCGCAGTTCGGAGAGTCGGCCGGCTCTTCGCAGTTCGGGGACCCGGCTGGATCTTCGCCGTATGGTTCCGTCAGCTCCTCGCAGTTCGGGGACTCGGCAGGTGCTTCGCCATACGGTGCCGCCGCTAGCTCCCCGCAGTTCGGAGACCCCGCCGACGCCTCGCCGTACGGTGCGGTCGCCGGCTCCTCACCGTTCGGAGAATCGGTGGACTCCTCGTCATACGGTGCTACCGCCAACTCCTCGCCATACGGGGAATCGGGTGGATCCGGTTCCTTCGGGGCTGCCGCTGGTGACGCACGGGGTCCGTTGGCTGCCGCCGATCAGTCCGGCGCCGACAGCCGTGGCTCGGCCGATCCGCAGGGCGCTTCGTCGGTTCCGCAGCCGCGTGAACCCGGCGCGCCGCGTGAACCCGGCGCCAAGCCCGCCGTCGGCTCAGCCCGTCCGGTGACGGCCAGTGCCTCGGTGCCCGGCCGGGTCAGTCCGAGTGAGGCGGCCGAGATGCCGCCGCCGCCCGCCGCCGCGCCGCAGGCCCGGGTCTACGGTCGTCCGGCCGCGTCCACTCCCGACAAACCGGAGGACGACTCAGCCGGTTCCTCCCGGTCCGGCGAGGTTCCGTCCGGCGGGTTCGCCGTTCCGTTCGGCGGCCAGCCGGGTGAGAACCCGTCAAGCCTGCCCCAGCGCGGCTCGGCTTCAGTCGGCAGCTTCGGATCACCGCAGGGTGACTCCGGGTTCGGCGCGCAGCACGAAGCCCCCTCAGGTGGCTTCGGCTCCCCGCAGCATGATGGTGTTTTCGGAGCACCGCAGCATGATGGTGGATTCGGAGCACCGCAGAACGACGGTGGATTCGGAACGCCGCAGAACGACGGTGGATTCGGAACGCCGCAGGGTGATGGTGCTTTCGGGGCACCGCAGAGTGAGAACCCGTCCGGCGGTTTCGGCCTGCCGCAGCGTGGTCAGGCTCAGTCCGGCGGTCCGGGCGAGCCCGGCTTCGGGCCTCGTGGTGAGAGCCCGTCCGGCGGTTTCGGATCGCCCCAGAACACCGGATCGCCCCAGAACGATGGCGGTTTCGGAGCACCGCAGGGCGGCAACTACGGAACGCCGCAGAACGACGGTGGCTTCGGAACATCGCAGGGTGATGGTGGTTTCGGGGCGCCGCAGGGTGATGGTGCTTTCCGAGGGCCGCAGCACGGCGAGAACAGCTTCGGGGCACCGCAGGGCGAGAACTCGTCCGGCGGGTTCGGGCTGCCGCAGCGGAACGCCGATGGTGAGCCGCAGTCCGGTGGGTTCCCGGCCGCGCCGGAGACTCCCGGGTTCGGTGGCTTCTCGCCAGCCGGTGAGGGAGTGGCTCCGCAGTCGCCGGCTCGGGCGACCGCCCGTGCGACCGCGAGCGCCCGAGTGACGCCGCCGGAGGTTCCGGGTGCCGGTTCGCCGTTCGCGATGCCGGGTTCCCCGCAGTTCCCGGGTCCGGGCGCGAGCGCCATGCCGGGTTCGCCGTTCTCCGGTTCGGGTTCGGCCATGCCGGGTTCGCCGCAGTTCCCGGGTTCGGCGCCGCCGTTCGGTTCCGGTGACCAGGCTGGTTCGCCGTTCGGCGGTCCGGCTGACTCGCCGTTCGGTGCGCAGGCCGGCCCGCCGTTCGATGCGGGCCGTGGTGCTCAGGCGGACCACTACAACGAGCACACCACCGATGTCTCGGGCCGCGGCGACTCGCCGTACGTCCCGTTGCCCGCGTTGTCGCCGATGCCCGGTGAACAGCCCAGCGGCGGGATCTACCCGGGTGGTCCGGCGGCTCGCGCCACGGTGACCCCGCCCGGTCCGGAGGACACCACGAGCTGGCCCGGCCCGGCTGACGAGCAGGGCAAGTTCGACCAGTTCAAGGCGGACACCCCGGCACCGGCCCCGTCTGCGAAGACGAACGTGCGAACGATTCCGGCGGCTCTGGCCGTGGCGCTCGGCGCGTTCGTCCTGCTGGCGGTGGTGTTCGGACTGGTCTTCCTGATCTCGGGTGAGGACGAGTTCAATGTGGCGCAGGGTGACTGTGTGAAGCGCAGCGGCACCACACCGGTGGTGGCGCCGTGCACTGAGCCGGACACGTTCCAGGTCACCAACATCGTTACGGCCAAGGACCAGTGCGGTGACGCCACCCAGCCGTACATCGTGATCCCGAAGGACAGCGGTGACCAGGTGCTCTGTCTGAAGAAGAACGGCTGACCGCGAGCGTCGGCACAAAGCAGTGAACCAGGTCCCGCTCGGGTGAGCCGGGGCCTGGTTCGTTCATACGGGTAGGGCACGATGGCGGGATGGAATTTCGCGTGCGTGCGCCCGAACTCAAGGGTCGCGGTTGGCTGAACACCGGCGGTAAGGCTCTCACTCTGGCCGATCTGCGCGGAAAGATCCTGCTCCTGGATTTCTGGACGTTCTGTTGCATCAATTGCCTGCACGTCCTGGACGAGCTTCGCCCGCTGGAGGAGAAGTACGGCGACGCGCTCGTCGTGATCGGCGTGCACTCGCCGAAGTTCGAGCACGAGCGTGACCCGAAGGCGTTGGCCGCCGCGGTGGAGCGGTACGGCGTGCATCACCCGGTGGTCGACGACGGCGACATGCACCTGTGGGAGCAGTACGCCGCGAAGGCCTGGCCGACGCTGGCCGTGGTCGATCCGGAAGGCTATCTGGTCTCCTCGATGGCGGGTGAGGGGCACGCCGAAGGCCTGTCCCGGCTGATCGACGAGCTGATCATCAAGCATGAGGCGAGCGGCACCCTGCACCGCGGCGACGGCCCGTATGTGCCCCCGCCCGCCGCCGAGGGTCTGCTGCATTTCCCGGGCAAGGCGATCGAGCTGGCCGACGGCAATCTGCTGGTCTCCGACTCGGCCCGGCACTCGGTGGTGGAGTTGTCGCCCGATGGGGCGACCCTGGTGCGGCGGTTCGGTGGCCCGGAGCGGGGCGTGCCGTTCAGCGAGCCGCAGGGCATGGCGCTGCTGCCGCCGGCGGTGGCGTCGACGGCCGGCTACGACGTGGTGATCGCGGACACGGTCAACCACCAGCTCCGGGCGATCAATCTGATGTCCGGCGAGATCACTCTGGTCGCGGGTTCGGGACGGCCGTGGCGTTCGACGGTCGACGATCACGCACACGACGCCTTGGCCGCGGATCTGTCATCGCCGTGGGATGTGGCCTGGTTCGACGACAAGGTCGTGATCGCGATGGCCGGCATCCACCAGCTGTGGTGGTTCGACCCGATCAAGCGCACGGTGGGCGTCTACGCCGGTACGACGGTGGAGGCGCTACGGGACGGCCCGATCCCGGACGTGTGGATGGCCCAGCCGTCCGGCCTGTCGGTCAGCGCTGATCAGAAACGGCTGTGGATCGCCGACAGTGAGACGTCGGCGCTGCGCTATGTCGAGGCCGGCGTGATGCATACCGCAGTCGGTCAGGGACTGTTCGATTTCGGTCACGTGGATGGTCCGGCTGCCGAGGCGTTGTTCCAGCACCCGCTCGGTGTGGCCGCTCTGGCGGACGGTTCGGTTCTGGTGGCGGACACGTACAACGGCGCGGTTCGTCGTTTCGATCCGGAGTCGGGCGAGGTGTCCACGGTGGATTCCGGACTGGCCGAGCCGAGCGACGTTCTGGTGACTCAGAACCAGGTGATCGTGGTGGAGTCGGCCGCGCACCGGCTGACCCGGCTGGCACCCGGCGCGGTCAAGACGGTGACCGGGGAACGGCACAAGACGGAGCGCCCGCCGTCGCACCTGGCTCCGGGCGAGGTGACCCTGGACGTGATCTTCACGCCGGCGCCGGGGCAGAAGCTGGACAGCCAGTTCGGTTCGCCGGTGCGGCTGACCGTGTCGGCGTCGCCGGCCGAGCTGCTGCTGGACGGCGCCGGCGTCACCACTGACCTGACGCGCAAGATCACCCTCAACCCGGACGTACCCAAGGGGGTCTTGCAGGTTGTCGCGCAGGCCGCGACGTGTGACGTGGACGCCGAGTTCGGTGCCTGTCATCTGACCCGGCAGGACTGGGGTGTGCCGATCGTGATCGACCCGGCCGGCCCGCAGCGCCTACCGTTGATCTTGCGAGGGGTGGACACCGCGAACTGATATCCGTCGAGTGACGGATAAGGGGCATGGACGACACAGACGACCCGGATGACGCCGCGTTGATCCGCAAGGACTTCGCGGCGTTGTTCGACCGGCACGCCCCGCACATCCACCGCTATCTGGCTCGTCGTCTCGGTGACCAGTCGGCTGACGATCTGGTCGCCGAGACGTTCCTGACCGCGTTCCGTCGCCGGGCCTCGTTCCGGGCCGATCAGCGGGACGCCCGCCCGTGGCTCTACGGGATCGCCACGAATCTGGTGGCCCAGCATCGCCGGGACGAGGTCCGCCGGCTGCGCCTGCACCGGGCGGTACCGCCGGAGCAGGACACGGCTTGTCACGCCGACCGGGTGGCCGCCGACGTCACCGCCGCGGCGCTGCGTAACACCCTCACCGAGGCTCTGGCCGATCTCGCCGACGGCGACCGCGACGTGCTGTTGCTCCTCGTGCAGGAGGAGCTGACGTATGAGCAGGTCGGGGCGGCACTCGACATTCCGGTGGGCACGGTCCGGTCCCGGATGCATCGGGCCCGTGTCCAGCTTCGCGCCGCGCTCGGCGGCAGCAACCCGTTGATCAGCACCGATGTGGAGGTTCACCATGGATGAGATCACGCTGGTCCGGGACCTGGGCGAGGAGACCGCACTGCCGTCGTCGCAGCGCCTGGCCGCGTCGCGGATGACGCTGATGTCCGAAGTCGCACCTGTCGCGAAAAAGAGTCGCCGGTGGGCCGCTCTGCTGACGGCTGCCGCTGCGGCCGTCGTGGCGGCGGTGGCGATCCCCCAGGTCGTGACGACGCCGGCCGCCCAGCCCGCACCCCCGGCGGCGAGCGCGCCGGAAATGACTCCGGTAGCGGCCTTCCTGAACGCGGCGGCGACCACCGCGGCGAAGGAGAAGGACGTCGTCCCGCGCGGCGATCAGTACCTCTACCTGCGATTTGTCGAGTTCGACGGCACTCTCAACGAGGCCTGGTTGTCGATCGACGGCCAACACGACAGCAAGGGCCGCGGCGAAGACGGCGATTACCACGTCTTCCGGGGTGAACCGATCCCGCGCTACCTGCCGGACATGCCCACCGACCCGGCGGCGATGTCCGTCTGGATCAAGAAGTACGTCAAGGACCGGACCGGGGCGGACCATCTCGACGCCATCAACAAGTTCATCGGCGTCCTCCCCACCACCGTCTGGATGCGGCCGGCCCAGCGGGCGGCGTTCTACCGCGCGATCGGCCTGATCGACGGGAACCGCCTGGTAGAGGGCGCGCAGGACTCCCGCGGCCGGACCGGCGTCGGCGTGGCCTGGGTCAGTCCGGGCACGACCGAGGAACGTGTCCTCTGGGTCTTCGACGAGAAGTCCCACACGCTGCTCGGCACCAAGGATTCCAGCCTCGATCGGATCGCTCTGGTGGACCGGATCGATCAGAAGGGCTGAACCGCCAGGTGGGCGGCGAGTCCCGCCCGCACCGCGCGGGCCAGGTCGACCGCGCCGGGAGTGTCGCCGTGCACGCAGATCGACCGGACCGGGCAGGGCGTGACGGTGCCGTCGACGGCGATCACCTCGCCGTCGACGGCCATCCGCACCACCCGGGTGACCACCTCGTCCACGTCGTGCACGATCGCGTCCGGCTGGTTGCGTGGCACGAGACGGCCGTCGGCCAGGTAGCCGCGGTCGGCGAAGCCCTCGCCGACCACGGAGAGCCCGGCTTCGACGGCCCGGGCGGCCAGCACCGATCCGGGCTGACAGAGCACCGGCAGCGCGGCGTCGTAGGCGAGCACGGCGTCGATCACCGCGGACGACTGGACCACGTCGACGGCGGCGGTGTTGTAGAGGGCGCCGTGCGGTTTGACGTACCGCACCCGGTCTCCGGCGGCCTTGCAGAACGCTTCCAGGGCGCCGATCTGGTACAGGATGTCGTCGCGTAGCTCGTTACGGTCGTAGTCGATCCGCCGCCGCCCGAACCCGGCCAGATCGCGGTAGCCGACCTGGGCGCCGACCGCGACGCCCTTCTCGGCGGCGAGGCGGCACACCCGGTACATCGTGGACGGGTCGCCGGCGTGGAAGCCGCAGGCCACGTTCGCCGAGGTCACCACGTCGAGCAGGGCGTCGTCGTCGCCGAGGCGCCAGGCGCCGAAGCCTTCACCGAGGTCGGCGTTCAGGTCAATCGAGCTCACGGAATCTCACCGTAGTCCCCGGCCGGGCCTGGGCAAGGGGCGTCACGTCGCCGACCACGCCGATCACCGGGTAACCGCCGGTGGTGGGGTGATCGGCGAGGAAGATGATCGGCTGCCCGTCGGCCGGCACCTGCACCGCGCCGAGCACCACTCCTTCGGAGGGCAGTTCGCCGGCCTTGGCGCGGGTCAAGGCGGTGCCGGCCAGCCGGGTGCCGATCCGGTTGCTCAACGGACTGATTTCGTACGGGGTACCGAACAGCCCCGTCCGATCGAACCAATCGTCACGTGGCCCGAGCCGCAGTCCGAGTACCAGCTCACCGGTGACCCGCGCCGGCTCGCCCACGATCGGGGCGCCGGTGACCGTTCCGACCGGGAGGACGGCCCCGTCGGTGAGCCGGTCCGGTCCCAGCCCGGACAGGGTGTCGGTGGAGCGGCTGCCCAGCACCGGTTCGACGGTGATGCCCCCGGCGACGGCTAGGTAGGACCGCACACCCCGGGTGGCCCGCTTGACGTCGACGATCCCACCGGCCGGGACTTCGAAAAGCTGGTATCCGCGCAGCCGCTCGACCGGCCGGCCGTTGACGTCGACATCGGCGACCGCACCGGTGACCGCCACCAGGGCCGCTGACGCGAACCGCAGCGTGCAGCCGAGCAGCGTGGTCTCCAGCCCGGCCGCGTCGTCAGGGTTGCCGACGAACCGGTTGGCGAGTCGCAGGGCGGGCATGTCCAGGGCGCCGGAGCGGGGTACGCCCAGGTGCGCCCAGCCGGGCCGGCCGAGGTCCTGCACGGTGGTGAGTGGCCCGGCCCGCAACACGGTGATCACGTGGTCACCAGCTGGACCCGGGTGCCGGGGGTGAGAAGGGCGGGCTGCTCCCGTCGTACGTCGAAAAGGGTTTGATCGGTCCTGCCCACCAACCGCCATCCGCCCGGCGACGCAGTGGGGTAGATGCCCGCCCAGCCGCCGGCGAGTGCGACCGATCCGGCCGGCACGCGAGGCCGCGGAGCGTCGAGCCGGGGCACCGCCCACTCATCCGGAAAACCTCGCAGATAGGCGAAACCGGGCGCGAAGCCGGAGAAGGCGACAGTGAGCCGGGTCTCGACCAGTCGCTGCACCGCCTCGTCCCGGGTGACATGCCACAGACCGGCGACGGAGTCCAGATCAGCGCCGTCGAAGACCGTCGGGATCTCCACGATCCGGCCGTCGGCACGGTGCTCGCCCGGGGCTGGCTCCCAGGCCGCCAGAAGGGCTTCCGTGCCCGGCGCGACTCCGTCGAGGAGCACGGTCCGGGCTCCCGGGACGATTTCCACCGCCTGCAGCTCGCCCGCCGCACGACGGCGCCACAGCTCGGCACGCCAATCTTCCACCCGATCCGCGTCGGGGCACTCGATCAGTAGCCCCCAGGCCCCCACCCGTCGTATCTTCATGAGGAAATCATCCGGTGGAGTCAACCGTATCCGCCGTCACTACCCACTAGTAACCTACGGTGCCGTAACCTGGAATGCGTGACGACCTCAGCCCCGTTCCGGATGAAGCCGACCGACCTCGGCAAGCCGCGACTACGCGGCCGGTTGCATCAGTACGCGTTCTTCGTAGCCCTAGTCTGCGGCGTCGTGCTCAGCTCGATCGCCCTGAGCCGGCCAGGCATCTCACCGTTTCTCAGCTGTCTGATCTACAGCGTCACGGTGTGCGGCCTGTTCGGCACCAGCGCCCTCTATCACCGCAGGGTGTGGAGCGAGCGTGGCTACCAGATCATGCGTCGCGCCGACCACTCGATGATCTTCATCTTCATCGCCGGCAGCTACACGCCCTTCTGCGTGCTGCTGCTCGAAGGCACCCAGCAGTTCGTGCTGCTCGTCCTCGTCTGGGGCGGCGCCCTCGGCGGGGTGGCCCTGAAGATGATCTGGCCACACCTGCCCCGCTGGGTGGGCGCACCGCTCTACGTCGCGCTCGGCTGGGTGGCCGTCGCGATCATCCCCGAAGTGCTGCACGTCGGCGGCGTGACCTGCCTGGTGCTGCTGCTCGTCGGCGGCGCGATCTACACGATCGGTGCGGTCTTCTATGCGCTGCGCCGGCCCAACCCCTGGCCGACCGTCTTCGGTCACCACGAGTTCTTCCACGCCTGCACACTGGTCGCGGCGATCTGCCACCACATCGCCGTCTACTTCGCTCTGTACGCCTAGCTCCACACATGACTGCGGGCCCCCTGGATTCCCAGGGGGCCCGCAGTCATGTGTGGGTCAGGAGTACGCCGGGGGAGGCGGCGGCGGGACGTCGTCGCGACGAACCTCGCGGTACTCGGTGGTGTAACCGGCTCCGGCAGCCGGCTGCTGCGACCGGGTCACCACGGTGCGGCGACGGTTGCTCCAGAACACCAGTGTGATCACGAGACCGGCGAAACCGGCCAGCATGAGAATCCAGCCGATCACACCGATGTCCAGGCCACTGATGTCCGCCTCTACAGCGAACGCCAGGATCGCGCCCAGAGCGATCAGGAAAATGCTCGCGCCGATGCCCATCGGACCCTCCTTGGGTGGGTGTCCGCTCGGCCGGGCGCCGATCGCTCGACCGTGATGAATGCGTCGATCGAGCGTTACCCGCCCGTACCGAATCCCAATCAGGCAAGCTGTCCCGATGACCACGCGGACGCTGATTCTGCTGCGCCATGCCAAGGCGGAGATCCCCGGTGACTTCGACGACTACGACCGCGCCCTCAGCGAGCGCGGCAACGCTGACGCGGACGCGGCCGGCTCCTGGTTGTCCGACGAGCGCCTGCACCCCGACCTGGTGATCTGTTCCCCCGCCAAGCGCACCCGGCAGACCTGGCAGGGCGTCGCCATCGCCCTGGGGCAGGGCCCGGCCGCCCGCCCGGCACCCGAGGTGCACTACGAGGACTCGATGTACCTGGGCCGGGGCGGCGAGGTCTTCGAGCTCCTGAAGGCGGTTCCGGATACGGCGCGCACCGTCCTGGTGGTCGGCCACAACCCGACGATGTCCGAAGTGTCCGCCCTGCTACTGCCGGACGAGCAGTACACCGGCACGGTCCTGGAGATGAAGACCTCCGGCCTGGCCGTCCATACCGGCGAGAAACCGTGGTCGTCGGTGGAACCGGGCTCGATGCGCCTGATCCGGTCCCACACCGCGCGAGGCTGAACCCTACTTCCGGTACCAGGTCCGAGCGTCACGTGCACTGTCCACCGACGAGGGCCCGGCAGACGTCGTTGTCCGCCGAGCCCTCGTCAGTTTTCAGGAGAGTGGGAAAAGTCTGGTCAGAACGCGTCCTCGTCCAGGTCCATCAGGTCGAGGGTGGTGTTCTCGATGATCCGGCGGTCGGAACCGATCCGGGGCAGGATCTCGCGGGTGAAGAAGCGGGCCGCGGCCACCTTGCCGGTGTAGAACTTCTTGTCCGCGTCGGAGACCTCGCCGTTCAGGGCGTTGAGGGCCACCTCGGCCTGACGCAGCAGCAGCCAGGCGAGGACCACGTCGCCGAAGGCGAGCAGGATCCGGCGCGAGCTCAGGCCGATCTTGTAGAGCTCGCGGGCCTCGCCGTTCTGCACCGCACCGAGCCAGCCCAGAGTGACGGTGAGGATACTCTGCATCTCACCGAGGGCCTTGCCGAGGGCGAGCCGCTCGTCCTTGAGCTGACCGTTGCCGGCCTCGCTCTCGATGAAGCCCTGGATCTCGGCGGCGATCGTGCCGAGCGTGCGGCCGCCGTCCTTGACGATCTTGCGGAAGATCAGGTCGAGGCTCTGGATCGCGGTCGTGCCCTCGTACAGGGTGTCGATCTTCGCGTCCCGGACGTACTGCTCCAGCGGGTAGTCCTGCAGGAAGCCGGAGCCACCGAAGGTCTGCAGCGACTCGGCGCCGAGCAACTCGTACGCCCGCTCGGATCCGACGCCCTTGACCAGCGGAAGCAGGAAGTCGTTGATCTGGCTCGCCGCCCGGGCGGTCTTCTCGTCACCGGCGGCCTGCGCGATGGCGATCTTGTCCTGCCAGGTGGCCGTGTAGATGACCAGGGCACGGAGGGCCTCGGCGTACGACTTCTGGAGCATCAGCGAGCGGCGTACGTCCGGGTGGTGGGTGATCGTCACCCGCGGCGCGGCCTTGTCGGTGTTCTGCACCAGGTCGGCGCCCTGGACACGGTTCTTCGCGTACTCCAGCGCGTTCAGGTAACCGCTGGACAGCGTCGCGATCGCCTTGGTGCCGACCATCATCCGGGCGTTCTCGATGATCATGAACATCTGCCGGATACCCTGGTGCACCTCGCCGAGCAGCCAGCCCTTGGCCGGGGTGCCGTGCTCACCGAAGGTCATCTCACACGTGTTGGAGACCTTGATGCCCATCTTGTGCTCGACGTTGGTGGCGTAGACGCCGTTGCGCTCGCCGAGGTCACCGGTGGCCGGGTCGAAGTGGTACTTCGGCACGATGAACAGCGACAGGCCCTTGGTGCCAGGGCCACCCACACCTTCGACGCCCACCGGGCGGGCCAGCACGTAGTGGATGATGTTGTCGCTCAGGTCGTGCTCACCCGAGGTGATGAAGCGCTTGACGCCTTCGATGTGCCACGAACCGTCGGCCTGCGGGATGGCGCGCGCCCGGCCGGCACCGACGTCCGAGCCGGCGTCCGGCTCGGTGAGGACCATGGTCGAGCCCCACTGCTTCTCGACGAAGAGCTTGGCCCATTCCTTCTGCTCGTCGGTGCCCTCGATCCAGGTCACGTGCGCGAAGGACGGACCGGACGAATACATCCAGATCGGGGCGTTGGCACCCAGGATCTGCTCGGCGACGGCCCAGACCAGGCTCCGCGGCGCCGGCGTGCCACCGAGGCCGGACGGCAGGTCGAGCCGCCAGAACTCGGAGGCCATGAAGGTCTCGTAGGACTTCTTGAACGACTCCGGCAGCGGCGCGGTGTGCGTCGCGGGGTCGAAGACCGGTGGGTTGCGGTCGGCATCGGCATAGCTCGCGGCGAGGTCCTCGCGGGCCAGCCGGTCGACCTCCGCGAGCACGTCGCGGGCGGACTCCAGGTCGAACTCGTCGAACGGCGCCTGGCCGAGTGACTTCTCCGCTCCGAAGACCTCGAACAGGTTGAACTGGAGGTCCCGAAGGTTGCTCTTGTAATGCGTCATGGTGCTTGGCCCCGCTCTCCCGGACGCGAGTTACCCGTCAGTAACCCCACTGTATTACTGATCGGTAGGTACCGACAACCCGGGCAGGGTTTACCGATCGGCCCACCAGGACGGGGCGGTTGTCCGTCCGATCAGATGGCGGCCGGGACAGCCGTTCGGCCATTTGCGTACTTCGACACGCAGGCGGCGTATCGCGGGCCCGCACTGGTCGTTTCACCGGATAGACAGCCACGAACAGGGGGATGCCATGTTCGCCACGATCAAAAGCCTGATCCCGGAGCCCCGACAGGCGAACCAGCCGCGCAACTACGTCGGGCGGCACCGTCAGCCCGACCAGATGCCAGCCGCTCCGGCACCGGCTTCGCCGACCGGACCGGTCGCACCCGAGCCGCAGGACAACGCGGCGGCCTAACTACCGGCCGCACCGACTTCCCAGCTCGGCACCGAGACGGCAGTGCCGCCGTCCGGTCCGGCGTACTCCAGCAGGACCAGTGCGATGTCGTCCTCGAGACGGCCGTACACCCAATCCACCAGCGCCGTCTCCAGCGACGCCAGCCCATCGCCGACCGTGCCGTGGCCCAGCAGGCGCCACGCGCGGTCGGCGGTCGGGAAGAACTCGCCCTCCCGGCGCGCCTCACCCAGGCCATCGGTGAAGAGCAGCAGCCGGTCCCCCGGCTCCAGCCGCTCGACCCGGGCCTTCACCTCCGGCATGAAACCCAGCGGGGGAGCCGGCGCCGGCGGCTCCAGCGGGATGACCTGGCCCCGGCGCAGCAGCAACGGGGCCGGGTGTCCACAGTTGACGATGGTCAGAGTGCCGCCGCGCTCCTCGACCAGGGCCGCCGTCACGAAGTCCTCGTCGCCGACACTGCGGGCCACCGCCCGGTCCAGGTCCTGCACGATGGTCCGCAGATCGGCCCGCTCGTACGCCACATGCCGGTACGACCCCAGCACGATGCTCGCCAGCCGGACCGCGTCCAGGCCCTTGCCCCGGACGTCCCCGATGATGATCCGCACCCCGTACGGCGTGTCCAGCGCCTCGTAGAGGTCACCACCGATGTCGGCCGCCGCGGTCGCCGAGATGTAGCGCCCGGAGATCGCCAGCGCGCCCACCTGCGGCCCGATCGGCCGCAGCACCGCCTGCTGAGCCACCGCCGCCAGCTTCAACAACTCGGCGATCCGGTCGGCCTGCCGCTCCCGGATCGTGGCACCGGCCGCCGCCACACCCGTCGCCAGCACGATGCCCATCAGATTGACCAGGCCGACCATGCCACTCGGGGTGCCCGCGATCCCCACGCCGCTCTGGGTGCCCGCGATCCCCACGAAGATCGCGCCGACCACTGTCGCGAGCACACCCGATGCCAGCACCAGCTGCCACACCGCGAAGACCGCGGCCAGGAACGGCACCGCCGCGAGCAGCCCGACGAAGTCCGCCTGCGGCCGTTCGGCCGACTCCACGGCGGACACGACGGCGAGCAGCACGAGAGCCGCGCCGACGCCGGCGCGGTTCCCAGGGCTCAGCGGGCGTCGCCCCGCCAGGAAAGTAGACATGGTTCGCCGACCAGCATGCCCGATCAGACGCGCGTCGGGTATCAACTTGACCCGTAGGCTGAGCAGGTTCTGACCTGCCGGAGGTACCGGTGTCATTCGGTCGGTCCAACAAGGGCGACAGCCGGTGACAGGATGTCTGCGTGACCGACGATCTCCGTGATCTTCTCCGAACGGCCTTCCACTGGACCGACCTCGGCCCCGGAAGCGATTACCTAGTCAGCGATCGCTCCGGTTGGTGGCGTGATCCACGGATCCTCGACGGACTCGGCCCTGCCCTGGCTGACCTCTTCGCGGCCGAGAAGCCGACCGTCGTCGTCGCGCCCGAGGTCACCGGATTCATGGTCGGGCCCCTGGTGGCGCGAGCCCTCGGGGTGGGTTTCGTCGAGGCGTACCGGGCCGGTGCCCGCCGGGCCATCGCCGAACCGATGATCTGGATCGACATCCCCACCGACCACCGCGGCGACGTCCAGCGCCTCGGCATCCGGGAGAAACTGGTCGGCCCCGGCGACCGTGTCCTAGTCGTCGACGACTGGGCGGCCACCGGGGCTCAGGCCCGCGGGCTGCGAGAACTTCTAGGTTCGCGGTACGTGGGAGCCGCGGTCATCGTCGACGAATGCCCACCCGGGGTTTCCGCCGAACTGTCCATCCGCAGCCTGCTGACCGGAGTGGACCTGGACCCGGCCTAGTTTTTCCGGGTGCGCTGGTAACCGGCCAGCGCACCACGGGCCGGGTGCCAGCCGATGGCGGCGTAAGTGGCCAGACCCCGCTGCACGTACGGGTCCTCGGCGATCAGCTCCTGAGCCTCAGCCTCGGTGTCGACGTCCAACAGGATGATGCCGCCGGTCGGCGGGTCGATCCGCCCGGCGGTGACCGAATAGCCGGCCTCCTCCAGCCCGGCGAGGTAGCTCAGGTGGTCCGCCCGAGCAGCGTCCACCTCGTCAAGCGGCTTCAGGTACGTCGAAATCATCAGATACACGCCGACCATCGTAGATCCGCCGCCTACGCGGCCTCAGCCTTCGGCCGAAAGCTGAGGCTCAGGTCGACGTCGAACGCCCGTGCCGGGCTCGGACATGCGCCGATCACGCAGCTCCACCCAAGTCATGGCATCGATGGCATGACTTGAAATCGACGATCCCGGTGACCCGATCGGGTGAGGGTGGTGCGGACGTTTGCCGGGGTGGTGACGATGGCGATCCGGCCGTCCGGCCGGTGTCGATCCGCCCTGTTCAGGGCTACTTTTCCGGGGTGCAGATCCAGATCACCGCGGTTCCCGACGCGGCGCTGAACGCGGCCGCCACCCGGCACGGCCTGCGGCGCCCGGTGCTGGTCGCCCGGCTCGGCGGCTGGGGACTGCTGCTGTTCGCGGTGCTGTCGCTGGCCGTCACCGGCACCCTCGACGCGGTGCTGCTGGCCGGCGGCGCGGTGCTCGCCGTGGCCGTCCCGGTGCTCCTGATCAACCACACCGCCCGTGGGCTGCGCGCCGGACGGCCGACGACCTACGAGTTCAGCGAGGGCGGTATCGCCAGCGCCGACACCGAGAGCCGTCATGCGTACACCTGGCGGGCTGTCCGTTCCGTCGAGGAACTCTCCGGCCAGCTGCTCTTCCGGCTCGGTGGCGCCCGCCTGCTGCCGGTGCCGACGGCCGGGCTCAGCCCCGCCCAGATCGAGCAGGTCCTCGGCACCGCCTCCGCGCAAGGCCTGCCCGTCCGGCGCAAATAAGGCAGATTCCACCGATTGGCGTACGTCCAGGCAAGGTCAGGTGGTCGGCCAGGTCCGGAAGTTCTGCGCCGACCGGCTCGGCGTCGGGCCACGCTGGTTCTGATAGCGGGAGCCGTAGACACTCGACCCGTAGGCGTGCTCGGCCGGGCTGGACAGCCGGAAGACGCACAGCTGACCGATCTTCATCCCCGGCCAGAGCTTGATCGGCAGATTGGCCACGTTGGAGAGTTCCAGCGTGACGTGCCCCGAGAAGCCCGGGTCGATGAAGCCGGCCGTCGAATGGGTGAGCAGTCCGAGCCGTCCCAGGCTGCTCTTTCCCTCCAGGCGCGCGGCCAGCTCCTGTCCGAGAGTGACCACCTCAAGCGTCGACGCCAGGACGAACTCGCCCGGATGCAACACGAACGGCTGACCATCCTCGACCTCGAGCGGGGCAGTCAGGTCGTCCTGCTGCTCGGCCGGGTCGATGTGCGTGTAGAGGTGGTTGTTGAAGACCCGGAAGAACCGATCCAGGCGAACGTCGACGCTGGACGGCTGCATCAACGTCGGCTCGAACGGATCCAGGGCGAAGCCACCGGATTTGATCTCGGAGACCAGGTCCCGGTCGGAGAGCAGCATCGGATCACCATACCGACCTGACACCGACCTGCCCGAATCGGCGTGTTCAGTGGCCGACTAGAACGTATGTTCGATAGACTTCCCCCATGGCTTCCTGGTCCGATTTCGCCGCCGCCGAGCCGGCGCTCGCCGACGGCATCCGTGCGCTCCTGCAGCAGTACGGCCCCGGCATGGGCTACCTCGCGACGATCCGCCCCGACGGCGGCCCACGAGTGCATCCGGTGTCGCCGGTCTTCACCGAGACCGGCCTCTACTGCTTCATCGTCGACTCTCCGAAGCGCCGCGACCTGGAACGTGACGGGCGGTATGCACTGCACGCCTACCCGCCGGAGGACAACGACGACGAGGCCGGCCTGACCGGTCGCGCCGTCCCGGTCCGCGACCCACGGACCATCGCTCACCTGGCCGGCACCCTGCATGCCTCGCCCGACGTCGACTGGTGCCTCTTCGAGCTGACCATCGAGACGGCGATGCTCCGCCACCACGGCCCGGCCGGCGCCCTTCCGCTGGCGGCGACCCCGTTCGTCCCCGCCTACGCCCGCACCTGGCGGGCCCCACGCCGCACCCGCCGCCCACTGGCGGTCGCCAGCTGACCCAGCGGCGTCAGTGGCTGGTGACCCGCATGCGTTCGCACAGCCCGCGCAGTTCGGAGCCACCGGCCTGACGACGGGAGCGGTCGAGCAGCGCCCGAGTGGTCTCCGCCAGCTCCAGGGAGGTGCGTACGTGCTGTGGCGCGATCCGCTCCGCAGTGAGCAGGAACCGGATCGACTCCCGGTCCCGGCCACCGATGCGGGCCAGGGCACGAGCCGTGTCGGCGTAGTAGAAGACCTGCCGGACACCTGCCGGGATCGCCGCCGGATCGGTTCGGCGGGCGATCTCCATGACCCGGGCCGGGTCGCCGTCGTCGACTTCGATGCTCATCTGCCAGATGTCCACGTTGGTGGGCCCGAAGTACATCCGCATCGTGTCGGTCTCCCCGGTCCGGCAGGCCAGCACGGCCGCCTCGGTCAGCCAGTCCCGGCTGTCGTCGAGGCGCTTCCGGCAGCGGCTGGCCAGGGCGGCCACCAGGTACAACGTACCGAGAATCTCAGGTCCTCCGGGCCTGCCGAGATGCCGGCTCAGGTCGTCCGCGGCCCGCTCGGCCAGAGTCTGCCCCCGCTGGTAGGAACCGCAGGCGACAGCCGCGCGGGCCAGCGCGTAAGCCGCGTGCCCGCGCAGCACCGGATCGTCCAGGGCGTCCGCCGCGTCCCGGCACCGTTCGGCGCCGAGCCAGGCGTCCGCGGGATGCCCCAGATGCCGCAGAGCCGTGGAGGCCATCGAGGTCGCGTCGCAGAGCAGCCGCAACGCCTCGGCGTGATCCGGCCCCGCCGTCTCGGTGTGCAGGTCACGCAGCAGCCCCGGAAGCAGGCGTGCGGCCCCGGCGTAATCACAGACCCGATACAGCGCTTCCGCCAGGGCGACGCTGCGCCGCAGCTCGGCCATCGGCGGCGCGACTCCGTCCGGCGGATCGGTGAGGTCGATGTCGATCAGTGCCCGGCGCAGCCCGAGCACCCCCGCCCGCGCCGCCGCAGTGGCCCGATCCGGCGCCGGCACGTCACTGCCCGCCAGGTCAGCCGGCGCACATTCCAGCGCCCCCGCGATGTCCGACAGCATGAACCGGTTGTCGGCCGCCTGCAGCCCCCGTTCGATCCGGCTCCAGGTGGCGTGCGAAACCCCGGCCCGGCTGGCCGCATACCGAACACTCCACCCACGCAGCAGCCGCCGAGCCCGAATCCGCTCACCAACACCCGGATCAGCACTCCGTCGTGGGTTCATGGGCCCGACGGTAATCCTTCGATTCCAGAGAGTGGTCCATCCCCGTACCACCACGACCCCGTTCCACACCCACACCACCTGTTGCGATTGCTGCGTTGGTTGCGGATAATTCGTTTACCGTGAGGAGGTGGAGATGTCGGTAACGAGCCAGGTCAAACCGGATGCCGAGACGATCGCAGTTGCGGCGGAGGCACTACCGCGAGTGCAGAGGTACCTCCGCACTCACCCACAAGGCCCTGCAACCGTGCGAGTGGTCGACGACGGCGAAGGAGACGAGCTCATCGTCCCGCGCGGCGCCGTCGAACTGCTCGCCCGAGTATTGGCGCACATGGCGAATGGCCACAGCGTCTCGGTTGTACCCGAACATGCCGAGCTCACCACCCAACAGGCAGCCGATCTGCTGAATGTGTCGAGGCCCTACCTGATCGGCCTTCTGGAATCGGGCGAGATCGAGTTCCGTAAAGTCGGCACCCATCGCCGCGTGCTGGCCGGCTCCCTGATGGACTACAAACACCGGGATGACCTGAGACGTCGGGGAGCCGCGGACGAACTCGCCCAGCTGGCGCAGGACTTGGATCTGAGCTGACGCCGTGGCCTTCGTCGTCATGTATGACGCCAGCGTGCTCTACCCCAGCACCCTGCGAGATCTACTCATCCGGATCGCCCAGTCCGGTCTGGTGCAAGCCAAATGGACCGAGGAAATCCTCGACGAGATGTTCGCAGCCCTGCGGCGGCAGCGTCCTGATCTCGATCCCGAACGACTGGACCGTACTCGCTCGATGATGGGCACCGCTGTCCGCGATTGGAAGGTCAGCGGCTACTCAGCCCTCATCGAAGTTCTCAAGTTGCCGGACCCAGACGACCGACATGTACTCGCCGCAGCGATCAAAGCGAAAGCCCAGGTCATCGTCACGGCGAACTTGCGCGACTTCCCTGCTGCGACCCTGCATGAATGGGATATCGATCCCAAATCGCCTGACGAATTCGTCCGTGACCAGATCAGTCTGGACCGGAGCAGGGTCTACGCGTCGGTCCAGCAGATCGCCGACTCATGGAAGCGGCCACTCGGCACCATCGAGGATGTACTGGAAAGACTCGAACGCTCCGGCTTGGCAATCAGCGTCGCAGAGCTACGAGCCAGGCCATGACCCTGCCAAACACCGAGAACGAAACGACAACGCAAGCCGACTGGCCAAACTCTGCCGCGACGTGAGGGTCACGCGCACCAACCGGTGACGCGGGTCTGCACTTCCACGACCTATGCCACACGGGCCCTCGGCCCGCCGAAGTCGAGGGCAGATGTGCGGCCGTCGCCCTGCCGGAGGCGGCCCTACCCCCAGCTGATGACGCGTTGATGGCCCCGCCGATGCTCGCGAATCCGGTTGCCGGGTAACCGATGATGGTCGCTGATGACGACAACACGAGGCGAAAGCGATCAGGCCAGTCTTCAGCGGCGGCTGGAGGTATTGAAGCTGCCGGTTGTGCCACTGAAACGCCATGGATTTCTGGCACCCTCAGGCCGCGCGAACACGGAGCGCGAGCCCGAGGCGGTCGGCGTGGGGCCCGATGGCACGGCGTTCGCCGTCTGGTCACACCGGATGGATTCCCGACGCAAGCAGGTGACCTGGCATCTCGGTGGCAAGGGGATCCGGACGGTCGGTGCCATCGATGTGCAGACAGACCTTCGCGTGTCGTTCGTGCAACCGCTCCCAGAGGGGCGGGTCCTGTTGGCGGCGGCTCGCGCCGGGCGTGGCGAGATCAACGGTGAGGTATGGACACGCGACGGCAGTCTGGAGTCCCAAGGCCACCTCGGTGATGCCATCGAGGAACTGCAGACGACGCCGTCCGGCAAAGTATGGGCCGGATATTTCGATGAGGGAGTGTTAGGTGGAAGAGGGCCAGAGGGACACGGCCTTGCCCGGTTCAACCAAGACCTGACCGTCGACTGGCTCTACCCGCACGATGCCGGGCTTCCCTACATCTCTGACTGCTACACGCTCAACCTGCACGGTGAAACTGCCCACTTCTGCCCTTACACCGACTTCCATATCCAGTCAGCGTCAGGTGACCAGGTTACAGATTGCGGAGAGTCTCCCTACCAGTCCGCGCACAACATGCTGGTCAGTGGCACAGACCGAGCTCTTCTAGCAGGCTGGGGCTCCGAGTACGACGTCGTGACGCTGCTGCGCATTGGCCGAGACGGCGTGCGCCGCATCGGCGGGCAGTGCCGCCTCGTGCTACCCGATGGCATCGAAGCACAACGCCTCCGTTACACCTGCCGGAGCGCTGACCTGCACGCCTTCGCCCGAGGCACTTGGTACCGCACCAACATGGACGAGTTACAGGCTGTTGCGCTGAGCGCAGTATCGGACGCGGAGATCGAGTGACGGCCCATCCCTGGTTCAGGATGGCCTAGAACGACGGAAGCCCTGGTCGGACCATCGGTCCTGACCAGGGCTTCCGCACGTGGAGCGGGTGACGGGAATCGAACCCGCGCTGTCAGCTTGGGAAGCTGATGTTCTGCCATTGAACTACACCCGCAAGAAGCCTCACTGTACCCGATTATCCGTCGCCGCGACGGCAGGCCCCCGGGGGTGAACGTCGGCATGGTGCGACTGTCAGGGGACCTGGGGCGGCATGCGGATGGTTCGTTCCGGGTGGCTGGCTGGCTTTCGCGCTGCTCGCCGAGGGCAACCGGCAACCAGAGCCGGGTTACGGCTTTCGTTTCGGGGTGTGGTGGGCCGCTCGCTTGTCCGGGCCCGCGGCCGAGCGACGCGGTGACACCGACGAACCGGGAAGGGACGGCTGGGGGTCGCCGATGGTGATGAAGACGTCGTCGACGGCTCCGGCGAACTGGTCGTTGCCGGGGGCTGGGCCTTTGCCGCCGACGCGTAAGGGTTCGGCGTTGGCGATGGAGAGTTGTTCGGGGATGGGTACCCAGGCTCGGGGGATGCCGTCGACGTACATGCTGAGGCGGTCGGCGGTTCGGCGGCATTCCAGGTGGTGCCAGGTGCCGTCGGCCACGTCGATCCAAGGTTCGGCTCGGTAGATGCGGGCCCGCTGGCCGGCTATCACGCAGCTCGGGTGGCCCTGCCGGTGGTCGACCTGGAGTTTGAACTGGCTGACGCCGCCGACGGAGTAGCCCTTCTGCAGCACGTTGGCGCCGTCGGCCAGGTCGTCGTGGGTCATCCGGATCGAGGCGCCGTAGCGGAGTGCCCGGCTTCCGGGGTTGAGGCTGTCGTCGCGGAGTCCTTCGAGGATGGCCCGGGGGCAGTCCTTTTCTCTCGGAAGGGTGCACCGGTCGGGATAGGCGACGGCAAGACCAGACCCTTGCGGTACGAGCCGGAGCGCGCCTCCGTTCTGCCCGAGGGGCCGCAGTTCGTGGCCGCCGGCGGCTGCGGCGATCGGGCGTTCCACGCCGCCGTCGAAGTCGTAGTGGACGGCGAACGGCCCGGTGGCGGTCCGGATCCGCCCGGGTGGCAGTGGTGCCGAGAAGGCGGCGACGTTGTCGAGGAATCCCGGCCGGGCCCGGATCACGGGGAGCGCCGGGACGGTCGCCGCAGCCGGGAAGCTGCGGGTGTCGGCGGGGAAGGCCGGGTGGCTGCGGGCGACGGTGGGCACCGCGGCCGACGGGGTGCGGTTCAACAGGAGCGTGACCGCGGCCAGCACGATGGCCGACGACAGGACGCCTAGCGGTACGACGAGCCGCCGAGAGTGAAACATGGGGCTATTGTCCCGATTACCACGGGCAGACCGAACCGAAACTCCGAACGGCGACAGAAGCACCCGTACGAGTTCGGCCGAACCGCCGACTCCGAATTGGGGTGACGGACCGGTGGGGTGACAGACATCACCGCACCCGAGCCACCTGATGAGCCGGTTCGCCGATCACCGCGTGCAGCACGTCGTCCAGTGTGATCACGCCGAGTGGCCGCCGCCCGTCGCTGACGAGCACGATGTGCAGCCGGTCGCGGCGCATGGTCAGCAGCAGGTCGGCCAGGCTCCGGTCGGGCGAGACCACCGCCAGCGGACGGATCACCTCGGCCGGCACCGGGAGACGGCGCTGTGCTCCCGCGTACCCAAGAATGTCCTTGATGTGAATGAAGCCCAGCACGCGCCGGGTGTCGCGCTGGACCACCGGGAACCGGGAGCGGCCGCTGCGTGTCGCCACCGCCTCCAGCGTCGCCGGTGACACGTCGGCGGCCACCGTGGTCACCCGGGACCAGGGCAGCAGCGTGTCGGCGGCGGTGCGGTTGCTGAGTCCGAGAGCAGCGTGGATGCGTGCGTACTGTTCCGAGCCGAGCAGGCCCTCGGTGCGCGCCTGCGTGACCATGCCGGCCAGCTCCTCGGCGGTGAAGACCGTCTTGACCGCGTCGGTGGTCTCGATGCTCCAGATCTTCAGGATCAGCCGGGAGAGGAAGCGCATCGTGTTGAGCAGCGGTTTCGTCGCGATGCAGAAGGCCAGCATGAACGGGCCGAGGACCAGCGCGGACCGTTCCGGGCCGGCCAGGGTGATGTTCTTCGGCACCATCTCGCCGATGACCGTGTGCAGGAAGGTCACGATCATCAGGGCCACGACGAAGGAGATCGGGTGCGCCGCGTTGTCCGGCAGGCCGATCGCCTGGAACGGGCCTTCCAGCAGGTGCGCCACGGTCGGTTCGGCGATCGCGCCGAGCACCAGCGTGCAGATCGTGATGCCGAGCTGGGCTCCGGCGATCATCAGCGGGATCTGGCTCATCGCCGACAGCGCCCAGCGGGCCGCCTGCGAGGTCTCGGCGAGCGGTTCCAGGGCGGTCCGCCGGGACGCGATCAGGGCGAACTCACCACCGACAAAAAGACCGTTACCGATCAGCAGTACGGCGACGAACACCAGCTCACTCATCGGACGGCTCCGGCGGCGCGACGACGCGCACCTGTTCGATGCGGTGCCGGTCGACTTCCATCACGGTGAATTCCCACCCGTGTTCCTCCAGCGATTCCCCGGCGACCGGGATGTGTCCGAGGCGGGCGAGCAGGAAACCGGCGAGCGTCTCGTACGGGCCCTCCGGCAGGCGGAAACCGGTCTGCTCGTGGATCTCGTCCTCCCGCAGCAGCCCGTCGACCAGGAACGTCTTCTCGCCACCGGGTGCCGTCAGCTCCTGGGTGCCGGTCTCGCCGAGGTCGGTGTCGTACTCGTCGGTGATCTCCCCGACCAACTCCTCGACCAGGTCCTCGGTGGTGACCACACCGTCGGTGCCGCCGTACTCGTCGACCACGATGGCCAGATCGGCACCGGCCGCACGCAGCACTTCGAGCACCTTGTCCAGGGTGAGGCTCTCCGGCACGTACACCGGCTCCTTGGCCAGGGCGGACACCCGGGTGGCGGCCCGGCGCTCGGGTGGCACGCCGAGGGCGTCGTTCACGCCGACGACTCCGGTGACCACGTCGAGGGTGTTCTCGTACACCGGAAATCGGGTGTGCCCGGTCTCCCGCGCCACCGTGATCAGGTCGGCGACGCTCGCAGTGGTCTTGAGAGCGACCACGTCGACCCGAGGGGTCATCGCCTTGGCCGCGCGTTTCTCGCCGAACCGGATGGTCCGGCGCAGCAGGATGGCGGTCTCGGTGGGCAGCGCGCCGGCCGAGGCGCTGATCGCGGCGAGCAGGCCGAGTTCCTCCGGCGAACGGGCGCTGGCCAGCTCCTCCTGCGGCTCGATGCCGAGGCGGCGAACCAGCCAGTTCGCGGTGCCGTTGAGCGCCGCGATCAGCCATTTGAAGACGATCGAGAAGCCACGCAGTGGGGCGGCCGTGCGCAGGGCGATACCCATCGGGCGGGCCAGTGCCGCGTTCTTCGGCACCAGCTCACCGAAGAGCATCGACACCAGGGTCGCCACCACCAGGGCGATCACGTGCGTCAGAGTCTCGGTGGAGGAACCGGCGATCGGCTCCACCAGCGGCTCGAAGATTTTGGAGAGGGCCGGTTCGGCCAGGTAACCGGTGAGCAACGCGGTCAGAGTGATGCCGAGCTGTGCCCCGGAGAGCTGAAACGAGAGTTCCTGGAGTGCGGTCCGAACCCGGCGCGCCTGACGATCACCCGCTTTGGCTCTTTTGTCGATCTCCACGCGATCGACGGTCACCAAACCGAACTCGGCCGCAACGAAAAACGCGTTGCCCACCGTGAGCAGCGCAAACGCCACCAACGGGAGCACCGCGGTCAGGAACAGCCCGTCCATGATCGGTTCACCTCGGACCTCATTGTGCCGGACCGGAGCCGTTCATGAAAAAGGCCGGTCGCCAATGCGACCGGCCTCTCACAGGTGATTTCAGACGTCTTGCTTGAGCGAGCGGAGCAGAACGGTGGCCACGTCGACCACTTCGACCTCGTCCTGCTTACCCTTTCCGGTCACGCCGTCACCGATCATCGTGTAGCAGAACGGGCAGCCCACGGCGATCGTCTTCGCACCGGTGGCCAGGGCCTCCTCGGTACGTTCGACGTTGATCCGCTTGCCGATCTTCTCCTCCATCCACATCCGGGCGCCACCGGCACCGCAGCAGAAGGAACGCTCCTGGTTACGCGGCATCTCGACGAGGTTCGCCGCTTCACCGAGAACCTCGCGAGGCGCGTCGAAGACCCGGTTGTGCCGGCCCAGGTAGCAGGGGTCGTGGTAGGTGACGTCGCCCTCGATCGGCTGGACCGGGGTGAGCTTGCCCTCCTTGACCAGGTGTGCCAGCAGCTGGGTGTGGTGGACCACCTCGACCTTGAGTCCGAGCTGCTCGTACTCGTTGCCGAGGGTGTTGAAGCAGTGCGGGCAGGTGGCGACGATCCGCTTCACCTTCTGGTCGCCGAACGCCTCGGTCAGCGTCTCCACGTTCTGCTGGGCCAGCATCTGGAAGATGAACTCGTTGCCGATCCGCCGCGCCGGGTCACCGGTGCAGGTCTCGCCCTCACCGAGGATCGCGTAGTTGACCCCGGCCTCGTGCAGCAGCGTGGCCACCGCGCGGGTGGTCTTCTTGGCCCGGTCCTCGAACGCACCGGCGCAGCCGACCCAGAAGAGGTAATCGAATTCGGTCTCGCCGACCCGGGGCACCTCGAAGTCCAGACCCTTGGTCCAGTCCTCCCGGGTGTTCTGCGGCGCGCCCCACGGGTTGCCCTTGTTCTCCAGGTTGCGCAGCATCACGCCGGCCTCGGAGGGGAAACTCGACTCGATCAGCACCTGGTAGCGACGCATGTCGACGATGTGGTCGATGTGCTCGATGTCGACCGGGCACTGCTCGACGCAGGCGCCACAGGTGGTGCAGGACCAGAGCACGTCCGGGTCGATGATGCCGTTCTCGTCGACGCCGCCGATCAGCGGGCGGTTGCCCTCGGCGAGCGCGAGGACGTCCATGTGCGCGAGCTGGGCCTCGGTGGCCTTCTCCTCGCCCATCAGGTCCTTGCCGCCTCCGGCGAGAAGATAAGGAGCTTTGGCGTACGCATTGTCGCGCAGCGAAAGGATCATCAGCTTCGGTGAGAGCGGCTTGGCCGTGTTCCACGCCGGGCACTGCGACTGGCAGCGGCCGCACTCGGTGCAGGTGGAGAAGTCGAGCAGCCCCTTCCAGGTGAACTGTTCGACCTGACTGACGCCGAACTGGTCCTTCTCCGGGTCGGCTTCCTCGAAGTCGAGCGGCTTGCCGTTGCTCATCATCGGCTTGAGCGCGCCGAGACCGGAACCGGCCGGCTTCTCCGGGCTGGTCTTGAAGTAGATGTTGAAGAACGCCAGGAAGCGGTGCCAGGCGACACCCATCGTCGGGTTCAGCGAGATGGTGATCAGCCAGCTCATCGAGATCAGGATCTTGATGAGCGCCATCCAGGTGGCGCCGTCCTCCCAGGCCGGCAACGCGGAGCCGATGGCGTGGCTGAGCGGGGTGGCCCAGAGCGGGTACTCGAAGTGGTCGGTGGCGACCTTGAAGCCCCGGATCAGGAACCCGAAGATCAGGACGCCGACGATGATCGCCTCGACGAAGTACGCCTGCCACATGGTCGAGCCGAGGAACCTGCTCCGTTTCACGGCGCCCGGCTTCTGCCGCTGGCGGACGAAGACCAGGTAGAGGATGCCGACCGTGCCGAGGATCCCGATCCACTCGGTGACCAGGCCGAAGACCACCCAGTGCCCGATGATCGGCAAGCCCAGTTTCGGGCTCACCACCTCGAAGTAGGCCTCCAGCACCAGCGACGACAGGATGACGAACGAGACCATCACCAACCAGTGGGCCGCGCCGATCGCGCTCCACTTGAGCATCCTGGTGTGACCGACGGTCTCCACCAGCATGGTCTTGGTGCGGGTCTTCGGGTCGGTGAACCGGGCCGGGTCCGGCTGGCCCTGGCGGATCACCGCGGTGATGGTCATCACGGCGCGGACCGCCAGGTAAACGGCCACCACCGTGATTACCCCCGCTAAGGCGGTGGCGACTATCTGCGCGTAGCCCATCTGCGTTGTGCCTCCTCGGTCGGCGGTGCGCCAACCCATGTTACTCATGAGTAATAGACGGGCAAGCGCCCCACGCCGAAAGCGCACCCCATGTAGAGCCGGGGTGCGCTAATTTTCGGAGATTTTCACGTGTACGCGGGGCGTTTCAGCGCCAGCGCGACAACAACCCCAGAGACGCGACCATGCAGCCGAAGCCCACCGCCAGGTTCCAGTAACGCCAGCTCTCCACCGGCCACTGCTGGGACGAAAGGTAGTAGACGACCAACCAAGCGATCCCGATGACGATCAGCGACACCGCGGTGACCGGCAGCCAGAGCGGACTCGGCTTGTTGGACGCACCCTTGACCGCCGGGCTGATGTCCGACGGCGGGGTGTAGACCTTCTTCTTGCGAACCTGAGACTTCGGCACGGTCTTCTCCTGAGGGCAACAAGTGGTGAACAACCCACCGCTGAGCGGCTCCGGAAGTCCCGAATGCTGCCCGTGGCGAATACTGTTCGCCCGCTAGCGTAGTCAAGGCGGTACGCAGACAGGCACCCGCCGGGGAGAGAAAATACCCCGAGCGTCTGTTCTCGAGGGGGCTGAGTGGCTTTTTTAAGGGGCGGCGACGTTGTTCTTCGGCGTGTCGCACGCGTTCTGCGGCCGCCGCACGACACCCGGCGATCGGTCTGGTCGGCCGGGGTTCCGCTGATCGCGCTCGCTGCCGGGCTGCTGTTCACCACGTCAGCGACCACGGCGGACGGTACGACCCTGCGTGACGACCGGCGCCCGCAGTTGACCCAGTTGATCGCCGAGAAACGTAAACGCCTGGCGGTCAGCGAGCACCAGGCCGCCGATCTGCTGACCGAGGTGGACCGGGAGACGACACGTCTGGCCGAACTGGACCCGCCGGCCCAGAGTCAGGCCAACGCGCTGCGCCGGTCCGCGGGCTTCTCGAAACTCACCGGTCCGGGGGTGACCGTCACTCTCAACGACTCACCCAGACGTGGCTCGGATTTCATCGACAACGCTCCGGACAATGACGACCTGGTGGTGCATCAGGGTGACGTTCAGGCCGTGGTGAACGCACTCTGGGCTGGTGGAGCCGAAGCCATGACGATCATGGATGTCCGGGTGATCTCCACGAGCGCGGTACGCTGTGTCGGCAATACCCTGCTCCTGCACGGTCAAGTCTTCTCACCCCCCTTCAAGATCACCGCGATCGGCGAACCCACAGCCATGAGTCGTGCGTTGGAGTCGGCAGAGGGAGTCAGGCAGTTCCGGGAAGCCGTGACCGACTTCGGGCTCGGTTACACGGAAAAGGTGGAGAAGAACGTGACAGTGCAGGCGTACGACGGATCGACCGACCTCCGTTCGGCGCAGGCAGCCCAGTGACGGCCCCGTCCGGCTCGGGCCGCCACCGCGCCCCGGACAGCGACGCGCTGACCGCCCAGACCGCCTACATCCCGCGTCTGACCGACGCGTCCCCTGACGGCGTCCCCGGCGGGCCGCTCACCCCCGCGACCGGCCTCGGCAGCAACGCCGATCCCGGATCGAGCCAACACCCCGCCGGGCCGAACCAGCACTCTGCAGCGTTGAGCCAGCACACCGCCGGGTTGAGCCCGCACCCCGCCGGGCCGGGCCAACAGCCCGCAGGGTCGAACCAGCACCCCGCCGGACAGCAGGCCCCCGTAGCGAACCTGAGCGCCCCGATCACTGCTGCGCACCACTCGGGTACGGATCAGCGAGCCGCGCCGCCCAGCGAGCCGCTGAGCCCCGCTTACGGCGGCTCCACGACGGCGTGGGCTCCGGCCGGCGACCAGAAGCCCGCGTGGGCCCAGCCCACCAGTCCCGTGTGGGCCACGCCGGGACCCGCGGCCGCGCAGCCCCCGATCGCGCAGCCCTCGATCGCGCAGCCCTCGATCGCGCAGCCCTCGATCGCGCAGCCCCCGATCGCGCAGCCCCCGATCGCGCAGCCCACGGCCGCGCAGCCTCAAATCTCACAGCCCTCGGTCATGCAGCACCCGGTGCAGGCTCAATTGGCGCATGCCCCGGCCATGCAGCCCTCAGTGCAGCCTCCGCTAGCGCAGCCCTCAGCCGCGCATCACCTGGCCACGCAGCTTCTGGCCACACTGCCGGCCACCGCGCAGCCCCAGGCTGCGCAACCCCAGAGCGCGCAGCCCCAGCCCCAGCCGCAGCCCGCGCAGGCAACACCGGCTGTCCCGGCCTGGGCGGCTGAACCGAACCGGGATCCGAGCCCCACCACGATCATCCGGACCATCGACGCCCCGACCGGCATCCTGCCCACCCTGCCCGCCGCCGACCCGGCCAGAAAGGCCACGCCGGGAAGCGCCGCCCAGGCCGCTCGGGAGGCGGCCGGTCCCGACGCCGTCCTAGGCGCGGCGCCGGTCGCCCCCGCCGCCCGGGCGCCCGCCCGGTCGCTCCGCCCGAGCCGGACACCGACGAAGCGGAGCCGGGCAAACGTGGCGAGCGCGTGGTCAAGCTGCGGCCGGAGCAGACCGACGAGGGTTACAAGAGCGTCTACTCCGAGCTGACCCGCCCGACCATCGGCTCCCGGCTGCGCACCGGCATTCGCACCTCCGGCGAGCTGATGATCACTTTCGGTCTGGTGGTGCTGCTCTTCGCGGGCTACCAGGTCTTCGGCAACTCGGCCGCGGTCGACGCCGAGCAGGATCATCTCGGCTCCGAACTGGACCAGGCCTGGGCCGACCCGAGCCCGGCAGCGACCGCCCCGACCAAGAAGGGCCCGGCCGCGCCCGGCGCCGACCTGGTCGGCCGCCTCTACATCCCGAAGCTGGACAAGAAGTGGGTGGTCGTCGACGGCGTCACGCCCGACGACATCCGCTACGCCCCGGGCCACTACCCGGACACCGCGAAGCCCGGCCAGATCGGCAACTTCTCGGTCGCCGGCCACCGGGTCCGGAAGATCTTCTGGCGGCTGGACGAGCTCAAGGACGGCGACGTCATCGGCGTCGAGACCCGCGACAGCTGGTACGTCTACCACGTCTACCAGCAGGAAGTCGTGAAGCCGTATCAGGTCGAGGTGGTCGCCGCGGTCCCCGGCAAGCCCAAGGCCAAGCCCACCAAAGCGGTGCTCACCCTGACCACCTGCAACCCGAAGTTCAACAACTACGAGCGTCTGATCATCCACGCCGAGCTGGTCGAGACGGTCCCGCGGGACCAGACCAAGGCGGATGCCGGCATGCCGGCCGAGATGAAGGCGTGACCGGATGTACGCGTGGATCTGGCGCAAGTTGCCGGGCGGTCTCTGGGGGAAGGTGACCTGCTCGCTCGTACTGCTCACGGCCATCGGCTCGCTGCTGTGGTACGTCGTCTTCCCGTGGGCCACTCCGTTCCTGCCGTTCGACGACGTCCAGGTCGAGGCCGGCACCGGACAGGACGCCGACACCACCATCCCCGGCGACGAGGGTCCCGACGAAGACCTTCCTTACAGCACCGAATCCAATCAGCCGAACCCCTTCTCCAGCAGGTGACGACGTGCGCGTTCTGGTGATCGACAACTACGACTCATTCGTGTTCAACCTGGTCCAGTACCTCGGCCAGCTCGGCGCGGAGTGCGAGGTCCGGCGCAACGACGAGATCACCGTGGACGAGGTCGGCGGCTTCGGCGCGGCGGGCATTCTGCTGTCGCCGGGTCCGGGCGAGCCGACCCGAGCCGGGATCATGATGGATGTGATCAAGGCGTACGCCGGAAAGCTCCCGATGTTCGGTGTCTGCCTGGGTCACCAGGCGATCGGAGCGGCCTTCGGAGCCACCGTGAACCGAGCTCCGGAACTGCTGCACGGCAAGACCTCCGAGGTGCACCACAAGGGCACCGGCGTACTGGCCGGGCTGCCCGACCCGTTCACCGCGACCCGCTACCACTCGCTCGCCGTGGTGCCGGAGACGCTGCCCGCCGAGATCGAGGTGACCGGCACCACCGAATCCGGCGTGGTCATGGCGATGCGGCACCGGACGCTCCCGATCGAGGGCGTCCAGTTCCACCCCGAGTCGGTACTGACCGAAGGCGGACACACCATGCTGGCGAACTGGCTGGCGTCGTGCGGTCTCCCGTCCGCCCTGGAGAAGGCCCCGGCTCTCGCCGCCGAGGTGGAGATCCGCCGCCGCTCGGCTTTCGCCACCGCGTGAACGCATGAAAAAGGCCGGTGCCCCGACGGGCACCGGCCTTCACTGTTTCGGTGGTCAGGGGTTCTCTTCCCCGCCGCCCTCGCCGTCGCCGGTTCCGGTCGACTCCGAGGTGCTCGGGTCCGGGTTGGGCTGTTGCTCCTCGATGACCTGGATGGTCACCGTGCTGCCCTTCTTGACCTTCTTGTCCTTCACCGGGCTCTGATCCAGAACCGTGCCCGGCTCACCGTCGGCCTGCACCAGCACGACGTTGGCGATCAGACCACGCTCGTTGAGCACTGCCTCCGCCGCCGATTGGGACCGGCCCTTGAGATCCGGCACCTCGACCAGGTTGTTGTTCGAGTACCGGACGGTGATCGTGGTGCCGGGCGGCACCTTCTCACCCGCGCTCTCGACTTCGATGACCTGGTTCTTGGGCTGGATACTGTCGACCTCGCGAGGGTCCACCTTGAGACCGAGGCCCTCCAGCGTCGCCTTGACGGCGTTGAAACTGCCGCCCCTCAGGTCGCTGGGGACCGGGACCTCTTCCGGCTTGGTGCAGATCGTGTAGGTGACCGGGTCGGTGAGCTGCACGGTCGCGCCCTGATCGGGGTTCTGCTTGCTGACCGTGTTGTTGCAGTCCTCGCCGGTCTCCGGGTCCGTCGCGTTGAAGTTGGTGAACTTCAGCCGCGTCAACTCGGCCACCGCGTCCTTGTTCGACAGGCCTTCCAGTTTGGGCATCGCCACCGGGACCGGCTCGTTGGCGGTGTTGGTCCCGGAGTCGGCCTTGCGGTTCATCGCCAGGGCCACGCCCAGAACCACCACGACGAGCACCGCCAGGCCAGCCACCACGGCCATCACCCACGAGGACCGGCTCTCCGGCTTCTGCTGGACGCCACCGGGATAGCCGCCCTGGACCGGGCGCTGCATGGTGGTGGCGCCCTGCGGCTGCCACTGTTGCGGGCCGCCGTTCAGCGCCATCGTCTCGGCCTGGCTCATCACCGGGGTGGCCATGACCGGGCGCCCGGAGACGGCACGCAACGCGTCGGCGCGCATCTCCTGGGCGCTCTGGTAACGGTTGAGCGGGTTCTTCGAGAGCGCCTTCAACGCCATCGCGTCGATCTCCGGCGGCAGGTCGCGGACGATCGAGCTCGGCGGTTTCGGCTCCTCCCGAACGTGCTGGTAGGCGACGCTGACCGGGCTGTCACCGACGAACGGCGGATGCCCGACGACCAGTTCGAAGAGGACACAACCGGCCGCGTACACATCGGAGCGGGCGTCGACCGACTCGCCGCGGGCCTGCTCGGGGGAGAGATATTGTGCGGTGCCGATGACCGCGCTGGTCTGGGTCATCGTGGTGGCACCGCTGGCCAGGGCCCGGGCGATGCCGAAGTCCATCACCTTGACCTGGCCGCTCTGCGTGATCATCACGTTGCCGGGCTTGATGTCCCGGTGGATGATCCCGTGCCGGTGGCTGAACTCCAGAGCCGCGCAGATATCAGCGATGATCTCCAGCGCCCGGCGTGGCTGCAGACGCTGCTCCTGGGCGAGAAGCTCCTTGAGGGTCTGCCCGTTGACGAACTCCATCACGATGAACGGATGTTTCTCGCCGGCGGCCGAGATCTCCTCGCCGGTGTCGTAGACGGCGACGATCGCGGGGTGGTTCAGCGCCGCGGAGTTCTGCGCCTCGCGACGGAACCGCTCCTGGAAGGTGGCGTCACGGGCCAGATCGGTGCGCAGCATCTTGATCGCAACGTCCCGGCCCAGGCGCAGATCACGACCCTTGTGCACCTCTGCCATGCCGCCGTAGCCGAGCAGCTCGCCGACCTGATACCTGCCACCGAGCAGGCGGGCCTGAGCCGTCATAACGTCTGTCGTCCTTCGTTAGGTCGGAACCGACCGAGCTGGGCATCGGCCTTCTTTAGACGGTACGACGCCACCGACATTCGGTCAGCAACCACGCCCGAGCGGAGAATAGCCTCAGAGCTGCTGTGATAACCCAGCGTGCTGCCTGAGACGGTATTGCCGTTGCCGGTTCGTAACAGGAAAGAGATGACTCCCGCGCAGAGCAGCACCAGCAGTGCCAGCACCACAGCGAGGACGACCAGCACCTGGCGTCCGAAAGTGCTCTCCGGTTTGGCAGCGGCCGGGTGGTAGGGGTTGGCAGGTGGAGCCGACTGCGGCCGGTACGGCGGCGGGGCCGGCGAGATGGGTTGAGCCATCGGTGGCGGGGTCGGCACCGAAGCCGCGCCCCGGGCACCCGACACCGGCCGCGGAACCGCGGCTCGGGCCGCACCTGACATCGGACCGCCGGACTGCGGGCGGTTCGGCGGGGCGCTGATCGGACGCGGGTTCTGTGCCGGCGGCTGCTGCGGTGCGACCGGCTGCTGCGCGGTCGTCAGTGAGGACGCCGCCTGCCGGGCCACCGCAGCCATCGCCGAGGCGCTGGGCCAGCGGGTCGTCGGGTCCTTGGCCATCGCGCGTTCCACGATGGCGCGAACCGCGGGCGGGATGTCGCCGGGAAGCGGGCGCGGGGTCTCCCGCACGTGCTTCATGGCGATCTCGATCGGGGTGGCACCGTCGAACGGACGGTGGCCGGAGAGGCACTGGTAGGCGACGACACCGAGGGCGTACACATCGGAGGCCGCGGTGGCCACGTCGCCGGCGGCCTGCTCGGGCGAGATGTACGACGCCGTGCCGAGCACCGCGCCGGCCACCGTGAGCTGGCCCACCAGTGCCGAGCGGGCGATGCCGAAGTCGGTCAGGACCAGGGTGCCGTTCGGCCGTACCAGCAAGTTTCCGGGTTTGACGTCCCGGTGCACGATGCCGTTGCCGTGCGCGGCCTGAAGCGCGTCGGCGGCCTGGGCCACCAGCGCCATGGTCCGCGCCGGGGTGAGCCGGCCCACCCGGCTCAGTGTCCGGGAGAGAGCGTCACCCTCGACGTACTCCATCACCAGGAAGGCGATCGACTGGTCGCTGCCGTAGTCGTAGACGTCCACGACGCCCGGGTGGTTGATGGTGGCCATGGTCCGGGCCTCACCGCGGAACCGCTCGGCGAAGCCCGGCTCGTCGAGCAGGGCGGGCAACAGGATCTTGACCGCGACGGTCCGGCCCAGCACATCGTCGATGCCCTTCCAGACATCGCCCATGCCGCCCCCGGCGATCCGCTCTTCCAAGCGGTATCGCCCACCGAGCGTGACCCCCGGGCGGATCATGTCAGTTCCCTCCCTGCGCGGCCGTGGCCTTCATGATGAGCCCGGCGATGCGGGCAGCCTCGGCGCTGGCACGACCACCGGGCACGTTCTCCAGCATGACGCACACCGCGGAGACGGCCTTGCCGTCCTTGTAGGCGAAACCGATGAACCAACCGTGCGGGTCGCCGTCCGCGACGTTCTGGGCGGTACCGGTCTTGCCGCCGACCTCGAAACCGTCGATCTTGGCGCTCTTGCCGGTGCCGTTCTCGACGACGCTGACCATCATCTCGCGCAACCCATCGGCCACCGTCGAGTTGATCGGCTGGCGCAGCGTCTTGGGACCGGCCGTGTAGATCGTCCCGCGGTTCGAGTCGAGCTGCTGCTGCACCAGGTAGGGCCGCATCTGCTTGCCCTCGTTGGCCACCGTGGCGGCGATCATCGCACCCTGCATCGGCGTCATCCGGACGTCCCGCTGACCGATCGACGACTGGGCCAGCGCGGCCTTGTCGACGCTGCCGTCCTTGTTGGAGATGGTGCCGGTCCGGCTGGCCGCCACCGTCAGGCCCTTGCCGCTGTCCAGGTCGCCGACCTTGAGCGTCTCGTCCTCGAAGCCGAAGTCCTTGGCCTTGTCGAGCACCACGTCGCGGCCCAGCTTCACACCGAGCTTGGAGTACGCGGTGTTGCAACTCGTGGTCAGCGCGTCCTTGAGGTTGGTCTGGCTACCGGGGCACACCTCGTCCTCGGAGTTGCGGATCGTCGCGCCGCCCTCCTGGTAGGTGTTGCCGGCCGGGATGCTGCTGTCGAGGCTGTAGCCGTTCTCCAGTGCCGCCGCCGAGACGATGACCTTGAAGAGCGAGCCGGGCGGCAGGGTGTTCGCGACGGCCCGGTTCAGCAGAGGCTGGCTCTTGTCCGAGTTCAGCTCGTTGTACGCCTCACCGGCTGCCTTCGTGTCGTGGCTGGCCAGCGGGTTCGGGTCGTAACTCGGGAACGAGACCATGGCCTGGACCGCGCCGGTGGCCGGGTTGATGGCGACCGCCGCTCCCTTGGTGGCGCCGCGCTCGTTGTTCTTCAGCTCTTTCCAGGCGACTTCCTGCGCACGCGGGATCAGCGACAACACGATGTTGCCGCCGGTGGCGGTGTCACCGGTGAACATCTCGCTGAGCCGGTCCGCGAAGAGCTTGTCGCTGGCGCCGGAGAGGATGTCGTTCTCGGCCGACTCGATGCCGACCGCCAGACCACTGAGCGGCTTGTACCCGAGGACCGGGGCGTAGACCTCTTTCTTCGGGTAGACCCGCTGGTACTTCAGTTCGCCACCGGTGTCGATGTTCTCGGCCAGGGGGACACCACCGGCCTCGATCACCCCGCGGGGACGCTCGTACTCGGCGATCTGGACGCGCTGGTTACGCCCGTCGGTGCGGTATTCGTCGGCCTTGTACGCCTGGACCCAGTTCAGCTTCGCGAAAATCGCGCCGAACAGGACCATGATGACCACACCAGAGCGTCGGAGCGGACCGTTCACGGCTTGATCACCTCCGTCATGGCGCCGTGCAGTTGGGTGGGTGCTTTCTTGGGTGCCCCGCCGGGCCGGTCGGCCACCACGTTCCCCGGTCGCCGGGCCGCGTCGGAGATCCGCAACAGCATGGCGATCAACAGCCAGTTCGCCATCAGTGACGAACCACCGGAGGACAGGAACGGGGTGGTCTGGCCGGTCAGCGGGATCAGCCCGGTGATGCCACCGAGGATGACGAAGATCTGCAGGCCGAGGGTGAAGGCGAGACCACCGGCGACGAGCTTGCCGAACGAGTCCCGGACCGCCAGGGCGGCGTGCAGGCCACGCTCCACGATCAGCAGGTAGATCACCAGCAGCGCGGCCAGGCCGAAGAGGCCGATCTCCTCACCGAGACCGGCGAAGATGAAGTCGTTGCGCACCTCGGGCACCCGGCCCGGCGAGCCCGCGCCCGGTCCGGTGCCGAACATGCCGCCGGTGCCGAGCCCGAACAGGCCCTGAACGAGCTGGTAGCTGCTGCCACCCTCCCGCTCGTAGTTCGCCTGGGAGAACGGGTCGAGCCACACCGCGGCGCGGTCATAGAAGTTCGCGAACGGGCCGCCGACCACACTGCCCAGCAGGTACGCCACGTAGACGCCGCCGAAGAACAGCAGCAGACCGATGATCAGCCAACTGGACCGCTCGGTCGCCACGTAGAGCGTGACGATGAAGAGCCCGAAGTAGAGCAGTGCGGTGCCGAGGTCCTTCTCGAAGACCAGGACCAGAAGGCTGAACAGCCACACCGTCAGAACCGGGCCCAGGTCCCGGCCGCGCGGGAAGTCGATCCCGAGGAACCGGTGGCTGGCCAGGGACAGCACTTCGCGCTTGCGGACCAGGTAGTACGCGAAGAACGAGACCAGTGCGATCTTGGCGAACTCACCCGGCTGGATGGAGAACGCCCCGCCGAACTTGATCCACAGCTTGGCGCCGTTCACCTCGGAGTACTTCGCGGGCAGCACGGCCGGGATCATCATCAGCACGATGCCGATCAGGCCGAGCGTGTACGCGTACCGCGTGATGGCCTTGTGGTCCCGCAGAACCAGCAGCAGCACCGCGGCCAGCACCAGCGACAGCAGCGTCCAGGCGAGCTGTCGCCCGCTGGTGTCGGCGAAGAACCCCGGCACCGGCAGATCCCTGGACAGCGCCCGGGCGATGTCCAGGCGGCGCAGGAACGCCACTCCGATGCCGTTGATCAGCGCCACCGACGGCAGCAGCACCGGGTCGGAGTAGGGCGCCGTGAACCGGACGACGATATGCAGACCGAGGAACAGGACGCCGATCAGCGCGGCCGGGACCCAGAAGTTCGCATTGATCTTGTCGAACTGGTTCGCCTCGACAGTCGCCCCGAAAGCGGCGACTAGGCCCATGGCGAACACCAGCAGCCCGAGTTCAGCGTTACGGCGCGTCTTCCAGCCCCGGATACGCGACATCTCGCCCGTGGAGGCGGGCGCGGGAGCCGGTATGGCGGGCGCGGTCAAGAATTATCCCCAGACGTGTAGGCCGATACTCAGTCGACGGTCCGGCACCCGACCGGGTCGACCGTCGGCGGAGCACTTTCCGAGGCGCCGTCAGCCGGCGCCGAGACGCTGGCACTACGGTTCGGAGCCGCGGTTGGACTGGCCGAGGCGCTGGCCGGCGGCGTGGTGCCGGCGGGAGCGCAGATCGGCTTGAGGTTCGGGTTGGACGGCTCGTCCTTGGTCAGGTCGGTCAGCGTGGTGCGAGCCGCCGCCTGATCCGTGGCGTGGATGCCCTGCTTGACCCGCTCCTGCGCGACCGTGGTCAGGTCGTCGAGTCGGACCTGGCTGGTCTCGCTCACCGTCGACAGGTCCAGGCCGGCGACTTGACCGGGCACGCCCTGGAAGATGGCGAGCTGCCCCTGTTCGGTCGCACCGACGTAGTACTGACCCTGGGTGTACCGCCAGCCGGCCCACAGGCCGCCGCCGAGCACACCGAGCAGGAGCAGCACCAGCAGGGTGTTCCGCACCGGGTGACCGGCCGGCTCGGCCTCACGCTCGTAACCGTTCGACGGCTCCGGCTGGGCCGGGCGTGGCGGCTTGAGCGCGGCGGCACGGGCCGCCGAGGTCGAACTGTCCGCGATGGTGGTGTTGCCACGGTCCAACGAGGCCGCGCCACCCACGATCGGGGCCTGCTCGACGATGCCGTCGACAGCGTCGGCGATGATCACGGTGATGTTGTCCGGACCGCCGCCGCGCAACGCGAGTTGCACCAGCCGCTCGACACACGCCTGCGGGTCGGTCAGATCGCGCATCGTCTGCCCGATCGTCTCGCCGCTGACCACACCGGACAGGCCGTCACTACAGATCAGGTACCGGTCGCCCAGGAGCACTTGGCGAACCGAGTACTCCGGGTCGATGTCGCGGCCGTCCAGCGCCCGGGTGAGCAGCGACCGCTGTGGGTGGCTGCTCGCCTCCTCCAGGGTGACCCGGCCCTCGTCGACCAGCATCTGGACGTACGTGTCGTCCTTGGTGATCTGGGCGAACTCGCCCTTGCGCAGCAGGTACGCCCGGGAGTCCCCGATGTGCACCATGCCGAACTTGCTGCCGGAGAAGAGGACCGCGGTCAGCGTGGTCCCCATCCCCTCGAGTTGAGGGTTGGCGTCGACGGTGTCCCGCAGTTGCTGATTTGCGGTCCCGACGGCGTGCCGCAAGGCATCGACCATGGCGTCACCAGGGACGTCGTCGTCGAGTGGCGCCATCGCGGCGATGACGATGTTGGACGCGACGTCACCAGCGGCCATGCCGCCCATGCCGTCCGCGACAGCGAGAAGTCGCGGCCCGGCGTAGACGGAGTCCTGGTTCAGGTCTCGGATCAGACCGCGGTCGCTCTGGGCGGCATAGCGCAGGGTCAGGGTCATGGCCGTAACTCGAGAGAAGTGCGCCCGATCCGAATCGGAACGCCAAGGGGGACTGGAGTGGGTCCGGAGACCTTACCGCGATCAAGGTAAGTGCCGTTGGTCGAGCCGAGGTCCTCGACGAACCACTGGCCCTCGCGGGGAACCAACCGGGCATGCCGGGCGGACGCGAAGTCGTCGGTGATGACAAGCGTCGAATCCTCGGCGCGGCCGATCGAGATCGGAGCCTCACCGAGAGTGATTCGAGTGCCGGCCAAGTTACCGGCAGTCACGACAAGTTGCCGTGCCGCCTTACCGCGCTTCACCTTCGCGGGCCGGCCCTGGAGCACCGCGCCACCCACCCCCCGAGGGCTGGCGACGATGCTCTTGGGCCGGTTGCTCGCGAAGAGGTCCCGCCGGATCACTCCGACCACTGTGAACACGAAGATCCACAGCAGGATGAGGAACCCGAACCGGGCGACGGTGAGGACGAATTCGGGCAAGGCCGCTAGCCGTCCACTCGGAAGGTGAGTGTGGTCGTCCCCAACTGGATCATGTCGCCCGGATTGAGAGCGACGGCGGACACCCGCTGGCCGTTGACCATGGTGCCGTTCGTCGATCCCAGATCGGTCAGCACGACCTGGTTGCCGTCGTAGTCCAGCCGGGCGTGCCGGCGGGAGATGCCGACGTCGGGCAGGCGCAGGTTCGCCTGATCACCGCGGCCGATCACGGTCGAGCCCATCTGCAGCGGGTAGGTCCGGCCATCGCCGGAGACCAGGCCCACGCTGCGCGGACCGCCATGATGCTGTTGTTGCTGATAACCGCCACCCTGCTGGTCGTAGGGCGAATACTGCGGGCCGGCGTCATAAGCCGGCTGCTGCACCGGGGCGACCTCGCCACCGGTGTAGACCTCGGCCGTGACCCGGAACATCCCGGTGTCCAGACCGTCGCCGCGCTCGATCTCGACGATGACATCGCCGTAGACGGTCCAGGCCTGCTCACCGATGAACTCGGCCTGGGACTGCGCCAGCTCCTGCGCCAGCGCGGCAGCGTACGGCGCCAGACGACTGTGGTCGTAAGGCGACAGATCAATCACATAGCGGTTCGGCACGAGGGTGCGGCCACCGGCGAGAATGGCCTTGTGTGCCTCGGCCTCCCGCTGCATGGCATTCAGAATCTCCACAGGGTGAACGACACCCTTGAAGACCTTCGCGAAGGCCCCCTCGACCAGGCCTTCCAATCGCTTCTCAAAGCGCTGCAGCACGCTCACCGGCTCCTCCTCGGGTTCCGAGGACATGATGGTATCCGGCGACCGCTTGCGCATCCTTAGTGCAAGAGCTGCCGGCACTTCTGACCCTCGTATGGCGCCCCATGACGCCGTGCTAGTGTTTCCTCCGTCGCGGGGCGATACAAACTCGCTTAGTGACGTGCGACAGCGTAGTCTGTCGCAGCCAGTAACAAGAAGCAGGCCCAACCCGCCTGGTTCAGCCGAAAAGATCAGATGTATGATCTTGGAAGCAAGTCACATGGGGATGTGGCGGAATGGCAGACGCGCACGGTTCAGGTCCGTGTGTCCGAAAGGACGTGGGGGTTCAACTCCCCCCATCCCCACGAGAGTGAATGGGCGACCTCTGTCCGCGGAAAGCGCGGACCGGCGGTCGCCCTCGTCATATCTACTCCGTAGGCCGAGCCCCCGGAAACCCCGCATCACGGTGGGCCCGGTTCGAGGTTCCGTCGCGGTTCACTCCGATGGGCGCGGCTGCGATTTGGTTACGCTTCACTGCGGTGGGTGCGGATCGCCTGGATGTCGCGGTTTTCACGATCAACACCCCTGCGGGTGGTACAGGGGTGAGCTTGCGTACTCAAAGAATGCCGCGGGGGCGTCAACTTTCGGGTGAAGGTTCGGGGAGCGTTATGCTCGCCGCCTCAATCGGCTTTCAGGGTGGGGTGCGGTCGTGACTGCGACTGGTGCTGGTGTTCGGCAGGGCAAACACAACGTTCTCGGCGTGCTCGTCGACGCCACGGACTATGCGACTGCCACTGCGCAGATCATCGAGGCTGCTCGTGAGCAGCGCGGATTCGCCGTCACCGCGCTGGCCGTGCACGGGGTGATGACCGGGGTCGAGGATCCAGCTCACAACGCCCGCCTCAACTCTTTCGACCTGGTCACTCCGGACGGCCAGCCGGTTCGCTGGGCGCTGAACGTGTTGCACCGGGCCGGCCTGACCGATCGGGTGTACGGGCCCTCGCTGACCCTGAAAGTGGTCGAGCAGGCCGCCGCCGAGGGTCTGCCGATTTATCTGTACGGTTCGACCGATCCCGTCCTGGAGCGGCTTGTTCCGGCTCTTCAGGGGATGTTCCCGGCTCTGAAGATCGCCGGGGTGGAGGCTTCGAAGTTCCGGAGGTCACAGCCGGGTGAGCCGGAGGCCATCGCCGATCGCATCAAGGCCTCCGGGGCCCGGATCGTGCTGGTGGGCCTGGGCTGCCCGCGGCAGGAGATCTTCACTTACGCGATGCGCCCGCTGCTGGACATGCCGCTGCTGGCCGTCGGCGCCGCCTTCGACTACCACGCCGGCCTGCTGAAGAACCCGCCCGCGTGGATGCAGAAGTACGCCCTCGAGTGGCTGTGGCGTCTCGGCCTGGAGCCGAAGCGGCTGTGGAAGCGTTACATCCTGCTGAACCCGGCCTATCTGAGCCGGCTGGGCGCGCAGAAGCTCGGTCTGTGGAAGGCGACCCCGCCGGCCCCGGCCACCGAGCCGGTGCGTGAGTTCGCGGTCTGATCTTTTTCCGACACTGCGGCACAGATCACTTCTAGTCAGCCAGGATGTCCACATTCTGCAATGGAGTGATCACTCTCAGCCGCCGGTAACCCCTACGGGTTGACGTTCCGGGCATAACCCGGTTTCGAAGCTTGCGTTAACGGTGAACGCTGTCGATGTGGACACCGCTGTGGACGTCATCATGATCGGCACGCTCGCCGCGGCCTGGCTCGCTGCCGGGCTGCTCTCCGACGCTCTGCCCACCGCCCGCACCGCGCACCAGCTCCGCCGCCGAGCCGGGCTGGTGACCGCACTGATCATCGCGGGTCTCGCGGTGTTCATCGCGGTGCCCCTCGTCGCGACCATGCTGCCGGGTGTCCAGGCCGCCCCGACTGCGGCCCTGCTGCCGGCGATCCCCGGTCTTCTCGTGGTCGCCGCGACCGTGCGCCGCCTCGGACGGGTCCGGCGCGGCGCGGGGGCCTTCACCACCGCGCCGCTCACCCCGATTCCGCCGGGCCTGCGGGCCGCTGCGGCCCATCCGCTGTTGGCCGCGCCGTTGCAGGTCACCGGTCTGGCCGCGCTGGTCGGCCTGCCGATCGCGGCCGGCCTGGTGACGCTGCCGGCCGGCGAGTCGACCGGGGTGGCGGGTTTCGCCGTTCTCGGGATCGCACTGGCGATCGCCGGGATCGGTGTCCGGGCGGCGTTGCGCCACAACCGGCTGGCCCCGCTGGTGCTGGCGACGATCGACCGGGAGCGAGTCCCGGCAGGCGTGCGTTGACACCCGGTTTCCACCTCGTTTGAGACGAGGCGGCAGACCGTAAAACCTCGCGTAAGACGAGGCAGATCGTGAAACAAACTGGCTGTAAACCCGGCAGACCGTAAAGCGCGGCTACCGTGGAGTCCGGCGGAAGCCTGACCGAACGTCGAAGCCTGGTGGGACCTAGTGCCGGCGGGCCTCCTGCTGGTAAAGAAGCTCCAAAATGGACCGGGTCGCCTCGAACCAGCGGTCCAGCCAGTCCGACGGCGGCAAGGTGCCACGGGCCGGGAGTTCCATCAGCAGCCCGCGCAACAGCGGATGATCGGCCATCGACTGGCCGGACGAGCCGCTGTCGCTCCAACTGCTGCTGGAGCTGAAGGAATCACTCAGGCCCTGCATGTCCAGGGAGGGGAGCTTCGCGGCCCGGTCCAGCGGGCTGCTCGGCTCGAGGCTGCTGTGCGACCGTCCCGGCGACCGGGTCGGCAGGCCTGACGTGGAGCGGACCAGTTCGCCGTCGGTGCTGTCCAGCGCGTCGCGCCGGCCCTGCCGGTACGCACTCACACCGCCGCTGAACCGATCCTGCGCCGTCGGCGAACCGTTGCTGAGATTGTCGGAACCAATCGTCATCTGCCTGCCTTGCCTCGTTCGGTGATGTGTCCCGGCCCACAGCGCAGTCCGGTCCGCGCTTGGACTCTTCAACGAGGCGATCCCGGTCCAGCGACGGAAAAACGGGCAAATAGCAACGACCGGCCCGGGCGATCATGTCGCCGGACCGGCCGTACCTACGTTCTCAGAGGTCGAACTCGCCGTCCTTGGCACCACCCACGAACGCGTCCCATTCGGCGGCTGTGAAGATCAGCGCCGCGCCGGCGGGGTTCTTCGAGTCCCGTACCGCGATCGCCTCCCCGACAAACGCCACCTCGACACAGTTGTCGCAGTTGGGGCCACTGCGCGTGCTCTTGAACCACTGGGCCCGGTTCAGGTCGACCCGGAGGCCCTTCGCCTCGATTTCCACAATGGCTCCTCTACCAGCATCTCGATCATCTCGATGGAATCCTCCGGATCAAGGGCGGCAGCCCGGATGATGTCGAAGACCTCGCGGTACTTGCGGAGTTCGTCGTCCTTCTCCAGGAAGAGACCGCCAGCCGCGTTCTCGGTGAAGACCACGGCGGGATCTATGTCCGGGAAGTCGAGAATCGTGAACGTGCCGTCCATGGCGGCGTGTGCGCCGACCTCGAACGGCAGGATCTGGAGAGTCACATTCGGCAACCGCGCGGCCTCGACCAGATGTCGAAGCTGGTCACGCATGATCGCGTCACCGCCGACGGGGCGACTCACCACCGCTTCATCGAGCACCACCCAAAGATCTATTGGATCGTCCTGAATCAACAACGACTGGCGTTGCATGCGGACGCGGACCCGATGCGCGATTCTCTGATCGGTGTCATCCCATCGGGCGGATCCAATGAGAGCCAGGGCGTATTCCTCACTCTGCAACAGACCGGGAATCACTTGCTGTTCGTACGCCTGAATTGATCTAGCTTCAGCTTCGAAGCCGACATAAGTGCTGTTCAGGACGGTGGAGAACGGATGCCACCAGCCTTTCTGACGGGCGTCTCGCGATATTTCTACTAGTTCGCCCGCTATGTCAGGATTCACACCATAAATGGCCAACATGTCACTTACGTCAACAGGGCTGGCACTGGTATGTCCGGTTTCGATGCGGGATATCTTCGATGGCGAACAACCAAGTCGTTCCGCCACCACGTCGATGGTCACGCCGGCCGCCTCACGATGTCTGCGCAGTTCCACACCGAGGCGGCGTCGACGGAGGGTGGGGCTGCGGCGTCGATTCACCGATCCAGTCTCCCGGCGCGATCATGATCGTTCAAGCACAGTGGATGATCACGCAGGATCACGGAAGCGTGACATGCAACTTGCATCGACGACACTGGTGGTGCAATCTTTCCGTATGGCCAGCGTCACTTAATGTTCTTGAGCGGCTTGGCCAGAAGTGGTTAATTAGTGCCAAAACGACGTCCATCACGGGGCGCCGAGCCATCGGAGGTCCTTCATGGACTTCCGCCCCGACACGGGTGGGGCTGTTCGGCGGCAGTGACGTTCCGCAACCTCCTTCGATGGTCATATCCGTCGGGGGGTTGAAAAAGTGCAGTCAGGCGGCAAACTGATGCACTTGTCACCAAAGTCCACAATCCCACATGAGTCTCAGGGCAGGAGATGACGTGGTCCTACCTCGGTCCGGTGATGTAATCCACGTGACGAAGGCGGCAAGCGTCCAATTCGCGTCACCAATGTTGTTCCGGGTCATTCGCGTGCACGACTGGCCGACCTATGAAGGATGGGTCTGGCTGGACGGCTACGAACTGAACTCGGCCGGTGACGCGGTCGAACGCCGATCCATCTTCGTACAGGTCAACGGCCTGCGGCCGGTCGGAAAGGCGCCCGATCCGCGGGCACGCAACGGCCGGCAGCCCGCCACACGTCCGGGAGTCGTTCCGACCCGGACGGTTCGCGCCACCAACCGCTAGCGACTGATCAGCCGGGACTGCTGGCAGACGGCACGACCGACGGCGAAGAGCCGTCCTGCGCGGCGGCCACGATGAGGGTGATGCGAGTGTCCGACGGCACTTGCTGGCCCTCCTCCGGGTCGCAGGCGATCACCGTGTCCGGTTCGGCATCGCTCTCCCGGCGGATCACCCGCCACCCCAGACCGGTACGCGACAGAGCCGCCTGCGCGTCCGCGAGGGGCATCCCACGTAATGCGGGCACGGTCACCTCAGCATCGGCCGGATCGGTCGTCGCCGGGGTGGCCGGTGTCTCGACCTGCTGAGCCGGCGGGGTGGTGTTCCCGGGATCGGCTCGCCCTGTCGTGATGCGGACAGCGGTCGGTGTGGCCGTGGGTGGTTCGGTGTCCTCACCGGCACTCTGCACGATCACCGCGACACCGAACCCGAGCAGACTCAGCAGCACCACCGCGACCGTGCCGACAGCGATCGGCGCCCACCAACGACCAGCCGGCTCGACCGCGGCCGGATCGGCCCAGCCGCTCTCCTCCTCGTAGGGATCGCGACGGACAGCGCCGTACGGCCGGACCCCGGCCCGGCCGGTCCACACGTCCCGATCCGCGGCGTCAGGCCCCGGGTGACCACCCGGTTCAGGGCTTTCGTCCACAGCGTCCGGCCGCTCCGGATCGCGCTCCTCGGGCATCTCCGGTTCCTTCCGCTGGCAGGTGTCGGCAGCGTCAACGTAACTGATCCTGTCGGTCGGTTGGTGTTCCCACCAGCGGAAAGCGATCGGAGACGACCATTTCCCAGACATCGTCACCGGCAAGTACAGTGCCCGGCATGGCCGATAAGGGCTTGACTACACAGGCCACCACCGCCGCTGGAATCGCAGCCGGGACTGGCGCAGCGCAGCTGGGTCTGGGCTACGGGCTCGGCGTGATCGCCTGGCCGGTGACCGCGGCCGAGACGGACGGCACCTGGCTGGGCAGCCTCGGCTGGGCCGCCTGGATCACCGCGAGCGCGACCGTGCTCGGCGCGGTCGTCGCCGGGCGGATGCGCGCCGAACGACCCGGTCGCTGGCGAGTGCTGTGGCGATTCGTGCTCTCCCTGGCTTCGGCTCTGGGCGGGCTGGTGTCGCTGATCCTGGTCGCGTTGCCGGCCCGGTCGGCGGTGCGTGCCGACACTCTCTCCCCGCAACTCGTGGCCGGGGGCTACGCACTGGCGGGTCTGATCGCCGGTCTGATGGTCGCGTTCTGGGCGGTGTCGTCCGGGCCGGTCGCGGCCAACCTGATCGGGACCGCGCTCTGGTTGTGGGCGCTGGCCATCGCCGGCGTGGTCGCCGAGCTGGCCAGTGGCCGGGACTTCGCCACCTATCTGACGAGCTGGCAGTTCGCCGAGTCGGTGAACCCGGTGCAGTACGGCGGGATCTACTGGCCCAGTGCGGTGCTGACCCTGGCGGCCGCGTTTGTCATCGGCATGGTCGCGGCCGGGCCGGCGGCACTGCGCAACGACGTGGGCCTGGGTACGGCGATCTCCGGATCGGTCGGGCCGCTGCTGGTGGCGTTCTCGTTCCTGGCGCTGGCTCCACAGTTGACCGAGACGCTGGGCCCGCTCCAATCGGCGTACCTGATCGCGCCGTACGCGGTTCTCGCCGGCCTGGGCGGCTCCGCGCTGACCGTGGCCCTCGCGAAGAGCCGTCCGGTGCGCGAACCGGCAAGAGCGCTGCCCGCGCCCCCGAAGGCGACGAGCCGAGCAAGCGCTCCGGAAAAGCCACCGGCAGCCGCCCCGGCAAAGCCGCAGGCCACCGTCCAGGGCAAACCACCGGCCACCGCCCAGGTCCCCCCTCAGGGAAAACTGCCGGCAGCCGCCCCGGTGCCGTCCGTGCCGAAACCGATGAACTCACCGCCGGTCGCACCCAAACCGGTGAGCCCGCCGCCGACCGCGCCCAAACCGGTGTCGTCCGGTCCGAGGCCGGCGCCGGCCGCACCAAAGGCTCCGGTGAAGCGCAAGAACGGCAACGGCGAGCCCGCCCCTAGGTCGACGATCACCCCGCCACCGGCGAAACCGACGGTGGCCCGAATCAACCAGGACGATCCGAAGAAGTAGGTGGTCCGGCTAGAAGACCGGCCAAGTGTGCACCGGCTCGTTGGTGCGCTGAAGTTCCACGTACCGCTGGGTCATCTCGCGCAGTGCGGCGGCCCGGTCCCGGCCCCGCCCCTCGGCGGCCCGGACCGCGGCCGTCTGCCAGGTAGCCCCGTTGCGCCGGGTCCGGCAGCGGTCCTCGATGATCCCGAGCAGCCGGTCCCGCTGGGCCGGATGCACCCCGAACCGGTCGAGCCCGGCGTGGGCCAGCGGCAGCAGCACTTCGCGGACCAGTTCGGTGGCCGGTGTCGCAGCCCGGCCGGGCCAGGTCAGCCGGGCTTCGATGCCTTCGCGGGCCCCGGCCCGGAAGTTGGCTTCGGCGTCGGCGAACTCCAGATCGTGCCAGAGCCGCGGTTCGTCGGCGAGCCGGCCGATCAGTCCGAAGTAGAACGCCGCGTTGGCGAGCGTGTCGGCGACGGTCGGGCCGGATGGCAGGACCCGGTTCTCGACACGCAGGTGCGGCCGACCACCGGCGACGTCGTAAACGGGACGATTCCACCGGTAGACGGTGCCGTTGTGCAGTCTCAACTCGGACAACCGGGGGATTCCTCCGGCTTCGCGAACGGCAACCGGGTCTTCGTCGCTGAGTTCCGGCAGCAGCGGCGGGAAGTAACGGAGGTTCTCCTCGTACAGGTCGAGGATCGAGTCGATCCAGCGATCCCCGAACCAGACCCGGGGGCGCACGCCCTGGGCGCTGAACTCGGCCGGCCGGGCGTCGGTGGCCTGTTCGAAGAACGGGATCCGGGTCTCCGCCCAGAGCTGCCGCCCATAGAGGAACGGGGCGTTCGCACCGAGGGCGAGCTGCACCCCGGCGATGGCCTGGGAGGCGTTCCAGTAGCGCGCGAAGTCGTCCGGCGCGACCTGGAGGTGAAATTGCGCACTCGTGCAGGCGCCTTCGGGGGCGATGGTGTCGCTGCTGATCACCAGTCGCTCGGTGCCCTGGATGTCGATCCGGAAGTCGTCGCCGCGAGCGCCCACGATCTCGGCGTCCAGGGCCCGGAACCGTTCGTTGTCGGTGAGGCTGTCCAGCACCAGGTGTTCGGGGGTGAGGGTGGGCAGCATCCCGATCATCGCGAGCCGGCTCTCGTCCTTGTGCGCGCATTCGGCGGCGGCACGCAGGCAGTCCAGGATCTCGTCCTCGAAGTCGCCGAGCCCGGTTCCGGCGAGCCGGCGGGGTGGCACGTTGAGTTCGATGTTGAACCGGCCCAGTTCGGGCTGGAACCGGGGGTCACCGAGGTCGGCGAGGATCTCGATGTTGCGCATGACCGGTCCGCCCTCGGCGTCGACCAGGTTGATCTCGATCTCCAAGCCGGCGCTCGGGTCAGCGGTTTCGAACGGCTCGGACCTCAACATCTCGGACAGCACGTCGAGGCAGCGGCGCACCCTCTCCCGGAACTGGACCCGGTCGTGCGGTGTGAAGACGGCGGTCACCAACTCTTTGCCCATGTGCCCCTCCGGGGACGACGGGGACGAAACGGACGTCGATCACCGCTCTGTGAACGGACGCTTGCGCTCGGTCAACCCTGCCATCCCGGACCGGGGATCGCCAGAGATCATGCGAAAGGCGCCACCCCGGAAGCCGGGACGGCGCCTTTCGCAGGCCACAGAGGACTTGTCAGCCCTGCTGGAGGATGGCTTCACCCTCGATCTCGATCTTGACCTTCTTGCCGATCATCACGCCACCGGTCTCCAGGGCCATGTTGTAGGTCAGGCCCCAGTCCTCCCGGTCGATCTCGGTGTGCGCGCTGAAGCCGAAGAGGTGCTGCCCGTACGGGCTGGTGGTGGCACCCTCGAACTCGACGACCAGCTCGACCGGCTTGGTCACGCCCTTGATCGTCAGCTCACCGTTGAGCACGAACTCGGCACCCGCGTGCGACTTCACACCGGTGCTGCGGTACTCGATGGTCGGGTACTTCTCGGCCTCGAAGAAGTCGCCGGTGCGGAGGTGGCCGTCGCGGTCGACGTTGCCCGTCTCGACGCTCGCGGTCTTGATGGAGGCGGTCACCGAGGAGTCGAGCGGGTTCTCACCGACGACGACAGTGGCGCTGGCCTCAGCGAACTGGCCACGAACCTTGCTGACCATGAGGTGCTTGACGCTGAACCCGACCCGCTTGTGCGCCGCGTCCAGCTCGTAGGTGCCGGCGGCGGGGATCTGAAGACCTTCGAACTCACGGGTGCTGACGGTCATGACGCTTGCCTTCTCTCGAAGCTCTGTGGGGATGCTTGTCTGACGGAGCAACTATATGCGCAGCAATATTCCTCTTGTCAAGTGCCTGCTAGTGTTGACCACGTGAACACGGACCTGGACGACCCACGCCTCACCGCAGTCGGACTGCTGGCCGAGACCTACACCGGATTGATGAACCGCTTTGCCGCCCAGTTCGAGGAGCACCACCTCTCCCAGGTGGAGTTCGAGGTGCTGATGCGCCTGGCCCGCTCGCCCGGCAATCGGTTGCGGATGACCGATCTGGCCGGCCAGACCACCCTCTCCACCAGCGGCGTCACCCGCGTCGTCGACCGGATGGAGCGCACCGGCCTGGTCCGGCGGGAGGCGTGCCCGAGTGATCGGCGCAGTTCTTACGCGGTGATCACCGATGTCGGCACGCAGCGCCTCGACGAGGTTCTGCCGGGGCATCTGGAGCTGGTCCAGAGGTGGTATGTCGGGTTGCTCCCCGCCGACCGGCTGACGGAGTTGCTGGACTCGCTGCGCATCGTCCGCGACGCGGTCAACCCTTGCGCGGCTGCGGGCAGCGCGGAGACCGCACTGCCCGCCTGATCTCAGAACCTTTCAAAAGATCAAGACCCGGCTTGGGTACGAGGGACGAGCGCCCGCTCCGATCGTACCGCCGCAAGGGTTTTGATCTGGGTCAAAGCCCGAGACCCCGGGCGATGAGCATGCGCTGCACCTCGGAAGTGCCCTCGCCGACTTCGAGGATCTTCGCGTCCCGATAGAAGCGGCCGACAGCGGACTCGTTCATGAAGCCGTAGCCGCCGTGGACCTGAGTCGCCCACCTGCTGTTCTCCATCGCGGCGTTGCTGGCGTTCAGTTTGGCGATCGCCGCATACCGCTTGAAATCATCGCCGGCCAGCATCCGCGAGGCCGCGTCGTAGTAGCCGAGCCGGGCCACGTGTGCCCGCAGATCCATGTCGGCGATCAGGAACTGGACGGCCTGGTGGCCGCTGATCGGCTTGCCGAAAGCGGTGCGATTGCGGGCGTATGTCACCGACTCGTCGACACACCCCTGGGCCAGGCCGACCGAGAGCGCCGCGATGGCGATCCGCCCCTCGTCCAGGATCCGCAGGAACTGCGCAAGCCCACGGCCGCGCGCACCGAGCAAATTCGCGGCGGGCACCCGGACGTCGTCGAAGAACAGTTCGTGGGTGTCCGAAGCGCACCAGCCGACCTTGGAGTAACCGGGCGCCACGGTGAAGCCGGGAGTGCCGGACGGGACGATGATCGTCGACAACTCCTTGCTGCCGTCCTCATGCACGCCGGTCGCCGCCATCACCGTGACCAGGCAGGTGAGGTCGGTGCCGGAGTTGGTGATGAAGGCCTTCGTCCCGTTGATCACCCATTCGCCGGTGCGCTCGTCGAGGACCGCGCGGGTGGTGGTGCCGCCCGCGTCCGAACCGGTGCCGGGCTCGGTCAGACCGAAAGCGGCAAGTGCCTCACCGGTGGTCAGCCGAGGCAGCCAGCGTTCCTTCTGCTCAGCAGTGCCGTACCGGAAGATCGGCATGGCGCCGAGCGAGACCGCGGCCTCCAGCGTGACGGCGACCGAACTGTCCACCCGGGCCAGCTCCTCCAGGGCCAGGCAGAGCGCGAAATAGTCGCCGCCCATCCCACCGAACTCTTCCGGGAACGGGAGTCCGAAAAGGCCCATCTTGCCCATCTGGCGGACGATCTCGTACGGGAACGTCTTCTTCTCGTAATGCTCGGCGATCACCGGCGCGACCTGCTCCTGAGCGAACTGCCGCACGCTGACCCGCAACTCCTCGTGCTCGTCTCCGAGCCGGAAGTCGACCATGACTACCTCTCTCTAAACCGGAGTTACCCCATGCCTACGCCGCGAGAACGAACGGTCCTTGTCCCGGGCGGCGAGGAAGCGCCGGACCAGTTCGGCCCGTAGATCCGCCGGTTCGACCACGGCGTCCACCACGAGTTCGCTGGCCAGGCGCATGATGTCGATGTCGCGCTCGTACTCGGCACGGCGCTCGGTGACAAAGGCGGCCCGTTCTTCCGGGTCCTCGATCGCCGCGATCTTGTTGGCGTAGACCGCGTTCACCGCCGCCTCCGCCCCCATCACCGCGATCTTCGCGGTGGGCAGGGCGATGGTGGCGTCCGGCTCGAAACCGGGGCCGGCCATCGCATACAAACCGGCGCCGTATGCCTTGCGCACCACCACACAGATCTTCGGCACGGTCGCCTCGGAGATCGCGGTGATCATCTTGGCGCCGTGCCGGATGATGCCCTGCCGCTCGACCGCGGTGCCGACCATGAAACCGGGCACGTCGGTAAGGAACAGCAGCGGTACGTTGAAAGCGTCACAGAGTTGCACGAAACGGCTCGCTTTGTCGGCCGAGTCGACGAAGAGCACGCCGCCCTTGAACATCGAGTTGTTGCCGACGATACCGATCACCTCGCCGTTCATGCGGGCGAATCCGACTGTCAGCTCCCGGGCCCACAGAGCCCAGATCTCGAAGTAGGAGTTCTCGTCGACCAGGCCTTTCACGTACCGCCGCATGTCGAAGGCCTGGCGCTCGCTGGCCGGGACCAGACCGCCGAGATCGATCTTCGAGGGGTTGGCGGCAGCCGCCGCCGGAGGCCGTTTCGTCCAGTTGGACGGCAGGTAGGACAGGTAGGTCCGGACCACGTCGAGGGCCTCGCGCTCGGACTTGCAGAGGAAGTGCCCGACGCCGGACTCCTTGCAGTGCACCTGGGCGCCACCCATCGCCTCCAGGGTGGTCTTCTCCCCGGTGACCATCTCGACCATCCGGTCGGAGCCCAGATACATACTCGCGTTGCCGTCGACCATGGCGACCACGTCGCAGAACGCCGGAATGTAGGCCCCGCCCGCCGCCGACGGCCCGAACAGCGCGCAGACCTGGGGAATCGCCCCGGACGCCTTGACCTGGGTGTGGAAGATCTTGCCCGCGCCGCGCCGGCCCGGGAAGAGGTCGACCTGGTCGGTGATCCGGGCGCCGGCCGAGTCGACCAGGTAGACCATCGGGACGCCGAGCTGGTAGGCGCGCTCGATGATCCGGATGATCTTCTCGACCGTCCGGGCGCCCCAGGAACCGGCCTTGACCGTGGAGTCGTTGGCCATCACGCAGACGTCGCGGCCGTCGATCCGGGCGGATCCGGTGATCACGCCGTCGGCGGGCAGCCCGTCGGCGAGACTGTTGGCGTAGAGGCCGTCCTCGACGAAGGAACCCTCGTCGACCAGCAGCGCGATCCGCTCACGAGCAAAGAGCTTGCCCTTGGCGGCGTTGGCGGCGTGATAACGCTCCGCACCGCCGGCCAGCACACGCTTGCGCACTCCGGCCAGCGTCTCGCCGTCCATGGCACTCCTTAACGCTCGTTAGACTTAACGAACGTTAGGGTATCTCACAGAGTGATACACCGGCAACGCCGAACGGGAGCCCCCTGAGGAACTCCCGCTCGGTCTCACCGAATACTTCAGCGCACAGCGTTCAGCAGGATCTTCTCGGCACTACGGCCGCCGACCTTGGTGTTGCCGTTCGCGTCGCCGGCCGGAGTGGCGTAACCGTCGTCCGGGGTCTCGGCGACGTTGCCGCGGTTGCCACCGTTCTTGTAACCGGCGTCGTCCACGTCCTGGTCGCCGTAGCCGTCCGGGTTGCCGCGGACCGGGTTGTCGTCCTTGGCGATGGTCTTGCCGGGCTTCTTCTTGTCGCAGTCCTTGTTGTGGTCCTTGTCGTCACACTTGCCGGGGTTGCCCTTACCAGGGCCCTTGCCAGGGTTGCCCTTGCCGGGGTTGCCCTTGCCGCCGCCGTTGTCGCCGGGGTTGCCGTAAGCACCGCCGGGGGTGCCACCGTTGTTGCCGGTGCTGGGGTTGCCACCATTGGCGTAGCCGCCGTTGTTGCCGCCGCCGTTGTTGGCCGGGGCCGGGTTGCCGTAGCCGCCGCCGTTGTTGGCCGGCGCCGGGTTGCCGTAGCCGCCGCCGTTGTTGGCCGGCGCCGGGTTGCCGTAAGCACCGCCGGGGTTGCCGCCGTTGGCGTAGCCGCCGCCGTTGGCGTAGCCGCCGCCGTTGGCGTAGCCACCCTGGGTGCCGCAGCCGCCGCCGTCGAGGAAGCCGATCGAGGTGCCGCAGCCGCCGCCACTGATGTAGCCGCCGCTGGTGTAGCCACTGGCCACGACGACGCCGTAGCTGTCGTCGTAACCGCCGCCGCAGCTGCCGTAGTCGTCGTAGTCGCCCACCACGCCGTAGAGGGTCGAGGCGCGGTAGACGTTCCAGTCACCGCAGTCGCTGCCGCCGATGACGTAACCCGGGGTGTAGACCGGGACGACCCGCTTGGCCCAGTGGGCCCGCTTGCGGTGGACGTAGCCGACGCTGTTCGAGCAGGTGCTGTAGGAGCTGATGTACGAGTTGCCGCAGCTGCTGTGGCCGAGAAGACCACCGAGGCCGCCGAAGCCCGGGAAGAACCCGCCGCCGCTCTCGACGCGCTTCTTGTCGTGCTTGAAGGCCCGGCTCTCGACCTGCTTCTTGCCGTGCTTGACGGTCCGGCTCTCAACCTGCTTCTTGACGGTCCGGCTCTCGAGCGGCCGATCGCCGATCTCGTTACCGCAGACGCCGGTCCCGGTCGCGGAACCGAGCAGACCGAGCGCGGTGTCGCACACGGTGGCCGGGACGTCGACCGGCATGGACACCGGGCTGCCGTCCAGAATGCCGAAGTTGCCGAAACTGGTCTGGCCGGTATCGGCCAGCGCGGCAGCGGACGGGGCGAGCAGCAGGGCTCCGGCCGCGAGGATACCGACACTCAGAGTCTTACGAACCCAAGTCTTCTTCATCAGAGAAGGGATGCCTTTCACAAATGGTCAATTCTGTTTATGAAGTTTTTCTTCCGACCCCGAATTCGGGCGCAATGGCTCCCCGGAGCTATTCCTCCAGCCTGAATTCGCTGGTGACAGCGCCTTCTCAAGGCGTCACGCTCAAGGCATCACGCGATTCGCCGCTCGTTCGCAAGCGGTTGAGGAATCGCGCGGTTCGGGCGCTTGACGACAGCGCCGGGCGGGGTCAGTCCGGTGAAACGATCGGGGCCGGGGCCTCCGGTTCGGAGGGACTCCGGTGGATCTTCGGTGCGGTCTCCGACGGCTGGTCAGCCGCTTTCAGGAGCACGCCGACCGCGGAGACGACAAAGGCACGCGGGGCACACCCCACGCGGCGCTCCGGTCGCCGCTCCGCCCCCTGGCTGTGGGACGGCATGTGCGAGGAGCCGCCGTGGGTGATCACGGAGCGGCTCGTCGTGCGCTCATCGCGCTCGACCCCCCAGCTCTTCACGATCACCCCTCGTCGTCAACGGCAGCCGATCCGTTCCTTTAGGCAGGAACACAGGCGCTATTGGCTGCTCGGTATTGGTAACGACGGGAGCGCGCGGAAAGTCACGCCGGCAATTCGGGAAATCGAACGCCGGAAAGAGTCACCGGAAATCACGCCAAGCGGGTGCGTGGCCCCGCCCGGAGAACACCGGACGGCAACCGGCGACCGATCAGGCGTTCCGCCAGGGCAGCCGCCTCGATAAGGCGGTCCAGGTCGATTCCGGTGTCGATGCCCATGTCGTGGAGCATGTGCACCACCTCCTCGGTGGCCACGTTGCCGGAGGCTCCCGGGGCATACGGGCAGCCGCCCAGACCGCCGGCGCTCGCGTCGAACTCGGAGACGCCCAGGTCCAGTGCGGTCAGGATGTTCGCGAGCCCCGTACCCCTGGTGTTGTGGAAGTGGAGCAGGTCCGGGCGTACCACCGACAGAAGATCTCGAACCCGCCGCGGCGTCGCCATGCCCGTCGTGTCGCCGAACGCGATGCGGTCCGCGCCGTCGGCGCGCACCCTGGCCACGATGCCCGCCACCCGATCCGGGTCGACGTCACCCTCGAACGGGCAGCCGAAACTGGTCGCGACGATCACCTCGAGAGTCGCGCCGGCCTCGTGCACCAACGGGATGAGCAGCGCGATGTCGTCCAGCGACTCCTCTGTGGAGCGATTGAGATTGCGCCGGTTGTGAGTGTCGCTCGCCGACACCACCACCTCGATCTCCCGAAACCCGGCGGCGAGCGCGCGCTGGGCACCCCGGGTGTTCGGGATCAGCGCGGAGTAACGCACATCCGGGTTGTGCCAGGACTTCGCCCAGACCTCGTCGGCGTCGGCCATCTGCGGAATCGCCCGGGGCGAAACGAAGGAGACCGCCTCGATCCGGCGCACCCCGGTCCCGCTCAGGGCGTCGAGCAGCTCGACCTTGGCAGCGGTGGCGATGGGCTCCTCGTTCTGGAGACCGTCTCGGGGCGCCACCTCACGGATGATCGCTTTCACCGCATCCGCCCGACGATGCCGGTGTCGTAGTCACCGGAGAGGAACTCCTCGTTCTCCAGCAACTCGGCGAAGAAGGGCAGGTTGTTCTTCGGGCCGGCGATAGCGAAGTCCCGCACCGCGGCACGGGCTCTGGCGATCACCTCGTCCCGGTCCGCGCCGAAGATGATCAGTTTCGCCATCAGCGAGTCGTAGTGCTGGCTGACCGTGGCGCCCTCGGCGTAACCGGAGTCGACGCGGACGCCCTCGCCGGACGGCTCGACCCAGGTGGTCACCTTGCCGGGGCCGGGGAAGAACCGTTTCGGGTCCTCCGCGTTGATCCGCAGTTCCAGCGCGTGACCGGTTTGGACACCGGGCACCTCGACGTCTTCTCCGGACGCGATCCGAAGCTGGGCCTCCACCAGGTCGATGCCGTGAATCAGCTCGGTGATCGGGTGCTCGACCTGCAGCCGGGTGTTCATCTCCAGGAAGAAGAACTCGCCGGTGGTGGGGTCGAGCAGGCACTCCACCGTGCCCGCGTTGCGGTAGCCGACCGCCGCACCGGCTTTCACCGCCGCCGCCTTCATCCGCTCGCGCAGCTCCGGGCTCACCGCGGGCGACGGGGCTTCCTCGGCCAGCTTCTGATTGCGGCGCTGCACCGAGCACTCCCGCTCGGAGAGGGCGATCACCCGGCCGTCCGCCAGGCCGAGGATCTGCACCTCCACGTGCCGCACCCGGGGGAAGTAGCGCTCGATCAGCACCGCGCCGTCACCGAACATCCGCTCGGCGAACGTGTGGACCTTCTCGTACTCCTTCGCCAGGCCCGCCGCGTCCTCGGCGACGGCCATGCCCATCCCGCCGCCGCCGGCCGCGGCCTTCACCATCACCGGGAAACCGATCCGCTCGGCCGTGGCCAGCGCGTCCTCGGCGCTGGCGGCCGGATCCGCGGATCCCGGCGCGACCGGCACACCGGCCGCTGCCATCAGATTCCGGGCGTTGATCTTGTCGCCCATCGCGGTGATCGCGTCGGCGCCGGGGCCGACCCAGACCAGACCATTGGCTTCGACCGTACGGGCGAAGTGGGCGTTTTCGCTCAAGAAGCCATATCCCGGGTGGATAGCCTGGGCGCCGGTCGACTTCGCGGCGGCCAGGATCGCCTCGACGTTGCGGTAACTCTCCGCCGGATTCGCCGGGCCGATGACCACCGCCTCGTCAGCCTCCCGGACGAACGGCATGTCTGCGTCCACATCCGCGTGGACCGCGATCGTCCGGATCCCCAGACGCTTGGCGGTCCGGATGATCCGGCGGGCGATCTCGCCCCGGTTCGCGACGAGCAGTGACTCGATCATGGCCCTCTTTCCGTCGGGGAGGATCGCCTCGTGGGCGTCGTTACTCCGTCCGCTTACTCCGTTTCACCGAACACGGCCTTGGGGGATCGCCCCTCGTCCAGTGTTCAGTGGCCGGTCAGTGCGTGGATCGTGGCGTCGCGCAGCAGGGCCGCCCGGCGCACCCGGTCGACCTCGCCACCGAGAAACGGCGTCGAGTTCATCAGGCCGAACGCGGCGTGGGCCAGCACCCTGGCCTCGGGGGCGGGCAGCTCCGGGCGCACCCGGGACAGCACACCGACCCATTCCTCGACGTACAGCCGCTGCAGTTTTCGGATCTGCCGGCGCGGATCCTCCGGAAGCCGGTCCAGCTCGTGCAGGTGCAGGGCGATCACCGCCGGGTTCGCCAAGGCGAACTCGACATGGAAGTCGATCAGGTCGGCGAGCGCCGCCTCCGCCTCGTCCGGATGCCGGGCGACCCGCTCCTTGCCACCCGCGAGCAGGCTCTCACTCACCGGGATCAAGGCGGCGACCAGCATCGCCTCTTTACCGGCGAAGTGGTGGTAGAGAGCCGGGCCGGTGACGCCGGCGGCGGAGCCGATGTCGTCCATCGACACACCGTGATATCCGCGGGAGGCGAACAGGCCCACCGCGATTTCCAGAATCTCGTCGCGGCGTGACCGCCGCCTCGGAGCCGGCGGAGTGGACCGGTGCCGCTGATCTACCGTCGTCACCTCGCAACTGTAACCCGGCGTCAAGTCGGGGCTTAACGGCCGTTCAGTCGAGTTACCGTCTCCTCATACAGGTCAACAGCCCGCTCCCGGGCCGGCGCGTCCGGGCCCAGCCGCTTCACCAGCACGCTCAGCAACCGCTCGGCCTCCACCGCTCCGCCCGAATGCAGCAGCGCCTCGGCCAGCATGCACTCCACCCGGTCGGCCTCGTCATCCGACCCGATCTCCCGCAGCCGCTCCGGCGCGCCCCGCAGATGCGGCACCGCCTCGGCATGACGACCCCGGCGCAGATAGAGATTGCCGATCTCAAAAGCGAAGATCGAGCGACTCCACCGTACGCCCGGCTGCTCTGCCACCTCGGCGGGCAACTCCTCGAACCGCCGCATGGCCAGCTGGATGACCTCCTCCGCCTCGGGCACCTCGTCGGCGTAGTTCAACGCCATCAGACGGCGGCGCAGCACCCGCAACTCGGCGACCAGTTCGCCGGCCTCGTACAGCGACTCGGCGGCGGCCCGAAAGGTCAACGCCGCCTCACTGTCCCGGTCCAGGTCGTAGAGAAGCTGACCAGCCTGCTCACCGACCTTCCCCCGACCGGCCGGGACGTCCGCCAGACTCTCGATCAGCGTCCGGTAGATGCCCAGCGCCCGATCGTTGTCACCGAGACTCCGGTAGACGGCGGCGAGCAGGAACCGGGTTTCGGCGAGCGGTTCCGGATAGTCCAGCCGCTCGAAACCGAGCAGCGCCTCCTCACCCACCTCGGCCGCCTCCGCCAGATGATCGGCCTGGTAGTAGGCCTGCGCCAGGTCCTGCCGGGCGAAGACACCGGCCTCCTCGCCGGACTCGGTCCCGGCCAGGATGACGACCGCCTCGACAAAATCGTCGATCGCCTCCTCCGCTCGGTCCAGTCGCATCAATGCACGGCCCCGGTTGATTCGGGCGGCCAGCGCCGGGCCGGGCAGACCCGACGCCAGCGTCTCGCCGAACGCGATCACCGCTTCCTCGGTGTCCTCGGTGAGCTGGCCGACCACCACTGCCGCTTCGGCACTACGGTGCACCGGGCCGTGCGTGCGGTAGAACTCCCAGGCCTGCCTGGCTGCCTCGACCGCCTCGTCGCCACGGTCGTCCATCGCCCGGTTATGGGCCCGGACCATCGCGTGATAGGCCTGCCGTCGCTGGTCACCGGTCTCCTCGGCGAACCGGTCCGCCCGGTCGCCGGCGTCGTTGGCCTCCTCCAGCCGGTTCAGCAGCCGGAACATCTGCGACAACCGGATCCAGGCGCTCGCCCGGCTCGCCGCGTCACCGTGCTCGTCGTGGTGGGCCACGTTCGCCTCCACCACCGCCAGCAGCTCGGGTGTCGGCTCGTCGTCGCGCGCCCGCAGCACCGCGAGCCGAGCCCGCATCATGCCGGCTTCACCGGCGTCACCGGCCTCGGCGAACAACTCGGCGGACCGTTCCCAGGCGGCCACCGTCTCCTCGGACTCGTCGTCAGGTAGTAGGAAGCCACGCAGCGACCACAGCCGGGCGGCGATCGTCACTTCGCCCCGCGCAGCTTCTCCCTGCGCTTTTCTTCCCTGCTCCGGGAATCTGGACTCGAAGGCTGCCAGGACCGTCCGGGCCGCGTCGTCGCGGTCGTCCTGGTGGTAGCGCTCAGCCAGATCGAGCAGCTCAGCAGCGGTGGCGGTGTCATCCACCGAGACCACCGGCTCCGGTTTCTGATCCGGCGCCTTCTCGACGCTCGGCTGCGTCATCCGGCGGACCGTGGCGGCGAGCGGAACCTCAACACCGAACGGCTCGACGTTCATCAACTCGGTGACCACCGCGGTCTGGTGTCCGGTGCCGTTGCGGGCGTCGAACCGGGCGGCCACCTCCAGGACGAACACCTCCAACTCCCCGCCCAGCCCGGCAGCGGTGATGTCCGGCCGATCCGACCGGCGGATCAGGGAGTCACCATGGCCCAGCTCGGTGAGCCGGCGCAGCAGCACCACCGCACCCGCGGCGAAATGCATCGCCGTGGCCGGTGACGGCGCACGATCCAGCCAGTCGAGGTGCCGCTGCAGAATCTCCAGGCCCCGATGCTCGTTCCCGGTCCGCGCGCAGAACCGGATGTGCCCGCCGATCTCCCACAGGTCCGCCAGATTGTTGCGTTCGAGCAGGTAGGAACGCCGGTGTGCATCAGCGGACTCCTGCAGACGGCCGGTCTTCAAGTAGACGGTCATCAGCTCGCCGAGGATGTTCTGCGGCTGCTCCGAACAGGGCAGGTCACCGGCGAGCACCGGCCCCGCCAGCTCGGCGGCCTCCTCGTACCGCTCGGCCGCCACCAGATGCCGGACCAGCGTCGTCGGGTCGCAGCCGGCACAGTCCGACAGCCTGTTACGAGGCGCGGCCTGCCACTTCTTGAACCACGACTCCGCTGCCTCCTGGTCGCCGACATGCCGGGCGATCAGATAGCGGTGCTTATAAACCGGCTGAAGACCGTGGCCGGACTCCCGGTAACGGCGCTCCATGTCGTCTAGGACCGCCCGAGTGCGCGCCAGCGGCACTTCGGGAAAAGCCGTCAGGGAACTGACCATGTTCTTGAACAGCCACAGCAGGCTGTGTTTCCACCGCTCGTGGTACGGCCCCGGGTTGCGGTCGAAATCGGACACGCACCACGAGAAGGCGGGGAACGCCTTCACCGGCTCGCCGCCATAGGCATAGGAGGTCGTGGCGAACAGCCGACTGTAGAACTTCAACTCGGCGTCATCGGTCGTGTCGACGTGCCGCAGCACCTGCTCGACGATCGCGGTCCGGGCGGACCCGTACGGCAGGTTGTCCGCCTCGCCGAGGAGATCCCACAGCTCCTGCGCGGTCTTCATCGGGATTCCTCCCCCGGCACGGCCCGGTCCAGCAGACCCAGGAACGAGGTGGTCAGCAGAGCCGCGTCGGACGGGCGGATCGGATGATGACCGAGCAGCAGAGCCTGACCGTAGAGCGACTCGACAGCGAGCCCCGCCAACTCGTCGTCGCCGAGCGCGGTCACCCGCCGGATCAGCGGATTGCGGTGGTTGAGAACCAGCTGCGGGCGCTCCGACGGAACCGTCCGGGACAACGCGTCGAGCACGCCACCCCACAGGTCGTCGGCTTGATCCCGGCTCGCCGTGAACTCGTCCTGGAACGCCGCCTCCCGGCTCACCAGATAGAGGGCGGGCAGCGTGACCGGGTCGAAGACCCGCACCACCACCTCACAGCCCAGCCGGTCCAGACGCCGCTGGGCGGCCGCCAGGAACGGGCGCAACCGTAGCTCGGTCTCAGTGTCCACGGCGGTGAACCGGGTGGTCAGATCGGTCGGGTCGAGCCGCTCGGCACGCACCTCCGGATCGACCAGGGCCAGCCGCTGGATCAGCTCGGCGTCATAGACGTAACCACCGTTGATCAGGCCCACGTCCTGCGCCGCGGCCACTGCGGCGAGCTGGCGGAACTCGTCTGCGGTCGACGCGTACCGCAGGACACCGTGCCGGGCCCGGAACTCGGAGAGCGTGACCTCACCCATGTTGGTCTGCATCGGGTACCACTGCTCGACCAGCCGCAACATCTCGTCGTCGTGCAGGGCCAGCGCCTTCACCCCGAGATGGTGAATGCTCAGGAACGCGGCCAGGCGTCGCGGATCGGTCGTGGAGAGCCGCACCAGCCAGCCCCGGAGCTGATCGGCGATCGCATCCCGGGTCTCGGCGAGCAGGCCGTCGTCGTACAGAGCCTCGCGGCTCGCGGTCGGGCGCAGCTCGGTGCTGTCGACCACACAGCGGGCGAAGAACGCCCACTCCGGCAGCAGGCCTTCGATGCTCTCGGAGAGCAGCATCCGCTTCAGGTAGACCCGGTGCCCGCCGCGGGTGGCCGGGTTGACCGGGGTGGGCAGCACGAACGCGGCACCGGTCAGACCGGCCGCCGGCACGTCCAGCTCGATCACGTCGAACGGGCGGAAACCCAGCGTCCGCTCGGCGTAGGCGAGACGGGACTCGGGCGGCAGGTTCCAGGGCAGGGTGCCGACGGTGACCTTGCGGTCGTCGACCATCACCCTGGCCGGGAGTAGAGCGCCGTACGTCCCGGCGAGCTCGGCCGTGGTCTCGGCGGTCAGGTAGTGCTCGGCACCACGGCGAGGAATCAGGATGACTGTGGTGCCCGGCTCACGCTCGTCGCCCGGGCGCACGTCGTAACGCCCGTCGGAGTAACCGGTCCAGAGCACCGGCGCGGCGCCTTCACGGCGGGTGTGCACCCGGATCTCGTCGGCGACCAGGAAACAGGAGAGCAGACCGATACCGAACTGCCCGAGGAACTCATGCCGGGCGAACCCCAGCTCGTCCCGTTTCGAACTACGGCCGATGGTGGCCAGCAACTCGTGCACCTGCGCCTCGGTCAGCCCGATGCCGTTGTCGTCGATCCGCAGCGTGCCGTCCCCACTGCTGTCGGACGACGTTATCGTCACCACGCCCTCATGCTCCGGCCCGACCGCTGTGATCGCGTCTACAGCGTTCTGCAACAGCTCACGGACGTACACGCGGGGGCTCGCGTAAAGGTGGTGGCTGAGCAGATCGACGATGCCCCGCAGGTCGACCTGGAACGTGTTGCTCACGCGCGGCACGGTACCGCCTACCACTGACAATTTCCGACCGATACGGCACTCCGCGCCACACCAATCGCAATCCGGCACCGCCCCACACAAAGAAGAACCACTGACCGCGACGGCCCCTGTTGAATCGGCTTCCTCTACTCGATCCACCGTCGCGATCAGCGGCCCGGCTAAGGGTGAAGTGGCCGGCGTGCAGCGTGCCGGGCACCGATCGACCGGGCTGGCGTCTCCCGGTTGGCCAGCAGAAGGGTGGCCAGGATCAACACCAGCGCGAACGGCCAGCACCACTGGGCCGCAGTCCAGCCGTTGGAGACCGGAATCGGCCACGGCGAACTCTGGTCGGAGAAGAACAGGGTCCCGACCAGGACGACGCCCTGAACCGTCGGCCCGAACAGCACTCCAGTGGCCTCCGGCCGGTAGCGGGCACCGACCGCGGCAGCGGCAACCGGCAGCAACCCGCACACGGCAGCCTGGAGGATCACGAAACCGGCCGGCCAGGTCTCCCCCACTCCCCCCGTGCTCCGGACTCCGACATAGATCAGGCCCCAGACCAGCATCGCCGGAACAAGCAGGATCGCCAGCCGCAACCACTGCCTCCGCCATCGCGCCACCGGAGTGATCACGGTGGCGGCCATCAGATCCGGCAGGGCGAACCCGGCAGCCGCACCGAGAACCGCCGCTGCCAGCCGCAACCCGATCACTGTCATCCCGAGCTGCGATTCCGCCTGCAACACCGGAACCTGCACAAGAAGCGCCAGTAACACCGCCACCGCAAAGGGCCACCACGGCACTGCCCGCGTCAGATGTGCGGCGAGCAGTCTGGTCACGGGCAGACCCCGCGCTCAGGATTGAAGAGCTGGCCATCCTGAGGCGTCTCCGGCTCGACCGGGATCGGTGGTGGCGTGATCGTCACGCCGAGCCCGGCCAGTGCGGATGCCGACGGATCGAGGACCTCGATCCAGTGCTCGGCAAGGTACCGCGACACCTCCTCGCGGGGTTTCGCCAGCAGCGTCTCGGCAGCCTGCGTCTCGGCCTGCCCATAGCGAATCCGGGGCACAGCCAGGTCTTTTTCAGGTGTGGCCAGCGCGAGCAGCCACATGGCTACCACGGTGCGATGCTGCCCCGCACCGTCACAACTGACCCACCGCCCGGCATCAGTGCGCCGGAGGATCCCCACCGAAGTGGCTACGTAGTCACGGACCATCCGCTCCCGGGAGTCCTCGGCCCAGACACCCATTCGGCCCCAGGTATCCCCGATGATCATTTCCGGATGACCGGGTGTCATCGGTTCCCCGTCGAACGAGTTGGCGATCTGCCGGACCGACGGCCGGTCCGCGGCCGCTGGCAGCAACTCGGCAGCAGGCTCGACCGCCTCCCGCCAATGCTCGATCCAATCCCCGAACCCGGGGAGCGCGCAGTAGCGCACCCCCTCATATGTCCGGCAGTCCAGCTTTTCGGGAGCGACGGCCAGCACGCTCACGCGTGAATCGATGACGTCGGGGACACCGTCGGCCTCCCGCTGTACAGCGAAACCGGCGAACAACACGGCCACGACGGCGACCACCGCCGAAGTCTTCGGAACCGCAGGCCGACACACCGCCGCGATCGCCACCGCCAGCAATCCCAGAAGGTAGAGCAGGTGCCACCCGAACGGATAGACCATGCCGAAGTCCAGCATGTCGAAGGGAACCGGGAAGAGATGGTTCTGGATCCGGCCCATTTCCATACCGGCGGCCAACAGGATGAAGAGCACGACGACCAGCGCGACCATGGTCAGCGGGCCGACCGCAACACCGGGCAGTAGCCGGCCGACCGCCACCCCGATGGCGGCTCCGATAGCCGGAATGACGGTCGCGATCAAGGCCGCCCACGGATCGAACTGCCCGACCGGCCAGGTCGGCAGTAACAGCAGCAAGGCTGCGAGGTAGACCACCGCTCCGGTGACCGCCGCAATCGGCACCGTCACCAGCAGGGCGAGGCTGCGCCGACCGGGATCGGCGGGCATGGTTCGGGTGGCCTCCTCGGCTCCGGCCCGATGATCCCGGCCGGCCGCGAGATGGGTGGCGAGCAGCAGGTTGGCCGCCAGGATCAGGGATCCCATGCCGATGTTCTCGTGGAAGGTCTCCCAGGTCGGCATCCTGGTCCAGGACCAGACGACACTCAGGGCGACGGACAGGATCAGCCCGATCCAGTAGTAGGGGCTGTGCCACATCCGCCGGGCCTCGGCTCGGGCCAGAGCCGCCGTCGCGACACCCGGGGCCGGCACGGGACGCTCGATCCGCTCCATCGTGACGGTCATCGGGCCGCCTCGGTGACCGCGGCTTTGCCGAGCAACATCAGATAGCCGTCCTCGATCGACGGCCGGGTGGCCTCGGCGCCGTCCGGTTGCTGTCCGACTGTCCGGTAGAGCCCGTCAGCGTTCCGCCAGTATGTGGTATTTCCTGTCGGTGGATCGTCGGAGAGCCACACCTGTCCCTCGGCCACCCCGGCCAGCTCACGTGGGCTGCCCTCGAAGATCATCCGGCCGCCGCTCATCACCACGACCCGCTCACAGAGCGCACCGACATCCTCAGTCTGGTGAGTGGAGAGCAGCACGGTCCGCCGCTCGCCGAGTCGCGAGATCAGTGCCCGGAACAGCATCCGTTGCTCGGGGTCGAGCCCGACGGTGGGTTCGTCGAGAATCACCAGGGCTGGGTCGCCGAGCAGCGCCTGAGCTAGGCCGAGCCGTTGTCGCATACCTCCGGAGAGTTTGCGCACCTTGGTTTTGGCACGGTCGGTGAGTTCGACCTCGCCGAGCACCCGCCGCACCTCGGCCCGCCGCTGTCGGGTCTCGGTGATCTCCTTCAGCACGGCGACGTAGTCGAGCAGGTCATACGCCGTGAAGTTCGGATACAACCCCGGGTTCTGCGGAAGGTAACCGATCCGGCGCCGGACCTCGGTCCGCTGCGCCGGCACGGCCGGGTCGAACCCGGACACCCGGATCGAACCGTCGTCCGGGGCGAGCGCGGTGGCCAAGCACCGCAGCAGGGTGCTCTTACCAGCACCGTTGGGACCGAGCAGCCCGGTCACACCGACACCGATCATCAGGTCGACAGAGTCGAGCGCGGTCCGTGAACCGTAGTGCTTGGACAGACCGCTGACGGTCACCGTGCTCATCGACTCTCCCCCAGGTCGAAGCGGCCGCGCCGCTGGAACAGAACGGCCGCGGCGACTACCGCCGTGGCGAGATAGGTGAACTGTGCGGGTGGCCCGAACACGGTCGACACAAAGATCTCCTGCTGGGCCTGATAGACCGCGAGGACTCCGATGAGCCAGAGGCCACCGAGCACACCGGCTGCCACCGGCAGGGACAGAGCCGTGGCCAGTGCCAGCGTCCCGGTGCAGAGCAGCAGGGCAGGCAGGAGCCAGCCGGCCGCCAGCCATCCCGAGCCGGGCAAGAGGAACCCGGCAACGGCGGTCATCACCGTCGCCACGCTGATGACCGAAATCGCCCGCCACAGCACCAGGGACGGGCCGGCTGACGGGGTGGTGCCGGTGATCTCGTGCATCGGATCGACCGCTGGGCCGTAGGCGCCGGAAACCGCGATCACCGGCAGGATCGGAGCCAGAATCAGGAACAGCCTGCTCGCCATCCCGTCGTCGCCGGCCCAGAACAGCAAGGACGCGGCAGCCGCGAGACCGAGGACGGCGAAGGTCGCCACCAGCCATGACCAACGCAGTGCCGGGGTGGCGGTGAGCAGACGGAACCGGTGCTCGGGCAGGCCGAACCGGGTGAGCAGTCGCTGTGCCGGGCCGGCTTTGGGCGCGTGGATGTCGTCGTAGACGACCGAGAAGTTGCCGGTCAGCCAGGTGATGTCGGCCGGGATCTCCCCCCGACAGGTGGCGCAGGCCAGCATGTGCGCCTCGACGGCCATGACCCGGCTCGGTTCGAGGACACCGTGCTCATACTGCTCGCGCAGCTCGGAATCGACATGCCATTCAGCAGTCATGCGGTGCCTCCTTGAACGTGCGGGCCGGATCCTCTCGGGCAGGTCATGTCAGGAGCTCCCGCAACCGGACGCGGGCGCGCATCAGCCGGGTCTTCACGGTGCCCTCGGGAATGCCGAACAGTTTCGCCGCCTCCCGCACGGTCAGACCGTCGAGCGCGGTGGCCTCGATCAGGCTGCGCAGCTCAGGGGAGAGCCGGTCGAGGGCAGGACCCAGGGCACCGTGCTCCACACCGAGCAGCACCAGCTCCTCAGCCGACGGTGTGGTGGAGACGTCATCGGACAGGTCAGCGGCGGGGTCGGTCAGCCAGCGGTTGGCAGGCCCTCGCAGCGCGGACACCAGACGGCGGACGGCGATGGTCCACAGCCAGGCCGCGGCGTCGGCGGTCCTCTCCTCGTACCGACAGGCTTCTTTCCAGACCGAGATAAACGTGTCCTGGATCGCGGCATCGACCACATCGGGATCGGAGCATCGCCGGCGCAGCCGGGCTCGCAACCAGCCGGCATGGCGGTGATGCAGCAGCCGCAGCGCCGCGGTCTGCTCCGCGGCGACGGCACGCAACAGCTCGGCATCGCTGCTCTGCTCGTTGACCGGAGGCACCGGTCTCTGTTTTCTCCGTCGCACATCTGGTCTATCGCTGCCGGGCCTCGATTTGGTTCACACAAAAAATTGGCGCTGCCTTTCGGCAGCGCCACCAGGGAGGTTCAGCTCAGTCCGCCGGGCTCCGTGCCCTTGGCGATCGGTGCCCGGACCAGGTTTCCCCACTCCGTCCAGGAGCCGTCGTAGTTACGGACCTGCGGATAACCGAGCAGGTGCCGCAGGACGAACCAGGTGTGGCTGGACCGCTCACCGATCCGGCAGTAGGCGATGATGTCGTCGGCCGACTCAAGGCCCAGTTCGTCCTGGTAGATCTTGATGAGTTCGTCGTGCGCTTTGAACGAACCGTCCTCGTTCGCCGCGGATTTCCACGGTTTGCTCACCGCGCCCGGGATGTGCCCGCCGCGCAGTGCGCCCTCCTGTGGATAAGCCGCCATGTGGGTCAGCTCGCCCGTGTACTCCTGGGGTGAGCGCACGTCGACCAGCGACCGCCCACTGGAGATGTGGCCCATCACCTGGTCCCGGAAGGCCCGGATCTCCGCGTCGTTACGAACCGGAGCCGGGTAGTCGGCGGCCGGACGGACCGTCTTCTCCCTGGTCAGTGTGCGACCCTCAGCCGCCCACTTCTGCCGGCCGCCGTCGAGCAGCCGCACGTCGCGATGCCCGAAGAGACTGAAGACCCAGAGGGCGTACGCCGCCCACCAGTTGAAGTTGTCGCCGTAGAAGACGATCGTGTCGTCACGGCCGATGCCCTTGGCCGCGCACAGTGCCGCGAATGCCGCCGGATCGAGATAGTCCCGGCTGATCTGGTCGTTCAGCTCCAGATGCCAGTCGACCTTGACCGCGCCGGGGATGTGGCCGGTGTCATAGAGCAGCACGTCCTCGTCCGACTCGACGACGACCAGGCCGGGAGTTTCCAGATTCGCGGCGAGCCACTCGGTGGTGACCAGTTTGTCGGGATGCGCGTACGCCTGTAGCGCCTGCGCCGGATCACTCGGAACGGACATGCCGACAACGCTAGCGCTAATCACTGCCGGTGCGGGGCCAGTGATGGGCGCATCGCCCGCCTGTGGATAACCGAGTGAATTCGTCGGGCCCGGTGCCTAAGCTCGCCCCATGTTGCTTCGGATGTCCACCTTGCTGCTCAAGACCCTGCGTGAGGAGCCGGCGGACGCGGAGGTGCCGAGTCACCGCCTCCTCGTGCGTGCCGGGTTCATCCGCCGCGCCGCGCCGGGCGGCTACACCATGCTCCCGCTCGGCAAGCTGGTCCTCGACCGGATCACCGCGGTCATCCAGGAGGAGATGTTCACCGCCGGCGGGCAGGAGGTCGCGTTCCCGGCCCTGCTGCCCCGCGAGCCTTACGAAGTGAGCAACCGCTGGACGGAGTATGGGGACCTTCTCCTCACCCTCAAGGACCGTCGTGGTGCCGACCATCTGCTCGCCCCCACACACGAGGAGATGTTCACCCTGCTCGTGCAGGACATGACCGGGTCGTACCGCGATTTCCCGCTGTTGCTCTTCCAGTTCCAGACGAAGTTCCGCGACGAGGCACGGCCCCGTGGTGGCCTGCTTCGCGGCCGCGAGTTCCTGATGAAGGACGCCTACTCCTTCGACCTCTCCGAGGCCGGACTGACCGAGGTGTACGGCCGGATGCGCGCCAGTTACCAGCGGATCTTCACCCGGATCGGCCTGGAGCACACCATCGTCTCGGCCACGTCGGGTGCGATGGGCGGCTCGGCGTCCGAGGAGTTCCTGGCCGTCGCCGAGGTCGGGGAGGACACCTTCGTCGGCTGCACCGCCTGTGACCACGCCGCCAACACGGAGGCCGTGATCACCTCGGTTCCGGCTGCGGTCACGACCACGACGCCTTCGATGGAGGTGCACGACACCCCGGAGACTCCGACGATCGCCTCCCTTGTCGAGCTGGCCAACGAGCAGCGGCTGGGTGGGCGCGACGACTGGTCGGCCGCGGACACCCTGAAGAACGTGGTGGTCACCGTGCACCACCCCGGCCGTGAGTCGGAGCTGCTGGCGATCGGTGTGCCCGGTGACCGCGAGGTCGACATGAAACGCCTGGAGGCCGCCCTGTCCCCGGCTACCGCGACTCTCTTCGACGACTTCGGCTCACACCCCGATCTGGTCAAGGGCTATCTCGGCCCACAGGGCCTCAAGATCCGCTACCTCGCCGATCCACGGGTCGCCCCGGGAACAGGCTGGCTGACCGGTGCCAACAAGCCGGGCCGGCACGCGACGAACGTGGTGGCCGGTCGCGACTTCACTCCCGACGGCACGATCGAGGCCGCCGAGGTGCGGGCCGGTGACCCGTGCGCGGCCTGCGGCGAGGGCACGCTGACGATGCGCCGGGGCATCGAGATCGGACACATCTTCCAACTCGGGCGGCGCTACACGGACGCGTTCAAGGTCGACGTGCTCGGTTCCGACGGCAAACCGGTCCGGCCGACCATGGGCTCGTACGGCATCGGCGTCTCCCGTGCGGTCGCCGCCATCGCCGAGCAGCATCACGACGACCGTGGTCTGGTCTGGCCGGCCTCCGTCGCGCCCGCTGACGTGCACATCGTCGCCGCCGGTAAGGACGGTCAGGTCGAGGCGGCTCTCCAGCTCGGCGCCGCCCTGTCCCGGGCCGGAGTGCGGGTCCTCGTCGACGACCGGCCCAACGTTTCGGCCGGGGTCAAGTTCACCGATGCCGAGCTGATCGGCATCCCACGGGCGGTCGTGGTCGGGCGCCGGCTCGCCGAGGGATGGGTCGAGGTCCGTGATCGCCGGAGTCAGGAGCGAAAGGATGTCCCACTTGTGGACGTGGCGGGTGTAATCACGGCGGACGTCGGGTAACGAGTGAGGCGACAGCGCTGGAGAGGCGGAAGCATGGTCAGGCTGGTCGCTGACGCAATGACCCGGCAGGTTGTATACCTGCCGGCGGACACCCCACTGGACGAGGCCGCTCAGGCCATGCGAGACCAGGGCATCGGCGACGTGGTCGTCACCGAGGGCCCCACCTTGGCCGGCATCGTGACCGACCGGGACATCGTGATCCGCGCGATTGCCGAGCATCACGCGCCATCCACCACCATGCTCGGTTCGATCGCCACCCGCGAGCTGCTGATGGTCGAGCAGAGCGCCACGGTGGAGGAGGCTGTGCGGGCGATGCGGGATCGTGGCGTACGACGCCTGCTGGTCTGCGACGCGGACCGCAACCTGGTCGGCATCCTCAGCCTGAGTGACATCGCTTTGCTCCCCACTTCCTCGGCCGCCGCCTGACCACGGCGGGCGGCGGAATGGGCTCCGCGTAGGGTCGAAGTGTGAGTGACATGCCGCCGAAACTGGCCGAGATCGTCGACGAGTTCGCCTCCGCCCCACGGGACGTGGTGCTGGAGATGCTGCTCGAGTTCTCTGACGCCGTGCCGCCTCTGCCCGCCGATCTGGCCGGGCATGAGGGCATGGAGCAGGTTCCGGAGTGCCAGACCCAGTTCTTCCTGAAGGCGATCGTGCAGCCGGACGGCAGTGTGGTGACCCACTTCGACTGCCCGCCGGAGGCGCCGACCACGCGTGCCTTCGCCGGCATCCTGGCGGAGGGCTTGGCCGGTGCGTCCGCGGCGGAGATCCTGGCCGTGCCGGCCGATCTCTATGCCCGGATGGGCCTGTCCCAGGCGCTCAGCCCGCTTCGGGTGCGCGGCGGGACGGCGGTTCTGGCACGCCTCAAGCGTCAGGTCGCCGAGCAGACAGCTGCCTGAAGCTGAGCAGGACAATCCCCCAAGACGGAGTGACGTGGATATTCAGGTCTGGTCCGATGTGATCTGCCCGTGGTGCTACATCGGCAAACGCCGTCTCGAACGAGCACTGGAGTCCTTCGGCGGCACGGTGACGGTCACCTACCGCGCCTACCAGCTGGACACCTCGCCAGTGCACCAGCCGTTGCCGATCAAAGAGGCCATGGCCGCCAAGTTCGGCGGGGCGGCTCGTGCGGACGAGATGTTCGCGCAGGTGACCGCTATCGGTGCGGGCGAGGGTCTGGCCCTGGACTTCGATCGGGCGATCGCGGCCAACACCCTCGCCGCGCACCGGTTGATCGCCTGGGCCGCGACACACGGCCGACAGACGGACATGCTGGACGCGCTGCAGAGGGCGCACTTCACCGACGGTGTCGACCTCGGCTCGCTGCCGGTGCTCGCCACGGTCGCCGAGTCGATCGGCCTGCCCGCCGCGGAGGCGCTGGCCTACCTGGAGTCGGAGGCCGGCACCAACGCGGTCCGCACCGACATCGAGGAAGCTCGCGCGCTCGGGATCAGTAGCGTCCCGACGTTCGTGATCGACGGGAAGTACGCCCTGTCCGGCGCCCAGGAGTCGACCACGCTGCTGTCAGCCCTTGAGGAGATCGTGCGCCGCGAGGACGCCCACGCCGGCCAATGATGTTTCACGTGAAACATCATCGACTCCGGTCAGGACACCTCGCGGGCCAGCCCTTCGAGCACTACCGCGTTCGGTAGCGCACCGAGAGCCGGGCCGGCAATAGCGATCTTGCTGTGCCGGACACCCGAGCCGACGATCACGTGCGGGGTGGCCACCACCCGGGAGTCGACCAGGATCGGCCAGTCCACCGGCAGGCCGATCGGGGTGATGCCGCCGTATTCCATTCCGGTCAGCGAAACCGCGTCGTCCATCGGCGCGAAGCTCGCCTTGCGCACATCGAGCTGTCGCCGGACCACACCGTTGACGTCGGCCCGAGTAGTGGCGAGCACGATGCAGGCGGCGTACTTCGTGAGCCCGCCCCGGCTACCAGCGACGATCACACAGTTGGCGGACTCAGCCAGGGTCACCCCGTACGCGGCGCAGAACGCGGCCGTATCCGCCAGCGTCGGATCGATCGGCGCCACCAGCACCTGATCGGCATCGATCGGCCCCTCCACCGGCCACACGGCCAGAGCCTTGGCCACCGGAGGCGCAAGCAGGTCCGGACGTGACTGAGCGGATTCGGTCTGCAGGCTTCCCATCATGTCGCCCATCCTCGCCCAGCCCGGCGACATCGGCACATCCACCAACGGGTGGTCCAGCCCTTGAACCCCAGCCGAACCCCAACCCACAGACCCCAGCCCACAGAACACCGCCCCGCAACATCAGACCGCGGCCAGAGCCAGCGACGGACACCCGGATACCCGGAAAGCAGGGCTGACCGAAAGGCGGAGAGGCCGGGCAATGGATAGCGAGCCGACTGGGCTCCTGCTTACCAAAAGCGGGACGCCCGACGGGACAGGCATCAGTCAGCGGTCGCCGTCCGTCCGCCGGGTGGAAGACGACCGGACGGGAAGCGACCGGACGGAGAGCCGCATCCCCTGGGCGGCCAGCCCGACACTGAATGCTCGCGCGCTGCGGACGGTCTGGTCGGCAGTAGACCCGGAAAGGAGCAGACGCGGCCAACCCGGCGGGCGTGAACCGAGGCATCGGCAAAGTCCTCAGTTCCAGCATGAAAATGCCGACCGTCAGAAGTTGTGAGAGATCGTCGGCAAGCACGCATCGGGACCGTCAGTGGTCTCGCGCTACTGGCTGGCGCCACAGCCCTTGTCGCCGTTGCCGGTGGCCATCATTCGATCTTCGCGACTCTGCTGCTGATTCTGCTCGCCATCGTGATGTCGCACGCTCTGGTGGTCGAGATCCAGCGTCAGGCCCGGCGCATGTCACAGACCGTCTGGTACCGCACCGACACCGCGAACACCGTGCTCCTCGGGTGCTGGGCAATGATCGCCGCCGCCATCACCAACGTGTCGATCGTGTCGCTGCAAGTCCGAGCGCTCACCGCGGTCCTGGCCATCGGGTATGCCGCAGCCTGTGCCTACTTCGTCGTGGAACGCCGCCGGGCTGTCGCCGAACCGTTCCGGCCGTCGCCGGTGCCCCTGGCAGAGATGCCCGGAGTCGTCCTGGCAGAGATACCCGGGGTCACCTTGGCGGAGATGCCCGCTGCGGCCCCGCTGGTGGAGAGCGTGATCGAGGCGGGCCGAGAAGTGGTGCCGGACTCGGCCCCGTCGTCCTGATCACCGGCTCCGAACCACCAGGGTTTACCACCGGCTTCTGACGACCCTGCTTCGGGCCACCAGGGTTTACCCACCCGCCTTCTGACGACCCTGCTTCGGGCCACCTGGAACCTGACCGGCCCGGCCCTGACCAGCCCGGGTCTGTCGAGGCAGAGCGGAATCGGGCCGAGCCTGACGTGGTAGAACCGAATCGGCCCGAGTCTGTCGAGGCAAAGCCGAATCGGGCCGAGTCTGACGGGACGGAACCGGATCCGGCCGCCGTCGACCAGGATGCCCCTCGCCAGGAAGCGCCGGTCCAGGCCGTCGCTGACCGGGCGCTGCCTGATCGGGTAGCGCCCGACCGGGTGCTAGCTGACCGGACGGCAACTGACCGGACGGCGACTGGGTGGGTGGTGACTGGTTCGGTTGGCCCTGGGCTGGCAGGGTCGGCAGGACCACCATCAACGGCGGCACCGCCACGCCGCTCGTCTCGATCGGCAGCTCGGGGACCGGCAACCAGTCGATGCCGAGTTGCTCCGGACCGAAGCCGTCATCACGCCCGAGCCGCGGCTCCCCGTCGGCGACGGTGACCGTGAACACCGACGTCATGCCGGACGGGTAGGGCATCTCCAGCACGTAGCGGGCATCGCTGACGACCAGACCGGTCTCGTCGAACACCTCACGCCGCAGAGCCTCCTCGGCCGTCTCACCGGGGCGCAGGCCGCCACCAGGAAGCGTCCACCACTCACCGCCACCGGACCGCCGGCTGCGCTCGTGCACCATCAGCACTCGCCCGTCCCGCACGATCACGGCGGCCGCCCGTCTTCGCTCGTCCACGCTCTGCAGGCTAACCGCATGAACTGTGCCTCGCAGAGTTCCTTCATTCCTCTGTGGATAACCCGTCCACCTGAAGAACGGGCATATCCGGACCTACACCTGCGGAACGGTGACCAGCAGATACGTCCGTTCCTTCAACAGATCCAAAGTCAACGGAACGCCGGTACGGGCGGCGAGGAACGACAGCCCCGGCCCAGTGGGCTCGCTCACGTTCGTACCGCCGCCAATACCTGCCGCGACCAACTCGGACCGGAACCCGCCCGCATCGCTGCCAACGGCCGTCTCCGGCGCCGAGGTGTCCAGGTCGAGAGCCAGCCCTCCGTCACGGAACACCATGAGACGGCCAGGACCACCACCCCCGCCCCGGTACGCCACCACCTCACCGCCCTCAGCCGAAAGCGGCCCGACAATATCCGGGGTGACGCCGAGTGTCCCGTTGTCCTCGACGATCACGGACCAGTCGCCGAGTCGGGCAATCCCGATGAAGTACCGGCTCCGGGCGCCGGCCTCGCCATCCCCGGGCCCGACGACCCGATGCCACTCGACCCGTTGCAGTTCTTCCCCACCGAGCCGTTCGATCAGCTCGTACGGCTTGATGTCACGGACCATGGTGAAGCAGAACCCGCTGGTGAGGTCCGCACTCCGGGCCGGCCAGCCGAGATCCGGCGACGGCCCCACGGACGGCAGAGGATCCGCCGAACCCGGCGAACCACAGCCGGCCATCGAGGCCAGGGTCAGGAACAGGACGGCGCGACGTCTCACCAGCCCAGTAGATCAAAAATCGCCCCCCGGGGCCGCCCCCGGCACGATCAGAACCACGGCCACCCTGATCGAAGCCTCGACAGCCAGCCTGCAGCCACACAAACAACGCCGCCCGGTGATCCGGACGGCGTTGTTGGAGGTGGAGCCCAGGGGACTTGAACCCCAAATCCAAGATCATGAATTGACGTACGACCAAATCACCCCCTGAGCTGGCGTTCCTTTAGATCATCTTCTAACTTCTGACACTGCTTTACAGGCTCACATGGTCCCGATGTGGTCCGGTTGATCTTGCGGGGCGGCCAGCCTTGGGTCGAGCAGGCGACCGCACCACGTGCCATCAGGACCACCTTTTCCGGTGGCAAGCCGCGAAGCGGCGCGGCAGCGATCGCCGGAACCGCAGCCTCCGGTGACCCACGGGAGTGATCGTCACGGCCGCAACCAATACGGAGGCGCCCGAACTGTGCATTACGAGACCAAACGAGATCGTTGATCTAGCTGCGCGAACGTCCGCTGAGCTGCGAAAACGCTTGTCAAGATCTGACAGCGTTCCGCTGCCTCTGCGGACTTCGTGCGGACTGAATGCGGACTACTCGATCTTGAGGCACGACATCCTGACGCGCTCACCGGCGGCAGCAGCGGTCGGCAACCATCCACACCACCGCGACCACCATATTCGGTGGCAAGCCGCGAAGCGGCGCGGCAGTGATTGCAGGGTTTGATGCGTTCACCGCATTGATGACCTTGGTAACTTGTTGATTACTTTCGGTACGGTAGTGCGCATGCTGGCGGGCGGCTGGGCGCGGATGCGGCGGTATGGATTGTGGTCCGGTGCGCCGGCGGTGGTGGCTGGTGCGGCGGGGTGGGCTGCGCTGGCGGATAACAAGCAAGGGTGGACGGTAGTGGCTGCCGCGGTGGCAGGGGCGGTGGGCGCGTTCTGCCCCACGGTGGCGGATCGGGTTGCGGCGCGGCGGGAGCGACGGCTGGCGGCGGCTGCCCGGAAGGCCGATGTCGTGGTGAAACCGGTGTCGGTGACGTGGTTGTTGCGTCCGGACCAGCGAGTGGTCCCGTTCTTTGGCCGCGGCTGGCTGCTGGCGGAATTGCAGACGTGGGCCACCGATCAGGGTGTGGATGTGGCGGCGGTGCGGCTGCTGACGGGCGCGGGCGGTGTGGGTAAGACCCGGCTGGCTCAGGAACTGGAGCAACGGCTTGCCGGGTGGCGGTGTGAGTGGATCAGCCCGCACGAAGAGGAGCAGACTGCTCGCCTGGTCGCTGCGGGAGAGTTCCCGCTACGGTCGTTGCTGGTCATCGATTATGCCGAGGCGCGGGACCGGGCGGGGCTGGCGCAGTTGTTGTGCGCTGTGCAGACCGCGGATCGGGTGCGGATCGTGTTGCTGGCCCGGACCGCGGGGCTGTGGTGGGAGACGTTGTCGATGGCGTTCTCGCAGCAGGCTGCCTTGGTGGACTCGCTGACCAGTGCCAACGATGTGGTGGTGCATGTCGCGGCACGAGTTGACGACGTGCATGATCCGGCGACGATCGTGGCCGAGGCGGTCACGGCGTTCGCGTCGCGGCTGGGTCGTCCGGTGCCTGAGCTGGCCGGAGCACCAGGGTGGCCGGCGGATACGCCGGTGCTGCGGTTGCATGCCGATGCGTTGGTGACGGTGTTGGAGGGTGCGCATCGGCAGGGCCGCTATGACGTGCTGGTCGAGGTTCTTAAGCATGAGTCGCGGTACTGGATGCACACCGCCAGGCGGTCGCGGCTTCTTGGTGAGGTCGATGATCCAGCGAATGCGGTGTTGCTGGAGCAGGTAGCCGGGATCGCTGCGCTGCTCGGTGCGGAGTCTGCCGCTGAGGTGGAGCAGGTCGTGCGGCGGGTGCCGCTGCTGGCAGGCGCTGAGGATGACCGGCTGGCGCGGTTCGGGTCGTGGCTGGCTGGGCTGTATCCCCGGGGCGAGGCAGGGTTGGGGGTGGTGCAGCCGGACTTGTTGGCGGAGACGCTGGCCGCGCGGGTGATAGATAGGTGTGGGCCTGTCGACCGGGCGCGGGTCTTTGCAGATCTGACTGTGGCGCAGGCGGTGCGGGCGTTGACGGTGCTCGGCCGCGCTCGGATTCATTACGCTGGCGCGGATGCGTTGATCGACGCGGCGCTCGGGGTGGACGTGGCGTGTATGGCGGAGGCCGTCGTCCACGTGGGTGTGCAGTTTCCGGGGGTGTTTACGTCCCGGATGGTGGATCGGCTGGCGTCTGCAGAGGTCGATCATCGGTGGGCGTGTGAGGTAGCCGGGCGGGTGCCGTATCCGTCGCTGGAGCTGCGTTGGCTTGCCTTGGAGTTGACGTCACGGATTGTGGCAGGTTTTCCTGCTGACGCTCCGAAAACCGATCGGGCCCACTGGGCGACTTGGCATGCCCTCCGGCTGGCGGAGGTCGGGCGCCGGGCAGAAGCACTCACCGCCATCCAGGAAGCCGTCGACCTGCGCCGGGAACTGACCGCCCTCAACCGCGACGCCTACCTACCCGACCTGGCCATGTCGGTGAACAACCTGGCCGCCGATCTGGCGGAGGCCGGACGCCGGGCAGAAGCACTCACCGCCAGCCAGGAAGCCGTCGACCTGCGCCGGGAACTGACCGCCCTCAACCGCGACGCCTACCTACCCGACCTGGCCATGTCGGTGAACAACCACGCCGTCCAGCTGGCGGACGCCGGGCGCCGGGCAGAAGCACTCACCGCCATCCAGGAAGCCGTCGACCTCTACCGGGAACTGACCGCCCTCAACCGCGACGCCTACCTACCCAACCTGGCCACGTCGGTGAACAACCACGCCCTCCGGCTGGCGGACGCCGGACGCCGGGCAGAAGCACTCACCGCCAGCCAGGAAGCCGTCGACCTGCGCCGGGAACTGACCGCCCTCAACCGCGACGCCTACCTACCCGACCTGGCCATGTCGGTGAACAACCACGCCCTCCGGCTGGCGGAGGCCGGACGCCGGGCAGAAGCACTCACCGCCAGCCAGGAAGCCGTCGACCTGCGCCGGGAACTGACCGCCCTCAACCGCGACGCCTACCTACCCGACCTGGCCATGTCGGTGAACAACCACGCCCTCCGGCTGGCGGACGCCGGACGCCGGGCAGAAGCACTCACCGCCAGCCAGGAAGCCGTCGACCTCTACCGGAAACTGACCGCCCTCAACCGCGACGCCTACCTACCCAACCTGGCCACGTCGGTGAACAACCACGCCCTCCGGCTGGCGGACGCCGGACGCCGGGCAGAAGCACTCACCGCCAGCCAGGAAGCCGTCGACCTGCGCCGGGAACTGACCGCCCTCAACCGCGACGCCTACCTACCCGACCTGGCCATGTCGGTGAACAACCACGCCCTCCGGCTGGCGGAGGCCGGACGCCGGGCAGAAGCACTCACCGCCATCCAGGAAGCCGTCGACCTCTACCGGAAACTGACCGCCCTCAACCGCGACGCCTACCTACCCAACCTGGCCACGTCGGTGAACAACCACGCCCTCCGGCTGGCGGACGCCGGACGCCGGGCAGAAGCACTCACCGCCAGCCAGGAAGCCGTCGACCTGCGCCGGGAACTGACCGCCCTCAACCGCGACGTCTACCTACCCAACCTGGCCGCCTCCCTGTGGAACGTGGGTTTCGTGGCTCTTGAAGTCGACAGCGTCACCTCTGAGGTCATCGCACTGACAGCAGAAGGCGTCGGATACTTCGAAACCCTCGCCGCCGCGGAACCTGAAGCGTTCGCTGAGCGCCACCAAGCGGCAGTTGAGACCCTCACTCGACTGCAGCATGCCCTGGACGCAAACGAACCGACGAACACCTGAACTGGGTGTCCCGACGCCGCGGGATCAAGTCGCCACGACGAAGGATGGCCGGCGCGCTGGCCGATGCCGGGCGTAGCCCGCCAGCAGGCCGAGCGCGTCCGGCCACGCCGCGCTTGCGCGGCGCCTTGATACAGAACAGGCAAATTCAGCAGTACAACGTCAGCGAGCCGTGTCGTGTCCCGGCTGATGCTTGACAGTCGCGTCCCACCAGATGCTTGACATGATCACCATCCGGGCGAGTTCATGGCGCCTACCGTGTGCGAGTGGCGTCGGTGATCGGTACTCGGCTGCCGTGAATCGTGAGGACGGCACGGTTGCCCAGGGGCTTCGCCAGGTTCAGCGTTGCCGTACGGGTCCGACCCTCCAGGGTGCAGATGCCGCTGTAGCCGTTCGACTGCTTCAACACGATAACCACCACTGCCTTGTCCGACTCGACGGACTCGGCGGCGTAGTCGGCGCCGCATGACGTCGTCACCCGCCCTCGTGATCCGGTGAACGTGACCATCATGCGGGTGTCCTGCGCATCCACGGTGCCGGCGTCGATGGACAAGCCATAGGTCGTAGCGTCGGGATCTTCAGCGGATGCGCGAACAAGCAGGGACCTGCGACGGCAATGTGGCCATCTCCTGGTCGTGGCGAGTCAACGACGTTCTTGCCTGCTAGCGCAGCTCGTCCCAGCTTTCCACCCTTGGCCAGGCCGGAAGTGCTGCCGTCGAACTCCACGCGGTCGGAGTCGCAGGCCGTGATCAGCACTAGCACGGCCTCCAACGCGGCTGACCATGACCGCGCAGCCATCACGGCACCTCCTCGGCACGTTCGGCGTCCCAGTTCGCCCAGCAGTGGCGCACTCTGATGCGAGCGCCGGTGCGGCGCCCGCTGACCTGACGATCACAGACGGTAGCGCACTTGACAACTATCTAGGCCGATCGATAGGCATCTGGTGGGACTAGACAAATGCCGATGATCCACTTCTTAAATCGCTTGTCGGGCCGCAAGCCCGACTACCGACATACTTTCGACTATTAAGCACAGTAGCCCTGACAGGATAGAATCTAACGGATTTGTTTACGCAAGCACCCGAAACGAAGGGAAATCATGTTTGAGATTTGCGTAGCTATCACCTTCTTCACAGTAGTTCCTTTTACGGTCACATCTCTGGCATATTCCTCAGCTATTAAGATTCAAAGGCGCGCGGGTAGATTCTCGCCGAGAACACCGGCATTGGTTCGAAAATTTCAATTAGCCAATCCCGCGCGACTTTGGATTCACCAATCATCCGGATATCTGATGCCACGCAGCGGAAGGAGCGGCCCAACGATCACCATCTTGCGCAAGAATTTCAAGCTGCGATTTCCTTATGATGCCGTACGGTGGGTATACGAAGCGACTCCAACCCCATCAGCCGATTTGGTCTATGAGAATTTCGGAAGACTGGCAATTCCTAGCCTCACAGGATTTGCCTATGGCGCGGGTACGCTTAGCGCTCCAATACCGGTGCTATACATAATAAATAACATTGTCACCGATCAGAAAACATCCTTAACCGGCCTGGCTGGGATTTTGATTCCAACAGTAATATCGGGCGGCCTGATAGGGATGACCTTCCTTCTGGCCATATCGTCCACCATCCTGCGACTACCTAGCATCTATAGCCTTCGTCGCATAGCTAAATACGGTAGACTCTTGCCGCCAGACAGCGTCATAACCGTTGCCGCACGACTAGCGACGATCGAGTTCCTATTTATCTTTATCCTCCTAGGCGGATTTTCTCCACTTCTTTATCTTTCGATTCTGGATCCGCTTTCAAAATTTAGCGGACTATACGGAGCTCGGCTCCATGAATACGATGCCAGACTAGTTTGGCTATCGCTAGCAACACTAGTTGCAGTTTCATGTTCCATAGCTCGCTGGAACATCCATCGCCGTAGCGGCGCACCCTTGGCGCTCAAGGCAACACTCATATATTTGCACCTGACAGAGGGAAATACGACCGAGGAGGCGGGGTTCTGGGGGCCAACCGCAGATCCCATCGGCAAGAACCGAGCCGCGCTTACCCAGTTAGCTGATCGCCTAGAAGTCTACGCCAACTGGCTACCGCAGATCTCAGCACGCGAAGTTGTCAGTAATCCCATGGCGCTGGTGACACGCGGGGCAACACGATCAATACGCACTTTCGTGCGTGGACGAACCTCATTGGAGATAGGCAGCAGTAGAGAAATCGATCAAGTTCTCCAAGAGCTTGCTGTCACCTTCTCAGGCCCACGAGATATAACGTTGGTCGGAAGACTCGCTGACCGACTTGAGGTATTCAATGAGGACGGAACACCCTCTGAAGAGCTTGCCACACCTGCTCCAGGGAGATTCGCTAAGGCTTTACAGAAGTCGTCGGCGAGACTGGAGGCGACTGAACGAAGAGTGCAGTCCTTTTCGAATCTTCTACCAATTGCCGTAATTGGAGGTGTAGTAATTCTCGCCATACGTGGCGACTGGGCAAAGATTGCAGACCTATTTGTTGGCTTACTAGGTTAGTAAATATCCACTAAAAACGATTGCAGACCTGCCCGACCAGGATTCGTTTAACCAACTTCAGGCAGCCATCAGACGCGCGCAGCGTCAGCGATCAGAATCCATGCATCGAGGCGTTCAGAGGTGGTTTGGACATGCTCGACAACCTGATCACGCAGACCGGAAATTTCATATCCAGCTTGAATTCTTATCATGATCACTGCTGCGTCATATGCATGTTCGCCTGTTACGCCACGAGGGTCGATGTACGCCCAGCCACGAGGCCCATCGGCGATTATATTTCCGCTGGATGCGTCACCGTGGCAAAGCGCCGGCGTATGGTCCAAGGAAAGATCCTCCAGGAGTGCGAGTGCAGTTCGTCGCTCACTGGCGGGGGCGATGGTAGTCCCGGGGCGAAGGTCAGTGAGTTGGTCGTCTTCGAGACGGTCGCGGAGCCAGTCAAAGATTGAGGACATACCAGGTCGGGGTGGTGGCTGGTCCCGAATTGCCGCCAGCGGTGCGAAGAGCGCTTGCAGATCGACGGTAGCCGGATCCACCTGGTTGAAGGGCGTTCCGGGAAAGACTCGGTCCATCACGGTCCAAGTCCCATGATCGGCAGCTACGGCTTCGTGGACTCGTGGGGCAGCACCAAGGTTGGCAAGTGCAGCGGCGACAGCGGCTTGGTCGGCTCCGTGTGGGTCGGGGCTGCTGCGGAACACGAGTGGGCCGTCTGGGGTGTCGATGGCTGTGACGAATCCGTAGCGGGCGGGCAGGACCTCGCGTGGGGTGGCCTGGTAACGCTCACAGAGGGCCTGGAACTCGGCTCCGACGTGTGTGGCCCAGGGATCGGCGATGTCGGGCCAGCGGCGGCGGATGTTGGCCAGTACCGCGGCTGGCACTGCGAATTGGTCGGTCATCGTGCTGGGTTGGCAGCGGTGTGGAGCGCGTTGGCTAGGTCGTGCATGGAATCGATCACGACGTCGGCTCCGGCATCAGTGAGGCGCTGGTGTTTGCCGGGCTTGTTGGCGTACCCGATGGTGGGGATGCCAGCGGCTCGGCCTGCCTCGATGTCGGTTACCGAGTCGCCGATGAAGGCCGTGCCGTTTCGGGCTGCTCCGGTGGCGGTGAGGCCCCGTTCCAGAAGGAACGGGTGGGGCTTGAGTAGGCGGGGGTCCATGCCGTCGAACCGCGCGGTGATCCCCTCGGCGTAGCGGATCAGATCGTGGTTCTGAAGGTATGCGCTGATGGCGTCGGTGGCGTTGTTGCTGACAATGGCGACTTGGCGGCCTGAAGCATGGGCGGCCTGAAGCACCTCTGCGGCGCCTGGTGTCGGTACGGCTGACTCGACCGCGGCGACCTCGGCGTCTCGGCAGGCTTGGGTGACTTCGTGGGTGAGGTGTTGGTCTTGGAGGCGGGCGACTGCGGTGAGGATCTGGAGTGGGTCCGCCGTCAGCTCGGCGATGGCCGACGGCAGTTCACCTGCGAAGTACCGGCGAATGACGGTGCGCAGTTCGTCGGCGACGGCTGCGGCCGGACGCCCGGCGAAGACGACGCAGATCGGGCCGTCGAAGTCGATCAGCAGGCACGATGACTCGTCGATCAGGTCGGCGAGGTTCATGGGGTGTACTCGTGGGCGATGGTGTCCCAGACGCTGTCGAACCAGGCGCGGGACTGCTGGACGAACTGGTCTCCGGCGTCGCCGTCGTCACCGCTGAGGGCGTAGTGGAACAGCGGGACATCCTTGCCCAGCACGTCGAAGATCGGTACGGCTTGCTTGTCGACAGAAACGGTGTTGCGGACGACGGGGTAGAAGCCGAAGAAGACCTCGTCGCGGTTGAGGATGTAGAGCTTCGACAGGACCGTGGTTCCGTACGCGCGGATCTCGGTCGTGGCGTTGCGGACCAAGCCCAGGGTGGCCAGCTCCCCCACTGACTCGATGATCGCCTCGGTGTGGCGGCGTGCGATCCGGGCAGCCCGTTCACGGACGGCAGGATCGTCCCCGGCCGGTTCCACGCGGGAGGGAATCACCGCGGGCTGTGTCAGGTCCGGTAGCAGGATGCGGATGGCGATCGACTCGGGTGTCAGGCGTCCGGCGCGGATCTTGTCCAAGGGTTCTTGGATGGCGGTGTGGAGGGTTTCGCTGGAGAAACCGGCGAAGTCGATGGTGATGTGGGGCTGCTCGAACGCGGCCTCGATGTGTGGGCGCAACCCGACCGGGCGATCGGTTTGGGCGCGGACGAAGGCGCCGCTGCCTTGGCGGCTGATGATGAGGCGGTCGTCGCGCAGGATGCGTAGGGCGGACTTGATGGTCTCGCGGGCTACGCCGTAGCGCTCGGCCAAGTCGTTCTGTGACGGCAGGCGTTCGCCGGGGGCGAAGCGGCGCGTCAGGATCGCTGCGCGCAGCACGTTGGCGATCTGCTGCGAAGCGGGACGGGCGTCGTCCGGCTCCAGGTCGTCGAGGTCGCGGGCTTCCACGTTCACAATCCACAGCTTAAGGCCTGGCTAGCCAGGTTAGACATGCCGAGACGTTGAGGGTTGCGTATATCTCCTGACAGCTTTACGGTCGATATGACTAGCCAAGCTAGTCAAATATGGCTCTCACTCGACTTCGGCCGGTGCAGTTCGGCATGACCGGCACTGTCAAGGAGGGCGACCGGCACCGAGGCGGGTCGGCTTCACGCCATCCCACACACCCATGGCCCGTCTCGGTGCCTCCCCCGTCGCTGCTGCGGAGGTCCCGTCATGCCCGAACCGCTCGACTTCGGCGGGCAGACACCGCCGATCGATCCGCCCGCCGGTTGCGTCAACCCGCTCGTGTGGCGGCTGGCCCGGCGCCTGTACGCCGATCATCAGCCGGGACCTGACGGCTGGTGCCTCAACTGCCGACCCGCCATCCTCTACCCCTGCGTCGCGCGCAGACTCGCCGACCTGGGACTCGCGACCGCCCTGAACTCGACGTCGGCCGGTCCGCACGTCACGAACAAGGGCCATCACTGGTGACCGGCCACGGTGCGGACCGGTGAGCGTCCTCGGGATCTCCATGCCACCGGATCTGCCGGTCCCTGCCGATCACCTCGTCGGCCGGATCGTGCACGTCCCGGCGGGCTCGTGCCGCTACCGCGACGGCGCCCTGGTCCTGCTCGTACGACGGGTGCGGCTCGACATCTCGCAGTGGTACGGCGGCCAGTGGGTCTGGCTGGAAGGCGACGAACTCAGCGGCAACGGGTTCCGACTGGCGTGGCGGCAAGCCCTGGTGCACGTGTCCGTCTGCGATCTGCGTGCCCTCGCTGGGCGACGGGCGACGTGACCGGGATGGCCAACGAACCCGGTGCGGCGAAGTACGCGCACATCGCCGACGCCTTGCAGGAGCGGATCATCCGTGGCACGTACCCGCTGGGCTCGATGTTGCCGAGTGAGGCGCAGTTGGTGCGGGAGTTCGGCGCGTCCCGCTCGACGGTGGTCCGGGCGCTGGAGTACCTGCGGCAGCTCGGCTATCTGGAGGGAGTGCAGGGCAAGGGCCGCGTCGTCCTCGGCAGTCCCCCGCGCCGGCGCCCGTCGCCGCCGCGCCGGGTGCATGAGGCGTTGCATCTGGCGGAGGTCGGCCACGGCACCGTGATCGGCGCGGGCCGGGCGCCGGCATCGCCGCGGATCGCGGCGGTTCTCGCGATTCCGGTCGGTGAGCCGGTGATCGCCCGCCAGCGGACCATGCACGGTGCCGGGGCCGAGTGGCTGACGCTCTCGACGGTCTACCTTCCGGCGGTCGCTGCGGTCGGCACCCGGTTCGCTGACGCCGGCCCTCTGCGTGAGGGCGTGCTGGAGCACCTTGAACGTCGCCGTCGACTCGTGGCGTCTGACGTTGTCGAGCGGCTGTCGGTGCGGCCAGCAACGATCCGCGAATCGACGATGCTCGTTGTGGATGCGGGTGTGTCCGTGTTGTCGAATCTGCTGGTCGTTCGCAACTCGGCCGCATTGCCGCTGCTAGTGGTCGACCTGATCGCCGCTCCACCGCCGCCAGGCATCGAGGAACTTTTTTCTCTTCGCTCCTAAATTTACTTGGCTAGCCATGCTGTCCATGTGCTAGCTTCGGTCCAACTTGGTTAGTCAAGTAACCAAGTTGGACAGAGGGAGATGCTCGGTGATTCCGAACTCGATCAAGGTCCCGGTCCCGTGGGACTACGTCGCGCCCCACGGCGCGCTCTGCCTCGGCGTTGAGCCGGCCACCGACTTCGACAAACGCGGACAGGGCGACGACCAGCTGCGCGACAAGGAGACCGGCGAACGGGTCTGGCTGGTCCGGCTGCTCGACCTCGACCCGGACGCCGGGAAGTTCGGCGGGTCGAAGGAGTTCAAGGTCAAGGTCGTCGCGGCACAGCAGCCGGTCCCGCCCACCTCGGCGGTGCCTGGCTACCCGCCGATGGTGGCGTTCACCGACGTGATGCTCACGCCGTACGTGGACTCGCAACGCTGCAAGGGCGCGGCCACCAAATGCCGCTCGCGGCTGGCCTGGTCGATCAAGGCCAGCAAGATGACCACGCCGGAGCAGACCAGCAGGCCGAAGGCCGCTTAGTTCTCATTCGCGTCCGGGAGCGGGGCCAACAACCGCCAAGAAGTTCTCCCCGCCCCGGCCGCTCCAACCGCCACCTGTGAAGGAGTGGGCTGTGATGCCCAAGGTAGTCGACGCTGCCCGCGTCACGACACCGAGCAACACCGTATGGCGTACCTGTGACCGCTGCTCCCGGCTTAAGCCGCTGCCCGACGGTGTCAACCGGTGCGACGACTGCACCGGCACCGACCGGCCGGCGGCCGTGGCCGACATGCACGCGGCCGGCTGGGACTACGCCAACCGGTACGCCGAACTCGTCGGCGCCATCGACGCGTGGGCCGAGCTGATCCCCGGCGTCAGTGACGCCGAACGCCTGGACAAGATCCGGCACCTGCTCAAGACCAGCAGCCCGCTGCAGCGCGACGGGGAGGCGAAGTAGCCATGCCGCTGATCAACATCATCCGGGGCGAGACCATCCCGATCGCCCCGCTCAACGTCCGTACCCCGGTCTTCAAGCTGCCGATCTGGGCGGTCGTCGTCTGGGAGACCATCAAAGCCCTGGCCTGGCTGGTCACCACCTACGCCCGGCACTGGTACGTGACACTGCCGGTCACCGGACTGGCCTGGCTCTACCTCGCGCACGGCTGGCAGTGGCTCGCCGGGCTGGTCGGCGGTGTGGCTGTCACGGCTACCGGGTGGGCGTTCGCGCATCGGCCGTCGTGGCTGCGGTTCGGCTGGTGGCCGGTCCTCGCCCGCATCCGGCGCCTGGTGTACCGGCGGCGGTGGATGGCCGCGATGGTCACCGCGAAACTGTCGATCGCCTACGACAAACGCACGATCATCCCGCAGATCCGCCGGGTACGCTGCCGCGCGGGCTGTGACGAAGTGCTGGTGCGGATGGTGACCGGCCAAATCCCCGACGACTTCGCCAAGGCCTCCGAACGGCTGGCGCACACGTTCGGGGTCCGGCAGGTCAAGGCCATGCCCGGCCCGACGTACGCAACCGTGGTCCTGGTCCTCATGCGCGGCGACACCCTCCACGACACCATCGGCCCGCTGCCGGTACCGGACCGGCCGGACTTCACCGCTCTACCCATCGGCGTCCAGGAAGACGGCGAAACCTACCGGCTGCGGCTGTTCGGCACGCAGGTCCTGATCGTCGGAGCGACCGGATCGGGCAAAGGTTCGGTGATCTGGTCCATCGTCCGGGCACTGTCCGGCGGGGTCGCGAAAGGCCTGGTCGAACTGTGGGGCCTCGACCCCAAAGGCGGCATGGAACTGGGGATCGGACGGCCGTTGTTCACCCGGTTCGCATCGAAGGACTTCGCCGAGATGGCAGCCATGATCGAGCAGGCCGCGGCCGTGGCCCAGCAACGCGCCGCCCGCCTGGCCGGACACACCCGCCAGCACCAGCCCACCCCGGACGAACCGTTGATCGTCCTGGTCATCGACGAACTGGCGAACCTGACCGCCTACCTCACCGAACGCCAACTCAAGGACCGGATCAAGGCTGCGCTCGGCATCGTGCTGACCCAAGGCCGCGCCGTCGGCGTCCACGTGGTCGCAGCGATTCAGGACCCGCGTAAGGAGGTGCTGCCCGCGCGAGGGCTGTTCCCGACCCGGATCGGGCTGCGGCTATCGGAACCGGCGGAGGTCGACATGGTCCTCGGCGACGGGATGCGCGACCGCGGAGCCCTCTGCGACCGCATCCCCCAGACCCAGCCCGGCATCGGCTACGTGACCTTGGAAGGCGACCCCACCCCGATGCGGGTCCGGTTGACCTACTGCGACGACGACACCGTGCGGGACATGGCCCATGAATACGGGCGCCTGCGCGTGGTCGACGGCGAAGCCGCGGGAGGTGCGGCGTGAAGCTGAGCACCGACCGGATCGAGGGCCTGACCCTCGCCGCCATCCTCACCACCGTCGCCGTGGCTGCCGGATGGGCCTCGTTCACCCACGTCCACGACTGGACCATGCGCCACGCCCCCACCGGCACCCCGGACGCGTTCGGCTGGGTCAACGCGGTCATCTCCGAACTCGTCCCGGTCGCGGCGCTGCTCACCATCAAACGGCGACGCCGGGCCGGTGCCCCGATCGGCTACCCACTGTTCCTGCTCATCGCCGCCGGCACGCTGTCATTGTCGGCACAGCTCGCCGTCGCCCAGCCCAGCCCTTCCGGGTGGCTGCTGTCGGCGGTGCCCGCGCTGGCGTTCATGGCCCTGGTCAAGCTCGTCTTCACCAGCACCCCGGCCCCGGAGCAACAGGCACCGGTCGACGATACCGAGGACACGCCTACTCCGGCCGTGCCGACAGCGCCGGTCCGGCCGCTGCCCCGGACCAACGGGGTGCCGGTCATCGGGCAGGTGACCCGATGACTACTGCACCTCTGGCGGCCCCGCCTCGGCCGGGCTCCCGCGCGGCCCGCCTCGCCAACCCTCGGGCCGTCGACGCGCTCAAAGACCTCGCCATCGACCACGGCGTCTGCATCCGACCGATCGCTCTCCGGCGGACCGACCTGGCCACCGGCAAGACCGAACTCGTCGACCTGCCCTGCGGCGCCACCCTCGAAGCCAAATGCCCGCCCTGCGCCAAACGAGCACGACGACTGCGGCAGGTCCAGATCCGCGAAGGCTGGCACCGCACCGACGAACCCCAACCCGGCCCGGCACCAGCCACACCCCGCCAGCGGGACCTGATCACCGCACGGGCACACCTGGAATTCGAACGAGCCGCACTCCAACTCACCGCGATGGACCCCAGCGACCGGGCGGCCGAACTGGAGCGCATCGACACGGCCATCGACGCGGTAGAGCAAGAGATCGCCGCCGAAGGCCTGCGCGGCAGCATCGCCCCGGGTCACTCCCGCACCGACGACCCGGACAGCGACGATGGACCGCGGCGGGTCCGGTCGACCAAACGGCGTCAGGACGTGCCCGACCTGCCCCGGCAGAAGATCGAGGCGCGCACGGTAGGCCGAACCTACGTGGGCTCGGATGGTGTCGAGCATCGGCCGTCGATGTGGCTGACCCTCACCCTGGACAGCTACGGCCCGGTCCACTCCATCCACGCCGGACGGCCGTGCTCCTGCCGCCGCTGGCACACCCAGGAAGACCCCCAACTCGGCACCCCGGTCGACCCAGCCCGGTACGACTACCGACGGGCCGCCTGGGACGCCGTCCACTTCCCTCGGCTCCTCGACCGCTACTGGCAGAACCTGCGCCGGGCCGTGGGCTGGAACGTCCAATACGCGGGCTGTGTCGAGCCCCAACGGCGTCTCGCCCCGCACGCCCACTTCGCCATCCGGGGCACCATCCCCCGCACCATGCTGGAGCTGGTCGCCAAGGCCACCTACCACCAGGTGTGGTGGCCGCCGGCCGACCGACTCCGCTACCCCATCGACCGACCACCCACCTGGGACACCAAAGGCGAGACCTGGGTCGACCCGGACACCGGACGGCCCCTGTCCACGTGGGATGAGGCCCTGGACGACCTCGACGACGACCCGGACGCCGAACCAGCACACCTCGTCCGCTTCGGCGCCCAAGTCAAGGCCAAGGGCGTCGACCCCGGCACCCGCGACGCGGAACGGACCATCGGCTACATCACCAAGTACGTGACCAAGTCCGCGGCCGACTGCCACACCACCACCAGCGACCCGCAACGCCAGCACCTCGACCGCCTCTGGCACGAACTCCGCGTCACCCCCTGCTCAGACCGGTGCTCGAACTGGCTGCTCTACGGCGTCCAGCCCAAGAAGGCCCACGGACGGCTCCGGCCCGGCCACTGCAAGGGACGCGTGCACCAGAAAGTGACCCTCGGCATCGGCGGACGCCGGGTTCTGGTCTCCCGCGACTGGTCCGGCAAGACCCTCGCCGACCACCGCGCCGACGCCCACGCCTGGGTCAAGGCCCTGCTCGGCGTCACCACGGAGGAACCGGAACCCGACGCTACGGAAAAGCCGGCGGTCGCCTGGGAGATGGCCCGACACGACGACCCCGACCTCCCGGCCCTCGAACACCGGCTCTTGCGGGCCATCTCCGAGCGCATCCACCGCCGCGGGCAGTTGAACGCAGCGCGACAGCGGGCCAGCGGCGATCCGCCGGGCGATGTCTCGGCAACTGCAACCAACGACACGGGGGAGACACGATGAGCAGGCACCTGACGGTGGTACCGAGCCCAGACAGCACACCTGACGGTCCGGACGAGCTGTGGTCCATCAACGATGCCGCCGCGTACCTGCGTATCCCTCCGGGCACGCTCTACCAGTGGCGCCACCGCCGGAAGGGTCCGCCGGCCTTCAAGGTCGGCAAGCACCTCCGCTACGACCCGGCCGCGGTCCGTGCCTGGGTGCTGGGGCAGGTGGCCTGACGTGGGCGTACACGATCTTTGGTATCTGTCCAAGAAGGACGAAAACAAAAAGAAGGTCAAATCGGGCAAGTACGGGCGCGGCAAACGCTGGCGTGTCCGCTACACCGACGCCACCGGCGAGACCAAGGACAAGGTCTTCGAGCGTAAGACCGACGCTGAAGCCTTCGATGCGGCTTGCCGGGCTGGCACTGCACCGGAGACCGACCTGGACCAGGGCGAGAAGTACATCAAGTTCGCCGCCTACGCCGAACGCTGGCGTCAGGCCAGGGTCATCGGCTGGGCTCTGGAGACTCAGACCCGGATCGAGTCGAACCTCCGGTTGCACCTCGTCCCGGCGTTCGGCAACCGCGCTCTCCGCTCGATCACTCAGACAGATGTGCTGTTGTGGCTGGCGGGACGACTCGGTGACGGGATGGCGCCGTCCAGCTTGCGCCTGTACTTCGAGCTGTTCGACGCGGTGATGTCCGGCGCTGTCACGGACAAGATCGTCCCGGATAACCCGTGCGACGGGATCAAGCTGTCCCAGGTGTTCCGTGGGTTGAGCCGCGCCCCGAAGTGGGTTCCCGAGCGGGAGGACGTGCTCCGCCTGTTCGGCAAAGTGCCCGAGCGGTATCACGGCCTGCTCTGGCTCGGGGCCGGCGCCGGTCTTCGCATCAGTGAAGCGCTCGGCTTCGAGCTGGGGCCGCGCTGCCTGAACGTCGGCAACGAGGAGCTGCACGTGGTCCAGCAGCTCCGCTACGCGCCCAGGGAGTACGGCGGGTTCTATCTCAGCCTGCCCAAGGGCGTGCGGACGTTCGATCCGGCCGCGGGGGCTGTGGACCTGGACCCGATGGTCGCGGCGGCCCTGGCGTACCACGTGAAGGAGTTCCCGCCGGTCGAGGTCGAGATGCCGGACATCACCTCGGGGCCTACGGTCCGGCGCCGGGTGCCGCTGCTGTTCACGACAGTCCACGGCAATCCGTTCACGGACCGTACGTGGTCGGCGGAGTGGGTGAAGTGGCGCCGGGCAGCGGGCTGGCCGGAGGAACACGGCGGCTTTCACGCACTGCGGCATTTCTTCGCGACGACGTTGATCACGAATCACGCGGACCCGAAGGACGTTCAGCGGGCGCTACGACACTCCACGCTGTCGATCACGCTCGAGACCTACGTGCACTTCTGGCCGCGCCGTGAACGGCGCCGGGGGATCGTCGGCGAGACCCTGAAAGAAGCGGTCGCGGGCCGGTGGGACCTGGACTGAGGTGGTCCCGAAGTGGTCCCAACGATCTTGGAGTTATAAAAAGCCTGTTCACAGGCTTAGAGAGTGGAGCCCAGGGGACTTGAACCCCTAACCCCCGCCTTGCAAAGGCGGTGCTCTGCCAGTTGAGCTAGGGCCCCGTGACCTGCGTTATCGCAGGTCGGGAGCAGTGGTGGCCTCGTGCCAGAGAGCGCGCTCGTCGCTGGAGGCCTTGACCTTCTTGACCACCAGAGCCGCCACGCCGACGACACCGGCAATGATCAGGAGCTTCTTCAACACTGAACCGCACCCCTCAACACCGCTGGATGAGATGACTAACCCGTACAACAGTAGATTGCCGTAATCGTTCGCGGAACGCTCACCGCAATCACCGTGACGCGGGGTCTGGGGGCTCGGCCCCCAGGTCAGCCAAAATGAAGAGTGGCCCTGGTTCGCGCTTTCCGCGAACAAGAGCCACTCGCCACTCGTGGGGCTAGATGGAATCGAACCATCGACCTCAGAGTTATCAGCTCTGCGCTCTAACCGACTGAGCTATAGCCCCTCACCTGCGGACAGAACTTTACCGCATCGGGTTGCGGGCTCCAAAACGGGGTCCCGCAACCCGATCAAGTAAACGTCAGTCCCGCTCGGCCAGCGTCAGTTCGATACCGCCGACCAGGTCTGCGCAGACGTTGTAGATGAAGGCGCTGAGCGTGGCCAGTGCGGTGAACAGCACCACGTTGACCGCGCCGATCAGCATCGACGTGCCGATGACGCCCCAGGCGGTGATCCGGAAGGAACCGGTCGTGGCGCCCTCCGTGCCACCGCTGGCGGTGACGAGGTCCTGGAGGTTGCCGTTGACCGAGCTCCAGACGCCCATCGTGTCGAGGGCGAGGTAGAGCACCGACGTCGCCACGACGACCACGATGAAGAGCACGATCGACACCGCGAACGCGAACTTCATCACGGACCAGGGGTCGATCCGCTTGAGGTTGAGCCGGGCGCGACGGGGGCCGCGCGCCGCCGCCGAGGACACGGTGGACCGAGCCGACCGCACCGCCTCGGAGACACGGGCCGCCCCGACCGCTGCGGCACCGCCGGCGACCGGAGCAGCGGCCGAACCGCCGGTCCGCTGTTTCGCGGCGCCTGGCGTGGCCGCTGACGCGGACGCCGAGGCCCCGACCGGCCGCGGCGGCGTGACCTGTGGCCCGCCGGGCGGCGTCGACCCGGGCAGGATGCCCGGAGCGCGCCCGGTTGTCGTCCCCGGAGCCGCGCCTTTGCCCTTGGTGACGACCGGCACGGAGGCCGATCCCTTCACCGGCGGCTGCACACTCGGCCGCTTGTCCGGGCCGTCGGCGCTACCGGCCGCGGGTTCACCGGGCGGCGGGGCCATGCCCGGCGCCCTGGTGAACTTCGGCGTTGTCGGGGAATCGGTGGGGACAGAGGCACGCCCTGTGGACTCGCGCCCGGACGGTGCGGCAGCGTCCTTCTTTGCCGCATCGTCCGGAGTCGCTGAGGTCCCCGTGCCCCCCGACTTCGCCTGTGTCTCCGGCATCAACTAGTCCTGTTCGTCAGGCTCGTCGGCATTGCGAGCAAGCGCCACGATGGTTACACCTTCTGGGAGGTCCATCAGCTTGACCCCCATTGTGTTCCGATCCCGTGTGCGCCGTACAGGCTTCACGGGAGTCCGAATGACACCACCATTGCTGGTGATGGCAAACAGTTCATCCTCCGGGCTGATCACCAGAGCGCCGACAAGTCCACCACGACGCTCAGTGATCTTGGCGGTCAGCACCCCCTTACCGCCACGGCCCTGCACCGGATACTCCTCGATGGGTGTCCGCTTCGCATACCCACCATTGGTGGCGACCAACACATCCATGTCAGGTCGAACCACTTCCATGGCGAGAAGCTCATCGGCTTCGCTGAAGCGCATCCCGATCACGCCGGACGTCGCCCGGCCCATCGGGCGCAGTGCCTCGTCGGTGGCATTGAAGCGGATGGCCTGGGCTTTCTTGGAGACCAGGAGCAGGTCGTCCTCAGGTGCCGCCAGTGCCGCGCCCACCAACTCGTCATCCTCCCGCAGGTTGATGGCGATGATGCCACCGCTGCGGTTGGAGTCAAATTCCTCCAGGCGAGTCTTCTTCACGAGCCCATTCTTAGTGGCGAGCACAAGGTAGGGCGCGACCTGGTAGTTCGGGATCTGGATGATCTGCGCGATGTGCTCGTCCGGCTGGAAGGCCAGCAGGTTCGCGACGTGCTGACCTTTGGCGATCCGGCTCGCTTCGGGCAGTTCGTACGCCTTCGCCCGATAAACCCGGCCCTTGTTCGTGAAGAACAGCATCCAGTCGTGGGTCGAGATCACGAAGAAGTGCGAGACGATGTCGTCCTGCCGCAGCGTGGCACCGCTGACGCCCTTGCCGCCGCGCTTCTGAGACCGGTACAGATCGGTCTTCGTACGCTTGGCATAACCGGTACGTGTGATGGTCACCACAACGTCCTCGCGCGCGATGAGGTCTTCCATCGAGACCTCGCCGTCGAACGGGATGATCTGGGTGCGCCGCTCGTCGCCGAACTTCGCGACGATCTCGGCCAGCTCCTCGGAGATGATCGCCCGCTGCCGCTCCGGCTTGGCGAGGATGTCCTTGAACTCGGCGATGTCAATCTCGATCTTGCCGAGCTCGTCGATGATCCGCTGCCGCTCCAGCGCGGCGAGCCGGCGCAGCTGCATGTCGAGGATCGCGGTCGCCTGGATCTCGTCGACGTCGAGCAGCTGCATCAGGCCCTGACGGGAGTCCTCGACGGTGGTCGAACGCCGGATCAGGGCGATGACCTCGTCGAGCATGTCCAGCGCCTTGGCCAGACCACGCAGGATGTGCGCTCGCTCCTCGGCCTTGCGCAACCGGTACGCGGTCCGCCGCTGGATGACCTCGATCTGGTGGTCGACGTAGTAGCGGATGAACTGCGCCAGGTTGAGCGTGCGCGGCACCCCGTCGACGATCGCCAGCATGTTGGCGCCGAACGTCTCCTGCAGCTGGGTGTGCTTGTAGAGGTTGTTCAGCACGACCTTGGCGACCGCGTCGCGCTTCAGGACCAGGATCAGGCGCATGCCGGTACGGCCGGACGACTCGTCCCGGATGTCGGCGATGCCGGTGAGCTTGCCTTCCTTGACCAGCTCGGCGATGCGCTCGGCGAGGTTGTCCGGGTTCACCTGGTACGGCAGCTCGGTCACCACGAGACACGGCCGGCCCCGGGTGTCCTCCTCGACCTCGACCACCGCGCGCATCCGGATCGACCCACGGCCGGTCCGGTACGCGTCGTTGATCGCCGACTGGCCGACGATCATGCCCTTGGTCGGGAAGTCCGGGCCCTTGACGAGCTCGAGCATCGCTTCGAGCGCGGTCGCCTCGTCCGACTCGGGGTTGTCGAGCTGCCACTGGACGGCGCTGGCGATCTCGCCCAGGTTGTGTGGCGGGATCTTGGTGGCCATCCCGACAGCGATGCCCTCAGAGCCGTTGACCAGCAGGTTCGGGAACCGGGCCGGCAGGATCGTCGGTTCCTTGGTGCGCCCGTCGTAGTTGTCCTGCATGTCGACGGTGTCTTCGTCGATGTCCCGCAGCATCTCCATCGCCAGCGGGGACAGCTTCGCTTCGGTGTAGCGCATGGCCGCGGGCGGGTCGTTACCCGGCGAGCCGAAGTTGCCGTTGCTGTCGATCAGCGGGTAGCGCAGCGACCAACGCTGCCCCATGCGGACCAGGGCGTCGTAGATCGACGAGTCGCCGTGCGGGTGGTAGTTGCCCATCACGTCGCCGACGATGCGGGCGCACTTGACGTAACCGCGGTCGGGACGGAAGCCGGCGTCGTACATCGCGTAGAGGATCTTGCGGTGCACCGGCTTGAGGCCGTCCCGGACGTCGGGCAGCGCACGGCCGACGATGACGCTCATCGCGTAGTCGAGGTACGAACGCTGCATCTCGACCTCGAGGCCGACCGGGACGACGCGCTGGGTCACGCCGCCGGTATCGGCCGGGATCTCGTCGCCGCCGGGGGGCTCGGGAGTGTCAGTCACTTTTAACCCTTACTCAAGGTGATTCCGGGCAAATACTGCCGAAACTGGCATAAGGCTGTGGATAACACTGTGGAAAGTAGCCATACGCTGTGGATACGGCCCTCGAAACTTAAATGTCGAGGAACCTGACGTCCTTGGCGTTGCGCTGGATGAAGGACCGGCGGGCCTCCACGTCTTCACCCATCAGCACGCTGAAGAGCTCGTCGGCGACCGCGGCGTCGTCGAGCGTCACCTGGCGCAGGGTGCGGGTGTCCGGGTTCATCGTGGTGTCCCACAGCTCGTCGTAGTTCATCTCGCCGAGACCCTTGAACCGCTGGATGTCGTCTGGCTTCGCGTTCGCCTTCTTCTCCTGGCGCAGCGCGATCAGACCGTCACGCTCCCGGTCGGAGTAGGCGTACTGCGCGTCGTCGCCGCGCTTGTTCCACTTGAGCTTGTAGAGCGGCGGCGAGGCCAGGTAGACGTGCCCGTGCTCGACCAGCGGCCGCACGAAGCGGAACAGCAGGGTGAGCAGCAGCGTCTGGATGTGCTGGCCGTCCACGTCGGCGTCGGCCATCAGGATGATCTTGTGGTACCGCAGCTTGCCGATGTCGAACTCGTCGTGGATGCCGGTGCCCATGGCCGTGATCAGCGCCTGGACCTCGTTGTTCTTCAGCACCCGGTCGATCCGGGCCTTCTCCACGTTGAGGATCTTGCCGCGGATCGGGAGGATCGCCTGGATCCGGCTCTCCCGGCCGGACTTGGCCGAACCACCGGCCGAGTCACCCTCGACGATGAACAGCTCGGTCTCACGCGGGTCGGTCGACTGGCAGTCGGCCAGCTTGCCGGGCATCGAGCCGGACTCCAACAGCGACTTGCGACGGGCCAGCTTGCGGGCCTGCTGAGCGGCGATCCGGGCGCGAGCCGCCTGGTCAGCCTTCGTGATGATCAGCTTGGCGTCCGCCGGGTTCCGGTCGAACCAGTCGGCGAGCTGCTCGTTGCAGACCTTCTGCACGAAGCTCTTCATGTCGGTGTTGCCGAGCTTCGTCTTGGTCTGACCCTCGAACTGCGGGTTGGCCAGAGTCACCGAGATGATCGCGGCGAGACCCTCGCGAATGTCCTCACCGGACAGCTTCTGGTCGGCCTTGAGGAACTTCTTCTCGACGCCGTACTTGTTGACGATCGTCGTCAGCGCGGAGCGGAAGCCCTCCTCGTGCGTGCCACCCTCGTGGGTGTTGATCCGGTTGGCGAACGTGTAGACCGACTCGCCGTACGACTCGTTCCACTGCATCGCGATCTCGACGCCCATGCCCTCCCCGGGCGCGTCGGCATCGAACTGGATCACGGTCTTGTGGATGGCGCTCTTGCTGGCGTTGAGGTGCCGCACGAAGTCGGCGATGCCGTCCTCGTACATGAAGGAGACGCTGCGGGCCTCACCGTTCTCGTTGACCTGGTCGGGCCGCTGATCGGTGTAGTTGATGGTGAGGGCGCGGTTGAGGAACGCCATCTCCTGGAGCCGGCGGTAGATCGTCTGGTAGTCGAACTCGACCGTCTCGAAGATGTCCGGGTCCGGCCAGAACTGCACGGTCGAACCGAGGTCCTCGGTCGGCTCGCCCTTCACCAGCTCACCGGGAACGGAGTAGTCGTACTTCTGCCGCCACCAGAAGCCGTCCTTCTGGATCTCGACGGCCATCCTCGTCGAGAGCGCGTTCACCACGGAGACGCCGACGCCGTGCAGACCACCGGACACCTTGTAGGCCTGGTTGTCGAACTTGCCGCCCGCGTGCAGCACGGTCAGCGCGACCTCGACACCCGGCTTCTTCAGAGTCGGGTGCAGGTCGACCGGGAAACCACGGCCGTTGTCCGTGACGGAGACTCCACCGTCCGGCAGTAGGACCACGTCGATGGTGTCGCAGTAGCCGGCCAGCGCCTCGTCGACGGCGTTGTCCACAACCTCCCACACCAGGTGGTGCAGACCGCGCTCACCGGTGGAACCGATGTACATACCGGGACGCTTGCGGACCGCTTCCAGGCCTTCGAGCACGGTGATGGAGCCGGCACCGTACTCCTGCTGATTCTCAGACACCCTCGGCCACTTTCTCGCGCCGGGCCGGAGTGGCCCCGCAACGGGGTTGGCGAGCCCTCGGCAGCGGCCGGCGGCGCACGGGAGACCAGGGATGACACCGCGGAAAGGATGCGGACCACCGGTGGAACCGTGCGCGCCGGTCGCCGCGGACGGCCCGCGGATCGTGATCGGCTGGAAAAACCGCATAGCGTGACGATGAGGGATGGCCCGGTGGCCCTCCGCAACGTCAAGCACAGTTTTCCCGGTCGCTGTCGATTCTACTCCGCCGAAACCAATCGGCGAGGGTCCGGCACCCCTTCCGGGTGCCTGAGAGTGCCGTAGCGCGATTTGAGGCGCTACCCAGGTAATCCCCTACACGGCACAGCCGCCCCGCGCAATGGCAAACGCTGCAGCAGCCCCGGCCGTCGGGCGCGCCTGCAGTGCCCGGCCCACACTCACTGCGACACTGCTCGACAACGTCGCGAGCCTGTGTCGTAACCTCGCCCGCGGGCCGGAGATGGCCAGGCGGTCGCAGGGCAGGTCGAGAAGGGATGGCCCCGAATGGCGCACGACAAGGGCCTGGACAACGTCGCGGTGCACTGGCCGCGGACGAACCAGTACTACGACCCGGTGGCTCCCGCCGAGTTCGTCGACTTCGGGGCGATCGCGGACCGGCCCGAGATCGCGGCACCCACCGGAGCCCTGGCGCTGCACATCGCCAAGACCGGAACGGTGCGGGCCACCGCGTACACCGAACTCGTTGATCTTCTGCTCGGCCTTGAAGGTGTGCTCTACGCCACCGACGCCGCGGCCGAGGACGAAGACCCGGTCATCGACCCGGACGGCTGCGCGTGGATCGCCGGCGGCCTGGAGCGGTTCGTCGAGGGCCACGAGAAGTTCGACGACCTGGTCACCTTCGAGACCGTCACCGAGGTGCTGCGCACCGCGATCTCCGCCGGCCGCCTCCCCGAGCAGCAGCTGCGCTGGCTGGACCAGCGACTCGCGGGCCTGCGCGACGACGCCGGGAACTCACCGCACTGGAGCTTCGCGCGGACCGAGCTGGCCATCCTGGCCGGGTTCTACCGCCGCTGCGCCGAGCGCGGCTTCGCGGTGTTCGCGGACTACTGAGCGGACCACTCAAGCGGACCACTCGAGCGGACTACTGGAAGGGCTACCGAGCCGATTCCCGGTTACTGAGTCTTTCGCGGGTGGCGGATCAGCCACCCCAGACCACCTGCCACAGCGACAAGGACCAGGGCCGAGCCGACCCAGAAGATGCGGGTACGGTCCTCAACCTCGCGATGCATCCGGGCCAGCAGCTCGTTGCCGTCACAGGACGACGTCGCACCGCCGACCGAGTACACCTGGTAACGGCCGCCTTCGACGAACCCGTATCCACAGGACGCCGAATCCTCGGCAGTGATGAGTGTCACTTTACTGCCGGGATCGCCCTTGAGGACCGATTCGACGGCGAACTCGACCTCCACGTCCGAACCGACCCAGTCCGCGTCCACATCCTCGACCACGCCGACGAACGCCACCTCAGACCGCTCCAGCGGGTCGAAGCCAGTGGCGCACGAGCAGGCCCACGCGGGACTCCCGGCGACCGAGATCGGTGCCAGGACGAGCAGCAGCAGGACCAAGGCGCGGCGCAGATGCGAGAACATGCCTCTACAGACGCACCAGAAGGCCGTTTGGTTTCAGCCGTACGTATCCCGAGGTCCCCGGCCCTGCACCCGCCGCGTACCCCGGCTCCACGACGGCGCGGCCGGCCCGTGAATGTTGAGCCTGGTCACGACGTTGTTGCCGACCTCCCCGGCGATCTTGCGCAGCAGGGTGGCGGCGAGCATCCGCAACTGGGTGGCCCACGCCGTCGACTCGGCCTCGACCTCCAGGATCCCGCCCTCGAGCTTCATCGGGCGGCTGTGCGCAGCGATGTCCGGCCCGACCACTTTCTCCCAGGCCCCGAAGACGGTCGCCTCAGCTTTCGGCTTCTCCCAGCCACGGGCTTTGACCAGGCGTTCCAGCATCGCCCCGAACAGCTGTGGATCACGCGGGTCCGGGCCCGGCCCGGAGTAACCACGCAACCGCCGGCCGCTGCCTGGCCCCCCGGCCCGGCGACGCGGCGTCTTGGCCGCCTCCCGGCGCCGGGCCAGCGCGGCGTCCAACACGGCCCGAGCAAGCTCCGGCCCCACAAGCTGATCGTTGGCCACCGGCTCCGCCGGCTTATCCACAGCGGGACGAGATTTATCCACAGCGGGACGGGAAACTCGCTCAGCGCCCCCAGAAGACCCCTGAAGCTCCCTGGCCTCATCGAGCCCCGCCCACAGGTCCCCCCGGGCCTCTGTGAACCGCTGAGGCCGGTCTTCCGGCCGATCTCGATCAGAGTCAGGAAACACGGATCACCGATCCCGTCGTCACGTCGTAGCGCGCCCCATGCAGGCTCGCCGGCACATCCTCCGGAACCGCACACGTCACCAGCAACTGTCCCGCATCCGAGACCAGCGCCGCCAGCCTCTCCCGCCGGGCGGTGTCCAACTCGGCGAAGACGTCGTCGAGAGCCAGCACCGGCTCGATGCCGTCCGAGCGCAACAGGTCGTAGGCGGCCAGCCGCAGCGCCAGCGCAAACGACCAGGACTCACCGTGGCTCGCATACCCCTTCACCGGCAGGTCGCCGAGGCTGAGCGCGAGATCATCGCGATGCGGGCCGACCAGGGTGGTGCCGCGCTCGATCTCAGCCACCCGGCGCTCCGCCAGCTTCGCCAGGATCGCCGCCTCCAGGGCCGGACGATCCGAGGGCAGAGCATCACCCAACCGCGAGGCGTACGCGATGGCAGCGGCCGTCCGACCGGCGGCGACCGCGTCGTACGCCTTCGTCAAATGCGGTCCCAGCGCCGCAGCCAGTTCCAGCCGGCCGGCCAGCAACTCCGCACCGTGCCGTGCCAGATGCTGATCCCAGACTTCGAGGGTGGAGAGATCCTGCCCGCGGGTGCCACCCACCTTGCGGTTCAGGTAGGCGCTGCGCAGCAGGGCGTTGCGCTGCTTGATCACCCGGTCGTAGTCGGCGCGCACCCCCGCATATCGCGGCTGCCGGGCGACCAGCAGGTCGTCGAGGTAACGCCGCCGCTCCGACGGGTCACCCCGGACCAGCTCCAGGTCCTCCGGGGCGAACAGCACCATCCGCAGCGCGCCGAGCACGTCCCGGGGGCGGCGTACCGGCGAACGGTTCAGCCGTGCCCGGTTCGCCCGGCCCGGCACGATCTCCAGCTCCACCAGCAGCTCCCGTCCATCGTGGACGAGAGCGCACCGGACCACCGCCGATTTCGCCCCGGACCGCACCAGCGGTGCGTCCATGGCCACCCGGTGACTGTCCAGAGTGGCCACGTAACCCAGGGCTTCGATCAGGTTCGTCTTGCCCATGCCGTTCTGGCCGACGAACACGGACACGCCGGGTTCGAGATCGACCGCCACTCGCTCATAGGAACGGAAGTCGGTGAGCTCGACCCGGCGTACGTGCATGGATCAGCGCTTGACGGCGTGTCCACCGAACTGCTGACGCAGCGCGGCGACCGCCTTCATCGCGGGCGAGTCGTCCTGGCGGGACTCGAAACGCGTGAAGATCGAAGCGGCCAGGACATGGGCGGGGACCCCGAGACGGACGGCCTCGTCGACGGTCCAACGGCCCTCACCGGTGTCCTCGACGTAGCCCTTGAGGTTGGCCAGCGTCGGGTCGTCGTCGAGCGCCCGGTCGAGCAGGTCGAGCAGCCACGACTTGACGACGCTTCCCTCGCGCCAGCTCTTGATGACCGCCGGCACGTCGTGCACCAGCTCGGACGCCAGGAGGATCTCGTAGCCCTCGCCGTACGCCTGCATCATCCCGTACTCGATGCCGTTGTGGATCATCTTTGCGTAGTGACCGGCACCGTGCGTGCCGGCGTGCGCGAAACCGAACTCGCCGGCCGGCTTGAGCGCCTCGAAGATCGGCTTGCAATGCTGCACCTGCTCAGCCTCGCCACCGACCATCAGCGCATAGCCGTTGGTGATGCCCCACACGCCACCGGAGACACCCACGTCGAGGTAGTGGATGCCCTTGGCCTTGAGCCGCTCGGCGCGCGGGCCGTCGTCGGTGAACTTCGAGTTGCCACCATCGATGATGATGTCGCCGGCTTCGAGAACCTCGGCGAGCTGGTTGATCGTGTCTTCGGTGATCTTGCCGGCCGGCACCATGGTCCAGACGACACGCGGCGACGCCAGCTTCTCGGCCAGTTCGGCCAGGTTAGCGACGTCGCTCTTGTCCGCGTTGTGGTCGAAACCGACGACCTCGTGCCCCGCTGCGCGGAGTCGTTCCCGCATGTTGCCACCCATGCGGCCGAGACCGATCAGGCCGAGTTGCATGGTGATCTCCCTAGATGAGCGATTGGTTCAAGCTCAGTATCAGCGAGTGACCCGGATCGGCATGATCAGATAGCGGTAACCCGGGATGATTTCGCCGCTTTCGGCAGCGGGCGAGATCACAGCTGGCTTGAACGCGTCGACGAACGCGAACACCGCCGTCGGGGCCCCGAGGTTCTGCAGACCGTCGATCAGGTACTGCGGGTTGAAACCGATCGTCAGCGGCTCACCGGTGAACTCGGCCTCGGTCGCCTCGCTGGCCCGGGCCTCCTCGGTGCCACCCGCCTCGACCACCACGCCGTCCTCGCTGAAGCTCAGCAGCACCGGCGTCTGCCGCTCGGCCACCAGGGCGACCCGGCGGACCACCTCGACCAGAGCCGACACCGAGATCCGCGCCTCTGCGTTGTGCGAAGCCGGGAAGAGCGAGCGCACCGGCGGATAGTTCGCGCCGTCGAGCAGGCGGCTGGTCGTACGGCGGGCGCCACCGGCGAAGCCGATCATGCCCTCGCCGGCGCTGCCCTGTGCCAGGGCCAGCGTCACCGAGCCACCGCCGGGGCCGAGCGCCTTCGCCGTGTCGTTGAGGGTCTTCGCCGGGACCAGCGAGTTCAGGCTGATCTCCGGGTCGTCCGGGTTCCACTCGATCTCTCGCATGGCGAGGCGGTACCGGTCGGTCGCCAGCAGCGCCATCGTCGAACCGTTCAGCTCCAGTCGCACACCGGTCATCATCGGCAGGGTCTCGTCCCGACCTGCGGCGATCGCGACCTGGGAAACGGCTGAGGCGAACGTAGAGGCGTCGACGGTGCCCGCGCTGGACGGCATGTCCGGCAGCGCCGGGTAGTCCTCCACCGGCATCGTTGGCAGGGTGAACCGCGCACTGCCGCAGACCAGCTCGAGATGCGAACCGACCGCCGCGATGTCGACCGGCTTGCCCGGCAGGGCCTTGGTGATCTCGGCGAGCAGGCGGCCGGAGACCAGAGCGGCCCCGTCAGCGTCGGCCTGAACCTCGACACTCACCTGGCTGGAGACCTCGTAGTCGAAGCCGGACACCTGCAGGCGCCCGCTGGCGACCCGGAGCAGGACACCGGCCAGCACCGGCACCGACGGCCGACTGGGCAGGCTCTTGGCTGTCCACGCCACGGCTTCGGCGAGCGCGTCTCGCTCCACCCGGAACTTCATGATGTCCTCCGCGATGCGTCCTCATACAGGGGGCATGGACCCCACTGAACTCTATGGCTCCGGCGGTACTTGCGCGTGCCCGGCCCTGGTCCGGCTTCTTACACGGCCAAGGGCGAGGACTCCAAGCCTCCAGGCCCTTGCTTTCGGTGCTTGCCGACCTCGGCCCCGACGAGCTCCGAACCGAGCCTCCACACCTTCCACAACGCTGATTATTGGTTTTTGTTCTCTTAGAAGAGATAACTAGTCGTAATCATAGGTGTTGTGGATTCTGTGGAAAACCCGAGTTTGTGCTGGTGAGAGGGTTATCCACCTGTGACTTCCATGTGGGAAACCAGGGTATAACTCGGGGCCTCTGTCCACAGCCACTGCCGTTGAGGGCAGTTATCCACCGCTGTCCACAGGCTGTCCCCAGGATATCCACCGGTTTTATCCCCCGCCCTGTGCATAACGCAGGGACGGGTCCGGGCCGTCGTCCCCAGAACCTTCAACAGGATATCCACAGGCTTCCACAACCTGTGAGATCAACTATCACCCTCCGTGTCTGTCCACATCGATTTCCACAGGGTCGCCGCACATCTGTGGATAACGGTGTCAGGAGATATCCACTGCCTGTGGATACAGCCTGTGGACGCCTGTGGATTAGTGTGGATAACGTTGGCACGAAACTGACCCGTCCCGACGTTGACAAAACCCTGTCGATCACTCCTGAAACTAGGCGTTGATTAGCGTCTATATTTTTGGTTTTTCGAGTTGATCTGGGTATAACTTGTGGATAACCCGGTGTATTACCCGTGGATAAGTCGTGAACGCGCGGGAAGCAGCAGGTCAGAGCTGGGTAACCCGTTCGTGGACAGCCTGTGGGTAACTACGAATCGGCCCTTGATCCGTTGACGGGCGTCCCTGCGTGATCACCATTGTGGACAGTCGAAACCCGCGTGGGCCCGGGTCGCCAGACCACTCCCTGTGGATTTACTTCCCAGCGGGTACGTGGAACAACAGCTGAGTCTTCCAACGCCCCTGGTAAATCGAGTTCCCGTCCAGGTCAGAGACTTATCCACACCCAACATCACTCCCTGTGTCCAGGGGCGGTCCGCGCTCCAGCCCACTGCTGCGTGGTGACTTCTGGTTCGATCCGGACCCCACCTCACCACGCAGTCGCCCGCGGCCGGGTGTGTGGCCACTTGAGGTGCGAATCGAGCCCGAAGTCACCACGCAGGAGCGGGCCACGCGGGAGCGGGCCACGCGGGAGCGGGCCACACAGCAGCGGGCCACACAGCAGCGTGTGGTCAGTTGGGGCGCGGATCGCACCTCTGCCCGGCATGCAGCGAGCCGTTGCCGTTCCAGCCGGATGCCAAAAGCTGCCGGTAACGGACGCCAGGTTGCCGGTAACGCCCGGGAGCCACTCAGCCAGCCGCTGACCGGGCGTGTGCGGTGACCTTTGGTTCGGACTGGACCCCAGGTCACCACGAAAAAGCTGGCCACCGGGTATGTGGTGACCTGAGGTGTGGATCGGAGCACAAGTCACCACGCGGATGGCGGGCACCGGGATTGTGGTGAGCTTTGGTTTGGATCGGGCCTCAGGTCACCACGGAGACGGCGGGAACTGGGTGTGTGGTGAGCTGAGGTTTGGATCGGAGCCCAGGGGCACCATGCGGGGCGTGGGGTTGGGGTAGCGGTGATGGGGTAGCACCGCCCGGCGGTGGGGCGTATGGCGGGACCAGACGCCTGCCTGCACGCACGGGGCGAGGCCCCGTGGTGCTCTTGAGGGGCCGTGGAACGTACGGCGTCAGGTGTTCTGTTTGATCCTGTTGGTGAGTTCCGCGATCTGGTTGTAAAGGGACCGCCGCTCCGCCATGTGTTGCCTGATCTTGCGGTCGGCGTGCATGACCGTGGTGTGGTCGCGGCCGCCGAAGGCCTGGCCGATGCGCGGGAGGGAGAGGTCGGTCAGTTCGCGGCACAGGTACATGGCGACCTGGCGGGCGTTGACCAGGACCCGGCTGCGGGAGTGGCCGCGCAGGTCCTCCAGGGAGACGCCGAAGTAGTCGGCCGTCGAGACCATGATCTGGTCTGCGTTGATCTCCGGGCCGGCGCCGTCGGGCATGAAGTCCCGCAGCACCTCCTCGGCCAGGGACAGCTGGACCGTGGAACGGGTGAGGCTGGCGAACGCGGTCACCCGGATGAGGGCGCCCTCGAGTTCGCGGATCGAGTTGGAGACCCGGGAGGCGATGAACTCCAGCACGTCGCTCGGGGCGTACATGCGCTCCTGCGCGGCCTTCTTCTGGAGGATCGCGATGCGCGTCTCCAGATCGGGCGGTTGGATGTCGGCGAGCAGGCCCCACTCGAAGCGGGTCCGCATCCGGTCTTCCAGGGTGGCCAGCTGGCGCGGTGAGCGGTCCGAGCTGATCACGATCTGCTTGTTCGCGTTGTGCAGCGTATTGAAGGTGTGGAAGAACTCCTCCTGCGTGCGCTCGCGGTTCTCCAGGAACTGGATGTCGTCGATCAGCAGGATGTCGACGTCGCGGTAGCGCCGCTGGAACGCCTGCGTCTTGTCGTCTCGCAGGCTGTTGATGAAATCGTTGGTGAACTCCTCGGTCGACACGTAGCGCACCGAACGTGCATGCCCCAGGGTGGTGGCGTAGTGACCGATGGCGTGCAGGAGGTGGGTCTTGCCCAGGCCGGAGCTGCCGTAGATGAAGAGTGGGTTGTACGCCTTCGCCGGCGACTCGGCGACCGCCACTGACGCCGCGTGTGCGAACCGGTTGGACGAGCCGATGACGAACGTCTCGAACATGTACTTCGGGTTGAGCCGGTTGCCGTCCTGCCCGCCGGGGCGCGGCGCGGTGCCGGGGCCGCGCAGATCGATCGGCGGCCGGCCGGGGCCGTTGTCGCCGGCGCGCATCGGGCTGTCGTCGCGACGGTCCGGCCCCTGCATCGGACGGTCGTCGGGATGACGCTGATTGTCCCGGCGCTGCGCGGCGTCGGCCGCCATCCGATGCGCGACCGCGTCGTTGGGCTGCTCGTTCTCGGTGGGGTGTGCAGCTGGTGACCGGTTCACCTGGGACGGGGCCGGCGGCATCGGGTCGGCGAACAGCGCCTCCTGGCCGGTGGGGACGCTGCGGGAGAACGGAGCCTGCGGTGCCGAGTGCTGGGCGGAACCCGTCGGGTACGGCTCGGGCACGTGCTCGGTGGGGCCGAAAGCCTGCTGCTGGTACGGCGGGTCGGGCATCCGTTGCGGACCGGGGTAGGCCGGCAGCTCCGGTTGATAAGGACCGGCCTCCGCGTAGTGCCGTGGCTGTGCCTCGGGCATCTGCTGCGTCTGCTCGGAAGGAGTGCCGTAGACCGTGCCGGGCATGCCGGAACCGTCCTCCGGAGGGCGGACCGTGACGGCGACCTGGATCGGCCGGTTCAGCCGCTTGGTGAGGGCCTCGGTGATCGCCGGGCGCAACCGGGACTCGATGATGTCTCGGGTGTAGGTGTCCGGAACCGATAGGAGAGCAGTGTCCTCGACTATCGCCCGCAACCGGGTGAACTGAAGGTAGGCACGCTGCTGCCGTGACGCGATCTCGTCGGAGAGTTCGTCCAACGTCTCACGCCACAACGTGCCCAGGTCCACCTGATCGGCCACCGCCGCGCCACCCCCATCGCCACTGACCCCCGGTGGGCCTTGTTCGGCCTCTTGCCAACCCAGCACAGTCAACGTGCTGAACATGCACGGTGCCAACCGGCTATCCACAGGTTATCCACAACCCGTGGCAGTGCCGATGGCCGCTCCCGGCCGGATGGTCGGCAGGTTCATCGAAGCCTGTGGTGACGCGGGCGGTAAACAGGCTCCACCGTGGCGAACGATCCACCTGCTTGTCCGGTTTTGGCCGTCGCTTCGCGGGTCGCGAACGGCCGGTGAGACCAGCAACCGCGCACGCTAACAGCGCTGACTGGCGGGTTACAACTGTGGCTCCGGGCGTCCAGCGCCCGGTCGCGGGAAAAGATTCACTTGGTGCACGGAACGACCAGCGCCGGCCCCCGGACGCACCTCGGAGCCGACGTGCCGGACCAGGATATGGTTGACCCTCCGGATGGCCCTGAGTAGGGTTGGGCGGTTGCTCCGCCGCGCTCTGATAAAGTGGCGTCTTACAGCGGATGCCCCCAAAAGTCGTAGCAGGAAATCGGAGTTCTCACGTGAGCAAGCGCACCTACCAGCCGAACAACCGCCGGCGTGCCAAGACCCACGGCTTCCGGCTGCGCATGCGCACCCGTGCCGGCCGCGCCATCCTGGCTGCCCGCCGTGTCAAGGGCCGCGACAAGCTGTCGGCCTGAGCCGCCCGCTAGTCGGGTCGGAATGTCCAGGTAGTCATGCTTGCCGCGGCGCAACGACTGCGGCGTAGCGCGGACTTCGCCGCAGCGATCCGTGGTGGCCGTCGAGCCGGCCGCGGGACTCTGGTCGTTCACCTGCTTATCGATGAGCCGGCGTGCGCCTCCACGGCGCGCGCCGGCTTCGTCGTATCCAAAGCGGTGGGCAACGCGGTCGTCCGTAACAAAGTGCGCCGCAGACTCCGGCACCTCGTCCGGCCGCTCCTCAGCGACCTTCCAGCAGGTGCCTCTCTGGTGGTCCGGGCGCTTCCGCCGTCGGCTGAAGCCTCGTACGCCACCCTCACCACTGACCTGGAGAGCGCGCTCACTGCGGCCCGTAGACCTCGGCGGCCCCGATGAGCCTGGCCGCCCGGCTCCTGACGGCAGTGGTCGTCGCGTACCGTCGATACTTGAGTCCGGTGCTGCCGGCACGCTGTCGGTTCTACCCGTCGTGCAGCGCGTACGCCCAGGAGGCTCTGGCTCGGCATGGTGCCTTTCGGGGTACAGGCCTGGCGATCTGGCGGCTCCTCAAATGCCATCCCTTCCACCCTGGCGGGTATGACCCGGTGCCTGACCCGATCCGTCACCGTCCTGCCGATGTGACTGGAGCTTTAGATTGAGTCTCGGTCCGATCTACTACGCCATCTCGTGGATCCTTCTGCAGTGGCATTCGCTGTGGGACACGATCGGCATACCTGACGGTCGCGTCCTGGGCACCAACTGGGCCTGGATCCTGGCGATCTTCTTCCTGGTCGTGACGCTGCGGGTCATTCTCTTCCCGGTCTTCGTCAAGCAGATCAAGAGCCAGCGCGCGATGCAGGCGCTGCAGCCCAAGGTCAAGGCCCTCCAGGAGAAGCACAAGGGCGACCGGGAGACGCTCCAGAAAGAAATGATGGAGCTGTACCGGGTCGAGAAGGCCAACCCGCTGATGGGCTGCCTTCCGATGTTCCTGCAGATCCCGGTCTTCTTCGGCCTGTTCCACGTGCTCCAGCACCTCGACCCGACGATCTCCGACGAGAACAAGCAGCTGTACGGCTGGCCGCTCGAGCAATTCGACAGCGCCGCCGTGGCACACCTGTTCAACGCCCCGATCAGTGCCAAGTTCGGCTCGACCGCCGCTGAGCTGGCCGCCCTGAACGCCGACGGTACGACGGTCAAGGTCCTCGCCGCCGTCCTGGTCCTGGTCATGATGGCCACCACGTTCCTCACCCAGCGCCAGATGATCCTCAAGACCGGCTGGGCCGAGGACCCGCAGCAGCTCATGATTCAGCGGCTGATGCTCTACGGCATTCCGTTCACGCTGCTCTTCTCCGGTGCGCTGTTCCCGATCGGTGTCGTCATCTACTGGGTCACGAACAACCTGTTCACCCTGGGCCAGCAGCAGTGGGTGCTCCGCAAGTTCCCGCCGCCGCAGATGGCCGGCAAGAGTGGCACCCCGGCCCGCCCGGCCGCCGGCACCAAGACCACCAGTGGTGCGAAGAACCCGGTTCAGCCGGCCCGCACCGGTGGCCTTTTCGGCCGAAAGCCCGCGCCCGAGCCGACGAGCCCGGTGGTCGACACCAAGGCACTCGCGCCCAAACCGGGTGCCAAACCGGTGAATCCCAAGAAGGGCACCCGACCGGCGAACAAACCCAAGGGATGATCGCGGCCCGGGGCCTTTTCGGCACCCGGGCGCGCCTCTTGGCCCACAGACCTCCCCGAGTCGACGTGCACGCGGCCGGCGCGGGAAACAGCGGACCGACTCCGGTCGGGCCCGAGCGACAACGGAGATGAGACCGTGACCGACACCAGCACTCCCCCTGCCGCCGACGCGCCGGCTAGCGCCGCCGCGTCCACTCCCGCTGACGCATCCACCTCCGCTGACGTGTCAGCCGGGGCTGCCGGTGCCTCGACCGAGGTCAAGAAGTCGGAGAGCGTCGCCTCGGACGGTGACCTGTTCCGCCAGAGCGAGATCGCCGCGGACTACATCGAGGGTCTGCTGGACATCCTTGACTACGACGGCGACATCGACGAGCTGGTCTCCGCGGGCCGTCCGATGGTCGAGGTCGTCGGTGACCGTCTCCAGCCGCTCGTGGGTCAGCGCGGCGCCACCGTTGAAGCCCTTCAGGAACTCACCCGGCTGGCGATCTTCCGGGCCACTGGTTCACCCAGTCGGCTCCTGCTCGACGTCGGCGGCTACCGGGCCACCCGGCGCAAGGAACTCGGCGCGGTCGCCCGGAACGCCGTCGAGAAGGTCAAGGAGCACGGCGAGCCGGTTCGCCTGGAGCCGATGTCCGCGTTCGAGCGCAAGTGCGTGCACGACGTGGTCAACGCGATCTCCGGTGTGCAGAGCGAGTCCGAGGGCGTCGAGCCGAGCCGGCGCATCGTGGTGCGGGCGGCGGACTGACTGTGATCGAGTCCCGCCACGACGCGGGGGACTCCGGCCCGGGCGTCACACTGCCCGGGCCGTCGTCTTTCCCCGTTCCCTCTTCCGCCACGGAGATCTTCGGCGAGCGCCTTGAGCTGGCCGAGCGCTTCGTGTCTCTACTTGCCACCGATGGCGTCGTACGTGGATTGATCGGTCCCCGAGAGGCGCCTCGCCTGTGGGAACGTCACCTCGTCAACTGCGGGGTGATGGGTTCCCTCATTCCGTCCGGGGCGTCGGTGATCGACGTCGGTTCCGGGGCCGGGCTGCCCGGTCTGGTGCTCGCGATCAGCCGGCCTGACCTCGTGATCACTTTGGTGGAGCCGCTCGCTCGCCGTACCGTCTTCCTGGACGAGGCGGTCGCCTCGCTCGAACTGGACAACGTGACCGTCGTCCGGGGCCGGGCTGAAGAGGTCGACCTGCCCGGAGCTGACGTGGTCACGGCTCGGGCCGTCGCCGCGCTCGACAAGCTCGCCGGTTGGTGTCTTCCGCTGGCGTCGGTCGGCGGACGGCTGCTCGCCATGAAGGGTTCGTCGGCAGCCGAGGAGATCGCTGCCAATCAGGACCTCGTCTCGTCACTCGGTGGTGGAGAAGCGGTCATCCATCTGTGTGGGGTCGGATTGATCGATCCGCCCACGACAGTGGTGGAGATCATCAAAGAGCGGCACGTCGTTCCGGGGAAAGCTCGGCGTGAGGCTCCGTCACGTCGAAAGCCACGTCGGCGGTAGCCCTGAGGTCCAGTTCGATGTCCTGGGCTCCCAGCGGCGCCGCCAGGGGTGTTAACAGTCGTCTAGGGGTTCGTGTCGTCACTGCCGCTGTTCCACCCGTACCCCAAAGAGTTTGATTTGGGTCTTGGGGTTGCCCTTGTGCCCGGTGTCATGGTTTTTGGGGCTTTCTTGGATGACGATGGAACGACGTTGTGCTCGCCGGAACGGACGGACGACCATGGCGACACGTGCCCGACACCCGTAGGCTGGCCGAATGTCGATAGTGTGGTCCGGTTCTCCCTTGCCAGAGGGCACGTTCTGCCGGCCAACCTCTTTCTGACCTCAGGGATGAAGCGGTGCATGAGTACGGTGTTTCACGTGAAACCGAGTCGCCTCTCGACAGGCCGTCGGGAATGAGCGTGGGCGGACTGCACGCCGGCGACCAGAACATTCCACAGCCACGTGCTTCTCACGCGGGGGGTTCTTCCCACGTGGGAGGGCCTTCCCGAGGCTCTTCCGCTGCTGGGGGGCCACCTGCTGGCGGTCCCCCGCCTTCTCGCGCGGCAGGTCCTTCTCGGGCGGGGGGATACGAACTTCCGCCTGCGTACGGGTATGGCACGCCTCTGCCTAACCAAACCGCCGTCTCTCCATCTCCGGAGGCGCCGGTTCAGTCCACCGAGCATGTTTCACGTGAAACGCCGGGCATGGATGAGGACGATCCGCCCCTTGCCATGGAAGCGTTGCGAGCTGTGCAGATCCTCAACCCGAGCGGCGAGATCATCATGCCGCGCCCAGACCACCCCCGGGTGATTTGCGTCGCCAATCAGAAAGGCGGCGTCGGGAAGACGACCACGACGGTCAATCTGGCCGTGGCGCTCGCGCTTCACGGCAACCGTGTGCTGGTGGTTGACCTCGACCCGCAGGGGAACGCCTCCACCGGGCTGAACGTCCCGCACCATGCCGGTGTACCGGACGTCTACGACTGTCTGATCGACAACGTGCCGCTGGCCGAGGTCGCTCAGCAGGTCGACGGTATTCCGAACCTGTACTGCGTGCCGGCGACCATTGACCTGGCCGGCGCCGAGATCGAGCTGGTGTCGGTCGTGGCTCGGGAGTCCCGTCTTGCCCGGGCGATCGCCGGTCACCCGGTGAAGTTCGACTACGTCTTCATCGACTGCCCGCCCTCGCTGGGCCTGCTGACGGTCAACGCACTCTGTGCGGCGCAGGAGGTGCTGATCCCGATTCAGTGCGAGTACTACGCGCTGGAAGGTCTCAATCAGCTGATCAACAACATCAACCTGGTGCGTCAGCACCTCAATCCCACCCTCGATGTCTCTACGATCTTGTTGACGATGTACGACCGGCGTACTCGTCTGGCAGATGCGGTGGAGCAGGATGTGCGGAACCACTTCGGCGCCAAGGTGCTGAACGCTGTGATTCCCCGGAACGTTCGGGTGTCGGAGGCGCCGAGTTACGGCCAGTCGGTGTTGACCTACGATCCGGGTTCACGAGGCGCCACGAGTTACTTCGAGGCGGCTCTGGAACTCGCTGTGCGTGGAGTCAACACTGGAGGGGCGGCATGAAGAACCGGCGGGGCGGCCTAGGCCGTGGCCTGGGAGCGCTGATTCCCACGACACCTCTCGTGGATACGGCGGGTTCCGTCGAGGTGCTTTCCGCGCCTGTCGTGGATTCCCCGGTCGGGCTGCCGTCGGTGGCGTTGGCGGAGCCTGCAACACCCGTCTTCGACGACGAACCGGTGCAGCTGGCACCGGTTCCTGGGGCACGGTTCGCCGAGCTGCCGGTTTCGGCCATCGAACCGAACGCCAAACAGCCGCGGCATGTCTTCGACGAGGAAGCCCTGGAGGAGCTGAAGACCTCCATTCAGGAAGTCGGCTTTCTCCAGCCGATCGTGGTTCGTGACCTCGGCGACGGCCGGTACGAGCTGGTCATGGGTGAACGCCGGTGGCGTGCCGCGCAGGCCGTCGGCAAAGAGACGATTCCCGCGATCATCCGGGACACCCCCGACGACGCGATGCTCCGGGACGCGCTGCTCGAGAACATCCATCGGGCCAACCTCAACCCGCTGGAAGAGGCGGCCGCCTACCAGCAGCTGCTGGAAGAGTTCGGCGCGACCCACGAGGAGCTGGCTCGGCGGATCGGGCGCAGCCGTCCACAGATCTCCAACACCATCCGGCTGATGAACCTGCCGGCTGCGGTGCAACGCCGAGTCGCCGCGGGCATCCTGTCGGCTGGGCACGCTCGGGCACTGCTCGGGCTCGACAACAGTGCGGCCCAAGACGCGCTCGCCGAGCGAATCGTCAAAGAAGGACTGTCGGTTCGGGCCACCGAGGAGATCGTGCACTTGGCGGCCTCCGACGACACGGTGGTGAAAACGCCGGCCGCTGCCCGACGAGCCAAGGTCCACGCACCGGCCTTGAACGATCTGGCCGAACGGCTGTCCGACCGCTTCGACACCCGAGTCAAGGTCGACATCGGCCGAAACAAAGGCAAGATCACGATCGAGTTCGCCACGGTGGACGACCTCGAACGGATAGTCGGCATGATCGGTGTCGAAGAGGAAGGCGCAGCCCGCGACGGAGACGAGCCGGCGGAGTAGCCCTTCCCCGAACTCGAAGGCGCGTGATCTATCACGCGCCTTCTCTGTTTCTCGCTCGCAGGCGTCCCCACCCGGTTCTGTCAGAACGATTCTCCTGGGATTTCAGATCCCCGATCGTCTGCTGCTTCGGCAGTTTCAGATGCCTCTTTTGGAGTTAAAACGGCGTTCTGATGGACAACGCGAAGTTTTACCGCTTCTAGCGGTTCGTCGGTTTCCTGATTTGGTGGCGCTGTCTTTTGACAACTCTCCTGCGGATCGCTCGATCGTCAAGATTCCCATGATGAGACTTCCTCATTTTGTAGCCGTCGTTCCAATCTTGTTGCCGCCGTTGGCTGGCGCCCTTCTTACGCGTTCGCCCCGCCCCGACTCGGGCAAGTGGACTTATCGTCACCGGAAGACTGAAAGTCAACAGCTGCCACGACAAGACCAGCGAGCAAGATCCTGGCACGGGGTTGGGTTGCATCCAACTCTTGGAGTGAACCTGCTAGGTCGACCTCAACGTAGCCACTTGCGCGGCTCCGTTTGTCGGGCTCGCTCGCTCATCTGTGGGCATTTGAATCTGGCTGTCAGTTCTCCGGACATCCCGAAGTAGAGAGCCATGTAAATCAGCCCTCGGGCCTTGACGGTCTTGCTCGACGTTCCCGATCTCGATCGCTACTGCTGGTACTTCCCACCTCTTCCGCCTCGAGTTACCAATCTCGGCTCAACGTGCCCGGTTGGCCGGCCCGTGCCGTTCCAAGTCACGAACTGATGTTGCACCTCAGCCTTCTCGGCATCAGCGTGGATGGAGTGTCCGTTTCCGGGTGCACCTCCATCGTCAGCGCTCCCCTTGACACTGCCCGCCAGCCCTTGCCCGGTGCTTGCCTGTCCTCTTCAGATTTTTGAGTGAACGGGATCGGGAGCAAGGCGCAGCCACCTCGCCCTGTGCGGATGCGGTTCAATGAACGCGCGAACGCTGCAGTCTTGGAGCAGAACCGGATTGCCTGCTGCCAACCCTGGATCACGAGCTCCCGCCCAACGGCCTCGTGCCCAGGCTGTGCGCAAGCTGCTGAACAAGCACACCCACGGCTCGATCCAACTGCATACACGCGGATCGAACTCACGGCACCCCACAATCTCGTCGCGGCTCGCGGCTCGCGGCTCGCGGCTCGCGGCTCGCGGCTCGCGGCTCGCGGCTCGCGGCTCGCGGCTCGCGGCTCGCGGCTCGCGGCTCGCGGCTCGCGGCTCGCGGCTCGCGGCTCGCGGCTCGCGGCTCGCGGCTCGCGGCTCGCGGCTCGCGGCTCGCGGCTCGCGGCTCGCGGCTCGCGGCTCGCGGCTCGCGGCTCGCGGCTCGCGGCTCGCGGCTCGCGGCTCGCGGCTCGCGGCTCGCGGCTCGCGGGAGTGAAGGGACCGGTCTTAAATCAGTCCACTGACTTAAGACCATGACCTCATCACCTGGGCTCCCAAGGTTTCACGTGAAACGTCCGCAGTAGCGACGGTGTTCTGGCCCATGTCCTTAAGTTCAGGACGGATAAGCATCAGCCCCGCGAAGATCGGCTTGCTCAGTGCCCAAGTTGCGAATGGCACGCCGGACTTCTTAAGGCCGGTCTTGCCACTGCGACCGGCTAGATCCGCTCGCCCATCATCTGCAGACAGCCAGCAGCCGACGCCCGTTTCACGTGAAACACTTCGTCGCCCGTCGCCCGTCGCCCGTCGCCCGTCGCCCGTCGCCCGTCGCCCGCCGGCGTGGATTTCTCCCCCATGTGCGGCATACCAAAGATCCCCTCGGTGCCTACTCGAAGATCATTGTCGTGGGCAACCCAAAGACGAGTCCTCCGCCGTCTGCAGAATCGGGGACGGAAGCGGGCTAACCTGCGACTGACCGCGATCTTCCAGTAGGTCCACCAATGCAGCCCAAGGCCCGCAGGTTCCGGAATGATGCCGAGACCCATGCCGGTGAGTCTTGAATGACCATCCGTTGCCCGGATGGTTCAGCTCCGGCTGTTGGTGCCTAATGTCCGGACCTCGGCCCTGTTGGCTGGTCTGATCCCATTAACTCGATCTCGCCTGAGTCGACTGGCCTACCTCCGGCGCGCGCCCTTCCTGGCCGTTCACTCGCACTTTCAGCCGAGCTTCAGAGGTGGTTTTCAAGATCGAAGTCCAACCTCTCCGGAGAACCACCAGCGATCTGCAGACGAACGACCCGTCTCAAGTCGTGAGCCAACGCGGTGTTGACGGAAATGACCGCGGGGGCTTGGCTCCGCTGTCATCGATCAAGTGGCCTACAAGCCATAGGCGCCCGCGCTTCAGTTGTCGCCGCCAAACGTCTATACGCCTTCCGCTTGTTTCACGTGAAACGGCAAGTTTAGGGGTGCCCGGTGCCCGGTGCCCGGTGCCCGGTGCCCTTCTGGCTTTCGTTGCTTAGAACATGGGTTGCGCCGTTTCACGTGAAACGGCGCAACCCATGAAACCTGGCCGTAGCCGAGGCTTCAGATGTCGTCTCCTCCGCCCGGAGCCTGGACTGGAGCAGTCAAGCGAGCCCGAGCCGTGAAGACCTCAGATCCGGGTAATGAGGACGTGGCAAGGTCCGCGTCATTCCGGGCTCAAAAGTTTGGATCCTGTCTGGGAGGGGCGACTTGGGCGGCCGGATCCAATGGGAGTGAGCCCGGCGCTGATCGGGGACTTCCTCGAGGGGACGACGGCTATCGGCCTGCCGGAAGCTAGTGAGGTCACCGTGCTGTGAAGGGGTTGCCCGAAAGGCGGCGACAATCCGGGACACTGGCCAGCCAGCCGCGGCAGCAAGGACGAGGGCGCTTTGGTGGTGTGGGTGCCGGATCCAGGCTGATCTTGCATAGCTGTTACCACCCGACCAACGCGGGCTGATCGGGCTATTGATGTGGCGGTGTCGCGCTATTCCAAAGCCTGCCAGTTCAGGAACTGCAAGGGCCTGTCTGGAGCACTGCAGCGCCTGGAGCCTGATGATCGACCGGCCGTTGGGGTGACCGGAGATCGGCAGCGGCAGTTAGCGGAACCCTGAAGGAATCCCTGTGGCAGCAGGCATGCCGTTTGCGTCGCAAAAGAGTGGCCCAGGTATCGGGGCTGAGAGCCTTTGCCTGGTGCTAGCCGGGCCACTGAGCTTGGGTCGTTTTGCCGGTCTGTAGAGAGAAGACCGTGCCCGGCACGCTTTGGGCAAAGAATCTGGTGCCGGGGTGCCGGGGTGCCGGGGTGCCGGGGTGCCGGGGTGCCGGGGTGCCGGGGTGCCGGGGTGCCGGGGTGCCGGGGTGCCGGGGTGCCGGGGTGCCGGCCGTTCAGGTTTTGTGGGTCGGGGCGGTCGTGGATTCACGTGAAACATTGGTCAGTTGGCGTGGGCGGAGAAGGAACGGGTGCCTGCTCCTCTCGCCGAGAGACTTGATGGTGGTTGATCTTTCCTGCTTTGACCCTTTGCAAACTCGGACCTAGCCGAGCGCTATAGAACTTTGCGTGCCTGGATCTGAAGGGCTGACCAAGACGGGCAGCGAGAATGCGGTGGCGGTGGGACTTCTGAGATGGGCACGTGTGGGCGTGGCCATAGGCGTTGGGTAGTGGTGTGGGCGGGGCCTCGCCTAGCGGCGAAGTGGGTTCGCCTTGCACCGGGACGGGTTTCGGGTGAAGCGCATCTGCGGGGATCTGGCGGAAAACTGCTTCGTAGGCCGCTGTTGTTGGCTGCCGAGATCGGAGCGGAAAGGCGATTGATTGCCGTTGGCCGTCGTTCTGAGGATGCCTGTTGAACTTCCGCTGAGGCCGTGATCCCGGGCGATTCGCCGCTTGCCGTGGTTCGTCTGTGAGGACCAAGACGGCTGAAGTTAGGACTGGGCGCTCCGAGACTGGTGGTGAGACCGAGGAGCGAGGCGCTTGTAGCCCGGGTTGCGGAGGGCGGCTTACGTCTTGGTGCGCCGAGCAACTCACGGCTTTGGGTGCCGCGGAGCCTGTGTTCCGGAGTGACGGAGGACTTGCGGTTCGGGGGCTGAGGGATGCCCGGAGCCAGCTGAGGGTCTGGATGCTGGCGGGCGGTGTATGTGGGCCGACTCGGGTGCCAGGTGGTTGGGTCTCGAGGTTGCTTCGGGCCCGAATCGTCGGACGTGGTGATGCGGCTTATGAATGCTCGTCGGTTGTCGAGATTGTGGCGAGGAGGAGAGCGGCATTTGGATGCGTGGGACTCGGTGGGGGTGAAGCGAGCCGTAGGTGTGGCGAGACTTCGGCGGATTAGAGACGGTCGGGCTGAGGGACTACTGCACTTGAGAACGGACGAGTTGGGGGTGGCTGGACCGAAAGTCAGCCGCGTTGTAAGGCGGTAGCCGAGGCCCACCGTGTCGGTCGAGCCGGCTACCGACACAAGCCGGTCGTGCCCGACGGCTGGGATCGGCGGTCGGGCTGGGATTGGCGGTCGGTCGGGCAGGGGCGGCTCGGATCGGCGGTCGGCCCGGGCGGTTAGGGCTGATGGTCTGGACCGGGCGGTTAGGGCTGACGGGCTGACGGGCTGACCCTGCGATCGGGGTCGGCGTCGGGGTCAGTGGTCTGTCTCGGTGGGTGTTCGGGATTGGTGGGCTGGACCGACAGTCGGGGCGGTCGGTGAGTGGCTGGAGTTAGGGGTGACTGGGTGGGTGGGTGGAGTCGGGGCTTGATGGACAGCGGTTGGGGGGTGATGGACGTTTGTGGATAGCGGCGGGCTTGTTTTGGGGGATCCGCCGACGGGGGTGCGGTGGGACGTGAATGTGAGAGTGGTCGTTCGGGTGTGGTTGGAGACATGCGTGATGGCCACTATCCACAACCTGTGTGTGGCGGCTGTTGATGGTGGGTCTTGCGTCGTTTCACGTGAAACGACGCCGATGTTGTGGGCTTCGTCCACTGCTCTATCCACAGGGTGTGCAAGCGTTCTACGTCGAGTTTCACGTGAAACACGGGAGCCTGTGGATAACTCCTGTGGATAACTTTTGGGTTGGGGTGGGCGAGGTGGGATCTTCATGGCTGTCAACGTGAGGTGGTACCTCCGTCGTGCGAAATTGATCCGGGACAGGCTGTCGTGGGCTGGGCTAAGGTCACGTCGTGTCTGAGAACACCACCCCCCTGCCTGACTTCACTCGATGGCCGTCCTTTCCCTTCGAAGGCGATATGCGGGTCAAGAAACTCGCCGCACCGGTTGATGTCGAGCCGCCCCGCAGCGGTGAGGACGGCACCGACTGTGTGGCTTGCGGGACGGCCGACGACTCGTACATCTGGGTCAGTGAGCGGTGGCGCGTCCGCGCGATGGATCGGCCCACCGGCCTGCCCATGGTTCTCATCCTTGAGTGCCGGTCGCACCTCGACCTGGGTGACCTGCCGAACCTGCTGGCCGCCGAGCTCGGCGTGATGACGGTTCGACTGGAGCGCGCCATTCGCTCGCTCGACGGTGTGGCCCGGGTTCACGTGAACCGGTGGGGCGACGGGAGTGCGCACCTGCACATGTGGTTCCTGGCGCGGCCGTACGGGCGACTGCAGTTGCGGGGTACGTTCCTGTCGCTCTGGGACGACATCCTGCCGGTCGTACCCGAATCGCAGTGGCGGGAGAGTCTTGCTCTTGTCGCCGCCTGGCTCGCCGACTTCGGTGGCACGGCGAACGCTGAGCCGGCACACATCGCGTGGGAGTCGTCCGGCAAGTTGAACGTTCCGACGACGACGGAAACCGACCGCCCGTCGACGCTGGGCGATGTCGACTAGGCCAAAGCCGGAGCAAAGCCAGGCCGGACCGAAGCCAGGCCGGACCGAAGCCAGGCCGGACCGAGTTAAGGCTGGACCAGACCGAGGCCAAGAAATTCTGTGGACGGGCATGGAAGCGAAAAGCAGACCACGAAACGCGCGACGGCCCGGCGGAATCCCGCCGGGCCGTCGCGCCGTAATGAAGCCGTGAACCGCTCCGCTCAGTGACCCTGACGAGCCACCGCGCGCCCCACCAGTGCACTCAAGACAGCCCCTAGATCCACCCCGGCCGCCTGCACCGCCAACGGCAGCAGCGACGTCTCGGTCATCCCGGGCGACACGTTGCACCCGAGCACGTGCGGTTGGCCGTCCTCGGTCACGATCACGTCGATCCGGGAGAGATCCCGCAGACCCAGAGTCTTGTACGCGGCCAGCGCCGTCTCCGAGACCCGGGCGGCGACCGAGTCAGGCAGCCGGGCCGGCGCGTGCCAGGTGGTGAGTCCGGCCGTGTAGCGAGCGGCGTAGTCGTACACCCCGTCCCGCGGCACGATCTCCACGATCGGCAGGGTTTCCGGTCCGGTGCCGAGGTCGATGATCGAGACGGTCACGATGGTGCCGGGCACGTACCGTTCCACGAGCGCCGTCGAGTCGTACGCAAAACAGCCGACCATGGCCGCCGGCAGGTCCGCAGCGTCGCGCACCACCGATGCCCCCAGCCCGGATCCGCCCTGGGCAGGTTTGACCATGAGCGGCAGCCCCAGCCGGGACACGATCCGGTCGAGCACCGATACGGCCCCGAGTTCGGAGAACCGGTCGTGCGGCAGCGCCACCCAGTCGGGGGTGGGGATCCTGGCGTCGCGAAGCATCGATTTGGCGGACGGCTTGTCCCAGGCGAGCCGGGCGGCCCGCGCGTCCGGACCGACGTAGGGCACCCCGCACAGGTCGAGCACCCCGCGAAGCGACCCGTCCTCACCGCTGGCGCCGTGCAACGCGATCACCACGGCGTCGGGCGGGTCGGCCTGCAGAGAGGGAAGCAGGGCGACGTCGGCGTCGTGCAGTTCGGCGGTCATGCCGATGGACCGGAGCGCGTCGTGCACCCGGCGCCCCGATCGCAGTGACACGTCTCGTTCGTAGGACAGTCCACCGGCCAGGACCAGAACTCGCAGATCGTCACGCGTACCCATGGTTGTGATCATGCCAAGTCGGGGCCGGGAACGTCCGCGGCGGCCGGACCACGACGGCGCTGCGGGCCGGGGTGAAGGCCGGCCTCACCGAAGACGGCACGCATCGCTAGTTCCTGTTCCATCACCCCGGAGAGGCGGCGTACGCCTTCGCGCAGCCGGTCGGGGGCGGAGAAACTGAAGTTGAGCCGCATGTTGGACCGGCCTGTCCCGTCGGCGTAGAAGCCGGTGCCGGGCACGTAGGCGACCCGGGCGGCGATGGCCCGCGGCATCATCGCTTTCGAGTCGAGTCCGTCGGGCAGGGTGGCCCAGACGAAGAGCCCGCCGGACGGCCGGGTCCACGTGGTACCCACCGGCATCAGGTCTTCCAGGGCACCGAGGAGGGCGTCGCGCCGTTCCCGGTAGATCTCCTGGTACACCTTGATCTGCTGCCGCCACGGCATGGTCGTCAGATACCTCGTGACGGCGCCCTGAGCGAACGCGCTGGGGCAGAGCACGTTGGCTTCACTCATCATGACCAGCTTCTCGCGTACCGCATGGGGGGCCAGGATCCAGCCGACCCGCAGCCCGGGCGCGAACGTCTTGGAGAAGGTCGAGCAGTAGAAGACACCTTCGCGACGGCGGGCCCGCAGCGGCAGCGGGGCATCGCCTTCGAAGGACAGCATCCCGTACGGGTCGTCCTCGACGACTAGTAGCCCGGCCCGTTCGCAGATGTCGAGGATCAGCTCCCGCCGTTCCTCCGAGAGGGTGACACCGGCCGGGTTCTGGAAGGTCGGGATCGTGTAGAGGAACTTGGCCCGGCCGTCGGTCCGCGCGATGGCTTCCTCGAGTGCTGCCGGAATCAGGCCTTCCGCGTCCATTGCCACGTGCCGGACCTGTGCCTGGGCGGCCTGGAACACGCCGAGTGCGCCGACATAGGTCGGCCCCTCGGCGAGCACCACGTCGCCCGGGTCGAGGAACACCCTGGCGAGCAGGTCGAGAGCCTGCTGGCCGCCGACCGTGACCACCACGTCGTCGGGGGAGGCGTTGACGATGCCGGAGTGGGTCATCACTTCACAGATGCGCTCGCGCAGTTCGATGGTGCCCTGGCCGATGCCGTACTGCAGGCTGGTGGCGCCCTGCTGCGCGGCCAGTTCACCGAGCATCTCGCCGACCGCGTCGAGTGGTAGCGCGGCGATGTAGGGCGACCCGCCGGCCAGCGAGACCACTTCGGGGCGGCTGGCGACGGCGAACAGGGCACGGATCTCGGACGTGGTCATGCCGCGGACCCGTCGGGCGTACCGATCGGTGTAATCGTCCTGGGTGGTGCCGGTCATGCGAATCACCTCTTCTAAAAGAAAGACTGAAACGATCGTAGACCGGCCCGGCACTTGCCCGACCTGCTCCCGTTCATGGTGGTTGCGACGTAAGATTCGGCGGGGCGCGGCGGCGCTCCGGTTCATGTCCTGTGATCGAGCTGCAAGGGGTCCCGGATGTCGCGACGCCTGGTCAATCTCACCCTCGACACTCTCGAGGATCTGCCCCGGCCTTGTCGGCAGTGCATCTATTGGGAGCTTGATCCCGTCTCCGCGGAGCGCGCCTGTGCCACCGGTGATCCCGGCCTCGAAAAGGAGGCGTGGGTGTCGCAGACGCTGCTGGAGTGGGGTTCGTGCGGCAAGTTGGCCTACGTCGACGGGATGCCTGCCGGTTTCGTGATGTATGCGCCGCCCGCCTACGTGCCGCGGTCGATGGCGTTCCCGACCTCACCGGTGAGTGCCGACGCGGCTCTGCTGACCACGGCCAAGGTTGTGCCCGCTTTCGCCGGCGGCGGCCTGGGCCGGATGCTCGTCCAGGGCGTGGCCCGGGACCTGACCAAACGTGGCGTGAAAGCGATCGAGGCGTTCGGGGACGCCAAACCCGACGAGACCGACGAGTCGTCGGCGTGTCTGGCCCCGGTCGACTTCTACCTGTCGGTGGGGTTCAAGACGGTCCGCCCGCATCCCCGGTACCCGCGGTTGCGGCTGGAGCTGCGGACGGCCCTGTCCTGGAAGTCCGACGTCGAGTACGCGTTGGAGAAACTGCTCGGCTCGATGAGCCCGGAGACCCTGTTGCGCCCGGTCCGCCCGGTGGCAGCCACAAGATCAGCCGAGAACTGAGAGAGAACTAGCCCTTTTCGGCCAGCGCGAGCCGCAGCTGGCGCACGTCGATCGAACCAGTGGGGACGTCCCGTTCGACGGGGAAATACATCCGCTGCACCGCGGCCAACAGCGCCTCGACCAGTTGCTCCCGGGACTCCGGGTCGATCAGCCGCTCGCGGTCCGTCTTCGACGTCAGGTAACCGAGGTCGACCCGGACCGTGGGCATGCGGGTGAGCCGGAGCAGGTCCCAACCTTTCGCGTGGGTGCGGCAGTCGTTCATTCCGGTCCGCACCACGATCTCGCGCTGCACCAGGTTCGCCAGCCGCTCGCCGACCGTGGAGCTGAGCCCGTTGCCGGTGCCGTAGTGGTAGGTCGCCACGCCCTCGGCCGCCGGGGACTCGTGTTCGTCCAGATGCAGCGAGATCAGCAGGTCGGCACCGAGGGTGTTGGCCAAGGCGGCTCGCTCGGCGCCACTCATCGGTGCGGCAGGTGACGGGCCACGGGTCAGGTGCACCCGCATGCCGGCCGCGGAGAGCCGACCCTCCAGCCGGGACGCCAGGTCGAAGACCAGGTCCGCCTCGTTCCACCGGAGTGGGCCGTCGGGCACCAGCACACCGGTGTCGGTGCCGCCGCCGTGTCCGGGGTCGATCACGATGGTCTTGCCGACCAGGTTGGGACCGGACTGCCGGAACGCCTCGGCCTCGCGCAGCCACTGCGGGCGCCCACCGACGACCTTGCGGCCGAGCCGGCGCAGCGCCTTCATCGTCTGAGGACCGCAGGAACCGTCGGGGACCAGCCCGACCTCGCGCTGGAACTGGGCGACCGCGCGGGCGGTCCGGGCACCGTAGACGGAGTCGGGGCGACCGGCGTCGTACCCCATCTCCAGCATGCGCTCCTGGAGTGTCCGCACATCCTCGCCGACCAGCGCGTCGGGCACCGAGTGGAAGAGCGCCCGCGCACCCAGCCGCCAGCGCGCCGCGTCGAGGGCACCCCAGGTCTCGTTGCCGACCATGCCGTCGATGCCGAGACCGCGACTCTGCTGAAAGGCCCGGACCGCACCCTCAAGCGCCTCGTCGAAGACGACCTCGTCGACGACATCGGGTTCGGCGCCGGCGAGCAACTCCAGGCCGACCAGGATTGACCTGATCTCAGAAACGGCCGGGCCGCTGTCTCCGCGTCGAATGGACCGCACGCACGACTCCTTTGACGAGAGGCGATAAAGGACACAATCCCCAGGAGAGTACGCCCCGCGACCCAGAAGGGGCGCGGGGCGTTGGACCCGAGTTGATCAGATGGATGACTCGATGAAGTTGACCAGGAAGCTCTTCGGCTTGGCGCCGGCCACCGAGTTGACCCGCTCGCCGTCCTTGAAGATGGTCAGTGTCGGTACCGACATCACCTGGTAAGCCAGGGCGATCTGCGGGTTCTCGTCGATGTTGACCTTGACGATCTCCAGCTTGTCGCCCATCTCCTCAGCGATCTCGGCCAGCAGCGGGTCGACCTTCTTGCAGGGCACGCACCACTCGGCCCAGAAGTCCACCAGCACCGGCTTTTCGGAGCGGAGTACATCACTGTCGAAGGTTTTGTCAGTGACTGCCTTGGTTGCTCCCACGAGGACCTCCCGGGTCTTACAGCTCGACGAATGAAGCGATGAAGCGCTCGGCGTCCAGCGCCGCGGAACAGCCGGTGCCGGAGGCGGTGATGGCCTGCCGGTAGGTGTGGTCGACCAGGTCGCCGGCGGCGAACACACCGGGGACGTTGGTGCGGGTGCTGGGCGCGTCGACCTTCACGTAGCCCTCGTCGTCCAGCTCGACCTGGCCCTTGAACAGCTCGCTGCGCGGGTCGTGACCGATCGCCACGAAGACGCCGGTGACGTCGAGGACCTTGGTGTCGCCCGAGTTGACGTCACGGAGACGGACACCGACGACCTTGCCGTCGACGCCGAGGATCTCCTCGACGGCCGTGTTCCACTCGACCTTGATCTTCGGGTTGTCCAGGGCGCGCTTCTGCATGACCTTGCTGGCCCGGAAGCTGTCCCGGCGGTGCACGATGGTCACGGTCTCGGCGAACCGGGTGAGGAAGGTGGCCTCCTCCATCGCCGAGTCGCCGCCGCCGACGACCACGATGTGCTGGTTGCGGAAGAAGAAGCCGTCACAGGTGGCACACGACGACACGCCGTGGCCGAGCAACTCCTGCTCGCCGGGGACCCCGATCGGGCGCCACGCGGAACCGGTCGCCAGGATCACGGCGCGGGCGAAGAACTGCTGCTCGCCGACCCAGACCGTCTTCAGGCCCTCGGTGCCGGGCTCGGTGGGCTTGTCACCCAGCTCGACCCGGGTGACGTCGTCGGTCAGGAACTCGGCGCCGAATTTCTCCGCCTGGGCCCGCATGTTGTCCATCAGCTCGGGACCCATGATCCCGTCACGATGGCCCGGGAAGTTCTCCACCTCGGTGGTGGTCATCAGCGCACCACCGGACTGCACGCCCTCGATCACCAGGGGCTTGAGCTCGGCCCGGGCCGCGTACAACGCCGCGGTGTAGCCCGACGGTCCGGAACCGATGATGATCAGATTGCGGACCTCGTCCACTGCCGACTCCTCAGTCTGTTTTCCGCCGAACGAATAGGCCGGCGACACTGCACGCTAGAACGTCATGCTGGCATTCGCCATTCCCCCGGGCAGGCTGGTGTCCGACCTCACGCGGGGGATGCGGTCAGCGTACCGGGAGTTTCCGGACGGTGTCGGCGCCCGCACCGGGCACGCCGCACTCAGGTCCCACCGCCCACACCCACAGACCGTTGGCGGCACTGAACCGGACGATCACCGCGGGTTTCCCGTCGAACAGGGCGTAGTCCACGCCCTCGACCGTGATCGTGCCGCCGCTGTTCTCCGTGGTGATCGCTTCGACGCAGGCCATCAGCTCGGCCGCGTCGTCCAGCCGGCCCAGCGCGCTGTTCTTCAGCGCTGTCGCCCTGGTCTTGTCGGGGGCGCTGATGCCGGTCTCCCCGGAGGCCATCGTCGAGCCCATCGGGACCTCGGTCAGGGTCGCCACGGTGTAGTCCATGCCGCTGCTGGTCACCGCGAACGGCAGGCCCGCCTCAGCGGCGCCCTCGGCGACGGCCGCGGACGAGGCGGTGTCGTTGCTGTTGTCCATCGGCTGGTTCGCCACCCACCAGCTGGCCCCGAAACCCGCGAACGCGAGCACTGCGGCGGCCACGGTGAGCGGCGCGGCCCACCGCCGGGCCCGTCGACGGCTGTCCAGATCAACGACCTTGGCGGGTACGTCCGGAGCCGGCACTTCCCGGGGCTCTGCCGCGATGGCGGGTGCCCTCAGTAGGGTGTCCAGCCGGTCCGCCAGGTCATCAGGCATCGGCTCCGGATCGAACGCCTCCAGCGCGCCGCCGACCGCGGCCATCGCCGGTGCCAGCGCCTCGAACGAGGCCCGCCACACCGGGTCCCCGGCCACCAGTGTGGCCACCCGCTCCTGGTCGGGAGTGCCGTCCAGAGCGCCACCGACGAAGTCGGCGAGCAGGTCGAAGTCGACCCCCTCGAACTCGGCGCCCGTCACCGCGGCTCCCTCCGATCAGACCCGGTCGGCAGCGTTGTCGCCGCCTCCGACCTGGATGAGACGGTCCCGCCGTCGTTTCGGTTCCCGCGCAGATATCCCAGGGTCATCGCCATCCGGGCGCGGCCACGAGCGCACCGGCTCTTGACCGTGCCCTCCGCCACGCCGAGCATCTCGGCCGCCTCGGCCACCCCGTAACCCTGCACGTCCACCAGCACGATCGCGGCCCGTTGATCGACCGGTAGAGCGGCCAGCGCGTCCCGTACCACCAGCACGGTGTCCTGATCGGGGGCGGGCGCCACCGGTTCGGGACCGGTGAGGTGGTCGTCGTCCCGGTTGCCGTCCGGCAGCGGCACGGTCGGGTGGGCCTGCCGGCGGCGCAGCCGGTCCAGGCAGGCGTTCACCACGATCCGGTGCAGCCAGGTCGTGACTGCCGCGTCGCCGCGGAACTTGGCGGCGTTGCGGTGTGCGTTGAGTAACGCGTCCTGGACCGCGTCAGCGGCCTCCTCGCGGTCACCGACGGTCCGTAGTGCCACCGCCCAGAGCCGGTCCCGATGGCGGCGCACCAGCTCGGCGAACGCGTCCGGATCACCCTCGACATGGGCACGCACCAGCTCGGCGTCGGTCGGCGCCGAGCTGGGTGGCCCATCGCGGAGAGTCACGTCAGCAATCTAATGCACCTGGGCGGATGCCGAGGTCTCAGTATCCGTACACCTCGATCTCGTTCACACTGACCTTGTAGCCGCTGCCCTCTTCGCTCGGCGGGAGCGAAGTGAGGAAGACCAGGACGTACTGGTACTTCGCGTTCGGGTCGAAGCCGTTGATGATCGAGTCGGTGCCGGTGGTCTTCTCCGGCTTCTCGTCGGAGAGCGACTTGTAGTCCTTGAGCAGCTTCTTGTCGCCGTTGCTGCTGTCACCGGGGTCCGACGAACCGGTCCGGACGTCCATCGTCACGCCCGGCACCGACGTGGTCACCCTGACGTCGGAGAGAGCGCGGGGCTCGCCCAGGTTGATCAGGATGCCCATACCTTCCTTCGTGTTACCGAAGTTCGGGGCGCCGCGGAAGGTCTGCGTGGACCAGCCGGTGTTCTTGTCGCCGTCGACGGTCAGTTTCGCCTCGTCGGCATCAGTGCGGCTGCCGGGCGGCGCGTCGACCAGCCGCACCATGTCGCCGGTGATCTTGAGTTTCTCCGGGATGGCCGGCGGTGCGACCGCCTCACCGTCGTCACCGGCGGGCGTGGTGGCCGAGGTGTCAGCGCCGGCGGTGTTGTCGCTGCTCGTCCCGGTGATGGCACGGATGCCGAAGACCAGGCCGATGATCGCGATGACGATCAGCGCGCCGACCCCGATCATGATTTTCGGGGCGCTGCGGGACGGTTCGCTCGACGACGAGCCGCCACTCTGCATGAAGCGGAGCGGGCCGGCATCCTCGTACTCGTCGTCCTCGGCGGCGGCCGCGTCCAGCCGGCCCAGCTCCGCGGTCAGCGCGTCGGAGGCCGGTGCCGCGACCCGGCGGTCGAGCAGGTCCATGGTCAGATCGTCGAGGTACGCCGGAACACCGGCCCGGATCTGACGTGGAGCCGCCGGGTTGCCGACGTTGTCCCGGTTCGCGTCGGTCAGTGCGGAATTCCCGACCTCGGCGTGCGGCCAGTGGCCGGTCAGCGCGAAGTAGAGGATCCCGCCGACCGCGCGGACGTCGCCCTCGACCGTGTCGGACGAGTCGGCGCGCGCGTCGGCCAGGACCACCCGGTTGTCGTCGGCGATCAGGATGCTGCCCGGGTGCACGTTGCCGTGCACCATGCCGGTGGCGTGCACCGCGGTGAGCGCGTCGGCCACCGAATGCGCGATCGAGATCGCCCGGGCCGGATCGAGCGGGCCCTCGGTGGCGATCAGATCCCGCAGCGACTCGCCGTCGACCCACTCACGGACCACATAGGCCCGTTGGTCCTCGTCGATCGCGTCGTAGACGCCGACCAGGTTGGGGTGGATCACCCGGCTCGCGGCGACCGCGGCCTGGAGCATTTCGGTGGCGGAGTCCCCGCCCGGGTGCCGGAGCACGACGGCGACCGACCGCCGGAGGATCACATCGATGCCTCGCCACACCTGCCGGCCGGCACTGTCATTGTTGACGTGCTCTTCCAGCTGGTAGCGCTCGGCCAGGATCTCACCAGCGGTGGGGGCACCGAAGGTCAAGACCGGTCCGGCCTCGTCGGCCGCGGTCTCGTGGCCTTCGCCGACCTGGGTCACCAGTCCTCCCTAGGTGGTGCATTCCGTGGTGCCGGATGACTGGACGCCTTATTCACTGGAGCCTCGTTCACTGAATCAGTGTCCCGGCACATAGGTCTCGTCGCACGGGACGATGCTCCCGCGTACATGACGACACCGACCATACCCGCACGGGGCCACGCTCCGGCAGGTCGTCCCCCCGGCGCGGCAGCGGTGTCGAACCCGGCCAACCGGGCGAATCGGTGACTCGACCGCCCGGAATCACCTGTTCAGGACAGTTGCTCCGGAGATCAGCGACCGATCTTCCGGCGCACCATCCCGACCACCTGACTGACCTCGTGAACCCGCAGCAGCAGGGCGGTTCCCAGATAGGCGACCAGGATCACCACTCCGCCGACCGCGAGCTGGGTGATCGCCTCGATCCGGCCGTCCGGCGCACCCGAGCCCGGGAGCAGCCGGACCACCAGGTAGGCGACGCCGGCCGCGACCCCGGCGGCGACCGCGACCCGGAGCAGCGACGTGAACACCGAGCCGAGACTGAGCCGGCCGATCCGGCGCCGCAGGACGGCCAGCGAGATCAGCGCGGACACCAGATAGGAGACGCCGTTGGCCGCGGTCATGCCGGCCGCGATCAGCGACTGGTTCAGGATCGCGGCGAGAATGAAGTAGCCGGCGATCCGGACCGCGACCACCGGCAGGTTGATCAGCGCGGCCGTCTTGTTGCCCTGCAGCGCGTAGAAGGCGTTGGTGCAGAGGAAGCTGATCGACAGCGGCAGCACCGCGAACGCGGCCACGGTCAGCACGGTGCCCATGGCCAGCGCGTCGTCGTTGGTGATCCGCCCGCCCTGGAAGAGGAAGACCGCGATCGGTTTGCTGAGGACGGCGTAGACCACCACGATCGGGGCGAGAGCCGCGGCGACCAGCTTGATGCCGCGGGTCAACTCCTCGCTGACCTCGTGGAACCGGCCGTCGGCGGCGGCCGCGCTCATCTTGGGCAGCAGCGCGGTCATCACCGAGACGCCGATGATGCCGTGCGCCATCATCATCAGCAGGAAGACGTTGTTGAAGGCCTGGGCGCCGGGGTTGGTCGTCCCCTCGGCCCCGTTCAGGGTCCGGATCAGTGCGAAGACCGCGATCTGGTTGGCGCCCACGTAGCAGAGCATCCAACCGGCCAGCCGGCCGATCTCGCCGAGCCCGAGCGCCCGCGGGTTCCAGCGCCAGGCCCAGTGGAAACCGACCTTGCGCAGGGCCGGCAGCAGGCCGATCGCCTGGACCACCATGCCGAGCAGGGTCCCGCCGCCGATCAGCGCGATCTGGGCGCCGGTGATGTTCTCCGCCGTCAGCGCCTTCTCGGTGCCGTAGATCAGCAGGAACGCCCCGCACACCGCGATGACCACGATGTTGTTGAGGATCGGTGCCCACATCGGTGCGGCGAAGTGGCCCCGGACGTTCAGCACCGCGCCGATCAGTGCCGACAATCCGGTGAAGAAGATGATCGGCAGGATCAGGTACGCGAAGTTCGTGACCAGGTCCCGGAAGGCCGGACTGGTCTTGTCACTGCTCGTCTGGATCGCGGTGATCAGCGGGGCGGCGAGCACCACCAGGACGGTGGCCAGGCCGAGCATGACCACGGCGAAGGAGAGCAGCCGCTGGGTGAACTCCTGACCGCCGTCCGGGTCGGACTTGCGCCGCCGGACCAGCAGCGGGATCAGCACGCTGGAGAGGACGCCGCCGAGCAGCAGTTCGTAGATCTGGCCGGGCAGGAACTGGGCGCCGGTGTAGGCGTCACCGACCGCCTTGCCGAGGGCCATGCCGATCAGCGCGTTCCGGACGAAACCGATCACCCGGCTGACCAGGCTGCCGATCGCCATGATCGCGCTCTGCCCGGCCGTACTGCCGCTGCTCTGTTGTTCCGGTTGTCCGGGGGTGTCGGCGGGACCGTCCACGGACATGACGGTCACACCCTCTTGTCCCGCGGGTTCACCGTCCGGTGCCGCGTGCGTGCTGCGGTACAGGCCGCCGTTCACCAAGCCTCCCGAGGGCTACCGATGTTGCAGCCACCTTAAAGCGCAAATGTCACACGTGGTGACGCAGGAGGGTGCCGGGCTCGGCTCCGGCCAGGGTCTCCACCATCCAGCATGCCTCCAGCGGAACCAGAGGCTCACTCAGCGCATCCAGAACCGTCGGATGGTCACAGCCCGCCGCGGTCAGGACATCGAGCAGAGCGGGTACCGCGGACAGGTCACCGGAGCGGGCGATCTCCCCGGCCAGTGGGGCTGCCGACACGTACTCCGCCTGGTCGGGAAGACGGGTGAGGGCGGCACTCGTACGACGTACCAGAAAGGAAAGGTCCTCATGGGGGAACCGCTCGTCCACGCGGACCTGGAGCGACGCGAACGCCGGGGCACTCAGAGCCGCGATGGCGGCCTCGTCGAGGACCTGCGGCGACGGCGCCGGGGGTGCCGGCCACCACTGCTCGCCGGCGAAGAGCGGCAGCGGCGTCTGCTCCGGACCGGACGGGGCCACCACCGGGACCTCCCGGCGCAGCGACCGGTACGCCGCCTCCCGCACCGCCGCGATCGCCGTCAGATCGTCCTCTGCGCCGGCCGGTGCGAACGGTGCGAGCAACGCCACCACCAGACCCGGATGTGGCAGCAGCGGGTCGTCCAGGGCGATCACCCGGGCGAAGGACTCCAGCTCCCACCAGCGCAGCGCCGCGGGGTACGGCCCACCGGCCGGCGCCCAGCCCAGCTGCACGGGCTCGCTGGAGGCGGGCACTCGCAGACCGAGCGTCCGGTCGCCGGACGGCAGATCGATGCCGAGCACCAGGGAGTAGCCGGCGATCACCGGAAACGTCACGCGCACCTGGGCCGGAAGTTCATCCGTGCCGGTCAGCCCGCCGGTCCAGAAGTCGGGGTCCACGATCAGGCGCTGCAGCGCCTCGGAAACGGGCATCCGACCATCCTGCCCGGCGGTAACTCTCCCCGCTAATGCGGATACCCTGGTAATCCCATGTCTGTCTTGAACTCCGCCCAGCAGAAAGCGGTAGCCGAGTTGCTCCGCGTGTCCCCCGTCGCCGATGAGCTCGGGCGGAGGTTCGCCGACGCCGGCCACGAGCTGCACCTGGTCGGCGGCTCGGTCCGGGACGCGTTGCTCGACAGTCTCGGCGACGACCTCGACTTCTGCACCGATGCGCGGCCCGAGCAGACCCTTGAAGTGATCAACGGCTGGGCCGACGCGATCTGGGAGACCGGGCGCGATTTCGGCACGATCGGCATCCAGAAGAACGGGTTGCGGATCGAGATCACCACGTACCGGGCGGAAGCCTATGACGGGGTGACCCGGAACCCGGTGGTCTCCTACGGCACGTCGCTGCACGACGACCTGTCCCGGCGCGACTTCACCATCAACGCGATGGCCGTCTCGGTGCCGGGGCACGAGTTCACCGACCCGTTCGGCGGGCTCGACGACCTCGCGGCCCGGATCATCCGGACCCCGGCGGCGCCCGCGCAGTCGTTCGGTGACGATCCGCTGCGGATGCTGCGGGCCGCCCGGTTCGCCGCGAAACTACGGTTCACCGTGGACGAGCCGGTCATCGCCGCGATGCGGGATATGGCCGCCGACCTGGACCGGATCACCGCGGAACGGATCCGGGACGAGTTCACCAAACTGATGTGCGCCGTCGACCCGCTCACCGGTCTGCGGCTGCTCGTCGACACCGGGCTCGCCGACCGTTTCCTGCCGGAGATCGCCGGGCTCAAGCTGGAGATCGACGAGCACGCCCAGCACAAGGACGTCTACGAGCACACGCTGATCGTGGTCAGCAACGCGATGCGCCTCGAAGGTGACGAGAGCCCCGACTTCGTGCTGCGGATGGCCGCGTTGATGCACGACGTCGGCAAGCCCGCCACCAAGGCCGTCGGCCGGGACAGCCGGGTCAGTTTCCACCACCACGAGGTGGTCGGCGCGCGGCTCACCAAGCAGCGGATGAAAGCCCTCAAATACCCCAAGGACGTGACCACCGAGGTGGTCGGTCTGGTCGCCCTTCACCTGCGATTTTATGGGTACGGGCGGGGTGAGTGGACCGACTCGGCGGTGCGCCGTTACGTGACCGACGCCGGGCCGCTGCTCGACCGGCTGCACAAGCTGACCCGCTCCGACGTCACCACCCGTAACCGGCGTAAGGCCGCCGGGCTGGCCGCCGACTACGACGCCCTGGAAGAACGGATCGACCGGATCGCGGCCGAGGAGGACCTGGCCAAGGTCCGACCCGACCTGGACGGCAACGCGATCATGGAGCTGCTCGGGGTGCCGCCCGGCCCGATCGTCGGCCAGGCGTGGCGCCACCTGAAGGAGCTCCGGCTCGACCGGGGGCCGCTGGACCGCGACGAGGCCGAGGCGGAACTCATCAAGTGGGCCCGCGAGCAGGGCCACATCGCCTAAGGCCGGCCCACGCTCAGCTCCCGGCCGGCGAAGTCGTCCGGCAGGACCTGGGATTCGAGCAGGGTGCCCGCGGTGTCGTACACCTCGGCCTCGGTCTGCCCGATGGCGAGGATCCGGCCGTCCGGCAGGAAGTGCACGTTCCGGCCGGGGACCGTGCCGACGTTCCGGCCGGTCCGGACGTCGGCGACGACGGTCGGGATCCCGTTGAACTTCTTGTTCCGGACCAGCACGTACCGGCCGTCGGGCGACCAGGCGTCGGTGCCGATCGGGACACCCGGCACCGGCAGGGTCCGGAGCTTCTTCCCGGTCGCCGCGGAGTAGACGACCACGTCCTTGACCGTGTCGGGCTCCGACTCCGACTGCGGGACGTCCGGATCTACCCGGGCCAGCGCGATCTCCGCGCCGTTCGGCAGCCAGGTGAAGAAGCAGTAATCCGGGCAGGTCGACATCGCCGCGCTGGAGTCCACCTCGACGCGCTCGCCGGTCGCAGCGGTCCAGATCGTGTACTGCTCCATCCCGTTCGACAGCACCCGCGTGCCGTCCGGCGACCACTGCGGATCTCCGGAGCCACCGGTACTGACCGCTCGGGGCGTGCTTCCCTCGCCGTCGAGAGCCAGCAGGTTGCTGCTGCCGTCGGAGACGATCGCGGTCGAACCGGTGGGAGCGCCCCAGACCGTGTAGTAGTCCCAGGGGCTCGCCCAGTAACCACCGGTCTTCCGATCGAGGATCACGTTGCCGTCCTGAACGGTCTTGCCCGCCGGTTCCTCCGAACCCACGTTCGTTCTGGTCAAAGCGGTGACGATCAGTCCGCCGGGCAGTCGGTAGGGCTGTTTCCACCAGTCACCCACCGGTTTCGCCGCGGTGATCGACGGCTGCGGGCCGGGTGTGGTCGGCAGCACCGGCGACTTCTCCCGGAACACCACGAAGGGGCTGGCGGCGGCCAGGACCAGAGCGAGCGCCGCGCCACCGATCGTGGCCCGGCGCCGCCGCCGGATCCGCCGTCCCCGGGCGCGGGCCACCCCGGCCAGGTCGAAGGGCCGCGGCGCGTCGGCGGCGAGATCCCGGACGGCTGCTCCCACGATCTCCTCCAGGTCTCTCATCGTGCCCCTCCCATCGAGATGTGCCGGTCGCCGACCAGGGCACGCAGTTTGCTGAGGGCCCGGGACGCCTGACTGGCCACCGTGCCGGGCCGGCAGCCGAGCAACTCGGCGGTCTCCTCGACGCTGCGGTCCTCCAGGTAGCGCATCACCAGCACGGCGCGCTGGCGGTCGGGTAGTGACAGCAGCGCCTCCCGGACCGCGAGCCGGTCGGCGACGTCCTGATCGTGACGGTGCTCCGCGGGGCGTTCCGGCACGTCGGCAACGGTCACCTCGTTGCGGTGGCCGGCTCGGCGCCAGGCCGATATCCGGTCGTTGTAGATGATTCTTCGTACGTACGCCTCCGCGTCGGAGTGGATGCGGGGCCATCGTGCGTATGCCTTGGCCAGTGCGCCCTGGACCAGATCCTGCGCGGCTTCCGGGTCGCCGGTCAGCGCGTGCGCGATCCGGAGCAGTGTCTGCCCCCGGGCCGCGACGAACGCGGTGAACTCGTCTTCGAGTGACTGCCTCACTGATCACCTCCGACGGGTCAGACGCGCCAGGGATCGGAATCTTTGCATGCATCGGCTGAACGGCTGGTGACGTCGAAACGGTAGCGTTCTACGCTGCGAGCGTGATCTCCGTACGCAATCGGGCCCTTGCCGCTCTTCTCACCCTCACCCCTGCCGCCGGGCTGCTCGTCGGCTCGCCCGCGCAGGCCGCCGACCTGGCCATCACCGTCAAGTCGGTCTCGCTCAGCAAGAGCACCCTCGTGCTCGGCTCCAAGGCCGGTTGCAGTTCGGTCGTCTTCACCGCTGTGCTCAGTGCCCCGCTGCCCACCGGAGGCGAGATCTTCAGCGGGGTCGGCGTCGACATCGAGACCCCGAGCGGTGACAACGCCGGCATCGGCGGAGCGATCACCCAGGTCGGGTCGACGGCCACCTACAAGGGGCCGATCTCCTTCTGCGGCAGCGGCCCGGCCGGCCGGTACACCGCGCTTGTCTACGGGGTCGTGGCCGACAAGAGCGGGGATTTCCAGACCACCAACGTCGTCAGCAAGTCGATCTACCTCAAGCGGCCGTCGTCGCTGACCCTGAACGCCACGCCCGAGCCGGTGGTCAAGGGCAAGAAGCTCACCGCCAAGGGCACGCTCAAGGTCAACGGCAAGGTCCTTTCCGGTACGCCCGTCAAGATCTATTTCAAGGCGGCCGGCGCTAGCGTCTACACCTACAAGGGCACTGCCAAGACCAACGCCAAGGGCGTCTACACCAAGGCGTTCACCGCTACCAAGAGCGGCGTCTGGAAGGCCGTCTACGCGGGCGGTAACGCGCGCAACGCCGCCTCCGCAGTCGACGCGGTGGCGGTGAAGTAGGCACACTTCAGAGTATGTTCGTCATCGAGACGCCGATCGGTCCGCTCGGAGTGGTCGCCGACGGCCCGGCCGTGGTGAGCGTGCGCTTCGCCGCCTTCGCCACCCGGCCGGACCCGGATGCCGATCATCCGGCCCTCGATCAGCTCCGGGACTACTTCGCCGGCGGGCTGACCGATTTCACCGTGCCGTTCGAGCTGCGCGGCGGGTCGGAGTTCGAACGGGCGGTCTGGGGCGAGATCGCCAAGATCCCTTACGGCGAGACGATCACGTACGGCGCGATCGCCACCGCCCTGGGTGACCCCGGCGCCGCCCGCGCGGTGGGCACGGCCTGCAACCACAACCCGGTCCCGGTGATCGTGCCGTGTCATCGGGTGGTCGGTGCCGGCAACAAGATGGTCGGTTTCGGCGGCGGCCTGGACCGCAAACGCATCCTGCTGGAGTTGGAGGCAGCGGTCGCCTTCCAGCGGGCCTGGAGCTGAAGAAGGCCGGCTCATCGTCAGTGAGCCGGCCTTCTTCTTCATTACGGGTTCAGCTTCTCCGCACTTCAGCGCTCGATGTCGCCCTTGATGAAGGCCTCGACGGACGCGTGGGCGTCGTGGTCGCTGTACTGCACCGGCGGGGACTTCATGAAGTAGGACGACGCCGACAGGATCGGGCCGCCGACACCACGGTCCTTGGCGATCTTCGCGGCGCGGACCGCGTCGATGATCACGCCGGCCGAGTTCGGCGAGTCCCACACCTCGAGCTTGAGCTCGGCGTTCAGCGGGGTGTCACCGAAGGAACGACCTTCCAAGCGGATGTACGCCCACTTACGGTCGTCGAGCCACGGCACGTGGTCGGACGGGCCGATGTGCACGTCGCTCTTGATCATCTCGTGCGGGATCTGCGAGGTCACCGACTGGGTCTTCGAGATCTTCTTGGAGACCAGACGGTTGCGCTCCAGCATGTTCATGAAGTCCATGTTGCCGCCGAAGTTCAGCTGGTAAGTGCGCAGCAGCTCGACACCACGGTCTTCGAACAGCTTCGCCAGCGCGCGGTGCACGATGGTGGCGCCGACCTGGCTCTTGATGTCGTCACCGACGATCGGCACGCCCGCGTCCTGGAACTTCTTCGCCCAGACCGGGTCCGAGGCGATGAAGACCGGCAGTGCGTTGACAAACGCCACGTTCGCGTCGATCGCGGCCTGCGCGTAGAACTTGTCGGCCTCCTCGGAGCCCACCGGTAGGTAGGAGACCAGGACGTCGACCTCGGCGTCCTTCAGGGCCTGCACGATGTCGACCGGCTCGGCCGTCGACTCCTCGATGATCTCCCGGTAGTACGTGCCCAGACCGTCGAAGGTCGGGCCGCGCTGCACGGTGACGCCGGTCGGCGGCACATCGGTCAGCTTGATGGTGTTGTTCTCGCTGGCGACGATCGCCTCGCTGAGGTCCATGCCGACCTTCTTGGCGTCCACATCGAACGCCGCGACGAACTTCACGTCGGACACGTGGTAGTCGCCGAAGGTCACGTGCATGAGACCCGGGACGCGGTCGTTGGGGTCGGCGTCTTTGTAGTACTCCACGCCCTGGACTAGGGACGAGGCGCAGTTACCCACACCGACGATGGCGACGCGGACGGAGCCCATCGCGTTTGCCTCCTTGTTCATCACGGCCGGTCCTGGTGGGGACGCGGTGTTTCTGGGGAAGCCGCCCCGGTCGGCGGGCCGACAGCGGGAGCGGGGTTCGGAGCGCCGGCGAGACCGGCGCGATTGCGGAAGGCAGGAGTGCGCCCGGAGCGCTCGTTGGTGATCAGTTCCTCCAGCCAGCGGACCTCGCGCTCGCACGCCTCGAGCCCGTGACGCTGGAGCTCCAGGGTGTAGGCGTCGAGCCGGTCGGCGGCCCGGGCGAGGATCTCGCGCAGGCCCTCGCGCCGCTCCTCGATGCGCCTGCGGCGGCCCTCGAGGATGCGCAGCCGGGTGGCGGGGTCGGTGCGGGAGAAGAAGGTGAAGTGCACACCGAAGCCGGTGTCGTCATACGTCTCCGGGCCGGCCTGGGTCAGCAGATCGGCGAAGTGCTCTTTGCCCTCGGCCGTGATCTTGTAGACGACCCGTCCCCGTTTGCTGGTCATCGGGGGAATGATGCTGATCTCGGCCTCGGCCTCACTGATCCAGCCGGCGAGCTTCAGCCGCTTCAAAGTGGGGTAAAGAGTGCCATAACTGATCGCGGCCCGGAGTGTGCCGAGCTTGGTGGCCAGCTCCTTGCGGAGCTCGTAACCGTGCATCGGGGCCTCCTGAAGGAGACCGAGGATCGCCATGTCCAACATTGGCCCTCCCTCGAATCATGTCCCGATGTATCGGCCCGATACATCGCAACGGTAAATCGGGGCCGTCCGACGTGCAAGTCGGCGCGTCTGCGCAGTCGACGCGCCACGCTGAGTGATGGCGGTCGCCGGGGGCGCGGGGACCGCGTAGTCTCTTCGCCATGCGCACGCAGCGGCAGACAGTCGACTACTCGCTACAGAGGCGAGTGGTCCTGCGTGACGTTCGAAACGGCCGGATCGGCACGCTCGAGGTGTGCGACGCGTCTCCTTACTTGCGAAACGCGGCGACCTTCCACGGCGAGCCGACCGAAGTCCGGTGCCCGATCTGCCGCCGGGAAAACCTGACGCTGGTGCACTACGTCTATGGCGACGAACTCAAGCAGTCCGCTGGTCAGGCCCGGAAACTGGCCGAGCTGCCCAGTCTGGCGATGACTCTGCGTGAGTTTCAGGTCTTCGTGGTCGAGGTGTGCCGCTCGTGCTCGTGGAACCACCTCATCGAGAGGTTCGTGCTCGGCCGTGACGGCCTCACTACCGATGAGACATTGCAGACCGAAGCTATGGTCTCGTCCGGTGGTGGGGGATCCCGCCGGAATGGTCCGTCACACAGCGGGGAGGCCCGGCGATGAACCGGATCGATCCCGCTAACGTGTACCAGTTTGTGGCCGGTGTCCGGTCAATGCAGACAGATGACGAGGGGGCTGCCGGGACCGCAGCCCACAACGCCCGATCGAGGCGCAGTGTCAGGGCGGCCCTGCCGGGCCGTCGGGCCGCGCCCCCGCGACCGGTAGGTGTGAGGGAATGAACGCGTACGGCGATCCGCAGAACGCACGAGCCCGGGCCAGAGTGCCCGGGCCGTCCGCTGCTTCCACGCCTGGCGACGAACCAGTCGACGATGGCCGGCCCGCTCCGGACGCCTACCGGCGTCCAGCCGGTGCCGCCTCGGTCGGTGGGCCGGGCCGGGCGTCGGTGGGTTCCGCTAGTCCGGGCCGGGCGTCGGTGGGCTCTGCCTCCGTCGGCTCCGCGAGCCCCGGCCGTGCCTCGGTGGCCCCAGCGGCCCCGGGACGCGCCGTGGTGGGGTCCGCCAGCCCAGGACGCGCCTCGGTGGGTGCGGCGCAGGTCGGCGGCCGTGCCTCGGTGGGCCCTCCGCCCATCGGCGGCCGGGCCTCCGTGTCACCCGGCGGCGGTGGGCCCGGCGGGCCAGGTGGTCCGCCCGGTGGTGGATCCGGCGGCTCGGGTGGTTCCGGCGGCCGTAAGCCCCGGAACAAGGCCGACAAGAAGCACCGGCGCGCCAACATCCTGACCGCGGCCGCGGCCGTGCTCGTCATCATGCTGGGCGTCGGCATCGTCGGCGGAACGTACTTCTTCGACGACATCAAGCTACCGCAGGCCGAGCCTGAGGCGCAGATGAACAAGATCCTCACCTCGACCAACAAGGTGCTGGAGCAGACCGGTTCACCGCGCATCAACGTGCCGCCGGACCAGATCAGCAAGGTGATGCAGGACGCCGTCGCCGCCGCTGAGGACAACAACTTCTGGGACCACGAGGGCATCGACTTCAAGGGCATCATGCGTGCCGCGTGGAACAACTTCACCGGCGGTGAGCTGCAGGGCGCCTCCACGATCACCCAGCAGTACGCCCGGCACGTCGCTGACGAGAAGGACATCAGCTACAGCCGCAAGCTCCGGGAAGCGGTCATCGCCCGCAAGCTGGAGTCGGAGTACAACAAGACCCAGATCATGGGCATGTACCTGAACTACATCGACCTCGGTCGTGGCAGGTACGGCGCGGAGTCGGCCGCGAACGGCTACTTCGGCACCTCGGTCATCAACGGGGCCAAGAAGCCGATCACCATCGAGCAGGCCGCGGTGCTCGCCTCCATCATCAAGCAGCCCTATGCCACCAGCACACACCAGGGATACGACCCGGCGAACAACCCGACGGGTGCCCTGGAGCGGTGGGAATACACCATGGGCAAGATGTACGAGATGGGGGCGATCACCAAGGAGCAGTACGACGCCCGCAAGTACCCGAAGGCGCTCGCCCCGGCGAAGAGCAGCACGAACAACGTCGACGGCAAGCCGATCGGCATGGTCATGCGCCACGTGACCTACGAGCTGCACCAGCTCGGCATCACCGAGGAGATGCTGACCAAGGGTGGCTATACCGTCACCACCACGATCGTCCCGAAGGTACAGGCGGCAGCGGAGAAGGCCGGTTCCCGGCTGAGCAAGACCTCCCCGCTGTACAACCGGTCGAAGAAGATGCAGGCCGCGGTGATCGGTATCGACCCGAAGACCGGTGAGGTCCTCGGCATGTACGGCGGGGACAACCCGACCGGCACCGACTACGCCGGTTACATGTCCGGTAACGGCGAGGGTGTCCTGGACAACGCCGGCCAGTCGCCGGGCTCGACCTTCAAGATCTACACGCTGGCGGCCGGTCTGAAGGAGGACATCTCCTTCGACACGGTCTGGGACGGCACGAAGGAGCGGAACGGCGGCGGCAAGATCAGCAACGCCGGCGCATCCGACGCCAACACCTGTAACGGCAAGATCTCCTTCTGTGACCTGCGGACCGGCACGATCAAGTCCTACAACTTCCCGTTCTACTGGATCGCCGACACCATCGGTCAGGACAAGGTCATCGAGGCGGCGCGAGACGCCGGCGTCCAGACCATGTGGACCGACGACGCCAAGAAGATCGACCTGAACGATGCCACCGCCGCCAAGATGAAGAGCAGCTTCGACAACGAGGTCGCGTTCGGTCAGTACCGCGTCGTTCCGCTGGAACACGCCGCGGGTGTGGCCACGATCGTCAACCAGGGCGTCAAGCACGACGCGCACTTCATCAAGTCGATCAGCCAGCGGGACTCCAAGACCGGTGCCAACAAGGTCATCTACACCGCTTCGCAGAAGGGCAAGCGGGTCTTCCCCGAAGACCAGATGGCCGGCCTGGCCGACGTGCTCAAGGAGATCGCGAAGAAGAAGCCGCTAGCCAACGGCCGCCCGTCGATCGGTAAGAGTGGCACCTGGGAAATCAAGGTCGACGGCAAGAGCCTGAGCGGTGACACCTGGTTCGTCGGCGGCATCCCGCAGCTCGCGGCCACCGTCTGGGTCGGTGGCTCGCAGGGCCGTATCGCCTTGAAGGAGACGAACGACGAGAACATGTTCGGGTCCGGCACGCCGATGTCGATCTGGAAGGAATTCCTGGACACCTCCGCCGAGGCGATGAAGTGGGACAACGAATCCTTCCCGCCCGGTGTCAAGACCGGCCAGGACGACAAGGGCAACGGTGTCAAGCCGGTCGAGGTCGAGCTGCCGGCCCAGGACAACTCGCAATACTGCACGGCGTTGCCGGATGAGCCGATTTGTCAGACGACCGGTAACGATGACGATGACGATGACACCGACACCGACGGTAACAACGGTGGTGGTAACGGCGGCGGCCCCGGCAACCGCTAGCAACCCGTCCTGAAGAACGGCGCCCCTCCCGTACGGGAGGGGCGCCGTTTTCTCATGAGGACCTGCCGGTCACCCCCGGCGGCCGCCGATGCGGCATGATGCCAAAGCATGAGCGCGCAACCGCCCACCGAACGGCCTGACGTCTCGAGTGCCACCTCGGACGGATTCGTGCGGGGACTCTCCCAAGCCATCGGCGGGCCGCTCGGCGAACACGCGGTGCCACCGGAGACCCGGCCCGGGCGGTTCTGGACCGCGCCGCGGATCGTGATGGCGCTGGCCTGCCTGATCCTCGCCTTCTCCTGGGTGCAGAAGTCGCCCTGCATGGACGGCAACTGGCAGAACAACACCCAGTACACCCGGTACTGCTACACCGACGTGCTGGCGCTCTACTACGCCGAGGGCATCAACGAGGGCAAGGTTCCGTACAAGGACCACGCGGTGGAGTACCCGGTCGTCACCGGCTACTTCATGGGCGCGCTGGGGCTGCCGGTGCACGCGTACGGCGAGAAGAACCCCCAGATCAACCAGGGCAGCTGGTTCTACAACATCAACGCCCTGGTGCTCTCACTCCTCGCGGTCGCCGCCGTGGCGGTGGTACTCGCGCTGCGCCGCCGCCGCCCGTGGGACGCGGCGATCCTCGCGCTCTCCCCGATCGTGCTGTTCACCGCCACCATCAACTGGGACTACCTGGCGATCGGCCTGTTCGCCTTCGGTCTCTTCGCGTGGGTCCGGCAGCGGCCGATCCTGGCCGGAGTCCTCTTCGGTCTGGGCGGGGCGGCCAAACTGTGGCCGCTGTTCATCCTCGGGCCGATCCTCGTCCTGGCCCTGCGGAACGGCCGGCTGCGCCCGTTCATCAGCGCCTTCCTCGCCACCGGTGTCACCTGGCTGCTGGCCAACCTGCCGGTCATGGTGCTGTGGCACGAGAGCTGGCTGCGGTTCTTCCGGCTCAACTCGGAGCGGCCGATCGACTGGGGCACGTTCTGGTACATCGGGCGTTACCTGGACGGCAAGTGGAACTCCGGTGCGAGCGGCGACCAGGGCCCGTTCCAGTGGCTGAGTGATCACATCCCGACACTCAACATCCTGTCGTACGCCCTCTTCGCTCTGTGCTGCCTGGCGATCCTGCTGCTCGGGCTGCTCGCCCCGCGCCGCCCCCGGCTCAGCCAGCTCGCCTTCCTGGTGGTCGCGGCCTTCCTGCTCTTCAGCAAGGTCTGGTCCCAGCAGTACGTGCTCTGGCTCCTCCCGCTGATCGTTCTGGCCCGCCCGAAATGGGGCGCGATCCTGGCCTGGACCCTCGCCGAGATCGGGTACCTGGCCGCGTTCTACGCAGAGCTGATCGGCGCCGGCGGCAAGTCGGTCATCCCGGAGGGCACCTTCGTGCTCGCCTCCACGTTGCGCCTGGTCACCGTCGCGGTCCTGGTCGGCCTGGTGGTGCGGGAGATCTGGCGGCCGGAACTCGACGACGTGCGGGTCAGTTACGACGGTGCCGACCCGGACGCCGGGCCCGTCGACGGCCCCGAACATCCCTGGGTCACCGGGTTGCGCCGGTTCTTCGGGATGGGACCCTCGGCGGAAGCGCCGCAGCCACCACCGCCGCCGGTCCATCAGGACGAACCAGCGCCGGTCGTCTAGGGCCTCAGTTCAGGTAGAACACCACGGCGTCGTCCAGGTCTTCGCGCCGGATGCCCAGGCTGTCCACCGGACGGTCGGTGGCCTCCTCCCACACCGTGCCCTCGGCCAGGTCGCGCAGCAGCAGGACCTTGGTGACGCCCATCGAGATCAGGTAGTCCGAACTCGCGGCGTCCGGGAAGTTGGCGACCCGGGCCCGGAGTTCGGTCTGCTGCTGAGCGGCGAAGCCGCCACCACCGTTGGCGACCTGCTGGAACCGCGACGTCGTCCACAACTGCACGGTCTGGTCGGTCAGCTCGGCGGTGGGCAGGACCAGCATCGGGCCGGGCACCGTGCGCATCGACACCGGCTGGGCCGGGACGATCGGATGTGCCGTCGCGTTCCAGCCCTCCAGGACGACCAGGACCAGTGGTATCAAGGTGGCCAGGCGCAGCCACGGCCCCGGCCACGGCGGGATCCGCTGGGCGGCGAACTGCTCGGTCCGGCGGACCAGGTCGTCGACGGCACCCGCGGCCAGGATCGCCAGCAGCAACGTCACCCAGAGCATCAGGCGGCCGGGGATGCGCTGGTCGAAGGAGGCCGGGAAGTGGCCGAACAACGGCAGATAGGTCCAGCGGCCGTCGAAGAAGCTCGTGCCCAGGGTGAGGATCACCGCGACCGCCAGGCCGGTGACCAGCGCCAGCCGGTGCCGGAGCCGCCAGACCGACAGGAACAGTCCGGCGACCGCCAGCGCGTACAGGGCGAAGCCGGGCAGCAGTGACATCTCGGCGGCCCAGCCCAGCGACTCCCGGGGGACAGCGTGTGCGGCGCCCCAGATCCGTGACTCGGCCGGTCCGATCAGCAGACTCCGCAGCGGCGGGGAGAAGAAGGTGATCTCCTCGACCCGTGAGCCGGTGTTCAGAGCCCGGACGTAAGGCAGTGCGATCACCGAGCCGACCGCGATGAACGTCTGCACCCCCAGCGCGTTGACGACGATCAGCCACCAGGCGACGGTCGGCTTCTTCGGTGGGGCGGGCCGTCGCCGCCTCGCCGACTTGGCGGCTCTGGCACGGGCGGCCGCGGTGACCGGCCGTCGCGGACCGAAGAGCAGCCATCGTCGGCGCCCTTTCGGCTCCGGTAGCGGGCTCTCCAGCACGTCCACGCGGGTGACGTCGATCTTCGTGGATGTCAGTGCCGGTTCAGCGACCGGGGCCGGCTCTCCCGCTGCCGCTTTCCGGGTCGCCACCTTCGCGGCTCGGCGGGTGATCATGCGGTGCAGGTGGCGGTACACGGCGGCGACCAGGATGACGATCACGAGCAGGCCCAGCACGTACGCGAACGGAATCCCCAGCGAGAATCCCAGCGTGAGCTGCCAGGTCGCCACCAGCCATCCGCCCGCGGCCCAGCCGGCGTGCCGGCGGCCGGGCCGGAACCCGTACCGCAGGGAGTAGCCGTGTGCGCGTGCGAGCATCGCGAGCGCCACCGGGATGCCACCCGCCGAGATGATGTCGAGGTGGCCCTCCTGCGCCAGCCGCCAGGGGGCGTAGGCGAACGCGACGGCCGCCACCGCCGCTCCGGTACGCCGGGCGCCGAGCTGGCGCGTCAGGACGTAGGCGCCGAACACCAGCAGGGCGTGGGCCAGCACGAACAGCACGTTGTACCGGAGGATCGCGGCGGCCGGGCCGGTCCCGATCATCCCGGCGAACGCGTAGCCGACGAGGCTGTCGCCGAAGGCGAAGCTGAACGGTTCCGGATAGTAGGCGTTCGACTGCCACAACCGGACCGGATTGCTGCTCAGGATGTGCCCGGCCCAGGAGATCTGCCACGCCTGGCGAGCCGGGTCGCCCAGGTCCTGCGGCAGGGTGTAGAGCGGGTAACGCAGCGCCGGCCAGGTCATCGCCACGGCCAGCAGACAGGACGCGTAGACGGCCAGGGCGTACTCATGGATGAGTGCCCGCCCGAACCGGCGGGATCCGCGCCGGATCCGCCCCGGCCCCTTGTCCTGGGTGGCGGCGAACGCGGTCCACGGATCCGGTGGCGAGCCGGGCGGCCGGTCCGTGGGCAGTCTTCGCCGCTGCTTCGGCACCTTGCCGGTCCGCTGTGGAGGTTTCTCCGAAGCGGGCGGCGCGGTCGCGATCGGCTGCGGCTTCTCGGTCATGACTCTCCCCGGCGGCGGTGCGTCAGTTGCCCGCCCGCTCCCGCAGAAGGGCGATGTCGGCGGTCTGACCCTCCACCCCGCCCGGCGTCTCCACAATGGCCGGAGCCCCGGACGCGCGGATCGCGGCCACCACCAACTCGGGGTCGATCTTCCCATTCCCGAGGTTGTCGTGCCGGTCCTGACCCGAGTCGAATCCGCCCTTCGAATCGTTGGCGTGGATCAGGTCGATCCGGCCGGTGATCGCCTTGACCCGGTCGACGATGCCGGGCAGTTCCTCCCCACCGGCGAACGCATGGCACGTGTCCAGGCAGAACCCGGCCCCGAACGAGCCGACCGCCTCCCACAGCCGGGCCAGATCGTCGAACCGGCGGGCGCACGCGTTGTCGCCGCCGGCCGTGTTCTCGATCAGGATCGGGAGGGGCAGGCCGCCTTCGCTCTCCGCATACTCGAAGGCCTTCCGCCAGTTCGTGAAACCGTCGGCCAGATCGGCGCCCTTGCCGACGTGGCCGCCGTGCACGATCAGACCTTTCGCACCCAACTCGGCAGCGGCCCGGGCGTGCGCCATCAGCAGTTTGCGGCTGGGGATGCGGATGCGGTTGTTGGGGGAGGCGACGTTCACGATGTAGGGCGCGTGCACGTAGACGTCCACCTCGGAGGCCCGGATCAGTGCGGCGTCCTCGCGTGGTTTGGGGGAGTTGTATTTCTGTGGGTCGGTCAGGAAGAACTGCACCGCCTCGGCGCCACGGGCGGCGGCCTCGGCCAGCGGGTCGGCTTGATCGACATGGGCTCCGATGCGCATGGGAGGAGCCTACGACGCGGGTACGACGGTTTCCCCTCGCGTCACCGGGCTCGTCCACCCGTCGTTACCCCCGGTGATCCGACTGGACGGAACGCCGGCTCTTGATCGGCGGTGAACTGGGGGATGACGCATGTCGCGACGGTTCCGACACCGGATGACGGCACTGGGGCTGAGCGGGCTCATCCTCGGTGCACCGTTTCTCCTCAGTGGGACCGCGAGCGCCGGACAGCCCGGTGGCGACGGCCGTCAGGTCAGTTTCGGCGGCGGTGGCGTGTTCGGCCTGTCCTGTGGTTCCCAGCCGAGCGTCGAGGCGATGACGGTCCCGGCCGGCAGCGTGGTCCGGGTGGTCAACCGGACCGGGCACGCCGCGAAGCTCCGGCTCGACGGTTCGCCGCGGGGGACGATCCCGGCGGACGGCGTGGCCGAGGTGGTCTTCCGTCGCGGGGCCACTCCGGTGCTGCTGACGCCGGTCTGCGCGTTCGGCGCGGACGAGGGGCTGCCGGTGCTGGTCACGACCGCTCCGTCGGCCGTCGCCGAGGACCCGGATCCGAAACCCGGAGCTCCGGGGGACGGCGCCGCCACGATCATCTCCAAGTCGGCCGGCAAGGCTTCGCCCTCGCGTACCGCCGCGGGCTCCCGACGGACCGCCACGGCCTCTCGCCCGGCTCGTACCGCCAAGAAGGACTCCCGTCGCGGCGCCCGGCGCCCGGCTGAGCCGGCCCCGGCGACATCCGTGCGGACCGCGACCACCGCGGCGCAGCCGGAACCCCGGGACGACGTCACCGCCAGGCTGAAGACCAGACCCAAACCCCGGCCAGGACCCATTGCCGGTACGGGGGACGAAGCGCCCGCCTTCACCGGCATGCCCCCGGGCGGCCGGGCGGCGTTCCTGCCCGGCACGTCGGCCGGTTCGGAGGCCCCGTACCAGGCCGGAGTGGTGCCGCCGTTCACCGAGACGGATTACGTGGCGGCCCTGGGACTGGAGCCCGAGACGGGTGGGCCGTCGGATCTCGGCTCGGCCGCGTCGGTCACGATGGTCGGGCGGATCGAGGACGGACCTCCGGTGGGGCTGCTCGCGCTGACCGCCGTGGTCTGCGTACTCGGCGTAGCGACTGCGGCAATTCGGTCAATTGTGTCACAACGTGCATCTCGTACAAATATGGCGTAAGGTGGCTTTTGAAAGCTCCGCGGGGCGGACGTGCCCAACCTCATCGGTGTGGTCGTTCCTCCCCAGGTCCCACCCAACGAATCGGGCCGGACGTCCCGCGGCTTAACGATGACGACGGCCCCGTCCACGGACGGGGCCGTCGTTTTTGGGTCACGGGCCGGACCTGGGTATGCTGGCTCGGTTCGCAGTGTGTTCGCCGTGGGCGCTACTCACCCACGGTTTATTTCTGCGTGCGACACAAGACCTCCTGCCACGGAAATTCCGTGGCCGCATAGCCCACAGGAGGTGAGAACGTCTTGCGTCATTACGAACTCATGGTGATCCTCGACCCTTCGCTCGAGGAGCGCACCGTTGCTCCGTCGCTCGACCAGTACCTGAACGTGATCAGGACCGCGGGTGGCTCGGTGGAGAAGCTCGACGTCTGGGGCCGTCGCCGGCTCTCGTTCGAGATCAACAAAAAGGCTGAGGGCATCTACGCGGTCGTTGACCTGCAGGCGACGCCCGAGGCCGTGGCCGAGCTGGACCGTCAGCTCCGGCTCAACGAGTCCATCCTGCGCACCAAGGTCATCCGTCCCGAGACCCGCTGAGGCGTTTTTTGTCAGAGGGTCCTGAGACCCTTTGCGTCAACGACTTGAGCGGCGAGGAGAAGTTTCATGGCTGGAGAAACCGTAATCACGGTTGTTGGCAACCTCGTCAACGACCCTGAGCTGCGCTACACCAACTCCGGTGCGGCTGTCGCCACGTTCCGCGTCGCTTCGACGCCGCGGACGCTGGACCGGCAGTCGGGCGAGTGGAAAGACGGCGAGCCACTCTTCCTCACCTGCAACATCTGGCGTGAGGCCGCGGAGCACTGCACCGAGTCGCTGCAGCGTGGCGCCCGGGTGATTGTGCAGGGCCGGTTGCGGCAGCGGTCTTACGACACCAAAGAGGGAGAGAAGCGCACCGTCTACGAGCTCGAGGTCGACGAGATCGGCCCGTCACTGCGCTACGCCACGGCGAAGGTGCAGAAGGCGAGCAGGTCCGGTGGCGGCGGGGGTGGCTTCGGCAACTCCAGCGGCGGCTTCGGTTCCGGTGGTGGCGGCGGCGGTGGCAACCGGCAGTCCGGGGGCAACAGCAACTCCGGCGGCGGTGGTCGTGGCGGTAACAACGACTTCGCCGACGACCCCTGGGCGACGGCGGCCCCGGCTTCCAGTGGCAACCGCTCCGGCGGTGGCAATGGTGCCGGCGGTGGCAACTCCTCGTTCGACGACGAGCCTCCCTTCTGAGCCCACGGGCTCTTCAGGATCACAAACAGGAGTTTGAGCAATGGCTAAGGCTGCGGCGCTTCGCAAGCCGAAGAAGAAGGTGAACCCGCTCGACAAGGACGGGATCACCTACATCGACTACAAGGACACCGCTCTCCTGCGGAAGTTCATCTCCGACCGCGGCAAGATTCGTGCCCGCCGCGTCACCGGTGTGACCTCCCAGCAGCAGCGTCAGATCGCCCGTGCCGTCAAGAACGCCCGTGAGATGGCGCTCCTGCCGTACACGGCCACGGCTCGCTGAGAGGGGGCACCGAGATGAAGATCATCCTTACTCAGGAAGTTTCCGGCCTCGGCACCCCCGGCGACATCGTCGAGGTGAAGAACGGTTACGGCCGTAACTACCTTCTCCCCCAGGGGTTCGCGATTCTGTGGACCAAGGGCGCGGAGAAGCAGGTCGTCGTGATCAAGCGGGCCCGCGAGGCTCGTGAGATCCGTGACCTGGGCCAGGCCAACGAGGTCAAGGGACAGCTGTCCGGCCTCAAGGTCACGCTGAAGGCGCGCTCCGGCACCGGTGGCCGCCTGTTCGGCTCGATCACCCCGGCCGAGATCGTCGACGCGGTCAAGGTCGCGGGCGGTCCGGCTCTCGACCGCCGTCGTCTCGAGCTCCCTGGTCACATCAAGACCACGGGTTCGTACAACGTGCAGGTCCGGCTCCACCCCGAGGTGACCGCGACGTTCCCCGTGAACGTGGTGGCTGCCAAGTAGTCTCCGACTACGCGCACAACGGCGCGCTGGGCCTCTGGCCTGGCGCGCCGTTCGTGTTCCCACGGCCTCGTTGCCTCCGGCCTCGCTGCTTCACGAGCGGCCGCCCGGGCGTCGGGCTCACGAGCGGCCGTCGGGGCGCCGGCCGCGCTAGCTGAGGCTGTTGCCGCTGATGGCGGAGCTGAGCACGGTGGCCAGGCCGCCACCCACGACCGCGGCGGCCAGGCCGACACTCGCCGACTTCCAGGCCGTCGTGATCGAGCGCAGGCCGTAGGCGAGCATCATGCTCACGACCAGGGCGATACCGAACCCGGGAGCGGCGTCGGTGAGCGTGTTCAGCGCGTTGGTGCGCTGGCCGGAGTCGAGCAGCAGAATGCCGACGCCGAAGAGCACGACCGGGATGCCGTACCAGACAGCGGTGTAACCGACCGCGGCCAGCGGGCTGCCGGTCTCTTCCTCTTCCTCGTCGTCATCCGGATCGAGCAGGTCGCCCGGCGCCGTGCTGGTCGTGAAGTAGTCGTCACTGACCGGCCGGCGCTCGTACGAACCGGTGCCCTGGAACGCGCCGGTGGAACGCCGCGGCGGCCAGGAGGTGTCCTCCTCGACAGCAAGAGCCGTCCCGCCCCCGGAGGGCAGGGCATCCGCCGCGCCGGCGCCGGGCGCCAGGGAGATCACCGAAGTGGCACTCAGGGCCAGATTCGACGTTCCGTCGACCGAGGCTGAGCCACTTGGCCGAAAGGGAGGAAAGTCCGACGTGCTGTAACGGCGGGACTCGCCCTCGGTGGGTTCTCCAGACAACTGTCGACGCCAGTCGGTCTCACCGTCCTGCCCGGCGCCCGCGCTGCGATAGTCGGCACCGCGCCGGTCGGCGCGTTCAGCGGCGAGCCAGTCCGCCAGAGGCGGGCGGCCACCGAATCCACCACCAGCAGGCGGCGGGTCGTCACGATCGTCGTAGCCGCGCCGTGCGGGCGGCTGCTCACTGAGCGGATCCGGCCAGCGTGCGGTCAGCTCGTCAGCCGCCGGGCCGTAAGCGGGTTTCTGCTGCTCGGTCCAGCTAGGTGCGGCACTTCCAGCCGGCAGTTCCCGAGCCCCGTACGCGGGACGGCCCGGCTCGGCCTGCTCCGGCCGACGGGATCCGCCACCGCCCGGCGCGTCGTAGCCGGGCGACTGGGACGGGATCCGGGGCCCGCCGTACGACGGCCCCTGCTGCTGTTCCTGGTCGCGCCACGCCGGGCCGCTGACCGGCCGGGCCGGCTGATTCCAGGAGGGCTCGCCACCGGGCCGCTGCGCAGGCGGCCGACGGTCCGGTTCGGCCCGCGACGGGTCCGGTCGCCGCTCCTGGTCCGACCACGAGGAATCAGTGCCAGGAGCGCCGTAGGCGGCTCGCTGCGCGCTTTGCTGCCCCCGCTCCTGATCCGCCCATGCCGGGCTGCTGACGGGCCGCTGAGGGCGCTCTTGGTCGTCCCATGAGGGGCCGCCGGATCGCTGCTGCCGGTCCTGGCGTTCCTGGTCGGCCCACGAGCTGCCACCGGATCGGTCCGGCCGTTCCTGGTCCGCCCAGGAAGGCCCGCCGGATCGGTCCTGCCGGTCCGGGCGTTCCTGGTCGGCCCACGAAGGCGCGTTGCCGGGGCGCTGCTGCCGTTCCTGGTCGGCCCATGACGGGGCCGCGGACGACGCGGGAGCCACCGGAGACGGGTTGCTGTCGCCGTACGCCGACGGTCCTGCCGGTAGCTCTCGCTGCGGACCGCCGAAAGCGGGCCGCTGAGGCTGCGCGGACGGTCCGGCCGGAAGTTCTCGCTGCGGACCGCCGAAAGCGGGCCGCTGAGGCTGTGCCGGCGGTCCGGCCGGAAGTTCCCGGGCACTACCGAACCCGCTGCGCCGCTGCTGCGGAGGCGGGTAGGACTGCTCGTAACCCGACGGCTCCTGCTGCCACCGGGGGTCGTCAGCGGGCGACTCGTCCTGGTAGCCGGAACGGCGCGGATCGGGGTCCTGCCACTGCGGCGGCCGGGGACCGGGACGCCCGCCATCGGGCGACGGGTACTCCTCGGGAGCGCCACCGCGACGACGGCCTGACCGGGGCTCGGGTTCGGACCGCCAGGACTCGGCGCCCATCGGCTCATCGAAACGCTGCGGCCCCGGACCGGCGTCACCGGCACGCCGACGGCCGGCGGGATCCTCGCCGCGCCAGCCGGTCGGTTCCTCGCCACGGCGGCGACGGCCATCGTCGGGCGGGCCGGGAAGTGCGCCGGGGCCGGGCATGGCGCTCCGGGGCCGGTTGCCGGGCATGTCGCCGGACGGCGCGTTGTTCGGAACGGCGCTGGTCGGCCAGCCTGGACCACCATCGGCCCGGGCATCGGGCATCGGGCCGCCGGGTACACCGCCGGACGGCTCGCCCCGGCGGGCGCGTCGGCCGGTCGGCTCCTCCTCGGGCTCCGGGGCGGGCTTGACGGCATCGCGGCGAGCCGCCTCGGCACGCCACGCCAGCACTCGGGGGTCGTCCTCGGCGCGGCTCCACTGGCCGGTGTCCGGGTCCCGGGTCCAGTTGCTGGTGTCCTGATCGCCGTCCCATGAGGCGGTGTCCTCACGCCAGTTGGTCGGGTTGGCGTTGTACCGCGGGCGGCTCTGTCCCGGACCACGTTTCGCACCGGCCTCCCGGCGCCCGGTGTCCTCAGGACGCCCCAGGTCGGTGCGGGAGCGGTCGGGCCGCCCTAGATCAGTCCGGGACTGGTCGATTCGGGACTGGTCGGGGCGCGACAGGTCACCGCGTGACAAATCCGCACGTGACAGGTCAGCACGTGACAGCTCAGCACGTGACAGGTCCGCGCGAGATTGGTCCGCGCGAGATTGGTCCGCGCGGGAGAGGTCCGCGCGGGAGAGGTCCGCGCGTGACAAATCGGTGCGGGACAGGTCCGCGCGGGATTGGTCGGCGCGGGATGGGTCTGTGCGGGAGAGGTCGGCGCGGGCGGGCTCGGGGCGGGTCTCCTCGGCGCGGCGGCGGTCGCGGCGTGACGGCGTGCCGGACCGGGTGCCCCAGCTCGGCGCTGCCGGGCCGTCCCCGGGCCCGGAGAAGGCCGTGATGTTGCCGGTGTCGGTGTGCCCGGCCCACCCGCCGGTCGTTTCGGACCCGCTGGTCCAGCCGGTGCCCCCGGACGGTGCGGTGCCACTCTCGGCGGCACGCCGGCGGCCGGCCCGGGTGGGCCGCTCGCTGTAGTCGGCCTCGCGGCGCCAGGCGGCCCGGTCGTCCTCCCGGACCAGGTGCCGGGCGTCGTCGGCGGCCGAACGCTGCCAGCCGGGCGCGTCGGTGCGCTCCCACCGGGTGATGCCACCGGTGTTCTCACCGGGCGGCGTGCGGTCGGCACGATCCGACCGGGAGGTCCCGGAGACCGGGGCGGTGGACCAGGAGCCACTGTCCTCGTCCCGGCGCCGGGATTGTCCCGAACCGGACGGCTGCTGCCAGGACGGAGTCTGCTGCGGTTGCTGCCAGGACGGTGCCGGGGTGGAGGGTTCCTGCCACGAGGGGGTCCGGCCGGACGGCTGCTGCCACGACGGCGTCTGCGCGGACGGCTGCTGCCACGACGAACTGCCCGACGACCAGGTCTGCTCGACCGGGGTGGTCGCGGACGGCCCGTCGGACCGCCGCCGCCAGGACGTCGAGTTGTCCGGATCGCTGCGCTGCCAGGACGCCGAATTGTCCGGGTCATTGCGCTGCCACGACCCTGAGTTGTCCGGGTCGTAGCGCTGCCGGGGCGGTGTCTCGGGCTCGGACTGCCGCCAGGACGGTGCCGGTTCCGGTGCCGACTGCCGCCACGACGGAGTCGGGTCGGGTGATGCCGGCGCTGGTGACTGCTGCCAGGACGGTGCCGGATCCGGTGCCGACTGTCGCCACGACGGCTGGTCGGTGGCGGACTGTCGCCACGACGGTGTCTGCTCGGCCGCCGACTGCCGCCCGGATGTCGTCTGGTCCGCCGCCGACTGCCGCCAGGACGGGGTCTGGTCGGCGGGTGCCTGTCGCCAGGACGGGATCTCGGGCTCGGGCTCGGCCCCCGGGGTCGGCCACGCCGTCCCGGTGATCGCCGGCTGGTCCCGGCTGCTCAGGTCTCGGCTGCCGGGGTCCCGGCCGTTCGGTTCGTCCTCGTCGTCGCCCTGCCAGGACTCGGTGGTGGAACGCCACACGTGCGAGCCGGTAGAGGAGCGCCACTCGGTGGTCTGCCGCCAGCGAGCCCCGGTGGCGCGCCACTCGGCGGTCTGGGTGCGCCAGCCGGCGCCGTCGGCCGGGAAGGTGGGCCGGCCGGTCGTGCTGACCTCGGCGGACCACCGGTTCGCCGGCTCGATGGCCTGGCCGCCGCCGTTGTACGGCTCGACCTCGGCCTGCTGGGCCCAGTCGTCGGCCCGGCGCTGCCAAGTGAGTGCTTCGTCGCTCGGCGCCATGCTTCCGGTGTCGGTGAGTGACGACCAACGAGGCTCTGGATCTTGAGGCTCCGGGTCACGGGTGGGCCAAGACCCCGCAGCGCGCCTACTGCGCGACATGCGGGTGCTGTAGTCCCACTCCCGTTGGTCCACGTCAAAAGGGTGACGTGCGCGAGGCAGAACCGCAACGCCTCAGCGCGACTGCTTGCTCACTGGAGCCAGTATTTCAGCAGATCCGGAACCTTTTCTGCCCTCCGCAGGTGTGCACAACGAAACACCTGGTCGAGTTCGTTTTTGCCAAAAGTTATCCACACCGTATTCACAGGGCTACCCACAGGAGCTGCCGGAGTTGTCCACAGGTTGTCCAGAGGCTCGTCCACCGCGGCAGTTGGGCCGGAGGCAGCGGGATTCGTACAGTGGTCCAGCCTCACATGCGGACTTGATCGGATCGAAGCGCTGAATCCTGCGACGAACCCGTCGAATGGGTTGTACCGAGGCGGTTCGATCGAGCACGCAGTGTGGCCGAGTGGAGGGGGAGTTCGGGTGTCGATCACCGACGACGCGAGACCTGAGTCACGGCCGCCAGCCGCATCCGGGGGCGGGGGCGGCTCCTTCAACGGGGGCGGTGGCAAGGGCAAAGGTCCGCAGGACGGTGGCGGGGGCGGTGGTGGTGGCGGGTTCGACAAGGCGCCACCGCAGGATGTCGCGGCCGAGCAGGGTGTGCTCGGCGGCATGCTCCTCTCCAAGGACGCCATCGCCGACGTCGTCGAGATCCTCAAGGTCGCCGACTTCTACCGGCCGGTCCACGCGACGATCTACGACGTCGTCCTCGAGCTGTACGGTCGTGGTGAGCCGGCCGACGCCTTGACCGTGGCCGCGGCGCTCGCCGATTCCGGTGAGCTGGGGCGCATCGGCGGCGTGCCCTACCTGCACACGCTGATCGAGAGCGTGCCGACCGCAGCGAACGCGTCGTACTACGCCCGGATCGTCTCCGAACGTGCCATTCTGCGCCGCCTGGTCGAGGCCGGGACCAAAATCGTGCAACTCGGTTACGGTACGGGTGGCAACGGCGGCCGCGACGTTGACGACATCGTCGACCTCGCCCAGCAGGCCATCTACGACGTCACTGAGAAACGTGTCAGCGAGGACTTCGCAGCCCTAGGTGACATGCTCCAGCCGACCCTCGACGAGATCGAGGCGGTGGGCGCTTCCGGTGGCATGATGACCGGTGTGCCGACCGGGTTCCAGGACCTGGACCGGCTGCTGAACGGGTTGCACGCCGGCCAGCTGATCATCGTGGCCGGCCGCCCGGGTCTCGGTAAGTCGACCGCGAGTATGGACTTCGCCCGTAACGCGGCGATCCAGCACGGTCACGCCAGTGCCATCTTCTCGCTCGAAATGAGCAAGATCGAGATGGTGATGCGGTTGCTCTCCGCGGAGGCGCGGGTTCCGCTGCACACGCTGCGATCGGGTCAGCTCTCCGACGACGACTGGACGAAACTGGCCCGGCGGATGGGCGAGATCAGTCAGGCGCCGATCTTCGTCGATGACACACCCAACATGAACCTGATGGAGATCCGGGCCAAGGCGCGACGTCTCAAACAGCGTCACAACCTACGGCTGCTGGTGATCGACTATCTCCAGCTGATGTCCTCACCGAAGAAGACCGAGAGCCGTCAGCAGGAGGTCTCGGAACTCTCCCGTGGTCTGAAACTGCTGGCCAAGGAGATCGAATGCCCGGTGATCGCGGTGAGCCAGCTGAACCGTGGCCCCGAGCAGCGCACCGACAAGCGCCCCCAGCTGTCCGATCTGCGCGAATCGGGCTGTCTGACCGCGGCGACCCGGGTCATGCGTGCCGACGACAACAGCGAGGTCACCCTTGGGGAGTTGCTCGCCTCGGAGAGCCGTGACATTCCAGTCTGGGCACTCAATGATCGACTTCAATATACGCCTCGGACGATGACGCACGTCTTCCCCAGCGGCTGCAAGCAGGTTTACCTGCTGACTCTCGCTTCGGGTAAGCGGATCGAGGCTACCGCCAACCATCCGTTCCTGACCCTGCACGGTTGGAAGCCTCTCGGTGAACTGGTCGTCGGAGATCGGCTCGCCGCGCCACGACACGTGCCACCGCCCCTGTTGCTGAGGCCTTGGGTGGAGCCCGAGTTGGTGCTGCTCGCTCACATGCTGGGCGACGGCTCCTTCGTTCGCCGGCAGCCCATCCGCTACGCCAGCGTGGACGAGCTCAACCTGACCGCGGTGGCCGAAGCGGCGAAACACTTCGGTGTCACCGCAGTGCGCGACGAGTACGCGGCTACGCGAGTCACTACTTTGCGTCTTCCCGCGCCGTACCGGTTGGCGCGCGGCAGCCGCAATCCGATCGCCGAGTGGCTGGACGACCTAGGGTTGTTCGGCTTGCGGTCGCACGAGAAGTACTTGCCTGAGCGGCTCTTCTCCATACCTAAGGAGCAGGTCAGGCTCTTTCTCCAGCACCTTTGGGCGACCGATGGCTCAGTCACAGTCAACAAGGCCGGCACGGGAGGCCGCATCTACTTCGGTTCGACCAGTCGGCCGATGCTGGAAGGCATCTCCCGGCTGCTGCTCCGGTTCGGTATCACTGGTCGGCTGCGTGTTGTGCGGGTGGAACGTCATCGGCCGCAGTTCACTCTCGATGTCTCGGGGCGCGACGATCAGTTGCGTTTCCTTCGGGAGATCGGGGTCTTCGGCGGTCGGTCGGCTCAGTGCGAAAGCTTGCTGGCGGTGCTGGAGAACTCGCGGAGTAACACGAACGTGGACACCGTGCCCCGGGAGATCTGGGACGAGGTCCGCACGATCCTCTTGGACAAGGGGATGACGCACCGTGAGTTTGCTGCGGCGATTGACGTCCAGTTCTGTGGGAGCACTCTGTGGAAACACGCGCCAAGTAGGCAGCGACTGGCCCGGATCGCGGATGTTCTGGAGAGTGCTGAACTCGAGCTGCATGCCACGAACGATGTCTTCTGGGACGAGATCGCCTCGGTGGAGAGCCTTGGTGAGCAGGAGGTCTACGACGCCACGGTGATGGGAACGCACAACTTCATCGCGAACGGCATCGCCACCCACAACTCGATTGAGCAGGATGCTGACGTGGTGATCCTGCTGCACCGCGATGACTACTACGACAAGGAATCGCCTCGGGCAGGTGAGGCCGACTTCATCGTTGCCAAGCACCGTAACGGGCCGACTGACACGGTTACGGTGGCCGCGCAGCTGCACCTGTCGCGCTTCGTCGACATGGCTATCTGAGATCGGTATGGCTATCTGAGATCGGTATGTCGATCTGAGACCGGCAACGGCCGTTTGTGGCCATATGGTCGCCTGGGTCTTGGTGAGTGGGCGCCGGGTCGCGGTGTTCGTGGGGTGGGAACGGGCGGCCCGGCACTGGCACCGGATCCGGCTTATCTCGAAGCCGGCGCGTGGGGTGGGCGTCGGCTGGTCGGGTGGGCCGGAGTTCCGGGCTGAACTGAAACGGAAATGCGAAGCCCGGATTCGTAGGATTGGGCGGCTATCGGAAGAACGTCCGGGAAGCGGCTAGGCGGCTTCGCTGGCGCGGTGATTGGTGACGATCTGTTCGATCTGTCGGGATGTGCTGGACGAAGCGTTCCGCACGGTTTCCACGATCACCCGGGCCAGGGTGTCCGGGTTCCATTCCCGGCAGGCCTGCTGGTCCAGGCGGAGCCCGACGAGGCTGCCGGTGGCGTCCACAGTGGCGTGCACCACGCCGTTCTCGGATTCGGCACTGACCTGCATGGTCGCGAGGCTGCGCTGAAGTTCGTCCACACCGGAACGAAGTTCCTCGTAGCGCCCGTAAGTGTCTGCCAGGTCGGTGCGCAGCAGGGATTGGTCGGCTGTTTCAGTCACGGTTTTTCCTTCGCTCGCCGCGACAGGGGGGCGATGTGACAATACCCAAGATCGGCGACGTTGCGTATTCCGATAACTTCGTAACGCACATGTAAAGAGAACCTTATCGAAATATCTCGCTCTAAAGTGATGACACGACTCCGTTTTGTGATTACTCAGCGTGATCAATGACACGTTCGTCATTTGATTACGAGCGTGAAAACTGGCGCGCTCACTAGGGCGGAAACAGCCACTGTGGAGGATCCGGTGCGCGTGACCGAATTACTGTGAGTGCGGAATGGGAAGCGCCGGAACCGTACCGGCGACACGAAAGCCCTCTTGCAAAGGGCCGCCGGTGTGATCCAACACAGCTCGGACCGCAGCGAGAAGAAGCTCCCGATCGTCGCCCGTCAGCACGGCCCGATGCCCCTCGACGAGACGGCCGGGAAGCCCTGGATCGACCTCCGCGAGCCGGCGCGGCAGCCACTTTCCGCGCGCCGACCAACGATTCTCGGCCAGTAGAAGCAGATCGGAGGCGGACAACACGATCGTGGCCGCCAGATAAGCGACCTCGACCGGATCGGTGGCGCCGCGCAGATCGTCCAACAGGTCGGTGACGAGGTACCGCTGATAGTCGACGGCGGCGGCTCCCGGGTCCGGCGGCCCGGCGGCGAGTAGCGCGACCGCCTCGGCCTGATAGATCTCCGCCAAAGCGGTCGGCGATTGCGGCCCGGCACCGGTTCGGGAAGCACTCCGCGAGACACCGGGGAGGAGTGGATCCGGTTCGTCACCGGGCTGCGGAAGAACCAGGGGGACGCCTTCGGCGACCATGCGCAACAGCGGGGTACGTCGCCGCGAGGCATCCAGTCGCCAGTAGTGCCGTAAGGACTCCGGGGTCTGCACGAACCACTCGACGAGCTGGCCGGAATGCCGGGTGGTCTCCCGGAACGGGGCCGGCGGACCGTCGAGGACGACCACCACGTCCAGGTCGGACCATCGGGTGCGCCGGGCGGTCGGGGCACTGCCACCGAGAAAGGCGGCGTGCGCACTCGGGAACCGGGCGGCGACGAGCTGGGCAGCGACTTCCACGGGATCGGTCGACACGGCCACACCATGACACGCGGGCGGCGTCGACGGCGCGATGCGGCTCGGGAAGCGAGCGGCCCGGCTGAACAAAGCAGGTCAGCCGGGCGGCTACCCGGGCGAGACGGCCCGGCTCAAGCCAAGGCCGGGTCGTCGGCTCAGTCGAACAGGCCGTGCAGGAAGCTGCGGCGACGGTAGTGGCCGTGGTGCCCCGCGTGCCGGTAGTGGCCGTGGTGACCGTAGGCCGGGACGGCGGGTGGGTAGGCGTTCGGCCGCGGAGCCCCATACCCGGGCGGCGGGGGCGGCGGCGCGTAGCCGGGCTGCTGCTGGTGGTGGATGGGCTGCTGGTGCGGGGCGGGCGGCGCAGGAGGGGGCGGGACCTGACCGCCCTGCGAACGGTTGAAGGTGGCCTCGGCGGCGAAGAGCTTCTCCAGCTCACCGCGGTCCAGGAAGATCCCCCGGCACTCGGTGCACTGATCGATCGTGACACCGCTGCGCTCGTACACCCGCATCTCGCCGTGACACTTGGGACAGGTCATATGCATTTCAACGACGGTACAAGGCGGTGTCTCCCCGTGCAGCCGAAGATGCGGCCGAAGTCGCTGTGTCCTTGCTGAGTGCCAGGGCGAAAAAGACCAGTGCGGCCGGGTAGAGCAGGTATCCGAATCGTGTTGTCGGCATCAACAGGATCGCGGTGAGAAGTCCGTATCCGCAGAAGAAGGCAGCGGACCGGGCGGTACGTGGCGGGCGGCGCAGCAGCAGGATCCCGATCACGACGGCCGCGAGTCCGAGCAGGCCCATGGCGAGGTAGCGCCCGCCCGGCTCGATCTGGGAGATCAGGTAGCCGGGGAACGGGGACTGCGCGGGGCTGGTCACCAGGCCGTGCCCCAGGGGGAACCGGAGCACGTTCTCGATCAGTGCGTCCGGGTCGACCAGCAGCGGCGGGACCAGGGCGAGCAGCGGCAACCCGAGGGCACCCGGAAGCAGCCGCCACGACCGGGTGAACAGCGCGAACACGACCAGCACCGCGACCACCGGCAGGGCGAACAGTTTGCACGCGGCGGCGAACCCGACGGCTACGCTGGACCAGCCGAAACGACCGGCTCCGGCTAATGCCAGCGCGAGCAGGCACAAGGCCAGAACCGGGATGTCGTCCCCGCCGGTGGCGAGTGTCAACGCCGTCACGGGGAGGACGGTGGCGGCTTGCAGGGCCCGTACGGAACCCGGCGTTGAACGTACGAAATGAAAAGCCGCAGCCAGCGCGCTGACCGTGACCACCGCGAACCAGATCCGGGCATCGGTGAACCAGAACTCGCCGGCGAGCGCCCGTGGCAGGCCGAAGATCGACATGCCGGGTTGGTAGGGCCGGTAGCCGAGAAGGCGCTCGTCGAGCGGGATCGCGGCGATCTCCGCCCGGCTCAGGTAGGGCGTGCCGCTGTGCAGCAGCGACTCACCCATGTGCTCGACGACCAGCACTTCCTCCTGAGCCCGGTCGGTGCGCCCACCGGCCCGCTGCACCGCCTGGATCACCATCGGCAGCAATGCGACCGCGCCCCAGGCGGCCCAGGTCAGCAGTTCACGACGCCGCACCAGGTAGACGAGCAGGGCGGCGGCCAGATAACCACCGGCCGCTACCGCACCCCACGCCCGATGCGGCAGCAACGTCGAGGTCAGCGCGGTGACCAGGGCGAAGACCGCGGAGAGCGCATAGAAGAGCAGGTCGACGGCCCGATCCGACAGCTTGATCACGCGGGCAAGTTTGGCAGACGGCGGGCGGGCAGGCGGACCACCGATCCCTCGTCGTGCAGGGCCACCGCCAGAATCCCGGAACCGCGCTGCAGGATCGTCAGGAATCGGGCGGCGGAGTAGGGCCGGGCGAACAGGTGTCCCTGCCCGGCCAGGCAGCCCAGCGACCAGAGGGCCCGGCGTTGCGGTTCGCTCTCCACGCCTTCGGCGACCACGGTGAGATTGAGGTTGCGGGCCAGATCGACGGTGGTACGGATGACCGCCGCGGCCTCCGCCGAGGTCTCCACCCCGGCCACGAACTCCCGATCGATCTTGAGTTGGTGCACCGGGATCCGGGACAGCACCGACAGTGACGAGACCCCGGTGCCGAAGTCGTCGATGGCCAGCCGGATCCCGGCATCGCGCAGCTCGGCGAGGGTGCGCTCGACCACGTCGAGCTGACTGACGGTGAGCGTCTCGGTGAGTTCCAGGACGAGCCGGTTGGCCGGGGCGTCATGTCGCGCCAGCATGGCCAGCACCGCCCCGGGAAAGGTCGGGTCGAGCAGGCTCCGTGGCGACACGTTCACCGCGACCGGCAGATCGAAACCGGCTTCCCGCCAGCTCTGCCGGGCGATCAGTGACTGTTCCAGCACCGCGTCGGCGAAGGCCGGCAGTTGCCCGGACCGTTCCACCGTCTCCAGGAACTGCACCGGGCTGAGACTGCCCTGCTCGGGATGGTGCCAGCGGGCCAGGGCCTCGGCTGCCACCACCTCGCCGGTGCCCAGGTCGACGATCGGCTGGAAGTCGACGATGAACTCGTGTTCGGCCACCGCCCGCCGCAGCTCTCCGGTGAGCATCAGCCGGCCCAGGTCGGCGGTGTCCCGGGCATGCGCGTAGACGAAGGTCTGCTCGCCGGAACGTTTCGCCTGGTACATGGCGATGTCGGCGCGGCGCATCAGCTCTTCCACGCCGCCGGTGCCGGCGGCCAGGGCGATGCCGCCGGCTGCCTCGACGGTGATCCGCATGCCCTCGACCTCGATGTCGGTCTCCAGCGCGGCGAGCATGCCGGTGGCCCGATGCCCGGCCAGCGCCGGTGTGGGCAGGCCGGTGAGCAGCACCGCGAACTCGTCACCACCGAGGCGGGCGACCAGGTCACCGGGGGCGGCCGAGTCCCGCAGCCGGGCGGCCACCTGGCGCAGCACCTCGTCACCGGCCGCGTGCCCGAGGGTGTCGTTGACTTCTTTGAAGTGGTTCAAGTCGATCATCAGCAGTGCGAACAGGCCGGAGTGCGAGGTGGCCCGGAACAGGTGGTCGGCGTGTTCGTACAGGCGGCGGCGGTTGGCCAGGCCGGTGAGCGGGTCGTGGGCGGCGGCGTGGGCGTTCTCCGCGGCGATACGAGCCAGTTCGGCGTACGCCTGGGCGTTGCGGATGGCGGTGCAGATCGCGGATGCGAAGGTACGCAGTTTGTACTGTTCGACCTCGGTGAGCCGGACCGTCCCGCCGAACCGGAGCCGCAGCACCCCGACCCGGACGCTGCCGTCGTGGGCGATCAGGTCGACGGTGGTCTCGTCGGGTGGCGCCAGGTTCGTGGCCGGAATCGGACCGTCGGCCAGGACCTGGGACTCGGTGGCGCGGACGGTGCGAGCGGCCAGGTCGATGGTGGCCTCGGCGGCGGAGAAGATCTGTGCCGCCCGGGTCGTCGCTGAGTGCAGGACCTGGGTGAGGTCCACGGCGTTGAGTTCGTCGGTCGCTTTGGCCAGGCGCTGCCAGGACTCGCGCTCCTCACGGGTCCGGACGCTGCGGGACTGCCACAGGTGCATGCACACCACAACGAGCGGGACGCACAGCAGGAGCAGCGGGTTCGTGCCGGTCGCGAGCACCCCCACGACGAGCAGGACGGCGACCAGTTCGCCGAGGTGCAGGATGACCTTGCTGGCCCAGTCGTGCAGCGCCACCTGCCACAGGCCGACTCCGGTGGCGGCGGACAGCACCGGCACGAAGGCCAGATGGTCGATCACGATGAAGGTGACGAGGGCGACCACGATCGCGGCCATCGGGAAGGACGGGTCGGTCAGATCGCCTCGCACCCCGAAGGCCAGGAAGACCATGGCGGCCGCGCCGGTGGTCAGGGTGTCCTTGGCGACGGCGAACACGGTCTTCTGCACGCCGACCCAGGTCAGACAGCGGATCACCAGGGTGGCGGCGATAGCGCAGAGCACCACCCAGGGTGCCGGTACCAGAGTGAGCCCGATCAGGACCGGAACCTCGCCCCAGGTGTTGCTGTCGACGTTGGACTGCACCCGGACGTAGACCCGGACCCGCTTGGCGATGATCAGGGCGCCGCAGAGGCCGGCGAGGACCAGCGGCTGCGGGGTGGGGACGGGTTCGCGTAACGCGTACGCCGCGAGACCGGCGACGGCACAGACCCCCAGAACGACGACGAGACCGACGAGCAGCCGGAGCCGCTGATCGGTCACGTTGTCGACGTTTCGGTCTTGAGACATCAGGTCCTTGTCGTCGCCGAGTGCTATCGCATCGTCGCTCAAGGACAACGGTAATTCATAGGGGTTTGACGTTCAGGCCCACTCTTTTTCGCCGATCATGGCTTTTCTCCTTTTTGTGATGTTTATTGGCGTTGACGGAGAAAAGTTATGCCGCGAGTAGTGTCTGTTTCAAGTGGATCGTGTCGCTATGCGCAGAATGCGAGAACCGTACGGGATACCGTTACGGAAAGTTTCTGAATGGAAACGCAATGCAATTGAATCGCGTCCTTCGGCAATGCTGAATTCTATTTCCGATGTCCCCTGAGCTGTATGGACGAAGCGTGAACGGCCTAGAACTAAGCTCCCGGTATGACCCGACTCACCCATGTCGACGAGGCCGGTGCCGCGCGGATGGTGGACGTTTCCGCCAAGGCGGTGAGCGACCGCCGGGCCGTCGCCGCCGGCCGCGTTCAGACCACCGCCGAAGTCATCGAACTGCTCCTCCGTGACGGCCTGCCGAAAGGCGACGCGCTCGCGGTGGCCCGCCTCGCCGGAATCATGGGCGCGAAACGGACGCCCGACCTGATTCCGCTCTGCCACCCGATCGGCCTGCACGGCGTCAAGGTCGAGCTGGAGACCACCGCCACCACCGTCGAGATCACCGCGATCACCAAGACCGCCGACCGCACCGGCGTCGAGATGGAGGCACTCACCGCCGTCGCCACCGCCGGCCTCGCGATGATCGACATGATCAAGGCGGTGGACCCCGCGGCCAGCCTGGAAGCCATCCGGGTTCTGCGCAAAGAAGGCGGCAAAACCGGCGATTGGGTACGACCGGAGAACCGGCCGTGACCATCACCGCACGAGTGATCGTCGCGTCGAACCGCGCGGCCGCCGGGATCTACGCCGACACCAGCGGGCCCCGCCTCGTCGCCGGTCTCCGCGACCTCGGGTGCGAGGTGGGCGAGCCGGTGGTGGTACCCGACGGGGACCCGGTCGCCGACGCCCTGCGCACTGCCGTCGCCGACGGTGTCGACGTGGTGCTGACCAGCGGCGGTACCGGAGTCACCCCCACCGACCGCACCCCCGAGGCCACCCGCGGGTTGCTCGATTTCGAGATCCCCGGCATCGCCGAGGCGATCCGCGCCCACAGCCGCGACAAGGTGCCGGCCGCGGCCCTGTCCCGGGGACTGGCCGGAGTGGCCGGGCGCACCCTGATCGTCAACCTGCCCGGCTCCACCGGCGGCGCCAAGGACGGCCTGGCAGTCCTGGCTCCACTGCTGTCCCACACCGTCGACCAGATCCGGGGCGGCGACCACTGACCAGCGTGGTGATCTGGGGTTCGATCCGAACCGCAAGCCACCACGCTGAAGTGGCGAAGGGCCGGCGTGGTGACCTGGGGTCCGGATCGAACCCCAGATCACCACACTCGGCTACTGCGGTCACGGTGGGGACGGTTCCGGGCGATAGGCTTTCGCGGTGACCGAGTCGACCCCTGTGGACTGGGAACTGGCGCGCACGCTCGCCTATCGGGCGGGCCTGTCGGCGACGGGTGGCGCAGAGCAGATTCCGCTGGGTGAGGCCGACGGCCGGACCCTCGCGGAGCCCCTGCGCACCCTCACTGACCTGCCCGCCTTCCCGACTTCGAGCATCGACGGATGGGCCGTGCGCGGTGCCGCGCCGTGGCGCCCGGTCGGCCGGGTGCTGGCCGGTGGCGCTCCGGAGCCGCTGACCGAGGACGGCACCTGCGTCGAGATCGCCACCGGCGCGATGGTGCCGGACCACACCACCGCCCTGATCCGCGTCGAGGACTCGGTCACCGGCGCCGACGGGCGGGTCTCCGGCGAGCCCCGGACCGGACCGGTTCCGGACGGCCGGCTGCCCGGCGAGGAGGCGAGACTCGGTGAGGAGCTGTTCCCAGCCGGGACCCCGGTCGATCCGGCGGTCATCGGGGTGGCCGCGACCTGTGGATACGAGTCGCTGTCGGTTTACCCCGTACCGCGCGCCGCCCTGTTGGTCTTCGGCGACGAACTGCTGACCTCGGGTGTGCCCGGGGCCGGCCGGGTGCGTGACTCGCTGGGCCCGCAGGTGCCGTCCTGGCTGCGGCGGTACGGCGCGACCATCGGCACCGTGACCGGCCCGGTCAAGGACACGCTCACCGCACACGTCGACGCGATCCGGTCCGCCCTCGACACCGCCGACCTGATCTGCACCACCGGCGGCACGATGAACGGCCCGGTCGACCACCTGCATCCGGCGCTGGCCGAGCTGGGCGCGACCTACCTCGTCAACACCGTGGCCGTGCGTCCCGGCTTCCCGATGCTGCTCGCCCGGGTGCCCGGTCCGGACGGCCGTCCGCGCTTTTTGGCCGGGCTGCCCGGCAACCCGCAGTCCGCGGTGATCGCCCTGGTCACGCTGGTGGCCCCACTACTCGCGGGTCTCCGGGGCCGGGCCTTGCCGCCGCTGCCGACGGTGACCGCCGGCAGCGACGTGGCGGGCCGTGGCGACTTCACCCACCTGGCGCTGGCCGCCCTGGACCCGACCGGCCGGACCGCTACCCCGGTCGGCCACGTCGGCTCGGCCATGCTGCGCGGTCTGGCGAACGCCCACGGCTTCGTCGTCAACCGGCCCGGCACCCGGACCACCGCGGGCGATCCGGTGCCCTTCCTGCCCCTTCCGCTGACTCCCGGGGAGCGCCCATGACCACCCCGACCCCCATCGCGGCACCCGGCCCCGAAGCGACTGGTCCGGAAGCGACTGGTCCGGAAACGCCTGGCCCGGCTGTCACCGGTTCGGTGACCCTGGTCGCGGTCCTTGACGAGACGCTGGACCTGGCCGCGCACGAGGAAGCGGTGGCCGACCCGCGGGCCGGTGCCGTCGTCTCCTTCCAGGGCGTCGTCCGCGACCACGACCACGGGCGCGGCGTGACCCTGCTCGAATACGAGGGCCATCCCAGCGCGGCCGCGATCCTGCGCGAGGTCGCCGAGGAGATCGCCGCGGACCCGGCGGTCTATGCGGTGGCGGTCTCGCACCGGGTCGGCACTCTGCGGATCGGCGACGTGGCACTTGTCGCATCGGTGAGCACCGCCCATCGCGCGGCCGCCTTCACTGCCTGCGCCCGCCTGGTCGACGAGGCCAAGGCCCGCCTGCCGATCTGGAAGCGCCAGGTCTTCCTGGACGGTACCGAAGAGTGGGTCAACTGCCCCTGAACTGGGCAGACTCGTGCTCGAGAAGAGCGGCGAAAAAACTTTCTCGGATGACACAACCGGAACAGTGCCGACTGGCGTTCTCCCGTCGAGACACAGCGAAGCACAACATTTCGGGAGTAATCATGAAGAAGTTCCCAGTTCTCGCCGCCGTGACCGTCGGCCTCGTGGGCGTCCTGAGCGCGGTGCTGCTCGGCCAGTCCGCGCAGGGTTCCGTCGTGCCGAACGCGCCCGCCGCCCAGCCTCCGGCCGTCGTGGTGTCGGCTCCGGTCGAGGCGATCGACGCGGGTGACAGGTCGCTGACCTACCAGCAGTCCGGTTCCACCGTGACGGTCTCCCGGGACGGCACCGCGATCGCCGCCCTCACTCTGCAGAAGCAGGACTGGACCGCCGGGTCGGCCCACCTCGAACTGCAGGTGACCGTGGAGCGCACCTTCACCGTGGACACCGACCGATTCCTGGTCTACGACGTCGAGGGCGGCGAGAACGGTGTGGAGAACGCGCACACGGTTCGCTGGGAGCCCGGAACGCACACCCTGGTCCTCGACTTCGAGGCCCGGAACCGTCCGGCGGCCGCCGGTTGGGTGCCGCAGGACGGCGAGGGCGGCGCAGCGGTCTGGGAGCGGACCGCCGGCTGAATGTGACCCGCGTTACACACAACCGCTTGGTCGATCGCTGCGTCCTGTTAGCGACACCCCGGACAGGCCAGGAATGGAAGCGATGCACGCCGACCTTGAGGAAAGGTTTCGCGCGATGGTAGCCGCGGAACACTTGCCGCTGCGCCGCTTCGCGCGGTCCCTCACTCGTGACACCCATCGCGCCGACGATCTGGTGCAGAGTGCGATGGAGAAGATGTACGTGGCCTGGCCTCGTACGCACAATGTCGCCGAGGCCGGCGCCTACCTACGGACCATCGTGATCCGTCAGGCCGTGAGCGAGAGCCGCCGGCCGTGGCGGCGGGAGTACAGCGCCGAGGTCCTGCCGGATGCCGGCCAAGTGGACGGCGTCCCGTCCGCGATGCTGCGGTACGACCTGGCACAGGCGCTGACCACCCTTACCGTCAAACAGCGGGCGATCGTCGTGCTGCGTTATGTCGAGGACCGCGGCGTCCAGGAGGTCGCCGAGATGATGGGCATCGCACCCGGCACCGTGAAACGGCAGAGTGCCGATGCCGTCGCCAAGCTGCGCCGCGTCCTCGGTGAGGACTTCGCCGACGACGCCCCCGAGAACCGCCCCGGTTCACCCACCGTCACCGCGACCCCCGGAGGTAACCGATGAGTTTCGATGACTCCCCTCGCTCCGGGCGGGGGCTCTCCGAACACCTCAAACGCCTCGACGCCGGGGACCATAGCCCGCCGTCCGCGCTCGACATCGACGGCATCGTCCGTGGTGGTCGGCGGCGCCGGCGGCGGCGTACCGTCGCGCAGGTCGCCGCCGGGATCGTGATGCTGGCGGGAATCAGCGGCGTGGCCCTGCTCAACCCGGGCCAGCGCGACGTCCCGGTCCTGCCGCCCGCGACCAGCGCGCCGTCACCGGTACCGGCGCTGCCCCCGGTGAACGCCTCGGACCGGGCTCTGGTCTACCAGCAGTCCGGCGAGACGGTGACCCTGACCAGGAATGGCACCGCAGTCGCCACGGTCGCCCTGGCCGATGCCACCTATACCGCCTCGTCCGCTCACGTCGTGCTGACCATCACCGCCCAGCAGCCCCTGGTGGTGGACACCGGCCGGTTCATCGTCTACGACGACAACGGCGGTGAGAACGGTGTCGCCACCGCGCAGACGACCCGATTCGAACCCGGCGTCCGGGAACTGACCCTGGACTTCAGCACCCGGGCTCGCCCCGCAGCGATCGGATGGGTACCCCAGGACGGCGAGGGTGGGGCGGGGGTCTGGGAACGCCCCTGACGGCTCAACCCCCTCGGGGCAGGGGGATGGCGGCCCGGCGCCGGGTGGGGCTGGTGGTGGCCAGCGGCGGTGAGGCGTGCCGGGACGGCAGGATGTTGACCAGCAGGATCATCGTCGCCGCCGGTACGTTCCAGACAAGTGACCAGGCCGGGGTGGCGACCACCGTCAGGTAACCGAACGCGGCGGCCACCAGGTACCAGGTTCCGGCGAGGCGCGCCTGCCGCGGTAGGCGGGCGCTGCGGTGCCGGCGGAGGCCGGTGTCGGCCAGGATCAGGACGGCGGGCAGCATCCACAGGCTCTCCGCGGCGGTGCTGGCCGGCCCGGTGACCGCGACGGTCAGCCCGACCAGGGTGAACGCGGCCACCTCGTCGCCTTCGGTGTGTGCGGACCGGGCCCGGATCAGGCCGACGGCGAGCAGCAGGATGCCGAACGAGAACCACACCAGGACCGGCGGGGCGGGGAAGCCGTAGAGCCGGGCCATCACACCGGCCAGGGACTGGTTGCCGGGGTCGCTGATCGGGGCGGGCCGGTCGAGTTCCCACATCGTCGTGCCGTACCAGGCGAGGGTTTCCGCCGGAGCCACCAGCAGGGCGGCGAGGATGACCGCCGCGGCCGTGGCCAGGGCGGTGCCGGCGGCCCGCCGCTGCCGGGTGATCACCAGGTAGATCACGAACAGCAGCGAGGTGGCGCTGAACGTGACGGCCAGGCCGGTGCCGAGTCCGGCCCACGAACCACCGGTCCAGATCCGGCGGAACGGCCCGGGTCGCGGCCGGGTGATCCCCGGCCGCGAGGTTCCCTGATGGGCGGCCCCCGGATGGGAGGTTCCGGGGCGGGACCAGCGCCGGGAGATCGGCAGCCGCCGGAGGGCGGGGATCCCGGCCAGGGCACGGTGCCGGATCCGGGCGGCCCGGCGGAGTGCCACCAGGTCGACGGCGACCAGGGCGACGATCAGCAGTTCGGGCCGGCCGAGACCGATGACGGCGCGGACCGGTTCGGCCAGCAGAGCCAGAGCGGCGACACCGAGTACGAACGGAGTACGCCGCTGCCCGTGACGGCGGGCCACCGGTCCGGCGACGATCAGGGCGACGAGCAGGAGGGCGGCGGTTCCGGCCAGCGCCAGCAGCCAGCCGGCCCCGTGCAGCGGCAGCAGGGCTAGTGGGGTCAGCAGGATGGCCAGCGCGGGCGGCAGGGTGGTGCCGGTCTGCGTGCCGGGGTCGCGGTACGTGTAGAGCCCGTCCCCGTCCAGCCAGCCCCGGATCGCCTGGTGGTTGACGGCGAGCGTGCTCAACTCGTACCAGCGCAGGCAAAGGGTGATGATCGCAACCGTGACCAGGACGCCCAGCGCGACCCATCCTGATCGCACGCGCTTGTTGTTCGCCGGCATGCCGCGACCCCCGTCTCGTTACCGGGCACGGCATAGCCTGCCGGTTCGTCCCGCCTGCCTTGGCGAGGAGCGAAGAGCGAGGAGCGGCAGGTCGTAGCCGAGCGGAAGCGAGCTTGGGCCCCTCGTCCGCTTTAACGCAAAGGCCGCAATAAGGTTGTTAGCCGGGCAATTTGCGCGCAGTGGCGGCCGAGAGGGTGGCGATCCGGGCTTCCCGCTTGGCGGTACGCAGTGCCCGGCGAGCCGTCCGCCGGCTCCGTTGCACCGCGTGTGACGTGCGGTAACGCAGTCCGGGACGGCCCTCGGTGTCGGCCGCCGCCAGCAGCAGCCCGCCGAGCAGACCAAGGTCCCGCAGCACCTGATCGCGGTTGTCCCGGTCGGACAGGGTGTGCGCCACCAGGCCGGTGGCCAGGACCGCGGCGGCCGGCCTGGTGAAGCGCCCGGTGGCCAGAGCCAGACCGGCCAGCACGTCGGCGACGGCCTTCACCCGGACCAGAGTGACCGGGTCGGTGGGCAGGCGTGGATCGGCTCGCTCCAGGAACGGCCGGGCCCGGTCGGCGAGCGGGCGAGCCGCCTCGGCCCGCTTCTCCGGCTGAGCCAGAGTGCGGACGCCGTCGAGCACAAAAATCGATCCGAGCATGGCGCGGGCAGCGGTGCGTACGGGCCTCATGTCCTGGTTATACCCGCAACTGGGCCCTCACACCGGCTGGGTTCGGAGGTACCGGCCGAAGTGCGGGACGGTGAACGCCACGGTCCCTCGCTCGCCCGAGTAGATGAGTCCCTTTTTGATCAGCGCGTCCCGAGCCGGGGACAGGCTGGCCGGCTTACGCCCGAGCGAGACCGCGATCTCCGAGGTCGGCACCGCGGCGTCCATGTCGTTGCCGGGGTCGTCGGAGAGCGCCGCCATGGCCCGCATGTACTCCCGCTCGGCCGGGGTGGCCCGCTCGAACCGGGAGCCGAAGAAGCCGACCGCCAGCTCACCCTCGGCCTCCGGCGCGGCCACCCGGACGTCGGCGGCGGTGATCGGTGACTGCGGCGCGTGATCCCAGGTCGCCTTGCCGTACGCCTGGACGAAGTACGGATATCCGCCCGACTTCTCGTACAGCAGATCCAGGGCCTCCTGGTCGTAGTCCACCCCCTCCCGCTCGGCCGGCACCCCCAGCGCGAGATCGGCGGCGTCCCGGTCCAGCCGGTCGATCCGGGCATAGCGGAACAGCCGCTCGGAGTACGACTTGGCGGCCGACAACACGGCCGGCAGATGCGGCAGCCCGGCGCCGACCACGATCAGCGGCGCCCCGAGCTGCGACAACTCGTGACACGCCGCGCAGAGCGCCGACACGTCGGTGGCACTCAGGTCCTGCATCTCGTCGATGAACAGGGCGATCCCGGTGCCCACGTCAGTGGCCAGCGAAGCGACGTCGGTGAACAGCTCGACCAGATCGATCTCGATGTCGCCGGAGTCGGCACGACCGCGAGCCGGGGGTACGTCGATGCCGGGTGTCCACCGGTCCCGCAGCTTGGCGTTCTCGTCGTTGGCCCGCAGTGCGAACGCCTTGAGCACGCCCAGCACCTCGTCCACCCGATCCGGGTCCCGATGGTGCGGGGCCAACTCACGGATCGCCATGTGCAGCGCGCCGGAGACCGGGCGGCGCAACGACTGGTCCGGCCGGGCCTCGATCTTGCCGGTGCCCCAGAGCCGTCCGATCGCCGCCGAGCGCAGCGTGTTGAGCAGCACCGTCTTGCCGACGCCGCGCAGGCCGGTCAGGACCAGACTGCGCTCGGGGCGGCCGCGGGCGACCCGCTCCAGGACGATGTCGAAGGCGTCCAGCTCGCGGTTGCGCCCGGCCAGCTCGGGTGGTCGCTGACCGGCGCCGGGGGCGTACGGGTTGCGCACCGGATCCATGACGTAGCACCGTATCACTACGTCTTGAGCACTCTACGGAATCAGCTAGATTCTGCTAGACGGGCTCATACTCGCGGAGGCACAGGACAAAATCGACGTCGTCGTACTCAGTGTCGTAGTAGTACCACTTGGTATATTTCGGGACCTTCGCGCATTTACCGACCGCGTCCTTCTCGCCGGTGGTGCGGCCGTCGATGCGCTTCAAGATCTCGTACGTGTGCGCCGTGCACTCGACGATCCGCAGCTCCGGTTCGGCGTTCGTACCCTCGTTGCGGACGCACTGGCCCTTCGCCGCGAAGCGCGCGTCCTCACTGGTCTGCGGCCGTGGCACGTGCACGGCCGGAGTCGTCGCGGTGATCGCGGCCGGTTGCTCCGGCTCCTGCTTGTCACCCAGCACGAACCAGGCGACGGTCGCCAGCCCTCCACCGACCAGCACGCTCAGCACCGCGACCATGGCACCCATCGCGAAACCCCGCCGGGGTCGCTGCCGGTTCTCCCGCACCGGGGCCGGGGGCGGTTGTGGTGCCGCCGCGTACTGCTGCTGATGCGGAATCCAGGACGGATCCTGCCCGACCCAGGGATCGGAGGCTTCCGAGTACTGCTCCTCGGGGCTGCCGCCCTGCTGCCACGGTTGAGCAGGGTACGGCCCGTTCTGCGACATCGGGGGTTCCTCCAGAAGCGGTCTACGCTGCCTGCCACCGTAGCGTGCGGCGGGCAATCGGCTACCTTTCACGTTCGTGTCGTCACACTTGGTGATCTTGTCGATGCTCTTCGGCGCAGCGGCCGGTGCGTTCCTGCCCCGGATCGCGGACCGGCTGACCGTCCCCTTCGGAACGCCGGCCCGCACGGCGTGCGACCGATGCGGGCGCCCATTCCTACCTGGAATCCCCGGGTGGGTCCATACTGGACCGTCCTGCTGTGTCCGCGGGCACCGGCCGGTCGTCACGTTCGCACTGCTCGCCGGGTTTCTGGCGGCGCTGCTCGGGCCGGTGCCGCAACTTCCCGTCCACCTGCTCGCCGCCGTCCCCGGCCTGCTGCTGGCGATGATCGACCTGGGTTGCCTGCGGCTGCCCGACCGGCTGGTCGGAGCGCTCGCGCTCATCGGCGGCATCCCGCTCGCCCTGCTGCTCCCCGGCCGGATCGTTCCCGCGCTGGCCGCCGGGCTGCTGGTCGGCGCCACCTATCTGGTGATCGCCCTGCTACCCGGGCGAGGCCTCGGCCTCGGCGACGTGAAACTCGGAGCGACACTGGCGTTCCTGCTCGGATTCGCGGGCTGGCCGGCGGTGGCCGTCGGTTTCGGCACCGCCCACCTGCTCAACGGCGCGATCGCCGCCTGGTTGCTGGTGACCCGTCGGGGAAGGCCGATCCCGTTCGGGCCGGCGCTTCTGTTCGGCTTCTATGCGGGCCTCGGCACGTCCGTCACAGCAATCTGAGTTGACGGTCCTTCGGCCGGGCCGGGGCAGCCTCGCCCAGCCTCTCGAAAAGTCCGGAATCGATCACGTCGAGGAACGGTGTCGGGGCCTGCTCCCGCTCCTTGCCGTGCCGGAACCGCGTCGCCGAATAGCTCACGTACAGCCGATCCTGCGCCCGGGTCAAGCCGACGAAGAACAGCCGCCGCTCCTCCGCGACCTCCTCCTCCGACGGCGCCGAACCCGGCCAGCGCAACGGCAACAGGCCGTCCTCACAACCGACCAGGAACACCACCGGGAACTCCAGGCCCTTCGCGGCGTGCAGCGTCAACAGGTTGACCGCCTCCGCCCGCGGGTCCAGCGCGTCCACCTCGGCGCCCGTCGCCAGCTGCTGCAGGAACATCGGCAGATCGTCGCCGACCCGCTCGGCCAGCGGCCGCAGCAACTCCACGGCGGCCCAGACGTCCTCGGGAGCGAGCTGATCACCGTCGAGCGTGGGCGCCGCGCACCGCTGGGCCAGCACCTGGCCGGCCGCCTTGATCCGGGCCACCAGCGGACCACTCGGTCCGCCCGCATGCCGCAGCTCCCGGGCGATCTCCGGGACACCGGGCCGGTCCCGCAACCGGTTGTGCGAACGCTTCTGCACCGGCACACCGGCCCGGGACAGCGCGTCGACGATCGGCCCGGACTGGGCGTCGGTGCGATAGAGCACGGCGATGTCAGCGAACGACAGATTGCCGACGGGTGCGTTGCGGGAGTCGACCCGGCCCGAGTCGAGCGAGCGATGGGAGAGACCCCCGACAAGCTCATCGATCGTACGAAGGACGAAGTCCGCCTCGTCGGAGACACTCCGCGCCGGGTAGCGGCCCACCAGAGCCGCCTCCGGGTCCAGCCGTGCCGGGTCCAGCCGCCGCCCGCTGACCAGCGTCGACGGGGCGATGGCCTGCACCGCCGCGGCCAGGATCGGCGCCGACGACCGGTAGTTGCGGGTCAGCCGGACCAGCCGGGCGTCCACGAAGTCGGCGTTGAAACGCAGGAAGTACTGCACATCGGCACCGCGGAACGAGTAGATCGCCTGATCCGGGTCGCCGATCGCGCACAGGTTGCCGTTCGGCGGACTGAGCAGGCGCAACAGCTCGTACTGCAGGTCGTCGACGTCCTGGTACTCGTCCACGAAGATCCACTGCCAGCGCTTGCGGTACTTCTCGACCAGCGCCGGATCGTTGCGCAGCAATTCCACCGGCACGCTGATCAGGTCGTCCAGATCCACCAGGTCCTGCTGACGCAGCAGCTTCCGGTACGCCGCGTCGTCCTCGCCGGCCTGCTCACGGGCCAGCGCCCGCTCCTGCTCGTCGGCGATCCGCCAGCCCGAAGCCAGCCCGGCGGCCTTCGCGTTCTCCTTCAGCATGATCAGGCCCAGCGAGTGGAACGTGCCCACCGTGATGTCCTCGGCCACGTCTCCGAGCAGCGCCTCCAGACGCTCCTTCAGCTCCGCGGCAGCCCGCCGGGTGAACGTGATCGCCAGACAGCGCTCCGGGAAGACGCCCAGTTCGGCACAGAGGTACGCCATCCGGTGGGTCAGCGTGCGCGTCTTGCCGGTCCCCGGGCCGGCGACGATCAGCAACGGTCCACCCGGTGCGGAAGCGGCCACCCGCTGCATCGCGTCGAGACGGTCCAGCAGCCCGGTGCCGACCTCCTCCATCCCGGCCAGCATCGGCTCGAACGGCTCGTGCGGGCTCGGCGGCGTGGCCAGCGGCGGCGGCGCCGGTTTCTCCTTCGCCGGCTTGGTCTTCGTCCTCGCCCGATCCTTCGCCGGCTCGGGCTTCGGCTTCGGCAGGTCGGCCGGGAAGTCGAAGAGTGTCTCGGTCTGTGGGGCGCTCTTGCGGTTACGCAGTTCACCCGGATCGAACAGGGTGATCACGCCGTACTCGCCGTCGTAGCCGGGCACCCGCCGCACGTCGCCGCGCCGCAACCGGGTGATCGCCTCCTGGAGTTCGTCGCCGCCCACCTTGCCGATCTCGTCGACCGGCACCTTACGCAGGATGTCCAACTCCGAGCCAAGCGTGGCGACCAGGGGGTTGAGCTGCGACTCGACCGTCTTCGACTTCGGGCCCACCCCGTGGATCTCGCCGATGATCTCGTGCAGCTGGATCAGGTGCTCGACGTGGTCGTTCTTGTGGAAACCGAGCGGGCGGTCGGCCAGATCCTCGATCCGGCTCAGCACACCCACGGTCAGCCCGCGGCCACACTCCGGGCAGCGGCCGTTCACGGCACGCGTCTTCGCCGGCTCCCAGTTCACCCCGCAGGCCCGGTGGCCGTCGGCGTGGTACTTGCCCTCCTCGGGGAAGAACTCCAGCGTGCCGGCCTGACCGACACCGTCGCGCACCGCGAAATAGTCCGGGGTGCCGGTGAACAGGGTCGCCTCACGGGCCAGAGCGGCCGGGGAGTGCGCGTCCGAGTTCGAGACCAGGCGGTACCGGTCCAGGCTGGAGACCCGCCAGTTCATCTCCGGGTCGGAGGAGAGGCCGGTCTCCACCGCGGTCACCTGATCGGCCAGGTCGGCGTAGCAGTCGGCGATCGCGTCGAAGCCCGATTTCGAACCGAGTGCGGAGAACCACGGCGTCCAGATGTGCGCCGGGATCAGATAACCGCCCGCCTCCAGGGTGATCTCCAGGAGGTTCCGCGAGTCCAGACCGAGGATCGGCCGGCCGTCCGCGGTCAGGTTGCCGATCCGGCCCAGCGCGGTGTTGATCTTCTCGACCGTCGCGAAGTCCGGTGCGTAGAGCAGATGGTGGACCTTGCGGGTCTTGTCATCCCGCTTGTAGATCGTCGAGATCTCGACGCTCAGCATGAACCGGGCGGGCGTGGTGCCCCGCAGCGAGCCCGGCAACCGCTTCGTCACCGGCTTCTCGTCGGCGAGCCGGAACAGGCCCGGCTCAGCGGGCTCCAGGCTCTCCTTCAGATGCTCGAACCATGCCGGGTGGGTGAAGTCACCGGTGCCGAGCAGGGCGATGCCCTTACGCCGGGCCCACCACGCCAGGTTCGGCAGCGTCAGGTCACGGCTGCAAGCTCGCGAGAAGCGCGAATGAATGTGCAGGTCCGCGACATATGTATCCGTGCTGACCTCCACACCTCGCATCCTGTCACGACCGTCGGTCTCGCCACGCTTCGCCACGCTCAAACACACTTACCGATCTTGATGGGTTACGCCACTCGTAATTCGATGACAGTGACCTGCGGAGGCGCTCCTACCCGAACCGGCGGACCCCAGAAACCCGCACCGTTGGTCACATAAACCGGCACGCCGTCCACCTCCCCGAAGCCGGACACTACCGGCTGTTGCAACTTCACGAGCATGTTGAACGGCGCCATCTGACCACCGTGCGTGTGACCGGAGACCTGCAGGTCCACCCCGAACGGCGCGGCGTCCCTCGCGGCCACCGGCTGATGGGCCATCAACACGACCGGCCGGGTGGTGTCCCGGTCGCCCAGCGCACGGGCGTAATCCGCGGGGTCACCCTGCTGCGCACCGGTCAGGTCGTTCACCCCCGCCAGGTCCAGGCCGTTGATCGCGACCCGCTCGTTGCGCAACGGCCGGATCCCCAGGCGGTCCACTTCCTGAATCCACTCCTCGGCGCCCGAGTAGTACTCGTGGTTGCCCGTGACGAAGAACGCCCCATGCCGCGACTGGATGTCCGCCAGCGGCGCGGCGAACCGGCCCAGCTCGGCCACACTCCCGTCGACCAGGTCGCCGACGACACAGACCAGGTCCGCGTTCACCGAGTTGATCACCTGAACGATCCGGCGTGCGTGATCCACCCCGGTCAGCGGGCCGATGTGAATGTCCGAGACGACCGCCAGCCTGGTCCCGTCCATGGCCCGTGGCAGCTTCGGCATCGGCATCGGGAACCGGTCGATCTGCGGCATTCCGGTCGCGGTCTTCACGCCGTACCCGGTGATGCCGGTAGCCGTCAGACCGGCGAAGATCGCCGCCCCACGAGCCAGCAGCAGCCGCCGCTCAAGCCCCGGACGATCGTCATCCGCCGGATCCCCGCCCTCGGCGGCAGCTGTCGCCCCCGGGCCGCCGGTAGCTGTCTCCTCCGAGCTGCCGCTGACTGTCTCCCCCAGGCCGCCGGTGACCGTCTCCCCCGCGCTGCTGGTGACTGTCGAGACCACTGACGTGCTCGGCGCGATGGCTGATTCGGTTTTCCGGGCGCGGACCCACAGCCGGTCCACCAGCAGCTGAGGGATCTCCAGCACGGCCAAGGTCACCAGCAGGTAGAACATCACGGCGATCCAGAGATAGCCGGGCCACGCGAGCCACCGGAAATAGCCGGCCCGAACCCCGACCAGAGTCAACGGGGCCAGGACGGCGAGCAGCAGGACGACCGCCGTGCCGATCCGGCGGGAGATGCCCGGCCTCAACGGATCCCGGACGAGTCGCTTCCACAGGTACAGGTGGATCAAGCCGATGACGAGCAGAACCACCACGATGAACGACAACGACCCAATCCTCCCCAAGCCGGCCACCTCGTGACCGCGCCCACCTCACAGCTTGCCCGACCCAGTCTCCCCGACGGCCCGGGATCCCCGGCCGCGGTGCACGACCACGCCCCTCAGGCTGGCGGGGTGGGCCAGTGATCGGTCAGGAACCGGGCGAGCAGGGCGGCGTGCGACAGCGGGCTCGACGTGTCGGCCGGGTCGCCGTTGGTGGTGTAGTCGAGCAGGACCACGGTGCCGCTCGCCATCTCGCGCAGCCGGTCCACCAGATCGGGAACCCGGTGCTCCAGCACCCACCGATAGGTCGGCAGGTAGATCTGCCAGCGGGCCGTCCGGTAATCCAGCAGGGTCGCGCCGTGGATCCCGGCCCGGTGCCCGAGAACCTGGCCGTGCCGCCGGACCGTCCGCTTCAGCCCGGTCATCGAGGTCACCGACAGTTTCCCGGGATCGACGTCGGACTGCTCGAACACCTTCAGCGCCTGCCAGACGCCCTCCACCGAGGCGGCGACGATCCCGGGCGTGAGCGGCACCGGAATCCCGCCGTGCGGATAGAACGGGCTGAGCCGCACCCACGGCTCGGCGGCCCGGGAGGTCACGTCGACGACGGTGGCCCCCGGAAACGCGGCCCGAACCGACTCGGGCTTGCGCCGCCGACTAGCGACATGAACCGTCACAACCAACCCCCCTCAGGCCTCGCCCACATGCTGCCCGAGGGGTATGACAAGAACGCCACGCAGCCGGTCTACCGTCAGCCGCCGGCGAAGGGTGGGAGCACGTCGATCGTGGCGCCCGCCGGGAGTGGAACCGTGCGGTCATGGCAGGCGAGACCGTCGACCAGGAAGCTCGCCGCTTTCAGGACCAGGGCCAGCCGCTCACCGTGCCGATCGGTCAGCACCTGGATCAGGTCGTCGAGGCTGGCCGCGGAGACCGTCTCGCTGGACGTGCCGTTGGCGGCCGCGCGGGCCCCAGCGAAGTAGCGCACCGTGAGCAATGGGCTCAACCTCCGATTGCGGACATGGGCCGGGCGGGCTGGAGGAACTTCGGGTCGTCGATGCCGTGACCGGCGCGTTTGCCCCACATGGCGGTCCGCCAGGCGTCGGCGATCGCCGAGTCGGAAGCGCCGTCCCGGAGCAGTTTCCGCAGGTCGCTCTCGGACGTCGCGAAGAGGCAGTTGCGGACCTGGCCGTCGGCGGTGAGTCGGGTCCGGTCGCAGTCGCCACAGAACGGCCTGGTCACACTGGCGATGACCCCGACCCGGGCGGGCTCTCCGGCGGCATCCACGTGATCGGGGATCAGCCAGGTCTCGGCCGGCGCTGTTCCACGTGAAACATCGTCCGGCTGAAGACCGAAGGGCTCCAGCGCGGCCAGGATCTCTTCGGCGGTGACCATCTCGTGCCGGTCCCACTGGTGCTGGGCGTCCAGCGGCATCTGCTCGATGAACCGCAGCTGATAGCCGTTGTCCAGGGCGAACCGCAGCAGAGCCGGGGCTTCGTCGTCGTTGACCCCGCGCATCAGCACCGTATTGATCTTCACGGGCGTGAGCCCGGCGTCCACCGCGGCCCGCAGGCCGGAGAGCACGTCGGCGTGCCGATCGCGCAGCGTCAGCTGATGGAAACGTGCGGGATCCAGCGTGTCGAGCGAGACGTTTACCCGGTCGAGCCCGGCGTCGCGCAGGGCCACGGCCGTCCGGTCCAGCCCGATCCCGTTCGTCGTGAGCGAGAGTCTCGGCCGGGGCGTGAGGCCGGCCGCTTCGGTGACGATGCCGACCAGGCCCCGCCGGATCAACGGCTCACCGCCGGTGAACCGGATCTCGGTCACCCCGAGCTGCTCCACCGCTATCCGGACCAGCCGTTTCACCTCGTCGTCGGTGAGCTGTTGCGGCTGCGGCATCCAGGCCAGACCTTCGGCGGGCATGCAATACGTACAGCGCAGGTTGCATCGATCCGTCAGCGAGACACGGAGATCGGTGGCGACCCGACCGAAGCGATCGAGCAGCGGGGCGTTGGGCACACCTCGAATCTATCCGCTTCCGATGACAACTGCCGTCACGCGTGCCGCCCTGTGGACAACGCGGTGGCCACGGCGAGTACCGCCGCCCGGTATCCACTGCCGAACGCGGCGGTGTGCACCAGTAGGAGGTGCAGCTGATGCAGCGGCACCCGATCGCGCCAGCCGTCGGCGAGCGGCCACGTCTCCTGGTAGGAGGCGAGGATCAGATCCAGATGCGGTACGCCGCCGAACAGCGCGAGGGTGGCCAGGTCGGTCTCCCGGTGACCACCGTGTGCGGCTGGATCCACCAGCCGTACCCGGCCGTCGGCTCCCCACAGCACGTTGCCGGGCCACAGGTCGCCGTGGATTCGTGCGGGCGGTTCTTCACCCCCGTACCGGCCGATGGTCTTGATGATCTCCTCGACCACCGCGATGTCGGAGCCGGAGAGCGCACCGCGATCGGCGGAGATCTCGAGGTAGGGCGCCAGTCGCCGGGCGGCGAACCATGGGCCCCACTGCTGATCAGGGGTGTTGTCGAGCGGGAGCGGGCCGATGAATCCAGGCCGGTCGAGCCCGAACCGGTCGGCGCCGGCGCGGTGTGTCTCGGCGAGTTCGCGGCCGAAGCGTTCGGCGGCCCGGCGGGACGGTTCACCCGGTTCGATCCACTCCAGCGCGAGCAGATCGGGAAGAGCGACGATCACTTCCGGTACGGGTACCCCGCCCGCGTCGCGAAGCCAGTCGAGTCCGGCGGCCTCGGCCGGGAACATGCCGTCGGGTGCGGTTCCGCCCGGCCAGGTCTTCGCGAACAGCGATGCTCCGTCGTCCAGCGTCAGCCGGCTGGCCGTGCAGACTCCGCCGCCGCCGACCGGCGTCTCCCGGATCCGCTGGTGGGTGAGAAATGTCGGTAGGTGCTGGGGGTGCGCGCGCAGGTACGCCAGGTCCACGCGCCTATCTTGCGCTTCCGGTGACGGACGTCTCCATTCCGAGGCAAGATGGCGTCATGACCCCTGTCGTCGTGCGCTCGTACCGGCCGAGTGATCACTCGGCCGGCCGCCGCCTCTGGGCGGAGCTCAACCGGCAGCACAACGAGATGTACGGGGAGCACCGGGACGACGGCGGCGCGGGTTTCGAGGAGTACCTCACCCGGCTCGACCTCTCCGGGCTCTGGGTGGCCGACCACGCCGACGACGGGGTGATCGGGATGGTCGGGCTGATCATGCGAGACCGGGCCGGCGAGGTCGACCCGGTCGTGGTGACCATCTCCCACCGGCACAAAGGTGTCGGCCGCAAACTTCTGCACCACATCGCTGACGAGGCGAAACGCCGCAATATGACGGCCCTGACCATCTCGCCGGAGTCCCGCAACGTGGACGCGATCCGCAGCCTGCACGCGGCTGGTTACGACGTGGTCTCGTCGATCGAACTGACCATGGACCTGGAGCGGCACACCCATGCCCGGCACCAGGAGGGCCTGCAACTCCACGAGTTGCCGTTCCGCTCTTGACAGCACCAGCGCCTGTGGACGAACCGGCGTGTCGTCCACAGGCACCGCATGCCGGCGCCCGGCCGGTCTTCCGGGGCGGCCACGCTGGCCGGCATGAGATTCGACTCCTCGCTCGTGGTCCGCAGCCCTGCCGAGCTGATCGCGGCGCTGCCCTACGTGATGGGTTACCACCCGCACGACAGCATCGCCCTGCTCGGTCTGCGCGGTCCCGACCTCACCTTCGCCGCATGCCTCGACCTGCCGCCGCCCGGCCGTGACGAGGTCGGCGCTGCCGAGATCGGTGCCCGGGACATCGTCGACGTGATCCGCAGGCAGAGCCCCGAGATGATGGTGATCGTCGGATTCGGCCCGGCCCAGCGGGTTACCCCGGTGGTCCTCGCGCTGGTGGAGGCGTTACGGGCCACCGGCGTGCGGGTCCACGACGTGATGCGGGTCTGTGACGGGCGCTGGTGGTCCTACCTGTGCGAGGACCCGGTCTGCTGTCCGCCGGACGGCCGGCCCTGCCTGCCGCTGGACAGCGTGATCGCGGCCGAGGCCACCTATCGCGGTCAGGTCGCTCTGCCCAGCCGGGCCGCGCTGGCCGCCCAGCTGGCGGCTGTCGACGGCCCGGCCCGGGTGTCGATGGCCGCGGCTACCGAGCGGGCCCGGCTGCGCTTCCGCGAACTGGTGAAAGGGCTGGCGGGGAAGGCCCTTGCGAAACGGATCCGGATGACGGGGCGGCCGGTCGTCCGGGAGGCGGAGAAGCGCTTCCGGTTCGGCGGGGTCCTCAGTGACGACGAGGTCGCCTGGCTGGGCGTGCTGCTCACCGACCGTGCGGTCGAGGATTACGCCCTCGACCGCACCGACGGCACCGAGTGGCGGATCCAGCTGTGGACCGACGTGCTGCGCCGGGTCGAGCCGGTCCACGTCCCGACACCCGCCTGCCTGCTCGGTTTCACCGCGTGGCGGCTGGGGCGTGGTGCACTGGCCCGGGTCGCGGTGGACCGGGCGCTGGCCGCCGAGCCCGGCCATGACCTCGCCGCGATGCTGCACCAGATCCTCGGGTTCGGGGTGCCGCCCGGGATGATCCGACGGGGATTGCGGAAATGACCGGTTCAGGGCCGCGAGGTCTCCTGCCGGACGGTGTCCTCGGCCGGCCCGGCGGTGCGCAGCCCGGCCGAGGGGGTCGGAGCGTCGGCGATCCGCTGCAGTCCGGGCACCCGGTCCTCGATGACGAAGGTGGCGCGGGTGTGTGCCGCCGCTCCCGGCTCGGTCACATAGGGCAGCACCACGAAATCCGCGGTCAGCGCGCCGCCGGTGATCCGGGTCCGGACGTAACCGCGCTGGTTGTTGTAAAAGCGCAGGTGCGGGTTCCAGGCCGCCCAGGAGTGGTTGCCGCTCGCCACGTCGGCGCCGTCACCGCCGGAGGTGATCGACGAGCAGACCAGTTCGGTGCCGACGGTCCGCGACGTCGGATCGGTCCAGTCGAGCTTGAGGTCGTCGGCCCAGTGGGCGTGCACGTCACCGGTCAGCACCACCGGGTTGCGGACACGAGCGTCCACCCAGCCGCGGGTGATCCGGTCCCGGGAGCCCTGGTAACCGTCCCACGAGTCCATGCTCAGCACCTTCTGCGGTCCGGCGTTGTTGTCCCGCTGCCCGAAGAAGACCTGCTGGCCGAGGACGTCCCAGCGGGCGGTGGAGCGGCGGAAACCGTCGAGCAGCCAGGACTCCTGTTCGGCACCGGTGATGCTGCGCGCCGGGTCGTAAGCGGCCGGGCAGTCCTTGTATCCGTCACCGCAGCCCTGGTCGTCCCGGTACTGCCGGGTGTCGAGCATGTGGAAGGTGGCCAGCCGGCCCCAGTGCAGCCGACGGTAAAGCTGCATGTCGAGGCCGTTCGGGATCGACGAGCGGCGCAACGGCATGTTCTCCCAGTACGCCTGGAACGCCGCGGCCCGGCGGGTGACGAAGTTCGGATCGGGCTGTTCCGGCACCTCGTCGGCCCAGTTGTTCTCGGTCTCGTGGTCGTCCCAGACCACCGCCCACGGTGCGACCGCGTGTGCCGCCTGAAGATCCGGATCGGTCTTGTACTGGGCGTGCCGCTGCCGATAGTTCGCCAGCGTCACGGTTTCCGGGCCCTCGTGATCACGCGGGTTACCGCCGGGGATGGTGTAGGTGTCCGGCGCGTATTCGTACTGGTAATCGCCGAGGTGCAGGATCAGTTCCGGTTCGTCCTCGGCCAGCCGGCGGTAAGCGGTGAAGTAACCGTGTTCGTACTGGGAGCACGAGACGAACGACATCGCCAGAGCCCCGGGGGTCGACCAGCGGGCGGGCGCGGTCCGGGTCCGGCCCACCGGCGAGGTCCAGTGCTCGGCGCGGAAGCGGTAGAAGAACTCGCGCCCGGGAGCGAGCCCGTCCAGTTCGACGTGCACGGCGTGCGCACGACTCGGCCGGGCTGTGGTGATCCCGCGCCGGATCACCCGCCGGAACCGCTCGTCGTCGGCGATCTCCCAGGTCACCGGCACGTTCCGGGACGGCATGCCACCGAGCCCGTCCGCGGCCAGGGGCACCGGGGCGAGCCGGGTCCAGAGCACGAATCCGTCCGGGGACGGGTCTCCGGAGGCGACGCCCAGGGTGAACGGGTCTCCGGACAGCGGTCCTCGGGCGGGAGTGGTGGCGCCGGTCAGCGGGATCACAGCGGCCGAGGCCAGCAGAGTGCGACGCGATATCGACATGCATCGAAGGGTTGGCGATCCGGGTGAACATCGTCTGGTCAAACGGTGACGCGATGTGCTCCGGTATAGATGTTCATCTTCGGTTCGCGGAGGAACCCGACAAGTGTCATCCCGGATTCCTCGGCCAGCTCCACCGCCAGGGTGCTGGGTGCGGAGACCGCCGCCAGCAGCGGCAACCCGGCCATCCACGCCTTCTGGACCAGTTCGAAACTGGCCCGGCCGGAGACCAGCAGCACGTTCCCGGACAGCGGCAGGCGGCCTTCCCGCAGCGCCCACCCGAGCACCTTGTCGACCGCGTTGTGCCGGCCCACGTCCTCCCGCAGCACCAGCAACTCACCGTCCGTGGTGAAAAGGCCGGCGGCGTGCAGGCCGCCGGTGCGGTCGAAGGTCCGCTGGGCGGCCCGCAGCTTCGTGGGCAGTTCCGTCAGGGTCTTGGCGGCGACCTCCAGCGGGAACCCGGCCACGTCGAAACGCGACTTGGTCCGCACTGCGTCGATGCTGGCCTTGCCGCAGACCCCGCACGAACTGGTGGTGTAGAAGTTCCGAGTCGGGTCGGTGACCGGCGGCGGCACGCTCGGATCGAGCACGACGTCCACCACGTTGTAGGTGTTCGGAGTGTCCGTCCCGGCGCACAGTTGTGCCGTGGTCACGTCCGTGGCCTGGCTGATCACGCCTTCGCTGAGCAGGAAACCCATCGCCAGGTCGATGTCGTGCCCGGGGGTGCGCATGGTGACGGCGAGCGGCTTCTTGCGCACCCGGATCTCCAGCGGCTCCTCGGCCGCGAGGTGATCCTGGCGACTCCGGGAGCCGGCGGGCGCGCTGACATCGATGGTGACCACCGTGCGGCGGCCGGTGCTCCGAGCCATGGCCGGAGCTTACGTCCTGCTCCCGGCATCGTCCCGGCCCGATCGGCGAGGGCTCGGCCGCCGGTCCCCCGAAGGCGTCGAACCGAGCGCGTGGTCACGCTTGCCACGCACTCGGGATACGGTACTCACGTGGGGGGATTCGCGGCGGTGGTCTTGGCCGGTGGTGCGGCACGGCGGATGGGTGGTGCCGACAAACCGACGATGACGGTTGCCGGCCAGTCCATGCTCACCCGTGTCCTGGCGGCGGTGCATGACGCCGACCCTCGGATCGTGGTCGGGCGAATACCCGGCGACTTCCCCGTTCCTGTGCTCGTGACACGAGAACAACCGGCTGGTGGTGGCCCGGTGGCGGCTGCCGCGGCGGGGCTCGCGCTGGTCCCGGAGCGGGTCACCTACACCGCTCTGCTCGCCGCTGACCTGCCGTTGTTGACCGGTGAGGCGATCGACGTGCTGCGGCTCACCCTGGAGTCGGCGCCGATGGAGGGCGCGCTCTACCGGGACGCCGACGGCCACCTGCAACTGCTCTGTGGTGTCTGGCGGACGGCCGGCCTGCGGGCCGCCCTCACCCGGCTGGCCGAGGCGCGCGGCGGTCTGCACGGCGCACCGGTGCGGGCGCTGCTCGAACACTCCCGGGTCGCCGAGGTGTCGTGGCGCCGTCCGGGGCCGCCGCCGTGGTTCGACTGCGACACCGACGACGATCTGCGGACCGCTGAGGAATGGGCCAGATGAGCGAGTTGGACCAGTGGGTGGCGGAGATCACTGCCGAGCTCGGCCTGGACGGCGTTCAGGTGCCGACGACGGAGGTGCTCGACATGGCCCGTGACGTGGCACACAACGTTCTGCGGCCGGGGGCGCCGGTCTCGGCGTATGTTCTCGGGCTCGCGGTGGCCGCCGGTGCCGATCCGGTCGAGGCCGCCGCCAAGATCAGCGCGCTGGCGTTGCGTCGGTCCACGCTGGACTCGTAGGTCGCGAAAAGCTACCCGGCCCCGTACCCCCGCATGACCCGGGAACGCTCGATAGGGTGACGGGAACGGAGGTGCGCGATCATGACGGTAGAAGGCGCCGCGAGCGAGGCGTACGAAGGCGTGTTGCTCGAAGAGCCGACGACGGCCGACCTACGGGCCAAGGTCACCCAGGCATGGCGGGAGTTCGCCAGTGCCCTGGCCGGGCTGTTGCCGGGCCTGCAGCCGGGTTCCTACGTCGACCTCACCCTGGACCCCACCGCGTCCGGCACGGGCACGGCCGTCTACTCGGTCAGCATCCGGGTGCTGGCGGACGGTGTCGTCGAGGCGCTCGCGGTCGGTAACGCCGCGTTGCCCCAGGAGTTCCGGATGAACCGCGCCACGGTCGCCGACCTGGTCGCGCTCGGCTGGTCGCCGCCGGGGGTGCTGGCCGGCTCGGGTGACTCGTTCGGTCTGCGTTCCTCGCAGGACAAGGCCATCCAGCTGGCCACGGTGGTGTCCCGGACGCTGCGGGACGTCTACGGCGCGCCGCACCCGGCGTTCCTCGTCTACCTGGTGCACGACGACGAGGACGAGCCGATCGACGCGAGCCCCCTGGGCACCGCCCGGCACGAGCCCAGCATCGACCTGGCCCTCGACGCCCTGGGTGGCGAGAGTGCCCTCGACCGGGCGCTGGCCGGCGTCAGTGCCGAGGACCTCGTCCCCTTGGAAGAGCGGGTCCGCACGGTCGTCGCGACCATGTCCAAGACCACGGTCGACCAGCTTCAGGTCGACGCCGACGGTGACATCGGCATCCGGGCCGGCTCGGCGATGGTCTTCGTCCGGATCCGGGACAACCCGCCACTGGTGGACGTGTTCTCGCCGATCCTGACCGAGGTCGAGCCGACCGAGCAGCTCTACGTGAAGCTCTCCGAGCTGACCAACCGCATGCCGATCGGCCGGCTCTACTGCGCGCAGGACACGGTCTGGGCGTCGATCCCGGTGTTCGGCCGCAACTTCCAGTCGATCCACCTGATGCTGGCGGTGCAGGTGATGACAGGTCTGGCCGACGAGCTGGACGACCGGCTGCACGGCGAGTTCGGCGGCAAGCGCTTCTTCGGCGAGGGTGACAAGCCGGCCGCTCCGAAGGCCGCCGACGGCGACGAGGGCCACCGCCCGGGGATGTACCTCTAAGGAGACGGCGGCAACGCGGTAGGCGTCTCCACGAGGCGCGACAGCACCACCATGCTGCGGGTGGAGGTCACGAAGGGCTCCGCCCGCAGCTTCTCCAACGCCTGTTCGAGGTGCCCGATGTCGGCGGCCCGCAGGTGCACCAGCGCGTCGGCCTGCCCGGAGACCGTGTAGGCCCCGACGACTTCCGGATGCCGCCGGGCGGCGACGGTGATCTGGGCCGGGGTGGTCCGCCCGGTGCAGAACAGCTCGACGAAGGCCTCGGTGGTCCACCCCACGGCGGCCGGCTCGATGACAGCCGTGAATCCCTTGATGACCCCGGACGAGCGCAGTCGATCGACGCGCCTTTTCACCGCCGGTGCGGACAACGACACCTTGGCACCGATCTCGGCATACGAAGCGCGGGCATCGGCGACGAGTAGCGCAATGATTCGCTGGTCGACCGCGTCCATCTGCAACGATTCGCCTCCGAGGAGCAAGATTTAGAGCTGTTTGCTGCAACTCAGCGTACCTAGGCTTTAGCCTCATGAGCTACATGGAGCGCTTGCCGCGAAACAGGACATACCTCATGTGTCCGCCTCAGCATTTCACGGTCGAGTACGCCATCAACCCGTGGATGGACACCACCGCCGCAGTCGACGCCGATCTCGCGGTCCGGCAGTGGGACAAGCTCCGCACCACGCTCACCGGCCTCGGCCACGTCGTGCACGTGCTCGACCCGGTGCCCGGCCTGCCGGACATGGTCTACTCCGCGAACGGCGCCTTCTCGGTGGACGGCACCGTCTACGGTGCCCGGTTCCGCTACCCACAGCGGGCGAACGAAGCGGTCGAGCACCGGACGTTCTACCAACGCGGTGACGACTGGCGTTTTGTTGCTCCGGAGCACGTGAACGAGGGTGAGGGCGACTTCGCGTACCTGCCGAACGCGTACGGCGGCATCGTCCTAGCCGGTTACGGCTTCCGCACCGACCCGGCCGCCCACGCCGAGGCGCAGGAGGTGCTGGGCCGCCCGGTGATCTCCCTCAAGCTGGTCGACCCGGCCTTCTACCACCTGGACACCGCGCTGGCCGCCCTCGATGACCGGCACGTCACCTACTACCCCGGGGCCTTCTCGCCGGCATCCCAGCGGATCCTCGCCCAGCTCTTCCCGGACGCGGTGCTCGCCGACCGGGCTGATGCCGAAGCCTTCGGCCTCAACCTGGTCAGCGACGGCCGGCACGTGATCCTCAACACTGAGGCCGTCGCGATGGGGCACAAGGTGCGGGAAGCCGGATACCTGCCGGTTCACGTCGAACTCTCCGAACTCAAACGTGGCGGCGGCAGCGTCAAATGTGCCGTAGCCGAGCTACGGGCCTGATCCTCAGCAACCGCACGAGCATTTGCTCGAACCGGTGCGTAAAGATGGAGCGCATGACCGCTGACCCCCGAACTACCGAGTCCCAGGAAGACGGCACCGTCATCGTGGTGGGCCCCGACGGCCGCCCGATGGGCACGATCAACGAGAACGGTGCGCTCATCCCCGAGGAGCCCGGCAACCTCATCGAGCAGCCGGCGAAGGTCATGCGCATTGGCAGCATGATCAAGCAACTACTCGAAGAGGTGCGGGCCGCTCCACTCGACGAGGCCAGTCGCACTCGGCTGCGGGAGATTCACCAGCGTTCGATCAAGGAGCTGGAGGACGGCCTGGCCCCCGAGTTGCGCGAGGAACTGGAGCGCCTGTCCCTGCCGTTCGAGGGTGAGACCCCGCCGAGCGAGGCCGAACTGCGCATCGCCCAGGCCCAGCTGGTCGGCTGGCTGGAAGGCCTTTTCCACGGCATCCAGGCCGCCCTCGTCGCCCAGCAGATGGCCGCGCGACTCCAGCTCGAACAGATGCGCGGCGTCCCCGGCATGCCGGCCCTCCCCGCGGGCACAATGATCCCCGGTAAGCCCGCGGCAGGCGTGGCTGAGGCTTCCGGACAAACGGGTCAATACCTCTAAAAACACATTTACCGTACGCTGCGGTCGCCCCGCCGAACCAGGACGCCCCGTTTCGTCCCCGCAAGGCAGGGCGACCCTCACGGCCTCCCCGCGCCCACCGGGCGTATGCGCCCCTCAAGGCCACCCTGGGGGTACCAGGCCCGCCAGTCCCAGACCTGGTACCCATCAAACATCTGACCCGGTCGAGCCCTCTCGACCACTGATCAGCCTTGGTTGCCGTCACACGGCACTCAACGGGCTGATCATCGATACGCGTCGCCTGCCGAGTGCCGTCGCAGTGCCGGGCTCGATCAGTACGGGTCCGGCGACCAACTGATGGACGAAGCCTTGTCGTTCACGTGTGACGGGGCGTTGCGCTGGCTGTTGGGGGCGACATCGAACCAGTCGCCGCTCTTGTAGTTGTTGAAGTTGCCGTGCTCGTAGAGCCGGATCGACTGGTTCGTGTTGTTGACGACGAACGACGCGGAGTCGTTGAGGTCCACGCCGTTGGTGTAGCGGTGGCCCCGGAAGTCGGCGACGTAACCCGGGCCGCCCGAGCCCATCTCGGTCACGACCGAGACGCTGCCCTTGTAGTTGTAGTCCTGGTAGAGGCAGACCTGGCCGGCCCCGCAGGTGTAGACAGCCAGCGCGGCCGTCGGGGCCACCACGAGGGATCCCGCGACGGCGGCGGCCGCGCCGATGGCGGCCTTGATGGCGGTTCGCTTGTTCATGACACCTCTTCGTCGATTTCTTGGAATGTGCTAGACGAAGGTAGTCATAAGCTTGTTTACACTTACTTTTCTCCCAATGGAGAAATACTTGATACTCCAGGTCGAAGCCATTTCATCGGTTAAGTCGGGTGATTCAGGCAACAAATCATGCGGAATGGTAACCAGTCGACGTCGTCGCATTCTTGATTCCTCGCGCCTGCATGGGGCACGGCCTGGCAGTGGGCCGGGGCGGCCGGACAGCGCAGAGGCCCGGCAGTGGGGTGATCTGGCCGGGTGGGACGCATTCGGCCCGGCGGACGCGGGGAGACCTGGAGGGAACGCCTACGTCGCGGGGACGGTGCGGGGCGTCCTGGATTCTGCGGGGCGGCCCCTGGCGTATCCGCGAAGGGTCTTACAGGGTGAACACCGACTCCAGATAGGCCGCGACTCCGTCGGCGTCGTTGGTGCCGGTGGTCTCGTCGGCGATCGCGCGCAGCGTGGCGTGGGCGTTGCCGACCGCCACGCCGTGACCGGCCCAGGTGAGCAGTGGAATGTCGTTGGGCATGTCGCCGAAGGCCACCACCTGGTCGGCGGCGATGCCCCGGCGCTCGCAGAACCAGGCCAGGCCGGCCGCTTTCGTCACCCCGGCGGCGGAGATCTCGACCAGTGCCGACGACGAGGACCGGGTGGCCACGGCCTGATCGCCGAGGGTGCGGCTGATCAGGGACAGGAAGTCGTCGGGATCGGCGACCGAGGAACGGGCCAGCAGTTTGACGGCGGGACCGGCGGTCAGCTCGTCGGGGGAGGCGATGACCCGCACCACGCTGGCGTCGTGCTCCCAGCGGATGGTCCAGGTGTCCTCGTGCAGGAACGCCCGCCCGTCCTCGACCTCGACGGCCAGCGAGATGTCGGGGATCTCGGCGCGCAGACTCTTCACCACGGCGAGCAGGACGTCGGTGTCGAACGGACTCGTCCGCACCACCTCGTCACGATCCGGGTCGTAGATCACCGCACCGTTGGCGCAGACCGCCGGCAGCGGGGCCGGCAACTGGTCGTAGATCTGCTGGAGCCAGCGCAGCGGCCGTCCGGTGACCAGGACCAGCGGCACCGGGAGCCGGCCCAGCACGTCGAGCGTGCGCGGGCTGAGAACACGCTCGCTGGTGATCAGCGTGCCGTCGATGTCTGAGGCGACCAGCCGATAAGGGTGCATCACCTCGACAATAGCCGGTCCAGATAGACCGCCACCCCGTCCTGGTCATTGGTGAGGGTCACACCGTCGGCGACCGCCAGCAGTGTCGGGTGCGCGTTGGCGACGGCCACCCGGCCCCACCCGGCCCAGGCGAACATCGGCAGGTCGTTGGGCATGTCGCCGAAGACCAGCACGTCGGCCGGGTCGACGCCGACGGCCTCGGCGACCACCGACAGGCCGGTGCCCTTGTCGACGTCGGCGGGGCAGATCTCCACGTAGTCCAGGCCGGCCTGGGTGACGGTCGCGAGGTCCGGCGGGACCACCCGGCGGGCGGCGTCGAGCAGCTCGTCGACGTCCAGTTCGAACGACCGGGCGAACGCCTTGATCACCTCGCCGTCGAGGCATTCGGCGCGGGTCCGGGACTCGACGGTGACCGGGTAACGCCAGGTCGGGTCGTAGTCGCCCCAGAGCGGCGAGTCGTCGTGCTCCAGTGCCTCGAACATCACCGACAGCGGGCCGGCCACCGACTCCAGCGCGCCGAGCGCCTCGCCCAGTGCCTTGCCGGGCAGGCGGGCCTGCCGCAGGTAACGAGAGTCGGCCAGGTCGAGCACCCAGCCGCCCTGCGCGAGCACCAGGAAGTCGGCGACGCGGATGTCGTTGCGGGTGAGCGAGGTGAGCCGGGGGCCTCGGCCGGTGGCGGCCACGATGCGGATCCCGGCGGCGCGGACCCGGTCGAGGACCTCGTGCGTGTAGGCCGAGACGGTGTCGTCGCTGCGGACGAGAGTGCCGTCCAGATCCGTGGCGATCAGTTTCGGGAGCCCTGGCTTCATCGAAACCCTCCGTTGGGTCAACTGACCCCCGCGGAGTGCGGAAGGAGAACGGTACACCCGTTCGGCTACCAGCATCTATGACAACTGGTAGCCGAACGGTTGCGCGCTACTTAACGGGTTCCAGCACGTCCCGGCCGCCGAGGAACGGCTGGAGCGCCTTCGGCACCCGCACCGAGCCGTCGGACTGCTGATGGTTCTCCAGGATCGGAATAAGCCAGCGGGTGGTCGCGAGCGTCCCGTTCAGGGTGGCGGCGGTCTGCGGCTTGCCGTTCTCGTCCCGGTACCGCACGTTGAGCCGGCGGGCCTGGAACGTGGTGGTGTTCGACGTCGAGGTGACCTCGCGGTAGCGCTGCTGGGACGGCACCCAGGCCTCGCAGTCGAACTTGCGGACCGCGCTCGACCCGAGGTCACCGGCGGCCACGTCGATCACCCGGTACGGGACCTCGACCTTGGCCAGCATCTCCTCCTCCATCGCGAGCAGCCGCTGGTGTTCCTCGGCGGCGTCCTCGGGACGGCAGAACGAGAACATCTCCACCTTGTCGAACTGGTGCACACGCAGGATGCCGCGCACGTCCTTGCCGTGCGAGCCGGCTTCCCGGCGGTAACACGACGACCAGCCCGCGTAACGCCGCGGCCCGTCCAGGTCGAGGATCTCGTTCGAGTGGTACGCCGCGAGCGCGACCTCCGACGTGCCGACCAGGTAGAGGTCGTCGGCCGGGAGGTGGTAGACCTCGCTGGCGTGGGCACCCAGGTAACCGGTGCCCTCCATCGACTCCGGCCGGACCAGGGTCGGCGTGATCGCCGGGATGAACCCGTGCTCGACGGCCTGCTGGATGGCGAGCTGGAGCATGCCGAGCTGCAGCAGCGCGCCGACACCGGTGAGGAAGTAGAACCGCGAACCGGACACTTTCGCACCACGCTCGGTGTCGATGGCGCGCAGCGCCTCACCGATCTCCAGGTGGTCCTTCGGGTTCTCGATCCGCGGGATGTCGCCGACCTCACGCAGCACGACGAAGTCGTCCTCGCCACCGGGAGGAGCACCGGCGACCACGTTCGACACCGCCAGGTGCGCCTGCTTGAGCGCTTGCTCGGCGGTGCCGGCAGCGGCCTCGGCCGCCTTGACTTCCACGGCGAGATCTTTGGTACGGGTCAGCAGCGCCGCCCGCTCGTCACCGGAGGACTTCGCCACCTCTTTGCCGATCGACTTCTGCTCCGCCCGGACGGCCTCGAACCGCTGGGTGGCGGCCCGCCGCTCCTCGTCGGCGCGCAGCAGGGAGTCGACGAGCTCGGGGGACTCACCGCGCAGGCGTTGGCTCGCACGGATCGATTCGGGGTCTTCACGAAGCAGACGCAGGTCAATCACGCTTGTGGAGCCTACCGGCGCGCCGGTCCGTTCAGCACCCGGATATCCCCCGGTGTCACGATCGGTGTGGCTGGTCCAGCTCGCCGGGCGACGAGCCGGGCAACATTGCTGGCAACGAGCCGGGTACCGAGACGAACGGTGTCGTCGGTGTGATGGTCAGGTCGAGCTGGTCGTCGAAGGGCTCCGGTTCGGGTGTGATCGCCACCCGTTCCCGGTGCGGCAGCCAGAGCGCGGCCAGTGCGGCACCCACCGCGAACAGCGCGCACCACAGCCCCCGGCCGACCGCCACCCGGACGTCGTCCCCGGTGAGTTCCACCGTGTAGTAGCGCGGGACCAGCAGACTCGTCTGGTTCAGATGCGGCATCAGCGCCACGAGCAGGGCGAGCAGCACCCCGCCGACGGCGAGACCGGCGAGTTGCGCGTGCCGCCGCCCGGTCGCCGGGCCGAAGAGAGTCAGGACCACCGCGGTCGTCAGCAGCAGGAGCCCGGCCAGGTAACCGGCGCCCACCGCGCCCAGGTCGGGCAGGTCGGTCGGCAGGACCCGGGCGCCGGCTCCGGGTTCGGCGCCGAACCCGAACCCGTTCATGCTCGTGGTCTGCCACTCGGAGACCAGTGATCCGAAGGCCGCCACCGCGCCCAGCGCCGCGGTCAGCGCTGGGATCCGATGGTCCCGGCCCAGGTCTCGCAGGTAGGTCCGCCGGGGCCTCTCGTCGCCGAACCGGGGCTTCTCGTCGCCGAAGCTGATAACCGAGTCCTGCGCCATGTGATCCATGATTACCCCTCGCCCGGTCGGCGGACCAACAGGCGAGATTTCGGATAACGTTCGGGTCATGCCTATTCGTTCTGCTTCAGCCCGCTGGGAAGGGAACCTCACCGAGGGTTCCGGCACTGTCAAGACCGGCAAGGGCGGACTCCAGGGCGCCTACTCGTTCAAGTCCCGTTTCGAGGAGGGCGAGGGGACCAACCCGGAGGAACTGATCGCGGCCGCGCACGCCGGCTGCTTCTCGATGGCCTTCTCGAAGGGGCTCGCCGACGAGGGCTTCACGCCCACCTCGGTGGAGACCGTCGCCAAGGTCCACCTGGACAAGACCGACGCCGGCTTCGGCGTCTCCCGCATCACCCTGGAGACGGTCGGCGACGTCCCGGGCATCGACGACGCGAAGTTCCAGGAGCTGGCGCTCTCCGCCAAGGAGAACTGCCCGATCTCCCGCCTGCTCTCGCCCGGCGCCGAGATCACCCTGGTCGCCAAACTGTCCTGACACTCCCGTGTTCCCGGTGCGGCCGTTCCCCGGCCGCGCCGGGAAACCGCCCTACCGGGCACAATGGGGTTCGTGCCGGTCGAGATGAGCCCAGAACGTTTTGAGGAATTGGTCGGCGAGGCCCTCGACGAGGTGCCCGTCGAGTTGATGTCGCTGATGAGCAACGTGGTCTTCCTGGTCGAGGACCTGCCCGAGGGCGGCGGTGACGACCTGCTCGGCCTCTACGAGGGCACCGCGTTGCCCGACCGCGGCTGGGACTACGCCGGGACGCTGCCTGACCGGATCACCATCTACCGGCTGCCCACCCTGAAGGTCTGCGGGACCGAGGCGGAAGTGGTCGACGAGGTCGCGATCACCGTGGTGCACGAGATCGCCCACCACTTCGGTATCGACGACCAGCGCCTGCACGAACTCGGTTGGGCCTGATCCCTTGAATCGCGGGCCTACGCTGGGCTCATGCGCAGCGAACTTTTCTCAGCCGAGAACCTGGAGAAAGAGCACAGTCAGCCGGGCCTCCGGCTGCAGAACGCGAAGCTTCTCAAGGCCGAGCTGAACGGTGAGTTCCTGGCCCGGACCGGCTCAATGGTCGCCTATCAGGGGCAGGTGACGTTCGAGGCACTCGGCTCCGGGGGCCTCGGCAAATTCCTCAAGCAGAAGCTGACCGGCGAGGGCGTCCCGCTGATGCGGATCCGTGGCAACGGTGACGTCTTCCTCGCCGAGAACGCGGCCGACATCCACCTGATCGATCTGGAGCCCGGCGACGCCCTCTCCATCAACGGGGCGAACGTGCTGGCCTTCGACTCGACGCTGAACTACGACATCAAGATGGTCAACGGTGCCGGCATGTTCTCCAGCGCCGGCCTGTTCAACTGCGTCTTCACCGGTCACGGCCGGATCGCGGTCACCACCAAGGGCACCCCGGTGGTGCTCAACGTCGACCAGCCGACCTTCGTCGACCCGCAGGCCGCGATCGCCTGGTCGGCCAGTCTGCAGACCGGTTTCCACCGGGCCGAGCAGCTCGGTCTCGGCACTCTGCTGGGCCGCACCACCGGCGAGCGTTTCACGATGAGTTTCGCCGGTCAGGGCTTCGTCATCGTCCAGCCGTCCGAGGAGCCGCCCGGCGGCCTGGCTGGAGCCGGTTCCGGCTCCAGCGGGAAATCCAGCGGCGGCGGCCTGCTGGACAACATCTTCGACGACTGAGGCCGCTAAGAACCGGTTCGCAGCTGGGTCAGCCAGGCCGCCGAGTCGGTGAAGTCGTCGTCAGAGAGGCCCGGCGGAGCCGCGACCGGCGCCTCCGGCTGGAGCCGATGCTTCGGATAGCTGCCGAGGAAACGAACCTCGGCACAGATCCGCCGCAGGCCCCGCAGCGCCTCCCCGACCCGGGACTCGGCGACGTGGCCGGTGCAGTCGAGGAAGAAGACGTACGTCCCGAGCTGTTCGCCGGTCGGCCGGGACTCGATCCGGGACAGGTTGACGCCACGCACGGCCAGTTCGGTGAGCACCGCGAGGAGTGCCCCGACCTGGTCGTGCCGGATCGACACGGCCAGTGAGGTGACGTCGTCGCCGGTCGGCGGGGCGGGCGGGCCGGGCTTGGTGAGCAGCGCGAACCGGGTCACCGCCTCGGCCCGGTCGGCGACCTTCTCGGCGAGCACGGTCAGGTTGTTCCGGCCGACCCCGATCGGGGCGCAGAGGGCCGCGTCGTACTCCCCGGTGGCCGCGCTGATCGCCGCCGCCGCGTTGGAGAGCACGTCGACCACGACCGCGTCCGGCACGTTCGCCTGGAGCCAGTGCCGGCACTGGGCGGAGGCCTGCGGGTGTGCGGCGATCGACCGGATCCCGGCGAGCGGGGTCGAGGTGCGGGCGGCCAGCACGAACTCAACCGGCAGCAGCACCTCACGGGTGATCATCAGAGGGCTGCCGGTGATCAACTCGTCGAGGGTGACCGGAACCGCGCCGCCCACCGAGTTCTCCAGCGGGACCAGAGCGGCGTCGGCCTCGCCGGTGCGCACCGCTTCCAGGGCTTCCGGGACACTGCGAGCGGGGGTTCGAACCCCGTGCTCAGCCGCCGGAAGAGTCCGCAGGGCGGCTTCGGTGAAGGTGCCTTCCGGACCGAGGTACGCGAAGCGGGCAGGTGTTCCAGGCATCCCGAAAGTCTAGTGAGCTTCGGTGCTCGAGGCGCGAGTGCCTTTCAGCGTGGTGAGCTGGGGTGCGAATCGAACCACAGGTCACCACGCCACTTTGCCCGCGCGGTATCAGTAACCGCAGGCGAGCACCCGGATCCCGACCGGTGCTTCGGCCTTGACCCGGGGATTGCACACGTCGGTGCCGAGGGTGACGATCTCCAGCGTGGCGCCCTTACCGGTGGCGATCACCGACAACGGCTCGGCCCCGGCCTTCCCGATCGTGGTGAAGTTCCAGGTCCCCGAGCAGTAGGGCCCGGCGGACACGGTCAGGGTCCCGCCCGGCACGGCGTCGCTCTCCTTCACCTTCGCCACGATCTGCGCCCCGGTGGGCTCCCCGGTGCATCGGGGGGCGTGGGAGGGCGCCGGCGTGGGCGAGGTGGTCGGCGGGGTGGTGGTCCGAGTCGGGACGACATAGGTCGTCGTCGGAAAACCTGTCGGAAAGCCCGTCGGAAAGCCCGTTGGATAAACCGGGGGAACCGCCGTCGGATAAGTCGGATAAGTCGGGTAGATCGACGGTGGCGCGACACCCCCGGCGGGCAGTTCGCCGCTGACATGAGGCAGCGGCGGACCGGCGGGCAGGGCCTCAGGAGGGGAACCGCAGGCGGCAGCCGTGCAGATCAGGAGCGCGGGAAGCAGGCGTGTGCGGGGGGACACGCGCTCATGGTAGGAGCCGAACGGTCAGCTGGCGATCCGGTGCCCGGCGGCGGTGAGCGTGTTGACCGCCTCGGTGAGCCGCACCGTGGGCACGAGCAGGTAATCCGTGTCGTACGTCGAGAAGGTCACGATGTTGACCCGGGCTTCGGCGAGCGGGCCGACGAGGGAGGCGAGCACCCCGGTCATGGCCAGGTTGAGGTCGGCGACGCGCAGGCATCGCCAGGCGGTGTCGGCCTCGGCGCCGGGCGGCACTCGGTCGTTGGGGCAGATGACGGAGAGCTCACCGACACCCCAGGTCACCGAGATGACGCTCTTGTCGTCCGGACCCGCCGTGAGTGAGGCGGGCAGGGGCGAGCCGACCGGCAGCCGGCACACCGCGTACTCACCTGGTAACAGGTCTAGATCGAGCATCCTCGCAGACTACGTTGCGTATCTGTAACAACCAATGCCTGATGGCTGCAATGAACGCCACACCTTTGCCTGCGAAATGCCTGCAACGGGACGCTAAATGCCTGCAACGGGACGCGGAAAGCCTGCAACGAGACGCGGAAAGCCTGCAACGAGACGTCAGTACCGGACCGGGGACAGGAAGGTCAGAGCCCCGCCGATCCGGTCGCCCGCCATCAGTGGTGTGGAGATCGCGTCGAGTGTCAGCGGCGTCTCGCCCTGCCGGGGCAGCACCCGGATCAGGCCACGGGCCAGCCGCTCGCTGCGTAACGCCAGCAGCGGCGGGATGTTGTCGGCCTCGGGCTCCTCGAGCCGGCCCGCGTTCGCGGTGAAGTCGATCAGATGCAGCGAGGTGAACCGCCGGCCGAGCGCCTCAGCGGGCTTGCCCAGGCCGAGGATCTCGCTGCAGGACGTCGACACGGCGATGATCGAACCGTCGACATCGATGACCAGGCACGGCTCGTCAGCCGCCGCGACCGCCATGCTCCAGCGCTCGACGCTGGTGACGAACTCGGCCTCGGACGGCGTGCGGGCCTGGGGGACGAACGCTCCCGAGAGAGAGAGCTCAACATGCGCCACCGGGGCTCCTCCTCGCTCCTCGTACGTCGATGGCCGGCGTCATGACGTCGGCCATCGACGGTTCGCAAGGAACGTTACCGGCGGCTCAGCCGCTTGTCAGCGGCCGTCTGTCCGTTACCGTACGAAGAGTAGTCGTGACCCGGCCGCCAAGGGGCGTTCGACCAGGTGCCCGGGTGGTGGGCGACAGCGGACAGTTTGTTCGCGGTGGCTGGGGAGATCTTCGCCCCACCGGCGATCAGGAGGCGATCGAGCTCCTTGTCGGTGGAGATCAGGCAGTCCTTCGGCAGGCCGTGGACGCTGATCACACCGTTACCGACGAAGGTGAGCACGGCGGTCACCGGGACGGAGAGCCCGACGACTGCGGAGATCGCCTTGGCGGCCCGGCGGGCGTCCCGGCGGGCCTCGGAGATGTACTCCGGGCGCTTGCCGTTGACCTGGACCACGTCACCGGCGATCAGGACCCGGGATCGGCCGTGATCGACCACGCTGACGGCGTAGATGCCGCCGGGGCCGATCGCGAGGAACCCGGCACGCTCGTCGGCGGGGCTTGGCTCGTAGTAGGAGTTCGTGGAATCGGTCCGAGGCCAGTCCACGATGTGCCAGTTCGGTCCGAGACGGTCCAACCGGGTGAGGGCGCGCGCACCGGCGGCCTCGATACGGCGGGCACCGCGTACGGCACGACGGCGACGTGCCCATTCGGCCGGGGTCGGCATCCGTTGGGTGTCCTCCATGAAGGGGGACGGATGCTGTCGGTCGACGGGTGTGAGGGCTTGGGAGTGCGCGGGTAGCGCGGAGCGGGCGGGGAAGACAGACACTGCGACCTCCGGCAAAAGGTCAGTTGGGCCTTCTTTTCCAACTACCGTACGTGCTTAGGCCCTCACGGAACAGGGCGACGGGTAGGAAAGAAAGGGGAATGAGTGTGGATGAATGCCATATTCACGACTACATCTTCTTTCGGATGGTGCATCACACCATCTCAAGCTAACCCCCGGCTCGGGTCGATGCATGGATGTCTCAAGATCTAGTCTCAACGTCACAGTCCGATAGCGCTCGGTGCGCGATAGGTTCAAGACCGTGTACGTCGACAGTGAAGTCAGCCGCCTCCGCACCGTGCTGCTGCATCGTCCGGCCGCGGAGCTCGCCCGATTGACCCCGCGTAACAACGACTCGCTCCTCTTCGACGGGATCCCGTGGGTCAGCCGGGCCCAGGAGGAGCACGACGCGTTCGCCGAGGCCCTCCGGAGCCGTGGTGTCGAGGTGCTCTACCTCGGTGACCTGCTCGCCGAGACGCTGACCCGGCCGGAGGCCCGGGCCGAGCTGACCGCGGGTGTCCTCTCGCACCGACGCCTCGGTGACGCCCTGCGCGCGAGCGTCGCCGGCTATCTGGCTGATCAGGACCCTGCCCGGCTCGCCGAGGTGCTGGTCGCGGGCCTGGCCCACGAGGAGATCAAGCCGGGTGGCGGCGGGCTGGTCTACGCGATGATGGACCGGCACGACTTCGTCATCGACCCGCTGCCCAACCTGCTGTTCACCCGCGACTCCTCGGTCTGGGTGCGGGACCGGGTCGCGGTCACCAGCCTGGCCATGCGGGCCCGCCGCCGGGAGACCACGCTCACGCACGCGATCTACCGGCACCATCCCCGGTTCGCCGGGACCGAGTTGCTCTTCGACCCGTCGCTGGAGCATGTCGAGGGCGGTGACGTCCTGGTGCTGGCGCCCGACGTGCTGGCCATCGGCGTCGGCGAGCGGACCACCCCGGCCGGGGCCGAGCGGCTCGCCCAGCGGGTCATCGCGGCCGGGCTGGCGCACACCGTGCTGGCCGTGCCGATCGCCCAGGAACGCGCCACGATGCATCTCGACACCGTCTGCACGATGGTGGACGCCGACGCGGTCGTGATGTATCCCAATCTCGCCGACAGTCTCCAGGCCTGGACGGTCACCGGCGGTCCCGGCGACGAGATCACGGTCCGGGGGCCGCGCCCGTTCCTGGAGGCGGCCGCCGACGCGATGGGCATCGACCGGCTGCGTGTCATCGACACCGGCCTCGACCCGGTCACCGCCGAGCGCGAGCAGTGGGACGACGGCAACAACACGCTCGCCATCGCGCCCCGGCTCTGCGTCGCCTACGAGCGCAACGTCGAGACCAACGCGCAGTTGGAGCGGGCCGGGATCGAGGTGGTCCGGATCAGCGGTTCGGAGCTGGGTTCCGGCCGGGGCGGGCCGCGCTGCATGAGTTGTCCCATCCAGCGCGACCCGCGGGGCTGACTTCAAGATCAAACCCTTGCGTGGGTACGCCCGGAGTCAGCGCAGTGTCAGCTGCCGCCCGATCAGGCCCTGTTTGGCCCGGCGGGCAGCCGAGTCCAGGGGCTCGTCGACGGCGAGGATGTCGGCGTACCGTTTGGCGAACGCGGCCAGCGGTGCCTCGAAGTCGGCGCCCTCCGGCTCACCGGGCACGTCCCAGACCGGCACCAGCAGGCCGTGCGCCCGGAACATGCCGGCGAACTTGGTGCCCTCGCCGAGCAGCAGGTCCCCGGACGCGGACAGCCGGGAGAGGGCGTCCAGCGCCTTGTCCTCCGGCTCGCCCAGCACCCAGCGGACGTGGCTCTTGTCCGGGGCGACCCGGCACCAGTAAGCAGCCTTCGCCGCGGCCAGCCGCACGGTCGGGTAGATCGAGGCGTTGGCCCGCTCCAGGGACGCCTTCACGGTGGCGTCCTTCATCTGGTCGGCGTCCAGCCAGTACTCGAAGCCCTCGTGCATGGTGATCTCGAGGGGGCCGTCGGCCAGGATGTCCTGCAGGCGCGGGCCCGCACCGGGCAGCGCCGGCACCTCGACGGTGCCGCCGGGCTCGGTGCCCAGGGCGCCCAGGATGGCCACCGCCAGGTCCCGGGAGACGTCACCGGACTGGATGTGCCGCTGGAGACCGATGAAGATCTGGCCGTCCTGGCGGGACATCGCCGGCCAGGCCATCGGCAGGACCGTGGAGAGGGTCACCGGGCGGTCACCGTACTCGGCGATGATCTCCGGTTTGAGGGCCAGCGGCGCGGACGCGGCCGGAACCAGCTCTCGAAGAGCCACCCACTCCGGCTCGTCGGCCAGGCCCTCGAACGGGCGGGCGACGAAGATGTCGCGCACCTTCGTCTTCGGGGTGGTTTCGCGGGACTTACGACGCTTGCTCACGGGGAACCAGCGTAAGCGGTACCTCTGGGAACCCCGTGACGTGGGCCACCACCGGTGCCGTCAGGCCCGGGGCAGGCGCACCTCGGCCACCGTCCCGCCGCCCTCCCGGGGACGCAGGGAGACCCACCCGTTCTGCCCTTCCACCAGGCGCCGGACCAGGTAGAGGCCGAGCCCGGCACCGGCCCGGTGGTGTCCCGAATCGGCCTGCCAGTACCTGTCGAAAGCGTGCTCGACGTGTTCCGGGGCGATGCCCTCGCCCCGGTCGGACACCCGGAACCGCAGCGTGTTGTCGTCGTCGGTGCCGGCGCACACCTCGACCGTGCTGTCCGGTTCCGAGTACTTCTCGGCGTTAGTGGCCAGCTCGGTCAGGATGGTGGCGATCGAGTCGCGGGTCCCGTACGCCTTGGGCAGATCGGCCGGCAGGTGCGCCAGCAGCAGCCGCTCCCGCAGATCGCCGGGCAACTCGGCGACCGCCTCCCGCAGTGCCTCCACCAGGTCGAACGGCCCGGCCGGAGTGGCGCCGACCGCACCGTCCTCCTCGCTGGCGACGGAGAGCAGCCGGTCCACCAGACGGGCCAGCTCACCGGCTCGGGCCCCGACCACCCGCACCGCCTCACGCCGGCCGGACTCGCCGAGGCTGTCCCAGTGGTGGGTGAGGGTGTCGGCGTAGCCCTTGATCACGGTGACCGGGGTGCGCAGCTCGTGGCTGGTCACCGCGACCCACAGGTCCCGGTCGGCGTCGCGGCGCACCTCCTCGGGTGCCGGCTCGCCGTGGGTCGGCAGCCCGGCCCGCAGGTGGTAGACCCGGCCGATGAAAGCCGCCAGTAGTTCGAGGACCGCGAGGTGCTCCGGGCCGGGTTCACCGGCCGGGGCGTCGAAGTAGACGTGCAGCGAGCCGAACACCACACCGGCGCCCTCGCAGCGGGCACCCAGCATGTGCCGCAGGTCGCCGCCCTCGATCAGCCCGGCGAACTCGTCGTTGACCGAGTCGAGGGGGACCGGGCCGAGCGGGACGTGCAGGCTCCGCCGGTCCAGGAGGCGATGCTCGACCCGGCGGCCGAGCGCGGGCGCGCACACTCCCGTGGCCGCGATGATCCGGCCGTGGTCGTTCGCGTACTCGGCGAAGCCGGCACCGCGGGCGCCGAGGGTCTCCTCGGCCAGCCGCACCAACTGTTCCAGCACGTCCAGGCCCGCGTCGCCGGAGTTGACGCGGTCGAGGACCGCGATCTGCCCCCGGGTCAGGGCCGCGTAGTCGGGACGGTCCGGCATGCTTGCGAGTTTGCCTCCTCCGCCGGGATTTGTGCAGACGAACCTAAGCGGATCCTTGAGAGCAACCAGATCGAGTGGTGCAGTTCACATCTGCGCCAACTGATCCAGTACGAACCGGGGACGGTCGGTGATCACGCCGTCCACCCGATGCTCCAGCACCAGTCGCAGATCCTCGGGCTCGTTGACGGTCCAGACGAACGTCCGGTGCCCGGCCGCCTTGATCGCCGGGAGCAGCCCGGGTTTCGCCCGGATCAGCTCGACGCCGGGCCCACCGGTCCGGGCGCCGAACGGTAGTCGACCACGGCTGACCCCGGGCGGCGTCATCTCCATCAGGTAGACGGTCGGCAGGTTGGGTGCCTGCGCCCGGACCCGGCGCAGCGCGAGTGCCGCGAACGACATCACGGTGATCTGAAGGTCGTCGTCCGGTTTCGGCTCGGCCAGCCCGTAGTACCGCAGCAGCGCGATCAGCCGGCGCTCGACCTCCGCGCCGTACCGGGACGGGTGTTTCGTTTCGATCAGCAGTTTCACCGGCCGGCCGCTGGAACGGAGCGTCTCCAGCAGCCGTTCCAGGGTCAGTAGCCGGGAGAGGTCGGGCAGCGCCGCGTCCGCCGGGTACCCGGGATGCCAGGAGCCGAAGTTCAGTGCGTCCAGTTCGGCCAGGGTCTTGGTGCTGACCCGGCCGCGGCCGTCACTGGTGCGGTCCAGCTTGCTGTCGTGCACGCAGACCAGGTGGCCGTCCCGGGTGAGCCGGACGTCGCACTCGACCCCGTCCGCGCCCTCGTCGAGCGCGCGCAGATAGGCCCCGAGCGTGTGCTCGGGCAGGGCGTCCGCGCCACCGCGGTGGGCGAAGACTTCAGGGCGGTACCGGGTGGTCACAGCACGCGAGCCGGCTGACCGTTGTCTGTCACCACGTTCTTGCCCAAGGCGGCCCAGGACTGCATGCCACCGTCGAGGTTGCGCACGTTGTCCCAGCCGTTGTTCATCAGATAGGCCACGACCTGGCCGGAGCGGCCGCCGGCGCGGCACACCACGACCACTTCGCCGTCGGTGGGCACCTCAGCCATCCGGGCCGGCACCTCCATCATCGGCAGGTGGTGTGCGCCGGGCGCGTGGCCGGCTGTCCACTCGTCGTCCTCGCGCACGTCGAGGAGGTAGGCACCGGAATCGACTTCATCAGCGGTCACGCTGGGAACCTGAGGTCCGAACACCAACCAAGAATAAGGGTTGGTGCTCGGGTTACTTCTCGTTGGCCACTACCTCGGGGTGGTCCAGGACGAACTCGGCGAGTTTGTCCTTCTTGACCGCCTCGAACATCTCTTTGCTGACGTCGTTGAAGACCTCACGACCGGCGGAGTTGCCGGAGAACGTGCCGCTGTTGGTCCGCAGCAGGACCATGTCGCCGGCGGCCACTCCGCTCAGCCCGAGCACGAAGTCGGCGATGTCGATGTCGCCGGTGTCCATCACCAGGGATTTGCCGGCCGTCTCGATCAGCGAACTGATCTTGAGCGGGTTGCTGAGGATGCCGCTCGACGTCGCCTTCTTCGCCATCGCCTTGATCAGCTGCTGCTGGTGGCGCTGGCGGTCGTAGTCACCGTTCTTCAGGCCGTACCGCTGGCGGGCGTAGTCGAGGGCCTCCCAGCCCTCCATGTCCCGGCAGCCGACCTTGTGCACGACCGGCTTCTGCGTCTTACCGGTCTTGCGGGCGTCGGCCAGATACATCGGCTTTCCGTCGACGTACACCATGTGCTTGGAAGTGACCTGCTGGTCGACGCACATGTGGACGCCGCCTAGCTCGTCGATGACGTTCTTGAAACCGCCGAAGTTGATGATCCCGGCGCCGTCGAAGCTGATGCCTGTCGACTTCTTCAGGGTCTTGGCGAGCAACTGCGCTCCACCGCCCCAGCCTGCGCCGTTCTGTGCGCCCCAGTAGAAGGCCTCGGTGGCCTTGACGGTGCCACCCTCCCATTTACTGGGCCCGAAGGCCGGTGTGTCGACCTCGGTGTCGCGCGGGACGGAGACCAGGTACGCCTGATCGTGGCTGGCCGGAATGTGCAGGATGATGATCGTGTCGGCGTGCACGGAGTCCTCGGCCCAGCGGGCCCGAGCGTCCACACCCATCAGGAGCATGTCGATCGGGCCGTCGATGGTGGCCCCGCCGCCCTCTTCCTCGGTCTTCTTGGCGTCACCGGTCAGATCGGTCACCGCGATCGTCTCGGTGGTCTTCTTGATCACCATCTTGGTGGCGACCACACCACCGCCGCCGGTCACCAGCAGGACCACGCCGAACGACAGGGACAGCTTCGCCCAGAGCGGGGAACGCCGCTTGCGCTCCTTCGGCGGGGCCGGCGGGACGGGTGCGGGAGCGAACCCGGTCCGCGCCGGCGGCTGCCGATCGGCCGTGACGGTCATGCGGCACTCCATGGATGGGTGTCAGGGGCTGCATCACCTTACGGACACTTTCCGGCCAACTGAAGGACTTTCGCGTTTCAGAATGAAGTCACAGTCAGTTGACAGGCGGCGCTACTTCTTCTTGGTCGGGTTTGCCGCCATCCATTCGTCCATTTTGTCATTGGCCACGGCTTTGTAGAGCGCCAATGCCTTCTCCCGGTCGGAAACGACCACGGACTGACCGTCGATGGTGTCGCTGCCCTTGTTCGGGCTGGTCAGGAACGTGAGGTTCTCGCCGCGGAGGCTCCGGAACTGCAGCGCCATGTCCTTCAGAGAGAACGTCTCGTCGACCGTGACGGCCTTGGTGACCGACGACAGGAAGTCGTTGAGTTTCACCGGATTGGTAAGCGTTCCGCTACTCGCCGCTTTGTCCAGCAGTGCCTTGAGGAAATCCTGCTGGTGCTGCATCCGGGCGAAGTCACCGCGCGGGAACTGCTTGCGCTGACGGATCCAGTCCAGGGCCTGCGCACCGTTCATGTGCATCATGCCCTTGGTGAACTTGCGGAACGGCTTGTGAATGGACGTGGTGTCCTGCTCCACCTTGAGGTCGACACCGCCGAGTGCGTCGGTGACCTCCTTGAAGCCGCCGAAGTCGATCGTCATGACGTGATCGATGCGCACGTCGGTCATGCACTCGACGGTACGGATCGCGCGCGGGACACCACCGAAGGCGAACGCCGCGTTGATCTTCGCCCGGCTGCTGGAGCTGCACGGCGCGTTGTTCTCGGTCGGGATGTTCACCCACAGGTCGCGGGGGATCGAGATCAGCTGCGCGGACTGGTGGTCCTCCGGCACGTGCATGAGGATCAGCGTGTCGGCGCGCCACTTGCCCGCCTGGTCCATCTTGGCGTCCGGGTCCCGGGAGTCGGTGCCGACCAGCAGGATGTTGAAGGCGCCCTCGACGGCCTTGTCCGGCCGGTCCGAAGTGATCTCGGTGAAGGCGTTGCTCCGCTTCAGATCGTCGTCCAGGCCGGAGACGTAGCCGTACGCGGTGATCCCGCCGACCAGGGCGAGGACCAGCAGGACGCCGCCGGCGACCATCGCGATCCGGCCCCACTTGGGCTGAGGGCGACGGCCCTTGCCGCCGCTGTAGGAGCGGCCGGTGCCGCCTGGGAGGCGGCCACCAGGGCCGCCGGGGCCCATGCCGTCACCACCGCGAGGGGGAAGGCCCTGGTCGGGACGCCCGGGCCCGGGCACGGACGCGCGTCCGGAGGAGTTGCCGCTGGGAGAGGTGGTGGCTGACATGTTTCCAGATTACGGAGTGCCGGGCGCTGATCCGCCGGGTCGTCGCCGCTTCGGCACGAAGGTGGGAGATGCGTGACGGCCTCGTCACGCATCTCCCACCTTCGACCCCGAGGGTCAGTGTGCTCCGTGGCCGGTCAGAGCCCGGACTTCGAGTTCCGCGTACTTCTCCGGGTCGGTCTCCTTCGACAGGACGGTGCCGAGCCAGCCGAAGAAGAAGCCGAGCGGGATCGAGATGATGCCCGGGTTGGACAGCGGGAAGAAGTGCCAGTCCTGGTCCGGGAACATCGCGGTCGCCGAGCCGGACACCACCGGGGAGAAGAACACCAGGACCACGGCGGAGATCAGACCGCCGTAGATGGACCAGAGCGCACCCGAGGTGTTGAACCGGCGCCAGAACAGGCTGTAGAGGATGGCCGGCAGGTTCGCCGACGCCGCCACCGCGAACGCGAGCGCCACCAGGAAGGCGACGTTCAGGCTCTGCGCGAAGATCGACAGGGCGATGGCGACCGCGCCGATGAGCAGGGCGGAGTACCGGGCGACCCGGACCTCGTCCCGCTCGGACGCGTTGCCCCGCTTGATCACGCTGGCGTAGAAGTCGTGCGCGAGGCTCGACGACGACGCCAGCGTGAGGCCGGCGACCACGGCGAGGATGGTGGCGAAGGCGACCGCCGCGATGACCGCCAGCATGATCGCGCCGCCGGTCTCCCCACCCAGGTAGTCGATGCCGAGTCTCTGGGCCAGCTGCGGGGCCGCGGTGTTGCCGGCCTTGTCCTGCGCGGTGATCTCCGTACCGCCCACCAGAGCCGCCGCGCCGAAGCCGAGGGCCAGGGTGAACAGGTAGAACGTGCCGATGATGCCGATCGCCCAGAGCACGCTCTTCCGCGCGATCCGGCTGGTCGGAACGGTGTAGAACCTGGTCAGGATGTGCGGCAGGCCGGCCGTGCCGAGGACCAGCGCGAGACCCAGCGAGAGCAGGTCCATCTTGCTGTAGAACGTCTTGGCCGCGTCGCCCGCGGTCTCGACGCCGTAGCGCAGGCCGGGTTCCAGGAAGGCGCTGCCCTTGCCGGACCGGGCGGCCGCGTCACCGAGCAGAGCCGACAGGTTGAACTTGTAGTGCGCCAGGACCAGCAGCACCATGATCAGCGCGCCGCTCATCAGCATGAAGGCCTTGACGATCTGGACGTACGTGGTGCCCTTCATGCCGCCGACCGTCACGTAGACGATCATCAGAGCGCCGACCAGGATGATCGTGGCGATCTTCGCGGTGTTCGCGTCCATGCCGAGGAACGTGGCGCCCGGCTTGATGCCGAGCAGCAGCGAGACCAGCGCACCCGCGCCGACCATCTGAGCGATCAGGTAGAAGATCGACACGACGATGGTGGAGACGCTGGCCGCGGTACGGACCGGGCGCTGGCGCATCCGGAACGCCAGCACGTCGGCCATCGTGAACCGGCCGGAGTTGCGCAGGAACTCGGCGACCAGCAGCAGCGCCACCAGCCAGGCGACCAGGAAGCCGATCGAGTAGAGGAAGCCGTCGTAGCCGTAGAGCGCGATCAGGCCGGCGATGCCGAGGAACGACGCCGCCGACATGTAGTCGCCGCCGATCGCCATGCCGTTCTGGAAACCGGAGAACTGGCGGCCGCCGGCGTAGAAGTCGGTGGCCGTCTTGGTCTGCCGGCTGGCCCAGATGGTGATCCCCAGGGTGATCACCACGAAGACCAGGAACAGGGTGATCGTCAGGGAGCGCGAGCCGCTGGCGTTGGCCTCGGCCGCGAACAGTTGTGGAGCCATCAGGCCTTACCCCCGTCAGTGGTGGTGGCCGCGGGTTCGGCGGTGCCGTTCTCCAGCGTGTTGTAGACGTCGTCGGCCAGCGGGTCCAGTTCCTTGGCCGCGTAGCGCGAGTAGAACCAGGCGATCAGGAACGTGGAGATGAACTGGAGCAATCCGAAGATCAGCGCGACATTGATGTTGCCGATCAGCTTGACGGCCATGAAGTCCCGCGCGTACGCGGAGAGCAGGACGTAGAGCGCGTACCAGACGATGAATGCGACCGTCGTGGGGAAGATGAAACGGCGCAGCCTGTGGCGCAGTTGGGCGAACTCCTCGGAGCGCTGGACTTCGAGGTATCTCTCGGCGGATGCCGGCACGGAATTTCACCACCTTCGTGGGGGCGGACCTTTCCGGCACCGTACGAAGGAGTGAGCCGTGTCACGGATAGCTGGTCGGGGTCTGCGCTGAGTGGCCGTCTGACTGCGCTGAGCGGCTATCAGGTCAGCTCGGAGTACCTTCCCCGGTAGTGGATCAGAGGTGCGGCACTTGATCCGGTATGGACCACTTCGATCACCCCGTCGAGTAACTGAGCCCACCCGCACGGGCGGTTCTCGTCCAGCCGGCACCCGGCCCAGGTGCCGGCCGTCGCGGGCACCGGCCCGTACTCGGTCTGCTCCCACTCCCCGCTCGCGAACAGCCCGCCCGGCGCCGGGAAGAGCCCGGCGAAACGATCGGCGAGCTGCCGGTCCGCGGGGCTCAACGGGATGACCGCGAACCGCCCGGCGCTCTGCACGGCGTCGAAGAAGTCGCTCTCCTCGTCGATCAGCCCGAGCACCCGCCCCGGCTCCCCGTCGGCGATCAACGTGGACGAGACGGTCAGGCCGGCGGGTCCGGGGGCGGTCCACAGGGTCACCGGCGACGCGAGACGCCCGCGCAGCCGGCGCACCGGCGACTTGCCGGGTTCCGGTACCGCGAACGGATCGGTGGAGTGGATACGGCCGCCCGGCTCATCGAAGCTCATCCGATCATTCTCCCGATTACAGATTGTGCACGACGCTATCGGCTTTAAGTGATCACCGCCTATTTTCAAGAGATGGCTCAGGTGGTGCTCCGTCCCGGTGACGTCGTCCACGTCGGCCCGGACGCGAGCGTGCAGTTCTCCGGCGACCGGGCATTGACCTTCCGAGTCATCCGGGTCGATCCACGGATCACCTACGACGGCTGGATCTGGCTGGACGGCTACGTGCTCGACGCCACCGGCACCGCGCTGCAGCGACGGCGCATCTTCGTCCGCCAGGAAGGGCTGCGCCCGGCCCAGGTCAACCGGGCCCCGGCGACCCGCAACGAGGGCCTGCGCCGGATCCGTTAGCGGGGCGTCACCGCGGCCAGCACCTCGGGCATCCGGCGGTCCAGCATGCTTGCGGCCAGGTGCGCGCCGAGCAGATAGGCCGCCCCGCCGTAGACCAGGCCCACCGGCAGGCCCAGCCACGGCCACCGCCAGGCGAGCAGCACCACCGGCAGCGCCCCGAACATCGCGCCGGCCAGTGCCGCCAGCCCGGGCAGCGCCTTGCCGATGCCGCCGCCGGAGGAGAGCGCGAACGGCCCGGTGGTGTCCGGCAACGCATAGGCGGCCCGCACCGAGATCGGCAGCACCAGCGCCAGGCCCACCCCGTAGGTCGCCAGCATCGTGCCGAACTGGGCCACGATCGCCTCCGGCCGCCCGGCCACCAGACCGGTCACGATCGCCACGAGCACCAGCAACGGCACCGTGAACAGGGCGTGCGCGGCCGCTCGCGAGTGCACCTCCAGGCGCCCCGGAACCCCGGTGGCCAGGTTGGTGGCGTAGGCGCTCCCCTCGTACCCGAACTGGTTTGCCAATCCGATCGGCGCGATGGCGCCGACCATGAACGCGAAACCCGTCGCCCCCACGCCGCCGCCCGCGAAAGCCGTCGAGAGCGGCAGGAACACCCCGGCCATCGCCAAGGTGACAAGTGCCGCCCGCCGCCGCGTCTCCCGCCACCAGTACCGCACCTCGCGCGCGGTCAGCGCGCCGAACCGGTTCCGCGGCGACCAGCGGAACAGCAGCTGAGTGACCGGGGCGCGGGTGTCCGCCGATCCGGTGCGGCCCGGCCCGGCGCCCGAGGCACCGGCCATCGCCTGCTCCAGCGTGCGGCCCCACCAGAGGAGCAGGCCGGTCACGGTCGCCAGCACGATCAAAAGCTTGATGGGTACGGCCCACGCCCGCCCGGCCGCGACATCCAGGCCCATCGAGTACGGCGCACCGAGCGGAGTCCACCCGGCCACCTCGGCGATCGCCTGGACCGAGGCCCAGTCCGCCTTGTCGAGCAGCCCGAGCAGCGTCAGCTCCAGCGGCCCGATCGACGCGGCCACCACGGCCAGCAGGATGGTGGCCAGGTCACGGGCCCGGCGGGAGCGCAGCGCGGTGGCGAACGCGCTGATCACCGCCCGGCTCAGCACCACGCAGAGGGCCAGTCCGGAGAGCGCGCCGAGCAGCCCGGCGAACGCTGCCGCGGGCCCGCCGAGCCGCGCGGCGGTATGCACCGTGCCGAGAGTGGCGGCGAAGGTGGCCAGCGCGGGGAGCCCGGCCAGAGCGGCCACCGCCAGTCCGGCGATCAGGGTCGGCCGGCGCAGCGGCAGCAGGGCGAACTGTGCCGGATCGAGAGTGTTGTCCACACCGAAGAAGAGCAACGGCAGAAAGAGCCAGCCGAGTACGAGTACCACGCCACCGAACGGAAACAGGACCTCGGCGATCTCGGGCCGGCCCAGCAGCCCCGGAACCGCGAACGTCGAGTAGCCGACGACCACAAAACCGCAGGCGGCGAGTGCTCCTAGTACGAACATCACGACCCGGGCCGGCCGGCCGCGCAGACTGTTGCCGGTGATCCGTGACTTGAGCCGGACGAACGACCAGATCGTTCTCGTCAGAGCCACGTTCCCTAGAGCCACGCGAGTTCCGACCCGGTGGCCACCCGGCCGCCGACGACCTGCACGAACACGTCCTGAAGCGAACGGTCGCCACGCACCTCGGCCAGCGTCCCGATCATCCGCAGCGCACCGTCCGACATGATCGCCACGTGTGAGCAGAGCTGTTCCACCACCTCCAGCACGTGGCTGGAGAAGACGACAGTGCCGCCGCCGGACACGTACCGCTGGAGAATGTCCCTGATCAGCGCCGCCGACACCGGGTCGACCGCCTCGAACGGCTCGTCCAGCACCAGCAGTCTCGGCGCGTGCAGCAGTGCGCAGGCCAGGCCGATCTTCTTCTTCATGCCGGCTGAGTAGTCGACCACCAGAGTGCGGTTGCCGGTGCCCAGTTCCAGCACTTCGAGCAGGTCACCGGCCCGCTGGTCGACGATGTCGGCGGGCATCCCGCGGAGCAGGCCGTGATAGGCGAGCAGTTCCGGGCCGGTCAGCCGATCGAACATGCGCACCCCGTCGGGCAGCACTCCGACCAGGGCTTTCGCTGCGGCGGGGGAGTGCCAGACGTCGTACCCCAGCAGATGGGCCTGGCCCTCGTCAGGCCGCAACAGGCCCACCGCCATGGAGAGGGTCGTGGTCTTGCCGGCCCCGTTGGGGCCCAGCAGCCCGAAGAACGAACCGGCCGGGACCTCCAGGCTCACCCCGGAGACCGCCAGCCGCGTGTCGAACCGCTTGACGAGCCCGCGCAGCGACATCGCCGGCGTGTCCTCGGGCTGTCGCTGTACCGGCACGCTCATGTCATCGACCGTAACCGGCCGGTGGGCGGTCCGAGAACAGCCGGACCGCCCGAACCTGGTCAGCCCACCCGCTCGATCACGGCCCGTCGGATCAGGAACTTCCCGGGCTCGCGGACCTCTTCGAAGGCCGCGTTGTTGAGCAGCACACAGCTTCCCGAGGTGGTCGCCACGGTGACCGTGATGCTCTTGTTGTTGTCGAGGTTCGTGACCTTCAGCCTGGTGCCGAGCGGGAAGGTGCCGCTGGACGCCGCCGCGGTGCCGCCCTCGCCGGAGAGGGTCACGGTCGAGCCCTTGCAGACCACGTCACCGGTGGCCGCGTTACCGCCGCCGTTGTCAGCGGGCGGAGGAGTCGTCGCGGCCGGGGGCTTTGTCGCGGCCGGAGGCGTGGTCGGCTGAGCCTTCGTCGGCTGGGCCACCGGGACCTCGGCGGCGGCGCCACCGCAGCCACCAGCCCTCTTCTGGAGGTTGATCTGGTCGATCACGGCCTGCCGGTTCGCGATGATCGCTTCGGTCTGGGCGTTCGGGTTGGCCCGCTGCTCGGCGATGAACTTCAGGTTGTTCTGGATCGCCTGGTCCTGGCCCGCACAGAAGGGGTTGCTGGTGGAGGCGCTGCTGAGCCCGGTGCCCACCGCCAGGCCGCCGCCGACGACCGCAGCCGCGACGAGGCCGATCACGATCTTCTTGTTACGTCCGCTGATGCCGCTGCCCGGCCGCCGGTAGGTGCGTCTCATGCCCTGGTTTACGAGGCCGGGTTCACCATCGGACGGGAAGTGAACCTTAAACATCCTTAAAAGCTCAACTCCGCAGCGACTCCGGGGCGTGCAACCGCAGCATCGTGGCACCCACGTTCGGTGGCACGCGCTTGCCGGTCGACAGGGAGACACCCACCATGACCAGGAAAGCGAGCGGTACGGTCCACGCCGCCGGCTGCCCCACGAACTCGGCGATCCCGACGTGCAGCGTCGGCCCCAGGACGGTCAGCAGCACCGAACCCACCGCCGCACCGCCACCGACGATCAACCCGGCGATCGCCCCGGCCGCGGTCAACCGCCGCCACCAGATGCCGAGCACCAGCAGCGGGCAGAAACTCGACGCCGCCACCGCGAACGCCAGCCCCACCACCCGCGAAACGTCCATGTCGGACACGAACAGCGCCAGCCCGGTCGGCATCACCGCGGCCAGCAGCGTCGCTATCCGGAAGTCCCGGATCGAGCCGCTGCGCCCGGGCTTCAGTACATCCGTGAAGATCACCCCGGCGACGCTGGTGAGCAGCCCCGACGAGGTGGACAGGAAGGCGGCCAGGGCGCCCGCGGTGACCAGGGCGCCCAGTAGCCGGCCGAGATGTCCGCCGCCGAGTGCCGCCTCGGGCAGCAGCAGCACGACCGCGTCGGTGTTCCCGGTCATCAACAGTTGCGGGGTGTAGATCCGGCCGAGTACCCCGTACAACGTCGGTAGCAGGTAGAACAGGCCGACCATCGCGAGCACCACGAGTGTCGTGCGCCGGGCCGAGGCGCCGTCCGGGTTCGTGTAGAACCGCACGAGCACATGCGGAAGCCCCATGGTCCCCAGGAACGTGGCGAGGATCAGCGAATAGGTGGTGAAGAGTCCTTCAGTACCGGGAAGCAGCCACGCGTCGCCGAACTCGGCGTCCACAGTGCTCACCGTCGGCACGGCGTCCCCGGCCGCGTACCGCAGCGTCTCTCCGGTCTTGACCTGGACTTTCCCGTCGAGAACCGCGTCCTGCTCGATCGTCACCGTGGTCGCCGTGTGGAAGACCGCGCCCTGTGGCGGCGTCACCGCCGGGCGGCCGTCGGACTGCCACTGCAGGATCAGGAAGATCATCGGCACGGCCAGCGCGGTCAGTTTCAGCCAGTACTGGAACGCCTGCACGAACGTGATCGCGCGCATCCCGCCGAAAGCCACGTTCGCGGTCACCACCACCCCGACGACCAGAGCACCCCAGGCGTACGAACCCCCGGTGAGCGTGGCGAACGTCAGCCCCGCCCCCTGCAACTGTGGCAGCAGGTAGAGACAACCGATGAACAGCACGAACGCGGTCGCCAACCGGCGCAGTACGGTCGACTGCAGCCGTACCTGGCAGAAGTCGGGCAGGGTGAACGCCCCGGACCGGCGCAGCGGCGCGGCCACGAACAGCAGCAGGGCCAGATAGCCGGCGGCGAACCCGACCGGGTACCAGAGGACGTCCACGCCGTAGCGGAGCACCAGTCCCGCCACACCCAGGAACGAGGCGGCGGAGAGATATTCACCGCTGATCGCGGCGGCGTTCCAGGACGGGCTGACCGACCGGGAGGCGACCAGGAAGTCCGAGGTGGTGCGGGCGAAGCGGAGACCGTAAGCGCCGATCGCCACGGTCAACAGCAACACCAGGACCAGGCCCGGAGCCAGGTATGGGTTCACTGCTCCGGCCTGCGGATCAGCGCCGCGAAGTCCTGCTCGTTGCGCTCGGCCCAGTGCACGTAGGCCGCACCCACCCCGACCAGGAACGGAAACGACAGCAGCCCGAGCAGCAGCCACGGCAGGTGGATCCCGAAGACCTTGAACCCACCGACGGCCGGCGCCGCGACGAAGAGCAGCGGCAACGTCCCGAGCCCGGCGACCACCACCAGCGACAGCCGCAGCGCGAGTGCCAACTGGGCCCGCATCAGGCCTTTGACCAGGGCTTCCCCGATCGGAGTCTGCTCAGCCAGATCGACCCGGCTCCGGTCGGTGCCGCCCCGCCGCCCGGCGGCGTCGGCCAGCACGACCCGGGTGCGCGGGCGTAGGGGCGGATCGACAGCCATGTCCGGCAGTCTGTCCGTCCCGCAGCGAATGTCAATACCGGTCCGACAGCGGAAGTCGTACCTGGATGTGGCAACCGTGCCGGCCGTCCGGCTCGACCACCGCGATGGTGCCCCGGTGCAGCTGCACCACCCAGCGGGCGATCGCCAGGCCCAGCCCGGTCCCGCCGCCGGTGGCGCGCTCGCCGCGGGTGAAGCGTTCGAAGACCCGGTCCCGTTCCGCGGCCGGGATGCCGTCACCCTGATCCACCACGGCGATCACCACCGACGTGTCCTGGCGTTCGGCGCGAACCGTCACGACACCGCCGCGCGGGCTGTGCCGGGCCGCGTTGTCCAGCAGGTTCGCGAAGACCTGATGCAGGCGCTCCCGGTCGCCGGGCAACACCAGGCGAGGAGCCGACACCTCGAAGGTCACGTCGTAGCCGTCGGCGTTCACCCGGGCCTCCCGGACCACCTCGCCGAGGAATTCCGGTACGTCGATCAGCTCCCGCTCCAACGGCACAACCCCGGCGTCCAACCGGGACAGGTCGAGCAGATCGGTGACCAGCCGGCTGAGCCGTTCAGTCTGCGCCAGGGCGGTCTTCATCGTGTCCGGTTCGGCGGTGGCCACCCCGTCGACGATGTTCTCCAGCATCGCCCGGAGCGCGGTGATCGGCGTGCGCAGCTCGTGCGAGACGTTCGCGATCAACTCCCGTCGTTGCCGGTCCGCGGCCGCCAGATCCGCCGCCATCTGATTGAAAGCGGACGCCAGCTCGCCCACCTCGTCCTGCGAACGGGTCCGGACCCGCCGGCTGTAGTCGCCGCGGGCCATCTCCCGGGCCGCGACCGTCATCTCCCGCAGCGGAACCGTCGCCCCGTGCGCCATCACCTGCAGCGTGACCAGGCCGAGGGCGGCGGCGATCGCGATCCACAGCAGGTCGACCCGGTAGAAGTCGATGCTCCACAGGAACACCAGCAGACCCGTCCCACCGGCGAACCCCAGCGCCAGCGACAACTTCGCCTTGATCGACCGGACCGGATCGAGCGGCCGCGGCAGATAGGCGAAGAGCCGGCGGATCATCGATCGACTTCCAGGGCATAACCGACCCCGTGGACCGTACGAATGAGATCGGCCCCGAGTTTGCGCCGCAGCGCCTTGACGTGACTGTCCACGGTCCGGGTCCCGGAGGCGTCCGCCCAGCCCCACACGTCGGCCAGCAGCCGCTCCCGGGGCAGAACCGTGCGCGGCCGGCCCGCCAGATGCACCAGCAGGTCGAACTCGGTAGGCGTGAGATGCACCTCGGTACCCCCGCGCAGCACTCGCCGCTCCGCCTGGTTGATCTCCAGGTCGCCGACGTGCAGCGCCTCCGGTTTCGCGGCGGCGGTCTGGGACGCCCGCCGCAGCAGGGCATGCACCCGAGCGGTCAGTTCCCGCATCGAGAACGGTTTCGCCATGTAGTCGTCGGCTCCCACCGCCAGCCCCACCAGCAGGTCAGTCTCGTCCCCACGGGCGGTCAGCATCAGCACCGGAACCGGCCGCTCCGCCTGAATCCGCCGGCACACCTCGAGCCCGTCGAACCCCGGCAACATCACATCGAGCACCACGACATCCGGCGGATCCTGCCGGGCAGCGGCCACCGCGCCGGGCCCGTCCCCGACCACCTGAACCCGGAACCCCTCACCCCGAAGCCGAGCCGCCACCGCCTCCGCGATGACCCGCTCATCCTCGACGACAAGAACCCGCCGCTCAACGGTCCCCACACCCACCATCCCCACTCCGGCCGGTGTGCCCCCGTGCCTCACCGCTCAGCGACCAGCAGCCTATTGGCCACTTGCGCCGCCTTGGCGATGGAGTTGTGAACAACCTGTGCAGGAGTCAGGGCGCGAGCTGCCCGATCGTCATGCCGACATCGCCGAGAATGCCCCGGAGACGGAGGGTAGAGGCGGCATCAGGCCGCGACAGTGATGGAAAGCTCCCGAGGGACGCCGAACTCCTGCACGAGTCCCGGTCAGTGCCACCCGAAGATCCTCCAGCGCGGCCTCCTCGGTCTCGCCCTCGCCGTGGGCACCCAGGCCAGGACGAAGTTGTGCATGGGCGCACCACACACCGTCTTCGTCACGCTCCACTACGACCGGCACCGTTACCGTTTGAGAATCGGCCACGAGCTCACCGTAGCGCGTTCGTTGATCGACTGTTAGTGCTGGTCAAACGCATAGTCGGCAGGTCGCCAGATGTCGATGGTCAAGCGGTTGTCAGTCGGTGGTGGGGTTGAGGATTCGCTGGGGGCCGGTGCCGCCGGCGGCCAGGCGGTCGCCCGGGTTGGCCAGTTTGCAACGTTGCAGGGACAGGCAACCGCAGCCGATGCAGCCGCTCAGTTCGTCGCGGAGGCGTTCCAGGACGGCGATTCGTTCCTGGAGACGGAAGCGCCAGCTCGCCGACAGGCGGGACCAGTCGGCTCGGGTGGGGGTGCGGTTCTCCGGGAGGGACGCCAGCGCGTCGCGGATCTCGTCCAACGACACCCCGACCTGCTGGGAGATCTTGATGAACGAGACTCGGCGGAGCTCGGCCCGGTCATACCGCCGCTGGTTGCCGCTCGTCCTGGAAGCGTGGATCAGTCCTTCGCGTTCGTAGAAGCGCAGCGCGGACTGTGCTACGCCGCTGCGGGCGGAGAGTTCGCCGATGGTGAGCGTCTCCACGGCACTCCTTGAGTTGAAGTGAACTTTAAGTTGCAGTCTAGGGGCATGACTGCTGTGACGACACCCCGACACTCGGTGCGGGAGCTGCTCAGCCGGGTGACCGGCGACGCGAAGCACGCACCGAGTGCGCACTCCACACTGGACGTCATCTGGGTTCTCTACGATCGGGTGTTACGCATCACACCGGAGACCGCCGACGAGCCGGACCGGGATCGTTTCCTGCTCTCCAAAGGGCACGGGCCGGCCGCCTACTACGCGGTGCTCGCCGCCAAGGGCTTCATCCCGGTGGCGTGGCTCGACGACGTGGGCGGCTGGGACAGTCCGCTCGGGCACCATCCGGACCGGGTGCTGATCCCGGGTGTCGAGGTCGGCACCGGCTCGCTGGGGCACGGGCTGGGCCTGGCCGTCGGCACGGCGCTCGGGCTGCGCGCCCAGGGCCTGGACAGCCGGACGTTCGTGCTGCTCGGTGACGCGGAACTGGACGAGGGCTCGAATCATGAGGCCATCGCGTACGCCGCCGCCATCGGCCTGCCGATCACCGCGATCGTCATCGACAACCGGTCGGCCACCCACGGCTGGCCCGGTGGCATCCCGGCCCGGTTCCCGAACTGGGACGTGTCCGTGGTGAACGGGCGCGACCACGACGAGATCGAGACGGCACTCCGGCCCGCTCCGGCCGACCGGCCGCGTCTGGTGGTGGCGGAGGTATGAGAGACGCATTCGTCGACACCACGACCGCACTGCTGGCCGAGGACCCGCGTACTGCGCTGGTGCTCGCGGACATCTCGGCGAGCGCGTTCGAGGACGCGTTCCAGCGGCATCCGGACCGGGTGTTCAACGTCGGGATCCGGGAGCAGCTGATGGCCGGAGTGGCCGGCGGGCTGGCGCTGACCGGTCTGCGGCCGTTCCTGCACTCGTACACGCCGTTCCTGATCGACCGGGCGTACGAGCAGATCAAGCTCGATTTCGGGCACCAAGACACCGGAGCGGTGCTGGTCAGCATCGGGGCGTCCTTCGACGCCGCCGAGGAGGGGTACACCCACCAGTCCCCGGGTGACGTGGCCCTGCTCGACACTCTGGACGGCTGGACCGTGCACGTGCCCGGCCACCGCGACGAGGTGCCGTCGCTGCTGCGGGACGCGGCCCGCAACGACGAGCGGGTCTACGTCCGGCTCTCCACGCAGGAGAACGTTCGGTCTCATCCGACGTCGAGTGTGCTGCGGCGCGGCGGCCCGCTGGTGGTGGCGGTCGGGCCGATGCTGGACCCGGTGCTGGAGGCGACCCGGGACATGGACGTGACGGTGTTCTACACCAACACACCACGGCCGTTGGACACCGAGGCTCTGCGGGAGCTGGTGACCGAGGAGATCATCCTGGTGGAGCCGTACGCAGCGGGAACGTCGGCGCATCTGGTCGGTGCGGCGCTGAGCGACCTGCCGCACCGCGCCCTGTATCTGGGTGCCGGCCGGGCCGAGGTCCGGCGCTACGGGAACTGGCGTGATCACGCCCGCGTGCAGGGCTTGGACGCGGGCGGACTGAACCGGTCGATCGCTGACTTCCTCGGGACGAGCTAAGCGTAGGCGGGTACGAAGCTCTCGCGGACGAGGGCTTCGGCCCGCCACACGGTCGCCGGGTCGCCGAGCCGCATCCGGAACCGTTCGCGGACCCCGTCCATCGCGGTGATCGACAGTTCGAGGACTGATTTGGACAGGTCGATCCCCCAGGTCACGTCGCTGAGGTTCCGCAGGTTCGCGTTGAGGTGCAGGCGGAGCCGGTGCAGCGGCCGGCTCTCCCGGGTGACGACCAGGCGGCGCCGGGTCAGCAGCAGGAACCAGTCGCCGGACAGTGGGGCTCCGGGGCGTCCACAGCGGGCCACCAGAACCGCGGAGTCGTCGGGGTCCACACAGCTGCGGAAGATCGGCAGGTGCCGGTTCGCGGCGGGAGTGGCTCCGGCGGCTTCAGCCGCGGGGTGGAACGTACTTGAGAACACGTCCATGCAGTGTTAACGGAAGATGAATGACCGAAGAGGCGGCCCGGCCCACTGAATATCGAATTACAGCAGCGCCGGGCAGGTCATCGGAATCATTCTGGGATACTCGCCGGATGCAGTGGCGTGTCAGACCCGTCCTCCCGTTCGCCAAGCTGATCGTCGCGCTCACCATGCCGGCGCTGGCCCTGATCTTCGCCGAGGGCGAGTGGTCCCGCTGGGCCCTGGCACTGCTCGCGATGGCCGCCATCGTGGTCTGGGCGGCCCGCGACGTCCTGGTTCCGGTCCGCCTGGCGGCGGATCCGGCCGGCATCACGGTGGTCACCGGATTCGCCCGGCGCAAGCAGGTCCCCTGGTCACAAATCGAGCGGGTACGGGTGGAGAGCACCGCCCGCCGAGGCCTCCGCAGTGACTTCCTGGAGATCGACGCCGGTGACGCCCTCTACCTCTTCACCACCAACGACCTGAGCGCCGACCCGGAGTCGGTGGCGTCCTCGCTGGCCGGCCTGCGCGCGGTCAGTTGAGGATGCTGCTGGTCCGGAGCACCGCCGCCACCACGATCAGCACCAGGATCACCGAACAGCCGATCAACTGTTTGACGGCCCGGTTGGGGCGTGTCGCGTAAGCCAGAGCGGCAGCGGTGGCAGCACCCACGGCCAACCCGCCGAGGTGCCCGGCGATCGAGATGTTCGGGATGGTGAACGTGAAGATCAGGTTGATGATCAGCACCGACGTCATCGAGCTGGAGTCCCGCATCAACTTCCGGTTGATCACGATGACCGCGACGATCAGGCCGAAGGTGGCCGTGGACGCGCCGGCCGACGGCTGGTTCGGGAACTGGAAGACGTAGGCCGTCACGTTGCCGCCGATGCCGGCGAGCATGTAGAGCGCGGCGAACCGCAGCGGGCCGAGCTGGCTCTCCAGATAGCGGCCGAGCTGGGCCACCAGCATCATGTTGAGCAGCAGATGCAGGATGCCGTAGTGCAGGAACATCGCGGTGACCAGGCGGTACCACTCGCCGGTGGCGATGCCGTGCAACTCGCCATTGGGGTAGAGCGCGATGCCCAGCACCTCACCGAAGTCGGTGACCGGGGTGCCGCTGCCGAGCAGGCCCCAGCTCCCGCCGCCGAAGATCGCGCTCGGGCCGCCGAGCACCGCTGACCCGACCATCACCAGCGAGTTGACCACGATGATCGCGGTCGTCACGTAGCCGAGCTGGCCGGCGCGGCTCCCCCCGAAGGCGGTGCGCGCCGACCGCTGACCGCGGCGTCCCTCTTTGACACATTCCGGGCACTGGTGCCCGATCGTTGCGTCGTTCATGCAATCGGTGCAGATCGGACGCTCGCATCGACTGCAACTGAGCAGGGTCTCCCGGGACGGATGCCGATAACACACCGGTGTCGTCGAGGGAGCCTCACTCATGGCACCAAAGGTACCCGAGAGGTCAGGAGCGTTCGATCTCCACGCGCTGGATCACGACATCCTCACGGGGGCGGTCGCCCGGGCCGGTCGGCGTGTTCGCGATCGAGTCGACGACCTTGGCGGACTGCTCGTCCGCGACCTGGCCGAAGATCGAGTGGCGACGGTTCAGGTGCGGCGTCGGGCCGACCGTGATGAAGAACTGCGAACCGTTGGTGCCCGGACCGGCGTTCGCCATGGCGAGCAGGTACGGCCGGTCGAAGAAGAGCTCCGGGTGGAACTCGTCGGCGAACGTGAAGCCCGGGCCGCCGCGGCCGGTGCCGGTCGGGTCGCCGGCCTGGACCATGAAGCCCGGGATGACCCGGTGCGAGATGGTGCCGTCGTAGTACGGGCCGCTGCCCGGCTTACCGGTGCGGGGGTCGGTGTACGGCTTCGTGCCCTCGGCCAGCTCCACGAAGTTGCGGACCGTCGCCGGAGCGTGATCCGGGAAGAGCTGCACCCGGATGGCGCCGTGATTGGTGTGAAGGGTGGCGTAAAGATTCTCGGCCACGGGTACTCCCGTCATCGTGATGGGCTGTTCTCGTGCAATTCGGATCCTCCCCCATGTCATGGATCCGGCCGCGCGGGGGTACCCGAGAAGGCAACATGACGTGGGAGAAGACCACAGGAGGTGGGCACCGGTGTTCGAAACGATTCGCCGCCGTAACCGTAAGGCGCGCATGCGCAACGAGCTCGGCCAGAGCGTGGATCACTTCAAGCGTGCGGCCACGATCGCGGCAGCCGAGACCAGCTCGACCGTCGCGCCCCGGATCAACGCGGCCCGGGACCGGGTCCAGCCGGCCGCCACCGCGGCCCGGGCCACCGCTTCGCAGAGCTGGGACAGCGCGCTCGCCGCGCTGACCACCGCTTCGGAGAGCGTCCGGCAGGCCGGCAAGACCACCAAGAAGGTGACTCGCAAGCAGCTCAAGGTCCAGGAGAAGCAGGCCCGCAAGCTGCAGCGGAAGGCGGAGAAGGTCACCGGCCGGAAGAAGAGCCGGGCCGGAAGGCTGGCCGGGTACGCGCTGCTCGGCACCGCGGTCGGCATCGGTGCCGCCTACGTCGCCCGCCGTCGCCGTGAGGCGCAGTGGGAGGAGTACGAGCCCACCACGCGGACCGGGACCGACGACGCCTCCTTCGACCCGATCGAGCCGACCGTCTACACCACGGCCAACGGCACCGCGACCGACCAGAACAAGCCTGACCCCCGGTAACTTCTACTGCCGGGCTGCCCGGACCGGGTCCAACGCGGGCCCGACCGGCAGATACGCGATCAGCTGAGCCGGGATCCGGGTGGGTTTCACACTCGCGTAACCGAGCCGGCTCAGCAGATCGCGGTCGGCCAGTGCGTATTGCACGCCAGTGTCGGTTATCACACTGACCGTGCCACTGCCGGCCGCTGCGTCCGGGGACGCGGCAGCCTCCACCACGGCACCCGCCCCGCGGGTGACCGCGATCAGATCGACCCGGGAGGTCCCGGCCGGTGCCACACCGGCCGGGATCTTCACGTTCACCCGGACGGTGTCGCCCGGTGCCGTCACACACGCTGTCGCCGGTGCCTCGGCCAGTGCCGGAACCGTGGTGGGCAGGCCCTCCGCGGCGGCGTTCAGCCCGGACTTCGAAGCGGGCAGGTCGAGGAACCGGGAACCGACCTGGAGCGGGGTGCCGCCGGCCTCGGTGGACAGCAGCTTGGCCTGCATCTCGGTCAGCGGGGCGATGCCGTCGGCCAGCACCACGGCGAGGTTCGTGCCGTCGTCGGTGAGCACCCGGCCGACCTTGCGCCCGTCGATCACCGAGGTCTGCCCACGGCCCGGGACGGTGGGTGCGGCCAGGTCGGGACCGGCCGGGATCGCGTCGACCCAGGACGCCGAGACCTGCCAGGGGCGGTACCCGAACCAGCCGAGGGCGCGCACGATCGGATCGACCTGGCCGTCCGGCAGCAGGAAACGCTGCGAACCGAGAATCAGATGGGTACGCCCGGCGGTGTCCCGGACCAGGAGCCCGCCGGTGGCCGCCGCGCCTCCGGACGCTGCCGTGCCGACCAGCAGGGTGCTGCGCGGGCGACCGGCGGACGTGTCCGTGCAGACCGACCACGCCCCGCTGAGCAGGCTCTTCGCCGCCGGCAGGGAGTCCGGCGCGCCGGGGATGCCGAGCGGTGCGCCCAGCGGGACCTTCGCCAGCTTCTCGGCGGCCACGGTCTTCAGTTCGGGCGGGTTGCCGGTCGCCAACAGCAGGCCGGACGTGTAGTTGAGGACCGGATGCAGCTTGCCGTCGGACTCCAGGTACACGTACCGGGCACCGGTCTTCTTCTCCACCAGCACCGCGCTCTTGTCGGTCGCCTCGGCCATGGTGTTGCCGGTGAACAGCCCGTAGGCCGCGAAACCACCGACTGCCAGGGCCGCGACCAGCAGACTGACCAGGGCGGTGGCACCGGCCCGGCGCAGCGGCGACCGTTGCGGGTCCGGGTCGTGAGAGACCAGTGCCGCGACTACACGCTGCACTGAGTACTGGTACGAGTGCAGCTCATCTTGACGTGACGGCACCCCGACACCCTAGAGGGCCGGTCCCGATTCGTGGGGGTCAGAGCCAGCCGTTGCGGCGGAAAGCACGGTAGAGCAGCACGGTGACGAATGACAGGAGCGCGATCAGGGCCGGGTAGCCGTACTTCCAATCGGTCTCCGGCATGTAGTCGAAGTTCATGCCGTAGACACCGGCGAACGCGGTCCAGACCGTGGCGATGGCCGCCCAGGACGCGATCTTGCGCATGTCGTTGTTCTGATCCACGGTCACCTGCGCGAGGCGGGCCTGCAGGATCGAGTTGAGCAGGTCGTCGTAGGAGGAGACCTGTTCGACCGTCCGGGTCAGGTGGTCCTGCACGTCCCGGAAGTACCGCCGGATCTCCTTCGGCACCACACCTTGGCTGGACGTGATCGCCGCGAGTGGCCGCTGCAGCGGGACGACCGCCCGGCGGAACTCCACCAGCTCCCGTTTGAGCTGATAGACCTGCTGTATCGGGGCGATCCGATCCCGCGAGAAGACGCCCTCCTCGATGATGTCCAGATCGTCCTCGACCTCGTCGGCGACCTCCAGGTAGTGGTCGACCACCCGGTCGGTCACCGCGTAGGCCACCGCCCACGGGCCCTGCTCCAGCAGCGCCGCCCGCTTCGTCTCCAGGTCGGCCCGGACCGGCGCCATCTCGGACGCGTCACCGTGCCGGACCGTGATGACGAAGTGCTCCCCGACGAAGATCATCATCTGGCCGGTCTCGACCACCTGGGAACTCTCGGTCAGCTCCTTGTGCGGCACGTACCGGGCGGTGCGCAGCACCAGGAAGTGCACCGAGCCGAACTGCTCCAGTTTGGGCCGCTGCTCGGCCTTGACCGCGTCCTCCACCGCCAGCTCGTGCAGGCCGTAGGTCTCCGCGATCCAGGCCATCTCCTCCGCCGACGGCTCGTGCAGGCCGAGCCAGACGAAGGCGCCGTCCCGGCTGCGGGCCTCGGCGAGCGCCTGATCCGGGGAGAAATCCCCCGGGGTGCGCTGTCCGCCCTGGTAGACGCCACAGTCCACCACCGACGACGGGGTGCCGGGGGCGTCCGCACCGGACGGCGCGTCACCGTTGTTGAGCAGGCCCCGCACCCGTGCCGCCCAGGCCACGCCGAGGGGCCGTCCCCGGGACCACGAACGTTCCGTCATGCCAACCTCCCCCGGGACGACAAACCAATCGAGGCTACGCCCTCACCCGTCGGGGGTTCAGTGACAAGGCCCACCCGGCGCGAGGCATCCCCGCGCCGGGTGGTGACGAAACCGGATCAGGCCCGGATCTCCTCGATGGCGTCGGCGATCCGGCGCACACCCTCGTCGATCTGGTCCACGGTGACCGCTGAGAACGCCAGGCGCAGCGAGTTCCGGCCGCCCTCCAGCAGGAAGTCGCTGCCCTTGACGACCGCGACACCCTTCTTCATGGCCGCCGGGAAGAGCTTGTCCACGTCCACGTCCTCGGGCAGGTCGACCCAGAGGAAGTAGCCACCGTCCGGCTCGGTGAAGGTGGCACCGGGGAGGTGCTTGCGGATCGACTCGGCCAGCACCTTGGCCCGTTCGCCCAGGGCGGCGCTGACCGTCCGGACCGACTTGTCGATGTCGCCGGAGACACAGAACTGGTGCACGATCGCCTCGGAGACCATGCCCGGGGAGATGTACAGGTTGGTGGCCTTCTTGGCGATCGCGTCGATCAGCGCGGCCGGGCCGACCAGGTAACCCACCCGGACGCCGGGGCAGACCGTCTTGGTGAAGCTGGAGGCGTGCACGACCAGGTTGTTGGTGTCCAGCGAGAGCATCGACGGCAGCGGCTCACCGCGGAAACGGATGTCGACGTACGGGTCGTCCTCGAAGATCAGGAACTCGTACTGCTCGGCCAGGGCCAGCAGCGCCTGCCGCTTCTCCGCGGAGAGCGTGAGGCCGGCCGGGTTCTGGTAGTTCGGGATGATGTGCGCCAGCTTCGGCCGCACCCCCGACTCGAGGAGCGTGCGCAGCTCGTCGATGTCGATGCCGTCCGGCTGCAGCGTGACCTGGTGCACCTTGGCGCCCAGGTTCTGCAGGTTGAGCAGGGTCCGGTCGTAGGTCGGCTTCTCCACGATCACGTCGTCGCCGGGCTGCACCAGGTGGCCGAAGAGGAACGCGTCCGCCTGGAGCGAGCCGTTGGTCACGATGACCTGGTCGGCGGAGACGCCGTGCTTGTCGGCGATCCACTTCCGCAGCGGGAGGTAACCGACGGAGGTGCCGTAGGCGGTCACTCCGGCCGGATCGGCGTCGAACGCGCGCGCGGCGGCGGCCTTCAAACCCTCGACGTCGACGATGTCCAGCGACGGAGCTCCACGGGCGAACGAGATCAGCTGCTCAGCGGTCATGGTCCCCAGCTTAGAAGCCGGGTCTATATCATTTTCGGTGCGCCCCTCGCGAGTCCTACGGATGGGACTGCTGCCGTTATCCTCGCTGGGCACCCCTCTAACGCGCTTGGAAGGAACCACCCCCATGATCGGATTGGTACTCGCCGCCGGGGCAGGGCGCCGACTGCGCCCATACACGGACACCCTGCCGAAGGCCCTGGTCCCGGTGGACGGTGAGACCACGATCATGGACATCTCGCTCCGGAACCTCGCGGCAGCCGGGCTGTCCGAGGTCACCATCGTCGTCGGCTACTGCGCCGGGGCGGTGGAGGAGCGCGTCGAAGGCTTCGAGCAGAAGTACGGCGTGAAGATCTCCCTGGTTCACAACGACAAGGCCGAGGAGTGGAACAACGCCTACTCCCTGTGGCTCGCCCGGGACCACTTCGCCCAGGGCGCGCTGATGGTGAACGGCGACACCGTGCACCCGGTCAGCGTCGAGCACACTCTGCTGGCCAAGCGTGGCCCGAGCATCCTCCTCGCCATCGACAGCGTGAAGAAGCTCGCTGACGAGGAGATGAAGACCGTCTTCAATGAAGATGGACAGCTGACCAAAATCACGAAGCTGATGGAGCCCTCCGAGGCCTTCGGCGAGTACATCGGCGCCAACATCATCGAGGCGTCCGCGGCCGGCAAACTGGCCGACGCGCTCAAGGCGACCTTCGAGAAGGACCCGAACCAGTTCTACGAGGACGGGTTCCAGCTCTACGCCGACCGGGGCAACGAGGTGCGGGCCGCGGAGATCGGCACGGTCTCCTGGGTCGAGGTCGACAACCACGAGGACCTGGCGAAGGCCCGGGACATCGCATGCCACTACTAGCCCGTAGCGTCCAGACCCCGCTGCACATCGAAGTGCGGCGGGGCGCGGTCGCCGACCTCGGCAAGATCCTCCAGGACGGGCGCATCTCGTCCGGCGGAGACGTCGCCGTGGTGGTCGGGCCCGGTCTCGGCGAGCAGATCGTCGACCTGCTGCGCCCCTCGCTGAACTCGGCCGAGGTCTTCGTCACCGGCGGCGGCACCCTGGACGCCGCTCTCGACCTGTCGGCCAAGCTGCGTCACGGTCACTACGACGCGGTGGTCGGCATCGGCGGGGGCAAGACCGTGGACACCGCAAAGTACGCGGCCAGCCGCTGGGGCCTGCCGATGGTCTCGGTCGCGACCAGCCTGGCCAACGACGGCATCGCCTCCCCGGTCGCCAGCCTCGTCAACGACGGGATCAAAGGCTCGTACGGCGTGCACATCCCGTTCGGTGTGATCGTCGACCTGGACTTCGTCGAGAGCGGCCCGGACCGGGTCAACCGGGCCGGCATCGGTGACGTGGTCAGCAACATCAGCGCCCTCGCCGACTGGGAACTGGCTCGTGAGATCCGCGGCGAATCCGTCGACGGTCTCGCCGCGTCGCTGTCCCGGATGGGTGCCGAGGCGATCCTGTCGATGCCCGGCGACATGTCCGACGATGCGTTCGTCACGACCCTCGCCGAGGCGCTGATCTCCAGTGGCCTGGCGATGGCGGTGGCCGGCACCAGCATCCCGTGCAGCGGCGGCTGCCACGAGATCATGCACGCCATCGACTCGCTCTTCCCGGAGACCGCGTCGCACGGCGAGCTGGCCGGGATGGGCGCGCTGTTCTGCACGTTCCTGCGCGGCGACGAGCGGCGGCTCAAGCAGATGTCCGACACCCTGGCACGGCACCAGCTGCCGCGGACCCCGTCCGACGTGGGCCTCGACGCCGAGCAGTTCGTCCAGGTCATCCACTTCGCGCCGCGAACCCGCCCGGATCGTTACACCATCATCGAGCACCTCGCCCTGACGCCGGAGCAGATTCGGCAGAAGCTGGCCGAATACAACGATGTCCTCGCGACCCTCTGACCACGGACGCGGCCCCGGCCACCCGGACGGCCAGCCGCTGACCAGCACCCGAATCGACGGCCCACCCGGGTCATCGTCGCCCGCACCTGGCTCCGGCGGCTCCGGCTCACCAGGCTCCGGGGCGCCCGGTTTCGGGTCACCGGCCGCCGGTTCGGCCACGCCCGGCGGTGCGGCCGGTTCCGGTTCGCCCGCGCCAGGCGGCCCGGCGTCCGGCAGACCCCACGGCGGCGGTACGCCCACCGCAGCCGACTACTACGCGGTCAACCGTGGTGGTGGCCTGTTCAGCGAGGCGATCAGCCAGCGCCTCGCCTCCCGGATCGCGGTCTTCGCCCACAAACACCGCCTCACCCCGACCGTGCTCAGCGTTTTCAACCTGGGCATCGGCGTCCTGACGTCGTTCATCGTCATCGCCGCCGCCGGCCCGGTCGCTGAAGGCTGGGTCTGGGGCCCGCTGATCGGCCTGATCGCTCTGGTCGGCTGGCAGGCGGCGTACGCCTTCGACTGCTCCGACGGCCAGCTGGCGCGGGTCACCGGCCAGTCCAGCCCGGCCGGCGGCCGTCTGGACGTGCTCTGTGACGTCGCGGTCCAGATATCGCTGGTGGCCGCCCTGGCCGCCACCGCCGCAGCTCAGGAGCCGGCTACCCCTGCCTGGTTGCTCGCGGCTTTCGCCGCCACCTGGATGGTCAACCTGGTCACGTCGGTGATGCAGTCCGGCGCCCAGGCGTCGAGCATGGTCACCAGCACGTCGCTGCCGGTCCGGGTGGTCAAGCTGGTCCGCGACTACGGAGCGGTGATCGCCCTGGCCGGCGTGGTCCTGCTGGTCGCCCCGCAGCTGGCGGTCTGGTTCGTCGGCCTCTTCACACTGGTCAATGGCGGCTTCCTGGCGGCGTCGATCGCGTTCACCGGCCGAGCGGCTCTGAACCCGTAAACCTCGCCTCACCCACGCGTGCCGAGTTGGGGTGCAGCCCGCACCCCAACTCACCACACGTCAGCGGTCCCCGCCGTGCGTGCCGACTTGGGGTTCGGATCGAACCCCAAGTCGGCACGCACCGCACTGGTCCTGGCCTTGCGGCGATTCCGCCTCGGCGCGCGGACCGCTTCCGCCCGGCGGTCGCGGGGGGACCTCGCTCTTCGCCTGCCTCGCGTCGTAGCTACGGGAGGTGTCTAAATGGCAGGATTTGTAGGCGTACCAGCGCGAATTGGTTTTATCGGTTGACGTGTTGGGACATTTCCGCATAAATGGAGATCAAGCGGGGGGTCAGGACGTCGGGGTGGAAGTGTTGCCGGTAGCGGGCTCGGGCCGCGGTGGCCGCCAGGGGGGCGCCGGCGCGGGCTGACGGGAGTGCTGCCGCCAAGGACTCCGGGTCGGGTGCTGAGAGCCAGCCGGCGGCTTCCGGGCCGGTGCCGATCATGTAGGGGATGCCGCCGACGGCGGTGCCCAGGACCGCGCGGCCGGAGGACATCGCCTCCAGGATCACCGTGGGGAGTACGTCCTCCCAGGTGGGGACCGCGATCACCACAGCTGAGGCGCGGCGGGCGGCGATCATGCCGGCCCGGTCCAGAGGGCCCAGATAGGTGACGTCGGAGCGTTCGGCGGCTGCCTGCTCGGCCAGCGGGCGCAGCTCGCCGTCACCGGCGATGCGCAGTGGGCCGAGGCTGCCGTCAGGGTGCCGGCGCCAGGCGTCGAGCAGCAGGCTCAGGCCCTTCTCGGGGGAGAGCCGGGCGCCGTAGAGGAATCCGTCACCGAGGGGTTCGGGGGCGCCGGGGTCGGGCAGACCGTTCGGCTTGATCACGATCCGGTCGGCGGGGATGCCGTAGTCGGTCAGGTGCGCGGCGATCTTGTCGGTGAGCGCGATGTACCGATCCACCGAACGCCACGTCGGCCGGTGCACGGCCAGGGTGGTCGCCATGATCGCGCTCTGCGCGGCGGAACCCCGGTAGCAGCGGTTGCGGATCGCCGGCCAGCCCAGCAGTTTGCCCTGGCAGTCGTGGCAGTTGTGGCCGTCCCGGAAGTAGAGCCCGGACGAACAGACCTGCCGGTAGTTGTGCACGGTCTGCACCACCGGGACACCGTGCGCGTGCGCGGTGCGAATGACCCAGGGCGAGAGCAGCGGGTACGGGTTGTGCAGGTGCAACGCGTCCGGCCGTTCCTCCTTCAGCAACGCCGACAGGTCCCGTTGCGCGTCGACTCCGTAGACCGGCGAGATCGGCAGCAGCACCTTGCGGGCCGCCGACATCTCCGCGATCGAGTCGGAACTGCGCTGAAACGGCACGACTTCGACGCCGGACTCCCGGAGCTGACCGATCTCGGTGTCGACGATGACGTTCTCGCCGGACGGGATCGCCTCGCGGTACCGGTTGTGCGCTACCACCACCTTCATGGCGCGAAACGCTACCGTGAACGGGTGCCCGAACTCCCTGAGGTCGAGGCGCTCGCCGCTTACCTGCGCGAGCGTGCGGTCGGCCACACCGTGGAACGTTTCGAAGTGTCCTCGTTCAGTGCCTTGAAGACCTACGATCCGCAGCCGTCCGTCCTGACCGGGCTGCTGCTGGGAAGCGCCGGCCGGCACGGCAAGTTCCTGGACATCGGCGTCGGAGACTTTCATCTGGTCGTGCACCTGGCTCGCGCCGGCTGGTTGCACTATCGGGACTCGTTCAAGTCGCCGGCCCCGCTCAAGCCGGGCAGCGGACCGATCGCGGTGCGGATGCGGCTCGACGACGGGTCCGGGTTCGACCTGACCGAGGCCGGTACGCAGAAGTCACTCGCCGCCTACCTGGTCCGGGACCCGTCCGAGGTGCCCGGGGTGGCCCGGCTCGGCCCGGACGCGCTGGCCGTCTCGCTCGACGAGTTCACCGAGCGGATCCGAAGCAAAAAAGGGCAGATCAAGGGCGTTCTGGTGGACCAGGAGGTGCTCGCCGGAATCGGCAACGCCTATTCCGATGAGATCCTGCACGCGGCCCGTCTCTCACCGTTCGCGCTGTCTGGGAAATTGACCGACGAGCAGATCGCTGTCCTGTACACGGCGATGCGGGAGATCGAGAACGATGCGGTGGGCCGGTCCGTCGGGCAGCGAGCAGCCGAACTCAAAGGGGAGAAACGCGCCGGAATGCGGGTGCACGCCCGCACGGGATTACCGTGCCCGGCCTGTGGCGACACGGTGCGTGAGGTCTCCTTCGCGGACAAGAGCCTGCAGTACTGTCCGACCTGCCAGACCGGAGGAAAGCCGCTCGCCGACCGCCGGTTGTCCAAGCTGGTCCGATGAATTGCTACTGAACGATAACGGTCCGTATACGTCAGGATCGTCTCCTTCTTTATGGCCGATCCATCGGTATAGTGGCCCGGTCCCTGGCATCCGTTGTGACGCGTACGGGTATCAGCGGGCCCACCGACGATCCCGAGGTCGTGGCGTTGCGTAATCTTTTTCCGGATGCGGGAGGACGTAGGCGGAGTGACTACTAGCCTGCATCGCCCAACTACCGACAGCAGCCGGAGCGGACCCGTGCGGTACGACAGCTTCGAGTGGCAGGAACAACCGCCACCGAGCAACGGGGTGCCCCGAAACGCCTGGGGCAGGCAGAGCCGTCGGAAATCGCGCTGGCATCGGCCGTACACGCTGGTGCTCGTGGTGTTCGACCTGATCTCGGTGCTCGGCGCCAGCTACATCGCCAGTTCGCTGGAGAAGTCGCGCGCCGGCCTCAACCGGTCCTGGGGTTTCCTCGAAGGCCCGGACCTGTTCTTCTTCTTCGCCTACATCGCACTGCCGCTCGGCTGGCTGATCCTGCTCTGGACCAGCGGCACCTACGACCGGCGCTATCTCGGTCTGGGCAGCGAGGAGTACAAACGGGTCATCCGGACCTCGGTCACGGTCGTCGCCGCCGTCTCCCTGCTCGCGTTCGCCACCAAGACCGACCTGTCCCGTGGCACGGTCGCGACGGTGTCGTTGTGTGCGGTGATCCTCATCCTGCTCGGCCGGGTCTTCGCCCGTCAGGTGCTGCACCTGGCCCGGCGGCACACCGGCCACGGCGCGCACCGGATGGTCCTGGTCGGCACGCTGCCGGAGGCCCTCGAGGTCTACACCGCGGTCACCCGCAGCCCGGCCGCCGGTCTCATCCCGGTCGCCATCCACCTCACCGACGGTTTCGCGGCCGCCCGGGGGATCGAGACGCCGGTTCCGGTCTACGCCGGGCGGGACGTGCTCTCCCTGGTCCGTGAGGTCGGCGCCGACACCATCGCGGTCTGCGGCTCGGCCAGCGCCGAACCCGGCGAACTGCGCCGCCTCGCCTGGCAGCTCGAAGGCACCGGCGTGGACCTGGTGGTCGCCCCGCAGCTCACCGACATTGCCGGCCCCCGTGTGCACATCCGCCCGATCGAGGGCCTGCCACTTCTGCACGTCGAGGAGCCGACCCTCTCCGGCCCCGGCTGGCTGATCAAGAACCTGATGGACCGGGCCGCGGCCGCGTTCGGCCTGCTGCTGATCAGCCCGATCCTGGCGGTCATCGCGCTCGGTATCCGGCTCTCCGACCCCGGGCCGGTCTTCTTCCGGCAGACCCGGGTGGGCCACGACGGGCGTACTTTCAAAGTCTGGAAGTTCCGGACGATGTACCAGGACGCCGAAGAGCGCAAGGCCACGCTTGAGGAACTCAACGAGTCCGACGGCATGCTCTTCAAGATGAAGCACGACCCGCGGATCTTCGCCTTCGGGCAGAAACTGCGGGCCACCTCCCTCGATGAGCTGCCCCAGCTGATCAACGTGCTCAAGGGCGAGATGTCGCTGGTCGGTCCCCGCCCGCTGCCCGCGGACGACGGCGACTACCTCGGTGACGTCCGCCGGCGGCTCCTGGTGCGGCCCGGCATCACCGGACTGTGGCAGGTCAGCGGACGATCCGACCTGTCCTGGGACGAGGCGGTCCGGCTGGATCTCTACTACGTGGACAACTGGTCCCTGACGTACGACCTGAGCATCCTGTGGCGCACCATCTTCGTGGTCTTGAAGCGCAAGGGTGCCTACTGAAGTATCTGTCCCGTGACCGGGCAGATCGGAAGTGTGCTGGCGGTGCTGGCCGTGTTGGCTGCCCTCGCCGCCGCGGTGGTGGCCGTGCTGCGCCTGCGGGCCCGGCGCGGCATCGCCACCGCCATGCAGCGGGCCACCTACGACGTGCTGCACACCGCCTCGCTGGCCGCTGAGCCGCTGCGAGCCGGTCTCAGCCCGGCGGCGGCGTCCAAGGCGGTCCGGCATCTGCGGGTGCTGGTCGGGGCGGTCGGGCTGGCGATCGTCGACGGCGAGCGCTGCCTGGCCTACGACGGTCGCGGCGCCCACCACGAGGACCAGCTGATCGCCGCTGCCCGGCGGGCCGTGGCGACGCAGCGTTCGGTCGTGCTCAACAGTTCCGAGCTGCCCTGCGATCGGGTCGACTGCGTGGTGCGCGGCGCGGTGGTCGCGCCGATGACCGGGCCGGGCGGGGCCGCGCGGGCCGCCCTGGTGGCCGTCGGTGACGACCAGCCGGCTCCCGGCCTGGTGCAGGCAACCCTGGAGACGGCTCGCTGGGCCGGTTCGCAGATCGCGCTGGCCGAGCTGGACTCCTCCCGGGAACGGCTGGCCCGAGCCGAAGTACGGGCGTTACGAGCCCAGATCAGCCCGCACTTCATCTACAACGCGCTGACCGCGATCGCTTCGTTCGTGCGCACCGACCCGGAACGGGCCCGGGAGCTGATCCTGGAGTTCGCCGAGTTCACCCGCTACTCGTTCCGGGCGCACGGCGAGTTCACCACGCTCGCCGAGGAACTCCGGTCGATCGACCGCTACCTCACCATCGAACGGGCCCGGTTCGGCGACCGTCTGCAGGTGCGGCTCCAGATCGCCCCCGAGGTGCTGCCCGTCGGCCTGCCGTTCCTGTGCCTGCAGCCGCTGGTGGAGAACGCGGTGCGGCACGGCCTGTCCCGCAAGCCCGGCGTCGGTATGGTGAGCATCGAAGCCCGTGATGCCGGAGCGGAGTGCCACATCACGGTGGAGGACGACGGGGTCGGCATGGATCCCGCGCTGTTCGGAGCCCCCTTGGAGACTGAGGACGGCGAACATGTCGGCCTGGTCAATGTGGACGAGCGATTGCGGGCGGTGTTCGGCGATCATCACGGGCTGGTGGTGGAGACCGCGCCCGGCGCGGGGACGAAAGTGAGCATGCGGGTGCCGAAGTTCCATCCCCAGGTGCGGGCATGAGCCTTGTCGTGCTCGCTGTCGACGACGAGCCCCCGGCTTTGGACGAGCTGGCCTATCTGCTGAACGCGGACGGCCGGGTCGCCCACGTGCACCGGGCCGGCGACGCCACCGAGGCGCTGCGGGTGCTGCGGGACACCGAGGTCGACGCGGTGTTCCTGGACATCCGGATGCCCGGCCTGGACGGGATGGAACTGGCCCGGATACTGCGCCGGTTCGCCCAGCCGCCCGCGATCGTGTTCGTGACCGCCTACGACGACGGTGCGGTCGACGCCTTCGACCTGGGCGTCACCGACTACGTGCGCAAGCCGGTCCGCGCCGAACGCCTCGGCGAGTCGCTGCGCCGGGTGGCCGGGCTGCGGGCGGTGCCGTCCCCACCGCAGGACGAGCCGGCCATCCCGGTCGAGCTGGCCGGCACCACCCGGATGCTGCCCCGTTCGTCGGTGCGGTGGGTCGAGGCGCAGGGCGACTACGCACGGTTACACATCGGAGAGACTTCCCATCTGGTACGGGTATCGCTGGCCACCCTGGCCGAACGCTGGGCCAACGCCGGTTTCGTTCGCATCCACCGCTCCTACCTGGTCCAGTTGCGCCTGGTGACCGAGCTGCGCCTGACCGGCTCCGGTTACGTGGTGGCAGTGGACGGTGTGGAACTCCCGGTAAGCCGCCGCCACACCCGAGAGCTGAAGGACCGCCTGATCCGAGCCGCCAAACACGACTGGACCCGCTGAATCCACATACTTATCCACAGCCCCACAGGCTTCTCCACAGGGTTATCCACAGGCTGACCGGTCCGTTGTGCACAGCCCGCCGAGTTGGATCACTGATCGTGTCGCCATGAACTCGCTGGGTGAACACGGGGGTCCCCGGTCTTCCGACCGGGGACCCCCGTGTTCGCGCTGCTGGATGGTGCGGAGGACGTGGGATTCGAACCCACGATGAGTTTCCCCATACCGGTTTTCAAGACCGGCGCCATCGGCCACTAGGCGAGTCCTCCCGTGGTGCCGCTCTAGTCTGCCACCCGCGTCTGGAACTTGTCGTACCGGTGGGGCAGAGTCGGCCGTATGCGCGCGATCGTTATCGAGAACAAGCAGCTCGCCTGGGTTGAGGTGGCCGATCCGGAGGTTCGGGGCGGTGAGGTGATCGTCGACGTCACGGCGTCGGCGGTGAACCGGGCCGATGTCCTGCAGCGGCAGGGGTTCTATCCGCCGCCGGTGGGGGCGCCGGCCTATCCGGGGCTGGAGTGTTCCGGGGTGATCAGCGCGGTCGGGCCCGGCGTGACCGGGTTCCACCTGGGTGAGCGGGTCTGTGCGCTGCTGGCCGGTGGTGGTTATGCCGAGCGGGTTTCGGTGCCGGTGGGGCAGCTGCTGCCGATTCCGGCGGGGTTGTCGCTGGTCGAGGCGGCGACGTTACCGGAGGTGGCCTGCACCGTGTGGTCCAACGTGGTGGACCGGGACCGGCTGCGGCCGGGGGAGACGTTGCTGGTGCACGGTGGCGGCAGTGGGATCGGCACGTTCGCGGTCCAGTTGGGGGCGGCGATGGGTGCGAAGGTCCTGGTGACCGCGCGGGCGGAGAAGCATGAGCGGTTACGTGCGCTGGGTGCCGAGCTGACGATCGACTACCAGAGCGACGATTTTGTACGGGCGGTGCTCGCCCACACCGGCGATCGGGGCGCCGATGTGATCCTGGACATCATCGGTGCGAAGTACCTGGCCCGGAACGTGGCGGCGCTGGCACTCGACGGCCGGATCACGGTCATCGGCATGCAGGGCGGCGTGTCGGCCGAGTTGGATCTGAGCCGGTTGATGGCCAAGCGGGGCCGGGTGTCGGCGACGTCGTTGCGGGCGCGGCCGGCGGCGGACAAGGCGCGGATCGTGGCGGGTGTCCGTGATCAGGTGTGGCCGCTGGTGGCCGCGGGACTGGTGCGGCCGGTCATCCATCGCACGTTCCCGTTGGCTCAGGCGGCGGCCGCGCAGGCCCTGATGGAGTCGGGTGATCACTTCGGAAAGATCGTCCTTCAGCGCTGATCACACCTTCGAGTGAACCGTTACCAAGTGTTATGACCGATAAAGTCGAATATGCGGCGAGTCGCGGCCCTGTTCGGTCGTGTCGAACTCAGCATGGACGGACACCGCGTCCGCCTCGGGCGTGGTTGCCGATCGCTGGGGGACTCCGTGACGTACGCACCGCACCGCTCCGACACCGCCCGGGACGAGTCCTCCCGGGCGGGACGCTCGCGGCGGGAGCCCGCCCGGCACGCACCTCCGCGGCGAACACGCCCCGACCGGTACGACGAGGGGCGGACGCGCCCAGACTGGTACGACGACGAGGAGTCGAACGCCCTGCGGCGGCGAGCGCGGAGCTGGGTCGCCGGCGGTGTGCTCGCCTCGGCCGGGCTGGTCGCCTTCGGCGCGTGGGCGGTGGTGACCACACCGCCGCCGGCGTCGATGATCGCGGTGGCGCCGGACGATTCCCCGGGCGGTGGATTCGACGTGGACGTGACCGGTGTGCGTTGTGGGGTGCCTTCGGTCGGCCCGAGTGGTATGGAGCAAGAAGCCGCCGGGCAATTCTGTCTGCTCGATGTGAAAGTGACCAACAACGGCCGGGAACCGGTGTTGTTCGACAGCGCCGCACAACGTGTCCGGGACGACGACGGCGTAGCCTACGCCGTCGCGGAACAGGCTGCGGTATTTCTGAACGATCGCGGTTCCACGCTGCTCAACGAGATTCAGCCGGGCGAGACGGTGGCTGGCGTGCTGCCCTTCGACATGCCCTTCGGTGCACGTCCGAGCGACGCCGAACTGGGTGACGGAGCTACCACTACCGGAGTACGGGTGAATCTGCCGGATCCGTGCTGAACGCGGTGTTTACCGGTTCGTGATCGGGGATCAATTATGTGAATCGCACCCCGGCGGATTCGATGTTGTGTTGGCATGGTCCACGGAATAAGCACGGTTGTCCGGGTTCTCATTGCCGCCTTCAACGGCGGCCTAAACGTGACCAGCTCCACCGGTGACGTGAGGATGAGATTCGCGCGAGTGCCCCGGGCCTATTTCGGAGGCAAACACTGCACGGTTCGTCCACCCGCCGGGTGCTGACCGTCGGCGCGCTCGCGCTGGCCGTCATCACGCCGGCGCTAGACCCGGTCGAGCACGACGCTGTCATGACGCCGATGGCCCTGCCGGTGACACCGGAACTCGCGGATCAACCGTTGGCTGCGGAGATCGAGAAGCCGCCGCCCCTGGGGGCGCGGTCCTTGCGGCAGCGGCTCCAGGAGTTCCAGTTCGACGCCGGTATCGACCCGGCCACGCTGGTCGCCGGCTTGCGGAGCCGCCAGAGCACGGTGGAGCGCGCCTCACGAGCGATGCCCCGCCGGTCCCTGGTCCTGCGGCCGGTGCCGCCCACATTGCGGCACATACGGAGCGACCCGGGCGAAGCGGATCGCCCTCTGCCGGGCACCGCTGAGCCCCCGGCGAGCCGGACGGCTGACCGCCCGGAGACTCGGGCGGCTGGAAGTCCGGATACCTGGGCGGCTGGAAGTCCGAATAGCCGGGCGGCTGGACGTTCCGGGGTTCGGGCAGCTGAACGTCGCTCGGCGCGGAGGGCCGAGCGGCAGGAGAGGCGTGCGGCCGAGCGTGTGATAGCGCGGAGTGCCGAGCGGTTCGCTGAGCGTCCGGACATCCGGGGACAGCGGCCCGAACGTGCCGCACGGGTGGCCCGGTCGGCCCGGAAGAGCGTCGCGGTACGCCGCGAGTGGACGTCCTTCGCGGGGCGCGGGCAGTCGCGGAAGGTGACTCGGGGTTCGGAGACCCGGATCCGGGAGATGCGCGGCCGGGACATGCGGGCGGTCATCGCGTACGCCAGGTCGCAGGTAGGCAAGCGGTATGTCCGTGGCGGTGCCGGGCCGGGCGGCTTCGACTGCTCGGGTCTGACCAAGCGTGCGTTCGCCAAGGCCGGTCTCCGCCTGCCGCACTCGTCCGGGGGTCAGGCCCGCCGGGCGCGGGCGGTGTCGCGTTCCTCGGCCCTGCCCGGTGACCTGGTGGTGGGCCGCGGTCACGTGGGCATCTACATGGGCAAGGGGATGATGATCGACGCGGGCAACAGTCGCACCGGTGTGGTCTACCGCAAGGTCTACGACGGGCTGTCGGTGTCGCGGCTGGGTTGATCTTCACCAAGCGGCCGGGCCTACCAAGCGGCCGGGCCTCACCACGGGGAGCGGAAACAGGTCCGGACAGCAGTCAGCACCCGCCGAATCCGACGGGTGCCGACTAGCTGACCACCGTGCCATACGGCAGCCGATCACGACCAGGCGCAGGGATCTGTGCCGCGCACACCCGGTCGGATGTCTGACAGAAGCATTACCGATGCGGGCCGATCTCATGCGCACCGCCTGTGCGTTTACCCGATCGTGTGACGGCGTGTGGCAATCCGGACGAAGGGTGCTCGACATGTTGAACGGTTAGTCTCTGCTCACCGTGGGAAAACGTGATCAGTTGAAAACCACGTCGGAGGCCCCACCATGAGTCTTGACCGCGCCCTGGCGCCCGATCCGTACGATCTCCTGCCGCAGGTCCCGGCTTTCACCGTGACCAGCGCGGACGTCACGGACGGGCAGCCCCTGGACGATCTCTTCGTGCACACCAGCGTGGGCGGGAAGAACCTGTCGCCGCAGCTGTCCTGGTCGGGCTTCCCGGCCGGGACGCGCGGCTTCGTGGTCACCTGCTTCGACCCGGACGCGCCGACCGGCAGTGGTTTCTGGCACTGGGTGCTGGTCAATCTGCCGGCTTCGGTCACCGACCTGGCCCGCGGGATCGCCCCGCTGCCGGACGGCGCGTTCTGCGTCCGCAACGACTACGGCGACCGGGACTACGGTGGTTCGGCCCCGCCGCCCGGCGACCGGGCGCACCGCTACGTCTTCGCGGTCCACGCGATCGACGTCGACGGGCTCGAGGTGACTCCGGACGCCTCCCCGGCGTATGTCGGGTTCAACCTCGCGTTCCACACCCTGGCCCGGGCCACGATCCGCCCGACCTACCAGGTTCGCGGCTGACCTTCGGATACAAAGTGGCTGACTTTCGGACATGAAAGAGGCCGCCGACACCGGTCGGCGGCCTTCATCCGGGAGAACGTCAGTCGGGAACGCGGGCCACGCAGAAGACCGACTGGCCGAACGGCGGCCGGAAGACCTTCTCGGCGGTCTTGGTCACCGGCAGCACCACGCTGTCGTAGATCTTGACCATCGGCCCCTCTTTCGGAGCCAGCTTGAAGATGCTGGTGGCGGTGTAGTAGCCGAGAAGGCCCAGCGCGTTCGCGTAGTGCAGCTTCTCGATCTCCAGCCCGGCCTCGGTGAAGGCGGCGCCAAGCGTCTTCTTGGTGTAGCGGCGGATGTGCCCGGTCGCGATGTCGACCTGGCTCATCGCGAACATGAACGCCGGCACGATGATGATCACCTTGCCGCCCGGGCGGACCAGTTCCTTCATACTGCGGAGCGCGCCCACGTGGTCCTCGATGTGTTCGAGCACGTTGTAGGAGACGGCGGCGCTGTACTCGGAGTTCGCGTCATCGGCCGGCAGCAGCATCTGCCGCACGGTGATGTTCGAGTACTCGTCCATCCGCTCCTTGAGCAGGACGAGCCGGTCCGGGTCGGCCTCGGTCGCGGTGAACTTCGGCAGATGCTCCGCCCACTCGATCGCGTAGTCCCCGAGACCGCTACCGATCTCGATGGGGTTGTCTCCGAGGTACGGGAGAGCGAGCTCGACGAACCACCTGCGGTGATTGACCGCGGTAGCTAGGCCTTCGAGCACTTCAGACTGGATCCGCTGGTCTCCAGTGATGTCTGCCATAGGTGAGGTTCCCTCATCTTGCCGATCTGAGCTGACAGCGGGACCGCTGAAGTTAACCATCTGAAGCGCCTATCCGAAAGTTGAGTGCTCGGCGCCACTGATTTTTTGGCCTGATTGAGACATAGGTGATGCGGCACTCGGATGGGTTACCCCATCCGATGTCCACAGAGTGGACCCCGCGTTGGACACGCGGAAAACACGCGTACATATCGGCTCTATCACGTGTGGGCCGCACACCGGTGGCTTCTTGGAATCCTCGGTTAGGCTCGCCGATGCTATGACGATTACGGGTTTTGACTCGACAGGCCAGTCGACCGGCGAGAACGTTCTGCCGCCGAGCCAAGTGACCGCCGACGTCGACCTGGACGCGGAGCTGATAGCCCTCGGGTCAAACGGCACGGTGACCGCTCCAACGGTTCCGGCCTCCCCAGCGGAGGCCGAGAAACCGCAGGTCAGGCGGCTTGCGGTCACCTGGCGGGACGTTGCCGCGATCACGACATTCGTGATCGCGGCGTTCATGCTGACCGCTCCGTTGTGGCTCAATCTTGATCATGAACTTCGAGATGATCCGCAGGATCAGGCTTTCTTCGAGTGGATGCTGGCGCACGGTGCGCGGGTGCTCACGGATGGCGCTTATCCGTTCTTCTCGGACCGCTTGAATTACCCCGACGGGGTGAACATGATGGCCAACACCTCTGTGTTGGCCGTTTCGTTGCCACTGACGCCTGTCACTCTTCTGTTCGGCCCGCATGTGGCCTTCAACGTATTTCTCACCGGCGCATTGGCAATTACCGGTGCTTCGTGGTATCTGGTGCTCTCGCGCCGCTTCGTCGCCTCTCGGGCCGCGGCCTGGGTGGGTGCACTCTTCGCCACCTTCGCGCCGAGCATGGTCTCGCACGCCGGCGGCCACCCGAACATCGTCTCCCAGTTCCTGGTCCCGCTGATCATCTGGCGCACTCTGGAGCTGCGGGTCCGTGGCCGGGCCCTGCGTAACGGCCTGATCCTGGCCGGCCTGCTGATCTGGCAGGCCTTCATCAACCTCGAGATCCTCTTCATGACCGCGGTCGGCCTCGGCATCTTCTGCGCGGTCATGGCGGTCACCCGCCGCCGGGATCACCGGGGCGAGATGTGGCCGTTCCTGCGCGCCCTCGGGGTGACCGCGGCCGCCACTCTGGCCGTGCTGGCCTACCCGCTCAGCGTTCAGTTCTTCGGACCGCAGAGCTACCAGGGCCTGGCCGAGTTCGTCCGTAACTTCGGTGCCGACCTGGGCTCGTTCGCCGCCTACTCGCGGCACTCGATGGCCGGCGACTCGGCGACCGCGGCCCGGCTCACCCAGAACCCGGCGGAGGAGAACGCCTTCTTCGGCTGGGGCCTGATCGTCCTCTTCCTCGGCCTGCTCGTCTGGCTGCGCCGGTCGGTGGCGGTGCGCGCCCTCGGCGGGATCGCGATCCTCTTCGGTGCCATGTCGCTCGGCCCGCGCATCGTTCTCAACGGTGTCGACACCGGTATCCCCGGCGTCTGGGCCGCGCTGCACCACCTGCCGGTGCTCAACTCGGCGGTGCCGACCCGGTGGGCGATGGCGATCGCCCCGGTCGTCGGGATCGTGCTGGCGCTGGGCTGCCAGCGCGCCGCCGACCTGATGCGATCCCAGCCGACCGCCCGTGGGCCGGTCGGGGTGGCGATGGTCACCGCGGTCGCGATGGCCCTGGTGCCGTTGATCCCGCGGCCGCTGGCCACCACACCGATGGACCCGGTGCCGGAGTTCGTCACCTCGGGGGTCTGGCGGGACTTCATCGACGATGCGCACACGATGGTCACCCTGCCGCTGCCGGACAGCAACTACCCGGACCCGCTGCGCTGGAGTGCCGTCACCGGCCAGGACATGCGCATCGCCGGGGCGTACGCCCTTCTGCCCAACCAGAACCCGCAGAACCCCGGTGACCGGACCGCGATGTTCGCGCCGCCGTGGCGGCCGACCAGCGGTCTGATCTCCTCGATCCGGGGTGGCAACCCGGTGCCGGTGATCACCGACGCCCGGCGCGAGATGGCCCTGGCCGACCTCCGGTTCTGGAAGGCCGGCGTGGTCGTGCTGACCCCGCAGACCCGGGACATCGAGATGCTTCGCACGATGTCCGACCTGGTGGGTTTCCGCCCGGTCTGGACCGGCGGGGTGTGGATGTGGGACGTCCGGCACCTGGTCGACGACCCCGACGCTGTTCTGAGCGCCGACAAGACCTTCTGACCGTCTCCGACCGGCCTGGCTGAGCGCCCTTCGCGGGTGTTCAACCAGGCCGGTGGCGTATCCAGTGGGAGAAATCTCCCGAACCGGGCTTGCCCGACCTCGCGGCTCGCACGTTAGGATGACGGGACGGAACCGTAGCGACGCTATGTGTCCGACACGACGTGCTTAATATGCCGTCCATTAATGCTGCGCACCTTTCGCTCGCTGGCTGGAATTCGCCGTGAAAAAAGAGCTGAAAATTATTTTCCAATTCGTGCGTACGCCGATTCGGCTTACGTGATCCACGTCTAAGCGGACCTCTGTGACCAGGTATTTCGCCGTCTGCAGCCGAGGCTTTCGACCTAATAGTCCATCAAAGGTGGCAATACTTCGATGGCATGTGCATAATCCTCTGTGTCGCCTTCCCGTCCACATTGTTGCGATCCCGGGAAAAGGCGACGCTCGCCCATCCCGCGCGTCTGTGCGGGTCGTTCCCCGGGGAAGAGGAAGACACTCCTGATGTTCGGAAAACGAGGACACCGTCTGGCGCAGGCCGCGCTGGCCGCCGTCGCCGGCAGCGCACTGCTGCTCGGTTCCGCAATGCCCGCCGCCGCCGACGAGAAGACCACCGGTGTCGCCATCTCGCAGCGAGACGGCGTCCGTCTGGTGTTGAACGGCGAGGGCAAGTCGGTGGGCAGCCTCGCCTTCTCGATCCAGGGCGGCCAGGGTGTTCCGGTCTACTGCATCGACTTCCACACCCCGGTCGCCATCAACGAGGCGTACGACGAGGGCACCTGGAGCGAGTCCGAGGTCAAGAACCTCAACAAGGTCCAGTGGGTGCTGAGCAAGGGCTACCCGAACGGTGACGCGGCCCAGCTGCTGGCGGCCGCCGGCGCCTCGGCGAGCGGTCTGTCCGACGCCACCCGGGACAAGCTGCTCTACTTCGGGACCCAGACCGCGGTCTGGCACTTCAGCGACGGCATCACCCTGGGCGAGTGGAACCGCCGGGACCGGCTGACCGAGGAACCGCAGTACGACGTCATCAAGAAGGTCTACGACTACCTCACCACCAAGGCGGTCGGCGAGCCGGAGCCGAAGGGCGAGCTGAGCGTCGACCCGGCCAGTGCTACCGCGGCAGCGGGCGAGAAGGCCGGTCCGTTCACGGTCAAGGGCCCGGCCGGCGAGATCAAGGTGACCACCACCGGCGGCAGTGCCGTGGACGCGAACGGTACCCCGGTCAGTGTGACCGGCAACGGCGGCCAGTTCTGGCTGACCGGCACCGAGGCCGGTAAGGCCTCCGTCTCGCTCACCGCCGAGGGTGCGGTCTCGTTCGGGCGCGTCTTCCTGTTCCGTGGTGACAAGGACAAGCACCAGAAGCTGATCCTCGGCACCACCGTCGGCGACAAGCTGACCGCGGGCGCCGAGGCCAGCTTCACCGTCGTCCCGCCGGCGAGCGAGTCGCCCTCGCCGTCCCCGTCGGTGACCAGCCCGACCCCGTCGGCAAGCGTTTCCACGCCGGCCTCGGAGGAGCCCACCCCGTCGCAGAGCGTCTCCACCCCGGCCTCGGAGTCGCCCGCGCCGAGCACCACCCCGGTCGCCGGCGACGGTAACCTGCCGCTGACCGGCTCCTCGACGGCCGCTGTGCTCGGCGGGGGCTTCCTGCTCCTCGTCGCCGGTGCGGTTGCCCTGATCATGGTTCGTCGTCGCCGGGTGACCTTCACCAGCTGACGTTCGCGCCGACGAGTGAGGCCCCCGCCCTGTCTCGGGCGGGGGCCTCACTCGTCGATGCGCGGGTCTTACGTACGCGTACGGCTAAGGGGTCTTGATGCAGCAACCCGGGCAGACCTTGGGGCGCGGCAGGGTGAAGGCCAGGCAGCAGGTCTTGCGTTTCAGTTCGAGGTTGCCGGTGGGGCCGGGGTGCAGTTCGATCAGGTCGCGGACGCCGAGCGAGCCGAGCAGCAGGTCGATCGTCTCGGCGGAGGAGCCGGGGATCGCGTCGGCGGAGCGCAGGACGCCGTAGGCGACGCCGGACGCCAGCGAGCCGAGCAGGGTGCGTTTGCCCAGGCGGACCCGGCCGTGGATGGCGTCGAGCAGTGGGGTGAGGTGCTCGTCGAGCAGGCTGCGGCGGAATTCACCGAGCAGTGCCTCCTCGTCGGGGACGACTTTGACCTCGGGGCGGCCGGAGAACGCGATCGGATCGCTGGGGAGGACCGCGACCGGGATGTCGGGGCGGAGACCGAGAGTGACAAGCGGTCGCGGGTCGTCGAAGTGCATGACGACATCGGTCGCGGTGAGTAGCGGCACCCGGCGGGCCGAGGCGAAACCCAGAACGGCGGGCAGGGCCAGCCAGTACGTGTAGGCCTTCCAGGCGAGCGCGGCGGCGGCGTGTGGCTGGGCGTTCCAGCGGCGGCGCGCGGTGTCCAGCAGGGTGTCCAGGTGCACGTCGGCCAGGCGGGCCGCGGGGGTCCAGCCGGCCAGATCGCGGACGACCAGGTCAGGGGCCAGGCCGGGGATCTCGGTGCTGGTGCCGAACATGCCACGCAGGGTCGAGGTGACCGGGGCCAGCAGCCGCGGGCGGATCTGCGTGAGTTCGAGGGTGATGCTGGTCACGGGCGCACTCGTCGCTGAGTCACCGCGGTACTCCTTGCGCATGAACGAGCTGAAGCAGTGGCGGCGAGCCGGCTCTTGTGGAGCGCCGGAAGGCTCGCGGTGACCCACGGTACCCGGTTAAGGGTAGCCTAACCACAGTGGGCAAGGGGATCTTTCGGACGAATACCCTTGGCAATTGTTACTTTACGTAGCGTGGTGGCGCGGACGGATTCGTCAAGGTATCTGTCGGCAAAACGCTACAAGGTCCTTGTGAGCACGGAGAGCCAGCGACACTTGACCTGCCGTCGCGAAGGGGACATCCGTGATGACCACCTCGCCCATCGACCGGGCAGCAGACCAGTTCGTGACGGTGCTTGCGCAATGGCGGGTCGAGCGAGGCATGACCAAGAAGCAACTCGCCGCGCGCATGGGCTTCGATCCCTCCTACGTCAGCCACGTCGAGGGCCGGCGCCACAAACCCACCGAGGACTTCGCCCGCCGGGCCGAAGCGGTCCTCGGCGCGGGCGGCGTCATCTGGCAACGATTCCAGGAGTACGACGAACTCCGCCACGCCCGCGGCTCCGCCCTGCACCGTGACCCACCGGTCCCGGTCCAGTGGCTACCACCCGGCACCGGCCTGATCGTCGAACGGGAGATCGCCGAACTCTCCTACACCGAGGGCGCCTACCGCTGCCGCGTCCAGCGGTCCCTCTACAACGCCGGCATCGAAGCGATCACCCGCTACCTGGCGAAGATCTCCGTCGACCGTTACCCGCACGACCCGGCCGGCTCCAACCGGCACCACCGGGAGAACCCGCTCACCTTCGAGGAGATGGACGTGCGGGCGTTCGCCGGCGAGGGCGTGGCCGCCGAGTCCATGCAGTGGCGGGTCAAGCTCGACCGGGACGCGTCCAAGGAGATCTGGCTGATGTTCGCCAACGAGCGCGGCCAGTTCCCGCTCTACCCCGGCGAACGAACCACCATCGAGTACGCGTACACGGTCGGCGAGGAGAAATGGGGCCAGTGGTTCCAGCGCGCCGTCCGCCTGCCGACCCGGTCACTGACCGTCCGGCTGGATCTACCCGAGAGCTTCGAACCCCAGGTCTGGGGAGTGGAGGCATCACTCAGCGCCGAGGTGCCGGTCCGTACCCCGTTGGAACGCCGCATCGAGGGAGGTCGAGCCATCTTCGAATGGTCAACCGACGCGCCCCTGCTCAACGCGCGGTACCGGCTGGAATGGCGGTACCGCGGCGCCGAAGCACCGGTCTACGACGAGACCGGGCCCCCGGAACCGGCCCTGCCCAGGGCCTCACACCGGATGCGCGGCATCGGCATCATCCAGCGCGGATCCGACCTGCTCCGGCAGCGGGCCCGCCACTTCCAGCTGCCGCGCGAGGGCCCGGCCGCCCGGAACGCGATGACCCGGCTGCTCACCTCCCTCGGCCGCCTGGAGGACCTGCACGAGTTCAGCAAGGGTGTCGGTCTCGCCGCGCCGCAGATCGGCGTGCCGGTGGCGGCGGCGGTGGTCCGCCCGCCGGAACGCGACGTGGACCCGGTCGTGCTGCTCAACCCGCGGGTCGTCGGCGAGTCGGTGGAGTACGACGAGCAGTACGAGGGCTGTCTGTCGTTCTTCGACTACCGGGGGCTCGTGCTGCGGCCGATGCGGATCGACGTGGAACACGCACGTTTCGACGGGACCCGGGTGGTCACCACGTTCGAACGGGCGCTGGCCCGGCTGATCAGCCACGAGATCGACCATCTGGAAGGGCGGCTCTACGTGGACCGGATGAAGCCGGACGCCAAGCTGGTTCCGGTCGCGCAGTATCAGCACACCGGCCGGCCGTGGGACTACTAGTCGTTGAAGCTGTCGTACTTTATCCGGACAGACGGTACCTGTAGCTCGGAGAGGCGCTTCAGAGTGCTGCGCACCATCCGGCCCGACCCGGAGACGAAGAAATCGTGCTCCTTCCACGGGCCGTACTTCGCCACCACGTCCGAGATGTCGCCCTGCTCCCCCGGGAACGTCGGGTCGTCGCTGCACGCGGTCACCACCGACAACCAGGGATAACGGGCCGCCAACCGGTTCAGGTCGGCCAGGTCGTACAGGTCCTCGCGGTTGCGCGCCCCGAAGAAGACATGCACCCAGCGGGTCCGGTTGTATCGGGTCAACTCCTCCAGCAGCGACTTGATCGGGGCGAGCCCGGTGCCACCGGCCACGAACACGGCGTCCCGGGTCGACCGCCGATCCAGGGTCATCGTGCCCATCGGCGCCGCCACTTTGATCATGTCGCCGACCTGCAGCCGCCGGACCAGCGCACTCGACACCCAGCCCGCACCCACCGCCCGCACATGGAACTCCAGCGTGTTGTCCCGCCGGGGGGCGTTCGCCGGTGAGTAGGTGCGCCACAACCGGGGCTGGTATCGCGGCGCCTCCACGTTCAGGTACTGCCCGGCCCGGAAATCCAGCGGCTGCAACGGCAGCACCGTGAACACCGCGATGTCCTGCGACCGGCGCTCGTGTGCGATGACCTCGGCGTACCAGTACGGCGGATTCGGATCCGCCTCCGCGCCCGCCAGCATCTTCGCGGCGATCACCGCGTACGCGTCGGCCCACGCCTGGTCGTACTCGACGCCCCACTCCTCGCCCGCGAACGCACGCATTGCCTCGATCAAGGCCCCGCCCACCACCTCGTAGTGCTCCGGTTCCACGTGAAACTTGCGGTGATCCCGGCCGAGCGACCGCAGGTACTCGTCGAATCGCTCCGGATCCTCCAACGTCTGCACGGCCTGCACGATCGCCCCGAGCAGACGGGCCCGCTGCACGTCCATCTGCACCGGGAACAGATCCCGCAGATCTGGGTACGACAGGAAGATCCGCGCATAGAAATAGCCGGCAACCTTGTCCTGATGCTCCTCGACGAGGCTCCAGCTCTCCTTGAGCAAGCGTGCCAGGTCTCCCATGCCATTCAGGGTGGTCAGCACAGTCGGGAAGACGACGCACGAATAGTGCGACTCCCCACGTGGGCGCGGCGCGTCGCTTGCCTTCCTTGTCGAATTGTGCCGTTTTGTTCCTCGCCTAAAGTTGCCTGGTGATCGTCGACTCACCCCGCTCGCGTTATGGCCCGGAAATCGCCATCGTGCTGCTGCTGTCCCTAGGGCAGTCGGCCGTCTACTCCGTCGTGTCGCTGACCGCGAAACTCACCGCGGACAAGCCACTGGCCCAGCAGACGGCCACCCTCAACCCGACGGTGTCGCCACGGCCCTACCTTGATCTCACGTACCAGACGCTCGGGATCTTCTTCGCCCTGATCCCGGTGGCCCTGGCCCTCTACCTGCTGGCCCAGGACCGGATCCTGCCGCGCACGCTGGGCATCGACTTCCGGCGCCCGGTCCGCGACGTTGGCTGGGGCGCCGGCCTGGCAGCCGCCATCGGCATTCCCGGACTGCTTTTCGTGTACGCGGCACTACAGCTCGGCATCAACGCGCAGATCCGGCCGTCCGGACTCGACGCGCACTGGTGGACCGTGCCCGTGCTGATCCTCTCCGCCGTCCAGAACTCGGTGCTGGAAGAGGTGATCGTCGTCGGCTACCTGATCACCCGGCTCCGGACCTTCTCCTTGTCGCCGGTGTGGATCATCGCGGCGTCCGCTGTATTGCGCGGCTCCTACCACCTGTACCAGGGCTTCGGCGGCTTCATCGGCAACGTGGTGATGGGGGTGGTGTTCGCACTGTTCTACCTGCGAACCAAGCGCGTCATGCCGCTGATCGTCGCGCACAGTCTGCTCGACATCGTTGCGTTTGTCGGTTACGCACTGCTGCCGGCGGCCTGGCTCAGCTGGTTGACCCTGTAGAAGCCGTTGTTGTCTGGCCGGGCGGTTCAGCCGGTGATTTTTGGCCGCTTCTCCCGGTAGAGCCTGGTCGCGCGCACCGCCAGCGTCTCGGTTGCCGACCGCGCGCCCAGCATCGTCGAGATCAGGCTCACGCCCGGCAGCGCGCGATCGGCAGCCTTGAGAACCAGCCAAGCCACGATCGCCCCCTGCCCCGGACTGGCCAGCCGCAACAGATCCTCAGCACGACGCGGATCCTCCGGATCCACTTCAAAGGCCGCCGCCAGGTGCAACACCATCTCAGCGTGCGTCACCAGGATTCCTGCGCCCAAAGCAACCGGCGAGTACGGTCCGGCGAGCGCCCCCACCGCACCCCGCAGCCCCGCCGCGCGCGTGAACCGCTGCACCGCCAGCCGCGCCACCGCCTCCCGAGTCGCCGAGGGATAAACGGAGCGCGTGCGATCAGCCCAGTCCTTGGCCCGAGGCCCAAAAACCCGAACAGCCGCAAGAGCCAAGATCTCCGGCGTACGGCTGGGCTCAGCCAACAGTTCCTCAGCCAGAGACTCGAAGCGCTGCGCCGCTCCCGCCCTCGGCGCCAGCCGCAGCATAGGACGCGCAACCGGAACCGGACGTAGGTCGAGGCGCTCGTCCTGCTCGTTCTCCACAGGAACCACCACGAGCGGCGCTGCCACCGCGATGGCCTTCGCCGGTTCCGTAGCGGCGGATGTCTCGGCAGGCGCCGCTTCTTCAGCGACCTTCGGTGCTCGCTTGGCGGGAGCGGTCTTCTTTGCCGGGACAGCCTTCTGCGCCTTCTTGGCCGGGGTAGCTCGTTTCGCGGGCGCCCGTTTCGCAGGTGTTTTCGTCACCGCGGGGCCAGTCGGCTTCTCAGCTTCGGTCTGGCTCTCGAGTTCTGCCCGATTCCCGGATCCAGTCGGCTCGCTCGGTCCGTTCGGCTTGTTCGGCTCGTTCGGCTCGTGGAGGTGATCGGGTCCGCGAGTCGGCTGAGGCGGAATCGTGGCGCCGGTCGAGGCAGCCGCTTTACGAGGGCTGCGACGGGGAGGGACAGGCGGATCCGTACCAGCGGAAGGCTCTGAAGGGTGACCTTCGGCACCACCACCCGGCCGGGGCGGCTGAAAAGTGACCACCGGAGGCGCCCCACGCCGAGCGGGCTTGTCCTCCGCCGGCACCTGGTCAGGCGTGACGAACGGGCTACGCGGATCCCGAGCCCGCGGAGCTTCCCCGCGCGTGTTCTCCTCCATCACCGGAACCCTAGCCCCTTCCACTACGTTTCGCCTGTTCGCGCCCACTCGCGAAGTTCTCCGGTGCGCCGGATGCCTACCTCTTTGTGCAGCCGTCGGGGGGTCCGGTATTGTCAACGCTCGGTGGCCCTCGGGACACCGGGGAGACTTCGCCTAGTCTGGTCTATGGCGCCGCACTGCTAATGCGGTTGGGGTTTTAAAGCCCCTCCCGGGTTCGAATCCCGGAGTCTCCGCGCAAAAGTCGGTGATGTAAGCTGACCAAGCAACAAGGCAAGCGCCCGTAGCTCAATGGATAGAGCATCTGACTACGGATCAGAAGGTTAGGGGTTCGAGTCCCTTCGGGCGCACCAGCAACGACAAAGGGCCTCCCACCAGCGGTGGGAGGCCCTTTGCAATCCCCTAATTAACTGATTTTCGCCTTCCTGAAAAGGGATATAACGGGCGCGATTCCGTTCCTGGTAGTCCCGCTGGTAGCTGAGGCGATCGACAAAGTATCCACCGTTGCCAATTTTTCCTGCTTGCGGCGTTTCTTCTCAGCGGCCTTCTTCTTTTTCGCCTTCTTGGGCTGCTGCACCTCCGCGCCGTAGAGCAACTCGGTGACCCTGCGTGTCGCCTCCTGCCGGAGCTGGGCGATGACGTGCTGGTAGCGGGCCAGCATCCGCCGGTCGGACCAGCCCATCACGGCCATCACGGTGGCGTCGTCGACGCCTTGCAGCAGCAGCATGGTGGCGGCGGTGTGCCGGCCGTCGTGCACCCGGGCGTCGCGGACCTCGGCGAGCCGCAGGATCTGCTTCCACTCCTCCCAGTCGGCGCGGGCGTCGATCGGCCGCCCGTTGGGCTGGCACCAGACGAGATCGTGCTCGGCCCACATGTCCCCGGCGGCCCGCCGCTCGCGATCCTGCGCCGCCTTGTGCACGGTGACGTCGTCCACCATCCGCGCGGCGAGCGCGACCGGCCGGTTGCCCGAGCGGGTCTTGGGATCCTCGAAGACGATCCCGCCACCGCGCTTGCGGGGGCAGGACCGGGCATGGCCGGTGCAGTCCGGCGCGCAGACCCTGGCGCAGGTCTGCGGGTTGCGGTGATTGCTGATCGCGCACCCGGGCCGCGGCTTTCGCTGCGGGCAGCGGTCCACGCGGTGTTTCGTGCACTGCTCGGCCGGCTTGCCGCAGCCGTGCTGCCAGCGTGTGGGGCAGGGCTTCGTCTTGCAATGCGCCTTGGCACAGGCGGCGGGGTCGGTGCAGCCGTGCTGCCACCGGTGCCGCTGGGCCTTACGGCCGACGTGCATCCAGCCACCGGCGAGATCGACGCCCATGTCCCGGTCGCGGGTACTGGTCGGCGCCGTCCACCACGGCATGCCCAGCGCCTCGCCCTGGCGCAGCCCGAGCGGCAGGCCGATCGTCCAGCGGGTGCCGTTGCGCCGGTCGCGGCACACGTCGATGATCCGCTGGACCTCCGCGACCTCCAGTGGCGTGAACTCGACCTGCACGTTCTTGGGCACCCAGGTCATCAGCTCGATCGGGTTGCGCGGGATGAGCCCCCGGCGGACCGCGTCGTTGAGCGCGGACCGCAGCACGCGGAAGATCCCGTGCACGCTGGCATCGGCGAGGCCCTGCGGCCGGATGCCCAGCACCCGGGCTTCCTGCTCCTGCTCCGCGGTGCGGCGCAGGCCCTTGAAGAAGTCTTCGAGCGTCTTCGCCGGGATCTGGTCGAGGCGCCATTCACCGAGGCCGGGCACCAGGTACTTGAGAACCGCCCATTCGTAGGAGCTGTGCTCGGTGCTATAGCGCCATTCGTGATCCGGGTGATTCAGCCATTCCTTCAGGTATTCGGCGGTCTTCGGGACGACGCCCGGCCTGGTTACCTTGCCGGCCTTGGCCTGGGCGTAGAGGTCGGCGATCTTGGTTCGGACGATCGCTTCGGACTGGCCGCGGCGTTTGCGGCGATCGGGCTCGCCGTTTGGCTTGAGCCCGACGGTGATCTCGCCCTGCCAGCCCTCGACGCCTTTGTAGATGGTCCACGGCACGTCGGGGTCGTCGGGCAGCAGGATGGCCGATTTCGGGGTACGAGGCATCGATGAATCCCAAGGGTGAGAGGTGACGCGTCGTCGAGAGCGACGCGGGCAAGAGCTATTGGGCGCGTTGAAGGAACCGCGGTCGGTGCACGCGGATCAGGGCGTTACGGAGTGCAGCCCGCCAGGGCTCGGCTGGGAAGTGGGCGTCGGGCGCGGTCAGCGGATGTTGCGGCGGCGGGGCATCAGATCGGCGCCGCGTGGTTCCTTCGGTTCCGGGAGGTCCGCGGCCGCGCGCCACATGTCCAGCGCCGCTTGCAGCGCCTTGCGGAGTGCGGCGCGGGCGCGAGCGGGTTGATTCTCGTCGGCGAGAATCGTGCCGGCCTTCACCACGACGGGATCGAACGGCTCGGGCGACAAACCGAGGTCCTCGCGGGACATCAGGCCCAGAGCGATCCCGGCATGCCCCGGATGGATGCCCAGGAACCTGCACACGTCACGGACCTGCTTGAGGTTCGGGCTGTCGACCCCACCGGCCTCCCAGCGCAGATAGGTCGAGCGACTCACGCCCGTGGCGAGGATCACATCGTCTTGGGTCTCTCCCCGGTTTCGGCGTGCGTCACGCAAAAGGGTAGCGAAAGCGGAACCCTCAGCCGAGACCTCATTGCGCATGCCGTCACCATAAGCGCTGGTCATCTCCCCTCCCGGTCTCACTCCTGAAACGTCTTGGTCCTGATACATGCGGGAGGTTTGCCTCACTCCCCGTATAAGCACATGCCAAACCGGGTTTCACATGTGAGACCCTACCCCAGGCATTGATCGACAAGAAGAGCGTTTCAGGGTTGAGGTTCCACATTCGAGACCCTACGGTCTGTCGACATGACTGACACGGGGAGAACGTTTCAAGGTCCCGGAGATGACACCTCGCGGAAGCTCGTGCTCAACGAGGAACTCTTCCGCAGGCGGACCCAAGCCTTGGGCGCGCGAACCGACCGGGAGCGCTGCACCATCGCGGGCATCTCCAAAGCAAGCCTGCATCGCTGGCGTCATGGCAGCGTGACGCCGTCCTACACGCTCCTGCGCCAGATGGCCCGCCGTCTCAACGTTCCCGTCGTCGAGCTGACGGTGGAGGTGAAGCGGTGAGCAGCCATGAGTTGCCGGAGCTGATGCTCACGATCCCGGAAACCGCCGCGGTCATGAAGATCAGCAAGAGCTTCGCGAAGAAGCTGATCGCCGCCGGCACGGTGCCGAGCGTGCTCGTCGGCCGGTGCCGCCGCGTGCGGCTCAGCGATCTAGAGGCGCACATCGCCGCGCTGCCTGCGGCTAGGAACGACGCGCCTGCCGCGTAGATCAGGTTGTCATCGTGAGGAACGGGGGAGAGCAACTCATGGGGTCAACTCGAGTCACCCCACAAACAACCAGGCAGGCCACCTTCCAGACTCAGGTGCTCGGCTGGATCGCCAGCGGCGACGTCCTGCGTGACGACAGGTTCGTCTACCGGGCGGTCGGTCGCCCTGCCGCGGTTGACGACATCGTCTACGAACTTGACGCCGCTGGCTTGGTGGAGTTGCTCGTCGACGGTCGAGTCCGGCTGACTCCTGAGGGCCGGAGCCGGTGGGCCCGTACCCAGTCACAACGGCACGCAGCAAGCACCTGGCACCAGCTGCAATTCATTCCCGCATCGGTACCACCCTCCTAGATCGACACACCGCAGTCGTCGGCCGTGCGCAGCACCATATGCACGGCCAGATTCCGCACGCGCCCATGCACCCAGCCCATGCCCCGCCGGTCGAGTCCTCACATCAGACCCCGTGCTGGCAGGCATGTCGCCAACTGGACGGGAGCCTCATGCCCATCTCCGACCATGACGTAGAACTCGACCGGCCACCGGCGCTGACCAGGCAGGAGCGATACCTGATCGCCGCGATCCTGCGCCGCGCACGCACCCGTGGCTGGCGGGCCGGCCACCGGCTGGGATGGGTGAACCAGCAGCGCGGCGTCGCCGTCTCCGTCTCCGTCGAGCCGGGCCTGCTGAGCCTGTGGTGGCGCGGTGCCACGGGACGGTGGCCCACCTCGCCGGTGTCGTATCCGATCGCCTCGCTGGACGAGGCGATCCACATCCTGCTCGGCCTGCGCCTGATGCCCGGCAACTTCTGCTCCCACGGGCGGGAGGCACTCGCCGACATCGCGGTGATCTGCGACATGGCTGCCGACGAGAACCCGCAACATCCCGACGCCGTCCGGCAGTGGCGAGAACTCGCTCGGCAGGCCCGCCGCGTCGGTGGCCTGATCGACTCGCTATGAGCAGGCGCACCGCCGCGAGCAGAATCCCGGGCGCACGTGCCCCACGCGCCGCGCCGCCCACCCCTGGGCCCGACGAGGAACTGGAAGCGCCCCTGCAGAAGTACGTCCGCGCCGAGTGCCGGGAGCGCGATCTGCTGCACTATCACACCGCACGCTCGGATCGGTCCGAGCCAGGTTTCCCCGACTCCGTCATCGTGGGCCCTCGCGGCGTGCTGTTTCGCGAGCTCAAGTCCGGGACGGGACGTCCGAATGCCGACCAGGTCGTCTGGCTCCAGCGCCTCCAGGATGCCGGCGCCGACGCCGACATCTGGACGCCGCAGGACAGAAGGTCCGGCCGCATCCTCAACGAGCTGAACTGGGTGGCCCGCCGGGCACCTGCGCCGGCGGACACGGTCGGCGACGACCTGGCGAAGCTGCTCTACCTGTTCGAGAACACCCACCCCGCCGCAGACCTTCACTGGGACGCGGGCTCCCGCCATGTCGACCGCCACCGCTGGCAGCTCCGGGCCGACACCGTCCTGCGGATGGTGCGCGCCGCCCTGCCGAGCACCCCGGAGCAGGCCGGGGCGTGGATGCGCCGGCACGGGCTGATCAGGCCCTCGCCGGCCCAGATCTTCCGCGCCCTCGACGAGGCGCTGACCCGAACCTCGCCGGGTGGACGGTGAACCACACGTCCACACCCAGCACAGATGATCCACGCCAACAGCGCAGCGAAGGAACCCGTCTCATGGCGCACTACCGACTCGCTCACGTTCACGCCAGGCCACGCCCAGTGGGCGTCCGCGACGCTGATCAAACAGGCAGAGCCGCTGTCAACTCGCTTCGAGGAACCGCTCACCGACCGGCAGCAGGCCGTCCTGTCGTTCATCCGCCAGCACCTGATCCGGCATGGCTATCCGCCCACCCAGCGCCAGATCGCCGAGGGCGTCGGCCTGAGCTCGGTGTCCTCGGTCCATTATCAGCTGGCCCGCCTCGAGGGCCACGGCGTGTTGAACCGTCACGTGCGCGCGGTACGCGGTCTCCGGATGATCCAAGAGGCTCCCGCCGACACCTGGCTCCGGTCACCCGTGATCCCTGACGATGTCGCATGAGTGGTGCGGTCATGCGCGTCAGAAGTCGACCGGCTCATTCATCGCTTTCGACGCACGCAGGTACCAGTCCCAGGGGACGAGCACCGCCTGAGGTGTGGCGCGCCGGACGACGAGAGCCGAGGTTCCCACGTAGGAGCCGAGATTGTCGCGGAAGTCGGTCACCCCCACCGTCGGGACCTTGCTCAGGTCGATCGGCTCGTTGAGCGCTTCCGCGGCCCGGCGCCGCCAGTCCACGGAGACCAGGACACCCCGAGGCTTGCTGTCGACGAGGACGACGGTGTGCACGGTGCCGGCATCGTCGTTGGCCTTCTGCAGGCGCTCAGCCATTGCCATTCGCACAGCCTTGATGCCCAGCAGCTCCTGCGTCGCCATGACGGGAGAGTACCGACCGCTGGTGCGGATCCCCGCCGCTGCCACCGCAGTCATCCCTGGCTCTCCTCCTCCCATTGAAGTGTGTACGGTTCGAGTTACGTTTCAGATTACGTTTAGGGTTACGTTACAGGTTACGTCTCGGATGGCCGCGTGTCTCGTCGAGGACCGGCCTCTGTGATCGGCTGGTCAATGAGGGGGATTGGTGGCGTTCGTCTCGGAGCTGCAACGTGCGGTCGCCAACTCCTCCATGGCCTCCACGGGCAAGCTCATCATGCTCACCCTCGCCATCAAGGCCGACTGGGAGACCGGCGTCATCCCGCCCGCCTATACCCCAGCCCTGTCGACGCTCGCCACCATGACCGGCTACTCGCGATCCACTGTGGCCGAATGGCTCAACGTCCTCGAAACCTTCGGCTGGGTCAAGCGAGAACAGATCAAGGGCGGACGGACCAACTACACCCTCTTGATCGGCGCGCCACAGGTGCCACCTCCCGAACGGGCATCACGGCGCCCGACGAAGGCAGACAGTCCGCCAGGCGGACACCCCGCGAACTCTGCAACCGTGGGCAATTCACCCGAGTTTGGTAGTCCGCCCAGCGGACCAGTCCGCGAGGCGGACCCATCAAGTAGTCCGCCAGGCGGTACAGAACCAGTCCGCCTGGCGGACCCCAGCAGTCCGCCAGGCGGACACGCTTCTAAAGAGATCTCTCCTACGGAGAGATCTACCTCCAGAGACATCCCACACGCGAGCCCACCGCCATCACGCCGGCCATCATCCGGCGCACCCCGGTCTCGCTCACGAAGCCCCGCCGTCGACGGGATCCCACTGCCGCCGGACTTCCACGCCACCGAGGAGATGATCGGTTGGAGCCGAACGGAGACACCGAACGTCGGACACCGGGAAACAGCCGCTTTCGTCGACTACTGGTCAGCCCGAAGCGGGCCGGAGGCGCTCCGCCGCGACCTCAATGCCTGGGTCATGACCTGGCGAAACTGGATGCGCATGGAGCAGAAGAAGGTCGAGCGGTCGCCCGGGTTCCGGGGGACCGCCGTGCAGACAGCCGTCGACCCGATCCCTGCCCCGCGACTCAGCGCAGACGACGCCTGTCCCCGGCATATCGGGCACCGTGCCGCCACGTGCGGGCTGTGCCGGTCCGAACGCATCGGGACGAGGACCTGACCACGCCTCGACCGCAGCGCACCGAAGGTCGCCGCTAGCCTCTACAGCAGCCGCAGCGACAGCCAGTCGAAAGCTACTGACCTGCACAGATGATCGACAGAGGTGGGATTCGATGAGCGCGGAGAACGTCGGCAAGCACATGCCGGCCCGGGTCGGGTTGCACGATCTGGCACTCATGGCGGAGGCCGACGAGCATCACCGCTACGAACTCAGTGCGGAAGGCGTGTTGACGGTGTCCCCACTCCCGCCCCCGAGCCACGCAATGCTGGTCTCGCGGCTCTTCGCCTGGCTGACGGCCAACGGCCACACCGCCGATCAGGTCGTCGCCCACTGCGGCATCGATGTCGCCGGCGCCGGCCGGGTCCCGGACCTGACGGTCTGGGCGACAGGCCACCCACCGCGCGCTTCGCGGTCGCCGTACGCGGACGTCGAAGGGCTGCTGCTCGTCGTCGAAGTGGTTGCCGACGACTCCGTAACAACGGACTGGGTCGTCAAGCACCACGAATACGCCACCGCCGGGATCCCCCGGTACTGGCTCGTCGAACGCGACCGGGAAACCACCGTTCACCAGCACCGGCTCCACCGCGACCGGTACGCCGTCGACGTGGCAGGCGGCCAGCCACTGACCCGGCTGCTGACCAGCAACCTCACCTTCTGATCCGCCATCGGAAGGTGTGCCCGCAACCCACCGTGGCAACTTGATCCTGCGGGTGATGGGCCGCACGCCTGCCCCAGGCGAGTGAGTTGACGTCGGTGTCTTCTGCTGGCCGCGCCCCACCTCCCGCAGGCGTGGCCGGCGCCGCTTGGAGTGACCTCGCCGACGTCGCTTCCCAGGATGACCGACCCGGAACGCCTCGCGCCAGCCCTGTGCATCAACCTGTGGATAACTCGCGTTCGGCCAGCTCAGGCACGTTCAGATGATCTCTGCTCTGGACCCTATCGGCGCGGAGCGTTGAGCCCGCCGATGAGCATCAGGCCCAGAAAGACACCGACGCCGCCGGCCACGACGATCCCAGCGGCGAAGAGAAGGAAGCGAAGGATCTCCCTGAACGTCGGCACCAGGGCGATCAGCCCGAAGAAACCGATCAGGTAGACCACGAACTTGATGGCCAGGGCCTGCGTCCACCGGGTCTGGGGGCGGGTCTTCACGGGTGGGGCCAACCTGCTTGGAGGTCTTGCCTTCACAGAGTTCCTCGTTCCTCGAGGTCTTGGTACAGGTGGTAGTGATTCACGCCCTCGGCCTCCGCGACTGGAGCTGAGAGCTGACGCGGCGGGGCGAACCGGAGCCCCACAGCAGCCCACGACGCGTGGGGCTCCGGAATACAGCCAGATTGCGGAGCCCATCGCTGTCGGGCTTCACTCCGGCGCTTGTTCATCAACAGTGGTCATCGCCCTCTCGGCGAGCCCGGAAGTCCCTGCGGGCCTGGTCGATGACGCCGTGGTTGCCCCAGGTGAAGCGTCAGCCCGGGGACTCTTGAACGAGACGCATTCGTGCACGCAATGCTCCGATCATGGAAGAGCCCTGGACGCGTTGGCGTCCAGGGCTCGAGGGTTTCGGTTGGCGTCGTGAGGCTGGTCGGGTGCCCCGTCATGCAAGGAGCCCTGGACGTATGTCCAGGGCTCGAAGGGTTTCGATCGCGACATCCGCGGCCATGGATCTTTTGTGGAGCGTCAGCACTGTGGTCGCGGATGGATTAGGGGTTGATTCGCTGTGCAGGCAGGTAGGCGCTGGCCGTGGTATCACCGCAGCTCAATCACCCAGGCGTTCTTCAGGATCATGGGTGAGCCGCTCTTGCAGAGCTGCGTATTCAGCATGCTCCGTGAGCATTTCGGGGGTGAGGTCGATGTAAGTGGTTTGGGATCCCTCGACCTGCGCGACGATTACCTGGAGACCGACCTGCCCGCCTCCGTGGTCAACGGGTCGGACATAGATGTTCGAGCCCTTCACCGCGTCCTTGAGTTCCAGGTGAGCGACGTGGTGACCATCTACATGTTCGACGCACCACTCCGGGCAGGGAGTAGGCGGTGGGGTGCCTTCGGGATCAGTCAACTCGGGTTCCTCCATGGCGGCGGGAGCGGAGGTGCAGGGGGTGGATCACTCGGTCGAGGCATCACGGAGCGCCTCCTTCCAATCGTGTTCGCGTTGTTTGAGCCGTTCATCGTTGTGCGGCGCGTTGGCACGCCGGTCGTGCCACCAGGCGCGTAGGTCGTCTTCCTGTTCGGTGCCCCAGGCCGGTTGCCGTCCGCCTCCGGCGGTGTGCCAGGTACGCCGGGGATACGGCATCGGGTGGTCCTCGTAGCGGTGCCGGCGCCGGTTACCGGTCGGCGTGGGGTGCGACCAGAGCAGGAAGCTGTGCACCGTTGCGACCGCAACCTCGGGGGCGTCAGGCCCTTCCTCGGCGCGGCGTTCCTCGGTCCAGATCGTGGTGACGTCCTCGGGAAACAGCATCTCCTTCGGAGTGCTCGTGTGGTTGGCCGTGCCGGTGCGGGCTTCCTCCCATTCGCGTTTGCGGTCGGCCACGACCTCCGGGTCGCGGGGTGCGTTGGCGTGCCGGTCGTGCCACCAGGCCCGAAGGTCGGGTGCCTGATCGCCGTGCCAAACGGGCCGGCGCGGGCCACGGATGCCGCGCGGGTACGGCATCGGGTGGCCCTCGTAGCGGTGCCGTCGTTTGACGCCTACCGGGGTGGCATTGGACCAGCGCAGAAAGTCGTGCACCATGCTCACCTTCACCGCGGCGGCATCAGAGCCTTCCTCCTTGCGGCGCTCCTCGGTCCAGATAGCGGCGACGTCCTCGGGGAACAGCAGCGCCGGGGCGGTGGAGCGGTCGGGTGCCGGTGAGGGCGTCTGAGGTTCCAGGAAGTTCACGGATGGGACGCTACGGCTGGTGGGCATGGTGGGCCTCGCTTACGACCTATCAACACATCTGTCCAGATGTTCCGGACAACGATATCGAGTGGGTCGCTCATCCGCAACCCGCCCTCACGCTGCAAGCAGCACACCCGTCTCGATCAGCACCGGAACCCAAGGATCGACGTGCTCGGCCAGGTCATTGACCTCGTGGCCGGTGGCCGCCGCTTCGTCGACGGTCTGCTCCATGCCGGATCCGGCATCGCCGTCGGTGCTGGCCGTTCTCCATCCCGCGAGCGGAGCCTGCGGGTCGTCGTCCACGATCCGTGTGGTCACGGCGGCGAGGGCCTGCTGCCGGGCCCGTTCGCGCTTGCCCGGATGGCTGGCGTTCCACTGCTCCACCAACGCCGCCTCGGTGCCGTCCGGCATCGCGTTCGCTTCCGGTCCCACCGGTGCTGCCGCCTCTTCGGTGACCGGCACGTCGCCAGGCTCCTCCTCCCAGGTGCCTGCCGGGTGAACGGCGAGCCAGACCGGCAGGCCGAACGTGCGCTCCTGCCCGCTGGTCAGCGTGATCGTCGCGAACTCGCCGCGCTCGCGCCGGTTTTGCACCTCCGATACCGCGGCGACCGGGCCGCAGAACCCGCGCATCAGCCGGGTGTTCGGGCCCCACTCGTACCAGCCGGCGACTAGGTCGCCCGGCGCGACGGCGGGGATGTCGTGGGTGAGACGCCCGGTCCGGGCAGCAGGGCGGCGTTCCGGCTCGCGGTCGGGCATCCGCCATTGTGCCTTCAACTGGATGGGGATGAAGGAGGCCTGCACGTCGCGCGGCAGTTCTCCGGCGGTCAGCCGGTCGTAGACGTCGACGAACGCGGCCTGGACCTGTCGTTCGGTCGCCAGATCGGGCACGTTGGCCAGGAAGGCGTCGACCTCCGCTGCCGTTGCCTGCAGGTCTAGGCCGAGCACAAGGCAGCGGGCCATCGCGATTCGGATCCGCTGGCGCATCGCCTCGTCGCCGTAGTCGTGGCGGTCCAGTTCGCGCGCCAGTCCGGGCCAGCGGGCCACCTTGCGGGCCAAGTCGACCGGCCAGGGTTCACCGTTGGGGGTGTCCCACTGCATGCCGTCGCGGCGGCGGCCGGCCACCTTGTCCCACGGGATCGTGCGGGGCCAGCCGTCGCTCTTGACGCTGACCGATTTCGCGTTGACCCGGGTCACCTCGTACCAGTCTCGGAACCCCGCGTGGCGTACCCGGTCGCCGACGACGAAGTGCTCTCGGACCCACGCGACAAACGTGCCTGCGGTCGCGTGTTCGTCGAGCTGGCCACGCCAGTAGGTGATCTTCTCCGTCTCCTCGGCGATCCACCGACGAAGGTCCTCACGACGTGAGCCGGTGGCCGCGGGGTGCTTCTCCACCTGGACGATCTCGCCGCGCCCGTTAGTGAAGTTGCGCTCGTACCCGTCAAGCTCGCGTTGGTAGCGCCGGATATCGGCTTCCAGTTTCTCGATGCGGCGCATGATCGTGCGCGGGCTGTCCCGGTGCGTCTGGTTAGCGGCCGCGCCCGCTGCACGCTCGGCGAGGTGCTCGCCCTTCTTCCACTGCTGGACGGCCTTGTCGCGGTGGTTCTGCACGCGGTCGAGGGCGTTGAGGTGCGCTTTGCGTGAGTGGTGGCCGGGCGGTTGGACGGGCTGCCCGAACGGGATCCCGTCGGTTATGCGGCGGCTGGCGTCGCGGCGAGCGTCGCCGGCGGCGTGGGCCTTCCCGGCTCGCTCGGTGAGCCGGTCGACGCGGTCGTCGGCTCGTTCTCGGCGCTCGGCTTCAACAACGGCGGTGGGCCGGGCGGTGTTGTCGATCTCGATGATGACCTCGTGGCTGGCGGCCCGTAGCGCATCGGCTGCCGCGTTGATGTACCAGGTCTTGGCGTCGCGGTCGCGGCTGACATTGATGCAGATGCCACGGTTGCGGCGCCACTCGAAGCCGTGCTTGCGGACGATCTCGTAGACGCCGTCGCCCTTCTTCGAGCCGGTGAGCAGGGTGCCGTCTTCGTGGGTGTGGGTGATGGTGATGGTGGCCATGTGTCGGGTGCCTCCGAATGGCAGGGCTTGCGGGCCTCGTGCTGCGGGCCGAGCCGGAAGGTGGTCGAGGTCGGGAACGCGATCGCCCGCCGCGGTTGGGATCCGGGGCGGGCGATCGCGGTGGTACGGGAGCAGATGGGGGTCAGCGGCGGAGAAGGTCGCGGGCGGCCTCGATGTGCACGCGCAGCAGAGACGCGGCCTCGTCGCCCTCCAGCAGGTATTCGGTGCCGTCGGGGAGCCGTTCGCCGTCGTGGTGAAGCTCGGCGAGGCCTTGGGCGAGGGTGAGCAGGCCGGCGAAGGTCGGCTGGGCCTTCGGTTGGTCGAGCGCTTCGCTGATGTCGAGGACGATCAGGTTCAGATGGCGGTCGAGGTGCGGGTCGGAGGTGGTGTCGAGCGCGCCGTTGACGCCTTGGAACGCGGTGTAGGCGAGTTCGAGGTGGTCTTCGACCGCGGTGGCGGCATCGCCGCTCAGGCCGGTGGGCGGGTTGCCGATGTCGTCGCCGATGTGGGCGGCGCCGGGGTAGTTGCGGGCCAGGTCGTAGCGGAATTCCGGGTTGAACCACAGCAGGGTGCCGTAGGCGTCGAACAGCAACAGGAGGGTGATGTTGGGCTGGCCGTCGTAGCCGGTGTCCTTGGTGGCGACCAGGCGGGCGGCCTGGTCACCCATCGTCGCTCGCAGGATGCGGGCGGCGGCGGCGAGTTCCTGGGTACCGCAGTGGTGGGCGGCGAGGTCTGCGGCGCTGCGGGCGGCGGTCAGGTCGGCGGTGTAGGCGGGGTTCGGCTGGGGCAGGTCGAAGATCACGAAGTGCCTTCCTCGAGGAGGGTTCCGCCGGGCAACGCACCCGGCGGTATGCATGTTCGTGCAGCTCAGGACGTTGGAACTCGGCCTGTCCTGGAGGTTCGGAGACCGTAGCGGCAAGGGGGTCAGAGCCCAAGCGGCCCAGGTCAGCAGAGCGACGGCAGCAGCTCGGCGAGTACGCCCGCCCACGGATCCGCGTCCTGCCCGGCGGATGCGGCCCGCGCCGCGAGCGCGGCCTGCCGTGCCGCCCACTCCCGGGCCGCCTGCGGGCAGTTGCGTTCCCACTTCACCAGCCCGTGCGGGCACAGCTCTTCCCGCCGACGGGCCTGGTCCGACCACCCCGACGAGTCGATCGAGGTGGCCAGATGCCCGACCGTTTCCAGCAGCCGCCCCTTGCCGCCGAACAGGTGCAGCCGGGTCAGCCCGGCCGCGTGCAGCAACCGCACGATCGCCGCGGCCTCCGCGCGCGGGCGGCCGAGCAACGCGCCGACCCCGACCAGCGGTTCGGCGTGCAGGTCGACGCCGGCCCGCCGGTACATGTCCAGGTGCCGCAGGTAACCGGCCGGGGTCGCGCCGGTGAGCACCGGCAGGATCGGCACGCCGGTGTCCGCCGCCCGCAGCTGGATGACCGACACCGTCGTGCGGATCTGATGCTCGAACTCGGTCAGGCCCGTCGCTGTCAGCGTCCGAGGGCTGGCGGGCCAGTCCTGCGGCGCCGCCCAGACGAGCCGGCCGATCTCCGCCGCGTACCGGCGGATGTCGGCCGCGTACCTGGCCGCCGACACCGTCCAGGTCCGGTTCTTCTCCAGGTGCCGGTACGCGCCCGAGTCGAGCACCCACGCGGCCGTGGCCACCGGCGGCGTCTTCACCGTGCGCAGCCGGTCGTAGGAGATGAGGACCCGGTCGCCTTCCCACAGGGCGCTGACATCCCCGCCGATCCACACCAGCAGGCCCGGCCCGGCGGTGTCGGTGTCCGCGGCCGCAGCGCCCGGCAGGCGAACGAACGTGTTGACCCGCCGCTGCTCGAAGATGCTGCCGCAGCCCTCGTAGACGTCCTGCACGTACACGTCGAGCGGCTTCAACGCCGCATCCAGCCGGGCCAGGTACGCCTTCGGCAGCAGCGCGTACACCTCCGCGCGCCAGCCGATGCCGAATGCAGTGGCCTGCGCGGCGATCGTGGCCGCGCTGACCGCGCCAGGAACGTCGATACGCTGCTCGTACGGCTCCAGCAACTGGTCCGGGTGGACCAGGCCGTACCTGCCGGACAGGATCAGGACCCGCGCCGGACTGCCGGACTCGGCGGTGTCCGCGGCCGCGGCCCGCTCGGCGGCCACCAAGGTGTGGTGGAACATCTGCCCCAGGTAGAGGTCCCGGGCACGCGCCGGGCGATTCCGTTTCTGCGCCCCGCAGGGGACCACATAAGTGATCCCGCCGTAGACCGGGCTTATGGCGTCGGCCGCCGTGGCGGTGTCCTGTTCGAGCCCCGACACCTCGTGCCGACGACAGTGCACCGGGTACGTCCCGGCGGTCACGGTGCGCAGCAGGTCCACCTCCGTCCGCGGCCCGCTCACGCCGCGATCGCCGGCTGCGCGCCGATGGTGGCGACGGCGCGGATCGGCGGGAGCGGAGCCGGACCGGTGATTTCGAACTCGTCGGGCCGCTTGGGGAACGGTAGCGACGGCAGTGCCACCGGGTACGCGCGCCGGGCCCAGCGGGGTCCGATCGTCCAGCAGTAGCGGTGGTTGCCTGGGTGCCACACCTTGCGGGCGCCGATCGCCGCCAACGCCACCGGGAGCCACTCCCAGCCCGGCATCCCGGCCGGCTTCGGCGGTGCGCCCATGTCGACGAGCCGGGCGATCGCCCCGTTCGCCCCCTGCTCCCCGCCGATGATCTTCTGGCGGCTCCGGTCGGGGAACACCAGGCCGCCGGGCAGCACCGTCAGTTTCCGGGCGGTGCCGCGGCCGGTGTAGACCGCGCCGAGGGCCTGATAGACCGTGCCGACGTGGCCCGGCATCAGCGGCCGGTCACCGATGCGGCGGCGCACCGGGTCGGAGAAGGCGACCACTCCGCGTACGCCCATGCGGCTGATGTCGCGAAAGACGCGGGCGACGAACCACGATTCGGCGTTCGCAGGGACCCGGTCCAAGATCACCAGACGCGAAAGCTCCACGCTCTGCTGGTAGGGCTCGAGCGCTGGGAACGGGTTGGTCAGCACCGCCGGGCTCATCGGTACGCCGAGCACGCAGGTGCCGACCAGGTGAGCGCCGTCCTCGATCAGGCCGTAGGGCAGCTTCGCGGCCGGCCAGGCGCGGCTGTAGTGGTGGGCGAGGGTGAACTTCCGTGCGGTGTCGTGGGCCAGCGGCACCACCTGGTAGCGGTGCGGCTGGAACGTCTCGTCGTCGACGTGCCGCCAGCAGTCCTCGTGCTGGTCCCAGCGCTGGCACCAGCCGTTGAACAGGTCGAGTTCCTCGGAAGAGGTCAGGTGCATCAGTTCGCCTCCACAGTCGGCGGCGCCGCGCAGCTGCTGCGCGGCGCCGCAGAACGCTGCTGGCCACCCCGGAAGCGAGGTGGCCAGCAGCAGGAACCAGGGATGGGTGAGTCAGGCGCAGGACTGCGGGTCACTGTCGTACTCGGCCTCGATCGCCGCGACGTAGGCTCGCGCGTCTCCGGTGACGGCGTACGCCCGGACGTTGTTGCCCTCGACCAGCCGTAGGTAGGTGCCGGTCGGCACGGTTGAGGCAGGTGTGACCAGCGGTTCGGTCAGCTCGTAGAGGTATGCAGCGATCCGCCAGTCAGCCTCCCCGCCGACCGCGACCGGCTCGCCGTCGTCGCGCAGCACCTCGCACAGTTGGTCGGGCAGAGCAGTGCCCCAGGCCAGGGCGTGGCGGGCGGGGCTCGTGTCAGGACTGTTCATCGCGATGGTCTCCGTTCGTGGTTAGGCCGCGAGCGCGAGCGGGAGGTGGCTGGTCCAGGGATCGCGGAACTGCGCGACGGGCGTGTCCTCGGCTTGCGCCCACACCGCCGGGAATGCGGGTCCGACCTTCGTCGGCACGCCGGCCGGCGCGGCGACCAGGAACGCCTCCCGGCTCGGGTAGGGCGGCCCAGCACGGTGGGTCCAGGCCCGGACGATCTGGTGTTCGCCTTCGGGCTGGCCACCCATGGCCAGCACCGTCGCGCGGGTGGAGTCGTAGGTGCCGACGCAAACCGGTTCCAGCGAGCGGGCTCCCTGGCCCTTCGCGTAGCTGTCCCGGTTCTCCAGCCCGGACGGCTTCGTCTTGTCGAGGCGGCGAGCCGGATAGGCGCGGCGCACGTCGTAGATCGCCCACGGCTGGGCGGCCAGGTCGGCGTCGACGTGTTCGACGAGGTCACGCAGCCCGGCGAGGATGGCGACCTGCCGGGCGGACCGCTTCTTGCCGAACAGCAGCGACCGGGGATTGATCGCCACCGCGGTGTACTCCAGCCGCAGCGCCTGCTCGGCCCGATCGGGTTCGTTCCGCCATCGCTGGCACAGCAGATCCAGCTCAGGACCAGCCTGGAACGGGCAGTACCCACAACATGATCTTGACCAGGTCACCCCGAACGCGTCCTGTAGGTACGCCAGGCACGACTGCCGGTCCCAGCCCCACTCGATCAGCGGATACCACGGGTTCCGGGCCGCGCTGGTGTAGCTGGTGTCCTTGCTCGAGCGGCGGACTTCTTCGGCGGCGAACCCGACGACGTGCCGGTACGCGGCGCCGCCCAGCGCGTCGGCGATCCACCAGTCGAGGACCTGACCCTTCGCCCGGTAGCTGCAAAATCGCCGGTGCCGGACCTGCTGCGGCACCACCCCGGCCGCGGTCTGCTCGTCGCTGAGCCGCCACCGGGTGCCGTGCATGATCATCCGGCTGGTGCTGTGCGAGTCCGACAGCACCTCGTACCCGGCGGTCTCGGACTGCCCCGCCCGGGCCAGCATCACGTAGCGCACCGCGTGCTGGGCCATCACCGGCAGCAGGTACTTCTCCATGAGCATCCGGGTGGCCGTGTACTCGTCACCAGTCATCGCGGTCAGCACGGTCAGGTCGCTCAAGTCGAAATCCCGCGACCGTGGATCAAGCAACCATCGGAGCAGAAGCGCCGCCGAATCGACGCCCATCCCCATCGACATGACCACCCGGCTCACCCGGCCACCACCAGCAGATCGCCGGGCAGCGTCGGCATGGCGGGCACTCCCCGGCCGGCGTAGCGGTCGGTGAACACCAGCCCGGCATCCACGTCGACGCCGACGACCCGGCACTCCCGGGCGTTGCTGGGGCCGCGCACCGTGTCGCCGGGCCGGATCACCCAGCCGCGCTGGTCGCGAAGCACACGTACCGGGACACCGGCCTCGGCCATCAGCGCGGCCATCGGCCGGTTCTGCTGGAACCGGTGGCCGGTGCGGGCCTCGACGGCGGCGTACCGCCGGGCCAGGCCGGGCCGCAGCCGGATCGCGGTGAGCAGATCCCGCTTCGACCCGAGCACACACATTGAGCAGGACAAACGTGACATTCCCGCGTCGTACGGCCACGCCCACGGCAGCCCGGATGCCCGGATCTCCGCCCACACCTGCTCGACGGTCCAGTGGTGCACCGGATACCAGTCGGTGACGTGGCGGCGGGTCTTGTTCGACGCCGCGGTGTTCACCGCGCACGGCGGCCGGTTCGCGCGACTCTTCGATTCCTCGGCGCGGTAACCGAACACCTGCAGAATCTGCGCCGGCCGGTCGAGCGCGAGTTCCCGGGTGACCTCGGTCAGCAGCTTTTGCCCCGGCTCTCGCTTGAAGCCTGAGGTGCACCAGCGGCGACGGGCGTCCGGGAACATGCCCCGCCGCTCGACCTCGTCGAGCAGGTCCCCGCCCGCCCGGGAACGAACCTCGAACCGCAGCCCGAAGTGCCGGGCGTGAGCCTCGGCGATCTCCCGGCAGCCAGGCCGGTCACCGAACCGGTCGACGAGCCACGGCTCGAAGCCCTCGGCGACCAGGTCCGCGTCGGCGTCGCGGGTGCCCGGCCACACCATGTCGCCGAGGTCGTTGTACTGCACGACCACTCGGTGCAGCATGCCCGCGGCCGCCGCCCGGTCGGCGCCGACGATCAGGGCGGCCGGGCCGTCCTTCCCGCCCGAATGATTGAAGATCCACTTGTCCACGTTGGTCGGGTCCGGGTCAGTGGGGCGTGGTGCTCGGTGGCCACCGGCGGATGCCGGAGCGATCAGCGACTTCCACGGGTCAGAGTTGGCAGACGACAGGGTGAGTCCTTTCGAGGAGAGGTCGGAGCAGCCTGGGGTGCCGCGCCAGGCGAGCCGGAGCGTCCTGACGCGGCGCGGAAAGTAATCAGGCAGCAGCGGGCGCCGGTGATGCGGCGATGGTGCGGTGAACGCGAGCAGCGGCTTGTGCGTCGCTGCGGGTGTTCTCGTAGGCCTTCCAGCCGCAGGTGCACAGGGCGATCGATTGGTCGGGAGTGATCCATCGCCCGCAGGAGCCGTTGCTCTTGGCCCTGTACCGCTCTTGCCGCGCGGGGTCGAGGACGGTGCGGGTGACGTGGGTGAAGGTGGCCGGGGCCGGGTGTGGCGTGAGCAGCGTCCACGGCGCTGGGTGCCCGCCCTTGCACCGAGGCTCGCAGTAGCAGGGCGTCGCATCGGTGATCCGGCCGCGCAGCCAGGTTCCGGCGCGGGTCATCAGCGCGGTGGTGACCTCGTAGTGGTCAGGGAACGTGACCGCCCAGACCTGCTGGAGCGGGGTGATCACACGGTTGACCTCGATGATCGGATCGCAGTTGAGACCGCGCTCGCGCATCCGTCCGAGAGCTGTCAGGGCGGCCTTTTTGGTGGGCCATCCGCCGGGTTTGACGGCTGGTCGGCCGACCGCGTGGGGGAAGGTGGTCAGTTGGAGCGTGTACCCGGTCGCGGCCCGGGCCAGCGGCATGCTCAGATCCTTCCTCTGCAGGACCGGGGGCGAGTCAGAAGGTGACCGCGACGATTTCGTCGAGCAGGACGCGGGTGCCGTCGGCGAACTGCACGGCTTCGGTGTCGAGACTCGTGATCTGCCCGGCGAACTTGGTGACGTAGGCGCTGCCCGTGTCTCCGGCGTACACCGTGGCGTCGCTGATGACCCAGCGTTCTTCGATCACCCGGGACAGCGCCGCGTGCAGCACTTTCTGGAAATCGCCGGGCCACTCGGGTCGGCTGGAGACGAAGCTGATGGCGCCCGGGCTGCACCGCCGTATCTCCGCTTCCTCGGCCTTGGCGATGATCGTGGGCGGTGTGGCGTGGTCTGGCTCCGGGTGCTGCGGCACGGCCAGTGAGAAGTTGACCGTGAGCCACTGGTGCATCGCGTTGGTTGCGGCGTCGCGTAGGGCCTGCTCGGTGACCGCGTCGTTGGCGCCGTTGTGCACCCGGGGGAACACGGTCTGGGTCACGTGGTCCCAGAACGCGTTGAGCGCGGAGTCGACCGCATCGCCGCCGGCGAGCGCGTGGTAGAGCTTCTCCCGCTGCGCTCGGCGGGCCACTACCTCGTGGTGCAGCGCTGCCGCCCGCTGGGCGATCTCCTCCTCGGTGTCGGTGTCGCGGACCCGGTAGACGGGCACGACATCGACGGTGTCCTGCACGATCTCCACCTCGCCCGCGACGGCGCCGCTGATGACTTCGCCGTTGAGGCGGCATCGCTGACCGGGCCCGACGAGCACCGTGTATCGAGGTGTGCCGTATTCGTCGGCAGTGACGCCGACGAATACGGCTTCGATGCCGCTGCCGCTGTCGGCGGCGATCGCGTTGACGCCCATCATGCGGATCAGCCGGGCGACGGTGTCCAGGTTGAACACCTTCGCGGGCGCTAGCTGCATCACGCGGGCGAGGGCTTGTGTTCCCGGTGTGATTGCGGTGTCGCCGGTCGCATCCGTTGGGGCACCGTTGACTGCTTCCATCGAGCGTGTCCTTTCGCGAGGTGGCGGCGGGAAGGTGTGGACCGGCCGGAGAAGGTGCGCGCCATCTCCTGCCGGGATCGGTCAGGCAGGCACGGCGGTGGTGGTCGGTGCGATGCAGCGGCGTACGTAGGGCGGAAGGTCGCAGCGCTGGCCCGGCTGGGCTCCGCAGGAGTGCGGCAGAGCTCGGAGCGCGGTGAGCGTGGTGTCCTGGTGGAAGCCGAGTTCGCGGCCGCCCGGCCGGGCACCGCGCTGGAATGAACGGCAGCCCGGGATCAGAGCGAACAGGCCGCGTCCGTCCAGCCTCGCCGCCGGGCCGGTCAGGGTGCCCCGCACGTTGATGACCTTGTGGTTCCAGGCTCGCCACCGCTCGTCGGTCCAAGTGGTGACGGTGAATGTGGACTCGTCGTCGGGCAGCAGGATCTGGGTGCCGAAGCCGGGCATGCCGAGGGCGGGCGGGCTGGAGGGATGGCACGCCCGGGGCATGGACAGCAGGTCCAGCACGGTGATCGCGATCATCGGGTGTTCCTCTCGCGTGGGTGGGGTCGTGGGCGGAGAAAAGCCGCGGCCCGCACCGTGGTGGTGCGGGCCGCCGGTGGTTGCTGGGTTCATTCGTCGCTGCCGAGCCCGTCGACGATCACGGCGATCGCCTCCGGGATTGACGAGTTCGGGATCGCGTCGTCCAGGCTGTACACGTCGTCATCGGTCAGGGACCGGCCCGCCCACTCCTGCAGCTGCTCCCGGGTGATCTCCACCGTGAGCTGGCCGAACCGGTCGACGGGGACAAACTCCGTGGCCGCCTGGGGCGTGTGCCACGAGCCGCGAAGATCGCTGGTTCCGCCGCAGGGCTGGCCGTCCTCCCGCGCCAGGTGCTCGTCGTCGGCGGGGACGAACGTCTCGTGGCACCGGCGGCACGACGCTTCGGGGATGGCCCCGGCCGGCGTCGTCGGCTGCGGTTCGGAGGACGACTCGGTGACCGCGCGGCGGTCGCCCGCGGGCTGATGGTCGACGCCCCGCAGGCGGTCCGTCCCCCGGCCGTCCCGCCGTTCGTACCAGGCGGCGGCGGACTTGGCAGCGGCGAGATCGGGGTAATGCCCGAGCCGCTGCTTCCCCGCCCGCCCCTCCTCGTTTTCGAGGTGGAACGTCAGCGCCCATTCCGGCTCGTCGTTCGGCTCGTCGAGATGTGAGCCGCTGTCGTGGGTGATGGCGTAGAAGGCGCTGGTGAACGGCGCATAGTGCCGACTGCTCTGAGCGGTGATCCTGTCGGCGCCCAGAGGGTCTTGGTCGAGCCAGGTCAGCTCCTGGACGAGGACCGGCACGCCAGGCGAAGTGAAGGTCTCGTTGTCCTCGCCGTTCTCGTCGGGCCAGATCACGACCTGGACGGGGCGGTCCTCGTAGGCCATGACCACGCCGACGTACTCGCGGCCATCCACTTCGACGGTGAGCGCGGCGTCCTCGTCGAGGTGGAAGTCGGCGTAAACGCCGTTACTGCTGGTGAGCCGGACCCGGGCCATTCTGCCGCGCACGCCGGCGGGTGCCTGTCCCGTCTGCTCGTACTCCTCGGCGGCAGCCTTCGCGCTGTCGAGGTCGATGTAGCGGCCCAGCGGTATCGAGTCGGCGTCGCCCTCGTCGTCCTCGTGGACGTAGTCGAGGTGCCACTGCGCGCGCTCGTTCGGTCGGCCGGGCCGGAATCCGCTGTCGTGCTCGATCGTGTAGTGCGCGCCGGTGTAGGGGGCGTCGTGCGGGCGCTTGCTGACGGCTTCGATCAGGTCGTCGCTGTGGCTGTCGGTCCAGGTGAGCGGGGCGGGTTTGGTCATCGGTGAGGTCCTTTCACGGGTGAGCAGCGGGTACGGGTCAGGGAAATGGCGAGGTTTCCCTGACCCGTCGGGGTTCGGGGTGGTCAGAACTGCGGGTGTGGGATGAGAACCTCGGCAACGGCCTCGCCGAGCCACTGGGCGGCGTTGCAGCTCACGGCGTTTCCGGCCTGCATCATCTGCTCGCCGTTGCCGCCGAGGACGAGGTAGTCGTCCGGGAAGGTCTGAGCTTTCAGGCTTTCCCGCGCCTTGAGCATTCGGTAGTAGGCGTCGAAGACGTCGTCGTCGTTGAGGATCGCCAGTTCGGCTTCGGTGGCGGTGACCAGCGCGTGGCGGTCGTGGGTGGTGACGGTGCCGAGCGGGTGTCCGGCAAGGTCGGCCTGGCCGTTGCCGTAGTAGGGCACGACCAGGGCGTTGTGCCGGGCGGTGGTGATGGTGGCCAATGGATCCTCGACCGACTGCGCTTCGGCGTGGTTGCGCTGGACGTCGATGAACGCGCCGGGGTACGGGGTGACCAGGGCTTCGCAGCCCTTCCCGTTGGCCATCACAGTGCGGCCGGGCCCGCCGATGAGGTCGATGGGCTCTTCGGCCCAGGTGCCGCCGACGGGGACGGACATCGGCGGGAAGACCACGGCGTCGCCCTGCTTGACGGTCTGGGCGGCGAGCGGTTCGTCGCTGAGTGCGTGCAGGCGCAGGCTGTCGTGGTTGAGCGCCACCCGGAACGGCTGGGGCGGAGTGACGATGCCGTGGTGGTCGACGGTGGTGACGGTGCCGAGCGGCTCGTCGTGCACGCCCTTGACCATGCGCCGGGGGTCCGGGTCGCTGAAGTTCTTGACGTAGAAGACGTTCGGCGGGACGACGGCGCTGAGAGTTGGTGAGCACTGGGCGGTGGTCATCGGCGTCTGGTCGGCCGGCCACGCCCGCAGGGCGCCGGGGCGTTCGTGGGTGTTCCCGGCGACCGTGGCGATCATCCGGCGGCGGCCGTACTTGCGCATCCCGGCACGGATGCGGCCCATCGTCTTCGGGGCGAGACCCTCGGGCTTCTTGGCGGTGCGGGGAAGGTCACCGATCCGAATGCCGACATCCGACCAGTCGATGGCGGTGGCAGCGGGCAGGACGTACGGCTCGACGCGCTGGCCGCACCCGCCGTTCGGGCAGGTGTACCAGTATTGGCCGTACGAGGAGTTCGGGTTGCGCCGGTAGCGGCCGACAAGGAACTTGCGCTGGTGCATCTTCGGCAGCCACGTCTGCAAGCCGTGGACCTGGCGCTCGCAGTTGAAGCACCAGGACACCGGCTTCGGGGTGACGTCCGGGCTGCGGCCGATGTCCTTGCGGACGAAGACGATGTAGAGCCGGTCACGCCATTGGGGGGCGTAGGGGATGCCGTTGCCGCCGACGTGCGCGCTGTTCACGGACGCGAGCTGGTAGTGGTAGCCCAGGCGCTCCATACCGCTGAGCCACCAGTCGAACAACTCCCAGCGCTCGGCGACATCGGGGACGTTCTCGATGATGATCGCCTTGAAGCGCCACACTTCGGTGGCGCGGATGACGTCCATGAAGGTCGCTCGGGTGCGCTCGCGGCCCTTTTCCGAGACGTGGCCGAGCATCTCGACCATGTCGAAGCCGCCGCCCTCGTAGCGCTTCGGGCCGCCGTTGCCGCCCGCGGGGCTGAGTTCGGTGCAGATCGGGGACGCCCACAGCACGTCGGCGCCGCGCGGCAGGTAGCGGAAGTCGTAGTTGTTGACGTCCGCGCACAGGTGCTCGGCGTTGGTGAAGTTAGCGGCGTGGGTGTCGATGGCGGTGCGCCAGTGGTTCGCGGCGAGCAGGAGTTCGTACCCGGCGTTACTCAGGCCGATCGAGGAGCCGCCCGCGCCGCAGAAGATGTCGACGAACTTGAGGCCGTTGCTGCGGCGTGGGGTCCACAGCTGGTTCCCTGCGGCCAGGTAGTTGAGGCGCTGTTGTTCGCGCCGGGCGACGGCTTGGGCGTCGCGGAGCTTGGTGGTGGCCACCTCCGCGCTGACCTGGTTACGGACGGCCTGACGGGTGAAGGCTTCGATCTTGCTGTTGGCGGGTTTGGCGGCTACGGCAGTCGCGGACATGTGTTGGGTGCCTCCAACGAAAACGCCGCCCGGCGATGCCGGACGGCGAGGTGGGTTCTGGTTTCGAGGGGATCGAGGGATCGGTACGCGGCTGTGTCGGCCGGGTGCAGCCATCCGGGGGCGCCCGGATGGCTAGGTGTGGTGCACGTGCCGGAACTCGCACACCAAGCGGTGCTGTCCGGAACGTCTGGACAAAGCTAGATCATGGTGCTGCTCCGGACCAAGATCTGCAGGTCAGGAGAGGGCTCCTTGCGCTGCGCACGTGGCGTGTGCCGTGCCGGTGTGGGTGTGTGAGCGCTCGCCGGCGGGCAGGCGCCTGTAGACGCCGGGGTGGTTAGATCGCCGCGCCCAGGTCCAGGTGCATCTGGCCGAACATGACGCCCCACGGGTCCGAGGTCTCGGCTACCTCGATCGGCGGCGCGTACCGGTCGCTGCGCCACAGCAGAGCCGCCCGGTCGACGTCGTCCAGATCGGCGTCGACGTCGAGCCGGTCGGCATACGCCTGCAGGTATCGGGCCGCGAGCCGGTCCCGGCCACCGCGCCACGCCTGCTGCACGTCGATCAGGTCGGTTTCGGGGGTGTGTTCGGAGAGACCGAACGCGGCGCGCATGGCGGCCTGTACCCGGGTGTGCCGCTCGCGTTCGAGGTCGCTGACCGGCAGCATCCCGCCGCTCCAGAGCAGCAGGCTCCATACCGACACCGGCACGGTCTTCGTCGGCGGTGACTTCCAGATCTCATGGGCGGCCTTCTCCGCGGCCCGTTTGGTGTCGCTGGTGTTGGCACAGGTGATGCACAGGCCGATGGTCGGGCCGACCTTGCCGTCCTCGTCAGCGTCCAGGCTGGCGGGCGCGGCGTGCTCGCCGAGGGCCATGTCGTCGTTGCCGTCGAACTGCCACAGCAGCCACCCGCATCCCCAGCACTGCGCCCGGTACCGGAACACCCGCTCCCGGTTGGTGCTGGGGTCGTGCCACACCTGCACCGGTGCTTCCTGCACCGCCCGGGTGGTGAGCCACGGGTAGCGCACCGGCACCGGTTCGATCGCGTCCGGGTAGTGCCGGAACAGGTATGGCGGCAGCCCTTCATGGCCGCGCACCGGCCGGGCCATCCAGATCACGCACGTCTTGAGCCCGTCGAAGGTGTCGTCCGGCAGGTTCTCCCATCCTCCGAAGTCCTCGACGAGCCGCCGTACGTCCTTGTGCTGGCGGTCGCGGCGGAAGGAGAAACCGTTCGGCACCACCGCGACCAGGCGGCCGCCGGGTTCGAGCATGTTCCACGCCGTCATCACGTGGTCGATCCAGAGGGCGGGTTGACCCGGCGCCGAGAACGGCGGGTTCATGACCACTCCGTCGAACAGTTCGGCCCTGCCCGGGCCGGCCGCGTACTCCTCGAACGTCGTGTCGATCACTGTGACCCGGTCAGGGTGGCCGTCCAGTTTGGCGGCGCGGGCGGTGTTCGGCTCGACGGCGACGACGTGCAGTTCGTCGTTGGCCTCCAGGATCGCCCGGACGATCTGGCCGTCCCCGGCTGACGGCTCCAGGATCCGCGATCCGGGAGGCATCCGGGCCAGGTCGCTGAACGGGCAGGTGGTGGTCAGTTGCTCGGCAAGCCAGTCCGGGGTGGGGACGTAGCCGTCATCCTTGGTCGCGGAGAAACACATGCCGGAGGCGATGACCGCGCGGAGTGCCGGGCGTGGGTCGAACTCGAAGATGAACGCGCTGCGGTTGGTCTCGTAGCGGCCGCCGAGCAGGATGAGCACCCTGGCCACGGATCTCCACACATCACCGGCGAGTTGGCCGGTGATGTGGATACGGTCGCGGGCGGTCTGAGCGTTGGCCAGCGCGGCTCGTGTCCGCGCGTCGACCTGATGCATGATAGGTGTCTCCTGGGATGTGTTGGGGAACCGTTCCAGGTGCCGCGGCCGGGCTCGGGGTGCCTCCCGACAAGCCCGGCCGCGTTGGTTCTTCCGGCGATTGGCGGTCAGCCGATGTCGTCGTTCTCCGCGCGCCAGATCGCGACCACCCGATCGGCGATGCCGTCCTGGACCTCGCTGAGTTCAGCGTGCGGGTCGTCTCGGATCTCGGCGAGCGTGTGCAGCGCGCACCGAATCTCGTCCGGGGTGAGCTGGGCGAAACCCTGTTGCGGCGGTGCGGTGGCCGCGATGCCGCCCGGCGGCTGGTTGTCGTCGATCCAGAGCGTCGCCGTGTGGCGCATGGCCTGCTCGATCCGCATGCCCTCCGCCGGGTCGACCTCGTCGGTGGTGATCTCGGGGAAGGCGGCGGCCAACTGGTTCCAGAACGCCGCCGTCGCCTCGTCGATCGCGGTTCCGACACGCTGACGGCGGGCGAGGTCGTCGTTGACCGCTGCGGCGACCAGCGCGGCGACCTCGGCGGGCTGTGCCAGGTACGGCACGGTCTGGCTGTGCCGGTCGTCGTTGGGTGGACCGTAGGACACGCTTTCGGCGGTGTCGATGTACGCGTGGCGGTGGCCCGGGCCGACGTAGTCGCAGGGCCCCAGTGTGACCGTCCACGGTTCGTTGGCATCCCGGCCGGGCCACGAGGCGTTCGGGGCGGCGTACAGGGTGGCGCAGTTGCCGCTGGAGTGCAGGATCATCGTGGCGACGTCGAACCTGCCCAACTCGGCGGCGATCACATCGAGGCCCACCTGAGTGGGTCGGCGACCCTCGTCGTAGGCGTCCCGCAGGCTGGTCATGTCGACGGGGTCAGGCTCCACGCCGAACCGGGCGGGATCGATGTTGCGGGCCAGCCCCCACAGTTGGCTGTCGGTTGGCAGTAGGGCGCAGTTGTCGGCGTGCTCGCGACCGATGCGCGTCAGCTCCTGGTGCGTGTTCTCGATGGATGCCATCGGATGCTGTCCCTTCACAGGCGAAGGGGCCGCCGTCGCCCGGCGGCCCCTTCGGTCGAAATTCGGTGTTGTGTCGTCTGGTGACGCAGCCGCATGTCGCTCGGTATCCCGCAAATCGTGCGGATGACGTCCGGAATGTCTGGACGTCTTCCGTGCGGGAGAATGCCTTGCGATTCCGCAGCTCACGTGGTCCAGGCTTGCGCCGTCAGTCCCGGTGGTTCTGGCAGCCGTCGTAGGCCAGCGTGCCGTACTGACCGTCGCGCACGTCCTCGGGCTAGGCGTCGCGGCCGTCGCCCTGTTGGCCTAAGCCTGATGCGGGCCCTGATCGTTCACTGCCGTCTCCGGCTGGGCGGCCAGCAGTGCACCGGCCTGCATCCGCCGACTGACCTCGTCCTCGACCGCGTTGATCAGATCGCTGCTGGCCGGGTCCTCAGGGTCATACTCCAGCCCGGCCTGGTGGGAGTACATATTCGCGTCGACGAAGGCGTGCAGGTGGGAGAAGCAGGTCACCGTACGCGGCACGATCCCCTCGGCAACATCCCTACGCACCTCTGCCATGACCTTGTCGGCGAATGCCGTGACCTGTTTCGGCACGGCTGCCGGCTCGCCCGCCAGAAGCCGGGCCGCGTCGGTCACTGTCCGGCAGCCCGCGAGGACCTGCCGCAGTTCCCGGACGCTCATCCCGGCCCGCATCAGGCTTTCGTCGAGGTGCGACCAGTTGCTCATGATGACGCTAGCGCCTTCGCCCGTCAGCATCCGCAGGCCCTCGATCGCCAAGCCAATGGACTCGGCGGTGATCCATTCCCCGGACCCATACACCCCCTCCGCCCGGTTGAAGGGCAGGCCTGCTGCGCGGGCGATCTGCTCGGACGGCTCTACCGGGAAGCCTTTCGCCGGGTAGTCGTCGATCTGCTGTTCGGGCAGCGACCCGTTCAACAGTGCCCGCACAATGCCGAAAAGTGCGGCCGCAGGCTGCGGATTCCAGTGGTCGCACGTCTCCAGGAGCACGGCCGTGGCCCGTCCCCGCATCTCCACAGCGGTGGCCAGGCTGTCGCTGGCATCGTCGGCGGGCAGGCCGACGGGAACCGGCGGCTTGACCCCGAGCAGGATCTCGTATGCCAGGTAGACGGCGGCTTTCGCCGCGTCGTTGCCGTCCTGCCGATAGTCGGCCTCCGGCAATCCCTTCGCACCGGTCCGCAGGCTCCGGGCGAGCTTGCGGTCCGCCTCCTCGTACTGGGCGTACATGACCAGCGCCGTGGTACGGAATCGTTCGATCAGCTCCGCGATCGGGCTGTTGCCGCCAGCCTGCCGGGTGAACCGGGGAGTCAGCGGCTCCAGCGGCTGGAACCGGTACACGTCCGCCGCGTCGCTGCCCTCCAAGTCGGCGATCTTCGCCTGGGCGGCCGGGTCCTCGATCCCGGTCGGCCCGTACAGCGTGAAACCGTCCGCCAGGCTGCCGGTGAGCAGCACCTGCCGGAGCGGTCCGAACCGGTCGACCAGCGCCTGTCCGAGGCTCGCCAGGTCCTCGCCGCTGCCGGTCATCTCGTAGTCGCCGTTCAATCGCACGCCGACCTGCCGGTAGCCGACGAATCCGCCCCGACGCAGCGGGTCGCCTTCGCTCAAGAACTCGTCGATGTAGTCGCTGCTGTTCATGGTAGTGCCTCCTCCTTCGGGCCCGAGCGTTCTGCCCAGTGCCACTCGATGCCCCGCCAGCCCTGCACGCAGCGGGGGTGACGGGCCGTCGGACGGCACAGGTCAGGGAATTCCGCGAGGTTCCTGACCGGTGGCCGTCACCCTGTGATCAGGTAGGCGTCCTTGCCGGGGATCATGTGGACGGTGCCGATGGGGTGCAGGTCCACGTTGGCGTTGAAGTCGCGCCAGGTGCGGGTGTCGGGGTTCCAGTCGCCCTCGCCGACGACCGGGACCCGTAGCTCCGGGTAGTGGGCGACAGCCCACCAGCGATCGGCCATGGCCCACGACCAGTTCCGCAGGTTGAGGCCCTCGGGGATCGGGCTGTCGCCGTACGCGGTGATCAGCGTGCTGAAGGTGTCGTACATCCACGTCCCGGTGGGGAATGGCCGGGACTCACCGCCCGCCCGCCCGGGGAACTCGCGCCAGGCGTCCTTGCGTTCGTGCTCCATGCGGCGGGCGATCTCATCGGGCACGATGACGACCTCGCGGCCGTCGGCTTTGGTGGTGATCAGGATCCGGTCGGGGGTGAGTGTCGGGACCGGATGGGTGTCCTGCACGGTGGTGTCCTTTCTTCGGGGTGGGTTGTTCGCGGGCGGGCTGGCGGTCAGCCCTTGAACATGAAGGCGTGCGGGTTCCAGCAGGAGGTCCAGGCGTGGCCCTGCGGGTGCAGGTCGGCGTTGCCGTTGAGGTCGCACCACATGCCGTTCGTGTCGTCCCAGTCGCTGGCGCCACCGATACCGGGCACCAGGTGTGAGCGGTAGGCGGCTTCGGCTCGGTGCCCGCCGGCCCGAGCCCGCTCGCGGATGTCGTAGTGGGCGGGGATGTCGCTGGCCGCGTAGGCGACCATCAGGGTCGTGACCGTGTCGTACATCCACGTGCCGGTCGGGAACTCGCAGGACTCCCCGTAGGCGTAGCCGCCGCGCTGTTCGCGCCATCCGGCTCTGATCTCGCGGGCCATCCGGCGGGTGATCTCGTCGGGCAGAACGAGCACCTCAAGGCCGAGCCAGTCGGTGGCGAAGCGGATTTGGTTGACGGTCAGCGTCGATACGGCCGCAGCGGTGTTCGGCATGGGCGGTCGGCTCCTCTCAGGCGAAGGGGTGTGGTGCCGGGAGACGGACCGGCCGCGCCCTCGATGAGGTCGCGGCCGGAGAGCGGGGTGGCGCAGTGGTGGGTCAGTCGCCCTTTACGGCGCGCTTGAAGGCGATCGCGTGATCGGGGCAGAGGTGCGGGCCGACGACGTGTAGGTCGGGGTCGACCGGGGCGTCCGGTGTCCGGGTCTGCTCGTTCCAGTCGTCGGCGCTGATGATCGGCGGCCACAGCGTGAGGCCGTGGGCGGCGGAAAACCGGTTCGTCAGGGCGTCCATGTACTGGTCGTGGCCGAGGCCCTCAGGGATCGGGCAGGCGGCGAGCGCCCACATGATGGTGGTGACGGTCGTGTACGTCCAGGTCCCGGAGGTGAACACCCTCACAGGGCCGGGCAGCGTGCCGAAGTGCGGGGACCAGCCGTCGGTGATCTCGGCGCGGATCCGTGCGGCGACCTCGTCTGGCACGAGTAAGGCCTGGTGGCCGTCACGGTCGTAGGCCACTCGGACCTGGTCGGTGGTGAGCGGGGGCCCGGGTTCGGTCATGTGGGGCTCCGTTCTGTGTGGGGGTGGGCTTGGACGGCGACCGGCCGTGACCTCGGTGGTCACGGCCGGTCGGATGGGTCGCTCAGGAGGCGGTGGCGACGGTGGCGCTCAGGCGGCCGTTCTCGCTGGTGGCCCAGCTGCCGGTGATCATGTATCCGGCATAGCGCCGCAGGATGCGCTCGGCCTGGGCCGTGGCGGTCCGCTGCCACAGCCGCAGCATGTGCGGGTCGATCTTGAAGCCGGTGCGGTCGCCGTCAATATCGACGTGCAGGTACGGGGTGCCGAGGGTGTCGAAGGTGATCTCGGCGGTCGTGGTCTCGGTTGCGGTGGTGGCGGCGGGCAGGGCGGCGATCGACATGGTGATGCCTTTCTCGTGGGTGTGGTGGGGGTTGCTCCGGCGCTGGTGGGCCGGGGGGCGGGTGACGTGTGGGCCGGGTGCCGTGCAGTGGAAGTACCGTCCGGAACGTCTGGACAAATCTAGAGCGAGGTGATGTCCCGGATCAATTTCCGCAGCTCAGAAGGGCTCTCTCGTGTTGCGCATGCGACGTGCGCATACGTGTTGTGCGCCAGTGAGCGACCGTGGGCGCATGCGTGAGTGGCATGTGCGCGCCACCCACGCCTGTCAGATCTGGAGTTCCTTGATCACGGCCGACCACAGCAGCGCGGGATCCGTGTCGTCGTCCGCGTCCGCATTTCCCGCATCCGTGCTGCTCGCGTCCGGGTGCTGCGCGACCTGCTCGCGCTGGCGGCGGACGAAGCTGTACAGCCCGTCCCAACCGTCGTGGCCGGGCACGACGTGGCGGGGGTGGTAGTTGTCGCCCGCGTCGATCAACCGAGCGGCTAGGGCGTAGTCACCGGCGGTCACGGCCTGTAAGACTCGCTCGACCACCGCGTCGGCAGCGGCCGCCCGGTCGAACGCCGCGTCGGGCTCGGGCACGAACCCAGGGTGGTCGATCGGGTTGCACTCGATGTCTACGCACTTCACGGTGTGCGCGCACACCGCGCAGCAGCCGATCCGGTCCGCCTCCTGTTTCAGCTGCACCCAGGGGCAGGTGAACAGGTGGAAGCACACCGGGCAGGTCACCCGTGCTGGTTCGAGCCCGTACACGTGGGACGAGGTGTCACCGTCGGGCAGGTCGATCCGGCCACACCAGCACGGGTTGGCGATGCCCTGCCGCCCGTTGCCGTGGTCGACCAACCTCACCGTCTCCGCCCGGACATGTCTGCGGCCCTGCGGCGCCGCATGATCAATCAGCGCCAGAGTAGGCGCGACCGTCTCGGAAGAGGACCCGTCGTGGAGCGCGATCACGTGAGACGGGCCGGGGCAGGTGTCGGGCTCCTCCATGGCCTCCCATTCGTCGCGCGCCTTCCCGCACAGCGGGCAGAACGGCAGCATGACGTAGCGGCCCCAGTAGTGGCCGCCTGTTCCTGCCTGCGGCCCGAATGCTTCCTGCTGGCATTCGGTGCACGCGGCCGGGTGCCCGTCGTGACCTTGCTCGCTGTGCCGGTAGGCGGCCACCTGCCTGCGGTAGTCGTACCGACGCCCGTAGCGCGCCCGCGTGTCGTTCCCGGCCAGGGCGAAACCGCCGTAGGCCGCCGTCCACCATCCGCCCCGACCGTCCGGCCGGTCGAGGAACCGGCTGTTGCCGTCCACGTCGACCACTCGCAGCGTGGACCCGTCGTTGGTGGACGCCTCGTTGACCTCGACGAGGCCGAATTGCACGTGCTTGACGTTGAACCCGATCGGCGGATGCTTCAACTGCCACCAGCCGTTCGCGGCCGGCGCCGCGAGTGTCTGCTCGTCGACGAGGCGCTCGACGGCCTTGATGATCGCCTCGGCGATCTGGTGCTCCCGGGCGTAGCGCTGCTCCAGAACGCAGGTGTCGCCGACGTAGACGACCGTGTAGGTATCCTGGCATTCCAGCCGTGACGCCCGTGACTCGTACGTCAGCACCCGCACCGGCAGGATGCCCACGGTGAATCCGATCCCGTCAACGCGGCGCACCGGCGCGCTCGACCAGCCGTTTTCCGCTACCCGGCCCTCCACGACCGGCAGCCCGCTGCCCCGGCTGACCCGTTCCATCACCTCGCGGGCGTGACTGACCACCCCGTTCTCGGCGGGGTGCTTCTCCGCCGGGACCGATACGACGTGGCGGTCCAACGGGGTGGTCACCGGCGGGCGGCCCTCGCAGCTCACCAGTTCACATGCCGGGTCGCCGGCGAGGTGCGTGCACCCCTGCGGCTTCGGCGGGATGGTCACCCACGCCTGGCTCGGCACGTGCCGGACCGGCGAGTGCTTCGGACCTTGCCGGTGTTCCACTGCGGTCTCGTCCACGCCGAAATACGCAGCGATCGCCCGCGTCAGCGCGCCGGTGTCGGCCCTGCCGCCCACCAGCGGCACTCTCACGTCCGCGACCGCCTGGCCACGGTCCCACGCCTGCCAGCGCACGCTACTGCGGTTGCGGGTCTCGTCGATCCCGACCTTGACCTGCACCTGTTCCTGCTCCTTCATCATCGGTCCTTCGCTCGCTCGTGGGTGCTAGGCGGGAGGCCGGGTCGTGACGCGCCCACCGGGGACGCGACACGACCCGGCCGTGGCAGTGGTGCAGGTCAGCCGACGCGGGCCGGAACCACGTCCGGCAGGGCCGTGAGGACGGCCCGGTCGACGGTCGCGTTGGCCGCCGTCAGGGCTCCGGCGGTCGCGAACCGGATGCGCAGCCGGTACGGCCGCTCCGCCTTCTCCACCTCGACGCTCGGCATGGCCGCGATCACGCCGTCCCGCTTGGCGTCGACCAGCCGGTCGAGCACGTCTTTGCGCAGCGCCCTCAACCGGGTTCCGGCCGGAAGCAGCCACACTCGCTCTCCGCCGGTGGTGCTCGGAGCCGTCATCCCGAACTTCGTCCAGTTCGACGTGCCAGTGGCGGCCGCAGCCGTCCGGGCCGGGGCCGGGCTGGGCACCGCAGCGGCTGCACGGCGCGGCGCGGGAACGGTGCGCTGCGGCTGCTCCGGCTTAGCGGCCGCCGGGCGGGGTGCCGTCTGCCGCGGCATCGGCGCGGCCGCCGCGGTAGGTGCTGCCGCCATCGCGGCGGCCACCGCCGCCTCGATCACCTCTTCCGGGTGCCCGGCCAGAGCCTCCCGCAGCCGCTGCGCCACCGGGTTGCCCTCGATCGGGGCCGCCTCCTGCTCACGCTCAGCCACCGTCTCCGGCCCGGTCTCCGCGCTGCCGTGCGTAAGCTCGTCGGCGGCGTCCGTCTCCTCGGTGTCGGCCACCGCCTCGGCGGCGATGTCCGCGAGCGCCTGCTTCTCGGTGTCGGCCGCGATCTCCGCCTCGACCTGCTTCGCCAGGATCGCCTCCTGGATCGTCTCCCACCCGTAGGTGAGGCCGCCGCCACGGAAGAGGTGGGCGGGGGCGTTCTGCATGCCCAGGTCGATGAGTTCGAGCGCTCCATCGAAGTCGCCCATGCTCAGCCGGTTGAACGCCTGCAACGACGTCGCCTTCGGGTCGAACTTCGGCTCACCGCCCACGATCACCGGCGCCTGCTCCTGTGCCTTCACCTGCTCGCCTCCCACCTCGTTCACGGCCGCCGCACCCTGCGGCGGCCACACGCCCTGTGCCGTGTGCGCCGGAATGGACGCCGCGAGAGCGCACAGCTTCATCCGCTCGGCCTCCTCCGCGCTTCGCACGGCCACGTACATCCGCTTGCCGTCGGGGGTGTCGGCGACCAGCACGCCCGTGGTCGTGTCCTCGCCGAAGACCCGGACCGCCGTCATTCCCGCTTGCACGGTCGCCTCCGTGACCATCTGCCCGCCGCTGCGGGCGGTCAGCTGAAGGACCGCCATCCACACCGGCCCGGCAGCCAACGCCGTCTGCTTGGTCTCCTTCGCCGCTGCGGCCCGGCCGCCGTGCACCTTGGCGTTGCGGGTGGTCCCGCAGACACACTTCGTGAACGGGTTGGTCTTCCTGCCGTCATCGACCGCCCGTTGGAACGGGTGCGGGGTGGTCCGGTCCGGCGCCGCCGCGCTCGGCTTCGGCACGGCGGCGCCCTGCCCGCTGATGTCCGGCTGCCCGGCCGGTTTCGCCTGCGGCCCGTCGCCCAGCATGGCGGCGCTCTCCTGAGACGCGGAGGCGTCATCGGTCGGCTCGGCCGCCGCCCCCGCCGCGTCTGCCTCGGCCGTCTCCGGGCCAGTGGTCAGCGCGGGCGGGATCGCGATGCTGTCCTTGGTCTCGCCGATCCGGATGGGCATCTGGAGGTTCGTCACGCCCGGCAGCGGCTGCCCGTCGCGGTCCAGTGGCACGGCTACGAACGGCTTGTACGGGTCGACGAACCGCAGGCGCACCCGCTTCGACCCGGCGGTCTTGAGCGTGTCGGCCAGGTAGTCGGGGTTCGCGCCGACGACCATGCCCGCGCCCACCCTCGCCAGCGCATCCGCCGTCTGCTGCCCGGCTTCTGCGACCTTCCGGTCGCGCACCTCCTTGGGGTCGCGGGAGTGCCTCTTGCGCGCCTGCTTCTCGGCCTCTTTGACCGCTGCCTTCACGGCCGCAGCAGTTTCCTTCGGTGTGCCCGTGACGAACGTGAAGTCGGAGAACGTCTCGCTCGCGGCCCCGTCCTCGTCGGTGCCGCCACCGACGGTGAATGTGTCCGGCCCGAACTCCATCAGCACCGGCAGCGCCCGGGTGAGAGCGACCTGCACCCGCTCGATGGTGCTGATGAGCGAGGCCACGTCCACGTCGACGTCGAGGACGAACGCTTTCGGCACCAGCGACGCCACCGGCGGGTAGGTGCCCCCGTCGAGCGTGCGTGTCACCACTCGCATGGTCGCGTTCTCGATGCCGAACCAGCCCGCACCGGGGCCCTTGGGGTCGTACCCGAGCGTGACGTTGGGGCTCTGGCCGATCGTCTTGGTGACCTCCGTGAGCAGCTTCGCAGGCACCAGGGCGGTGAACTTGTCGACGTCGTTGGCCCAGTCGAGGTCCCGTACGGTCACCCGGTAACGGTCGGTGGCGACCAGGTGCAGGGTCGTGCCCTCACCACGCAGGTGGATGCCGGTCAGCGACGGCAGCGTCTCGTCGGTGCCCGCGAATCTGGTCGCCTGTGCAACCTGGTCGGCCAGCGCCTTGCCGTCGACCAGGCCCATCAGGGGCGGCATGTCCGGCCGGGTCGGGTAGTCCTCGACCGGCATCGTCGGCAGCGTGTATGTGGTCTTGCCATTGGACAGCCGTGCCTGCACACCCTCGCCGGCGAACGCGATGGGACGGTCCTTGGCGAGCACCTTCACCCGTGTGAGCAGGTTGGCCGCGCTCACCAGCACCGTGCCGGGCTGCGTGCACGTCGCGCCGGGGAGCGTGACCGTCCGCGACTGGTCGTAGTCGAACGCCTCGATCGTGACGGTCTCGCCGTCGCTGGTCAGGATCACGCCCGCGAGGACGGGAACCGGCGGCTTCTTCGGGATGGCCCTGCCCACGAACGTGAGCGCGGCCAGCAGTTCTGGCTGCGGAACGACGAACGTCAGGTGGCCCTCCACGGGCGCCTGATTGTCGGTGGTGGACATGGTTGGGGAACCTCCAGATGGGTTGCGCCCGGCCGTGCCTGACCGGGCGGAACGGGATGTCGAGCGGGTTGGCCCGGCACCACTCGACGACCACCGGCCCGCACACGGGCCGGTTGTCGCCGGGCAGCGCCGGTCAGTGGTGTCGGGCGTGCAGGACCAGTTGCCGGTCGGGCAGGGCCAGCACCTTCGCGAAGTCGCAGGTGGGTGTGCCTTTCACACGGATGCCCGAGCAGCCGTGGTGGCGACAGGCGTACGAGGTGAACTGGCAGTCGCAGCTGCGGTTCACGCACGTCTCGCAGCGGCCTGCCATCGCTCGAATCGCGGCCGTGTAGGTGCCCAGGCCGGGCGCGGGCAGCCATTCGCCGTCGAGGGCGAAGCCGCAGTGCCGTGCCAGGTCGACCTCGGCGCGGGTGAAGACGTCCGTCATGTCGAAGCGCCCACGCCTGCGGATGACCGCGTTCATGTCGATGCGCCGCCGGTCGATCGCGTCGCCGCTGCCGATCTCCAGACTGGGTTCGATGCGGCCGCCGGTGCGCCGACGAAGCAGACGGGCGGCCCTGCGGGCGGCGGCGGGCAGCAGCGTCCCCGGCCGTTGCGATTCGGCGACCAGACGGGCCAGGTCGACTCGCACTCGCCACGTGAAAGAGCCGATCTCCAGGTGCAGGAGATCCAGGGTGCCCGTGTCGAGGAGGGCGTACATCTGCTCGGGTGTGTCGTTCATGGGGAACCTCCAGATGCTCACGCCCGGCCGTGCCTGGCTGGGCGGAACGGGATACCGAACGGCTGTCCGGCACCACTCGACGACCGCCGGCCCGTGCGGGGCCGGTTGTCGCCGGGCAGCGCCGGTCAGCGGCGACTCCGGTTTCGCGGGATCGCGGTGAGCACCGCGACGCCGGGGCAGGTGTTCGCTCGGTCCGGGGTCCGCTGGCCCCGACATCCGAGGTGCTCGCAGCCGTCGCTTCCGGCCCGGCATTCGCAGCGGGACACACACGTCTCGCAGCGGCCCGGCATCTCCGCGATCGGGACCGTGAATGCGTTCCGGTCCGTGCTCGTCCGCGCCCAGCTGCCGGTCGGCGCGTAGCCGGTCTTGCGGCGCAGCAGCCGGACCGCCTCGGTGGCGACCGCGCTCACCAGCGAGCCCCGGCTGCGGGTGATCACGCGGGCGAGGTCGACGCGGAACTGCACGGTGGCGAAGCCGACGGTCACGTGCAGGCACGGGTCGGTGTGTGGGTTGGTCAGGGTGGCCGTCCAGGCGTGGGCGGACACGGTGGCGCTGATCATGGGGAACCTCCTGATGATGTGGCGACGCCCCTCAGCCGTGCCTGGCCGAGGGGCGATTCGTGCGGGTGGGTGAGAGTCGGAAACCGTCACGCGCCTGCCGCGTGAGTTCCGCTCGGCTCTCTGTCCGGAACGTCTGGACAAGAGCAGGGCAGGGATCAAATCACAAAACACCCAACGTGTCAAATCTAGGTTCCAATCCGCGCATACGCGCGCAACCCGCCCACACGCGCCGCGCGCGTACATGGGCACGCCGGCGACGCCCTCACGCGCGCCCGCCGCACGCGCACCGCAGTCACGCGCGTGGACGCAAGGGTGCGCGTGGCTGATGACCAGCGGGTTCCACTCGCGCGCCTAAGCGATGCGCCGCGCGGGCACCAGTGCGACGCGCTCCACGGGCGCGCCCGCGAGCACGGCAGCGCACGCAGGCACCTCGCGCGAGCGCGCAAGACGCGCCCACCCGAGTGAATGAACGCACCGGCACGCGCGCGCGACCGCCTGAGAGGCTCGGAGACGGCCGTGCACGCCTGTCCGGAACGCCTGGACGTCAGGATGCGCGTGCGGCCCCCACGGACGCCCTGAGGCGGTCGCGCACACCTGCCGGGATCGGCCGAGCACACCGGCACGCACGCGACCGCCCGAGAAGCTCAGGGCAACCGTTCGCGCCTGCCCGGAGCCTGGACGTCAGGATGCGCGTGCGGCCCTCACGGACGCTCTGAGGCAGTCGTGCCCCACAATCGGACACGAAAAAGGGCGTGCCCCCGTACGGGAGCACGCCCTTTGCGCGCTTGCGAGTGTGGGGGTACGCGCCGTGACACGTACCCCGATCGGCCGTTAGGCGACGCTGGCCACTGCCGCGATCATCACGGCGTCAACGTCGGTGGACACCGCCCCGCCGTCGTGGCCGTAGGCGACCAACGTGCGCCCCTCTTTGCGGACGCTCACGCCCTTGACCTTCGCCCGCGACAGCGCCTGCCGCGCGGCCTTTGCCGCAGCCGCGATGGGCACACCAGCCGCAACCGTGAGCACGCGCTCACCCTCACTGGTCACGGCCACGCCACCCGCCGTGGCCTTGCGGGTAGCGGGCTTCACCGCAGCCGGGACGGGCTTCGCCGTCGCGCCCCTGCGGGTGGCGGGCTTCGCCGTCGCGGTCTTCGCCAGCGTATTCGCCTTAGCGACCGCCGCAGCGACCGCCGCAGCGATGATCTCGGCGTCGACCCCATCCGCGACTAGTGCCGCCGTAATCGTCTCCGCCAGCGTCGCGCCGGTGACGGGCTGCACCGCAGCCGGGGCGGGCTTCGCGGCCGCCCTGCGGGTGGCGGGATTCGCCGCAGCCGTCGCACCCTTGCGGGTGGCGGGCTTCGCGATCGCGGGCTTCGCCGCCGCGCCCGTCAAGTCGATCACGTCGACGCCGTGCTCAGCGAGCGTCATGATCACGTCATCGGCCGTGAACGCGCTGTCGGTGGTGGGCACCCAACCGCCGTTGTCGCGGTCCCACTCCCAACCGAAGCCGTGGCGGTTCATGAGCCGACGTGCCTGCCCGGGCTTCCCGTCCTCGCGGAGCCCATCGATCATCCACGGGAGGCCGGTCAGGATGGGCTGGCCGTCCGCTCGCAGGGCGAGGGTCGTGATCTTCGCGGTGGTGGTGGTTGCAGCCATGGTGCGCCTCCCTGGCGGGTGTGCTGTCCAGACGTTCCGGACAGCGACGTTGCGGCCCAGACATTCCCCAGAGAGACCCAATTCTGTCAAGCCCTAGGCGGCTAATTTGTGACTCACGACACAACAAAATGCGGGCAAAGGTGTACCAAAGGTGAGGCTCGCGTATAGGCCTACGCGTACGTAGGGGCGGGGGTGCCCCTGCCCCCGCGTGTACGGGTGCCGCCCGGAAGGTTCGGCATCCCGCCGTCCGGACGGGATAGAAAACTTTGAGACCCGAAATTTTCGGGGTCAACGTGTCGCCCCGGTGGCGATCGCTAAGCGGAGACGGTTCGGGCCGGGCATTTTTCGTTCGCGGACGCTCGTCCTAGAGTGCTCCAATAGCGGTGTGAACCTTGACCTTGGTGGCGAGCAGCGGTCGGAAGAGCCTGGCGGTCAGGCCGATCGACGAGAAACTGACGTTGACTTCCCGCTTCTGATTCATGTGCTCGGCGAGCCCTTCGTCAAGTGGATCCTGGTGGCACCGTTTGAGTTGCCCTCGCCGGGACAGCTTGAGGTGGCGGCAGCACTGACGCGCTTCGTTCGTGAAGGCAGTGCTGATCATTCCGGCCGGTCGGCAGACCTCGTGGGTATGCGTCTGTCGTTCTACGTGCCTGCGTGGAACGCGACGTTCGTCGAGGGCTTGCGTCAGCGTGCTGGCGGACAGCCGGCTGAGGCTGAGGCTTCCGAGGACGATCTGCAGAATGCTGTCGTCGACCTGGCGGCGCAGAGTTATGGGCAACTGCTTCTGCCTGCAGGGTTCACCGGTCCTTCGCTGTCTGCCAACCTGATGTCGCCGGCTGGTGCTCGGGTCGTGGCCGCGGTCCGGGCCGACGGCATCTTTCCCGGCGCTGACGACGACTGGGGGTCGGAGTCAATAGTCCTCGGAACAACTCTGGGGACCGCGCAGGGGCAACAGGCTGCCATCTTCGGTAACCACGTTCTGCTGGCGGCTTGGGATGCGGTGAGGCTCCGGGTTGAGGGCCCGACTTTAGAAGAGTATCTATCCGCAGTGCGGCAGATGCTGACTCAAACCCGTGCACTCTTGCGTGGGGAGGAGGTGCTCGTCCCGTCCCTTGTGGGTTTCACCGGCATCGTCGTTGATCAGGATGTCGAGGTTGTCGGATCTTGGGGCCGACTCCGCTCCGCTCGTCCGAGCGACCTCCCCTCTTTCGCGAGCAGCATGTCCGAGCGGCGCATCAACACGACTACCGAAACGGGTGAGCACATCGAGATCACCGACGCCGGTGATGTCGTCCTGGAGACCCGCATCCCTTACCGAGTTCGAATCCAGTCCCCTGACGAAATGATCATGGAGGGAACGACCACGGTCGGCCTGGAGGCATTAGTTGAGCAGGCCCGAATCTGCTTGGCGTTGTCCTGGGATGGGGATCAGATACCCGTCGTGTTGCCGACCTGGCGCCGCACGATCTCCTTCATGACCTCGAGTATCGGCTACTGGACCGATCCGCAGCACTCGGCACCAAGACATCCCACCAAGGCAACGCGGGCCCAGATGGATGCATGGGGCTCCTGGCTCGGCACTGTGGACACGGAAGCGTTGTCTCATGTCAGGCTTGCCGCAACCAGGACGTTACGCGCACTAACTGAACGACGTGTTCAGGACGACATGCTGATCGATGCAGTGATCGCCTGGGAATCGCTGTTCGGAGCCAAGACCGAGAGCACTCTTCGCGTATCCGGCGCCCTGGCCTGTCTTCTCTACCCGCCGGGGGCAGACAGAGAAGCCGCCCAGAAGAGATACAGCAAGATCTACAACTCGCGGAGCGAGATCGTACATGCGAGTCTTACCAAGAAGACGACGCCGGAGGTCATCGCTGAGAACGCCCGAGAGGCGGCCCAGGTTGCCATCCGGGCACTACGGGCGATCCTTGACACTCGACGCGACCTGATCACCCTCGACAGCGCCAGTCGCGGTCTTCAGCTACTGCTTGAGGGCTCTTTTCCGCAAGCGGCGGACGCCGAGACTCTGACGTCCGAAGCCGCCTCCGGCGATGGCTCCGCGATTGATGCCAACGGGTGAATGTTTTCCGACCGCCATCGCTCCGCTTCGCTGCTGACCGACAGGCGGAGCGAGACTGAGATCGTGCCGGTCCCGGCTGCTGCACGGCCGACGTGGCGCCGGAGTCGACTGATGGCAGAGGATGGTCGGATGACTCCCAGGATGATCTTCGCAGGAATAGCCATTTGTGCTCTGGTGGCCGGCTGCGGCGGTCAGACCGACGCCGCCGATGGCACACGCTCTGCCGCTGCGGGCGAGACTTCGGTTCCGGCGGCCGGTACTGCCGCCAGTTCCGACACGGCATCACCCACTGCCGTCGCCGTCGATGCGCAGAACGAGTTGAAGGCCGCGGTTCAGGCTTACAGCGACGCCTTTCTTACCGGCGACCCGAAGGCGGCCTACGAACTGCTGTCGCAGCGGTGTCGGAAGCGGCACTCGCTGGCCGAGTTCACCTCCATCGTCAGCGCGGCCGAGCAGATGTACGGCAGTGCGCTGCCGATTGAGACCTTCTCGGCGCAGGTGTCGGGAGATCTGGCCAGAGTGACGTATACCTACTCGGTCAAGGCGATCAATCAAGATTCTGAGCCCTGGGCCCGCGAGCAGGAGAGTTGGCGCCAGGACGATTGCTGATCGCCTGAGGTCGGACGACACCTTCCTCGCCAAGCCGTTCACCGCTGACGAACTGGCCGGCACGATCCGCACCCTCCCCGCCGCTGGCGCTCGCCGGCACCTCACGCGATGGCGGTACCCGGCGGTCTGTGCGTCAAGCGATCAGGGCCGCCACCGCGACCGCGAGGCCTAGAGCCGCACCAGAGGCTGAACCGCCGACCAACACCGCGCGGGCCAAGCGGGAATCGTCCAGCCACGACAACCAGCCAGCGACAGCGCCGACTACCACCGCTGCAAGCACCGCCACCGCAACGTACAACCCGACAACCGTGAGCTTGTCCACCGAGGATCGTCCTCTTTCGTTTGCCCGTCGGCCCGGCATCGCGCCGGGCCTGTTCCCTACGGGCATGGCCAAAGGCTCCAGTACCGCCAGCCCCAGAACAAACGGCCTTCTGACCGATCAGCCGCGCCTCGGACTCGTGAAGCCGCAGGTCACAGGACTGGCCATTCTCTCCGACGCAGCCTTTACAGCCACGAACTTCTTGGTGCGGCTGATCGGTCACGATAACTTCTTCACCCGTGAACATCCGTGATCGGAAACGCCATCGCGCCCGCGCCACCACGCTGCTCACCCACGCGAAGGCGTACGACCACGCGCAGGCCCGACTGCACCAGATCCACCACGCCGGCGGGCAAACGCCCCAGCGCTACCTGATCCGCCGAGCCCTCGTCCGGGCCCGCACCCCAGCTGCGGACCGACCTGTGGTGGCCTCACCGGCCGCGGCACTCGCCCCGATGAAAGGCTGGGCCCTGCACCTGTACCTGATCGCGATCTTCGAGGCACAAGCCCGGCTCACACCCGCCTTCGCCGTCAACAACGACAGACCGCTGCTGTACGGCACCCGCCAGGCGGCCGCCTGGGTCGACCTGCTCCCCACCATCACCGACACCGTCCCCCGTTCGGCAGGAATGCGACGCCAACTCGTCCGTGCCCTGGCCTTGCTCCACCGCGAACACCTGGTCGGCCTCCGCAGCCGCATCGGCGCACGAGGCAGGTACGAACGCTTCGAGCTTCGCCATGAGGACGGTGAATCTTGGTCGCCCGTCTACACCATCCCGCGAGGCGACTCCACCAGCGCCAGCGAGCCGCTCTGGATCCGGCCACCAGGACCCGTCGCCGGACGCACCGCGGTCGTCGCGCTTCCCGCCACCTTCTTCCTCAACGGGTGGGCGCACGTGCTGTCCGCCGCGGAGATCACCACCTACCTGATGCTCTGCGATCTTGAAGCCCGCTACCCGCAAGCTCGTGCCGGCGGGGTGTACCTGACCGATCCCCAGCGAGAGGCCTGGTATGGCATCCACCGCGACGTGTACGCCACCCACCGGCAACTATCCGCATTCGGGCTCATCGAACGCCTCGACGACCCGGACCGGCGCCCGGACGGAACGATCACCCGCGGAGCCGGCCAGCAGATGCGGCAACCATATCGATTCCGAACACTGCCCCAGGGCTTCAGCCAACCGGCACGAATCACCGTGGCCCACCACCTCACCGAACACCAATGACAGACGCCTGGACTGCTGGTACGGAACTCAAAAACGATGCTGACGTTGACGGCCGGTTCGGGTGGGTCCTTCCGCTTGAGTGCGGTGGCCGTGTTTCGATCCTCATGCCCGGGTCTGATCTTGCGGCGATCCGGGACGATCCCTCCGCGCTGACATACTGCGTCCGGGTCCGTGGGTGCTGGTGGTGGTGGCGTGATGCCATCGGCATGGCTATTCCGCTCTAGCCTGGCCGATGGGAACCAAAGTGTTAGCGGTTCCTGAGGCAACTCGATGCGGCGGGTGGTGCGTGGTCGGCGGCCCATGGCGTCTCGGAAATCTTCGAGGTCAGAGTGATCAGGTGCCCAACGCTCTCATGAAGGCCCAGATCTTGCTAAACGGATTAATGCAAATATTGCTGTTGGGCCTCGCACTAGACGCTTTAACCAGCAATTAGATAACACGGTCGACGAAACCTGTATACCCACTAGAGTTCCCGCCAGGACCTGCGGCTAACAGGTGTACTCATGTTGCCCGCTGGCTGGCTCGTGAGTGCGGCCGAAAGGGCGACCGTCCGATCGGCGACGACTGCAAGCAATCGGAGGTAATCGGTGTCGCGATCGAACCAGGCCACGTGGCGATGTGCTTTCTGCGGCAATCCGGGTTCCAAGTCGGCTGAGCATGTCCTGCCGCAATGGCTGCGGGCCGGTACGGCGCCGTTGCCCATGCAGCGCACCTCCTATTGGACCGGATTCGGGTTACGAGACGACAAACAGGCTTACGCAAGCGTGGACCCGGCGGTTCGGGAATCGCGGAACTCCATGCTCCACCAGACCACGCGCGCTGTCTGCGTGAGCTGCAACAACGGTTGGATGAGCCGCCTCGAAACGAAGGTGAAGCCCATCATGGAGTCGCTGTTTCACTCGCGACGAACCGGCAACACGTTGACCCTACCGCCGGCCGAAGCCTCGACTCTTGCTCGCTGGGCAGTAAAGACGTCCTGGACAGCAGAGCTGTCTGGTCTGGGCAATCAGAACCAAGATCAGACCTGGCTCTCTCCGCACGCTTTGAAGCAGTTCGCCTCGCGCGATGTGCCGCCAACTGTGTCCTGGGTCTGGCTCGCCTCTCATCAGGATCTCGACCGGGTCGAGCAGATGCAGGCCCATGTCGCGATTGACCGGACCAGCCCGCCTGCTCCCGGAGAGGCTGCTCGGCGTCTGCATGCCAGTGCCCTGGTCATCAACGGCATCGTCCTGGTCGTCTACAACTTCGAAAGCCGCGAGCACTTCCCGCCACCGTTCCGCCCCATGCACGGACTGCGGCTCTGGCCCCGTCCCACAGCGGTGGAGTTTCCGCCCCCTGAGGTAAGCCATCAGGAGGTCACCGGAGCGATCGCGCACTACGGGCACTGGTTTCCGCTGCACAACCGCGCTTTCGACCACAGCACGCGCATCTGATCGACGGAGCCGTCGCGGTTCACCCCCGGCCGGCGCCAGATGGTGCACTAGGCTGCCCGGCCATGACCTCCGCGTTGGCCGTCGCCGCGTTGTTTATCAGTCTCGTGGCTTTGGCGGTTGCATGGTGGAACGGCAACTCCGCCCGCCGGTCGGCAGACGCCGCCGAGGGGGCACAGCAGGCCGCAGATCGATCTGCCGACGCCGCGAAGGACTCTGCCGAAGCAGCGCGGCAGGTCGCCTCGGCGGAACTCGAACGCGATCACGAGTCGTACCGCCCCGACCTTAGTCAGGCGAAGTTCGCCTATCCGCGTAGTCGGCCGAAGCCGCCTTTCGAGTACACCTTCGTGCCGTCACGGCGCTACCGGCTGCGGGCGTACGCCGGGAAGGCGGGGGAGCCCATGCGTGACCTGACCGATGGCAACTTCCGAGCCATCACCTCGGGTGTTTCGGTATCGATCGCGGCTGCCGAGGCCGGAGCCGAGGCGCATCCGGATTTTCTCCTTCTGCAGTTTTGGCCGCCCGCGCCCGCAGCCGGGGAGGAAGTGTGGATGTGCCCGTGCGGCCGGCCGACTGAGCCGTCGGAGCAACCGCATTGGGATATGCGCGTTGAGGTGCCGCGGAAGCGGGGCAAGGTGGTGGTGTTCTGATGTCCTCTGCGGCAGTAATCACCTCCCATCTCTTACTAGTTAAGCCGTGGAGCGCCCGACGAGTTGGGCATCACGGTTCGCTACCGGCCGGGCGGAGTGAGCCTGGACTGCTGATCCGGAGCCTGCGGGTCGATCACGGTCAACCCGACCTGGGCGAAGCCCTCGACACTCGCTTCGGAGTCCTCGTCGGTCCACCAGCGGGCGATGGCGTCGCGCAGCGCATGGTCGGCGACCGGAGAGAGTCGGCCGACGTACTCAAGGAGTTCTTTCTCGTCGACGTCCCACTTGCGGCCGTACGACGCGAGGTCGGGCACGGGGGTGTCGCGGGCGATCGTGAACCCGTCGGCCAGGGACATATACACCGTGCCACCGAGTGTCGCGTCGATCGCCGTGCCGGTGAGGACGTCGGCGATGCAGGACGCCTGCGCGACGGTGAGCCGGATCCGGCGTAGCTCCAGGGCCAGCGCGGAGCGCCAAAGGCCTAACTCAATCACTGCTTGCTGGTGGTGACTGGGTGTGAACATGCGTTCGGTCCGGCCTTTGAGCCAGGCCGCGGTTTCAGGGTTGCTGATACGTGCCTGGATGCGGTTGTCAGGCTGCTTGTCGTCGACCATCTCAGTCAGTTCCTTTCAGGCCGTTAAATCGTTTAGGCAACGGGTCTCGGGTGCGAGCATTCGGGAGCGGACGGCGAGTCAGTCGCCGGTTCCCCAGACTCCGCTGCGGCCGTGAGCGTAGGCGCGCTGCTGGAGAAAACGGACCGGGTGGTCGAGCCGGAGCGCGCGGTGGGTGCGGCCGTCGTCAGGATGGTGGGTGAGCAGCCGATTTGTGGCGTCCCAGTGGTGGGAGGTGACCCGTCGTCCGTCGGGGTCTTTGCGCCAGTCGTCGCCGAGCCATCCGGTCGGTGCGTCGTGTGCCCGGCTGGTGGCGATGGCGTAGATGTCGCCCTGCCGGTCGATCTGTTTGCCGGCGGCGAGTGCTTTGGTGACGGCGGCGGGCGTGAGCCAGGTGAGTGCGGCGGTCACGGTGGTGACGGTTCCGGGTAGACGGACGGCCCAGTCGCCGGCGTCGTCGTGTCCACACAGGTACGACAAGCTAGCGCGGCGGGAGCCGTAGGCGCGACTGTAGTAGCGCCAGCCCTCGACGTGCAGCACGACCAGGCCGGCCTCACGGTCGACGAGTCGCAGCGGCAAGGTGCGCAGCGCTGACGCCTTCTCGCCGGACTCGATGCCAGTCTCGCCACCGCGGCGCGCGATCTCTGCGGTGCACCGGACGGTCAGTGCTGAGACTAGGCGGGAGGCGAGATCCGACGGCGGTGAGGCCACCTGCCGCGCCGTTGCCCGAGCCCGGCGGAGCTTTGCGATGGCGGTCTTCGATCGCGCACCGGGAAGATTGGATGCGCGAAGCGCGTCGGCGAGCGCGGCCGGCGAGTCAATCACTGCGGGACTCAGAACAGTGGTGGACACGGTCCTCTCCAGCTTCATCAGGAGGTTCTTGAGGTTGCGCGATCGGAGGGGATCAAGCAACACCATCGTATGACATAAGTCTACATTCGTCTACAGCTGTACTCGACTGGAGGGCGTGGCGGCGCTGATCGGCACGACGTACCGCGATGAGGTTGAGCGTGCTGATCCCCAACCGCGTGGGGCGGCGCGGATGCGAGTCGGGCGGTCGCCCCGCGGAGGGCTTTTGCGGAGGTCGTGCGATGTACGTCGGCGCCCCGGCTGGCGCTGGCCGGCGTGGGCTTATGTCGGGTGCCGTGGAGGTCGAGGGGGATGACCGGGCGCCGCTCCCACGTCAGAGCTCGTAGCTCGGGATTTACTCAGGCGTCTCCGGTCACCCTCCTCGGCCTCCGCAGTGATCCTGCTATTCGGGCTGTCGTGCGCGGGGAAAGGCGAGGTGTTCCTCGAAGTGGGCGCCCGCGGTCAGGCAGTGATGCAGGCCGGTGAGCAGGCGTGTGCTGACGCGGCGCAGCGCCCCGGCGTAGGTGTCGCCGGCGGCGCGGCGCTGGTCGTAGCGGGCGCGGGCGCCGGGGGATCGGGTCAGGGAGCAGAACGCCCATTGGTGGCAGACGGCTTTGAGGCGCCGGTTGCAGACGTATCGGTGGGCGACCTGGCTGCTGTTGCCGCTGGACCAGGTCAGCGGGGCGATCCCGGCGTAGGCGCGCAGACCGCGCGCGGTGGCGAACCGTCGGGGGTCGTCGCCGAGTTCGGCCAGGAGCCGGGCGCCGCCGAGGGGGCCGCAACCGGGGAACGACAGATAGATCGAGGCGTGCGGGTGTTGGAGGAACGCGTCGGTCAGTTCGGTCGTGAGCTGGTCGGTGGTGTTGCAGGCGTGGTTGAACTGGTTCAGCAGGGCGCGGACTTCTACGGCGGTGGCCTTCTCGATTTCGCGGGGTAGCCGCAGGACGGGTTGGGCGAACAGGTCGCGTAACCGGTAGGCCTCGTCGTCGACGAGCCTCAGCCGGACCGGTGCGAGGATCTTGGAGAGGCGGTACTGGGTCAGCCGTGCCGCGGCTTCTGCCGTCGGGCCGGCCTCAAGGACCGTCCGGGCTTCGAGTCGGCGCAGCCCGAAGTCGCGGCCTTCCCAGGCGATCAACGCGGTGGGATGGACCTGGTGCAGCAGCCGGCGAAGTTTCGCCTGCAACTGCTCGCGCAGCAGCTGGGACCGGTACTGGGCACGGGCCAGCACGGTGATGGCCTCGGCGACGGGACTTGTGGCCGGTAGGGGCTGGAGTTCGCCCCACTTGTCGCGTAGCAACCTCGCCAGTAGCTCGGCATCCGAGCGGTCGGCCTTCTTCCGGGTCACCGACCGGTAGGCGCGGAATCGGGCCATGTCGCTCGGCGGGATCTGGAAGACGGTCTGGCCGCGGGCGCGCAACGCCTGGACCAGCAGGCCGCCGTTGGTCTCGATCGCTATCGGGACCTGCTTGCGGCTGTGCTGGTGGCCGGCGAGCAGCCCGGACAGCAGCGTGAACAGCTCACGCAGACCATCGGGGGAGGCGGCGATCCGTAGGTGGTGCACGGTGGTGCCGTGGGCGTCGATCACCGCGGCGTCATTGAGCCGGTCGGCCCAGTCGATCCCGCAGTAGAAGCGTGGTGGCCGTTGCATGCAGGTCTCCTATCCCGGGCACGGTGGGGTGGCTTCAGCCGAACCGCCGAGATGACGCGGATCGCCGCCGAATACGACTGAACTCACCGCTGCCGGCGAAGTGCCGGTGGGAGTCATGTCGTGCGGCAGCAGGCCGCTGTTACTCGGGCAGCTGCTGAAGTGAGCACCCCCGCGTGGGCGGGGAAGAGGAGCACCGTGACCGACAGCTCGGTAGGTCACGGCAGGGACCGCTGTTCTGTGGAAGAACGCTCTCGTCCGATATGGACTGTAGCGAACGGTCCGCCGCGACTGCCACCTTGATCGGCACCCGGGTTCGGTCGCTGAGGGGCGGGTGCCGGACGCGTCGGTGATTACCGTGTGCGCGCTGGGGCGGCGGATCGGCTTGGTTCGCTGCCGCCCGGGCGATCATGCGTGCTTGGTTCGGGTGGCGTGTGGAGCCGAGCGGCGGCCATCGCGTGGGGGAGAAACCTTGCGATAGAAAGACCGCCGCCCGGCGTCCTACAGGGTAGAGATGCAGACGGAACGGCAGGTTGGCCGGACCTGACTCAACCGCCTGGCCGAACCAGTGACGCCAGGGCTAGCTGATCGGTGATCGACTCCGTCGCGCGTCGCCACCGCGGTGCTTCAGCGAAGCTGGTTGATCCGCACGCCGTCGGCGTCGACCGTGACCCGGCATCCTGGCATGCAGCCCAGCACTCTGCGGATCTGATGGTCGATCGCGTATCGGAACCGTGCTGCGTGCTCGGCTGGCGGCGACATCCTTCGGCGGGAGTCGTCTGCCCTATCCGCGGCCGGGGCGGGGAGTTCGCCTTTGTCGTTGCGTTCGCCGAAGCGTTGCCACATCTGGTCCCAGCTGTAGGTGACCGGTTCCAGGAACGTGCGGGCGTGGCGGGCGAGCCATTGGTAGAGCTCCAGGAGCCGGGCGTCGTGGGCGAGGTGATGAACGATCAGCGGGTCGAGGTGGACGGTCTCCCGGATGACCTGGTCGGTGAATTCGGCGGACAGGGTGAACTCCGCGTGGTGGGGGCCGTCGTCGCTCCACCTCCAGCCGATCATCAGGCGCCGGCTCACCTCGTAGGGATCGGCTGCTGAAGCCGGCCGGTCCATGCAGATCGTGGTGGTGAACAGCGCCTGTAACTGTTCGCGCACCCGAGCGGGCTCGTGAGCGGCGTCCTCGATGCCGTTACCGGCCAGGAACGCGTACAGGTCCCTGGTGTGCAACTCGCGCTGTCCGCCGATCAGGGCCTGCCCGCCGAGCCAGGCCAGCATCAGCCGCGCGATGTTCCCCCAGGGCAGCGTCCCGCCAGCCCGCTCCCCGGGTGCGCCGTGGTTTGGCCCGGCCGACAGGTACACGGCCGTCCCGCTGCGGCTGTCGGGGCGCAGCGGCCAGAACCTGGCCTCGTCCGAGGCGGCCTTCACCGGGAGGCCGACGTGGGTACTGATCGCCGGCACGGCCAGGGTGCGGTGCCAGGCCAGCTCCGGGAAGCGGCGGCTGGCCTCGTGGGCTCGAAGGTTCCCGGCGTTGTGTTGATGGGTGTGCAGGTGGCGCAGCAGTCTGCTCGCCTGGGCGGCGTCGTGGGCGGATGTCGTGGCGGTCTGTTCGTCGGCGTTCACCGCGGTCTGTCGCCTCCACCGTGTTCCGCGCGGCAGAGCGTCGAGGAGTTTCTGTGCCTGTTGGCCGGTGCGGATGGTGACTTTGGCCGGGCCGCGGACCAGGTCGATGTCCTGCCTGTTCGGGCACGTCGCCCGGATGCCGGGGGCGCCGTACAGCTGCTTGTTGAGTCGCCGGGGCAGCAGCAGACGCAACAGGCGATCGGCGTGTTCCGGCTCGACGACCAGACGGATGCTCGTGGGCTCGGGGCTGACGAAGCGGATGGCCCGCAGGGTCGCGGTGTCGCTGCGCAGCAACGCCCAGACGTCGTGTTCGAGTTCGGCCTGCGCCCCGGAGGTCTCCGGGATGGCGGGGCCGGTCGTGCCGAGCATCTGCTTGGCGCGGCTGTAGCTCTCGTTGGTGTTCAGGGACCTGTCGAAGGCGGCCTGGCTGTACACAGTGGATCCTTGTCTCGACGTGAACGCCCGGCTCGCCACGTCGATCATGATCGACCGTGGGTGTTGAGTGACGGTGTTCGCTGGCTAGACCACAACCTGCGTGCTTTTTCGTCCGAACGAGCGTGGCGCTGTCAGCCGGGACACACCACTACAGACGAGGCATCTGCACTACCTATGCCCGCACGCTACCGCACCCGTGCCGGTCGGCCGTCGACTGTTCACCCCATCGTGGCTGGCGGTGCGCCCACTGGTCTTGACACAGCTTGTCGTAAAACTATAGTCGTAGAAATGTCAGTGAAGCCGGTCCGTCTCATGGGCGCACACGAGATCCGTATCCGTCTCGGTGGCGTCAGCCGCCAGCGCGCCTACCAGATCACCAGCAGGTCAGATTTTCCGACTCCGATCGCCGACCTGGCCCAGGGCAAGGTCTGGCTGATCGAGGATGTCGAGACGTGGATGAAGGCGCACCGGCGCGACGCGTCCGAGGACGATATCTAGCCGTGCGCCGGCATGCCGGCGCCAATTCCTGGCGGCGAATCTCTTGACAGAGATCGCTAACTCACCCATCCTGAATATCTTCGCAGCACCATAACCAAGATCAGCGGCCCCCGGAGGTATCGGGAGCCGCTTTTTGCGTCTTCGGGGGTGGTCATGGCGACGCGACAAGGCCGAACGCCGTGGGAGGGCTCCACCCGCAGAAGGCGGCTGCCCGCGAACTGGGACAGCGAACTGAAACCAGCCGCACACCAGCGCAATCCGCAGCACATCTGCCACTGGTGCGGCAGGCCGGACGGCAACGACCTGGACCATCTCCAGCGCGGTGACGATCACCGGATCGAAAACCTCGACTGGATCCACGGCCGTAACGACGTGCTGGCCGGCCGGTCGGAACGCAACTGCCACGGCGAGAAATCCGGAGCGGAAGGCGCGGCTGCCGCCGCCGCGAAACTGCGAGCACAACGACGCCCACCGGAACCGCATCCCGCGTTCACGTGAGCCGGCCTTTCCGCCCGGCTCCCTCAGGCATTTCCCTCGCGTGCGCGAGGCGTACCGGAGCCCGGTCCCCCGCTGGTCTCTCGTATGCCTCGCGCCGCATCTCTTTCTGGAGGTCAGCGTGGCTTCGTTCGGCGACGCGGCAAAACAGCAACCCGACGAGCCGGACGGCGACTTCACGATCCTCGGCGGCACGCTGCTGGTCGAGGTCGCCGTAGACCCGTCCCGGCTGGAAGTGTTGTACGGGCAGGTCCGGGACGCGACCCGGCGTGGTGTCCTCGACGGGTACGCCGACGCGGCTGAAGAGATCGCCCGTTTCGAGCAGGCGCAGGACACCGCTGGTGGAGCCGCGCCGTGACCACGGTTGTCGGTCTGGCCGGGCCGGCCGGTGTGTGGATGGCAGCCGATTCCCGGACCAACGTCTACGACCGGCCGGTCGGCGGTGCGGTGAAGATCCTGCGGATGCCGCTCGACGGCGACCAGGTCGTGCTGGTCGGGTTCTCGGGCAACGCGGGGATGCCCGGACTCGCCCGCCGCGTTTGGCGCGAGGACCTGCGGCTCCCCACCCGGGGCGACGGCCTTCAGCAGTGGTGCGACGAGATCGCATCGCTGTTCACGGAGCCCATGGTCGCGGCGGGGATGAGTGACGCCGGCCTGCTCGACGGCAACTTCCTGCTCGGCGTCCCCGGCGCCGGGGATCTGCCGTCGACGCTGTGGACGATCGGGCATCACATGGCGATCCGGCACCACGACGACCGCGGCGCTGTCGGCTCCGGCGAGGGCCCGGCGATCGGCGCGCTCGACGCGCTACTCGCCCTCGGCACGGAGCCCAGCGCCGCGGTTCACCAAGCCTGCATGATCGCGATCTCTCGGGATCGCTGGTCCGGGCGCCCGGTCCAGCAGGAGTTCACACCAGCGGCCTGACCCGGGGATTCTCAGCCGATACCGCTCCAGGCCAGCATCCATTGCGGCTCCTCGTCGTCGGGAACCTTGAGGATCCGCGCCGCCCACCGGAGGTTCGCCGTCTCGGCGCCCAACGGCAGCTCGGCCAGGAACGCGATGGGTTCCTTCTCGGTGCGTTCGAGGTAGGAAGCCAGCACGAACTGCTCCGGTTGCCCGTCGCCGACGTCCTCGTTGAAGAGCCCGAGCAACCCGAGTTGGTAATCCGGATCGCGGTTCGCCTCATCGTCCAGGAAGCCGCTGGCGCTGGCGTCGGTGAACATGTTCTGGGCGTGCGCGGCCGTCAGCAGCAGGGTCGTCGCGTCCTCGCTGTCGTAGTTGCTGATGGCGAATCCGTAGGCGAGAACCGCGTCTCTCATCGACGTCCTTCGGTAGATGGTGATACCCGCTCATGTTCTCCGCGCGCCTACGGCGACGACGGACAAACTGTGCGACCTCGGCCGCTCGTCCAGCCGGGCCCGCTCGCTTACCTGAGCAGGCCGGTGCAGTACCCCGCTGCTCCCTTGCGCGCCCGTTGGCGCATATCAGGCCGTGCTCCCGCAACAGGACAGGCCGATTTTCTGCCCGCGATTCCCGGAATGGGAGTGAACACCGATGCCCGGACCCCCGCCGAAGGACGTGAAGCACGGCCACACTGCCCGCGCATTGGCATGGACGGAAGTCCCGGATGTGCCGTACGAGGACGGGCCGCCGTTGCCGCCGCTGGGCGGCCGCAAGAAGTGGCATCCGCTCGTCGAACAGTGGTGGGCGATCGTCTCGCGGATGCCGCACTGCGTGCTGTGGAGGCCTGAGGACTGGCACAAGGCCCTCGAACTGGCCTACGACAAGGACTTGTACTGGCGCAACGGCAACGACCGGACCACCTCGCAGGCCACCGAGATCCGCCGCAAGGAGGACCAGCTCGGGATCGGCATGGACGCTCGGACCAAGCTGCGGATCCGGTATGTGACGCCGAAGAACGACGAGCAGCCGGCGGTGGCCGCCGTGCCGCCGGCCGCCGCGAGTGGCAAGGTGCTGTCCATCGCCGAGCGCCGCAAGGCCGCGCAGAAGACTGCGTAACGGGGCGGGGCCGGGATGCCGCACCAGCGAATCCTGTCGCCCGACTACGACCCCAACCGCTCGCTCGGGTGGCTCGCCACCGCCTGGATCGAGTTCTTCGTGCGGCATGGGCCCGGTGACGTAGCGGGCCAAGCCGTCCACCACGGCCAGGAGTACACCGAGTTCATCGTCGCCGCCTACGCGGTCGGCGACGACCCGACCAACAACCACTTCCTACACGACACGATCTTCTTGAGCAGGCCGAAGGGCTGCGACAAGAGCGGCATCGCCGGCCGGCTGTGCCTGTGGGAGGCCTTCGGACCCTGCCGGTTCGCCGGCTGGGCCGAAGGCGGCGAGACCTACACCGATCCGCACGGATTCGGGTTCACCTACACCTACGAGCCCGGCGAGCCGATGGGCCGGCCGGTGCAGTCACCGTTCATCAGGATCCTCGCCACCGAGGAGAACCAGACCGGCAACACCTTCCGGACCGTTCACTACAACCTGACCAACGACGACTGCCCGCTCTACTACTGGCCCGGCCACGACACCACCAAGGACAAGGTCTTCCTCAAGGGCAACGGCGGCGGAGAGATCCGCACGTCGACGGCATCCGCCGCGTCGAAAGACGGCGGGCTCGAAACGTTCGTGGTCGCCGACGAGTCACACCTCTACGACACCACCGAACTGCTCGACATGAAGGAGACCGTCGCGCAGAACCTGGAGAAGCGCAAGCAGAACGCCGGCACGCTGCTCCTGGAAACCACGACGATGTTCGCGCCCGGCGACGGATCCGCCGCCGAGGCCACCTTCGAAGAAGCCAAGGCGATCCTCGAAGGCCGCAAGAAGCGGGGCGCAGCCCGGCTGTACTACGACCACCGGTGGGGCCACATCGTCAACCTCGCCGACGAGGTCGCCCTGCGGCAGGCGATCCGCGACGCCTATGGCGACGCCCTCGAATGGATCAGCCTCGAATCGCTGGTCAACAAGGCCTACGACTCCCGCACCTCCCCGGCCAGGTTCCGCCGCTACTTTTTGAACGCCCAGACCTCCGCGAAGGACGCCTGGATCACGGTCGAGCAGTGGGACGACTGCGGCCGTGCCGACCGGGAACTGCGCGACGGTGACCTGGTAACGCTCGGCATGGACGGCAGCGTCACCGGGGATGCCACCTGTGTTTCGGCATGCCGGGTGTCGGACGGTCACGTCGAGTTGCTCGGCTGCTGGGAGCACCCGCCCGGTGCCGCCGGCGAGGACTGGATGGTCCCGCGTGAGGAAGTCGACGCGTGCATCGCCGACGCGTTCCGCCGCTTCCAGGTCGTCGGCTTCTTCGCCGACCCCCCACACTGGACGGACTTTCTCGCGGTCTGGACAAACCAGTTCGGCGACCAGCTGAAAGTCAAGGCGAGTCTGAAGTTCCCGATCCACTGGTGGACGAACCGGCAGACGCAGATGGCCGAGGCCCTCGCCGCGTTCCGCGAGGCCGTGGTCGAGAAACGTCTGTCGTTCACCCCGTCCGACGATCGGGCGGGCCGGGTCGCGGAGCTGTCGGCGACGCTTAAACGCCATGTCGGGAATGCCCGTGAACGGCCGTCCCGAGCGGGGTTGCAGATCGGCAAGGAACACAAAAATTCGGACAAGAAGATCGATGGAGCGATGAGTACCGTTCTCGCGTGGACCGCGCGGACCGCCGCGATCGCGGCCGGCGTGAAGCCGCAGGCGCCACCGGAGCTCTACCTGCCCAAGCGGATCCGGTAACCGGGACGTCCTCGAGGAGACGAAGCCGGTCAGAGGGTAAGCCGGTCGAGTAGGTCACGCAGAGCCCTCAACCGGCGCTGCGTTTGTGGTTCCGGCGGACGGGTGAGGCTTAGCGGCCCGATCTCGTGGATGACCGCACGGAACAGGACTTCCCGGTCTTCGTCGGTGTGAATCAGGCAGCCCCAGGAGGCCCGGCCCCGTTCACTGGCCAGGGTGGCGCGCAGTTCGCGTAGATGATCGGCGGGCTTACCGCTGGACCGCGCGATCTCGTGGTCAACAGCCTCAACCAGCGCGGCGCGATCGTCGTCGTCGTCACGCAGCAGACCGGATGTGACTTTCGGCGATAGTTAGCACCCGGCCGCAGCCCACACGCTGGTCAGTGCCGTGGCGTTCGGCGATGGTTGGCACCGATTTCCGGTTTTAGTTGGCACCGGTACGGCTTTTCGGCGGTAGCTGGCACTGGCTTGCTCCGACCGGCGCCGGATGTCCGTCACCCTCGGTAGCACGATGTTGGTCGGGTCTTCGGGGAGCGAGCGCTATCTGCGGCATGAGAGCGCACCAAGGGGCAAAGAGCAATGGCTTGCGTACGACTCTGTCGGTTGCGTTCCTGACGGATTTTTAGCTTACCGTCCGTCGTCCTTGCTTGCTCGCAAGCTTTCATATCGGTCAATAAGGCAATCGGCGCACTGGCCGCTCGCGTGTTTATTGGTTTGAAAATGTTGGCGCTCCTTTTGGGTGTGCACGTTGCAAACGTCTTCACATATGACGCACTGAGTTGGCAGCCTAGCCATCATCCTTGATCCTCTCACGTCGGCGAGACCCTGGTGGCTTACGCACAATCTGCAGGGGTTGGCCGATAGAATTCAAAGCTAATTCTATCGAATGACCTCATGCAAAATGTTGACCGCGGCATTAATCGTTGACCCGATTTTCGTGTCGTCCATTTGAATATGGATTCCTTGTGCTGCAGGTGACCGAGAAAAGAGTGAACCACTGAAAACTGTAAGCGGCTGACCGTAACCCTCACCCGTGTGCCAATTCTGTGCAAGTCGCGCCTCCGTCCAGCAGCGTCCAGATCCAGCCGGAGCAGGCTGGGCTAGTAGCGGCGTCCATACGGCGAGGACCGGGCGTACCTCATGTTTTGAAAAATCTGCGGGCAGCGAGCCTCTGTCTAGATTTCCGAGGACCTTTGCGGCGGCTTTCCAAGCCAAAAACGTATGGCGCTCTATATCAAATTTCCATTCGTCCAGCCCTTGATGCCAGGACGCCCAGGCGTAGTCTTCGATCGGCCCATTTTTTGGTACCGCCTTTCCCTGGTAACTGGAAGCGGTCCAAAATTTGTATTCAACCGAAAGAAGCTCTTGGATGCCGGACTTGTCCGCTACAACGATTGCATCGTCCAGAACCGCCCTGTTCCCATTTACCTCAACCCTAGGGCGACATTTATTGAGCCGGGTCACACTCACGAATCTCTGCTGTAGGTGAGCGACCAGTAGTGCCCTGAGGATATCTTCGCCTGCCGCCTTACTCACAAGACCGACGGACGCCGTGCGCCTTCTTACCCGCTCGTCGAAATTCTTTACCAATGCTTGGATTTGAAGCTCCGGCATGTCGTTCCTCTGGCTCGGCAATATGCTCCGGAATTCTAGTTCACGTCGACCGTAGGTGGGTCCGTATGCACGCATTCTCATCGGCAAATCCCTGCTTAGGCAACCTCGCGGGCCCGTGACGGAGGGTAGCCAAGAGGCTCGTGGTTGCGGCTTCCACTGGCGCCGCATCGGCGACCGGTGTCAACAAGCCCTGAAAAGTGCCAACTAGGACCGAAAGTCACACCGGACCAGGCGATCCGGCCTTTCGGTGCGACGGTCATACCGTCGAATGGCACATGCGTTCGATCATGCGGTGTGGGGGTGTGGCGGGTCTGGCTGCTGTCTTGCTGTGACTTTCGGTTCCAGTTGGCACCTTTCGGCGTTAGTTGGCACCAGCGACCCGATGTCGCAGGAGGACGTAGGCTTCGACCCGCCCACTTGGTTACCCTGCGTCACCGCGATCGACGTGTTCGGCGCACGGATCTGTTTGATATGCAGGTGATCGTGAGGCTCCAGGATCGGGGTGCGCAGCGCCTCGATCACTCTGCATATCAGGCGTTATGCGGCCCGCCAGGGCGAAGGTGAACGAAGTTCACCCGCATAATGCCGATGTGAGTGCATTGACGTGCCACTACTGCAGGCGAACAAGTTTGAATTTTGCGAACTTTGTGCCACTAGGCCAAAGGGACCGATAGTAGTCGTTTGCCAATTTGAACGATTCGTCGACGCGATCAAGAGTCGACATTCCTCGGCGGGTGCTTGACAGCAAAGCGGCGTAGAACGACATGTCGAAGGCAGTGAGGTTGGCGGGCGTCACCTCGTCAGGAGAAGCGATTAGTATTCTTACACCGCATGCCTTCAGGGCAACCTTCCATGCGTCATTGAAGAAGGTGCACGCAGTACTTACGACGGTTTCCGGGAGCTTGTCGCCTTTCGCGCCCATGCGGGTGAAGTCGTCGGCAGTAGTATTGGTCTTCCCGTTTCCGGTCTGAATCTTTGGGCCTTGCCCATGCGCAATTATATGAAGTATGTGGACGGGTTGCTTCGTGAAGCTCAGTAGTTCGGTCTTGTTGAAAGCGCGGCTCATCGAGACATTTGCCCTAGGCATAGCCCTGCCCTGCTGGATACTATTCCGGTATAGGCCAAGAGAATTGGTGAGAAACATCGCTTCTTGGTCACTCATCAAATCTCGCATCCCACCGCACGACACGATGTGCACTCGAAGAGTCTGAACCGAAGGTTCCTTTGGGTTGGCACCCGTCATGACCTTGACCGTACTCGACCAAACGAACTGCGGTCAGCGCAATCGAGCTGCGTTGTAGACCAGTATTGGCGTCGTCGAGGTTGGGGCCGAGTTCGTCTTCATCACCTCCGCAAGGGCACTGCGCTGCCGCTGATCGCGCGGTGCCGCTGTCCGAGACGCGGGCAGGGTGGCTGAGGTTCGGTCGTGCCCGGTGTGAGTGAGTAAGCGGCGATACAGAACGTGAGCTATTCGTGATTTGAGACGAGCCGGTGTCGCACTGGTACCGCGGCCGCTGGTCGGACGTCTATCGCGACGTTCCCACCATCCCCGGGCAAGTGCGGCCATCAGCGGCGATCAAGGCCCGCGGCAGAACACCGCACACCGGCGTGATCGGCACCGGCGGCTACGAGTACGGGGCGACCCGGCTCGCCCGGTCGGTGCTGCGGGTGCGCTCGATGCACCGGCGCGCGATCCATCCGACGCAGAATCCGGTCGGCCTGCTCGACCCGCTGATCCGCTACGGGTGTCCGCCTGGCGGACTAGTCATCGATCCGTGCGCCGGATCCGCATCGACCGGCGTCGCAGCCCGCGCGGCGGGCCGCCGCGCGCTACTCGTCGAGGCCGACGAGGCGATGTGCGAGGCCGCGGCTCGCAGGCTTGCCGACCCGCAACAGCTCGGCCTGGACGCCGGATAGTCCGGCCGGTATTGGACGGGAGGTACGGATGAACATCAGCACGGACATCGCCACGGTGTCGTCGTTGCGGACCTGGCACGCGGCACTGGCCGGCCGGCACTACAGCCCGGCGGTGATCGCGGCGATCGGCACGACAGCAACAGAGGGCGTCGGTGTCACCGCGTACGGCCGTGACTACCTCGGCCAGCTCGCCACGGCGTTGCGCACCCGGTTTCCGGTGTCGCCGGAGATAGCGGGCGAGGCATATATCGAGCTGCGGCGCCGTCACGGGCAACCGGCGGTCGGCGGCGGTGCCGCGACGGTCGGCGGGAACTTCGTGTCGGCCTGGAGCGAGATGGGCGACTGGGGTTCCTACCCGTGGCCGGCGGTGCGGTCCGGTGGAACCGCGAACGGCACCACCGGATGGGGCCTGCGGGCGGTGCAGTTCAGTGCCGCCGGGCAGACGCTGACCTACTCTTTCGTCGGCAGCTCGGTGCACGTGTGGTACGGCATCCTTGCTGGTGGAGGCACGTTCTCGGTCACGATTGACGGGGTCGTGGTGGCCGCGTCGGTAACCACCGACAGCACGGTGACCGGCGGCAACGCCCGCTGGATGTCGCCAGTATTGCCGCCGGGCCAGCATCAGGTGGTGATCACCTGCTTGGCCCCGGGCAGTGCGGGAACGTACGTGCACGGGTTCGCCACGTTCCACGGCGACGAGGGCCGGGGCATCCAGGTCTACAACGGCGGGCACAGCGGCCGGGTGACCGCCGACTTCACTACTCAGTCGACCGGCTGGGCGCCGCGGCTGGCCACCATCCAGCCACACCTGGTAATCATCGAGCTCGGGTTCCAGGACTGGCGCATGAACGTGGCGGTCGCCACGATGAAAGCAAACCTCAAGACCATCATCGCGACGGTGCGGGCGAACACCACCACCAGCCCTTCCTTCGTGATCATCGGGTCGCCGAAGCTCACCAACCTCGCTCTCACCCAGGACTTCGCGCTGTTCACCACTGCCTGGCGGGAGATCGTCGCGGAGGACACCGCAGGGATCGGCGGGAGCGGGGTCGCGTACTTCGACCTGGCCGCGCGGCAGACCGCCCCCGCGACGAACAACTCCCTCGGTCTGTACGGCAGTGACCAGCTGAGCCCCACCGACAAAGGGGCTGCGCACATCGCTGACGCGTTGACGGCGTTCCTCGCCCCCTGACCGCTCGCCGCCCACCGGCAGGCGGAAAGGGGGCGGCTGTTGATCTCCACGGACGTTTCCTACTCACCCGGCTGGTACCTCAAGACGCTGTTCAACCGGCTCGGCGACAAGCAACGCCGGGACCGGCTCCAGCTACTCGACAACCACCGGCGCGGGAAAGCGCCGCTGCCGCGCGGCGCGGAGAACGCCCGCGAAGCGTTCGAAGCCTTTTCAAGGATGGCCCGCAGCAACTTCGCCGAGCTGATCGTGTCCGCACTGGCCGAGCGGATGCGGCCGGTCGGGTTCCGCACGGCCGGCGACGGTGACGTGACCGGCGATCCCGAGGTGGGGTCGCTGTGGCGGCGCGCCGGCCTGTCGGTGATCTCCGGGGACGTGCACCACGCGATGCTCGCGCTGTCGGAGTCGTACGTGATCGTCGGCGAGGTCGACGACGAGATCGACGCGGCAGTGGTCACCCGTGAAGATCCGCACCTGATGATCGGCATGCCCGATCCGTGGCGGCCGCGCAGGTTGATCGCCGCGCTGAAGGTGAAACACGACGAGGCCGACGACGTCGACCGCCTGTACCTGTACCTCGACGGGTCGGTGTTCGGTCCTGGCCGGCCGGCGCAGATCCTGGTCGCCTGGCGTAAGGCACGAGGTCAGATGGGTCCGGTCGGCGCGTTCGACCCGAGATCCTGGTCATGGGACGAACGGCGCTCCGGCGTGCTGGCGCACGACCGGATCCCGGTCGTCCAGTTTCTGAACAAGGACGAGCTCGGCGAGTACGAGCCGCACCTGGACCTGATCGACCGTGTCAATCACCAGGTGCTGCAACGGATGACCGTGGCCGTGATGCAGGCATTCCGGCAGCGCGCCGTCAAAGGCCTGCCGCTGCGATACCCCACCGACTTCCCGGACCCGGCGCTCGCCGGTAAAGAGATCGACTACTCCGGCGTGTTCGCCGCGGACCCCGCCGCGATCTGGCAGCTGCCGGAGACCGCAGAGATGTGGGAGTCCGGCGCCGTGGACCTACGGCCGCTGGTCGAAGGCGTATCCGCCGACGTACAGCACCTCGCGTCGGTGACCCGCACACCGCTGCACCTGATGCAGCCGGCCGGAGACAACCAGTCCGCCGAAGGCGCCAACCTCCAACGGGAGGGCCTGACGTTCAAAGCCCGCGACCGCATCGACCGAACCTCCGACCGGTGGACCCAGGTCGTGGGGCTGATGCTGTTGCAAGCCGGCGCCACTGACCGGCGAGCGCTGGCCCGGATGGAAACGATCTGGGCGTCGCCGGAACTGCTATCGCTGGCCGAACGCGCCGACGCCGCGTCGAAGGCCAAGGACGACATCCCCGTGCGGTCTCGGCTGACGCACATCTGGCAGTTCAGCCCCGACACCGTCGACCAGATGATGGCCGAACGCGCTGACGAACTGGTGCTGGCGCAGCAGGTCGCCTACGCGACCGCCATAGCCGCACAGGCCACCGCGGCCCCCGCCCCCGTGCTCGTGGGCGCGGCGGGCGGTGCACCGGTGCCGGACCCGCTCGCCCCGCCGACCACCGGAACGAGGACGTGATTCATGGCGGTCGTCCACATCGCCATCGGCAACAGCGACGACCGGCTCACCCCACGGCAGTGGTCGGCGCTGATGACCGCGGTCGGCGGCGCGGTGTCCCGGGCCGCCGTGATGCCGGGCGCGCGGGTGCACGGGGCCTGGACCAGTGGCAACCACCTGCCGTGGCAGAACGCCTGCTGGTGCTCCCCGTTGCCCGCCGGCCAACGGTTCGTCACGGTCCGGCGGATTCGGCTTGGCCGGCTGGCCAGCCGGTTCCGGCAGGGCCCGATCGCCCGGGCGGTCGCCGGCACCGAGTTCATCGGACCCACCGGCGGCCTGTGATGGACGTTCCCCGGCACACCGGGCGGCGCCTGGCCGAGACCGAGGACCAGCTGATCACGCGGATGCTCGGCCACCCCACGTTCCCGGCACCGTTGCGGGGCCTGTGGTACTCGCCCGCGCTGCCCGGCCCGCCGGTGCCGCAGCCGTCCCGGTTCCGCGACGCGACGAACACCGGTCTGGCCAGGCTCGGCATCACCGAGACGGACCTGGCCGAATACACCGGCCCGGGCGGCTACGACAGAGGCGGCCCGTACCTGATCGAGGATCAGGTCATCGGCGTGGACATCCGGCTCTACAACTCGGTGCAGATGACGATCCGCCGCTGCAAGATCCTCGCGCACATCGACGTCGACTCGGTGGACGCGGCGCTGACGCTGGAGGACTCCCACGTCGACGCCGGCCCGTGGTCGAACGCGGCGATCGGGTTCCAGAATCTGACGATCCTGCGCTGCAACGTCCAAGGTGGAATCACGGCCGTCAACGGGTCGTACAACGTTGTCGTGCAGGACTCCTACCTGCACGGACAGGTGATCAGTGCGGCCGGTTCCGACCATGCCGGCGGATTCCTGTGCTCCGGCGGCGGCAACATCGAGCTCCGCGGCAGCACGATCTGGTGCAGCGTCCAGGACAACGGCCACGGTGGCGGACCGTCGAACAATCTGAACCTTTTCGGTGATCTCGGACCGCTGCGCAACATCCGGGTCAAGGGCTGCTACTTCCCGGCGACCGCGGGCGGCTACTCCGTCAGTTTGGGTCACAACCCGGGCAAGCCGTACGGCGACAACCCGGCCGGCATCGTCTTCGTCGACAACGTGCTCGGCCGTGACCTGCAAACCGGCCGTGGCGGGGCGTACGGGACGGTCACCAGCTTCCTGGCGAGCGAGCCGTCGAACCTGTACGCGGGCAACGTCTGGGCGGACAACGGCCAGCCCGTACCGGTGAACACCTGAGCAACGCCCCTCGCGGCGCATTCGGCGCCTCCGGTATCGAGGCGATCACCGAGCTCGCCGCCGCAACGGCCGCCACCTGGCCCTCCAGCGCACGCCCATACCCGGCCCCCGCATGGCGGGCTCGACTAGGCGCGTATCTCGAACCCCTTCTTTCGAGCCCGCGCCTGGTTGGCGGCGGGCCTTCCTCGAGGAGACATCTCTGTGGCTGCGGCCTTTCCCGGTCCCGGTGACGTGCTGGTCATGGCCGTCCCCGGCGGCTGGCTCAAGAAGATCGTCCGGTTCTTCATTCAGCTTCAGGCGTGGCTGACCGGCACCCCGGCCCGGCAGGACCACGTCGCGATCCTGACGCACCAGGACCAGGCCATGAACTGGTGGTGCATCGAAGGCAAGCCGTCGTCGGTCGGCTACGTCCGCGCGGACAAGTACCTGCGGCACGAATCGCTGGTCACCAACGCCGAGCAGCCGAAGACCGACGAGCAGCGCGACCTGATCGTCAAGGTCGCGACCGAACTGCTCGGCACCCCCTACGACTGGGAGGCCATCCTCACCCTCGGCACGCGAGCGGCCCGGGTCAGCCGGCTGTGGGACCTGGCGGAAGCCAAGGACTGGGGCGAGAACGAGATCCCGGTCCACGTCATCTGCTCGTCGATGGCCGACCTCGCCTACGAAAAAACGGGACTCGCGTCACCGGGCGGCACCCAGGGCACCCGCTTCACCAGACCTACCGACTGGCTGGCGTTCTGCCGCGGCCGGGAGTGGACCCGATGAACGCGCCGCGCGTGGTCGACCTGGTCCACTACACCAGCTACGGCACGCCCGGCGGCGAGTATCCGAGCGTCTGCCGGGCCGCGGTCGTCACCGCCGCCGGCCAACCAGGCGAGAACGCGCGGACACCGGTCGCGTTGTGCGTGCTCAACCCGGCCGGTGCACAGTTCGTCCAGCGGGTGCTCCAGTCGGGCGCCGCCGACGGTGGACCGCACCCGGGCGGCACCTGGCACCGGCCGGGCCCCGGTTGCGTGGGTGAAGACGTTGACTGACGCCCGGCATCCGTTCGGCGGCGGCATCGCGGACTGGGCGTTCGCCGCCGACGCCGAAGGCGGTCTGGCCCTAGCCGCCGGCATGTCGATCACGTTCTGGGACGCCCGCGTGGAAGGCATCCAATACACCGACCTGGCCACGGACGCGGCCGGCACCACCACGATGACGCAGGTGGCAACCGTCGCCGTGGCCGAGGACGGCTACGTGGTCGGCGACATCCCCGTCTTCTTCGGCCCGCCCGGCGTGACCGCGATGTGGGCGTCCGCGGGCGGCGGCCCCCGGCGGCTGATGACCAGCCCCGACCACGGCCTCACGGTACGACCCGAGGTGATCGTCTCCGACCGGCTGTTCGACGCCGCCGACTACGGCGCCAAGCTGGACGGCACCACCGACGACACCACGGCCATCCAGGCCGCCATCAACGCGGCCGCCGCCCACACCGGCAACGCCCGGTCGCGGATCGTGCACGTGGCCGGGATCGCCCGGATCTCGGCACCGCTGATCCTGCCGCCGCTGATCACCCTGCGCGGCGGGTATCCGGCCCGCGCCGAGACGCCCACCCCACCGGCGATGATCAAAGCGCTGGCGACGTTCACCGGCGAAGCGATGATCCGCATGATCGACCAGGACACCGGCGGCTACAGCACCGACAGCTACGGCCAGCGCATCTGCGACCTCACCCTCGACGGCAGCGCCGCCAAGGCCACCACCACATTCTCCGGCATCCGCTCCGACGGACTGGTCCGCGGCGTGCTCCTACAGAACGTGTCGATCTTCCAGGTCAGCGACCGCGGGGTACAGGCCGACAGCGCGAACGGCCGGACCGCCTCCTCCTGGCATCTGGACAACGTGCAGGTCGGCGCTGCCGGACTCGACGGGTTCCGGCTCTCGGGCCTGACCGACGCGACGATCGTCGGCTGCCGGGCGATCGGCTGCGGCCGCAACGGCTGGTTCCTCGACGCGATGCCCAACTCGACGTTCACCAACTGCCGGTCCGAGGGGAACCTGGTCGGCTGGTACATCTCCAGCAACTGGGGCTCCAACAACGCAGCTGGCGGCGCGATGTGGGTCAACTGCTCCACCGACCGCAACACCCAGGACGGCTGGTACGTCGCCTCCACCGGCACCCCGCCGATGCTGTTCTCCAACATCTACTGCCGCCGTGACGGCCGCAACGCCGGAAACGGCGCAGGCGGCTACGCCGGATTCCGCATCGACGCGGCGACCACCCCGATCAGCATCAGCAACCTGGTGGTCTACCCCGGCGTCGACGACGACGGCGCCGGTACCAACAGCCCGCAGTACGGGCTGCGCGCCAACGCCGCGACCTGGGTGTCGGTGACCTCCGGCTACCTGCACGCCGCAGCCACCCCGCACCAGAACACCAGCGGAAACACCTACTACCACGTCGCGGCCGGGGTCGGGCAGGCCGCCGGCACCACCGCGGCGCCCGTCCGGATCTGACCACGACCGGACCCGGTGGGGAGGTGACGGCGTGACCCAGCCCAGCACCACCACGACCGGGCAGGCGCTGACGCCCGCACAGATGGCGGCACTGCTCGCGCTGGTCCAAGCCCAGGCGCGAGTGCGCCAGCAACTCACCGCGACCGCCGTCGCCGCGGTGCTCATGCCGTTCAGGGCGCTGTCCGGCGCGGACTGGTGGAACTCCGGCAAGGTGTCTGCGGCGATCCGCCAAGCCCTGATGATCATCCAGCCGGCGCAGCGCAACGCCGTCGCCCTCACCGACGCCTACCTCGCGCGCACCGCGACGATCATGACCGGCCGCACCGTGCGGCCGGCCGGGCCTATCGAGGTCACCCGGATCCGCCGCCGAATCCCCGCCGACATCGTCGAGCAGCTCGTCGCCGAACAGCGCCGCCCGGCGTGGATCGAACTCGGCGACACCTGGGACGGCCCCGCCGATACCATCGACGACGACCCGGTCTGGGCGGTCGCCGAGCAGGAGATGGAATTCCTGCCGCCGTCGCACGCCTACGGGCGGGTCGCCGACGCCTACCGATGGCAGGTCACCGCCCGCGGTGATCCGCCGGAGACCGCCCAGGGCAAAGCGATCGCCCGGCTGACCGTGGTCGCGCAGACCGACGTGACCCTGGCCGTACGCGAGCAGTACCGGCGATCCCTCGGCCAGATACGCGCCGACGGCTACCGGCGCATCCTGCACCCCGAACTGTCCGAGACAGGGCCATGCGGGCTCTGCGCGGTCGCCGCCGACCGCACCTACCGCACCGGCGACCTGCTACCGCTGCACGCCAAATGCGTGTGCGAAGTCCTGCCGATCTACGGCGACCTCGACCCCGGCCTGACCCTGAACGCCGACGACCTCGGCGCCCTCTACGCAACAGCCGGCGGAACCCGCCGCGAACTGCTGCGCAAAGTACGGGTCGTGCTCGCCGAACACGGCGAGCTCGGCCCGACCCTGATCAACGGCGACCAGCACTACCGCGACCCGATCGAGGTGGCCCGGACCCGGTCGGCCGACAAACGCGTCCGCGACCAGGCGCAACTCGACGCCCTGCTGGAGATCCACGACATCTCCAGGCACCGGGCCGACCACGGCGAGAACCTGACCAGATCATTGCGGTGGCAGCGGGAGCGGATCGCGGAGTTGCAGGTGGCGCTACGTAAAGGCTGAGCAGGAATTCTGGCGAAACAGCCTCGTTAGATCGAGTCGTTGAAGCTCCTTTGCGGCGGTGCCGGTTTTGCGTTTTCGAGGATCTCTCGCTCTCTTCTGGTTGGGGGCTTCGCGAGGTGCCCTTCTGCCGCGATCATCAGGCGCAGGTTGTAGGCGATCTGCGCTGAGTTTTCGGCTTTCACGAGGACATAGGCGCTGGGCTGATTATCGGTCAACTCTGCAGCTGCCAGCGCGATTTCATGCGGATCCTCCACATTTTTAACCTGGTAGACCGAGAGTGCGCCCGGCATCCACCCGAAAAAGTTCCGGTCACGCTCAAGGCGAATGTCTTTAGCTTGTTCCTTGGCCAGATCTCGCTGAGCCTTCAGCCGATCCCGCAGGTCCCGCCACACTGAGGGCCCCGCCACGAGCGCTGCGATGGCCAGCGCTAGTGCCGAGAAACCTCCAACGAAATCGCCAAGGTTTCCCATGAGTTCGACTGTTTTGTCATCCATGTCCGCTGACGATAGGTCATCCTCGCCTTAACAATCCCGTCGAGCAGCACCGGCCATCGCCGAGAGCCGAAACAGTGGGCGATTCCCTCGCAGAGATGTCCCGGAGTGTCCAGGCGCCAGGAACGGCCGGTCGTATACGAATCCTGAGTAACAGACCCTCACTGACTCGGTGGGGGTCTTTTTCGTGCCCAAACGGGCTTTCCTGCACATCCGCGATTCAGATTGGGATCCCACATGAAGCCCATCCCGGCGATCACCGACCTCGGGGCACTGCCGCAGCACCCCACTCTCACCCACCCCCACACGGGCTTGCCGATCACCGCGGTCGGCCGGCGCCGTGACGGCCAACCGATCTGGCCGGTGATCGGTGGCTCGCAGCCGGTCGGCGGTGGACCTGACCCGATCCCCGTCCTCGGCGCCACGCCGCCGCCTGCCCCACAGACCACACCGCAGCCGCAGCCGCAGCCGCAGCCGGTCCCGGCGCCGACCGGGCCGCCGACGCCAGTGCCGGTTCCTCCGCCGCTGGGCGGCGAGCACGGTTTCCCGCCGGGTACCCCGGTGGAGCAGATGACGCCGCCGCAGCAGATCAACTTCTGGAGGCACCACGCCCGCCGCAACCAGGACCAGCTGCGGCAGTACGCCGACTACGAGCAGATCAAGGGCGAGCGCGATCAGCTGCGGACGGCGACGCAGACCGATCTGGAGCGTGCGCAGGCCACCGCCCGTACCGAAGGCGAGTCGGCGGGCCGGCTCGCGGCCGGCCGGCAGGTCGTCGAGGCCTTTTTCACCGCCGCGGCGGCGGGCCGGCTGACCGAGGAGCAGATCGCGCAGGCGGTCGCGGGCTTGAACATCGACTACTTCATGCCGAACGGGGCGGTGGACCGGCAGCGGGTCTACGACCACGTCAACCTGACCGTCGGTTACGCCCAGCCTTTCTACCCGTACGCGCAGCCCGGCCCCGTCGCGCTTCCGCCGGGTCCAGGACCGTTGCAGGCGGTTCCACCGACGGCCTACGGCCAGATGCCCGCGCCGTACGTTGGTTACCCGCCGGCCACCGCACCGGCTCCGGCCGCGGTGCCGCCGGGTTATGGCCAGCCGGTGCCCGGATACCCGCCGCAGCCCATTCCGGGCCAGGCGCCGCCCGCCGCCCCGGCGTACGGCTATCCGGGACAGTCCGGCCATCTGTGGCCGGACCCGTACGGCGCCACGCAGCGCCAGGCGTACGACCCGTACGCGCAGGCCGCCGGTGGTCAGCCGCCGGTGCGGCAGGTCCCGGATTACGGGCAGGGCCCTAGCACGGCCGGGCCGCAGAACGGCCTGGTCGCCGGTGCCGCACGTGCGGCCGAGCGGCACGGCCGGACCCGTTCGCAGCAGACCGGCGGCTGACACCCCCTGGCCGCGCCTGGGCCGGAGTTCCGGCCCCGGGCTGATCCTCATCAGACAACTGAATAGGAGTTTCCGTCCATGGACATCAGTGTCCGCGAACTGGGTGTCTTTCAACCGGAGGACCGCTCGTGGCTGGGTGATCTCGACGGCACCCAGGCCACCCGGCCGATCACGCTGACGCCGTCGCTGTTCACCCCCGCCCTCCATTTCCCGCAGGGTGTGCTCCGGTCCGGCACCCTGCTCGCGCAGGTCACCGCCGTCGGCGCCACCCAGGGACTCTGGGGCCCTTACACCCCGGGTGCGGCCAACGGCCTGCAACTGCCGCGGGGGTTCCTCTTCAACTCGACGCCGTTGCAGGTCGGCGGCCCGAATGTGGGTGCGCCGTTGCAGGAGCGCGGCTTCGTCATCCCGGCCCGGTTGCCGGCCGGCCACGGCCTCGATGCGGCCGCGCGTACGGCGCTGGCCGCTCACTGGATCTTCCGGGACTAAGGGGGCCTTGCGTTGACCATCGTCATCGACGACATCGTGACGCCCGCCGAGCTGACGGGCTACGTGCGTGAGGTTCCCGCCCCGCGCAATCTGCTGCTGGAACGGTTCCTGCCGGTCCGGCTGGAGCGCAACATCAAGGCCCGGATCACCCAGATCAAGGCCACCAACAGGGCCGCGAAGTTCCGCAACTGGGACACTCCCGCCCCGCAGGGACGCAGGGACTCCTTCTCCAGCAGGGAACTCAGGTTCCCGCCGATCAGCCAGAAGCTGTCGGTAGGCGAGCAGGAGGAACTCGAACTGGAGATGGCCCGCACCGGCGGCGACAACCGCTCGGCGCTGGTCGACCAGATCTACGACGACGTGGACACCAACGTCAGCGCGATCTGGAATCGTTTCGAGCTGGCCCGTGGTGACGTGTTCGAGGACGGGGTCTTCACGATCCGGGAGAACGGTCTCGTCCTCGAGGCAGACTTCGGTCTGGACCCGCTGCACAAGGTCGCCCCGCTCATCGCGTGGGACAACCCGGAGACAGCGACACCGCTGTCGGACATGCGGCCGTGGATCCAGCGGTACGTCAACTCCACCGGTGAACGGCCCGGCTACATGGTCGTGTCCGAGTCGACCGTCGGCCACATGCAGATGTCCAAAGAGGTCCGCCAGGCCGCGGCCGGCGCCGGGCAGATCCCGTCGTACGTCACCGACGAGACCCTGGCACAGCTCATGCGCGTGCACCGATACCCGCAGATCGTGCCGTACGACTGCCTGCTCGACGTCGACGACGTCACCACCCGCACGATCGCCGAAGGCAAGGCGATCTTCCTGCCCGCCGAACCGGAGAGCCTCGGTTACACCGCGATCGGTATCACCGCCGAGGCGCTGATGCTCACCCGCGGCGCGAACCCGTCGCTGATCTTCGCCGAGACACCCGGCCTGGCCGGTGTGGTGACTCTCGAAGGCGACCCGCCGCGGCGCCACACGAAGGTGAGCGCGGTCGGCATGCCGATGCTCACCGACATCCGGCGGCTCATGGTCGCCACGACGTGGACCCCGACCCCGTAAGGAGCCGTGAGCAGCAGATGAGCAGCATTCCCGAACTGGCCCACACCGTTCACGTCGGCGGACGCGCCTATGCGGCGGGCACGATCCCGCCGGTGGCGATCGCCCGGCAGATCCTCAACCGGGCGGCGTGGGACGGCGGCGAGCTGCCGGACCTCGACGACGCCGAGGACACCGAACACACCGCAGGTCCGGCCGATCCGCACGTCCTGGTGTCGGCCGGGTTCGGCGACAACGCCATCCCGAAGCAAGGCGATCCGGCGTTCGAGGGCCCGCGCACCGACGGTCTGCCGACCGACGGCGGTCCCGGCCGGGCCGCCACACCCCTCCCGGCCGCCGAGACGGCGGCGCGGCCGAAGCGGACCCGGCGCACCACCACCCCGTAAGCCGGCGGGCCGAAGCCGGTGAACCCGCATCGCCGGGTGCCGGTCTCGGTCCGCCCCCGTCTCCGGAGGCACGCACGTATGGCCGACGACCCGGCCGAGGAACGCACGGTCGTCTACCTCGGCAACCACGATCCGATCGAGGTCGTCGCCGACCTCGACGACCAGAGCACGACGATCCGGCGCAGCACGCCAGGCCCGGCCAAGACCTACACCCGATGCGTGCTGCCGCCAGGCCTGGGACTGCTGGCCGCCGCCCGCGACATCACCAACCTGGCCGGCGGTGTCTGGGTCTCGCACTCCGACGCCGAACATCCGGCGTGGGTGGCCGCGTCCGGGCCGCTCGGCTCGGACCTGGCCGCGCTGCTGGGCGCCCACTGGAGCATCGAGATCCGCGCCGTCGACCTCGACCACACGCCGGGAGGTTGATCGGTGTTGCACAACGCCGGCCGCGACTGGGCGGCCAGCAGCATGTTCGACCGCAGCCCGGCCCGGGCGGCCACCGCCGACTACATCGCGGTGTCGGCCAGCACCGTGCCACCGGCCGCCGGTGACACCACCCTGGCCGGGGAGATCGCCACGGCCGGGCTCGGCCGCAGGCAGGCCACCTGGGCGCACACGGCCGGAGCCGCCACCAGCACGCTGACCGCGACGTTCGTCGCCACCGCAGCCGACGCGCTCCCGGTGACGCTCGCGAAAGCCGCGGTGCTCAACGCGGCGGCCGGGGGCGTCATGCCGTTCAGCGAGGTGCTGTCGGCACCGGCGCCCCTGAACCTCGTCAACGACGCCGTGACGATCACCGTGACGGTGACGCACGCCTAACCGCGGCGCGAGCGGAAGGAGCCCGCCGACGTGGCCGACTCCCTGTTCACCGCCGGCGTCGACGAGCCCGACGCCGACTACAGCGACGGCATCGCCAACGGCATCGCCGTCACCGTCCACTTCCCCCTGACCGCCGGCACGATCACCCACGTCCGGTTCCGGGCTCCGGCCAACGTGACCGCCGGGGTCCATCAGGCCGCGGTCTGGGAGATCACCGGCCCAGACACGAACCCGTCCGGCATCCGGCTCACCGACGTGCTGACATTCGAGTCGCTGCAGCCCGCCGCCTGGAACCTCCTCGAAATCCCCGGCGGCCTGCCCGTGGCCCGGGGCGGGCCCGGCGGCAAGGCCTACCGGGTGATCGTCTACTCCTCGCTCGGCCGGTACACCGCCCGCGGCGGCTACTTCGCCGCCCTCGGCGGGAAGACCTCACCGGGCGGGTACGTACACGCGCCCCACAGCGGCGACGATCCGGTGGGGCTCGGCGCGCTGGCGCAGGGCACCTACGGGTACGTGCCGGCCGGGATCTATGTGGCCGACACGTTCGGCGCCGCCAGCTACTACGTCGACGTGGTCTTCGAACCCGCCGCCACACCACCGATACTCACCGGCGTCGCGGCGGCGATCACCGTGACCGACGCCGTCGCCGCGGCCGCCGCCTATACCCGCACCCTCGCGGCGACAACCACGCTCACCGGCACGACGGTTCCCGCGCTGGCCCTGGCACGAGGCGGCAGCGCAGCGCTGGTGCTGACCGACAGCGTGACGGCAGCGAACGCCACCAGCGGACGGACCGCCACCGAAGCGGTCATCCTCGGCAGCGCGGCCGGACGGTCGCTCTCCCACGCGCGGGTAGCCGCCGGGACGCTCACGCTCGGTGGCGGCGCCCGCGCGACGGTGTTCCGCAGCGCCGCGGCCGCCGAGACTCTGACGCTGTCCGCGGCCGCGTCCCGCAGCGGCCACATGCTGGCCCGCACCGCAGCCGTCGGCCATCAACTCACCGCGCAGGCCCAGGCGAGCGTGCCCACGCCGGTACCGGCGGTGCCGCACACGCACCACGTGACCATGACCGTGGCCGTGCCCGGCCGTATCACCTTCACCGCCGGACCCGGCGTGACCGCATGAACGGGGGTGGCGGCAGTTGAGTGCCGTTGTCGACGTCGGAGACGCGTTCACGCTCACGTTCACCTCCCTGCCCGGCGCGGTGGTGTATGTCGACTGGCTCGACCCCGACCTCACCCCCGTGATCAACCAGGAACTCGTGCCTGCCAGCCCAGCCGGGAGCAACACCTACCCGCGCACGTTCACCGCGCCCCGGCCCGGCATGTGGACCGCCCGGTTCCTGACCGCCGGTGCCACCGACGACTACCACGTGCGCGTGGTGTCCACCATCGGGCAGCCGCCGCCACTGGCCGCGGTCGGAGACGTGGTCGCCCAGTACGGTCCCCTGTCCGACGACGAGGCCACCCTGACCCGCTATCTACTGCGGGCGGCATCGGCGATGCTGCGCCAGCAGGTGCCGAACCTGGACCCGATGGTCACCGACGGCCGACTGAACCCGAACGTGGTGGCGCTGGCCCCCACCAACATGACCTTGCGGGTGCTGCGCAACCCCGACGGGCTGCGCGCGGAGACCACGGGCCCGTTCAGCCGGACCTTCGACGTGTCGGCCGCGGCCGGTCTGCTGGTGGTCACCCCGGTCGACCTGGCCAACGTGACACCCGGCGCCGCCGCGGCGACGAGTTCCGGGTGGGCGCCGCCGTCGACGATCCGGGTCACACCGGGCATGGCCCCGCCGCCGCACTGGAACAGGGGACGTAGTGGCTGGCACTGAGACCGTCACCGTGATCCGCCCGCCCGGCAAAGACCCCTTCGGCGACCCGCTGCCCGACGGCGAGCAACGCTTCGACGTGCCGGGCTGCCGGTTCGCGCCCGGACCGTCGCGGGAGACCGGCAACAGCAGCGGCGCCGTGCAGTCCGACGGCACCGTCTACGCCCGCCGCGGCACCGCCCAGATACCCAACGGCATCGCGGCCACCGACCTGGTCCAGGTCCGCGGCATCGTCTACACAGTGGTCGGCCACCCCCAGGACTGGGGTCGCGCCGGAACCGTGATCGTCCTGCGCCGCTACACCGGCTGAATCCTCGAGGGAGCTGAACCGGATGGCACGACGCCGGCGCCGCAAACCGTACCGCGGCCCCACCCTGCTGACCGACCTCCGAAAGACGTACTACTGGGGCCGCAACCTCAAGATCCAGTTCGAGTTGCGGCGCGGAGCGATGCGCAGGCTCGCGCTCAGCGACGAACTGCGCGACGCCTGCCGGGCGGTGATCGTCGGACAGGCGCTGCCGTACGCGATCCGGGTCAGTCCCCGCGACCGGGTCAACGACGGTGACGGCACACTTCCGTACGTCGCGTCATGGCGCGTCGCCGAGGGCACGGACGTCTTCGTCGGCATGCGCCGCACCACGGTCAAGCTGATCAACGTCGCGCCGCACGCCGCCGCGGTGGAGTGGATCAACCCGGACACCGGCCGTGGTCACGGCTATCACGTGCTCGGCCGGACCCTGGCCCACCTGGACGGCCAGACGGGCACCGAAATCCGTGGCACCCCGCAACGCCCCGCGTGGAAGGCCGCCCAACACCCCCGCGGCCCTGGCGGACGGTTCGTCGCGAAGACACCCACCGCCACAACCGCCGACCCGGCCGGGGGAGACGCCGCCGCGGTCGGCAACGCCGTCTACGACGCCCTCCGGCGCCGCCGCCGCTGACCACCGCCTATCGGGCAGCACGCGGAAGGGCGGTGAGGCGTATGCCGCGCGGGTTCGCGCACATCGAGCGGACCCTGGCCGGGCTGCTCGTGCCTCGCTTCTTCGCCGGTGACGCCTCCCGGGTCGGCTCACAGACCCCCGCGGATCTGGACGACAGGCTCCCGTTCGCACAGGTGAGCAAGACCTCCGGCGGCCGGACCGCGGTCGATGACAACCCGGTCGTCGACGTCGATGTCTTCGCACTGCTGGACACCACCGCCTGGGAACTCGCGTCGGCGATCTGCGACTTCCTGCTCACCAAACCGTTCCCGCTCGACACCGTCTACTGCCCGGACGGGCCCCGGGAACTGCCCTGGCGCGCCGACGGAGCGATCCGCAGGTACGGCGCCACCTACTTCACCAGCTTGCGCCGCGTGCAGCTGTAACCGGCACATGCCCGCGCGCTGCCCGATCTTCCGCTCGGCCCGCTGGCCGGCGAAAAGGCCCACCCGCCCTTTCACCGCCCCGCGCGTCGGGGCTCACCCATGCCTCGACCCGGAGGGGACGAACCATGTCTTACGAAGACCTTCGTAACAAGAAGAACCAACTGATCCGCAGGGCCAAAGACGGCAGCGTCTTCATCGCGCGGATGAACGTCCCGCTGATGGCCACGCTGACCGCCGGCCCGACCGCGTCGCTGCTCACCCTCGACCCCGACGACTGGATGGACCTCGGGCACATCAGCACCGAGGGCGCCACCTACGACCGGGAAACCGAGACCACCGAAACCCAGTCGTACGGCAGCCGCGAATCCACCCGCACCGACGTCACCCGCGACGAGATCAGCCTCAACGTCACCGCCCAGGAGACGAAACTCCTGACGATCGGCCTGTCGACCGGGGCCGAACTCGACGCGATCAAAGCCGCGGCCGTCACCGGTGAGGTCCAGATCGCCAAGCCCTTCACCCCGCGGCTGCGGTTCTACCGCACCTTCGGACTGTTCCTCGACCACGACGACAACGGCAGGGAGATCTACTTCGCCCGGCTGATGCCCCGCGCCCAGATCAGCGAGTTCGGCTCCCAGGGATACAACGAGGACGAAAACGGCATCTCGTACCCGATGGTCTGGCGCGGCAAAGAGGACAGCTCCGTCGGATACAGCCACAAATGGCTGTGGGGCGGACCCGGCTGGCTCGCGCTTCTGTCCGACATGGGCATCCCCCAGAACACCGCCTGATCTAGCTCCAGCGGAGGCTATACCGGCGGGAAGCACCCCTGCGAGGTCGCTGGCCGGCCACCAAAGCGATGGCATGACTTATGTCTTCTCGCTTTAAGGGGTGGGGCTCGGACCTGCTTGCGCTAGGCAAGAGAGGAGCCTTTGATGGTTTGTCCAGCATGAACGCGGCGGACTTGCAGTTGAAGGCAGCGGACCCGTTGCTGGGATCCGAACAGTTCGGATCCCAGCAGCATCGATGGCTGGTCCAGGCCATCAGAGCAAGTCTGACCAGCCGTCCAAGGGGGAACCGAACAAGATGGCCATGACGGTCGGCATGGCAACTCGTCCGATCTTCAAGGCCACCCCACCGACCTTCTTCCAGTCGATCCTCCGGGCGTTCCCATCGTCACTGGGGTGCTCGGGAGTCTTGCTGTCGTTGCTCATCGAAAGTTCACCTATATGTTCAATAGAAATTGAGCATGGGTTCGGCTTACGGATCGCTTCACATGGGGCAGATCTGGATGCCGTAGGGACGCGAAGCGAGGATAAATCAGGGCTTTCGGAGGAATACGTGATTCACGTAAAAATGTTCTGACTAATTCTAAAGTGGCTGGTCACCGGGGTTCCTCGCCAGGTGAGCGCCACCGGACCGCAGTTGCGCTCGATCGCGGCGGCTGCGGCGAGCGAGACGGCAGGTCGAAAGAGAGTCCACTCGACCTCCTGCTGCCGCACGGGGTCTGGTACCTGCATTTCAGGGTTTTGTTCCTTTGGGAGAGCGCCTCGCCGAGACCTTGAAAAGCGGTGATGCGCCTTCGTTGGCGAGCAACATCTGGACTCATCGATTCATGTCACGGTCCTGGCCGCCCAAGCCTGATCGTCCTGCGCCTCAACCTCGCCCCAACCACCTGAAAAGCCGCTACAAACAGTCGGACGACCGTTACCCGAAATGGCTCAATCACCAGCGATCGGTCACTTCCTAGGCGGGAGTTTTTCAGATCTGGCCCCACTAGAGATCTACTGCGTCTCCGTCAGGCCTCTATGACTGGATGAAGCACCGACAATCCACTCGCGTAAGCCTCGAGTTCGTGACTGCGCGGCCAGGCATTTGCCCAGCACGTTCCAGAGCCCGGCGCGCCCAGGTCGCGCGGCTGCGGCGCCGCCGCAACGGCCGGCGCGGTGTACCGGGTGGGTGCACCGCTCGGACTTCGCCTGCCACCCACCCCAACCATCGTGGAGGTCTTCTGCCATGCCCGCATCCGACGGCTTCCGGCCGCGCACGTTCATCAAGGCCGGTCGCGGCAGCGAACCCGTCGAACGCCTCGTATCCACCCCCGCCGAGGAGGTCGACGCCCTGTTCGACGGCTTTGCCGAACCGGCGCCTCCGGCACCGAGAAAGGCTACCGGTGCCGGGGCAACCGCCGCGAAGGCCGACTAGCAAACGGCCCTCGTGCGCGGCCGCCCAGGCATAGGGCCCGGACGCTCCCGGCTGACGGAGTTCGACTGTCATCCGGCTGCTATCCCAGGCCGAACAGTTCCTCAAGCAGCGCTTGGGACCTGATGGGCAGCGGCTCCTCCGGAAGGCACCGCTCGCACAACTGCCGCGCGGCCCGCACTCCTGTCACGCCGACAATCGCTGCGAGGCTTCGGAGATCCATTTCGTCACAGGTGTGGGCGGAGAACGCTTTCAGCACGAATACGTGTTCCGGTATCCCGGTCATCACCCGGAGGCCGGGATGGTCGAACGCCTCCCGCAGGCCAGGAGCTTGCTCGCCGGAGACATACCGGATCGCCTGTTCCGTCAACCACGATGGCGGCAAAGTCATCGCCACAGCCACATTGTCGGCTTCTTCAAGAACAACAGTGTGCGAAATGAAACTGGCACCGACCCGCCGGGTCACACGCTGCGCGTCGTAGGCCAGGACCATCGTTGCGCCATCGACGACGAACAGGTCAGCGACCACATTGCGGCGTAGCAGCCGATCGCCAAGTGCACCGAAGGCCCGGTCTACAGCGGCTCGGACCTGTGAGCCGTCGCCGCTCATGCCGCCTCAAGATCGCGGGCGGCAAGGTAGACGCCGTGCTTGCGGAACGCGGCCGGCGCGGTCACTAAGGCCTCCATCCGTTTGGACGCGAGCGACGACGGAAACCACGGCGTCGCAAGAACCTGGCCCCGTGACCACTCCGGTGGAGCGAGGTCCAGCTGCGCGGAAAGATGCTCCGCTATCGCGGCCAAAAGCACATTCCACCGATCATCGTCAACCCGTTCGGGTTCATCCCGAAACAGGTCCGGCTGCTGCCCGACAGGCGCCCATCGGAATTCCTCGAAGAACTCCCAGACGTGTTTCCAGCGGATCCTCTCGTCGCCCTGAGACGCGAGACGACCAGCAAGATCCACCAATGTCATCGGCCGATAGACCACGATCACCTGCCCAGCGGATGTTCTGGCCGCCGCGTGGTCGATCGTACGGCGACTCCCTGACAAATGACGCAGACCCGCATGTCGATCACAACTGAATAGGGCCCATCCGATCATGAACCTCGCACCCCAGAATCCCACCAGTACGACCACCATGACGCCCAGCGCCGAGCCGGCCAGCGACAGCACGGTTGCCGGGGTCTCGACGGAACCGACCGCTGAGGTCTCACTCGACCTGGATGCCCTGAACAAGTTCGACGTCGTCGACGACGCGGTCGCCGAACCGTTCCTGGTCCGGCATCAGGGTCACGTCTTCACCTTCGCGGATCCGCGGGACTCGGATTGGAAGGACCTGCTGCAGAGCATCCGCAACCCGGTGATGGCGATGCGGTATGCGCTGCCCGAGGACCAGCAGGACGTCTTCTACGGGCTGCGCCTGGAGGCGTGGAAGATCAACGTGCTGATGGAGCGCTGGCACAAGCACTACAAGCTGCCGCAGCAGCAGGACTTCGCCAAGCTGATCGCCGGGTAGCCCGGTGAACCTGCTCCGGGAGCTCGACGACCTGGACCGGGAGCAGCCGGGGCGGCCGTTCACGCTGCGGATCGCCGACCGGGTGCTCGCCCTGCGGGCTGCACAGGCGCTGAGCTGGCGGGACTTGGTCGATGGCCTGCACAGCCTGGTCGGGTTCGTGACCTGGATCAGCCCCGACGACACCGTGGGTGAGGTGCTCGGCGGGCTGGCGTTGTGGCAGATGCAGGCCGTGGTGCGCGCCTACCGGCAGCACTATGGGCTGCCGGCGTCACCGCAGCAGGATCAGCGGCTGCTCATGCTGCTGGGAACGCCGGCCTACCGGCGGGCGATCGAGTGGGATCTGCGCGCCCTGCACGGTCTGGATCTCGGCGCGGAGTGGCGGGAGCGCCGGTGGCGGCGGCTGCTCGACTTCATCGACGGCCTGCCCTCCCACTCGCATTTCGCCGAAGCGCTGGCCGCCGACGAGGACCTGGCCGAGGCGATCATCGACGCCGACGACGGCACCCCGAAACGCCCCGTTCGCCGGTTGTCGGAGTACAGCGCCGAGGTGGAGCTGCTGACGGTGCTCACCGACCGGGTCGCCGAGTTGATCCAGGTGACGGTGGCCAGCCGTGGCGGTAAACCCCGCAAGGTCACGCCGATGCCCCGCCCGGCCAGCGCGGTGGAGAAGGTTCGGGGCCGCCGCCAGCGGCGCCGCCACGAATGGACCGTCGCCCGCGTGTACGGGCGCATCGGCCCGGACGCCCCACCACCACCGCACTCGTAACTCCCGATCCGGCGGCCGGCACCCGGCCCCGCCTCACCGACGGGAGGTGGTGCCGGGATGGGCGCGGCCAAGACGTACAGCGCGGGAACCGCGTGGCTCCAGGTGGTCCCGAGCCTCGAGGACATCGAGGACCTGCTCGGCAAGGAAGTCGGCAAGCTCGGCCGGAACATCGAGAAGACCCTCGGCTCCGCGTTGCCGCAGGGGATGGCCCAGGGCGCGAAACGGGCGCGGCCGCTCGGTGAGCAGGCCGGCATGGTGTACGGCGGCAGCTTCGGTAAGACCGCGGTCCGGCAGATCGAGAAGGCGTGGCAGGCGCTGCCCGAGCCCGAGCCGAAGATGACCAAATGGCAGTCCCGGATCAACGAGGTCCGCAAGGAGCTGCGGTCGATCCAGGGTGACGCGCTCGGCGGGAACATCGATGAGAAGGCCCTGGTGGCGCGGGTGCAGGCGGCCGCGGACCGGCTGCAAGTGCTGCAAGGCGCCGCGCGGACGGCGGGTCAGTTCCACAACGCCCGCGACGCCGCGCGGGAGCTGGAGACGTTCCTCGACGTCGCCGATGATGCCGCCCGCCGCGGCGCGGTCGCCGGGCGGGGCTTCGGCGGGGCGTTCGTCGACCAGGTCGCACGCTCGCTCGACGAGGCGATCGCGGCGCTGCCCGCCTTCCCGGTCGGCGTCGACACCGATGAGGCCCGCGACCAGGTAGCCCGGCTGCGCGACGAGCTGTTCCGGCTGTCGGCGCTGACCATCGGCATCGACATCGACCCGGACGCGGCGATGGCGCAGATCCTGCGGGTGCGCGAGGAACTGCGGGCGCTGGCCGACGACGGTGATGTGGAGATCCAGTTCGCGGCCGAGACCGCCGGCGGCAAACTCGGCCGGCTGCTCGGCGAGGACGCGCGACGGCGGGGCAAGGCCGACGCGGAGGCGTACTCCGGGGCGTTCGACACGCACCTGCGCTCGTCGCTGTTCGGTGCCCTCGAGGCGATCCCGGATGTGCCGCTGTCGCTGGACACCAGCGCGGCCCAGGCCAACCTGGCGGTCCTGCGTGACCAGATTGAGGATCTGGCGGACCGCCGGATCGGCGTGGACATCGACGCCATCGACGCGTACGCCGAGTTCCTGCGGCTGCACACCGCTTTGCGGGCGCTGGAGGCTGAGGACGTCGACCTGGACGTGCGGGTCAACGCGGCCAGCGCCGCGGATGCCATGTCCCGGTTCGCCAACGAGACCGACAATGGCTCCGGCGCGCTGCAGCGTATGGACCAGCAGGCCCGGCTCACGATGTCGCGGCTCGGTTTGATCGTCGGGCTCAGTGCGTCGTTCGGTGCGGCTTTCGTGCCGGCCGTGTTGTCGGCGGCTGCCGCGGTCGGCTTCCTCGGGGCGGCCGGGCTGGCGGCCGGGTCCGGGCTGGGGGTGCTGGCGCTCGGCCTTAACGGCATCGGTGACGCCGTCGGGGCGTTGAACCAGGCCGAACAGTCCGCCGACCGGACCGCGCAGACCGTGGCCCGGGCGCAGGCCTCGGTCCGGCAGGCTACCGAAGGGGTGGCTCAAGCCGAAGCCGGCCAGGCGCGTACACGGCAGCAGATCGCCGATTCCGCCGAAGACGCGGCCCGGCGAGTGCACACCGCGGAAGCCGATCTTGCCGAGGCGCGGCGGGCCGCCGGCCGCGACGCGCGTGACGGTGCCCGTGCCGTCGCGGCAGCGCAACGCGATGTCACTGAGGTCGAGGCCGCGGCTGTGGCGGTGCGCCGGGACCTGAACGCGGCCTACCAGGAAGCGGCCCGCAGCCTGGAGGACTTGCAGTCGAAGCTGGCCACCAATGCGATCGATCAGCGCAAGGCTTCTACCGCGATCATGCAGGCCCACCAGGAGCTGCAAGCAGTCATCGCCAATCCGCGGGCGACCGACATCGAACGCCGTCAGGCGCGGGAACGTTACGACGAGCGGGTCCAGCAGTACAAGGATCTGCAACAGCAGGGCAACCGGCTCGGCCAGGACCTCGCGGCGGCCAACCGCAAGGGGCTGGAAGGCAGCGACGAGGTCGTGGCCGTGCGGGAGCGGATCGCCGCCGCCGATCAGCGGGTCGCCGATGCTCGGGCCCGGCTGACGCGCACGCAGGAGCAGGCGGCCGAGTCGCAGCGGCAGGCCGGAACCCGGATCGCGGCCAGTCAGCAGCAGGTCACCGACGCCCAGCGGGCGCAGGCCCGCGCGGCGGTCGACGGCGCGTACCAGGTGCAGCAGGCCAGCGCCGCGATCCGTTCCGCCCGGGCGCAGGAGGCGCAGGCCTACACCGACCTCGGTGCTGCCGGTGGCGAGGCGGCCCGCACCCTGACCACGGCGATGGCCGATCTGACGCCGGCCGGCCGGGAGTTCGCCGGGTTCATCTTCGGGCTCAAGGACGAAGCGCTCGCGCTACGGGCAGCCGGGCAGGAGAACCTGCTGCCCGGCCTGCAGGAGGCGATCACCCTGTCCCTGCCGTACCTGCCCGGTTTGGAGGACTTCATCGGCCGGGTCGCGGGCAAGGTCGGTGACCTGGCGGTGCAGTCATCTCGGGCGTTCGGCGGTGCGACGTGGCAACGCTTCTTCGCCTTCGTCGGTCAGGACGCGGTACCGCAGTTGCAGCAGATGTACGACATCGGCTCGGATCTGACCGAAGGACTGCTCGCGCTGTACCTGGCGCTCGTGCCGTTCAACGGCCAAGTCGGTGGTGGTCTGGCATCGCTGGCACAGGACTTCGCCGACTGGGCGAACAACCTGGACCGCACGCAGGGCTACCGGGACTTCCTCGATTACGTGCGTGAGCAGGGCCCTGAGGTCGTCGAACTGCTGGGCAGCTTCGCCGAAGCGGTGGTCAACATCGCCGAGGCGGGGATGCCGCTGGGCGCTCTGATGATCGACGCCACCAACGGGGTGCTGGAGTTCGTCAACGCGATCCCCGGACCGGCGTTGACGGGGCTGGTCAGTATGCTCGGCTTGGCGGCGGCCGGGGTGATCGGCCTGTCGGCGGCGATCCGGGTCGGGAAGTTCAAGAACGAGTTGTCGGAGATCTTCGGCCCGGCGATGCAGTCGATGGTGCAGCGGTACGCCGTCGACACCGGCCGGGCCACCACCGAGACCGGGAAGCTGCGCACCGCGGTGGCCACCGCGGGTGGCGTGGCCAGCGCGGCGGGCAACAAGTTCCTCGACGCCGGCCAGCGCATGGCCGGGGTGGCCAGTGCCCTGGTCGGGCCGTGGGGCCTGGGCATCGCGGTCGCCACCGGCGCCGTCATGTACTTCGGCGCCAAGACCGCCGAACAGCAGGCGAAGGTCGACGGCCTGACGTCGGCGCTCGCGGCGATCAACGACGAGTTCCGGGACCTCAAGGCGCAGGGCGTGCCTGCAGCCGACGCTACGGCCACCGCGATCCGCCGGGCGGTGGAGAACAACCCGCAGCTGCAAGAAGCGGTGGTGGCCCTCGACGAGATGGGCGTCAGTTTCGCCGAGATCGTCGAGGCGGCCTCCAGCGGTGACCCGTCGCAGATCGTGGCCCGGCTCAACGAGGAACTCGCCGAACAGGCCGCGATCGTCAACCAGGGCGGCCGGTACGGGGCGAAGGAGAACGACGCCGCGGTCAAACGGATCCAGAACATCCAGGATCTCAAGGACGCGTTCGTCGCCAACGCGCAAGCGATCGGCCTGGCCGCCCGCGCGCAGGACGTGCTCAACACCGAGAACAGCGAGCACAACGCGATCCTGCAATTCCGGGAGCAGCACCCGGACGCCACGCCCGCGCAGATCCAGGCGCAGACCGGCGCCTACCGGGCCAACGCCGATCAGATCGACGACCTGACAGTGCTGCTCAACGCGTTCGCCGCGGGCCAGAACGACGCGACGATCAAAGCGGACGCGTTGCGGCGGGCCATCGACGATCAGAGCGGTGCGCTGATCTCGGCCGAAGAAGCCGGCGACACCTGGAACGCGCAACTGCTGTCGCTGAGCGAATCGGTGGACAGCAACGGGCGCAGCCTGGCCATGAACACCCGCGAAGGCCTGGCCAACCGCGACGCCCTGCAAGCGGCGGCGAAAGCCACCCGCGACCTGTATCTGGAGGAGATCGCCTCCGGCAAACCGATGGCTGACGCCACCAAGGCACATCAGGACCGGATCGGCGCGCTGCGGGAGGAGGCCAAACGGCTCGGGATCGCCGGCACGGAGACCGACCGGCTGATCGACCTGTACGGCGAGGTCCCCGACGACGTGCAGACGATCTACACCACCAAGGGGTTCAAGGACGTCTACCTGGAACTCGCCCAGCTCAAGTTCATGCAGGACTCCCTGAACAAGGGCTGGTCGGTGGAGAAGGCCCAGAAAGAATGGGAAATCCGCAAGATGTACCTCACCGGGGAGGGCGGTCCGCCGTTCCCGAATCTCCCCGCGAAGGCAGACGGCGGCCGGATCACCGGACCGGGCAGCGGCACGTCCGACGACGTGCTGCTCTGGGGCTCCAACGGCGAGTGGGTGCATACGGCCGCCGCGGTGAACTTCTACGGCGACGACTTCATGCAGGCGATCAACACCATGTCGCTGCCGAAACAGTGGCTGCCGGGATTCTCCACCGGCGGGCGCATCGGCGAGGACCCGCTGCCGCGTTACGCCACCGGCGGCAAGGTGATGACCTGGCCGGCCGCGATCGACCTCACCAAGACGCTGATCCCGTCGCTGCAACAGGCCACCGCCGCGCTGGGCGACGCGGCCAACGGCCTCGGCTGGCAATGGCAGATGAAGGTGCTGCGCGCAGCGTTCCCCGGCCTGGCGTTGTACTCCGGGCACCGGGTGGACTCGCGTACCGCCAACGGCAGTCTCAGCTGGCACTCCCGGGAGGGCGTCGACGCCGATGGCCGCAAGGTACGCGGCCGTGCCGTGGACGTCCCGCCCCGGCAGGACGTCTTCGACGCGATCCACCGCCGCTACCGGGCGAACACCAAGGAACTGATCTGGGGCGGTGACCCGGACCGCAACATCTACCACGGTAAGACGCACCGGTTCAGCGACTCACTACTCGCACAGCACGGCCCCTACCAGGGGAAACGTGGCCCTTCACCGCACATTCACTGGGCTTTCGACCAGGGCGGATGGCTGATGCCGGGCATGCCGAGCATCAACAACCTGCGCGAGCCGGAACCGGTGCTGACGCCGTGGCAGTGGGACGCCATCGAGGCGTACGTCGGTCAGGGCCTGGCCGGCGCCGGAACCGGGCCGACGTACCACTTCGCCTTCACCGACACCACGCTCACCCCGGAGCGGCTGTCGGCGATCCAGCAGCGCCAGGACGCGCTCGCCCGGGTCGGCCGCCCCCGCTGAAACCCCCTGCCGATCGGCAGCCCGTCACCCCCGCAGGTGACGGGTCCGATGTCGTCTCACGAGCCGGGGGAGGCGAGCGGTGCCGATTCTCGCCGGCGGTCTGTCCACCACCCCCGTGGTGGAAACGCCCAGCGTGGTGCAGCCGGTCTGGTCAGAAGACCTCGGCACGATCGCCGCGACCTGGATCGATCCCGACGGCACCGAATGGCCGCTGTCCAACCCGGATCTGGGCTGGTTCACCATGGACGGCCCGGCCGGATGGGGCTCCACACCGCTGGAGATCGTGGTGGACCCGCTGCCCCGCGGCGGCGAACAGGTGCGTTACATCCGGTCGAAGTCGCGGCGCATCCAGTGGCCGCTCTACATCGGCGGCGACGACCACGCCGAGTTCGTCACCCGGTACCGGCAGCTGATGCACGCCTTCACCGCGACCACCCAGCGCGGCGTGCCCGGATGGCTGCGCATCGGCCGGACCGGGTCCGGCCGGTACCGGCAGATCGCCGCGTACTACGAAGAAGGCTGGGAGGGCGAGTCCGGGCAGAACCACCTGTTCGCCAAACCGGTGGTGCAGCTGTACTGCCCGGACGGGTTCTGGTCCGGCGACACCCCGGTCGTGGCGGCCCGCACGTTCGAGGCCAGCAACCCCGACCCCGACGACCTCGTCACCTTCTACCGGCCGTTCATGTCGGTGACCAGCTCGCGGCTGGTATCCGGCGGAGACGACGGTAGCGGGGCGCCGTCCTCGACGACGGTCGTCAACGACGGCCAGGTCGAGGCATGGCCGGTCTGGAAACTACGGGGCCCGTTCGACAAGCTGACCTGCGTCAACCTCACCACCGGCGCCCGGTTCTCCCTGACCTACAACCTGGCCGCCGGCGACGCCATCACGATCACCACGAACCGGCCCTCCGTGCGCGACCTCGCCGGCGTCAACCGTTCCCGGTTCATCGACTGGCTCAACCCGCTCGGCACCGAGTTGTGGCCGCTGGTCCCCGGCGCCAACGAAATCGCCTTCATCGCGATGGGCGCCGGTGCAGGCACCGGCGTGGAGATGACGTTCACGCCGCGCTACGAGACCGCCTGATCGGGGGTGCGATGTCATCCCCTCTTCCGGTGACCGGCCCGGCTGCGGCCCGGCTGCTGCGCGCCGACTACACCGTCCTGGTCACCGACCCGCAACTGACCGTACTCGGTGATCCGCTGCACGAATGGAGCCGCCTGCAAGCGACCCTGCGGTGGAAAGAACCGGGCTCCGGACAGATCGTGCTACCCGCCCACAACTACATCCGCGACCAGCTGATGCCCGGCTGCCGGATCGTCGTGATCCGCCACGTCCTCGGCCGGTCGTCGGTGCTGCTGGCCGGGCCCATGGAACAACGGCTCCGGGAACGCGCCGACGACGGCGAGCACGGTGGTGTCGGCACGCTCACGGTGTCATTCGCCGACGACACCGCCCACCTGGCCGCACGCGTGGCCTACCCGGACCCGACCAAACTGCCCAAAAACCAGACCAGCGACTACTGGACCTACAGCGGCAACCCCGAACAGGGCATGCTGACCCTGGTCGACACCCAGGCCGGGCCCGGCGCGCTGGCGGCCCGCCGGGTGCCGAAGCTGCAGGTGGCCCCGTTTTCGGGGATCGCCGGCACCGGCACCATCGCGCTGGGGCCGACCTCCGACGTGGCACCGCGAGAACGCCTCGAACGACTGACCGACGTGCTGCGCCGCATGTGCACCCTCGGCGTCGGCACCGGCCATCCCGACTCCCTCGGCTTCCGCGTGCGCCAGACGCAAATCAACGGCGCCGACACGCTGCTGTTCGAGCCGGTCAGGTCCCGCAATCTCGCCGGTGACGTCCACTTCTCGTTCGCCATGGGCAACCTGCGGTACTACAGCTTCGAACTCGGTGCCCCGACCCTGACCCATCCGATCGTCGGCGGGCAAGGCGAAGGCGTCGACCGGTTCATCGACGAATTCCCCACCACCGACCCGGCACAGCTGGCATGGGGCCGGTGGGAAGGCTACGTCGCCCGCGCCGGAGCCAGCCCGCGCGCGCAGCTGCAGGCCGCCGCGACCGAGGCGTTACAGGAGGCCGGCCAGTCCGGCCGCCTCGCCTCATCCGCGGCCGACACCGTCGACCAACGATTCGGCGTGCACTACTCCGTCGGCGACCTGGTCTCCCTCGAACTGGACATCGGCGAAACCGTCAGCGCCCCGGTCCAAACCGTCTCCCTACAAGCATGGCCGACCGCGGGTGAGGTCGTCGGCACCACCATCGGCGACCAATCGGCCCGCTACGAGTCAGCATGGATTCGCGAGATGCGACTGATGGACCAGCGCGTCGGCACCCTCGAACGCTACGCACTCACCGCCGTGTGAACCGCGTGATTCCGATGACCATGGGCGGCCACCCCGACGGTTCAGACTCCCTCCGCCACGGCTCAAGAGATAAGAACTGCGACGGCCCAAAATCGGCCCCGCCTCACTCACATCTCATGCGCAGCGTCATCGTCAATGCTGCCAGCGGCATTGACGATGGACCAGGCGTCGGTCAGATCCTAGGATCGACGTCAGACCGAAATCCTCGAAGCGACTTCCTCGATGCGGTGCGTCGCCCGGAAGTTGCCTCTACCAACGCGCTCGACATGGCCACGCTTGACCATGCGGGCCACAGCGGTACGCACGACGGCTTTCTTCAAAGCAATTTCTTCGAGGCTTAATTGCTCGCTTCTCTGCGTACCAATCAGATCATCGACGGTGAAGGTGCAGCCGCGGTCGGCAGTCAGCACCTTTGCGATTCGCATAGTCCAGGTAGGGGTTTCATTTGCCTCATCGGGTACGGGTGGAACTCGTTCGACGTTCAGTGATGGCATCAAAAACTGAATGCCACTTGAATGCAATTCATACCTTGCCCTCGGCGCGGTGGAATCAAGTCGGCGACCGTTGAGTAACACCTCCTGGCTATCCCGCGGTCGCGCGCTTTCGCCGCACCTGCCGACCCGGGAGACCTCAGTATCCCTTCGCTGACCCGCATCGCCTACCCCTGCAGCGATGCAAGCATCCCGGGCTTCCTTGAGCACCTCGAGCTTGATGCGAGCCGAAGTGGTCTGCTCTTTCAGTTCCGCTGCTGTAGCTATTACGCGTTCGAGTTTCTTCTGCGCGCTCTCCAGATCTCGCGCAGCTTTGTCGCATTGGCGCTGAAGGAATGTGACTAGCGATCGACTCGACGAGGAAGGCATGCTGCACATTTTATTGACGGTCTCTGTCGCAGGATTAACCCGACACTCCGACGTGGCGTTGCGTGGCATCTCCGGCCCGGTTGTGTGGATGCCTTGATTGGTCGCCACGGTTCGTGAACGCCGCTACCTGCTGGGCACAACTGGAATCAGCAGACCGACAGCAAGTTCGGTCAAACCACTGTGTCGGGTCATCGTGGGCGGGGATCGGCCGGCGAACCCGAACTGACCGACACCGCCAGAACCAAACTGCGACGACACAACTGAATATGGAGGCCCTCGGTGGCCGAAAAGTCCTTTCCGTATGCCGGTGGCGGCGGGGTTACCGACGCCCGTTACGAGGCGCTGATGGCGGGGGTCACCGGCAACGGCCGGGTCGCGTACAACCCCAACTCGACCACCCTGAGCCAGGGCCTGGTGTACGCCGATTCCACCGGCCGGCAAATCAAGGTCCGCGGCGGCCAGGCCGCCCTGATCCGGGGCTTCCGCTGGGAGACCGACAGCGAGGGGCTGCTCCAGCCGATTGAGGCGAACACCTCCGGCCAGCCGCGCCTGGATCTCGCGGTGCTGCGGCTGAACCGGGAGACCTACACCGTCAGCTTCCGCATCGTGAAAGGGCTGCCCGCGGCAACGCCGGTGGCGCCCGCTGTCAGCCAGCAGACCGGCACGACCGGCGTGTGGGAGCTGCCGGTCGCCACGATCCGGGTCACCAGCAGCACCACGTCCGGGCTGCCGTCGATCGGCGCCACCGACGTGACCGTGATCGACAACTTCCTGGCCTCGCCCCCGATGACCGGGCATTCCTCGAGGCGGCCGCCGGCGGCATGGGGTGGCCTGTGGACCGAGTACGACACCGGCAAGACCTTCATCGGTCGCGGCGGCGCCTGGCACCTGATCGGCGAGAACGGGGCCTCCACCCGCATCTGGGGGCCCGTGCACTGGAACGCCGCCTCAACGTTCATGTACGCCCAGCGGCGTAACGGGTGGGTGGAGTTCCACGGTTTGTTGTTGTTGTACGCGGGCGGTAAGAAGGCCGCGGGCAGCGACGTGACCATCTGCACGCTGCCCGACCAGTTCCGGCCGATCGCCGACCGCACCCTGCTCGCCTACATCGCCGGTGCAAACCTGGCCCGCTGCTACCTCGACGCCTCCGCCGGGCGCATCGCCCTGAGCAACTACGCGGTGGCCCTGGAAAGCGGCGATTCCATCGCCATCCCTCCGGCCTCCTGGATCGCCGCGAACTAAAGGCGGCACCTACTGGGCGCCCCCGCTACTCGTCACGGTCGTCTGACGCCGTCGGCCCCGTGTGGCGGCTGGACGGGCGTCTCGGCTTCTCACCTTGTGACCTGGCCGGCCTGCTTCTTCACGGGCCGGTCCCCTCTTTCGTGATCGGAATCAGATCCATGGACACCGCGCACTGCACCACGTGCTCCTGCGGTCGAGGCGGAGTGATCCGCTGGCGGCCGATCGTCGCCGTGCTTCTCTTCATGTCCGGCTGGGACACCGTCGGCCTGCTGATCGGCGAGCAGATGTTCGCCGGCCCCAGCTACGACCTGCTGCGTGACCTCGTCGACGAGGTCACGGTCGCCGGGATCACCCTCGGCGTACGCGTCTACGGCCTACTTCTGCTGGCCATCACCGGCTTGGTTACGTGGGCGCTGCTGGCCCACCGCTACCGGCACGGCAGCATGTCGAGGCCTCTGCGGCTGGGCCTGTCGGCCTTGGCCGCCTACTGGGTGTCCTGGTGCGCCGGTCTGGCGATGACGTTCATCGCCCACGGCCAGATCTACGCCTGGGGCGCCATCGGAAAGCTCGTCGGCATCGCCGCGATCGCGGTGCTGGCAGCACGAGTCCCGCCGCCGGAACCTGCGGTGGACTCCACAACAACGGGGAAGGTGAGACGTGCGGTGGGGGCCCCTGCAATGGCTGCGCAACAGCGCCGAACGGAGCGGCCTCATCCAGCTTCTGGCTCCTAGCCTGGCCGCCGACACGAGCCTGCTCGACAAACTGGCCGTCCCGGTGATCGGCGCGATCGGCGTCATCACCGTCGCCGTGATCACCCTCATCGGCACGTACCGGTCCAGCGGCCGCACCGCACAGGTCCAGCGCGACAACGAACTGGATCAGCGCGCGGACCGGCAGAACGAGCGGCTGATGCAAGAGCTGGTCCGGGTGACCGCCCTGCTGGAGATCCGCGAACGCGAACGCGACGCCGCCGTCCAGGCTCGCGACCAGGCCCGCGAGACGCTCGGCGAATACCGGGAGAAGTACGCCGCCCTGCGGGTGCGCGTCCGCCACGCGGGACTCGACCCCGACACCCTCGGCGAGAACCTCTAACCGGCGCTCGCCTCCCGCATTTCACGCCCGGACCGACACGGTCCGGGCGTTTTCTCGCGCCCCGCATGCGCGGGGCCAGCCCGAAGGAGAACTGCTGCATGTCCCGTCTCAAGGCGTTGCTCACCAAGTACGGCAAGGCCCTCGTGCCGGCCGCGATCGCCGTGGTCACCGCCGCACAGGCGCCGCTGACCGACCACCAGATCAGCACCCAGGAGGTGATCGCGTTCCTGATCGCGGTCAACGCCACGTTCTCGGTCTACGTCGTCCCCGTCCTGCACTACCGGTACGCCAAGACCACGGTCGGAGTGTTCAACGCCGTCCTCATGGCGCTGGCCACCGCGGTGATCGGCGGCATCGACTGGCACGACGCCACCCAGCTCGTTCTGGCCGCGCTGATGGCGCTCGGCGTGAAAGTCGCCGACGCCGAGTCGGTCGGCAGGCCCGTCGACGGCGAGATCGTCGACAGCCCTGTCACGGCCCTCTGAAAAACACGTCCCCTCCGCATTGTGGCTCTCGCGTTGACCGGCCTCCCCGGCGGCGCGAGGGCCACCTTCTTCTGTTCACACAACTTCATAGGGAGCACCTCATGGGTCTGATCGCCACCGTCCTGTGGCCTGGACTGCACGCGCTGGAACCGGCGTCCAAGCTCGGCGGCATTCTGGCGCGCAAGCGCGGCTACCACGACAGCCGCGGCCATCACTTGCAGGTCGGCCGCACCAACGACTACTCGATCCGGATGCCGCTGGACCTCAAAGGTCCCGATGACGAAGCCGCCGCGATCGACTGGACCTTCCCGGACGCCCAGGCCGGCGACTTCACCACGATCAAGAAGTACAGCGCGCGGCTGCTCGCCGCCGGCCGGGCGAACGACCCGCGCACGTACGCGATGCGGGAGTTCTTCGGCAACGCCGACCTCGACCGCGACGTCGAGGGATGGGACTTCGTCCGCGACGAGACGTCCTCCTCGGACAGCTCCCATCTGTGGCACATCCACATCAGCATCCGCCGCTGCTACGTCAACAACAGACAGGCGATCGACGCGATCCTGTCGATCCTGCGCGGCGAGGCCCTGGCGGTGTGGCAGAAACGGTGGGGAATCGCCCCGACCGTGCCGGCCCCGGCCAAGCCGGCACCGAAGCCGGGTGACACGTACACCGTGAAGACCGGCGACACGCTGTCCGCGATCGCGAAAACGTACCGGACCACCGTCGCCGCACTGAAAACCCTCAACCGCCTCACCAGCGACAAGATCATCGTCGGGCAGAAGCTGCTGCTGGTGACGCCCGCCCCGGCAGTACCGGCCGCTCCGAAGTGGCCCGTCGGCGAGCACGACTACTTCCGGCCCCAGGCCAACGCGCCGTACTCCGCGACCGTCGCGAAGTGGCAGGCGCAGATGACCAAACTGGGCTGGGCGCTCACCGTCGACGGGCGCCTGGGCCCGAAGTCGGGCGCCGCTCTGCGGCAGATGCAGAAGCAGGTCGGTTTGGCCGCCGACGGCCTCCTCGGCAAGAGGTCGTGGACGGCCACCTGGACCTCCACGAAAGCGCGCCGCAAGAGCTGACGGCCACCCGCTACCGGGCAACGACACGGGCGAGATGGCCGCCCGGCCGCCCGGTGACACCTGACGGTGTGCACCCGACCGCTTAGCGGGGTGCACACCGTCAACACCGCGTTGAGATGCGCGAAGTGGGAACGGTTCCGGCGCTGCGGCCATGTCGGCGGAGCAGGGGCTTTCCCGCTGCATCGAGCAGCGCTCTAAGTGTGCGCGACAGCAAATGCGAGCAGCGTTATGGTGACCCGCGAACGAGCAACATATTGGCGTGGAGTGTCGCCTAAAGGCGGTAGCCCGCCGCCCATATACGCATGCCCGCATTCACATCCGAAGGCCATAGGCCGAAGGGACTGCCGATGCTCCTGAATCAGGAAGATCAGACGGAAGCTCTCGTTCCCGCGTCGGCAGGAACGAGTGACGACCGTTCTCCGGTAGTCGAGGTAGTGGCCGGCTGGGACTCCGCCGACGACGGCTCGGACGTGATCGTGGCATGCCGCTCCGCCACAGGAAACTGGTACCTCGCCGACACGAAAGCCTCCATCAGCGCAGCCCAGGTGGCACGTCTCGCTGGCCGCACCGCACCGCTCTGCGAACCGTACTGATCCTGCCGGAACCCTCTTCTTCGCCGCCCGCAACGGGCTTCCGACTTCCCCGTACTGCCCCAAAGGGTCCCTGACGATCCAGCACACCCCAGTCCTCATTCACAACTGAATAGTCCAACCGAACCGGAGGGCCTTCGTGTCCCAGCCGTGCTTGGTATGCCACTACCGCAACGCAGAAACGGTATGCGCCGACGACCGTCATCTACTCGCGAAACAACTATCCGACATCCCCCGGAAACTCGTAGCCCTCGCACTGCAAATCATGCCGGGAACCGACATGGACAGTCCCCGCGTCGCCACCTCCCGCGTCGAAGCCCCCCTCCCGGTACGGCTCGACGCACTGTCGCTGCTGGCGGCCGGCAGCGAGCAAGTCACCAGCCCAATGCACCCCTTGATCCGCCGATGGTCGGTCACCACCACCATCCACGTGCAGACCGTCGTCCGCGGCGAAACGATCACCGAACAGCGACGCATCCCACAATGGTTCAGCGAGCCCGTTTACGACGCCGACGGCAAACCGGTCCTGGTTCCCGACGACGACCAGATCGGCTCCATCCCGCCACGGGAATGGCTGGACATGACCGTCCGCGCCTGGCGCGCCCAGCTCGGCCACCGCGTTCCCGCCCGAACGTCCAAGGCCATCACCGCCCGACTCGGCGGCAAACACCCGCCGGTCACCATCTGGCCGGCACCCCGACGTCCACGCTCTCGCCCACTCACTCGGCGGGAACAAGTTCAGGCGGCCCTGCACCTGTTACACACTCCGGCCGGCCAACACACCTTCTGCCTGCTCCGAACAATCCAGGCCAGCCTGCACCGCCCCCAACAGCCCCCGCCGCCCGTCGAACCGATCGATCCGCTGGCGGCCGACATACAGCACCGCTTCGGCACGCCGGCCACGTCCCAGTCCGTCACCTGGGACGTGAAGTATCTGCTCACCTGGTTGGACACCGCCTGCGACCGTGACCTCGGTATCGCCGAGTTCGCCGCCGAACTCGGCGCGGTCACCGCCGAACTGGCCCGTGCCCTCGGTGAAGAGCCGGCCCAGACACGAATCGGCCGCTGTCCGGCGTTCCTCCTCGAGGAACACCCCACCGGCCACGATGAGCCACCAGCCGTGTCCCGCAGACCCTGCGGCGCCGAACTCCGGCATGAACCCGGCTGGGCACAGGTCCCCTGCCCGCGCTGCCACAGCGTGTGGGAGGTACGCGGGCCTGCGGCGATCCGCACCGCCCGCGAAATCCGCCGAGTCTGGCCCATCGACCGGCACCGCCGATACACCGCCGACGAAATAGACGGACTGCCCTACCCGCGCTGCCCCACATGCTCGGTCCAGGTCACCGTCCGCTGGCGCGAAGTCACAGATCCCCGCGACAAGACGCGTACCTGGCAGCCAGCCTCTGCCCGCTGCGAGAACGGCTGCGAAGCCGCTGGCAGAACGCTGTAACCGATCCACCACGACCTCAACGCAGATCCGACCGAGACCCGAGGACTTCGATGATCGGACGCTGGCACGGCAACGACTTTCTCATCGACCAGGAGGCAGCCGCCGTCATCGACGCCCGCGGCCTGTCCAAGCACACCGTCAGGACAAGACTTGCGGGCTTCGCCACTGCCTGTGATGTCGCGACCCGAGCTCCCCTGTACGACCACGAGGAGGCGGCTCACATCCTTGGCACCGTACGTCCTCGCCCCGCACGCCGCGCGACCGCGCAACGAGCACAGCGAGTCGGGCCATGAAGAAGGGGGTGCAAACCCATACGTAGGCGATCGCAGATTCCACATCTGAGCGTCATTCCTTCACCGCCAAGCCCTCCGCCGCGATGATTCCCACAGCGTCGGGCCACCACCACATCGGCTCGGCGACAGTTTCCCGGTACGGGACGGCGCTTCCCCGGTGTCGGCGGGTACGTGTGGCTGGTCGACTGGTACGACCACTACAGCAGTTGTCAGGCGTGGGGCCGGAATACGCTCAGGTGCCGCCCAGTGACGTGCTCGCACACTCCGTGCGGCCAGTAGCCGCCCGCGGCGTTGGTATCGACGGTTCCCCCGAGGAGTTAAAGCACCGCCTGGCCCGCCGGATAGATGCTCGACGTTCATGGGCTCGCGATCTAGACGTTGACGGTGGCGCTCGTAGCCGATGATGTCGGTCAGCTCGTCGAGCTTGGTCTTGCGGCTCTCCACGATTGACACCTTTTCACGTCGCCATCGTCCCGCTGCGACGCAACGCACCTGCGGCACCCTCAACCACAATTCCCAACGTTATAGCAAATTCGGGCATTGCTTCTTCGGCATCAACGTTTGTCTCATCGCAGTGCCTCCCGCAGCTTCTCGTCGTAGGCATCAGCCCGGTTCCATAGTGCGGACACTGCCGCATGGCGTTGCTCGATGTAATCCGTCAGAGTCGGCATCGACATCACTGGTCCCGGTGCGACCAAATCCTGAAATGGTGTCACCGAAGCGGTGGTATAGCATCGGGCGGCTTGCGCGACCGCCATCAGGTCGGCCACAGGAATCTCATCATTTGATTCGCGGTAGGCAATAAGGAACTGAGCCAGAGCGTCGATGTGCGCGTCTCCGGAGAGAATTGCAGGAACGGCGCAGCCGATACGCGCCAACTCCCACCAGATCGGCCATCGATAGGGCGCCCGAAAGTCAATGAGCGCCGGGCCGATCCTGGAGCGGAAGATGACATTGCGTTCGGTGCAGTCGCCATGCAGAACTTGTATCGCCGGGACAGGCATGTTCCGGAGCGTCTCGGCGACTAAATTAAGTCGCTGCTCGCGCCAGTTCAGAACCTCGTTAGCACGGCTTCGCAGTGCGCCACTCAAATGCCCCGCGCCGTGAAGGCGGATCTTCATGTCCGTCATCGCATCCCGAAGACGCGGGAGGTCACACCATCTGCCACCTGAGTGGCTGACCGGGCCTGGCCAGTCTGCCAGCCGTCGGTGCGCGCGACCGAGAAGCGTGCCCGCGCCTTCTAGTGTGTTCCCGTCGAGTGTCACGTTCGCGCCGTTGTGGCCTTCGACGAAAGACCACACGGAGACAGCAGGGCCACGCCCGATATGCAGGAACTCTCCGGATCTGTCGGGTATCGCTTCTGCGGTGGGTATCCCGCCCTCGTGCACGAAGCGGGCGATGCTGATTGCTGCCCGTTCGTCGGCAAGGTCTAAGCCAGGCGGGTAGATCTTGATAAATAGGCGATCGGTGCCGCCGTTATCGACAGTGAAGTTCACGGTCGAGAGGCCACCAGGAACCGGTGTTAGGTGTGGATTATTTAGCCCGTAGGAAAGAGATAAGACTTCCTTCGCGTATTGGCGCACGGGTTAATCGTATAGGCGTTGGATTGCGCTACCTAGTCATCGCGGGCACTTGTACGCTTAAATTCGTAACGCTCTTGCGGCAACCCGTATTGCGTGAAGGTCCCGGTGAATGTCGCGCCTACTCGCGACAGGAGCCTACGGGAGCGCAGGTTCGCTTTCTGCGTCGTGGCAATCAGTAGGTCCTCACCGGTGTGCTCGAAGAACCAGCCTCGAATCAGGTCCACTGCTTCACTGGCCAGCCCTCGCCCCCAGTACGAATACCGAAACTTGTAAGACACCTCCCACGGCCCGCGCTTGCGCTCGATACTTCCTTGCCCGGCTACCTCCCGGGTGTCCAGGGCAACGACAACGAACGTTCCCCAGCCCGGAGCCTCGATCCTGCGGCTGGCGTAATCCCTGGCAACGCTGGGCTCGACAGGCCCCTTCAAGTAGCGGCAGACACGAGGATCCGTCGCCATCTCGATCAGCGCCGGCTCGTCACCCAGCGCAGGTGCTCGCAGCAGTACCTTCGTGCCGGTGAGCGGATCCACCAACCAATCGATCATAGGTACATGATCACAGAAGTTCGGCCTAGCTATATCGTTTCTCCCTGAATGAGGTGTCGCAATCGCCGCCAATGCAGAGACCGGCAGCGAGCGCTTCCCAGATGATGCCGAAGCTGCTGAATTCAGCGAGCCGATAGCACGGGATCAGATAAGAGTTTGGTTGCGCCTTTCGATCACCGTCAGGCACTGCGGCCTGGTTGTGGTGGTGACCGTCGCCGAGGCACGGAAAAGCTGTACTTGCCGTCCGGGAGGGATCGCGTGTGCCCGGCCGCGGACAGTCCGGGCACACGGACGGTCATGGACGGCGAGATGCTGTCGGGACGGGGACGGGGTAGTCGCCGGTCATGCAGGCGGTACAGAGTCCGGCCGGCTGTGGGTTGATCGCTTCGACCAGGCGGTCGAGGTCGAGGTAGACCAGCGAGTCGACGTCGAGGTCTATGCGGATCTGCTCGATGGTTTTGGTGGCGGCGATGAGGGTGGTGCGGTCGCCGGTGTCCATACCGTAGTAGCACGGCCATCGATAGGGCGGCGACAGCACCCGGAGGTGCAGCTCAGTCGCGCCGGCGTCGCGGAGCATACGAACGGTTTTACGGAACGTGCTGGCCCGGATGAGGGAGTCTTCGACGACCACGAGACGGCGGCCGGCGATGTTCTCGACGATCGGACCGAATTTCAGCCGCAACGCGGTGTCGCGGCGGGCCTGGGTGGGAGCGATGAACGACCGCCCGATGTACGGGCTCTTGATCAGTGCCAGCCCGTACGGGATGCCGGACTCGGTGGCGTAGCCGAGTGCGCCGGAGATCGACGATTCGGGGATCGGCACGACCAGGTCGGCCTCGACCGGTGCCTGGCGGGCAAGGGCGATACCTGCCCGGCGGCGGGCGGCGTCCACGCTGGTGCCGGCGAGGACACCATCGGGCCGAGAGACGTAGACGAACTCGAACGTGCACAGCCGACGTTTCTGGACGTCAGCGAAGCGGTGGCTGTGCACGCCGTCGTCGTCGATGACGACGATCTCACCCGGCGAGATTTCACGTTCGACGGTGGCGCCGACGACGAACAGTGCCGGGGTTTCGGAGGCCAGTACCCAGCCGCCGGTTTCGAGGCGGCCGAGGAACAGCGGCCGGAAGCCGTGCGGGTCGCGAGCGCCGATCAGCCGGGTCTCGTCCATGATCACCAGGGAGAAGGCGCCTTGCAGCTGGGGGAGTACAGCGGTGACGGCATCGACCAGGCTGCCGTGACTGCGCGTGGTGAGATCGGCGGCCAGCATGGTCGCGACGACGTCGCTGTCGCTGCCGAAGACTTCGGCGGGGTAGCGGGCGGCGAGTTCTTCGGTGTTGACGAGGTTACCGTTGTGCCCGAGGGCGAAGTAGACGCCGCCTGCGCCGCGGGACACGGGCTGGGCGCCGTCCCAGGCGCTGGCGCCGGTGGTGGCGTAGCGGGTGTGCCCGATCGCCATGTTGCCGGGCAGGGCTTGGAGACGATGGTCGTTGAAGATGCTGGCGACCAACCCCATATCTTTGTCAACCAGGATCTTGGTGCCATCGCTGACGGCGATGCCAGCGGATTCCTGGCCGCGGTGTTGCAGTGTGAAAAGGCCGAGATAGGTCAGGTGGGACGCGGATTGCTGCGGGTCACGGACGCCGAAGACGCCGCACGCCTCTCTAGGGCGGTCACTGGCTGCCACTGGCGCTACTCTACGGATCGGTTCGCCGCCCGGCGAACCGGCGGCGGTCACGTCCGGGTGGTTTCCCTCGACCTGACGGGTCATCTGGATCATGGTCAACTCCGGGTGGCCGTGAAGACGTAGACGCACCGTTCCTGCTCGGGTAGGCCGGCCGCTTCGCGGCTGACGTCGTCGGCGGCAGCCTGCACGTCTTTGACGGGAATACCAGGGAATACCTCGGCGGCGGTCGCCGGCACGCTGAAGAACGACAGCCGTTCCGCCGGGGTACGCCGCAGCCGCAGAATGTCGCCGCAGCGCACGGTGAACCCGGCGTCGCCGAACAAGGCGGTCAGGGCCTTCTCCGTGAGGACCTCCCGGTCTTCCTGCCGGGCCTCGATGGGATGGCCTCGGTCGCAGAGCCGGCCGATCAGCAAGTCCATGAGGGTGTCGCCGGGTTCGACACGCAGCGGCCACACGACCGGATCGGTAGGGACGAAGACGGTGTCGTACAGGCTGAACACGATCGTGACGTCGTCGGCGGCCACGGCCTGAATCCGGGTGAGCAGGGCGGCTTTGTCGGCGACGTGGAACAGCGAGTTCGCGCACACGATCAGGTCGAACAGGCGGCTGGTCAGGGCGGCCGGCGGGTCGGCGGCGGCCAGGTCCGCTCGGTGATAGTCAATCGCGGCCTCCTGGGCCGTGGCGGCACGGGCCTCGGCGATCATCGCTGGCGAGGAGTCGACGCCGCTGATCGCCGCGTGGGGATACATGCGCCGGAACAGCCGGGTGGAGTTTCCGGGCCCGCATCCGTAGTCCAGGACGCGGCGCGGGTCGGCAGGCGCGACGGCGGTCAGGGCGATGCCGATGCGGGCGTGGGTGGGATACCGACTGGTGTGTCTGCTGTAGTCGGTGGCACTGCCGTCCCAGATGGAGGCAGCTGTCTGCAGGGCCATGATCGAGAGTGCCTTTCCGTCGGTCGCGAGCGGGTCAGGGAATGACGTGGCGGGCCTGGCGCAGGTACAGGTCCTCGATCATGCGGAGCTGGTCCTCGGCGGGATCGGGGAACCGGCGTGTGCGCCAGGGACGGCCGGTGGCGTCGAGGTCGGCGAACGATCGGGTGATCCGTTCACCGACCTCGTCCTTACGTCGGGTGACATCGGGGTCATCGCAGAGGTCGAGAATCTGTGCGACGGTCGCCGGATCCTCGGTGGCTTGCCCGGCGGCCATCTGCCGCTGGTAGACGGCGGTGGAGAATCCACCGATATGGTGCATTCCGTCCAGATCGACATGGATGGCAGGCCAGTTGCAGAACTCCAGCCCTAGGGTGAGGACCTTCGTGGGGGTGTATTCGTCGAAGAGCAGCAGGTTCTGCCGTAGGTAGTCACGGAAGTCGGGGGCGAGGGTGTCGAGCATCGCCCGGGTGTATCTGTCCGGGGTGGCCCGGCATCGGCGGCTGACGTGGTCGAACGCCTGCCGTAGGTAGATTCCGAAGTATGAGCAGCCGAGCGTTAGGCCGTATTTGTTGTATGTGTGGTGGCCTGCGGCGCGTCGGTGTGCCTCCGTGATCATGGTGTCCGCGCGGGTCGCCCAGAGCGGGATGCCGCTGAACACGGCCTCCCCCTGCGTCAGGAGGGACATGACCATCGGAGTGAAGTCGGCGGTGACGACGATGTCACTGTCCATGAACGCGAAGTAGGGCTCGTCGGTGAAGGTGTCGGCCAGCAGACACAGGGCCTTGCCGTGAGGGATGACGTCGACGGATTGCAGGTCGTGGACTGACAGCCGGTCGCTGGTGTCGGCGATCCGTTGCAGCAGCGCGGCCTCGGCTGTCGAGCAGCCGTTGACGACCAGCCGGTACCGCCAGTAGGTGTGCTCGGTGAACATCGGCGCGAACCGGCCGAGAGCATTCACGGTTCCGCGCGTATAGATGATGTTGACGGTCGGGGTTGCGATACTCACTGGTGCCCTCCGGGACGTCTAACGGGTGGAGCCGACATGTTGTGAGGGCTGCCAGCTGACGCAGTATCTGACGCCTGCGATGACCCGGCACGGCCATCACAGGCGTCAGACGGCGCAAGTACTCGCAGTGGCCTGCCGACCGGTCAGGCTGCCACCAGATGGGCCTGACGGGCGTAGAGGTCCTCGACCACGCGGATCTGGTCCTCCAGCTCATCGGGCAGTCGCTGGCCTCCGCGCCACGGCTCACCGGTCTCGTCGATGCTCGCGAACGATCGCATCGTCCGCTCACAGACGGCGAGTTTGCGGTCCATGTGGCCCCGGTACTCGTTGAAGCCGAGCATCGTCCGGATCGCCGCCGGCCCGGCGGGCTTCTGACCGGCGGACACCTGCTCCTGGAACGTCGCCATGGAGTATCCGCCGATGTGGATCAGGTCGTCGAAGTCGTTGTACGCCGTCTGCCGGTCGAGGTAGACGAAGCCGGTGTTGAGCAGCTTTCCGGGCGTGTAGTCGCTACGCCACGCGTCGCGATCCTTCAGGAATCCGCGGAAGCCGCCGTCGATGCCGCCGAGGTTCGCCGCGGTGTACTTGTCGAGGGTGACGGCGCAGCGTCGCTGGACCTCGTCGAGGGCGGTCCGGCGGTACACGGCGAAGTAGGAGCTGCCGAACAGCAGACCGGCCGGGGTGCGGATGTGCGGACCACAGACCTCCTGACGGTCGGGGGCCAGGACGGTGTCCTGCGGCCGGGCCCACAGCGGCGTGCCGCCGAAGATCGCGGCGTTGTCGTCCAGCAGCGCTGTCGCCGTGGCGGTGAAGTCGCCGGTGCACACGATGTCGCTGTCGGCGATGCCGAAGAACTCGTCACCGGTGAACGTATCGGCGAGCCGGCACAAGGTCTCGCCGTGCGGTACGACCTCGCCGGATTCCAGGTCATGGACCGACAGCCGGTCGCTGACTGCGGCGATGCGGTGCAGCAGGGCGACCTCGTCCGGGGTACAGCCGTTGGCGACCAGCCGGTACCGCCAGCCGGTGTGGCCGGTGAACAGCGGCGCGAACCGGGCGAGCGCGGCGACGGTCCCGCGCGTGTAGATGATGTTGAGGATGGGGGTCATGGGATGTCCTTCCAGGTGGGGTCGGGTCAGAGTTGGTGGTGAACGGAAGCGAAGGCGGCACACAGCGAATCGAGGCCGGTGTCGTCGATACGCAGGCTCAGGTGCCCGGCGAGCCCGGGTTCGGTCAGGACATTCGCGCTCAGCTGGGCTTGCCGCAGCAGCGCGGCGGTCTTGTACGCCTCGGCGGCGGTGAACAGGACCACGTGGCCTTGGCTCGGGGCGACGGTCACGCCGGCGGCCGTCAGTAGGTCGGTCACCGCGATGCGCCGCCGGCGGATGATCGAACGGTTGGCGGCCACGGTGCTCGGGTCGGTGAGGCTGGCCGCGGCGGCGACCTGGCCGAGTCTGTTGACGTCGTAGCGGCCTACCAGGGGCCCGTGGGTACGCATGACGTCGGGGTGCGCCACGACGTAGCCGACCCGCAGCCCGAACAGTTGATGCGCCTTGGAGAACGTGCGGGTGACCAGGATTCGGGCCCTGGAGTTGACGGCATTGCTGATCGCGGCGGTCAGGTCGTCGTCCTGGTAGTCGCCGTACGCGTTGTCGAGCACCACTGCGGTGTCCGGGCCGAGCCGGGCGGCCACATCGACGACCTCGTCCAACGGCACGGTGGTGCCAGCCGCCGAGTGTGGGCTGTCAAGCAGGACCAGCCGGGTACGGTCCGAACACGCCAACGCGATCGCGGTCAGGTCGTGCCTGTAGCCGTCGCCGAGCGGAATCGTCCGGGTGTTCAGCAGGTAGTCCGCGGCGTTCTGCCGGTACGGCGGCCATGACCCTGCGGAGCAGACGATCCCGCCGCCGTGCGGGCCCTGCCGGGCAATCATGGCGTGTAGCAGCGCGGCGCTGCCGGGCCCAACCCGCACAGCGTTCTGTTCGACCGCGAGCTGGGCGGCCACTGCGGCGCGCAGTGTTTCGGACTCCGGTTCCGGTGGCAGCCCGGGATCCGGACAGCCACGGATTGCCTGCAGCGCGGCCGGGGAAGTCCTCAGCACGTCTGCGGCGTTCACTGCCGGCCTGCCGGGGTGACGGTCAGCGGCAGCAGCGGCCGGGCCGGTGCACCGGTCAAGTCGAGACCGTTACGGTCCAGGAACGTGGCGAACGACCCTTCGACCAGGCGGGTCCCGGCTAGTTCCCGGGTCAGCGGCGTGACGCGAGCTGTCATCTGCTGGTCGTCGAGGTCCGCCGACAGGTGCACACCGTTGCGCTCATCACCGTTCGGGCACGGGGTCACCCACCCCTCGACGGACAGTTTCAGCCCGTAGAAGCCCTCCTGGCAGTAGACCGGGCAGCCGGTGCACCGGTCACCGCGGAACGTGGACTCGTGACTGTCCTTGATGCGGATCTGCATGCCGGCGGAGTCGAACCAGCGGATGACGCATCCCTTGCGGAACTGCTCGACCGGCGGCCCGAGCAGTTCGGTGAGCCGGTCGGTGATCGTGTCCATCGCCACGAACTCGGCCCGCCAGAAATCCCTGGTCGACGGCGTGTAATACAGGTCGAGCAGCGAGATGTAGACGGTGCCGCGGCCGACGTCAGCGTGTAGGTCGGCGATGAGCGCGATGATGGCGGGGATCTGCTCGACGGTGCGACGCATCACCACCACGTTCACCCCGACGGGCAACCCCGCCTCCAGGCCGAGCCGGATCGCCGTCAGCGCCCGGCCGAAGTCCTCCGGCTTGCCTTGGGTGAGCTGCTGGGCAAGGACGGGGTCGGCGGCGTCGAGCGAGACTTTCAGCAGGTCCAGGTTCGGCGCGAGGTCGTCGAACATGTCCGGAAGGTGCAGGCCGTTAGTGGTCATCTCGGTGCGAGCGAAGTCGCGGCGGCCGGCCACGACGATCGCCGGCAGGTCGGATCGCAGGGTCGGTTCCCCGCCGGTCCAGGCAACAGCGTTGACGATCCCCGACGCGGCAACCGCGCGCTGCGCCCGGATGTAGTCGGCGGTCGAGAGCCGGTTGCCGCGCAGACAGGCGGGCACATGGTTCTCCATGCCTGCCTTCTTGGGGCAGTACAGACAGGCCAGGTTGCACTGGTGCGCGACCGCCGCGCGCAGGAACCGCAGGTTCTCGGCCGGCTTCGGATCCGGCCGGGGCAACAGGAGTCGGGCCATCAGAGTGCCGCCTCACGCATCGATGTACGGGGACAGTTGCCGGTTCGCGTCACGCACGATCTCGGTGTACGCGGGGTTGTGCAGGCCGGGGATCTGGGCCTGGTAGTAGTCGACGTCGGCCCACCCGGACAGGCTCGTCGGATGTTGCAGGCCGCGGCGGGCCAGCATTTTCGCCAGCGGGGTGCCCGGCCACGGCTCCAGGAAGTGAATCTTGCACTGGTGTCGTGGATCGAGGTCCTTGATCGCGAACGCGCAGTCGATCGTCTGCTGGTAGTGGCCGGGCTCGGCGTCAGGCCAGCCGACGATGAACGTGAACATGCCCCGGATCCCGACGGCGGTCAGACGCCGCACCATCGTCTCGATACCAGCCGGGTCGTACCTCTTGTTCGAGAGGCGAATCAGCGCCGGGACCGGGGTTTCCATCCCGATCAGCACCCTGCACAGTCCGGCATCCGCCGCCGCCCGCAACTGCGTATCGGGCATCTCCTGCAGATCCGCCGGATGCAGACTCGACGCCCACCGCAATCCGACCCGGGCGCGGAACCTCTGCGCGAACGCCATCGCCCGCACCGGATCGTGGAAGAAGTTCGGATCGTGAAGTTTGATCCCGCCGGCCCGCGACCGCCGGGCCATCTCGGCGAGGACCTCCACCGACCGTTCGACCGGGTGGGTGTACCAGGAATGCCCGGACGTCTGCGGCTCGGTGCAGAAGGTGCACCGGCGCAGGCATCCTTCCGACGTCACGAAGCTAGTGGTGCGCGCATCGATGGCTTCGTCCGCGTTGACGTACGGCTCCCAATCGGTGATCAGGTCCAACCGCGGGTCCGGGTCATCGGCGATGATGGTCTGACCCGTGCCGTGGCCACCAAACCGCGGAACGGTGACCAGGTGCCCGCCCTTGACGAGGATTCGCGGATCGTCCGGGCCTGGTGGCCCCGCTGTCCCGGTCAGCCGGCCCAGCAGTAGTGCCAGCCCCGGGAAACCGCCGGTGCCCGGAATCACGGCGTGCGCCGGCGATTGAGCGAGCGTCTCGGCCGGGAAGAGTGTGGCGTGCGGTCCGCCCCACACCACGTACGCCCCCCGGTCACGGGCGATCGCCGAGGCTTCCAGCGCATCCCGCAGGGCCGCACCGGTCAGCGCGGTGACCGCCAGCACGTCGTCAGCTCCCAACGCTTGGACCCGGGCTCGCCAGCCGTCGTCGGCGCGGGCGTCGATCAGATGTGCGCCCAGGCCAGCCCCGCTGGCGGCCGGAGCCAGGTAGCACGCCCACCAGGGAGTCCACGTCTGCTCCTTCCCACCAGCGTTGGCGTAGTTCGCCTTCGCCATGGTTCGCGGCTGGAAAAACCACACATCGCGGATCACCGCGAATCTCCTGTCACACGCATCCCTCGACCCTGGCCTCACACCCGCAGCAACGGCAGAGACAGGACCGGTGCTCTTGGTGCGCACTGATGGCTGATGGTGTGGTTGGTGCGGATCACCCACCCTTGCGCGCGAACCGCTACCGTCTGCATTGGACATGCCATGTCGAATCGGGCCGTTCCACCAGAGGACGTGAATCGTGGCCAAGGAACCCCTGTCACCTGCCAACAGCAACCTGAACGAGTTGCTGCACCAAGCAGGATGGCGGCCTGAAACCCTGGCCCGACGGCTCAACGCGGCGCTGGCACGTAGCGGCTCCAATCGCCACATCCACGAAAAGACCCCATACCGATGGATCCGCGGCGGAGAACTGCCGCACGGTGAGGTCCCCGACCTGGTGGTTCAGGTCCTGGCCGGCGCCCTGAACACGGATGTCACCTACGAGCAGGTGTGGGGCCGTCCGCGGACCCGTGGGCCCGCGCCACTGAGCGCCGATCACGGCAGCGATCTACCCTGGGACTCAACTGGCCTGCTCAGCCTCCTGGGGGAACCCGTGCCCACCCGCCGCACCGTTCTCGCGGTGACCGGCGCCGCGATCACCGGCCCGGCCTGGACCGCCCTCGAACACCCGGCCCCCACATTGAAGTCAACCGCCGACGAGGCCGGACGCGTCACTCCACCCCTGCTGAAAATGATCGACGGCATCGTCACCCAGGCACAACAGCTCGACGACCAGCAAGGCGGTGCCGCGCGTGGCTACGTCGCCGACCAATTCAGCATCCTCGCCCGGCTCATGAGACGCGCCTCGTACGACGCCGCGACTGGCCGCCGTCTCGCCGCAGCCCTAGCCCAGCTCGCCCAAACCAGCGGATTCATGGCCTTCGACGCAGCCGACGACGGCCAAGCACAACGCTGGTATCTGATCGCTCTCCGCGCCGCTCACGCCGCCGACAACTCCGCACTGACCGCCAGCATCCTGGCCCTGATGTCCAACCAGGCCGCCGACCGCAGTCACCCCCTCGACGCCCTGCAACTGGCCAACGCCGCCCAGCACGCCGCCCGCCACACACCGCCCGTCGTGCGATCACTGGTCGCGACCCGAAGCACCCTCGCCTACGCCGCCGCCGGCGACCTCACCGGTTTCAACCACATGCGCGAACAAACCCTCAACTTCCAGAACAACCCCGGCGATGAACCCGGACCGCCATGGGCCGAATACATCGACCACATCGAACTCGACGCCATCACCGGCCGCGGCCTCGTCGTACTCGCCGAACACCTACCCCGGCAACGCGCCGACCTACTGCGCCAGGCAACCCACCTACTACACACACGCGCCTACACCCCACACGACGCCACACCACAACGCTCAGCCCTCCGCCACGGCGCCTGGCTCAGCCTCGCCCACCTCGCCGCACTACGACAAAATCAGCCGACTTCCACCACCGACGACCTCGACCGCTCGATCAAAGCCACCCGCCTCGCCATCACGCGAATCCCCGCTGTTAGCTCCGCCCGCAGCATCGCCCTACTACACCGTGTCGCCGCAGACGTCGAACCTCTTGCCCGTCGTTCTCCAGCCGCACATACGCTGCTGCGCGACCTACGCTCGGCACTCCCCTGACGGATGGTCCATCCTGCACAACGATGTCGCCCTTCCTCGTGCCAGACGACGAGGCCCGGCACGAAAGCGCCACCATGACGGTGCCGCGCAGGCGACCCCCCATGGACAGGGTGCCGACCGATCCGCAACAAGATGGAGTGGCATTTGCGACCGGTCTGGCCCGTCGGGTCGCCGTGTCAAAGGTTAGGCTGCTCGACGTGATCCAAGCGGTGGTCTTCGACGTCGGTGAGTGTCTCGTTAATGAGGCGCGAGAGTATGGCACTTGGGCTGACTGGCTCGGAGTGCCACGACATACCTTCTCCGCGGTGTTCGGGTCGGTGATTGCGGGCGGGCTGGACTACCGGGAGACATTCCAGGTGTTCCGACCCGGTTTTGATCTAACGGAGGAGCGCGAGAAGCGCGCAGCTGCTGGTCAACCGGAGTGGTTCGACGAAGAGGATCTTTACCCTGATGTCCGGTCGACGTTGTCGGCCCTTCGCAGTGCGGGGCTCTGGGTAGGGATCGCTGGGAATCAAACCGTACGAGCAGGTGGCATCCTCCGCGCCCTCGATCTGCCAAACGACATGATCGCCACTTCTGACGACTGGGGCGTCTCGAAGCCCGACATCGCCTTCTTCGACGCGGTGGCGGCGTCGATGCCCTGCAAACCGGAAGAGGCCCTCTACGTGGGTGACCGACTGGACAACGACATTCTTCCCGCGACCACTGCGGGCTTCAAGACGGCATTGATTCACCGGGGGCCGTGGGGGGTCATTCAGAAGAACAACCGTCAGGCAGCCCAGGTGCCGACGATGCGGATCGACTCTCTAGCGGAACTGCCTGACCGGATCGAGGCGCTCAACCTCGCAGCGCGTTAAGGGTCGCGCTCCAGCCGTAGAGCCGGTCGTCAATCGATTGAACCTCGTCGCTGTCGGCCCAGGGTTGGAGGCCTTCGCGAACCTTCCGGACGCGTTCCATGCCAGTCGCATACCAGGTTATCGCGAGTTGATCCAAGGCTTCGTGAAGGCGCTTGCACGATTCCATAGGCTTGGCGGCGGCTACCTCCACGGCCGCTAGGTCGGCCAGGACTACCGCACGTTGCTTGCTTTCGCCGGCTTCCAGACCGGTGAGGGCCTCGGTGAGGGAGTCTCGTGCTTGAGACCAGCGCCCCGCGAGAAGCTGGATGTTGCCCTTGAAAGCCACCAGCCGGGCCCCGGAGAACCAGGTGAACCACTCAGGGGAACGGCTCTCATCCTCAGATGCAAGAGCGGCTTCGGCGCTGGCGATCGCGGCAAGCGCTTCGCCAGGCTGACCACAGCGAGTGTGGCATTCGGCCTCGACGGCATAGATCCACGCCACGAATTCGGCGGATGCCGATCCTCGCCGGGCATAGGTTCGTGCAGCACGAAGGCGATTGGCCGTCTCCGCCGGGTGATTGGCCCACCCGGGGATGAAAGCTGCGTGCGCAAGGATGGCCGAACCCAACAGCGAGTCGTTGGCTTCTCCCGCAGCCTGCAAGGCGTGGACGAAAGTTGCGTCGGCAGCGTCGGGCTGGCGAAGGTCAAAGAACTCGATCCGACCGGCGATCAGGAGCGACTCGGCCAAAGCGAGCGAGACCACCCGACGAGGCACCCCACTTGTCTCCGCGAGCAACTGGAGGCCTAACCGCGTGTGTTCCACGACGGCGGGGTGCAGGTGATCTGGCTGCACGGTCGAATACATCCGGCGATGGGCAGCGGTGATCATGCTGTAGTCAGCGCCAATCGTGGCTGGCTGCACCGGCTTCGATGCCTGCGGAAGTGGTGAACCCAGAACCGTATGGCCGACTTGGGCAGCGCTGGCGCCGCGGCCAATAGTGGACTCCCGCACCTCCCACGGCGGCGTGAAGCCGAGCCGCTCCACCGGGAGCTGGAGAACATGAACGAGGAGACGCTGGTGCTCGGTGCGAGGCCACGGCGGGGTATTCGACTCCCACCGTCGAACCTGGCGAACGCTCACCTCCATCTCGCTCAGCCCGATCCGAGGTGCCGCTCGATTCAACGCATCCACGAACGCCTGTTGCGAGGAATAGCCAGCATGTTGGCGTGCAGCCTTGAGGGCGGTGTTCCCGTGAGGGTGGCGGCTCATCGTGTTCTCCCATCCTTGCTTGTCTCCGAAGCATAGAACCAGAGGACTCATATCGGCCGTGGTGACAAGTTCAAGAACGAGAGATGGGCTTTAAGTCCCTTAAACGTCCTCCAAAGGGCCTTCTAAAGCACAGCAGGGTCAGTCATGGTCTAACGATGCGTAGCGACGACAGCACGTATTACTCGGTGCCAGTTGAGCTTGCGCCGGGTGGGGCGCGGGCTGTCATTGACGAGCTGGCTCCGGCCGGATCCCTTGACTACGTCCCTGCAAGGAGGTGGACGATGGAGCGTCGCATCCCATCCAGCACTCAGGAGATCGCCGGGGCGACCCTGACGATCAGCACGATGGGCGGCTTCTCGGTAGAGATCGACGGCCGGTACATCGGGTTCATGCACGCCACCCACGGCGCCCTGTTCAACGCCTACCAGCGGGTGCCCGGCGAAAGGGGCAACTGGCTCGGCCGGCACTCCAAGGAAGGCGCCGTGCGCGCCATCATGCGGGCCAACGGCCTGGTGCCGACGGAGGTGGCGTGATGGGGCTCCGCGACTATCCCCCAGCCGCGCAGATCCACCGCCCGGACTGCCCCGGCATCTCACAGGGGACTCTCCCGGAGCTGACCACGGCGGAGATCGCCCGCAGCCACCCGAACGCGGTCATGCACAACTGCTACCACTTCCACCAGAACACGGCCGGTGTCGTCGAGCCAGTGGTCTACCCCCCACACGACTACAAGCCGTCGACGAACAAGCCGGCCGACGCGCGTCGGCCCCTGTGCGCGACGTGCCGGGGCACCCACGGCGACCAGCAGGTGGAAGGCGCTGGCCTGCTGCTGCCGACCCGGGGCCAGCGGATCCTCCTACCGGGTGAATCGTCCGGCGGGATCCCAGGCGGCGGCCTCATCCTGCCGGGCAACCGCTAGCGCTGGCTGAAGGACCGACCAACAAACTTTGGTTTACGGCGTATGGCGGCATGCAGACCTTGCGCGTGATCGGTGACGGCTTCTCGCTCAGTCCACTGTGGACTAGATCGGAAGTCACGTAGCTCTTAAATTACTGCAAAAGTTACAAACCCCGCGGATGGGCGATTCAGCCGTCGCGGCGAATCTGTCAATCCGTACGGCCTAGCTGTCGTCACGCCCCGACAACTCACGGCTGCCGGAACATCGTGCCCGTTTTCTGATGGAAGGGAATGTGCGGAATTGAGTACGGATACGGTCACGGCCCAGCAAGGACTGGCGGGTGATCTTTGGCTTGCCATGCACGACACCATGGCGCGCGAAAAAGCGGCCCTGCCCCCTCAGACGCGTTGTATGGCGCTGGCCGGCGCCCTCCTGGTGGAACTCGTCGACCTCGGCATGGTGGGAGTGGGCTCCGAAATCCTCGGCACGCAGCCTCCAGCTGAGCCCACCGACGACAACGGCCTCTCGCTGTACGTGATCCCCCTTGAGGATCGCTCGACCGATCCCATAGCCATCGAGGGATACGACAGCCGAGGTCATCTGGTCACCCTCCGGCCCCGCACGGCATGGGATCTGGTGGGCCGTCCCCTGGACCCAGCGCTGCGCGAGATGTACGACAGCATCCTCCGCGAAAGTGGCGCGGCGGGCGGGCCCGGACACCGGCAGGCTTCCGGGACGCCGTCGTTCTCTGCCGGTGTCAGCCAGTACAGGACCGACGGGTACGCCGACCGGCCACAGCACCGTCGGCCCGTCCCGGCGCCGCGGGCACCCTCGAATGCCGAGACCCCGGGCCGGGGCGGGCTGGCACAGCGCCCACCGGCGGCGGTAGGGCGCCATTCAGGCCCTTCGGTGGGGGCCTCTTTGCCTGCGGTTGTGCCGGTGCGGGTGCTCCTTGAGGGGTGGGCGGCCGGTGGCCGGTCAGAGAACCTGGTCGTCAACCGTCTGATCCAGGCCGGGCTGGTCCGACTCGAGACGCAGTACCGGATGCTGCACAGCGATCGGCAAGTCATCGTGCCGCAGGACTCGGTTGTCTCCGGGCGGCCGATCACCCGGATTACCGGCGGTCTGCACGCCGCTCGGGCGGTTCCCGGTTCGGGTTTCGACCGTCGGACATCGCGCGGGCTGACCGCCTACGACAAGAAGCTGGGCGGCCTCTTCGCCGCCGCAGGTCTGTTCGACCTTGAGCGCACGAGCCTGACCGTCGACGAGATGCGCTCGCTACGGCAGCAGCTACGGGACGACTTCCCGCCGGACCTGGCGAGGCTGCTGCGGCAGGTCCACCTCGCCATCAAAAACCTGGCCGTCATCCGCTGAGTCAGCGCCGGGGAGACGCAGCATGCGCTCTTCCGGCCCACCCCCCTTTGTTGCAAGGAGTTCTGGTGTCCACCCCTTCTGTCCCCCTTGTCGGCACGCTCGCCGCCGAGGTAGCCCGCAACCGCCTCGGAGTCCCCGGCGTGGTGGGAAATCAGCTGTCCCAGATCGCCCCCGGAACCGTGATCTACGGCGTGGTTCCTGCCGTGATCGCCGCCACCGGTCTGATCGGGGTGCCGATCGCCATGGTCATCGTCGCGGCGGCGCTCTACCTCTTCCTGGTCGGCTGGCTCGCCATGGGCCGCTACATCCCGAATCCCGGCGCTTTCTACGCCTACATCGCGCTGGGCCTGTGGAAACCCCTCGGCGTCGCGGCCGCCTGGCTCGCCCTCGCGGCATACGTCAGCTTCGCCATCGGCTCCTACATCGGTTTCGGCTTCACCTTGTCAGCCGTCCTCGACGCCGTAGCCGGTTTCAGCGTCCCCTGGTGGGCCTGCTCCCTCACCATCGTGGTGATCATCGGGGCACTGGCCATCCGCTCGTTGAAAGGCGCCGCCGTTTTTATCATTGGCCTCGTCGTTTTCGAGACGTTGGGCGTGATCATCACGACGGTGGGCGCCGCGGCCGCGCCCGGCTTCCGCCTCTCCCTTGCGGCGATGGACCCGACACTACTGACGGCTGCCACCGCCGGCAGCCTGGCTGTCACCGCCATCATGAGCTACGTCGGCTACGAAGCCGCCGCGACCTACCTGCGCGACAGCCGCGACCCCGAGCGCACCGTGCCCCTGGCCAGCAAAATCACCCTCATCACCACCGCCCTTCTGTACTGGATCGCCTCCTGGGTGCAGGTCTCCGCCGCCGGCCCCAAAATCCTCGACCGCGCCAAAAACGAAGGCGTGGACATGTTCTCCAACAGCGCGGCGGTCACCCTGGGCAGCTGGGTCGTCGTCATGAACGCGATCCTGTTCTCCACCAGCCTGTTCGCGGCCAGCTTCGCCTTCCAACTGGTCGGCCCCCGCTACCTGTCCGTTCTAGGCCAGGAGCGGGTGCTGCCCGCCTTCTTCGGCAAGACGATCAACGAGGCCCCGCGCAACGCGTCGCTCACCGTGAGTGCTGTCGCCGCGGTCGTGATCACCGGATACGCCCTGGGCGGACTCGATCCCCTCACCCAGGGATTCCTCTGGCTGGGAACTACCGGCGCCATCGGCATCATGCTGCTGTCCGCGACGGCATCCGTCGCCGTCGTCGCATTCTTCGCCCGTGACCGCCGTGGTGAGACCCTGTGGCACCGCGTCATCGCCCCCGCTGCCGCTGCGGTGGCGCTCGGCATGGCCGGGTACTTCGCGCTGACCAACCTCGGCACCCTCTATGGCCCCGGCTCTGAAACCATCGCCGCCGCCGTGCCCTGGGTCCTGCTTGCCCTTCTTGTGCTGGGTGTGCTGTGGGGCCTGCGTCTCCAGGTGCAGCAGCCAGCGGTCTACGCCAACATCGGTCTGGGTATCGAGGCGAAGAACAGCGCCTTCGACGAACTGTTCGCCCCTGGTGTCACGACGGCCGCCGCAACGGCCGGACCGGCGGCCCACCGATGACCCGGGCCGTAAAGATCGCCGCGGACGCCGGGCAGGTCCGGGAACTGGGTATCGGCCGGCTCATCGCCGAAGCGTTCGACCACATGGACGCCAACCGCTACCTCGCCGGCGACGACCCCGCCGAACGCCTGGCGGTCATGAGCCTGTACTTCGGCATGCTCGCCGAACACGTCGCCAGCGGTGCCGGCCAGGTGCTCTACATCGGTGAGGGATCCGCCTCCGTTGACGCGACTGCGGTGTGGTTCGACCTGACCGTCGAGCCGCCGCCCTTGCCCGACTACGAGCAGCAGCTCGCCGCGATCACCGGTGACCACCTGCCCCGGTTCCAGGCATTGGACGAGGCGCTCAACGGCAACCATCCGCAGGAAGACAAGCACTGGTACCTGGCATTCCTGGCGGTCAGGCCCGGCCGCTGGCGTCAAGGACTGGGCAGCGCCCTCATCGCTCACACCCACGCCGAACTCGATCAGGCCGGCACGGCGGCCTACCTCGAAGCCACCGACCCCGAAAACGCCAGGCTCTACCAGGACCACGGCTACGACCCCGTCGAACCGTTCGAGATCAAGGTCGGCCCCGTGACGTTCTTCCCCATGTGGCGCACACCGCAAGGCGCGGCATGACCACCACAGCGACCATCCAGACCGCCGGGCCCGCCCACCTGCACCAGGTGGCCGAGATCCTGGCCGCCGCATCCCACGCCGGGGACCTCGCCGACTGGCTGGTGCCCCACCACGCCACCCGCGCACGGATCTTCCCCCGCTACTTCGAGATCCTCGCCGAGCACGCCCTGACCCACGGCCACGTCCACGTCGTGGACGACGTTGGGGTAGCCGTCTGGTACGCGCTGGACGCGTACCAGTACGTCGACATCGCGGACCTCGACCGCCGCCTGGCCCAGGCTGTCGGTGATCACCTGCCCCACTTTGTGGCGCTGGACCTGGCGGTACAGGCCTATCAGCCGGACAGCCGCGCCCACCACTACCTGGCGGCGCTGGCTGTCCGCCCCGGCCAGCAGGGCCACGGCACCGGCAGCCTCCTGCTCCACCACCACCTCAAGGAGCTGGACGACACCCGTGTGCCGTCATGCCTGGTGGCCACCGGAGCCCGCAGCGTGACGCTGTTTCGCCGCCACGGCTACACCAAACGGCCGCCGTACCCGCTCGCCAGCGTCGCGGCCCCCTTGCTGTTCCCGATGTGGCGCGACGCCCGGTCCGCTCACGACCCCCCGTCGAAAGGTCCCACCTAGCGGACCGGTCCGGTGGTGCCGCCGAAGGGCCCACCCCCGCGCCCGAGGCGGCACACCACCACCCTTGTTCCCATCCTTGCGACGACACCGAAACGGAACCGCCCATGACGATCCCCACGACAGCGCCGTCCACCGGGCCGCCTGCCGCGCCGGTCGTCGCCTCGGTCCGCAGCGCCGTCGCCCTGAACAAGCTCGGCCCGGGACCGGACACCAGGCCGGGCCGCCGCCGGCAGCCGAACCGGAGACCAGCTACTGGCGGGTTCCCAGGCACGCCCGCCCCCAGCGGGCTGCCTGGCGGGAGCCGGGTGCGCTCTGGCGGTAGCGCACCCGGCATCTCGCCCCGAGCCGCGCCGCCATCGTGGCCGGCTGACATCTCCTTGGATCCCACCGGCCGCCGCCAGCGGCCTGACCCCATTGATGAGGGAGACCCGATGACGGGCGCCGACGCCGAACTGCTGCGCACTGATGTCCCGCACGCCGCCCGTGTCTACGACTACATTCTGGGCGGCAAGGACAACTTCACGGCCGACCGCGCCGCCGCCAAGCAGATGGTCACGGCCGGCGGCCCACTACTGCCCATCTCCATGGGCGCAAACCGGCGCTTCATGGCCCGGGTGGCCCGGTTCCTTGCCGCGGAGCAGGGGATCCGGCAGTTCTTGGACATCGGCACCGGCCTGCCCACACACCCCAACCTGCACGAGGTGGTCCAAGCCGTACGCCCGGACGCCGACATCGTGTACGTCGACAACGACCCCCTCGTCATGGTCCACGCCAGGGCACTACTGGCCCCCGCACACCAGGCCACCGGACGCCTCGCCTACCTGGAGGCCGACCTCCGCACCCCCGACGCGATCCTCGGCTCGGACCGGCTGCGAGACACGCTGGACCTCACACAGCCAGTCGCGGTCACGATGATCGCCGTCCTGCAGCTGGTCGACGACGACACCGCCCGCCGGGTCATCGACCACATCATGGCCACGATGGTGCCCGGCAGCGCCCTGGCCATCTCGGCGGTCGTCAGTGACTGGGCACCTGATGACGTCCGCAGGATCGTAGACGCGGCCCACGCCAGCGGCCTGGAGATCCACGCGCGCACGAAAGCACAGGTGGAGGCCCTATTTGCCGGGCTTGAACTGGTGGAGCCCGGCGTTGTCCCCGTCCACTATTGGCACCCCGACAGCGCAGAGGTGCTCCAGGCAGACCAGCCAGTCGGCATGTTCGGCGGGATCGCCGTCAAGCCATGATGCTGCCACTGGAGGATCACGACGCCGACGTGGACTGGCTCTACGACGAGTTTCACGGGTGGCTGCCCAGCCCCGGCCACCCGACCGCGTGCGCCGCTTCCCCACACCCGATTCCGGTAGCGGTGACCAGATGACCACGTCGATGAGGTGGGCCGACGAGAACGACCCGGTCGCCGGGCGCATGATCTTCGTGTCGGCGACTGCCGGCATACGGGACCAGGACACGCTCGTCAGCGCCTGGAACCTCTACCAGGGCGGCTGCCTGCCCCAGCTACGCAAGCGCCTGGACGGTCACCCCCAGCACCGGAGCCGGGTCCGGCTGGTGTCCGCCGAGTACGGCCTGCTGCACCCGGACACCAGCGTCCCGCCGCCGAGCATCCGCGAGATGACCGAAGAGCTGGCCGGCCAGCTGCGTCCTCAGGCCCGCACGATGCTGCTGGAGGAGTTCGGTCGGTACGGCCTGCCCCGGGAAGTAATGCTGCTGGTCGAGTTCCCATACCACCACGTCGTCAAAGACATCTTCCGGCTCCCTGGTATGACGCCGAGGACCAGCCTGGGCATCCCCCACCCCGCCGAGCACTGGACGCTGATCGCGGCCGTCCTGGATCGGTGGGGTTGGCCGTGATCCCGACACAGCCGACCGGGCCGGACAGAGGACCGCTGCCGCCAATGCCCGACGGTCCGCTCAAGCCGCAGCTGCACCAGCCACACGTCGGCTACCCGGCCTCACGGGTGCTGCCCGTCCGGCCGGCACACCTACGGCGACTGACCCTCAGCCCAGAAAACGGGGTGGTGAAGTCATGACCTCGACCCGCCAACGACCACGCTGGCCCCGACCGTTCCAATGTCCGGTCCCGCGCACCCGTGTCGGGATAGCACCGCGAAACGAGGCCCTCGGCACCCTGTCGATGGCGCTAGCCGCCGCCCAAGGCCACGCCGCCGCGGGCCGGCCCGCCGACGCCGTCGACCTGCTCCACCCGCACCTGCACGACCGGACGTTCACCCGGACGGCGCCGGACGCGGTCCTGATCGAGGCCTGCACCCTGTACGCCGCGTTGGCCGTCGACAGCGACCGGCTCCCCGCCGCCGAGTACGCCTACCGGGCCAGCCGAAACCTGCACCCAGACCCCGGCCACCCGCGCAGGCTCGACGCCGCGACCGCCTACGCCACCGTCCTGCACGAGACCGGACGCCTCACCACAGCCATCGGCGTATACCAGCACCTGCTCGGCGTCTTCCGGGGCCTGGAGCAGCCTGCGGACATCATCGCGGTAGCAATGAACCTGGGCCGCTGCCTGCACGCCGTCGGCCGCTGCCCCGAGGCCCTGCATCACGTGGGCACAGCCTGGCGTCTGTGGCAGCACACCGACCTGACCAACACCGAGTTCGGTATCCAACTGCTGGACACCTACCTCAAACAGCTGAGCGCCTGCCGCCAACACCGCGACCTTCAAACCCTGGTGCACCACCTTCAGCGGCAGGCCGTCTGGCGTGCGTTACTCACCGCAGATCCCGACCTGACCCGCCACAGAATCTTCATCTCCGCCCATCAGAACACCGTCTGCACATACCAGCCCCAACCCCCGGACCCGGTCGCCGGGCACAGCGAACACCACAACCACCTCGGGCGGCTGCATCACCCGGACACCGACCCGGCAACAGCCCCGACCCGGACAACGAACCTCCAAGGCCCCACCGAATGGGCCTACAACCACCAGAACGGTGAGCATCCGCTGGCGGACACTCACGCCGCCTCCCCCGGCAGCGCGCTTGCCGCACCCCCCACAGAGCCGCTGCTTCCCACCAGCCACCCCGATGATGCCGACCAAAACGGCTCCGCCTATTACGGCGATGCTCGCCGTGAGCCCTCACTCGTTGGCCACCCCACCATCGACGTCGCCACGGCGATCAGCCGCGCGCTCGCCACACCGCAAGCCCAAGCGATGCTCCGCCACGATCTTGGGCACCCCGCCGGAACCGCCACCGACCGATGGATGACCGCCATGGTCGTCGCCTACGTCGCCTACCAGCGGACCTTGCGCGTCTCGCGGGCCTCGCCGTACACCGCCGCCGTCGTGCTGCCCGTCATCGTGGCCACCCTGACCCTGGCCCTGGTCTGGCCACGATGACGCAACGGCCCACACCAGATTCCACGCCCGCTCCACCACCGCGAAGGCCGCCATGCTCCTGTCGGACACCATCCTGCAGCCCCGGTCACGGCACACCGGAAAGCCGCGCCGCCTGGCCACCCCGGTAACCGGCAACGCCCTCCTGGCCGGACTCACCACCCCGTCCTACCTCGGCACCGGCATCGACCGCGCCGGACGCCCCGGTTGTTCTGACCAGCCCGCCACCCCGACAAAGGGAATCCCATGAGCATCGAGAACCCGAATCCGAATTACAAGCTGACAGAAGAGGAACGTAAACGCCTCAGCAAAGTCCTTGCTGACGGATACGCCGCCGGCGGGTCCATCAAAGCACTGGCCGCGTCCATCGGGCGCAGCTACGGCACCGTCCACAAACTACTTACAGAAGCAGGCGTCAAGAAGCGACCACGAGGGTTCCAGAAATCCGGCCGCCAGCACTCCAGTACCGGCCCTGCCAGTTGACGCCCCGCCCCAGAACTCCGGGCCAGGTCTTCAGCACCAAGGACGACCCCACCACCGTCTGATCCGATCCGCCCTGGAAGCACCGCTGGCGCCGATGCCGGCCGGGCAGCGCCGCTGGTCAACAGCACCCGGCCACGACCGTCCACCCGCTTCGCCGCGGCGACACCCGTCCCTGCCCACCCATCACCACACACATCGAGAGGCACCGACATGGAAAGTACTTCCGGCCCGGCATGGCGAAAGAGCAGCCGATGCGGGACGAGCACCTGCATCGAGGTCGCCCCGGTGAACGAACAGGTGTGGATCCGTGACTCCAAGACTCCGGAGGCCGATCCACTCCAGGTCAGCCGCCGTCCTCACCGTACTGAGCTCACACACCGCGCTGGCCTACGCCGGAACCGGCGCCGACCGTGTCGGCCGTAAAGGCGCCGCGTTCGCGCTCGGCAGCACCGCCGCCGGCGGCCACACCACATACATGCTGCTGATCGACCCGGACACCGGCTGGTTCCTGGCCTACGAACAGATCCTCACCGCCGGCCCGACCGCCCTCGACGTCGAACTCCCGGCCGTCCTCAGCTACCGCACCTACCTCCAGGCCGAATCCATCACGAAGATGCCCTGACCCGTTGGCAATCCACACACCATGCACATCGACGTCAGCCTGACCGCTGCAACCCCGCGACCATGAACCCACTACTGCCCGGCCGTAACGGCAGTGTCCGCCCGTGTTTCACCAGCAGAACGATTGTCTATTTGCCCGGATGTCGATGCTCTCGTGCTGGGGGCAAGAAATGTCCGGCCACCCTGATCTTGGAGACGGTTTCGTGACGACCCTGCTCACCATCAACACCCTCGACCTCTACGGCAGCGACGCGCAAGCTGATCAAGACCGGTACGGCGCGGTGGAGGACCTGATCCGTTCCTACGATGCCGACGTCATCGCCGTGCAGGAGGTGATCGCCGACGGGGCCAGCGTGGTGGAGAAACGGGTGGGCGCCGAGGCCGGGTTGCGGCGGCTGGCCGCCGCGGTCGGCCGTGACTGTGAGGTCGACGGGCGGGCGGCGGTCGCGGCGGGCGGGATCATCCACCATCCCGGGCTGTTGTGGCGTGCCGGGATCGAACCGGTCCCGGGCAGTCTGCACACCCTGCAACGTGACGGCGCGGGGATGTGGCACGGTGCGGTCAGCGTGATCCTCGACCTCGGCGGTCTGCGCGTGAGGGTCGGGTCCTGCCAGTTGTCGCCGTTCAGCCCGACCTGGCGGCGCCGCGACGCCGAGCAACTGCTGCGCCTCTTTAACAGCGACGCTGTCCCGGGCCTACTCGGCGGTGACTTCAACGTCATCGGCGGTGACTGCGTCTACGACCCCGACCCTTACGAGAACATGCCCTGGCATCCCGACCACGCCTACCAGCTCACCGACCACGGCGCCCCCGACCGCAGCGCCGCCCATCTGCTGGAAGCCAACCACTTGGGCCGGATGCGTGACTGCGCCCGTCTCACCGGCACCTGGTGGGCGGCGACCACCGGCCACCACCCGGCAGACCAGCATCCGCCGCGGCGCCTCGATCGCTGGTACGCCACCTGGGACTTCCCGGCCGATGCCATCGCCGGGTTGGCCGTCGCCGACGTCGAGCAGGTCGGCACCACCACCGATCATCTGCCCGTCCTGCTCCACCTCGACCTCGACGCACTCTCCCGGTGACCCATCTTCTGGCGCGCGTCCACGTCTGCTCGCCACCACAGTCCCAGCACATCACGCGGCACATACCCCGCGGCTTTCAGGGAGGACAGCATGCTGATCGAGGTCGCCGTCCAGAATCTTCAGCACGGCGCGGTCAAGGACGAGAGCGGCCACCGCCGCGACCGGTGGCCCTTGCTCGCCGAACGGCTGCGCCGGGTCCGGCCGGACGTGCTGATCCTCAACGAGGCCCGCGACTGGAACCGGGGAGGCCGCGAGCCCTTGGGGCGGGCGCAACGCGATCTCGGCATGATCGCCGCACCGATCCCGCCGTCGGCCAACGACCTGCCGACGATCGTGCTGTACCGGCCCGACACGATGGGCTTCTGGGTGCACTGCAACGACGCGTTGAGCCTGTCGACGGCGCACGGATTCGTGACCGTCTCCTTCGCCGTCGACCACGAGCTGCCGCCGATCACGTTCGCCGGCTGTCACCTGTCGCCCTACAGCTCCGGCCAAGCAACCGCAGAGATCGAACTGATCGCGACCCGCGCCTACAGGTACGGGCCCCTCGCCGTGGTCGCCGGTGATCTCAACTTCCCGCCCGAGGACGGCCCCGACCCGCTCTACGACGTGATGCTGCCGTTCAACCTCGCCTCCCGCACCATCGTCGGGCCCGACGGCACCCGTCGCCCCAACCGGCAGGTCGCCCACGCCCTCCGCGCCCGCGGCTACCACGACACTGCCTGGGAGCGCCACCAGCGCACCGGCTACGACCGGTATCTACGCCGAACCTCCCACGACGACCGCATCGACCGGATCCACGTCAGCACCCCCCTGGCACAGGCGGTGACCCGATACGAGCTCCTCGACCAACCGGAGGGAGCCAGCGACCATCATGGCGTCACCATCACCATGGACACCGATCTCATCGACCGCACCGATCTGTGGACATACCGGTGACTCGCCGACCGTCTCACCATCATCGGGCGGCCATCAACTCACGCACTACGCACGTCCTGCTGGTGACTGCCGGTGTGATCGTGTCCGGGCTCGCAGGCTACTGGGCGGCGGGGTCGCCGCCCGCGCAGATACCCGCGTCGTGCCCGCTGATCACGGACGTGGTCCTGCGGATCCTCGCGCCCGGCGCGACACTCACCCCGTCCGACGATCTCACCGATCCTCATCACGGCAGCCGGCAGTGCGATGCCGACCTGGCGTCCGCGGCCACGGGCATCCGCGGTCACCTCACGCTGAGGATCCAGACGACCGGCTACGGCTACGACGCCTCCTGGCGCACCCGGCAATGCTCCAAGATCCACGCCACCATGAGCACGACGAAGCCGGACGATCACCGCTGCTCACGCGCTCTGCCGTCGATCAAAGGCGTCGCCCGCGTCGCCGCACTCGCCTGGATCAATGACACGTGGGAGGTCAAGATCGACTACAGCGTCGCCGGCCCCGACCCACTGCCCGAGTACGCCGAATACGCCGTGCAGCATTTACTCTCCACCACCGTGGGAGCTCTGCCCCGATGAGACATCCACCGCCCGATCCCCTCCATCAGGGCTCTCTGCGACTACGGCGGTAAACGAGATAGCAGTGACCTGGCCGGAGGAGCCGCTGAGCCTGACCGGGCTCGGCGAGATACGGACTGCCGGGCACCCTCACAAATCCAGGTTTCCGCGCCCGAGCACGACAGGGGGACTCGTGCGCGGTGTATGACGGCCCGGGGCGGCCCGCCCCTTCTTATTCAGGGGCGGGCCGCCTATCTGGGTTGGGCGGATGTCAGTGTCGTCGGCGGTTGTAGGCGCGCAGCACGACTTCCGTTACCCCGAGTGCGATCCCTGCAGCAGTTCCCGCTGCTGTAGGGGTCGCACTCCCGCCCAGCGTCAGCACGTAGCGGGCCGACATCTCCATCGCGGAGACGACGCCATCGACGATCTACGCCTGTTTTGGAGGTGAGCGACTACCTGCCGGTCAGCGCTCTGCGGCGAGCCCCGGCGTCCAGGGAGCAGGGACGGTCCGGCCGTGACCACAGCCGGAAGCCGCAAACCGGTTCACCCGGAAGCGTGACGCCACCACGCTGCACACCGGCGCCCGTTCACAGGCTCGGGTAACGTTCGCACCCATGACGCGCATATAGACGCTAGGCGATCTTCAGGGTTGGTGGGCCGGTGCAATTTGGCCGGTGTGAGCGGCGACCTGATGTGAACGACCGGCTGCGGTCGTACGGTGAAAGGTCTGGGTATGGATGACGGGAACAGCCCACGCACGTCGATCCAGCGGTGGATGAGACCGAAACCGTTCACCGAGTACTCGGCCGAGGCCCGGGTGGCGGTGTTCCTCGACTTTGAGAACCTGGTCTGTGGTGCTGGCAAGGGCTTGCCGGGTCAGAGCGATCCGATCCCGGCCGCAGCGCTCACTCTGCTGTGCCGCGGGTTCTACGGCAACGCCTCGATCCGCAAGGCCTACGCCGACTGGGCCAACAGCGGCTTCGGCCGCTACCAGCCGGCACTGGCCAATAATGGCGTCGACCTGGTCCAGATCGCTCACCAGGGGATCTCGGGTAAGAACGCCGCCGACATCAGGATGGCCGTCGACGCGATGGAAGTCCTCATCACCCACCCCGACGTGGACGTGTTCATCCTGGTCACCGGCGACAGCGACTACTCCCCACTGGTACACCGGCTCCGCGAGTTCGGTAAACACGTCGTCGGGGTCGGCACCCAGGCCAACGCCAGCCAGCGACTGGTGTCGGTCTGTTCGGAGTACAAGTACTGGGGCACCATCGTCGCTGAGGTCGAGCCGGCCGCCCGGCCCGCCGTCAGCGCCGCGTTCGACATCGCCGCCGCTGAAGCGCTGCTGGTGCGCGCGTTCGAGCAGATCGGCATCGCCACCCCGACCGCCGGCACGGTGAAGAACAAGATGCTGGTGCTCGACCCTTCCTTCGATCAGGCGAACTACGGGTGCCGCACGTTCCGCGATTTCCTCACCCGACTCCCGCACCGGGTGGCGACTGCCGGACGCTCGGGTAGTGACATCACCATCCGCCTGATCACCACCCCCACCTGATCGATGGCCCACCAGCAAAACTGACCAGCCCCGGCTCCGACCAGCACACAACACAGTGGAAGGACTTCTCAGCCGCCGGCGGCCCCGCCGACGTCATCCACGGCGGTACCGGCCCGTGGTTTCGTTCGTACACCGCTGACCGGCCCGCTCGGGAACCGGCAGCCCTGCGGACATCGGCCGGTTCCGCCGGTGCCGGTTCGGTGGTGCGCGGGGGCGGGATTGCCACGGCCGGGCCGGGTAGGACAGGGTGTCAGGCGTGCATTCGACACAGCGGCTGAAAGCCGTCCAGGCAGTCGTGGCGGACGCGAATCGGTTTCCTCGCCTCGCGGTCGCTGGTCTGGACACCCCGGCGGGGACGAACGCCCTGGCCAGTCTGATCCGGCTGGTCACCTGCGGCTGGGATTTGCGGACCATCGACGGCGTGCTGCAGCAGATCTCCGGATCGGCCGCCGGCAGTGTGCGTGACGCGCTTCAGGGCCTGGCGCACCTGGCGCACTTTCCGCCCGGCGAGGCCCTGAAGTGGATGGACCTGTGGCCGGGCGCCGTCGACAGCCCGTCCCTGTGGGAGGAACTCGCTAGGACAATGGACCTGTGGCGGCTTCTCGCCCCCGCAGGGCTGGCCCGTACCGCCGTAGGGCAGGGCATCAGCGTCGACGAAGCCGACGCACTGCGTGACCGCGGCGAACTGCACCGGGTCGCGAACGCCACCCTCCTGGCCGTGCAAGCCGAACAGCCTGATCGCGACGAGGACGGCTGGTGACCGACACACCAGAAGACCGGTGGAAGACGGCCAGCCTGCGGGCCTGGATCATGGCCTCGGCGGGATCCCTACCGAGCTACCACCTCGCCTACACGTTCGACCACGCCCTCATCCGAGACGTCCTCGCGCTGGTCATCTACGCCCGCGCCACCCGCGACGAGATCCCGGCCGCCGACGTGACCATCGGCCAGATCACCTGGCACCTCCTGCACGACGATGTGACCACCCTGCTGACCCAGACCGACCTCACCGCACCTGAGGTAGCCGACGGCCCCGCCGACACCCTCCACTGGCTCGGCCGCTCCTACGACCCGCAACACCCACCCGACATGCCCCACGGCCGAGGCCTCGGCGGCACCGGCCTGGAGATCGGCCTGCACGCCACCCACTCCGCCATCGGCACGATCCTGACCGACCGCCACGGACACGGCCCCTTCCGGCAAGGAGACCGGGTCCTGATCACCGGCGGCGAGCATGCCGGAACCCTCGCCGTCATCCGGACAGCGGGCTGGTACACCGACCACGCCAACCAGACCATGATCACCGACCCGCCGGCCGGGTACGCCGTCCACGTCCCCGGCCGGGTCGGTGACCTCCACATCGACCTGCAGGACCTGACCGCCGACACGAACACCCCGACGCCGGCCTAGCCCACCCCACGACCGCCGCACCCACCACGAGGGCGCATCCGTCGGCATCCCCGATCGGGCGCGGCGCGGCAACGTCCCGTTCTCCCCTGCCACCGTCTCCGCTTTCGTTCATCACGCCGTCACCAGCTCGATCTCGATGGCGAGCACACCAAGCTGTTCCTTCTCCGCGAGGTAGATGTCGCGGATGTCGGCGAGCTGATCCTCACGACTCGCGGTGGGATTGACCGAGACCGCGGCCTCGTTGTCGAACATCTCGTCGAAGTTGGCGTATCGGCCGACTCGCACGATCCGGGTCAAGACCTCGTCGTTGCGGCAGGTGAACCGCAACAGATGACCGGCTGCCAGATCGTGGTGCTTCGGGTAGGCGACCCGGACCTCGATGGTCTTCTGCCCAGCGGCGATCAGGTCGAAATACTTCCGGTAGACGGCCATCTCGCGGGCGCGTGGCAGCTCGGCAAGATCGGCGGGACGTTGCTTCATAAGATTTCCCAGTTCAGCGGTAGTGAACGACCGGTAGAAGTGTTTCGCATCGCCGAGTAGACGGTGCCCAGCCAGATCAGGGCGTCCACGTAGGTGTCGACGGAACCGGGCCGGCTCGTGGTGTCGAACATCCACGGCTGGACGCCGGTGTGAGCAGGGCTGCCCGCCGGCGATCAGCCGTTGAGAGTCGGCATCCCCTTCAGCAGCGATCCGGTCTACCTCGCCCTGGAGCGCGTCAAGTCGCTCGGCCGCCTCGCGGATCCTTCCGGTGCCGCCGCCCCGCCGTGCCCAGGTGAGTCGGCCTTTCACCGCGCTCACCCACCCGTAGGGTGCCTTCTATCCACCGGCAGGCACTCACACCCACCTGACCGGGCGCCTACCGGTCATCGGTCACCAGCTGAAGTCGGCGCCACCGATGGGTGTTCCCGGGATCGGCTGCTGCGGCGCGAGCGCCTGCAACTGCACGATGCCGCTGGTCAACGCGGCCGCGAGGTGGGCATCGTCGGTGTCGAGGACGGTGTCGAACACCGAGCGGACCTCCGGGGCTGTGTGATAGCGGGCCCGGCCACGGAGCCTGCGCCACACCTGGCCGGGCGTGTACTGGCCGCGGTCGAGGCCGTGCCGGGCGAACCATAGATCACAGCCGGCGCTGTACGCGGACTGCACCAGGGCGCGGCCCGGATCGTTCTCGGCGCACAGCAAGTCGTAGCCGTGCGCGTCGAATCGGTGCGGGGCATCCGGGGCCCCGGCGACGTGGAACTGAGCGTTGATCCATGTCGCTCCGGAATGCACCGGGAACGTCGCCGTGGACAAGCCGACGACACGGCATTCGCGCGCCGGGACCTCCTCGAGGTCGCCGGCATCCTCGGCAGGCGGCAGCCACCACGCCCGGTCTCCCAGCCGCAGCCCACCGCCGTCGATCAGCCATTGCCGTCCCACCAGTGCGGTGACCCGAGAAGGCTCATACAACAGACGCGCCGACCCCGAGTCGTCCCAGCCCTCGCTGCTGACCGTCATCACCGCGGCCCGGCGCAGATCATCTGCCGCCGAGGTAGGCGCCAGCATCACCTCCAGCCAACTCGCCAGGCCCGGGCTCGTCAGCCGCAACCCGACATCGGCCAGGTCGACCTCGTCCGGTAGACGGTCCTGGTCCCGGCACAACGCGGTCAGCACCAGCGCGATCAGCAGATCCGAGCCGTCCACCGGCACGAGGTGAGATTCCGGCGGGCCGGCCTGGGCGGCATCGACCAGATACCCGGCCCGCGCCCACGCCGTATCCCACAGCGCCCCGACATCGATCGGCGGCCGGACCGCCACCGCCGGGACACGCCGCCGAGCCGCAACGACCTGCGCCCGGTGTTCGTCGGGCACCGCCCCGACCCTCACGATGCCGCCGACCGGATCGAGCGGCCTGGGCTGCGGTGCCGGCTGATCCGCATCGATCCCGCCGATGAAGGCATTCTCCTCGTCCATCACCCGCCATAGGTGCAGGAGCGCCTCGGAGACGACCGGCCGCTTGATGCCGGGCGGGCGCATCGCCAACAGGATCCGCCCCGCCGCACGAACAGCCTCGGCCCAGCCCGGGTCCACGCCGTGCAGCGTGCACAGCAGCGCCCGATCGGGGTACTGCCAGGAACTCGGCATCCACACGGTCAGGTCACCGGCCTCCGACATCTGCCCGTACCAGCCGCCCAGAGCCGGTACCTGTGACATGCCGTCCGGTACCAGGTCCCGGCCGGTGAGCTCCTGCGCCCCGCGGGCCTGCATCGTCTCCGACAGCACGTCCACCAGGCGCTCGTCGCCGCCTCCCCACCTGCCGGGAGACAGCACCACCTGCCCGACCGGCGCCGCCGGCCGCCAGGACAGCATCGGCAACCCGTCCGGCGCCACCGACGTCTCCCACACCACCAGCGATTCCGGCCCGTCCGCACCGGCAGGCCCCGCCCCCGGCCCGACGGCACACGACTGCCCCTCGACTGCCCACTCGGGCAGCTCCGCCCACGGCCGTACCGGCGCCGAGGCGCACCGCTCATGAACACGAGCCAGCCACCAACGCGCCAACACCAGTTCGCGCGGCCTCACCGGCGACATACTGCTGTCCCCGCCGTCACCACCGGCCACCTCAACACGGCGAAACAACACAGCACGCGTCGCCCCGCCCGACGCATCACCCAGACAACCGCACTCCGGGCAGCGGAACCGGGCCCCCGCCACACTCCTCAAGATCAAATCCCGTCGGGGCAGACTGTCCCCCAGATACTCGATGATCTCGTCAGCGATCACAGCAAACCCACCTCACCCGCCGGGCATCGACCGGACACACCACGAGGCCACGAGGCCGACGACATCATCAAAGTCACCACGATCCACCCCGCCCGTCAACGATCGGCGCTGCCGCCCGGCGACACCCAGGCCAAGAATGGCCCACCGCACCAACACCACCAGTTCACGACAAGACCTTGCTGAGGAACCCGGCAGGGCAACACCCCCGCCGAATACACCCGGCCCGCCCCGGTAAGGCCCTGCGCACCCGCCTCGCGGCTGTGCCGGCCGGCACGCTGACCGCCGGTCCCGCCCTGGCCGCCACGACCGCGGTCATGCTCGACATCGACGGCGACCAGCCCGGCCAACTGTGGACGACGCTGACCACCAGCGTCCGACAAGCGATCACCGACGTACTCGGCTCCAAGGCGGTCGCCAACCCGCCCGGCCCACCACACATCACCCTCGCCTACGGCATCGGCGACACCGACTCCGGCCCCATCCAAGGGGCACTACGCCACCGAGCACGGCCCGCCCGCGCACCACTGACGATCGACGCCGTGTACTTGGTCGATGTCATCCAGGACCCGCAGCAGGCGGTATACCACTGGTCAACGGTCACATCCTTTCTACTCGGATAGCCGTGTGAGCAGCAGGTTCTGCAGAAGGCATCGATCTTCGGACCCCGCCCCGGCAGGGCGGCGTCCCGCCCGGGCAATTAGCTCATCCTGCGTAGGGCAGGACCGTTGGAGTGCCGTGCGCCTCACCGTAGAGCCGCCGCAGGCAGGCAGTTTCGTGCTGACTCTCTGACGGCTATCGCCGCGCCGAGTGCGCCCCGGCCGCGAGCGGTAGCCGTCGGCGTGGTGATCCGGGGACTGGCTTCCCGGGTTCTTGCCTTGGCTGGGTCAGTGGACGCCGATTCGGGTGGCGAGGTTGCGCAGCGCGGCTGGGGTGGGTGTGGGGGAGTGCAGCAGGGTGGTGACGAGGTCGCGGACGCTGGTCCGGTCGACTTCCTGGGGGGCATGGCGGTAGGCGGCGAGGACGGCGTGGGCTGCTTTGTCGGCGCGGCCGTGAGCTGACCATGCGCGGGCGGTGTCGACGAGGTACCGGCCATGGCGTTCGGGGGTGGGCAGCAGGGCCGGGTTGATGCTGGCGGCGTGTTGTAGGGCGGTGCCGGTTTCGCCGAGCGTGGTGTGGACGCTGATGCGGTACATGGCGACGGTGGTAGCGGTGAACGGGATGAGGCCGGCCGGTGGGTGGTTGTCGAGTTGGTCAGCGGCCGCGCCGGCTTCCCGGATGTAGGTGTCAGCGGCGCCGGGATTGCCTGCTTGGGCAGCTGTGTAGGCGGCGGTGCACATCAGGTTGCCGTAGGCGGCCAGAGTGACCGGGACGGGGGTCGCGTGCAGGATGTCGAGTTGTTCCGCGGTGCCGGTGAGTAGATCGAGGGCGGCCGTGTGGTGGCCGTCGCGGCGCATGGTGATGGCGAGGACGTGGGTTGCCGCGGTGATCGCGGCCTGGTCACCGGAGCTGACTGCTGCGGTGCGCCCGCGGTCCGCCATGGTCAGGGCTATGGCGTCGTCGCCGTGTTTGGTAGCCGCGCTGGAGGCCACTTGATAGGCGTGAGACAACAGTGCGGTGACCCTGTCGCGGATCTGGCCGGTACTGGCCGCGGCGGTGGCGTGCAAACCGGCGATGAGAGCGGGCAGCCCGGCTATGACAATGCTGTATCGGGCGTCGCGGTAAGCGCGGTCGGCGGCCCGCACGCTGGCGGTGGCCTGGTCGATGGTGAGCGGCTCGGCCGGCAGATGGGTGGAGATTAGAAGCTGATCGAGGCGGGGTTGGCCTTGTTCGGCCGCGGTGGCCGGGAGGCTGGAGCTGGCCACGGTGGTGAGGGCTGCGGCGCCGGCGCCGGCCAGGAACGTACGTCGTCGCATCGGATCACCGTCCTCTTTCCGCAGACTAGCCGGATCCGGGTCGGGTTGGGCAGTGGGCGCGGCGTGTCGTCCCCCGGTGGAGGAGAGCCCGACAAACTCGGCGGGAACGCCGAGCAGACAGGCAAGTCTGCGGCGTACTTCCACCTGGTCGATCGGGTGTTGGCCGCGCTCGATGCGCGACAGTGTGGAGGCCGAGGAGCCGTACACCCGGCCGAGTTCCTCCAGCGTGAGACCGGCGGCCTGGCGTGCCAGCCGGAGGACGGTTCCCGGTTTCTCGTCGTGGACGGCCTGTCTCAGCTCGGCGGATACCCACACCGCATGTGTCTGTGCGACGAGCGGGGTCGCTGCATCCATCTCCGGGACGGTAGCGGGTGGGGCTGATCGAGGCACGTGCGCGGATTTGCAGCTTCTGCAAACCGATGTCACGTTCTGCAATCGCCATGTCGCTCATGGTGGTCGATGGGGGTTGATGGATGCAGGCCACGGCACCCCGCCGGAACCTGACAGGAGGATCTGATGTCCACTCTCAGCACCGCCACCATCACGACCCCCGCTCTGGTCGGCGGGAGGTCGCTGATCTCCGCCGGACTGTTCGCCCGGCTGACCGCCCGCATCGCCGACGAGCACCCCGAGCTGGCGACGGACATGCCGGCCCGGATCATGGACCAGGCCCTGGCATTCCTCGGCACCTGCGCGGTGGCGACCCGGCCGGTCGGCCCGAGCGAGACGGTCGATATCGGGTGGCACACCTTCGTCCTCTACACCGCCGAGTACGCCGAGTTCTGCACCCGGGTCGCGGGCCGGTTCATCCACCACGTGCCGGACGACGACCCGACCGTGTCGCCCGTCCAGGTGAAGCTCGCCGACGTCGTCGCCGTCATCACCGCGGCCGGCTACCGCGTCGACCCCGGGCTGTGGCCGCTGGAGGCCCGCAGCGACTGCTCGCAGTGCCACGCTGGCTGCCACGACACCCCCGTCAAGTAGCCTCCCGGCCGGTGGGGGCGCGGCGTAGCCTGGTCGACGCCTTGCCCCCACCGCGACGGAGGACTCGCTGTGCCCCGGTTCCACTGGCATCAGCTACCGCCCGCAGCCCGCTCGGCAGTCGAAGCCCGGACCGGGCCGGTCGAGCGGGCGCTGGCGGTACAGGCCGGCTCGGTCGCCGACATGACGGCGATCCTGCACACCGGGCAGGGCGAGGTGTTCTGCAAGGCCGTCCGCGAGACCCACCGGCTGGCGTGGCTGCATCGCCGTGAGGCCGCATTCAACCCGCACCTGCCGGAGTTCGCGCCGCGGCTGCGGTGGCACGTCGAAGCAGTCGGCTGGATCCTGCTCGGTTTCGACAGGGCACCCGGGCGCCATGCCGACGTGACGCCCGGATCGCCCGACCTGCCGCGCTTGGCGCAGACCCTGACCAGGATGGCCGCCACCCCGGCACCAGACCCTCCGGTACGAATCCAACCAGCGACGACGCGATGGGCGGACTACGTCCCCCCGGATGTCGTCGACGGTGACACCCTCGTACACACCGACATGAACACCGCCAACTTCCTGGTCGACCCGACCTCGATCGCGGTAGTCGACTGGGCAATGCCGTGCCGCGGAGCATCCTGGCTCGACACGGCGCTCATGACCGTCCGCCTCATCTGCGCCGGCCACACCCCACAGCAGGCGGAACAGTGGGCAGCGCAAGTCCCGGTATGGCGGGACGGCCCACCGGATGCCATCACCGCGTTCGCTGGTGCGTGCGCCGTACGCGGCGAGGAGTGGGCCGACCGGTCACCGGCGCCGCACTTCCGGAGGCTTGCCGACGCCAGCCACGACTGGGCCCGCTATCGGCGTCAGCCGTGAAGGTCCAGGCCCTTGAACGCGCCCACCCGCCCGAGCGGTACGCCCGCGACCATCGCGGCCAGGAGCCAGTGCAAGTTGGCCGCCCAGGTATCCGGAGGCAACTTTCCGAAGGCTATCCCTGCGCCGGGATGTGCCAGGGGCAGCGGGTTTGTTGCCTGGTCGTGCAGTACGGACACGACGCGGGTTCCGGGATGAAGCCCGGGGTCAGCACGGCGCGCAGGACTGTCGCGGTGCCGGCGGCGAGCAGTTCGTCGATGTCGGCATCCTGGTAGCGGCGGTTGTTGTTGGTGCCGTACCAGCAAAAGCCGATCCCGTCCATGACTCGGAACACGGCGAAACTGTCGGTCGCCACGACGCTACCGGTCAGCAGACCGGCAGCAGGTGGAGGCACGGGCGCGAGGGTGGCTGCCGATAGCGGGGAGAGGGCGGCCTCTCCGGCATCGGTGAGCCGGGCGATGCCAGCAAGGCCGTCCGGGCCTGGCGGGTGGACGAACCCGGCATCGATGAACGACTGGATCTGGGCAGTCATGATCTTCGTGGTGGTACGGCTGTCAGGCTCCCGGCACTCCCATCGGTGCTCGCCCTCGCGCACGAGCGCGTAGGAGACACGATGGTGCTGGACGGCGGTGAGTAGTCGGAGGTCGGCGTCGCTCGGCGAAGCCAGAGCCGTGTTCCCGGCGTCGGTGATCCGGGCGGCGCCGGACACGCGCGGCTTCGGCTCGTGGACGAGGCCGGACTCGATCAGGAAGTGCATCCGTGAGCCAGGGATCCTCTTATCTGCGGTGCTGTCCGGGTCTCTACGCTGCCACAGGTGCCCACTGCCGCGGATAGCCGGCGAGTAGAAGACCCGCTTCTGTTGGATGGCGGCGAGCAACTGCTGTTCGGCCGCGGTGAGCGCGCGGGTCATGATGCCTCCTGCGGGGACAGCGGGATGGGAACGTAGAGCGCGGGCTCCCCGTGACTGTCTCTCCGAGACGTGTCGGTATCGGTCACCGGCTGGGCCAGCCGGCAGCCGGTGCGGAGCATCTCACCGCTGCCCCCGGAGACTTTCGGAGCCACGATGTCAGGGCTGCGGCGGCTGGGCGCTTTCGCGGGCGGAGGCCAGATTGCGGGCGATCGTGACCGCCGCGTACCGGGCGGCAGCCGTCGAGATCGGCGGATCCATGGTCCCGATAGCCCGGGCATAACGGCTTTGCTGTTCCAGCGGCAGCTCCGCCAGCATCCCGGTGATGGCCCGTTGCACATGGCCGTACGCGTCACCGGGCGCCGGCGGCAGCGCCGGATCGTCGTCGCCCGGGAATCGCAGGCGAGGATCGTCGGGCGTGATCGGTATGGCCAACTGCCGGGCCTCGGCCATCACCGTGACCGCTACCCGGCACCACCAGCCCGTGAGCGAGGCCAGAGTCGCACCGTCATCGGGGCGGGCTCCCAGCGCCGCCAGCACCCGCTCCCCGAGGTCGTGATTTCCGGCGGCGAGCGCGGCCACCACGATCTGGGCCTGCGACCAATTAGCCCGTTCGGCAGGGGTCGGCGGCGGGTGTGCCGCGGCGAGAAACCCAGCGATCGACTGCACCGATTCCAGGCCACCCAGCAGCGGCAGCACCTGATCGCTAACCCTCAATGCCAGTGTCAGAAGCGTCGCGCGCTGATCGGCGCCGTTAGTGACCTGGACCGTGTCGACTGCCACGGCCGACAGCACGCTGAATCCTGCACGGGCCGCAGCCACCAGTCGCTGTGCGGCACCGTCGAACGGCTCGCTGTCGGCGCCGACGATGACGATCTCGTCGGCCCAAGCCGCCATCAGCGACGCGACCACCGACGCATTGAGGCCCTGACCTCTACCGCCGACGCCCGGCAACCGCCACGCCTCCCGCAGGACCCGCTCGTCACGCGGGCTCATCTGCACCGCATGCAACAGATGCGCACCCAAACGCTCCACTGCGGCCATCAGCTCAGCCATCGCTTCGTCGTTCACGTCGGGCATCCTGGTCACCTCCGCAGGTATCCCAACCGCGCCCTGAACTATTGCTCACGGGCTGACCCAATGACTTACGACCATAGGGGAAGCAGCACTCCGGTGGCGAACATACCGACTACGGCGCCAGCAATCACCTGGCCGACTGTGTGATCCCGGATCTCAACCCTCGACCACATTACTGCTGCGGCTATCACCGCGGTGGGTAGCAGCCACACCGGGTGGAAAAGGACCACAGTTGCCACGGCGACGCCAGCGGCAACAAGTGCGTGGATAGAGATCTTCCACTTCAAGGCCAGGGTAATAGGTGTCGCAATGGCGAGGGCAGCCACCATGCAGGCGATCAGCGCGAGCAGCTGACGTGGTGCATCCGCCCAGGCAAGCAACACGGTTCCCGCGGTCGTGGAACCCACACAAACGAGAAGTGGAAGGCTACGACGGTCACGTTCGGGGACGTGATGGTTGCTCCACTGGCCGCGCTTCACCCCGCGGATGATGTAGGTGATCGGTAGGAAACTCGCTGCTGCAGCGGCGATTAGTCCCCAGAGCGCAGCCTTTTGTGTAGATGGGGCCGTATGCCAGGCGGTCGAGAGGAGGATCCCGGCAACCAGTACGGCCGGCGACAACAGGTTGGTGATCAGTTTTGCGACACGGCGGCGAAGTCTGATGATGGGGACTGGGGCGTTACGAACGGGCACGAGCGCCGTCCCGGAGGCTGGCAACGATGGGTGAGCAGGTGTAGGCCTGTGTGACCTTGGCCAGCCACCTAGCATCGGTTTCGTGATCATCAGCCGCGCTTTGGTCGATGATGTGAGTTCGCTCCGCAGGGACGGGCTGACGCTGGCTGGTAGGGGTGGTGGCCATGTAAGTGATGGCATGGGCGATTGCCGCGGCATCACTTACGGCGCGGATACTTTCGGTGGTCAACTGCTCTCTTTCGGCGCGAGCAGCGGCCTTAGCGCCGATACCGGCATCGGTGTAACGGTTTAGATCCCCAATTCCGTCACGGATTTCGATCACTCGGCGGTACAACTCAAGGTCGATCTGTCCCGGAAGTGGTAGACGGCGGGGCGGTGTGAGATTCATGTCTGCGTTGACGTCTAAGATCGCCTGCCATAACGGCTCTAGCTGTCGGTGAAGACGGTACCTACGTGGCCAGCGCCAAGTGTCGAGGGTGAAACGCGTGATCGGGGCGACGGATACGCCGGCAGCAACCAGGACGATCCCCAATACCGTCAGATAGAGGGACGTGATGTCTTCACGCCAAGGCGGACTATTGGAATTGATCATAATTACGATATAGGCGGCCTTCTGTAACACATATGCCAGCCCGACACCCGATCCGGCGGTGAGTAGGCGAATCCCGAGCCGTAGCGGGGATGGTTCGAGCTGGCGAGCGTAGCGCATTGACATTCGCAGGATGTCGGTCATCGCCAGCGCCAGATACGCGAGATACCCGAGCATGTAATAGCGGATAGCCGGGTTGGTCGCATATCTCTCGGCGAAGTCACGAGGTGCTTCGACGTCGAAGTTCCCAGTGCTGAAGGCGATACCCATGAGGATGAGCGCAAAGCCGAGGATCACCCATCTGCAGGCGACCCGCCGAAAAGCCCGGTCCGGGCTGTTGAGATGCAGAAACACCGATTGGATGCTTGCTGCCGCGACAAGGGCAAGGATGTGCATCAGGTAGCGAGCCACGTTCGGTACCAGCAACACGCGGTCGATAGCGGTGTAAATGGGTTCCCAGTTGATCAGAACGGCTGCGCTGAGTGCTGCGAGCATGACGCAGATGTGCCGGAGTGACGGGTTGCGGGGGTCGCGGCGTAGCTGCATCAGTTTCTGAGCGAGGCAAATGAATGCGACTAGAAATGCGCTGACGGCGGCCATCACAACCACCCCCGGTCGCCGCCGAACGTTGCCGAACATCGGTCGAGGACCGCATCGGGGGCGTCTGCGCGTCCGAGGGGGCGGGGGACGTTGTATCGGCTGCGGGCGGTGTCCACGATGACAGAAGCGAGCACCTCAGCCTCGTGCTCGGCGGGGGTGGGGTAGCGGCGTGTACGGCCCAGCACCCGTTGAACCATGGCAGGATCCAGGCTCAGTAATGGCAAAGTGTCGGCATCGATTTCGAGGTTTCCTCTGTGATTGCAGAGGATGTGCGACAACTCGTGCGTCAGGATGTGATCCTGTACATAACCTGGCGCATTGCTGTCAACGACAACCAGGTCGCGGTTTGCTGTCGCAAGCCAAAGCCCGCACGGAGCCGCAGCCAGGGACGTGTCGAGTTCGATGACCTGGATGCGCCGTCCGCGCCGCTCGGCGATGTTCTCTGCAAACCGGCGTGCATCGTACGGTGCTGGAATCGTAATGTCCAACTTCTGTAGCATCGTCCTATACCGCGCGAATGCTCCCCGAGCCATCGGTTCTGGTATCCCCCCCTGATCCATCTCGCACCTGCAGAATTCGACGGTCCGCACCCGCGGTTTAGTTGGCATCTCCGGCCCGCTCGTCGTTATGGCCGGAATCTCCCAGCTCGCGTGCTTGCTCCAGTACCACTGCCACGAACTGAAGCATCGCGGGGGACAGGCCACGTGCCTTGATCGCGAACTGTGCGACCGTGGGATCGCTCATTGCCTCCTTGAACTCCACGGCGGCTTTGAGCTGTGCCAGGTCGCGGGCGACGCCGTCAACATCTCCTTCGCCGAGTAGGAACGCGGCGGGCACTCCGAAGAACTTGGCGATGGCGACGAGTTGCCGTATGCCGGGATTGTCACGCTCTCCAGTGCGCAGATAGTGGATGTAGCTGGAGGTCACGGGCACTTTGTCATCCTGGTTTCCGGCGATGGCATCAGCCACGTCACGGACCGAGTACTTGGGCTTGCCGTGCGGCCGGACGGTCTCAAACAAGTAGTTCAGTCTGGCCTGCAATGTTTTGAGGTCTGGCCGGCTGATGGCGTCGCTCATGGATCCCCCGGTATGGCTGTTCACTGCTTGGAAGATCGAGCATCGTTCATATTGAGCCAGTTGACAATCCCGATGGACGGCGGAATGCTCCTTTTGCTGTCAACTGGCCATGAACGCGGTTGGCGGCGTCCGGCTTCTAGTGGACACACGCTCGGCGTCGATGCCCTCGGGGGAGGCTGCTCGGCGAGCCGGTGCCACCTGGCCGGGCGGGCTTGGCTGTGCTTGATCGATCCGTTCCGGGTGGCATGAGTCAATCGGTGGCGGTGGCCGAGTTGTCGCGGGGCCAGCGGTCCCTGCGGGCCGAGGTGGGGAAGTTCGGGCTGGACGGCTACGATCATGAATGGCGAATCGAACATGCGTTCTAATTTTGCAGGGGATGCAAAAAGGATGTAGCGCGCATTCGTGCCACAGGGCCATGATCATCGTCACTGGGGAACGATGAGGTGCACAGCGTGAAGTACCAGAATTCGCGGACGTCGACAGTGAGGCCGGGAGAAGGTGGCAGGGCTGGTGTGGGGGTCGGCTGGAGTGGGGTGCGGCGCAAGTCGGTCGTAGTCATCCGTGGTGGCCTGGTCGGGTTGTCTGGTGCCCTCCTGGCTCTCGTGGGATTGTGGTTGGATGGCCGATATGTCCAGGTTGCCAATTCCGGGCTGTGGGTGACTGCGATTGCCGTGCTTGCGGCGGCGGGCATGCTCGCCCTCTGCGGCTTGCAGGCATACCGTGATCATGTGGCCGCCACGCGTGACGCGCACTGGAACGCCGAGGTGTACAGGCTCTCCGATCAGGTTCAGACCCTTGCTGTCACGATTCGCGACCTTCACATGCAGGTGGCGCATCCCGATGGCGCCTGGCGTATGGCGATGAAGGTAGAACTCGGCCCGGTTGAGAAGCATCTCAGCGCGATCGAGGAACAGGGCAGGGTCGGATGTCCAGGCTGTGGTGACGAGATCGCGAAGCTGAAAGCTTCGTTGAAAGCCCTTGAAGCGCTGGTCGTTCCTGAGACCGCGATATACCTGCGGGGCTTCATGGACGGTCAAGGGGATGGCAATGATCCAAACCCGGAGTTCAGCTAGCTCCCATGCGGCGCTGTTCCGGTAGTGGCGCTGGTAGTTGAGCTATGGTGGTCACCGAAGAACATGCAGGGCTACGTGAGGTAGTTTTCGCAGGTTATGGTCCTTGAAAAGCCTTTGGTGGCCCGAGGGAACCCCTACCAGGATCAACTACGGATCAGAAGGTTAGGGGTTCGAGTCCCTTCGGGCGCACAAACGATCAAGGCCGTGACCTGCGGAAACGTGGGTCACGGCCTTTTTGTTTCCCATTTTCAGCCCCGAAAATCCCACTCTATGGAACCGTGGTGATCGGATGGTGATCGCGTGTCGCAAACGTGTTCCGTCCATAGTGGATTCTGTTGCTGAGCAGGACATTCCCCACGCGAACCGCGGCCCGACCCGCAACCCGAACCAATTACTGTGCGTGATCGATGCGGAGTGTTAGTCATTCCGCTCAGGCTGCCACCGGGCTGTTCGTGCCGTGCCTGGCGCGAGCCGGTGGCCGGGCCGTAGGGCCGGGCCGTCTGCGGGTGCCCGGGGTAGTTGTCGCGCCGCCGCACACCGGGGTGTGTCCGGTGGCGACGGCGGTCGCCGTGGATCCGGATACGAGGGTAGTCTTCGCACTCGGGAGCCCGGCCCGAGACGGCTCGATCGTAGGGGTCCATGAGTGACACATGGCGAAGATGCGCTACGAGGCGGCCCAGTTCCCTGTCAGGGTCGTCCCTGCAGGCTTCGCAGACTACGGAACAGTCTTCGGATGAGCGGTTGGGGCGGAAGACCTCGCAGCGGCTTCACCGGCAGGTTTCGGACGGTTGCTCCAGGCGGTACGAGGTCGAGACGTGCGAGGAACATCTCGGCGTCACCGGCCGCTACGAGTCCTTCGTCGCACCAGGCGAGGGCCGACACGGAGATGTCGCCTGCAATATGACGAAGGCATTCGCCATGCCAATCCCATACCCGTATCGTGGCATCTTGGCCGGCGGAGGCCAGCAGGGCACGGCCTTCTGGGCCGGGCACCACCTCCAACGCCCGGATCCATTGGGTGTGGCCGGTCAGTGGGGTGCCGACGGCCCGACCGGTCACCGGATCCCACAACCGCACCATCCCATCGCCGGCGGAGGCAAGTAGGACACGGCCGTCCGGGCCTGGTAACACTGCCAACGCCCAGATCGTGTCGGTGTGGCCGGTCAGGGGGGTGCCGACGGCCCGACCGGTTGCCGGATCCCAGATCCGCACCGTCCCATCGCTACCGGCGGAGGCAAGTAGGGCACCGCCGTCCGGGCCTGGTAACACTGCCAACGCCCAGATCGTGTCGGTGTGGCCGGTCAGGGGGGTGCCGACGGCCTGGCCGGTCGCCGGATCCCACAACCGCACCTTGGCATCGTCACCGGCGGAGGCAAGTAGGACACCGCCGTCCGGGCCGGGCAACACTGCCAACGCCTGGATCCTGCCGGTGTGGCCGGTCAGGGGGGTGCCGACGGCCCGACCGGTCACCGGATCCCACAACCGCACCTTGGCATCGGAGCCGGCTGAGGCCAGCAGTGCTCGGCCATTCGAGCCGGGCACCACCGCCAACGCATAGATCCATTTGGTGTGGCTGGTCAACAGGGTGTTGATGGCCTGGCCGGTCACCGGATCCCAGGTCCGCACCGTCCCATCGTTACCGGCGGAGGCCAGGAGGGTGCGGCCGTCTGGGCCTGGTAACACTGCCAACGCCTGGATCCAGTCGGTGTGGCCGGTCAGAGGGGTGCCGGCGGCCCGACCGGTTGCCGGATCCCAGATCCGCACCGTCCCATCGTTACCGGCGGAGGCCAGGAGGGTACGGCCGTCCGGGCCGGGCACCACAACCAACGCCCAGATCATGCCGGTTTTACCAGCCATCATGGGAGCGCCGACGGCCCGACCGGTTGCGGGATCCCAGATCCGCACCGTCCCATCGCTACCGGCGGAGGCAAGTAGGGCACCGCCGTCCGGGTCGGGCAACACTGCCAACGCATGGATCCAGCCGGTGTGGCCGGTCAGAGGGGTGCCAGCGGCCTGGCCGGTCGCCGGATCCCACAACCGCACCTTGGCATCGGCGCCGGCGGAGGCAAGTAGGGCACCGCCGTCCGGGCCGGGCACCACCGTGAATGCGGCGATCGGGCCGGTGTGGCCGGTCAGGGGGGTGCCAGCGGTCCGGCCGGTTGCGGGATCCCAGATCCGCACCGTCCCATCGGCGCCGGCGGAGGCAAGTAGGGCACCGCCGTCCGGGCCGGGTAACACCGCCAACGCCTGGTCCAGGCCGGTGTGGCCGGTCAGGGGGGTGCCGACGGCCCGACCGGTCACCGGATCCCAGATCCGCACCGTCCCATCGGCGCCGGCGGAGGCAAGTAGGGCACCGCCGTCCGGGCCGGGCAACACCGCCAACGAGACGATCGAGCCGGTGTGGCCGGTCAGGGGGGTGCCGACGGCCCGACCGGTCACCGGATCCCAGATCCGCACCGTCCCATCGGCGCCGGCGGAGGCAAGTAGGGCACCGCCGTCCGGGCCGGGTAACACCGCCAACGAGACGATCGAGCCGGTGTGGCCGGTCAGGGGGGTGCCGACGGCCCGACCGGTCACCGGATCCCAGATCCGCACCGTCCCATCGCTACCGGCGGAGGCCAGGAGGGTACGGCCGTCCGGGCCGGGCAACACCGCCAACGCCCGGATCGGGCCGGTGTGGCCGCGGATGGGGAGGTGGTGTGGTTGTTGGACGAGGTGAGCCCACCGAAGGGTGAAGGTGCTACTAGGGGTGGTCGGTTCGTGGGTGAAGTCCGACACGGCGCTGTGGCGGGCTGCCGCCAGCTGTCGGATGGCCTGCCGGTTGCCGGGGTCGTTGTGAGCGATGAGGGACCGGGCCGTGTAGGTGGCGGCGACGGCCGTGGGTAGCGAGCTCAACGAGCCTGTGGCGGCGGCGGTCACGCTGTCGAGGTCGAGGCGGTCGAGGATGCCGAGGTGTCCGTCGAGGAGACGCAGCCCGTCCCGGCCGGCGAGGGCAGCGTGGCCGGCGAGGTGATGGGTCAGGTAGGGGTTGAGCTGTTCCGCGTCGGGGTCGGTGTGGGTGAGGAGACCTGCGAGGACCCGGCGGTGTCCCGTGGGCGGGGGTGGGTCGGGCAGGTTGAGGAAGTGTTCCTGGAAGGTGCGGTGGGCGAGGCGATAGACGGTCTGGCCGTGGTCGTGGTCGACCATGAGGTAGGCCGCCGCGTCGTGTAGGAGGCGGTCGATGCTCTCGGGCGCCGGTGTCTCGACGTCACCGAGAGCACCGGCGACACGGGTCCATATGCCGTCACGGATGGGCAGTCCCCGGCCCAGCCCGATCGCCAGGGCGTGCAGGAGTGCCGGGTGGGCGGGGTCGGCCTCCGACAGGCGAGCGACGGCCTGCGCGAACAGGGTGCGGTAGTCGCCGCCGAGCAGCCGGGCGAGGTCGTCCGCACCGGCGGGCGTGGTCAGGTGGGGGCGTGCTGCGATCTCATGGACGGCCAGCCGGGCGTACAGGAAATGGGGTGATCTCCGGACGATCGTCGCCGCGACGTCGTCGGGTATCGAGTCGGTGCTCGGTAGGTGCGTGAGCCGTCGGTCGACGTAGCGGCGTAGCGCCTCGGGGTCCCGGACGACTTCCAGCACGGTCACCTCGACGTCACCGCCGTCGAGGGCGTCGATCAGGTCCTGGTCGGGTGGGGTGGGTAGGTCGGGTCCCTCCCGTGTGGAGCGGCGGGTCCCGACGATGAGCCGGGTGTGTGGCATCGCCGCGAGTGTGGGCAGGACGGTCTGCGCGATCGCGATGGGCTCCTGCGCTTCGTCGAGGGCGTCGATCAGGATGGTCGCCGGTCCACGCCCGGACAGGGCCGTCTGCAACCAGTCGAGTTGTTCCTGCAGGGTCTCCGCCGATTCGGGTCGTCCGAGGTCGAGGTCGTCGGCGATGCGTCGGATGGTCTGACCGGCGGTCAATCCGGTCAGGAGCAGTGCGGTGTCGAAGACCCGGGGCGGCGGCAGGTGGTCGTCGGGCGGTGGTGGGATGAGGTGCTGTCGGATCAGGGCGGCGACCAGTTCGGGATTCGTCTGGGCGACGAGTCGTCCGAGTAGGGCGGACTTCCCGCTGCCGGGGGCGCCGGTGACGACGTACATGCCGCGGTCGGCGGTGTGCAGCCACCCGGCGAGGTCGCGTTGTTCCTGTTCACGGCCTTCGAAGTACCAGGGCAGCTCGCCGGTCTCGCCGCCCTGCGCCTTGGGTACGAAGTGGCGGAGTTCGTCGGAGGGTAGCTCGGCGAGGAGTCGTCTGAGTTCGTCGTCGACCTCGACGGTGACCGGCGGCGCGATGGTCATCGCGGGTGCCCGGGTCAGGACGTTTCGGCGGGGGATCGACAGGAAGCGCACGATACCGTCGGATTGGAGGGCTTCTTCGAGTTCGGCGCCCAGTGCGTGTACGGCGATCGTGGGGTCGGCGCGGAAGGTGTTGTCCAGGACGCTGCGTAGCCTCCTGGTGAGTTCGCCGAGCCTGGTGCTGCCCCGGCCGGAGACTCCGACGAGCAGGACCCGGGTCGGCACCGGTCGCATGCGGCTCAGCTCGGCGTTGAGCAGGTTGACGAAGTGCGCCGCCTGGCAGGCCTCGATGAGCACGATCGTCCACCGGTCGTCGTCGTGGTCCTGTCGCTCGGCTATCGGGTGTGCGAGTTCGGCGGGTTTGAGGCCGTAGACGCCGACGTGTTCGGGGCTGCCGTGGTGGGCGAGGGCCGCGTCGGTGCCGTCAGACCAGCCGTGGCCGGCCCAGTAGAGCACCGTCGCCGGTTCGGTGTCCTGCCTGGCCCAGCCACGCAGCCGCTCTGCGACGGCGTCGCTGTCGCGTTCGTCGGCGGGGACGTCCCAGGGCACGGGCCGGCCGCCGAAGTCGGCCAGCAGCCGGCACAACTCGGTGATCTCGGCGTCGACGTCGAGGGCCCGCCATGCCGGATCCCGGTATTCGGGGATGCCGATCGGATAGATCGTCACCATCGTGTCGGAGGTGGTCTCGGTGTCGCTCACGGTGTGCCGTCCTGCACCGGCAGGGTCGGGTCGGCGGCGAGCAGGAGGCGTTCGACCGGGCTGTAGCCGCTGCCGCCGATCTCGAGCCGGTACATGCCGGGGCCGGGCACGGTGATCACCGCGCAGAGGGTGCCGTCGCGGGCTTCGATCGGGGCCAGGTCGAGCTGCCGTCCGCCGCCCGCGTCGAAGACCCGGCAGGTCGCCTGGCGGGGCCGGGTGATGCCGGTGATCGTCGCGGCGAACTCCTCGTTCGGAAGTACCAGATCGGGTGCGTCCACGCCCAGATCACCGGCGGCCATCGGCGGCCCCAGCAGATCGGGATCTTGCTCGGTGATCACCGCGCGGACATAGGCGCTCGCCTCGTCGGTGCACGCCAGGGCGCCGTGCTGCTGGGGCAGGTAGTTGTGGCTGCGACGGCTGGCGTCGGCCAGGGTGGCCGCGCCCCGGTACACGGTGCCGTCGCCACCCGCATCCTCCCAGCGCAGACCGTCGAGCCGATCGACGAGCAGGCGGTTCTCGGCCGTGACCACGCCGTCGGTGATCGTGAAGCTCTGTGGTGTGGGCTGGGCGGTGCCGACCACGCAGCGGTGTTCGGGCAGGGATCTGCCGGCGAGTTGTTCGTGCAGGCTCGCCCCGTCGGCGGCCAACGCCGGATCGGCGCCGATATCGACCAGGTCGGCGTGAGTGGGACGCCGGCTGGTCGGACCGTCGTTGAGGCAGCGGTAGACCGGCAGCAGATCGTGCAGGCCGGGCAGGGACGCGGCGAGCCGGCGTACGCCTTCGTCCGCCCGCTCCTGCCAGGCGTAACGCAGCGGCCGGCGGGCCGGCAACGGCACGGGCGCACCACGACCCGTGTTGATCATCGTGATGGCCTTGACGGAGCCGTAGAACGGGGTGCCGAGGGTGATCGTGTCCCGCACGTCGTCGGTCACGCCGGGGATCCGGGTCAGATATCGGGCGAGCAGGCCGCCCATGGAATGGGCCACGATCACGATGCGTGCCGCACGCCCGTCGGGATGTTCGCGACGGGCCTGCTGGTGCCGTGGGTCGGCACGCCACTCGGCGAGTGTGGTCACCATCCGCTCGGCCAGCAGCCCCGCATTGTGAGCGACCGGCAGCCGCCAGTCGTACGGGAATTCGACCACCTGCACCTCCGGGTGATGCACGACTGTTCTGACCGCCTTGACCAGCCGCTCGTACGGCACCGTGCCGCCCAGTCCCCGTGCGAAGGCAGGCACGCTCAGCAGGCCCGTGGCCTGGACCCGTCCGTAGCGGCCAGCGCGTTCGGCGTCGGTCAGGTGCAGATCCGCCAGGCCGGAACCCGTCGTCCACGCCCTGACGTACCAGGACAGGTCATTGAATCCCCACAACGCGGCGCCAGTCGTGGTGTCGGTCAACCGGCTTCCCATGATCCCCGGGACGATGACCACCAGATCGTGTGAACGCGGACCCTGATGCTTGTCGCAGTACTTCGGAGGCCTGCACTCGTCGCAGTACTTCGGAGGCATACAGCAGCACGATAGTCACGATGCCATCCCGATGTGTCACGACTCAGGGTGAAACCGGCCGCCCGGACGTCGACTCATGACCACACTCGACCGGCTGGAAACGACGGCCGCGAACGGCGGCAACCGCTACCTGCTCACCGTCGCGATCAACGACTACCACGACGACGACACCGCCTACACCGACAGCGTGAAGAGGCAACTCGCCGCAGTCCGGGCATTCTTCGCTTGCCCGGATCTCGGTACGCGGGCGATCTCGCCCCCGCAGCCCACCGCCACCCTGCGGTCCCGGGCGGATCTCGACGCCTACATCCACACGGTTGGGCTGCGGCGACTCGCCGAGAATGACGTGCTCGTCCTGTACATCGCCGGCCACGGCCTCGAAGGCGCGTCCACCGGCGCTGTTGCATTGTTCGATCGAGAGACGTGTCCGGCTTGGCCAGGCGGTGGTGGTCAGATCGCGGTAGCGAGTTCGGCCAATGCGGCGGCCACGCGGTGCCGGGCTGGGGTTTCAGTGGCGATCTCGTAGTGTCCGCGGCGGAGGTTCTGGACGAAGGCATGTCCGGCGATCACGGTCTGGGCGATACGGTCGGTGCGTAGTCTCCCGCATCGATCGGAGACGGTGTTTGAGTCGGCTGTGATCGGCTTCGACCGGGTTTGTTCGCGTACTGCTCGACGTGATGCCAGGCGGCCGGGACCAGATCGGCGAGCACCGCCGGGTAGACGGCTGCGGCGTAGGTCACCACCTCGACCGGCACCACCTTCAACGCCTTCAGGGCTCGGGTCAAGAACCGGCGAGCCGCGGCAGCGTCGCGGCAGCGTCGCGGCGGGCCGATACCAGCACGTCGATGACCTGCCCGTACTGATCGACAGCCCGGTACACGTACCGCCAGACGCCGTTGACCTACACGTACGTTTCATCAACGAACCAGCGGTCACCCGGCGAACGTCGGGCGAACCGTGCCGCATCGGCCAGCAACGGCGTGAACCGCTGCACCCACCGATACACGATGACGTGATCGGCTTCGACACCCCCTTCGGCGAGTAGTTCCTCGACGTCGCGGTAGGACAGGTTGTAGCGCAGGTACCAGCGCACCGCCACCACGATCACCTCCGGCGGAAAACGAGACCCGGAGAACGCCGAAGACGGAGCAGACCACGAACGCGACCGGGCTGAAGACCTCACCGATCAACAATGCCTGAACACTCGGCTGAGCCGACACCGCGGCACCCGATCGCTCAATGCAACAGCGCCCATCTTGGGCCCTGATCGCTCACCGGATAGAACCGCTACCTCGATCGTTGCGGCACCGGGTGGCATCCTGTGGGTCGTGAGGCCCAAATGCTCCTTGTACGTGGACGTCGGCTACCTGCTCAGCGCCTCAGCCGTCCGGGTGACGGGGACGTCGCTGCGGAACGGGATTCAGGTCGACTACGAGGGCGCTGTTGCATTGTTCGATCGGGAGACGTGTTCGGCCTGGCCAGGTGGCGGGAGTCAGATCGCGGTGGCGAGTTCGGTGAACGCGGCGGCCACGCGTTGCCGGGATGGGGTTTCGGTGGCGATCTCGTAATGTCCGCGGCGCAGGTTCTGGACGAAGGCGTGTCCGGCGATCACGGTCTGGGCGGTGCGGTCGGTGCGTAACCCGCGCATCGGTCGAAGTCGCTGTTTGAGTCGGCTGTGATCGGCCTCGACAGGGTTGTTCGCATACTGCTCGACGTGATGCCAGGCGGCCGGGACCAGGTCGGCGAGCACCGCCGGGTAGACGGCTGCGGCGTCGGTCACCACCTCGGCCGGCGCGACCTTCAACACCTTCAAGGCGCGGGTGAAGAACCGGCGAGCCGCCGCCGCGCCGCGCCGGGCTGATACCAGCACGTCGATGACCTGCCCGTGCTGGTCGATGGCCCGGTACACGTACCGCCACACGCCGTTGACCTTGACGTATGTCTCATCCACGAACCAGCGGTCACCTGGCGAACGCCGGGCGAATCGCGCCGCATCGGCCAGCAGCGGAGTGAACCGCTGCACCCACCGGTACACGGTGACGTGATCGGCTTCGATACCGCGTTCGGCGAGCAGCTCCTCGACGTCGCGATACGACAGGTTGTAACGCAGGTACCAGCGGACCGCCACCACGATCACCTCCGGCGGAAACCGGAACCCCGTGAACGCCGACGACGGAGCAGACCACGAACGCGACCGGGCTGAAGACCTCACCGATCAACTGTGCCTGACCGCGCGGCCGAGCCGGCACCACTGCACCCGATCGCTCAACGCAACAGCGCCCGCTCGGAAGCTACGAACCCCCGTAGCAGTACTAGCCGCCACACCACCGAATACCGCACCAACGACCGTCATCACCGGTCGCGCTTCATCACGCCCACCAACGACCACTCTCTGTAGCGAACACGGTGGTCACCGTCATTTACGTGTCAGGGTCCCGTGGGGATGCCGGCCTCAGCGATCCGCATCGTCAGCCAGGTGAACTGCCCCCGGTGTCGATCTGCTCGGTACGGGCCGCTTCCGGGTCGAGGCTCGGGCCGGACGGCAGCATCGCCAGCACCGTCGTCGGTACCGGAACCGTGGCCACCCCCTCGTAGCCGAGTGCGGCCACCACCTCGGCGCTCGGCAGCGGATAGCGGATGCCGAGATCGGTGATCAGGTATGTGGTCCCGCTCGGTACCCCGGGCGCTGCCTGCCCGGCCACCAGGACTCCGGAACCCGGCGGCACCTGCACCATGTCGGCCACCCGCGAGTCGGTGGCGCCGGTGGTCACGCCCGTGACTGTGGCACTGTCGACGGTGGACAGCGTCACGGTGGGGCCGCGGCCGGCGTCGAACGTCATCCGGGCACACCACGACCGGCCACCGGAGAGTCCGGTGGCCAGTTTCGGTGGGGTGTCGGGCAGGCCGGCCACCGGCAGCAGGGTCGCCGAACGGGCGGCGCTGACCACCGCGGCGGCGCTCACCGGGATCGGTTCGGCAACCGCGCCGGGGTAGGCCTTCGCGGTGCCCGGATCGGTCACCACCAGCCGTGCCACAGTCGGCGTGATCGGCAGCAACCCGTCCGCGAGAACGAGGTAGTACTCGGCGGCGGCACCGGGCACGGATGCCTGCAGGACCTGACCGATCCGGGTTTTGCGGGCACCCACCACGGGGCCTTTCCGGCCCCGGCCAGGAACCTCCGGGACGCTTAGTTCCGGGCCGGCCTCGAAGGCGTTCAGCCACGAGCCGGGTACTCGGCTGGGTGAGGCGCTGCCGTACCCGAGGGCCAACAGCACCGTGTTGTTCTTGATGGCGAGTCGCTGCCCGCGGTAGATCAGGTAGCGCTGCGACGCGCCGTCGACCACGAGAGCGGCCTGATCGTCCGGCAGATCGACGGCTGCCCATCCGGCATCGACGGCGATCACGGTGTCCGGCTCGGTCGCGGTGGCGCCGGCGTTGAGGCAGACGAGCCAGGCCCCACGCCGGAGAGTTCCCGAAGCCGGAAGTTGGTCGGGGGCACCGGAGATCCCGATCGCCCGGCCGTGCGGCACACCTTTGAGGGAGGCAGCCGAAACAGTCCGGATCTGTGCCTCCGCGCCACCGGCCGCCAGCCGAGCGGAGGCGTAATTCAGCGCTGGGCGCAGGGTGCCGTCCAGGAAGACGTACCGGGTGCCGGTCTCCTTCTCCACGATGATCGAGTTGGCGGTCTGCCAGGAATTGTCACCGCCACCCCGGGTGAAGCCGAGAAGGCCGTAGATCAGCAGCATGAGCAGGGACAGGCCCAGACCTATGAGCCCGCCGGTGGCGGTCCGCCGCATGGGTCGTTCCGGCTGGTCCGGGTCGGCGCGCAGGATCGCCGAGATCAGCCGGGTGATGACGAAGCCGTGTGCCTGGAGTTGATCGCGCTTGTTCTGCACGGACTCAGCCCGCCAGCCCGCGGACGAACTCGTAGCCGCCCATGATGGCGATCGCCAGCGGTATCACCGCGATCGCGGTGAGGGTTTCGGCGATGTCGGCCAGGCGGCCCCAGTACGGCGACACCCGGTCGGTACGCCGGGACGACCCCGTCACCAGGAGCACGCCGGTCGTCACCGCCGCGGCTGCCAGCAGGCTCCGAACCGCCTGACCGCTGTGTGCCGCGGTACCCATCACCAGGATCGCCGCTCCGACAAGGCCCGGCACCGCCGCGGACAGCCGCTGCCAGGTCGCTGCCAGGCTTCGCGCCCGCAACAGTAGCCCGCCACTGACCACACCGAGGAGTGCCCAGTTCAGGAAGCCGCCCGTCATGCCCAACGGGATGAAGCCGCCGACACAGATCAGCGCGACGGCACCCGCGAACGCGGTCAGGTACCGGTCCGCGGCGGCTGCCTGTGCGACGATCTGCGGCTCCGGGTGCGGTTCGATGTCCCGGCTGAGGTCTTCACGTCCGGACGGCAGGGCCGGCACGCGTAGCCGGACCATCCGGGTGACCAGGTTGGGGATCAGCACGCTGGCCAGGAATGCCGTCGCTACCACGTCGGCCGCGGCGGCAGCCGCGGTCAGGCCGGGCCAGACGGTCAGCAACCCGGCGAGGGCGCCGGCCGAGGTCACCGCCAGGACCCCGGCGAAGAACGGGGTCGAGGCCCCGACCGTGATCGAGACCAGTACGGCGGTGGCGGCGGCGAGTGCGCTACCGGCGAGCAGGCCCCCACCGGAAGCGGCCGGCGCGGCACCGGACAGGCCGGGCAGCAGGGACCCGGTCAGCCCGGCGAACGCGACCGCGGCGGTGCCGGTGACCGTGGCGGCGGCACGGTCACCGAGCGCCCGGGAACACGCGCCGGCAACGATCGCCAGCGCAATCGCGAGCACCGCGGCGGTGATCACCCGTGGGGCGCTGCCGGCCCCGGTGGAGGCGGCGGCCAGTCCGGCGCAGAGGACGACGGCACCGGCCGCGATCAGCAGCCGCCGGCTGTTGGCGGGTTGCCAGCGGCCGGTCAGTCCCTCGACGGCGGTGCTGACCCCGTCGACGATGTCGTCGAAGTCGATCGGGGGCAGCACCGCTTCGACGGGCCGCAGATGCAGCAGTTCACCATCGTGCAGGCCGAGGTCAGTCGGGGTTTGTTCGTCGGCGAGCGGCTCTTCGCCCAGACGTTGCAGCACCCATCGCCCGGTCGTCACGTCACCGGCCGCACCGCGTGCCAGCAGTACCGGCAGCAATTGCGCCAGCGGCAGGTCGGACGGCACCGCTACGTCCGCTCGGCCGGCCGGCGCCACCACGGTCAACCGGCATACACCGGACGAAACGGCATTTATCAAGTGGCACACTCCATGATGAAGAAGACGAGCGGGGGAACGGGTACGGTCACGACGGCTACCCGCCGGTCGCGGCGTCGGCCACCGGGACCGCGCCGGTCTGGACCAGTTGGACGCTGCGCCGGGTGACCAGTTGGGCACGCCCAGGCGGAAGCAGACGCGGGCCGGCCTCGCCGAGGAACTTGCCCTCTTCCCGGGGATAGGAGAAGAGCATCCCGGGATTGCCGAGCTCCCACATCCGGCGCAGCAGCGGATCCATCATGCCGCGCATCGCGCCCGAACTGCTGCGGGCCACCACCAGGTGCATGCCGATCACCGAGCCCTGCGCGAGCAGGTCCTGCAACGGCTGCAACGGTCCGGCGCCGGCACCGGCGGCCAGGTCGTAGTCGTCGATGAGCAGGAACAGTCGCGGCCCGCTCCACCAGTCCCGCAGCCGCAGCCGGTCCGGGGTGACGTCCGCTCCTGGCAGCCGGGCACGCATCGACACGGCCGCGTTCTCGGCGAGCTCGGCCAGCGCGTCGGCGTTTGTGGCGTACCCGATCCGGTATTCGGCAGGGACCGCGTCGTAGAGCTCGCCGCGGAAGTCCCCGAACAGCACACGGGCCTGCGCCGCCGTGTATCGGGTGGTCACCGCCCGGGCGATCAGGCGCAGCAGGTTCGTCTTGCCGGTCTGCTCATCGCCGAAGACCAGCAGGTGCGGCGACTGGTCGAAGTCGTGGTGGACCGGAGCGAGCCGGTGCTCGTCCCAGCCCAACGGCACCCGGATGTCGCCGGCCGGCTCGGGCAGCGCGGTGACCGGCAGGTTGTCGGGTAGCAGCCGAACCTCCGGTGCCCGGGAACCGGTCCACGCGTCGTCCATGTCCTCGACCAGTGTCCGGACCGCCGACGACAGGTCGTCGGCGGAGGTGACCCCGTCCAGGCGCGGCACGGCCGACAAGAAGTGGTAGCCCTGCGTCGTCAAGCCCCGGCCCGGCGCGGCCGGCACACCCGCCGCCGCCCGGCCACCGACCTCGGATTCCAGCACGTCACCGAGGCGTAGCTCGAACCGGCTGCCGAGCAGGTCCCGCAGCGACGGGCGGATCTCCGACCAGCGGGTCGCGGCAAGCATCAGGTGAATACCGAAACCGAGGCCCCGGGCCGCCAGTTCGAGAACCCGGGGCTCCAGGTCTTCGAACTCCTGCCGCAGGGTGGCCCAACCGTCGATGACCAGGAAGACGTCACCGTACGGGTCACCGGCCCCGTTCTGCTCGGCCCGCAGCCGCCGGTAGTCGGCGACCGACTCGATACCGTTGGCGCCGAAAACCTGCTCGCGGCATTCGAGCAGCGCACTGAGCTCGGCCACGGTCCGTTTCACCCGGTCCCGGTCGAGCCGGTTGGTGACACAGCCTACGTGCGGGAGACCGGCCAGCCCGGCCAGTGCGCCACCACCGAAGTCGAGCAGATAGAACTGGATCTCGGCCGGGGTGTGGGTCAACGCCAGCGACGCGACCAGCGTACGCAGCATGGTGCTCTTGCCGCTCTGCGGTGCGCCGGCGACACCGACGTGTCCGGCCCCGGCGCTCAGGTCGGCGATCATCAGCTCGCGGCGTTGCTCGAACGGGCGGTCGACGACACCGATCGGGGCAGCCAGTGACCCGATCGTCCAACCGGAAGCGTGCAGCCCCCGGGCCGCGGTCTGCACGATGCCGGGCAGCAGGGTGTCCAGGGTGGGTGGTTCGGCCAGCGGCGGCAGCCACACCTGCCGGGCCAGCGGCCCGCTGCCGACCAGTCGGTCGGTCAACACCTCGATCAGGCTGGCGCCGTCGGCCGGGGTGGACGGCTCGGGCTCGGCGGTGGTTTCCACGGTGGCGGGCCCGGCGTACGTCGTATCGAAGTCGACGATCTCGCGGCGTACCGTCGGCGCCGCCCGGCGGGTCTCCGGGCCGGGACAGGGGCCAGAGACATAGCTCGCCTTGAACCGCACCAGCTCCGACGTACCGTGCTTGAGATAGCCGTTGCCGGGAGCCGACGGCAGTTCGTGGGCGTACGGCACCCCGATGATCGACCGGCTCTCCGAGGCCGAGAACGTCCGCAGTGCCAGCCGGTACGACAGGTGGCTCTCCAACTGGTGGATGCGCCCCTCCTCGAGTCGCTGCGAGGCCAGCAGCAGGTGCACGCCGAGACTGCGGCCCAACCGCCCGATCATCACGAACAGGTCCAGGAACTCCGGTTTCGTGGCCAGCAGCTCACTGAACTCGTCGACGATGACAAGCAGCGTCGGCAGCGACGACAGCGATGCGCCACCGATCCGGGCCTTCTCGTAGTCTTTCAGCGAACTGAAGCCGGCGTCGCGCAGCAGCTGCTGCCGCCGGATCATTTCCCCCTGCAGGGCGTCCTGCATGCGGGCCACCAGCGGCAACTCGTCCGCCAGGTTGGTGATCACCGCCGAGGTGTGCGGCAGGTTCTCCATGCCGATGAAGGTCGCGCCGCCCTTGAAGTCGGCGAGTACGAAGTTCAACGTCTCCGAGGAGTGCGTCGCTGCCAGTCCGATGACCAGCGTCCGCAGCAGCTCACTCTTACCCGAACCGGTGGCGCCGATCATCACCCCGTGCGGGCCCATCCCACCCTGGGCCGACTCCTTCAGGTCGAGGACCAGCACCCGGCCGTCCGCGCCGATCCCGAGCGGCACCCGCAGGTTGCCCCACCGGCCGGTCGCCTTCCACAACGACCGTACGTCGTACGTCCGGGCATTGCTGATGTCGAGCAGGCGGGTCAGGTCCAAGCTCGTCGACAACGGTTCGTCGCCGCCGGCACCGCCGGACGCCGAGCCGATCCGGTACGGAGCGATCCGGCGGGCCAGCATCTCCGCCCGCAGCCGGCTCAGAGTGTCCGGCCGGCCCAGTGCCTGACCACCACCGGCCATCCCGATGTGCTCGGCGTCGATCTCGAGGTGCAGACCCGGCGGCAGCGGGCCCGACGTGTCCGGTGTCCGTAGCTCGATCAGCACGGTGTTGCGGACCCCGCCCTGATACCACGGCGTCCGCACCGGAGGCGACATCCCGTCGGCGACCACCACCATCATCGGTTCAGTCGCACTCGGTACGGCGTCAGACTGGAAGGCGACACCACGTTCGACCAGATCCGCCCCGATCAGGCGCAACAGCTCATCCTCGGAGGTCGCGAACAGCCGCATCGGTCCGGCGGCGTCCCGTCGGCTCGGATGCCCGGTGTGCGGCAGCCACTTGGCCCACCCCCACGGGTCGTCGGGTCCGGCCGGGTTCAGGAACACGATGCGCAGATCCTGCGGCGCATGGAAGGTCGTCAACTGGGCCAGGACCGCACGTACCCAGGCTTGGGTGTGCTCCGGGTGGCCGGTGACGGTCAGCGCCGGAAAACCGCCCAGCCGCAGCGCGGTCGGCAGGTCACCGGCCGAACCGTGGGCCCGAATGAACCGGCGCAGCGCACCGGCCGACAGCGGCTCCAGATCCTCGATCGGCTTGGTCTGCGGCGCGACCAGCCGCAGAGCCGTCCGGTGCACACCCAGACCGATCCGCACCTCGGCGAAGTCCGGGTGTTCGGCACGCCGCTCCCACAGCCGGCCGGTACCGGCCAGCGCCAACAGATCGGCCGGATCCGGGTGCACGAAAGTCGCCGCCACCCGCTGCTGCTGGATCGCCTCCCGGGTCTTCGACCGGATCTGCGACAGGTAGCGCAGGTAGTCACGGCGCTCCCCGGTGAGCCGGCGCTTGCGGTCGGCACCGCCGCGGCCCAACTGGACGAGGGCCATGGCCAGCGTGGACACCGCCATCATCCCGGACGACACATAGGTGGTCACCCCACCGTTGCCGCCGGTCATCATCAGAGCGGCGGCACCGGCGCCAAGCCCCATCGGCAGGTACCCCACCATCGACGACAGCTCGGCCTGAGCTACCTCGGGCAGCTCCGGCGGCTGCTGCAGTTCGAGTTCGCCCCGGGGCATCGGGGGAGCGGCCGCCCGGGGTGGCCGGTGGAACGCGACACCGCTCACGACGAGATTTCCTTTCCAGATCCGGCTGGGCGCCAGCGTCGGCGGCGGCCCTGGGCCAGTAGTCGACGGCCAGCGAGCGCGGCGCCCGCCAGCAGGACGGAACCTGCGGCGACGGCGAGCGCCGTCACCGTCGCCGGCGGCAACGCTCCGGTAGCCGCCGCAGCGGGAACGACGTGCGGCTTCGGGGCGCCTGCGGCCGCACCGGCTTCCTCCGGTAGAACAGCGGTCACCGCTGCATAGGCGTTGACCACCCCCCACCCGTACTCGCTGTCGGGCAATGACCGGGCCGGATGGTCCGCGGTGGCCTCGAGCCGATGCCGGACCTGTGCTGCGGTCAGGTCCGGATGGGCGGCGCGCACCAGTGCGGCCACACCAGCGACGTACGGCGTGGAGAAGCTGGTGCCGCTGGCCACCAGATGTCCCGGCCCACGCGGCCCGGTGCTGACCACCTGTACGCCGGGAGCGACCAGATCCACGTCACTGCCGGTGCCGGAGAAGGCGGCCCGGGCGCCGTCCTGGTCGACCGCACCCACCCCGAGCACGTCCGGGTAGGCGGCCGGGTAGGCGACCGGGTTGCCGTTCGCGGCCTCGTTGGCGACCGCCGCGACGACCAGGACGTCGTGTTTCTCGGCGTAGGCCACGGCGGCTCGCAGCGTTTCGCTGGAGACCACGGCGGCCACCGACACGTTGATCACGTCGGCACCGTCCTTGGTGGCGCGGACGATGCCCCGGGCCAGGCCGGTGGCGTTCCCGCCCTGGCCGGAGTCGCTCTGCCGGTACGGCACGATCGTCACGTCCGGAGCCACTCCGGCGAACGGGGTGCCCTTCACCGGGGCGGCCCCGATGATCCCGGCCACGAACGTGCCGTGCCCGACACAGTCGGTGTCCGCGCCCGCCCGCTGGCGCAGCACATCGAACCCGTTCGCGACCCGGCCGTTCAGCTGCGGATGCGTTCCGTCCACACCGGAGTCGACGACCGCGACCCGCACACCCTTGCCTCGGGTCACCGGCCAGGCCCGCTGCACCGCCATCCGGGTGACCGCCCACGGCTGAGCGGTGGCGACAGTCACGGCCGGCGGCGCACACGTACCCCCGCCGGGCTGTTCCAACGGCGGCACGTCCGGCACCGCCGGTGCGGCCGCGAGTACCAGTCCCATGACCAGTCCACCCGCTGTCAAGGAGTAGCTCAAAGCTCGTACCCGCCATCGTCGTCGCCGTCCGGCGGGAACGCCACGGAGCCGGCTTCCCGGCGCTCATCCTCTGCACGGGCCATCGCAGGGCTCTTTGTGGCAGGTTCCTCCGTGGTCTCTGCGGGTGACTCGCCGGCCGGAGGCACCGTCGTGTCTTCGGTGCCGGACCACCCGGCACCGATCGGGTGCCCGCTCGGGCCGAGAACGATCGACCAGACCGCGGTGACCCCTTCGGTGTGGATCGGAACATCCGAGGCCGCGATCCGGTTCTGCGCATCGACCCAGAGGATCTCCCCCTGATGGTTCACCGCGTTCCATGAGTGGCCCGACGATCCGGACGGCTGCTTACCGGCCGTAATGATCACCGCGGCGGCACCGTGCCCTGCCGCCCGCAACTCGTCGGCGAGCGAGCCGAACATCTCGACGGCAGTCGATCCGGGGTTGATCCGGAACGTGCCGCCGAGTGTCTGTTCCTGCCTGCGGGTGCTGTCCTTCTCGCCGCTGACCTCAGCGGTCCGTGCCCCGGAGACCGCCGGCTGCCCGAACCAGGTCGAGACGAACGACAACGCGGTGTCGGCACAGTTGTTCGCCCGCCCGAAGACGGTCGGGCCGCCGTCGTTGACCAACTTGTTCCAGGTACCCAGACGAGGATCCTGATGCCTGAGCGGCGTGCCGGACTCGTCCCGGGGCACCGCGTTCTCCAGGGCAGACTGGTCGGCGGACGACGGCCTGGTCAGGTTGCCCGACTCGAAGCCCGAAGCTCTCTCGAACGTCGAAGCGGCGCCGGTCGTCGACGGCGGCAGTTCGCTGCCCTGGTCGATTCGGTCAGGATTCGATACGGGGCGGTCCGGGGATCCCGTGGATAGGACGCCCTGATACCGCCGGAACATCTTGAGTCGCTCGCCCTGCTCGGCCGCGAGTCTGAGCCACCCGGCGCCGGCCTCGGCCCTCTTCGCGACGAGGTCGCTGATGGAGCCCTCTTTCAATTTCAGCGAGTGCCGGGCCTTCTTCAACTCCTCCGCGGCCGCCACGAAGGCTGCGGCCTGTTTCGCCAGCGCAATTTCACCAGTCTTGATCGTCTGGAAATCCGCTACCCGGGCGGCGTCACCGGTGCTCGCCATGTTCGCCGACCCGACACCGAGGATCTTTTCGGCGACATCCAGGTCTGCACGCAGGGAAATCGTCGTGGTGTGGGGGACTTCGACAGGTGTCTTCCAGATTCCGCCGAGAGAGCCCTCGATCTTGACATCGCATTCGTAGTGGAGCAACGCGGACGGACTCTCGGGTTTGGTGTTCGTGGACGAGGCACCGGCAGTCCCCGAACCCATTGCGGCTTCGGTGGAACTCGCCGTGAAACCAAGACCGAGGAAGCCGGCCGGGAGGTGATCGCGGGAATTGGCGGGGTTCCCTTCCCCGACGTACAGCGGCACCTCAGAGTCGCTCTGCCAACTGGTACCGGTGTTGCCGCTGAGGCCCGAGCCCTGACCCGCCGCATACTCGCGGTAGACCTTGCTGCTCACCCCGCCCAGACGGACCTTCTTGGGAACGAGTTTGACCTTGAAATCCGACCCGGAACTACCGATGAGGCCCGTCGCCCGCATCTTCGGAAGTGCAAACCCGCCCGGCGCCAGCATCTGCGCGACAGCGGGTAGGAGCTTCTCCGCGCCCAATGCCTGACGGAGCTGCTCCACGTCGAACATTCCCAGGCGTAGGGCAGCGGCCCGGTCGACAGCCTGGTCTTGGATCTCGGCGACGTCGCTGATCCCTTCGGGAACGAAACGCGCCGGCACGGGCAGACCCCGGTCGGTCTGCAGAATGGTCCCCGAATCCTCCGCCGAGATCACGTACTCCGACGTTGGCTGCTTGCCTGCGGTCGAATCCACGCCGCTGGCCGGACTCCCCTCGGGACTTACAACCGGGCCGGCGTCCCCGCTCGGCCCCGAGTCGCTGGCGCCCTCGGTGATGAGCAGGTCGTCGGCCCACCGATCCTGGACCAGCCTGCCAGAGGTCTGGAACAGAACCACCTTCTCATTGCTCTTCGACTTGATGGCCTGGATCTGATAGGTCAGCGTGGATTCCACTCGCGCCTTGACTCCGCGAGCCGAGCTGACCTGGGTGACGAAATCACTGTTGCCGTTATCCCGCGAGGTGTTCTGTACCCGCGATACCCCAGACCCGAGGCCACCGCCCGCACCGACATCGACGTATTTGCTGCTCACGCCACCTGGTGCCGAGTCTCCCCGACCACCGTCCCGTGCGGTTGAACCGTTCTCCGCACCTGTGTTTCCGAAGAAACCGGCACCCGTCGCGGCCAGCCTTCCGCCCTGCGATGATCCGCTGTGCTTGCCTCCGCCTTCTTCCTTGGCATAGGTGACCTTCACATCGATGTCGTCGTTGTTCGCAACGAGGCCGAGCAGCTTGGGATTACCGTCCGAAACGGCAACCAGCCGGACATCGCTGTAGCCGAACGTCCCTTCCAGAAGTCGTGGCTCGAGCTGGAAAAGGGAGATGCCGCCGTCAGTGATCGCGGTCAGATGTTGAGTCAAGCCCTCGGCGGACAGCAGGTCTCGCAGGATCTGCCGTTGGTGCATGTTGTCATTGAAGTGCGGATTGTCGATGATTGACTTCAGTCGACGGGCAAGCGGGTGGCCGGCAGGCGGCTGGCCCGCAGGCCGCTTGAACATCTTCTCGTGGATCGGATCTACGTGGTGGACCACGAAAATACCTTGACCCACCTTGCTCTTGCTGTTCGCCGCGTCCGCGTCGAGGTCCAGGGTGACGCTGTGCTTCGGAGTCGGCAGCAATCCACCGGAATCATCGGAATCACCGGCGAGCCTCTGCACAAGAACCTTTTTGTTGCCGTGCTGGTCTGAATCCGGGTTCTTTTCGTCGCCGTGCTGGTTTGAATTAAGGTCCTTTTGCAGTTCTAGCAGTTGGTCGTACGACAATCGCAACTGCACGGCCTCGCGGATGGTGGATCTCTCCGTAACAGAACGATGACTTTGGGGTCGGAGACTGTGCGGGAAGAGGCTGTAGATCCGGTGATTGAACATCATTTCCGCGCCGATGCTGACATCGGCATCGAAGCTGACCAGGTAGGACGCCGTCGTTCCGGACCGGTTGTTCGAATTCCTCTCGATCGTTCCGGCCAGGCTCTCCCCCTTCTTGGTGCCGACGTTGCCATCCAGTGTGTAGGTGTTGCTCGCGAAGGCGATAGTGCCGCCTCCCGGAGTGTTTTCGACACCGCCTTCGCCGACCTGCCCGGATGACCTCCTGTCGGGGACCTGCCGATGCGCGCCCGACGGTCCCCCGAAAATTCCGAACCGATGATCGGAGATGCGAACGCTGTCAACCTCGTGCCCGCCGATCGACGCGCTCTCGGTGGAAATCATCTGTCGGTCGACCGGGACGACCGTCGGGTTACGGAGCCGGGCCTTGACCGCAAGATTGATCTTGGCACCCTTGCTTGCGCCCGCGACATTGTCGATGATCCATTTTCCGTCGATCATGTCTCGGAGGGCGCCCCGCTGTTCGGCTTCGCCCAACCGGCTCTGCAAGGCTTCCCAGAGAGGCATGCCCGGTTTGATGGCGTCAGCCCGGCGTAAGCCGTCGAGACGCCGCGCATTGTCCTGATCGCTCGTGAACTTGCGCAGGACGGACTCCGCCGCGTCCGAGATCCGCTTGGCTCCCGGGAAGCTCGAGACCTCCAGCCACTTGAAATTCGTCAGCCCCGGTTCATCGGGCTGGTCGAGTTTGCCGAGACTGAGCCTGCTCTTCTCCACATCTGACACGACAGGCGGCGCCTCTGTTCCGGCGTCGTTCTCCTCCTTGGCTGAGGCGCTGGTCATCACGCTGGCCTGATCGAACAGGGCGACGACTGGGTATTCGGCCTCGAACTCATATTGAGTCGCTTTGTTGCCTCTGGAGTCAATGAAAATGACCGCAGTGTCCTTGACGTATGACTTTCGGGCCTCAGGAATTCCGTCGCGGAATTCGATCGAGCGGACCAGGCGACTGACAGATTTGTTGGCGAAACGGGGAGTGACTCGCTGTGGTGTCACCGTGACGGAAATTTTTAAATTGTTGGAGAACGCCTCAGAGTTTTTGGTCCCACCGTTGAGAAGCATCTCGCTACCGGTGATCTGCGAGCCGCTCAGGTCAGTGCGCTGATAGCGGTATCCAGCGCCCGCGGAGCCCCCTGCGGATTGTCGGAGTCCGGCGCTTCCGCTCCGACGTCTGACGCCGCCGGCCGAGGCGCTGAGTCCGGCTGAGAACTGCCGACTCCTAGTATATTTGTACTGAACCGCACGCGTTTGCGAAGTTCGTACGGCATAGTTCGTTTCAGTGCCATCGCTCCTGAATCCATCTACGAATTCGGCGCGTACATGAACAATGACGTTTTTGGGGCCCCAGGTGCCCGGCCGCGAGATATTGGCGGTCATTCCCTTCCCGAGCAGTGCCGACATGTTCTGCCTCAGGGAGAACGGCGACAGAATGCCGTTCAGCTTTTCCAGATTCCGTTGCCGGATGCCCAGATCCCGCAAACTTTCGGGTTTGGGCTCCCCGGAGCCGTCGAATACTGGAAGAAAATCGCCCTCGAGTTTTCCGATGGCGAACTTGACATCGTCGAACACGCCCTGGAATTCGGTGAGGTTCTGCACGGCATACCGGCCACCATCCTTCGCGAACTCCGGAACGGTGAGATTCTTCTCGGGGTCGGCCGCACGCTCGGTGGCGTCCAGTTTCCTCTGGGACTCCTCCAGCTTCTCCATGGCTGTGGCGAACTCGTGCTCGGCCGAGTCGGCTTCTCTGCGGGCATCGTCAGCCGCGCTGCGCTCTTTCTGGGCCGAGCTCTGCAGCTGAGAATACTTTTCATGTGCAACTCGAGCCTTTTCGGCGACCAAAGCGAGCTGCGATTCCGCGGCTTGGTATTCATTCTGTCGGTCGTCGACCCGTTTTCGAGCCTCCGCCAGGTTCTTCGCGGCCTCGGGTTCCACGGACTCCGTCCCGCCGTCAGGCACCTCGGACTTCGCGTGAGCCAACTCCCGACGCGCCGCAGCCTCCTGGTTCAGGGCTACCGTGTGATTCCAGCGGGCAGCGTCCACATCCTTCTGGGCCGACTCTGCCTCCTGCTGAGCCGCCGTTGCCTCCCCCAGCGCCGACTCGGCGGCGCGCTCGAATTTCTCTGCAATCGCACTCTGCGTCTCGCCGGCCGTCGACTTGGATTCCCAGCCAGTTTTGGCTAGTTCGTGTTCATGTCGATTCTTGTCGTTTTCGGCACCAGCCGCGATCGCGTCGAACGTCTTGCTAGGCAGACGGCCGATGACGTCGACGTCCACCACGATCGGAGTTTCCAGCCCGGAGGTGGACTTGATGGTGAGACGTAGCGTGGTCTTGGCTTGAACGTTGTCGACGTCCTTGAGCTCGTAGCCGAGTCGGTCGACGCTGGTGCGTGTCTGCGTGACTGCCTTCGTCATGTTCATCCCGGCCTGGCCATTGACCTGGAAGGATGCGGCCGCAATCGTCGACTGTTCGAATCCCGGGCCGACGTAGACGGAGGCGTCGACCCCGGTCTTGTAGCTCTGACCGGTTTTGTCATACGACGAGGTCGCCGGCTGCCATCTGATCGTCGTTTTGCCCGCTGCTCCCACGGCTTCCACCGCGATGGGCTCAGCGGTCATCTGCAGTATTACGCCGCGACTGCCGAAGATTTCCGGAAGGGACCATTTCAGGAATTTCTTGTTCCGAGCGATCGGAGCCGTTTCTGTTCCACCGCCGAGCAGCCGGGTCACGTTGCTCTCCAACCGCGCCTGGGAGAGCTCTTGTCGAAGGGTCTCGGCACCCTCAGACCCGTGGTCCACCAGATTTTTCTCCCGCAGTTTGTGGAGCGTGTGCTCGACGACCTCATTCCAGGTCGTCGCCTTGTCATCGATATGTGCGCCGACCACTCTCTCCGCGGTAAAGTATTCGAAGAAATCCGCGGTGTATTTCTGGAGGCGTATCCCTTCACGGGGATCGGACTTGACGGGTTCCTGTTCGGTTTTGGTGGCCCGCTCTATGTCCTCGAAGGTGTGGAAGACAACGTCAGCAGCAGCGGTTACGGGATCACCCGTCAATCTCGGCGAGAGACTACGAGCATCCGAAACAGTTACTTGAAAATTACTGGAAAGGGTAACCAGTTTCGAGTTCTTGCCGCTGCGTAGGGTGCGCATGTCGGCCTGCTTCGAGCCATGCTCGGTCGATGTCGGCTGTCCCACCGCGAAGCGCCTGTTACTTAGAGTGATGGCGCCACCGCCCATCACCCCGTGCGTCGCCGGGTCAACGAACCGGGCCGTCAATTGCCCGCCCTGCGAATCGCTGGCGGCGCTTTTCTCGTTGCTCGACGCGTCGACGCGGGTGTCAAACTTCGATGATTCTCCGCTGTCTCGGACGTCTTTGGCCTTGCCGTACTCGGGTTTCGCCTCGATATGGATCTCGAATTGCCCACCCAAATACTCGGCGTCGAAGGATCGACCCCCCGAGGCAAAGAGTGATCGCCATTCATTCTTGATGACATCTCTGAAATTCGGCGCTCGCAGTTCGCCCGGGACGAATTGCGGATCCCTCGCCGCCCCGCCCTTCTTTGCGAGCAAAGTGGTAAAGGCTGATGGAACGGCATCGCTGATCTCGTCGGCGAGTTTGTCGAGACCATCGATCCTCTCGAGGTTGTACAGCAGGTCATGGTGATCCCGATAGAAGCCCGGCAGCGCCTCGCCGGATCCAACGTCGGTGTTCGCCGCGGGCGGCACGACAGCCTCAGGCGCCGACACCTGCTCGGTGGTGGACCTGCGCGTGCCTTCGGTCTCCTTCACGGGCGGCGAGTCCTGAGGATGGCCGGGGTCGGCGTTTCCAGCGATCGGCCGTGCGTCGGCGTCGAGCACGATCGCCCACACCCCGGTGATCCCGGCGGTATGGATCGGGGCCGTCGGCGATACCAGCCCGGTTTGCGCATCCAGCCACACGATCGTGCCACCGTGATTGACCGCGTTCCAGGTGTGCGAGGTAGGCGCATCCGGCTGCCGCCCGGTCGTGATGATCACCGCGGCTGCGCCGGGACCGCCATCGAGCAGCTGCCCGCGGAGCGCATCGAATTGTGCCGCCGCGTCGCCGCCGGGCATCCGCCGATAACTTGATCCGAGCACCCGCTCCTGCCGGGCCGTACTGCCGGTCTCCGCTCCGGACGGCTCCGTACGGGAGCCGGCAGCCGTCGGCTGCCCGAACCAGGTCGACAGAACCGACAACCCCAGGTCGGCGCAGTTGTTGGCCCGTCCCGGTACTTCCGGCCCGCCATCGTTGACGTAGAAGGCCCAGTCGGTGCTCAACGGATCCGGGAAACGGGCTGGCGAGCCGTCCGACGCCTTCGGCAGGGCACCGACCAGGGCCTCATGATCTGCCTGCGAGGCATGTCGAATCGAGGTCGGCCGGGACGCAGACACCTCCTCAGCCGAGACGAACCTTGAATTCGTGCCGAGGACGCCGGCGTTCGGTGCGTTATCCGCCAGTACATCGGCGTTCACTTGAGACACGCCGTCAGCCCGGCCCGGGGCTGTCGCCGTTGCGGATGCCGGCGTCGATCCTTCCGGCGCGGCGGTCGTCGCTCCCGAGGTGCCTTCCGGCAGCTTCTTCTCCCACTGCGCAAGCAGCCTGCTGGTCCGGCTTCGCGAACTGGTGCCCGGCACAACCGGCAGGGTTCCATCGTCCTGAGCCACCGGTCCAGGCCCCGGTTCTTGTTGGTGAGCAGCAGGCCTCCCCATCGATGGGCGGCTCGGCACGCTGGTGCTAGGGGGAATCGGCGGAGCGCTCGGTGCCGGGGTGGTGTTTTCTCGGTTCGACTGTTCCTGATGTGTCGACTGTTCCTGGCGTGTCGATTGCTCCTGGCGTGCGGCAGCGGGTTGTTTTTCTTCATTGTCGTCGGGTTCGGCCCTGGGAGGCGTGGGTGCGGTCGCCGTGTGACGATCAGTATCCGGGTGTGAAGCGGCGCCTGTGTGGCTCGACGTACCGACCGGTCGAGTTTCCTTTTCCGACCTGTTCGGGTCGAAACGGCGGATTCGTTCTGCGAACGAGAGTGGTTTGCTGTCGACGTCACTGGAAGGATGCGCGGGAGCCGCCGTGGTGGATTCCCGGGTCGCTGCTGCAGGATTCGTCCTACGGGCCGGCTCGGATGATTCCGATGGGCGGCTCTGCCCGGTGCTGCCGGTGCGCCACTGTGCCAGACGGTCCTGTCCCAGTTGGGGAGCCGGTCGAGCGGTCTCCGTTACTGGACGGGTGGAGTTCGGGGCTGTCGAGGGCTGGGCTGGTGTAGTGGATGGTTCGAGCGTGGCGATCCAGTGCAAGCCGGTGCCGTTTGCGCCGCTTTGGAAGATCTGTACTTCCGGGGGAGCGCCCTGGCGCCCTGCCAGCAGATTGATGCTCTTCTGGAAGGAAGATTTTACGTTATCCCAGCTTTCTCCCGACTTGGGAATGTAAAGCATTCCCCGGAGGCTGTCGACCGGGATACCGTGGGTGATCACCTCGGAGTTGGTTGATGCACCCCTGTCTATAACTCTGCCGCGGAAATCCCCGAGCCTCTCGGAAAGTCCTCCGATTTCATCCTGCGAAATGGGTGGCCGATTCGTGTTGTTGTTGGCATTGGTGGACCCATCCGAGACGAGGAAGTCAACGAAAAGGGTATTGCCGTCCGGGCCGTCAAGGAAGGACGCCGGACCGGCCAGAATGGCCATGTAACGCCCGACTGGTCCGTCGCCGACGTTGTAGAGCGGGGTGGCCACCTGAGGGTGCAGATAGGACCAGCAGGTGCCCTGGTGATTCTCGGTACGAGCAAGCTCGACATCGAATTTCTTCGCATCGAACGTGCGGACCAGCAAGCCGTCGCCGTTCCACTCGGCGAGGGCATCCGCCGCTGCGGGGGGAATCGGCCGCCCATCCGACCCCACCGTGATCGCCGGCGCTGCCTGAGCGTCCTCGCTCTGAACACTCTCAGTGGCGACAACGGAATCCGGACTACTCGACGACACTTCCGGCTCGACCGCAGGCGCCGTGAAACCGTCAGTCGACGAGGGCGGCAAAGCATCGACCGATGCAAACCCCTCAGTCGACGAGGGCGGCAACACCGATCCGGAGCCACTTGCCGTACTCGAAGACGATCGCTGTGTCGGGGCTTTCTGGAACTTCCTGCGTGCCTCTTCGAAGGCTGTCCCCCTACTGGGAATCAGCAGCTCATCGCTCCTGGCCGAGACTGACGACGATGCGCTCGCCGACCCCGACGTATCACCGGCGGACGTGACACCCGGCCGGTGAGGACTGCCATCCAAGTCAACAGTTGGCTCCCGGCCTTGCTGCGAGGATCGTTGCCGGTCCGGCACCATGGACTGAGCGCTCGGTGCCGGGGTGGTGTTTTCTCGGTTCGACTGTTCCTGACGTGTCGACTGTTCCTGGCGTGCGGCAGTGGGTGGTTTTTCTTTACTGCCATCGGGTTCGGCCCTGGGAGGCGGGGGTGCGGTCGTCGTGTGACGATCAGTATCCGGGGGTGAGGCGGCGCCTGTGTGGCTCGACGTACCGACCGGTCGAGTTCCCGCCCCCGGCCTGTTCGGGTCGAAACGGCGGATTCGTTCTGTGACCGAGAGTGGTTTGTCGACGTCAGGGGAAGGATGCGCGGGAGCCGCCGTGGTGGATTCCCGGGTCGCTGCTGCAGGATTCGTCCTACGGGCCGGCTCGGATGATTCCGATGGGCGGCTCTGCCCGGTGCTGCCGGTGCGCCACTGTGCCAAACGTTCCTGTCGCAGTTGGGGAGCCGGTCGAGCGGTCTCTGTCGCTGGACGGGTGGAGTTCGGGGCTGTCGAGGGCTGGGCTGGTGTAGATCGTTGCCGGTCCGGCACCGTGGACTGGCTGTCCGGAGGCGGCTCGGCCGGCGTCAACTTGATGAACGGTTCGAGATTCTGACCTTTTGGATCAGATTTGAAAACATTTATCACGTCAGGAATCGGCTGGCCGGATTCCTTGAGGCGTATCGCCAAAGCGTCGACATTCTTCTGGAATTGGTTCTTGACCGAATCCCAGCTCGAATCTTCCTTCGGCACGTACAGCAGGCCACGGAAACCCTCCAGCAGGGGGAAGCCGTGGGTAACCACCTCGGAGTTGCTTTCACCTCCGGCAGCTTGCACTTCATTCCGGAGTTCTTCGATCTTTTCGGTAAGATTGAGGTCAGCCCGTGGAATAGCCGTCTTTGGTGCCATCGTATTCGAGGACTGGTCTGTGGCGTCGAAGGAGACGAACCGAGTGTCGTCACCCGGACCGTCGAAGAATACCGCTGGATCAGCCAGGATTCCCATGAAGCGGCCAAATGGTCCGGAATCGTCCCCGGTCTTGTAGAGTGGAGTCCTCACCGTAGAGTGCAGATAAGACCAGCAGACGTTTCTGTCGGCCGCATGGCCGAGCTCGACTTTGAATCTCTTCGCATCGATCGTACGCACCAGCAGGCCGGAATTGCCCCACATCTCAATGACGTGCGGCGGCGACGTATCCAAAACCGACTGGCCATCCGAGCCCGCGATGGTCACCGGAGCGTCCTGCTCGGCCTCGCTCGCGACTGTCGAATCCGCACTACTCACCGCGGCAGGCGTCGAGGCAGGCTCGGTTGGTCCCTTGGTCGAGAAGGGCAGCGACGCCGGCGAGAAGTCCCCGACCTCTCTGCCCGGCGCCGGGTTCGCGGACTGCCGCTGGATCGGGTGCGAGTCGGCGTCGAGTGGGATGGCCCAGACGTCGGTGACGCCGTCGACATACAGTGGGCCGCCTGCGGAGACCCGCCCGGCCTGCGCGTCGATCCAGACGATGGTGCCGTCGTGGTTCACGGCGTTCCAGGTGTGTGAGGACGGTGCTGTCGGCTGTTTGCCCGTCGTGATGATCAGGGCTGCCGCGCCGGGCCCGGCCGCGATCAACTGCTGTTGCAGGAGGTCGTACTTCGTCGTCGGATCGGCGCCCGGTAGACGCTGGAAGTCGGTGCCGAGCAGTTCCTGTTGCCGGGTGGTGCTCCCCGGTTCCCCGCCGATGCCGTTGGTGCGGGAGCCGGCCACGGTAGGTTTCCCGAACCACGTGGACAGGACGGAAAGACCCAGATCAGCACAGTTGTTGGAACGGCCCGGAACGGTGATGCCACCGTCGTTGACCCGTTTGGCCCAGTCGGAAGCGAACGGGTCGGGGAACCGCGACGGCGCGCCCTCGGCATCCTTCGGCAGAGCCTCGACGAGGACGGCGTGGTCCTGCTGCGAAGCGTCCTGGATCTGTGACTGCTCCCGGGACGCCTGCACCTCGGTGCCCGAAGTGAACGCGGGCGAACTGTTCGGAGTCGTCTCATCGTTGGCGCCCGGCCCCGTCATGATCGGGGCAGGTGACGAGGTGGAACCGTCGGACGACGGTTCGCTCACCATGCTCTGCGGTGCTACGGAGGACGCGTCCTCCGGGTTCACCAGACGCACCCCCATGGGCTCCGCGGACGTGCCCGTCGTCCTCGTGCGTCGGGTGCCCAGGGTATTGGCCAGAGCGGCGGCAACGGCCGGGCCGGCTTGCGCGACGGCATACGCGACAGCCGCGATGGTCTGCCGGTCGGCGGCCTCGTCGACCAACGTACGGGCTTGGCGTTCGGCCTGCTCGCGGGCGGCGGCGTCGAGAGCAGCCAGCCCACGGCTGACCGCCTCCGGATCGGTGGTGACCGCTGAAACTGCGGGCGGAACCGGCGCGGAGTCCGACGATGTGGCAGTACCGGCCGAGCCCTTCGCCGGTGACGCGGTGGAGTTGACCACGGCAGGCGTCAGGTTGGGGCCGGCCGTAGCCGAGGTTCCGCTGGCCGGTACGGCAGTGGACGGCGCGTTCGTCGGCGACGCCGTGCCGGGCGTCGCGGCGGCCGGTGACGCCGTGCCCGCCATCGGGGTGGCGGACGCGGGTGTCGAAATCGTTGGTGTGCCCGCCGCGGCGGGCGTCATCACGGAGGCTGCCGTGGGGGAGGATGCGACAGCGGAAACCGGCGACTGGGGCGAGGTCACCGTGCTGACAGACGTCGGGCCGACGGGGGAGACCGTTGTCGACGTGGGCGTGACGGCCACCGTCTGCGCAGGTGAGGAGATCGTTGTGGCGGAAGCGGTGGGGGTGGCCACGGGAGTAGAAGCCACGGTCGCCGGGGCGGTGGCGTGCGGTGTTGTGCCGTCGGTGGCGGGCGCAGACGTGGCTTCCGAGGCCGGGGCGACGGCGACGCTGGTGTTGACGGTGGTCGGAGTCGCGACGGACGCCGAGGTGTGATGTGTCTCGGCTACGCCGACGGCCGCAGCGTTGGTGTTATTCGACGGCTGCACCGGCGTGTTGATGCCGAGCGGGTCCTGCGCGGTGGGTGTGCCGTGCGAAACCGTGACTACCGGCGTCGTCGCGTGGGTGACGGTGGCAGTCTCGGTGCGCGCGACCGTGTCCGTGGTGTTGACCGGCCGGGACACACCGGTGACCGGATTCGCGGTACCGGCGACAGCGGTCCCCGGGACATCACTCGCCGCGGTTGCTCCGACCTGAGTCTGCGGCACCGATCCACCCGGTACGTAGACCTGCGGAACGTCCGAGGTATCGAGGGTGGTGTCGCTGCCGCGCGTCGAGTCGCCGGAGCCCATGGTGGGTACGGTCGGAACCCCGCCCGCCCCCGGGATGTCACCGATGTCGGTGACATTCATGTCGGAGATGTTGCTGGTGGCGTTGGAGTTGCCACCCCCGGCACGGCCCTTAACGCCGTCGAAGACACCCTCGGTGGCGCCCGCGGTGAACGCGCTCCAGTCGGTCTCGCTGCTGCGGTTGACCTTGTCGACTGCCAGGCTGGTGAGAAGTTCGTGGGAGCCACCCTTGACGACCTCGGTGAGCACCTTGCCTTCGAGTTGCGGGGCGAGCTTGCTGATGCCCGCGCCGAGGCCGAAGCCGATGACTCCGCCGACCGCACCGGCGATGGCAGCACCCTTGGTCTTCTCCCAGTCCCAGGACGTACGGTCGCCTTTGAGGACCTGGATCCCCTGCACGGCGGCGTCCAGCGCGACCTGGCGGATCACACCCTGCAGGATCGCCTGGAAAAGCTTCCTGAGGATGGCCTTCACCGTGAACCTGGCCGCGGTCTGCATCGCGGGGATCGCCGCGGCCGACGCGCCGAAGGTGAAGAACGAGGCGGACAGCGCCGCGACGATCGACTGCGCGAGCAGGATCAGCGACCCGATGACCATGTACTTCGAGTATTCGACCTCGAGCGCGGTCTGCCGGGCGAGGTTGCCGAGTTCTCGCGAAGCGTTCACCATCGCCGGAAGCTTTGCGCCGAGGTCCTTCATGAACTTGCGGTACTCGTCGGCGGCCATCCCCTCGATGGCGGTCAGCACGGCTCCGGTGGCACCCGAAAGCGCCGGGGCCAGCCCGTTCAGCTCCTCCGCCGCCTGGTCCCATACGGCACCGAGGTCGCGGAGCTCTTCCTCGTCGCCGAGCGGCCACTCGTCGCCAACGATGATCTTGAAAAGCCACCGGACCTCGGAAGGGATTTCTAGGCCCACGTCGTACCCCCGGCGTACTGCTCGGCGATCTCCAGGGCTGCCATCGGCGGCCACACCGACAGCTCACCCGAGGCTCGGTCGACGACCAGGCAGGCTGTCCCGACCGACTCCGGCGGCCGGTTCGGATCCGGGCGAGGCGGTTCCTCGATCCAGATGACGAAGCCCTGGTCGAACTCGTGGCAACCGAGCTCGACCGGACCCAGTTCCGGCTCCGATTCCTCGATCCACCAGGCCGCGATTTCCAGCGCCTCGCCCCGATCGACCATCACGCACCACCCAATGACTCACGCAGGGCCACGACCTGCTCAGCTGTACTCGGCACGAGTCGCTCGACCCGGGCCACGGATTCTGGGGTAACTGCACCCACCGCTGCCTCGGCCACCGGCGAGTCGGAACTCTGGTGAGTGGCGGACACGTACACCTCGGCCGGTGTGAGTGGTGCGACGGCTTCGGGCCTGGTGTATGACAGGTGGCCCATGGGTTCGCTGGAGAGGGTGCCGGTGGCTGTTGCCATCTGTTCGTCTGCAGTCATTGGCCGTGATATCGACGCATAACCGGTAGCGCCAATACCGGAGAAGGTGCCGGTGGCTGTTGCCATCTGCTCGCCCGCAGTCGTTGACCGCGATATCGACGCGTAACCGGCGGCACCCCCGGAGGCCAGCTCGACGGCGTCCTGTTCGGCACGGTCGGCGCCCTTGGCCATGGTTCCGATACCGTCGGCGACGCTGCCCAGCACCTCGACCAGACTCTTGAGGCCTTCCCGCATGGTGCCGGCGGGTTCGGAGTAGTTGCCCGCGAACGCCTTGCCGATCTTGTCGTCACCCCAGCAGCCCTCGAGCCGGGTCAGCTGGGTCTCCAGGGTGCTCCGGGTGCGTTCCACAGCACTGGCGATGCGGGTGAACTCCGGCTGGGTGTTGCCCAGCCGTGTGGTGTCGACGCCGAGTGTGGTCACGGCTTGCCGTCCGGTCCGGTGCCGAACATGCCGAGCATGTCGCGGACCATTTTCGGCATCGGCGGCTCTTCGGGCAGCATCTGGGACCAGTCGCCGTCGGCCCGGGACAGGTCGAGGTACTCGTCGCCCTGGTAGCGACGCATCACCTCCTGCATCTGGCCGGCCGCTTCGGCCCGAGCCGCGTTGATCGTCTGTTTGACCGCCGCGGCCAGTTCCAGCGGTGCCATCCGCCGGTAGGCACCGCTGGGGAACGACAGATCCTGGATCTCACCGTGGGCGTCGACGGTCACCTTGACCGCGTTCTGGCCGGCAACCGCAGTCGCGGTGATCTCCTTGATTTCGCGTTGCATCTCGCCGAGTTCGGCTCGCTGCCGGCGGTACTTCTCCAGCAACTCGGCGATCTCACTGTCGAACGGTGTGGTCACTAGTGCACCCTCTTCCGTGCGGGCCCTTGGACAGGGCTTGTGGTAGGAACTAGGCGGAAGCCGGGGTGACGGCCTAATGTGGTCGCCCCTCGTGGGCCTCGATGACACTGCCGCCCCCGGCTTCCCCGGAACCGCTGATCGATGACAGAGGGACGCGCCGTAGAGCGCCGGTTAGTGACCACTCGACTGTCGGTTCCTTCGCCTCCGCCTGGCTCCTGCCTCGTGCTGCGAGCAGGAAGGCGACGGGGTTGTCGCTGGAAGATGGACCGCTGTTCTTCGTCGGGATCGACTGGGCCACCACCGAGCACGCCGTGTGCGTGCTGGACCGGGCCGGCCGTAAGGTCGCGGCGTTCACCATCGAGCACACCGCCGCCGGGTTCGCCCGGCTGACCGCCCGGCTCGACAAACTCGGCGACACACAGCTGACGCCGGTGGCGATCGAGCGTCCGGACGGGCGCCTGGTGGACGCCCTGCTGGAAGCCGGGCACCCGGTGATGCCGGTCAAGCCGAACGCGATCAAGACCTGGCGCGAGGCCGAGGTGCTCTCCGGTGCCAAGTCCGACCCGGGCGACGCCCACGTGATCGCCGACTACCTGCGAGTACGCATCCACCGGCTCCGTCCCGCGGTGCCGTACTCCGGGCCCACCAAAGCGTTGCGGACGGTGACACGGACCCGAGGCGACCTGGTGGACGCCCGGGTAGCCGCGGTCAACCAGCTCGCCGCACTGCTGGACGCGCACTGGCCCGGCGCCAAGGGGATCTTCGCCAGCCTGTCCTCGGCGATCGCGCTGGCCTTCCTCACGAAGTACCCGACCGCCGCGTCGGCGGCCTCGCTGACCGAGACACGGCTCGCCGCGTTCTGCGTCAAGCAGGGCTACTCCGGCAAGAAGCCCGCCGCGGTCCTGCTGGCCCGCCTGCGCTCGGCGCCGGCCGGTACCACCGATCCCGATCTGGGTGAGGGAGTACGTGCGGCCGTGCTGGCCCAGGTCGGCGTGATCAACGCGCTCAACACCGCGATCAAGAACCTCGACCGCACCATCACCGAGAAGATGGACACCCACCCCGACGGGAAGATCTTCCGGTCCTTCCCCCGCGCCGGCACCGTCAACGCCGCCCAGATTCTGGCCGAATGGGGCGACGCCCGCGCCGCGTTCGACCACCCTGACGCCATCGCCGCGCTGGCCGGGATCACCCCGGTCACCAAGGCATCCGGCAAACAACGAGGCGTGTGGGCCTGCAACAAACGGCTCCGCCAGGCGATCACGACCTTCGCCGACAACAGCCGCCACGCCAGTCCCTGGGCCGCCGACATCTACAACCGGGCACGCGCCAGCGGCAAGGACCACCCCCACGCCACCCGCATCCTCGCCCGAGCATGGGTACGCGTCATCTGGCGCTGCTGGAAGGACCACACCGCCTACAATCCGGCCCTGCACGGCGGCAACCAACACCACACCGAACAGCAGCTCGCGGCCTGATTTAGATCGAGAGGTTGACACAGGGGGTGTCATCGCGGGTCCTTCCGGCCTTGGTGGTGCTGACACACGTCGTGGCTGTCCCGCCGAATCGGACAGGACAGCCACGGCACGTGACGCGATCAGTGCGTTGAGTCGGCGGCGGCGGCGGTGGGGATCAGGTCGTTCACCAGGTGGTGGTGCGAGGCGATATCAGGACCGGCCGATCACATCGGGTGGCAGGTTGGGGTCGGCGCCCCAGACCTTCTCGTCTTCGACCAGCCAGGTGCTGCGTTCGCGCTCCTGCTCGCCCTGGCCACCGGCGCCACCCATACCCGGCATCATGCCGCCGGGCAGGCCCGCGCCGTAGCCGGCCATCCCGCCGGCCATCCCGCCGGCCCCACCGGCACGGCCACTGCCGATGCCACTTGTGCCGAGACCCCCGCTGCTGCCCGTACCGAAGGAGCCGGCCCCGCTCCCGTACGAGCCGGTGCCATTCGTGCCGGAATATCCGGCACCGGAGCCGCTTGAGCTGTACGGGTCGTAGGTGGACGCACCAGTCGAGACGGTGCTCGGATCCCAGGCCGGCAAGCTACTGTTTCCGCTGCTCCAGTTGGCGGGTGTGCCCGAGTCGAAGGACCCCGCGTCCCAGCCGGTCGGGGTGCCGCCGCTGCTCCAGTTGGCGGGTGTGCCCGAGCCGAAGGAACCCGCGTCCCAGCCGGTCGGGGCGCCGCCTCCGGTGAAACTGCTCGGGTCGAAGCCGGTTCCCGAATTCGTGCTGCTCGGGTCGAACGATCCCGGGCTGCCGCTGCCGCTGCCGTCCCACGGCGTGGGGCCGAACTCGGAGTCGTCGCCGAGACCGAAGCCGTCCGAGTCGCCGAGTTCATCCGCCGCTTTGTACTGTTTGTCGTTCCAGCCGGACGGGTCGAACGACGGGTCATTCGAGTTCGGTTGGCTGACCGGATCCAGAGCCCCGGAGGCGGTGCGGATCTTCGTCTGCGTGTTTTTGTAGTCCTGCTGAAGCGCGCTGAAGACCTTGCCCATGTCGTCGTTCAGCAGGGCGACGATCTCCGGCCGGGACGACACGGTGACCGTGCCGTCCGAGTTGTTGCCGGCACCGGCGGTTACCGCCTGCTGTGCATGAAAAACATCGATGGCATTGAGCGTCTTCTGTGCCGAGTCCAGCTTGTTGGCCGCGTCGACCAGCGCCGTCACCATCGAGTTCTTGCCGCCGTCTGGGTCTGTACTGCCCATCTTTCCAGGCCATCCGGTAATGGACTGGTAGAGCTTCTCCATGACCTTGGCGTGGGCCGTCATCCGCTCAAGGAAGGCGTCGGCGGCGGTGCCCTGCCACACCCGGTCGGGGCCGGCGATGCTTTTCGCGGACTTATCGAAGATCGTGTGGCTGCGCTGCAGGATGTCAGCGGCCTTCTGGAAGGCGACCGCGGCTTTGAACAGGGATTCCGGCTCACAGTAGCCGTCGACCTTCGCATCGCCTTCGGAGTGACCGCAGACTGCCGCCTTGATCACCTTCCAGGCCGCATGGTCGTTGACTTCGCCGCCGTCATACCCTTCGGGCACATTGATGACGCTGACCAACGCTCTACTCCTTTCGTCCGGGGACCCGGCTCAGATCCTTTTCGTTCCGGCCGCAGTCTCGTCGAAGTCGCTGAGGGCGGCCCCCAACGCCTTCACGCCAGCCTCGGAGTTGAGTTGCTCGGCCGTCGAGTAGTCCTTGGCCAGTTGCTTCAGCGCGGCGACAAGCTCGGTCAGCGCGGGCGACATGTTCCGAAAGGCGTCGACGTAACTCAGAATCGAGCCGTGTTCGCTCTCGATCTTGAGTTTCAGCTCCTGGCTGGCCCGGAATCTGCCGGGGGCCACCTTGACCTTGTCGAGTTCCTGACGTACCTCGTCGACCTGTGACACCAGGCTGTTGACCTGTTCCGCGAACCAGATCAGCGCACGGCTGTCCACGGAGATGCTCGCGTCACCGGAAGCTGCCGAGAATGTGGGGACAGAAGTGTCCGTCGCGGGTTTCGGGGCCACGTAGCTTCCCGGTGTGGGCTGACCGTCCCAGGACTTGGCGTCCGGCTCCTTGTCCTTGTCATAGATGTCGCGCCAGGTGTTCGGGTCATTGAAGTACATGTAGGACATGACGGGTCACCGAGTCTGGAAGAGTCCGGAACCGTTGGTCTCCATGCGCTGGTAGTTCTCGGCGATCTGGGTCAGAGCGACCCGAGCATTCTGCAAGGCCTGCGGCATCGCTGCGGCCGATGCGTCCCACGCGGCCTTCGCGTGCGCGTACGCGGCCTTGGTGTCACTCTCCCAGCCGGCAAGATTTCTCTTGCTGTTCTCGTCGAGCGTGGCGAGCATGGCCCGGATCTGGTTGTCGATGACCTCGATCTGCTGCAGAACGGCGTCGGCGCGGCGCGGGTCGAAGGTGTACTCAGCCATGGTGCGGTCTCCTAGTGGGTACGTGCGGCGAAACAGCGGCAGGGGTAGGCGGGCCGGGCGACTAGATGCCCAGGCCCTTGGTCGCGGCACCGGTCGCCAGCTGGGTTGCGACCTCGCTGGTGGCACCGTATTTGCTGCCGACCTCTTCCAGCCGGCCACGCATACCCTCGAGCTGGCGGATGACGTTCTGGAACTGCTGCCCCCAGTCCTGCAGCGACCGGTTGAACGCGGTTGCGGCGGCGCCGGTCCAGGAGACGCCGAGCGTGCTGATCTGGCTCTCCATCTCGGCGAGCTGCTTGCGCGAGGTGCCGATCGCGCTCACGAAGTCCTCGTGCGCGCGCTGCAGGTCCTCGACGCGTACGGAAATCGGTGTAGTCAAGGTGACTCCTCGTTGGATGGGCGGTCGCCCTTTCGGCGGACGCAGACGATGAGAACAGAAAACGCGAATAGGTTTCAAGATGCCGGATGGGGGTACCACCGGGTAGCAAACCTGCAGTAAGTGGACGAGGTTGCGTAGTGGCTGCCCAGCCCGCTGGCGGAACCTGAAAAGGCATCGAAGATCACGTCGAGTGGATGCCTGCAGCAATCCGACCTCAATCGGACATCTGACAACATCGCGAAGGTCTGCACCAGACCGGAAGGTCTCTGCCCGGCGACTGGCATGGCCCCGTCTCGGCTCCCCGGCGTACTGCCCTACGATGCAGTTCGTCGACGTCCGGAGCGTGTCCATGTACAACACTGGCGAGCCACACCGCCGCGGCGTGGTGCCGCCGGTATCGCCCTCCAATCCGTCCGGTCCGACGCCGCTCGCCGCCCAGCGCATCGGTCGCCTTCTCGCCATCGGTGCCCAGGCGGAACTGGAATCGGTGCACACCCTGCTGACCGGTGTACGGGTGCCGGAAGCCGCCCTGTGCGTGATGGTCCTGGGCCAGGACCTGATCGACGCCGGTGTGCTTGCCGCCCACTGCCGCAACGCGGTCACCGACGGCTCCGTCGTGATCCTGGTTCAGCCGCGGAATCCGGGACAGCCGTCGGTACTCCTGGCCGACCAGTTGTCGCGCCTGCTCGACCGGGAAGTGTGGGCGGCCGACGGCCCGGTGACGATCATCCCGGGCGGTTCGCTCTACGTCGCCGACCCCGGCACCGACTGGTGGGCTCGGCCACCGCGGCACCCTGCCAAGGCACGGGGACGCCGCTTCCCGGTTCCCCGCTGGCAGCAGGTCGCGGTCACCGCCGGTCCGGAGATCGTCGAGATCCCGGCCGGATGGTGGCTGCCCGGCCCGCCGGTGACCGGTTCCGACGACCTGCCGTTCGCCGTCCCGCAGAACGACCGGCTGTTCACCGTGTTGCTCGGCGACGGAGCACCGCTCGGCGAACAGACACTGAATCTGATCGCGACCCTCCCCGCCGATCTGCGCCAGCGGTTGCTGCTCGCCCCGTACGGCGCGAGTGCCGCCCGGGTCGCGGCCCTGGCGCAGCAGGTCGCCGAAACATACGGGCACCCGGTCTCGGCGGCGACCGGCACTCCTCTGGTGCACCCCGACGAGCGGGTACACGCCACTGTGCTGGCCGGTTCCGAGGCGTGGTGCCGGCTTGCCGAACGGCTGGTGTACTCGCCGCAGCAACCACCAGTGGTGACCGCATGGACGCCGCTGTCATCGGATCTACCGGCGGCCGGTCGGGCGACCTACCCTTTGGCCGACGGCTGGGAAACCGAGGTGACGGCCTTCGGGCTGTGGCTGCGGCCCCGGGACGTACCGGCCGGAATCGCCGCCGCGGTCCGGTCCGTGCCCCCGGACGAGCAGCACCTGCTGGTCCGGGCCGGGGCCTCCGGGGGTCCCTGACGACCGCCCAGTTCTGGGCCGCCGCCCGGGAACTGTTGGACGGCCTACCGGCCGAGACCCGAGCCCGAGTCCGGCTGCAACTGCCGGCCGACACCGCCCCCGGCCAGGTGGCTCTGGCAGCCGAGGCGTTGCCCGCCGATATGCACGCCCACCAGGCTGGCTCCGACCCAGGCTGGTGCGCCATCGCCGACCTGTTCGGGCGCTCCGACTCGACGATGGCCATGACGCGGCCCCGCATCGCGGCCGGCGACGGCGTGCAGGTGGCTCGACCGATCGCGCCGGGAGTGTTCCGCTTCGACGCCGAGTCCAGGACGACCTCGCTGTTCGCCCCGGTGACCGAGCCGGCCATGCCGGACGCGGCGATGACCGTGACGCCGCGGACGGCCCCGGTCACCTTCGTGCCCCCGGGCGTCCCCGCCGCCGGGTCGGCATCCGTCGCACCGTCGCGGTCCGGTTCCGAGGCGAACTCCGGGCCCCGAGAGCTCCCGGGGCCCGCCGATCCATTCGCGGCTCCGGCCTCCCGCGGTGGGGCGGCGTCGACGGACAACCCGGCCGATGCGAAGGGCTCCGGAACACCGGCGCCTCGTCCCGGCCTAGACCCGGGGCACTCGATGGCCCTCTCGGCGTTCCGAAAAACCGAGAAGCCGCTGCCGGCTCCTCGGCCCGCCGTTCCCGAGCCGACTCGTCTCCACCCGGACATCGCACTCGCCCCAACCACCACACCAGCCCCTACCCTCGCGCCCACCGCGCCCTTCGGCGAACCCGAAACCTTCCCTGCCCCCGAGCCCTCCGACACGCTCACGCCAGTCCCGGCTCCCGAGCCCTCATCGACCCCGATCGCCGCGCCCGGTCCTCGCGTGCCCACCGACGCGCCAGAGAACAGCCCAGCCGCAACCCCGGAGTCGCCGCCTGTTCCCGTTCCTCCGGCCCCGCCGATCGCCGAATCCGCTCCCGCAGCCGAAACCCCACCTGCCACGGCGCCGGTGACCGAAAACCGCCCGGCCGTCCCGTCCTCCCCTGGGGCACCGATGCCGCTCCCGGACCGGCTGCGCTCGGCCGACCACCAGAGCCTTCCGGCCGAGCGGGAACGTCTGCGGGCCGCGCTGGCCTGGCGATTCGATTCACACGTGCGGGCGGTCACCCGGATGCTGGCCCGGCTGCCCGGTCTGCGGCCGACCGCCGACAAGGACGAGGCCCTGCTCACCGATCTGACAGCGGTACGGGCGGTCCTCACCGGCGACCGTTCGGTGGTTGATGAGGCGCTGCGCGGCTCCCGTCCCCCAGTGGACCCCGCGTTGATCTCCTGTCTGATGGCCGGTCTGCTACGCCTGCCGACCTGCCGCGCGCCGGTCTACCGCTATCAACCGGCCGCAGGAACCGATTACGTCACCGGTCAGGTGCTCGTCGAACCCTCGTTGCTGTCGGCGCGTGCATTCCCGCGGCAGACGCCCCCAGACCATCAGGAACTGGTCATCTGGTCGACCACCGGGCGTAGGGTCGAAGGGCTGGTCGACGCAGACCGGGCCGACGAGGTGATCTTCGCGGCCGGTGCCCGGTTCGCGGTGCTGGCCACCGAGCCGGGCCGGGTCTACCTCAGCGAGACCACCTCGGGCACTCCCGGCGATCGGGAACGGCGCATCCTGCAACGTCTTCAGCAGTACGTCACCCGGCGCCCGGAGCCGACGCAAGCCGCCGAGCACGGTGCTCTGCTGCTCGGCCTCGACGCCGGAGGGATGCCCTATCCGGTTCCGGGCATCGAGGCCTGAGCGGTGAGGACGGCCAGGTAGTTCGCCGGGAAGACGTGCTTGGTGAACTGTTTTCGGCTGTCACCGAGCACCACCGCCCCGGGCACCGGCGTCGTTCTGGACAGGTCCCGGTACCCGCGGCCACCGGCTTCGGCCCGGCGGCCGCGTTTCGGTCCGGACCCGTGCCGACCTCGCGTGGATGCCACGGGGCTTCGGGTAGCCGTACCCCGGCGTGATCCTTAATAGGTCCACTTCTGGTGGGCGGCGCCGGTGCAATCCCAGATCTGGGCAAGGGCACCGTCGGCGGTGCTCGCTTCGGTAACGTCCACGCATTTGTACGCCCACAGGCTGACCAGGTCGGACGAGGTGTTGTAATCCCACTGCTGGGCCACCGCGCCGGTGCAGGTGGCCAGGGACAGGGCGGAGCCGTTGTCGGTGCTGCCGATCTGGACGCATTTGCCGCGGACCCGGAGGGTGCCGTCGGCTGGATGAGTGAAGCGCTGACCGACAGCGTCGTTACAGGTCCAAAGCTGGATCCGGCCGCTGGTACCGGAAGCCTGCAGGCATGTCCCGGTGCCGATGCTCCGGAACGGGCTTCCGGACGCGGTGGGCGGCGCCTCCGTGGTCGTCGTGGCCGTGGCGGGCTTGGAGCTGGGCTTGGTACTGGGCTTGGTGCTGGGCTTCTTCGTCGCCCCGGACGAGGCGGCCGAGCCGGTCGGGCTGACTCCGGGGGCGGCGGTGGCGCTGGGGCGGAGGGGCCGGGACTTGGTGGTGGCCGGCCGTGGCGTGCCGGCGCTGTCTGCCACGCCGGGCGTCGAGGCTGTCCAGGCCGCTTGCGGCTGCTGCCGGTCCGGGTCATCGTTCATCAGGGGGTACGCGATGAAACCGGCCATCAGCAGCAGCGCCGCTGCCTGCAGTCCGGCAAGAACAGAGAGCCTGCGTGCGCGAGGACGCTCTGGCTGCGGAAGCTCCCTGGTGGCCGGCTCGGTCCCGCCGGGTGGGGGGCCTGCCGGGTCGATCGGCGCCACAACGGTCTGCGCGGCATCTGCGGGCGCGGGGCCTTCGAGCGCCACGACGACGTCCGTGGTCACGGGCGTCGAAGCGGTTACCGGGACCGGGACGGACAGCGCCGCGGGTGCGTCGGTGGTGGCGGGATTCGGGGTGGAGGTGCCGGAGAGAAGGGCCGCGAGGTCGACGGCGACCGCCGGTGAGCCGGGTTGGGTGCCGACCGGCCGCCGCAGGATGGCGAAGGTGGGTTCCGTGTAAGGAGGCACGTCGGCGGGCGGTGGGGAGCCGGGAACGGTTGCCGCCAGGAGCAGGCTTTGGGCAGTCTCGGCGTCGGCACGGCGAGCGGGATCGCGCTGGAGCAGAGCGGTGAGGGCGTGGCGGAGGACGCCCGCCCGTTCGGGCGGGTCCGGCAATTCGGTGGCCAGGGCGGCCAGCGTGGCCACCGGGGACGAACGGACATAAGGCGGACGGCCCTCGACTGCGGCGTAGAGGGTCGCACCGAGGGACCAGAGGTCGGCGGCGGGGCCGATCTCGCCGTCGAGAGCGCGTTCCGGGGCGATGTACTGCGGGGAGCCGAGGATTACGCCGGTACTGGTCATGGCGGCGTCACCGGCAGCGGTGGCCAGGCCGAAGTCGGTGAGTACCACCCGGCCGTCGTGGGCGAGCAGCACGTTGCCCGGTTTCACGTCACGGTGCAGCAAGCCGGCACGGTGAGCGGCCATGAGTGCGGCCAGCACGCCCAGGCCGACGCGGGCGACCTCGTCCGGTGCCATCGGGCCGTCGGCGCGAAGCGCGTCGAAGAGCGAGCGGGACGGGACTAGTTCCATGACGATCCACGGATTTCCGCCGTCGAAGATCACGTCGTGGAGGCGGACCACGTTGGGGTGGTCGAGGGCTGCGATCGCGCGTGCCTCACGGATGGCACGTTGCCGAAGTGCCTGCAGCTCCGGCTCGATCAGCCCGGCCGGCGGAACGAGTTCCTTGATCGCCACGTCGCGGGCGAGCAACTCGTCATGGGCCGCCCAGACGCGGCCCATGCCGCCTTGGCCGAGTTGACCAACCAGGCGGTATCGTTCAGCGATCAGCTGGGGGCGACTGTCGGGCACTTCGGCATGATATCGGCGGCGCAGTTGCGTTGTTCGATCGGGCGACGCGTTCGGCCTGGCCTGCGGTGGTTCAGATCTGCGGGACCTGGTGTGTCGAACTGTTGGGTGACCTCGACGGTGTATCCGTCGGTGGCGAAGGCATCGACGACCGCGTGGACCGCGACGGCGAATTCGTCTCGGCGTTCCCATGCGGTGAACAGGTCGACGTCTTCGCTGGGCCGAGCCAGGATTCCGTGGGCCTGTACGGCATAGCCGCCGGCCAGGGCGAATCCGTATCGGCCGGCTACACGTAGCCCGATCTCGGCCAGTCGGAGATGGACGGGATCCACCTCAGCCGGCCAGCCTTTCTGGAGGTGCCACCAGTTCGGGTAGACGGGCCTGCCACAGCAGTCTGAGCCGGGCGGGCAACCACAGGGTTGGCCACAGCCGCATTAGCGTGGCGCCATCGAGCCAGCGGCGAAGGTCGGCGTCGGTGGCGGCCTGGTTCAGCACCGTCTGGTACATCACTTGGAGATCACCCGGGTCGTTCAGGTCATAGGTGCTGTCCCCGGACCAGTCCAGCCACCGGTCCAGGGTAACCAGGCCGCTGGTCGGACCGCGCAGGTCTGCCAGGCTCTCGGCAACGGTGTAGCTGCGCTGGTCGACATACCGTGCCCCAGTCGGAGCACCGCTCATTCTCGCCATGACCACACCTCCCAGCTTCGATCCTACGCGGCGGGCAGGCCATTCCAGCGGAGCAACTCAGTCCTTGCGGCTACCGCGCTGCCGGGCTGCAACCGGGTTCCGTGCGCATCGGTCTTATATCACCCTGAGTAATGGTTATTAGGTCAGGATGCCAGCGACCGCTGGCATTCGAGTCGAGGAGTCGCAGCTCGCGTGGTGCCTCGTGGATCCCGTTCGTGGTGGGAGATTCTGGCGGCAGGACTGCCTCGCCGCTACCCTTGATTCTCATTATACGAGATGCCTGGATTGACAGTATCCGATTCTTGACGAGTAGCACTAAATCGGGCACCATTTGGAGGTACTGAAGCCGTTGCTCGGAGATGTCGAAGTGGTCCTGAGCGCTTCTGATTGGGATGCTGACTACGGATCAGAAGGTTAGGGGTTCGAGTCCCTTCGGGCGCACAAACGATCAAGGCTGTGACCAGCAGAAACAAAGGTCACGGCCTTCTTCTTTCCCATTTTCGGCTCCGATTTTCCCACGAAGTAGGACCGTGGTGATCGGATGGTGATCGCGTGTCGCAAACGTGTTCCGTCCATAGTGGAATGTGGGGTTGGGCAGGACTTTCCCCACGCGAACCGCGGCCCGACCCGTAGCCCGCACCGATCACTGTGCGTGACTTCTTCGGGATGTTTGTCATCCCGGTCGGCTGCCACCGGGCCGTGCATGCCGTGCCTGGCGCGAGCCGGTGGCCGGCACAGGGCGAGCCGTCTGCGGGTGCCGGGACAATGTCGCGTCGCCGTAGTCCGGTGTGTATCCGGTGGCGACGGCGGTCGCCGTGGATCCGTATGCGAGGGAGCTGGCGTCACCGCGGTGTGGTGATGGCTGCGGACGGTGGGCAGCCCGTCCGGCTGTGCCGCGAACATCCGTTTCACGAGGCTGCCCCGGGCGGGCCTGCGCCGGATCCGGCGCCAGGTGGGTTGCCGCCGGATCGTGCTCGAGTACGTGGACCACTTCAACAATCGCCGCCCGTATCAAGGCCGTAACAGTTGCCACCGATCCACGACCAGGCCGTCGTCATCGCCATGGACGCTTCGGTGCGGCGCCGGCAACGCCTCGGCGGCGTGATCAACGAGTATCGCCGGGCAGCCTGATGCGATCTTCAAGATGCCAGCTCACAGCCATGTGCGGGATTTTGGCACGGTACACGCGCTTCAGCCGAGAGGATCCGTGTCGACACCAGCCCCGTAGTCTCGGTGATCAAAGATGACCGTGACCAGCGTGGATGAGGTTTCGGCACCCACAACCCGCACAGTCATGCTCCGTTCCGTGGGAGCCCGGAGGTGAGATTCCTTCGGGCGACCCGACCCTCGCGGCGTGGTGTCACGGAAGCGCATATCTATTGATCCTGTTTGATGTTCAGGGTTCGAAGGAAGGCGAGCAGGGTATCCTCGACGGTTATCTCGCGACCAGAAAGGGAATGGCGAACCGCCTCCCGGTCAACCTCGAAACCGGCCTCGCGAGACCATTGTTCGATCAGAACGAGAATTTGCTCGACGGTCTGTTCCAGTGGGGGAATTCCGAATTCCTCAGCAACTGCGGGATGCAATCTGGTGTGCCAGTATGTTCCAGCCGGGCTGTTGGCTTGAATGTCGGCCAGATCGCTGTCGAATACGAAAACCTCCATCGCTGGAGCGCCGGTGGCGTTCACCAGTTGTTGCAAGAGGTTGTCGGGATCCCCGTCGAGCCAGGCCACGCGCCAGTTGTTCGCGAATTCCACTTCGTCGAGCACCGGCACACCGCCCAGGGCCGGCGACGTAGCAAGTGATGTCGCCGAGCGCGCAACGAATATTGTTCCAGAGAAGCCCATCGGATTATCAGCCACTTCGGTGTGCTCTCGAGCGGCCAGACTGTGCTCTGGTCGATGGGCCCGGTTCCTTCGGTACTGCCCAGGTGGTAGGCAATGAGGTAGCGGGCGGGGACCCAGAGCAGCCAGCACAGGATCGGCCAGGCCATGCCGTAGAGCAGGATGCGGGCCAGTGTCGCCTGGACGCCGGCCGGGACCTCGGTGGCCGGGGTCTGGTGGCGGCGGATCGCGGCGTGCAGGCTGGGTAGGGTGCGGGCGGCGCCGATCAGGTAGCGCCGCCGGGCGGCGGGATCGGCGTGGGCCATCGCCAGCAGGTCGCCGGCCCATTCGCCGCGTTGGCGTGCCCGGAAGTCGGCCGGGAGCAGCAGGCACAGCAGCGAGACGACGGTGTTGTCGACGGGACGCAGACCGGTGGTCGCGGTGGCGGGCGTCGATTCCATGGCGCTCACCAGGCGAGCTTTTCGGTGGCGGGCCGAGACTTGCTCCGCCGGGCGGCTCTGGCCAGTGACTCCTGAGCCGCCGTGACGCCGGCCGGGGTGAGCTGGTAGTAGCGGCGTCGGGGGCGTCCTTCGGCGTGTACGTCGATGTCCTCGTCCCGGCTGCGCAGCCACCCGGCCGTCTCGAAGGCGACCAGGATCGGGTAGATCGTGCCCGGTTCGAGCCCGGCATGGTGGGCGAGGTCGAGGCCGTAGCGCTCGAGGGCGGGGTCCTTTAGCAGGGCCTGTAACACCAGAACCCGTGGCGTGGTCAACCGTAGAGCTGCCATGTCCGTACTCTATACAGCTAGTCCTAGTTCTATATAGGGGCTATTCGCGTCACCGGCGCGGTGGGACTGCCGTCGTCGGCGCACGCTCGGGCCGAACCGGCGCGCGATCCCCTGCGCGACAGGAACGTCACCGGCGGGCATCGGTCATCCGCGCACACGACAGTGGACAACACCGTCGACACTGCAGACCTCGGGCGGCAACTTCCGAGCCGGACTGCGTATTCACGAATGTGATCATCGCTGACCGGCTCAGCGACGGTCCGGACGTGGCGGAACCGGAGAAGCCACGGCACAACCTGCTGGGCACTGTGCCCAGCGCTGATTACTCGAAGCGAAGGAACAGGAAATCTGATGCGTCTGCGTACCCACGCCTTCGTCGCGCTCACCAGCGCCACGGTGCTGGCCTTGACCGGTTGCAGCTCGTCGACCGGTGCGTCGACAGCGGCACCCGTGACCAATCAGGCGCCCGCCGCTACGGGTGGGGCCCCTTCCTCCACCCCGACCAGCGACCCCGGCGACGGCGGTTGCCCGGCTCCGGCGGCCACTCTCGAAAAGCTGATGAAGCTGGACGCCGGTTTCCGGATCGACAAGTCCAGCATCAAGTGTTCCCAGGGCTGGGCCGTCGCCGGCATCATCGCTGCCGACAAGGCCCAGCAGGGCGACGGGCAGTTCCTGTTCAAGTTCTCCGACTCCACGGAGACATGGACGTCGAGGGGCGAGGGAAGTTCATTCGACTGTGCCACGTACGACATCCCGAAAAGCACCGGCTTCTGCAGCTGAGAGACATCCCAGGAACTCGACTGCCGAGCAACGGCTTCGACGAGGTGGGGTCGTAGTCCAGCAGAAGAATCGACGGACATCGCTGACCAGGGAGAGTAGGCCGCGGTGGGCGGGCAGCTCTACGGGCCGGACGGGCTGGGCGAGCTGCGCGGAAAACCGAAGCGGGTGGAACTGTCGAAAGCAACGCCCGACCCGGCGGTGGGCCGCGAACTGTGGGCGCGATCCGAGGCGTACACGGGCATGACGAACAAGATGTTCTGACTATTTCCGTATACCGCTGGCTGGCCCGTAACTTTCGATGATCGGGTCGGCCGGGACGGGTTCGCTTCCTCCCGTCCTCCCGTTGTGCGGTTGAACGAGACCTGTCGGAACGCGGAGCCGCCACACTCGTCCGGTGGTCTCGCTACTCGATCGATTTTGCGATGGTCGTCCTCTTCCCGCGGGATCCGAGGTCACCTCACGAATGGCGGCTGCCGTACTGGGAAGGGTCTATTTTCGACTCAGTCCCGGTCCCGCGGGGCCGTGCGCTGACCGCTTGAGAGCGGCCGGCTCAATGTGTTTGGCGTTAAAAGCACTTTCATGCCACAGATTATGTTTGTAAGGGCCTGCCACGTTTCGCCGGACCGATCCGTTCGTCCTCGTCGGGGTCCTTGCCGTTCTTGCAGGTGTGCCCGTCACCTACACCTACTGAGCCATCCCGGTCCAGTCGATCAGGTCATCGGTTGCGGGGTCACCGCGCAGATCGGGCCGACGCCAGGGGCAGGGTGATGCGAAGTCGGCCGAAGAGCGCCGCCGGGCTGCCACCCGGTGTTAGGTGGTGGGTAGCTGATGAGTCTGCTGTTCACCAAATGGGGATGACCTCGTGAAGAAGCTGCCGGACAGGATGGGCGGTGCAATCGACAATTTTGTCGAGGCCCGGCCTGCTACGGGACACGCGTTGCTGGTGGGCACGGCGGTGGCAGCGGTCACCGCTTTGGCGGTGACCGACATCGTTTTCGGTGTCGACAACGCGGCGGTGGGTCTGCTTGCGGTCGGTCCGTGTCTGGCTGCGGTGGCGGCGGGTTCACGGGCGGTCGCTGGGGTCGGTGGATATGCGTTGCTGTGGTCGATCGGCCTGACGTGGGGTGCCGGCGAGACGATGATTTCGGCGCTCCACGTGCAGAGCGGTGTGGCGCTGGTCGGGGCCACGGTGCTCAGCGTGATCGTTGCTCATCGGCGTCAGGTGCTTCAGGCGGCTGCGGCGAAGGCTGAGGCGGGACGCCGGATGCTGGCCGCGGTGGTCGAGTGTTCCGACGACGCGGTCATCGCGATGAACCTGGAGGCGACGATCGAGTCGTGGAACTCCGGGGCGCAACGGATGTTCGGCTACCGCGCGGACGAGGTGATCGGCACGAACATCGCGATCATCACCCCCCGTGCGGGGATGACGAGCCTGCCGGCCCTGTTCGCCCGCATCCGACGCGGTGAGGTCACCGGTCACTATGAGACCCGGGCGGTGCGCCGCGACGGCACCCGGCTGGACGTGTCGGCGAGTTTCTGGCAGTTACGAGATGCCACCGGTGCGGTCTGCGGCGCGGCGGCGAGTTGCCGCGACATCACCGAGAGCAAGCGTGCCGGGGAAGCCCAGCGGGTGCTCGCCGCCGTGGTGGACGGCTCCGACGACGCGATCGTGGCCAAGACGCTGGACGGCACGATCACCGCATGGAACCCCGGCGCGCAGCGCATGTACGGCTACCGCCCGGACGAGGCGATCGGCCGCAACATCACCCTGATCACGCTGCCGGAAGAAAGCGCCGAACTCGTCGGCATCCTGGCCCGGCTGGCCGACGGGGAGCACATCGACCACTACGAAACCCGGCGGGTACGCAAGGACGGCACCGTACTCAACGTATCGGTGAGCATCTCCCCGATCTGCGACGACAACGGCACGGTCACCGGTGCCTCCGCGATCACCCGTGACATCACCGACCGGATGCGGGCGGAGGCCGAACGCCGCGACCTCGCGGAACGCTCACAGCACGCCCAGCGGCTGCAAAGCCTGGGACACCTCGCCGGCGGGATCGCCCACGACTTCAACAACCTGCTCGCGATCATCCTGAACTACAGCGCCTTCATCATCGACGTCAGCGACACCGGCGATGCCGTCCGCGCCGACGCGCAGAAGATCCGCACCGCCGCGGAACGGGGCACCGCGCTTACCCGTCAGCTGCTCGTCTTCGCCCGCGGCGAACCCGCCTCGACCCGGCGGTTTGACCTCAACACCGTCGTCGCCGACGCGCAGAACCTGCTGGAACGCACCATCGGCGCGGACATCACCCTGATCGCGAGGCCGGCATCGCACCCTGCAGTGATCAACGCGGACCGCGGTCAGATCGACCAAGCCTTGCTGAATCTGGTCCTCAACGCCCGCGACGCGATGCCCGACGGCGGCACCTTGATCATCGAGGTCGGCACCACCGACCTCGATGACACCGCGATCGACCTGCAACCAGCCCTGCCCTTGGGCTCGTACGCACGGGTGCTGGTCAGTGACACCGGTGTCGGGATGAGTCGTGAGGTGACCCGGCACATCCTCGAACCGTTCTTCACCACCAAACCCAAGGGCCGGGGCACCGGTCTGGGCCTGGCTACTGTGTACGGCATCGTCACCCAGGCCGGCGGCGGGCTCAACATCTACTCCGAGGTCGGCATCGGCACCACCATCCGCCTCTACCTGCCCCTCGCCGACAACCCCGCGACCTCCGCCGAGACTGCCGAGCCCGATCTGGCACCGGACGGCACCGGGCAGGTCATCATGGTCGTCGATGACGAAGACGCCCTGCGCGCCGTGATCCAACGGGCCCTGAACGCCCACGGCTATGCGGCGCTGACCGCGAGCGGCGGCGCCGAAGCCCTGTCCTTGCTCGCCGACCACCACGTCGACCTGCTGCTCAGCGACATGATCATGCCGCACATGTCCGGACGCCAACTCGCCCAGCAAGCCCGCCAACGGTTCCCGGACCTGCCGGTGCTGTTCATGTCCGGCTACAGCGACGGGCAGCTCACCGACCAGCAACTGATCACCAACGCCGCCGAGTTGCTGCAGAAGCCCTTCGTCACCGCCGACCTGCTCCGCGCCGTCCACACCTGCCTCACCGGCCAACACCCGACGGCCGGCATCCGCTGAGCGGCCCGGCACCCACGCTCGGCCACCCCCACGGCGCCGGGATGGACCCCGGCATCGACTGCGCCGCGGCCGCCTGACCCACCTGGCGGGCACAGCGCCGCCGAACGACAGGCCAGAATCCAGCTACCGGCACCTCGCCAAGCTCGATATCTGCACCCAGCTCGGCCGGCGCGTCAGCAGCCCGTGGTCCCAGCGTCTGGCGTTCGTCAGTCTTGAACGGCTGACAGAAGCTGATTGGACCAGCGCAGTAGGTGCAGATAGGTCGGTCCGAGATCGGTCAGCGGCACCGGGGCCTCCGCCAAGGCCTCGATGTCGCCCGCTTCGTAAGCCTCGACAGCGTGCAATACCCGGTTGAGCGGGCTCTCGGCATCGCCGCGCAGAGCCGCCGCGACCTCGTCGGCCAGGGGCATCTGGTCGGCGAGGTCGGCTCGGGGCATGCCGAGCAGATCAGCGACGCCGGTGAGCAGGCCGAACAGGAAGGCCGTTTCCGGTACGACCGCAAACGTTGATGCCAGGCGGTGGCAGAACCGGCCACGGACCAGGGCCTGGGCCAGCTGGTCCTCGGAAGCGCCGGTGACCTCGGTGGTGATCATGAGGGCGGCCCACTGACGGATGCGGGCGATCCCGAGCAGGACCACGGCCTGCGGTACCGACGACAGGCGTTGCGGGAGGCCGGCTGCGGCGCTGTTGCTGGCGCGCAGTACGCGCATCGCCAGTGCCGGGTCGGTACAGATGAGCTCGCAGACCCGCTCCATGTCCGCTTCGGCGGCGTACATCAGCGCCAGCAGCTCCAGCCGGCGCAGGTTCGACGTCGACAGGGTGGAGGTCGTCAAGACGTGCGGACGGCTCAACGCGTACCCCTGCCGCAGTTCGCACCGATGCCGATCGGCCAGGGCGAGGTGCTCATCGGTCTCGAGCCGCTCGGCGACGAGCTGGATCTGCGGATACTGCCGGCAGACCGCGACGGTGTGCTCCAGCTGCGAGAGGTCGCCGTCGAGCATGTCGAGCTTCACGTACGACGCCATCCCGAACAGCTTGTCGTGGCCCAGGCCCCACACGAAGTCGTCCAGCGCGATGCGGTACCCGGCCTCGACCAGGGCGGTGACCCCGTCGAGCACCTTGTCGTCGATCGTGATCGACTCCAGGACCTCCAGCACCACCTGCTCCGGCCCGAACGGCAGAGCCAGATCACCGACGAGAAATTCTCTGGTCATGTTGATGAAGCACAGCCGGTCGCGTACCACCTCGGGCAGGCCGAATTCGGTGAACGTAGTGACGATGACCTGACTGGTGGCGTACGTGCCTCGTTGGGAGGCCTCCACCTCATCCATCCGGCCACGGAACAACAGCTCGTAGCCGACCACGACGCCCTGAACATCGAAGATCGGTTGCCGGGCGACGTGTACCAGTTGGGTGATCCCCGCAGCCGGATGGCACGGTGTTCCGGAACTGCCAGCTGTGCCCTGCATGTTTTAGTCTCCCGCCGATGCAAGGTGGCTCACGCGGCCAGCCCTCTCCTCATAGCTTGCCTGATCGCGACGATGTTCGTGGCACGTCGGACGAGCAGCTAAAACGATCCTCAGGGCAGACCGCTGGCCGAGGCGGCGCAGAACCTGCACCAGACATCCGCCGACCGGGTAGGCCCTGTCGATTTCGGGACCTCGGTAACGGCTACTGCACCCGCCCACCCGAACCCGAGTTCATCGGTGCTGTTGAGCCCGATGACCTCGGTTGTCGCTTCGCCGTACGACGACCGTGCTGGTCTTGGCCGTATCGCTCGACGAGCGCGTTGCCGATCGAGGCCAGGTGGTCTCGCACACCCGGAGGGCCGGTCACCTCGATCCATTCGACCAGTCCGGCAAGCTCGCCGGCGAGTATGTATTCGTCGTTGCCGCGGATCACGACCTCGATGCGGCCGTCGGTTCTGGAACCTCCCACCTCGAGCCGACTGCCGAACCCCATCCGGAGCACGCCTATCCCGTGGGGCGCGCATACCGCCTGAGCCTCGAGGGGTGTTCGTTTGCGGTCGACCTCGTCCGCGATTGCGCGCCAGCTCTCGGCAAGGTCGAAGTCCTCGGGCCGGTGCACGGGATCGCCGGTCGGGTCGACAGCGGACACGCGGTCGATCCGGAAGGTCCGCCGACCGGCCTCGGTGGTGGCGACGAGGTACCACGACGGGCCTTTGGCGACGATGCCCAGCGGATGGACGGTTCGCTCGGTTTCGGTACCTTCGCGGTCGACGTAGCCGAGCCGGACCTGGACGCCGCGGATCACCGCGTCCTGGAGGTCGTCGAGGAAGCGAGGCGGTCGGGGTTCGATCCGGCTCGACCCCCATCGTTGCGGATCCATGACGAGCGACGACGCTGCCGCCTCGGCCTGCAACCGGAACGGCTCCGGCAGGGCATGGACGAGCTTGCGCAGCGCCGCTTTCACCGCCGGCGTCACGGACGAGGCAGGGCCGGCGACAAGGAACAGGGCGCGGGCCTCACCCGCGGTCAACCCGGACAGGTCGGTGCGGGCGCCGCCTACGAGGCGCCAGCCACCGCCTCGGCCCTGCATGGAGTACACCGGGACGCCTGCCATGCCAAGGGCGTCGAGGTCGCGGCGGGCGGTGCGCTCGGAGATCTCCAACTCTCGGGCGACCTCCGCCGCGGTCACCTGCTCGCGATGTTGCAGCAGAAGGAGGATGGCCATCAACCGGTCGGCTCGCACTCCGACAACACTTCCGCAAAAACCGGTCAGGAGGTGACCGGTTTCGGTCGGCAAGATGCCGGCATGACAATTGATTTTCCCGAGCCCACCCGCGTTTCGGTCAACGGTGTGGAACTCGAAGTCTTCGAAGCCGGCCGGCAGAACGCGGGGAACCCCATCGTGCTCTGCCACGGCTGGCCGGAGCACGCCTTCTCCTGGCGCCATCAAATGCCCGCCCTCGCGGCAGCGGGCTACCACGTCATCGTCCCGAACCAGCGGGGTTACGGCAACTCGTCCCGCCCGGCCGAAGTCACCGACTACGACATCGCACACCTGTCGGGCGACCTCGTCGCACTGCTCGATCACTACGGCTACGACGATGCCACCTTCGTCGGCCATGACTGGGGTGCAGCCGTCGTCTGGGGCCTGACCCTGCTGCACCCGAACCGGGTCAACAAAGTGATCAACCTGAGCCTGCCGTACCTTGAGCGTGGAGAAATGCCCTGGATCGAGGTCATGGAAGCCGTGCTCGGCCGCGACTTCTACTTCGTCCACTTCAACCGGCAGCCGGGCGTCGCGGACGCCGTGTTCAAGGAGAACACGTTCCAGTTCCTTCGGAACCTGTACCGGAAGAACATGCCCCTCGCAGAGCCCCAGCCGGGAAATGCGTTGATCAACCTCGCCAGAGCGAAAATTCCACTCGGTGAGCCCGTCATGAGTGACAGCGAACTGGCTGTCTTCGTCTCCGCCTTCGAATCGACAGGGTTCGCGGGCGGAATCAACTGGTACCGCAACCTGGACCGCAACTGGCTCCTGCTGGCGGACGTGGACCCGATCATCCGGCAGCCCACCCTCATGATCTACGGCGACCGCGACACGGTCGCGAGGGCTGAAAGACTGCCGGAATTCGTGCCGAATGTGGACGTTGTCAGTCTGGACTGCGGTCATTGGATCCAGCAGGAGAGGCCGGAGGAAACGACCGAGGCGATTCTGAAGTGGCTGGACCGGCGGGATGCCGCCTAGCGTTCCTGCAGGAGATATTGATGACGGCGTACAAGGGGCGTGCCCAGCGGTTGGAGCTGGAGGTGTACGCGAACGGCAAGTGCCGCGACGCCGGCGCGGAGTACTTCACGCTCGCAGCGAACGGTCGCTCGCGGGTGACCCTGGGCCCGCCGCACGACAAGGGACTGCGCCTGCGAATCCGGTCGTCGTACGTGCGGACCTCCTCGGGCGACACCCTGAACGCCACGACCATCGGCAGCTGGGCGTACGTGACCTTCACTTCCTAGCCCCAGGGCTGCGAGAGGGCTCGACGGGCTGATGAGCGGGCGCCCGCTCATCAGCCCGTGATGTCGCCCAGCCGACCGGAGGTGACCAGGTTGCTCAGGTCCTTGCCGTTGCGTGCGGTGAAGACGAGCATCCGCTGCCGCCGGTCGTGGCTGAAGATGACCTCGCAGTCGAAGTCCACCCGGCCCGCCGTCGGGTGCAGCAGTGACGTGGTCTCCTGACGGCAGAGGCGTACGTCGTGGTTGTCCCACAGGCCGCGAAATTCGGTGCTTTCGGCCAGCAGCGTAGTGATGATCTGCTCGGCCTCGGTCGGATCGGGTTCGAGGTCCGCCGCGGCCCGGACGCTGGCGGCGAAGGTCGCGCTCTGGGCCGCGTGGATGTCTTCGGGATAGCTGCTGCGTTCCTCCGGCATCATGAACCACCGGAAGTAGCCGCTTCGGGCCAGACCCGTGTATTGCGTCTGGTCACCGAAGAATTCCAGGCAGAGCCGGTTCTGCAGCAGGGTGTGGGCCAGGTTCGAGATGACCATCGCGGGATTCCTGTCGAGCGCGTTCAGCACTCGGCGTAGGCCCGGATCGACCCGGTCGAGTTCCTCGGTCTGCTGGGGCGGGTTGTGGCCGATCAGGTGGAACAGGTGGTCGCGCTCGTCAACGGTCAGGTCAAGTGCCCGAGAGAGCGCCGACGCCACCTCCGGTGATGGTCGAGGGCCGCGCCGCTGCTCGAGTCGGGTGTAGTAGTCGATCGAGATGTAGGCGCGCTCGGCGACCTCTTCACGCCGGAGACCACGGGTTCGGCGGGTTGTGCGGAGAGCTGGGGTGAGGGCCGCCCGGCGCTGTCGCAGGAAGTCTGCCAACTCGTCGCGGTTCACTTCGTGATCTTAGGCATGAGCCAAGGGACTACCGATCCCTGGTACGTCCCCGCACCGGATGGCACCGTTCGGTGTCTTGCGAATGAGGAGAGATCGAGTGGGGCTCAGAGTTCAGGTGCCGTCGGACATGGTCCGTGGTGATGTGGAGCATGGATACGGCCCGGTCGCCGATGCGTTCCGGCGCAACTTCGAGCAGGGGCGAGAGATCGGCGCTGCCTGTGTCGTCTATCGCGACGGCCGGAAGGTTGTCGATCTGTGGGGCGGTTACCGCGACGGTGTGACCCGCGATCCGTGGGAACACGACACGATGGTGCCGGTCTTCTCAACGAGCAAGGGTGTGTCGTCGATGGCGGTCGCCGTGCTGCACGCCCGCGGGCTGCTGGATTACGACGAGAGGGTGGCCACCTACTGGCCCGAGTTCGCAGCCGCCGGCAAGGCCGAGGTCACGGTTCGTCAGCTGCTGTCGCACCAGGCGGGCCTACCGGTGATCGACCGCCCGCTCAACCTGACCGACCTGTCCGGCTCGGCGACCCTGGCCGCGGCCCTGGCCGAACAGCGGCCGGCGTGGACACCGGGTGAGCGGCACGGCTATCACGGGCAGACACTCGGCTGGTACGAGAGCGAACTCGTCAGCCGGATCGACCCGCAGGGCCGCCACCTGGGCCGATTCTTCGCCGAGGAGGTGGCCGCGCCCCTGGACCTCGAGTTCCACATCGGCCTGCCGGAACACGCCGATCGCAGGCGCATCGCCCGGATTCACGGCTTCCGGACCTGGGAGATGATGCTGCACATCACCGCGATGCCACCAGCCTTCGCCTTGGCGTTCTCGAATCCGTGGAGCCTGACCGCCCGCGCGTTCCAGAACCCGCGGGTGCTCGGCGTCCCGGAGAACATCAACCGGCCCGACGTGCAGGCCGCGGAGATCCCGGCGGTCAACGGTATCGGCCAGGTGGGATCGATCGCGCGGCTCTACGGCGATGCCGCCGCCGGTGGCGCCGGGCTCGGGCTCACCGCGTCGACGCTCGACGCACTGAAGAGCCCAGCGGAAGCGCCGTCCCGGGGACTCGCCGATCAGGTGCTGCGCCTGCCCTCCCAGTACTCGCTGGGATATGTGAAGCCGTTCCCCGCCTTCCGGTTCGGATCCTCCTCCGGCACAGCGTTCGGGACGATGGGCCTGGGCGGCTCGTTCGGGTTCGCCGACCCGGACACGGGTATCGGCTTCGCCTACGCCATGAACCGGCTCGGCTTCCACCTATGGGACGACCCGCGCGAGGTGGCGCTGCGCGAAGCCCTGTTCGTCGACGTGCTCGGTGAGATGCCGCAGCGACCCGACGCCACGAGGGCGCGCCCTCGGCGTTGAGTGGCGTCTCATCGGTCACGACGCCGGTAGTGGTCGGTCACCAGTCCGGCTGCGTAACGGTCGCGGCAGCCGTCGGCTCTCAGCGACGAGATCTGCGGGCTTGCTCACGCGCCGACGTGGATGCCGGGGCGGCGGTCCTGCTCGGGCTCGTGCTCCCGGATGATCTCGCGGGCTACGGGTGCGGTGTCGCCGCGACCGAGCAGGAAGTACCGGAACATGTGCACCACCGGGCTGCCTTCGGCCCAGGCGAAGTAGCAGTGCGGGCGTACCCCGGTGCTGTCGCGCAGCGCGAGCAGGATCGCGGCGATTGCGTTCGGTGCGGCGGGAGCTTCCGCACGTAGCACCCGGTGACCGTCGACCTCGACGCCGCGGATGGTCAGGGTGTCGCTGAACGCGGACGGATCGACGACGTCGATCTCCAGGAAAATCACGTCGGCGCTGCCGGGGACCGGGTTGTTACTGCGCTGTTCGCGTTCCTTACCGGCGTACTCGGCGGCGTCGCCGGCCTGCCGACGGTTGGCGATCAGGTTGATCCGTTTGTCGTGGGCGAGGGTGTCGGTGATGAACCGGCGGGCGTTGTCGTCGAACTCGATGCGATCGGCGCGTAGTTCGGTGGTGCGTGACACCCGGGAGATCAGCGACACGACGACGATGCCGGCGATGAACATCGCCGAGATGGTGATGCCGTCGGGCTTGTCGATGACGTTCTCGACCAGCGCATAACTGAGAATGGCGGTGAGCAGCCCGAACCCGATACCGGCGAGGTGCTGTCGGGCGCGGAGGACGGTGATGGTGACCGCGAATGCTCCGGAGACCATCATGGCGAGGATGCCCGTGGCATACGCGCCGGCCTGCGCGTCGACGTCGGCGTCGAACGCGATGGTGATGGCGATGCTGATGATCGTGTAGACGATGACGACCGGCCGCACGGCGCGGCCCCACGCCGGGGCCATGCCGTAGCCGGGCAGGTAGCGGGGCACGATGTTCACCAGCCCAGCCATCGCCGACGCACCGGCGAACCACAGGATCAGCACGGTACTGATGTCGTAGACGGTGCCGAAGCCCTCACCGAGCTGCTCGTGGGCCAGCCACGCCAGGGCGCGGCCGTTGGCGCCGCCGCCCTCGGCGAACTCGGCGGCGGGGATCAGCAGGGTGGTGACGAAGCTGCTCGCCAGCAGGTACACGCTCATGATCAGCGCGGCACCGGTGAGCAGTTTGCGGGTGTTGTGAATACGTGAGCGCAGCCGCTGCTCCTGGTCTGCGCCGCTGGCGGAGACCAGCGGCATCATGCTCACGCCGGTCTCGAATCCGGACAAGCCGAGTACCAGCAAGGGGAAGGCGAGCAGGGCGGGCACGATCAGGTCACCGGCCCCGCCGCCGCCGGAGGTGAGTGCAGTGGTCCACGCCGACCAGGTACCGGGCGTGGTGACGATCTCGGAGACGCCGACGGCGATGATCACGGCGTTCAGGCCGAGGAAGATCGCGACCAGCGGGATGGCGACGCTGACGGCTTCGCTGAAGCCGAGCAGGAACACCCCACCCAGCAGAAGTAGCAGGACCACGGTGAGTGCGACGGCGTGACCGTGCAGGAATTGCGGGGCGTGGGGGTTCTCCAGTACGTGCAGGCTGGCATCTGCGGCGGAGAGGGTGATCGTGATGATCCAGGAGGTGGCGACGAAACCGAGTAGCACGAGGACGAAGATCTTGCCGCGCCAGAACGGCAGCAACCTCTCCAGCATGGCCACCGACCCGGCGCCGTGTGGGCTCGCCTCGGCTACGCGCCGGTACATCGGCAGCATTCCGAACAGGGTCAACGCCACGATCAGCAGGGTGGCCAGCGGGGACACGGCACCGGCTGCGGCCGCCGCGATCGCCGGCACGTAGGCGAGGCTGGAGAAGTAGTCGACGCCGGTCAGGCACATCACCTTCCACCAGGCGTGCTGTTCGGCGTGCGCCTCGCCGGCGGCCGGGCCTACCGGCTGCACCTGGTGCTTGAGCAACCATGTCGGCAGGGCTCCGTCACGGTGTTCCCGCTGCGCTGGCGTATCCACGACCGCCGGGATCGCGTACGCGGGTTCTCTGGGCTCGGTGCTGGACGCCCCTATCTCGTCGCTGGTTTGCATCGCTCGCTTCCCCGTACTGGTGGTGGCGTGGGTAACAGTCAGGTCGGCGAGTGGCGCCCGCCGTGGCCGGGGCGGTGCGGCCATAGACTTCCCGGATCGTGAAGATCGTAAGGGGCCGTCCATGCTGCATGTCAGGGTCATTGCCCCGCCGTCGGTGAGCGTACGCGTGCAACAGCAGTTGACCGGTGATGAGGCGGTCACCCACCTGATCGTGCTGCCCGGTGCGGCGAAGGCCCCGGCTGGTGACGTGGTGGAGTTCGATGTCGTCCGTGAGGGCGCCAGCAAGGTGCTCGACGGTCTCCGGGCTCTGGGAGTCGACCGTGACGGTGCCATCGTCGTGGAGAAGGTGGACGCCACGCTGTCCGCCGCCGCCGATCGAGCCGCGCGCCGTACGCCGGGGCTGGGTGTCGACGCGGTGGTGTGGCACGAGATCGAGCATCAGACGGGCGAGGAGACCGCTCTGTCGGCATCGTTCTTGACCTTCATGAGTGTCGCCACGGTCATCGCCGCCGTCGGGGTGCTGCTGGACCAGCCCATTCTCATCGTCGGGTCGATGGTTGTCGGTCCGGAGTTCGGGCCTCTCGCGGCTATGTGTGTCGGCCTCGTGCAGCGTAAGTTCACGCTGTTCCGCCGGTCCGTGCTCGCGTTGGCGGTCGGGTTCCCGGTCGGCATGCTCGTCACCGTGGGCGCGGTGTGGCTGCTGACCGCGGCCGGGCTGGTGGACAAGTCGATGCTGCTGGAGCCGCGCCCTCTGACCGATTTCATCTGGCGCCCCGACGCCCTGTCCTGGGTGATCGGGTTCCTCGGTGGTATCGCCGGCATCCTGTCACTGACGTCGGCCAAGGCCGGAACCCTCGTCGGGGTGCTGATCTCGGTGACCACGGTGCCTGCCGCCGCCAACGCCGCCGTGGCTCTCGCCTATGGCGTACGCGAGGAGGCGTACGGATCAGCTCTGCAGTTGGCGATCAACCTCGCTGCGATCGTCGTCGCCGGTGTTCTCACTCTCTTGGTGCAGCAGATCGCCTGGAAATGGCCGAGACGCACCGCGAGGTGATTCGATCAGCCGCCTGCGTTGTCATGGTGCGGACATGCGGCCCTCGCCCGAGCGCCTGATCGCCTGGCCAGGCGACACCGCGACAACCGATCGCTCAGTGCAACAGCGTCAGTCGAGGCTGGATCGTCAGGCGCCGGCGGGAAGCCAGCTGGGCGTACCGTTCTCATCGACCACGACCAAGCCACCCGACCCGTCGTAGCGTGCGGCATACGCGTGCCTGACGGTCCGCAGCACCCGATTCTCGCCGACCTGCGTCACCCCGGCGCCGAGGTCCTGTCCCGCCGGCTGGAATCCGTGGGACCGGCCAGGTGACCGCGGTGGCGGTCCGGTCCTGGGTGCAAGTGGCAGGAATCCGGGATTCGCGAGGCCCGATGGGGCCATACGCTTGGTTCACCTGCCAAGGAGAACCAAGGAGCGACACCCATGTTCGGTACGACCGCCGGCTGCCTTGTCCGTCGTGGACTTGTCTTTTCCGCACTGTGCGGGACTCGCACGCCGGGTGCGTGCAGCAGCCAGGGCGCGGTCGCCGGATCAGACGGGTCATCGACGGCGTTCCCCACCGTGGCCTGAGCGGCCGGCGCCGGTGTCGGTGGCCCGCCGACCGGCGCAACCCCCACGACCGGGCAGCGGTACGGCCTCGGTGAAGCCACCGGAACGCCGTCCAGCCGCACGCTACCGGGTGACCGGCACGATCACGGTCCGGGTGATCACCCCCGAGTCCGGTGTGCAGAGCCAGTCTTCTTTATTCGCCGCGCTGCCCACCTTCCTTGGCCAACAAGGACAACAGCAACCTGTTCGTCCAACACCGTCCAGAACGGCAAGATCACCGCGCTGAAGAGCCCGTGCCTGGCCCTGGCCGGGACCTCACGGACGGTGCTTTTCGCTGTCTGCGACGAACCCGCGTAACGCTTGCAAAGAACCCCCGTTCAAGATCAACACTATCGATCTTGAACCACCCCTAAGGATATGAGGACATGAAAACAGCTTCGATGCGACTTGTCGTAGGTGCCGGCCTGCTTACCGTTCTCCTCACCGGATGCGCGTCCGTCACCGGAACCGCGGCCTCGAACGGCTCGGCTCCGGCGGCTGGGTCGGGATCGGCCGGGTCGGGGTCGGCGGGGTCGGGGTCGGCCGGGTCGGGATCAGCTGCGATCGCAACCAGTGCGATTCCGGCCGAAGCCTTACTCCAGCCAGCCGACTTGCGCGGCGCCACCGCCGAGCCGCTGGCGAACGGCGAACACGCACACGTACGGCCGCTGCGCCCCTGTGGCACCAAGCCGTACCCGAGTGACAGCACCCGGACCGACGCGGTGGCGGTGCAATACACCGTTCCGGGCATTCCGCAGGGTGCCACCCCGTTCACGGTGGTGGAGTTCGTCGGCAGGCACAAGACCGGTGGGGCCGCCGCCCAGTTCACTGAGATCCGTGCGGCCCTGGCGAAGTGCCCAGGAGGGCTGGGCAAAGACCAATTTAAATGGACCGTCGTCGAATCCGACAGCGACTCGGTGCTCGTGAAGATCGAGCAGAAGTTCAGCTACGGCGACCAGGAACCCGCCGTGGTCGCCCAGTACGCGGCGCTGTCGATGGTGAACAACTCGGTGGTCATGGTCGCTGACCTGGGCTGGGAGAACACGGGCGGCTCGGAGGAACTGGTCCGCGAGTTTATCGTCAAGGCAGAGAAGCGAGCGGCCGCCATCAAATGACATTGCTGGGGTACGGGTCCGGAGCCCGTACCCCAGCAATGTCTTGTTGTCTGGTTGAGCCCTTTTCGGCCTGATCTTGCAGGTCTCCGGGTAGGCCAGCAGATCGACCAGCAGATCGACCAAGACCCGATGCCCCGACCGGGAGCCTCGCCTGAGGGTCAGAAGGGCCTGAACCGCGGAAGCGCGGATCAGGCCCTTCTTGCTGTCGGGCCTTATCGGGCGATGGGTGTTCCGGGACGGACCGGGTGGCGGCGGGCGCAACCGGATCCTGGTCTGCCAATAGCTCCCGGATCCATCGCCGGCGGCTTCGAATGCCTTAGGTCTCACGCCTGGAAGCGACGGTAGCGCGGCCCACCACGAAGATCAACCGCGTTCAATGCGAATGATGTGCCTAAGTGATATTGACTCCGTCGTCGCCGACTTTCGCGGCAAGATGTCTGAATGGGGCGTTCCGCATCCTTCCGACCCTGAATGCGCCTGTATCTGGCGCCCGGATAAATAGCGATTTGCGGCCCTCAAAGATGTTCCGCAGTGAGTCGAGCGGTTCCGGCTGGTTGTTCCAAAAACGCAGGCCACAGTGGATCCTTGCCAGTGTGTAGGCGCGCTGTTACTGTACGAAACATCTTCACCGGAAGAGCTCGTCTAATGTTTCTGTCTACGCGTGTTCATCGTCTAGTCGACTTCACATGCGCAGTGACAAAAGTCCGAAGACGCCGATAAGCCGCCCCGGGAATTCTTATGCAATCAAGGCTTGTACGCTGATGGCCACCACATCCGAAAACACATTATCGCCGCATCGCGCACGCGATTTCCGGCTTTATTGGATCGCCGGCGGAATCGACGCGCTGGGCTCCCATTCGTCCAGCATCGTCCTGCCTTTGGTGGCCATCGCCGTCACCGGTTCGCCCACCGCGGTCGGCGTGGTCGGCGCTCTGGCGGTGGCCGGCCGGCTCGTGGCGGCGCCGGTCACCGCGGTGCTGGCCGACCGGCTGCCCCGTCGGACCATGATGATCGCCGCGCTGTTGACGGCCGCCGCCGCCACGGGTGTCATCTCCGGCGCGCTGCTGACGGACACCCTGGTCATCGGCGTGCTGGCGGCGGCTGCCTTCGTCGAGGGCGCCGCGCAGTCCGGATACGAGTCCGCCGGCGCGGGCGCGATCCGCCGCCTGCTTCCGGCCGACGACCACCGCGCCCTGGCACGGATGGAAGCCCGCAACCATGCCGCCCAGATCCTCGGTCCGTTGCTCGGCGGAGCGCTTTTCCAGGTGGCGCGCTGGCTGCCGTTCCTCGCCGACTTCGTCTCGTACGTCATCGCGGCGGTCTGTGTGGCGGCCATCCGCACCGATCTCACCCCGCACCGGGAGGAACGCACCTCCTTCGTGGGCGACCTGCGCGCCGGCCTCCGGTTCGTGGCCGGCCAACCCTTCCTCCGGTTCGTCACCGTGTGGGCCGCCGGCATCAACTTCGCGTTCGCTGCCCTGATCTACGCCGTCATCCTCATCTCCGACCGCCGGGGCGCCTCGCCGGTGTCGATCGGTCTGGTGTTGACGGTCGCCAGCGTCGGCGGGTTGCTCGGGGCGCTCGCCACCCCGCGGGTGGTGCAGCGGCTCCGGCCCGCCGCCACCATCGTGGTCGCCTCCTGGGCGATGGTGGCGTTCGTCGCCGCTCTGGTGGTAGCCCAGCAGACCTGGAGCTACGGCCTGCTGATCGGCCTGGTGTTCCTGCTGAGCCCGCTGGCCGGCGTGATCCTGCAGGCCCGCGCCATCATGGTGACCCCCGACGACCTGCAGGGCCGGGTGGCCACGGTCATCGGCACCGTCGGCGAGGTGCCACAGATGTTCGCGCCCTTGCTGGCGGCGGTGCTCGTGGCCCATGTCTCACCGGCGGTGGTGGCGCTGAGCTGCGCGGCACTGCTCGCGGTGCTCGCCGGATACGCCACCGTCAATGTCGGGCTGCTGCGTACCGACGCCGCACCGGGTGATCCGGCCGACGCCGAACCGACGTCTGAGGAGGACCCGCGATGAGCCGCACGTTCCGGCTCTACTACCCGGTGCTGCCCACGATCGCCGAGCAGACCCCACACCGGGCGGTGTACGTGGGTGAAGCGGAGGACCGCTGTCAGATCTTCGCCTGGAACCGGCGTACCGGGACGACTCGCCAGCTCACCGCCCGGCGCGCGGGCACCACCCGGGCGGCGCTCGACCCCGCCGGGGAGACCGTGTGGTGGTTCGACGACGACCTCGCTGGTACCGGCCGGTGGCAGCTGGTCGACTTCGCCGGATTCACCGGCCCCCGGCTGGCCCTGCCGGAGACGGCGTCCGGTCGGCCCGCCGGTCTCGCCATGGCGGCTGACGGCACCGCGGTGATCGGGCTGACCGGCGAGCGGGGGCTGACCCTGCACGTGCGCCACCCGGACGGGAGCCATCGCGTCGCTCGGAGCCTGGACGACTACGCGTACGTCGTCGACGTGGACGCCGCCGGCCAGCTCATCGTCGTGGGCGCCGATCCGGCCGGCGCCGACGCGGTCACCGTCTACACCGCCGACGGAGAACAGTCCGCGGTACTGGCGGGCGGCCAAGACCGCCGCGTGTGGGCGCTCGGGTTCGCCCCAGGCACGTCGCGGCTGCTGCTCGTGGTGGAGGCCGACGGCGACTATCGGCTGGCCACCTGGACGCCGGGGGACGGCTTGCGGCACCACGACGCGCACCGCTTCCCGACCGAGATCACGGCTTGCTGGTACCCCGACGGCGAACACGTCCTGGTACGCCAGGACCGGCACGCCGAGAGCCGGCTCTACCGGGTCAGCCTCGCCACTGCCGACCAGGCCCCGATCGCCGTGCCGACCGGCAGCGTGCTGGACGCGGCCGTGTGGCCCGACGGCGACGTGGCGTACGTCTGGACCGACGCGGCCACCCCGCCACAGTTGTGCTCCACCGGCGGCATGGCGCTGCCCGCCGAGGACGGCGCGGGCCCCCGCACCGGAGCCGCGCCGGCGGCCCGCCGCCGTGACATCTGGGTGCCGGGTCCCGGCGGCGACATCCACGCGCTGGTGACGACGCCCGCCGACCGTACCGGCCCGGCGCCCGCGGTTTTTCTCGTGCACGGCGGACCCTCCGAGCATGCGCGTAACGCCTACGACCCGGTGGTGGACCTGCTGGTGCACACCGGCTGCGCCGTCGTCCGGGTCAACTACCGCGGGTCGAGTGGCTACGGCGCCGCCTGGCGCAGCGACTTCCCCGCCGGGGTGGGACATACCCAGCTGGAGGACCTGGCTGCCGTACGCCAACGATTGGTCGACGACGGGGTGGTGCTGGCCGATCGGACAGCGCTGTGGGGTCACTCCTGGGGCGGCTATCTCACGCTGTTGGCCGTCGGTGTTCAGCCGGACCTGTGGCGGCTCGGGATCGCGGTCACCCCGATCGCCGACTACATCGCGGCGTTCCACGGGTCCAGCCCGGCCGTCCGTGCCCTCGACCGGAAGCTGTTCGGCGGCACCCCGGACGACGTACCCGAACGCTATCTCCGCGCGTCCCCGGTCACCTATGTCGACCAGGTGCGGGCCCCGGTGTTCCTCGCCGTCGCGACCGACGACGTGCGTTGCCCGCCGGAGCCCGTCGAACAGTACGCGGCGCTGCTGACGCGGCGCAGTGTCCCGAACCGCCTGTTGCGCTTGCACGCCGGTCACGAGGACGTCGACGCCCGCAACCACGTCGCCCTCATGCAGGCGGTGCTGCCGTTCATGCAGCGGCACTTCGATGGTGTCCGGGATGAAGGTACGCCGATCGCGCTGGCCTTGGCGCGACCGGCGGGCTGACCCCGGCCGGCCTGGCACTGCGAGACCCGGAGAGGAGGAACAGCATGCGCAAGAGCGTCGTCGAGAACGACCCGATCAGCGGCAACCGGGAACAGCTCCGGTCGAAGCCGTCGGTCACGATCAGCGTTTCCATCAAGTTCTAGTCAGGACACGGCGTGCGGGGACCGGATCTCCCGCCCCGCACGCCGTCGCCCACCTTGGTCGCACCGACCCGGCCGCCCCGCGGCCGGCACAGCAGGAGGATGACGTGCGGATCGTGCTGGTCAACATGCCGTGGGCGTCGATCGACGTCCCGTCCTTGGCGCTCGGAATCCTCACCACGAGCGCCCGCCGGCACTTCCCGGACGCCGAGGTGGAGGTGATCCACGCCAACCTCGACTACGTCGACTGGGTGGTGGACCGCACCGAGTTCTCGGTCAACGACTACCACTACTACTCGCTGTTCACCTACTTCGCCGGCTGCGGCGACTGGGTGTTCTCCGCCGCGCTGCACGACGATCCGGAGTGGCGGGTCGCCGAGTTCATCGAGCGGGTCAGCGACCAGATGTCCGACCACGAACGGGATCTGACCGTCGGACTGCACCGGCTGGCCCCGGCCTTCATCAGCGAGCTGGCCGAGCGCATCGTCGCCGCCCGCCCGGACGTGGTGGGCTTCACCTCCACGTTTCAGCAGAACACCGCCGCACTGGCCGCCGCCCGGTACGTCAAGCGGCTGGACCCGTCGATCGCCACCATCTTCGGCGGCGCCAACTGCGACGGCGCCCAGGGCGCCGCGATGCACCGCAACTTCCCGGCGGTCGACTTCGTGGTGCGCGGCGAGGGCGAAGCCGCCTTCCCGCAGGTGTTGTCCGCGCTCGCTCGGCAGCCGGGAGACGACACCGATCCGTTCGCCGCCGTCGAGGGCCTGTGCTGGCGAGACGCCACCGGTCGGTCGGTGGCCAACCCGATGAGTAGCCGTCCGCTGCCGCCGGCCGGCATCGTCGCGCCGGACTACGCGGGCTACTTCGAGCGGCTGGCGTCCTCGCGGGCGCAGAGCTGGGTGGAGCCCAAACTGGTGGTCGAGGGCGCCCGCGGCTGCTGGTGGGGCGAGAAGCACCACTGCACCTTCTGCGGACTCAACGGCTCGTTCATGCAGTTCCGCAGCAAGGAAGCCACCCAGTTCCACGACGAGATCGTCGCGCTCGCCGAGCGGCACCAGGTGCTCGACATGTTCGTCGTCGACAACATCATGGACATGGGGTACGTCCAGACCCTGCTGCCGCGCCTGGCGGAGTCCGACTACGACCTGCGGTTGCAGTACGAGATCAAGTCCAACATGCGAGGTGCCCAGGTGCAGGCCCTTGCCGACGCGGGACTGGTCAGCGTGCAACCGGGCATCGAAAGCCTCAACGGCCGGGTCCTGAAGATCATGGACAAGGGCGTCACCGGCTGTCTCAACGTACGAATGCTGCGTGATGCTGAGACCAGCGGCATCACCGTGGCCTGGAACTATCTCTATGGCTTCCCCGGTGAGAGCGACGACGACTATCTCAGCGTGATCGCCCAGATGCCAGCGCTGCACCACCTCGCTCCGGCTGACGGCGCCTCACGGATCGCCATCGAACGGTTCAGTCCGTATTTCAACCGCCCCGAGCTGGGCTTCGCCGATCCGCGCCCGGCCGCGCAGTACCGGATGAACTACGACCTGCCCGAGTCGGAGCTGATGGACCTCGCGTACATCTTCGACGTGGCTCCGCAGGGCATCGGCGGACGCACCGAGACGCTACTGGCCGAAGCGGTGGCCGAGTGGCAGTACGAGTACGCCCGCAGCCGGCTCACCCACCACGACCTGGGCGACGAGATCGTGCTGATCAGCCGGCGACGACACTTCGACTGGCGGGTCCACCGGCTGACCACGCCGCTGGAGCTGGCACTGTTCCGGCTGCTCGACCAACCGCACAGTCCGGCCGCGGCCGCCCGGCGACTCGACACCGCCCCGGAGACCGTCGACGCCCTGATGGATCAGTGGCGCCTGCTCGGCATCGTCTTCACCGACGGCAGCCAGTTCGTGCACGTGGCGCCAGTCGCGATGAACCAGCATCTGCTGCGCATCGACCACCTGCACCCGGAGCGCAACGACGGCGAGCCGACCGAACCCACCGGCCGATCCGATGCGCTGACCGCAGTCTGAAGGAGCACCGAAAATGACCGTCCACCACGCCGCCCCGATCTCCGTGCACCTGGCTCGCGACGCCGACCCCGACGGCGGGCCGCGGATGGCGTTGGGCACCGTCGATCTCGTCGAATCGCCCGGTGAGGCGGCCGCGGCGTGGTTCCGTGCGGGAGTACGCCACGTGACGCTGTCGTCCGCCGTGGACCTGACCGACCCCGACCCGGCGACACTGGCCGGACTGCTGCTGGTACGGGAGGCCACCAGCCACGGCATCTCCGTCGACTGGCGGCTCGTGCTGCCCGGCGACGGCGCGGACTGGCGGGTCTACTCGCACCTGTATCCGCCGGCCGACCTGCGTACGGCGGCACCCGGCGAGGACTTTGAACACCTGGCCGAGTGGCGGCGCACCTTCTACATCGACAAGTGCACGTACCGGCACGGACCTGGATTCGTCCAGGTCCGGGATCGGCGGACCGGCAAGCTGAACCTGCTCACCATCGACGATCCGGCCTACCTGGCGGTTCTCGACGCCACCCGCGACGGGGCACCGATGGCCGCGGTGGATCTCGACATCGCCCGGGACTTCGCCGCCGAGGGTTTGGTCGCCAAGATCGCCGACATCCTCGTGTGGTTGCCATACCGGCTACGCCGCTGGCCGCTGCCCTCCATGATCGTGTGACGACCGACCTCGGTCGTCGGTGAACCTTCGATCAGGAATGGAGAAGTAGGGCCACGGCATTCCCGTTGGCTTCATCGGGACACCGTCGGCGACGATGAAGGAGCGGACTCCAGTGAGCCCAACCTCGAAAGCCAGCAAGAATGGCCTCTCCGAGGTCGAGCGCGCCGCAGTCAAGGATCGCGCGGCAGAGGTGCGGTCGCAGGCGCGCCGGGCGAAGAGCGCTGACAGGTCGGCGGCCGACGAGAGTGACGTGCTGGCGAAGATCGCCGAGATGGCGCAACCGGACCGCGGAGTGGCCGAGCGCCTGCACGCGATCATCAAGGAAACCGTTCCGGAGCTGGCGCCGAAGCTGTGGTACAGCCAGCTGGCCTACGCCCTGGACGGGAAGGTGATCTGCTTCTTTCGCAGCGGCCAGACGGACAAGGAACGCTACTCGACGTTCGGCTTCTCGTCGGCGGCGAAACTCGACGAGGCCCGCGGCTTGTGGGCGACGTCGTTCGCGCTGTCGGAGCTGAGCGACGAGGGCGAGGCGATGATTCGGTCGTTGCTGACGAAGGCCGTGGGATGAGGATGCTGCTGCCCGGCGTGATCACGTTCGGCGCGGCTGATGTCCGACGGTGGTCCGGCGGGCGGCGACTCCGGTGACGACGAAACCGCCGAGCGCGTCGCCCACGGCCAGCGTCACGCCGAACACTCCAGCTGCGGAGATGCCAGCGATGAGCGTGACGGCCACCAGCGCGATGAAGACCGCGCCCAATCTCAGCCATGTCAGGCGGAGCGTGGCACGAGCGAGACCGCGTCCACCTCGCAACAGGGCGATCATCGCGAGAAGCGCGAGTACAGCCCCGACGGCGGCTGATGCCCCCATCACCATGAACGGGCCGGTCTGCTCGACTGTCAGGGCGCCGCTGCGGTACGACTGCCATGACGTCGCGCCGATCGCAGCGAGCACGCCGTCGGCCAGTGCGGCCACGATGCCCACAACGGCGAGCAGCGTGGTTCCGCTGTGTGCGGTGCGGGCCGCCATCATGCGGTACCCGCCGGCGGCCAGTGCTTCTGGAAGAAGGAGCTGTCGTCGAACTTCTGCCGCAACGTAGTGTTCGCCGACGTACAGCAGCCTTTCAAGGTTTCGCAGCCGACGATCAGCGACAGCGAGGCGGTCACCGCCGCGCCAGCTGCGATGAATGGTGCCGCGGGCATACCGAGGATCGTGGCACTCGACGCGATCGCGCCGAGAATGCCGATCACGAGCGCGACAAGCGCCCCGGCCAGGCTGCTCCAGAACACCAGGATCCCGAGATGCACCTGGCCCAGCGCCGTCGCCAGGCCGTCCGTGATCGTCATCTTGATCTTCTCCAGCGCGGCCTTCTGCAACGGCAACATCTGCCGGTACGCGTCTGCCGCGTCACCGTCCCAGTTGTCATCGACGGTCAGCAGCCCGGCATCAGCGGCCTGGACCTGACCGCTGACCGGCACACCGACCCGGTCGCTCCAGGCTTGCGCCGCGTTCGACAAGGCTGACGGTGAACCCATGTTGGACAGAATGATCTGAAGGTTCTCCCAGATCCGCTCCATGAACGCGCAGAAGTCGTCCCAGCCCTGCCGGATCGAGGACTGCACCGGCTCGGGGATGAATCCCAGTTTGTTGTTGATCGAGTTCTGTAGTTCGACGGTCTTGCCGTCGATGCGGCTGATGGTCGAGTTGATGCGTTCCAGCAGTACGGCTTCGGTACTACTCACGGGGATCCCACACTCCTTCGAGCTCTCGGGCCGCCAGATCATCGTTCGTCTCGTACAGATAGGCGACCTTGTCCAGCTTCAGGCTCAGCCCGCTATAGACCTCGCTCGCCTCCTCCAACAGGGTCGCGGCCTTACGTTGAAGCTCGGCGTACGTATCCAGCAGCCCACTCGGCAACGCCGCCCACGACAGCTCGTTCGCGCTCAAGGTCAGCTGGCTCGCCTCCATCGCGGCTTGCCGAGTCACTGCGGAGACCTGCTCCCACGAGGCGGCATCACGACGAAGCGCCTCCAGCGCAGCTTGCAGAGTCATCAGCTCGCCAACCCGAATCGCCGGACGATCCCGAACGGATCCTGCATCGTCCACTGCGCCTCGCCGAGCGGGCTGTCCGCGATCAGCTTCTCCACCCCATGAAGAGCGACTTTCTCGTACGCCGCACGAAAGGCCGCCGCGATCTGCCGGTTCAGATTGGCATCGTGAGCGTCCCGAAGCCACCTCCGATCGAACCGCACGGCCACGACCTCACCGCCACCGGTCACCTCCACAGCCACCTCGTGATGCCGGCTGCGTCCGGTGTGGATCGCCTCCACCGTCTGTCGCAGCTTGCCGGATACCTCGTCGAGGCCCCGCTCGATCGACTCGACCACCTCCAGCAACGCCATCAACGCGGCCTCCCGATCCCCATCGAGGAGCGATCCTGACGTGATCGATTCGATCTGTTGGTGCACGTCACGAGTGGTGGGGCCCTGTGTCACGGCGGGCTCGACGTACGCCGCTCCCCACGCGGTCAACCGACGAACCGCGGCTTCCCGGACCGCGTCGACCACAGCTGATCCCAGGCGCTCCTCGGAGACTCGTGAACGCCAATCGCTCGCCACGATCACCGACGTGACCCGGCCGTCCTCATCCAGCGCCGTTGTCACCGACCCGGTCGAGTCCGTCCCGGGTCCGCCGGATGCGCTGGCCGCTAACCGGGCCCGGCGGAGCAACTCCTCACCGTCATCCCGCAGGCCGACCAACGCCGCCAATCGGTCGTCGAACATCGGCCACCCCCGCTTCGGCGATCTACACCCGTCGAACTGTCGCAATTTTGGATACCCCGCACAACGGCACCGGGTTCAATCCTCGCGGTTGATCAGCTTCGCCTTGTTCTTCGGAGCGCTCTCGAGCGACAGGGCCGGCGCGGTGTTGCCCGCGGCATCCCGGAGGCGGAGTTCCACCTGGGCGGTCGGAGTGGCGATGACGCGCGGATCCCAGGAGAAGAGCGGTGTGGGTGAGGCCAAAATCCCATTGACCCATCATTCGGTACGGGTGATCGGCGACCCGGTAGTCCAGGGTGGCCGTGGAGCCGACCCAGCCCGCGCCATTGTCCACCCCGTTCCTTCAGCGCTGGAGAAATTGCTCCACTGGCCGTAGGCGGGAAAGTCGACCAGGGCGTCCCCTACCGCCTCCTTGCCCGGAGTCTCTGTCGACGGTGGCAGTGATGACATAGCTCATGATTCGCTCCATTACCTCGGGCCGGGGTCGGCTTAACGGGCGGACAGTGGAGCGGGCAGTTTGGCTTTGAGTCCCTGGTCGATGAAACCGAGAATCCAGGTGAAGCTCTCGTCGATGTCGGCGGCGATCTGGAAGCTGCCGTCGGCTTCCAGGGTCGAGAATCCGTGCAGGATGCTGCGCAGCATCCGCAGGGCGTGGATCTCCTGGTCGGGTTCCAGGTGGTACCCGTGCAGCATGGCCGTCCAGGAGGCGAGCACCCGCTGGACGGCGGGGATGAGCGGGTCGTCGGGTCCGGTGACGCTGGCGAAGTTTCCGGCCGCGTAGCGTCCGGGGTGTTCCAGCACGTACGTGCGCATCGCGTGCGCACCGGCGGCGAGGGCTTCGCCGCCGGATCGGCCCTGCGTGGCGTCACGGATGGCGTCGGCTAGCTCGTTCATGGCCAGGACCGCGATCCGGTGGGACAGATCGGCCTGGTTGGTGACGTGTTTGTAGAGCGAGGGCGTCCGGACGCCGAGACGTTCGGCGAGCAGAGCCATGCTGAGCGCGGGGAAGCCGATCTCGTCGGCCAGCGCGGCGCCGGCTGCGGTGACCGAGGCCTGATCGAGTCCGACTCTAGGCATTGGTCAGCGTCCTGGCGAGGAAGGGCAGGGACAGCGCGAGGACCTTGTCCGGGGTCTCGGCATGCGGGTAGTGGCCGGCACCGTCGATCATCGCCAGCTCTCCGAGCCCGCGGGGCAGATCGGCGATGATCTTCTCGGCTTCGGCGCGGGGGTCGGCCCAGTCGGGGTCGAGGGTGCCTTCAATGATCAGGACCGGGCACTTGACGTTGGGCAGCTGCGCGCCGGCGTCGCCCGGACTGGTCTTGCACATGGCCTGAAGTGTCTTCATCCGACCAGGCTCGCTCATCTTGGTCTCGATCCGCGCCAGTTCGTCGTCCCAGTCGAAGGGCTTGTTCGGGTACGCCAGGTCGAGGTACTTCTTCCAGCTCGACATGCTTCCCAGAGCCATGGTCATCCCGAGCTGCGTGCTGCCGGCGCGGTAACGCTTCACCCGGAACAGCGCGCCCAGGGACACCGACTGCTCGCGGGTGAACGGCGCCAGCTCGATGACTCCGGCGATGAGATCAGAAGCGGTGGCGGCCGCGATCGTGGCGGCGCCGCCGCTGATCGATTGCCCCATGATGACGGCCGGGCCGCCGAGATGACGCACCAGGGCGACCAGGTCGCCGGCGATGTCGGTACGGCTGTAGCCGTCCCACCCGAGGCTGGAGTCCCCACAGCCGCGAATGTCGAGGTTCGCCACCCGGTAGCCGGCCGCCACCAGGCCGGGAACGATGAAGCGGTAGGAGTGGCGGCTGTCACCCATGCCGTGCGCGAGCACCACCAGCGGCCCCTCGCCAGTCACGTCATACGCAATCTTGTTGCCGGCGATGTCCAGGTACTCGGTCATGATGCCCTCCAGCGGCTAACGTTGTTACTCATTAAGTTAATGCCATTAGCCAGAAGTGTCAACATCGTCTCTGCCCGGCCGGTGCCGGGCGTGCCGCGCGGCCGACGGTGTGACACGAAAACGGGAGACGAACCCGCCTCATGTCCTCATAGGATTTGCATATCAGCAGCTAGGGACGGGGATTCAATGTTCAGCATCAGTCGTAAGAAGCTGGCCGCGATCGGTATCGCGGCGGCCGCCACGTCCGCCTTCTTCGCCTCGCCGGCGCAGGCCGCGTCGGCTGCCAAGGCCGAGGTGGCGGGCACCGTTGTCCGGTTCACCGCCGCTGCCGGTCAGGCCAACTCGCTGACCATCACGGTCTCCGGCCGGACGGTCACCCTGAACGACACGGTCGCCGTCAAGGCCGGCAAGGGCTGCAAGGCCGTCGCGGGGGACAAGACCAAGGTCAAGTGCACCACCGCCAAGAAGCCGACCCGAATCACCGTCGCGCTCGGTGACAAGAACGACTTCGTGCAGAGTCACGCCTCGGTTCCCCTGACCGCCAACGGCGGCTCCGGCGACGACACCGTCTTCGGCGGTTACGGCAAGGACACCCTGACCGGCGGGAACGGCGTCGACGACGTGCAGGGCGGTCCCGGCAACGACACCCTCCGTGGCGGACATGGCAACGACCATGTGGAAGGCGGCCCGGGCAAGGACAAGCTGTACGGCGAGGCCGGCAACGACGACCTGATCGGCGGCGACCTCGACGGCGAAGGGGCCGACAGCGGCGACACCATCTACGGTGGCGCGGGTAACGACTTCCTGCTCGGCGGTTACGGTAACGACACCCTCTACGGCAACGCCGGTAACGACAACCTGGTCGGTGGCTCGGGCAAGGACAAGCTGGTCGGCGGCCCCGGCAACGACACCAGCACCCAGTAACGACCGTCCGGGGCCGGCGCGGTGGTGGCGCCGGTCAGAACCGGATCAGCGTCGGTAGGTCCGGGTTGGGCTGTATCTGACGTTGCCGGCTCGGTCGTACGCGCGGATTCGGACGGTGAACTTCGTGCCGTACTTCTTCGGGTTCACCGTGAACGCGTAACCGGCCGTGCTGTCTGTCTGTACGACCTTGCCGTTGATCAGCAACTGCACCTTGCTGACCCCGTACACATCGCTCGCCTTGGCCTTGATCTTGAACTTTGTCTTGACCTGGGCTTTGTTCTTCGGCGCGCTGGTGATCGATATCGTGGGCCTCTTGTGGTCCACGATCAGGGGCCGCGTGAGGGTGGCCTTGTTGCCGGCCGCGTCGTAGGCGTGCCATCCGAGCGTGTACTTCCCGTCCGGCGCGTCCCGGCTGTCGATCGTGACCGTCCGGGAGTTCTCCTGGATGTAAGTGATGGAGCGTTTCGCTCCGAACAGCGAGGCTTCGAACCCGCTAAACGGGCTGGCGTCCCGGTAACCACCGAGGGAGACCTTGAAGGCTCCGCGGATCGCACTGCCCGCGGTGGTGGTTCCGGTGATCACCGGCCGGTCGTTGTCGACCGTGACGGTCCTGGTCGAGGTCGACACGTTGCCGACCTCGTCCCACACCCGGATGGTCATCGGGGTTCTGCCGTTCGGGACCGTGATGTTCCAGCGCAGATCCAGGCGCTCGCCGCGGCGGGCATCTCTCGACGAGATCACCTGCCCGTTGACGATCAGCTCGGAGCCGATGGCGTAGACGTCGTCGGTCGCATCCACGGTGAGCTCGCCGCCTCGGCCGATGTAACCATCCCGCCGCGGGAAGACGACAGTCGGGGACGGGGGCTTGTTGTCTACCCGGACGTGCTCGCCGGCCGTCGTCGACGAGCCGGTCGCGGTGGTCGCCACGGTGTACAGCACCATCTGGCCGTCGAATCCGGCGGTGTCCCAGTCGATGAGCCAAGGCGCTTCGGTGTCCGTGCCGATCACCCGGCCGGCGGCGTAGACCGTCAGGCTGGTGACACCGGACAGGGACTCGTCCGGGAACGTCTCGAAGGTCACCGGCGTGACGCCACCGACCGGGTACTTGAAGACGCGGGCGAACACCCTCGGCGCCGCGTCGGCGGCTACGGCGGGCACCGCGGAGCCGAACGAGGCGGCCAGCACAGTCGCAGTGACGAACCCGGTCCACCGGAACGCGATTCCCAAGACATCCCCCATGATCGCTTCGACGGCAGCCTATATCAGCTCGGCCGGGGCGGATGAGAGAGCGGTGTCCGGTACTCGTGGATACCATTCGGGGGTTGTTTGTCCCGCTGATGGTGCAGGAGTCGTGTGAGCTTCGAGGACGGGTCGGCGTTGCCTGCTGCGGATCGACTGTCGGCGCTGGCGCGGACGGAGCTGACGGCGTCGCCGGATCCGGCGTTCGATCGGTTCGCGGGACTGGTGCGCACGGTGTTGCGGGTGCCGGTGGTGCTGGTCAGCCTGGTGGAAGCCGGGCGGCAGGTGTTTCCCGGAGCGTGTGGGCTGGGTGAGCCCTGGGGGCAACGGCGGCAGACTCCGTTGTCGCATTCGTTCTGTCAGCATGTGGTGGTCAGCGCGGCGCCGTTGATCGTCGAGGACGCCCGTACCGATCCGCGGGTGGCCGGTAATCTGGCGATCACCGATCTGAACGTCGTCGGGTACGCCGGGATGCCGTTGACGGACACGACGGGGCAGGTTCTCGGATCGTTGTGTGCGATCGACACCGCCCCGCGGCGGTGGACCGAGGACGAGCTGGCTCTGCTGGCGGACTTCGCGGCGGCGTGTTCGGACATGCTGCGGCTGCGGATCGCCAACAGTCTGTTGCACCAGCGGGAGGAGCAGGCCACCGCGTTGCGGGCGTCGGCGATCGCGGCGTCCGAGCGGACCCGGCTGTTGTTGCGTGCCAGCGTCGAGCTGGCGGACACCGGTACCGCCGATGATGTGGTGAGCGTGGTGCGGCAGCTGGTCACCGGCACCCTGAACCCGTCCTACGTCGGGGTGTCGTTGCTCGATGACACCGGCCGGGTGTCGCTGCAGTCGGGATTGTCGCTGCCGTCGAGGGTCGCCGAGCGGTGGGATCTGTACGCGGGTACGACGGTCACCCCGTCGGCGGCGGCCGCTCGCAGTGGGGTGCCGGTGCTGCTACCCGACCTGGCGGCGGTCTACGAGGTGACGCCGGAGGCGGCGGTCACGTTCGAGGAGATGGGCTGGCAGTCCGCGGCGAGTGTGCCGCTGCCCGGGCCGGCGGGGCCGGTGGGCGCGCTGACGTTCGTCTGGGACAAGCCGTACACCCTCGACGCGGCCGAGCAGGCGGTCCTGGCGGCGCTGGCCGGTTACGTGGCGCAGGCGTTGCGGCGTGCCGACTACCTGTTCTCGCGGGAGAACGTGGCGATGGTGTTGCAGAAGGCGTTGTTGCCGGATCTGCCGGATGCGGCTCCGTTCGAGTTGGCCGCCCGGTACGAGCCGGCGGCCCGTGGGGAGCATGTCGGCGGCGACTGGTACGACGCGGTCCGCCTGCACGATCAGCATCTGGCACTGGTCGTCGGGGACGTCAGCGGGCACGACATGCGTGCCGCGGCCCGGATGGGCCGGCTGCGCAGCAAACTGCGCCTGTTGCTGGTCGACCGGCGTGAGTCCCCATCGGCTCTGCTGCACCGGCTGGACACCGCCAGCCAGGCGCTGGGAGATCGCATCACCGCCACCGCCGTGCTGGCGTACCTGAACACCGACCCCAGCGGGCACGGTCATCAGCTGCACTGGTCCAACGCCGGGCACCCCAGCCCGCTGCTGATCACCGGGGCCGGCGCGAGCGTGCTGGACGGCCGTGATCCGCTGCTCGGCCTGCGCAGCACCGCCGCCCGGACCAGTCACACCCGGCACCTGCCACCGGGTTCCACCGTCCTGTTCTACACCGACGGGCTGATCGAGACCCGCCGTGATGCGCTCGACGAGCGGGAGCGACGCCTGCACGAATCGGCGGCGGCTTACGCGCGGGCGCCTCTGACCGAGTTGCTCGATCACCTGTACACGGCGTTCGCCGGCGATGATCACGAAGACGATGTCGCGATGATCGCGGTCCGCACGCCTGACTCCCGCGATTGATGCCTCCCGTCCTGGTAGGCAAGTATCCATATTTCGGGCGAGTAGGGTGGTCTGATCCAAGCGTCGCGGCGCCGACAGGCCGAGCGCACTATGGCGACGCAAGGACATCCACGTGGTTGAACTTCCGTTATGGTCAGCAGCCGTCACCATCCATCAGGGCACCCGGACCGTGGCGTTGACCGGGGAACTCGACCTGGCCGCCGCCGATCAGCTGCTGCACCTGCTCCGCACCGAGCTCGACACCGCCGGCACCGCCGTGGTCGTCGTCGACCTGGCCGCTGTCTCGTTCCTGGATTCGGCCGCGCTTGCCGCTTTTGTCGGCGCCTACAACCACGCCGATGCGGCCGGCCTCCGATTTCAGCTGGTCAACCCGGTTCCGTCGGTACGGCGGGTGCTTGACATCAGCGGTGTCTACGAGGTTCTTGTGCCGTCTCTCGCCGGCGACGACTGATCAGGACCGGAGATTTCGATCAGCTCGCCCGGTCGTCACCGCACGTCGTTTCGACGTCGCGTGGTGGGGCACCAGGAACGTCGGCGGCGAACAAAGGGGCATCCGGGTGACAGCCAAGACTCTGTGCATGCTGTTCAAGCAGGGTGAGCCTGCCGCGCCGATGCGTTCGACCGCGCGCGCCGCGCTGACACCCTGGCACTCGGCGGACCAGATCGACGACGTCCTCGTGGTGGTCTCCGAGCTGGTGCAGAACGTCTCCCAGCACACCGAGGGTGGCGGGACCCTCGTCTTGAACTGGGACGACCACAGCATCACCGTCGAGGTCAGCGACGACGACCGCCGGATGCCGCTCCAGCGGCCTCCGGACGACCAGCGCCTCGGCGGCCGGGGCCTGCTTCTGGTGGACGGCATCTGCTCCAGTTGGGGTGCCACCGCCCACGACCACGGCAAGACCGTGTGGGCACGGGTAACGCCAGCACGGATGCCCGTGCTGGCGTGACGGTGCGGAGGCTGATTACCAGAGGCGCCAGGAGTAGTTGGCGTTGCGGGCCACCACGATCGGGCTCTCGCCCTTGGTCTGGGTGATCCAGCCGCTCTTCTCCGCGCGCTTGTTCCAGTAGCGCGACTTGTACTTGCCCGACGCCTTCTTGTAGATGGCGGTGTGGGTCAGGCCCTGTCCCTGATGGAAGACCACCTTGTGGCCCGCGGCGAGGTAGCCGGCCGCGCTGCCGCTGGTGGAGACCGAGCTCTTCCAGGGCACGATCTTGTCGCCCTCGGAGCCGATCAGGGTCCAGTCGGTGCCCTGGGTGGACTGCGGGTTCTTGTTCAGCCACTTCAGGAACGAAGAACCGGGGCGCATGTCCTTGGCCTGCTGGGTGTTGTAGCTACGTGCCCAGTTGGTACCGGTGTGCGGGGTGCCGATGGTGACGACGTCCTCGATGTAGAGCGCCGGCGGCCAGTTCTTCGTCTTCTTCTGCACGCCGGTGATCGCGGCCCGGATGATCAGCCCGCCCATCGAGTGGCCGACGGCGTCGACTGAACGGCCGTTCTTGGTGTAGCGGTTGTAGATGTCCCAGGCCAGCTTGCGGCCGAGCTCCTTGATGCTGACGCCGTTCTCGTAGCTGCCGATGCGGCTGTTGCAGTTCTTGTCGCCCTTGTAAAAGGCGACCGTGTTCTGTTCAGCGGTGGCACCCCGGGCTCGGTACGCCTTGATGGCGGTGTCCCACTGCTTGCAGTCGGCTTTCGGGTGACCGGTCGCGGAGATCTGGATGCCGTGCACCCAGTAGATCGGTTCGCCCAGGCCGTCGTTGCGCTTGGGCGGGGCGGCCAGGGCGGGCGAGGCCGGCGCCAGGATGAGACCGGACGCCGCCACCAGGGCCGCCAGGAGAGCGGCAAGACTCTTGCGCATGTGAAACCTCTCGGATGCGTGTTCCTCGACGCATCGAAGAATGAGGTAGTGATGTTGGCGGAATGTTAGAGGAAGATCAGCGAGGTGACGGGGGAGACGGTGGTGCGTGAGTTCCGGCTGCTCGGACCGGTGGAGGTGTGGGCGGACGGCCGCCGCCTCGACGGTGGTCCCCCGCAGCAGCGGCTCGTGCTCGCCGTCCTGCTCGCCGCCGCGGGCCGGGTGGTGCCCGCCGAAACCCTGATCGCCCGGCTCTGGGACGACGAGCCGCCCGCGGCCGCCCGCCGGGCCGTGTACGTGCACATCGCGCGGATCCGCCGGGTGCTGCGCGAGGCAGGTGCCGACGGCGCGCTGGTGGGGGCCTCCGGTGGTTACCGGCTGGACGTGGACGCCGGCGAGGTCGACCTGCTGCGCTACCAGCGGCTCACCGGGCAGGCCCGGGACCGGGACGATCCGCGCGAACCGCTGGCGGAGGCACTGGCCTGCTGGCGCGGCACGCCACTGGCCGGTGTCCCGGGCCGGTGGGCGGAGGACACCCGCAAGACCTGGTCGCGCCTGCACCTGGACACCACGATCGCGTGGTCCCGGGTAGCTGATCCGTCGCCGGCCATCGACCTGCTGACTCCGCTCGTCGAGGAGCATCCACTGGTCGAGCCGCTGGCTGCCGCGCTGATGCGGGTGCTGCACCGGGCGGGCCGGACGGCGGAGGCTCTGGACTGCTTCACGCGTACGCGAAAGAAGTTGGTCGAGGAATTGGGTCTGGATCCGGGCAGTGAGCTGGCCGCGACACATCAGATGTTGTTGTCGGTTCCCACGCCGGCTCCGGCGGTACGGGAGCGGCCCACCCAGCTGCCGCCCGACATCTCGGCATTCGTCGGGCGGAACGCGGAGATGGACGCGCTCGGGGCCGCCGCCGATCAGTCACTGATCGTCATCTCCGGCACGGCCGGGGTGGGCAAGACGACGCTTGCGGTGCATTGGGCGTCGACCGTGGCCGACCGCTTCCCGGACGGGATTCTGCACGTCAACCTGCGCGGCTTCGACCCGAGCGGCACCACGAAGACGCCGGCGGAGGCGATCCGCGGTTTTCTGGAGGCGTTCGACGTGCCGCCCCAGAGCGTGCCGGTGACGCTGCCCGCGCAGACGGGGCTCTACCGGCGGCTCGTGGCGGGGCGGCGCGTGCTGGTGATGCTGGACAACGCGCGCGACGCCGAGCAGGTGCGGCCGTTGCTGCCCAACTCCCCAGGGTGTCTGGCCGTCGTCACCAGCCGTCACCTGCTGCCCGCGCTGGTGGTCACCGACGGTGCCTATCCGCTCTCCCTCGACCTGCTCAGCGCCACCGAGTCGCGGCAGTTGCTGACCGCCCGCCTCGGCGCGGAGCGCGTGGACGCCGAACCTCGGTCGGTGGACGAGATCATCGATCGCTGCGCGGGGTTGCCGCTGGCCATGACCCTGATCGCCACCCGTGCCGCGGTGCACCGGCGCTTCGAACTGGCCGATCTGGTCGGGCAGCTGCGTGCGGCGGGCGACCGGCTGGACGCGCTGTCGAGTGTGGACCGCAGCATCGACGTACGCACGGTGTTCTCCTGGTCCTACGACGGGCTGAGCGAGGGCGCGGCCGAACTGTTCCGCCTGCTCGGGCTGCACTGCGGCCCGGACATCACCGCCCCCGCCGCGGCCGCCCTGCTCGGCAGCGACACGCGCCGGGCGAACGTGCTGCTCGCCGAACTCGCCGACGCGCACCTGATCGTCGAGCACATCCGGGGCCGGTTCGGCATGCATGACCTGCTGCGTGCCTACGCCGCCGAGCGTTTCGACGACGACCCGGCCGGACCGCTACGGCGGGTGCTCGACTACTACCTGCACAGCGCGTATGCCGCGGACGGGTTGCTCTATCCGCACCGTGACGAGGTGGCGCTGGACCCGCCGCGCGCCGGTGTCACGCCGCAGGTCTTCGACACCGACCGGCAGGCGGCCGCATGGCTCGACGGGGAGCGTCCCGTGCTGCTCGCGGCGATCACGCAGGCCGCGTCGGGCTATGAGGCGCAGGCGTTCCGGCTGGCCCTGGCCCTGGTCACGTTCCTCGACCGGCGTGGGCACTGGGACGAGATGATCGCCGCGCTGAGCCTGGCCCTGGATGCTGCCCGCCGTCTCGGCGACGCGGTCGGTGAGGGGCACTCGCTGCGGGTGCTCGGCTGGGCGTACGCCCACTCCGGCCAGTACGAGAAGTCGGCCGGCCTGACCCGAGACGCCCTCGCGGTCTTCGAGAAACTGGACGACCGGGTCGGGCAGGCCCGCGCTCACCGCGACCTCGCCCAGGCGTTCTGGCGGAAGGGCGATCACGCCGGCACGCTGCATCACCTGAGCCAGGTTCTGCGGCTGTCGGCGACGGCGGGGCTGCGGGCCGGGCCGGCCTTCGCGCTCTACGTGCAGGCCTGCGTGCGGTTCCTCTCCGGTGACCAGCCGCAGGCTGTCGCGCTGTGCCGGGCGTCCGTCGCGGAGTACCGCGCGCTCGGCGACCGGATCGGCGAGGCGGTCGCCTGGGAGGGCCGGGGCATGGCTCACGCCGGGGTCGGCCACCACCGGTCGGCGCTGATCTGCTTCCGTCGCGCCCTGTCCCTGCGCCGTGGCGCGAACGATCGCCTGCTCATGGCCGACAGTCTGCTGCTGATCGGCGACACGCACGCCGCGGCGCAACGGCCGGGCGACGCGCGTGCGGCCTGGCTGGCCGCCCACAAGATCTTCAGCGAGCTGGGCCATCCCGACGCCGAGCGGGTCGAGGCGAGACTGGGACAGGTGCGGTCTCTCCGATCAACGCTGTGATCTGTTGGGCTGTCGAATCTGGTCGGTGTGGGCGGTGACGGTGTCGATCTGCTCGCTCAGGCCGGGGTGATCCTGCAGGTGCGATCGGGCCGCGGCGAGCAGAGCGGGTAACGCGGATGCGTCTCGGTCACCGAGGGCGCCGTGCAGCCGGGCGAGTGTTTCACCGGCCGCGGCGTCCAGGTCGGTGAGCGCGGTGATCTGACCGGCCAGTCTGCGCAGGTCGGCGGTGTTGTCGTTGGCCCATCTGGTGACGGCACGGTGCCCGGCGCGGCGGTCGCGTTCGGCCTGCACGCGTTCGTCACGGGTCGCCCCGGGCTGATCCGTGGAATCGGCGGTGCTGCGCAGATAGCGGCGTTCGGCGGCTTGGCGGCTCGCGACGCCCAACGCCGTGGCGAGAGCCTGCCAGGAGACTCCGGCGGCCCGGGCCGCGGCGATCAGGATCGGTTCCAGGGTGGCGAGTTCGGTCTGCGTCTGACGCAACAGGACGAGGGCATCGAGCAGGCCGGCAGGGCTCACCGTCGTCTCGTCGGCAGTGCTCTGTGCGATCTCGGCGGCCGTGGCGGTCAGCACTGCCACGGCCGCGCCGAGATCCATCGGGTCGAGGCTGGGCGCTGGTGCGGAACCTGAGCTGCCACCTGGTGACTCGGTCATCCTCATCCTTCTTCGCGTCATCTTTTTGTTGACGTCTTGCTTGTCATCGTCGCGATGACGTGTTAGAAAAAAGGTATCGCGCATTGACCATCAAGTCGAGATTGCAGGAGGTGGGATCATGTTGATGCGCAGCGAACCCTTCACCGAGGCCAGCCGGCTCGCCCAGCAGCTGTTCGGTGCTTCGAGCGCGGGGACCTGGTCACGGCCGACCGGGATGCCCGTCGACGCGATCCGCAACGGCGACGAGTTCGTGATCGCGTTCGACCTGCCCGGTGTGGACGCCGACGCGATCGACATCGACATCGAGCGCAACGTGCTCACCGTGCGAGCCGAGCGCCGCCCCATCGACCTGGGCGAGCAGGCCGTCACGCAGTTGACCGAACGTCCGCTCGGCGTGTTCTCCCGCCAGCTGTTCCTCGGCGACGCCCTCGACACCGACCGCATCGACGCCGCGTACGACAACGGTGTCCTGGTGCTGCGGATCCCGATCGCCGAGAAGGCCAAGCCTCGCAAGGTCAACGTGGTGGGGCGGCAGCAGAGCGAACAGAAGGTGATCTCGAGCTGACCTGAGATTCCTCAGCTCTGCTCTCGGACGAGTCGGATAGGGCGGGTGGTGACGGCATGAACAGCACTTTCGCGATCCAGGCCAAGACTGCGCTGTCTCCGGAATGGGACCACGGCTTCGACGAGGCGTTCACCGACCTCATCGCCAGTGACCCCGATCTGGTCCAGGGGGAGTTCGACGCTCTGATCGGCGCGAACTTCACCGAGCCGCCCGAACCCCCGGTACCACCCGCCCAGCCCACCGGCGACGGCCGGCCGCAACCACCGCGACCCCGGCCTGAGGACGCGAAGGACGCGCCGGCCGGTACGACGGACCCGGCCCCCACCGAACCCGTCACGCCACAGCGATCACCGCCCTGACACCCGTCCCCTGAAATCCGCCACCCGGTTCTTCGGGTGGCGGATTTCGCGGTTCCGGTCCGGTTGCCCCATCTGGCAGCCGCGTCGTGCGGCTTCGGATCGACCGGAAACGTCAGGTGGCCGGAGTGACCGTGCCCGGGCCGGCGACGGCGACGATGCCGACCGGTTCGCCGTCGAGCACCAGGAGCGCCCGGGTCGGCGGCTGCGTGCCACCGGGTTCAGCGGCCCACCCGCTGATCGCCTGCTGCGCGTCGGCGGACAGTTCGGTCCGCCCGTCGGAGCTGGTGATCGTCACCGCCCCCTTCGGTCCGTCGACTGTGGTGCAGATCGCCTTGCCGGCGTACTCGACGTACCACGAGTCGAAGTCGCACGGCATCGCGAGATCGCCGAACCAGCCGTCCTTCTCGCCGGTAGCCGCCGGTGTGGTCAGTTCATCGTCGATGAGATAGGCCTTCACCGTGGCGGGGCCGGCGGGCGGTTCAACGGCTTTCGCCGGCCGGCCGAGCCACAGCACGGACGCGGTGATCAAGGCGGCGACCACTGCGGTGCTCTGGACCAGGGTGGACTTGAGCCGGGATCCGGCCGGGGCGTCAGCGGGAGTACTCATCGGGTCGTCTGTCCTATCGCCTGGTTCGGGTGCCTTGATGACAGGAATGACGCTACGGATGCCGGGACACCTGGACATCCGACCGCGGTGCCCATCGATCGTGGTACTGCGGTACCACCTGTCCGGCGGCGAACCTTGTTGCGGTCCAATGCTCCGATCGTTCGAGTCAGTTGCATCTCGGTCAATCATTACGTAACTAGAGTGCACTGGACTTAATTGTTGGCGGGCTCGAAAGTAGACGCATGTCCAACGAACTACTCGAACAGGTCACGGCCGTGGTTCGCCGAGCCGGCGAAGCGCTGCTCGACGGGTACGCCGAGTCAGCGCGGCCAGCGAACAAAGCGGAGATGGCGACGGTCGGTAGACAGCTGGAGAAGACGGATGTCGACGCGGCGATCGTCACGATGACCCAGCCCCGCACCCGGAACCGTCGCCTCGGTGACGCCGCGACGAACCTGCTGGACACGGTCCTGTTCATCCGTTCCACGGTGCCCAGCACGTTCCCGCTGCTCGACCTCGCCGGCGGTCACGTCGACGCCTACTGGCAGTACGAGTGCGACCTCATCGGGGTGGCCGCCGGCGTTCTGCTCGTCACCGAGGCGGGTGGCGTGGTGACCGACCTGACCGGTGAGCCCTGGCGGCCCGGCCACACCGACATCCTCGCCGCGGCTCCCGGACTCCACCGGGAACTGCTGGCGGTCCTGCAAGCGGAAGGCGCTCACTGACATGGAACTCACCATCCTCGCCGCCTCCGGCGCGACCGGCCTCGAACTGACCCGCCAGGCGCTGGAACGTGGCCACACGGTCACCGCGATCGCGCGCACCCCCGGCCGCATCACCGTCGCGGATTCGTCCCGGCTGATCCGGGTGGCGGCCGACGTCCGCGATCCGGACTCCATCGCCGCCGCTCTGGCCGGGCAGAAGATCGTGCTCTCCGGACTCGGCATCGCTAGTGGCGACAAACCGGGCGCGCTCACCGACGGAGCCCGCGCCGTCGTCGCCGCCCAGCCGGAACGTGCCATCTGGCTCGGCGCCTTCGGTACCGGACCGTCCGCTCAAGCGGCCGGTGCCGCCACCCGCACGCTGCTGAAACTGATGGGCGCCGAGCTGGTCGACAAGGTCACCGCGGACGCGGCCATCCTGGACGCGGGTGGGACGGTGTTCCACGCGGGCCCGCTGTCGAACGGGCCGCTCAGCCCGACCCGGCGCACGGTCGGCCTTGCCACCCCGCCGCAACGCTTCTTCCCGGCACGTGTCAGCCGGGCGACCGTGGCAGCCGCGATGCTCGACGAAGCCGAAGACCCGGCGTACCCGGGCGGGGTCGGTCTTCCGCTGGAACGTTAGGCGACCAAACGAAACGTGGGCGACCAAACGAAACGTGGGCGGAGCGCTTCGGCTCTGAGAAGGGTGTGCTGGCAGCCCACCACTCGCTGCCTGGATCGGGCCTAGCCTGGAACGTTGTGGACAACCGTGACGAGGTGAAAGCCTTTCTCAGCTCCCGCCGGGCCCGGATCAGCCCCGAGCAGGCCGGTCTGAGCAGCTACAGCCGTAACCGGCGGGTGCCCGGGCTGCGGCGCAGTGAAGTCGCCGACCTGGCCGGAGTCAGCGTCGAGTATTACGCCCAACTGGAACGCGGGAACCTCGCCGGCGCGTCCGACAGTGTGCTGGACGCACTTGCCCGCGCCTTACGTCTCGACGAGGCCGAACAGCAGCACCTGGCCGACCTGGCCCGGGCCGCGGGGCCCGGTGGGCGCGCGCGCCGTAAACCGTCGGCGCGGCAGGTGCGGCCGAGTGTGACCCGCGTGCTGGATCTGATGACCGGTATCCCGGCGTTCGTCGGCAACGGGCGCGGTGATGTCCTCGCCGCTAACGCCCTGGCCCGAGCGCTTTACGCGCCGATGTTCGGGAACTCCACCGGCACTGCCAACCATGCCCGTTTCGGGTTTCTGGACCCGGGCGCGCGGACCTTCTGGCGCGATTGGGATCGCATCGCCTCCGACACCGTGGCGATGATGCGCACCGAGGCCGGTCGTGACCCGTACGACAAGGCGCTGACCGACCTCGTCGGCGAGTTGTGCACCCGCAGCGAGGACTTTCGCATCCGGTGGGCCGCCCATGACGTCCGGCTGCACCGGACCGGTGTCAAGCAGTTCCGTCATCCGGTCGTCGGCGACCTCGACCTGAACTTCGAATCCCTGCAACTCACCGAGGACCCCGGCCTGACGATGACGCTGCTCAGCGCCCCGGCCGGGTCAGCCGGTGACGACGCCCTGCGGCTGCTGGCCAGTTGGGCGGCCACCGGGGGTGGGCTGCCGGTACACCCTGCAGCAGTGACTCCTCCGCCCCTGTGAACAGGCGTTTCCTGGAACACGGCACCGGCCGGTGCCGTGCTTTTGCGGAAAATCAGGAGCGGTGACGATGAAGAGCGCACACCTCGGCGGACTCGAAGTCTCCCGGATCGGCCTCGGAGCGATGACCATGGCCGGCGTCTACACCAGCGAGGGAAACCTCGACAAAGCCGAGTCCATCCGTACGATCCATCGCGCTCTTGATCTAGGGGTGACCCACATCGACACCGCCGAGATCTACGGGCCGTTCCTCAGCGAGGAGATCGTCGGCGCGGCGGTCAAAGGCCGTCGTGACCAGGTGAAGATCGCCACCAAGTTCGGCATCGTCTCGCACGCCAACGGCGGCCCCGGCGTGAACGACAGCACCGCCGCCAACATCAGGACCGCCGTCGAAGGGTCGCTCAAGCGGCTCGGCACCGATCACATCGACCTGTACTACCAGCACCGCGTCGACCGCGGCACGCCGATCGAGGAGACCGCCGGTGCGGTCGCCGAGCTCATCAAGCAGGGCAAGGTGCTGCATTTCGGCCTGTCCGAGGCGTCAGCGGAGACGATTCGCCGCGCCCACGCCGCACAGCCGGTCTCCGCTCTGCAGACCGAATACTCGCTGTGGACCCGGGACGTGGAGGCCGAGATCCTGCCGCTGCTGCGCGAACTCGGCATCGGGTTCGTGCCGTACTCCCCGCTCGGGCACGGCCTGCTGACCGGGCAGATCCGCACCGTCGACGACTTCGCCGACGACGACTGGCGCAAGACCAACCCCCGATTCGCCGGTACGAACTTCCAGCGCAACCTGGCGATCGTCGACGAGGTCACCGCCATCGGCGCGGAGATCGGTGCCACTCCGGCGCAGACCGCGCTCGCCTGGATCCTGACCCGCGGCGACGACATCGCCCCGATCCCCGGCACCCGCCGCGTCAACCGGGTCGAGGAGAACACCGCCGCGGACGGCATCACCCTCACGACCACGCAACTCGAACGCCTCGACGCGCTGCGACCGGCGGCCGGAGCACGCCACGACGACGCCAACATGGCGGCGATCGACCAGTAAGCGGGGGTCGCCTATGCGGTCCGGTCCGACGGTGGCAGCGGGGCGACGGCGCGGAGTTCGGTCGTCAGCCTCGCGGCCAGGTTCAGGGCGGACTCCCCCGGTGGGGGCGGGGTGGGTTCGAAGAACGTCACCTTCAGCCGGGGACGCCGGGGGAACCGGGTGATGTCCACGGTTCCGGAGACCGCCGCGCAGACGATCCGGGCTTCCGGTACGGATTGAGCCAGGCGCCCGACACCGCTGCGGGCCCGCAGCTGCTTGCCCTGGGAACGGCTGCCCTCCGGGAAGATCCCCAGGCAGCCGCCGTCGGCGAGGCACTGCACCGCGGCGTCCAGGGCGTTCGTGTCGGCCTCGCCGCGGCGTACCGGAATCTGCCCCATGCCGTTGAGGACCCTGCGGAGCAGCGGGTTCTTCCAGAGCGACGCCTTGGCGAGGGCCTGGATCTGCCGGCGGCGCCGGGCGGCGAACGCGATGACCACCGGGTCCCACGCGCTGTCGTGGTTGGCCGGGACGAGCGTCGCGCCGTGCGTCGGCAGGTTGTCCAGGCCCACCACCTCGAGACGGCCCCACCAGCGGACTATCGGCCCGGACACGGCCATGACCGCTCGGTAGACCGGCGAGATCCGGCCGGCGTCGTTCGGCGCTGCGGTAGAACGGTTGGGCTCCATGACTCACTCTCACGTACGGGCGGCGGGCTCGGCATTGTCATACGTCGTTGTTACCGTGCCGTGCTATGGACAACGACGACCATCTTCCCTCGTTCGCCGGGCTACCCACCCTGGAGTACTACGCCGGCCTGGACACCCCCGACCCCGCCGCGGTGGCATGGCGCCTCAGCTGGGGTGGTCTCTGGACCGATGGGTGCCCGTGTTCCACCTGCGCGGCCGACCGTCGCCGCCGCCCGGAGATCGCCGGGCTGACCTGCGGCATGGATCTGGACGGCTTCGTCGAGCAGTGGGGAGACCGCGTCACCGCCCTGATCATCTCGGACGGTGACGACGACGCCCCCGACATCGAGCGGATCGCCGCGGCGATCGCCCGGATGCCGCGGCTGCGGGCCCTGTTCGTCGGTGACGTCATCGACCAGGAGGCCCAGATCTCCTGGGTCCACCAAGGCGATGTGACACCGCTGCTGGCTGCCGCGCCTTGGCTGGAACACCTGCAGGTGCGCGGCTCCGATGGCCTGGAACTCAGCGCGGTCCGACACGAGAACCTGCGCCGTCTGACCTTCGAGGGCGGCGGCCTGCCCGGTCCGGTGGCCCGCGCGATCGGCGCCAGCGACCTGCCCGCCCTGAAACACCTGGAACTGTGGCTCGGCACGGAGAACTACGGCGGCAGCGCCACCATCGTCGACGACCTCGCCGGAGTGCTGGCCGGTGAGCGGCTTCCCGCGCTGCGCTACCTGGGACTGCGTAACGCCGAGCTGGCCGACGAGGTCGCCGCCGCGGTGGCGTTCGCCCCGGTGGTGGCCGGTCTGGAGGAACTCGACCTGTCGCTCGGCGCCCTCTCCGACTCCGGTGCGGCGGCGCTGCTCGCCGGGCAACCCTTGAGTCATCTGCGCCGGCTCGACCTGTCGCATCACTTTCTCGCCGACGACACGGCGGCCTGGATCGACGAGGAACTGCCCGGTGTCGACGTCGACACCTCCGATTCCCAGCTCGAACTCGACGGTGGTTCGGACCGCTACATCAGCGTCAGTGAGTGAAGCGCGGGCCCTCATCCCTCCCGAGCCACCGTTCTGGACGGGGCGTGGTGGCCCCGATCGGCGAACGTGGTCACCGAACTTCCCGAGTTGGTGTCAGCCCTCAGTGGACTTCGAGGTGAGGTCACGCATGTGCTGCTCAACGCGGCCGAATGGGATCTTCCGCATGACCAGCGGGCGGCCATCGACAACAAACCGGTGCGGCTCGGCTGGCACACGGCCCAGCCGGCCGGGCTGCTCACCATCCTCACCGAGTTCGGCGGCGACCGCTTCGACCTGCTGGTCATCCCGCCGGACGCGAGCCCGGCGTCGGCCGACACCGCGCTGACCGCAGCCGCGGACGGCACCGACCGGCGCCACACACCCGAGTTGCTGGCCGGGATCGAGCACCAGAACTGATCGGCTGATTGCCGAGTCCTCGGCTCTGGGCCTCGCCGAGTGTTTCGGCGGGGTTCAGCGGGCCCGATCGAGACGGTCGGCGGCGGCGTCGGCGTCGACGCTGAGGTCGGGGTGGCCGGCCGGTTCCGGTACGCACAGCCAGAGCGCCTGCGGCATGACCTCGACGGTCAGCCGGTCACTGGTCTCGATGAGGTCGCCGTCGAGCTGACGGGGCTGCGGCCGGCTGCTGATCACCTCGATCCGGCTGCCGCGGAAGACCTCCAGCGCGGGGATCCGTTCGCTGCGCCGGATCAGCCCCCACCCCAGGGCCACCCAGGTCCGCAGCGTGTTCGGCGTCAGGATCGCGATGTCCAGGACACCGTCGTCCGGCTGCGCGTCACTCAGCAGCCGCAACCCGCCCTGCAGCCGGCCCACGTTGGCGACGAGCACCGTACGGGCCCGCCGGCGCATCGGTTCGCCGCCGTCGATGCGGATGGTGACCCGCATCGGCCGGTCCTTCAGATGCTTCACCGCGCCGAGCACGTACGCGGGCCACCCGATGTGCTTCTTCGCGGTGTCCGAGGTGGCGTCGAGCATGCGCGCGTCGAAACCCATGCCCGCCATCACCACGAAATGCCGGCCGTCGAGAGTGCCGACGTCCAGGCGCCGCAGTCCGCCTTCCAGCGCGACCGCGAGGCCGGTGGCCAGATCGGTGGACAGGCCGAGGTTCGCCGCGAGCAGGTTGCCGGTGCCGGCCGGCAGGACGGCCATCGACACCTCGGTGCCGGCCAGCGCCGACACCGCGGACATCACCGTTCCGTCACCACCGCAGACGAAGACCACCTCGGCACCCGACTCGACGGCTGCGCGGGTCTGGCCGAGTCCGGGGTCGTCCTCGGTCGTCTCGAACCACTCCGGTACGGGCCAGCCGGCCTTCGACAGCGTGTCCTCGACGGTCTGCCGCAGCCCGTCGAGGTCGTCGATCTTCGCGGGGTTGACGACGACCGCCGATCGGGGTGCCGGGTTGGTATGGCCGGTGATTACCGTCATCGTGGTGGCTCGCTTTCTTGGCATCGCGACGAACGGGCACACCGGGTCGCGGGAGTCCGGACGGCCACGGTGCGCTTGCAGTACCCCACCGCCCAAGCGGCAAACGGCACCGCCCGACCGGCAACGGCACTGTTGGAGGTGACCCGGCTGCTCGCCGGTCCGGACGTGGTCGACCCGATCGCGGTCGTGGTCATCACCATGTTCGACGTCGACGACTATGTGGACACCGCGTTGCAGTCCGGGGCCAGGACGGGCCGACGACGATCGGGCATCCCGGCCGGACGGGCGGGCAGCCGTCCTGGACGCCCTGCGAGGTTTCGCCCCGTGCGGGATGCTGCTGGTGAGCCTTCCCTGGGGGGATTGTCACGCACCTGTCTGCTGCTGGTCCTCGGCACCCGGCCCGGCGTTGAACAACGAAGCACCGACGCCGAGTCTTGACCGTTGCGACGATCCGGGTGCGGCTACCCGGACGATCGCCGCCAACGGGTCGTTCTCGTTCACCGACACCACGTCGGCCGGTGGCACGGTGACCTATCGGGCCGCCTACGCCGGGGACGACAGGCACGCCGCGGTCACCGGGACCAAGGCGGTCGCGGTCTCCCGGACGGCCACGACTCTGTCGCTGACCAACAACGGCAGGACTTACGCGTACGGCAAGGCGGTCACGTTCACGGCGCGGCTCGGTGCCACGTACAAGAACCGGACCGTCGAGATCTGGGCCGACCCGAACGGTGCCGACCAGGGGAAGCGGCTGCTCAAGCGGGCCGTGGTGAGCAAGACCGGAAACGTGGCGGCGAGCCTGCGGCTGACCCGTGACACCAGGGTGTCCGCGGTCTTCACCGGTGACGCGCGAACCGCGCCGAAAACCGTGACGGCGATCGTCGGCACCAAGGTCAAGATGTCGATGAAGCTGTCGAAGTACTACAAGACCGGCAAGATCGGCAGTACGACGTACCGCTACTACCGGGTGAAGACCAAGGCGAAGTTCACCGTCACGACGTGGACCCCGTACCAGTACCTGTCCTTCACCAAGTGATCAGCCGGGGCGGGCCGGCTCATCGGCCCGTCGCGCCGCCGAGTTGCAGGCGGTAGGTCTCGCGGACGAAGTCCAGGTGCAGATTCCGGTGACGTCCGGGGACGATCGCACCTGCTCGGCGTAGACGGGGCGTGTGGACGTTCGCGGTTCTGCTGCGCCCGGACGGTACCGGCGACTCCCGGCACGTCCACGAACGGCTCGCCGTCGGTGACCAGGTCCGGGTCGCCGGGCCGAAAGCGATGTTCCCGCTGGAGGACGCCGAGCATCACCTGTTGCTGGCCGGTGGCATCGGCGTGATCCCGGTCCTGACCATGGCCGAGCATCTGGCCGCGCAGGGCAAACCCTTCTCGCTGGTGTACGTCGGAGGAGGGCGCGAGCGCATGCCGTTCCTCGACGGGGTGGCCGCTCTGGGCGAGAGCGCCCGGGTGGTCGACCGTGCACAGTCGACGGATCTCACCCTGGCGAAGGTGGTGGAGCGGGCCCCGGCCTCGGCCCTGGTCTACGCCTGCTGGCCGTCGCAGATGATGGACGAACTGGGTGAACTGGTCACGGGCGGGCGTCTCCGGACGGAGTCGTTCGTGTCGGTGTCCGGCACTCCCGCCGAAACCGAGGGTGGGGCCTTCGAGGTCCAGTTCGGCGTCGGCGGCCCGGTTCGTCAGGTTCCGGCCGACACCCCGATGCTCGACGTGCTGCTGAAAGCCGGCGCGGACATCGATGCCATCGGTGTCCCGGCCATCGCGGCCCGCGCACCCCGTTACCTCAAGGCGGGTGGCACCGCGGTGTTGGTCGGGATGCCGGCCATCGCCGGGCGTCGCCGGTTTCTTGTCGGCGGCGCCCGTTGATCTTGTGGGGCCTTTTACACGGGTACTACCCCCGAGTGCACATCTTTGTGACGTAGGTCACAAGAAGTGGGGTGGAGATGATTATCGATGGTTCCTTACTCTCGACTCAGGATCGATCCTCAATTGCAACGCCGGCGAATCTTCGCCTGGACTGGTGATTGCCTCTTCAGGAACTTTAAATCGGGGAAGGTTCCATATGGACTTGGGCAAGCGTGTTCGTTTGCTTTTCGCCCGTTTGGTAGCCCTAGCAGCGCTGACGTTCGGCGGCATCGCCGTTCTTGCTCAGCCTGTCTCGGCGGCCGACGTCGGCGATGGCTATCTGTCCTGCAACTCCGGCGAGATCTGTTTCAAGAAGAACTGGGACAGTGCCCAGTATCGATACATAAAGCACTTCTGGTACGGCCAGCAGCACGGTGGATACAACTGGGGAGGCGAGAGCGGCTACTCCGGTGGTGCGATATCGTACGACGTCTCCATGGTGTGGAACCGTGACACCTCGTGCACCGTGTACATGACCGACGGTTACGACAACTGGTGGTCGTACGCTCGCTCCTCCAGCGGCTACGGATGGGTCGGTTACCTCTACAACGACTCCAACTGGGCCCACACGCGCTGCAGCACCACGCGGCCGTTCGGTACCTGACAAGTAAGCGTGGGGGCGGACTTTCGGGCCCGCCTCCACGCTCCATCCCCCTCCCACAGACCACAGAGGACCCATGCGGAACCATCGAGTCGTGGTCGCGGCGCTCGTCGCGGCCCTCACGGTCACCGGCGTGACTGGTTGTGAGTCCGAGTCCGGCGCGGAGCCCGGCTCCGGGTCCGGCGATGGCAAGAAATCGTCGGCTGACGGCAATTCCGGTCAGGCGTTGACATTTGACCTCTTTCTCGGTGACAAGATGGACTTCGTCGATTACGCCGTTCGGGCGATGACCGCGAAATGCATGTCCGGCGCCGGATTCCCGCAGCTCCAGCAGGCCGGCAACAAGCAGTACAACGGCTTCAGCGCAATGTTGATCATTGATCGGGCGAAATTCCGCGGTTTCGCGAACGAAGAAGAGGCGCGAACCGTCGGATTCGGGCAGGGGCAGGACGCCGAGCCGGCCCCGGTGGTGAGCAGCGACCCCAGTTTCGACAAGGCGCTCAAAGAATGTGATCAGAAGTCCGACGCCGCTCTCAGCAAGGACAGCCGGGCCGTTCTGGACGCTTACGGGGACCTGGGCAATCAGCTTTCCGGCGGCCTGGCGGTCTGGATCCGCAAGTCGGTCCCGGCCGCGATGGAGACGCAGCTGGACTGCCTCGGCAAGTCCGGCTTCACGGTCAAGGACCGGGCGCTGTACCTGCGCCAGCCCTACAACGTGCAGCAGTTCGGGGTGCCGGCCGGGAAGCTGGACGGGACGCCGTACGACTGGGCGCCGACGAAGAAGCGTGGCACCGTCGAGGTCGGCCCGGCTAAGCCGGCGCTGAAATACCTCCCGAGCGGCAAGGAGTCCGAGCTGGCCGTCGCCTGGTTCCGCTGTGACCAGGAGTCCGGCCGGGTGGAGAAGCTGCTGGAGGGCGCTCACCAGGTCGAAGCCGAGGTGGTGGCGACGAACCAGGACAAACTGGCCGAGCTCAACCCGAAGATCGAGGCCATCGCGAAGAAGGCGGCCCAACTCGTGGGCAAGGCATGATCGAGGCGGATCCCGACGGCCTCGGGCCGACCGTGGTGATCGAGCCGGCGGCACTCGCGGACGTCCGGTCGCGAGACCGGCGTCGGGTGCTGATCGCCGGTGCCACGGTCGCCACCATGGTGCTGCTAGCCGGCGCCGCGGTGCTGTTGGGTCCGCGTCTCCAATCGCCGGAGCAGCAGGCCGCCGAGGCCGCGCCGCCACCGGCCTCGCTGGTGACCGCCGAAGCCGAGACCCGGGTGCTCGTCGAACCGATCGTGCTCCGTGGCTCGGTGGTGCCCGGCGCCAGCGTCAAGCTGCTGCCGCCGTCCTCGCTGACCGGCGCGGACTCGGTGGTGACCGCGGTGAACGTGCGCAAGGGCGACCGCATCGCCGAGGGCGTCCAGATCCTGGAGTGCAAGGGCGCTCCGGTGGTCGCGCTGGAGCTGCCGTTCCCGTTCTACCGGGACATCATCGGCGGGAGCACCGGGCCGGACGTGCTGGCGCTCCAGCAGGCGATGCGGCGACTCGGCTACGCCGCGCCCCGGAACTCCAAGATGGACGCGGCGACGCAGCGGGCCCTGGTCAAGTGGTGGCGTGCCCTCGGGTACGAGGCGCCGAAGATGAGCGACACCAGCGGTGCCGGTTCCGCGGACCCGGACGACCCGGCCACCGGGACCGAGGACCCGGCCGTCGCGGAGAAGACGGAGCCGACCGCTGAACAGAAGCGGCAGGCCGCCGAGGCCGCACTGGCAGCCGGCGCCTATCTGCCCCGGGCGGCTGTCATCCGGATCACAGAGAGCGGCCGGGTCAGCAAGGTGAACGTGAAGCGCGCGGACATCCTGACCGGGCAGACCAAGCCGTTGCTGGAGTTGAACGGCGCGGCGTCGACGTTGCAGGCCACCGTCACCAAGGAGCAGGTCGGCCTGGTCACGGTCGGTCAGCCGGCGTCGGTGCTGGACGAACTCTCCGGCAAGAAGGTGAAGGCCGAGGTGTCGAAGATCGGCAGCACGGTGGTCACCGACGAGGCGAGCGGCACGACCGGATTCGTCGTCCGGTTCGCCTTCACCGGAGCCGCGATCACCGCGGAGGGCCGGAGTCTGCGGGTCGACTTCTCCTCGGGAGCCGACGACACCCCGAGGCTCGCCGTGCCGGTGACCGCCGTCTACTCCCGGGCGGACGGCACGACCTTCGTGAAGGTGAGTACCGACGGCCGGACGGAAACCGAGGTGACGGTGGAGACCGGGCAGACCGGCGGAGGCTGGACGGCCATCGAACCGTCCCGGGCCGGCGCGATCACCGAGGGCACTCCCGTCGTGGTCGGCCGCTCCTGATGCTGGAGTTGACCGGCGTGGCCCGCACCTACGCCGACGGCGCCCCGGTCTATGCCCTGCGTAGTGTGGACCTGTTCATCAGCGCGGGCGAATATGTCGCGGTCACCGGGCCGTCCGGCTCGGGCAAGTCGACTCTGCTGAACATTCTCGGACTGCTGGATCAGCCGACCACCGGGAACTACCGGGTCGCCGGGGTCGAGACGACCGCGCTCGGTGAGGTGACCCGGGGTGCTCTGCGCGGCCAGTTGTTCGGGTTCGTCTTCCAGGCCTTCCACCTGCTCGCCGGACGTTCCGCGCTGGAGAACGTCGAGTTGGGCATGCTGTACGGCCCGTGGTCCGCGGCCGAACGCCGGTCCCGGTCAGTGGCCACCCTGGACCGGATGGGGCTCGGCCCCCGAGCCGGTGCGGACCCCCGCAAGCTCTCCGGCGGCGAACGGCAACGGGTGGCCGTGGCCCGGGCCATCGCCGGCAGTCCCCGCGTGCTGTTCTGCGACGAGCCGACCGGGAACCTGGACAGCGCCAACACCGAGAACGTGCTGAGCCTTCTCGCGGACCTGCACGCCGACGGGCTCACCGTCGTGGTGGTCACCCATGACGTCGAGGTGGCGGCGCGCGCCGAACGGCAACTCGTGGTCAAGGACGGTCTGGTGCACGAGGGATGAGCCACCAGAAGAGTTATCTCCGCGAACTCGGGATCGCCCGCCCGCGACTGCGGATCCGGGACTGGTTCACCGAGACGGTGCTCTCGCTGCTGCGTAACCCGGGCCGGTCGGTGATGACGGCGACCGGCACCGTACTGGGCGCGGCCGCGTTCGTCGCCACCCTCGGCATCTCGTCGACGATCTCCTGGCAGGTGAGCGATTCGTTCGACGTGCGCCGGGCCACCGAGGTCCGAGTGGTCCCCGGCTCGCCGAGCGTGGGTACCGGCTGGCTCGACGCCAAGCGCCTCGGCACACTGCGCGGGCTCAACGGGGTGACCGCCGCCGGCCGCCGGATCCTGCTGCCGGAGATGCCGTTCACCCGCCGGGTCGGTGATCCGCCGGTGGCCGCGAAAGTCATCGGAGCGGACCCTGGGGCGATCGCCGTGATGGGCCCGCGGCTGGTGGTCGGGCGGCTGCCGGACGACTTCCACGAGCGGAGTTCGCAGCGGGTGATCCTGCTGGCCAAGACCGTCGCCGACCAGATCCACATCGACGGCATCGGCATGGCGGTCTTCCTCGACGGCCGGCCGTACACCGTCATCGGCATCTTCGACGACGTCGAGCGCCGGCCGGAGGCGCTGCTCGCCGGGATCGTCCCGGCCGGGCTGGGGGAAGGCCTGGTCCGTGAGGGGCAGAACATCGAACGGGACGTGGTGATCAGCACGGCACCGGGCGCCGCCCAGCTCATCGGAGGCCAGGCACCGTACGCGTTACGCCCGGAGTCGGCCGCGGACCTGCGCTCGATCGCTCCGCCGGATCCCCGGACCCTGCGGCGTGAGGTGGAGGGGAACGTGACCCGTTCCAGTCTGATCCTGAGCGGGATCGCGCTGGCCATCGGCGCGGCGTCGATCGCGAACGCGGCCACCGCGTCGATCGTGGCGCGGACTCCGGAGATCGGGTTGCGCCGGGCGATCGGGGGCCGCCGCCTGCACATCTTCGCCCAGCTGCTGGGCGAGACCACCGCGCTCGGCACGCTCGGCGGGGTGCTGGGCGTACTGCTCGGTGTGGTGGTGACGGCCGGTGTGGCGCTCGCCAACCGGTGGACCCCGGTGCTGGACCTGCGCTATGTCGCGGTGGCTGTCGCGGTCACCGCCGGGGTGGGCCTGCTCGCCGGTCTGTGGCCGGCCATCAAGGCGGCCCGGATCCAGCCTGTCGCGGCTCTTCAGCGATAGCGGATCGGGTGGCGGTGGAAAGTTTTTTCACCGCGATGAACTCTTTTGGGAGCGCTCCCGTATTGCCAGGCGCAGGCAAATGGTGAAGGCATACGGGAAGGCGCAGGGGTCAATGTACAACAGGTCCCGTTTCAATAAATCTCGCTCCAACACGCGCCGCTGGCAGGCGGGTGCCGTGGCTGGGGTCGCGGTCGCCATCGTCGGCGTCGGTCTCGGTGTGGCGTCGGCCGCGGAGGCCGTCCCGACGGTCAACTGCCCGGGCGTGCGGATCAACGTGGCGGTACCGGCCCAGGCGCAGGCCGAGGTGCAGAGCAACCTCCAGCTGCTCAACACGCAGATCAACGAGGCCAACACCCGACTGAAGAACACCGTCGGCCAGGGTGGCCCCGCCTTCATCCAGAACGCCATCCTCGGCCCGCTGGCAGACAAGCGCTTCGCGACCATCAACCGGATGGAGACTGCGATCGGCCGCAACGCCGCCAAGCCGGACCTGAACGCCGAGGGCCTCAAGACCTGCTCGCTGAACCAGGGTGGTGGCGCCTCCGCCGCACAGCCGACAGCAGTGCCGACCGCCGCTGCCGGTGGCGCGACCGGTGGTAACGCCGCCGCCGGCGTCGGTGTCATCAGCTGCCCGCAGGTGGCCGTGAACGTGGCCGTGCCGGAGTCGGCCGCCGACGAGGTGCGCCGCAACCTGGAGCTGCTCAACACGCAGATCAGCGAGTCCAACACTCGGCTGAAGAACACCGTCGGCCAGGGTGGCGCAGCCTTCGTGCAGAACGCGATCCTCGGCCCGCTGGCGAGCAAGCGGTTCGCGACGATCAACCGGATCGAGACCGCGATCGGCCGCCGCGCCGCCAAGCCGAACCTGAACGCCGAAGGCCTGCAGACCTGCAAGGTGATCACCAGCGGTACCGCTCAGGCGCAGGGCACCCAGATCAACGTCGCGAACGCCGCCGCTCTCGCGGCTTCGGCCGGCAAGATCAGCTGCCCGGCGGTCAAGGTCAACGTGGCGATCCCGGCTCAGGCCGCCGCCGAGGTGCAGCGCAACCTGGAACTGCTCAACACCCAGATCGCCGAGTCCCAGAAGCGCCTGGAGACCTCAGTCGGCCAGGGTGGCGCCGCCTTCGTGCAGAACGCGATCCTCGGCCCGCTGGCGAGCAAGCGGTTCGCCACGATCAACCGGATCGAGACCGCGATCGGCCGCAACGCCGCCAAGCCGAACCTGAACGCTGAGGGCCTGCAGACCTGCACGGTCGTCAAGTAACAGTCGTCGGCAAAGAATCTCCGGGCGCCCCCGCCGCAGCGGGACGCCCGGAGATTCTGCTTTTCACCACACGTGCCGAGGCTCAGCCCCGGCCGATGCCGCCGACCTGCGAGATGACGTTCGACGCGTTGACGCCGCCGCTGTTGCTGCTGTTGCCGGTGCCGATCAGCGTGTTGCCGACATTGCTCAGGATGAACTGGTTGAGCACCGAGATGTTGTAGACGTACTGGTTCGTCGTGCTGCTCTGGTGGCCGGGACGGTTCTGGATCGGCTGCCGGCCGAAACCGGGCTGCCGCCGGTCCTGGCCGAACGAGGGCCGCCGGTCCTGGCCGAACGATGGCTGCCGATCCTGGTGGAACGAGGGTCGCCGGTCGTGGCCGTAGGACGGCTGCCGATCCTGGTACGACGAGGAGCCGCCGTTGCAGCAGGGCCGTCCGTGGTCGCTGGGGGTCGCGGCCGACACGGGGCCGGCGAGGGCGAGGCTCGCGCCGGTGGCGAGCATCAGGCCTGCGGTGTAAACGGTGACACGACGCATGATGATCCTTACGGGTGAAAAATCATGGATTGGGTCCGGTTTGCCCGACGATGCTGAGCTTTCATAGGTGGAAAACGAGGCATCAAACCGGTGGTTTACGGTGAATCCATGAAATGTCGCCTTTCGAGGGACCTTTGACGACCAGCCGTAACGACGACGGGGGCAGGCCACTGTGGCCTGCCCCCGTCGTACCGGAGAAGATCAGTTGACCTCCGCCAGGTAGGCAGTCGCCTTCTCCGGATCGACGAACCAGTTGAGGAAGTCGTTCGGATCCACGAAACCGGCCGCGAACCGGCGGGCGATCCGCTCGTTCTGCGACGCGGCGCCGAGGATCTGCTGCACGTGCGGCGGCAACGGCTGCACCATGGCGTTGGTCCAGCCGGTGACGGCCTGACCGTGCGCGGTCCAGAAGCCTTCGAACGTGTCGGTCATCCATTGCTCGTCGAACGGCTGGTCACCGCGGGCCAGGATCGCCTTCAGATAGTGGTGTGCCGCCTTGGCCGCGGTGTTGCTGCCCTGACCGGTGATCGGGTCGTTGGCGATGACCACGTCCGCGAGACCCAGCACCTTGCCACCACCGGGCAGATGCGCGACCGGACGGCGGACGGTCGGCGTGTACCGGCCGTGCAGGGTGGCCTTCGCATCGGTGAGCCGCACGTTCCCGGCCCGCTCGTGCACCCACGGCAGGTATTCGCGGATCAGGCCCAGGGTGAGCGCGAGATGCTGCTCCGGAGCCATCCGGCCCTGGTGCCCGGCCCAGCGGTCCACCGGGCCACCGGGGACGGCCTCCCAGAACAGGATGTCGCACGGCCCGGTGTGGGTCAGGCCGGGGATCACGAACAATTCACCGAGCCCGGGTACGGCGTGGAAGCCGACGTGCGGAACCGGCCACTGCGGGTCGGGTTCCAGCCCGTGCACGTAGGCGACGGCCAGTCCACGCTGCGGCTCGGCGTACGGCGAACGGCTCGGGTCCCGGTCGAACATCGCCACCAGATCACCCTTGCCGGCCGCGACGACGGTCAGGTCGTACCGGCCGATCTGGGTCAGCGCGTCCAGGTCCTGGGTGGTGACCGCGTTGTAGATGACGTCGACACCACACTCCTCGGCGTCCTGCAGCCAGCGGGCCATCTTGATCCGCTGGTCGGTGGACTGGGCCGGCTTGTCCAGCGGCGCGGTGATCTGCAGGGCGAGCTGGCCGGGCGGAGCGGAGAGGGCGACCCGCAGACCGTTGATCGGCGGCGCCTCGTTCTCCCAGTGATTCAGGCCGTACGCGCGTTCGGTCTCCAGCGACATGTCGAACATCGCCTGGGTCGAGGTGACCCAGCCGTTGCGGATCTCGTCGGGGGTGCGCGCCGACATCAGGGTGACCTCGTAACCCTCGGCCCGCAGGCTGAGGGCGAGCTGGAGGCCGGCCTGACCGGCCCCCACGATGAGAATCTTGCGCAAGGGGGTGCCTCCTGTGTGCTGTGCTATCCGATGGCCTGTTTCGCCGCGTGATCCACGACGGTCAGCAGGGCCTGCGCGACGTGGCGGGCGCTGCGGATGTCCGCGGCGATCAGCGGGACGTGCGACGGGAGCGTGAGGGCCTCCCGAACTTCGGAGAGTTCGTGCGTGGCTACCCCGTGGAACAGATTGACACAGACGATCCACGGTACGTCCGTGTCGTTCTCGAAGTAGTTGACCGCGGCGAACGAGTTCTCCAGGTTGTTGGTGTCGACCAGGACCAGCGCGCCGACCGCACCCCGGACCAGGTCGTCCCACATCGGCCAGAACCGGGGCTGGCCGGGCGTACCGAACAGGTAGAGCACCAGCGCCTCGTCGATGGTGATCCGGCCGAAGTCCATCGCCACCGTGGTGGTGACCTTGTCGATGCCGGGATCGAGACGGTCGATCTGGGCGGCCGCCGCGGTCATCCAGGACTCGGTGCGGATCGCCGGGATCTCCGAGATGGCCTCGACCGCGGTGGTCTTGCCGACCCCGAAACCACCCGCGATGACGATCTTGGCCGAGGTCATCCGATCCGACACGGGTTTGCCGTCAGGTGAGTCGGACAAGGCCGGCACGGAGTCTCTCCAGAAGCGCTAGATCTTGTGAGGGCCGGGCTTCGTGCACCACCAGCTGACCGATTTTGAGCAGGTCGCTGATCAGCACCCGGGTCAGGCCGAGGGGCAGCCCGCAACTCGCCGACAGTTCGGCCACCGAGCACATCCGCCGCGCCTGCTCGTAGAGCGTCCGGGACGCCGGGGCCAGGCTGGCGGCGAGCAACGGGTCGTACCGGTTGCCGGTGGACACCAGCGTGTGGATCAGCAGCGGGCTACGGCTGCCGGTCCGCCCACGGGCGGTCATGTAGGGGCGCACCTTCCAGTGCAGCCCCGGCCTTCGGGCCATGCGGGGCCTCCGTTCAGCGGGCCGGTGCGGGCAGGGTGTTCTGATGCAGCGCGTTCCGGGTCTCCGGGGTCAGCGCGTGACCGACGGCCTGACTGAACCTGGTCATGGCGTACCCGAGGTGCCCGATCTGGGTCTGCGGCTGCGCCGACACCAGCAGCGCCGCGACGAACTCGCCGGCCGGATCCTCGATCCGCAGGAAGGCCAGGTGACCGTGTGGGTAGCGGATGCTCAGGTTCTCCGGGGCACCGAGCCGCAGCAGGCCGCCGAGCTGGCCGGTGATGCCGAGGAAGCCGGCGGCCAGTGCCGCGACGCTCTCCGCGTGCTCCCGGCTCAGGTGGCCGGACGAGGCGAGCTGGAGTCCGTCGGCGGAGACCAGGACGACCGCGGTGATCGTCGGCACCTCACGGACGAGTTGGCCGATCAGCCAGGAGACATCCGGCTGCCCGCCGTCGGTGTTGGATCGGAAGTCGGTCATAACGGTCCTTCGGTCTGCCTGGGAAGCACGATGCTGGGTGGGGCCTTGGCGCGCGCGGCGTCGACGCCCGCGTTGAAGTCGGCGGCGTCGTCGTGCCAGCTGGTCTGATGGACCCGCGTGGTGGTCGGGAGCGGCGGCGGGTCGATGCCGCGGACACTGGCCGGCACCCGGCGGGGCATCACCGGTTTCAGAGCCGGCAGCGCCATGGTCACGTCGTTGGCCGGCGTGGGCCGGACTTCGTGGCTGATCAGCGCGGTCTCCGGGGACGGGGAGGTCGGGCGCGGCGTCGCGCCGAGCAGACCCGCGTCGATCAGCAGCAGGGCGACCGTGCCACCCGGCTGCCGGGGCACCAGCCGGACCCGCAGCCCCCGGTGCCGACGGGTGAGCACGGCCGCGACGGACAGGCCCAGGTGCGCCGGCCGCAACTCGTCGGCGGCCGGGCCGTCCGCACCGTCCAGCAGCCGTTCGATCCACGGCAGGTGCGCCGGGTTCAGGCCGATGCCGTTGTCCTCGACCCGGATCACCACGTCACCCTCGCCGGTCAGGTGCGCGGAGATGGCGACCGGTTCGGTCGGCGGGGAGTAACGATCGGCGTTGTCGATCAACTCGGTCAGGATCCGGATCACGTCGTCGGCGGCCACCGCGGCCACCGCGAGATCGGCGATCGAACCGAAGTGCAGGCGCTCGTAATGCTCGACGGCGGCGCCGGCCGCGTGCGCGATGTCGTGCAGTGACGTGATCTGCTGGTCCGGATCGTCGAGCGGCTCGCCGGTGAGGACCCGCAGGTTCTCGGCGAGGCGACGGACCCGGGTGACCGAATGATCGATGCGGAACAGGATTTTGCGCCGTTCGGCGTCCTGTTCACGGAATTCGGCTTCCCCGATGTGGTGGACGGCCTCCCACGTAAGAGTGAGCAGCCGGAGTGCGAATTCACCGGCGACCGGGCGCCAGGGATCCGGTGCCTTCTCCTCGATGGGTGGCGTCGGCTCGTCCGGTTCGTCCGGCTCAGGTGCGCTGGTGACGGGAACGTCCTGGACGGGTTGCCGTCGGCGCCACCAGGTAGTCCAGCGGCCTGCCCCAGGCATCGATTTCTCCCCAATCAGCCTTCTGTCGTACCGCAACGGAAGAAGATCACCGACTACGAAGTCTGTACCGTACCCGCCGTATTGCCACGATGGCTATCCGTCATATTGACGACGCCGCCCGCCCGCCGGAAGCGGAAAATCCGGCCCGCGCGGACGTCTGCCGCGGATCGATGCAACCCGGAGCGGCGGTTTCCCGTAGGAGGGGCGACCTGAACCGAGTGGGATGAACGAAAGGCGGGTGACCGGGTGAGACGGGCTTCCGAACGGGAACGTGAGTTCACCGAGTTCGTGACGGTACGGCGCGCTGCTCTGGTGCGCACGGCCTCGCTGCTGGTCTCCGGGGACACGGCCAAGGCCGAGGACGTGGTGCAGACAGCCCTGATCAAGCTGTATCTGGCGTGGTCGAAGGTGCGCCCGGAGACGGCCGACGCGTACGCGCGGAGATGTGTCGTCAACGCGGCCACCGATGAGCATCGCAGTCTGTTCCGCCGCCGTGAGCAGGTGCGTGCGGTGCTGCCGGAGGTCGCCGTCGACGCGCACGACGGTTCGGACCGGACCATGTTCGGACTGCTGGCGACGTTGCGGCCGAGCATGCGGGCCGCGGTCGTGCTGCGGTACGTCGAGGGACTCAGTGTCGCCGAGACAGCCGATGCCATGGGCTGCAGCGAGGGCAACGTCAAGAGCCAGAGCGCCCGTGGACTGCAACGGCTCCGCGAAATTCTTCCCACTCCTCTGCACCGCGTCGCCTGACGCCCCGAGAAAGGAACACTCATGACCGACGTACAGGACATCCTGCGTAATCTCTCCGTCGCTCCCGGCCAGAGCGGCCCGGAAGTCGTCGCCGCCGATGTGGCCCGTGGCCGGCAGGCGGCGTCCCGTCGCAGTCGCCGCCGGTTCGCCTTCGCCGGAGCGTTCGTGGCCGTCGCGGTCGCGGCCACGGCGGGTGTCGGCCAGTTCGGTGGCTCGGCCGATCCGTCCGGGTCGTCGCAGGCCGCACCGGCCTCGCAGCCGGTGGTGCCGGCGCGGCTCAAGCTGGTCTCCTACACCGGCGCACAGCCGGTCGGGTTCAAGGTCAGCACGGTGCCGGACAGCTGGCTGGTCGTCTCCTCCGACACGTCGGGATTCGTGGTCGAGCCGCCCACCCGCGGCGAGCTGCCCGGCGACGCCGGCGGTGGCCTCAGCCTGGAGGGCCGGATCGCGGTCTCGCTGCAGGGCCTCTCGCACTTCCCGGACGAGTCGCCGATCAAGAAGGTGGACATCAACGGCCGTACCGGAGAGCTGGGGCACCCGCTCGAAGCGCCCGGCAAGCTGTCCGACACCCGCTGGCTGTTCTTCCCGGACGCCTCCGGCAAGAGCGTGAACGTGCAGGTCCCGGGCGATGTCGACCTCAGTGACGAGCAAGTCATCGACTTCGCCGAGGGCGTCTCGGTCACCGGCGACGCGGTCGAGATCGGCGGCTGACCGGAAAGGTTGCAGTGCGGGCGAGATAGAGACATTTAGCATTTTCGCTGCTCGGCAATGCACCGATCGCTCCCTACGAACGTCGAGATATCGAGTCGAGGGAGTGACGCGATGCGAGAAGTTCCCGCAAAGGTCGTGGCCTGGTTCCGGAGATGGCCACGATGGGGCCGGCGGACGCTGGCGGCGGTGATCGTGGCGCAGCTGGCGCTGGGCCTGGCCGCCGCCGGATATGTGGTGAGCGTGGACCTGCCACCGGATCCGGCGCCCCCACAGGCCTCGGTGCTGTTCTACCGCGACGGCCGGACGGTGCTGGCGCGGATCGGCCTGACCGACCGCACCGACGTGACCCTGGACCGGGTGCCGTCCGGTGTCCGGCAGGCGTTCCTCGCCGCTGAGGACCGCGGGTTCCACGACCATCACGGCGTCTCGGTGCGTGGCCTGATCCGGGCGCTCTGGTCGAACGTGGTGAGCGACAGCGGTGAGGGCGCCTCCACGATCACCCAGCAGTACGTGCGCAACGCGTACCTGACGCAGGAGCGGACGGTCGGCCGCAAGGCCAAGGAGGCGGCGCTCGCGGTGCAGGTCGAGTTCCGGTTCGACAAGGACCAGATCCTCGAGCGCTACCTCAACACCATCTACTTCGGCCGGGGCGCCTACGGCATCGAGGCGGCGGCCCACGCCTACTTCGGGACGTCCACCGACCAGCTGACCACGTACCAGGGTGCGGTCCTCGCCGCGATGGTCAAGGACCCGACCCGGGGCGACCCGGTGGTGGATCCGAAATGGACCAAGGACCGCTGGCAGTGGATCCTGCGGGCGATGATCGAGGCGGGCTGGCTGCCTGCGGGGGCGGCCGACCGGACGCCGTACCCGGCCGTCGCCCCGGAGTCGGTCACCGCGGCCACCATCGGCGGTCCGATCGGCCTGATCGCCGACCGTGTCGAGGACGAACTGGTGGCCGCGGGCATCACCCGTCAGCAGATCCGCACCGGTGGCCTGAACATCGTCACCACGCTCGACGTCACCGCGCAACAGGCGGCCGCCACGAGCATCGGCACGGCCCTCGCCGGTCAGCCGAAGGAGCTGCGGCCCGCTCTGGTGGCGATCGATCCGCGCGACGGCGGGGTGCGCGCCTACCACGGCGGTGACCGTGGCCGTGGCTTCTACGACGACGCCCTGGCCGCCCGGCCGCCGGCCTCCACCTTCAAACCGGTGGCCCTGGCCGCGGCCGAGGAACTCGGCATCGGGTTCCAGTCGTACTACAACGGCACCTCACCGCGGTTGTTCACCGGCCGGGGCGGCGCGCCGCTCTACAACCAGGACAACCTGCAGTGCCCGGTGTGCCCGCTGGACCTGGCGATGGTGCACTCGCTGAACACGCCGTTCTACGCCCTGGCGGAGAAGGTCGGACCGAACCGGATCCGGGACCTGGCACTGCGGCTGGGGGTACCGGCGAAGTACGGCGACCAGGCCACCATGGTCGACCTCAAGGGGGAGCTGACTCCCGGCCGGACCCGCGCCGACATCGCCATCGGCCGGTACGCGATCACGCCGGCCGACCTGGCGACCGTCTACGCCACTCTGGCCGGCGGGGGCACCCGGGTGGACCGGCACTTCGTCGAGTCGGTCACCGTGGCCGGGGGCGGCGTCCTGCACGAGCACGAGGCGGAGCCGGAACGGGTGCTCGACGCGGGCGTGGCAGCCGACGTGGGTGCGGTGTTGTCGCAGGTCGTCGACGAGGAGGGCGAGGTGCCCGGAATCGAGGCCGCCGCGAAGACCGGTTCCCAGCAGTACGGCAACACGTCCGACTCGTCCGACGCGTGGACCGCCGGCTGGGCTTCCGGGCTCGCCGCGGTCGTCTGGGTGGGCCGCGAGAAGCCCGGCCCGATCCGGACGAAGAAGGGCCGGAGCATCAACGGCGACGGGATGCCGTACGACATCTTCAAAGGTTTTCTGTCCGGTGCCCTCACCGGCCGCAAGACGCCCGCTCTGCCGCCGGCGTCGCACGTGGGACGGATGGACACCGGCGATCTGGAGACGATCGAGGGCGACGTCGACATGGAGCCCGGCCGGATCTACCCGGGCCCGCAGAAGGGTGACCTGGTCGACCGATCACTTGCCGTGGGTTCCTGGTCGGAGCGGACCGACCGGCTGACCAGCGCCCTCGGCAAGTACACCGCCACCGGTCTGGACTTCTCGGTCTCCTTCGTCGACCGCAAGACCGGGCGGCGGTACGACTACCGGGGCGACCGTGCGTTCGAGACCGCCAGCGTGGTGAAGACGCAGTTGCTGGCCGCGCTGTTGCTGCGGGCACAGGACGAGGATCGGGAACTCACCGCGGCCGAGTCGCGGTGGGTCCGCAAGATGATCGTGGCCAGCGACAACGCCGCGGCGGTGAAGGTGTACGACAGGATCGGTGGCGCCTCGGGACTGCGGGAGCAGCTGACCCGGCTCGGCCTCGACGACACCGAACCGAACACCCGGTTCGGCTTCAGCACCACCACGGCCAACGACCAGACCCGGATGATCGCCGCGCTCACCAAGGCCGACAGTCCGCTGACCGAGGACTCCCGGACGCTGATTCTGGGCCTGATGGGGCAGGTCAACGCCGACCAGACCTGGGGTGTCAGCGCCGCCTCCTTCGAGGGGGAGCAGACGGCGCAGAAGAACGGCTGGGTGTCGCGCACCGCCGAGGAGGGCCGCTGGATCATCAACAGCACCGGCCGGATCAGCGGCGAGAAGACCGACGTCGCGCTGTCCGTGTTGTCGCACGGTCACCGGAACCAGCCGGACGGTATCGCGACCGTCGAGCAGATCGCGGCTCTGACCCGCAGCCACCTGGGTTGGTGAGCCAGAAGGTGTCCAGGAGCCGGCGCAACGTGACCGGCTGCGCTTCACCGGCCGACGCGGGCAGCACCGTCATCGCTCTGGCCACCACGTCCGCTGGTCTCACCACCCAACCGTACGACGATCACCAGCCGCCGACGCCGGACAGGACTCGCTCCACCGGGACCGGTTTACCGAGGTAGAAGCCCTGACCGTAGGGGACTCCGCAGGCGACGAGAGCGTCCCGCTGAGCGGCCGTCTCGATGCCCTCGGCGATGACCGTGCAACCGTGCTGTTGGGCGAACTCGACGAGGGCCCGTACCGCCGCCTGCCTGGCAGTCTGGTTCTCCAGGCCCGGCAACGTCGCCATGTCCAGTTTCAGGACAGCGGGACGCTGCGACTCGATCAGGGCGAGCGTGTCGTACCCGGAGCCCCGGTCGTCGACGGCGATCCGGATGTCCCCGCCGAGCTGGGCGAGTCCGGCCGGGTCGGCGGCACCGACCTCGACGATCAGCGGCCGGCGGGAACCGGCGAGCAGCGGCGCCAGTTCGTGCGGGCGGGCCAGCAGGTCGGCGGAGACGTTGACGGCCAGCCAGGTGCCGTTCGGCAGAGCCGCCGACGACTTGACGGCCGCCTGGAGCAGCGCGGCGTCCAGAGCGACCTGCACACCGCGCTGTGCGGCGGCCGCGAGACTGTCGCGCGGGTTGCTGCCGTCGGCGAAACGGGTCAGCGCCTCGTAGCCGACGACGTGGCCGTTGACCATGTGGTAGACCGGCTGGAACACCGTGAAGAAACTGAACTCCTCGAACAGGTGCGCCCGGCTGGACGACGACTTCGCCCGGTCGGTGGTCCAGTCGCCGGAGTCGGTGCGCTGCAGACGCACGGTGACCTGCCCGGCGGTGGCGCCGTGTTCCTGCCGGTAGTGCAGCACCTGGGCCCAGTCGCCGGTCGCGGGAGCCTTCGGGGTCTGCGCCGCGGGCGTCTTCTTCGCGGAGCGAGACCGCCGGGACCGCTTGGGGGCGACCGGGCGGACCAGCCAGTCCCGCATGTGGGTCAGCAGGTCCACGATCGTGTTGCCGGGACCGACAAACGCGATCATGGCGTACGCCGACAGAGTCAGGTTCAGGGTGGCGAAGACCAGGTTGTTCCACTGGCCGAGCTGGACGTCACGCCACACCGTGTAGACACAGAAGACGATCAGAGCCAACGGCAGCAGCAGGTACGACGTCGCCGCGGTCGTCCGGTCGCGAACCTTGGGCGTCCGTTTGAACTGGCTCTTCTCGCCGGTCAGCAGCTGCAGCAGCGAGGCGATGCTGCCGGACATGTTGACCGGCAGCAGGATCAGGTTGAAACCGTAGATCCGCAGCATGTCCGAGCGCTTGTAACCCAGGGCCTTCAGGTCGGCGGCCATCATGAAGAAGTACGGCACCGAGACGAGCAGCAGGATCGGGTTGAGCAGTTCGGCGTTGAACGGGTACGCCAGCATGATCAGCAGGCAGACGGAGCTCCAGAAGATGGATGCCATGTAGTTGACCCGCAGGAAGTATTCGCCGAACCGGTTCTTGTCCGAGCGCTGGGACTTCGCCCGGAACTGGTCCTTGAGCCGGGACAGGATGAGCAGGCCGCCGTTGGCCCAGCGCTGCCGCTGGATGGCGAGCGAGCCGAAGTCCGGCGGGGTGGCGCTGTAGGCGAGGCGTTCCGGGTAGTTGTGCAGGGACCAGCCGTGCACACCCAGGTCGATCGTCGATTCGGTGTCCTCGATGACCGTCCGGTCCTGGATGTATCTCTTGATCTCCCAGTCACCCTCGTAGGAGACCTCGCAGATCTGGTTCAGGGCCTTCTTGCGCAGTACGGCGTTCGCCCCCACCCAGAACGTCGCGCCGTAATGGGTCATGCCCTGGTGCACGATGTACTGGATGTCGGTGGTGGCGCCGGAGATCCGTTCGATCCGGGTCGCCGAACCGGGGTAGGCGCTGTACGGCGTCTGTGCCACCGCGTGCCGCTCGTAGGCGCCCTGTTCGAGCAGGTGCACGAGCCGCAGGGCGTACTCCGGCAGCAGAACGCTGTCCGCGTCCAGGGTCAGGACATAGTCCGGATCGGGTACGACCAGGTCGGCGCGGTTCGGACCAGCCGTCACCAGCGCGGTCCCGAGCGGGGTGCCGACCTCCTGATAGGCACCACCCATCAGCCCGATGTAGCTGTTGAGGTTCATCGCCTTGTTCGGTTCGTGCGACAGCGACACGTACTTCTTGCGCTCGAAGCTGGTGACCGTGACGTCGAAGATCGCGAGCAGGCGTTTGTGCAGCTGGTTCATCCGGGCGAGCGGCAGCGTGGCGTGCTCGTCGGCGCCGGTGTTGAGCGCGCCGGAGATCTGGCCCAGGTCCGCGGCGAGCGGGTGCAGGATGTGCTCGACGAAGAACGTGTCGGTGTGGTCGACGATCTCCTGCCGGGCACCGAGGTCGTACAGCCAGTCGGCGGCGAACCGGTACTCGGCGGCGAGCCGGCGCATGTCCTCCAGCGTCACCAGGTGACCACCGCGCAGCCGGACCTGCTCGTCGAAGCTCGTGTACGCGGCCGAGACCCGCTGGTACGGCACCCGCAGCTCGCCGTCGATCATCGCGGGCAGCGCCCGGGCGGCCAGCAGCATGTCCCGCGCGGAACGGGTCTTCGGCTGCCGTGGGTCGTCGATCAGCAGGGTCACGCGCAGGCCGGGATACTCCTGGAGTGCCGCCGACAGCAGCGTGGTGCGGTTGGTCCGCTCGTCTTCCTGATATGACGGGACCAAAACCGTAACGCTGGGGGTTTTCCCGCCGATGAACTCGTCGAGCATGATCCGCGGCGACCGCTGGTGACCGCGGGCCCGGTAGAAGTAGCCGATCCGGGTGATCAGGTAGGCGATCGCGGAGGCCGCCAGCCCGGTGACCACGAGCATGTACACGATCGCCTCGATCGCGAGCTTCACGGTGTAGGCGTGACCCGCGATGAACTGCTGGATGACCGTGTAAGTGAGGTAGCACGCCCAGACCGTGATGGTCACCACGATCGCCAGTCGACCGCGGGTGATCCGGCCTTCGGACACCGGAGGCGGCACGATCGGATGAGGGTCGGTCCGCTTATCGGACCCCCATTGGCGTTTGGCTTCCCTGCGAGACATGCGCTTTAGGGCCCTTCGGTGCTGATTTGCGACGGGCGCCCGGAGGCGGTGCCCGGCGGAATTGTCGTAGCGGGACCGGTAATTCACGCTCCGTATTCCGGATAGGACACGTGGTGCCCGCGTACCCCACCCGTCCGCCGTTCGCCCGATCGCAAAAGTCGTCACAGTGCGCAAGCGTTTGACGACTCGAAAACGAAAGGGCATCCATGCCGGAGTACGACCCCCTCGCCGACCCGAACTGGCAGGAGCCGGAACAGTCGCCCAAACGGCTGTCGTGGACGAGGCTGGGAATCCTGGTGCTCGTACTGGGCATGGTCGGCGCCGGAAGCACCTTCGGGGTGCTGCACCTGCGGGACACGTCCGGCCCCACCGCGAAATCCTGGGCGGTGCCGTACGTCGACGTCACCCTCACGCCCACCTTCCAGTTCCAGGACCCCAGCGCGAACCCCGCCAACGACGTCGCCCTCGGCTTCGTCGTCGCCGACCCGGACGACTCGTGCACCCCGAGCTGGGGTGGGGCGTACACCCTCGGCGAAGCCTCCTCCGCTCTTGACCTGGACCGTCGCATCGAACAGCTCCGGCAGGCCGGCGGGGACATCACCCTCAGCCTCGGCGGGCTCAGCAACTCCGAACTGGCCGTCGCCTGCACCGACCAGGATGAACTCACCGCGGCGTACCAGCAGCTGATCGACCGGTACGAGGTGCGGACCCTCGACCTCGACATCGAGGGAACCGCCACCGCCGACCAGGCCTCGCTGCAGCGCCGGGTCAAAGCGGTCGCCGCGGTGCAGAAGGAACACGACGACCTCGACGTGTGGCTGACCCTGCCGGTCACCCCGAGCGGTCTCACCGCGGACGGTGTCGGCGTGGTCCGCGGCATGCTCGAAGGCGGCGTGGATCTGCGCGGCGTCAACGTGATGACGATGGACTACAACAACGGCGACAAGACCCCGGACATGCTGGCGCTGGGCCTCAGTGCCCTGAACGGCACCCACCAGCAACTGACCGACCTCTACCTGCGGCTCGGCCAGAAACTCACGTCGCCGCAGGTCTGGTCCCGGATCGGCGCCACCCCGATGATCGGCCAGAACGACATCGACGCCGAACGTTTCACCGTCGCCGACGCCGAAGGCCTCGCCCGGTTCGCCGTCGACAACGGCCTCGGCCGGGTCTCGATGTGGTCGATCAACCGGGACGCGCCCTGCACCGGAACCTTCGCCGGGGTGGTCGTGCACTCCAACACGTGCAGCGGTGTCGACCAGGAGGTGCTCGCCTTCTCCAAGGTCTTCGCCGGACTGCCCGGCAAAGCCACCGGCGACGACCCCGGCTCGGTCGAGATCCCGGACCGGGCGATCACCGTCGACGACCCGAAGACCAGCCCGTACCCGATCTGGCGTCTGACCGCCCTGTACGTCACCGGCTACAAAGTGGTCTGGCGCGGCGTGGTCTACGAGGCCAAGTGGGGCAACTCGGGTGTGGACCCGTCCGGGGTGCCGGTCGCCGGCCAGCAGAGCGCCTGGTCGGTGCTCGGCCCGGTCAGCCCGGTCGAGAAGGCCCCGGAGCCGACCCCGCAGGTCACCAACGTCGTCCGCACCTGGAAACCGGACCTCACGTACCGGCGTGGCTTCCGGGTGCTCTACGAAGGCCTGCCGTACGAGGCGCGCTGGAACAACAAGGACCAGACCCCGTCGACAGCGTTCCCGATCGACGCCGACGACCCGTGGAAGCCCTTGTTCGACGTCCCCGGCGAGCCCTCGACGTCGTGACGACAGCGACTCGTCTCAGGTCCGATGTGTTCTGTCGCTGAACAACAACACCAAGATTGGTGCGTACGGCGAGACGGTCCCGTTCACGGTGTGCCTCGGCACCACGTGGACCGGATCGCGCCGTCGTCCGAATATCGGCCGACGGGATCGTTCCCAGATGAAATAATCATGTAGGTCACTGCATCTGGGAGAACGGGGTGGACATGACGGAGCCTGACGTGCCATCGGTGCTGGCGGGAATGCCGACGTTCGAGTGGGACTCGGACCAGGCGGTGCGTTACGAGGTCGCGGTCGAGGCGATCAGCCAGGCTGTGGCCGCTTACACCGCGCTCGTCAACCAGGCGAGGACCCGAGGTGACAGTGCTGAGGCGGAGCGGCTCGCCGGGCTGCGTGCCGACTGCACGCAGGAACGTAACGCGTTGCGTTCGACCGATTTCGCCGCGCTGAACGCCACCGTTCGCCGGTATCGGGACCTGATCGAGAGTCTGCGGGCACAGGCTCGATGAGCGATTTCGATCCCCGCCGGTACCTGCTGTCCAAGGCGTAATCCCGGCGGATCTTCCGGAGAAGGGCCGACCACCACGGTGGCCGGCCCTTCTCCGCACCGGTCAGAAGCCGGCGGTGACCCGGGTGAACTCCCAGTCCGCCTGGGCGATGCCGGAGCATTCGCTGACCACGCCGCCGCCGGCGCAGCCGCGGTCGCGGTTGACCGACCAGAAGGTGAAGCGGGCCAGGCCCTTGCTCGTCGCGTAGTCGCGGATCCGGGTCCAGGTCTCGACCGTTGTCACTTCCTGCTGGTCGGAGAGGCCGTTCATACCGGAAATGCCGATCTTGGCGTACGCCTGGGCGTCGGTCCAGCCGAACGTCGTCTTCAGGGTGTTCTTCAGGCCCTCGGTGGCGCCGATGGTGGCGGCGTACATGTCGGCGTGCCCGTTGAAGTCGAACGGCATCTGGGTGAACACGTCGATGTTCGCGTTCTTCGCCTTGGCCTGCTGGATCAGCCGTAGCCCGCTGGGGTTCGGGCCGGTCGGCGTGGTGCCGAAGGTGATGATGGTCTTCACGCCGGGGTTGCGCTGCTTGACGATCTTCAGCGCGTCGACGATCCGGTCCGCGACCACGTAGTTCTCGAACTCGTCGGTGTTCTCGATGTCGATGTCGATCGCCTTGAGCTGGAAGGTGTCGATCACCTTCTGGTACGCGCCGGCCAACGCCTCCGGGGTGGAGCAGTTCGGGCCGAGCTTGTTGCCGCTCCAGCCGCCGATCGACGGGATCACGTCGGCACCGGCCGCCCGGATCGCCGCGATGGTGCTGGCGTGCACGCCGCCGGTCAGGCCGGTCGAGCCGTCCCAGGCCGGGTTGCAGCCGTTGCTGGCCAGCACGAACGCCATCGTGAACGCTCTGATGCCGGTCGCGTTGACGACGGTGGCCGGGGCCGGCGGGTTACCCCAGCCGGGGTAGAGGTACGGGGCGGCGGCCATCTTCGTACCGGACGGGGGGTTGGTGGTAGGGGGTGTGGTTGTCGGGGGTGTGGTGGGTGTGGTGCCGCCACAGACGCCGTTGTCGATCCAGACCGCCCACTGGGTGCTGCTGGTGGCCGGTGACTCGTTCTGCGTCCACCACTTGGCGGTGTAGTTGTGGCCGCTTTGCGAGGCCACGGTGTCCTTGAGGTAGACGGTGGCCGCGTTCCATGCCGGGGCGCACGCGACGGCCGCGTTCGAACTGGCCATCGGCAGGATCGCGGCGGCGGCACCGACGGCTCCGACCGACGCCACGATGGCGATCTTCTTGCTGAGTCTCACGGGGAACTCCGAATCAGGGGAGGGTGGTGAGGTGCGGCGCGACGGTGTTGGCCCAGCTGTTGCCGTTTGTCACATCCCAGTTGATCGACCAGGTCATCGCGCCGCGGATGCCCGGATACGTGGCCGGTGGCCGGAACGTGCCGCAGTTGACGCCCCTGGCCAGGCAGTCTAGGGCGGCGTTCACCACCGTCGGAGCGACGTATCCGCCACCGGCGGCGCGGGTGCTCGACGGCAGTCCGAGAGCGACCTGGTCGGGGCGCAGCCCGTTCTGCAGGGGGATGCAGGCGAGCGCGGTCAGGAAGTTGACGGTGCCCTGGCTGTACGCCGCGTTGTTGTCGCAGCCCAGCATCGCGCCGGAGTTGTAGTACTGGGTGAAGACGACGGTCAGGATGTCCTTGATGTCGAGCGCGAGCTTGAAGTACGAGGACTGCGGGTTCTGCATGTCGATGGTCTGCGGCGCCATCGTGATGATCAGAGTGGTGCCGACCTTGGCCCGCAGAGCGCGCAGCGCACTGGCCATGTAGGCCGGGTCGAGCCCGTTCTCCAGGTCGATGTCGACGCCGTCGAAACCGTAGGTCTGGATCAGCCGGTGCACCGAGTCGGCGAAGGCGGTGGCGGCGGCCGGGCTGTTCACGGCGACCGTGCCCTTCTCCCCGCCGACCGAGATGATCACCTTCTTGCCGCGGGTGTGCAGCGTGGCGATGTCCGCCTTGAACTGGGCGTCGGTGTAGCCGCCGACCGCAGCGGCCAGGCCCGGATCGAGGTTGAAGGTGACCGCGCCCGCGGTGGTGGTGGCGTCCGCGAAGGCGACCGCGATCAGGTCGTAGGTGGCCGGGACGGCGGCGAGCTTGAGCGGTGTGGCGCCATTGTCGAAGTTCTGCCAGTACCCGGTGAGGAAGTGCTTCGGCAACGAGCCGTCACCGGGAGGCTGGGTGGTGGGTGGCGTGGTGGGCGGGGTCGTTGTCGGCGGGGTGGTCGTCGGCGGGGTGGTGGTGCCACCTTCACAGACCCCGTTGTCCGCCCAGACCGCCCACTGGCTGCTGTTGGTGGCCGGTGACTCGTTCTGCGTCCACCACTTGGCGGTGTAGTTGTGCCCGCTCTGCGAGGCCACGTTCCCGTTGACGTAGACCGTGGTCGCGCTCCACGCGGTCGCGCAGGCGGCGGCCGCCGAGGCGCTGCCCGCGAAGTTGGTGGCCACGGCTCCGGCGAAGAGCGCCGTCACCGTGGCGAGGATTACCGATCTGGAACGCCTCATTAGCAGCCCCTCCACCGAACACCAGTTGAGATGTATCAATATTTAGGACTGTTAACAAAAAAGTAAAGAGGCAGGACCTTAAACATCCTTAAACCCGCACCAATCCGCGGCCCGCCCGGCTCCGAATGGGGATAAGTTGTCGGTGAGGACGGAGAGTCATGGCGGAGCGTGGCACTAACAATCGCCCGGAGTACTTGACTCCGGTTCCGGAACCGGATCGAGGCCCCGATGCCGGTGAACTCCTGCGGGCCGTGGCCCGTGGTGACGAAGAGGCGTTCGGCAAGCTGTACGACCTGGTCGCCCCCCGTGTCTACGGCCTGATCCGGCGGGTGCTGCGGGACCCGGCGCTGGCCGAGGAGGTCGCGCAGGAGGTGATGGTCGAGGTGTGGCGCTCGGCCGCCCGGTTCGATCCGGAGCGTGGGTCGCCGACGGCGTGGGTGTTCACCATCGCGCACCGCCGGGCGGTGGACCGGGTGCGATCCGAGCAGGCCGCGACCGACCGGACGATCCGGGCCGGTGCGGCCGCGGTCGACACCCCGTACGACGCGGTGGCCGACGAGGTCACCGGGCGACTGGAGCGTCAGCAGGTGCGGCACTGCCTGGACGACCTGACCGAGTTGCAGCGGCAGGCGGTCACGCTCGCCTACTACCAGGGGCACACCTACCCACAGGTCTCGGAGTTGCTCGCGGTGCCGCTGGCGACGGTCAAGACCCGGATGCGCGACGGGCTGATTCGTCTGCGCGACTGTCTCGCGAACGGGGTGGCGGCATGACTGCAGACGTTCACGCCCTGGTCGGGGCGTATGCACTGGATGCGCTGGACGACATCGAGCGGGCCACTTTCGCCCGGCACCTGCGCGACTGCGAGCCGTGCCGGATCGAGGCGGGCGAGTTGCAGGAGACGGTGACACGGCTGGCCGACGGCGCCTGGTCGGTGCCGCCGCCGGGGCTGCGCGACAACGTGCTGGCGGCGATCGGGACGACCCGGCAGATCACTCCGGCGGGCCGGACCACAGCCGCCCCGGTGCGGGCTCCGCGGAGGATGCGGCTGGTGGCCGCGGCTGCCGTCGTGGTCGCGGTGGCCGGGGCGGGTGCGGCGGTCTGGACCGTTCAGGATCAGCGGGTACGGCAGGCGGAGTCCCGGGCCGAGCAGGCTCAGGCGAGCGAGTCCCGGCTCCGGTCGATCCTCGCCGCCCCCGACCTGGTGGTGACCGAGGACCGGTTGACCAGCGGCGGCCGGGTCACGGTGGCGAGTTCTCGTCTGCAGAACGCCGGTGTGGTCACGCTCGCTGCCGACCGGGCGCCGGACGCCGGCCGGGCCTTCCAGCTGTGGACGATTCGCGGCGAGACGCCGACCTCGGCCGGGGTTCTGGCGGCGGGCCAGTCGTCGATCGTGCAGGTCGTCGAAGGTCTTCCGGGCGCCTCCGCGGTGGGTGTCTCGGTGGAGCCGGCGACGGGTTCCACGACGCCGACGGCACCTGTCCAAGCACTCGTCAAAATAATCTGAGAACCGACCAATCCAGCGCATGGGTCGTTCCGAAGAAAGGGTGTAAAAACCCCGACGTAAGGAACGAGCCATGCGCGCTACGAAGCTCACCGCCATCGCCGCCGCCACGATCTTCTCGATCTCTCTGGCCGCCTGTAGCAGTGATGACAGCACCACCGACACCAGCACCGGCACCGACTCGGCGGCGGCGCCGACCATGACCACCGCGGCACCGAGCGCGGCGGCCACCACCGACTCGATGGTCAATTTCGGTCCCGGCTGTGCGGCGGTGCCGACCGACCCGGCAAACGCCGGCAGCTTCGAGGCGATGGCCGAGGTGCCGGTCGCGACCGCGGCGTCCGGCAACCCGCTGCTGTCCACCCTGGTCACCGCGGTCAAGAAGGCCGATCTGGTCGACTCGCTCAACTCGGCCGACAAGATCACCGTTTTCGCGCCGACCAACGACGCCTTCGCCAAGATCCCGGCCGCGGACCTCAAGAAGGTGCTCGCGAACAAGAAGACCCTGACCGACATCCTCACCTACCATGTGGTGGCCGGGCAGCTCACGCCCGCCGACCTGGACGGCGAGCACAAGACGCTGCAGGGTGGCGAGGTCACCGTCACCGGCAGTGGCGAGGACTTCAAGGTCAACGGTGAGGCGGCGGTGATCTGCGGCAACGTGCAGACCGCGAACGCCAACGTCTACATCATCGACACCGTTCTGATGCCGAAGAGCTGATGACGAAGCACCTGCGTGGTGCGTCGGCCGGAGTGGCCGCCGCGGGAATCGGGATCGCGGTCGCGGAACTGTTCGCGGCCGTGGCCCGGCCCGCCGCCGGACCCCTCGTCACGGTCGGGGCAGCCGTCATCGACGCCACGCCGACCCCGGTCAAGGAGTTCGCCGTCCGCGAGCTCGGTACGTACGACAAGCCGGTCCTTCTGGCCACCATCGGCCTGGTGGTGGCCGCCTACGCCGCCATGATCGGCATTCTCGGGCAGCGCCGCCGCCCGGTGATCGTGGCCGGTACCGCACTCTTCGGGGCTCTCGGCGCCACCGCGGCCCTGTCCCGGCCGACCGGAACCCTGCCGGACACCCTTCCGTCGCTGCTCGCCGCGACAGTGGCCGGAGCGACCCTGTGGTGGCTGCTCGGGCACATCGGGCGGCCCACACTCACGAATCGCCGATCCTTCCTCCGCGGACTGGCCCTGGTCGCCGGGGCCGCGGTCCTAGCCGAAGGTGGGGCCCAGATCGTCCGGCGCACGGTCGGCCGGATCCGGACCGACCTGCGGCTACCGGTCCCGCAGTCGCCGGCCGAACCGTTGCCCTCCGGCATCGGACCCGGCTTCACCACTCCCAGCGCCGACTTCTACCGCGTCGACACCGCCCTGACGGTGCCGCGCGTCGACCCGGACACCTGGTCGCTGCGGATTCACGGCATGGTCGGGACCGAACTGCGGCTGTCGCTCGCTGAACTGCTCGCCCGGCCGATGATCGAACGGGACATCACGCTCAACTGTGTGTCCAACGAGGTCGGTGGCCCCTACATCGGCACGGCGCGCTGGCTCGGCGTACCGCTGGGTCCGCTGTTGAAGCAAGCCGGTCTGGACGCCGGGGCCGATCAGATCGTGGCCCGGTCGGTGGAGGGCATGACCATCGGAACCCCGATCGCCACCGCTCTGGACGGCCGCGACACGATGCTGGCGGTGGCGATGAACGGCGAGCCGCTGCGACCGGAGCACGGGTTTCCGGTCCGGATGCTGACCCCGGGGCTGTACGGCTACGCCGGCGCCTGCAAGTGGGTCGCCGAGCTGGAAGTGACCACGTTCGCGGCTTTCGACGCCTACTGGGTCGAACGCGAGTGGGCTCCCGGCGGCGAGGTGAAGACCGCGTCCCGGATCGACCGGCCACTGCCGTTCGCCCGTCCCGACGCCGGCCCGGTGACGGTCGCCGGGGTGGCCTGGGCACAGGGCCGGGGCATCACCGGGGTCGAGATCCGGGTGGACGGCGGCGAGTGGCAGGCCGCCGAACTGCTGCCGGTCCCGTCGGCCGACACCTGGGTGCAGTGGCGTTACCGGTGGCAGGCCACTCGTGGCCCGCACTCGCTGTCGGTGCGGGCCACCGACGGCACCGGCGCGGTGCAGATCGAGGAGCGGGCCACCCCGTTCCCGAGCGGGGCGACCGGCTGGCACACCATCACCGTGACGGTTGCCTGACCTGCGGAAGCAGGCGCAGCGCCAGTGCCGGGCAGCGGTTGACCGCTTCCCGCGCGGCCGGTTCCAGTGACGGCGGCACGGACATGTCACCGCGGGCGACCGGATAGCCCCAATCGTCCTCGACCAGCAGTTCCGGCAGGAGTTCGGCGCAGAGGCCGCGCCCGTCGCAGGCGGTCCAGTCGATGTGCAGTGAGGTGTTCACCACGATCCCTCCAGTGCCAGGCAACGTCCGGTCAGGTGCGCGGCGACGTCGGCTTCGAAAGCCCGCATCGCGCTGAGGACCAGACGGGCGGTCCCGTCCGGATGCCGGCAGGCGCCCCGGCCGGTGACCAGCCGGGCCAGGCGTTCGACCTCGGCCGGCAGGCCGGGACGGTTCCGTCGCCGGGCCAGGTCGGAGAGGGTCTCCGCCATCCGGGGCAGGCCGTTGACACACGGGCCGCACTGGCCCGCCACCTCACCGGCCAGGTAGTTCGCGATCCGGGCGGTCTCGGTCAGCCCACAGGACGTAGCCGGCAGTGCGATGATCACTCCGGCGCCGGGTGCGGCACTGTACGGGGCGAGCGCCGCCCGGCTCACCGGCAGCGCGGGATCGGCCGGCACCCAGCCGCCGTGATAGCCACCGACCAGCACCGCCTGTATCCCGGTCGCCGCGACACCACCCGCCGCGGCGATCAGATCCCCGAGCGGCACGCCGTAACCCGCCTCGACCACGATCCCGGGCCGGTTGACCGAGCCGCTGACGGTGGCCAGGAACGTGCCCGGCTCGTCGGCCGTGCCGGCGCCGCGGAACCAGTCGGGCCCGTACCTGGCGATCAGCGCCAGATGGGCGAGCGTCTCGACGTTCTGGACCAGGGTGGGTGCGCCGTCGACGCCGGACTCGGTGATCCGGATCCGCTTGTCGGCGGGCACCGCGCCCCGCCCGGAGACCGCGCCGACCACCGCGGACTCCTCACCGGAGACGAACGCGTCCGGTGCCGCGTGCAGACCGACCGGCACCGGGTCCAGACCGGCCCGCCGGCGCTCGTCCAGCAGCGCCCGGATCGGGCCGAGAGCCGCCGCCGGCGCGTAGAAGTGCGCGGTCTTCGCCCCGGTCGCCCGGGCCGCCAGTTGGAGACCGTCCAGGATCAGGTTCGGTGCCACGGTGAGCAGCGCCTTGTCCTTGCCGGCGGCCGGTTCGCCCTCGGCGGCGTTCGCGATCACCACGGCCGGACGGCCGACGGCGGCCACCGCGCTCAGCTTGCGCCACACCGGGAACCCGGCGCCGCCCCGGCCGGTGATCCCGGCCTCGCGGGCCATCGTGATGATCTCGGCGCCGCTCAGTGCGGGCAGCGGGCCGTGCGCGCGGTCCCCGGTCAGGAGCCGTTGTTCCACCTGCGCGGTCATCATGCCGGTCATCAGTTCCCCTTCGACGAAACGCTCAGTGGCCGGAGTCGCGGTGAGACCTGCCGGTCCGCGCGGGCCGGGAAACGACCAAAGGACGCGGACGTACGCCACCCGACGGCGGCCATCACCACGGCGGCACAGCCGATCGAGATCGCCCACAGCCACCAGGTGCCGTTGTCGCTGCCGGCGCCGAGCCCGTGCATCAGCGCGATCGGCCAGCTCAGGTAGGCGAGCCAGTGCACGATCCGCCAGGCCCGCACTCCGATCCGGTGCCGCAGCAGACTGGTGATCACGATCGCGGCGAGCAGGTCCAGGGCGACCGTGCCGAGCCCCTGCCAGAACGGGCTGTAGTCCCCGACGAACGGGACCACCAGGTCGATCAGATCCAGATCGGCGTACGAGTCGAACAGCAGCGCGATCACGTGCCCGGCCAGGAACAGCACGCTGAGCAGGGCCGCGTTGCGGTGCAGCAGGTTGACGGCGAAACGGGGCAGCCCGAAGGCGGTACGCCCGGACCGGGCCCCCACCCCGAGCGCGACCACCACGGTCAGCAGGACCAGCGAGACGACGCCGCTGCCCCGGGCGAAGTACCAGAGGACTTCGTCGCTCATGCCGGCCACCCACCCGTACGCAGGATCCGCATCGACGGGGTGACCAGCCGGCTCGGCACCCCGGCGAGCAGACGCGGAGCGCCGTGGCCCCGAACGATCGCGGCGGTGCTCAGGGTGTTGGCCTGCAGGCAGCTGAAGGCCGCCACCGAGACGGTCCGCCAGACGGTCGGCGCGGGCCGCCCGGTCGCCGGGTCGACGATGTGGTGCAGCAGTTCACCGGGCCGTCCCCAGGTGCGCCCGGCGGTGCTGGAGGTGGCAAGCGCGGAGCCGGCCGGGATCCGGATCGTGCAGGACGGGTCGCCGGGCCGGTCCTGGACCAGCACCTGCCAGCCGCCGTCCGGGCCGGATCCGGCGGTGGCGATGTCCCCACCGAGCGCCACCAGCACTCCGGTGCCGAGCCGGTCGGTGATCCGGGCCGCGGCCCGGTCGGCGGCGACCGCTTTCGCGGTGGCGCCCAGGTCGATCAGCATGCCGTGCGGGACGGTCAGTTCCCGGCCGCGCAGCCGCACGGCCCGCCAGTCGGGTGCCGGGAAGACCCGGACCCCGGAGCCGACGGTCCGGCCGGCCAGTTCGGCGAAGTCCCGGTCGTACCCGAGGGCGCAGAGCGCCCCGCCGACGGTCGGGTCGACCGCCCCGTCGGTCTCCCGGGCCGCGGTCAGTGCCGCGCCGACCAGTTCGGCGAGCAGGGCGCTGACGATGACCGGCCGGCCACCGGACCGGCACACGTCGCGGATCTCGGAGGCCGGGCGGAACCGGCTGCACGCCTGCTCGACCGCGGACAGCTCGTCCCGCAGGATGCCGGCGGCCTGGTCCAGGACGGCCGGGTCGGTCACCACGAGTCGGGCCACGGTGCCCCAGGCCGGCCACTGCGCGGTGTCCGGGCGGACCGGGAGCGTTTCGATCAGCGGCATCTCAGGAACCTCCCGAGGTCGCCTGCGAGCTGCTGCTGTCACTGCCGCTGGAGACGGTGGGGGAGTCGCTGGTCGATGTCGATGTCGATGTCGAGGACGTGGTGGAAGCTGTGGAGGTCGAGGAGTCGTCGGCCGCGTAGGCCGCCGCGCCGATCGTCGCGGTAGCCGCCACACTCGCCACGACCAGGGCGCCAGTGATCAGCGCGGCCTTGCGTTTCCCGGTGTCCCGCTGCATGGGGGCTCCCTTCACTCGATGCTGTGAAGGAAAGCGTGCGCCGGAAGTCTCGCCCTGACCTTTGCGAATCCTGTGCGGTTCCCGTGAACGAGAAAAGGGGCCTCGCGGCCCCTTTTCCCAGCGTGCGTGCTCAGCCGTCCTTGTTGACCAGCTTCGGGTTGTCCAGCAGGAACGGGGCCACCCGGTCCTCGGCGACGGCCGCGAAGAAGTCGTCGGCTCCGGCGCCGAACTCCTCACCGAGGTAGGAGTTCCCGTCGAACTTGCCACCACCGGGCAGCTTGACCGTCGTCATGTCGTCGACGTTCAGGTCCTTCATCGCCACCGCCCACTCGATGGGGCTGTTGCCGCCACCCGCGAACGTCAGCGACTTGCCGGCCGCGTCCAGGATCTTCGAGAGCTTGCTGACGTCGGTGATGACGTTCTTGCTCATCGCCTCTTTGGCCATGGCCTTGATGAACTGCTGCTGGTGCCGCTGCCGGTCGTAGTCGGTCATCGGGACCCCGGCGTTGGCGTACCGCTGCCGGACGTAGTCGAGCGCCTGCCACGGTTCGAGCCGGACGGCCTTGCTGCTCTTCTTGTACGTCGCCTGCGGTCCGGTGTACGGGTGGTCGCAGCCACTGGGCGAGTTCTTCGCCGGGCAGCGGTCCAGCCGCGGGCGCTGCTTGCCCTCGGGCGTGAGGTGTTCCGACTTCACGTCCATGTCGATGACCATGGAGACGCCACCGAGGGCTTCGACGACGTTCTTGAAGCCGCCGAAGTTGATGATCGCCGCGGCGTCGAACTCCTTGATGCCGGTGACGTTGCGAACCGCCTTCTCCAGCACCTTGAAACCGTTCGCCACGTTGATCTTGCCGTTGACCTGGCTACCCAGCGCCATCGCGGAGTTGATCTTCCCGCGGTGCGCGCGGAGGCCGGACTTCGAGTCGGCCGGGATCTCCACGTACAGGTCGCGGGGGATCGAGAAGAGGTAGGCGGTGCTCATGTCGGCCGGGACGTGGACGACCACGATCGAGTCCGACAGCGGCGGGGTCTTCGCGTTCCGCGGGTCGATACCGACCAGCAGCATCGTCAGCGGGCCTTTGATGTCCTTTTTCGCCGCCGCGTTCGCCGCTGTGCTCTCGAGCAGACTGTCGTCGGTGAAGTCGCTGGTGTACTGGGCGATCAGGGTCTGCCCACCGACCAGTGCTCCGCCGCTGACCACGGCGAGTGTGCAACCGACAGCGGTGGTGATCCGTGCCCACAGCGGTGCGCGACGTTTCATGGTTCTCGCCAAGCCACTCTCCCCACCAACGGGTCCGACAACGCCACGCACTATCGCATGGCAAAGCAAACGTCTCGATGGTTCGGGTGGTCATAACCGCCCGAACCTAAGGAGAGTCACGTCACGTGAGGGCGGTTCGGTTCAATCTTGACCCGCTTCGTCTCAGATGTCTTCTCCGAAGAAGGTGCGGTCGTGGTGCACGAGCCGTCCGCCCGGCGGCCCGAGCAGAACCTGGAGCACTCCGGCGACGACCACCGTCGATGCGCCGACAGGCACCAGGTGCAGGGGTGCGATCCGCAGGCTCGCCAGGGCGCCGGGCAGGAACGGCTCGCCGGTGGGCAGCGTCTCCCAGCCCTGCTCCGGGGTGAACCGGGGACCGCCGGAGCGGGCGAAGTCGCGGGCCAGGTCGAGGTGCGCCGCGCTCAGCAGATTCACCGTGAGACTCGGCGCCGCGAGGATCGCCCGGGCCGAGGTGCCGTCCATCACCGAGAAGGACAGGGCCGGCGGGTGGGCGGCCACCGACGCGACGCTGGAGGCGGTCAGGCCCACCGGTCCGGCCGCGGCGATCACCGCCACCCCGGTGGGATAGCGGCGGAAGGCGTCCTTGAACCGTTGGCCGGTCTCGGTGTCGATGTCGCTGAACACGCGTTCCCCGTCTTTCGGTGGTCTGTCGGGGTGACGGTAGAACCTCAACCCGAATTGAAGTCAACGTCCAGCCCCGAGAAGGCGATATCGGTCACTGCCCGGGGACCCTCCGTCAAATGAGGTATGCCTATCCTTAGCTTCATGTCCGATGTGCTGCTGCGGCTCACCGGTGTGTCCGTGCGGCACGAGGTGTACGACGAATCCGGTTCGATGAGTCACGGCGTGCCGCGCCCGGTGGAGGTGTCGGCCGAACTGCGGGCCGGCGAGGTGGTGCTGCTGCTCGGCCCGTCCGGCTGTGGCAAGTCGACACTCACCCTCACCGCGAACGGCCTGATCCCGCACGTGATCGGCGCCGAGATGGACGGCACGGTGACCGTCGCCGGCACCTGCACCGCCGCGAGCACCGTCCCCGAGCTGGCCCGCGACGTGGCGATGGTCTTCCAGGACCCGGACGCCCAGATCGTCACCGCCAGCCTGCTCGACGAGGTCTGCTTCGGCCCGGAGAACCTGCTGGTCCCGGTCGCCGAGGTGCTGGAGCGGGCCGAGGAGGCGCTCCGGCTGGTCGGCCTCTGGGACCGCCGGCACGACGACCCCGACATCCTCTCCGGCGGTGGCCGGCAACGGCTCGCGATCGCCTGCGCGCTCGCGTTGCGTACCCCGGTGCTGGTCCTCGACGAGCCGACCGCGAACCTCGACCCGGCCGGTGTCGAGGAGGTCTACCGGACGCTGCGGGCGGTCGCCGCCGGGCGGGACCGGGCGGTTCTGCTGGTCGAGCACAACCTCGACGCCGCCATCGACTTCGTGGACCGGGTGATCGTGCTGGACGGCGCGGGCCGGGTGGTGCTCGACGGCCCGGCCCGCGCGATCCTCACCGATCACGTCGACGAACTGCTCGAACTGGGCGTCTGGCTACCGGTCGCCACCCTGGCCGCGCTACGGCTGCGGACGGCCGGTGTCGTCCTGGAACCGCTGCCACTGACTCCGGCGGAGCTGGCGACCGCCCTGGACGCCGTGCCGGTGCTGCCCGCACTGCGGGACAACCCGAGATCAACGTCAAGGTCCGAGACCGCCATCTCGGTACGGGGTCTGACCGTCACGCGGGGCCGGACAGCAGTGCTCCACGACATCACCGTGGACATCGGCGCCGGGGAGTTCGTCGCCATGGCCGGAGCCAACGGGGCCGGCAAGACCACCCTGGCCCAGGCGCTCGCCGGAGTGATCCCCAGCAGGCGGGTCACGATCACCGGGCCGGCCGGTTTTGTCTTCCAGAACCCCGAGCACCAGTTCCTGACCAACCGGGTCGACGACGAACTGGCGTACGGCACGACCGCCGCCGCCCGCGTCGAGGAACTGCTCGACCGTCTGGACCTGCGCGACCTGCGGGCCGTACACCCGTTTCTGCTCTCCGGCGGGCAGAAACGGCGACTGTCGGTCGGCGCCGCCCTGGTGACCCGCCCTCGCGTACTGGTGCTCGACGAACCCACCTTCGGCCAGGACCGGGCCCGCGCCGCCGAACTGCTCGACCTGCTCGGCGAACTGCACCGCGACGGCACCACCGTGGTCGTGGTCAGCCACGACATGCACCTGATCGCGGAGTACGCCACCCGGCTGCTCGTGCTCGACGACGGCCGGGTGATCGCCGACGGCACGCCCGCCGAGATCTACACCGACACCGCACTGCTGACCCGGACCGGGTTGTGCCCGCCACCACTCGCCCGAGCCGCTCGTACCCTCGCCCGTCATCCGGCCTGGCACACCGTGACCCGCCTCGCCGACCTGCCCGCCCTGGAGCCGTCGCGGTGACCGCCTCGATCCTGTCGCTGCGCTCCTACAACCCGGTTGTCAAAGTGCTGGCCCCGGTGCCGGCGATGATCGTCGCCGGGCTGTCCCGGGACCTGTGGACACCGGCCGCCCTCGCGGTGTCCGCCCTGGTCCTGCTGCTGGCCTTCGGCGGGCTGCGGGGCCGGGTGCTGCTGTGGACGCTGGCCGGCCCGCCGCTGCTGGTCGTGGTGCTGACGCTGTCGTTCGGGGTGTGGACCGACCCGTCGAAGGCCGACGACTGGCGGGGTGCCCTGGAGATCGGGCTGGCGACCGGACTGCGGGTGGTCGCGGTACTGATGCTCGCGCTGATCGCCGGGCTCACCACCGAGGGCACCGACCTGGTCCGTTCGATGATCACGCACCTGCGGATGCCGTACCGGATCGGTTACGCCGGGTTCGCCGCGATGCGGTTCGTGCCCCGGTTCCGGCGCGACCTGGAGATCATCCGGCTGGCGCACCGGGTGCGCGGAGTGCACGGCGGCCGCGGTCCGGTGGCCACCACCCGGCGTTACAGCGGGTACGTGGTGCCGCTGCTGGCCGGGGCGATGCGGCACGGCGATCGGGTGTCGCTGGCGATGGAGGCCCGAGGCTTCGGCGCGTACCCGGCGCGCACCGAACGCAGGCATGTCCCGTTACGGGGCCGGGACGCCGTACTCGCGATCGGTCTTCTTCTTCTCTGCCTTGTTCCTCACCTTTCTGGAGTCCTCGGATGAAGAGATTGACCACCCGTTTCCTGATGGCGTGCGCGGCGATCGGCGCGGCCACCGGTGTGCTGCTGATACCGGCGTTCTTCGTGTCGTTCGCGATCTCGGCGACGGTTCCGCTGGCCTACGCGGCGATGGCCGGTGTGTGGCTGCTCGGCCCGGTGATCGCCCTGGCGGTGCTGCGCCGGCCGGGTGCCGCGGTGCTGACCATGCTGCTCGCCGGGATCATCAACATCGCCTCACCGGCCGGGCCGAGCGCCATCGTCACCAACCTGATGATCGGCGTCGCGATGGAGCTGGGCTTCCTGGTCACGCTCTACCGGATCTGGCGGCCCTGGCTGTTCTACCTGACCGCGCTGATGTTCCAGACCTTCTACGCGATCAGCGCGTACGCCTACTTCGGCATCGACGACATGGCCGTCGCCGGGAAGGCCGGTTTCTTCGTGCTGCTGGCCGTCAGCACGATCGTCTTCGTCAAGATCGGCCTGGTCATCGCGAAGCGGTTGACCGTGGCCGGAGTGGCCCGCGGCATCGCCCCGGTCTCAGCCGCCCGAGGAACCGCTCCCGCCGGACACTGACGAGCCGCTGCGGTGGTCACCTCAAGCACGCTAGGACACCCCGGCTACCGGGTGGTGCCGGAACGTAATCGTCGGGGCCGGTGCGGCAGTGGAGCGTTGTGCGGTGTTCTGGGTATCTTCCTGCGCGTGTTCATCGGACGCCTTGCTGAGCTGCGGGCCCTGCATACGGCACTGGCCGAGAGCCGGGTGTGCGTGCCTGCCGGGCCGCCCGGCGCTGGAAAGACGGCATTCGCGACTGAGTACGTGACCCGGTCCGGCGCCGGATATCGCGGCATCTGGCGGGTGAGCCTGGCCGGCAGCAGCGCCGACCCGGACGAGACGGTCGCCACACTCGCCGCCGGACTACGGGCGCAGATGGCGCTGCCACCGTCCGGCGACGCGCTGGCCGAGTTCGCCGAGCGGGTCGCCGCGGAGAGCGGACCGAGCCTGCTGATCGTCGACGACATCCCGGGCGAACTCGACGACGACCTGATCGGGCGGCTCACCGTGCCGTCCGCGGGCCGCCGGCTGCGGACCGTCCTGATCACCAACCGGGACGTCGCCGGCCTGGCCGTCCCCACCGTCGACATCGGACCCCTCGACATCGCGGACGCCGCCGGGATCCTCCGCGGCCACCGCGACGGAACCGAACAGGAAGCCGCCGAACTGGCCGAACGACTCGACGGGCACGCCCTGTCGGTGCGTCTGGCCGGGCTCGCGCTGCGCGACGGGTCCGGTTACACCAAGCTGACCGGGCGGATCGGCAACCATCCGGTCGCGATGCTGCTCCGGGACCGTCTCGACGCCCTCAGCGAACCGGCCTGCCGCCTGTTGCGGGTCTCCGCGCTCACCTCACCGGCCGCTCTGCCGCCCGGCCTGATCCGGCTGTTCCTGGGCGCCGCCGCCGAACAGGCCGCCGACGAACTGGCCCGGCACCTGTTCGCCACCCGGATCGACGGAACCTGGCACGTGCACTCGCTGGCCCGCGACGTGGCCCGGCGGTACCTGCCACCGATCGACTGGACCCGGCTGGCCCGGCAGTTCGCCGACGCGGTGCTCGACCACCCGTGGTCCGATCCGATCGAATCGTTCCTGGTGGCCCGGCACGCGGCCCGGCTGTCCGGACGCCCGGACCTGCCCGGCGCGGTTGTCGACCGGCTGCACCGACGGGTGGTCGCCCACGGCTCGATGACCCTGCCGCACCACCGGGACCTGGCCGAACAGAACTTCGACGACCCGGCCGTCCTCACCGAAGCGGCCCAGCACCTGCGGGCGGCCGGCGACCTGGAGGAGGCCCGCGACTGCGCCGACCGGGCGGTACCGCTCGCCAACGACCCGGCACTCCGGCACCGGGCCCGCCTGCTGCTCGCCGAGACACTCGAGGACCTCGGCGGTGACACCACCCGGGCGGACGCCCTGTGGACCATCCTGACGTCATCGAACGACACCGGGACGGCCATCGCCTACCTGCGGTCGCGGCGGCTGCGGGGCGAGCACGAGGAGTCCCGGACCGGCCTGATCGACCTGATCGACCGTCTCGGTCCCGGTTCGGCCGCCTTCGGCCCGGTGCAGGAGGCCCAGCGGGAACTGGCCCGCGCCGAGATCGAAGCCGGATCGGAGGCGTCCGCCCGGCGCCGCTTGGTCCGGGTGATCGCCGACTACCTGAGCTGGCGCCGCGACGATCACCCCGGGCTGATCGAGGCGGTCCGGATGCTGGCCGCCGCGGAACTGGCCCTGCCGCTCACCGAGCCGAAGAACGACCGGACGATCTGGGAGGAGACCGCCCGCGAGCTGCGGCGATTCCGCGGACGTTTCGCCACCGGCCACGGCCCGCGGCACACCCTGACCCTGACGTTGGCGGTGGTCCATGCCGAGGCGCTGGTCGCCTGGGGGCGATACGAAGAGGCAGTTCAAGAGCTTGCGGCGGTACGCGAGGACGTGCGCGACCGATTCGCCCTCGACGAGCCGGTCCGGTTCCGGGCCGAGTTGCTGTTCGGCTGGGCGGTCGGCGGCGACGAGCACTTCGAGGACGCGTTCCAGGGCGCCCGGCAGGCCCTCGGCGACACCCATCCGCAGACCTTGCGCGCCGAACTGGGCCTAGGTGTAGCCCTGAAGCCGGTCAACCGCTCCCGCGCAGCCCGCCACATCCTGCATGTCCTCCGCCACGCCCCAGCAATGTTCCTACCCGGCCAGAACTGGCCCCGGACGGCTCCCCAGGCTTGACATCCCGGGGAGCCGCTGGAGTCACATCACTTGCGAACCGTGACCGCCTTGCTGGTGGCCCGGCCGTTCAGGTGGCCGGGCCGGAGCGCGACGACCGTCACGGTGATCTTCTTGCCCTTCATCGACGCGGTCAGCTTGAGCGTCTTCGTGGTGGTCTTGAGCAGTTTGCCGTTGACCCGCCACTCGTACCGGTAGGAGCCGGCCTTCGGTGACCAGACCCCGACCCGGGCGGTCAGGGTCTTACCGGCTTTCGCCGTACCGCTGATCGTGGGTCTGGTGGTCGCCTTGGGTGCGGCGCCCTTCACCACGGCCGGAGTCGCGGTGGCGACGGCGGTGCCGGACGGGTGGCCGACGCGGTCCGCGATCACCGTCACGGTGAGGCGTTTGCCGAGGACCGAGGCGGGGATGACGTACGTGGCCCCGGTCGCTCCCTTGATCGCCGTCCCGTTCGCCGCCCACTGGTACCGGTAGGAGCCGGGCGCGGGAGTCCATCCACCGGCCGAGGCGCGAACCGTGCCGCCGACCGCGACGGCTCCGCTGATCACCGGCCGGCTCGTCGACCTCAGCGCTGGAGACGCGGTGACCTGCCAGGACGTCCCGCCATTACTGGTGGTCACCCCGGCGGCGTTGCGGGCCGTCACGTTGAGCCAGTTGTATCCGCTACGCAGCGGGACGAACCGGATCGTCGCGCTGCCGTCGGCGTTCGGCTTGACCGTCCGGCGGGTGGTCGCGTCACCGTTGAAGACGACGTCGTAAGCCACCACGCCGGTCATGAGGGTGCGTGCCGTGAAGACGGCCGTCTGGCCGGTCGCATCGCCGCCACTGCGGCTCACACCCGGTGACGCGCCGGAGATCGAGAAGTGTCCCCAGCGGGGCACCGACAGAGTGCCGTCGCTGCTGAGGCTCTGCACCCACAGGCCACCGAGATTCAGCTCGTTCGCGGCGACGGCGAGGTCGGCACTGCCGGTCGACCCTGCTTTCAGCGTGCGCTTCGGGCCGGGCTGACCCGAGACGCTGAACCAGTAGACGTACGACGTGACTTTCGGCCGGCGCGGCTCCAGGTGGAAGCGCAACGTCGAGCCGATGATCACGCTGCGGTCGATGTCCCCGGTGAGACGGGGGCCGTCGTCGACCAGGAACTCGTACGCCCGCTCGGCGTGCACCTTGCCGTCGGCGGTGCGGCTCCGCACGTACAGCGTCTGCTTTCCGGCCTTGACCGGGGTGATCGATGTGGTCGCCTCGCGTTCCCTGGCGGCCACCGAGACCGTGCCGGACGGGCCGTCACCGTCGATCCGCCACGCGAAACCGGTGGTGTCCGCGATGTTCGAGGTGAACTGCCAGTCGGCCGGAACGCCGACGTTGTACTTCAAGGTGCCGCTGTAGTCCGGGTACGCCGCGGTGAAGATCGACGGGCGGGTCTCCGTCACGGAGAACTCGTGATGCGCCGCCACGGAGTAGTTGCCGGCTCGGTCGACGGCGTAGACGGTGAGCCAGTGGCTGCCCGCAACGGTCGGTGTCCACGACAGGGTCGCCGGGCCGCCGTCGGTGGGGATCGTCCGCCAGGGGTTGTCCTCGCTCAGCTCGGACGCGGAGAGCCGGTAGTAGTAGCCGACCGTGTCGTCCGATGTGGTGGCGAAGGTGAACGTGCCGGGCACACCGATCGCGCCGTGTGCGCTGTCCCAGCTACCGGCCGGATAGTCGTCGCTGGTGACGGTGGGCGCCGCGCCACCGTCCCGGTCGACGGTGAAGTAGCAGGTCCCGCTCCACGGCGAGGCCGTGCCGGCCGGGTCGAGGACCCGCACCCGCCAGCCGTAGGTGACCCCGTCGAGCTGCTTCGCGTCGTCCTCGAGCTGGACGTAGACCCGGTTGTTCGCCGTGCCGACACCCCGGAGCCACTGCTGCGGGTCGTCCGGGCTGGTGACGTCCCAGACCTGGAAGTCGGCCTGTAGTTCCTGGCCGGTGACACCGCCGGCGAAGGTGCCCTGGAGCACCACGGCCGCGGAGTCGTTGAGCCGGCGCGGGCTGAGATAGGGGCCGGGTGCGGTGGTCGTGCACGCCTGCCCGGCGGTGAGCAGGCCGGCCGGTGCCTCGATCGCGGCGAGCGCCGGTGTGGCCGTCAGGGCGAGTGTGCTCCCGCAGATCAGTGCGGAAGTGGTGAGGAGAGTGATGAGTCGAGCCAAAGTGGATCTTCCCCCGAAGGATCGATGTAGCCCAGTCGGAGCATGATAGAACGCTGTCGTTTCGTCGTAACCGTCCAAACGGGTGGGACGGTGGCTGTCCGTCAGAGTCGGGCGTGCGGTGATGCCACCCACGGTGATCGGCCGACGGTGACCATTCGTAATAATCTCTGGGCCCGCCCACCGGCGGTCACATTCAGGCTGTGGAAGGGGAGGCTCAGGTGGCGGCATCGGCGGCTGCTCGGCAGCGGTCCGGGTTGACGGCGCTGTACCTGGGAATCTTCGCGGCGCTCTGGCTGAGCGTGCCGGAGACCGACCCGCAGCTGGGGCCGTTCCTGGTCGCCGGCAGCATCGTCGCCCTGCTCACCGCGGGTGCCGGCGGCGCGCTGGTGATCCGCTCCCGCGCCGACGGTCCGTTCCCTCGGGACACCGTCGCGGACCGGAAGTATCTGGTGATCTTCGCGGCCGAGCTGGCGGCCGCCGGATTCGGTGCGATGTTGCTGGCCGTCACGCACCGGGGCGAGTACATCCCGGTGCTGGCCGCCTTCGTGGTCGGTGTGCACTTCTGGCCGCTCGCGCCGGTGCTGACGGATCCGGCGCTGAAGGTCCTGGCCGTGCTCGTCTGCCTGGCCGCCCTGGCCGGCCTGATCGCCGGCCTGGTCTCGTCGGTGATGCCGGGCGAGGTGGTCGGTGCCGGTGTCGGCGTGCTGCTGCTCGGTTATGCGTTGGGCGCGCTCCTCCGCGCCGGGATGGCGCTGTGCCGGTCCCATTCCTGACGGCCCCGTCAACGCCCGCGTCCGGGTGCGAGTTGTGTGTCTGATGAGTGTGGTCTCTGCGCTACCGTCGGCGTATCGCGGAAGTCGCGCTTCGGGGCCGGCGGTGTCTTCGCCCGGTCTTGAACAGCACAAGGAGAAATCGATGACCGACCCGACCGCGGATACCGGATCAGAGCCCGAGACCGAGACCGAGGAGACGCCCGAGCCGTTCGCCAACCGGGCCGCACGCCGAGCCAAGGGTAAGGCGTCCGCCCAGGCCGTGGGCGCTGGTGGCCCGCGCCAGCTGCAGTCTGGCAACGTTCAGAGCCCGCGCCAGTACGGCAACCGCCGTAGCGGCTGATTCTCGAACCTCTGACGTATGGCCGGGCTGATCAGCCCGGCCATACGTCGTTTGCGGCCTTCTCCGGCTCGGCCCCGAGAAGCCTGCCCCAGCGGCGATAAAAACTATGGCGTGTTGACTAGATTTTCTTCCCAGGAGGGGTTACGGTTTCTCTCGTAGCCAAGAGAGATCGTCGAAAACGCAGACGAAGGCGACCGAGCGTCAAGCAGGGCCCGGAGTTTCGTGGCTCGCTCGGTTCCGCGGTGGAGACACGTCACCGCCCGCAGTGGTTCAGTTAGTCAAGACCTTGACGTAATTCCAGGTCAGGGCAGATCAGTCGCACGTGTGGGGGCCATGAAGTCGCGTGGGGTTCCGACACCGGCTGGTAGCACGTCAGTTGTGGTTAGAAGCAGAGGAAAGGGAGGGCTGGACACCGTTGGATCGCCCGCCGCCGGGACGCAGTTGGAGTCCGGTGCGGACACCGCAGTTTCCATCGAACGAGAGGTGGTCTCCGGTCACGCTTACGCGATCCTCGCACTCAGGCCGCCGATGGCGGCAAGTGCGGATACGAGTAGATGGTGTTTTCAACCCGTAACCCTGGGCCCCGGCGCTTGCGCGCCGGGGCCCTCGTGCATGGAGGTAACTATATGGCCCAATCCGACGATATGTTCGGAGACGACGACTATCCTGCCTACACGATGGGCCGCGCCGCGGAGATCACTGGCGCATCGCAGGACTTCCTGCGGCGGCTCGGCGAAGCGAAACTGATAGTCCCGATCCGTTCCGGCGGCGGTCACCGGCGCTACTCGAAGTACCAGTTGCGTCTAGCCGCACGAGCGCGGGAGATGGTCGACGAGGGCATCGCCCTGGAAGCGGCCTGCCGCATCATCATCCTTGAGGATCAGCTCGAAGAAGCCCTCCGCCAGAACGAGGAACACCAGCGCAGACTGAATTCTGCCGACTGAGCGACCCCACTGAGCACCGACGCCGTACAGCGGCCCAGCATGATGCCGGGCCGCTTCGCGCGTTCAAGGACCAGCGGTAGGTGACGGCCAGCACGCTGGAGAGCAGACCCTTCGGGTTCCTGGAACGAGGATTCCGTCGATTCATCAGGGTGGCCCGAGAAGGTCGTCCGTGAGCGAAGAACTCTGATGTTTGAGACGGTTGAGAGCTAATTTGCCGATTGATCCGTGGTTGCGGGCCGGGCCCCTACACTGAGATTTGACCACGAGAAGTGGCAATCCGATTACTTTCAGTGAATCTTCAGGCTTGTCCTTTTCGGGCCGGTCCGATGAGCGCTGTCCAGGAACCTTTGAAGGTGTGCTGTGAAACGAACGATGGCAGTCCTCGCCGCTGCGACGATGTTCGCCGGAATGCAGGCCGGACCGGCTCTAGGAATGCCGGAGGCGGCTGGTCAGCCGTCCGACTGCATTCCGGTGAACGACAGTTGTGTCTACCTGTCCCAGATCACCGAGAACACGCCGATCTACATCGTGGACGGTCCGGGCGGTGAGGTGCAGGGCTACGACGACTTCAGCCAGTACGTGCAGGTGCTGCGGAGTTACGGGGTGGCGATCAGTTCCAACGGCCAATCGCTCAGCGTCTCCGGCGGCGGCTACCCGACCTATCCGCCGGAGGTAGACCCGACCTATCCGCCGGAAGTGGACCCGACCTATCCGCCGGAGCCGGAGGAGCAGACCTACCCGACCGGTGAGGAAGAGACGACCTATCCGCCGGAGGAAGAGGAGCCGACCTACCCGACTGGAGAGGAAGAGACGACCTATCCGCCGGAGGAGGAGGAAGGTCCGTACTACTCGTTCGCCCGGGTGGCTCAGTCGGCGGAGATGTCGGATTTCGTGAGCTTCTTCGACCAGAGCAACTACTCCGGCCCGTCCTTCTCGGTCGGTGTGGGTGGCCCGCACGACCTGGCCGCTGTTCAACACCCGAACGGGGGGACCTGGTCGCGGCGGATCTCGTCGTTCATAGCGAGCGGCGGCTCGCCGACCAAGCCGGGTGTCGTGCTCTGCGCCAAGTTCAACTGCAGCAAAGCCGGCTGGGTACGGACCTTCAAGAACGGCACCGAGATGTCGCTGGCGCCGCAGGGTGGCCTACCGGCCGCTCCGTTCAACAACGCGGCCCGGGGCGTGATCGTCCTGAAGTGAGCCGGAGCAGCGCTTCCGCCGGGCCACCGCATTCGGCCCGGCGGTCGCGTTTCGGCCTCGGGCCGCACCGCCCTCGCGGGGACGATGCGGGGCTGTTCCCGAGCGTACCGAAAAATGTTTTTATGGTATTTCCGTGGTAGGAAAGGTGCTTTTGCCGGGTAGGGTACGGGTTCCGTGGAAACCGAGGACGGCCCGTGGAGAAGCTGCCGAGCGCCACCGACCCGGCGTCGCGCGATGTCGACCGGCTCGCCGACCTGTTCCCCCTAGTCGTCACCGAGGTGACCGACGCGGCCGGCAATCTGACCCGGGCCATCGACTTCGACCTGCTCAGAGAGCATCTTGACGGGTATGTGGCCGACGGCGCGCCGGAGCGTTACCGGTTGGACTGGCCGGGCCGGCGGATGGCGCAGCGGGCGGCGCGCGAGCCGGCGACCGGGACTCTACGGCCGTCGCGGGCCGAGTCGGTGGATTTCGACGGCACCGGAAATCTGTTCATCGAGGGCGACAACCTCGATGTGCTGAAGCTTCTCCAGGAGCCGTTTCTCGGGCGGATCAAGGTGATCTACATCGATCCGCCTTATAACACCGGCAACGATTTCATCTATGACGACGACTTCTCGCAGACCCGCGCGGGCTATCTGGCCGGGTCGGGTCAGGTGGACGGGGTCGCCAATCCGGAGTCGGGCGGGCGGTTCCATTCCCGGTGGCTGAGCATGATGTATCCGAGGCTCGCTCTGGCCCGGGATCTGCTCACCGACGACGGGGTCGTCTTCGTTTCGATCGACGATCACGAGGTCGACAATCTGCGTAAGATCTGCGCGGAGATCTTCGGCGAGCAGAACTTCGTGGCCCAGATCATCTGGCAGAAGGTGTACGCCCCGAAGAATTCGGCCCGCTGGTTCTCCGAGGATCACGACTACATCGTTGTCTTCGCCCGGAATCGGGAGCGCTGGCAGCCGCGTCCGCTGGCCCGCACGGAGGCGATGGAAGCGCGATACCGGAATCCGGACGGTGACCCGCGTGGCCCGTGGAAAGCCGAGAACATGTCGGCCCGCAACCGTTATGACGCCGGTGTCTACCCGATCACCACGCCGTCCGGGCGGGTCATCGACGGGCCGCCGCGCGGCAGTTACTGGCGTGTCTCCCGGCAGCGTTTCGACGAGCTGAACGACGACGATCGCATTTGGTGGGGCGCCGGTGGCGACAACGTGCCGGCAGTGAAACGCTTTTTGTCCGAGGTGTCGGCCGGCCGCACCCCGCAGACGCTCTGGCCCTATGACGAGGTCGGCCACACTCAGGACGCGAAGCGCACGCTGCTGCGGTACGTCCCGTTCGAGCACACCGCCAACGTCCTGAACTCCGTCAAACCGGTCGAGTTGGTGCAGCGTGTCCTTCAGCTCGCCGGGCGGCCCGATGACGGTGACATCGTGCTGGACTTCTTCGGCGGCAGCGCGACCACCGCGCACGCCGTTCTCGCGCAGAACCGGGCCGACGGCGGCAACCGACGGTTCATCAGCGTGCAGATCCCGGAGCCTCTGCCGGTGGCCGAGAGCGGCCTGTCGTCGATCTTCGAGATCGGGCTGACCCGGGTCCGCAACGTGGTGGCCGAGATGGGCTCGGGGGCTGGCTTCCGGGTCCTCCGTTGGGATTCGTCGAACTTCGCCGAGATACGGACAGTGCCGGACGACCTCGCCCAGGACGCCGTGGCCGAGCACGCGGACCTGGTCAAAGCGGACCGGACCGCCGAGGACCTGCTGTTCGAGGTGCTGATCAGATCCGGTCTCGACCCGGGCCTGCCGATCTCCCGCACAGACGGCTGCCTTGTTGTCGGCGCGGACGATCTGGTCGCCTGTTTCGAGGAGCGGATCGACCCGGACGTGGTGCGGGCGATCGCCGGACGGCGGCCGGTCCGGGCGGTCTTCCGGGACTCGGCGTTCGCCGGTGACGCGGCCCGCATCAACGCCGAGCAGATCTTCGCCGAGTTGTCGCCGGGTACCGACGTGAGAGCCGTCTGAACGGTGCGGCTGCGGTTCAAGGTGCAGGAGTTCCAGACCGAGGCGGTGGCCGCGGTGGTGGACTGTTTCGCTGGTCAGCCCCGGTATCCGGGGGGTGTTCGGAACGCGCCGATCGCACTGGGCGAGGGGCGGCTGCTGGCCAACGTGCGGGCGGTGCAGGACCGGGCCGGGCTGCCGCTCTCCGAGGCTCTGGCCGGCGGCGACGTCCCGAACCTGGATGTCGAGATGGAAACCGGCACCGGCAAGACCTACGTCTACATCCGGACGATCATGGAACTGCACCGGCGGTACGGCTGGTCCCGGTTCATCGTGGTGGTGCCGGGGGTGGCGATCCGGGAGGGAGTGCTGAAGACGTTCGCGGTGACTGCTGATCATTTTCAGCAGCTGTACGGCACGCGGCCCCGCTGTTTCGCCTATGACTCGTCGGCTCTGCACGAACTGGACCGGTTCCGCTCCGGTGCCGGCGTCCAAGTCATGATCATCAACTTGCAGGCGTTCAACTCGGCCTCCCGCGAGAACCGCCGCATCTACGAGGAACTCGACGGCTTCCAGTCGCGCCGCCCGATCGACGTGATCAGCGCGGCCCGTCCGGTTGTCGTGATCGACGAACCGCAGCGGATCGGCTCGGCCCGTTCGCTGGAGTCGCTGAGCCGGTTCGGGCCGCTGCTGGTGCTGCGCTATTCGGCCACCCACCGGGTCCGGCACGATCTGGTGCACCGGCTGGACGCCGCTGAGGCCTACCGCGAGAAGCTGGTCAAACGGATCGCGGTGATCGGAGTCGACGGAGTGGCCGGGCCGGCGAAACGGCGGCTGCAGATCCGGGAGGTGATCCGTGCCCACCTGGAGAAAGAGAGGGAACTGCACGGCCGGGGTGTCAAAGTGCTGTCGCTGTTCTTCATCGATCAGGTGGTGAAGTATCGCGATTACCGTCGTGCCGACCAACTCGGTGAGTACGCCCGGATGTTCGCCGCTGAATACGCCGCGCTGACCTCGGGCGAGCCGGACGGGCCGTATCGCCGGTATCTCGCCTCGATTCCGGTCGAGCGGACCCATCAGGGCTATTTTGCGGTCGACCGGAGGACCGGGCGGCAGGTCGACGGGCGCGCCTCCGATGTGGATGCTTATGACCTGATTCTGCGGGATCGGGAGCGGCTGTTGTCGCTATCCGAGCCGGTCCGTTTTGTCTTCTCGCACTCGGCGCTCCGGGAGGGCTGGGACAATCCGAATGTTTTCGTGATCGGTATCCTCAAAAGCGGCGAGGGTGGTGTCTCGCGGCGTCAGGAAATCGGTCGTGGGCTACGGCTAGCCGTAGCTCAGGACGGTCAACGGCTTGACGATCCGGCCACCGTGCACGAGATCAACGAACTGACAGTGGTCACTGACGAGTCTTATGCGGCATTTGTCGCCGGGCTGCAACGGGAGTCCTGGACCGGCGAGGTGATCGACGGCCGACAGCTCACCAAAATCTCTTTAAATGCCAATTTCCGCCGGTACGATTTTCAAGACGCCCTGTCCCGGATCAGTCCCCGGGTCGTGTACCGAGTCGAGTTCGACTCCAGCCTGCTGATCAGGCGTTGTGTCGAGGCGGCGGATGCTCGGCTGTCGGTGGAGTCGGCGCAGCATGTGGTGCAGTCAAACCAACATGTAGCGATATTTCCGTACAAGTCGGGTGAAGCTGTTGACCTCGTCGGAGCGATCGCCGACCGCACCCGGCTCACCCGCCGCACCGTCGGCACGATCCTGACCCGGCTCCGCACGGCCACCTTCGCGCTCTACCGAGCAAACCCCGATCACTTCATCATCGCCACCGCCGAGCTGATCAACCAAGAGAAGTCCGGCTTGATCACGGAGAGCGTCAGCTACCAGGTGATCGACGGGCAGCACGAGATCTTCGGCGGCCGGTCCCCACGACTCGACGTCAGCCGGGCCGGGCCCCGGCTCGCCAAACACGTCTACGACCACCTCGGCACCGGTTCGGCGTTCGCCCGCGAGTTGGAGGCCCGCGACGACATCCTGGTCTACGCGCGACTGCCCGGCGACTTCGCCGTCCCGACTCCGCTCGGTGACCACCACCCGGGCTGGCTGATCGTCCTCACCGACCGGATCGTGGTGACCGCCGGTGACGACGACCCGGCCCGGATCGCGTGCGCCAGGCGCTGGGCCGAGACCCTCGACGGGGTCACGTTCAGCGCCTCGGTACTACCATCGGCGCACCGGTCCGCGGATGATCGAAAACTTCCACCTCGTGCTGATACACGTCCCCGAGCAGTTCAGCGGTGAACACTTCCCGGGGCGGCCCGACAGCGCGAACCCGGCCGGCCGCCAGGACATAGGCCCGATCGGCGTACGCCGCGGCCAGCCCCAGATCGTGCAGCACCACCACGACCGCCACACCCGCGACTGATCGTTCCCGGACCGTCCGCAGCACCAGCTCCTGATGTCGCAGGTCCAGGGCCGCGGTCGGCTCGTCCAGCAACAGCACCGGGGTGCGCTGGGCCAGCACCCGGGCCAGCGCCACCCGCGCCTGCTCACCCCCGGACAGTTCCGGGAACGGCCGGGCCGCGAACCCGGCCGTCTCGGTCAGCCGCATCGCCTCGACCACCGCGTCCTCGTCGTCGGCGCTCTCCGGCCGCCCGTGCCACGGCGCCCGGCCCATCCGGACCACCTCACCGACCGTGAACGGAAACGACAGCGCGGCCTTCTGTGGCAGCACCGCACGGCGCCGGGCCAGTTCCACCGGTTTCCACGCGGACAGCGAACGATCGCCGATCTCTATCTCGCCAGTGCAGGAGAGGTCCCCGGCGAGCGCGGCGAGCAGGCTGGACTTGCCGGCCCCGTTCGGGCCGACCAGGGCGACGACCTCACCCGGACCGACATGCAGATCGACGTCGTCGACCACCCGGCGTCCGCCGAGGCTCACCGAGACAGAGACGGCCCTCATCCCCAGCCTCCTGCCCGTGACCGGGTCCGCCGCAGCAGCCAGAAGAACGCCGGCCCGCCGACCACCGCGGTCAGCACCCCCAGCGGCAGTTCCTGGTACTCGATCGCAGTCCGGGCGATCAGATCCCCGGTCACCACGACCACCGCCCCGCCCAGCGCGCTCGCCGGGATCAGAATCCGGTGCCCCGGCCCGGCGGCCATCCGGATCAGGTGCGGCACCACCAGGCCGACGAAGCTGATGATTCCGGTGAAGGCCACCGCCGATGCGGTGAGCAGCGCCGTCACCACGATCGCGATGATCCGCAGCCGTTCGGTGTCGACGCCAAGGTGCCGGGCCGGGCGTTCGCCGAGGGCCAGGAGGTCGATGCGGCGGGCGATGAACCCGGACACGATCAGTCCGGCGGCCGCGCACGGCCCGGCCACCGCGACCGCGCCCCAGGTAGCTTGCGCGAGGCTGCCGAGCTGCCAGAACGCGATCGCCCGAACCCCGTCGTCATCGGTCATGAACATCAGCAGGCCGAGCAGGGCGCCGGCCGTCGCGTTCACCGCCACCCCGGTCAGGACCAGGGTGACGACCTCGGTGCGGCCCTGCGAGCGGGACATCGCGTAGACGACCAGGGTGGTCACGATGCCGCCGAGGAAGGCAGCTGCCGCGGTGGTCCAGATCCCGGCGACGGTGATTCCGGTGACGATCGCCGCCGCCGCACCGACCGCGGCCCCGGCCGAGACCCCCACTACGCCCGGTTCGGCCAGCGGGTTGCCGAACACGCCCTGCATCAGCGCTCCGGCGCAGCCCAGGGCCGCGCCGACGATCACCGCGAGCGCCACCCGCGGGAACCGGACCAGCCACAGCGCGTTCTCGCCCTGCACCGCCGACGGCAGTGGCCCGATGTTCAGCCCGAGCCGGTGCAGCACCGACCCGGCGACCTCGGCCGGCGAGATCGGCACCTGCCCTTTCCCGGCCGCGACCAGGCAGATCACCGTGAGAGCGGTGGCCAGACCCACGATCAAACCAGTTTTCCGGTACGTGTCCCGCGGCGTCCTGTCCGCAGCGGTCGCATCCGCGGGGTCCACGGTGGTCCTCACTGGCACGTCGCGTAGACCGCCCCGGCCAGCGCTTCCACGGCTTTGCCGGTGCGCGCCCCGAAGTTGAGCAGCACGCCGTCCTCCATGTCGACGATCCGGTTGTTCACTCCGGCCGGAGTCTGCGCGACGCCGGGCAGTTCGAGCAGCCCGTCCACTCCGCCGACCGAGTTGAGTCCCTCGGTCATCACCAGGATCACGTCCGGTGCCGCGTTGATCAGGCCTTCGCTGGTCAGTGGCCGGAACTTCTTCAGGCCGGCCGCGCTGCCCGCGTCGACGGCGCCGATCGCCTCGATCATCGCGTCGGAGCCGGCCCCCTCGCCACCGATCAGGTAGACCCCGGCCGTACCCCGCACGTAGAGGAACACGATCCGCGGCGGCGTGCCGTCTTTCGGCGCTGACTTCCGGGCCGTGTCGATCTCCGACTGCACGCGGGTGACCAGCCGTTCCCCGGCCTCGGTGACACCGAGCGCACCGGCGACCGCGCGGATGTGCGCCGGGATCGCCTCCAGGGTCTGCTCGTCGTCGACGATGACGACCGGGATGCCGGAGTCCCGGATCTGTTTGAGCACGGTGGCCGGGCCGATACTGTCGTCGGCGATCAGCACGGTCGGGTTCAGCTTGAGGATCGCCTCCGCCGACAGGCCGTGGCCTTGCGGCGTGACCAGCGGGAGTTTCGCCGCCGCCGGGAACGCCGTCGAGGTGTCCCGGCCGATCACCCGGTCACCGAGGCCGAGGCTGAAGACGATCTCGGCCAGCGAGCCGTAGAGGTTGACGGCCAGGATCCGGTCGGCCGACTTCACCGTGACGTCGCGGCCGTCGGCGGATTTCACGGTGACCGGCAGCCGGGGGACGGGTTTCGGGTCGAGTGGGTCGACGTCTTCCTCGGTCAGTTTCGCCGTCGTGGCGCCACAGTTCGCGGCGAGAGCCGTGCCGTCCTCCGGGCCGACCTCACTGACCGTGGTGCAACCGCTGGTGAGCAGCAGGAACGCGGCGAGCGCGAGGACTGTCGTACGGCGGATCATGCCTTCTCCTGCTTCGTCTTCGGCCGGCGGATCCGCCCGAGAACACCGGCGGCGAGGATGCCGACCAGGAACGCGCCACCGATGGACCACCAGTGGCCGAGTGGGGTGGCGCTGCTGGTGCGGTTCAGGGTGGGTTCGGCCGCTTCCAGGGCGGCCACGGTGGCGACGGTCGGCGGGACGGCGGTGGCGAGCTTGCCGGTCGGCGGCCCGACCGCACTGGCCTTGCCGCTCGCGGTGGTTTTCGTGCCGCTGCCCGTGGTGGCGGTCCGCGTGGTGCCCGGAGCCGGCGTCGGGTTGGTCACTGTGGACGGCGCGGCGAATCGGACCGGGATGCGCACGTCCTGGGAGCGGTCACCGGTGCGGGTGTGGTCGTTGCGGGTGACGATCGCGCATGCCCGGACGGCGCAGTCGATCTCCCCGATCATCTGGCTGACCCGGATCGAAACCGTGAAGGAGCCGTTCTTGCCGTACGGCTTGGTGAGGCCTTCCGCATAGGACGGTGGATTGGAGGAGATCCACACCGACGCTCCGGAACTGCCCGACATGTCCTGCCCGCCACCGCACGGCGACGGGAGCACGCCGGCCCCGTTGTCCAGGCAGAACGCGACGTAGATGCCTTTGGTCTCGTCGTACCCGCGGCCGGTCACCGTGACGGTCTCGCCACTCCGGTCGAGTTTTTTGGTCTTGGAGGCCGTGAGGCGTTTCGCGGCGGACGCCGGCGACCCCGTCATGGTGATGACCAGCAGTGCCAAGGCGGCGGCCGCCGCCCGTGACCCGATGCGCACCGAGTCCTCCATCTCACACGCTTCCGCTACGACCTTGATTGATCCCGGGAATTAGGTGAGGCTACCCTAACCGAACCCGCACTCGTGGGTCACCGCCCTCTTCGGACCTCATGGAAGGAACAAGCGTGGGCAAACTCAAGGGCTCGCACCGCACCGCACTGTTCGCGAGCGCCATCGCCCTCGGCGCCTCCACCGCGCTGTTCGGCATCACACCGGCGCAGGCCGCCGCGGTCACCGTCGCCGGCGGCAGCCTGGACTGGGGTTTCAAGGCCTCGTTCCGGGCGTACGTCGGTACCGGCAACGGCACCCCGCCGATCGCCACCCTGAACGGAGCCACCCGCAACACCGATGGCACGTTCGACTTCCCGGCGACGGGAGGCACCTACGACGCCGCAGCTGGCACCGCAACTGTCAGCTACGGCGGCACGGTCGTCTTCTCGTACCCGGCGCACATGTTCGAGATCACCGTGGCCAACCCGACAGTGGTCGTGGACGGCGACGGCACCGGCTCGCTCAAGGCCGACGTGGACCTGGTCGCCAACGGTGGCACCACCAACCAGCACCTCGACCAGGCCGAGATCGCCACCCTGGTCACCACCGCGCCGACCGTGACGGGCGGGGACATCTCGTTCGACTCGCTCGCCGCGACCCTCACCTCGTCGGGCGCCTCGGCGTTCGCCGGCTTCTACTCGGCCGGCACCGCGCTGGACCCGGTCACCGCGTCGGCCTCGGCGTCGGTCACCGAGCCGACCGACCCCACGGACCCGACCGACCCCACCGACCCGACGGATCCCACCGATCCGACGGACCCGACGGACCCGGGAACCGGCAACGGACCGGCCGCGCAGACCATCAAGGCGGCCGTCGCCGGTGGTGCGCTGACCCTGACGTCGGCCGGCACCGCCGTGTCGCTCTCGGCGGCGACGCCGGGCCAGACCGCGGCGGGATCCCTCAACGCGGTCACGGTCAGCGACCTTCGGGGCACCAACTCCGGCTGGGACCTGGTCGGCCAGGTGACCGACTTCACCTCGACCGGTGGCGGCAGCATCCCGGCCGCCAACCTCGGCTGGACCCCGGCCGCTCAGGTCGCCGGCACCACCCTGGTCGCGGCGAACGGCGTCCAGAACGCGGTCACCCCGGGCGGCGCTGTCGCTCCGGGCTCCGGCCTCGGCACCAGCCGCACCCTGTGCAGCGCCGAGACCGGTAGCAGCCTCGGCAGCGCGACCTGCGGCGCGGCCCTCAACCTCGGTATCCCCGAGTCCAGCGCAGCGGGTGAGTACAGCGCGGTTCTCACTCTGACGCTCGCCTGATCACTCGCGGGGCTTAGGAACCGGCCGGGAAATCCGCAACATTTCCCGGCCGGCCCGCCCCATCGTAAGGAGCGACATGACCGTCCGAGGCCTCCTGGCCGCGGTTCTTCTGCTGATCCTGATACCGGTCCCGGCACAGGCCGCCCCGAAGAGCTCCGACGTGCGCTGGTCGGTCCAGCCGTCGAGCGCGAAGGGCCCGGACGGACGTGACTTCATCATCCGGCGGGCGGCTCCCGGGGAGCGGCTCACCGATTACGTCGGCATCACCAACCTGACCACCCGGCCGCTGACCTTCACGGTCTACGGAACCGACGCCTACAACACCGACGACGGGTCGTTCGCGCTGCTCCCGGCCGCGCAAAGCCCGACTGACGTGGGCTCGTGGATCACGCTCGGAGCCGCTGACCTCACGGTCCCGGCCAACACCCGCCTCGACGTGCCGTTCGCCATCACCGTTCCGGTCAACGCCACCCCCGGTGACCACGCGGGCGGGGTGATCGCCTCGATCGCTGAGGAGACAGTCGACGCCACCGGGCAGAAAGTGCTGGTGGACCGCCGGGTCGCGGCCCGCGTCTACCTCACCGTCGCCGGGGCGGTGGCGCCAACCCTCAAGATCGATACCGTACGTCTGGAGTACGTCCAGTCGACGAACCCCGCCGACGGTGGCGAGATGACCGTCCGCTACCTCGTCCGCAACACCGGTAACCTGCGGCTCAACGGCACCGGCGCGGTCCGCGTCACCGGCCCTCTCGGCTGGGAGCTGGCCCGTACCGAGACCATGGAGATCCCCGAGCTGCTGCCCGGCGGCTCGGTGACCGTGACTGAGAAGATCACCGGAGTGCAGCCGACCGTGCGCCTCAGCGCCGAGGTCATCGTCGAACCTGCCCACTTCGAACAGAATCTCCCCACGGTCACCCGCGGCACCACGGTCTGGGCCTGGCCCTGGGCCTTGGTCGGCCTGCTCGCAGTAGGTTTTTTGTACCTTGCCTTCCGATTTGTCCGCAGCAGGTTGTCCCGCAAGCGGCAGAAGACTGAGCCGCTGGGTCTGGACCCGGCACCCGCTCCATGAGGATGATCAGAACGACATCGTCGTCGTGCCCCACCACCGCTTCGATGATCAGGAAGGACGAGCCGACATGACCGACTTCTCCACCCGGGTTCGCCGGGCCACCATGGTCGAGCACCGTGAGGCCGAGACCCGCGGCTTCATCTCCCGCCTGATGGGCGGATCGGTGCCGCTGCCCGGGTTCGCCGCACTCACCGCGCAGTACCTGGCGGTCTATCGCGAACTCGAAGGCGCCGCTGAACGGATGCGTGCCGCCGACGGTCTCGCCGCCGAGTTCGCCGACCCGGCCCTCACCCGGGTCCCGGCGCTGGAAGCGGACCTCGCCCACCTCTACGGTGCGGACTGGGAGTCGACCGTGACGGTCCTGGCCTCCACCAAGGCCTACACCGAGCGGCTCCGCGACCTCGCCGCCACGTCGCCGGTGCACTTCATCGCCCACCACTACGTCCGCTACCTGGGCGACCTCAGCGGCGGACAGATGATCGGGCGCAAGCTGTCGACGGTGTACGGGCTGGGCGAGGCCGGCACGTCGTTCTACCGTTTCGAGCAGATCCCGGACCCTCGCGCTTACAAGATCGATTACCGCGCGAAGCTGGACGCCCTGAACCTGCCCGAGGAGCAGGCCGCCGCCCTGGTCGCCGAGGCTCAGTTGGCCTTCCGCTTCAACGGTGACATCTTCATCGAGCTGGGCGGCCTCTTTCCGGAGAGCCCCGAAGCGCTGGCCCCCGCCGCCTGATTTCAATTCCGTATCGACGTCCACCGGGCCCGCGAACGGGTCTGGTGGACGTCGATACGGCTCAGTAGCGTGCGAGTGACCAATGTGTACGGGGGGCTCCATGCGTCACCGCGCCGTAATACTGTCCACTGTCCTCACTCTTGCCGTCAGCGCCACTCTCGCGTCACCGGCTCAGGCCGCCGCGGGGGTCGTCGTCGATCTCGGGATCGCGCCCGGCACCCGGATCAACAAGACCGTCGAGCTGCTGCCCACTCTCGCCGACGACACCGGTGTCACCCGGGTCAGCCTGTCGGCGAACAACGGGATCGTGGCCTCCGCCACCGCGAAACCATGGCGGCTGCGCTGGGACACCAGCGCCATCGCCGACCAGGACGTCCAGCTGAAGCTGATCGTCAGAATCGGTGATGCGGAGACGACAAGCGATCCGGTCATCGTGCGGGTCGACAACTACGCGCCGCTGGCGGACTTCCCGCGGAGCTGGGGCAACAGCAGCCAGTACCAGGGCAGCAGCAACAGCTTCACCGGGACGGTGGCGTTCAACCTGACCCCGCGGAATGACGCGGCGACGGTCCGGAGGATCGACCTGCTCGTCGGCGACACGATCATCGACACCGCCACCGCGGCGCCGTGGCCGGTCACCTGGGACACCACCACCCTGCCGGAGGGTTCGGTGCGCCTGTTCACCCGGACCTACGACGACCTCGGCAACGTCACGAGAAACACCGCCGCCCTGTGGGTGGACCGGTCCGCGCCGACCGTGGCCATCCGCTTCCCGGTGACCACCGGAGTCGTCAGCCGCGGTGCGCCTCTGCTGGTGGAGGCGAGCGACCCGGCCGGGGTCGAGCGGGCCGAGCTCTGGGCCGGCAACCGGCTGGTGCGCACCGACCGGACGCTGGCGAGTAGCGGCACCGGCACGGCCGAGCTGCCGCTCGACGCGGCAGTCCCGAACGGACCGGTGACGATCACCGTCAAGGTTTACGACAACCTGGGCAACGTCGCCGAGCAGACCCGCACGGTCACCGTCGACAACGACAAGCCGGTCGCCACCGGCACGCCGGCCTCGACGTACCTGCGAGGCACCGTCACCGCCGGCCTGACCGGTCTGCGCGAGTCGACCGGCCTGATCACCCTGGGCGCCTTCCTCGACGATCACTCCGGCACCGGCGGATACGTCTTCCGCAGCCCGTGGACGGTGCGGGTGAACAGCCGGGCGGCGGCCGACGGCAAGCACGTCCTGAACTGGTACCTGACGGACAAGGCCGGCAACACCACCCACCTGCGGCGGACGGTCTACGTCGACAACACCGCGCCCACGGTGCGGTACCTCAAGGCGCCGAAGAACAAGGCCAAGCTCTCCGGCACTATCAAGATCACCGCCAAGGCCGCCGACAAGTACGGCGTCAGCCGCGTCCAGCTGCTGGTCAACGGCAAGGTGGTGGCCACCGACAGCAAGGCCGGTTACGCCTTCACGCTGAACCCGAAGAAGTACGGCAAGAGCTTCACCGTGCAGATCCGGGCGTACGACCGGGCCGGCAACGTCAAGCACACCGCGAAGCGCACTTACCGCCGCTGAGCCCGGCCGTTCTCCCCTAGGACCCGGTCACATCGGTCAGATCCCGCAGGATCTCCGAGGCGGTGACCGGGTCCAGGCTGCCGAAGTTCACGTGCCCGCGCTTGTTCTCGTTCCACCACCGCGAGCCGGTGCCGTCGTGCAGGAAGACCTCGGTCACCTCCTGGTCGGGGAACATGTCCAGGTAGCCGATCGCGATCCCCGGCTTGATGGCGATGACCACCTCGCGCCCGGGCTCGACGGTGAACTCGATCTGGCTCTGCACACCCGCGTCCTGCGGGGTCTCCCGCCGCCAGCCCTTGCGCTCCAGGCCGATCAGCTTGGTGGCCGGCACCGTGATCCCGTGGAAGCGGGGCAGGGTGCTCGCCGTGCGCTCCTGCTCGGTGAGCGTGAGCACCGGCCGCCCGAGCTGCGGAAACGGCTGGAGGATCTCGTAGTCCGCGAACACCCCGGCCCACGCCGCGCCCTCGGCACCGAGGTGCAGCGGGTGCGCGACCCCGACGACGGCGTCGTCGGCCAGCGTGGTGGTGTCGTCGTCCACGGTGGAGAGTGACCGGTCCTCGGCGACCCGGAACGCGCCGCCCGGCTTCCCCGCCTCGTCGAACCGGACCCAGACCAGACGCCGGACGATGTGCCAGAGCAGCGGATGCTCGACGAAGAGCCGGTGGAACTCGGCACCGGACCACCGGCGGTTGGTGACCATCGCCTGCTCCAGCCTGCGCACCTGGTCGACCGCGACCGTGCGGACGTCCTTCTTCAGCGCGGTGAACTGTTTAGCGGCGGCCGGGGCCAGGACCTGGTCATCCTTCACACCGGGTTTGGGCAGGGCCTTGAGCCGCTTGCCGGTGCCGTCAGCGACGAACGGCCGGAGCTGCTCGTCGAACCCGACGGTGAACTGCCGGGGACCGTAGTCGAGGACCAGGCTGCCGTCCGCCGCCAGCCCGAAGTCCGGCACCAGCCGGTCGGCCAACTGCTCGGCGGTCAGCCCGAGCCTCTCCGCGACGGCCTGCAACCGCTCCTGGGCGGCGGACTTCAGCCCGGCGAACTTGGCACGCTGGGCGACCCGGTGCAGGTGCATCAGGGCGACGTCGGTGCCGATACCGGCCAGGATGTGCAGGCCGGTGACGGCCCGTTGATGGGCGCTCTGCCCGGGCCAGAGCATGATCAGCGGGGTCAGGTTCCGGACCGTGTCGTCGTCACCGAACAGCCCGAGCGCGTCCAGGGCCCAGATCTGTTTCGAGTCGGCGCCACTGGCCTGCCACTGCGCGAACAGGCTCCACGTGAACGCGGCAAGGCTCGCCGGCTCACACTTCTCCTCGACGTCGTCGAGTCCCGGACAGGGCGCGCCCAGCCGGGACATCGCCAGAGCGACGACCAGGTTCGTCACCGCCTCGTCCGGCAGCCGGCCCGACCCGTCGCGCAGCATCACCGGCCGGAGCAGCGCCGGCGCCGCCCACGTCGGCGCCTCCGGGACCTTGACCGGGTCGAAAGCGGCCGGGTCGGTGGCGAGCAGGGTTTCGATCGCGGCCGCGGCCTCCGCGCCGTAACCGGCGGCGGCCGTCCGTACCGCATCCGCCTGCCCGTTGGTGTTCAGCGCGAACAGTGCGGTCTCGGCTTGCCTACGGGCTTTGCCGGCTTTGCCGAGCGCCGGTGGGACGAGAGCGCGGGCCGCCGCGGCCGGGTGCCGCAGCAGCCACTCCAGCGCCTCCGCCTGCATGGACTTGAGCCGGGCCAGCCAGTCCGCCACCAGCACGGCGATGGCCGGGGACGCGAACGGCAGCAGGGTCTGGGCCATGTCGGACGCGTCACGGCGGGCCGCGTCGAGGATCGTCGGCAGTGCCGCCAGTTCGAAACGCGCGGCGACCGGCCGCAGGTACCAGCCGACGGGATCAGGTTTCCACGTAACCAGAGCGGGCCGGGCGATCTCGTCGGGCTGATCCCGGAAGAAGACTGCGGCCCGGGCCCGGCGCATCGCCGACCGGCCGGCGAGGATGTCCCGGAGTAGTTGTGCGGGGTCCCCTTCGGTCTCGTCGACGTACTCGTACTCCGGGATCCGGGTCGCGGCCCAGTCCTCCCGCTGACCCGGCAGCCAGTCCACCGTGGGCTCGTCGGTGCAGGTCAAGCCGGTGATGACAACCGGTTTGGGTCGCTCGTGCACGCGCAGCCACGGCGGGGAGGCGAGCACCGGTGGCACCATGGCGAGCGGGGCCGGGGCGACCGCACCGGCGTCGGCGACCAGTTTCCCGACCCGATCGGCGGCTTCCGGACCGAGCCGTGGGAGCACCTGATCGATCAGGTCGGCGTGTTTCACCAGATGCCCGCGGAGCAAGTCGGCCACGGCCCGCTTGCCGGCCGCCTCGGCGAGCAGCCGCAGTGACCGGGCCGGGAACCGGTCGGCGTGCTCCAGCAGGGCGGGCACCACGTATTTCGCGTCGATCCGGTCGATCAGCCCGCTGGTCACCTCGTCACCGGGGAGCAGGACCAGTGCGGAGAGCAGGCGCCGCATCGGGTCGGCGGTGCCGGTGGCGTCACCGAGCCAGTTGAACAGTGCCGGGGCGGCGGCCGCGCCCACCCCGTCGAGCATGGTGGTCAGCAGGGGCAGGGAGTTGACCATCGCGTACGCCGTGGCCACCGGGAACAGCGCCCGCACGTCGTCCGGTGTGCTCGCCGCGGTCAGCAGGATGGTCGCGAGGTACCCGTCGTGGGCGGTGCCGGTCGCCCACCGGACGTCCTCCTCGAACCAGTCGCGTCGGCCGGGGACGAGCACGGACGTGGCGGCCCGGGTGTAGGGGTGCGCCTGACGGTACGGCTCCAGGGCGGTGACGACCGCCGCGAACTCCTCGTCGGAGGTGGCGGCGAGAGCGTGCCGGACCCGCAGCAGGAGCCGCATCGAACTGTCCGCGGCCCAGCTCGACTTGGCCTCGCCGGGGCGCCGGTGCCGGATGCCGGGCTTGTCGTTCATGGTCGAGCGAGGGTACGGCGGAGCGAAGTCGTCCTCGATGATCAGCGACATCAGCGTGACCGCGGCCTCCGCAGCGAACGGCAGGCCTCGCTCGGTGATCCACACGTCGGCGAGCGGGCTGGCCATGCTGGCGTCGTGCCACCAGTGCGACCCGTAGGACTCCAGGATGAACCCGGCGACGGCGGCACCGAACGGTCGCGCCTCCGGATCGCCGGCCAGCCACTCGCGGGCGGCCAGCCGGGTCGGCTCCTCGGTGGTCCGCGCGGCCAGGACGCTGTCGAGGGTGGGGCCGCGCTCGGTGATCCGCTCGTCGATGGTGGCGCGGGCCGTCGCCGCCGGAGTGAACCGGCCGATCCCGGTGGTGCCCCGCCGCGCGGCCCGGTAACGCTGCCAGGAGGCGGGCAGGACGAAGGTGTCCTCATCGATGGGCTGCGGCGCGGACGGGAAACTCGACATGACGCGCACAGTAGCCACCGGGTCCGACAAAATCAGTCGGTCGTGAACAGCCGGCCGTGCGATCATCCGCGGATGGCCGACGACCTCAAACAGCGGCGCCTGCACGCGATGCGGGGCTGCGACCGGATCCTCTCCGGAACCCGCCCGAAGACGATCCGGGAGCGGCTCGCCGACCTCGAAGCCGGCGGCGACCTGGACGCGATGCCGGACTTCTACGGCGGCGGCCCGGTCACCGAACTGGAGGAACGGGTGGCTGGTCTGCTCGGCACCCAGGCGGCGGTCTTCTTCCCGACCGGGACGATGGCCCAGCAGGTGGCGCTGCGGTACGGCGTTGAGCGGACCGGTGTCACGGCTGTCGCGCTGCACCCGCTGAGCCACTTGGAGATGCACGAGCGGCACGCGTACTCGCAGCTCAGCGGCCTGCGCGCGGTCACCTCGACGCACGAGCCGCGCAACCCGACCGCCGCTGAGATCGCGGCGCTGGACGAGCCGGTCGGTTCGGTGGTGCTGGAACTGCCGATGCGTGACGCCGGGTTCGTCCTGCCGACCTGGGACGAGCTGGTCGACGTCACGGTGGCGGCCCGGTCGATCGGCGCCCGGGTGCACTTCGACGGTGCCCGTCTCTGGGAGTCGGTCATCCATCTGGGCCGGACCCTGCCGGAGATCGTGGCCCTCGCCGACAGCGTCTACGTCTCGTTCTACAAGTCGCTGGACGGGATCAGCGGGGCGGTGCTGGCCGGTTCCGACGAGATGGCCGGTTTCGCGCGGGCGTGGCGGCACCGGCACGGCGGAACGATCTTCCAGACTTTCCCGGCGGCGCTGTCGGCCCTCTCCGGACTCGACCGTGAGCTGCCACGACTGCCGGATTATGTCCGGCACGCCCGTACCGTCGCGGATGCTCTTGCTTCTCTGCCCGGCGCCCGGGTCTTCCCGCATCCGCCGCACACCCACCAGTTCCGTCTCTGGCTGCCGTATGCGGCGGACGCCCTGGCCGAGGCGGTGCTGACTCTGGCCGAGCGGGAGCGGATCTGGTTCGCCGGTGGCTGGCAGGACACCGACGTGCCCGGCTACGCGATGACCGAGGTCACGGTGGCCGGGCACGCTCTGGAGTGGACCGCCGAGGATGTGGCGGCGGCCGGTTGGCTGTTGGCGCAGGAGCTGGATTAGAGCTTTCCGGCGCCCGATCCGGCCTGCACCGCGGCGGAGACCGTGCTGGTGGCGTCGAGGGTCACCGCGTACGGCGCCTTGGTGAAGGTTCCGGTCTTGGTGATCTCCGGCGTTTCACCGCCGAAGTCGTTGCCGGAGATGACCGCGAAGCCGTCGAGGTCGGAGTCCTCGGTGGTCCAGACCGGCAGTTTGACGTTCACGAAGACGTTGTTCTGCACCAGGCACTGCGACTCCATCAGGCAGTGGATGCCGCTGGTCTTCGCGTCGGTGAACAGGTTGTTGTAGAGGTGCACGGTGCCGAAACGCAGGCGGGGCAGCCGGGACGCGACGTTGTCGAACCAGTTGTGGCTGTAGGTGACGCGCAGCTTGCCGGTGTCCTCGGCGGCGTTGTTGTCGCTGTGGCCGAGCAGCGAGCCCTTCGAGTGGTCGTGCAGGTGGTTCCAGGAGATCGTGACCAGGTCGGTGGCGTGCGTCAGGTCGAGCATGCCGTCGTAGAAGTCTTTGCCGTGGCTGGTGTCGTTGAACAGCTCGTTGTGGTCGATCCACAGGTGGTCGGACTTCTGCGCGGCGATCAGGTCGGTCGGCGCCTGCACGAACGAGATCTTCAGGTTGCGCACGATCACGTTGCTGGCGTTCTTGATGAAGATGCCCGCACCGGTGAGTCCGGCGTTGCTGCCGACGCCGACGATCGTCTTGTTCGAGGTCACGTCGACCCGGTCGGTGCCGCTGCCGGTGAGGATCGTGGAGATCTGCAGGATCTTCGCCCCGGTGGAGGCGGCCTCGGTCTTCAGCTGGCTCAGCGAGGTGATCTTGACGGTGGTGCCGCCGGCGCCGCCGGTGGTCCCGGCCCCGAATCCGATCGGGCTGGACTCGAACTTCCCGGTCGAGGCGGCCGGCGCGGACGTGGTGGGAGTGGCCGACGGCGCGGAGGTCGTGGGAGTGGCCGACGGCGCGGAGGTCGTGGGAGTGGCCGACGGCGGGGCGGTGGAGGCCGTCGTGGTCGTCACGGTGACGTCGTCGAACTGCGCGGTGGCGTCGAAGGTCTGCAGCCCGATCCGGCCCTTGCCGAAGGTCGTCGCGGTGGCGGACAGGATCGACGCCCCGTTGACCGAGCCGGTCAGCGAGTTCCCCTTGGCGGTCAGGCCGAGGTTGTAGACCGCGCCGGGCGTGACGGTCAGCGCCGCCTCACCGAGAACGGTGATGGTGCCGGATTTCACCGACTCCAGCCGCACCTTGTTCGTACCGCTCAGTGCCAGTCGGTAGTAGCTGGTCGAACTGGTGGACCGGGCCACGAGCGCGGCGAATCCACCGGCACTGACCGACAGCGGCTCGACCTTGGCGCTGACCGTGTAGTCGGCCCAGTCGGTGCTTCCGGCGAACTGGCGGGACAGGGTGGTGCCGGTCTTGGCCTGCTTCAGCACCTTGCTGCCGTCGCTGACGACCGACCAGGTGCCGCCGGACTTGGTCCAGCCCGCGGTGTCGCCGTCCTCGAAACTGTCGGTGAAGCCGACAGCGGTGGCATCGTCGGCGCCGGCGAACGAGACCGTGGCGACCGCGCCCATACCGGCTACGACCGCCGCCATGCCGGTCGCGATGGCGACCTTCCGCTTGTTCATCGGTGTTCCTTTTCGGTGGGGTGCAGTGCTCAGTTGTGGTCGGGGCACCCGGAACGGTTGCCGTGATCACCGTCACAGCAGGTTTGCGCGGCCGATGTTGAATGGCGCGGGTGGGCACCTGGCTGGCGACCATCCGTCTTCCCGGAGCTGTTCGGTACGCCGACTACAGCACCGTGGTCGACGCCGTCTGCCGGCCGTTGTACCCGTCGAGACACGAGTCGTACGGCCGGAACCGCGCGAGTGGTGAACCGCTGCCGGAGTTCCCGGATCGGCCGCTCGCCCCGGTCGGCGACTTGATCCTGGTCACGGTCGAGCGGGAGCCGGACGGTGACTCGTGGCACGCCCTCTACTGCCCGGACCGGGCGCAACTCATCGGCCCCGTCACCGATCACTACGGCTATCGGCTTCAGGACGACTACGAGCTGGTCCAGGGTCACCTGCGCCGGTGGGCCGACCCGCACGCCGAGTGTGGTGTCCCGCTCGATGCGCGCCCCGGCGAGGCCCCGCCGCCGGATCTTTTCGCCCAGTGGACCGATCCGGACCTCTGCCGTCGTTGTTTGCTCACCTGGTTGACACGACCGGAGGAGAATCGTCGACGTGACGCTGACGTGCCCGAATCGGTCCCGCGGCATCGATGGTGGCGGTTCGGCCGCTAACCCGCCCTTGTCGGAAGGCATTTCGACGCCTACGCTGCCAGCAGCAGGAAAGCGCTTTCCTATAAACCTCCGGAGGGATCCCGTATGGCAGCGCGTAGATCGATCGGCATCGTCGTCAACGGCGTCACCGGCCGGATGGGCTACCGGCAGCACCTGGTCCGCTCCCTTCTCGCCATCCGTGAGCAGGGCGGCGTCCCTCTCGCCGACGGCACCCGCATCTGGCCCGAGCCGATCCTGGTCGGCCGTGACCCCGACAAACTGGCCGCCATCGCGGAGCAGCACGGCCTGACCGAGTGGACCACCGACCTGGACGCGGCCCTGGCCCGCCTGGATGTGGAGATCTACTTCGACTCCCAGGTGACCTCGCAGCGGGAGAAGGCGATCCGCCAGGCCATCACCGCCGGCAAGCACATCTACACCGAGAAGCCCCTGGCCGAGGGCTCCGCCGCGGCACTGGAGCTGGCCGAGCTGGCCGCCGCCGCGGGGGTCAAGAACGGCGTCGTCCAGGACAAACTGTTCCTGCCCGGCCTGCGCAAGCTCAAGCGCCTGATCGACGGCGGCTTCTTCGGCCAGATCCTGTCGGTGCGCGGTGAGTTCGGCTACTGGGTCTTCGAGGGTGACTGGCAGGTCGCGCAGCGCCCGAGCTGGAACTACCGGCTCGCCGACGGCGGCGGCATCGTGATGGACATGTTCCCGCACTGGAACTACGTGCTCGAGGAGCTGTTCGGCACCGTCCGCTCGGTGCAGGCGACCACCGCCACGCACATCACCAAGCGGATCGACGAGCGCGGTGAGGAGTACGTGGCCGACGCCGACGACGCCGCGTACGCGATCTTCGAGCTGGAGGGCGGCATCATCGCCCAGCTCAACTCCTCCTGGACGGTCCGGGTCAACCGGGACGAACTGGTCGAGTTCCAGGTCGACGGCACCCACGGCAGCGCCGTCGCCGGCTTGCGCGGTTGCAAGATCCAGCACCGGGCCGGCACGCCGAAGCCGGTGTGGAACCCGGACCTGCCGCTGACCGGCAAGTCGTTCCGCGACGAGTGGAGCGAGGTGCCGGACAACGACGAGTTCGACAACGGCTTCAAGGTCCAGTGGGAGGCGTTCCTGCGGCACGTCGTCGCGGGCGAGGAGTTCCACTGGGACTTCACCTCCGGCGCCCGTGGTGTCCGGCTGGCTGAGGCGGGCCTGGAGTCGGCGCGTACCGGCCAGCGGATCACGCTGTGAGCACCGTCGACCTGCCCGGTGGGCGCAAGCTGAGACTCACCGCCAAGAGCTGGGACAAGCCGGCCGGGCCGCCGAGCAGCCGGATCGCGTACGCCGCCGCGCACGTCGTCGCCGACCCGCTGGCGGAGAACGCGCCGGGTGCGCCCGCGGCCCTCGACTGGGACGACACCCTGGCCTTCCGGCACCACCTGTGGTCGCACGGTCTCGGTGTCGCCGAGGCGATGGACACCGCGCAGCGGGGCATGGGCCTCGACTACGCGGCGACGAAAGAGCTGATCAAACGCAGCGCCGCCGAGGCGGCGTCGGTCGGCGGCAAGATCGTTGCGGGGGTGGCGACCGACCAGTTGCCGCCGGGTTCGGCGGTACTCCTGGACATTCATTCCGCGTACGAGCAGCAACTCGCCGACGTTCTCGCGGCGGGCGCCGCACCGGTCCTGATGTGCAGCCGTCATCTCGCTGCCACGGCTCGGGATGCCGACGACTATCTCAGCGTATATCGTGAGCTGTTGGATAAGTCCGACAAGCCGGTCGTGCTGCACTGGCTGGGCACCGCGTTCGACCCGGCCCTGGAGGGTTACTGGGGTTCGTCCGACGTGGACAAGGCCACCGAGACCGTGCTGGAGCTGATCAACAGCAACCCGGCCAAGGTCGACGGCATCAAGGTCTCGCTGCTGGACGCGGAGCACGAGATCAACCTGCGCCGTCGTCTACCGGCCGGGGTCCGCCTCTACTCCGGTGACGACTTCAACTATCCCGAGCTGATCAAGGGCGACGAACAGGGCTACTCCGACGCGCTGCTCGGCATCTTCGCGGCGATCACCCCCGCCGCCGCGGCCGCCTTCGCCGCTCTGGACCGTGGTGACCTGGACGAGTACGACCGGATCTTCGCCCCCACGGTCACGCTCTCCCGGCACATCTTCACCAAGCCGACCTTCTATTACAAGACCGGCATCGTCTTCCTCGCCTGGCTGGCCGGCCACCAGAAGCACTTCACCATGGTCGGTGGCCTCCAGTCCGGTCGCTCGGTGCCGCACTTCGCCACGCTCATCGAGCTGGCCGACGCCGCCGGGCTGCTGCCCGACCCGGCGCTGGCCGCGCACCGGGCGAACCGGTTCTTCGAGGTGACGGCCGGATGAACCGCTTCTCGTTCAACCAGATCACCGCGAAGCACTGGGACCTGGAAGACCTGGTCGCCGGCCTGACCGAGGCCGGTGTCGACAAGGTGGCGCTCTGGCGCGAGCCGGTGCAGGAGTACGGCCTGGAGCGCTCCGCCGCCCTGGTCCGTGATGCCGGCCTGTCGGTGACCACGCTCTGCCGCAGCGGGTTCTTCCAGCTCGACGGCTGGTTCGACGACAACCGCCGGGCCATCGACGAGACCGCTGCCGTGGGCGCGCCGGTGCTGGTCCTGGTCTCCGGCGGTCTGCCGGAGGGGTCGAAGGACATCGCCGGTGCCCGGGCCCACGTCGCCGACGCGATCGCCCAGCTGGTCCCGCACGCGTCCGCCGCCGGGGTCACCCTGGCGATCGAACCGCTGCACCCGATGTACGCCGCCGACCGCTGCGTCATCAACACCTGGGACCAGGCGATGGCCATCGCCGAACAGCACCCGGCCGCTCACGTCGGTGTCACCGTCGACACCTACCACCTGTGGTGGGACGACACGGTCCTGACGAAGATCGAAGCGGCCGGCGACCGGATCGCGATCTACCAGCTGGCCGACTGGATCACCCCGCTGCCGGCCGGCGTCCTGACCGGCCGTGGCCTGCCCGGCGCGGGCTGCGTGGACATGCGTGCCTTCCACGCGGCCGTCGAGAAGGCCGGATACACCGGCCCGATCGAGGTCGAAGTGATGAACGAGGAACTGTGGCAGCGCCCCGGCCGCGAGATCCTGGCCGATACGATCGCCGGTTACCAGGCCATCTGAGCACCGGGTAGACCCCGGTTCGCGGTCAACGACGCCCGCGAACCGGCCTCGCCCCACCCGCCTCTTCGCCCACATCACGCCGCCCGTACTCCATTGTGGAAACACTCGGCCGGGATTGTTAACCCGGAGGATGTACGCCCCGGGGCCCGGACAGGATAAGAATGAGGCCGCGTTCCGCAACGAGCCTTCGGCTGATCTTGCTGACCGGGTGACTGTTGCCGTTGTCGGGCGCGTCGGGTGAGATGCGTACTTTGAGGTCTGCGGGGGAGGCGACACGTGGCGGGGATCGACACCCCGGCTGGCTACTCGCGCCTGGAGCTGACCAGCACGGGTGCGGACGCCGGTGTCTACCGTGCCTGGGATGAGCGGGCCGGCCGGTGGGTGGTGCTGCGGCTCTTCCACCGTTTTGTCGGCGGCCGTTCCGAGGAGGCCGCGTTCGCGGCGCACGTCACCTCCGCCATCGGGCTCGGCCGTAACCCGTCGATCGTGCCGGTCCGGGCCGGTGGGATCACCGCGACCGGCCGCCCCTGGATGGCCCTCGACCACATCGACGCCCGCCCGTTCAGTGAGGTGCTGCGCGACGCCCCGCCCTCGCCGATCGAGGCGATGGAGCTGGTCAACGCCCTGGCCGACGCCCTCGCCTGGGCGCACTCGACCCGCCCGTCGATGGTGCACGGCTGGATCCGGCCGGAGTCGGTGCTGATCACCGCGGGCCGGACCCCGATGCTCACCCACTTCTCGGCGCCGCGACCGCCGGGCACGCCCGCACCGACTCCGCGCGGCGACGTGTTCGGGCTGGCCGGGCTGCTCTTCCAGGCTCTGACCGGTGGCCCTTGGCCGGGCCGGGGCGTCGACGACGACTGGATCATCTCGGGCTGGCCGGGTCTGAGCGTGCTGCTCGACGAGGTGCTGACGCCGGTTCCGGCGGTTGACACGATGGCGGTCTTCGCGACCCGGTTGCGGCAGGTGCGGCACGGTGCCGGCGTGATGCTCCCGTTGCCGGCCGGGGCCGGACCGGAGATCGTTCCGCGGCTCACCGTGCCGGACTCCCTTCCGGCTCTGCCGGTCGCCTTACCGGCTCCGCCGAAGATCGACGAGCAACCCCCGGCGGCGTACGGCCGGAGTCGCCACCTGCCGGTTCTGGCCGCTGCCCTGGTGCTGCTCCCGATCGGGTTCGGTGTGGTGCAGCTCTTCCCTGGTCGCGCCGTCGGCGAGGCCGAACCGGTCGCCCCGGCCGCCGCGGTGGAGTCGGCGGCCCCGACGGTCTGCGCGTCGGACACGCCGGTGCCGGGCACGCGGCCGTCGGTGCGCTCGCCGGGTGACGGCTCGTCCGGGTGCGACCGTCCCGGCGAATCGCCCCCGAAGGTGCCCTGAGCGGGGCAGCGCACCAGATCGAAGCGCGCCTACGATCCTCACACTGGTTCCAGGGGGAGGGTCCACAATGGCTCGTCAGGTTTGGTTGCCACTTCTCGCCACCGTTTCCACCGTTGCGCTGGCCTCGCCCGCTCAGGCGGCCGCGACCGGTGTGGCGTCGGTGGCGGGGACGACGATCGTGCAGTTCAAAGCGGCTGCCAAGAAGCAGAACCGGATCGTGGTGACCCGCTCCGGCAACACCGTCACTCTCGACGACCGGGTCGCGATCAAGGCCGGTCCTGGATGCAAGGCCGTCAAGAAGGACAAGACCAAGGTCACCTGCAAGCCGTCGCAGGCGCCGACCCGGATCCGCGTCTACGCCTACGACCTCGCCGACTCGATCACCAACCGGACCAGCCTGCCGTTCAGCGCGAGTGGCGGCTCCGGCGACGATGTCATCACCGGTGGGTCCGCCGCCGACGCGCTCTACGGCGGTGCCGGTGCCGACACCGTCCGGGGCAACGGCGGGCACGACTCGATCTGGGGCGACGCCGGTGACGACAGGATCTACGGCGATGCCGGGAACGACAAGATCTACGCCTGGACCGGCTTCAACACCGTCTACGGAGGTGCCGGCGACGACCACATCGAGGTCTGGACCGGTGGTAGCCGGGTCTGGGGTGACGCCGGCAAGGACACGATCTACGGCAGCCACAGCGCCGACCGGATCCTCGGCGGTGACGGCCCGGACGAGCTGTTCGGCCAGGGCGGCAACGACGTGCTCGACGGTGGAGCCGACCGGGACTACCTGCGCGGCGGCGACGGCGGCGACTCCCTGAACGGAAGTGCCGGCAACGACTCGATCGACGGCGACGGCGGCAACGATCTGCTCGCCGGGGGCGCCGGTGACGACGTGTTGCAGGGCAGTAGTGGCGACGACCGGGTCTACGGCGAGGCCGGGGCCGATCGGCTCATCGCGCACGCCTTCGACGGCGACAGCCGGACCGACGGGCATGGCGCGGACCGCTACGCGGGCGGCGCCGGTGACGACACGGTGAGCTACGCGTCGTACTTCAACTCGAACGTGTCCGCCGACCCGGACGGGGTGAGCGGTGACGACGGCGCCGACGGCGAGCGGGACACCATCGCCACCGACGTCGAGAACATCTGGGGTGGTGCCGGCAACGACCGGCTCATCGGCGGGCCCGGCGACAACTTCCTGTCCGGTGGGGCGGGCAACGACCGGCTGGAAGGTCGTGGCGGCGCCGACATGCTCTATGGCAACGAGGGCGACGACTTCCTGGACGGCGGGGACGACGGCGTGGCCGACACCCTCGACGGCTTCGAGGGCCGGGATGTCTGCGCTCAGTGGCCGCTGGACTTCGCTCAGCGCTGCGAGTAGTTCTGCGCGCGTAACTCCACCAGCAGGCCGTCCCGGTCGGTGAGGACGGCTCCGAGGATGCGCCGGCCTGCCGCGAGCAGGTCGGCGACGTCCGGGGTGCTGAGGGCGTACATCACCAGAGCGCCGTCCCGGAACGAGGTGACGATGCCGGCCCGGCGCAGGACCGCGAGCTGCTGGGACAGGTTGGAGGCCTCGACGTCGATCTCGGCGAGCAGGTCACGCACCGGCCGCGGGCCGCCCTGCAGCAGCTCCAGTACCCGGATCCGGACCGGATGGCCGAGTGTCCGGAACATCTCCGCTTTCGCCTGGTACAGCGGCACCGACACGTCCCCTCCCCTCTGACCGCTTTCGTAGTTGCAGAAATCTTCAACTGCCTGGTTGGTACGAACATTGAACCCATGTCCCGAGAGCGCCGAGGCGGACATCGTGTGCGACTCGTTCCGTTCGGTGTCGTACACGCTCTGCCACAGACCTGGACCGATGTGGAGGATCAGATGCCGGACATGGACGTAGCCCTCAAGGACGCGATGCAGATCGATGGCGCGATCGGAGCCGCGCTCGTCGACCGTTCCAGCGGAATGGCGCTGGGGGTCGCGGGCGGGAGCAGGGACTTCGACCTACAGGTGGCCGCCGCCGCCAACACCGAGGTGGTTCGCGCGAAGCTGCGCACGATGGAGATGCTCAACCTGCACGAGAAGATCGAGGACATCCTGATCACCCTCGACTCCCAGTACCACCTGATCCGCCCGTTGACCGGCCGTTCCGGGCAGGGCCTGTTCCTCTACATCGCGCTGAACAAGGACCGCGCCAATCTCGCTCTGGCCCGGCACCAGTTGAAGCGGATCGAGGGCGGCCTCGACCTCTAGGATGATCCCGCTGATCGGATTCGCACATCTGTTCGAGTTATCCACAGGCTGTGCACACAGCCTGTGGGTATCCCGGATTCAGCGCCGGCGGTTGATCAGCAGCCAGGTACCGGGGAGCAGAGCCGCCGCGAGCAGCACCTTCAGCACGTCGCCGATCAAGTACGGAACCAGGCCGTTGGCGGCCGCGGAGGCCAGGTCGGAGCCGGTGGCGACGGCCAGCCACGGCACCCCGACCAGGTAGATCAGTGAGTGCCCGGCGGCCATCAGGCCGATCGTGTGCGAGGGGCGGCGGTCCCCACCGAGCGCCGCGAGCTGCCCGATCAGCGCGGTCGCGATGATGAATCCGAGCAGGTAACCGGCGGTGGCCGAGGGCCAGCCGGAGGTGCCGCCGGCGAACCACGGGACCCCGAGCACCCCGGCGACCAGGTAGAGCAGCATGCCGGCCGAGCTGCGGGCCGCGCCGAGGGTGGCACCGGCCAGCAGGACGGCGAAGGTCTGCCCGGTGATCGGCACGGGTGATCCGGGAACCGGGATGGAGAGTTGCGCGGCGAGGCCGACGGCGCCGGCCGCACCGAGGATCAGGACCACATCGCGTACGGCGGACCGGCCCCACACGTCGGCGAGCACTCCGGTCGGCCGGCCCTCAACGATGCCGAAAGCGCTGTATGTCACCGGGGCTCCTGTCCGTACGGGTGGGAGGAACGATAGGCCCCCGGGTGCCAGAACGGCAGTGACCAGGGGCCTATCGTGATCGTTTCGGAGCCTCTCCGGTCAGACGGTGAGGGTCCAGGTGTTGATGTAACCGGTGTCCGAGGAGTAGAGGTCCTGGGCCTTCAGGCGCCAGGTGCCGTTCGCAGCCTCACTCGACAGGTTCGCCGTGTAGGTCGCGACGACGTTGTCGGTGCTGTCCGAAGTGGACGTCGCCTTCAGGGCGTAGACGGTGCCGTCCGGCGCGACCAGGTCGAGCTTCACGTCACCGCGGTAGGTGTGCACCACGTTCACCGCGATCGTCGACGTCGACGAGGCGCTGCGGGCGCAGCCACTGATCGCGATGTCGCTGTAGACCGCGACGCCGGCGTCCGGGATCGAGACGTCGGTGGCGTTGGTCCCGGCACAGCCCGCCGGAGCGGACGTCGTCGAGGTGGTGGGGGAGGCCGTCGGCGACGTGGTCGAACCGGTGCAGGTCGGGTCGGCGGTCTGGGCCGGCACGCTGACGGCGTCCCAGGCGGCCTTGGTGGTGTTGAAGAGTGCGCAGGTGCTGTCCAGGGCCTTGGCCGAGGTCAGCGTCCAGGTGCGGTACTTCAGGTAGGACGAGCTGGAGGTCTTCATCAGCATCGCGTTGTACATGATCTTGGTGGCGGTCTGGATGCCGACGCCGGTGATGGCGCCGCTGCCCGAGCAGCGGGTGCTGGCGGGCTGGCCGTTGGTCGGGGCGGTGCCTTCGGCGAGCAGGTAGAACCAGTGGTTTCCGGGACCGGCCGCGGCGTGCACCTCCTGGCTGGGGGTGCTGCTGGAGTAGCAGTTGTCGTCGCCGGCGAGTGACGGGTTGTACATGTAGCGGATCGGGCCGGAGCCGACCAGGTTGACCTCTTCGCCGACCTGGTAGTCGGCCGGGTCGCTGGCGTTCGCGGCGTAGGCCTCGGTGGCCGCGCCGAAGACGTCACCGACGAACTCCTGGGTGCCGTTGCCGGAGATGCCGCCAGGGGTGTTGTCGTCGATGCCGTGACCGATCTCGTGACCCACCACGTCGAGCGAGGAGATCCACTGGCCGGCGTTGTTCTTGCCGATCTGGACCTGGGTGCCGTCGTAGTACGCGTTCACCTCGTTCAGCCCGACCCGGATCGGCCAGGCGCCACCGCTGCTGGTGAAGCCGGTACGGCCCAGCCAGGACGACAGCATCGCCTTCTGCTTCTGCGCCGCGTAGAACGCGTCGACGCAGCCGGTCTCCTTGTTGGTGCCGACGCCGGTGCCCCACGCGTTGTCGGTGCCGCTGAAGGTGGTGTTGGTCGACGCGTCCTGACAGGTCAGGGTCGCGATCGACGGGTCCTTCAGGCTGTACGTGCTGCTGGACAGCGTGGTGTCCAGGCTGACCGAACCGACGATCCAGCCGGTCCCGGTGCCGGTCACCTCGGTGACGTGCTCCTTGGTGCGCAGCACTGCGCCGCTGGTGGCGTCGACGTCGACGGTGAGACGGCTGACCTGATCCTCACCGTGATCGTTGACCTTGGTGCCGTTGACGGTCGACTCCCAGGCCAGCGCCGGAGCAGACTCCGAGTTGACCACGACGAGGCGGGTGCTCTCGACGTTCTTCACGGTCTTGAGCTCGGCCTTCGCGAACGGCACCGAGTCGGCCGCGGAGAGCTTCGGGGTCACCGAGAGGTCGCCGATCGGCCGGGTCTGCGCGACCGACGTGTACTGCGTCTGACCGGACTGGTCGGTGACGACGACGAAGTCACCACCGATGACCGGCAGACCCTTGTACGTGCGGTCGTACGGGACGTACTGCAGCTTGTCTGTGGTGATCACCTGGCGTTGGACGAACGCCTCGCCGTCGCTGGACTGCAGCACCGGGGGACGTCCGGCCACGAGAGCCGACGCGCTGTCCGACGCGCGCGCGGCCAGCGCGGCGGGATCGGACGGAATGGCGGTCGCCGGTCCGGCGACCGCCACCATCGCTGAGGCGGCCGCGGTCGCGGCAGCCAGTGCGATGACGACTGGGGTACGTGATTTCACGCCTACTCCTCTCCCGCCCGTGGGGGTTCGGGCGGGCCTCAACCGTCCGTAGACGGCGGGTCACACCGAGGTGACTTGAGGTGAGACGTTAGATATCGACAAGCTTCACCGAATCGGGGAAAACCCTTGCGAGGGTCAGCCGCCGATCTCGCTGACCTCGACGAACGGAGCATCGTTGAACCACTGTGCGTGAACGATGAAGCTGTGGTTGGTCTCGTTGAAGTAGACCGCCAGGTTCACGTCGGAGCCCTGCTTCACCACCTGGAAACCGTCCGCCGGAGTGGCTGTGACCAGCGAGACGATGCCCTTGCTGGTCATCTTGATCACCGCCGTGCCGCCCTCGGTCACGAACGACTTCAGATAGGTCTTGACGCCGTCACTGGTAGTGACGGTCCAGCCGTCCTCGACAGTTGTCGCCGGTTTAGTGGTGGGAGTCACTCGGGACGGTTCAATCGAAGTGTGTGATTTCGACGACGGTTTCGGCTCGGCCGTCGACCGGGTGCGCGACGGCGCGGGCCGAGTGGTCTTCGCCGGCGGCGGCACGTCACTCGTCTCGGCCACCGCGGTCGGTGCCGGAAGCTGATTGATGTCCGGCAGCTCGCCGGACCCGGTCCGGGCGGCACTCAGCACCGGAGTCAGCGCGACCGAGGAGAGCGCGATGCTGGTCGCCGTGGCCAGACACCACCCCGCTATCGGCATCCAGCGGGAAGAGCGCACGCGGCCATCCTCTCACCTGCCCCTGTGACTCCTCCGCCCGATGGACCGAGCGGCTTCTCTGAACGTTTAAGCGGTCAGAAGGGCCAGCCCGGCCCTGAGTACGTTGATGGCGCCGACGACGTCAGCGTGATCGGTATAGTCACACGACATGCAACGGAAGTCGGCTTGGGTGAGGCGGTTCTCCCGCGCACAATGCCCACAGAGCGGGCACGTGCGGGAGGTGTTGGCGGGGTTGACCTCGACAACCACGCGTCTGGCGCTTTCAGCCTTGGCCCGAAGTACGGTGAGGAACACCCCCCAGCCCGCATCTAGGATCGACCGATTCAAGCCGGTCTTCTGTGCCACGTTGGTCCCCGGCTGATCAGCGGTGCCGGACGCCGAACGTGTCATGTTCGTGATGCTCAGTGCTTCGACCGCGATTACGTCATAGTTCTCGACCAGCCAACGGGCGGTCTTGTGGGCATGGTCAAGGCGTCGTCGACGGACCTTGGCATGCAAGGCGGCGACCCGGTCGCGAGCCTTACCCCGCCGGCGGGAGCGGGTTTTGCGGCGAGCGAGAGCCTGCTGGGCGGCCGCCAGTCGGGCGGCGGTGCGGCGCCCGTATCGCGGATTGGTGACATGAACGCCGTCGGAAGTGGTCAGGAACGAGGCGATGCCCATGTCGACGCCTATCGACCGGCCGGTGTGCGCGAACGCTGGCTCGGGAACGTCATCACAGGACAGAATCAGGTACCAACGTCGGCCTTCACGCTTGATGCTGATCGTCTTGATGACCCCTTCGGTCTTGCGGTGGGCGTGGACCCGGACGTGACCAATACCTTGAAGGTAGACGCGGGTCTGCCCGCTGTCGGGAGTGGAATCCCAGCGGCAGCCGTCCCGGTCCTTGGGCCATTCGACGGTGTCGAACCAGCCCGCCCCCTTGAACCGGGGAAATCCTGGTACCTGGCCGGTTCTCAGTCGCCGAAGGAAGGCCTGGAACGTCTTGTCAAGGCGGCGCAGAGTGGCCTGCTGAGAGGAGAACGACCAGCGAGCTTGGCCTAAGGGATCGGCGCGGCGGATGTCCTTGAGCTGTGCGGACTGTTCGCCGTAGCGGATGGAAACCTTGGCCTTGCGGTACGCCTCGCGGCGTTCCTCCAGCGCTGCGTTGTACAGGTTCCGGTGAGCGTCGAGGCATGCAGTCAGCATCTGTTGTTGCCCGGTAGTAGGCCGTAGCAGAAACTTGAACGACTTCCTCACTGCGCGCGGCCCCCGACCGAGCAGCGGTCCTGCGGGCGCCACACCAAGTGGTGTCCGAAGTCATATTCCGCCTTTGCGGAGAACGGCGCTCCACGGCTCACATCGCAAATCTATGCACGTTTCATATCCATCAGTCGCACCCGGAGTGTGATTACGACTGAGTTACCGTGCTGCCCACCCCGGTCCATCGGTCGTAAGAATGCGATAGTCCCTTCGGAGGTAACTGATGGCGATGATCCTGTTGGTCGAGGACGACCGCATCATCACGGCCGCGCTGACCCGGGCCCTGACCGATGCCGGGCATGTGGTGCGCCCGGTCGGCCTGGCTGCCCAGGCGCTGAAGATCGTCACGCAGGAACGGCCCGACCTGGTCATCCTCGACCTCGGGCTGCCCGACATCGACGGCACCGACGCGCTGCGTATGATGCGAACCGTCTCCGACGTCCCGGTCATCGTGGCCACTGCCCGGCGCTCCGAGGCGGACATCATCGCCCTGCTCTCGGCCGGCGCCGACGACTACGTGACCAAGCCGTTCTCCGGCGGCCACATCCTGGCCCGTATCTCCGCCGTGCTGCGCCGGTCCCGCGCCACCGTCGAGCAGCAGCCCAACGCCATCACCGTGGGCGAGCTGGTGATCCGCCCCCGACAACGCCGGGTGGAGTTGCGGGGCGAGCCGCTGCAACTGACCCGCCGCGAATTCGACGTCCTCGCCTACCTCGCCGAGCGCGTCGGTCAGGTGATCAGCCGGCGCGAGCTGATGAACCAGGTGTGGCAGCAGGCCCGGATCGGTGAGGAACAGACCATCGACGTACACATCTCCTGGTTGCGCCGCAAGCTCGGCGAGACCGCCGCCAAACCGTGCTACCTGCACACCGTACGAGGCGTGGGTGTGATGATGGTCGATCCGCAGTGAGGTGGGCGCTCAACCGCCTCGCCCTGGCGATCACCTCGATGGTGGCTCTGGCGTTCCTGGTCCCGCTCGCGGTGGCGACCCGGCAGATCGCCTACGACCGGGCCATCTCCGACGCCCGCCAGCAGGCCACCTCGATGGTGACAGTGCTCGGCGTCAACAGTGACCCGTTCACCCTGACCAACGCGGTCGCCAGCACCGCCGCCGGCAGCGTCGGAAGGCTCGCCGTCCACCTGCCCGGCGTCGACCCGATCGGCAACACGCACCTGACCGGTGAGGTGGTGCGACGGGCCGCACAGGACCGGCGGGCGGCCACCGCGCACACCGACGACGGGGTGGCGTACCTGCAGCCGACAGTGCTCACCGACGGTCGTACCGTCGTGGTCGAGGTCTTCGTCCCCGACGAGGAGACCCGGCGCGGTGTCGTCGTCGCCTGGCTCGCCCTCGGCGGCCTCGCCGTGGTCCTGGTCGGCGGCTCGACCCTCTTCGCCGACCGGCTCGGCGGCCAGCTGGTGCGCGCCACCCGCCAGCTCGCGGCGGCCAGCCGTCGTCTCGGCGGCGGCGAACTCAACAAACGGATCACCCCCGTCGGCCCGCGCGAACTGCGCGACGCCGCGAGCGCCTTCAACGGCATGGCCGACGATCTGCGACGGTTGCTGGACCGCGAGCGGGAACTGGCCGCCGACCTTTCCCACCGATTGCGTACGCCACTGACCGGTCTCCGCCTGGACGTCGAAGCGATGCCACCCGGTCCGATCGCGGAACGCATGCGCCAAGCCTGTGACCTGCTGGACGAGGAGCTGGAGGCGATCATCACCGGCGCCCGGCTGGGCAGCATCGAGAATCGTGGCTCCCAACAGTGCGACCTGGTCGACGTGCTGGCCGACCGCCTCGCCTTCTGGTCGGTGCTGGCCGAAGATCAGGAACGGCCGTGGGAGGTGGTCGGCGGCAACGAGCCGGTCCTGCTCCCGATGCCGGCCGGTGAGATGATCCTGGTGGTGGACGCCCTGCTCGGCAACGTCTTCTCACACACCCCTGACGGCACCGCGTTCCGGGTCCTGGTCTCGGCCGGCGGCCTGCTGGTCGACGACGCCGGCCCCGGGATCGTCGACCCGGAGACCGCGGTGAAACGCGGTTACAGCGGCGCCGGCTCAACCGGCTTGGGCCTGGACATCGTGCGCCGGGCGGCGGAGACCGTCGGCGGGCGGATGGTGATCGACCGATCGTCGCTGGGCGGCGCCCGGATCGGCTTCCTGCTGACTTTATGACCCTCTTCCGGTCTCGTTAAGGCCCCGTTATGGCAGCGCCTCATAACGTTCCGGTTCGTAATCGCCGGACGGATTTGGAGTGCTCACATGCGCAGGATGATCGCCTACCCGCTGGCCACCCTCGGGATGGTCGCATCGAGCCTGGCGGTCGCGTCGTCGCCGGCCATGGCACACGGCTACGTCTCCTCGCCCCCGAGCCGCCAGGCCCTCTGCGCCGCCGGCACCGTCGCGGACTGCGGCGCCATCCAGTTCGAGCCGCAGAGTGTGGAGGCTCCGAAGGGGTCAAAACAATGCAATGGTGGAAACTCCGCCTTCCCGGTCTTGAACGACGAGTCAAAGAACTGGCCGGCCGCCACCGTCGGGAAGTCGGCGACCTTCAACTGGGTGCTGACCGCCCGGCACCGAACCGCCACCTGGGAATACTTCGTGGACGGTACGTCGGTCGCCACTTTCGACGACAAGAACGCCATCCCCGCGGCTTCGGTCTCGCACACCGTCGACCTGAGTAGGTTCTCCGGCAAGAAGACGGTGCTGGCGGTCTGGAACATCGGCGACACCCCGATGGCCTTCTACAACTGCGTGGACGTCAACATCGGCGGCTCCGGCTCCGGCGGCTCGACCCCGACCACGCCGACCACCGCCCCCACGACCACCCCGCCGTCGACCGGTGCGCCCACCACGCCGCCGGCCACCACGCCCACCACGGCGCCGACGAAGACCGCCGCCCCCACCGCCACGTCCGGCGGCAGCGGGTCGGCTTGGGCGCCGGGCGTCACCTACAAGACCGGCGACAAGGTGACTTACGAGGGCGTCACCTACCAGTGCCGTCAGGGCCACAGCGCGATCCGAAGCTGGGAGCCCGGCATCTGGACGCTCGCCCTGTGGCTGCCGCTGTGAAGCGCCGGCTGATCTTTGCCGCCGCGGCTTTCCCGCTCCTGCTCGGAGCCTGCGGCACCGACGTAACCCCTGCCCCGACCCCGGCCGTCAGCGTCACGAACGTCTCCGAGATCACCGCAGGCGCAACGTACAACGACACCGACGTGATGTTCCTGCAGATGCTGATCGACAACCAGGAGCAGGGCCAGCAGATGGCCCGGATCGCGGCCGAGCGCGCCACCCGCCCCGAGATCGTCGCCTTGGCCGAGGCTGTGCAGGTCACCCAGGCCGACGAGCTCAAACTGATGAAGAGCTGGCTCGACGAGTGGAACCGCCCGACCGTCCTCGACAAACGGGTCAGCCTGCACGCCGACCACGGCGGCATGCCCAGCACCGGCGACGAGGAGATCGCCTCCTTGAAGACGATCAAAAAGGCCCAGTTCGAAACAGCCTTCCTGAACCTGTTCCTGGCCCACCAGCACAACGCGGTCGAATTCGCCCAGCTGGAGCTGGACAAGGGCACCAACACCCTGTCCAAGTCCTTCGCCGAACGGGTAAAGCAGTCCCGAACCGACCAGGTCCAGCAGATGCTCAAACTCCTCGCCGGCTGAAGTCCCTCCACGTGGAACAGGGCGGTCCATCACGGACCGCCCTGTTCTCGCCGTTCCCGTTCGACCTGCACTAGCGGATCTCCGGGAGCCTCCCGGCGGACATCGGCGTGGCCTTCATCCCGGCGAGCGCCTCCTCGCCCCGGCCCCGTTCCGGGCCGCCGGCGAGGACCAGCGTGCGGGCCCACTGATAGCGGCAGCCGGCCGCTCGCATCCGCTCCGCGACGGCGAGCATCCCGTCACGGTCGTTGTCGGCGAACGCGGCCGAGCGCTCGACGATGGCCCGGGCGATCGGATTGCCCGCGGTCGACCGCCGCGCCCGGTTCAGCCGTCCGACGGCCTCGGGGTGTCCGGCGAGCACGGCCGACTCGGCCCACAGCGCCGCGTACCAAGGCCGCCAGAGCGCGTTGTACCAGGAGCGGAGATCGTCCGGCGGGCTGGCGAACAGCGCCGCCGCCTCGCCGGGATGCCCACGGTGCAGTAACAGCAGCGCGTCGAAGAACTCGTCGTGGTGGACGTCGCACGGGGAGAGCGAATTCAGCGAGTGGCTCATCCCCAGCCAGGTGGCGCGGCTGGCGTCGTCGCCTCGCAGTCCGTGCACGGTGGCCGCGGCGTACGTGCCCCGGCTGAGGTTGCCCGCCCGTGGCCGTCCGGCCCGTTCCCAGTCGTCCCGGAACCGTCCGGCGAGCTCGAGGGTCTCGTCCCAGGCCCCGGCGAGGGCGGTGACGACCATCAGCCGGGAGTTGGCCAGATGGCGCTCCTCCCGGTGGAGAGGCAGGTCCCGGAGCCGCTCGGCGAGCCGGCGGGCTGACGTGAGGTCACCGGCGGCGATCGCGGTGTCGGTTGCCATGATGTACGCGTCCAGCACCTCGTAGGCGCCGGTGTCCGCCCGCACCGGCCGCGTCGCGAGAAGCTCGATGCGGTGCAGCGCCCAGTCCGCCGCCGTGCCGAGCTGATGGTTCGCCAGTTCCACGGACGTGAGCTGGTCGAGCGCGGAGCTCTCGCTCAGCGGGTCGCCGGCCTCGCGAGCACGGGCCAGGGCGCGATCGATCAGGTCAGTGTTCCCGGGGTCGAACGGCGACCCGGCGTGCGCCCGGGCGGCCAGCACCCGTGCGGTCGCGACCGGGTCGTCGTCGGCCAGCGTGGTGGCCTCGGCGATCAGCCGCTCGGCCTCGTCCGGCGGCGTCGGACCGCTGAGCAGCCCGGTGTTGCGATGAAGCATCTCGGCGATCAGGGCCAGGTCGTACGCGGCGCGCGGCCGGTCACCGGCGCGCCGGGCGGCGTCGGCGGCTGCCCGGTGCAGCCGGATCGCTTCGTTGCCGACGTGCGCGACCTTGGCCGCCTCGGCCGCGCTGCGCAGCGCGACCGCCGCCTGCTGATCGCCTGTTGCGAGGTGTGCGGCCTGTTCGTACCGTCGCTGGGCCTCGCCCGGCAGGCCGCGGGCGAAACACAGCTCGGCCAGGCGAACCGCCAGCCGGTACCCCGCGTCGCTGGGCTCCGCGCCGGCGATGGCCTGCGACAGCGCCGCGCGAAGTTCATCGGCGACCCGGTCGAACCGGGCCTCCCAGCTGGCGGTGTCCGGCAACTCGCCGAACGTGTCGGCCAGGACCAGGCACCACCGCAGGTGCCGGGCGTGCGCCTCGGCCAGTTCGCCCGCCTCGGTCAGGCGGTCGCCGCCGTACTGGCGAATCGTCTCTAGCGCCCGGTACCGGGTCTCGGTTGGATCGGGCGTGACCGTCAGCAGGCTCTGCTCGGTGAGTGTGGCCAGCGCCGCGGCGATCCCGTCCGGTTCGGCAGGTGGCCAGCCGGCCAGCAGCCCCGCGGCGTCCGGCGCGGTGAACGGCGTGGCGAAGACCGACACACGGCGCAACACCACCCGCTGAGCCTCGGACAGCAGGGCGTGGCTCCAGTCCACGGCCGAGGCCAGCGACCGGTGTCGGTGCTCGGCCGGCCGGCCGCCGGCCAGCAGCCGCATCCGGTCGGCCAGCCCGCCCTCGAGCCCGTCCAGCCCCAGCGCGGGAAGCCGCGCCGCCGCCAGCTCGATCGCCAGCGGCATCCCGTCGAGTCGGCGGCAGATCGCGGTGACCCGCTGCGCATCGGTGACCAGGCCGGCCCCGCCGCTGGCCTCGGCCCGGGCGCGGAAGAGTTCGGCCGCGTCGCCGTCCGACATCCCGGACACCGGGAAGACCCGTTCGTACGGGGTCAGCAGGCGGGCCCGGCCGACGGTCAGCACGCGCACCCGTGGGCAGCGCGTCAGTAACTGCTCGACCAGCGCCACTACGCCCTCGGTCAGATGCTCGCAGTTGTCCAGGACGAGCAGCGCCGCCCGCCCGCCCAGCCGTGCCACGACGGTGTCCGCAGCCGAGCGGCCAGCGTGCCCGCGTCCACCCAGTGCTTCTGCCACGGCCGCCGCGACCATCTCGGTGTCGGTAACCGGTACCAGATCGACGTACGTGACGCCGTCGGCGAGCCGGCCGGCCAGCTCAGCCGTGGCGGCCAGCGCCAGCCGGGTCTTGCCGATGCCGCCCGGCCCGACCGCGGTGACCTGACGATGCTCGTCGAGCGCGGCGATCAGCGCCGCCCGCTCGGCGGCCCGGCCGATCAGCGGGGTCAGCGCCAGCGGCAGCGCGTTGGCCAGTGGCGGCGGCGGGATGCCGGCACCGGCCAGGCCGGCCAGTGCGCGCCGGTCGATGGCGTCGGCCTTGCGTAGCAGCGAGGAGACGTGGCTCTCTACGGTGCGGATCGAGATGCCCAGGCGGGCGGCGATCTCCGCGTTGGTCAGGTGTGCGCCGACGCCGGCCAGGACCTCCGACTCTCGGGCGGAAACGCCCGCAATCCCCGTCACACCGTCGATTGTGCTCTATCTATCGACTAGGCGCGTGCGCGACGGGCCGGGCCGTGGCCGAAGCCAGGACCCGACCCTTCACCCGCCGATCAATAGAGGATCGTGCAGGTCGCGCAGTTGATGTTGACGGCTGGGCTGGTTCCCGACTGCATCGAGACGCCGGTGTCACGGCCGACGTTGCCGGCGTCGACGGTCCACAGGTCATTGGTGACGGCCGCGTTGAACGCGATCCCGAAGGTGCCGTCGGTCAGGCCGGTGACGACCGGGCTGGTGTTCGGGGCCACGCCGAGACCGGCAGCGACGTACCGGGAGTCGTACCCCGGATCCATCCGCCAGAGCATGCTGTCGCTGTTCCGCTTGTAGACGATCACGTAGCGCGAGCCGCCGGACTTGGCCGCGATACTCGGGCTGGTCCCCGGCGCCATCTTGATCCCGGTGTCGTGGCCGATGTCGTTCTCGTCGACGTACCAGAGGTTGCCGGTGCCGTAGGCCTGGAACGCGATCTCGAACTTGCCGCCGCCATCCGGCGAGGCCGCGACCAGCGGGCTGGTGCCGGGTGCCACGCCCAGACCGTTGGCCACGTAGGTCGGCGTGGAGCCCAGCCTCAGGCGATAGAGCGCGTTGTCCGAGCCCGTGTAGACGATCTGGATTCCATTCGACGTCGTGACGATCGACGGACTGGAGCCCGCGGCCATCTTGATCCCGGTGTCGTGGCCGGTGCTCTGGTTGCTGTACACGTACCAGAGGTTCCCGGTGCCGTAGGCCTGGAACGCGGTGACGACGTAGACGCCGTCGAGGGCCACGGCCGGGCGGGTGCCGACGGCCATGCCCAGTCCGTTGCCGAGCAACTTCGGCCCGGCCTCGGTGTTCCACTCCCACAGCGCGCCGTCGGTGTCCCGCTTGAACACGACGGTGCTGCCGTGGGAGACCTGCACACTCGCCGGGCTGCTGCCAGCCGCGACGGTCATGCCGGTGTCGTAGGGCACCTTGTCCGGCCCGAGGCGCCACAGGCGGTGCGTCGCGTTCTGGACGTAGTAGGAGTCGAAGACCGCGTCCGAGGCCGCGTGCGCCGGGCCCGTCACGACGGGGGCTAGGAGGACCCCCGCGCCGACCGCTCCGGCCATCGCGAGGCGTGCGAATGCTTTTCTCATGAGCGAAGCCTCGGACAGGCGGGCCCACCGGCACATCCGTGCCCGCTACGGGAACCCTCGGAGTCAGTGGTGACTACGGAGGCATCACCGCCGTTGACAGTGAGCCATAGCGACCGAGGCGCGGGGGTCGTCGCGGCACGGGTCCTCACGACCCGGATGAACGCAAAAGAAGACGGGATCCAAGCGAGATCATCGCGGTTCCCGCCGCCATCCCGACCAGAACAAGGATCATGCCGACGACCCACAGCCCCGAAGTGTCAGTCGAGGCAGCCGTGACGCTCCAGGCCGAGGTGAACGCCACAGTCATCGCAGCCGCCGCGGCAAGAGGCCGAGCACCCAGCCGAATCGCGAGGGCCAGGATCACGATCAGCGAAGCCCCACACCCGGCGACCTGCCAGGCCTCATAGGGTCCACTGCCGTCAGCCTGATATTCGTTATCCCAGCCCATCCAGCCGAACCAGCTCAAAGCCGAGAGAACCGCAACCGACAGCACACTCCTCATGCCTGGAGCGTACGACCCGGTCGCTCTCGCCCTCTTCCTGTTCTTCTCGCGCCGTCTGCGTTACGAGATGGCCGCAGCGAACTGTGCGTAGAGATCGCCTGACAGCGGAGTCTGCAGCCGCCAAGTCACTGCCATGGGCCGTTCGCCCTCGTGGCTGACGTAACTAGCCGGGCCGACAAACCAGAACGCGCGGTCTGTGGATCGAGCACGGACAAAGAGCAGGATCGACCGATTCATGGTGATGTGGTTCTGGTAGCGCCGTCCGGTTGGGCTGTTTTCTGTAGTGCCCGACTGGCTTTCCCAGTGGAACAGGTCTCGGCTGATCGCATAGTCGCGGTAGCGCGTTGTGGGCGAGAAGTCGCCGCTCGTCTTGTCCAGAGTGATGGCGAGGATGTCAGCCCCGATCTCCTTGGCGTCGTAGATTCCCTCTCGCCAAGGAGGCGTCTTCGCGTATGGCCCACCACCGATTGCCGCCATGATCTCAATTCGGGTGTATCGAGCGTGGATCTGCAACGAGATCCCGGGCAGCGCCTCTTGCTGAAGGTGGTCGGGGGCATCCCGAAGAACGTGTAGAAGCTCACCGAGCTCGGAACGGACCTGCGGGTGGGACCAGATCAGGCCCACGGCGGCTTCCTGGCTGTCCTCCTTCCCTAGGAGTTGAGAACCCAGCGACGCCGTGAGCATCCGAAGAAGCCGCCGGTTAGTACTGCTACGGCGGCTCGTAGCTTCCGAGCGTGCTGAGTCGTTTGCGGTAGTGGGCAGTTCGGGCGCGGTGGTTGCAACGTCGTCGGAAGTTCGACCAGGCCAAGGCATGCTTGGTGGTGTTCTTCGCGGTCAGGATCAGGACGGCGAGTAGGTGTCTGATCTCTTTGACGGTCAGTGGGATCAGGCCGTCCTGGCCGTGGTCGCCGGTGGTGCCCCCTTTTCGGCTTCGCGGGCGCGGGTGATGGTCAGGAACGCGGCGGCGGCCATGGACAGGGTGATGTGGGCGTACCAGGCGTCGTAGCGGCGGAACTGGTACTGGTCCATGCCGGCCTCGTTCTTCGCGATCTGGAACGATTCCTCGACCGCCCACCTCGCGCCCGCCGTGGCCACCAGCCTGCGCAGCCGGGTGCCGCGCGGGCCGAAGCACACGTAGTACGCCAGTTCGCCGCTGCTGATGCTGCGCCGGGCCAGCACCCAGCCACGCCGGCCATGCTCGAACTCGGTGCGGATCGGGACACTCGTCCAGTCGTAGACACGCGGGCCGTGGGCGCCGTCACCGCAGGACATCCGCCGCCAGGCCCCGGCCCGGACCTTGCCGATCAACGCGTCGACGCGGGTGGTGGTGTGCAGCCCGGACGCGACCTCATGATCCTTACGGGTGGCCAGCACATAGTGAATGTCCTGCTGTTCACACCATTCGCGCAGTGCCCGGTTCTGGCCGTACGCCTCGTCGCCGGTGAACCAGGCGAACGGCACCTTCGCGTCGACCGCACGTTCCAGCATGGACCTGGCCTGCTCGGGTTTGGTGGCGAACGGGACGTCGTCGCCGATGTGCGCACGCCGGCACCGGTCCCGGTCGTCGGTCCAGGACTTCGGCAGGTACAACTCCCGGTCGACGTGTGCCCGCCCATGCCGGGTGTGGTAGGTCAGGAACACCCCGAGCTGGCAGTTGTCGATCTTCCCGGTCGTTCCGGTGTACTGCCTTTGAACACCGGCCGATGATCTTCCCTTCTTGATGAAGCCGGTCTCGTCAGCGACCAGCACCCCGGCCTCATCGCCGATCGCCGCCACCAGCGCGGACCGCACCTCATCACGCAGCTTGTCCCGGTCCAGACACCGGCTGACCAGCAAACCCTGCATCTTGTCCGGCGTCGCGTCACCGGCATGCTCGGCCAGACTCCAGCCACTACGCCGCTCGATCGGCGCCATCAACCCCCGCAGATACTTCCACGCCTGCCACCGGACATCCGCCCGGCTGAACCAATGCGAAAACCCCAGGAAGAAATCCCAGAGGTCATCGTCCCAGCCGCCTACCTGTTCAGCCGTCACCACGCCCAGCAAACGATTCAGAACCACACGAAGTGGCGACCCGCCGTTGCAGTATTAGTTCCGGACAGCGCCTTCGGGTCTGGCTTCGCCTCAAGGAACTCGCGATACGAGTCAAGACGCTGGCGGTCGTCGAGGTGCTGGAGACGGCCAAGGGCTCGACGTAGCTCCCGCTCCTGGCTGCCGCTCTCGGCGACTGTCAGTCCAGCAGCCTTCCGAAGGTCAGACCAACACCGATTGTTGGCGTAGATGTCCCCAAGTTCCAGTCCTGTCTCGACGAGGTAGTCGGACAACGAAACGCTCGTACGAACCTGGCTAAGCGCTTCCAACTCTCGGACCCGCTCGGACCAGTAGCCGGGTACCGCGTCTCTGATGTTGCGCAGCACGATCTCGCGAGCCGTCTTCGTCAGTTCCATATGACAGCCGGCTGGCAGGAAGGGGAAGTCGCATTCAATCGCCCTCACTACCTCGGAACGGGTCCCACCGAGTAGGGCTCGATAGCGTTGATCGAAGCGAAACTCGCGGCGGTGGGTGCCGACAAAGTCGAGGACCGTGCAGACGGTTTTGCCCTTCTGTAGCCGAAGGCCGCGCCCTAGTTGCTGGAGGAACAGCGTGGGACTGTCGGTCGGTCGTAGGAAGAGCAACGTGTCGACGGCCGGCACGTCGACGCCCTCGTTGAAGAGGTCAACCGAGAAGACGACGTTGATATCGCCCTTGGCTAGCTGCTGAAGTGCGCTTTTGCGTTCGTTTTCGGGCGTGTCTCCCCAAACGGCTACCGCTTTGACGCCCAACTGTTGGAACTGCTCAGCCATGTACTGGGCATGTCCGATACTGACGCAGAAGCCAAGGCAGCGGATTTCGGAAATCTCGTCGACGTGCTGGACGAGCTGGTCGAGGACGAGTCGCATCCACCGTTCGTTACCGACATATGCCTCGGTCAGGCCAGCAGAGTCGTAGCCCTGCCCTCGGCGCCACGGGACCTCAGTCAGGTCGATCCCGTCGTGGATGCCGTAGTAGACGAAGGGTGCGAGTCGGTGCTGTTCGATGGCGTCCCAGAGCCGGAGCTCTGCAGCGATACGTCCATCGAACCACTCCAGGACGGAGAGCCCGTCAGCACGTTCTGGCGTTGCGGTCAGTCCAAGAAGCTCTTGAGGCTTCAATCGGTCCAGAATGGCCTGGTAGGAAGCGGCGCTAGCGTGGTGGAACTCATCGATGATGACTACGTCAAAATGATCCTCTGGCAGGTTCTTGGCGCCGTAGCTGTTGAGCGCTTGCACCGACGCGAAGACGTGTTCGTAGTCGGCGGGCCGCTTGCCGCCTACCCAAAACTCACCGAAGGACGGATCCCGGACGGCTTGCCTAAACGTTTCCATGCTCTGATCCAGGATTTCCCGGCGGTGAGCGATGAAGAGCAGACGTGCCCGAGGTAGTCGTTGCCGCAGGCGGGTGTAGTCGACCGCAGCCATGACGGTCTTGCCGGTGCCTGTTGCTGAAACGAGAAGGTTGTGGTGCCGGCCGTTCTGACGCGCGACCTCGATCAGTTCCAGGAGCCGCTCTTGAAACGGCTCGAGCCGGATCTCGAGGGGACTCAGCGTCGATCGGGTTCGCCCATCACGGTTGTTCGCCCTCGCGAGTTCCTCGCGGAACTCGTCCTCGAGGTAGGGGACAAAGTCGCCGCTCTGCCAGTACGACTCGAAAACAGCCGAAATTTTCACCATGACGTCCGGGTTGCGGGCCGCGGCAACCCGGACGTTCCACTCCATGCCGTCGATTTGTGCCGAATGTGTCAGGTTGGAGGACCCGACATAAGCCGTATTCAATCCTGATCTGCGATGAAACAGCCACGCTTTGGCATGCAGCCGAGCTGTCGTCACGTCATAGGAGACGCGTACATCCGCCCCTATCTCGGCAAGAAGATTAAGAGCTTCAGCCTCGGTCGAACCGGTGTAGGTCGTAGTCAGAACGCGAAGTGATTTTCCCGCGCCGCAGTGCTTCCGAAGTGCTGGCAGGAGACGGCGAAGGCCGCTGCGTCGGATGAATGCCATGACCACGTCGATCGAATCAGCTGAGTCGATCTCGCTGGGAATCTGGTGCCCGATCCGAGGTTCGCCGGGCGCGTTGCTCAAGAGGGTGGTGTCGATCAGCGGAGTCAGCGGCTGCTGCGGAAACCGGGCCGTACCACCCAGGTCGAAAGAGCCGATCGCCGCGAGCGCCCGCCCTGGCTCGGCGGGCTTCTCGACAGTGGAACCAGTGCCCGGTATGTGTTCGTGCAGGGTGTCGAGGAGTGCGTGAGCCACTCGAACGCCGACGTCTACCCGAAGCTTTTCCGGAACCGAGTCGAGAGCTCGCTCGATCTGGCGAGCCAGCAGCCGAGCAATTCGATCGGAGGCATCAGCCGGTCGTAGCTCCTGGATCTTGACAAGCTCAGGGTCAATCTCCAAGGTTCGAGCCGAGAGGGCTTCGGTCAAGATGTGGTCGTACAACCCAGCGATCAACTCATCAGACACCAAGTCAGTCTGCCTGTTCAGGGGGCGGGACCTGGCCGAGACGACCGCCCGCTGCTCTTTTGTTCAGCAGGGCGATCGGTGCCTGCCGGCTCTACAGGGCGTGGTGCGCTCGGTGGTAAGCCAGTTGAGCAGCATCGACAGGATGTCTCGGATGGCGACGAAGCTCGCCGACCGCTTGCCTATTCACGCTGGTACGCACGGTCCAGTCGGCGTCGATATAGATCGTGCCGGTGTCAAACATGACGTGGTGGTTGGGGCACAGGCAGAGGACATTGCTCATCACGTCGGGCCCATCGTGCGGCCTACCCAGGGCCCGGATGTGAGCCGCTTCGGCGTAAAGGCCGCCCGGGGTGTCGATGCGGAGGCCGCACGCCTGGCATTCGTAGTCGTGCAGTTTCTTGACCTGACGTGCAACAGCGGTACTTCGAACAAGTCGCTGGATAGTTGTCGACATACGATCTACGGCTGTCTGAGGGAGTTCGGCTTCGTCGTCTGAGGGGACGCTGGATTCGCCATGAGCGGTCAGATGAAAGCGCCACACACGAAAGCCGTCGCGGCCCGTGTCGTGCCAGAAATTCGTAACCCGAAAGAGGCCGTCGTAGCGTAGGCCATGAGCCGGTGAGTGCTGTCGATCGCCGCCCGATCCCCGGACAACTCGGACAAGATAGCCTTCCATCTGACTACGAGCCAGCCCGGCATTGCCGAGAGTGAGTTCCTGATGGGCAATCTGTTTGCCGGTATTAGGGTCTCGTCCGCCCTGTCCGGTGTAGATCAACTCGTCGCCGTCATCCTCGTCGTCGACATATCCGCCTGAGACGACGATAGATTCTGCGCCGTCCTGCCCACCGCAGATGCCAGCCTGTCGCGGTCGGTGAACCCCGGACTCGGCGAGGTCGACACGGTTAACAAATGTTGATCCGGATGGGTAGCCGACGATCTCTCCGTACGTGCGTTCAGGCATGGAAGGATCGAACCCGAAAGGGCTATAGTCTTATGCCTAGTCCTATCTGGAGTCGGCAATTGATGTAGGAAGCATTAGGAGATTGGCTAGGTGGAGAGGTGTTCGGTGGGGAAGCGTTCCGGAGATCTGGAAGCCTTGAGTGAATTGCTGCGCATCATCCGCCGGCGTGTCCCGGACGTGGTTGCAGCAACGTTTGAGACGAGCGATCAGGACTATGTCGGATTCGTCCTCACGGGGGTAGAGCTTCGAACCCAGGATGATGCGGTGCAGTTCGATCCCGAGGGCTTGGATGCGCTGGCCGAGGAGACATGGCCGTTGACCTCGGCGATCGGGTGGGACGGTGTCATGGGCGAAGACAAGTACGGCCACGCCAGGGTCAGTCTTGCGTCCGGCGAAGGCTCCTGGACGTAGTGCGACTCGCGGTTCGATAGCGTGAAAGAGCACGCTGCCTGCCACCATCGAGGGGAACACGTGGAGCTTCTGCACTCCGGCAAGGTTCGGGACGTCTATGCCGATGGGGATGACCTTGTGCTGGTCACCTCTGACCGGATCTCGATCTATGACGTCATCCTGCCTACGCCGATCCCGGACAAAGGGAAGATCCTCACCCAGCTGTCGCTCTGGTGGTTTGAGCAGCTCAGTGACGTCATCCCCAACCACGTCATCTCCGCCACCGACGTGCCGGACGAGTTCTCCGGGCGGGCCATCCGGTGTGAGCGGCTCGACATGGTCATGGTCGAGTGCATTGCCCGGGGCTACCTGGCCGGGTCGGGGCTCAAGGACTACGGGCGGGACGGGGCCGTCTCCGGGAATCCGCTGCCGCCGGGGCTGATCGAGGCCTCGCAGCTTCCGGAGCCGATCTTTACGCCCAGCACCAAGGAGCCTGTTGGCGGTGGGCATGATGAGCCGATCGACTTCGCGCAGACCGTCGAGCGGGTCGGCCCGGAGCTGGCTGAGGAGTTGCGGCGGGTGACGCTGGAGGTCTACCGGCGGGGGTCGGAGATCGCGGCTGCCAAGGGCATCATCATCGCCGACACCAAGATCGAGGTGGGGCACTCCAAGGACGGCACCCTCAAGCTGGGCGACGAGGTGCTCACCCCGGACTCGTCACGCTTCTGGGGGGCCGACGAGTGGAAGCCGGGCAGTGTTCCCCGCTACCTGGACAAGCAGTTCCTGCGGGACTGGTCGGGGCAGCTCGCCGACTGGGATCGGACTGACCCGGGGCCGGAGATTCCGGACGAGGTCGTCGAGGCGACCCGGAACCGGTACGTCGAGGTTTACGAGCGGCTCACCGGAGAGCGCTGGCGCTGACCGCGGAGCCGGCGGCCGGGTCAAAAACGGCAGGACGGCCAGAGGCGGCGGTACGGGTGGGAGCAGCAGTGGTGCGCGAAGTCATCCACTGCTGCCTCTTGCGGAGCAGGTGGCTGCCGTAGCCGCCGACCAGGACCGCCCCGATCAAGCCGGGCCAGCCGCCGAAGACTACGAGGATCGGTGCGATTGTCCACAGTGCTACCGCGACGATCGCCCAGCGCGGTGCGGGAGTGCTGAAGAGGCGCATGACGAGCGCGTACCCCGATCCGTACGGCAGAAAACAGCCCGGCGGGAATCCGCCGGGCTGTTTCATGAATGGTTCAGGCCCACTGGACGGTGGTCTTCGGGGACAGGCGGGGGAGGCGGTCGCGCCAGGCGGTTTCGCCGGGGTGGCCCAGGTTGACCACGGCAAGCGACTGGTACCGGCCGTCAGCGAAGAACTCGGCGTCCACCGCGGCCTTGTCGAAACCGGTCATCGGGCCGGCGACCAGGCCGACGGCTCGGGCCGCGATGATGAAATAGCCCATCTGCAGTGCGGCGCTGAACGTGCCGTTCGTGAGGCGCAGCGGCTCGTTCGACTCGTAGAAGTCCTTCAAGCCGGGGTTGTGCGGGAAGACCTCGGGTGCGAACTCGTGGAACTCCGTGTCGAGGGCCAGAACGGCGACCGCCGGCGCGCTCGCTGACTTGGCGCGGTTGCCTTCGGCCAGGTGCGGGATCAGGCGCTGCTTGCCTTCGGCGGTGCGGACGTAGAGGACTCGCAGCGGCTGGGTGTTCGCCGCGGTCGGCGGCCACTTGGCGAGGTTCCAGATTTCGGCGAGTTCCTCGTCGGTGACCGGCGTCGGGGCGAATGAGGAAGCGGTCCGGGCCTCGGTGAACAGCAGCGCACGGCCGGCAACAGACAGGCCCGCTTCAGAAAGAGTATCCACTTCTAAAAAGCTAGCGGCTCGCCGCCGGAAAGCCGAAGCCTTGGGCGGTGAAGTCGATCACCGGCCAGGAGGGAGGAGCGGAGGCGGCCAGAGGAGGCGCGGAGACGGTCGGAGATCAGCGAGGCGCGGTAAGCAGGAGGCGAGGAGGCGGCCGATGCCCAGCGCGGTGCGCCACAGGCGCGAGGTAAGGCGGGGAGATAATGAGAGGGCGCGAGGGGGCGGGGCTAGGCGGAGAGATGGTCCTCGGCCCACACGGCGATCTGGTCCAAGGCCGGCATCAAGGCCCGCCCCGCAGGCGCTAGCGCATAAGAGACCGAAACCGGCGGCCCATCCTCGACCGTGCGGACGATCAGCTCGGCTGCTACCAGGGAGGACAGGCGGTTCGACAGGACCGAGTCGCTGATGCCGTCGATGGCGCGGGAGAGATCGCGGAAACCGCTCGGCCCGTGATGGAGCTTGCCGAGGATTGCGGCGTTCCACCGGCGGCCGAGGAATTCGAAAGCCTTGGACAGGGCGGCGTCACGACGTGCGCACGAGTGGCTGTCCAGCACGGTCATGCAGTCGAATCTACCCGCACGTGGTCGATCAGCGGCTGACAGGCGGCGCAGCGCATGTGCTCGCCGCAGGTGGCGCACCAGTCGCTGGTGCGCCGTAGCCACCAACCCAAGCCGACACCGGCGACGAGACTGAGCATGCCGATGATGGCTGAGAAGGTGACCGCGCCGGTCATCGCCGTGGCATCCGGCGCATCAGTTTGACGGCGCGGTCGTCGAGAGCGTCGCTGTCGGCCCGTGACGTCACATAGGGGGCGGTGAAGGTGTCCACGCCCGTCCCCGAGTGCTGCACCTGCCGGTAAGTGACGGTGACCGCCCGGGGGGAGGAGGCCTCGATGACCCCGGCGCGCCAGCCGTCTCGGTAGACCCACACCGGGTCCGACGGCCGGTAGCTCTCCGCCGGTGCGACGTCGGCCGGATCGCGATGCGGCGGGGTCACGGTCGGCGTCGAAGCCATCAGATTCAGCATGGACAAGCTCCCAAGGTCTTGCGGACTTTGGCTAACGATCTATGGGCAACGAGCACAACCGGCTGAGCGGCCGAAGATTTCGGCACGCTGTGTTAGCGGTTGGTACGTGTCTGTCAGCTATCATGCTCGTCATCAAGTGCGTTCGCAAGGCCGGATGCACGTGCATCCGCAACGAACGGGCAGATTCGGAAGCGAGCGCCGCCGGATCGGAAGTGGCCGGCGGGCAGATCGACGGCTGGTTTCGCGGTTGACGATCTCCGCCTTAGGATGCGTAAGGCTGCGCCGAGCAGTCACACAGCGGCGACAAGGAGTCAGGTGAGCGCGGGTTCGCAGGAGGAGGCGCCGGGCGGCGGCCCCACCGTGCTGCGCATTCTGCTCGGCTCTCAGCTTCGTAAGCTGCGGGAGTCGAAAGGGATCACTCGGGAGGCGGCCGGTTACGAGATCCGCGCCTCCGGATCCAAGATCAGCCGGATCGAGCTCGGCCGCGTCAGCTTCAAGGAGCGCGACGTCACCGACCTCCTGACGATGTATGGAGTGAGCGACTCCGCCGAGCGCGACGCCTTGATCGGCCTCGCCCGTCAGGCCAACAGCCCGGGCTGGTGGCAGCACTTCGGCGACGTCCTTCCCAACTGGTTCCAGGCGTACCTGGGTCTCGAGGCGGCCGCCTCGCTGATCCGGACCTACGAGATCCAGTTCGTCCCGGGTCTGCTGCAGACCCCGGACTACGCACGCGCTGTCGTCATGCTCGGCCACGCCGGGGCCAGCTCGGACGAGATCACCCGCCGGGTCGACGTGCGCCTGCAACGCCAGCAGATCCTCACCCGCGCGGGCGGCCCGCAACTGTGGGCGGTCATCGACGAGGCGGTGCTGCGCCGGCCGATCGGCGGGGTGGACGTCATGCGGGCCCAGATCGAGGCGCTCATCGAGGCGTCCAAGCTGCCCAGCGTGCGCCTGCAGATCATCCCGTTCCAGACGGGCGGGCACGCCGCAGCCGGCGGGCCGTTCGCGATCCTGCGCTTTCCGGAGCCGGAGCTACCCGACGTCGTCTATGTCGAGCAGCTCACCAGTGCCATCTACCTGGACAAGCGCGAGGACGTCGACCATTACGCGATGGCGATGGAGCGCGTCTGCATCGACGCCGAGGCGCCGAACGACACCCACGAGATCCTCGGCAAGCTGCTCAACGAGGTCGGGAACCCGGGCTGATCAGGCCGGACCGGCCAGTCCAGCGCGAGAGATTCCCCAAACAAGCTTGCTGGGGTACGAGGAACAAGAGCTAGCTGCGGTACGCCGGAAAGCACTCGAGTGACCGGCCTTACCGTAACGCCCTCGACTGTCCACAACCCTCGGAGATTGTGGACAGTCGGCCACTGTGGAGAAACGGCCACCCGAACAGTGGCGCCTGATATGTGAGTGGTCCGGCCGTAGGGTCGGTACCCGGGCTTCGCGTGCCACGGGGTTGTTCCCCGTACCGCCGCCGAAGTCGCGTCGGGACGGGGTGACCGTGAGTGAAAGGCCGCACGGCCGGACCGGTTGTGCCTGAAAGTCAGGCGATGAGGTTGTCGAAGTCTCCGTCGCGGACGCCACCGAGGAACGCCTCGATCTCGGCCCGGTTGTAGATCAGTGCCGCACCCTCGGGATCCCGGGAGTTACGCACGGCGACGTCGCCGTTGGGCAGGACGGCGCATTCGACGCAGTTGCCGCTCGGGTTGCTCCGGCGGCTCTTCTGCCAGGTCACTCCCGGCAGTTCGCCGGCAGGCATGCCGTTGACCACGTAGGCCATTCCAAGCTCCCTAGATTTGCCCCGGATCGCCCATCGGTCCGGGATTGGTGGTGATCTCCGCGTGCCTAATCGGGCGGGGATGCAAATGCACGTGCATCTGGCCTTGCGTAGTCACGGGATTCTGAGCATGATAACGCACGTACTACTCACTTTGGGGGTCACTGAGGGTGACATCTTTAGGTGATGGGTCGGTCGCGGAGCGACAGTCTGCGGCCTCGACGCGAGGCTCCCTGGCGGGGGCGTCCTTAGCGAGAGGTGACGAGTATGTCGGTCCCGAACTTCGGCCCCGAGCGCCCCGAAACGGGTGGCCCCAACGCGGTCGAGAGTCCACGTTGGGGTAACTCACTGGTCTATCGTGACGAGCCCGACGAGGTGTTCGCGGCTTCCACCCGGGCCACCATGGTGAGTCACCGGTTCGGCGGAGTCAGGTATGCGTTGAGCCGGCCCGGCGGGACGACCGCCCGGAAGCCGCCTGCCGAGGAGGATGAGTCCGACGCGCGTGACTGAGGTCGTCCGTTGTCACAGCCGGCAGCGGCATGCCGCATTTCCCCAGCCCAGGGCCCCGCACTTGCGCGACAGTCGTCTGCGGCAGAGCGGTCCGGCCTGGCCGGTGTGCGAGTTCGACGAAGCGGACTACTGCTACGGCGTCGGCCCGATCCGCTTCCGTCTGGAGCGCGTCAACTGGTCGCAGCCCATCCCGCACGAGGGTGACACGTGGCTCGGCGTGCGCGGCGTGGTCGTCGACGGTTCCGGTCGAGAGGGCGCCGTCCGCGAGATGCTGGTCCGCGCGTCTCGGATCCCGGTCCCGCCCGCCATCCGGCGCCCCCGCATGAGGGTGTTGCGAAGCACCCCCGTCTGACACCGGGTGGGCGGCGCGGTCCCCCGTGCTGAGCCGCCCACCCGGCCCCCCAACGCTGCCAAGCCGCAGTAAGCCCCGCACCCTAAAGTTGGCACGCCAGGTCGACGGGACCGACGTGTGGTGAGTTGCGGTGCGCTCCGCGCCTCAAGTTGGCACGGTAAGGCCGTGGGACCGACGTGTGGTGAGTTGCGGTGCGCTCCGCGCCTCAAGTTGGCACGGTAAGGCCGTGGGACCGACGTGTGGTGAGCTGCGGTGCGCTCCGCGCCTTAGGTTGGCACGCCATGTCGGCGAGACCGACGTGTGGTGGTCTGCGGCGGGGGCGGGGCTAAGGCTTTCGGGCTACGCCGGACCAGTAGTAGGCCGCCTCTGGGTCTTCGACCTTGGTGTCCGGGCGCCACGCGGAGACCGGGGTGATGCCGGGTTCCAGGAGTTCCCAGTCGCCGAAGAAGCGGGTCACCGCCTCCCGGGTGCGGGCGACCAGTGTCATCCCGGCTCCGGTGGCGGCCTCGACGGCCGCGCCGACCTCGGTGGGGTTGAAATCCGCGGTCGGGTGGGTGATGGCCAGGCAACTGCCGGACGGTAGGGCGTCGCGCAGCTCGTCGACCAGCGACCACGGGTCGTCGGCGTCGGCGATCAGCATGAGGATGGCGATCAGGGTGAGCCCGACCGGCCGCTGGAGATCGAGGGTCTCGCGCAGTGCCGGGTGGGTCAGGATGCTGCGGGGGTTGCGGAGGTCGGCGGCGATGTACTCACTACGGCCGGCCGGGTTGCTGATCATCAGTGCGCGGGCGTGGACCAGCACGATCGGGTCGTTGTCCACATAGACCACACGGGCCGACGGCTCGTGCTGCTGGGCGATCTCGTGCAGGTTGGGCCGGGTGGGGATGCCGGTGCCGATGTCCAGGAACTGGTGGATCTTCTCTTTCTGCACCAGGTCGCGGGCGACGCGGTGGACGAACTTCCGGTTCTCCCCGGCCATGTAACGCATCCCGGGGATGGCCTGGATCATGGCTTCGCCGACGGCCCGGTCGACGGCGAAGTTGTCCTTGCCGCCGAGCCAGTAATCGTAGATGCGGGCGGAGTGTGGCACGTTGATGTTGACTCCGGGCGGTGCGACTTCAGTGGGTGTGGAAAAACCCTCTGCCACGACCGTCTCCTCGCGTTCGACCACACAGCCAACGACCCGGTCCAGATTAGCCGCAATGATTGACCGGCTTCACCCCCGGAGTGCGTTTTTCGGGCGGACGACTGTCACGCTGCCGAGGCGTAACCCCTGGAGGCGGCCGAGACGACACGATCGCGTCCGGCGTGCTTGGCGGCGTAAAGGTAACTGTCCGCAATGGACAGCAGGGTCGGCTGAGTGGCGCCGGAGACGTCGGAGCGTGCGGCGATACCGATACTCACGGTGACGGGTAGGCCGCGGGTGAGGTCGCGCCAGTCGTAGTCACGCACGCTGCGGCGGATGCCGTCGAGCAGCGCGGTGGCCCGGCCCGGTGTGGTGCCGGGGAGCACGATCAGGAACTCCTCCCCACCCATCCGGGCGGCGAAGCCGGCGGGGCAGGCGGTGGCCGCCCCCTCGGTGAGGAGACCGGCGACCCGGATCAGCACCTGGTCGCCGACGCTGTGCGAGAGCCGGTCGTTGACCTGTTTGAAGTGGTCCAGGTCGACGAGGGCGATGGTCAGCGCCGGGTCGGTCTCGATCAGGCCGGGCAGGATCTCGTCGACGAACCGGCGGTTGTGCAGGCCGGTGAGCGGGTCGCGGCGGGCCTGCTCGCGGAACCGCTCGGCCTCCTGCCGGGCCTCGACCGTCTCGAACATCGCCTGCCGGGTCCGGGTCCGCGCTTCGCGCTGGAGCGAATGCAGGTTCTGGTACGCCGTGAAGAAGGTCTTGTGCATGGCGAACGCCTCGGCGAACTCGCCCCGGGCGGCGTGCAGCTCGGACTGCTCCTGGTGCAGGCGGACCAGCATGTCCAGCAGGTGCCGGTCGACGCAGAGGTCCCGGCACTCGTCGAGGTTCTGCTGGGCCAGGTCGTGGGCTCCGCGCCCGCGCTGGGCCTGGGCGAGGGTGATCAGGTAGCCCGCCAGTGCATCGGCCCGATCGTGCTGGCCCTCGCTGTGCCGCTCGATGCAGAGCCGCATGGTGGCCTCGGCCTCGGCGTAGTTGCCGTTACCGACCTGGATGGAGCCGATGGTGTCCAGATAATCCGGTTCGAGGAGCACGTTCCACTCGGCGGCGAGGCGCTGGAGCCGGCCGGCCACCTCTTCGGCGCGCTCGGTCTCACCGGAGTCGAACTCGGCGAACGCCTGGTTGTTGAGCATGCAGAGCAGGGCCAGCGAATCGGACCCGACGGCCAGTTCCTCGGCCTGGGCGTAACGGATCCGGGCCGCGTCCATCGAGCCGGCTGCCCAGAAGGCGTCGGCGAGTTTGGTGCGGTGCCAGATGTGCATGTGATCGGTCGCGTCGTCGTCGAGCAGCTCGACCGAGAGCAGCGCATGCTCCAGGCCCTGCTCGGCGTCGCCGAGGTGCTGGTGGATGTAGGACCAGAGGACGTGCATCCGGGCCAGCAGGACCCGGGCGTCATTGGCCACCGCCCACTCGTGGACCTGCCAGATCTGCTCGGTGGCGGCGGCGATGTCACCGTCGCGCATCCGCATGTTGGCTTGGCAGAGCCGTGCTCGTGCGATCAGCAGCGGATCGCCCAGAGCCTGAGCGGCCTGCTCCAGCAGGATCGCCCGGGCCAGTTCGGCACGGGCGTCCCAGGAGCGCTGATCCTCGATGTCGAGCAGGGCAGCCGAGAGCGTGTCGGCGTCGATCGGCAACTCCATCAACCGCCTCCCTCTCCGAGTGCGTGCTTTCCCTCAGTGAGTCATCGGCACTCGGGTACCGATGTTGAGGGAAACTCACTCGGACTCCCGAGGTTAGCGCTGAGTGAGCGCTCAACCCCAGGGAGTGCGGAGTGACGTCCGACCTAGTCGACCGCGACCTTCGCCACTGAAGGATCGGAGGCCGGCGGCGTGAGGTCGACGGTCGACCGCAACTGCGTCGGCTTCATCGCGACCGCCGCGATCACACCGATCACCGCGACACCGGCCGAGATGAGGAAGATGTGCCCGGTGGCGTCGCCGTACGCGATCCGGACCACGTGCTGGATCGCCTCCGGCAGGGCGCTCAGGTTGAGGCTGCCGCTGCTGGAGGCGGCACTGGCCGGCACCCCCATCGCGGTGAGCTGCTCGGTCATTGAGGTGGCGACGCGCCGGGCGAGGACCGCGCCGAGCACCGAGACGCCGATCGTGCCGCCGAGCGACCGGAAGAACGCGATCGTGGCGCTGGCCGCGCCGATGTCCCGGAGCGAGACGGTGTTCTGCACGGCGAGGACCAGGTTCTGCATCGACATGCCGACGCCGACGCCGACGACGGCCATGCTCACGCCGATGTACCAGAGCGAGGTGTCGTGGTCGAGGAAGGAGAGCCCGGCGAACCCGGCGACCAGCAGGATCGTGCCGGCCACCACGTACGGCTTGATCTTTCCGCTCTTGGTGATCGCCCGGCCGGCCAGGGTCGAGGAGACCAGTACGCCGCCCATCATCGGGATCATCAGCAGGCCGGCCTGGGTCGGGCTGTAACCGCGGCCGATCTGGAAGTACTGCCCGAGGAAGACCGAGCCGCCGAACATCGCCATGCCGACCGCGAGGCTGCCGAGGATCGCGAGGGCGGTGGTGCGCTGCCGGACGATCGGCAGCGGGACGACCGGCTCGGCGACCCGCGACTCGACCCAGACGGCGAGGGCGAGCAGCACCAGGCCGCTGCCGACCATGGCGAACGTCTGCCAGGAGAGCCAGGTGAATGCGTCGTCCACGAAGGAGACCCAGATCAGGATGACGCTGACGCCGGCCGCGATCAGTGACGCGCCCAGGTAGTCGATCTTCACGTTGTCACGGCGCAGGACCGGCAGGTGCAGGGTCTTCTGCAGCACGAACAGGGCGATCACCGCGAACGGGGCGCCGATGAAGAAGCACCAGCGCCAGCCGAGCGCGTCGGTGTCGACGATGAGACCGCCGAGCAGCGGGCCGCCGACCGTGGCGAGAGCCATCACGCCACCTAGGTAACCGTTGTAGCGGCCGCGCTCCCGGGGCGGGATCATCGCGGCGATGGCGACCTGCACCAGCGCCTGCACACCACCCATGCCGAGGCCCTGGAAGGCGCGGGCGGCGATGAGCTGCTCGGTGTTCTGGGTGAAGCCGGCGATCAGCGAACCCAGGATGAAGATGATGATCGAGGCCTGGACCAGGATCTTCTTGCTGTAGAGGTCGGCCAGCTTGCCCCAGATCGGGGTGGACGCGGTGGCGGTCAGCAGGGTGGCGGTGACCACCCAGGTGTACTGAGTCTGGGTGCCGTCCAGGTCGCCGATGATCTTCGGCAGGGCGGTGGAGACGATCGTGGAGCTGGCCATCGCCACGAAGAGCACCAGCAGGAGGCCGGAGAGCGCCTCCATGATCTGGCGATGGGTCATCGGGCTGTCGTCAGCCCGATCGAGTACGGGTGCGCTCATCGGGCGACCTCTTCCTGAGTGATCACGTCGTGGGCCATGCGGCTCAGCGAGGTGGTGAGGGCGTCGATCTCCTCGGGTGTCCAGTCGCGCAGTGCCGCCGCGATCCGGGCCTCGTAGAAGGTCTGTGTCTGGTTGAGGAGGGCGTGACCGGATTCGGTCACGTGCAGGGTGCTGGCGCGGCCGTCGAACGGGTCGGCGGTGCGCTCGACGAGACCGTCCCGGACCAGGGCGGAGACTGCCCGGCTGATCGTCGACGGGTCGAGTGCGTGCTCGCTGGCCAGCTCTTTCATGTGACAGCCGGTCGACTCGCGGCGGCGGATCGCGACCAGGACGCCGATCGGCGCCGCCACCGGATGCCGTTGTTTGAGCAGGCGGACCGCTCGGATGGCGTCGTGCATCGCCTCCATCAGGCTCATGACCGCCTCCCTCGTAATGCTTGCTGCATACAACTATCTTCCTGAACTTGCCTGTTGTGCAAGTTTGCTCATTGGGAACTCAGTCACACGCCGGTAGGCTCAACTCATGAGTGCGGCGACCGAGCAGGGCCTTCGCGAGCGGAAAAAGGCGGCGACCCGTCAGGCCCTGCACGAGGCGGCGCTGCGCCTGGCCCTCGAGAACGGCCCGGACCAGGTCACCGTCGAGGCCGTGGCCGACGAGGCGGGCGTCTCCCGGCGGACCTTCTCCAACTACTTCGCCAATAAGGAGGAGGCGTTCTTCTACGGCGACCGGCGGCGGATGAGGCTCCTCGCCGACCTGGTGCGGGACCGTCCGGCCGACGAGCCGCCGTGGACGGCGCTGACCGAGGCGGCCCGGGAGTTCTACGCCCAGCGCGGTGACCTCGATCCGGAGTGGGTCGCCCGAGGCCGGCTGATGCGCCGCCACCCGGCACTGGCCGCGGCGCATGTGCAGACCTTCACCGCGACCGAGCACGAGCTGAGCGCCGAGGTCGCGGCCCGCCTCAAAGATCAAGACCGATTCGGCGTACGGGCGAAGCTGCTCGCCGCCACCTTCCTGGCCGTGCTCCGGACGTCACTGACGGTCTGGCTGGAGCATCCGTCCGAGATCCGGTTCTGGGATCTGGCCAGCTCAGCTCTGGCCGAAGCGGGGCAGGGCCTGAGCGGGCTGAGGTGAGAACGCGCGGCTTCCGTCGTACCCAAGCGGGGGTTAGAAGGTTTTTGTCCCTAGACCGCCGATGACGAGAGCCAGCTGGCGGCGCCAGGCCTGGGGGTCATTGGAGTGCTGGGCCACGCCGGCGTTCGCCATCATCAGCAGGGTGATGTCGTGGCGGGTGAAGTCGGGGCGTAGCCGGCCGGCCCGCTGGGCGCGGGTGCAGACGTCCAGGGCCCGCTGCCGGGCGGCACCACGCAGGGCGGCGATCCGTTCGTCGTCGTCGAAGGCCGAGGTGACGAGCAGTTCGGCGAGGCCGCGGTCGGTGGCCTGGAGTTCGCAGACCCGGGTGAGGTAGCCGACAAAACCGGCCCACGGATCGGAGTGTTCCAGGGCCTGGTCGGCGAGGTGCACGGCGGCGGTCAGATGACCGGCGAACACCGCGGCGATCAGATGCCGGCGGCTGGGGAAGCGGCGGTAGAGAGTGGCGTTGCCGACACCGGCCCGGCGGGCGATCTCGTCCAGGGAGGCGTCCAGACCCTGCTCGGCGAAGACCTCGCGTGCCGCGGTGAGCAGGGCCGCACGATTGCGGAGGGCGTCCGCACGCAGCCGGGTGGCCATGCGCCACAGGATACGACGTTCCAGCGGAATCACAGAGATCGAATGCTACGGTCCGCTGGATCGTCGCCAAACCGTGCAGGAGATGCGTTAATGCCGCAATACGAGATCGAGGTGCCAGCCGCGGACGGGGTGGCGGAGGCCTTCTTCGTCACGCCGGAGGGTCCGGGGCCGTTTCCGTCGGTGCTGATGTTCATGGATGCGTTCGGTCTGCGGCCCCGGCTCCGGGAGATGGCGGCACGGATCGCCGGTCACGGGTTCGCCGTCCTGGTGCCGAACCTGTTCTACCGCAGTGTCACCGGCCTGCTCGTCACGCCGGACGACCTGGCCGACGAGGAGAAGCGGGGCGCCGCGTTCGGCCGGATCATGCCGATGATGCAGGAGCTGACCGCGGACCGGATCACCGCGGACGCCGCCGCCTACCTGGACTTCCTGGCCGGGCGAGACGAGGTCACCGGCTCACCGGCCGGGATCGTGGGCTACTGCATGGGTGGCCGGAACGCGTTGATCGTGGCGTCGGCGCTGCCGAACCGGTTCGCGGCACTCGCGAGTTTCCACGCCGGGCAGGTGGTCACCGACGGACCGGACAGCCCGCACCTGGGCGCGCCGGCGATCACCGCCGAGGTCTATTTCGGACACGCCGACAACGATCCGTCGATGACGCCGGAGCAGATCGCCGCGCTGGAGGTGACTCTCGCGGAGTCCGGGGTCCAGTACACGTCCGAGCTCTACGAGGATGCCCCGCACGGCTTCACGATGACCGACACGGCGATGTACCACGAAGCCGGTGAGAAACGGCACTGGGAGGTGCTGATCCCGTTCTTCACCCGGACCCTCGGCTGAGGCCGGACCCTCAGCTGACGCAGAACTCGTTGCCCTCGGGGTCGGCCATGGTGAACCACGCCTGTGGCCCCTGACGGCCCTCCCAGAGGAAGGTGGCGCCGCGCGCGGTCAGCTTGTCGCGCTCGGCGCCCCGGTTCGCTTCGCCGGCCCGGATGTCGACGTGCACCCGGTTCTTCACCGTCTTGGCGGCCTCGTCGAACTGGAACAGCATCCGCCGGCCGTTGTCCGGGTGCACGATCGCGGCGCCGGTCCGCCACACCAGCTTCCCCCGATGGTGGGCGGTCTGGTCGTCGGTGGCGAAACCCTTGGCGACCATCTCCTTGATGAACGCCTCGTCCTGCGGTTCCACGTCCCAGCCCAGGGTCTCCGCCCACCAGTCGGCGAGCACGTGCGGGTCGGTGCAGTCCACGGTGACCTGGAAGTCGTATGCCATGAACCGCACGCTACCCACGATTGCGGACAGCAACCGGCCTAATTGGCGTACAGGCCTGGGAAGTAGCGGTCGACCGCTGTCACGTCGTACACATGCCGCACTTCGTTGATCCGATGGTTCTCGACCCCGAGGAACTCGACCAGGCGGGCCGTGCCGAACGGGCCCACCAGGTCGTAGATCAGCGCGGAACCGTCCACCGCGTCGGTCCGGGACACCACCGTGACGGTGTCGGTGAACGCGGCGATCCGGTGCAGGACCTGCAGCAACTCCTCGTCGTCGACCGGCGCGTCGAAGTTCCACTCGATCTCCACGTCCGGCGTGAGCAGCCGGCGCGCCCCGGTCAGGTCGTCGCTGGTCCACGACCTGACCCAGAACCCGACCACGTCCATCGGGTCGCTCATCAGCCGTTCAGCATCGATTCGGCGCTCACGAACGAGTAGCCGGCTTTGACGATGCCCGCGACCAGTTCCTTGAGGTAGTCGGTGCCCAGGTAGTGGTGGTAGAAGCAGCTGGCCACACCGTCGCGGACGACCAGGTTGCGCTCGGCGCTGGCGATCACGTCGGACGGCAGCCGTACCGGGTGCGTGTTGTAGGCCGTCGGCTCCACGTTGCCGATGTTCTCCGGGATCACTGCCGAACCGTAGACGTCGCGGACCGCGTACGGGAAGAACTGCCCGAACTGGCGGGTGTAGTCGTACTTGCCGCCGGTCAGCACACCCGGGAAGTAGAGGCCCCGGTCGTACCGCTTGCCGAAGAGGTTGTGCACCGCCTGGTAGTCGGCCGGGCTGGCTGCGTAGTGCGGGAACTCGAAGATTTTCGGCGAACCCAGCCCGGTGGCCAGGAACAGCGCGCCGGAGGTGATCATCCGGGAGGTGGCCCAGGCAATCGAGTCCTCCTTCACCGGGCCGTCGTAGATCACCCGATCGGCGTCGTCGACGTGCGCGGTGAAGAACTCGAAGTCGTTGCCGCTGGTGCCGTCGTACGGGTTGTTCACCGCGCCGTACTGGTGGGTGTAGCCATGCATCAGCAGCGTGCCGCCCTTGGCCTGCATGTACTTCAGCGCGGCCACCACCAGCGGCTTCTTCGCCAGCGTGTAGTCCTCGGCCACCCCGCTGTTGTTGACACCCTTCGGGTCCCGGTAACGGGGGTAGACGGCAACGCTGAACGGCACCTTCACCGACGACAGGTAGTCGGCGATCGCCCGCAGGTCGTCCGGGTCGGCGTCCGGGCCGACGTCCTCGATCCGGATCAGGGCCCGGTGCCGCTCGGCCGTGTTCGGGCCCAGCGCGTCGAAGAGCAGGTCCGCGAAGATCAGGTAACGGTCGTCGTGGGTGACGTAGGAGAACGGGATCTCGCTGACGTAGGTCAGGTTCCCGGACCGGACCGCCCAGGGCAGCGTGGTGCCGTCGGCCCGGGTCGCGACCGCCAGCGTGCTGACCTTCGCCGGGTCGGTGACCGACAGGTTCATCAGGCCGGACTTGTTGTCGTCGCTGCGGGTCAGGCCGCGGCCCTTGTAGGTGACCCCGGCGACGTCGGCGAAATCGTAGAGGCCGCTGGTGAAGCCGTACTTCGCGGCGAAGCCATCCACCTTGGAGAGCTGCCAGACGTTGTCCCGGACCCAGATCACCGGCTTGGTGGAGGCGATCACGTCGGCCAGGAAGGCGGCCGGCAGCGGCTCGTCGTAGGTCGAGCCCAGGTAGATCACGGCGGTGTAGTTCTTCAGGTCGCCGGACTTGTACCCGGCCACCGGCGCTGCCGTCCACGAGCCGAAGTGCGAGCTGAGGTTCGCGGTCTGGGTGGCGTAGACCTCGCCCAGCCAGCCGTAGTCGCCGGTGGTGTCGTAGAGGACGAGAGCTTTCGCCGTACCGCCACCGGGGGCTGCCTTGCCGGTCTTGGCCGTGGCGACCGCGACCGCGGCGTCCGCCTCCATCGCGTTGAAACCGACCGCGGCGACCGCGGCGGCGGCCGCACCTGCGGCGAGGACACTACGACGGGAGATGATCGAGGTACGCATCAGGCAACGGCTCCGGTGATGGCGGCGGACGGGGCGACGGGCATGGCCTCGGGGGGTGAGGCGAGACCCAGGAGGGCGGCGGTGGCCTGGGCGGTGCGCTGGGCGGCGAGACCATCGCCGTACGGGTTGCCGCCGGCCGTCATCGAGTCACGGAGCTCCCGGCTGTCGAGCAGCACTGACGCCTCCGCGACGATCAGCGCGGTGTCCGAGCCGACCAGCTTGGCGCAGCCCGCGTGCAACGACTCGACCCGCTCGGTCACGTCCCGCAGCACCAGCGCCGGCACCCCGAACGACGGTGCCTCCTCCTGGATGCCGCCCGAGTCGGTGAGCACCAGGTAGGCCTCGGAGAGCAGCCGGGACAGGTCCGGGTAGGGCAGCGGGTCGGTGACCGTCACCCGCTCGACCCCGGCCAGCGCGGCCTCCACCTGCTCGCGGACCGCCGGGTTCGGGTGGCTCGGCAGGATCACGTCGATGTCGTCGTACCGGGCGATCAGCTCCCGGACCGCGGTCAGGATCCGGTCCAGCGGCTCGCCCCACGACTCGCGGCGGTGCGCGGTGACCAGGACCAGGCGGTTCGTGCCGGCTGCCCGGGCGGCGGCCACGGCCGGGTTCTCGAACGGCAGCTTCCGGCCGGCCACCATCACCGTCGCGTCGACCACGGTGTTGCCGGTGATCAGCACGTCGCTCGCCGGGATCCGCTCGTCCAGCAGGTTCATCGCGGCCAGCGGCGTCGGCGCCAGGTGCAGGGCGGCGACCTGGGCGACCAGGCGGCGGTTGCCCTCTTCCGGGAACGGCGACTCCAGGTCGCCGGAGCGCAGACCGGCCTCCAGGTGCACGACCGGGATCCGGCGCCAGAACGCGGCCAGGGCCCCGGCCAGGCTGGTGGTGGTGTCACCCTGCACGATCACGGCGGCCGGGGTACGCACCGACCACAGCTCGTCCAGCTCCCGGATCATCGCGGTGAGCAGCTCGGCCTGGCCGCCGTCGGTCCGTTCGACCTGCAGGGTGATGTCCGGTACGAGACCGAACGCGGCGAGCGCCTGGGTGACCATCGTGGGGTGCTGGCCGCTGGCGAGCATGATCGGCTCCAGCAGCCCGGCCTCCCGCATGGCGAGGACGACGGGGGCGAGCTTGACGGCCTCGGGACGGGTACCGCCGACCAGGTGGACTTCACGACGAGACATGGGGGGAGCCTTTTCTCGAAAGGGGATTTCAGGCGGCGAGAGCGAGGGGTTCTTCGACGAGGCGCTCGGTCTTGGCCCAGGACTGGCGTCCGCTGGCCTGCCGGCCCAGAGCGCGGTAGGTGGCGGCGAGACCGAGGATCAGGAACGCCGGGTACGCCAGGGCGGCCATCAGCATTCGCGTCATGCCCTCGTCGCCGTGTTTACGCTGGTGGACCGCTGCCCAGAGCAGGCCGGGGAAGGTGGTGACCCCGAGCCACAGGCCGAAACTCACGGCCATCGCCTCCCAGGTCGGGATGAAGACCAGTGGGTGGCCGATCAGCAGGCCGCCGAAGCCGGCGATTCCGGTGCCGATCAGCAGCACCGTGACCATCGCGTTGGCCCACGGGGAGAGCAGGTAGTGCAGCATCTCGGCCAGAGCGATCCGGGCGACCCGCGGCGACGAGAAGAGCCGGCCGACGTACCGGGCGCACTGCATGTTGCCCTGCGCCCAGCGGGTGCGCTGCCGGGTGAGCCGGCGGATGTCGACGACGGCCTGCTGGGTCACCGAGGCCCGGGAGGTGTAGCGGATGCCGACCCCGTTCAGGTGCATGCGCAATCCCAGCTCCATGTCCTCGACCAGGCAGCTGGACCAGGGCGCGGCGCCCAGTGCCTGGAGAGTGGAGAGCCGGCTGAACTGGCCGTTGCCACCGAGGCCGACGGTGTCCAGAGCGTCACGCATGTTCTGGCAGGCGTCGACGATCGCGCCGAACTCCAGGTCCTGCACGGCACCGAGGAGACGGTTGCGGTTGCGGATGCGGACCTGCACCTGGGCCGCGCCGATGCGTTCGTCACGCATCAGACGGGAGATCTCGACCAGGATGTTCTCGCTGCCCTGGCCGTCGCCGTCGATGATGCCGGCGACCACCTTCTCCGGGGCCATGCCGGCCTGCTCGGTCAGCATCGAGATGTGCCGGTAGGCGGCGTTCAGCGCCTCACCCTTGCCCTGCCGGGCGGCCGGCAGTTCGCGGCGCAGGATGTGCAGACGGGGGTGGTCGATCGCGGCGAGCACCTCGGGGGTGCGGTCGTCCGAGCCGTCGTCGACGACCAGGACCCGGGACAGTGTTCCGGCCGGGCCGCGCAGCTTCAGTGCCGCGCCGACGGTGTTGGCGACGACGGCCTCTTCGTTCAGGGCCGGGACGATGATCCAGAAGTGCTCGGGGCGGCCGTTGCCACCGGCCACCGACCGGTTGACGGTCTTGGCGCGGTGCGTGCCGTGGTAGCGCAGTGCGAACCAGACCAGGACCACCGTGGTGATCGGCCAGGCGAGCAGCACCGCATAGCCGGCGACGGCGATCTGCCAGCTCTCCGACGCGCCCATCGGTACCTCCCCGTTTCACTCACTGTCCGTGTAATCCGTGGCTTTTCTCCCGGACGTATTAGGACATTAGGTAGCTACCGAGCGTGACTCAATAGCGGTGAGCGGAACGGAGACGGACTCCGGCCAAAAGGTCTAACCCAGACATCTCAGACGGGATATCAACAGGCGAAACGGGGCGCGTTCATGGGCAATTCCGGCAAAGCGGCGCCGTACCGCAATGGAGTCGACTGACCACTTAGAGTGACTTACGCGGGCGGCCAGTAACACTTACGGAGAGTGATCAGATGCTTACTAGGGGCCGTCGAGCAGGGTCGGGTCGCTGCGCAGCATCGCCGCCAGGCGACGGGCCGCCTGCTCGGTCTCCTCCGGGCGCTCCACCTTCAGCGGGATCGGCTCCTTCAGCGGCTCCAACAGCGGCGGCTCCGGATCGGGCTGCTGCTGGGTCTGCTGGGAGTACTCCGCGTATTCCGCGTACGGATGCGGGGGCTGTTGTGCCGCCGCGTACGGATGCGGGGAAGCCTGGGTCTGGGGTGGGACCTGCGGGGGCGGCGTCGGAGCGAACGGGTGCGGAGTGATGTTGCCGCGCTCGGCATAACCGGCGGCCTCATACCCGAACGGGGTCTCGTGCGCCCGCTGCTGCACATACGGCTGCTCGGCCGTCGTGGGCTCGGCGTAGTCGTAGTCGGTCGGGCCGAACCGGTCCTGATCGTCGTGACTGGCCCGGGGCATCTCCGCCGCGGGCGCCGGCTCCTCGGCCGGTTCCTCGACGTCGATCTCGAAGTCGGCGTGCCGCGAACCCTCAGCGGCCCGGGACGCGACCGTGTTGTCGGCGGTCACCTGCACCACGCCGTCGGCCATGGCGAAATGGAGCAGCACCGGATCACCGGTGCCCTCGACGCCGACCGTGACGCTCATCTGGGGATTGCGGGACACCACACCGGCGATCGCCTCGACCAGCTCCGTCACCGCCGGCGGAGTGCCACCACTCTCGCCGGTCGCGCGACGGCGCAGCTCATCCCGTCGGGCGAGCTTGTCGAGTGCGTCGTCCAATCCGCCTCGCACGTCACTGTCCTCTTTCCTGCACGGTCGCCCGGTATCCCAACTCTGCCCCTCCGCGGGCCGGTTTGGGAACCGCCCTGTTCCGCCTCCGGTGGGAAACCTTCACCGGGCGACCGGTCCAAACCCTACGACTTCGTGCGGATCGCCTTGTCGAGAGCCTGGTCCAGAACGACGAGCAGAGCGTCCCGCACCGAAGAACGGAATCGTGCATCGAAGGATATGACCGGGATGTCTTCGCGTACCGCGAGGGCCCACCGCACCTCCTCGACGCTGTAACTCATCTGGCCGTTGAACGTGTTGATGCCGACCACAAAAGGGAGACCGGCCCGCTCGAAGTAGTCGACCGCCGGATAACAGTCGTCTATTCGGTTGGTATCTACCACAACCAGGGCACCGAGTGCACCCCTGACGAGGTCGTCCCACATGAAGGCGAACCGGGTCTGGCCCGGCGTGCCGAAGATGTAGAGCTTGAGCGTCTGGTCGATGGTCAGGACGCCGAAGTCCATCGCCACGGTCGTACCGGTCTTCAGGGTTGCTTGACCGGGGTTGTCGATACCGACGGACTCCGAGGTCATCTCGGCCTCGGTGGTCAGCGGTGAGATCTCGGAGATGGCGCCGACGGTGGTCGTTTTGCCCACCCCGAAGCCACCGGCCACGATGATCTTTACCGGGACGGGTGCCTTCTTCGGCACAGCGCCGCCTGGTATGCGCGCGGTGCCGACGACACGGTTAGCTGATGGATCGAAGTCCACGGATCACTCGCATGATGGTCTCGGGGTCTGGTGTGTCGTTCTCCAGCACATGAACGTCGAGCTGACCGGAGGCCCGAAGGTCGCCGACCAGGATTCGCGTCACGCCCAGGTGCAGGCGGAGGCGTGCGGAGATCTCGGCTACCGAGATCGGGCTGTCCTCACAGATAGCCACGATCGCCCTGGTCTCCGGTGTGAGCCGGGACGCCGGCGCACCTGGCACCAGCGTCACCTGAGTCTCCATACCGATGTCGGGGTCTCCTCCATCGGTTCGCCCGGCCGTGATGACGAACGGGCGCAGCGTGTTGGTCGAGGCGTTGACCGGCGGCTGTTCCCCGGTGGGGGTGTAGCCGCCGGTCGGCTGCTGAGGACCGGATTGCAGGAACGGCCGGACTCCTGGGCGCGCCGGAGTTACCGGGTCGTCGGAGGCCGGGTAGGTCATTGCTGAACGGCGTTCTTCAGCTCGGCGATCAGGCGCGGGCTCAGCGCACCCCCGGCGCGGGAGGCGAAGAGCGTCATCTCGTACGCCAAGGTGCCGAGGTTCGCCGAGCGGTCCGCGATGACACCGAGGACGGAACCGGCGCTGATCGCGGTGACCAGCAGGTACCCGTCGGCCATGTCGATGATGACCCGGTTCAGGGCACCCAGCCGGTACCAGCTCGCCGCACCACCGGAGAGGCTGGTCAGGCCGGACACCACGGCCGCGAGGCGCTCGGCGTTGGGCCGGTCCTTGATCGCTGACATGGCCATCAGCAGACCGTCCGAGGAGACGGCGATGGCTTCGATCACTCCCGCGGTACCGGAGGTGAACGAGTCCAGCAGCCAGTTGAAGGTTTTGGCTTCAGCGCTGAGCTGGCTAGGTGCGGCGGAGTAAGGGGATGTCATCGCGGTTGTCCCTCGTGTTGTGGCTGACTTTCATTCAGCGCGAGTGCGACTCCGTACTCGAACTGATCCATGAGAGCTCGTACGGCCTCGGGATCCAGCGTCGTCGGGGCCGGCGGCTGGATCGGGGGGTGCTCGTCACGCGGAAGACTCGCTCCCGGCACACGACGGGTCAGCTGCGCCGAGCCGTTGGAGGCCGGAGGGGCCGGCGGTGCCGCCGGGACCGGAGCGGGCGTCTCGTTCCACGGCGCCGGTGCCGGCGTCTCGTTCCAGGAGGACGGTGCCGGGGTGCTGTTCCAGGACGACGGAGCCGGCGTGCTGTTCCACGACGACTGGCTGAGATCCGGGGCCGGCATCGAGACGCTGGTGTCGTTGGCGTCCCACTGCGCCTTGGTGACACCGGCCTCGAAGGCGTCGAACGCGGCACGCGCGGCCAGGGCGTCGTCCTGCGACTGCGGGGCGGCGAGCTGGTGCGGTCCGCTTTCGACCGGGAGCTGGTCGCCGGGAACCCGGCGCCGCAGCGGGTTGGGACTGCCGTTGCGCTCCGGCTCCGGTGCTGCCGGGGCCGCCGGGGCCGGGATGACCGGTACCACCGGGGACGGCAGCGCGGGCGCGGTGGCCTGCGACGGGATGTTCCAGGTCGGCTGAGCCGGGGGAAGCGCCGGAAGCGCGGCCGGGACCCGGCCGGCGATCGGGGTGCCCATGTCGACCTGCTGCGCCGGGTCCGGGTAACCACCGGCCGACGGGTAGGACGGCTCCTGGTAGGCCCGTCCCGGCGAGTACACCGGCTCGGCGTCGTAGATCGGCTGGCCCGCGTACGGGTCACCCGGGCCACTGCTCAGCGCGGGTGCGGCACCCGGTCCGAAGGCGTTCCAGGAGTTGCCGGACTCGACGATCTGGGTGGCCCGGCTCAGCACCACCGGGTCGAACGGCTGCTGGCTGCCCGGCACCGACCGGACCCCGGCACTGGTGATCGCGACCTCGGTGGTGTTGCTGCGCAGTGCGCCGGAGTACGCCGGGACCTGCTCGGGGGCCTGGATCTGCGGCACCGAGGGCGGCGCCGGGATCGTCGGCGCGCTGTTGGCCGGGAAGGTGGCCGGCGCCAGCGGGCTGAGGTTCTCGATCCGGGCGACCATGTGCGACGGGTTCAGGTCGATCCAGGCGGTCAGACCGCCGTCGGGCGTGTCGGTCAGGGTCACCTCGATGCCGTGCCGGCGAGCGAGCCGGCCGACCACGAAGAGACCGAGCACCTCGGTGGGCGCCAGGTCGAGGCGCTCACGACGGGTGAGCCGGGCGTTCTCCTCGGCCAGACGCTCCGGGGCCAGGCCCAGACCGCGGTCGATGATCGCCAGGCGGGCGCCGCCCCGCAGTTCGTCGGCGCTGACCGTGACGTTGGTGTGCGGCGGGGAGAACACCGTGGCGTTCTCCAGCAGCTCGGCCAGGAGCAGCGTCAGGTCGGCCAGGATGGCCGGGACCACGATGATGTCCTCGGGGATGTCCACCTCGACACGGGTGTAATCCTCGATCTCACCCAGGGCGAGACGAACCACGTCGGAGAGGGCCAGCGGGGCCATGTGCTCGTTCGCACCGGCACCACCGGAGAGCACGACCAGCGCGGACGCGTTCCGGCGCAGACGGCTGGACATGTGGTCCAGTCGGTACAGCTCGCGGAGGCGGTCGCTGTCGGTCTCGCGGCGTTCCAGCGAGTCGATCAGCGACAGCTGACGGCCGACCAGGTTCTGGGTACGCCGGCCGACGTGGCCGAACATCTGGGCGACGTTACGGCGGCCGAGCACCTGACGTTCCACCAGCCGGGCGGCGGTGGTCTGCACCCGGTCGAAGGCTCGGGCCAGGTCACCGATCTCGTCCTGGGCCTCGACGTCGACCGGGTCCAGTCGGATCGGGCGGACCTGGGCCTCGGCCTCGTCGTCGGCCACCCGCTCGAGTTCGGACTCGGCGGCGCGGGCGATGCGGTCGGCGGAGATCGTCAGGCGCCGCAGCGGCCGGGCGACCGCGCGGGCCATGAAGATCGACAGCGTGATCACCAGGATGAGCAGCAGGACCGCGCCGCCACCGAGGAGGACGGACTGCCGGATGGCGCTCTCCCGGTTGCTCGTCACCGTGGTACCCACGTCCTGGGCCACGCGCTTCTCGACGAAGCTACCGAGGACGGTCACTGACTGGAGCGACGGGAACAGTGTCTTGATCTGCAGGTCCCGCAGCGCCTGTGCCGGGTTCGTCTCCAGGGTCTGGCTGAACTTGGTGCCGACCCGGAAGTTGAACGCCTGCTGGGTGCTGATGTAGAGCTTGTACTGGGCGTCCGTGAAGTACACCCGGGACGTGGTGATCAGTGCCTCGATCTGGGCGAAGTCCGAGGTGAACTCGCTCAGCATCTGGTTGGCCAGCAGCGTGTTCCGCGGCCGGGTGACCACCGCTGCGGCCAGCCAGCAGGAGGCCTGGCTGATCAGGTCGTCGGAGCGCATGGCGCGTTCCAGCGCGTACACCTGCCGGCCGACGCCGGTGGTCAGGTCAGCGCCGACGGCCAGGCCGAGACCGGCGATCAGCGGGTCGATGGCACCGGTGAAGTCCTCGATCACGTCCTGCGCCTCGACGGCGTTGTTCAGCACGTTCTGCCGGGTGCTTTCGAGGCGGGCGGCGCCGGCGATGGCGCGGCGCAGATCCACCGGGGCGCTCTTGTCCTCGGCGAGGTGCGCCACCACGTCGGCGGCCTCCGCGCTCTGTGCCACCAGGGCCGGGCGCTCGACCAGGCCGAGCAGGTAGCCCACCGAGAGCAGCCGCTCCTCCTGGAGCTCGATCAGCGCCGAACTGACCTGGGTGGCCCGCTGGACGGTGTCCGAGATGGCTCCGGCGGTACGGGCCGCGTCGACACGCTCATAGATGACCGGGATGCTCAGACCGACAACACCGAGCAGGGGGACCAGGATAAGCAGGGCCAGTTTGCCCAGAATGCGGAACTTACCGAAGAGCACCGGAACGCTCCCGCCCAGCCGACCCGCTGCCGTAGTTGGAGGCGTCGCCGTAGCCGGGGACCTGGTCGTACGGGTTACCCGAGCCGCCGTACGTACCCGGGCTGGCCGGGCCGGACTGGCCGGGCTGGCCGTCGTGGTGCACCGAGATGTCACGGCCGCTGTCGCCGGCGCCGGACGAGCGACCGGCCGAAGCCGCGCCGCTGCGCGCCCAGAACGTGGCGAGCAGGATCAGGATGACGGTGACACCGAACAGCACCCAGGCCTCGGCCCGGCGGTAGGTCAGGCCGTCCGTCCGCTCGTCGAGCAGGGTCTGCATCTCGTTGAGCAGGACCGTGGTCAGCGCGCTCAGTGCGGTGCTCAGGGTGCTCTGCGCGGTCACCAGGGTGGACACGTCCGGCTCGCCACCGAAGTTGGCACCACGGTTGGCGGCCTCGACACCGCGACGGAACGAGTCGAGGTTGTTGACCGTGTTACCGGCGAGAGTGGCGCTGTCGGTCTCCTCGGCGGCGGCCTGCAGGTTGTCGGTCAGCTTGGCGACACCGGTCTGAACCGAGTCGACCTCGATGCCGAGCCGGACCTGAAGCGCGGGCTTCTGGGCCCGGGCGGCACCGGCGACCATGTTCGCCAGGTCGCTCATCCGGCTCACCGCGGTGACCGTCTCGGGCATGTTCACCGCGATGGTCTCCTGCAGGAACCAGATGTCGTTCTGCTGGTCCATGTTGAGCTTCGAGTTCTCGCGGACCTCGTTGTAGAGCCCCAGCGCGAGGTCGCCGACCTCGACGTGGGCCTCGAAGACCTGCTGCGAGTTGCCCGTGATGCCGGGTAGCTTGCCGATCTTGTCCTTGACACCGGCCCAGCGGTTCGTGGTGCCGAGCGCCCCGCCCAGGTCGGTGTCCGCTTTCTGCACACGGTCGACGGCCGAGGTGAGAGAGGCCGGCTCGGCCTTGACACCCTGCAGCGCCTGCGACTGCGAGTCGGCGAGCGCGCTGATCAGGGGGGCCAGTGCGACGAGGTACTGAACGCCCTGCTGCTTGAGCTCGGTGTCCTCACGCTGAGTCGAAACGTCCTCCAGGACACGCAGGAACAGGGCTGCGGTCGGCAGCACGACGAGAACCGTCAGCACTGCCGCGAGGGCGGAGCGTAAACGGGTTCGCCGGCTGTTCACCGAGACTGACATTGCTTTAGTCCTCCGCCATGCACACGCGATGGGCCAATGGGGGGCTACAGATAGTAGCCATGCGGGCGCACCGATCCGGGTCAATCTATCCGAGAAATCCTCAGAAAACCCCTTTCCAAGGGTCAGAGTTCGCTCGGCTGATCGGGGGATGCGCGACGCTGCGGACCTGACGGTTCGAATGCCCCTGGCTGGGGCTCCGGGCCTGAGGGGAACCAAGTGAGAGCGCCGCGAGAGATCGTATCCGTACCGTCCCGGAGACGTGAATATGAGTTCTACTTCGGATTTGTTACGTCTTGGCTGCGCCGTTTTTACGGAAAGTGCTCGATCGCTCGCGATGCGGTCAATTACCACTCCGAGTAATCGACCTATCACGCAAAAACGGGTCTCTCCGTCCCGATTTCGGTAAGGAGAGACCCGAATGACTCAAATCCTGGCCAGTGCCTTGCGCAGCGGGTCGAGACCCAGCGACCCCAGGTTCAAAGCGTCCCGGTGAAAGCTCTTGAGGTCGAAATCACTTCCTTTACGAAGCTTCGCCTCATCCCTGGCCTGCAGCCAGATCCGCTCGCCCACCTTGTACGACGGCGCCTGCCCCGGCCACCCGAGATAACGCTTCCACTCGAACCGGAGCACGTCCTCCTGAACCCGGGTGTGCGCTCGCAGGAACTCCCAGCCCAGCTCAGGCGTCCACCGCTCGCCGGGATGGAAGCCGAACGGATTGTCCCGCGGGATCTCCAGCTCCAGGTGCATCCCGATGTCGACGATGACCCGGGACGCCCGCAGCGCCTGGCTGTCCAGCATGCCGAGCCGGTCACCCGGGTCGGACAGGTAGCCGAGTTCCTCCATCAGGCGTTCGGCGTACAGCGCCCAGCCCTCGCCGTGCCCGGAGCACCAGCAGAGCAGCCGCTGCCAGCGGTTGAGCGTGTCGGCCCGCAGCAGCGCCTGGCTGACCTGGAGATGATGGCCGGGGACACCCTCGTGGTAGACGGTCGTCACCTCCCGCCAGGTGGAGAACATCTTCTGCTCCGCGGGCACCGCCCACCACATCCGCCCCGGCCGGGAGAAGTCCTCACTCGGCCCGGTGTAGTAGATGCCGCCGTCGCTGGTCGGCGTCAGACAGCACTCCAGTTTGCGGGCCGGCTCCTCGATGTCGAAGTGGGTGCCGTTCAGCTCGGTGATCGCCCGGTCGGACAGCTCCTGCATCCAGTCCCGGAAGGCCTCCTTGCCGCGGATGTTGCGGGCCGGATCGGCGTCGAGCAGGGTGACCGCCTGCTCCACCGAGGCCCCGGTGCCGGCGATCTCCGCGGACACCGCGCGCATCTCCCGCTCCAGGCGGTCCAACTCGGCGAAACCCCACTGGTACGTCTCGAGCTGGTCGATCTTGGCACCGAGGAAGTACTGGGAACAGAGTTCGTACCGCTCCTCGCCGGCTGCCTCCTTCGCCCGCCCGCGCGGGGCCAGCTCGTCGCGCAGGAAGGCGCCGAAGGCGGCGGTCGCCTCGGTCGCCGCCGCCGCGCCCCGCTCCAGCTCGGTGGCGAGCGCGCCGGACGCGCTGAGCCGGCGGGTGAGACCGTGGAAGAAGTCGTCCCGGGCCGGGTCGGTCCACGCGTCGCACTGCTCGGCCACCGCGATGAGCTGCGCCCGGGCACTGACCCGATCGCTGTCGGCACCCTCCAGCAGCGTGCGCCGGTACTGCTTCAGCGCGTCCGGGAAAGCCTGCAGCCGGGTAGCGATGTTGGCGACCGCCTCCTCACCCTCGACCGGCATCACGTCGAAGACCATGCGCATCTCGTGCAGACCACTGGTGATCACGTTGACGTCGGTGGCCGCGTAACCCGCGTCCTGCTGCGCCAGCTGGAGGCCCAGGCGCTCCAGCATCGCGTCCTTGGCGACGTCCTCCGACTCGTGCTCCGGGTCGGTCACGTCCAGTTCGTTGATGGTCCGCCGGGTCAGTTCGGACCTTGCCTGATAGCCCTCCGGAGAGAGGTCGTCCAGTCTGTCGTCGTAGCCGGTGATGCCGACAGCGGTCGCGCCCGTTGGGTTGAGCACGGCCCACTCGTCGACGTATCGGTTGGCAATTTCGTCGATTCGTCCCACTGTGCCGACCCTACGGAACTCGCCCGTGCGACGCAGTCCACTTAAGGAGGTGCTCCGCCGTCCAGGTGTTGATCACCCGCTCGGTGGGCACGCCGCACAGCGCGGCCCGCTCACAGCCGAAGCCGAGCCAGTCGAGCTGACCGGGGGCGTGCGCGTCGGTGTCGATACTGAACAGACAGCCGGCCTCGACCGCGACGGTCAGCATCCGCTTCGGCGGGTCCAGCCGGTCCGGGCGCGAATTGATCTCCACCGCCTTGTCGTGCTCCAGGCAGGCGGCGAGCACCTTCGCCAGATCGAAGTCACTGGGCGGCCGGGTCCGCGTCTTGGAGTGCGCGGCGTCCCCGGCCCCGGCCGCGGCCACCTTGCGTCCGGTCAGGTGACCGAGAACGTCCAGGTGCGGGTTCGCGATCGCGGTCACCATCCGCCGGGTCATCCGGGCCGAGTCGTCCCGCAGTCTGCTGTGCACCGAGCCGACCACCAGATCCAGCCGGGCCAGCAGCTCGTCCTCCTGATCGAGGCTGCCGTCGTCCAGGATGTCCACCTCGATACCGGTGAGAACGCGGAAACCGTCCGGTAGTGCCTCGTTGAGCCGGGCCACGTGGTCGAGCTGCCGGCGCAGCCGGTCGGCGGTCAGACCGCGGGCCACCGTGAGTCTCGGCGAGTGATCGGTCAGCACGAACCACTCGTGCCCCAGGTCCGCCGCGGCCAGCGCCATCTCCTCGATCGGCGAGCCACCGTCGGACCAGTCGGAGTGCACGTGACAGTCACCCCGCAGCGCCGCCCGTAGAGCGGCGGCCGCGGCCGGCAGGTCGGTGCCCTCGGTGCCGGTCAGTCGGCGCAGGTAGACCGGCTCCTCCCCGGCCAGTGACTCGGTCACACACCGGGCCGTCACCTCGCCCACCCCGGACAGTTTCGCCAGCGTGCCGGCCTCGGCGCGGGCGGTCAGCTCGTCGTGCGGCGTCTTCGCGACCACGGCGGCGGCCGACCGGAACGCGCGCACCCGATAGGTCGCCTCGTTCGCCCGCTCCAGCAGGAAGGCGATCCGCCGCAGGTCCGCCACCGGATCACGCGATGTCATACGGCCAGCGTAGGACCTCTGAAGAATCTTGCCCGGCGGATATCGAGATCGGTATCTTCCGACGGCTACATCCACGGGGGAGGAACCATGTCCACAGCGCTGCGCGCCGCCGTATCGGTGGCGATGCTCGTCGGCTTCTACGTACTCGGCCTGCTCCAACTGGCCGTCGTCGGCTTTCTGCTCTACGAGATCTGGACCCACCTGAGCGGCCTCGGCGCCGCCAAACTGAGCTGGGTGCTGCTCGTCGCGGTCGGTGCGGTGGTCACCGGCCTCTGGCGGGCGATCCGCTCCCGGCCGAGCGAGCCCGAGGGCCTGCTGATCAGCCCCGAGCAGGCGCCCGTCCTGTGGCAGACGGTCCGGGAGATGGCCACCGAGGCCGGCACCCGCGCGCCCGACGAGATCCGGCTCGTGCCCGAGGTGAACGCCGCGGTCAGCGAGGACACCACACTGCTCGGCCTGATCGGCGGCACCCGGCGGCTCTACCTGGGCATGCCGCTGCTGCAGACCTTCACCGTCGACCAGCTCCGCTCGGTCCTCGCCCACGAACTCGGCCACTACTCCGGCTCGCACACCCGGCTCTCCGCGGTCGCCTACCGGGGCCGGGCGGCCATGCACGAGACGCTCAGCCGGGTCGGCAAGTGGAACGTCTTCGGCTGGGTGTTCAAAGGCTACGGCCGTCTCTACCTGCTGGTCAGCAACGCCGTGACTCGACAGCAGGAATTCGAGGCCGACCAGGTCTCGGTACGGGTCGCCGGTCTCGACGCGGCGGTCAGCACGATGCGGGAACTGCCCGTCATCGACGCCGCCTGGGACTTCTACTTCGGACGGTACGTGGCCTACGGCTGGGAACACGGCTACGCGCCCGACGACATCTTCGGTGGCTTCGGACAGCTCTACGCCGCCCGTACCGAGGAATTGGCTCGTTTGCGTGACCAGGAGCCGGACACCGAGACCTCGCGCTGGGACACCCACCCGGCGATCGGCGAGCGCATCGCGGCGATGCGGGCGCTGCCTGCCGTCCAGCACGCGCCCGACCGCCGTCCCGCCGCGGCCCTGCTGCCCCAGCTCGACGGCACCGGCCTCGCCCTCCAGGCCGCGGTGGTGAACTTCGGTGACCGCGAGGTCCTGCCCTGGGCCGAGTTCACCGCCGCGTCGATCACCGCGGTCCAGCAGCGTCGCGCCGACCGGATCTTCCGTTCGGCCGGGCGGCGGCTCGGTGTCCAGGAAGCCGGCCTCGCCGAGATCTTCGACCTGGTCACCACCGGCAAACTGGGCGAACTGGCCGCCGAGTTCTTCCCGAACGCCACCCGCAAGGAGGCGGCCGTGGCCTTCGCCGACCCGATGGACGACCTGATCACCCTGGCCGCGGTGCGGTCCGGCGTGGCCACCTTCCAGCACTCCTGGTCGGCTCCGGCCCGGCTGGTCGACGCCGCCGGGGAACCTGTCGACTACGCCGAGATCGCCAAACTGGCGGTCGACCCGCAGACCGTCGAGGAGGCCCGGGAACGGCTCGCCGCGATCGGCGTCCACGTCGACGCGGCCCGGGTCGTCGAGTCCAAGGCCACCGCGAGCGGCGCCGACGTGCTCGGTGCGATGGCCAGTCTCAAGGTCGACGACCAGGACTCCGACCTCATCCTGCTGAACCGCGGCTTCGTCTTCGTGCCCGCCCCGAAGGGCAGCGGCGAGGGTGAGAAACGGCTCAAGGAGATGCTGTCCAACAACGACCCGGCGGTGCTGGCCGGCCTGTACCGGTTCGTGCCGTACGAGGAGGTCACCGACGCCAAGATCCTCAAGGCGGTGCCGATCAGCTTCGAGCTGACCCTGCACGACGGCACCAGCATCGCGGTCAAGGCCCGGTGGACCGGTGAGGAACTCGGCGACAGCCGGGACACTGTCGAGGCGGTACTGAAACGGATCAGCGAGCGGGCGGAGTAACGACAGTGCGGACGATCGACTGGGTCAACGAGGCCGTCGAGATCATCGACCAGACGGCCCTGCCGGGTGAGGAACGAGTGCTGCGGCTGCACACCGTGGGCGAGCTGATCGCGGCGATCCAGTCGCTCGCGGTCCGCGGAGCACCGGCGCTGGGTGTGGCCGGGGCCTTCGGAGTGGCCCTGGCCGCCCGGATCCACCTCGACGATCCGGCGGCCCTCAACCTCGCCGTCCAGCGGATCGAGACGGCCCGGCCGACCGCGGTCAACCTGGCCCGCGGCGCCCGCCGGGCCGCCGCGCTGCTCCCGCACGGGCCGGCGGCCGTGCTGGCCGAGGCCTGCGCCGTCCGGGACGAGGAGATCGCCGCCTCGGAGTCGATGGCCCGGCTCGGTGCCGACCTGGTCGCCGAACTGTGCGGGGCCCGGCCCCGGCTGCTCACCCACTGCAACACCGGCGCGCTGGCCGCGGTCACCGTCGGCACCGCCCTCGGCGTGGTCGGCGAACTGCACCGGCGCGGCCGGCTCGCCGCGGTGATCGCCAGCGAGACCCGGCCGCTGCTGCAGGGCGCCCGGCTCACCTCGTGGGAGCTGACCCGCTGGGGCATCGAGCACCGGGTCGCGGTCGACTCGGCCGGGCCGTTCCTGATGGCCCGTGGCGAGGTGGACGCGGTGATCCTCGGCGCCGACCGGATCTGCGCCAACGGCGACGTGATCAACAAGATCGGCACCTACTCGCACGCGCTCGGCGCGCGGCGGGCCGGAATCCCGTTCCTGGTGGTCGCGCCGGAGTCGACGGTCGACACGCACACCGCCACCGGCGCGGACGTGGAGATCGAGGACCGCGGTTCGGCCGAGGTCACCGCGTGGAGCGAGGCGGTGAACCCGGCCTTCGACGTCACCCCGTTCGACCTGGTCACCGCGATCGTCACGGACCGCCGGGTGATCCGCGTCGACCGGGGAGAGAAGCCTTAAGCCTTCTTCCAGGGCTTCATCCAGTCGGTCTCGGGCCAGCCCTCGGCGGCGGCCATCAGCGGGTACGCGGTGGCCCCGTCGACGGTCTCCCGGATCACGTCCGCGTGCCCGGTGTGCCGCGCCGTCTCCTGGATCAGGTGCAGCAGCACCCACCGCAGCGTCCAGAAGTCCTGGTCCTTCGGATTCCACGGCACCGAGTGGTCGATCGGCACCGGATGATCCAGATCGGCCAGCTCGCGGACGGTCTTCTCGGTGGCCGCGGCGACCCGGTCGTACATTACGAGGATGTCGTCCAGGGACTCGTCGTCGGCCATCCGGAAGTTGCGCTCGTACGCCCCGTAGTCGACCGGCTGCCGCTCACCCCGGACGGTCGTCAGCCAGCCCTCCTCGGTGGTGGCGCAGTGCTTGATCAGACCGGCGACGCTGAGTGGGCTGGCGCTCGGCGTCGCCCGCAACTGCTCCGGGGTGAGCCCGAACGCGGTCAGCTTGAGCACGTAACGCATCTGGGCGAGGTACGCGAGCAGACCGTCCTGCTCGTCGGTGACGGGGCGAACCTGACCGGGCATCTCTCGGCTCCTAACGTCGTGGTGTCGTCACCTGACGTTAGGAGCCATTGCGGTCATTTTCCGGCCGCATCGTGACAACCTCCCGATCGCGCACGGATGTCACCCATCCGCCGGCCCGGCCCAGTTCCAACAGAGCCCAGATCTCCGACATCTCGGTTTTGGGGCTGCCGGTCGTCGCGGGCCAGGCCCTTCGTGCCACCTCGCCGATCTTGAGCTGGGGCGTCAACGCCCGGATCGGATCGTCCGACTCCAGCGCCTCGGCCATCAGCTCCAGGTCACCGATGAGCCGCCGCAGCTCCCGGTGCACCGAACTCCAGTTGCCGCCGCACATCGCCGCGGTCAGCTCGGCACGGGTCGCGGCCACCCGGGTGCCGTCCCGGAACGATCCAGCCGCCAGCGCCCCGGCCAGCGGGTTCTCCTGGAGCTGCCCGGCCAGGACCGCCGCGAACAGGTGCGGCACGTGACTGATCTGGGCGACGGCGGCATCGTGCTCGGTCGCGGTCACCGGCACCACCCGCGCGCCCATCCCGGTGAACAACCGGGCCAGCAGCAGCCAGTCGTCCAAGGCGCTCTCGTGCGGCTCCAGGCACAACACCCAGGCGCAGCCGTCGAAGAGGGTCGCCTCGGACGCCGCGAACCCGGACGTCTCCCGGCCCGCCATCGGATGCCCGCCGACAAACCGGCGCCCCTCGAGAAGGTCCCGCACCGGACCCTTCACCGACGTCACATCGGTCACCAGGCCGTCATATCCGTCCAGGTCGGCGGCCACTTGCGGCAAGACCGGCAGCGGTACGGCCAGAACGGTCACGTCGCACCCCGCAGCCGCCTCCCGCACCGAATCGGCGATCGAGAACCCGGCCTCCCGAGCCGCCGACCGGGTGAGCGGGTCGGCGTCGTAGCCCACCACCTCGTGCCCGGCGGCAGCGAGCGCCCGCAGCAGCGAACCGCCGATCAGTCCCAGCCCGATGACCGCAATGTGCATGCGCCGAGACTAGGCCTTGCAGTCGCTTTTCTTCTCCCACGACTCGACGGCGGCGACCGGGCTCTTCTGGCCACCCTTACGCCAGGACGCGAGATAGCTGTACGGCCAGACGACTCCGCGCCGCACCTTCCAGTCGCCGGTCTCGGCGCACGGCGGGGAGATGCCGTAGTGCACGTGACAGACGTTGCTCGCGTTGCCGGTCCTACCGGTCAGGCCGAGCAGCTGACCGGCTTTCACCTTGGTCCCCGGCGTGATGCCGGACTGCACCTTGCTCAGGTGCGAGCCGTAGTAGCGCACCCCGTCGTCACCCCGGATCGCCACCGAGAGGCCGCCGTTGAACGGGCCGTCCGGATTGCCCTTGACGTAACGGTCCCGGAGGCTGACCTCCAGCACGGTCCCGCTGGTGGTGGCCACGAAACGCGACCCGCAGTCGACGAAGACATCGGTGCCCGGGTACTTCGAGTGGGTGTTGTGCCAGTCCACGTTCGAAGCGTCGACGGGGAAGACATATTTCACCTTCACCGCAGCCGGCTCACTCGGCTCGGGTTTCGCCGACGCCGGCACCGACGGGGCGGCGGGCGCGCTCGTGGCCGGGGCCGACGCCGTCTCGGGAGTCGCCGACTGCGCCGCCACCGGCTGCTCGGCCGGGTCCACGAACTGCGGTGTGGTGGCCGGCGAAGCCGACCCACCGGTCACTGACCCGCAGCCGGCCAGACAGACCGCCACAAGCGTCAAACCAGAGAGGGTACGGAGTAGAGGCACCGCGCCATCCTGGCAGAAGACCGGAAATAGTGCCGACCGGCGAGGGCTACGCTGTGGACAGGTGTGACGGAGGGAACCGAGGATGACCGACCGGCAAGTCTCCTGGCCGGTGGCTGAGCCACCGCCCCCGGGCTACCTTCCGCCGCGAGGGCTGCCGCACTCGCCGATGATGTTCAGCGGGCTCCCGCCCCGGCCGGTCTACCGGGAAGTGCACCCGGTCTCGGCCGGTCCCGTGGTGGCCGGGATCGCGGCCACCACGGCCTGGTTCGTGCTCTTCGGCAGCCTCGGCAACGACCTCGGGTCGTACGCCTGGTGGACGATCGGTGCCGCGATGGCCGCCTGGGCCGTCGCCGCGGTGCTGGCGGTGCTCGGCGACCGGGGAACGGCCGCCGGAGTGGCGGTGGCGAGCGGGTTCGGCCTGTCGCTGGCGCTGGCGCTGGTGGCCTACCGATGGACGGCGACACTCGACTGGCCGCTCTGGTGACCGCTCTCCAGCGGCCACTCGACGTACACCTGCGGTAGCCCTGAGCAGTGATTCTGCCGATGTGGCCATCGACTCTTGACGAACGTCTCGCGCTGTCGCACTCTCGGCTCCATGGCCCCCTCGCCACCACGGCTCGACCCCGATCGCAGCCGTCGCCGACTCGAGTTGCTGGCGGCACTCGCACAGGCGAAATCGACACGCGAATCGATGTTGTCGCCGCGGGTGCGGGGGCTTCGGCTCCGAGAGCTGATCGCTATACGCCGTCGCCCGGTCAACTGATTCAGGGCGTGGCTCCCTGCGCCCGCCGTCGCACCCGCTACCGTCAGGCGCTGAGTGTTTAGGATCGTGTTGGGGGAATCGTGTCGATTTTCGCTGCCGCCGTGGCCCGGGGCAAAAACGGCTGGACGGCGTCGGAGCTGGACCTTTCCGGCCTGGCTGACATCGACGAGGTGGTTGACTCGCTGAGAGATGCCGAGCCGGACGCCGAATTGTCGCTCCTGTTCGTCGAGAGCGACGACGAATACCTGGCGATCCTGCGGCTGGACGACGGTGAGGACCCGCGGGTCTTCGCCTCGGACTCGGCCTTCGCCGAGGAGTCGCGGGTCGGATCGGTACTGCTCGGCGAGGTGGAGACCCCGGCCCTGGAGCTGGACGACCTGGCCGAACAGGACGACTCGTCCGCGTCCGGGGCGGAGGACGAGGACGACACCCCGCCCGAGCCGGACGCCGACCCGATCGGGGACGCCGACCTGCTCGGTGACCTGGGGATCACCGCTAAACGGCTGCTCGCCCTCTGTGGCATGGAGGGGATGATGCCGGCCGACGTCACCGCGGAGATCTGTTCCAAGATCGGCTGCGGTGACGAGATGGAGGAGCTGCGCGAGGCGTGAGCCGGCGTCGGCAGCAGGAGGAGTGGATGCGGCGGGCTATCGCCGTCGCCTCCACCTCGTCCGAGGACGTTCCGGTCGGGGCGATCATTCTCGGTCCCGACGGCTCTGAACTGGCCGCCGCCGGCAACGAGCGGGAACTCACCGGCGACCCGACCGGACACGCTGAGGTATTGGCGATCCGGCGGGCCGCCGCGCGGGTGGGCGAGTGGCGGCTGGCGGGCTGCACCCTGGTGGTCACCCTGGAGCCGTGCACGATGTGCGCCGGGGCGCTGGTGCTGGCCCGTGTCTCGACGCTGGTCTTCGGCGCCTGGGAGCCCAAGACGGGCGCGGTCGGCTCCCTCTGGGACGTCGTCCGCGACTCGCGGCTCAACCACCGACCCGAGGTGTACGGCGGCATCCTCGAATCCGAGTGCGCTGCCCTGCTCCGCGACTTCTTCCGCTAGCCGCCGGCGTTCAGCGTGGTGAGTTGGGGCGCGATTCGCACCTCAAGTCACCACGCTGAACGCCGGGGTGAACCGCGGGTCGTCGCGCGGGTGGCTGCTACGGGTTGTGTGGTGACCTGGGGTGTGGAGCGAACCCCAAGTCACCACGCTGGTCGCCGCCTCCGGACCGGGGGCCGCCGCATTCGGCCCGGCGGTCGCCTCGTCGGCCGGGACCCGGCGCCTTCCTCGCGCGGTGGCCACGGGAGGTGTGGTGCGGCGAAGGGCCCCGGTGGCGTACCGGAACAGTGGTGTTGATCTGGCTCTTAGGCGATTGCCGTGTCGAGACCGATCTTGACCATGTTGGTGAAGCCCTTTTCGCGCTGGGCGGAGTCCATCGCCTCGCCGCGCTTGATGTGGTCGCTGACCGTCAGGATGGTCAGGGCCTTGGCGCCGTAGCGGGCGGCGATCGTGTAGATCGCGGCGGACTCCATCTCGACCGCGAGCACCCCGTAGTCGGCGAGCGAGTCGTAGAGGTCGGGGCGGTCGGTGTAGAAGCCGTCGGCGGCCAGCACCGAGCCGACCCGGATCGGGGTGCCCTGCGCCTCTGCCAGCTCGACCGCCTTGCGCAGCAGGCTGAAGTCGGCGACCGGTGCGTAGTCGACCAGGCCGTCGAAGCGGGTCCGGTTCATGTTGGAGTCGGTGGCCGAGCCGATCGCGGCGATCACGTCACCCAGGTTCAGGTCCAGGGCCAGAGCGCCGCAGGAACCGATTCTGATCACTGACTTGACGCCGTATTCGTTGATCAGTTCGTGGGTGTAGATGGAGGCCGACGGCATGCCCATGCCGGAGCCCTGCACCGAGACCCGCTGGCCCTTCCAGGTGCCGGTGAACCCGAGCATCCCGCGGACCTCGGTGTAACAGACCGCGTCCTCCAGGAACGTCTCTGCGATCCACTTCGCCCGCATCGGGTCACCGGGCAGCAGCACCCGTTCGGCGATGTCGCCCGGCTTGCCGCCGATGTGCACGCTCATCTCAATCCTCCGCATTCGTTGCTAGAGCGTCGATCTTGCCAGGTCAGCGGGCTGGCGCACGGTTATGGGTGACCCGACTTCGGAGCCGGTGAGGCGTCCGGTAACGTACGTACCGGTGGCGTGTCCGAGCGGCCTAAGGAGCACGCCTCGAAAGCGTGTGAGGGTTAACGCCCTCCGAGGGTTCAAATCCCTCCGCCACCGCCAAAAGAGAGCCCAGTCCTTGTGACTGGGCTCTCTGCTTTGTACTGCTTCTGTGATGCTTTTGCGCGCCGGGGACTTGTTACGCTCCGTCGCCAACAACGGGGTCGGCCGACCGTCTACATGGCGGCTCATCCGTTCGGGCGTTCTCCATGATCAGGTGCATGATGTGTAACGGTGGTGTTTCGTCGCACGTCAGGGCCGGGAAATACGCTCTGTAGTCGAGTGCGAACCGCCCAAATACATAGGGTGTCGCGCAAGTCACGCAGCCCAAAACTACCGGATCAGACAATGTGGTTCCGACCGGGCGGCGAGTAAGTTTCGCAGAATCGCCCTACGCAGGTTCGTCGATGTCTGTCCTAGATTTGTCATGTGAGAGTTGAGCATCACTGGTGGAATGGCGACGTCCGGCTCGCGCGCCGGGACGTCTACGTCCGCACCGACGGCGCGCAATGGGAGGTCGAGGCCCAGATGGGCGGCCCCGAAGGCAAGTCGAAGGTGCAGCAGTGTCCCGGCAAGGCATCAGCGATGATCCTGGCCGACGCGTGGCGTGGACCACGCTGGCGGTGGCGCGAGCTGTAAAGCCGCGCCAGGAGCCCCCCACTGGCTGCGTCCGCACATGCTTGACCGGTTTCAGCCAGCCTTCGAAACGGGTCGGACCTCAGGGGTCCGACCCGTTTTCTGACGCACGTGGTGTCCGATGTGTCGTGATGATTGCGATCTAGGCTGAATATCCAGCCAGTACGGGGGTAGGGAAGCCGATCATCATGCAAGCAGCAGTCACCGACCATCGTGCCGACGTGGCGGTCCTCCACCTCCAGGGTGAGCTGGACGCCGACACCGCAGGTCAGTTGCATGCCGTGCTCGCCGACCTGCTGGAGCGCCCGGTCCCCAGAATCGTGGTCGACCTGTCCAGCCTGAAATTCTGTGACTCGGTCGGCCTGAGCGCCTTCATCACCAGCAAAGAGGTGATCTCGGCCCGCGGCGGCTGGCTGAGCTTCGCCGGCGCCAACCAGTTCCTCGCCCAGCTGATGGAGAACGTCGGCCTGGGTCGATACTTCGCCATCTTCCCGGAAGTCGACGACGCGATAGCGGCCGCCCAGATTTGATGCCAAGATCCACGGGTGCTGAGACGCTGGGGGAGCGCCCTGCTGGGTGGCCTACTGATATTGACCCTGTTCCCGGGAGCGGCCCGAGCCGCTGACGACGACACCACGGCCTGTGTGGACATCTCCGATCAGGGGATCTCCGCCGGGCCACACCACGGCTCGATCGCGGCCGAAGGCGAACCGGACTGTCTTCGGCTGCCCAGCCCGGAAGGCGCCCGGATCCGGGTGCTCGTCTCCTACCCGAGCGCGCTGACCCCCGAGGTGACGTGGCAGGTCCACAACGCCGACGGAAGGATCGCCTGCGCGGCGTCCGGATGCACGCTCACCGGCCCCGGGCCGTACCGGGTACTCGTCGGTGGGGACCGGGCCGTCGCCGACTACGCGATCGCCGTGCAGCGGCTGGACCAGAACCCCACATGCGACACCCTGCCGCAGGGCCGGTTCGGTGACGTCGAGGGAGTGACCTTCGGACTCTCCGCCGACACCTTCGTCAGATGCTGGACAGTCCCGGCCGGCGCGCACGCCACCCGGGAGACACTCAGCTTCACCCGGCTCGGAACGGCCTGGGCCGGTGGAATCGCCCTCGCCGTGCACGACGCGGCCGGCGCACTCGTCTGCGGCAACACCGAGACCAGACTGAACTACCGCTACCAGGACGACATCTTCCACTGCCGGTTCACCGCCGGTGCGGCGTACACCGTGATCGCGGTGAGCAACCGGACCGACGGGCAGTACCGGATCAACCGGCGGGACGCCACCGGCGCCGGCTGCCAGGCCCCGGCCACCACCGGATTCGGCGGGCGCGCCTCGGCCGGAACCGTCGCCGCCACCGACGACATCCACTGCTACCGGTTCAGCGCCGCCGCCGGCGACCACTACTGGATCAACGTGCGCGGCGGACACGGCTGGGTCACCGACAGCACCGGCGCGATCGAGTGCAGCAGCCTGCCCTGCCGGGTCACCGGCCGGACCGGCTACCAGGTGCTGGCGACCGCTACCGCCGGCGCCACCCCGATCCGGGTCGACACCTGGAACCTCGGCACCGGATCCGGCGTCCCCGCCTCATGCGCCCGCCAGCTGAGCAGCGCCCCCGGCTTCGGTCCGATCGACGGCGAACTGACCGCCGACCGGACCGCGGTCTGCGTGGCACTGCCGAGCAGCTCCTACAGTTCGTTCCACGTGCGGCTCAGCGGCGACCCGGACGTCTTCCACCTGGCCGTCGCCGACTCCGGCACCGGCGTCGGCGAATGCATCGACTACACCACCGTCCGCGAATGCGGTCGCTGGGCCGACGACGCCGCCGAAACACTGCTGATCTTCACCCCCGCGACCGCCACCGACCGGCTCACCTTCCGGGCCGAGACCACGTGCAGCAGCGAACCGTGCTTCCCGGACCCGTACACCCTCAGCAGCCTGCTGTCCGCGGACGCCTCCAACCACGCCCCCGGGCCGATGTGGATCGTCGGCAAGTCACTCGACGTCACCGACCAGATCTCCCTCACCCGGGCCGGGCACACCACGGTTCCCGCCGTCGTCCGGCACCTGACCGCCGACCGCACCCAGCTCACCGTCGACGTCGACTTCACCCGCCTGGCCGCCGGAACCTGGAACGTCACCGGCACCTCCACCTTCCGGCCCGGACAGAGCACCCTCACCGGGGCGCTCACCGTCCACGGCCCCGCACCGACCGCCGGCACCCCGTCGATCAGCGGAACCGTGCGGGTGGGAGCCGTGGTGAAAGCGGCGACCGGCAAATGGGACCCGGTTCCCAGCTTCACCTACCAGTGGACCGCGAACGGGACAGCGATCAAGGGCGCGACCGGGGCTTCCTACTCCATCCCGGCGTCACTCCGCGGCAAACGGCTCGCCGTGCGAGTCACCGGGAAACACCCGCACTACGTCCAGGTCACCACGGCCTCAGTGACGGTCGGCTACGGCGTGGCCCCCAGAGCGACCACCCGGCCGAAGATCAAAGGCACGGCGCGAGCCGGGAAGACGGTAAAGGTCACGGCCGGCGTCTGGTCACCCAAGGCGACCAGCTATCGGTACGAGTGGCGAGTCGCGGGCAAACTGGTCGCCACCACGGCCTCGCTGAAGCTCAAGAAGACCTGGACCGGCAAGAAGCTGACCCTGACCGTGATCGCCAAGCGCACCGGCCATCTCGACGGCCGAGCCGCCGCCACCACGGTGAAGATCCGCAAGTGAAAAGGCGAGGGCCGGCCCCGATCGGGAGCCGGCCCTCGCCCGCACTGTTTTCAAACCAGACAATAGACCCGGCCGATCGACCACCGTCGCCCGGGACGTGCATAGCAAGAAGGCCGGACCCGCTGGGTCCGGCCTCACCTGTTCGTGCTGGCGGAGGATACGAGATTCGAACTCGTGAGGGGTTTCCCCCAACACGCTTTCCAAGCGTGCGCCCTAGGCCACTAGGCGAATCCTCCGAGAGCCAGAGTACAGACACCTTGAGCCGACTCGCCCGCGGGGAGGGGGTCCGCGTGTGGCCTGGCGTCATTAGGTAGTCTCTCACGTAGCCCCTCGTGTGGCGTCATCCTGTGAACCTCCCCAGGGCCGGAAGGCAGCAAGGATAAGCGGGCTCTGGCGGGTGCACGAGGGGTCCTTACTTTGTCCTCCGGACACGCACTGTCGGGGCACGTCGTTTGTTCTTGTCAGACCCTCGACGGAGAATGGCGCGGTCGTTCAGGAGGTGGCAGGAGTGGCACTCGCCCTCTATCGCAAGTACCGGCCGCGCACCTTCGCCGAGATCATCGGCCAAGAGCACGTGACCGAGCCGCTGTCGCAGGCGCTGCGCAGCGGGCGGCTCAACCATGCGTACCTGTTCTCCGGCCCACGTGGCTGCGGCAAGACCTCCAGCGCACGCATCCTGGCCCGCTCGCTCAACTGTGAGCAGGGCCCCACCCCCGATCCGTGCGGCGAGTGTCTGTCCTGTAAGTCGCTGGCCAACGACGGTGCCGGCTCGATCGACGTCATCGAGATCGACGCGGCCAGCCACGGTGGTGTCGACGATGCTCGTGAGTTGCGGGAGAAAGCGTTCTTCGCGCCCGCCAACAGCCGTTACAAGATCTATGTCATCGACGAGGCGCACATGGTCTCGTCGGCCGGTTTCAACGCGCTGCTCAAGCTCGTCGAGGAGCCGCCGGACTATGTGAAGTTCATCTTCGCCACCACCGAACCGGACAAGGTCCTCGGCACCATCCGGTCCCGCACCCATCACTACCCGTTCCGGCTCATCCCGCCGGCGGTTCTCCGGCCCTACCTGCAGAAACTCACTGAGGCCGAGGGCGTCACCGTCGAGCCGTCGGTCTTGCCGCTGGTCGTGCGGGCCGGTGGCGGCAGCGCCCGGGACTCGCTGTCGATCCTCGACCAGTTGATCGCCGGTTCCGGGCCGGCCGGAGTCACCTACTCGGGTGCGGTCGCCCTGCTCGGGGTCACCGACTCCGCCCTGATCGACGAGATGTGCGAGGCGATCGCCGCCGGCCAGGGCGCGGCTGCCTACGCCACCATCGACCGGGTCGCCGACGCCGGGCACGAGCCCCGCCGCTTCGCCTCCGACCTGCTCGAACGCTTCCGCGACTTGATCATCCTGCAGCAGGTTCCGGACGCCGTCGCCAAGGGCCTCATCGACGGCCCCGCCGACCAGCTCGAGGCGATGGCCGTGCAGGCCGCCTCGCTGGGCGCCGCCACCCTGTCCCGTTGCGCGGACATCCTGCACAACGGCCTGATCGAGATGCGTGGCACCACCGCCCCCCGCCTGCTGCTGGAACTGGTCACCGCCCGCATGCTGCTGCCCGGCGCGGACGCTTCGACATCGGCGCTGCTGCAGCGGTTGGAGCGTTTAGAGCAAGGCGTTGTCGTACGGGGGGAGCTCCCCGCCTCCACCCCCGCCCCGATCGACGCGCCCGGTGGTGCCGCACAGCCGCCGTTCGCCGGTGCTCCGTCCGGTGACCAGGCCGCCGCGTCCGACGGCGCCGCCCGTGGCGGGAAAGCGGCCGCGATGGCTGCCGCCCGTGCCGCACTGAGCCGACAGTCCGCTGGTCCGGCCCGCCCGGTCTCCCCGGCCCCCGCCGCTCCGGCCTCCCCGGCACCTGTCGCTGCGGCTCCCGCTGTCCCGGCTTCCGGTTCCGCCGGTCCGGCTTCCGGTTCTGGTGCGGGCTCGGCTGGACAGGCTTCCGGGTCGGCCAGGCACACGGACTCGGGAGCCACCGGTGCCGAGCCTGACTGGAACCAGGTCGCCGCCGGCCGGGAGTCGGCTCCGGCCGACGCCGGGTATGACGACGAACCACCCCCGTGGGACGAGGAACCGCCGGAGCCGGACGAGCCGATCCGCCGCGCCCCCGCGGGAGCGCGCCCTCCGGCCCGATCCAACGCCGCCGAGTCTGAATCATCGGCCAGCGACGCTCGACGGCCTGCCAGCAATGCCCCGCAGTCCGGGGGCGAGGCTCCCCAGCCTGCAGATGACGCAATGCGGCCGGACGACGACGCAACCCAGCCCGTGGGCGACGCGCCTGACTCTGAGGGCATCGCTTCGGCGGTTCGGACGGACGGTCGGCTGGAGCAGGTTCGGGCCGCCTGGCAGGCGCTCGGGCAGCACCAGTCCAAGGTCAAGGCGATGCAGGACTACGGCATCGGGGTCCGCGAGGTGGACGGCGAACTGATCGTGTTCGCCGCTCCGACTCAGGCCCTGGTGGACCGCTTCCTGAACTGGAAGGACGCCATCGCCGCCGAGTTCCGCAAATCCCCTGGTGGGAACTGGCGGATCCGTTGCGAGGTCGGCGGCATCGACGTGCCCTCGGCTCGTTCCGGCACGAGTTCCCGCACCGGCTCCGGCCAGGGGCAAGGCGGTGCCCACCCGGCGGCAGGCGGTGCTCACCAGGGGACAGCGGGTCCGCCCGGCCGGGCTGCTCCCGAGCGGAATGCCGCGGCCTCCTCCGCGGCTCCCGAGCGGAACACCGGTCGCACCGAATCCCGTCCGTCCCGGCCCGAGCCGGCCCCGGCCGCCGACGCCGACGACGAGTGGCCGGCACCATCCGGCGCCGCGGCACCAACCAGAAATGACGCCGGGACATCGACTCCGGCCGCAGGTCAGTCTGGCTCTGCGGGGTTGTCTGGCGCTGACGGTTCCGGGCGGTCGAATTCGGACGTGAGCCGGCCCGCATCTGCTCGCACTGGTGATTCCGGGCGGGTGGAAGCGCCTTCGGGTGACTCCGGGTGGCCTGAACCGGCCCGGCCTGGTGGATCGGGATCGGGTGCTGACGATTCGGCGGATAACGAGTGGCCGGAACCGGTCAAACCGGGCAGCGGTCTGGCCTCGGCGGGGGCGTCCGTCTCTGATGAGGATTCCGCGTGGCCGGAGCCTGTGCGGCCCGGTGGTGGGCTGTCCGGCGGATCGGCTTCCGGGAATGCCGAGCCACATGACGCTGGCGAGGGCAAACTGAGTGCTGGTTCCGGACCCGGCGATGCCTTAGGTAACGGCGATTCAGATGAAGCTGGAGTGGCTGGCGCGGCCGCGAGTGGTGCCGAACGTGGCGTGGACGCTGGTGTGGGTCACGGCGATGCGGCCGGTCATGCCGGTGCCGGGTTGGCTTCGGGCGGTGCGGGCGGCGGGGCGGCGTCTGGTGGCGTGAGTGGTGGGGCGGCGTCCGGTGGGGTCGCTGTTTCGGCTGCTCCTCGGGACGTGGTGGCTGCTGTGCCGCCGAGTGGTGGGAAGCCCGTTGCGGCTCGGTCGGCTGCGATGGAGGCGGCTCGGGCTGCTGCGCGGATGGGAACGGGGGCGGTCGGCCGTACCGCCGAAAGGGATGTCTCCAACGGCGCAGCCGTGGGGTCGGCCCCGGCCGGTGCTCGTGGTGGTGCTGCGGGCAAACCTGGTGGTGGGGCTGCTTTTGCTCAGGCTCGGGCGGCTGCGGCCGGTGGGGCTTCGACGTGGGCGGACGGGTCGCCGATCGGGGAGGCGCCCTACGACCCGGAGTATGACGGGCCACCGTCCGGCGAGGCGGCTCTGGAGGGTTTCGACCCGGGTGACGAGCCGTCGGACGAGGTCATCGACGAGAAGACCGCGCGGGCGAGCAGCGAAGAGCAGGTGATGCAGCTCCTCCGCGAGGCCTTCGGCGCGGAGAAGATCGGCGAGCTGTGACCGCCCGGCAGACGCACCGGGCGGCAGAGGCACCGCCCGGCAGAGGCGCAAGGCGGTGAAGACGCCGGGCAGAGTAGGGCGCCGGGCAGTAAGTCGGGCGCCGGGGGCGGAGACGTCGGCGGTGAGAGCTTTGCCATGCGGGGTGGGTGGAATTCGGGTGCTGGCGGGGTGTCCGGTGGCGTCTCGGCGGGCATGAAGTACGTGACGGTTACGCTGGCGGCGGTAACTTCGAACGCCGCCTCGTATCGAGGGTGGACAGCGAAATCCGATTAGTTGAGGAGCGGTGCCATGCGCCCCGGTGGACAGCCGAACATGCAGCAGATCATGAAGCAGGCGCAGAAGATGCAGCAGCAGGTCGCGCAGGCGCAGGCCGAGCTGGCTGAGGCCGAGTTGACGGGGACCGCCGGCAACGGCCTGGTGACCGCGGTGATCACCGGGCTGGGTGAGTTCAAGTCGGTGAAGATCGACCCGAAGGTGGTCGACCCGGAGGACCTGGAGACGCTGGAGGATCTGGTGCTCGCGGCGATCCACAATGCGGCTGAGGCGCAGCGGGAGCTGGCCGAGCAGAAGATGGGCCCGGCGACCGGCGGCTTCAACCTGCCGGGGTTCTGACCCCGTGTACGAAGGTGCCATCCAGGATTTGATCGATGAGCTGGGCCGTCTTCCGGGTGTGGGCCCGAAGTCGGCTCAGCGCATCGCTTTCCATGTGCTCTCCGCGGATCCGGCGGATGTGAACCGGCTGGCGGGCGCGCTGCGCAAGGTCAAGGAACTGGTGCGGTTCTGCACGACCTGTTTCAACGTGGCCGAGTCGGAGCAGTGCCGGATCTGCCGGGACACCCGCCGCACCAACGAGGTGTTGTGTGTGGTGGAGGAACCGAAGGACATCGTGGCGATCGAGCGCACCGGCGAGTTCCGGGGGCGCTATCACGTGCTCGGTGGTGCGATCAATCCGCTCGAGGGCATCGGCCCGGACAATCTGAAGATCCGTGAGTTGCTGCACCGGGTGGGGACGGGTGAGGTCCGGGAGCTGATTCTCGCCACCGATCCGAACACCGAGGGTGAGGCCACCGCGACGTATCTGGCACTGCTCATCAAGCCGATGGGTCTGACGGTGAGCCGTCTGGCCAGCGGCCTGCCGGTCGGCGGGGATCTGGAGTACGCGGACGAGATCACGCTGGGCCGGGCGTTCGAGGGACGGCGCGCCGTCTGACCGCTGGGGTGGTTGCGCTGCGAAGCAACCTCGTAACAACACGATTGGATTTCAACGGCTGCCCGGAAACTTCCAGGGCCGTTAATGTCCGTCGCATCGGTGGCACACTCCACCGCGTTGACCACCCCACAAGGCAGAGGTGAAGCATGCGTCCATCGAGGCGGAGAGCCGCTATCGCGGTTGCCGCAGTCGCGGTTCTGGCAGCCGCCGGCTGTGCCGAGAGCGAGCGTGGCGATTCTGGCGGCACGACCGTCAAGGACACGCTGGTTTTCGGTGTAGCCGGTGACCCGAAGGTGCTCGACCCGAGCTTCGCCAGTGACGGCGAGTCGCTGCGTGTCGCGCGTCAGATCTTCGAGACGCTGGTGCGACCGGAGGAGGGCGGCACCAAGGCGTCGCCCGGTCTCGCGGAGAGCTGGACCCCGGACGCGACCGGTACTACGTGGACGTTCAAGCTTCGGACCGGTGTGAAGTTCCACGACGGCACCGACTTCAACGCCGAGGCTGTCTGTGTCAACTTCAACCGGTGGTACAACTCGACCGGTCTGATGCAGAGCCCGGACGTCACGCCGTACTGGCAGGACGTGATGGGTGGTTTCGCGAAGAACGAGAGCGCCGAGCTGCCGGAGAGCCTCTTCAAGTCCTGCACCGCGAAGGACGCCGCCACTGTCGACCTGGCGTTCACCCGGGTCTCCAGCAAGGTGCCGTCGGCGCTGATGCTGCCGTCGTTCTCGATCCACAGCCCGGCTGCGCTCAAGCAGTACGACGCGTCGAACGTGAGCGGTTCCGCGGACGACATCAAGTACCCGGAGTACGCGACGGCGCACCCGGTCGGCACCGGCCCGTTCAAGTTCAAGAGCTGGGACCTGCCGAACAAGTCGCTGACGATCGAGCGCAACGACGACTACTACGGCGACAAGGCCAAGCTGAAGACGGTCATCTTCCGGACGATCTCCGACGAGAACGCCCGTAAGCAGGCGCTGCGCTCCGGCGACATCCAGGGTTACGACCTGGTCGGCCCGGCCGACGTGGAGCCGCTGAAGGGTGAGGGCTTCAACGTCCTGACCCGTCCGGCGTTCAACATCCTGTACCTGGCGATCAACCAGAAGGGCAACCCGGCGCTGGCCAAGCCCGAGGTGCGTCAGGCGATCTCGATGGCGATCAACAAGCAGGCGCTTGTCGACTCGAAGCTGCCGCCGGGCGCCAAGGCCGCGATCGAGTTCCTGCCGGACACGGTCGAGGGTTACAACCCGGACGTCAAGAAGTACGACTACAACGTCGAGGAAGCCAAGAAGCTGCTGGCCTCGGCCGGCGCCAGCAACCTGAAGCTGCGCTTCCACTACCCGACCGAGGTCACCCGGCCGTACATGCCGAACCCGAAGGACCTGTTCGAGCTGATCGCGGCCGATCTGAAGGCGGTGGGTATCGAGATCGAGGCCATTCCGCTGAAGTGGAGCCCGGACTACCTGAACGCGACCACCTCGGGTAGCGCGCACGACCTGCACTTCCTGGGCTGGACCGGCGACTACGGTGACGCGTACAACTTCATCGGCACCATGTTCGACCGGCAGAAGGACGAGTGGGGCTTCAACAACCCGGAGCTCTTCGCCCAGTTCAAGGACGCCGACAGCACCGCCGACCAGGCGGCGCGGGTGGAGAAGTACAAGGCTCTGAACGCCAAGATCGCGGAGTTCGCTCCCGGTGTGCCGATCTCGCACTCGCCGCCGGCGATCGTGTTCGGCAAGGGCCTGACCGGTATCACCCCGAGCCCGCTGACTGATGAGCGGTTTGTCGGGGCGACCTTCCAGTAAGCCGTAATCCGGCACCTTTCCTATTGCTCCACCAGCGGGCGGGCGTCATATCCTGACGCCCGCCCGCTGTCGACCTCTCACCTCACGAGGCGGCCTTGATTCGGTTCATCGTGCGACGACTGCTACAGCTGATACCGACGCTGTTCGGTTTGTCGATCCTTCTCTTCATCTGGCTGCGCCGCCTGCCCGGCGGCCCTGAGACCGCGATCCTCGGGGAGCGCGGCACCCCGGCGATGCGTGCACAGATCCGGGCGAACCTGGGCCTGGACGAGCCGATCCTGGTGCAGTACGGCCGGTTCATGCAGCGCATGCTCAAGCTCGACCTGGGCACCTCGATCTCGACGAAGCGCGAGGTCACGACGGAGTTCCTGGAGCGTTTCCCGGGCACTGTCGAGCTCACCATCACCGCGATGATCATCGCGATCGGTGTCGGTATCCCGCTGGGTTACCTGGCCGCCCGTAAGCGCGGCAGTCTGCTGGACAGCCTGTCGGTGGGTGGCTCGCTGATCGGCATCTGTGTGCCGGTCTTCTTCCTGGCGTACGTGCTGAAGTCGATCTTCTCGGAGAACCTGCACCTGTTCCCGTCCAGTGGACGGCAGGATCCGACGCTCGGCGCCACCCGCATCACGAACTTCTTCGTCCTGGACGGCTTGATGACCCGGGAATGGGATGCCGCGCTGGACGCCTTCTGGCATCTGATCCTGCCGGGCCTCGCACTGGCCAGCATTCCGCTGGCGATCATCGTCCGGATCACCCGGGCGAGTGTGCTGGAGGTCCTCAGCGAGGACTACGTTCGGACCGCTCAGTCGAAGGGCCTGACCGAGCGGACGATCCGCAGCCGGCATGTCCTGCGCAACGCGATGCTGCCGATCGTCACGGTGATCGGCCTGCTCACCGGTGGTCTGCTCTCCGGTGCGGTGCTGACCGAGACGGTGTTCGCGTTCAGCGGTATCGGTGCGTTCCTCTACGAGGCCATCGCCAACCGTGACTATCCGGTCCTGATGGGCTTCATCATGATCATTGCTGTCTTCTACGTCCTGGTGAATCTGCTGGTCGACCTCTCGTACAGCCTGATCGACCCGAGGGTGAGGGTCCGATGAGCACCAAGATCGACAAGATCGACCGCCTGGGCGAGCTGTCCGCGGCGAAACAGGACGAGCACGGCGTCAGCCTGTGGACCGAGGCGTTCCGGCGGGTGCGCCGCAGCCCGAGCGCGCTGGTCGGCGTCGGGATCCTCGTCGTCTTCGTCGTGGTGGCGATCGTCGGGCCGTGGCTGGTCCCGTACTCGCCGTCCGAGATGATGGGCCTCAACCAGGTCCGGCCCGGCTCGATCCCGGGCCCGTCGGCCGAACACTGGCTCGGCTACGACCACAACGGCCGCGACCAGTTCAGCCGGCTGGTGGTCGGTGCCCGTCAGACGCTGCTGGTCGGCATCATCTCCACGCTGATCGGTCTCACCGTGGGTGCGCTGATCGGCGGCATCGCCGGTGCCTCCGCCGGTCTCGGCGGCCGGATCGGCCGGGCTGTCGACTCGGTGCTGATGCGCATCGTCGACATGCTGCTCGCCCTGCCCAGCCTGCTGCTGGCGGTCAGCATCGCGGCGCTGCTCGGCGCGGGACTGACCACCGTGATGATCGCGGTCGGCGTGGTCTCGGTGCCGATCTTCGCCCGGCTGCTGCGCAGTGCGATGGTCGCGCAGGCCGGTAGCGACTACGTCCTCGCGGCCACCTCGCTGGGTGTCAAGCGCACCAAGATCGCGATCGCGCACATCCTGCCGAACTCGCTGGCCCCGGTGATCGTGCAGGCGACGTTGACCCTGGCCACCGCGATCATCGAGGCCGCGGCGCTGTCGTTCCTCGGTCTGGGCAACCCGGACTCGTCGACCCCGGAGTGGGGCATGATGCTCTCCGAAGCTCAGCAGTACCTGGACGTCCGGCCCGGCCTGGCGATCTTCCCGGCGCTGGGCATCATCATCACCGCGCTCGGTTTCACCCTTCTCGGTGAGGCGATGCGCGAGGCCCTCGACCCGAAACTGCGGAAGTGAGGCCGCGATGCCACTGCTAGACGTCAAGGATCTGTCCGTCACCTTCTCCCGGCGCGGTCAGCGCACCGTGCGGGCGGTCGACGGGGTGTCGTTCTCGGTCGAGGCCGGTGAGGTCGTCGGCCTGGTCGGCGAGTCCGGCTGCGGCAAGAGTGTCACCTCGCTGGCCCTGATGGGGCTGCTGCCGAAGCAACGCGGCGTGACCATCGGCGGTTCGGCGATGTTCGGCGACACCGACCTGCTCAAGACCGACGAGCGGTCGATGCGGGACATCCGGGGCCGGGACGTCGCGATGATCTTCCAGGATCCGCTGTCCTCGCTGAACCCGGTCGTGCCGATCGGTGTCCAGGTGACCGAGGTGCTCACCCGGCACCGCGGGCTGACCGGGGACAAGGCCCGCAACGAGGCCACCGACCTGCTGAACCGGGTCGGTATCCCGGACCCGACGCGGCGGCTCAAGGAGTACCCGCACCAGCTCTCCGGCGGCATGCGGCAGCGGGCGCTGATCGCGATGGCGGTCGCCTGCCAGCCGAAACTGCTGATCGCCGACGAGCCGACCACCGCGCTCGACGTGACGATCCAGGCGCAGATCCTGGAGCTGCTGCGCGGCCTGGTCCGTGATTCGGGAACCGCGCTCGTCATGATCACGCACGACCTCGGTGTGGTGGCCGGCATGTGCGACAAGGTCAACGTGCTCTACGCCGGCCGGGTCGTCGAGTCGGCCCGGCGCAAGCCGCTGTTCGCCGATCCGCGGCACCCGTACACCACGGGCCTGCTCGGCTCGGTTCCCCGCCTCGACTCCGGCAAGGGCGAGCGGTTGCACGCGATCCGCGGTTCGGTGCGCGACGTCCTGCCCTGGCCGGACGGGTGTGCCTTCGCGCCGCGCTGTGATCAGCGTATCGACGCCTGTGTCGGGGAGCCTCCGGCGCTGGTCGAGGACATGCACCGGCACGCGTACCGCTGTGTCAACCCCGAGTCGCGGACCGTGGAGGTGCCGTCGTGACCGAAACGCTGGTCGAGGTCGACGACCTCAAAGTGCATTTCCCGATCAAACGCGGGGTGTTCCTGGACCGGGTGGTCGGGCACGTCAAGGCGGTCGACGGGGTCGATCTCCGGATCTCCAAGGGCCAGACGTACGGCCTGGTCGGTGAATCGGGTTGTGGCAAGTCGACTCTGGGCCGGGCGTTGTTGCAGCTCACCCCGCCGACTGGTGGCCAGGTGCGCTTCGACGGCACCGAACTGACCACGCTGCCCGCCAACCAGCTGCGGTCGATGCGCCGTCGTATGCAGATGATCTTCCAGGACCCGATGTCCAGTCTCGACCCGCGTCAGAACGTCGAGTCGATCCTCACCGAGGGCCTGCAGGCGCACGGGCTGGGCGGCAACCGGACCGAACGCCGGAAGATCATCGCGAAGTCCCTGGACGCGGTCGGTCTGCCGCAGTGGGCGCTGTCCCGCTATCCGCACGAGTTCTCCGGCGGTCAGCGGCAGCGCATCGGCATCGCCCGGGCCGTGGTGCTCAACCCGGACCTGATCGTCGCCGACGAGCCGGTCTCCGCCCTGGACGTCTCCATCCAGGCGCAGGTCATCAACCTGCTGGAGGATCTGCAGAAGGAACTGGGCCTGACCTATCTGGTGATCGCCCACGACCTGGCGGTGGTCCGGCACATCTCCGACACGGTCGGCGTGATGTACCTGGGCGCGCTGGTCGAGGAGGCCCCCAGTGACGATCTGTATCGGACACCGCTGCACCCGTACACGCGGGCGCTGATGTCTGCGGTGCCGGTGCCCGACCCCGAGGTCGAGGACCGGCGCGAGCGCATCCTGCTCGCCGGGGACCTGCCGTCGCCGGCGAACCCGCCGACCGGCTGCCGGTTCCACACCCGCTGCCCGTGGGCGCAGCCGACCCGCTGCGGCACTGATCGTCCCGAACTGCGGATCATCGGGACCGGCAAGCACCGGGTGGCCTGCCACTTCGTCGAACAGATCGAGTCCGGGGAACTCCGGCCGCACGCGGTGAAGGCCGAGGTCATCGCGGACGGCGCCGGGGCGAAGGACGCACACGGTGCTCTGGAGACCGCTCTGGAGACGCCCGGCGGCGGTCCGGGGATCTAGCAGATCAAAAACGAGAGGCCGCTTTCCCGTACGAGGAAAGCGGCCTCTCGTGATCAGAAGTAGATGTTCTCGTCGAAGGCGGGCAGGGTGAACTGCTGGGAGTACTCGCTGTTCAACACGGTGTCCTGAGGGTCGGTGCCGGCCAGCGCGTTGTCGTTCCCGGCGCCGCCGTCCAGCAGGTCGACGCTCGCGTCGCTGCTCAGAGTCGGGTGCCCACTGGCCAGCGCGTCGTCGCCGGCCTCGCCGTAGATCCGGTCCGCCCCGTAGTTGCCGACCAGGACGTCGTTGCCGCCACCACCGCGGATGGCGTCGTCACCGGACCAGCCTTCGATCTGGTTGGCGCTGCCGTTGCCGGTGAGCACGTCGGCGAAGTCGGTGCCGATGATGTTCTCGATGTCCGCGCCGACGGTGTCCTTCTCGCCGCGCATCCCGTCGTCACCCTTGGCGCCGTCCAGGTCCACGGTGATCGCGCCCTTGTGACCGGAGTAGCTGACCGTGTCCACGCCGCTGCCGCCGAGGATGACATCGGCGCCGATGCCGCCTTCCATCCGGTCGTTGCCGGTGCCACCGTGGAGCCGGTCGTCGCCGGTGCTGTAGTCACGCAGCCAGTCGTCGCCGCCGTTGCCGACCAGCAGGTCGTCGCCGTTGAAGCCGACCAGCAGGTTGGGCCCGTCGTCACCGTAGATCTTGTCGTTGCCGTCGGTGCCGTAGAAGCTCTCGAGGCCGAGCAGGGTGTCGTGTTCGCCCTTGCGGCCGTCGTCGCGCTTGCCACGGTCGGAGTCGGCGGTGATGCCCCGCTTGCCGCCGTACTCGACGGTGTCGAATCCGGAGCCGCCGGACACCACGTCGGCGTCCGTGGCCTTACCCCGGTCGGCTTGGCCGAATCGGTCGCGGCCGGAGCCGCCGTACTCCTTGTCGTCGCCCTTGCCACCCTCCAGCCAGTCGCCGTCGGCGCCGCCGGAGAGCGAGTCGTTGCCGTCGCCGCCGTACAGCGCGTCGATGCCGCCGAGACCCCAGATCTTGTCCCGGCCGGTGCCGCCGTACAGCTTGTCGCGACCGGAACCGCCCCGGATCGTGTCGTTGCCACTGCCACCGAGCGCGGTCAGCGGGACGGCGGTCCTATTGGTGACCGAGTCGTTCCCGGAACCGAGTTCCACCCGGACCCGGGCGATCGGCTTCGGGTCGGTGCAGGTCACCTTGGTCTTGTCGCCCTTGACAGCGGTGCAGCCTTCGCCGGCCTTGACGGTGACCCGGTCGTCGATGGTGACCTTGTTGCCGGATTTGGTGATCACGATCTTGTTGGTCTTGCCGGATCCGGCTTCGACAACGATCACCGGGCCGAAGATGCCGAAGGTGATGGACGCCCGGCCGGTGGACGCGGCCTGGGCCGGCGCGGCGAGGGCCCCGGCCGCGGCGGTGCCGCTGAGCAGAACCACTCCGGCCCTGGTCAGCCATGTGGTGCGGGACAGTCGGCTCACAGGGTGATCTCGCAGTTCGTCACGCTGTCCTCGGCGTCGAAACCGCACTTGTCGCCTTTGACGTGGGCGCCGCCGTCGAGGACGTCGACCTCCTCGTCGGAGATACCGGCCGCCTGATTGTCACTGAGCAGCGTGTCGTCGCCACCGAGGCCGCGGAGGATGTCAGCACCCTCGCCGCCACCGTTGAGGACGTTGTTCGCGGCGTTGCCGGTGATCGTGTCGCGGCCGTAGCCACCGACGACGTTCTCCACGTCGGCGCCGACGGTGTCGTGCTCGCCCTTGACGCCGTCGTCGCCCTTCGAACCGTCCAGGTCGACGGTGACCGGCTCGTGGTAGCTCCCGTAGTAGGCGGTGTCGACGCCCGAGCCGCCGAGCAGCACGTCAGCGAAGAGGGTCTCGGTGTCGTGGTTGACACCCGGGTCGCCGACCAGCCGGTCGTTGCCCGCGCCGCCGATCAGGGAGTCGTTGCCGCCCTCGCCGTACAGCGTGTCGTTGCCGGCGAGACCGTAGAGCTTGTCGTTACCCGGGCCGCCCTGCAGGACGTTGGCGCCCTTGGTGCCGGTGAGCTTGTCGTTGCCGGAGCCACCGTAGAGGTTCTCGATGTCGGTGGCGATGGTGTCCTTCTCGCCGGCCTGGCCGTCGTCGGCTTTCCCGTCGGCGTCGGCGGTGACCGCCTTCTTGCGCTGGCCGTAGTCGACGGTGTCGATGCCGGCGCCGCCGTAGTAGCGGTCGGCGTAGACGTATCGCCCGGCCAGGAACCTGTCGTTGCCGGCTCCGCCGTGGATGACGTCCTTGCCGAGACCGTCCCAGAGGAAGTCGTCCCCGGCCCCGCCGTAGACCCGGTCCACGCCGGCGCCGTCGTAGAGCATGTCGCTGTCGGCGTTGCCGTAGAGCACGTCCTTGCCGCTGTCACCGGTCAGAGTGTCGCCGCCGGCTCCGCCGTAGAGCTTGTCGTTGCCCGCGCCGCCGGACAGGTAGTCACGGCCGGGGCCGCCGGTCAGGGTGTCGTTGCCGTTCACCCCGGCGACGTTGGAGGTGAGGGCGGTGCGGTTGACGAACACGTCGTCGCGGTCGCCCAGGTTGATGTGGAGCTGGGCCACCCCGGTGCAGGTGACCTTGGTCTTGTCGCCCTTGACCGGCGCGCAGCCGGCGCCGGCCTTCACCGCGACCCGGTCGTCGAAGACGACTTTGCCGCCGGACTGGCTGATCGAGACCCGGTTCACCTTGCCCTTGGCGGCCTTGAAGATCAGGCTTTCGCCGAGCACCGAGACGGTGGCGTCCGAGGCGGCCTGGGCGGGCGCGGCGAACATGCCGACCGCGGTGGTGGTGCCGAGCAGAGTCACGCCGACTCTGGTCAGCCAGGTTCTAGAAGTCATGGCAAACCCCCGTATGGATGAACTTCATGGGCTGTTCCGCGATCCTAGGTGGACAGCGCAACGTTTCGGTCCCGTCCTGTCGTACATAATTTTCAGGACCAGCGGATCTGGGGTGATCGATAGAATCGGACTCCGGCACGTGACCAGCGCGGGCCGTAAGCGCCCAGCCGCTCCCGGAACGACTCCCAGTCGTGCGTCTCGCGCGGCGACCAGCCCAGTTCGGCGATCGCCACCACGCGCGGAAACGCCAGGAACTCCAGGTCGGCGAGGTCACGCAGGGTCTCCGACCAGAGCGGGGCCTCAACCCCCAACACCCTTTCCGCCGGTACGTCGGTGAGCAGCCCCGCCGGGTCCCAGTCATACGAGTCCCGCACCTCGATGGCCCCGGCCCAATCCAGTCCGCCCGGAGTGAGCGGGTCGTACTCCATGTCCAGATAGGTCCGGTTGGCGGGGGAGAGCACCACCTTCGCGCCGGAAGCGGCCACCGCCGGGCTGTTGCGTTCACGGCCCCAGAACTGGATCACCGCCCCGTTCGCGGCGGCTGCCGGGGACTGGGCGATCTCGTGCCAGCCGAACGGGATCTTGCCGTGTCTGCGCACCAGCGGCAGCATCCGGCGCTGGAACGTCAGGTACGCGCCGTGCGGTGTCGACATCGCCTCGTCGCCACCGATGTGCAGGTAGGGCCCGGGTGTCATCTCGGCCAGTTCCCGGATCACGTCCTCGGCGAACCGGTAGGTGACGTCGGAGTCCGCACAGAGCGAGCTGTATCCGACCCGCATGTCGGTCCGGGGCCGCGGGGCGATCCCGTCGCAGGTGAGTTCGGGATAGGCGACCTGGGCCGCGTTCACGTGACCGGGCATGTCGATCTCGGGGACGATCGTGACGAACCGGTCGGCGGCGTACCGCACCAGCTCGCGGTACTCGTCCTTGGTCAGGAACCCGCCACCGGCGCCGCTGACCCCGGTGCCGGGCGCGCCACCGACCTCGGTCAGCCGCGGCCACGAGTCGATCTGGATACGCCAGCCTTGATCGTCACTCAGGTGCAGGTGCAAATAGTTGATCTTGAAGTGGCTGATCTGGTCGATGTAGGCGCGCACCTCGGCCGGCTCGTGGAAGTGCCGGGCCAGGTCCAGCATCGCGCCTCGGTAGGCGTACCGGGGAAAGTCGTTGATCTGCCCGCCCGGAAGAACCCACCGCGGGCCCTCCACCGGCAGCAGCTGACGCAGGGTCTGCACCCCGGCGAACAGTCCGGCCGGTCCGGTGGCGGCCAGTTCGACCCGCTCGGCGCCGATGTCCAGCCGGTAGCCCTCGTCCGGATGCCCCGGCTCCAGGACCAGGGCGATCGCCTGCTCGCCGGTCCCGGTCACCGGAAGGTCGAAGCCGGTGACCGGTCGCAGGACCTCGGCCAGTCGCCCGGCCACGGTGAGCGCCGCACCGGACGCGGTGATCACCGTGTCGGCGCCGATCCGGAAGTTCTCACCCGGCGCCGGAGTGGCGTCGGCGACGGCCGGAAGGACATCGGACAGCGCGATCGCGGTACGCCGGTGCGACGGCCCCGCCGAGGCCGTCGCGGTGACCAGTGGCAGTGCCACCACCAGCGCGACGGCCAGGCGGGCGAGTCGTCGCATCAGCGCTCGCAGTTCACCGCGAGATCCAGCGGGAACACTCGGCAGACGTCTCCGGTCGCGGTGTACTGGGAGCCGCCGTCCAGCAGGTCCGACTGGTCACCGGCGGTGTCCTGCCCGCTCAGGTCGTCGTCGCCGTCCTCACCGTAGAGGAGATCGGCGCCACCCAGACCGGCGATCACGTCGTCGCCGGCGCCGCCCCAGATCTGGTTGACCGAGTCGTTGCCGGTCAGCCGGTCGGCCTGGATGGTGCCGACGATGTTCTCCACGTCGGCGCCGACGGTGTCACCCTCGCCGGCCCGGCCGTCGTCACCGACCTCGCCGTCCAGGTCGACGGTCACCGGGGTGCGAACCCGGTTGGTGTAGACGACGGTGTCCACGCCGGGGCCGCCGCGCACCACGTCGGCCGCGATCGGATCGATCACCGTCGGGCCGTCGTCACCCGACTCGCTCTCGCCGATGTCGGGGTTCAGCAGGTCGTCGCCGCTACCACCGTCGAGCAGGTCCGTGCCGCCGTGACCCCGGAGTTCGTCGTCGCCACCGCCGCCGAAGAGGTGGTCCGCGCCGGAGTCGCCGGTGAGGAAGTTCGCCCGGCCGTCGCCGGTCAGGATGTCGTCGCCCAAGCCGCCGTGCAGGCCCTCCACGGTGGTGGTGATGGTGTCGCGCTCACCCTTCTCGCCGTCGTCGGCCTTGCCGTCCAGATCAGCGACGATCGGCTTCCGGCGCTCCCAGTAGACGACGGTGTCCCTGGTGCCCGACCCGCCGTCGATCAGGTCGCTGCCGGTGCCGCCGTCCATCCAGTCGTCGCCGCCGTTGCCGTAGAGCCGGTCCGCGGCGGAACCACCGTTGAGGGTGTCGTTGCCGGAACCGCCGTACAGCACGTCCCGGCCGGTGGCGCCGCCGTACAGATTGTCCACCCCGGTACCGCCGGACAGCACGTCGTTGCCGCTGTCGCCGATAAGGCTGTCGTTGCCGCCGTTACCCCAGATCCGGTCGTTGCCGGAACCGCCCCACAGCTCGTCCGTGCTGCTGCCACCGGCGATCGCGTCGTTGCCGGAACCGCCGTACACCCGGGTCCTCAGGGCGGTGCGGTTGGTGAAGGAGTCGTTGCCGTCGTACAGGTACACCTCGACCATCGAGTTCAGGTCGACGTGGGAGCAGCGGACCTTGGTGCTGTCGCCCTTGACCGCCTTGCAGCCTTTGCCGGCCTTCAGCCGGACCCGGTCGTCGAAGGTGACCGTGCTACCGGACCGGGTGACGACCAGCTTGTTCTTGGTCTTCGCCGCGGCGGTGAACCGGAGTGTGCCGATGCCGTTCGGTGCGCTCACCACACCGGTTGCGGCGGCCTGGGCCGGCGCGGTGATGACACCCGCGCCGAGCACACCGGTGAGCAGGATCAATCCGGAGCGAACCGCTCGGGACGTTGGTCTCATGTAGAGCCTCCCCGTGAACGGCGGATGAATTCCCGCCGACGCGGATACTAGACCGTCTCGACGTCCCGCGCGGTCCCGGTGATCAACCCTCCGGTCGATGGAGCAGCCCGACCGCGAGCGTGTGCACCGCGTCGAGGTCGGTGGGGTCGGCCAGTTTCACCCGGCCACCGGTCACCACGTACCACTCCTCGGCCTCTTTGTACTGCACCCGCACCACCGCCTCGCCGTCGGCGAACTCGGTGCGCAGGGTCAGTTCGCCGGTGACGACGCCGACCTCGTCGGTCATCACGCCACCCGGGCCGGGCACGATGTCGGTGGTCCGGCCCGGCACCTCGGCCGCCGGGGCGGTCTCGGGCGGCGGAGTGGTCTCGGGCGGCTGCTCCACATCTGTCATCAGCAGGTCCTCAGCATCTCCTCGAGCGCGGACTTCTCCTTCTCGGTGACCGTGAGTTTCCAGTAGCTCTTCACCTCAATCCAGTCCCCGGCGTATACGCACCAGGCGGACTGCGCCGGCGGCTTCCAGGTCGAGGGGTCCTGGTCACCCTTGGAACGGTTCGAGGCGGCCGAGACGGCGAAGAGCTGCGGTCGGTCCAGGTCGTTGGCGAAGTCGCCACGCTTGTCGTCATCCCACTTGGCGGCACCGGAACGCCAGGCGGCGGCCAGCGGCACCATGTGATCGATGTCGACCTTCGTCGGGGCGTCGATCACTTTCTCATCGTAGAAGCTGTTCCAGGTGCCCGCGACGACATTGCATCCGGAGAACTTGACCTGCTCTCCGTCGCGCTTCAGCACGGTGTCACGCACGTCGCAGTTCGACCCGGCGCTGCGCCAGTGCGGGAACTTCTCCCGGCTGTAGCCGGTCATCTTGCCCTCGGCGGCGATGGTCAGGGCGTCGAGCTTCGCCTGGGCGGCATCGGAATCGGTGCCGGAACCGGGCTTGCCGGTCGAGGTGCTCTCCGGCTGGAGGCCGGGCTCGGAGGAGGTGACCTCGCAACCGGCGGAGGTGATGAGTGTCAGCAGGGCGGTGGCGATGAGAACTGAGCTACGTGGGGGCACATAGCCCAGTCTCATACCGGATCTTGAGGAGCGCCAATCAGGCGGCGCGGTTGATCGCGCTAGTCACCGCTTTGATGGACGCGCTGACGATGTTCGCGTCGATACCGACACCCCAGAGCACCGCGTCGCCGACCTCGACCTCGACGTACGCCGCGGCCTGCGCGTCACCGCCGGAGGTCAGCGCGTGCTCGGTGTAGTCCAGCACCCGGGCCTTGATCCCCAGCGGAGCAACGGCCTGCGTGAACGCGTCGATCGGGCCGTTGCCGACACCGGTCAGCGAACGCCGCTCGGGGCCGAGCGCCACCTGCGCGTCGATCTCCACCTTGCCGTCCACAGTGGCCGTGCTGTAACCCGTCACCCGGATCGTCGGGTCGGCCTGGTGGTCGACCAGGTACTCGGCCGCGAAGTAGTCCCACATCTGCTGCGGGGAGACCTCGCCACCGTCGGTGTCGGTGTGCTGCTGCACCACACCGGAAAACTCGATCTGCAGCCGCCGCGGCAGGTCCAGCTTGTGCTCTTCCTTCATGATGTACGCCACGCCGCCCTTGCCCGACTGCGAGTTGACCCGGATGACCGCCTCGTAGGTGCGGCCCACATCCTTCGGGTCGATCGGCAGGTAGGGCACACCCCAGGTGAAGTCGTCGATCGCGGTGCCCGCGGCGTCGGCGTCGGCCTGCAGCGCCACGAAACCCTTCTTGATCGCGTCCTGGTGCGAGCCGGAGAACGCGGTGTAGACCAGGTCGCCCGCGTACGGGTGCCGCTCGTGCACCGGCAGCTGGTTGCAGTACTCGACGGTGCGCTTGACCTCGTCGACGTTCGAGAAGTCCACCTGCGGGTCGATGCCCTGGGAGAACAGGTTCAGCCCCAGCGTCACCAGGTCCACGTTGCCGGTGCGCTCGCCGTTGCCGAACAGGCAGCCCTCGATCCGGTCGGCTCCGGCCAGCAGGCCCAGCTCGGCGGCCGCGACCGCGGTGCCCCGGTCGTTGTGCGGGTGCAGGCTCAGGATGACGCTGTCCCGGCGGGGCAGGTTGCGGTGCATCCATTCGATCGAGTCGGCGTAGACGTTCGGCGTCGCCATCTCCACGGTGGCCGGCAGGTTGATGATCAGCGGGCGGTCCGGCGTCGGGTCGATCACGTCGATCACCGCCGTGCAGATCTCCAGCGCGTACTCCAGCTCGGTGCCGGTGTAGGACTCCGGCGAGTACTCGTAGAAGATCTCGGTGTCCGGGGTGTGGATCTCCGCATACTTCTGGCAGAGCCGCGCGCCGGTCGTCGCGATGTCGGTGATGCCGTCCTTGTCCAGGCCGAACACCACCCGCCGCTGCAGCGTCGAGGTCGAGTTGTAGAAGTGCACGATCGCGCGCTTGGCGCCACGGATCGACTCGAACGTCCGGTCGATCAGGTGCTCCCGGCACTGCACCAGCACCTGGATCGTGACGTCGTCCGGGATCAGGTCCTGCTCGATCAGCTGCCGGACGAAGTCGAAGTCGGTCTGGCTCGCCGCCGGGAAACCGACCTCGATCTCCTTGTAACCCATCTTCACCAGCAGCAGGAACATCCGCCGCTTGCGTTCGGGCGACATCGGGTCGATCAGGGCCTGATTACCGTCGCGCAGGTCGACCGCGCACCAGCGGGGAGCCGTCTCGGTCACCCGGGCGGGCCACTGCCGATCGGTCAGGTCGACGGCGAAGTGCTTCTGGAACGACTCGTACCGCTGGAAGGGCATGCCGCTGGCGCGCTGAGTGTCAAAAGATGAAGTGGACATGTGACTGCTCCAGTCAGGAGAAAGACGAGCAGGCGGCGTGCATCAACTCCGCGACGAGGTGCCGACCTGGAATGGGGCCTCGTCGCGGCAGCGAAGGAGAAGGTTCACGTGCCACATGTCGCCAGTCACGTTACGTCAAGCTTTTGTGATCGGCGAACAGATCGCCCGGATCGTGGGACACCGAACGGTCACGCGGACGGGACCACCCCGGTCGGCTGGGCCGTCATGCCCATCGGCTGGCCGGCCACTTCCGGGCCGGGCAGCTGCAGGGTCGCCGGGCCCTCGACCTGCCGGACCAGGGTCAGCGTGCCGAAGTCGACCCGGGCCGCGGTCAGCAGGCCGTCCGGGGCGTAGCAGTAGATGCCCACGTCGATCGGCGCGTCCAGCGAGGCGGTCACCGAGTCGACCGAGTAACAGGTGCCCTGGGCACCCTCCAGCGGCTGGACCGCGGAGACCGCGAGCGGCTGTTTCTGATCGGTGAGGACCTTCAGCCACTGCCGGAACAGGCGCTGGACCCGGGGGTCGTACTTGCGGGGCACCCGGTCGCCCTTCTCGGCCACCCGGACACACGTCGAGCTGACCGGCTGGGCCGGAGTGGAGAGTGTGCACTGGTAGACGCCGGCCGCCACCCGGATGACCGTGACACCGGCCGTGCCGCCGAGCGCGCCGCCCGGGATGTCGACCCGCCAGGTGCCGTCCGCGGCGACCGCGGCCACCACCTCGCGGGCCGGGCCGCTGCCGTCGGTGAGTGAGTAGAGGGCCGCGTACCGGCGGTCCATGGCGAGGGCGGCCAGGCCGGCCAGTTCGTCACGGGCGCCCGGTTCGGGGCCGGTGACCGGGGCGGGGGCGGACGAGGCGGGGGCGGCGTCCGGCGTGTCGCCGTCGCCACAGCCGGTCAGGCCGACCGCGAGCAGCACGACGGTCAGCGCGGAGGGAATGCGCATCGCGACATTCTCACCCCATATCCTGCCCAGCCCTCGGTACGGCGCATCGGCGACTGTCGGCGTGTCGCGCCGCCGTGGCCGGAATCTGGGATCACATGTCGAGGCCAGGGCCGGGCGAAGCTAGTGTGGTTCCGGTTGCCGAGTTCGGAGGAATGATTCGTCGTGGCACTTGTGGTGCAGAAGTACGGTGGCTCGTCCGTCGCGAACGCCGAGCGCATCAAGCGGGTGGCGGAGCGCATCGTGGCCGCCCGTAAGGCCGGTGACGACGTCGTGGTCGTCGTCTCGGCGATGGGGGACACCACCGACGAGCTGATGGACCTCGCCAATCAGGTCAGCCCGCTGCCGCCCGGCCGGGAGCTGGACATGCTGCTCACCTCGGGCGAGCGGATCTCGATGGCGCTGCTGGCCATGGCGATCCACAACCTGGGCTACGAGGCGCGGTCCTACACCGGTTCGCAGGCCGGCGTGCTGACCACTTCGGCGCACGGCAAGGCCCGCATCATCGACGTGACTCCCGGCCGCCTGCGGACCGCGCTGGACGAGGGCGCCATCGCCATCGTCGCCGGTTTTCAGGGCGTCTCGCAGGACACCAAGGACATCACCACGCTCGGCCGCGGTGGTTCGGACACCACGGCTGTCGCTCTGGCCGCGGCCCTGCACGCGGACGTCTGCGAGATCTACACCGACGTGGACGGCGTCTTCACCGCGGACCCGCGGATCGTGCCGGACGCCAAGCACATCAAGAAGATCACGTACGAGGAGATGCTCGACCTCGCGGCCGGCGGGGCGAAGGTGCTGATGTTGCGATGCGTGGAGTACGCGCGCCGTTTCAACGTGCCGATCCACGTACGCTCTTCGTACTCGAACAAAGAAGGCACGCTGGTTACCGGTTCGATGGAGGACCCTGACGTGGAGAACGCACTGATCACCGGGGTCGCGCACGAGCGCAGCGATGCCAAGATCACGATCGTCGGCGTGCCCGACGAGCCCGGCTCGGCCGGCCGCATCTTCGAGACGGTCGCCAAGGCCGAGATCAACATCGACATGATCGTGCAGAACGTGTCGACCGAGGGCACCGGCCGCACCGACATCTCGTTCACGCTGCCGAAGGCCGACGGCACGACCGCGATGACCGCGCTCGACAAGATCAAGGACCAGATCAAGTTCAAGGGCCTGCTCTTCGACGACCACATCGGCAAGGTCTCGCTGATCGGCGCCGGCATGCGCTCGCACCCGGGTGTCGCCGCGTCCTTCTTCGCCTGCATCGGTGAGGCCGGCGTGAACATCGAGATGATCTCCACCTCGGAGATCCGGGTCTCGGTCGTCTGCCGGGACACCGACCTCGACACCGCGGTCCGCGCGGTGCACGCCCAGTTCGAACTGGGTGGCTCCGAGGAGGCCGTCGTCTACGGCGGTACCGGCCGGTAATCCGCCCGATGGCGCAGCCCACGCTCGCCGTCGTCGGAGCGACCGGCTCCGTCGGTTCCGTCATGCTCGAACTGCTCTCGGCCCGGCGCAACCACTGGGGCGAGATCCGGCTCCTCGCCTCGGCCCGGTCCGTGGGCAAGTCGCTGACCTGTCGCGGTGAGCGTCTCGACGTGGCCGAGTTGACCGCTGAGGCGTTCGACGGCGTCGACGTCGCGATGTTCAACGTGCCGGACGCGGTCGCCGAGCACTGGGCACCGATCGCGGTCTCCCGTGGGGTGACCGTGGTGGACAACTCGGCGGCGTTCCGGATGCGCCCGGAAGTGCCGCTGGTCGTGCCCGAGGTCAACCGGGAGGCGGTCCGGTCCCGGCCGATCGGCATCGTCTCCAGCGCCAACTCCGCCACCGCGTCGATGATCGTCGCGGTGGCGCCGCTGCACGACGAGTTCGGGCTCCGTGAGCTGGTCCTGGCCTCCTACCAGTCGGCCTCCGGTGCCGGTCAGCTCGGTGTGGACACACTGCACGACCAGCTCACCAAGGTCGCCGGTGACCGTCTGCTCGGCTCTCGCACCGGCAACGTGCGCCAGGCCGTCGGCGACGATCTGGGCCCCTTCCCGGCCCCGCTGGCCCTCAACGTGGTGCCCTGGGCCGGAGATCTGGCGGACCTCGGCTGGTCCTCGGAGGAGATCGAGCTCCGCAACGAGTCGCGCAAGATCCTGGGCCTGCCGGCCCTGAAGGTCTCCGCCACCTGTGTACGGGTACCGGTGGTCACCGGCCACTCCATCGCCGTGCACGCGGTCTTCGCCTCCGAAGTGACCGCCGACGGCGCCCGTCAGGTGCTGCGCAACGCCCCGGGCGTGATCCTGGTCGACGATCCGGAGTCGGGCGAGTTCCCGATGCCGATCGACGCGGTCGGCACCGACCCGTCCTGGGTGGGCCGCATCCGCCGGGCGATGGACGATCCGCGGGCGCTGTCGCTCTTCATCACCGGCGACAACATGCGCAAGGGCGCGGCTCTCAACACGGTCCAGATCGCCGAGCTGATCGCCGCCGAGATCGCGAAACGCGCCTAGGCCGGACCGGACCGCGCTGGAGAGCACGGCCCGGCCGGTTCATCGAAAGGTCAGGCCGCGGCGTCGAGCTCGGCCCGGGTCAGCAGGGCGCGCAGGGTGATGCCCTCGGCGGCGAGCGCCTGGGAGCCGCCCTCCTGCCGGTCGATGACACAGAGCGCGTGGTCCACATGGGCACCCAGCTTGCGCAGGTCGTTGGTGGAGAGCACCACCTGGCCGCCGGAGGTGACCACGTCCTCCACGATCAGGACCCGGCGGCCGGCCACTTCGGCACCTTCGGCGAGGCGGGCGGTGCCGTACTGCTTGGCCTGCTTACGGACGAACGCGGTGGGCAGTTTCGCGTGCCGGGCCAGGGCGGTCACCACGGCGATGCCGCCCATCTCCAGGCCGGCGAGCACTTCGGTGCCCTCCGGGATGAGGACGGCGAGGCGCTCGGCGAGCTGGTCGAGCAGTACCGGGTCGGCCTCGAACTGGTATTTGTCGAAGTACTCGGTGGCGGTCCGGCCGGAGCGGAGGGTGAACTCGCCGGTGAGGCGGCTTACGCTGCGGACCTGGCGGGCGAGGTCGATGGAGTCAGTCACAAGGTCCCAGTTTGTCAGGCCGGAGAACGGGCCGCCGCTCACGGTCACCCGATGGCGTACTTGATCTCCTCCCCGAGGCAACGTATGCCTTTTTAGGGTAATTTTCGCCTAATTAGTGGCTTGCGCCCGGAAGGATAGATCTGTGACGCCCTTCGCGATGCTCTTCCTGCTCGCCCTCGCCGGCTCCTCCTGCTTCGCCCTCGGCCGGGCGATGGGCCGTGGCGACCGCTACGAACGCGGCTACCGCGAGGGCTTCCGCGACGGTGAGACCGGTTCCCTGGCCCGCGCCACCCGGCTCATGCAACTGTCGGAGCGGCCGTCCATCGCCCCCGCTGTCGAGTCGATGCTGGGCCCGTACGCGGTCCCGCAGCAGGTGGCACCCCGCACGGTCGGCCCCACGGTGAGCGGCGTCCCGGGATCCGTGCAGTTGGCCCTCTGAGCCGAGAAGTCCTCGGCCGGCCGGCTGGGGAGAAAGCTCTCCCGATCATCTTCGGGAGAGCTGCGCTGTAATCAGGCCCGAGAAACGCTGTAGCCAGACTCGAGAAACGCTGTAACAGGCCCGAGAAACAGATCAGGGCCGAATCCCCGTTTCCGGAGACCGGCCCTACTCTGCTGCAATGGTCGGGGTGGCGGGATTTGAACCCACGGCCTCTACGTCCCGAACGTAGCGCGCTACCAAACTGCGCCACACCCCGTCGCTGCGAGATAAATACTAGCGGGTCCCCCGCCACCCTCCACAACCGGTATCCCTAAAGAGTAAAACCGCAGGTCAACGCGGAATCAGGGTCAGCAGCGAGGCCTCCGGACGACAGGCGAAACGGATCGGGGCGGTGGGATGAGTGCCCAGTCCGGCGGAGACGTGCAGCCAGGCGTCCGAACCGGGCCAGCGGTGCAGACCCTTGGCCATCGAGGTGGGCAGGTCGCAGTTGGTGGTGAGCGCCCCGTAGAGCGGTACGCACACCTGGCCGCCATGGGTGTGACCGGCCAGCATCAGGGCGAACCCGTCGTCGGCCATCGGGCCGAGCACCCGGGAGGCGGGCGTGTGGGTGACACCGATGTGCAGGTCGGCACCGGCGCTGACCGGACCGGCCACGGACGGGTAGTCGTCGCGCTCGATGTGCGGGTCGTCGACACCGGCCAGCTCGATCGAGCGGCCCCCGGCCTTGATGGTGACGCGGGCGTTGTTCAGGTCGGCCCAGCCGGCGTCGGTGAAGGCCTCCCGTAGTTCCTCGGCGGGCAGGTCGACACCCTGCACGTACTCCCGGTCGGGCAGTAGGTATTGCAGTGGGTTCTTCCAGACCGGGCCGCGGTAGTCGTTGGAACCGAAGACGAACGCGCCGGGCACTGCCAGCAGCGGGTCGAGGGCACGCAGCACACCGGGCACCGCATCCGGGTCGGCCATGTTGTCGCCGGTCACCACGACCAGGTCGGGGTCGGCGCCGATGAGCGCGGCCACCCAGTCCTGCTTGCGCCGCTGGCCGGGCATCATGTGCAGGTCGCTCAGGTGCAGGATGCGCAGGGGCTCCGCGTCCGGTTCGAGGACCGGGACGTCGAAGCGCCGGAGGGTGAACATGTTGCGCTCGAGAAGGGCGGAATAGGCGAGCGTGGCGCCGCCGACAGCGGTCAGAGCGGCGGCGGCCGTAATAAAGGAGCGCTTACGCATGCCCGCAAGGGTAGTTTCTCCCACCATGGGAACGTTGAAAGACCGCCTGAACGATGACCTGCACACCGCGATGAAGTCCCGGGACGACCTGATCACCTCGACGCTGCGGATGGTGCTGTCCGCGGTGCGGACCGCCGAGGTCGCCGGCAAGCAGGCTCGGGAGCTCTCCGACGCGGAGGTGCTGGCGGTGTTGGCCAAGGAGACGAAGAAGCGCCGGGAGGCCGCGACCGCCTTCGCCGACGCGGGCCGGGCCGAGCAGGCGGCGAAGGAGACGGCCGAGGGCGAGATCCTCGACCGTTACCTGCCGAAGCAGCTCACCGACGCGGAGATCGCCGACGTGGTGACGCAGGCGCTGGCCGCCGGCGGCTTCAGTGGCAAGGGGCAGATGGGCCCGGCGATGAAGGCGGCCCAGGCCGCGGCGGCGGGCCGTGCGGACGGCGGCCGGGTCGCCGCCGAGGTGCGGCGTCAGCTGGCCTGAGAGCACCCCTGAACGACGAAACGGCCGGGAGAGTGACTCTCTCTCCCGGCCGTTTCGGTGTCCCGCGACTAGTTACGTCGTGGTGGGGTGCTGTTGTCCGGGCCGGGGCCGCCCGGCTCCTCGTCCTTCTTGCCGCTGCTGATCTCCAGAACGACCACGCCGTTCTTGATCGTGCGGCCGGACGGGTTGGTGCCGGCGACCGTTCCGACGGGGCAGTCGGAGGCGATCTCGGAGCCACGCGAGACCGAGAAGCCGGCGTCCTCCAGGCGGTTCGTGGCCGAGGAGACCGAGTCGCACGTCACGTCGGGGATCGAGCGCTGCTCGCCGTACGCGATCTTGGTGCTGCTCGGCTTCTTGAACTGGACCCGGTCCTTGCCCTCCATGTAGTTGGCGACCGTGTACTGCACCGCGGGGTTGATGACGTCGTGGTCCATCTGGTCCCGGTGCTCCGGGTAGTCCGGGTTGGCCATGTAACCGGCGACGACGATCTTCGTGGTGCCGACGATCAGCGAGGCGGTCTTGGACCCGTCGGTGGTGCCGGACTTGCCGAAGACCGGGTGCTTGACGATGCCCTTGGTCGGGCCGGCCGTGGCGCCGTTGCAGCTGCCCAGCTGGGCCGAGTCGCCGACCGGGCACCGGGCCGCGTCCAGGGCGGCGCGGGCCACGTCCTTGGTGGTGGCCTGGATGCAGTGCGGCTTGCCGATGTCGATCTTCTCGCCCTCCTGCGTGGTGATCTGCTCCACCGGGGTGGGCACGCAGTACTTGCCGTCGCCGGCCAGGGTCGCGTAAGCGTTCGCCATGTCCAGCGGGGTCGAGGCGGTGACGCCGAGGGAGAACGCGCCCCACTCCTTGACGCCGCCTTCCACGGTGGTCATCTCGGCGTCCTTCGGCTGGCGGAACTGGACGCCGAAGCGCTTGGCCACCGCGACGACCTTGTCCGTCCCGACCCTCTCCTGGAGCGGGATGAAGTACGTGTTGATCGACTTCGCGAAGGCCGACCACATCGTGTAGAGGCCCTCACCACCGCCGCCGGAGTTCTTCGGGCAGTAGTAACCACCACCGCAGGCCGCCGGTGAACTCGGTGAGATCCGATACCCGGACTTGTACTGCTTCTGCGCGGCGATCGGATAGGCGAGTGGGTACCCGGCTTCCAGTGCGGCGATGATCGGGAAGATCTTGAACACGGAGCCGGCCTGGTAACCGGTGATGTCGCCGCCACCGGTGAGCAGTGGGTTGGTCGTGTAGGGGTGGGTGCCCCGGATCTTCTTGGCGGCCTTCTTCGGGTCCGACGAGATCTCGTTCTTCGGGTTGTCCGGGTCGTCCAGCTTGTACTTGCGGTTCGTGGCGAGCAGCCGGACCTTGCCGGTGCCGGGCTCGATGCCGGCCAGCAGCAGCGCGTTCTGGCTGGAGTCGGACTGGCGGTCGGTGATCTGCTTGCGTGCACCGGACTGGCCCTTGATGTCCAGCGTGGTGACGATCCGGTAGCCACCGCTCTTCAGGCGGCGCTCCCGGTCGTACGTCGTCGCGCCGAACGCCTCCTGGCTCTTCCACCAGCGGTCGAAGTAGTCGCAGAAGAAGCCCCAGTGGTTCCGGGCGACCCAGGCGCAGCCCCGGCCGATCTGCTTGACCTTGGTCGGGATCTTTTCCTTCTTGGCCTTCTCGGCCTGATCCGCAGTGATCACGCCCATCGAGAGCATGGCCGGGATGATGTAGTTGTCGCGACGGTCGGTGATCTGCTCCAGACCACTCGGCACCGTCGGGTTGAAGCTGCTCGGAGCCTTCACCATGCCGGCCAGCATCGAGGCCTCGCCGATGGTCAGGTCCTTGGGCTTCTTGTTGAAGTAGACCTGGCTGGCCGCGAAGACGCCGTACGCCTGGTTGCCGAAGGGCGCGATGTTGAGGTAGCGCTCGAGAATCTGATCCTTGCCGATCTGCTTCTCGATCTGGAGCGCGTACTTCATCTCGTTGATCTTGCGCTTCGGGCTGTCCTCGGTCGCGGCGATGACCTCCTGCGGGTTCGTGGCCGAGTAGGCCAGCGACATCCGCACGTACTGCATGGTCAGCGTCGAGGCGCCCTGCTGTGCACCGCCCTGGTTGTTGCTGACGAACGCGCGGGCGACACCCTTGAGGTCGACACCGTTGTGTTCGCGGAACTTGCGGTCCTCGGCGGCCAGGATCGCGTTCTGCATGTGCGGCGAGATGTCTTTCAGCGGGACGTCACTACGGAACTCGTCGTAGAACACCGCGATCTGCGTCTTGCCGTCGGACGCATAGGCCCGTGTGATCTGTGGGGAACTGAACTCCTTGAGCTCACTGGGCAGATTCGCGAACGTCTTACCGCCCGCCTTGGCTGCCAGTCCGGTCATGGCTGCGGCTGGGAAGGCGGCGGCCGCCACGACGACGCCCGCCAGCAGGCCACAAACCAGTAGCGAGGTGGCGTTCGTGAAGATGTTGTGGTCGCGTCTGCGAAACCAGGAGGTCACCCGAGCAGGGTACGCGACGCGCGCACACGTATGCCCGCCGAGAAGGGCTCTCTCGCCCGTTGTGAGTGTGGCCTGTCACCCCTGATGGCGGAGCGATTTTCGGCTTCTGCACCAAAGATACCCCCGTTCGGCCGGTGTTCCTCGGGCGCTATGCCCGGAACTACCGGCCTATACGTATTTGAGGGACAACGTTGCGTAATCACCCAACTACAGAGCATGATGGTCCCGCGAGACACGGACGCCGGGACAGGCCTGGGGGAACAGGAAAGCCGCCGGCGTCAGGGGGTGACAGCAAGGGGGGACGTTTACCGTGGGGATGATCAGCGACTGGCCCAGTATGGCGGCGTGTCAGAGTGGCGACCCTGACGCGTTGTTCGTGCAGGGCGCCGAGCAGAACGTGGCAAAGAGGATCTGCCGCAGCTGCCCGGTCCGCTACGAGTGCCTCGCCGACGCCCTGGACAACCGCATCGAGTTCGGCGTCTGGGGAGGCATGACGGAACGGGAGAGGCGCGCACTTCTGCGCCGTCACCCGCATGTGGCGAGCTGGCGGAAGATGTTCGAGGCCGCACTGCGGGAGAAGGGCGCCGACAAGGTGCTCGTCTCCACCCGCTGATCAGGCACCGCCCGCCCATCAGGCGAGCAGTGCTCCGATCGTTCGCAGCCCGTCGACGTCATGGACGTCGGCGGGCTGTGCCGCGATCGAGGCGGCCGGCACCGCCGGGAAGGCTTCGGTGAAACCGGCCGCGACCGCGGTCTCCCGCTCGCCCAGCCGCAGCAGCGCCGCGTGGATCCGCAGCACCTCCGCGGTGACCTGCTGGTCACCCTCCTGCTCCAGCCGGTCCGCCGCCGCCTCGGCGTCCGCCGCGGACAACCCGGCCGACTCGGTGCTGTGCATCCGGTTGAGCACCAGCCCGCCGAGCGGCATTCGTTCGGCCACCAGCCGCTCCGCGAAATAGGCGGCCTCCCGGATCGCGTCCCGCTCGGGCGCGGCGACCAGCAGGAACGCGGTCTGCGGGTCCTGCAGGATCTGGTACGTCAGATCGGCGCGCTGCCGGAAGCCGCCGAACATCGAGTCCAGCGCCGCCACGAAGCCGGACAGATCGGTGAGCAACTGGGCGCCCAGCACCTTCTGCACGGTTTTCGAGAACAGCCCGAACGACGCGGTCACCAGGCTGAACACGCTCCGGCCGCCGGTCCGCGCGGGAGCCAGGAACATCCGCAGCATCCGGCCGTCGAGGAACCTGGACAGCCGGGCCGGCGCGTCCAGGAAGTCGAGCGCGGACCGGGACGGCGGAGTGTCGACCACGATCAGGTCCCACTCGCCGCCGGCCCGGAGCTGGCCCAGCTTCTCCATCGCCATGTACTCCTGCGTGCCCGAGAAGGTCGAGCTCATGGCCTGGTAGAACGGGTTGGCGAAGATCTCGGCGGCACGTTTCGGGGTGGTGTGCTGCTCGACCACCTCGTCGAAGGTGCGCTTCATGTCCAGCATCATGGCGTGCAACTCGCCGCCGCTGGCCTCCACGTCGATGCCTTTGACCTGGCGAGGAGTGTTGTCCAGCTCGGTCAGGCCCATCGACTGGGCCAGCCGCCGGGCCGGGTCGATGGTGAGCACGACCGTGCGACGCCCGTGCACCTCGGCGGCCCGCAGCCCGAGAGCCGCGGCCGTGGTCGTCTTGCCGACCCCACCCGCTCCGCAGCAGACCACGATGCGGATGGCCGGGTCGGCCAGGAGAGCGTCGATGTCGAGCCGGGGAGCTGTCACGTCAGCCACCATTTCAGGGTAGTGCGTCTTGATCGGACATTCCCTTCGATCAAGCTTGCATCAGCCGGACGGCGAGGTCACCGAGGCTCTCTCGGTCGACGCCGTCCGGCAACAGCGGCAGCTCGATCAGGGGGCGGCCCAGTTCGGCCAGTTCCACTCGCAGTGACTCCTCCAGCTCACGCCGGGTCAGATGCGCCTGCGCCTCGGCGGTCAGCTGGTTCACCGTCGCGGTGCCGGCGGGCAGCCCGGCGGCGGTCAGCCCCCGCTTGATCTCGGCCTTGGTGACCCGCCCACCGGCCAGCAATGGGGGCCGGGCGCCGTTCACCACGACTCGGCCGACCGGGATGTTCAGCCCGGACAGCTCGGTGATCGCGTCAAGCGTCTCCTGGACCGGCATCTCCTCCAGCAGCGTCACCACGTGCACGGCCGTCATCGGCGAGCGCAGCAGGGACGCCACCCCCTCGCTCTGCGTCTTGATCGGCCCGACCTTGACCAGCTTGCGGGTTTCCTCGGTGACGTTGAGGAACCGGCCCACCCGGCCGGTCGGCGGCGCGTCCAGCACCACCGCGTCGTAGACCCGGCGGCCGTCCTTCGAGCGGGTGGTGGCCTCTTTCACCTTGCCGGTGAGCAGCACGTCGCGCAGTCCCGGGGCGATCGTGGTGGCGAAGTCGATGGCCCCGACCTTGCGCAGCGCCCGCCCGGCCACGCCGAGCTTGTAGAACATGTCCAGGTACTCGAGGAGAGCCTCCTCGGGATCCACCGCCAGCGCGCGGACCTCACCGCCGCCGGTGGTGGTCACGACTCTCCGCTCGGCGTAGGGCAGTGGCTCCAGGCCGAACAACTGGGCGATGCCCTGCCGGCCCTCCACCTCGACGAGCAGGGTGCGCCGGCCCCCGGCCGCGAGACCGAGCGCCAAGGCGGCTGCCACGGTGCTCTTGCCGGTGCCGCCCTTGCCGGTCACCACGTGCAGCCGCTCCGGCCAGTTGCGGTGTTCGCCCATACGTTCCACGTTACGGGCACGCGTCAGCCGGAGACCTCGCACACCAGCCAGCCGGTCTTTCGGACGACCGTGAAACGTAGGTCCTGAGCGGCGGTTTTCTCGTCCGCGGTCGACATGATGACGCGTACATCGACTCGGGCGCGTTCTTCGTCACTGTCGGCCAGAGCCGGGTCGTCCCAGCGGAAGACCGGATCCTCATACCCGTCCGCGTACGCGGAGATCTGCTTCACCCGGGTGGCAAGTTTTCCCTCGTCCCGGGATTTGCTGCAGACCAGATCACGGGCGGCGGTGGCGTCCTGCTGGGTGTAGACCGCCGTCAGGAACCGGTTGACGGCGGTCGCCGGATCCGGTGAGCCAGGGCTGTCGGCGTCCCGGAGCAGGAAATATGCCGAGACGGCCCCGCCGCCGCAGAGCGCCAGGGTGGCGACCAGGGCCATCGACAGGAAGATCGTCGAGCGCCGCCGCGGCTCACCGGTCACCGGGGCCGGACCGCTGGACGGCGGCCCCATCCAGATCGGGTCCCCGGCCGGCGGGGCCTGCTGATAGGTCTCCGCGCGCCACGGCACGGCCGGTATCTGCTGGGTGGCCGACATCACCTCCGGCGGCACCACCGGATGCTCGGCGGTGTCGAAGTCGGCCGGCTGGCCACCGGCGGCCGGCGGCTGCATCTTCATGCGCAGCGCCTGGACATGCGGCGGTTCCGGCAGCCCGTCCGGGCCGTTCCATCCGTGGTGTGTCATGCCATCCTCCACTCAGTCGCCCTAAGTGTTGGTATGTGTGCGCTAAGTACACATTTCCCGCTCAGCCTAACCAACCTGCCACTCGTCCGGGTCCTAAGCTGTTGCGCGTATCCGACGTGAGGAGATCGTCAGCCATGCAGAAGTGGGAGTACGTGACCGTGCCCCTGCTGGTCCACGCGACCAAGCAGATCCTCGACAACTGGGGCGACGACGGCTGGGAGCTCGTCCAGGTCGTCCCGGGACCGAACGGCCCCGAGCAGCTTGTCGCCTACCTGAAGCGGCCGAAGGCGTGACAGCGCCCGCCGAGAAGCTCGCCGAGCTGGGCATCACCCTGCCCGCCGTGGTACCGCCGGTGGCGTCCTACCTGCCCGCCGTGCAGTCCGGCAACTACGTCTACGTCTCCGGTCAGCTGCCGTTCGTGGACGGCAAGCTGCCGCAGACCGGCAAGGTCGGCGCCGAGGTCACCGCCGAGGACGCGGCCGCTCAGGCCCGGACCTGCGCGATCAACGCGCTGGCCGCGATCGACGCCCTGGTCGGCCTCGACCGGGTCGTGAAGATCGTGAAGGTGACCGGGTTCGTCGCCTCGGCGCCCGGGTTCACCGGCCAGCCCGCGGTGATCAACGGCGCGTCCGATCTGTTCGCCGCGGTGCTGGGTGAGCAGGGACGGCACGCCCGCAGTGCGGTCGGTGTCGCTGAGCTGCCGCTGGGTGCTCCGGTCGAGGTCGAGGTCATCGCCGAAGTAGCGTGATCTTGCGGTGGTTCGGCAGTATTTGCTCACCGATGGTGACCGGATCGGACATCGTGTCTCGGTCAACGGTGCCGGCCCGACGTACGATTCGGGTCATGGGGGGTGCTGAGCCCGAGTCGGCTGAGGTCGACCGGCTACCGGGTTGGGTGACGTTGCTACTGGCGCCCAACCCGGGGCCGATGACGCTGGATGGCACCAACACGTGGCTGTTGCGGGCGCCCGGCTCGCCGCGGGCGACCGTGATCGACCCGGGGCCACTGGACGAGGGCCATCTGCGCCGGATCGCCGGCCACGATGGGATCGAGCGTATTTTGATCACCCACGGTCATCATGATCACGTCGAGGGTGCCGCCCGGCTGTCCGAGTTGCTCGGCGGCGTTCCGGTGCGGGCCGGCTCGCCGGTGCACTGCCTCGGGGATGAGCCGTTCGTTCCGGGGGAGTCCCTGGATGGGAACGGGTTGGAAATACGCGTGCTGGAGACTCCTGGTCACACCAGCGACTCGGTGTCCTTCGTCGTCGAGTGCGGAAACGAACGAGCCATGTTCACCGGTGACACCATGCTCGGCCGCGGGACCACGGTGGTGGCCCCGCCGGACGGCGATCTCGGGGACTACCTCCGCAGTCTGGAGTTGCTCAGCGCGTACCCGCAGATCGTGATGTTGCCCGGTCACGGACCGGCCCGCAGCGACACCGCCGAGCGTGCCCGGTTCTATCTGGGGCATCGCCGGCAACGGCTGGCGCAGGTGGCCACCGCGATGGCAGCCGGTGCCGAGACGCCCGCGGCGGTCGTCGACCTGGTCTACCCGGACCTCGACCCGGCGTTGCGGTTCGCCGCCGAATGGTCCGCGGCGGCCCAGATCGAATACCTGCGTCCGGAGAACAACCAGGAGAAGAAGCCGTGACCTGCCCGGTCTGCGGGACCGTCCCGGTCCCCGGCGCCCGTTTCTGCCACCACTGCGGTGCCGCCCTGCCGTCCGCGGCCCTGCTCCCGGCCGCCGAGCGGCGCATCGTCACAGTGCTCTTCGGTGACCTCTCCGACTTCACCTCGTTCTCCGAGGACCTCGACCCGGAACGGGTCGGCGCGGTCACCGACCGGGTGCTGGCGTCCCTGGCCGGAGCGGTGAAGACGTTCGGCGGGCACGTCGACAAACTGACCGGCGACGGCATCATGGCGGTCTTCGGCGCGCCGGTGGCCCACGAGGACGACGCCGAGCGAGCCGTCCGAGCCGCGCTGAGCATGCAGCGCGCGGTCCGCCGGGTGCTCGACGACGAGCGCGGCGGCGGCGCCCCGCTCGGGCTGCGGGTCGGGTTGAACACCGGCGAGGTGATCGCCGGTATGCAGGCCGGCATCGAATACACCGTCATCGGCGACACCGTGAACACCGCGGCCCGGCTGGCCGACGCCGCTGCCGTCGGGACGGTCTACGCCGGCGAGCGGACCAGCGGCGGCACCCGGCACGTGGCCTCCTGGCGGCAACTGCGCCCGCTGCGGCTCAAGGGCAAACGCGAGCCGGTGCCCGCCTACGAACTGCTCGGCCTGCACGATGCCCCCGGCACCCGCTCCGGCCTGGGCGACGAAGCGCCGTACGTGGGCCGGGAATCCGAACTGGGCCGGTTCTCCGGCCGGCTGGCCGAGGCGATCGACACCGGCACCCCGAAGATCCTGGTGATGACCGCGGAGGCGGGCATCGGCAAGTCCCGGTTCGCCGGCGAGGTCAAGCGCCTGGCCGCCGACTACTCCGGGCACGGCGCCCGGGTGCTGCGGGTGCGCTGCCGGGCCTTCGGCGAGCGCCGCCGTTACGCCCCGCTCGCCGACATCGTCCGCAAGGCCGCCGCCCTGCCCAAGGACGTCACCGTCTCGGTCGCCCGCACCGTCGTCGAGGAGCGCCTCCGCAAACTCGCCGGCCGGCTGAACGCCACCTTCGACAGCGACCGCCTCCTGGCCCTGCTCGGTTACAGCGACGCCCCGGACCGCGCGGTCGGCCCGGCCGCCCCCGCCGACCGGCCCGGCAGTGGCCGGCGCATCGACGCCGAAGCCATCGCCGAAGCCGTCGCCCAGCTGCTCAACGCGCTCGCCGCCGAGGAACCGCTGGTGGTGATCGTGGACGACCTGCACGACGCCACCGACACCACGCTCGACGCCATCGGGCGCACCCTCAGCCTGCTGGAGGGCCCGGTCGTCGCGCTGCTGCTCGGCCGGCCGGAACTGGTGCGCTCCGGGGCGATGAGCCGGCTCGCCGACGCCGAGGTGCACGCCCTGCCGCCGCTGCGCGGTGCCGACGCCTCCCGGCTGCTCACCTCGTACCTGCACGGCGGAAAACTGCCCCCGGCCGACAGCGACCGGCTGCTCGCCAACGCCCAGGGCAACCCGTTCTACCTGGCCGAGATGGTCACCCTGCTGCTGGAGCGGGGTGCGCTCACCCCGGCGGTCGGCGCCCACGCGGTCGGCCGGTGGCAGCTCGCCGCCGGTTCCCTCGGCAGCCGCCTGCTCTCCCGCGACCTGGCCGCCGTTCTGGCCGCCCGCATCGACGCGCTGTCGCCCGAGCCCCGCTCGGTGCTGCGGGACGCCTCAGTGGCCGGGACGACCGTGCCCAGCGGGGTGCTGGAGGCGCTTCAGGAACGCCGGGCGGCCGCCGACACCCGGGCCGGTGTGGTCGTCGTGGTCGAACTGGACCGCGCCGTCGACGAACTGCTGCAACGCCGGATGCTGCACCGCTCCCGGGGCGGTTTCCGGTTCACCACCCCGCTGATGCGGGAGGCCGCCTACGCCGGGATCGGCAAGGGCGACCTGGCCGAACGGCACGCCTACCTGGCCGGGTGGGCCGCGCCGGAGACGGTCGACCGGCCCGGGCACGACGGCGCGGTCCGGCTCAACCTGACCGACGGCGAGCGGGACGTGTTCGTCGCCATGCACGCCGAGACCGCGATCGAGCTGGCCGACGCGGTCCGCCTGCGACCGGACGCGGTGGCCCGCGAGGTGGCCCCGCTCGGCGTCTCGGCACTCGGCCGGATGGCCCGGCGCGCCCTGGCCGACATCGAGCCGGCCGCCGCCATCGAGTACGCCGACCGCGCTACCGCCCTGGCCAAGGGTGATCTGCCGCTGCCCGACCAACTCGTGCTGGCCCGCGCCCAGTTGCGTCTCGGCCGGGCCGACGAGGCGCTGGCCCTGGGCGAGAAGATCTCGGCCGGTTCCGCCGACGAGCCGGTGTGCCGGGCCGAGGCGCTGATCGTGGTGGGCCGGGCCCACGAGGCTCTCGGTGACTCCGGGCGGGCCGTCGCGGCCTGGCAGGAGGCCCTGGAGGTGGCCACCGAGGCGCAGTTGCTGCCGGAGCGGGCGAACGCGATGCGCCGCCTCGGCATGGCTGACTTCCTCAACGGCCGACTGAGCCAGGCGAGCAGCCGGTTCGCTGCTGCCTACCAGGTCACGCTCGCCGCCGGGGACCGGCACGGGCAGGCCTGGGCGCTGCAGAACCTGGCCTGGGTGACCACCACGCGCGGCGACTTCGCCGGTACCGACGCGGTGCTGGGCCGGGCCGCGCGGCTCTTCGCCGAGCTGGGCGATCCGGTCGGGCGGGCCTGGCTGCGCGGCACCACGGCGTTCGCCCGGCTGCTGGCCGGCCGGCTTCAGGAGGCGCGGCGGCTGGCCCGGCTCTTCCTGCCGTTCGGGGACCGGGTCGGTGAGGGCTGGGCGGTCGGCACGCTGCGGGTCGTCGAGGCCTACGCCGCCGCTGAGATGGGCGACCTCGGTGCGGCCGACGGGCAGGCGCGCCGGGCGTACGGCGAGTTCCTGAACGTCAACGACGACTGGGGCTGCGGCCTGGCCATGGTGGTGCGGGGTGCCACCGCCCGCGGGCTGAACGAGCCGGACCACGCGTACGACCTGCTCACCGACGCGCTGGCCTACGCCGATCGCACCGGGCATCCGCTGCTGCTCGGGATGGCCGGGACGCTGCGCGGGTTCGTCGCCCTGCAGCGCGGCGACCTGGAGACCGCGGAGGCTGACGCCCGCCGGGTGATGACCTCGGTCGAACCGCACAACCCGATGGCGCCGGCTCAGGTCGGCCCGCGGGTGCTGCTGGCCGAGGCCCGGATCCGGGCCGGTGACGCGGCGACCGCGATCGGGTTGCTCGCACCGATCGCCACCGAGAACGCGACGCCGTCGCTGCTGTTCTCGCGTCGGCACGTGCTGGCGTCGTACGCGTCGGCTCTTCTCGCCGACGGCCGGGTCGAGTCAGCGGTCGCGTGGATCGACCGGGCCGGTGCGGCACCGGCCGAGGACGTCCGCAGCAGCGTGATCTCGGCAATGGTCCGGGCCCGGGTGCTGGCCGCCGCGGACCGTTGCGAGGAGGCCTACGCGTCGGCTGAGGAAGCGATCCGACTGGCCTATTCGACCGAGCAGGCCAGCGAGCGAGCGTCCGCCGAAGAGCTGCGGGAGACCCTCTCGGCGACCGTCGTCGACGAAACTGTCGCGTACGCGTCTGACGTGCCCGGATGATCTTTCAAGCGGCTGGCGTATTTTCTATCTCGTGACGGAGACCCCGCCTGGTGCCCTGCCCGTTCCATACGTGCCGGGCATGTCCGGTTTGTCCGTTATGGCGCGTGGTGGTTATGCCACCGTGTATCGAGCGACGCAGGATTCGGTCGGCCGTGAGGTCGCCATCAAGGTCGAGAACCGCACCCTCGACAACGCCCGCGATCAAGCCCGGTTCCTGCGCGAGGCCCGCGCCGCCGGCCGCATGTCGTCGCACCCGCACGTCGTCGACCTGTTCGACGTCGGCGTGACGGTCGACCAGCATCCGTACCTGATCATGGAACTGTGTGACGGGTCATACCTGGACCGGATGCGCGTCTCCCCGCTCACCCCGGTCGAAGCCCGCGATGTCGGCATCAAGATCGCGGACGCGCTGGTGCACTCACACGCCAACGGCGTCCTGCACCGCGACGTCAAACCGGCCAACATCCTCTACTCCGAATTCAACGCCGCCGTCCTCGCCGACTTCGGCCTGGCCGTCCTCGGCGAGATGCGCGACTCCTCGGTCACCCTCGAAGTGCTGACCCCGGCCTACGCCCCGCCGGAGATGTTCCGCCACGACAGCCCGTCCGGCGCCGCCGACGTCTACGCCCTCTGCGCCAGCCTCTACGCGGTGATGAGCGGCCGCCCGCCCCGCTGGGACAGCAACCGCAGCCCCAGCATCCTGACCCTGATGGACCTGTTCAACCACCCGATCGCGGAACTCCCCGGTGTCCCCCGAGGTCTGACCGATGTGCTGCGCTACGGCATGAACAACGACCCCGGCGCCCGCCCCACCGCCGAACAACTCCGTGACCTGCTCAACAACCTGCACCTGGACCCGTCGACCCCGCAGCCCCCGCCGACGGTCTACCGCACCGTCCGCCCCAACCACGTGCCCCCACCACGACCACGCCCGATCCCGCCGAGCACGCCGACCCTGGACGAAACCCCCACAGTCCACAACAACCCGGACCGCAAGGGCTTCTTCCAGAAGTGGTTCCTGGGAAACTGACGATCAACACCCTTTTCTGGTACGGATCGTCGCCCTTCACTGAACGTGGCGGTCGCCGCGAGAGGGCGGCCCCTCACGACCGACGGCGCGGCCGCCGGGCGTGAGCGATCCCTTCCGATCGATCACTTCACCTTGATGGTGACCGTGGTGCTGTTCGCGGTGCCGTTGTAGGCGCCATCGGCCCGGTAGGCGGTGGTTGACCACCGGCTTCACCGTGGGCCGCCACACGCCCTTGGCGTCGGTCTTGACCGTGGCGACGCCGTACAGCCATTGTCGAATCCCCGGTCAGTCATCGATGACGGTGAGACGATAGCGGATCGACGTGAACGGCCCTATCGATGTTCCGAGGTCATTCCGGGTCGAGCACGGCCAATAGTTCCCCAGTGTCCACTTCGGCGCCCGGCTGGACCGGCACGGACGACACGACACCGGCCGCGGGGGCGTGGACCGGGTGTTCCAGCTTCATCGCCTCCAGGGTGAGCAGCAGTTCGCCGGCCCGGACCCGCTGGCCGGGGACCACCAGGACGCGGCGGACGGCCCCGGGCAACGGAGCGATCAGCGACGATTCGACGGCTTCGGGGGCCGGCAGCGGGAACCGGGAGATCTCGCGAAGGGTGACCGAACCTTCCGGACTGTCGACGTAGGAGACCTCGCCGACCCGGTGGACGTGGACGGCCAGGCGGATGCCCTGCACGTTGAGGACCACCCGGTCACTGTCGGCCTGGACCACGACCACGGGCGGGTGCTCGTCGTTCACCGGGGCGTGCCCGAGTCCGGCCAGGTCCAGTTCCTCGGGGTCGACGGCCCGGACCCACCAGCCGGCGAGTTCGCCGTGGCGGTTCATCCGGTAGCCGACCTCGACCGGGCCGGTCGGGCCGTCGTAGACCGCGTTCTGGGAGCCGGACGGCACGTTGCGCCAGCCGGACGGCAACGAGCTGAGCACGGGGGCGGCGGCGCGTCGGGCGGCGGCTCCGGCGAGAGCCGCGGCCAGGCAGGAGAGACGGACGGCGTCCACCGACGAGAGCAGCGGGGCGAAGACTTCGGGATGCCGATCGAGGAAACCGGTGTCGACCTCGCCGGCCCGGAAGGCATGGTGCCGCAGCACCCGGACCAGCAGGTCCCGGTTGGAGACGACACCGTGCAGGTGGGTACGGGCCAGCGCGGAGGCCAGCATCCGGGCGGCTTCCTGGCGGCTCGGTGCCCAGGCGACCAGTTTCGCCAGCATCGGGTCGTGGTGCATGCCGATCACCGAGCCGTCGGTGACTCCGGCGTCCAGGCGCAGACCGGGCTGAGGCAGCGGGCGGAACTGGCCGGCGATGTCGGGTACCGCGAACTTGTGCAGGGTTCCGGTGGCCGGCAGCCAGGCGTAGGCCGGGTCCTCGGCGCAGACCCGCACCTCGATGGCGTGACCGCGGATCGGCGGCGGGCCCGGCATCGGCACGCTGCCACCTTCGGCGACCAGCAGTTGGAGACGGACCAGGTCGTAGCCGGAGACACATTCGGTGACCGCGTGGTCGGCCTGCAGGGTCGGGGTCAGCTCCAGGAACCAGAAGTCGCCGTTCGGGTCGAGCAGGAACTCGACCGCACCGGCGCCGACGTAACCGAGGGCCCGGACCGCGACGATCGCCGCCCGGCACAGGTCCTCGCGCAGCGCCGGGTCGACCGCCGGTGACGGGGTCTCCTCGACGATCTTCTGGTAGCGGCGCTGCACCGAGCATTCCCGCTCCCCGAACGGCACCACCGCGCCCTGGGCGTCGGCCAGGATCGGGACTTCGATGTGCCGGACGTTGCCGACGTACGGTTCGCAGAAGACGTCCCCGCCGACCTCGCGCCGGGTGGAGGCGACTGCTTCGGCGAGTGTCCCGGCGTCCCGGACCACCCGGATGCCGTGGCCGCCGCTGCCGGTCGCCGGTTTGATCAGCACCGGGAAAGAGGGCACCAGATCCGGATCGGTCCAGGTCGGCAGGACCGGCACCTGCGCCTCGGCGACCAGCCGCTTCGTCTCGATCTTGGCGACCAGGGTACGCAGCGTGGCCGGCGGCGGGCCGACCCAGATCATCCCGGCGTCCACGACCGCCTGGGCGAACCCGGGGTCCTCGGCGAGCATCCCGGTGCCCGGGTGCACGGCGTTGGCTCCGGCCCGCTGGGCGGCCGCGATCAGCGCCCCGGTCTGCAGGTAGGTCGCCGACTGGGTGTTGCCGGGCAGATGAACCGCGTAGTCGGCCTCGATCACGTGCGGCGCGTCGGTGTCGACGTCGGAGTAGACGGCGACCGTCTCGATGCCGACCAGCCTGCATGTGGCGAAGACCCGGCGCGCGACCTCACCGCGGTCGGCCACCAGAAGTCGTCGGATCACTGGTCTACCTTTCAAGGTCGGAACACACCGACGTGGCCGGCGCCTTCCACGGCCGCGCTGTGCACGGCGGAGAGGCAGAGGCCGAGGACCGTACGGGTGTCGCGGGGATCGATGACACCGTCGTCGGCCGGCGTGGCACCGACAGCGGGCCAACTGAATCGGAAACGGGGCTCGTCGGTGCGTTCGCCGGTGGCGTCGCCGACCGTGAGAGCCAGGTGCGGCACGGTGGACCGGGCGATGGCATGTGCCATCGGGGCGTCATGCACGTCGTCCGCCGTACCGTTCAACGGCGCCCCCGTGTGGCGGAGGAAGAGCAGCGGCGTCGCCGTGGCGTTCGCCACGTGCAGAAAATGCACCACTTTCTGAGCTTCGACCACCGAACAGGAGCGGATCGGGGCGGCGAGCACGCCGATCGGATATCCGTGCAATTCGCCCCACCCGGCCACCAGTGCGGTGCCGTGGCCGGGCTTGAACTCGTCGAAGTCGCTGTCGTCGAGGATCCGGGCGAACACCTCGCGGGCGTCGAACCCGGCCGGATCGGTGGCGGCCAGGGTGAGCAGGCCCTCCGGGGTGTGCCGGGGTGGCCGGGGCCGGATGGTCCGGGGTGGCGGGCCGTGTTTGCGCCAGTTGAGCCGGCGCACACTTTGCCGGGCCAGCCGCAGACCGTCCCGCTCGTCTTCGGCCAGTTGATCGGCGGGCCCGTCCGGACCGGCCGGCACGACCGGGGTGGCCCGCACGTCGACGCTGGTGTGACCGTTTATCGGCTGCGGGTGGATCGTCAGCACCTTGGCATGACCACGGACCCGGATCGTGTAGTCGCAGAGCGCCGGCAGATAGGCCGCGTCCCCGGTGGCGGCCCCGAAGACCACGCAGATCGAGGGCACCCGCTCCGGAGGGAAGAGACCACCGGCCGCGCCCGGGTCACCCGCCGACTCGACCAGGCCGACCATCGGCAGCCGGTTCACCGAGGCGATCGTGGTGGCCCGCCGGATCTTCTCCACCGTGTACGGGTTGACCGCACCCTCGTTCACGGTCGGATCGTTCGCCACCACCACACATTCGACGCCTTCGACCACGCCGATGCCGGTGACCACACTCGCCCCGACCGGGTACTCCGAGCCGCGGGCCGCGACCGGGCACAGTTCCAGGAACGGGCTGTCCTGGTCGAGCAGCATCTCGATGCGCTCGCGGGGCAGCAGTTTGCCGCGCGCGTGATGCCGGGTCACGTTCTTCTCGCCGCCACCGGCCCGCGCCTCGTCGAGGGCGGACTCCAGATCGGCCAGGAGCTCCAGAGTCGTACTGCGCCCCTGAAGGTAGGCGGGGTCACGCGGGTCCAGCGTGGTGTCGAGCACGGTCATCTCGCCACACCCCTGCCTGCCTTCAATGCCGCGCCCTTCCCGTTCCTGCCGATGCCTCTCGGCCACCTCCGTAACGAGTGGCTAAGGGGATGCGACACGGACCGGTGTAACGGCACGACTCAGGGGCTGTCCGAAAGGACAGCCCCTGGAAAGCAGTGGTCAGACGCGGGCGCGGCGGGCCAGGCGCTCCGGGTCCAGGATGATCACGCTCTTGCCGTCGAGGCGCAGCCAGGCGCGTGAGGCGAAGTCGGCGAGCGCCTTGTTGACCGTCTCGCGGGAGGCGCCGACGAGCTGCGCCAGCTCCTCCTGAGTGAGGTCGTGCGTCACCCGAAGGACACCGCCGTCCCGGGTGCCGAACCGGCCCGCCATCTGCAGCAGGTTCTTCGCGACGCGACCGGGCACGTCGGTGAAGATCAGGTCGGCGAGTGCGTCGTTGGTGCGGCGCAGCCGGCGGGCGAGCACGCGGAGCAACTGCTCGGCGATCTCCGGCCGGTTGTTCAGCCACGGGCGCAGCGACGACTTCTTCAATCGGGCCAGCCGGCTGTCGGTCACCGCGGTCGCGGTGGCCGTGCGCGGACCCGGGTCGAACAGGGACAGCTCACCGAGCATGTCCGACGGCCCCATGATGGAGACGAGGTTCTGCCGACCGTCAGCGGCCCGGCGTCCGAGCTTGATCTTGCCGGACAGAACGATATACAGGCTGTCGCCGGCCTCGCCCTCGTTGAAGACCACGTCGCCCTTACGGACTTCGATCGTGTCCATCTCCTTGGCGAGCGCCTCTGCGGCTTCCGGGTCTACTCCCTGGAAGATTCCGCTGCGAGCCAGTACCTCATCCATCGCCGCACCTCCGAAAACGCGCAACGTCTGCGCTCGATCAGTCTAGGCGCACGCGGGCGGGAAACGGGCGGCCACCCCTTGATCCAGATACTGGACGGTAACAGGTTCGCCATGACAGCCGGTGACAATTCAGCGGTCCGGGCATATCAGGACGGGCCTTTCGTCTGTCGATTCCGCTTGCGTTCCGACGGTATCGTCCGCGTCGATGAATTCGCACCCCCCAGCCCATCGTACGAAACGTTCAGCACTCGGCGTCACGATTGCCGTTGCTGTCCTTATTGGCGCCGGTTTGGGGGGATGTTCCCTGGTTAGCCCGGGCGATGAGGCGCCGGTTTGGAACGCGCCGTCCGGATCGTCCCCCTCCGCCGCCGACGGCTCCGCGCCGACCGAGGAGTCCGCCGAGGTCGAATCGATCAGCCTCTCCGCCACCGGCGACATCATCATGGGCGACGCCCCGAACCGGTTGCCCGCCCGCGACGGCGACGGGTTCTTCGACTCGGTGGCGTCCAGCCTCACGGCCGATCTGGTGATGGGCAACCTCGAACAGCCGCTCACCGGCGACACCGGCACCTCCAAGTGCGGAACGCCGAAACGGCCAAACTGCTTCGCCTTCCGGTCGCCGCCGGCCTATGCCGGGCACCTGAAGGAGGCCGGGTTCCAGTTGCTCAACACGGCCAACAACCACTCCAAGGACTACGGCCCTCAGGGCTACGAGAACACCGTGACCGCTCTGGAGGGCGCCGGGCTCGAACACACCGGGGCCGAGGACCAGATCACCGTCGTGGACGTCAAGGGTGTCAAGGTGGCGGTGGTGGGCTTCTCGCCGTACGCCGGTGCCAACAACCTGAACGACCTGTCCGCCGCGGCCACCGTGATCAAGAAGGCCGCCGAACAGGCCGATCTCGTCGTGGTCCAGGTGCACATGGGTGCCGAGGGCTCGGACAAGACCCACGTGAAGGCCGGCAACGAGCTGTACTTCGGGGAGAACCGGGGCAACCCGATCAAGTTCAGCCGGACCGTCATCGACGCCGGTGCCGACCTGGTCGTCGGGCACGGGCCGCACGTGCTCCGGGGCATGGAGTTCTACCAGGGCAAACTGATCGCTTACAGCCTCGGCAACTTCGCCGGTGGCGGGCGCACCCTCTCTCGCGACGGTGTCCTGAAGTACTCCGGGGTACTGCACGTGTCGCTCACCAAGGACGGCTCGTTCACCGGCGGGAAGTTCGTCTCCACGTACCTCAACGATCTCGGTGTCCCCACCCTGGACAAGACGAATGAGCGCGGCCGGAAGATGGTCGCCGACCTGTCCGAGGCCGACTTCGACGCCACCGGTGCGGTGATCGGGGCGGACGGGAGCATCAAGGCCCCGGCGTGACCGACGTACTCTTTACCGGTGACCCGACCGAGCGCAGCGACTCTCGCACCGAAGCGCTTCGCGGGAGAGACGGTGCTGGGGCGCAAGCGCCGGGCCCGCAAGATGGCCCGCGAGCTCGCTGAGACACACCCCGACGCGCACTGCGAGCTGGATTTCACCGATCCGCTCGAGCTGGCCGTCGCGACGATCCTCTCGGCGCAGACCACCGACGTGCGGGTCAACCAGGTGACTCCGGAGCTGTTCCGGCGCTACCGGACCGCGGCCGACTACGCCGGTGCGGACCGGGCCGAGATGGAGACGATCCTCCGGCCGACCGGATTCTTCCGGGCCAAGACCAACTCGCTGATCGGGCTCGGTCAGGCCCTGCTGGAGCGGCACGACGGGCAGATCCCGCGCAAGCTCGACCAGTTGGTGAAACTGCCCGGCATCGGCCGGAAGACCGCGAACGTGGTGCTGGGCAACGCCTTCGGGGTTCCGGGCATCACCGTGGACACCCACTTCCGGCGGCTCACCAACCGGTTCGGGTGGGTCGACGAGCAGGACGAAGTGAAGATCGAGTTCCTGATCGCGGCCATGATCGAGAAACGCGACTGGACCATGCTGTCGCACCGGGTGATCTTCCATGGGCGTCGGGTCTGCCACTCGCGGACCCCCGCCTGCGGGGCTTGCACGCTGGCTGCCATGTGCCCGTCGTACGGGACCGGGCCCACCGAGGCTGCGCCTGCGGCGAAACTGCTCAAGGGTCCGCGGGCACGCGAGCTGGCGGTGGCCGCCGGGGTCGACCCCGATCTGGTCCCGGTCGCCGCGCTCTCGCTTCCGTCGTCCGACGTCGACCCGTCGTCCGGCGCTGGTTCGCTGTCCGGCGCCGAATTGTCTTCGTCTGGCGTCGCTGGCTCCTCTCCGGCTGATGATGCCGACCCGGCTCCGGAGCTGCTGTGATTCGACGGCTTGCGGCGCTGGCCGTGCTTGCGGCGCTGGCCGGCTGCACGGCCGCGGTCGAACCGGAGACACCGTCGCCGTTCGCCGCGTGTGACGGCCTGACCGGCGGCACCACCAAGTCCGAGATTCCGGATATTTCGCTGAGCTGCTTCACCGGCGGCGCCGAGGTGCGGCTGCGTGACCTCCCCACCCCCGCTGTGATCAACATCTGGGGTTCCTGGTGCGGCCCCTGTCGCGAGGAGCTTCCGGTCTTCCAAGGACTCGCCGACCGAGCCGACGGCCGGTTCACCGTGATCGGCGTCGACACCAAGGACAGCCGTACGGCCGGGGCCGAATTCGCCGCCGACAAGAGTGTCAGTTTTCCGACTCTCTTCGATCCGGAGATGACGTTCGCCAACAAGCTCGGGGCGACGATGCTGCCCGCCACCGTCTTCATCGATGCCGACGGGGGAATGTACGTGCATCGCGCGTCCATGGACGTCGATCAGTTGATCGAACAGGTGCGGAAACACATCGGCGTTACGGTGACCCGATGAGCCGGGGTGAGGTTCTACGGCGTCCCGACGACCTGCCTGACTGGTTCGAGCCGCTGCTCACCAGGGTCGGCGAGTGCCGGTCCGAGGACTTCACCGCCCTGCGCAAACCGGTCGGCTCCGGTGGCCGGGCCAGCGCGGTCCTGGTGCTGCTCGGCGAGGACTCCACCGGGCAGCCGGAGCTGCTGATCCTGCAGCGGGCCGCGACCATGCGAAACCACGCCGGCCAGGTGGCCTTCCCCGGCGGTGCCACCGACCCGGAGGACGCCGACGCCTCAGCCACCGCGCTGCGCGAGGCCAGCGAGGAAGTCGGGCTCGACCCGTCGTCGGCCGAGGTGCTGGCACTCCTGCCGGACATGTGGATCCCGGTCAGCGGCTTCGTCGTCACTCCGGTTCTGGCCTGGTGGCGCAAGCCGCACACGGTTTCCCCGTTGCAGGCGACCGAAGTCGCGCATGTCGACAGACTGCCGATCAGTGAACTGGCCGACCCGCAGAACCGTATCCGGGTGCGACATCTGAGCGGTTGGATCGGACCCGCGTTCCAGGTCCGGGGACTGCTCGTCTGGGGTTTCACGGCAGGGGTGATCGCGGCATTGCTGGACATGGCGGGTTGGTCGATCCCCTGGGACGCGGGCCGTGTCGTCGATCTGCCCGACGCCACCGCGCCCGTACCAGCCGCTCGTGGCGGTGCACCCGACGAGGTGGTGCCGTGAGCTGGCCCCCGACTTCTACGCTGAGTGAGTGCCCGTGGTCGATGTACTCCTGATCCTGCTCATGGTGCTGTTCGCGATCAGCGGATATCGCCAGGGCTTCGTCATCGGCGCGCTGTCGCTCGGTGGGTTCTTCAGCGGTGTGCTGATCGGCCTCCAGCTCGGCCCGCTGCTCGCCCGCCAGTTCGAGAACGGCACGGTACGGCTCGTCGTCGCGCTCGGTGTCATCCTCGTGCTCGCGGTGCTCGGGCAGACCCTGGCCGGGTGGCTCGGCACCAACCTGCGGCAGGTCATCGAGAGCCGGCCCCTGCAATACCTGGACGACGCCGGTGGCGCGCTCGTCTCGGTGATCGCCGTGCTGTTCGCGTCCTGGCTGGTGGCGGTGCCGTTCGGGTCGACGCCGTTCCCCGCGATCAACGCCGCGGTCCGGGACAGCGCCATCCTCGGTGGCGTCACCGAGCTGATCCCCGACGAGGTGCGCGCCCTCTCGTCCGGTCTGCGCGACACCATCGACACCAACGGTTTCCCCGACGTCTTCGGCGGTCTGGCCCGCACCCAGGCCCGCGAGGTCGCCGCCCCCGACCCGGCACTTGCCGGTTCGAAGGTGGTCAAGGACTCACGCAGCTCGGTCCTGAAGATCCTCGGCTCCGCCCCCAGCTGCTCCCGCCGTATCGAGGGCACCGGTTTCGTCTACGCCCGCGAGCGCGTGATGACCAACGCGCACGTGGTCGCCGGAACCCGCGAGGTGGTGGTGGAGAGCGGCGACCGTCAGCTGGAGGCCCGCGTCGTCGTCTACGACCCGAAGCGCGACCTGGCCGTCCTCTACGTGCCCGGCCTGCGCGCCCCGGTCATGGAGTTCGTCGCGAAACAGGCCGCGAGCGGCGCCAACGCGATCGTCCTCGGCTACCCGCAGGACGGCCCCTACGACGCCCAGTCCGCCCGCATCCGCGACATGAGCCGCATCACCGGCCCGGACATCTACGAGTCCGGTGACGTGACCCGCGAGATCTACACGATCAAGTCCCTGGTCCGCAGCGGCAACTCCGGCGGCCCCCTGATCGACCCGTCCGGCAACGTGATCGGCGTGATCTTCGCGGCCGCCGCCGACGACAAATACGTCGGCTTCGCCCTGACCGCCGACGAGGCCTCCGGAGTAGCCGCCACCGGCCGAGCCAACACCCGAACCGTCCGAACCGGCGAGTGCGCCTAACCCACCAGACCCAGGGCGTCCGAGCAAACTTCAAGACCGTTTCTGGTACGCACCACGGCCTCACAACCACAAGCCACCCCGCCCGTGGCACCACGAGAGGTCCGCGCGGCGCAGGGGCCGACGCCCGACCGCCGGGCGGAGGCGCCCCGCACCGGCTACCCCTCGCTCGGCGGCGCCAGCCCCGACCCGGCCTCGCCTGGTGAGTTCCCCGGCCCAGACGTGTGGTGACTTGGGGTGCGAATCGAACCCGAAGGCACCACACCGAAAAGGCACTCGCACCTCGACCCCGAAAGCTCCCGAACGCTCGCTCGTCAGCGCCGGCCCGACTGCGGTCCGGCAACGCCGCGCGTCGGCTACCCGTCGCCTTGGTAGCGCCAGGCTGCCCTCGTCTGGTCGCGCCGGCCGAGGAGACCCGGGGCGGGGTGGGCGGGGATCGGGGTGAGGGTCAGTTCGTGGTGGCGGCGAAACGGCGGATGGTGACCGCGGCTGCTATCGCGGACAGGGCCAGCAGCAGGATCGCGATCCAGCGGGCCACCGGCACACCGGATTCCGTGGTCGGCTGTTTGTCCGGTGCGGCCCAGCCGCCGACGTTGCCGCCGGGGACCTTCTCGGTGTCGTTCTCCGGCTTGACGGTCTCGTCCGGCGCGGCGGCCTGACCGGAGGCGGGCGCACTACCGAACCGGGCCACCCCGGCCGGCGGAGTGTTGTCGAGCGGATTGGCCGCGCTGTAGGGCACGTCGGCGGTGAGTGCCCCCACCGGATCGATCATGCCGAAACCGAACTCGGCGTCCCGGCCGGGCGCACCCCGGTCCTGAGCGGTTTTGATGATGCGGTTGACGACCTCACCGGCGGGCATGTCGGGCCAGCGGGACCTGATCAGGGCCGCGGTCGCCGACACCATCGGTGCGGCGAAGCTGGTGCCCTGGACCCGCCAGTACCCACCGGGGCGGGCACCGACCAGTTCGGTCGCCGGCGCGGTCACCACGGTCTCCTTGCCGCGGATCGAGCCGGTCCAGAGTTCCTCACCGTCGCGTTGCAGGCCACCGACCGCGATCACCCCGGGTTCGCGAGCCGGGTACCACACCCCGACCTTCGTGGTCTGCGTGGTGGACGTGCCGGTCGAGTTGCCGGTGCAGGCGACGACCACGACGTCCCGGGCGAACGCGTAGTCGATGGCGGCGGCCAGCGCGGGGCTGGAACCGCTGCCACCGAGGGACAGGTTCACCACCTTGGCACCGTTGTCGACCGCCCAGCGCACGCCCCTGGCGACGATCAGGGCGTCGTCGTAGCGGTTCTCCTCGTCGAGGACCCGCACCGGCAGGATCTTGGCTTTCGGGGCGATCCCGACGACACCGAGCGTGTCGTCGGCCCGGCCCGCGATGATCGCCGAGACCGAGGTGCCGTGGCCGACCGGGTCGCTCGTGCCGTTACCGCCCTTGTCGACCAGGTCGGTGCCGGGCAGCACCTGGCCCTCCAGATCGACGTGGTGGGCGTCCACACCCGAGTCGATGACCGCGACCGTGACACCGGTGCCGTCCGCGTAGCCCCACGCCCCGGGCAGGTTGAGCGCCCCCAACTGCCACTGGTCGTTGCGGACCGAGTCACCGGTGAGGCTGATCGGCGCGGTCAACGGCTGGGCGGACGCGGCCGAGGCCGGCACCCCGAAGGCGATCAGGCAGGTCAGGGTGGCCACCCCGAGCCGCTGCCCGGGCCGGGTCAGACCGCTGCCCGGAACACGGCTCGAACCGCTGCCCGGAACACGGCTCGAACCGCTGCCGGGAACACGGCTCGGAACACGGTGACTCAGCACCGGACACCGCCGACAGGCGCCGCCCATCGCGGCCTGCCCGGCCGAGCTTCGTTGCTCACACTGCTCACGGTCGGCGTCGCCCATTCTGAGTCGGTCGGTCGATCTGAGCCAGCCGGTCGATCTGAGACGAGTCAGTCGAGTCACATCGGCCAGTCACGTCAAATCGGTCAGTCGAGTCGGTCAGTCGATGGAGGGAGATTACTCCCCAACACCGGCGTGTCGCTGCGATCCTTCACGCCCAATCGCACCGGGTGTCTGTTCATTTTCCGGAATCCTGAAACGGTGGCTGATGGGCCAGCTGGATCAGGCGGGTGCCTTCACGCCGCGTGATCAGGCGGCCACGACCCGGTGGTAGCGGTATCGGTTTGATGTTTCCGATGAGCGCACCCTCCTCCGGTGAACCGGACATCACCAGACCGGGCATGGACAGCTCCCGCAGTTTCTGGATGACCGGCTCGAAGAGGGCCCGGCTCGCGCCACCGGACCGGCGGGTCAACACCAGGTGCAACCCGATGTCCCGGGCCTGGGCCAGGTAGTTGACCAGCGGCGTGAGCGGGTTCGTCGGCCCGGAGACGACCAGGTCGTAGTCGTCGACCAGCACGAACAGTTCCGGGCCGGTCCACCACGAGCGGTCCCGCAGTTGCCGGGCGGTGACGTCGGGCCCGGGCAGACGGCGCTCCATGTAGGCGGCCGCCGACTGGATCAGCTGAAGTGCGGGCTCGGCCTGCATGCCGTACCCGATCCGGTGTTCGGTCTGTGGAATGTCGATCAGACTGCGCCGGTAGTCGACCAGGATGATCCGGCACTCCTCCGGCTGGAACCGGTTGGTCAGCGTGGTGGCCACCGAGCGCAGGAACGACGACTTGCCGGACTCGGCGTCCCCGAAGAGCAGGAAGTGCGGGTCGCTGGCGAAGTCGATCTCGACCGGCTGCAGGTTCGCCTCGGCGATACCGATCGGGATACGCAGCCCACTGCCGCGCTCCGCGTTGAGCGCGGTGTAGGGCACCGACGGCGGCAGCAGCCGGACTCGCGGGGCCGGCTGGCCCTCCCACGCCGCGGCGATCGCCTTGACCAGGCCCGCGGTGTCGCCGAGCGAGCTGATCTCGGGCCGGACCGTGAGCAGGTGCAGACCCTTGGCCCGGTTGGTGGGATGCACGATCATGCCGCGGCCCGGTGCGTTCTCGGGCACGTCCTTCGCCGCCCGGTGGTTGATGACCGAGTCGGTCGGGTCGCCCAGCCGCAGCTCCAGCCGGGAGCCGAAGAGGTCCCGGACACCGGACCGGAAGTCCATCCAGCGGGAGGAGGCGGCCACCAGATGGATGCCGTACGACAGACCCCGGGTGGCCAGGTCGGTCAGGACCGGCTCCAGCTCGTCGAACTCCTTCCGGATCGTGCTCCACCCGTCGATCACCAGGAACACGTCACCGAACGGATCGTTGCCACCCGCGCGCCGGCTCCGGTACGACGCCATCGAGTCCACCCCGAGCTCGGCGAACCGGGCCTCCCGCTCGGCCAGCAGGGTGATCATCTCGCCGGCTGTCCGACGGATGCCCTCGGTATCCAGCCGGGAGAACACCCCGCCCACGTGCGGCAGGTCGCGCAGCGTGCCGAGCGATCCACCACCGAAGTCCATGCAGTAGATCTGCACCTCGGCCGGGGTGTGGGTGAGCGCCAGACCACAGATCAGCGTCCGCAGCGCCGTCGACTTGCCGCTCAGCGTGCCGCCGACCACCGCCACGTGCCCGGCCGCACCGGCCAGGTGCAGCCACATCACGTCCCGCAACTGCTCACGGGGCTTGTCGACGATCGCGATCGGCACCTGGAGCCGGTTGTGCACCGACGGGTTGGTGAAGGTCAGCCCTCGGCCCGCCATCACACCGACCGGGCCGAGCAACTCGTCCAGCGCGGACGAATCCTCCAGCGGCGGCAGCCACACCTGGTGAGCCGGCGGCCCCTGCCCGACGATCCGGTCCACCATCACGTCGGCGAGCTTCGGACCGTCCTCCTGTTTGGCCACCGGCTGCGGCTCGGGCGCGGCGGCCTGCACCGGCACATGCTGAGTGGACCAGGGCAGCACCCGAGGGCCGTGGTGCTGCACCCGCGTGCCGGACGGCCCGGACCGGCGGATCGACCCGCTCACGTACGCCGCCTTGAACCGGGTCAGCGGCTCGGTGCCGAACTTCAGATAGCCGTTACCGGGGGCCTTGGGCAGCTCGTACGCGTCCGGCACACCGAGGACCGCCCGCGATTCCAGGGCCGAGAACGTGCGCAGACCGATCCGGTACGACAGGTGGGTGTCCAGCCCGCGCAGCCGGCCGTCCTCCAGCCGCTGGCTGGCCAGCAGCAGGTGCACCCCGAGTGACCGCCCCAGCCGGCCGATCTGCAGGAAGATCTCGATGAAGTCCTGCTTCTCCTTCAGCATCTCGGTGAACTCGTCACAGACGATGAACAGCGTCGGCAGCGGCGCCAGTGGGGCACCACCGGCACGGGCGCGCTCGTAGTCGTACAAGCTGGCGTAGTTGCCCGCCTTGGAGAGCACCTCCTGGCGGCGGGCCATCTCGCCCTCCAGCGCGTCGGCCATCCGGTCCACCAGCGGCAGCGCGTGCTCCAGGTTGGTGACCACCGCGGCGGTGTGCGGCAACCGGTCCATCGCGGCGAAGGCCGCGCCACCCTTGAAGTCGATCAGGATGAAGTTCAGCACCTCGGACGAGTGCGTCGCCGCGAGCGCCAGCACCAGCGTCTTGAGCAGCTCCGACTTACCCGAACCGGTGGCGCCGATGAGCAGGCCGTGCGGGCCCATGCCGTCCTGCGCAGACTCCTTGATGTCCAGCTCGACCGGCATCCCGTCGCCGCTGACCCCGATCGGCACCCGCAGCATGTCCCGGGCCGGGCGGGCCGGCCAGCCGTTGGCGACGCTGAAACTCTCCGCGTCGGCGATGCCGATCAGCTCGGGCAGACCGGTCTCGGTCGCCGTCGACGAGCCGCCCGGATCGGCCGCGACCGCCAGCCGCAGCGGTGCCAGCCGCCGGGCCACCGCCTCGGCCCCGGCGACGGTCAGCCCGTCGGCCCGGCCCACCTCGCTGTCGTGATCCATCGTCCAGGTGCCGAGCACCCCGTCGGTGCGCACCTCCAGCACCAGCGCCGACCGGTCCAGCAGCCGAGGAGGCGCGGTGTCCAGGTCGAGCACGGTAAGACCGTCCAGCGCGTCGTCCAGCCGCGTGTTGGCCGGTTCCGCCCCGTCGATCACCACCAGCACGTGCGGGGTGCTGCCGGCGCTCTCACCGGGATGGAACCGGGGCCGGTTGCCCAGCACGTCCTCGAGCATCTCGGCCAGTTCCGGCTCGGCCCCCGCGACCAGCCGGACCGCGCCGAGCGCGTCGTTGCGTCCCGGGTGCCCGGCATGGGGCAGCCACTTGACCCACTCCCAGTGTGATCGGGCGTCCTGACCGGCACAGACCGCGATCACCAGATCGTCCGGCGCGTGGAAGACGGCGAGCTGCGTCAGCACCGCCCGGACCAGCGCCCGCGGGCCCTCCGCGCCCGGCGCGTCACCGCGCACATAGATCCGGGAGAAACCGCGCAGCGACATCGCCACCGGCAGATCCGGCACCACCGAATAGGCGTCCAGGAACCGGCGCAGCGCACCCGCGGTCATCGGCTCCAGCTCGTCCAGCGGACGGGTCACCGGCGGCATCAGCGGGGTGGCCAGCGTCTGCGGCCCGACACCCACCCGCACCACACCGAAGTCCGGGTCGCCGGCCCGGCGCTCCCAGACCCGGTGGCTGCCGACCGTCGACCAGAGCCGCTCCGGATCGGGATGGCGGTAGAGCAGCCCGACCCGCTGCAGCCGGGCCGTCTCCCGGACCCGTTTGCGCAGCGAGGCTAGATGCCGCAGGTACTCCCGGCGGGCGGACATCATCTCGGCCTTACGCGGCGCCCCCGAGGCACCGAACGAGGTCATCATCATGGCCAGCGAGGAGACCCCGAAAAGACCACCGATGACGTACGAATACGCGCCGCCCCGGCCCTGGCCCATCATCATCGCCATGGCCAGCGTGCCGCCCAGCATCGGCAGCGCCATCAGCCACTGCTTCCAGCCGCCGGCCACCTCCTCCGGGATCTCCGGCGGCGGCTCGACCACCAACTGCTCGGCCGGGATCTCGGGTGCCGGCCTGCGGGCCGCCCGCTTGACCACCACGGTGCCCATTCCGCCCCCTACGCTGTCCAGCTCAGCGACCCCGGCATTCTCGGGCCCGCACGACCGGGCTCATGCTAGGTAAAGTGCTGTCGATCCCGCAGCCTCGGGGCCCGCTGATGTGGATAAACCCGCGTTCGCAGGCTGTGGACAACCGGAAGGACTACCAGGTGAGCGTCGGTCTGGCCCGCGTCACGATCAGCGCGCCGCAACGTCGCGTCGACGTGGCCCTTCCCGAGCAGGTTCCGCTGGCCGAGTTGCTGCCGGAGGTGCTCCGCTACGCCGGTGAGGGACTCGCCGACGAAGGCGAGCGACACGGCGGCTGGGTGCTGCGGCGCGGCGACGGTGTGGTTCTCGCCACCGGCCAGGGCCTGCACCCACAGGGCGTGCGCGACGGCGAGGTCCTTCACCTGGTCCCGGCCGGCGAATCCTGGCCGGAGCTGGAGTACGACGACGTGGTCGAGGCCATCGCCGAGGGCGCGCGCCGCCGCGGCGGAGTCTGGACCCCTGCCTCCAGCCGCACCGCCTCACTGGCCGCCGCCGCCGTACCACTCGGCCTAGGTCTGCCAGCCCTGCTCGCGAGCAGCGCCAAAGGCAACTGGCCGGGCATCGCCGGGCTCGCCGTGGCGGTTCTGCTCGCCCTGATCGGGACGGTCGCGTCCCGGGCGTTCGGAGACGGCCGGGCCGGGGTGGCCCTCGGTGGTTATGCGCTGCCGTACGCGTTCGCCGGTGGAGCGACCCTGGTCACGTCGTACGACAAGGGTGGTGTGCTGTCTCCGGTGCCCTGGCTCGGTGGCCCGGAACTGCTCGCCGGCTCGGTCGCGATCCTCTTGATCTCCGCACTGGCCGGGGCGGGCGTGGCGGCCGGGGCCCGGTTCTTCACGGCCGGCGCGACGGTCGGCCTGCTGGGTGCGCTCACCGCCGCCACCGGGCTGTTCACCGACGCGGCCGGTGGTGCCGCCGTGCTGATCTCGGTGCTGATCTGCGGGATCGGGGTGCTGCCGCTGCTCGCGGTCCGGTTCGGGCGGACCCCGCTGCCGCCGGTCAGCCTGCCGCCCGGCACCGACGCGCCGTCGACCGTCGAGGATCCGTTCCGGCAGAGCACCGGTGACTCGGTGCGCCGTCTCCCGCAGCGGGCGGCGGTGTTCGCCGCGGTCACCCGTACCGATGAGCTTCTCGCCGGAATGCTCCTGGGACACGCCGTTCTAGCGGTCGGGGCCTTCGCGGTGCTCGCCACCGACGGTTCCTGGGCCTCCCGGGCCCTGCTCGGCGTCGGCGCGGCCTCGCTGCTGCTGCGCTCGCGTCTCTTCGTCTCCCGGCGGCATCGGGTTCCGGTGCTCACCGCCGGTCTGGCCGGCGGTGCCGCCCTCGGACTCGACCTTCTCACCGACGCCGGCAGCGCCCTTCCCGCGGTGATCGCCGGAGCGGTCGCGGTCGCTTTGATCACCGTCGCGGCCGGAGCGCAGTACGCCGACAAGCCCCCGTCGCCCTATCTCGGCCGGGCCGCCGACGTCGTGGACGCCCTGGTGGTCGTCTCGGTCATCCCGGTCGCCTGTGCCGTGATCGGCCTCTATGGAGCCGTCTCCGGCATCGGCTGACGGCTGCGTCTTCCACCGGCTGGTCCGACGGTGTTCGCCCGCCCGCCGGCTGGCCCGGTCGCGGTTCCTTGCCGGCTGCCGGTCGTCTTTGCCCGCTGACTGGCCCGGTCGTCTTTACCGGTCGGCTCGTCCGGTTGTGAAAAATGTCTCGCCTAATGCGAGCGACCGCACCCGTCGGGCCTTACGAGGCCCGCGGGTGCGGTCGTCAGCGGTCTTGCGGGAGCGAGCGGTCAGTGCTCTCCCTCGGCCTCGGCGGCCTCAGCGCGCTTGAAGGAGGCGCGGATCTCGGCTTCCGCCTCGATCCGGCCGACCCAGGTAGCGCCCTCGACCGACTTGCCCGGCTCCAGGTCCTTGTAGACCGTGAAGAAGTGCTGGATCTCCATCCGGTCGAACTCGCCCAGGTGGTGAATGTCGCGCAGGTGCTCCTGACGCGGGTCCTCGAACGGCACGCAGAGGACCTTGTCGTCGCGGCCCTTCTCGTCGCTCATCCGGAACATGCCGATCGCGCGGGCGCGGACCAGGCAACCAGGGAACGTCGGCTCCTGGATCAGCACCAGAGCGTCCAGCGGGTCGCCGTCCTGCCCCAGGGTGCCCTCGATGAAGCCGTAGTCCGCGGGATACTGTGTCGCGGTGAAGAGGGTCCGGTCCAGCCGGATACGTCCGGTCTTGTGGTCCACCTCGTACTTGTTGCGCTGCCCCTTGGGGATCTCAACCAAGACGTCGAAATCCATTATGCGCTCCCCTTTTGCTTGCCCGCTTGAGTAGTCCGGTTCGCTGGGCGGGAGCGAGGCGTGGAAGCAGGCCCGCAGGATCCGCGCGCAACGGTGTGCCGGATGTCGCTAGTCTCCCCTAAGTCTGACGCCACGGGCGAGGAGGGGCGTGTGACGAGGCAAGATTCACATGACGGTCCGGAAGAACACGGCGTGTCGGGTTCGCAACCCGGCCCTGTGGAGGGTAAGTGGGCGCCTGACCCACCGGCCTCACCTCCGGCATACCCTCATATTCCGGACAATAGCGAGCCGCCACCGTCTGACGCCGGGCCATCGGCCGGTCGTGCCACGGTTTCCCCACCAACGGGTGAGGAACGTCGCCCGTTCCCCTGGCAGCAGCCGGACCCTCGGTCAGCCGCCCCACCACCCGGCGCCCCGCAGCCATCCGCCGCTGCTCCCACGTCGCCCGGGAGTGCGAACGTCCCACCGGGCGCGAACCCGCAGGCCTCGGCGCCCGGGCAGTCGGCCGTGCCGCCCGGCCTGGCGCAGTCCTTGTCCGCCACGCCGGGCCAGGCCGCCGTTCCGTCCGCTGCGGCACGCTCGCTGGCATCCGCGACCGGCCAACCGACATCCCAGACGCCACCGAAACCCCAGAGGCCACAGACTGCAGCGGCATCACAGGCGTCATCGGAGTCTGGACCAGCGGCGTCGCCAGCTCTGACGGCGCGATCTGGGCAGCCTGGGCCGTTTGGGCAGCCCGCAGTGTCCGGGCAGGCCGGGTCGTCCGGGCGGCCTGCGGCGTCCGGACCGACGGCGTCATCCGGGCAGGCCGGATCATCCGCCGTGCCGTTGTCGCCGCAACCGGCACCGGCCGCGCCACCCAGCGACGCGCCGGTGAACGCTCCGCATCCCGGATCCTTGGGCCAGCAGCCCGGCCGGGCTGGAGCCTTCTCCGCTGGCGGTCAGCAGGCCGCTAGCGCTGATCTTCCGGCTGCGGGGCCCTCGTTCTCCGCGCCGAGCCGCCCGGCCACCGTGCAGTTCACCGGCGCTCAGCCCGGAGCGGGTCCGACTTCGGGTCCCACGCCACAGGATCTTGGGCGGGTGGGTTCGCCTGGGTCGGTTCCACGGGCGGGTTCGCCGGGGCCGGATTCACGGGCGGGTTCGCCTGGGTCGGATCCATGGAAGGGTTCGCCTGGTTCGGGTTCACGGGCTGGTTCGGATTCACCGGCGGCGTCTGCTGGAAACCCTGGCCAGGTCGCTGCTTCGCCGACTCCCGGAACGGGGTGGAACTCCGCTTCGTCGTCCGCCGGGCCGGAGACCTCACCGGCACCGGACTTCTCCGAGCCGACCTCTGCGCCTCAGGCCTCAGCGTTCGGGGCGGGGGCGGCGAATGCCTCGGGGCAGGTCATGCCGCAAGGCCCTGGTGCGTCGGCGGAGCAGCCCTCCCGGCCAGGGACGGATCAGGGCTTCGTGCCGTCGGCCGGTCAGGGTTCCACGTCCGCACCTGGTCAAGGTTCGGTATCCACACCTGGTCAGGGTTCTCCGCCTGCGGCTGGTCAGGGCTTCGTGCCTTTGGCTGGTCAAAGTGGTGTACCGGTGGTCGGGCAGGGGGCCGGGCGTGCTGCGGCGCGGGTTCCTGGGCAGGTTGCCGGTGGGCAAGGGGCTGGACGGGCCACGGGGGTGCAAGCTCCTGGGCCGGTGCCGAGAGGGCCGGTTTCAGTGCCTGGTCAGGTGTCCTTCCAGCCGGTTCCCGGGTTCGGGCAGGCAGAAGCTCAGGCTGTCTCGGGTGCTGGGCCTGGGCCTCGCGCTGGCACCGGGCCCGAGCTTGGCGCTGGCACTGGGACGGACGGGCAAGGGGCAGCGGTTCCGGAGCAGAAGGGGCCGCAGGCGTCTAATCAGGAACAGCCGGTGGGCGCACAACCGTTGCTAGCAGGGGCGAATGCTTCTGTGGAGGCTCATAACGCCCCAGCTAGCACCCAGTATTCTTCCCAGGCTCAGCAGCCTTCTGGGGCTCAGTCGGCTTCCCGGACGCAGGCTTCTGAGGGGCCGGCCTCTGGAACTCAGAACGTTTCCGGTGGGACGCAGAACGTGCCGTTCGGTGGTCAGCAACCCGGGCGGGCGAGTGGGTCGCAAAGCCCGGGGACGTCTGGCCGCGCGGTGATCCCGCCTGCGGAGACGCCGTGGTCCGGGTTTGGCCTGTCGGGGTCTGCCGTGCCGAACACCTCTCCATCGAACCCCTCCCAGCTGAGCCCTGCTGGGCCGAGCGCCGGAGGTCCGAGCGCTGGTGGGTCGGGTGCTGGCGGGCCGAGGGCTGGTGGGCCTGGTTCTGGAGGGGCGTCTGGTTCGGCCAGTCCGTTCGGTCTTGGTGGGCGTGCGAGTGATGGGTCGGGGGAAGGGTCTGCCGGAGGTTCGGGGCCGAACTATCCGCCGAGTGGGCCTGGGCCGGTAGCGGACTGGCCGGGCAATCAACCAGGTCAGGCCACCGTTCGGGGGGCTTGGGCGGCAGGGCCGCCTGATGTGACCGTGGTTGGTTCTGGCGTGGATCCGGGGCAGACCGCGAAGTTCGGGCACGTGGCCGACTCTGGGCAGACCGCGAAGTTCGGGCACGTTGCTGACTCGGGGCGGACCGCCAACTACGGGCAGGTTCCTGGTCCCGGGCAGGCCGCCGACTCGGGGCGGACCACGAACCTCGGGCAGGTTGCTGATCCGGGGCAGACCGCGATCCTTGGGATGGATCCGGACCGTACGGCCAACCTCGGCGCGGGCGGTTCTGGTGGTTCTGGTTCCGGTGGGAGCGGTTCTGGGGGACCTGGTACTGGTACCGGGTCTGGTGGCTCTGGTAGCGGTGGCGGGATCGGCTCGGCCAAGGTGGCCGGAAGCGCTGGGTCGGCGAATGTCGCCGGGATTTCCGAGGCGGCTAAGGCGGCCGGGAGCGCCGGTGTCGCCAAGGCAGCGGGGAGCGCCGGTGTCGCCAAGGCGGCCGGGAGCGCTGGGGCTGCTGGGGCGGTCGGGAGTTCGGGGGCGGCCAGGGTTTCGGGGGCCGGGTCGAGGGTTGGCGGGAAGACCGGAAGTGATCAGGGGCCGGCGGGCGGCACCTATGGCCGGGCCTCAGTGCCGTTGAGTACTGCTCGGGCGGCGGTTCCGGCTGCGTCTCCACCGCATACGCCCGGCGGGGGCGGGTCGGCCGGGACCAACGACGGCGCCGGGCCGGTGGGGGCGGGACCGCGGCGAAAACCCCGTACGAAATTGATTCTCTCGGTCTTGATGTTGTCGGCCTTGTTGGTCACCGGTCTTGTGGTGCGGCCGGGACCGGTCGGCGGATGGCTCGACGCGCTGGGTGGGGAGCCGGCCGTGACGCCGGCGCCGACCGTGACCACGCCGGAGCCTTCGCCGACGCCGGTTCTGGTGGCCGCCGCGGGGGAGGGCTCCGCGCCTGACCCGGCGACCGTCAAGGAGGTGCTGGATCCTCTGGTCGACGCGGGTGCGCTCGGGTCGACCGTGAACATCCAGGTGGTCGATGTGGCGACGGACACGCTTCTCTACGAGCGGAATTCGGACCAGAAGACCACCCCGGCCTCGACGACGAAGGTGCTGACCGCGGCGACCGTGCTGGCCGCGCGGGGGGCGGCGTATCGGCTGGAGACGCGGGTCGTCGCCGGTGCCGCGCCGGGTGAGGTGGTGATCATCGGTGGTGGTGACGCGACGATGGCTGTGGAGAAGGACGACAAGGACCTGTTCCCGGGGGCGGCTCGTCTGGACACGCTGGCCGCGCAGGTGAAGAAGGCGCTCGGTGGTACGAAACCGACGAAGGTGACGGTGGACACGTCGCTGTTCGAAGGGGCGGAGACGGCGCCCGGATGGGGGTCGTCGGATGTCTCGCCCGGTGGGCAGGTGGCCCGGATCCAGTCGCTGATGACAAACGCGGGGCGGATCCAGCCGGTGCACAACGAGTTCGGTGGTGACCCGCGGTACTCGGATCCGGCCCTGTCGGTGGGCCGGCTGTTCGCCGAGATGATCGGCGCCCCGGAGTCGTCGGTGAGGCGAGGGACGGCACCGGCCGACGTCGAGGTGTCCGCGTCGGCTTCCGCCAGTGCCGGTCCGTCGCTGGCGCCGGGTACCGAGTTGGGCAAGGTGCTGTCGCCGCCGCTGGTGCAGATCGTCGACTGGATGCTCGAGCACAGTGACAACGTGCTGGCCGAGGTGCTCGGGCGGCAGGTGGCGCTGGCCGCCGGGGAGGAGGCCAGTTTCGAGGGCGCCGCGAAGGCGATGGGCGACAAACTGACCGAGTTGGGTCTGCCGGCCGATCAGGCCAGCCTGAGCGACGCCAGCGGGCTCTCCAACCGCAACGGCATCACCCCGGACCTGCTGGTCCAGACGTTGAAGCTGGCTGCCGGGGGCACCCGCCCCGAGTTGGGCAACATCTTCAACGGGCTGCCGGTGGCCGGGTGGTCGGGGACGCTGGAGACGCGGTTCGCGACGCCGAGCGACAACGAGAGCGCGCAGGGCATCGTCCGGGCCAAGACCGGGTCGCTGAGCGGGGTGAACACGCTGGCGGGAGTGCTGGTCACCAAGGAACGGCAGATCCTCGCCTTCGCGATCATGGCGAAGGGCGGGGCGAACTCCGTCACCGCCCGGCAGGCGCTTGACAAGATCGCTGCCCGGTTGGTGGCCTGCGGCTGCTGAGGGGGTCTCCGGGGTTTCACCTGAGTGCGGTCTGGAACCGCGCGGGTACGGTGGGCTGCATGGCGCAGTTCGTTGACTGGGATCTGGCCGCCGCAACCGCGGGCGCGCTGGCCAAGACCGGGCCCGCGGTCTCCTATGAAGAGGCCACTCAGGTGGTGTCCGAGCTTCGGGCACTGACCGATGAGGCGGCCGGGCACGTCGCGGCTTATACGGGGTTGTCCTCGCGAGTCGAGGTGCCACCGGTGCGGGTGGTCGACCGGCGGGACTGGGCGAAGGTCAACCTCGCCGGTCTTCAGCGGGTCATCGGCCCGCTGGTGGCCCGGTTGTCCGAGGGTAAGGAGCCGGGGCCGCTGGCCGACGCGATCGGCTCCCGAGTGACCGGAGTGCAGGCGGGGACGGTCCTGGCGTATCTGTCGGGGCGTGTTCTCGGGCAGTACGAGGTGTTCTCCGGCGAGCCGGGTCAGCTGCTGCTGAACGCTCCGAACATCGTCGAGACCGAGCGCAAGATCGACGCTGATCCCCGTGATTTCCGTCTCTGGGTGTGCCTGCACGAGGTCACTCACCGCACCCAGTTCACCGCGGTCCCGTGGATGCGGGGCTACTTCCTCGGCGAGGTGCAGGCGTTCGTCGACGCCTCGCAGGGTGGTGAGCACATGCTGGAGCGGATGCGCCGGGGCGTGGCGACGCTCTCCGACGCGCTGAGCAACCCGGACAGCCGGGTCTCGGTGCTCGACGTCGTGCAGACCCCGGGGCAGAAAGCCGTGCTGGACCGCCTCACCGCCCTGATGACGCTGCTGGAGGGGCATGCCGAGTTCGTGATGGACGGCGTGGGGCCGGAGGTGATCCCTTCGGTCGAGTCGATCCGGGCCAAGTTCAACCGCCGCCGCGAGGGCGGCAACCCGCTGGAGAAGGCGATGCGCCGGGTGCTCGGCATCGAGGTCAAGATGCGGCAGTACGCGGAGGGCCGCAAGTTCGTCCACGGCGTGCACGAGCGAGTCGGCATGGACGGCTTCAACAAGATCTTCGAGTCGCCGTTGACTCTGCCTCGGATCGAGGAGCTGGGTGACCCGGACGCCTGGGTGACGCGGGTGCATCACTAACCATGGCCAGGATCCCGCCGCCGGTGGCGGCAGTGCGCATGGCGGTGCGCCGGGGTCTGGCCGATCTTCCCGAGGATGCCCTGGTTCTGGTGGCGTGTTCGGGTGGAGCCGATTCTCTGGCACTCGCCTCAGCGGCCCGGTTCGCCGGCCGCCGGACCGGCCTGGTCACCGTGGACCACGGCCTGCAGGAGGGCTCCGACCGGCGGGCCCGGTCGGTGGCCGCGTGGGCGCGGGACGCCGGGTTCGACCCGGTCCGCATCGAGACCGTCTCGGTCGCCGGGCTCTCCGGTGGCCCGGAGGCGGCGGCCCGCACCGCGCGATACGACGCTCTGACCGCGGCCGCCGCTGAGCTGGGCGCGGCTGCCGTGCTGCTCGGGCACACCCGCGACGACCAGGCCGAGACGGTGCTGCTGGCGCTGGCTCGCGGGGCCGGCCCGCGGGGCCTGTCCGGGATGCCGAGCCGGCGTGGGATCTTCCGCCGGCCGATGCTCGACGTGGCCCGCGCGGACACCCGCAAGGCCTGCGCCGCGCTGGGCCTGGCCCCGTGGGAGGACCCGCACAACACCGATCCGGCGTACGCCCGGTCCAGGGTCCGGGCCTCCGTCCTGCCCGTGCTGGTCGACGCGCTGGGAGCGGGTGTGCTGGGCAACCTGGCCCGGACCGCGGCCCTGGTGGCGGCGGACAACGCGGCGCTGGACGAGTTGTCCGCGGCGGCTCTGGTGTCGGCGCGTTCCGAAGAGGGCCTGTCGGTTCCGGTGCTGGCCGGGATGTCACCGGCGATCCGGGGCCGGGTGCTGCATCGGTGGGCGCGGGAGCTGGGGGCGGCGGGTGGGGCACTGGCCTACGGTCACGTGACCGCCCTGGACGCCCTGGTGACCGATTGGCACGGTCAGGGTGCGGTGCATCTGCCCGCCGGAATCGCTGTGGAACGCCGTTCGGATGACCTCGTTCGAGTGGTTCCGGGTCATATCAGTTGAGGTCTCCGGTTCGGAATCCGGCCCCGTTCGCCGATCGGTAACCTCCATGCGGCAGGCTAGGCCCATGGCTGATGGCACTTGGTATGACGCTGACATCGACCACGTGATCATCTCGGAGCAACAGATCCGGGACAAGATCGACGAGCTCGCTAAGCAGGTGTCCGCGGACCACACCGATGCCGAGGGCGGCATCCTGCTCGTCTGCGTGTTGAAGGGCGCGGTCATGTTCATGGCCGATTTCGCCCGCTCGCTGGCGGGTCAGGGCCCGTCGACCGAGATGGAGTTCATGGCCGTCTCGTCGTACGGGCAGGGCACCACCTCGTCGGGTGTGGTGCGCATCCTGAAGGACCTGGACCGCGACATCGCCGGCCGGCACGTGCTCGTGGTCGAGGACATCGTGGATTCCGGTCTGACCCTCTCGTGGCTGATGAAGTACCTCCAGTCGCGGCAGCCGGCCAGCATCGAGGTGGTGGCCCTGTTCCGTAAACCGGACGCGGTCAAGGTGCAGGTCCCGGTGAAGTACGTGGGCTTCGACATCCCGAACGAGTTCGTCGTCGGCTACGGCCTGGACTTCGCGGAGCGTTACCGAGAGCTGCCGTTCGTCGGTGTTCTCAAGCCCGAGGTGTACGCCCGTAGCTGAACCGCTTTCCCAGCGTGTTCACAGTAATGGTTCATTATGGGCGTTTTTGCACCTAAACCGCCCTGATTTCACGAGCCGTACACGTAGTTCGCCCTGCGGGCTCACGGGTTCGTAAACGGCACCCACGGTGTACCGTCGAGTGACCGATGGCGTGGTGTTACGAGCGCTGGAGGGGCTAGAGACCGGCAGCCGCCGGTCCTCGGCGGCCGCCGGTGGGCGGCTACGTTGAGGTGACCAGGACGCCGATCAGGAGGGTCCGGGCGCTTGGCGCCCGACAACAGTATGGAACGTACGCGTTTCTTCCGCCGCCCGGTGGTCTGGATCATTCTGGTGATCATCGGCGTAGTGGCGTTGAGCTCTGTCTTCACCAGTGGTCCGAGCTACCAGCGGGTGGACACGTCGGTCGCACTCGACCGTCTGAATCAGCCGGGCATCAAGAAGGTCGTCCAGAAGGACAAGGAACAGACGCTCGAGATCGATCTCGAGAAGTCTGAGGAGTTCGCCGGCAAACAGACCGACAAGATCGAGACCCAGTATCCGTACGAGCTGACCGACGAGGTCTGGGCTCAGGTGCTGCAGGCCAAGGCGCAGAACCGGATCTCCGGGAACGTCAACGCCACGGTCTCCGGCGACAACATCCTCGTCAGCATCTTGATCAACCTGCTACCGATCGCGATCCTCGTGATCCTGCTGCTGCTGTTCATGTCGCAGATGCAGGGTGGCGGCTCGCGGGTGCTCAACTTCGGCAAATCCAAAGCGAAGATGATCACCAAGGACACGCCGAAGACCACGTTCGCCGATGTGGCGGGCGCGGACGAGGCGGTCCAGGAGCTGCACGAGATCAAGGACTTCCTGCAGAACCCGGCGAAGTACCAGGCACTCGGCGCCAAGATCCCGAAGGGTGTGCTGCTCTTCGGCTCCCCCGGTACGGGTAAGACGCTGCTCGCCCGGGCCGTCGCCGGAGAAGCCGGAGTGCCGTTCTACTCGATCTCCGGCTCCGACTTCGTCGAGATGTTCGTCGGTGTCGGCGCCAGCCGGGTCCGCGACCTCTTCGAGCAGGCCAAGTCGAACGCCCCGGCGATCGTCTTCGTCGACGAGATCGACGCGGTCGGCCGGCACCGTGGTGCCGGCATGGGTGGCGGTCACGACGAGCGCGAGCAGACGCTCAACCAGCTGCTCGTCGAGATGGACGGCTTCGACACCAAGGGTGGCGTGATCCTGATCGCGGCCACCAACCGGCCGGACATCCTCGACCCGGCGTTGCTGCGCCCGGGCCGGTTCGACCGGCAGATCCCGGTGGACAACCCGGACATGGAGGGCCGCAAGGCGATCCTGCGGGTGCACGCCAAGGGCAAGCCGTTCACGCCGGACGTCGACCTCGACTCGGTGGCCCGCCGCACGCCCGGTTTCTCCGGTGCCGACCTGGCCAACGTGATCAACGAGTCCGCTCTGCTGACCGCTCGTAACGAGAAGCGGGCGATCTCCAACGAGTTCCTCGAAGAGGCGATCGACCGGGTCATCGCCGGACCCGAGCGCCGCACCCGGGCGATGAGCGACAAGGAAAAGAAGATCACCGCGTACCACGAGGGTGGACACGCGCTGGTCGCCTACGCTCTGCCGCACTCCGCCCCGGTGCACAAGGTGACGATCCTGCCGCGTGGCCGCTCGCTCGGTCACACGCTGGTCCTGCCGACCGAGGACAAGTACACCCAGACCCGCGCCGAGATGATCGACACCCTGGCGTACGCGCTGGGTGGCCGGGCCGCCGAGGAGCTCGTCTTCCACGAGCCCACCACCGGCGCCGGCAACGACATCGAGAAGGCCACCAACCTGGCCAAGGCGATGGTCACCCAGTACGGCATGAGCTCCAAGCTGGGCGCCGTGAAGTACGGCACCACCGGTGACGAGCCGTTCATGGGCCGCAGCATGGGTCATGAGAAGGCGTACTCGGACTCGGTCGCCGCCGACATCGACGGCGAGGTCCGGGCACTGATCGAGCTGGCGCACGACGAGGCCTGGGAGATCCTGGTCGAGTACCGCGACGTGCTCGACAGCATGGTCCTCGAGCTGATGGAGAAGGAGACCATCACTCAGGACGACATGAACCGGATCTGTGCCCGGGTGGCGAAGCGCCCGCCGATGTCGCCGTTCAACGGCTTCGGCAAGCGCCTCCCGTCCGAGGCCCCGCCGGTGCTCACCCCCGCTGAGCGCGACAAGCTCAAGGCTCAGGCCGAGGCGGACGGGCAGATCGCCGTCGGGAACAGCAGCTCCGAGAACAGCAACTGATCAACTTGCAGGACGAATTGGATTACCTCGCCGCCCGTCTGGTCGACGGCAAGCTCACCGGAACCCCGGTCGAGCAGGCCGTCGACCTCGGGCGGATCGAGAAAGCGGTCCGGGAGATCCTCATCGCCGTCGGTGAGGATCCGGACCGTGACGGGCTCCAGCGGACCCCGGCGCGGGTGGCCCGGGCCTACGCGGAACTCTTCGCCGGGCTGCGTGTCGACCCGGCGAGCGTGCTCACCACCACCTTCGAAGCGGACCACGAGGAACTCGTCCTGGTCCGCGACATCGAACTGCACAGCATGTGCGAGCACCACCTGCTGCCGTTCAAGGGCGTGGCGCACATCGGCTACATCCCCGGCACCGACGGGCGCATCACCGGCCTGTCGAAACTCGCCCGACTCGTCGAGGTCTTCGCTCGTCGCCCCCAGGTGCAGGAGCGGCTCACCTCGCAGATAGCCGATCTGCTGATGCAGCAGCTCGGGGCCCGGGGCGCCATCGTCGTCCTGGAGTGCGAGCACCTCTGCATGGAGATGCGCGGTATCCGCAAAGCCGGCGCCCGCACGGTCACCTCCGCGGTGCGCGGCGGATTCAAGACCGACGGCAAGGTCCGCGCCGAAGTGATGGCACTGATCAACGCCCGCTAGGTTCTGTCCGCGGTCGCGGACAGAACCTCAGATCATGCTGCGGAACTGGTTGGCCGAGTCCACGGCCGCGTGAGTGAGCTGAACCGCCTCGTCCAACCGGGTCCGCGCCTGCTCCAGATGCGCGATCGCGGCAGCCGCCGCCGGATGGAACGACCCCACCGCCGCCAGCCGCAGCCGGGTCAGCGCCTCGTCCAACTGGTCCGACACGGCTTGCGCCCCGGCCACGGCACGCTGGGCACCGTCCACCGACGCCGCGACACTCAGTTTGACCTCTTCGACGTTGGCCACTCGTACCCCCGTTAGTTGAAAAGTGCCTGCAGTCCGGTCCCCGCGCAGGTCAACAGCACCGGGGTGAGACACGCGACAACACCGAGCACCGGAGTCCGGTCCACCGGCACCCCGTCACCGCCGTAGACGAAACCGATCGTCGCCCAGCCCAGCCCGAACGCCAGCAACGGCATGCTCAGTCCGCACAACAGCATGTAGGTCGACGGCGAACCCGGCGGCGCCACCAGGAACAACAGCACCTGGACCAGCAGCACCACGGCGGCGAAGGGTCCGTACACCACCAGATTGCGCACCCATGGCCGGCCCGCACCGGACGGTCCCGGCCCGACGAACGCGTTGTCCGCGGCGTCCGCGGTGGCCCGAGCCTCCCGCAGCGCCGCCAGCACGGCCGGCGGCCCACCGGCCACCCGCTCCATCGCGGTGGCCTGCTCCGACGGTTGCGGCGAAAGATCATTTTCCGGTACGCGGAAATCACGCGCCAGCCTCGCCCGCTGCGGAGACAGCCGAGCCCGGACCGAAGTCAACTCCTGACGGGCGGCCTCGACGGTCGCCGCGTGCTCACCCGCCACCACACTCGCCGCCCGGCGGATCGCGTCCAGCTCCCCGGCCGCGGCGAGATAGTCCTCCCACGGGCTCGGCTCCGGTGGTCCCGGCTGCACCGGGACCAGCCCATGCTGTTCGGCCTGCTCGGTCACGACTCGTCACTCTCCGCCGGGTCTACGAAGGGGACCACGGTCACCGTGCGGTCGGCGTGGCGGTCGTGCAGCAGCGCCCGGTTGGCCCGGGGTTGCCAGTCCACCGGACGGCCCAGCATCAGCGACACGTCGGACTGCGGCACGTTCAGGAACAGCAGACCGGCCACGTCCTCCCGGCCCATGCTGCCGCCGGTCTCCTCACTGAACCGGCGCATCCCCCGCCACCAGGACAGCAGATGCGAACCACGGCTCGGCCCCTCCCGCAGAAGGTGCCGCAGCCCGCTCAGACTGCCCGGAGGCGCCGCGTCCATGCCGAACACCACCCGATAGCCGGGACGCTCCGGATCGAGCTCAGCGGCCAGCTCGGCAGCGCCGATCACCGCCACGTCCTGCCGCTGACCGATCTCGGCGGCCAGCGCGGCCGCCGGAGCGTCGCCCTCGGCCACCAGCGAGACGATGACGAACCGGGCCGACCGCGGCGGATGACAGGCCGCCAGACTCCGGGCCGCCGCGTCCAGCGCGCCCGCACCCGCCGTCTGCGAACCCAGGATCGCCAGATGCCGGCCCGGCGACGAATCCATCGGGAACGCCGCCGTGGACAGCGCCACATCGATCACCCGGCCCAGCATCGCCGCCGGACGCGCCACCCGGCCCGCCAGCGCCGCACGGAACGTCGGGTCGTCGGCCAGGTGCTGCTCGGCGTAACCGGCGAACACCTTCGGCGGCTGCGACTCCGGATCGCGGGCACCCCACAGCCGGTGCCGCAGGTCGCTCAACAGCCGCTTGTCGGTGTGCGGATCGGGGAACCGCACCACCCGCTCGTGCGCCCGGGTCGCACCCCGAGGCCCGCCCAGGCCACCGGCGGTGTTGATGACCGCGCTGCCCATCGGCAGGCCGGCCGCCGAGTCGTTCGTCGGCTCCAGCACGTCACCGCCGCCCGGCAGTGCGATCCGCACCGGGAACTGGCCGAAGATCGAATCGCGTTTCGCGTAGAGCGCCTCGACACCGAGCACTGTCTGACTCGCCAGGACCAGATGGATCCCGTACGACCGGCCCTTACGTGCCAGCGACTCCAGCAGCGCCACCGCCTCGGCCGCCATCGGGTCGTTCCCCGCCAGCAGCACCTGGAACTCGTCGATCACGCAGAGGACGCGGGGCATCGGACGCCCTCGGCCCTCCTCCGCGGCGACCGCCCGCAGATCGGCGAAACGCGAGACCCCAGCCCTTTTGTACGCCAGCGAACGGCGGCTCATCTCGGCGTCCAACTCACGCAGGACGGCCAAGCCGTACTCCCGGTCGGACTCGACACCGACGGCCCGCGCGTGCGGCAGCCACGTCCGGTCCCGCTGCGTCGGGACGAACTCGGCGAACGACACGCCCTCCTTGAAATCCAGCAGGTAGAGCGCCAGCTCGTCGGGGCTGTACCGCGCGCCCAGCCCGTAGAGCACGTTGATCAGGAACGCGGTCTTACCACCACCGGACCGGCCACCGACCATCCAATGCGGAGTCAAGTCGTTGAACCGCAGCACCAGCGGCACATCGCCGTGCTGCCCCACCACCGTCTCCACGCCGGCCGCCGCGTCCTGCGACCACAGCGCCTCGGACGGCTCCGGCAGCAGATCGGTAAGCGTCACCCGGGACGCCTCGACCGAATCGGCCGCCAGCTCCCGGCAGACCGCGTCGATCAGCCGGGCCGGCGGATCCTCGTCCAGGAACACCGGCGCGTTCAGCCACGACGTCGCAGGGCTCGAACCGAACGTGCCGCCCGGCGGGTCGCCGACGATCGCATAAGGGTTACGCACCGACACCGCCGTGGTCCGGGGCAGCGGCGCCTGTGTCGCCTCGGACGTCAGCGGAGGCGGCGGCCAGCCCGCGACGATCAGATGCAACCCGGAATCCGGCCCCTGCTGGGCCAGCGCGGCGATCCGCCGCAGCTCCTCGCCCTCGGTCATCTCCGGCAGGCCGGCGATCACCACGAGCAGGCTGCGGTCCCGCCGGGCCCGCCGGTTCGCCGGTGCGCCCGCCCGCACCGGGCGCAGCCATTTCTCCGCCTCGGTGAGCACGTCCCGCAGACCCTGTCGATCGGTTGCCGTCGGCGCCAACAGACCCGCGTCGGCCAGCTCCTCGAACGGGGCGAACACCGCACCACCGCCGATGCCGTCGACCGGTCGCACCAGCAGCGAACCCGGCGGCGAAGCAGCCATCAGCCGCAGCAACAGCGACCGCAACAGCCCGAACACCCGTGGATCGGAGGCCGCCGCGTCGATCGTCAGATGCCCGGTGCCGAGCAACGGCACCACAGCCGGGAACCGCACGTCGTCAAGCGGCTGCGCCAGCCCCACCCGGACGAACTGCGGCACCACCGCACCGCCCAGCGGCGCGACCGGGGACAACGCGTCCAGCGTCGAACCCAGCCAGCCCGGAACCAGTCGAGCCGCCGCCACCCGCAACCGGTCGGCGAGGCGATGCTGCTCGCGAGGGTCGGCAGCGGCTGGGGCGAACGCCTCCAGCGCGACAGCGGCAGCATCCGCCGTCGCCACCGCCTGCCGGTGCAGAGCAGCGGCCTGCCGGACCCGCAGAGTCGAATCCGCCACTGCCGTCACCCCCTTGTCCGCGCCTAAAACCTATCCCAGACCCGTCCGGTAGCCGCGTTGTGTCCCCGGTGCGACTTTCGTGCCGGACCCGGCCGCATCCGTCCAATCTCGACTCCGGCGAAAACAGAACGTGTTGATTTGAACTCGGAGCGTGTAACGGCGGTATTCGCAGACAAGCAACCGCGCGAGAGGAGACCGAGATGGGCGTCACCCGGGAGACGGACAGCGTCGACTGCATCGCCGCCACAGGTGAAGGCGCCGACGGGCTCGTCCGGATCGAACTCGACGGCGCGGGACAGCTCTGGGACGTCGTCCTCGACCCGCAGATCACCGAACTGTCCGTCGCCGAACTCCGCACCGCCCTCTTCGACGCGATCACCGAGGCCTCCGCGAACTTCGCGGCCTCCTCGTTTGCGGAGGAGTCCTCCTCCTTTGCGGAGGCGGTCGCGGACGCCACCGGTACGGCGGAACGGCGGTTCGCGGAGATCTCCGAGGCGCTGCACGGCATATCCCGGAGGCGGCGATGAACGTACGGCTGAAACTCGATCCGGAATCCGTCGCCGACTCCGGGCGCGCACTGGCCGGGGTGGCCCAGCGGATGGCCGACGACATCGCCGTCCTCGAAACGACCGTGCACGGCTCCGGCAACCCCTGGGGCTCGGACGAGAGCGGTGGCCTGTTCGCGGTGGCCTACCAGGAGATCCTCGGGCACGCACTCCAGGCACTCGGATCGTACGTCCAGGAAATGGGTGAAGCCGCACTCACGCTCACCGAGACCGCCCGGGCCGTCGCCGCCACCGACAACACCGCGGCATCCACCCTCGGGGGCCTTTCATGACCATCGAGCTGCCCTCGATTCTCACCGAACCCCTCGAATGGATCGGATTCGACTGGCCGCAAGCCGACGAGGACCGGCTCCTCGCCGACGGCCAGGCCTGGATCGAACACGGCACCCGCCTGCGCCGGCACGCAGCCGAAGCCGACGCCGCTGCCCGCCGCGTCTGGCAGGAGAACGAAGGCGCCAGCGTCGAAGCCTTCGAACGCTGGTGGAACGGCGACGACGGCCCCGGCCGCCACCTCGACGACGCCGCCACCGCAGTCGAACTGATCGGCGCCGGCCTGATCGCCATGGCCGGCGTGACCGTGGCCCTCAAGACGGCTTACATCGCCCAGCTGACCCTGCTCGCCTTCCAGGTCGGCCAGGCCCTCGCCACCGCCGTCCCCACCAGCGGCGCCACCCTGGCCGAAATCCCGATCTTCATCGGCGCCAGCCGCGTCGCCTGCCGCCAGATCCTGCACCGCGCCCTGCAGACCGTCGAAGGCGAGATCGCCCAGATCTTCAAACAGGCTGCCGAACTCCTCCGCACCGCCGGCACCAGAGCCGCCGCCCAGCACGCCGGCGACCTGGCCCGCCACTTCGGCCAGAACTCCGAATTCCACCGCCTGATGCGCGAAGTGGAGAAGGTCGACGTCCGAAGCCCCTTCGACGGCGCCAACTTCTACTCCGGTAAAGACGCCGCCGGAACGCCGATGCGCGTCTACGCCGAAAAGCACGCCGACGGCGTCACCCAGGTGACCCTGGAACAGACACCCGGCGGCTCCCGGTTCGACGACATGCTGCTCTTCGAGAACGGATCGGCGGTTCGCCGCGGGCAGGCGGTGGACATCTGGGCACGGCTCTCCGAACGGTATGCCGGGGACGCTCAAGGGGCGGTGACCGCGTGGTCACACAATCCGCGCGCCGACGGGATCTGGAACACGGTGGAGAAGCCGGCCTTGGAGCGGAACCCGTCAGTGACGAAGATAGATGTGATCGACCCCGCGGTGTGATGTCGGATGGAGACCGGAATGGGCGTTCACGAACTGGGCAGCCAGTCGGCGCGGACCGACACCGGGGCGGTGGTGCGCAGCGCCGGCCGGGAGACCCTGCGCATCGACTATCGCGGGCGCACCATGCCCGTCCCTGTTGACCAGGGGCTCGGAAGCCTCGGCGTCTACCTGCCTCGGGCGCCGCGCTGGGAGGACGGAGAACCGGTCGCTGTGGACGATCTTGCCGTGGTCCGGGAGGCGGTGGTCGAGGTCCTGCGGTTCTGGGGGTTCGACACCGAGTTCCTCGAACTGGACGGGTGAAGGCGTGGGTTTACTGTCGTACACATGCGACCCAGTGAGTCTGCCGCAGGGCATGAGGGTGAGCCCGTGACGACGCCCGAGCCGAGCGGCCCGGCGCCTCGCCGTGGACGTCTCCAGAATCGCCGTGTCCGTCTGGTTTTGGCCCTGGGCGGAGGCGTTCTGGCTCTGCTGTGTCTGGGCGGTGTCGGCTTGTTCGTATCGCTCTACGACAAGGCCACCGAGATCAAGCGCACCGAACCCGACGCTGTAGTCGACAGTTTTATCCGCGCCTATCTGGTCGACCGGGACGAGAACCAGGTGGCGCTGTACGCCTGCGAGCGTGGGGCCGACTTCACCGAGATCGCCGCGTTCCGTACCGACCTGATCGAACGAGAGGCCAAGTACTCCGTCACCATCAAGGTGACCTCTGGGCGGCTCTCGGTCTCGACCGCGGGCGACCAGGGAGCAGTTCAAGTGGACCTGACTCGGTCTATCGACGACAGTGAGCACCTTACCGACAGTTGGACTTTCCGTGTCGTCGATCAGGATGGCTGGCGAGTCTGCGGCGCGACCAAGAGCTAGACGAGTAAGTCCTAACCTGGGTCAGTGGTCGTAGGCGGTCAATGACCTGGTCACGGGTTGTCCGGTGGTGCGGTTGTGCCATATGGCGGCGGTCATGGCGAGCAGACGTTGGGCGACGCGGGCACCGACGCCTTCGATGCTGCGGCCGCCGTGCAGTTCGAGGTCGAGCTGGCCTTTCAAGGTGTCGTTGACCGACTCGATCAGCTGGCGTACGGGTTTGAGTAGGTGCTCGCCGGGTCGCGGGGTGCGGTTGCGGTAGGACGGCCGTAGCAACCGGGCGCCGCGTTCGGCGAGCCAGTGGTCGAGTTCGGCGGAGACGTATCCCTTATCCGCGATGATCAGCTGACCGGGCCGGGCGGCGAGCAGTTCGGGATCTTGTTCCAGGGCAGCGGCCAGGACCTGCCGTTCGTCTGCTTTCGCGTCGGCCAGTGACCAGGCGATCGGCAGGCCAGAGGGCGTGCAGATCAGGTGGAGCCGCAGGCCCCAGAAGAAGCGTGAGTGTGACGAGCAGTAGCCGTAGACGGCCCAGCCGGCCAGGTCGGAACGTTTCACGGTCGGCCGGGACCGGCCGCATTCGACAGGGGTGGAGTCGGTGACCCAGACGTCGTCGAACCACAGGTCGGTGTCCGCGGCGACCAGCCTGATCGCCTTCTTCAGCAGCGGCAACGCCGCCCGCAGCCGCTTGTTGTAGCCGGACTGGCCGGGCAGGTAGGGAAACGCGCCGGGGAGGTGCTGGGGAAGAAACCGCAGCCAGCGAGCTTCGGACCGGATCCCGAGCAGGGCTTGGGCGACGGCCATGGTGATCAGTGCGGCGTCGGACAGCTTCGGCGGCCGACCGGTCCGGCGGGGCTTGCCGAGCCAGTCGTCGATCTTCACGTAGAGTGCGGTGAGAAGGGCGTGGATGTCTGTCGTCACAAACAGATCATCGACACCCTTCACCTTTACCCCGGCCAACTACCGGACACGGCAGTTGACGCGCGTACAGCCTTTGCCCAGCTCATCCAATCGACGAGTTAGGACTTACTCGTCTAGACCTACTCGACCCAGATGAGGTGTGCTGGGACTTCGAGGGTTCTAGGGAGCTTGCCCGACCATCCCCATCGGTACCAGTCGAGCTCTTGGGCGACTCGCACGGTGACGGCGCCGTCGTCGCTGACGTAAGACTCGGTGACGGCTCGCAGATCACGGAGTTCCTCGCCATCGTTCAGGGCCTGCGTGACCCGGCGTCCGGTCAGTGAATCGGCGTCCACAGCCGACACAGGTGGCCGACGGGGCGGTTCATCGAGTGAGACCAACTGATTGACCTTCGCCCCGGGCACGCTGGTGCCAGCGAACCCGAGTTCCTCGACCCAGACCCGTTCGACCGGGACCAGTGCGGCGAACACCTCGGTCCGCTCCGCTTCGGCCCGGTACCACTCGCCCTCCGGCATCACTGGGATGTAGGTTCGGCTGCCCTGGATCACCTTCTCGTCGGCCCGGAGATCACCACGCCATCCGTATCCCGGAAGGCCGACGAGCACCCGGCGACCCCGCAGATCGCCGGCCATCATGGCGGGCGTGGGCACGATCGGGCGTGGTGATTCCAGCGCGCCCTCACGGCCGCTGCCGAACGGGTCCGGCATCATTCTTCGTTGCCCAACGGTGCGCCCTGTTGCTGCATGAACCGCACCGGATCGATCGCGCCGGAGCTGGATCGGTTGTTGTTCAGATGCACCTCGAAGTGCAGGTGCGGCCCGGAGGAGTTGCCGCTGCTGCCGATTCGGCCGAGGACGTCACCCGCGGCGACCTGCTGGTTCTCTCGCACGAAGGGCCGTTGCACCATGTGACAGTAACGCGTCATCACATCGCCCGCGTGGATGATCTCGACCATCCACCCGCAGCCCCCCTTGCCTGGGTAGCCATCCACATTGCATGTCTTTCGCCCGCGGAAGTCCTCATCGCACTTCACCAGCGACACCACACCACTGGCTACCGCGATGATCGGCCGGTACTTCTCCACGATCAGGTCCACGCCCTGGTGGGTAGGCCGTTCCGGGCTCCGGAACCCGGAGCCGACAGGTGCTTTCACCGGGTTCGTCCAGCCGGAGGCCGCGATTTGCCCGGCGCCGGCGCACTCCAAGCTGGCCGAGTCACCGACAGCCTGGGCCGCTCCGTCAGCCAGCGTGTTCACGATCTCGGTGGCCAGCGGCTCGTGCTTCGCGTAGGCGTCCGGGAACGCGCTGACCTGGACCTTCTGTGCGGCCCGGGTCAGCGACATGTTCTCCCAGCCCTCGATCGTCTTCAGTTTGTTGTAGAACTTCGTGCTCGCGTAGACCGGGTCCTGTACCTGCTTCGGAGTTCCCCAGCCGGTGCTGGGTCGCTGCTGGAAGAGACCGAGCGAGTCGTGGTCGTTTCGGGTACCGAGGTGTCCGAGATTGCTGAGCGCGGACTCCTGCATCGCGGTAGCCACGGCGATCACCCAGGCTCGCGGCGGCAACTCCAGGTCTGCGCCGACATTGATGATGGTCGCCGCGTTGCGGATCTGCTCCGCACCGTAGGGCCGGATCCGGGGCAGGTCGGAGTCCGGATCGACAACTCCGCCCTTGCCGCAGCCGAGCGAGGCGTTGAGGAGCCGGTTGTCGTCGTTGTTGAGCCCGTTGAGCAGGAGGACGGTGAGGCTGCCGCCGCAACACAGCAGCGCCAGTGTGACGACGAGAGCGACCAAGAGGACGACTTTGCGCGGCCGCCGCAGTGTCATGCCGGCTCCCAGTCGATGCCGTCGACCAGCCAGGCCCCGTCCGGAGCGACCAGGCGGAGGCCGAGCTTGCCGGTGTCCATCGTCACGGTCGCGTTCACCATCGTCTCGGTGACCGCGATCAGGGTGGGCCGGCCGATCACCCGCTCAGCCGGGACTCCGGCTGGGTCGACGTCACGTAGCTGTTCCGCAAGATTCCTGGTCGCGTTCGGATGGAGACGGGTGAGCCACTTCTTTGCGGTGACGTCCTCGTGTGCGGCCCAGGCCGATGCGAACGCATAGGCGACTGCCTCCGGTTGCGCCCGGCCCGGGCTGGTCCGCGGGGAAGGCGGGGGTTCGGGCGATACCACGCTGTCGTTGTCCGAGGGGTCGATGCTGATCACCGGGGCCGGGCTGTTGTTGCCCAGTGAAGTGGGTGCCGATCCGTCGGAGAAGAGCCGCCCGACCCCCACGATCGCCAGCACGATGACGGTGAGAACTATGGCGACACCCCATCGGGACCGGAAGATCCCGGTGAGGCCGCTCTCGATCAGTCGGGGCATTCGTCACCTCGTCTCGGAACGTGCCCGCGGGGTAGCCGGTTCCTCGCTCGTCGCCCGGGTCTCCGGGCGATAGATCGAATACGAGGTGGGCTTTTCCGTGACGTCGGGTTCAGACCAGTCCGAGTCTGCTCGCGCTCGGCGAGGAGTGCGCCTCGCTGGCGGCTTCTTGGAAGAAGGCGGCGGCGGGCTGTCGTCCCGGGTGACGGTCTCCTTGCCGTCGGGGCGTTTCGTCGTTCCGGTCGTGACGACCTCGGTGCGGTCGCCTCGCGAGGCAACCCCGTGTGACGGATCCTCCAGCCTTGCCTCAGGCCGAAGGTTGCGCTGCTCGAAGCTGTGGTTGCCCTTGCCGATGCCGTCTTTGCCGTTACGCCCGTCCCTGCCGTCGTTGCCCTCGGCCGAGTCCAGCTTGGCCGCCTCGCGGACGTCCCGGAAGAAGCCGCGGCGCCACGATCCGCCGGTCGCGATGTCCCTCGCCCCGTCCTTGCCGCCGAGTTGGGTGATGCGGCGGTACGGCCGGAGAAGCATCCAGCCCGCGACACCGCACAGCCCAACCAGAACCACTTGGAGCCAACCGGGCAAGCCGGAGGTATTCATGATCAGGTCGACGGCGAACAGGTAGATCGCGGCCCCGGTGCCGAAGATGGCGATGTTGAAGACGGCGGCGACCACAGCGTTACCGAGACGGCGGATGCCACCGCTGGCTGGCCGCAGGAGACCTATCGTTCCCAGAAGCGGAGCTGCGATTACGGCCCAACGGAAGATCAGGAACCCGAGCAGCACGAGGATCGAGGCGGTGATGTCGAACAACGCGTACATGAACGCGGCCAGCACGGCGATGAATCCGGAACCGATGCGATCCATGCCGTTTATGCCTTGGAGGTACTGGTAGGCCTCAAGGTCCTCGGTCTTGATCTGCGAGGCTACCCGGTGCCACTGGTCGTTCTTCGCTTTGAGGACGGCGTCGCGGGTTCCAGGGTTGGCGCGAAGCTTCTCGACTTCGTCCCATTGCAAAGAACGGGCGTCGTACAACGCTCGGCCATACTTCTGGGCCGTTTCGCTCTCTGCGGATCCGAGGAGCCCGCGAAGCCAGTTCCGGTACAGCATTGTGTCGGTGGCGGTATCACTTGCCCGAACGGCTGGAGGTCGCTGGTCTTTACAGGCATCGGCTCCGCCGAGCCGACACTCGTTCGGGTTCTGGTCTTGTGGGCGTGGCCCGACCGCGCTGTGCACAGCACTGAGGCCGGTGATCAAAGTCTGATCAGCGATGTTCGCCGATTTAACCGGCCAAGCCGCGATCGCAGTGACAGCGACCATCACAAGGAGCGCCCAGCCGACCGTTGTGGTGGCTGCCCCCATCTCGGCCTGACGAGACCGCCAGATCAGGTACACCCCGATCACCGCGAGTGTGATCGTGCCGAAGACAGTGAAGACCTTCTGGTAAACAGCATCCGTCGTCTGCTCGACGAGAGAATCGGCCCAGCCCCACAGACTCTGTGGTTCCCAGGCGCGTTCCCGGAGAGCGTTCGAGGCTCCGACGATCGCGGTAGCGATCATGAACTCGCCGTTGGCGACAGTCGTCTCGATCTTGAAGTCAGGGTCGATCAGAGTTGAAGCACAACCACTGTCCAGGTCATATGTCGTGTAGCTGTATCCGGCATAGCCGTATTTGCTGTAGATGCCCTTCGGCCCGTTTTGTGTGGAGGATTCGGGGCGTTCGGCGAACCATCCGGCAAGGCCGGAATCAGGTGCGCTCGGAGTCGGTGCGGTCAAACACTTGGTGGCCGAATCGAGGACCTCTGGTAACGCTTTGATACACCCAGCCATGTCCTGGCCCCACTCTTCCACGGAGCAGAGCTGACCGGGATCCGGCGCCGCGGAGGCTGGGGACGGTGTTGCGACGGCCCAGGCTATCGATGCGACGACCAGGACGAACAACGTTGTTAGGAACGCCAACCCCCGCCGCACCATCTCAGACCTCCAGGTCGGACGGCAGCGGCACCACCTGCTGTGGTGCCACGCCCGGTGTCGTATCCAGGTGTTCGAGCAAGCCTTCGACGTAGGACACGTCGACGCGTACTTTCTGGACCCGGCCGTCCACGTCTCGCATCACGAACTCGCGGAAGCCGAGTCGGTGCTGGGAGGCCGAGTCGACCTGGGAGAGGGACGCCAGCGTCGCCTCATACCCGTCGTGGACCGGGACCCGCAGCAGCCGTAGCGCTTCGGAGGCGATCTCCTGGTCTTCGGCGATGCGGCCGACGAAGACGGTGGAGACCAGGTTCTGCACGTCGAGGCCGAGGATGTCGCGTGGGTTCTGAGAGGCGACCAGGGCGGCCAGGTTCCATTTGCGGGAGTCGCGGGCCAGACGGACCAGGAAGGAACGGCCGGAGCGCCAGCCTTCCATGAAGTGGGCCTCGTCCAGGCCGACCATCTTGCGGGAGGACATCGAACCGCCGTAGCAGCGGCGGACCGCGAGCCGGTGGGCGGTGTGCAGCATCGGCAGGGCGAGGGATTCCTCGGCCGACCAGTACTCCCGTTCGATCTTGAGGTCGGGCAGTCGCAGCCCGGCCATGGTGATCACGGTGAGGGCCGAGTCGGCGCCGAGCAGGTGGGCCGGGGAGCGGCCGAAGAAGAGCATTGCCAGCGGCATCTCGGCGGTGTCGAGGAGCAGGTTGGCCAGCTCTTTGCCGTTGTCGTCGAGGCCCTGCAGGGTACGGACCACGTCGTCGAGCGTCGACGTCTCCTCCGCGGGCACCTGCCGGACGGCGTGCCGCAGCAGGGTCGCGGTGGACGCCTCCTTGGCGACCTGCGGTGGCACCAGCATCGAGCAGATGTCCTGCACGAGCATGCGGCGTTCGGCCCGTGCGTTGGAGATGGCGATCTCGTACTCCCGGTCGCCGGCGGGACCGGTCGGGAATTCGGAGCGCACCGGGGTCGGGATCAGCGAGTACGGCGCGAGTGTGCCCTGTTCCGAACCGGTCAGGTTGAGCACCCGCGAGTAGGGCCGCAGCTCGGGCATCTGGCACAGCCGGGCCAGTGGCCCGGACGGGTCGAGCAGGGTCACCTGGACGCCGCGGCGGGCGTTCAGATAGCCGAGCGCGCCCATCAGCGTCGACTTGCCACCGCCGGGCTCGGCCACGAACACGCCGAGTCCGGAGCGTTCCCGGACTTCCATCGGGAAGTGCAGGTCGAGGAAGACCGGGCGACGGCAGGTCCCGGCGGTCCGCCCGATCAGGTCGCCGCGCTTGTCGCCCACGTTGGACGCCGCCTGTGGCAGGGCCGCGGCGAGCAGCTTCACCGGCATCCGTCGTACGTAGCCGGTGTTGGCGATCGGCTCACCGGGGATGAACTCGCGGGCCAGCTGATCCTGGTTCTTCGGGTGCTGCAGCGAGATCCGCAGTTCGCGGGAGTAGAGCTGGATGAGCCGCCGGGCCCGTTCCAGACATTCCTCGCGGGTGGCGCCGCTGACCGCGAGCCGGTGCCAGCCGTGTGCCCGGGCCGAGTCGGTGGGCATGCCGGTGGTCATCTCGTCGCCGATCACCAGCGCGCGCTTGGCGAGGCGTTCCAGCTCGGGCGGGGCGTCGATGCCGTGCTCGGCGTAGTCGAGCTGCTGCGACCGGATCATTCGCAACCGGTGTTCGAGGTTCTTGAACGAGCCGTTGGCGCCGAGGATGTCGATCCGGGAGGAGAGTTCCATCGGCCAGGGGAGCCGCTCGTGGAAGTGCATCCACGGCTCGTGTTTCTCCGGGATCTCCAGTGGTTCCATCCGGCCGACGGAGAGGACGGCGACGTGCCGTTCCTCGCCGGTCATCCGGTTCACCAGCTTCACGGTCGAGCCGTACGGCGTGCGGTACCGCTCGACCGCCTCGGTGAGCGCGAGCAGGTCACCGGTCTCCCAGTGCCCGTTGGAGACGGGGGAGAGCAGTCCGGGCGGGGCCATGCCGAGCGCCACCGACCGGTAGAGCAGCCATTCCAGCTCCTGCGGGGTGACCCGCCGGCCGCGCATGCCGAACGCGTTGAGCACCTCGTCGAACTGCTCGACGGTCCGGCCCAGCTTGCGTCGCTCACCGTCGGAGGTGCCCTTGCCGAAGGTTCGCAGGATGCGCTCGGAGAGGGTGTCGCCGAGCGAGCGCCGGGCGAAGGTGACGCCCAGGAACGTCTGCCCCTCGGCGTGGTTGACCGACAGCAGGTGCCGCTGGGCCGCGACCAGATGGTCCGACCAGGAAGTGGATCCCTGCACGTCGGGCAGGGGCTTGGCGGTGAACGAGTCGACCGTTCGAGCCCACTCGTCGGCCGGGAACGGGCGAGTGGTCCGGCGCAGGTGCAGCCGGAACCCGGCGAGCCCGGCATACTGCTCGGAGATGGCGCTGAGCAGTGCCTCACGCTCCGCGTCGGGGCGGAACGCCCAGCGCACCTCGGGCAGGTAGTACCAGGCCGTCACGGTGCTCTGGGTGAACGTCAGGTGCCCGGCGATCTCGCTGATCGCCAGCTCGACGCTGGGGTCGCGGTCGTTGAACTTGAGCTTCTGCGGGCGCAGCGGAGCAGCCTTCTGCTCCTTCTGCTCCGCGCGCCGGGCCGGGGCCTTTTCCTTACGCCGGGCCGGGGCCTTCTCCGGTACGGGCACCGGCAGGGGCGCGAGGGCGGGCGCGGCGGCGAGCGGCGCGGGCGTGGCGTCCCACAGTGGGGCCGAGGCGGTCCGCCCGGCCTGTGGTGGCCAATCCTCGAAGTCGGTCCACTCGTCGTCGGGTGGTGGTGGCTCGCCCTCCAGCGGCAGGGTGTGCCCGTTCTCCTGGAAGTAGTCGGGTTCCGGACCGACCGGTGCCCGGGTGAAGGACGGGCGCTCCCAATCCCGGGCGAGGTCTGGCGCAGCCGGGACCGGAGCCGGAACCACGGCCGGAGGCGCGGGGTCCGGAGCCGGGAGAACACGGGAGACCGGTGCCGGGAGAGCAGCGGGAGCCGGTGCCGGGAGAGCAGCGGGATCCGGTGCCGGGGGAGCGGTCGGGAAAGGATCACTCGTCCGGGGTGGCGGCGCTCCACCGAAGAGATCAAGGAAGGGCGAGTCGATGTCCAGATCGCTGTCCATGCCGGAGGGGCGCGGGCGCACCGGCTGCGGCGCCTGGAACACACCGACTCCACCGTGGCTGGGCGCGGCGACGAGTTCTTCGGCCTCATCGAGCGAACCGGGCGGGGAGTAGTTGTCCGAACGCACACCGTTACTCTGCCTGTCCCGGTGCGAGGAGTCCGCCCGGGGATGCCCGTGCGGATAGGGTCCGGTCATGCGTGGACCTCGAACGCGCGGACGACCTGGTAACTGGTCATACCAACTCCTCCCGGACCCGGATGCGAGTGGCGACAAGTCTCGGATCGCGTTGCTCCACGGCGGGCTCGCGGGTGCGGCGCCAGTCGGTGAGCGCGGTGCGGATGACGACGCGGGCCGGGCGGTCCGGGTCGACATGGCGGAACACATACGACGTGGAGACCATGGCCAGGGAGATCTCCCAGGCCGGGAACGGGTCCACCTCGAGCGTCAGCAGGTAGTGGAAGAACATGAAGAGCGGCACCAGGACCACGAACATCCCGTACTGCGCGTACGGCAGATGGACGGGCAGGGTGTAGCCGGGCGGGCCGAGATAGACCAGGCGGGCCCGGTAGATGTCGTCGTCGGTCCGGAGCCGCATCTCAGTTGAAGATCAGGTCGATGATGTTTTCGCCGACGAAGAAGAGCGTGGCCGCGCCGGCGATGAACGCCAGGCCCACGATCGCGATCGCCGAACTGGTCAGCACCTTCGAGACCTCGCCGCGGCTGGCACGGCCGATGAAGATCACGCCGAGAACCGCGAGCAGGATCGGTGCGACGTTGGTGGCGAAGAACCCGACGATTCCGTCGGTGTTGATGGTGCCTGCTGGCTCCGCCGCCAGGATGACGAGCTCGGTGGCGATCATCGGTAAACCTCCCCGTGTCCGGTAAGGGGGTTACGGACACGCTGCAGTTGTGAAGCCGTACGGCAACGCCCATATGGTGCTACCTCTGACCCACCGCGTCGAGTGAGTCGTTCGGGCACTGCCATGCTCGTCTCTGCTCTCTTCGGTCACTTCATGATGCCCAGTTCCGAAGAGTACGGCTCGTACTTGCGAGCAACAAGCGCCCGTTTCGTTACCCAAGGTGAAGGAGTGCGTGAATCTCGGTCACGTGGCATCGTACACGTGTTCGAATCACCGCAGCCCCTACTCTTCACCTGTGTCCACTTCGCCGACAGAGTCGCAGCTCACAGGGGCTGAGCTGCTCCGCTCGGATCACCCGGTCGTGATGGGTGTCCTCAACGTCACGCCGGACTCCTTCTCTGACGGTGGTAGATACACCGACCTCGAAGCCGCGGTTCAGCATGGCGTCGCACTTTTTTCCGAAGGCGCGCACGTCATCGACGTCGGTGGTGAGTCCACCAGGCCCGGTTCCGGCCGGGTGGACGCCGAGACCGAGATCGCCCGCGTGGTTCCGGTGATCGAGCGCTTGTTCGCCCAGGGCGTACCGGTCAGCGTCGACACCACCCGGGCCGTGGTCGCGGAGGCGGCCCTCGCCGCCGGAGCCGCGGTGATCAACGATGTCTCCGGAGGCCTCGCCGACCCGGCCATGGCGTCGGTCGCGGCCGCCGCCGGCTGCCCCTGGATCCTGATGCACTGGCGCGGTCACTCCCGCGACATGCAGAAGCTCGCCACCTATCAGGACGTGGTCGCCGAAGTCCGGGACGAACTGCGGGCCCGCGCCGACGAGGCGATCGCGGCCGGCGTCGACCCGGCCATGATCGTCCTCGACCCGGGTCTCGGCTTCGCCAAGCTGCCCGAGCACAACTGGGCCCTCAGCGCCCACCTGGGTGCTCTCACCGGCCTCGGTTTCCCGGTGCTCTTCGCGGCCAGCCGCAAGACCTACCTGGGCCGGCTGCTCGCGGATTCCGGCGGTTCGCCGCGCCCGGTGGACGGCCGGGAGGCGGCCACCCTGGCCACATCCTTACTGGCAGTCGCCTCCGGCGCCTGGGGCGTCCGGGTCCACGACGTGCGAGCGACCGCCGACGCCCTCGCGGTCTGGCGAGCCACCGGCTCACCCCGATTGGCGGGTACGCCGTGACAGCCGCCCAGAAGCAGGACGACACCGGCCGAACAAAGCGGCACGGCAAAGCCGGACAGAAGCAGGACGAGGCCGGCCGGTGGCAGCGGGGCCCGGTCCGGCTGAACAGAGCAGCGCAGGCCGGCCGGGCTGAACAGCAGCAGCGGGGCCCGGTCCGGCTGACCAGCAGCAGCGACGGGGAGAAACGATGACCGGGCGGATCACGCTGAGCGGGCTGCGGGCCCGGGGTAACCACGGCGTCTACGACTTCGAGCGTGAGCAGGGCCAGGACTTCGTCGTCGACGTGACTCTGGAACTGGACCTGGGCCCGGCCGCCGCCAGTGACGACGTGGCCGACACCGTGCACTACGGCGAACTGGCCACCGCACTGGTCGGCGTACTGACCGGCGAGCCGGTGAACCTGCTGGAGCGTCTCGCCGACCGGCTGCTCGACGTCTGCCTGGCCGATCCGCGGGTGACGGCCGCCGAGGTGACCGTGCACAAGCCGCAGGCACCGATCCCGCACGAGTTCGCCGACGTGGCGGTCACCGTGCGCCGGAACGCCGGGGCCAAGGCGTGACCCGGGCGGTTCTCTCGCTCGGCGGCAACCTCGGTGACCGGCTGGCCAATCTGCGAGCCGCGGTGCGGGAACTGGGCCCGGGTGTCGTACAGGTCTCCGGGGTCTATGAGACGCCGCCCTGGGGAGACAGCGCCCAACCCGCGTACCTCAACGCCGTGGTCTTGATGGACGATCCCACCGCGACCGCGCGGGACTGGCTGACCCGCGCCCGAGCTTGCGAGACGGCCGGCGGGCGCGTCCGTGACCCGGAGCGCCGCTTCGGGCCGCGCACCCTGGACGTGGACGTCATAGCGGTCTGGGCGGACGGTGTACCGGTGATCGACGACGATCCGGAGCTGACGCTGCCGCACCCGCGCGCGCACCTGCGGGCGTTCGTGTTGTCGCCGTGGCACGCGATGTGCCCGGACGCCGAGTTGCCCGGTCACGGCCCGGTCGCGGCGCTGCTGGACACGCCCGGGGTGGCGGCCGACGTCGCCGGGGTGAGTCTTCGGCCGGAGCTGTCGTTAGAGTCGATGGAGTGAGCGTCAACCCCGAGCGCCAGACCGACCCCTCGCTGCGACCGACCAGTGCGTCGACGCTGGTGGTGGTCGCACTGGCAGCCGCCGCGACCGCCTGGCTGTTGATCTCCATGAGCGACCTCTTCTACCGGATCTCACCGTTGCCGTGGACCGGGGCGGGGGTGCTGGCGGTGCTCGCCATCGCCGAGGCCTATCTCGCGCAGAACACCAGCGCCCGGATTGCGCGCAAGCCCGGCTCGCTGCCAGTGCACGCGCTGTCGATCGCCCGGTTCGCCGCCCTGGCCAAGGCGTCCTCTCTGGTCGGTGCGCTCTCCGCGGGTTTCTCCGCCGGGCTGCTGCTGTGGCTGGCGCTGGAGCCGACCGACGAGGCCGCGTCCAGCGTGCCGGTCGCCGCCACGACTCTGGTCGCCGCGGTCGCGCTGATCGCCGCAGCGCTCTGGCTGGAGCGGTCCTGCCGGGTTCCGGACCGCCCCGACGACGAGAGCCCCGAAACGGGCCGGCGGTGAATCTGCATCTGTCGACGGTTGTCGAAGAGTCTTAGGCTCTGAACTGAGCACCTCTCGGATCCGTATGCTCTGCGGCGGGCGGCCAGAGCGCTCGTGGAGGCGTTAGGAGGCGCGGACCATGGCGTACGACGACACCACCTACCGCCGGTCCGGTAGCGAGCAGGCTGACACCGACCCTGCTGCCTATCGGCGCCGCGTGCAGTACGACGACACCACCGCTTCCACGCTCGACCAATCGCTGCGTGCCCCGGTCGGCCCGGCCGTCGAGGCGGACGGGCGCGACCGGCTCGGCATCCACCTCGGCTGGGAGGTCATGCTCCTGGTCGTCGCCGGTGTCATCGGCTTCCTGCTGTGGCGTGAGGACTCCGCCGCTCTGCAACGCCCGGCGCTCGACGCCCTGCTCGTCACCGGCGCCGCCATCGGATCGCTGACTCTCGCCGCCGGCCTGACCCTGCGAACCGGCGTGCCCAACCTGGCCATCGGCCCGATCGCGCTGGCCTCGGCGTTGCAGTACGCCGAGAACGGCGACAAGGGTGTGCTCCAGGCGCTCGTCCCGGCGCTGATCATCGCCGCGGCCGGTGGCCTGATCGTCGCCCTCGTGGTGGTCGTCCTGCACGTCCCCAGCTGGGCCGCGACGCTGGCCGCCGCGCTCGGCGTGATCGTCTACGTCCAGTTGCGCCCCGGCCCGGTCGCGGTGCAGGCCGACTGGGACCCGACCTCTCAGGCGTTCGTGTTGTTCGGCGCGTTCGCACTGCTCGCGGTACTGGGCGCGGCGATCGGCGCGCTCGGCCCAGTGCGCCGATTCGTCGGCCGGATGCGGCCGGTCGCCGACCCGGCCCGTCGCCGGGGTGCCGCCGCCGCGGTTCCGGCAGTGCTCGCGCTGGTTCTCTCGTCGCTCTTCGCCACCGGGGCCGGGGTGCTGATCGCCGCCCAGTCGCCCGGTCCGATCCAGCCGGCGACCGGCCTGGAGTGGACCGGGGTCGGCTTCGGCCTCGCCCTGCTCGCCGGCACCAGCGCCTACGGGCGGCGTGGCGGCATCTTCGGCACGCTCTTCGCGGTCACCGCGCTGACCCTCTTCTTGCGGTACGAGGAACTTCGCGACTTCGACATCGCCCTGTTCGCCATCGCGGCGAGCGTCTTCACCGCCGGTCTGGTGGTGACCCGGTTCGTCGAGTCGTACGGCGCCCCGTACACCCCCGGCACCGGCGAGGAGTGGAACGCCGCCCAGTCCGGTGGCACCGCCTGGTCACCGACCCTGCCGGAGACCTGGGACACGCCCGCCACCCCGGCACCCCGGAGCGAGCGCTGGGACGACGGCCCGTGGGGCACCGCCCGCTGATCTATGCTTTTCGCATGACTTCGCCCAGCTTCGCCGAACTGGACGCCCTTTCCACCGACGCGCTGCGCGAGCAGGCCTTCACCAAGGCCCGGGAGAAACGGGACGTCGCCTTCTTCTGGTCGGTGGTCAAGCACCTGCCGGACGCCGCCGACGCCGCCTCCCTGGACGGCGCGCTGAACTCGATCGGCCCGACCGTGGACGAGGCCGTCGCCCTGTGGCGTGAGTTCGAGGGCCACGATCTGGGCGAGCAGGAGCCGCTGCTCCGGGCCGCGTTCATCGATTATCTGAGCAGGTAGTGAGGATCATCGTTTGAAATTCGTACCCGGCTGGGAATTTGCTGGGTATGGCTCTCGGTAACCGATACAAGTCCGCACCGGGTGCGGGCACGCTTGCCGCACTGATACTCGTCCTGGTCTTCGGCAGTCCGTGGTACGCCGAATGGGCTCAGGAGAACACGAACCCCAACACGGCCGGTGGATGGTGGCTACGGCTGCTGTCCTGGCCGCGCTGGAGTTTCAACACCAACGAGTCGCTGCGTGACGTCGTCGTCGGCGACCTCAAAGCGATCCTGCTGGTCGTCCTGACCGCGCTCTTCCTCTATCTGCTGCCCGGCTCGCAACTGGCCCGAGCCCGCGGCACGATCAGCCAGTTCCTCGCCGGCTGGGCCGCATACATCTTCGCGGGCGCGTTCGCCGCCCTGCTGGCCACGCTCTTCTTCACCAATCCCTCGCTGCTCGGCGCTTTCAACGCGGCCGGATCCGGGGCCCAGTACGGCTTCTTCGTCGGCTGGATCGTCGGACTGGCCACCCTCGGCGGGTGGCGCGGCACCCGATAAGTGCTCCGCGGCACCCGATGGAGCGCCGCAACACCCCCCGATGAGGCACTACAGCGCCCCCCGTTGAGACGAAGGCCGGCCCGCTCCCCTGGGTCGGCCTTCGTCTTTACCAGGCACGAATGCGTTGTACCGCGATCGACTGTTTTGCCGGAGACATACTCTCGGTAACATCTGCGCCCATGCCGGAACGGGACACCCAAGCGGGACACAGCGCGCGGCTGTTGCGTGGCCTCGTGTGGGCGGGCGTAGTGCTCGCTCCCATCGCGGCCGCGATCGTGCTGATCGGCGGGAACTCGACCTCGGTCCGGTTCGCGGTCCTGCTGATAGCCGTGAGCGTGGTGCTGATCGGGGCCTCCGTGTTGATCCGTGCCGATCCGGTGCTGCTCCGGATGGACGTGGAGGACCGCGTCGCCGAAGAGGTCGAGTTGCTGCGCCGCGAGTTGCGGGCCGAATTCGCCAGTGCCGTGCCCGAGCCGGAGACGCCCCGGCCGCCGCTGCCGATGCGCAATCCGGGCCGGGCCCAGGTCGGCCCGCCGCCGCAACAACAGGTCTACGGCGGCGATCCGGGTTTCGCCGGGCAGCCGGACTTCCCGTCGCAGGGGATTCCGCAGCCGGACTTCCCCTCGCAGGGGATTCCGCAGCCGGACTTCCCGTCGCAGGGGATTCCGCAGCAGGAGTTCCCGCAGCAGCCCAACACGAGGTTCGTGACCCAGCCGCCGCCCCCGCCGCCGGCGGTCTACGGGGCGCAGCAGCCGGAGTTCGCCGAGGCCCAGGGCTACGACAACGCCCAGGGGTACGACGACAACCAGGGTTACGACAACGGCCAGGGTTATGACGACGGCCAGGGCTACGAGGACGCCGCGACCGGATACGGCTACGACGAATCCGGCTACGGCTACCAGGACCAGACCGGCGGGTACGACGAGCAGTCCGGTGGCTACGACGACGGCTACCAGGACGACGGCTACCAGCAGCAGATGCCGCAGCAGCCCAGCGGCGGACGGGCTTCGGTCCCGAGCATGTCCCAGCAGATCCCCCCGGTGCACGGAGCGGTCCACGGAACGGCCCCACGGCCGCCGCAGGGCCCGCCGGGACGTGCCGGCGCCCCGATCCCGATCCCGGCGGCAGCCGGACCGGCCGGCGTGGCCCGGGCTTCCGCCGGCGCCGTGATCCCGCCCGGCCCGGTGCCCCGCCCCACCGGCCCGGTGCCCCGCCCCCGAGCCGCCGCCTCAGTGCCGGGAGCCGTACCGCCGATGCCCGGCCCGAACGGCCCGAACGGCGGTCCTGGACCGACCGGTATGCCCGGACCCATTGGCGTCCCGGGACTGAACGGTATGGCGGGACCGAACGGCGTACCCGGTCCGATGGGAAGGCCCGGCCCCGGCGGACCCGGACCTCAGGGACGGCCCGTACCCAGCGGTGTTCCCGGCCCTCAGGGACGGCCCGGCCCGAACGGGATGATGGCGCCGAGGCCCGTCCATCCCGGACCCCAGTACGGCCGGCCAGAGGTCCCGGACGGCGATTTCGGGGCGGCCGACGGTTACGCCGGTGCGAACGAGCCGGACCAGAGCGGCTACACCGGCAACGACTACGGCGCGAACGAGTACCCGGCCGACGACTACGGCCCGAACGACTACGGCCCGAACGAGTACCAGGCCGACGAGTACAGCGCGGACGACTACAGCGCCGGCGACTACGACAAGCAGCCGAGCGAGAGCACCGCCCAGTACAAGGCCCGCCGGCACCGCCCGTCCGCGAACGACACCAATGTCGGTTCGCTTGCCGACTTCGCGAACATGCCCGGTTACGACAACGGCCAGAACAACTGGTGACCGGTTACTTGTCGATGTCTCCGACGACGAAGAACATCGACCCGAGGATGGCGATCAGGTCCGGAACCAGGCAGCCCGGGATCAGCGTGGCGAGTGCCTGCACGTTGGCGTACGACGCGGTCCGCATCTTGAGTCGCCACGGCGTCTTCTCGCCCCGGGAGACCAGGTAGTAGCCGTTGACCCCGAGCGGGTTCTCGGTCCAGGCGTAGGTGTGCCCCTCCGGCGCCTTGACCACCTTCGGTAGCCGCACGTTGACCGGCCCGCCGATGCGTTCCACCTGGTCGAGGCACTGGTCGACCAGGTCGAGGGAGACGGTGACCTGTTCCAGCAGCACCGAGAAACGGGCGTGGCAGTCGCCGGTGGTGCGGGTGACCACGGGCAGGTCGAGCTGGTCGTAGAAGAGGTAGGGCTCGTCCCGGCGTACGTCGAAGTCGAGTCCGCTGGCCCGGGCCACCGGTCCGGAGGCACCGTAACCGGCGGCGGCCTCGGCGCTCAGCACGCCGACGCCGACGGTCCGCGCCATGAAGATGTCGTTGCGGTGGATGATCGCGTCGATGTCCGGCATCCGTTTGCGGACCGCCGCGACCGCCTGCCGGGCCCGCCGGGTCCAGCCGGCCGGGATCTCCTCCTTCAGCCCGCCGACCCGGTTGAACATGTAGTGGATCCGGCCGCCGGAGACCTCCTCCATCACCGCCTGCAGCGTCTCGCGTTCGCGGAACGCGTAGAACATCGGCGTGATCGCACCGATCTCCAGCGGGTAGGAGCCGAGGAACATCAGGTGGTTGAGCACCCGGTTCAGCTCGGCCAGGGCCATCCGCAGCCAGGTGGCGCGCTCCGGCACCTCGATGCCCATCAGCCGTTCGACGGCCAGGACCACACCCAGCTCGTTGGAGAACGCCGACAGCCAGTCGTGCCGGTTCGCCAGCATGATGATCTGCCGGTAGTCGCGCACTTCGAACAGTTTCTCGGCGCCCCGGTGCATGTAACCGACGATCGGTTCGCACTCGACGACGCGTTCGCCGTCCAGTTTGAGCTTGAGTCGGAGCACCCCGTGCGTGGACGGGTGCTGCGGCCCGATGTTGAGCACCATGTCGGCCGTTTCCAGACCGGCGCCGGTGCCGACTGTCATCTCACGCAGGGCGTCCGTCACTCCAGCATCGTGCCACGTTCGCCGAGATCGACGTCGTGCCAGAGCCACCAGTGTCCGCCGAGTCCGGCCGGGTCGGTGAGTTCGGCGGCGGCCCCGGCCCTGGAGAGCCGGCGCAGGTAGCCGGCCGGGTCGGTGCGGGCGAGTCCCAGCGGCGGCCGGGCACCGTCCACACCGAGCGATCGCAGCGCCGCCCGCTGTCGGATCATCCGATGCGGAACGCCGGTCGCGGCCGCCGCCGAGTCCATCGCCACGTGCGCGGTTACGTCGCAGCTCCCGTCCGGCACCGGCCGCACCTGCCGCCCGGCCCGGAATCCGGTGAGCGTCCCGAACGCCGGCCGCTCCGCTTTCACGTGCCCGTAGTCGACGCAGAGCGCGACCCCACGCCGCACCGACGCGACCGCGTCCGCCCAGGCCCGATCCCGCGACGCCCCGACCTCGATCCGTCCCGACCCCGGCCACCACCGGCTCGTCCAGAACAGATCAGCCGGGTCGGCGAGCGCCCCGAGCGTCTCGGCACCTGTTGACCGGTCCACCAGCACTTTCCGCAGATGCCCGTGCTCATCGGTCTCCACCACGTCGAGCGGCACGTTGTCCAGCCATTCGGTGGCCACCAGCAGCCCGGTGACCTGGGCCGGGAGGTCCGGCCGCCAGCGCACCGCCGGATCCAGCCCGGCCGGCCGGGGCGCCACCTCGACCGCTGTCGCCCGAACCCGCTCGGCCAGCCCGGCCGGCAACTGGACCAGCAGCGCGGTGAGCAACTCGCCCCGCCCCGCCCCGACATCCACCAGGTCGAACACCGCCGGCTGCCCGAGCGCCCCGTCCACCCGCTCGACGAACCGCGCCAACGCCCCGGCGAACAACGGCGACGCGAGCACACTGGTCCGGAAATGATCAGCTGGCCGATCGCGCGTGAAAAACCCGTCATCGCCGTACAGCGCCGCCTGCATGGCCGACCGCCAACCTGAACCCATGATCCCCATTCTGGTACGCCACACGGCCGCACAGGCGCATCAGAAGCGCCCCGTGGTCGCCGCGCGAGGCGGGCGGGACACCGGGCCGACTCGCGGCCGCCGGGCCGAATGCGGTGGTGCGGTACTTCACACGCTGTTGTCACCGGCGTGTTAACGCGGCGCATACTGACGCTCGACCGGTACCCCACCACGAGGACTGGATCCACGTCATGAACTCTCTGACCGTCGGCGTCATCGGCGCCGGCCGGGTCGGTGCCGTGCTGGGCGCGGCACTGGACGCGGCCGGGCACCGGGTGACCGCCGTGGCCGCGGTCTCCACCGCCTCCCGCGAGCGCGCGGCCCGGCTGCTGCCCCACGCCGCCGTGCTCCCCGCGCACGAGGTGGCCCGCGCGGCCACCGACCTGCTCCTGCTCGCCGTGCCGGACGACCATCTGGCGACCGTGGTCGCGGGCCTGGACCGGACCGGGGCACTGCGACCCGGCCAGGTGGTGGCCCACACCTCGGGGGCTCACGGACTGGCCGTGCTGGGCGATGTGAACGGCATGGCCCTGCATCCCGCGATGACCTTCACCGGCGCGGACTCCGACCTGGCCCGGCTGCCCGGCATCGCCTGGGGCGTGACCGCACCGGACCGGGCCTTCGCCACCCGGCTCGTCGCCGACCTGGGCGGGGTACCGGAGTGGATCGCCGAGGAGTCCCGGCCGGTCTACCACGCGGCCCTGGCGCACGGCGCGAACCACCTGGTCACCCTGGTCAACGAGGCTGCCGACGTGCTGCGCGCGGCAGGTGTCGGCGAACCCGGCCGGGTGCTGGCCCCGCTGCTGACCGCGGCCCTCGACAACGCGCTGCGCCTCGGTGACGCCGCGCTGACCGGCCCGGTCTCCCGGGGCGACGCCGGCACCGTCGGCAAACACCTGGACCGGATGCCCGCCGAGGCGGTGCCGGCCTACCTGGCGATGGCCCGGCGTACCGCGGACCGGGCGATCGCGTCCGGCCGCCTGCGCCCGCAGGAAGCCACCGCCCTGCTGGACGTGCTGGCCGCCCGAGCCGAGACGAGGACCACCATATGACCGCTCTGGTGCACACCCGCGAGGATCTGGCCTCCGTGCTGGACGAGGCGGCCGGTGAGATCGCCGTCGTGATGACCATGGGTGCCCTGCACGAGGGGCACCGGCAGCTGATGCGGACCGCTCGGGAACGATCCGCGTTCGTGGTCGTGACGATCTTCGTGAACCCGCTGCAGTTCGGGCCGAACGAGGACTACGAGAAGTACCCGCGCACCCTCGACGACGATCTGGAGGCCTGCCGGGCCGAAGGGGTTCCGCTGGTGTTCGCGCCAGGCCGGGACGACGTCTACCCGCACGGGGCGCCGTCGATCACGATGAACCCGGGCCCGCTCGGCGAGATCCTGGAGGGCGCGGTCCGGCCCGGCCACTTCTCCGGGATGCTCACGGTGGTGGAGAAGCTGCTCCTGCTCACCCAGGCCGACGTGGCGTACTTCGGCGAGAAGGACTACCAGCAGTTGGCCCTGATCCAGCGGATGGCCCGTGATCTGGAGTTGCCGGTGGAGATCCGGGGCGTGCCGACCGTACGGGAACCGGATGGTCTTGCCCTGTCCAGCCGCAACCGTTTCCTCTCGCCGGACCAGCGACAGTCCGCGCTGGCGCTGTCCCGCGCTCTGCGTGAGGGCGCCGCGCACGGTGATCCCGAGTCGGTAGTGGCCGCGGCCCACAAGATCCTGGCGGACGAGCCGGGGGTACAGGTCGACTATCTGGCGCTGACCGGCACCGACCTGGGCCCGGCCCCGGAGCAGGGCCCGGCACGCCTGCTGGTGGCCGCGAAGGCCGGCACCACCCGTCTCATCGACAACATCGCGCTGACACTGCACAAGGAGGCCTGATGCTGCGAACCATGCTCAAGTCGAAGATCCACCGGGCCACCGTGACCCAGGCCGACCTGCACTACGTCGGCTCGGTCACGGTCGACCTGGACCTGCTGGACGCGGCCGATCTGATTCCCGGCGAGCTGGTGGCGATCGTCGACGTGACGAACGGCGCGCGCCTGGAGACCTACGTGATCCCGGGCGAGCGGGGCAGCGGCGTGATCGGCATCAACGGCGCGGCCGCGCATCTGGTGCACCCGGGCGACCTGGTGATCCTGATCTCCTACGGGCAGATGGCCGACGCCGAGGCCCGGTCCTACCAGCCGCGGATCGTGCACGTGGACGCGGCGAACCGGGTGATCGAACTCGGCGCCGATCCGGCCGCCGCGGTTGATGGAACGGCCGGCGATCCGGTCCGCGCCGCGCACGCCGTCTAGCTTTCCCGAATCGGGCTCCTGAACGGCTCTTATACCCATACAGTGGGCAAATCGGAAAGGGCTGCCAGGTGCTCGGGAGGCACGGTTCATGCGTTTGCGCCTGCGTGCCCGATGGGGGATCGCGATGGCCACCGCCGCGCTGCTGGCCGTTGCCGGCTGCGGCAACGGCAACGACGTGGACGGCGATCTGACCAACGACTGGACCGCGATGGCGCCCGCGACCGGTTTCGTGCCGGCCGCCGCCACCTGTCACCTCTCCAACTTCGCCGTCTTCGGCCCGCGCGCCACCTACGAAGAGGTGGACTGCGCCATCGCGCACCGCACCGAGACGGTCTTCGTCGGCGAGTACCCGGCACCGGTTTCGGAGGCCGTCGACCCGCCGACCGGGTCCTCCGCCGGGGCCCGCGCCGCCTACCAGATCTGCGACGACCGGACCACCCAGTACCTCGGTGGACTGTGGCGCAACGCCCGCCTCTGGATCGGTGTCACGCACCCGTCCCCGGCCGCGTGGGGCGGCGGCGCGCGCTGGTTCCGGTGCGAGGTGGTGGAGCTGGACTCGATCGAGGACGACGGGGCTCTGATCCAGCGGGCCGGCAGCCTCCGTGGCGTGCTCACCACCGCCGCGAGCACCCTCGCGCTGACCTGTTACGCCGTCCAGTTGGACACCGCCGGGGCGATCGCCGCGATGCCGCCCGCGGACTGCGCCACCAAACACAACGGCGAGTTCGTCGGGGTGTGGACCGCGCCCGCCAAGGCCGCCTACCCGAAGGGTGACACGGCCTGGGAGGAGTTCCACTCCGGATGCCGCAAGCTCACCGCGGAGTACGTCGGAGTCCCCGACGACGCCGACCTCCAGTACCGCACCGGGGTCGTCTCGCTCCCCGGCAACGCCGACGTCTGGGCCCAGGGCGACCACGGGGTGCGCTGTTATCTGTGGCTGGACAAGGCCGAGCTGATCGGCTCGCTCCGGGGCAAGGGGATCAAGGCCCTTCCGGTCCAGTACAAGTAACGATGACCACTGATAACGCCCCCGCCGTGACGTGTTCGTAGGGGCGGAGTGTACTGAAACACATGTCACCTCTCGCGGATCTCCCGGCGCTGCCCCGCCGGCTCGCCGCCGCCGAGCCAGGCTGGACCGAGACCACCGACGTCGTCGTGGTCGGTTCCGGCATCGCCGGCCTGACCGCGGCTCTCTACCTGCGCGAACAAGGCCTGCACGTCACCGTTGTCACCAAGGTCAACATCGACGACGGCTCGACCCGTTGGGCCCAGGGTGGCATCGCGGGAGTGCTCGACCCGCTGGACAGCCCGCAGGCCCACGCGTACGACACCGAGATCGCCGGAGTCGGCCTCTGCGACCCGGCCGCGGTGCGGGTCCTGGTCGAGGAGGGCCCGGCCCGGATCCGCGAGCTGATCCGCCGGGGCGCCGAGTTCGACCGCAACCCGGACGGCTCGCTGATGCTGACCCGTGAGGGGGGCCACCGCGCCGACCGGATCGTGCACGCCGGTGGCGACGCGACCGGCGCCGAGGTGCAGCGCGCCCTGCACGAGGCGGTCCGCCGCGACCCGTGGATCCGCCTGGTCGAGCACGCGCTCGTGCTGGACCTGCTACGCGCCGCCGACGGCCGGGCCTGCGGTATCACCCTGCACGTGCTCGGCGAGGGCTCCGAGGACGGGGTGGGCGCCGTGCTGGCCCGGGCCGTGGTGCTGGCCACCGGCGGGATGGGTCAGATCTTCTCGTCCACCACGAACCCGTCGGTCTCCACCGGCGACGGGGTGGCGCTCGCGCTGCGGGCCGGCGCCGAGGTGACCGACGTCGAGTTCGTCCAGTTCCACCCGACGTCGTTCGTCACCTCCAAGACCGACCGAGGCAGCACGGGAGTGGTCTTCTCCCGTTCTGGCTCGGGTTCTTCCTTGGTGGACCCCGTTCAGCGGCCGCTGATCTCCGAAGCGCTCCGCGGCGAGGGCGCCCACCTGGTCGACGAGGCCGGGGCCCGGTTCATGGTCGGGCAGCACGAGCTGGCCGAGCTGGCACCCCGCGACGTGGTCGCCAAGGGCATCTACCGGGTGCTGCGCTCCACCGGGGCCGACCACGTCTACCTGGACGCGCGGCACCTCGGCAAGGAGTTCCTGGAGGGCCGCTTCCCGACGATCATGGCGTCCACCCGGTCGGCCGGCGTCGACCCGGCCACCGACCTGATCCCGGTCGCGCCGGCCGCCCACTACGCCTCCGGCGGCGTCCGCACCGACCTGCACGGCCGGACCAGCATCGACGGTCTGTACGCCTGCGGTGAGGTCGCCTGCACCGGCGTGCACGGCGCCAACCGCCTGGCCAGCAACTCGCTGCTGGAAGGCCTGGTCTTCGCCCGCCGGATCGCCGACGACATCGCCCGCGAACTGCCCCCGCAGGCCGAACCGGCCCGGACCGCGGCGGCCCCGGCCTGGGTCGTCGACCCGGAGATCCGTGCCGAGCTGCAGCGCGTCATGACCCGGGGTGCCGGAGTGCTGCGGTCGGCCGACTCGCTCGCCACCGCGGCCAAGGAGCTGACCCGGCTGGCCGAGCAGCGCTCCCGCCCGAACAACGCGGCCTGGGAGGTCACCAACCTGCTCACCGTCGCGACCACGCTGGTGGCCTCGGCGCGCAGCCGCCGGGAGACACGGGGCTGCCATTGGCGGGAGGATCACCCGACGGCGGCCGACGAGTGGCGCGGCCACCTGCTGAACGCGATCGCCCCCAACGGTGCGCACACCCAGGACTTCCAGGAGATGACGTGAGCCTCACCCCCGGCGAACCCCAGCCCGGCTCCTCCGCCCCCGGCTCCTCCGCCCCCGGCGAATCACTGCCCGGCCTCGACGCCGGCACTTTCGCTCCCGGTGAGCCGCTGCCCGAGCCGGACGCCGAGGTGGCCGACATCGGGCTGGACCTCGGCGAGGTCCAGCGGATCGTGCTCACCGCGCTCGCCGAGGACCTGGGCGACCCGGCGCGCGACGTGACCAGCGAGGCCACCATCCCGGCGGAACAGACCGACACCGCCGAACTGGTGGCCCGCGCCGACGGTGTGGTGGCCGGCCTGCTGGTGGCGGCTCAGGTCTTCGCCGCGACGAGCGCCGGGGCGGCCTCGTTCGAGGCGGTGGCCGCCGACGGCGACCGGGTGCGCCGCGGTGACGTGCTCGCGGTGATCACCGGCTCGACCCGGGCCCTGCTCACCGCCGAGCGCACCGCGCTCAACCTGCTCTGCCGGATGTCCGGCGTCGCCACTCACACCCGCAAGTGGGCGGACCAGTTGGACGGCACCGGCGCCACCGTTCTGGACACCCGCAAGACCACACCCGGGCTGCGGGTGCTGGAGAAGTACGCGGTGCGGGCCGGTGGTGGCACCAACAAGCGGATGGGCCTCTACGACGTGGCCATGATCAAGGACAACCACAAGCTGGCCGCGGGCAGCATCACCGCGGCGTACGAGCTGGTCCGCTCGACCTTCCCGGAGGTGACCGTGCAGGTCGAGGTGACCACTCTCGCCGAGGCTCAGGAGGCGGTCAGGGCCGGTGCCGACTTCCTGCTCTGCGACAACATGACGCCGGAGCTGCTGACCGAAGTGGTGCGGGCGGTCGGCGGCCGGGTCGAACTGGAGGCGACCGGCAACCTCACCCTGGAGACGGCTGCCGCCTATGCCGCCACCGGTGTGGACTATCTGTCGGTCGGCGGGCTGACCCACTCGTCGCCGATCCTGGACATCGCGATGGACCTGCGTCCTCGATGAGCCTCGCCCCCACGTACACAATGAGGGTCTTGATTTCCGTCTTTTAGGGGCCTGGCGTGCTGCTCTGTATCGACATCGGTAACACCAACACCGTGCTGGCGACCTTCGACGGCGACAAGCTGGTGCACAACTGGCGGATCAAGACCGATGCCGCGTCGACCGCCGACGAGCTGGGCCTGAAGATCCGGGGCCTGCTCGCCGGCGACGCCGTGGAGATCACCGGGGTGGCCGCCTGCTCGACAGTCCCGGCCGCGCTGCGCAACCTGCGGACCATGCTGAAGCGCTACTACGACGCCGTGCCGAGCGTGATCGTCGAGCCGGGTGTGAAGACCGGTGTCCAGCTTGCCATCGACAACCCCAAGGAGGTGGGTGCCGACCGGGTGGTCAACACGCTTGCCGCGCACGCCCTCTACGGCGGGCCGTCGATCGTTGTCGACTTCGGCACCACCACCAACTTCGACCTGATCAGTGCGAAGGGTGAGTTCCTCGGCGGGGCGTTCGCGCCGGGCATCGAGATCTCCTTCGACGCGCTCGCCGCCCGCGCCGCCCAGCTGCGCAAGGTGGAGCCGACCAAGCCGCGTTCGGTGATCGGCAAGAACACCGTGGAGTGTCTGCAGGCCGGGCTCTACTTCGGTTTCGCCGGGCAGGTCGACCGGATCGTCGAGCGGATGGTCGAGGAGATCGGCCCGGTTCGCGCGGTGATCGCCACCGGCGGTCTGTCCTGGCTGGTGAAGGACGAATGCCGGACCCTGACCGCGCACGAGCCGATGATCACGCTGATCGGCCTGCGGATGGTATATGAGCGGAACGTCTGAGCCCGGCTGAGTAGGCTTTCCAGGTCCCAGCACCGAGAAGGAAGTCTTGCCGTGACCGAGCAGAACACGCCAGCGATCGACCCCGCCGAGGACCTTCCCGAGCAGATGCGGGTCCGCCGGTCGAAGCGGGACCGGTTGCTCGCCGAGGGTTTGCCGCCCTACCCGGTCGAGGTCCCGCGGACCGACGGGATCGCCGAGATCCGCGAGCGTTACGCGGACCTGCCCACCGACACCGGCTCCGGCGACAAGGTGTCGATCACCGGTCGGGTGATCTTCGTCCGCAATGGTGGCAAGCTCTGCTTCGCCACCCTGCGGTCCGGTGACGGCAGTGAGATCCAGGCGATGTTCTCGCTCGACAAGGTCGGGGAGAAGTCCCTGTCCGAGTGGAAGACCCTGACCGACCTCGGCGATCTGGTCTCGGTCACCGGCGAGGTGATTACCAGCCGCCGTGGCGAGCTCTCCGTTCTCGCCGATTCCTGGGCGATGAGCGCCAAGGCTCTGCGGCCCCTTCCGGTCGCGCACAAGCCGCTTTCCGAGGAGACCCGGGTCCGGCAGCGTTATGTCGATCTGATCGTCCGCCCGCAGGCCCGCGACGTCGTTCGGACCCGGGCGACCGTGGTGCGCAGCCTGCGTGAGTCGCTGTTCCGCCGGAATTATCTCGAGGTGGAAACGCCGATGCTGCAGTTGCTGCACGGCGGTGCCGCGGCCCGGCCGTTTGTGACGCACAGCAACGCACTGGATATGGATCTTTATCTGCGGATCGCGCCGGAACTGTTTTTGAAGCGAGCCGTGGTCGGAGGCATCGAGCGGGTCTTCGAGATCAACCGAAACTTCAGGAATGAGGGCATGGACTCCACGCACTCTCCGGAGTTCGCCATGCTCGAGGCGTATCAGGCGTATGCCGACTACAACGTGATGCAGGCCCAGGTGCGGGAGTGGATTCAGGAGGCCGCGTTCGCGGTCGCCGGATCGCATGTGGTCACCCACCAGGACGGCACCGAGCTCGATCTGGGCGGCGAGTGGGCCGAGATCACGCTCTTCGGGGCGATCTCCGACGCGCTCGGTGAAGAAGTGACCATCGACACCGATCTCGCCCAGCTGCAGGCGTACGCTGAGAAGGTCCAGCTCTCGGTCGACCCGAAGTGGAGTGCCGGCAAGCTGGCCGAGGAACTCTTCGAGCATCTGGTGACCGGCGATCTCCAGCAGCCGACCTTCGTCCGGGACTTCCCGGAGGAGACCGCGCCGCTCACCGCGTCGCACCGGAACACGCCCGGGCTCACCGAGAAGTGGGACCTCTACGTCGGCGGATTCGAACTCGCCACCGCCTATTCCGAGTTGGTCGATCCGGTGATCCAGCGCGAGCGTTTCCACGCTCAGTCGCTGCTCGCAGCGGGTGGCGACGCCGAGGCGATGCAGCTCGACGAGGATTTTCTGCGGGCCATGGAGTACGGAATGCCGCCCTCCGGTGGCATGGGAATGGGAATCGACCGGCTGTTGATGGCGCTCACCGGCCTGGGCATTCGGGAAACGATACTCTTCCCCTTGGTCCGCCCGGAGTAACGTCTGCCGAGAGTAACGGCTCTGCAATTATCTACCCCCGCCATTGACGGGTGATGCGCCCCTGGCGTTATTGTCTTCCCATTGCTGGGGAGAGAACCTGTGTTCGGGAGGATAACGGCGCGTGGCCAAGCAGATCATTCACAAGCTGGTCGATGACATCGATGGTGTCGACGCCGACGAGACCGTGAAGTTTGCGCTCGACGGCATTCAGTACGAGATCGACCTCTCGGAGAAGAACGCCGCTAAATTGCGGGAGGTCTTCGAGCCCTACCAGAAGGCCGGCACGAAGGTCGCCCGGGGCGGTGTCGTCGTCGGTGGTCGTGCGGCGCGCGGTCGCGGCGGCGCGACTGCCGACCGGGAGCAGAACAAGGCGATCCGGGAGTGGGCCAAGAAGGCCGGTAAGGACATCTCCGACCGGGGTCGTATCCCGCAGGAGATCGTGGACGAGTTCCACTCGAAGGGCCCCGGCCGGGGCTGACAACCCGGCACGACTCCACGGAGAGGGCGTGCCGACCGAGTCGGCTGCGAACAGCAGCCGTCCTGGTCGGTGCGCCCTCTCCGCGTTTGGCCACCCGGTCCGGCCTGTTCTCACTACGGTTATCCACAGGAGCGGACAGCGTTGTCCACAGGCTGTGGATCGGCAGGATTTCGCTGTACGCGTACACGTTCGGGTGGGGGAACAGCCGCTGAGCGTGCGAAGTTGGCTAAATCAACGTTGCGGATCGTTTCGAGGGGCAGCGAGGGCCCAGCGGAGAGCTTCAGCGGCGATAGAGTTACAGCACGGGCATCACCGATGCCCGTGCGCTGGCCCCGCCAGTTCAGTTGGCGCACGGCACGTGAGGAGCACGAGGGCATGTTCGAGCGGTTCACCGACCGAGCGCGACGGGTTGTCGTCCTGGCCCAAGAAGAGGCCCGGATGCTCAACCACAACTACATCGGGACAGAGCACATCCTGCTCGGCCTGATCCATGAGGGCGAGGGTGTCGCCGCCAAGGCTCTGGAGAGCCTGGGCATCTCCCTCGAGGGTGTCCGCCAGCAGGTCGAGGAGATCATCGGCCAGGGGCAGCAGGCACCGAGCGGGCACATCCCGTTCACGCCACGCGCCAAGAAGGTGCTGGAGCTGTCCCTGCGGGAGGCGCTTCAGCTCGGCCACAACTACATCGGCACCGAGCACATCCTGCTCGGCCTGATCCGCGAGGGCGAGGGCGTCGCCGCCCAGGTGCTGGTCAAGCTCGGCGCCGACCTCAACCGGGTCCGCCAGCAGGTCATCCAGCTGCTCTCCGGCTACCAGGGCAAGGAGCCGGCCGCCGCCGGCACCGCGACCGGCGAGGCCGCACCGTCCACGTCGCTCGTGCTGGACCAGTTCGGCCGCAACCTGACCCAGGCCGCCCGCGAGGGCAAGCTCGACCCGGTCATCGGCCGGGAGAAGGAAATCGAGCGGGTCATGCAGGTGCTGTCCCGGCGCACCAAGAACAACCCGGTGCTGATCGGCGAGCCCGGTGTCGGCAAGACCGCCGTGGTGGAGGGGCTGGCGCAGTCCATCATCAAGGGCGAGGTGCCCGAGACGCTGAAGGACAAGCAGCTCTACACCCTCGACCTGGGTGCTCTGGTCGCCGGTTCGCGTTACCGCGGTGACTTCGAGGAGCGCCTGAAGAAGGTGCTCAAGGAGATCCGCACCCGCGGCGACATCATCCTGTTCATCGACGAGATCCACACGCTCGTCGGTGCGGGTGCCGCCGAGGGCGCGATCGACGCCGCCTCGATCCTGAAGCCCATGCTCGCGCGTGGTGAGCTCCAGACCATCGGCGCGACCACTCTGGACGAGTACCGCAAGCACCTCGAGAAGGACGCCGCCCTCGAGCGCCGCTTCCAGCCGATCCAGGTCGGCGAGCCGTCCCTCGCGCACACCATCGAGATCCTCAAGGGCCTCCGCGACCGTTACGAGGCGCACCACCGGATCAGCATCACCGACGCCGCGCTGGTGGCGGCGGCGACGCTGGCCGACCGATACATCTCGGACCGCTTCCTGCCGGACAAGGCGATCGACCTGATCGACGAGGCCGGGGCACGGATGCGCATCCGCCGGATGACCGCGCCGCCGGACCTCCGTGACTTCGACGAGCGCATCGCGCAGGTGCGCCGCGACAAGGAGTCCGCGATCGACGCGCAGGACTTCGAGCGCGCCGCTCAGCTCCGTGACAAGGAGAAGACCCTGCTGGGCCAGAAGGCGCAGCGGGAGAAGGAGTGGAAGGCCGGCGACCTGGACGTGGTGTCCGAGGTCGACGACGAGCAGATCGCCGAGGTCCTGGGCAACTGGACCGGCATCCCGGTCTACAAGCTGACCGAGGAGGAGACCTCCCGCCTGCTGCGCATGGAGGACGAGCTGCACAAGCGCGTCATCGGCCAGGAGGACGCGGTCCAGGCCGTCTCCAAGGCGATCCGGCGGACCCGGGCCGGTCTGAAGGACCCGAAGCGCCCCAGCGGCTCGTTCATCTTCGCCGGCCCGTCCGGTGTCGGTAAGACCGAGCTGTCCAAGGCCCTCGCGGAGTTCCTGTTCGGTTCCGAGGACGCGCTGATCCAGCTCGACATGTCCGAGTTCCACGACCGCTACACGGTGTCCCGCCTGGTCGGTGCTCCTCCCGGTTACGTCGGTTACGACGAGGGTGGCCAGCTGACCGAGAAGGTCCGCCGCAAGCCGTTCTCCGTGGTCCTGTTCGACGAGATCGAGAAGGCCCACCCGGACGTCTTCAACACGCTGCTGCAGATCCTGGAAGACGGTCGCCTGACCGACGGCCAGGGCCGGATCGTGGACTTCAAGAACACGGTCATCATCCTCACGACCAACCTCGGCACACGTGACGTGGCCAAGGCCGTGTCGCTGGGCTTCCAGGCCTCCGAGGCCGAGGAGTCGTCGTACGAGCGGATGAAGATCAAGGTCAACGATGAGCTGAAGCAGCACTTCCGCCCCGAGTTCCTGAACCGTATCGACGACACGATCGTCTTCCACCAGCTGCGTGAGAAGGAGATCCTCCAGATCGTCGACATCTTCACCGCCCGCATCGAGGGGCAGCTGAAGAACAAGGACATGGGCCTGGAGCTGACCGACAACGCGAAGCGGTACCTGGCGGCCAAGGGCTTCGACCCGGTCCTCGGCGCCCGTCCGCTGCGCCGGACCATCCAGCGTGAGCTGGAGGACACCCTGTCCGAGCAGATCCTCTTCAACGAGCTGCGCCCCGGCCAGATCGTCGTCGTCGACTGCGAGGGCGACCCGGCGAAGTTCGAGAAGTCCAAGCTGGTCTTCAACGGCTCCGAAAAGGGCGCCGAGGTGCCCGACGCGGTGCCAGCCGACCTCGCGGTGCCGACCACCGAGGAGTAGGCAAGACCCTGACGAACAGCCCGGCCGCGTCTCGCGACCGGGCTGTTCGCATGGGGACTACCTTCCCGCCCCTCCACCCTCGGCTGTCACCCGCGCCCCGCGCCCGCCACACCCGCACGCCCGCCGCGCCCGCACCCTTGCGCCCGCCCACCACCTCCTTGCGTCTACGGCCCTGTGCCTAGTGCTCGCCGTCCTTGCACCCACCGCCTTGCGCTCGTGACCCTTGCGCCTCGCGATGCCGCGCCTGGCACCGCGCTCCGCGTCTCGTGCCGCTTGACTTTCCCTGCCCTGCTCGCCCTTCCCCCGGCCCTTACTCGTCACTCCCATTCGGCGGGGTCGTGGAAATGCGGTCGCGGGCAGCGGTCGGCAGGACTGATCATGTGGGCCATGCAGAGGCAGATCAGGGCCGTTTTCGATGACGAGACCGTCACCGTTTATCAGGCCTATTCGCCGGCCATTGCGGTGCCGGCGGCTCGGGCGGGGCGGTTCGTGCCGCCGTTCAAGCAGGACCGGATGACGTGGATCAAGCCGTCGTTCTTGTGGATGATGTACCGCTGCGGGTGGGCTACCAAAGAAGGCCAGGAGCACGTGCTCGCGGTGTCGATCACCCGGGTGGGGTTCGAGTGGGCGCTGGGCAATGCGGTTCTCAGCCACTACGAGCGTGGGGTTCACCCGGATCGGGTCACCTGGCAGCGGCAGCTCAAAAGGGCACCGGCTCGGGTGCAGTGGGATCCGGAGCGGGACCTGCGGCTGCGGGAGTTGCCCTACCGGTCGCTGCAGTTGGGGCTGGGCGGGGCGGCGGTGCCCCGCTACGTCGACGAGTGGATCACCGGGATCACCGACGTGACCGGACTGGTCCGGGAGATCCGCGGGCTTCTGGACGCAGATGACGAGGACGCCGCGAGCGCCCTGCTGCCGGTCGAGCGCCCCTATCCGCTGCCGGCGGAGATCGCCGCCCACCTCAGGGCCACCAGCGACTGACTCCGGGCCGCCGCAGGGCGACTTCCGAGCCACTTGCGGGGCCTGCCCGCATCAGAGAGCCGTGCGGAGTTAGAGCTGGGCCCGCCTCAGGGCCGTGTGACATTAGGGCCCTGAGGCGGCCCGGCCCGGCTTGCCCGGCCTGCTCTGCCCGGCTTGCCCGGCCTGCTCTGCCCGGCCTGCCCGGCCCGGCGGCAACGCGTGTTGTCGGGGCCGAGCGGGGCCGACCCGCGTCAGGGCTGTGTGGTGAGTTCGGGTGCGAATCGAACCCGAACTCACCACGCAGAAGGGCGTGCGCTGTGGGGGCGGGACCGCGGGCGGTGAGTGGCGCATTCGGCCCGGCGGGCGCGGGTCGGTCTTGGCCGTCGCCTGCCTTGCGGGGTGGGGGCGGGACCGTTGGGTGGGGCGTACTAGAAAAGGGTTTGGATCTCGCCCTTCGGCGCGTCGCCGGCCAGCACGAAATCGTCGGCGCCCAGGGTTTCGATCAGGCCGTCCTCGACCATGCCGGCTAGCGCGCGGGTCCGCTGTACCTCGTCCTGCCAGACCATGTCGAGGCGTTGGCGGGGGACCGGGCCGGTGGTGTGCCGCAGTACCTCCAGGAGCAGGCCGCGGACCTGCCGGTCGGTGCCCGCGTAGCGCTGCGGTTTGCGACTGGGGCCCTCGGGCAGCGGCTGGCCGGTGAGTCGCCACGCGCACACCTGGTGGAACGGGCAGTCGACGCATCGGGGGGAGCGGGCGGTGCAGACGATGGCGCCGAGTTCCATGAAGGCGATGCTGGCGCGGGCCGCGGTGGGCGCGTCCGGTGGCAGCAGGGCTTCCATGGCGACCAGGTCGGCGGTGGTGGTCGCCGGTCCCGCGTCGGGTTTGCCTTCGACGGCGCGGCAGACGACCCGCCGCACGTTGGTGTCGACGACCGGGTGCCGCTGGCCGTAGGCGAACGTCGCCACCGCCCGCCCGGTGTACGTCCCGACGCCCGGCAGCGCGAGCAGCTCGTCCAGGTCGGAGGGGACCCGGCCGCCGTGGCGTTCGACGATCGCGACCGCGCAGGCGTGCAGGCGCATCGCCCGGCGCGGGTATCCGAGCCGTCCCCACATCCGGATCGCCTCCGACGGCGGATCGTCGGCGAGCGCGGCCGGGACGGGCCAGCGGGTCATCCAGGAGCGCCAGGCGGGTTCGACGCGCACGACCGGGGTCTGTTGCAGCATCACCTCGCTGACCAGTACTCCCCAGGGGGTGGTGTCCGGCTGCCGCCAGGGCAGATCGCGGGCGTTTGCGGCGTACCACGTGATGGCTTCGTCGGCGAGAGTCATAGCCCGTTCACTGTAGGCGGGTGCGCGGATCCACTGACTAACGACCGGTGCGTGAGTTGGTGTCGCATAACCGGCGTGCCGTGCACATAGCGATGGGCATGCGGGTCTAACGTAAGCGCCATCATGCGTGCGACGGTTGGTCCCCTCCCTTCCGCTGTCTACTGGCGGCGGCGTCTGGTCGTGCTGGGCGCGGTGCTGCTCGGCGTCATCGTGCTGTTCGTCTCCTGTTCTGGCGGGGACGAATCGGAGCCGAAGAAGACGGCCGGTTACCCGACTCCGGCTGCCGGAAATCCGTCGGCGACGCCTTCCCTGGAGGAGAGCGCGCCCGGTGTCGGCCCCGCGTTGCCGGACCCGGCCGACATCAAGTCGGAGAAGCCCGACGAGGACGACGTGCTGCCCGGGCCCGCGTCTCCGGCCGTCACCTTCCCGGCCGACAACGGCACCGGTACTGGCACTGGCACCGGTACTGGCACCACGTGCGCGGACGCTGAGCTTCAGCTCACACCCGTGCCGGCTGACACGTCGCCGCTGCGGGGCGCTCCGACCGACATCCAGATCAGGATCAAGAACGTCGGCGGCCGCACCTGCACCCGGGACCTGGGTTCCAGCGCGCAGGAGCTCTACATCGAGCAGGGTGCGCAGAAGTTCTGGTCCTCCGACCAGTGCACCACCAACTCGGAGAACGAGGTCGTCAGCCTGGCTGCCGGGGCCGAGAAGTTCTTCAAGATCACTTGGAACGGCCGCTCGTCCACCCAGTGTGCCGACAACGCGCCGTCCGGGCCATCGTTGTCGACCGGGCCGTACGCACTGCGCGCCCGCCTGGACACCAAGGTCAGCGACCCGGTCGTGCTGACCGTCGTCGACTGAGTTGGTCGCGGCACTCGAGCTCCACCTGGACGTCGACACGACACGCCGGATCCGAACCCTCTGGCGTGCCCTCGACGCCGAAGGCATCCCGTCCCTCGGCTCCCTGCACCAGAAACACCGCCCGCACCTCTCGCTGGCCGCCGCCCACCGCATCGACCCGGAAGCGGTCGCCGCCGCCCTGGCCGGTTTCCCGGTCGGCCGAGGCCTGAGCGTGAGCTTCGACTTCGTCGGCCAGTTCGTCGGCCGGGTCCTGTGGCTGGGCGTGACGATGACCCCGGAGTTGCTCGATCACCACCGCGAGGTCCACGACCGCCTGGCCGCGGGCGGCGTCGAGATCTGGGAGCACTACCGCCCCGGCCGCTGGGTACCTCACTGCACGATCTCGCTACGCGTGCCCAACCCGGTGATGGCTCCCGCGATCCGCCGCTGCCTGGAGTACCTCCCGATCCGCGCCACGATCACCGGAGCCGCGGTCGCCGACCACGTCAACGACATAGATCAACCCCTCTGAATTCTGTACGCCCGTCAACAGCCCCGCCCCCACCCCGCAAGGCAGGCGCCCTTCCGGGCCGACCCGCGACCGCCGGGCCGAATGCGGTGGTGCCGGAAAAATCCCCCGCGGCCCGGCCGCCTGCCCCGCCCGGCCGCCGACGGCCCGCCCCGCCGCTCCTTCTCACCTCCGCCTCGAATGCGGTGGTGGCGGAAGTCAGAGGTGAGCCCGTTCGCCCTGCGGCCCGAACAGGGTGAGCAATTCCGCCGGCTGACTGTCCGCGCTGCCGATCCAGTGCGGCAGCCGGGTGTCGAACTCGGCGGCCTCACCCGGCCCCAACTCGAACTCCTGGTCCGCGAGCACAAAACGAACCCGCCCGTTGAGCACGTAGAACCACTCGTACCCCTCATGGGTCTGCGGCGCCAGAGCGGATGCCTGCCCCACCGGCGGATAGATCACCTTGTAGGCCTGCACACCACCGGGCCGACGGGTCAGCGGCACCACGGTCATCCCGGCCCGCCGAACCGGCCGCAGGTGAATGCGGGGGTCACCGGTCGGCGGCGCGGCCACCAGATCGTCGAGCGGCACCTCATGCGCCCGGGCCAGCGGCAGAAGCTGCTCCAGAGTCGGGCGCAGCTTCCCGTTCTCCAGCCGTGACAGGGTGCTCGCCGTCAGATTGGTCTCAGCCGCCAGTTCCGCCAGGGTGATGCCCCGAGCTTGCCGGAGCGCCCGTAGCCGAGACCCGACCCCGGCGAGAACATCCTCTTCCACACTGCCCATCAACTCATCATGCGGATCCGCAACTTTTCTTGCAAGACGGCGACGAGCGGGTTGATGCTGGCGCCATGGTCACCGAAGCCGAACAGTTCTGGGACGACCACTACCGCTCCCGCCGCACCTGGGGCGGCCGTCCCAATCCATTGCTGGCCGAGGTCGCCGCCCCGCTGACCCCCGGTTCCGCCCTGGACCTGGGCTGCGGCCCCGGCGGCGACACCATCTGGTTGGCCCAGCAAGGCTGGCAGGTAACCGCTGTAGACATTTCCAGAACCGCCATCGAGGGCATCCGTTCGCACGCCACTTCCCTCGGCCTCGGCGGCCGGGTGACGGCCGACCCGCACGACCTCGGCGAGAGCTTCCCGGCCGGGACGTTCGATCTGATCTCCGCGCAATACCTGCACACCCCGATCGACCTGGACCGCGGACGGCTGCTGCGGCAGGCCGCCCGATCGTTGCGTCCCGGCGGCCTGCTGCTGATCGTGGACCACGGTTCCATCGCTCCCTGGTCCTGGAACCAGGACCCGGACACCCACTTCCCGACCCCCACCGAGGTAGCCGCCGAGATCGCCCTGGACCCCACCGAATGGCCCGCACTTCGCGCCGACATGCCCCGCCGCCAGGCCACCGGCCCCGGCGGCCAGTCCGCCCTGGTCACCGACAACGTGCTGCTTATCCAACGCGCAGGCGCCCAGCCCTCAGCCCGCCGGGTAGCTGAGACCCAGTTGCCGGGTCGCCTGCATGGGGAGGCGCAGTCGTCGGGTCGACTGAACGAGGAGACGCAGCCCTCAGCCCGTCATCGGGGGATCGTGTGACTGCCGCCGCGCCGAATCGTCGTCGCCGAGCCAGGGACCTCGGCCCACCGTGGACCGGGGCTGGGGAGAAGTCCACCCTGCTGGGGGTACTCGACTATCTCCGTGGCTCGATCGCCGGCAAGGTCGCCGACGTGCCGGAACCACAGGTTCGCGCCAGCGGGGTGCCGTCCGGGACGAACCTGCTGGGACTGATCAAGCACCTGACATTTGTCGAACGGTTCTACTTCCTCGGTGAGCCGATCGAGAACCTGACCCGCACCATGAAACCCGGCCCGAACGAGTCCGTCGACGGCTTGCTCGACGCCTACCGGCAGACGAACGCAGCGGTCAACGAGGTCATCGAAGCGTGCGAGGACCTGACGGAACCCGCACCCCGAGTACCCGGCCGTGGACTGGGGCCGACGATGCGCTGGGCGCTGGTTCACATGATCGAGGAAACCGGCCGACATGCCGGCCACGCCGACATCCTGCGCGAACAGATCGACGGCTCAACCGGCCGCTGACCGCCGATCCCCTTCCCGGCCGGACCAAGGGGCCACACCAAGGCCGGACCACGGCACACCAAGGTCCGGACCGGACCGGGCCAAGTGGTCAGACCGCCCGGGACCAGACCGCACCGTCCCGATCCGAGACCACCAACTGGCCGGATCAGAACGGTCAAACCCGGTCAGGGTCGGGGCGGGCCTGGTCGGAAGAGCCGGGTGCGGGCGGGGCTCAGACGTACCGTTCCAGGATGGAGGCCTCGGCCAACCGGGACAGGCCCTCGCGGACTCCGCGGGCTCGGGCGTCGCCGACGCCCTCGACGGCCTGCAGGTCTTCGACGGTGGCGCCCAGCAGGCGCTGCAGGCTGCCGAAGTGGTCGACCAAGCGGTCGACGATCTGGGCCGGGAGCCGCGGGACCTTGGCGAGCAGCCGGAAGCCGCGTGGTGAGACGGCCGAGTCCAGCGAATCGGAGGCGCCGGGGTAGCCGATGGCCTTGGCGACCGCGACCAGGTCGATCATCTCGGTGGCGGTGAGCAGGTCGAGTTCGACCAGCGCCTCGTCGAGGGTGCGAGCCTTGCGGCCGGTCGGCAGGTAGTCGCGGATGACCAGGGTGCGGTCGGCGTCGACACCGGCCATCAGCTCGTCGAGCTGGAGGGCGAGCAAGCGGCCGTCGGTGCCGAGCTCCACCACGTAGCCGGAGATCTCGTCGGCGATCCGGCGCACCATCTCCAGTCGCTGGACCACGGCGACGGCGTCACGGACCGTAACCAGGTCTTCGATCTCCAAGGCGGAGAGGGTGCCGGACACTTCGTCGAGGCGGAGTTTGTAGCGCTCCAGGGTGGCGAGCGCCTGGTTGGCCCGGGACAGGATGGCGGCCGAGTCGTCGAGGACGTGCCGCTGCCCGTTCACATAGAGCCCGATGATGTGCATCGACTGGCTCACCGAGATCACCGGGAAGCCGGACTGTTTCGCCACCCGCTCGGCGGTGCGGTGCCGGGTACCGGACTCCTCGGACGGGATCGACGGGTCCGGCATCAGGTGCACGGCGGCCCGCACTATTCGGGTGCCGTCGCTGGACATGACCACCGCGCCGTCCATCTTGCACAGCTCACGCAGCCGGGTCGCGGAGAACTCCACATCGAGCGGGAACCCGCCGGTGCAGATGGTCTCCACGATCGGGTCGTAACCGAGCACGATCAGCGCGCCGGTGCGGCCGCGCAGGATGCGCTCCAGACCGTCGCGCAGCGCGGTGCCGGGGGCCATCAGAGCCAGATTGGCCCGGAGCGGTTCGTTCGCACCGCCTGTCAGGGCCGGTGTCATCGCGCGATGCCCCGCTCCGTTGACGCCGGGACGTGGCGGTGAACTGGTGGCGGGCTTGGAGGCATCGCGGTCGAGCGGCACCCGGACATTCTACGGACTGTCATCCACGCCAACGAGGTATGGCTCAATGAATGCTCCGTAGCGTGATGAATCGTGACTCAGCGTCGATCAACGTGAGCTGTGCTCGGCCGCGGCGCGGGCCGCACTCTGCAATGCCGACTGCAGGTTGCCGACCTCGACGACCTGCATGCCCTTGGGCGTGCCGTCCGAACCGTCCGGCCCACACCCGGTGGGCACCAGTGCGACCTTGAAACCGAGCCGTGCCGCTTCGGCGAGCCGCCGCCCGACCGCACCCACCCGGCGGATCTCCCCGGTCAGGCCGACCTCGCCGATCGCTACCAGATGCGGTGCCATCGCCAGGTCGAGGCCACCGGACGCGACCGCCAGAGCCATCGCCAGGTCGGCCGACGGCTCGGTCAGCCGGATGCCGCCCACAGTAGCCGCGAACACCTCACGGTTGTAGAGCTTGAGCTGTTTGGTACGCCGCTCCAGCACCGCCAGCACCATGGCGAGCCGCGCGTGGTCGAGCCCGGAGACGGTGCGCCGGGGTGATCCCTGCACCTCGGCCCCGATCAGCGCCTGCACCTCGGTGACCAGCGCCCGCCGGCCCTCCATCGCCACCGTGACGCAGGTGCCCGGCACCGGCTCCTGATAGCGGGTGAGGAACAACCCGGACGGGTCGGGCAGGCTGGTGATGCCGCCCTCGTGCATCTCGAAACAGCCCACCTCGTCGGCGGCGCCGAACCGGTTCTTCACCCCACGGACCAGGCGCAACGACGAATGCTTGTCACCCTCGAAGTGGAGCACCACGTCGACCAGGTGCTCCAGCACCCGGGGCCCGGCCACCTGACCGTCCTTGGTGACGTGGCCGACCAGCACGATGGCGATGCCCCGCTCCTTGGCGATCGCGACCAGGGCGGCGGTGACCGCGCGGACCTGGGTGACACCGCCGGGAACGCCCTCGGTGCCGGGCGCGGAGACGGTCTGCACCGAGTCGAGCACCAGCAGACCGGGCCGGACCGCGTCCAGGTGACCGATCACCGTCCCCAGATCGTTCTCCGAGGCCAGGAAGAGTTTCTCGTGCAGGGCGTCGAGTCGCTCGGCGCGCAGCCGCACCTGGCTGACCGACTCCTCACCACTGACCACCAGAGAGGGGGTGCCGGCGCCGACGGCCCACTGCTGGGCCACGTCGAGCAGCAGCGTGGACTTGCCCACACCGGGCTCACCGGCGAGCAGCACCACCGCGCCGGGCACCAGGCCGCCGCCGAGAACCCGGTCGAGCTCGCTGACACCGGTCGGGATGGCCCGGGCCGGGGCCACGCTGATCTGTGCGATCGGGCGGGCCGGCTCGGCCGGCATCCGGGAGCTGACCACCCGGCCGGAGACCGGAACGGTCACCGTGGACTCGATGATCGAGCCCCACTCGCCACAGTCCGGACAGCGCCCCAGCCACTTGGGCGGCTGATGGCCACAGGCGTCACAGACGTACGAGGCCCGGGGTGCCTTGGCGGTGGAACGGGAGGTGGTCACCCCGACAAGCTAGCTCGCGGGTACGACATACCCGTTCAGTGGCCGCCCTCGGCCTCTTCGATCTCGGCCGAGCCGCGCGGCGCGGGGGTCAGCGGGGAGGCGACCGGCGCCTCCACGTTCAGCTTGGCGTCGCCGTTGCTGAACTCGAAGACCAGGGCGACGGCCATGCCCGGCTTCAGTTCCTCCTGGAGACCGAGGATCTGGAGCTGGCTGGCGTCGGTCGGCCGGAACACCGCCGAACCCTGCGGACCGATCTTGATCTGGGCGGGCTGCACCGAGGTCGCCGGCTCCGCGGGCGGAGTGCTGGCCTCGGGCTCGGCGGACGCACCCGAGGAGGGCTCGCCCGATGCCGGGGTGCCGACCTGACCGGGTGTCGTGACGGTCGCGGTGCTCACGAAGCCGACCCGGGTGCCGGTGACGACCTGGGGCCGCTCCACCGGCTGCGGGCTGATCGTGACGGTGACCGCCTCGTTGCTCTGGTTGTAGAGGTTGACCTCGAGCGGAGCATCCTCCTGCGCGTGGTAGCCCTCGACCCCGTTGTACTCCACCTGCAGGTTGCGGATGAGCACGCTGCCGTTCTCGGACTGGGCGTTGACGCCGGCGATCGGCGTGTCCAGGATGGCGGTTTCGGCGACCTGACCGGCCGAGCATCCGCCCAGAGCAAGGGCAGCGACCGTGGCGGCACCCGCGACCAGTGTGGCGCGACGGGTTCCCAGCGAGCGCATCACGATCCTCCAAATAGAGACACCAAGGTGTTAGATCAGCGTAGTGGGCGCCGATCGGCCGCGTGCGGGGACCCATCCATCAGGCCTCGGAGATCACGTCACCCGGCCGCTGACGACCAGCAGGACCACGTCGATCAGGGCGACCACGATGACCGCCCGGAAGAGCGCGACCGGCCGGCCGGCGGTGCGCCGGGCGGCGTACCAGCCCACTGGAAGGACCAAGGCGGCGGCCGCGCCCGCCGCCAGACCCGGCCAGGACGGCGGCCCGGGCGGCCCGAGGACCAGGGTGACCGTCGCGCCCAGCAGGAGCACCGCCGCGGCCAGTTGGGATCCGGCGGAGCCGATCCGGTGTGGCAGCCCGCGCACCCCGGTGGCCGCGTCGTCGGCCAGGTCCGGCAGCACGTTGGCGAAGTGGGCGCCACCGCCGAGCAGTGCCCCGGCCAGAACCAGCCACACCGGTGGCGCCGGCCGACCGGGTAGCGCGAGCACTACGAAGGCGGGCAGGAGACCGAAACTGATCAGGTATGGCACGATCGAGAACGCGGTGTTCTTCAGCGGCCAGTCGTAGAGCAGTGCGGATCCGAGCGCCACCGAGATCGCCAGCGTGGCCGGGAGCCCCAGCGGCAGCGCGAACAGTGGCACGGCCAGCGCCGCGACCACCCCGGCCACCCCGACCGCCCGCGCCGAGATCGCGCCCGTAGTGATCGGCTTGTCCCGGCGGCCACTGGCCCGGTCCCGGTCGGCGTCCAGCCGGTCGTTGACCCAGCCGACCGCGAGCTGACTGGCCGCCACCGCCGCCGCGATCGCCGCGAGCCGCCATCCGCGATGGCCCACTCCCAGCGCGAGCAGGGTGATGGCGAGGGTGACGCCGCCGCCGGGTTCCGGATGTGACGATCTGAGCAGTGCGAGCACACGGGACATGTCTCGTAAGTGTGGCCGCCGCGGCGTTCCCGTGCCAGTCTCGATCGCATGCGATCGATGCCGCGCAACGATCCACGCCAATATGACGACCTCGCCGCCGAGTGGTGGCACCCGGCCGGGCGTTTTGCTCTTCTGCACTGGCTGGCCGCCGCCCGGGCCGCCCTGATCCCACCGGCCGGGGCACCCGGCCGGGTCCTGGTCGACGCCGGTTGCGGTGGCGGCCTGCTCGCCCCGCACGTGCGGGACAAGGGTTACCGGCACATCGGTGTCGATCTGCGCCGGTCCGGTCTGCGGCAGGCCGCACCACGGGGCGTGACCGCGGTGAACGGTGACGTGACCGCGTTGCCGCTGGCCGCCCGCAGTGCCGACGTGGTGGTGGCCGGCGAGATCCTGGAGCACGTCACCGACCTGCCCGCGACGGTGGCCGAACTGTGCCGGGTGCTGCGGCCCGGCGGTCTGGTGGTGCTCGACACGGTCAACGACACCGGGCTCAGCCGCCTGATCACGGTGACTCTGGCCGAGCGGTTCGGGATCGCCCCGCGGGGCCTGCACGATCCGGCGCTGTTCGTGTCACCGGTCCGCCTGGTCGCCGAGTTCGCCCGGTGCGGGGTGACGCTGACCGTGCGCGGGGTGCGCCCCAGTCTGCGCGGGCTGTTCCGCTGGCTGGTGCTGCGGCAGGCGGTGGACGGGCCACGGATCCGGCCGACCTTCTCCACCGCGGTGCTCTACCAGGGGACGGGCCGTCATGCTGGCTGAAGCGCGGCGGTTGGCTCCCCGTTTCGCGGCCCGGGCGGCGGCCTCCGACCGGGATGGCTGTTTCCCGGTGGACGACTTCGCCGAACTCGGGTCCGCCGGGTTCTTCGGCCTGCTGGTTCCGGCCAAGCTGGGTGGGGCGGGCGCGGGCTTCGCGGAGTACGCCGAGGTCGCCTACGAACTGGCCCGTGGCAACGGCGCCACCGCCCTGGTCTTCAACATGCACGCCTCGGTGACCGGTGCTCTCGGCGGGATCAGTGACGAGCTGGCCGAGGCGCTCGGACTGCCGCCGGGGGCGCTGACCGCCCGGGACGAGTTCCTGAAAGCGGCGGCGGGCGGCTCCTGGTACGCGGTGGCGATGAGCGAACGCGGGGCCGGCTCCCGGCTGTCCCGGATGAGCACCACCTACCAGCCGGTCGACGGCGGCTACCGGATCACCGGGGCCAAGACGTTCTGCTCGGGAGCGGGCCACGCCGACGCCTATCTGATCGCCGCTCGCAGTGCCGATGATCCGGCCCGGGTCTCCCAGTTCCTGGTGCCGGCCGGTGACGGGCTGCGGGTCGAACCCACCTGGGACGCGCTCGGCATGCGTGCCACCGGCTCACACGACCTGCACGTCGACGTCACGGTGCCGGCCTCGGCGCTGCTCGGCGGTATGGAGGGGCTGGCGCTGGTGGCGGCCCAGCTCGCGCCGCACTGGATGGTGGCCAGCTACGCCGCCGTCTACGTGGGAGTGGCCCGGGCCGCCGTCGACGCCGCGATCGACCACGTCAACGCCCGTGGTCTGGCCGGGCTCCCGGCGGTGCGGTCCCGGATCGGCCGGGCCGACGCCGCGGTGTCCGCCGCGCACCTGACCGTCCGGGAGGCGGCCCGCCGGGTCGACGAGGCACCCGGTGAGGCCGAGACGAACCGCTGGGTGTGGCGGGCCAAACTGCTCGCCGGAACCACCGCGGCCGAGGTCGCCGCGTCGATGCTGGAGGCGGCCGGCACGTCCGCGATGCGCCGCGGCCACCCGCTGGAACGCCTCTACCGGGATGCCCGCGCCGGCTCGCTGCAACCGGCTACCAGCGACGTCTGCGCCGACTGGCTCGGCGTGGACGCGCTCGGCGGCGACCCGGACGCCGACGGTGTGGCGCCCCGGTGGTGACCGGCCCGGTGATCGCCGGCATCGGGGTGGCCCTGCCGCCGTCGGCCCGCCAGGACGACCTCTGGGACGGCTACTTCAGTCGGCACTACGCCGGCCCGCGGGCGGCCCTGGCACGCCGGATCTTCGCCAACTCCGGGGTGCGGACCCGGCAGTCCGTGGTGAGCCCGCTGCTGGAGGACGTCTCCGGCTGGTCCACCGAGCGCCGGATGCGCCGGTACCAGGCCGAGGCGATACCGCTGGGCAAGGCCGCGGTGAGCCGGGCACTGGAGAGTGCCGGGCTCACCGCAAGTGATCTGGGTCTTTTCGCGGTCTGCTCGTGCACCGGCTATGCCACTCCCGGACTCGACATCCTGCTGGCCCGGGATCTCGGCATGTCACCGAGCGTGCAACGGCTCTTCATCGGCCACATGGGGTGTTACGCCGCGTTACCGGGGATCGGGGTGGTCAGTGACTTCGTGACCGCACGCGGCCGGCCGGGGCTGCTGCTCTGCGCCGAGCTCACCAGCCTGCACCTGCAGCCGCCCGCTGCGCGGACGGACATTCAGCAGATCGTCTCCCACGCGTTGTTCGCGGATGCCGCGGCCGCCGTCGTGGTCACTCCCCAATCCGAGGCCGGGTACGTCGTACGAGAGGTCGCCGCGATCACCGACACCTCCACGGCCGACCATATGACCTGGGAGATCACTGATCTGGGGTTTCGGATGGGGCTGTCGCCGAAGGTGCCGTCGGTGCTCGCCACCCACGTCCGTGGACTGGTCCTGGAGGTGCTCGGCCGGCACGGTCTGGGTATCGCCGACGTCGACGGGTGGGCCGTGCACCCGGGCGGCCCGAAGATCCTCGACGTGGTTCAGGAGAAGCTGGGACTCGCCGGTTCCGCGCTCGCCGAGTCCCGAGGGGTACTCGCCGCGTACGGGAACTCCTCCTCACCCACCGTGTTACTGGTGCTCGACGAACTGCTCCGCCGCCCGGTCCCACCGAGATCGATCATCATGCTCGCCTTCGGTCCCGGCCTCACCCTCTATGTCACTCTTCTGGAGGGCTCTACTCTCGCAGCGTGAGCGGTGAACGGGGACGCGGTGTGGTGCTGTACGCGCTGACCGCAGTGAGCATGGTGATCGGCCTGATGTGGTGGTGGCGTGCCGCACCCCGTCAGGCCGTCGACGACCGCCTGACCAGGTGGCGGTTCACCGCTGAACAGCTGCTGCCCGACGGCGGTGATCACGAGCGGGCCAGCACCATCCCGTTGGACGCCGGGACCCAGCACGAGGAGGCCGTCGCCGTCGACCGTGGCAACTTCCAGGTCTCGGTGGTGTGCGCCGGTGACAACGGCAGCCGGGTCCGGGTCAGCCTCGGCATCGGCGACTCCGGCCGGGGCCTGCGCTGCTCCGGCTCCCGGACGCCGGAAGTCTTCAGCGTCGGCCTGGCGCACGAACTCCATCTGACCGTCACCGTCGAGTCCACCACCCCGATCGTCTTTCGTTACACCCTGCAGCGCGCCAACGGGTGATCCCGGGAGGGTTACGTCTCGGCCGTCGCCTCCGCCCGGCGGTCGTGGGGTGACCTTGCGTCGCGCGGACGTCGCGTGGGGCTGCGGGACCCGTGATTTCGGCGGGACATGCTGGTCCGTACCAGAAAGGGGTTTTGGTCTTTATAGGCGCGCGAGGTCGGGGCGGATCGTTTCGATCGAGGCGGTCCGGGGGTGGATCCGGACTATCTCGCCGGTCTTGTCGACCAGGATCGCCGCGGCGGTGCCGTCGGGGTCGGAGAGGTCCAGTTGGTGGCGGAGCGTGTCGGTGCGGTCCTGCAGGAACGTGACGGTCTTGCCGCCGGCGTGTGCGGTGGGGAGTGTGGGCAGGACGCCCGCGGAGACCGGTGGGCTCGCGGAGAGGCTGCTAGTGGTGGTCGACGGGCTCGCCGAGAGGCCTCTCGTGGTGATCACCAGGACCGTGACGCCGGGGGCGGCGGCGGCCACCGTGTCGTCGAGCAGCCGCGCGCAGTCGCAACCGTCGGTGAGCAGCAGGACCGCGGGGAGGCTGCCCAGGATCGAGGCGCTCTGGCCGTCGGCGCCGATCAGGTCGAGCGCGGGCAGTCGGCCGACCCGGCTCTCGGTGGTGCCGGAGGTGCGCTGGGTGGCCGGCTGCCGGGCCGGGCCGGGCCAGGCCGAGGCGAAGAGGCTCGCGATGGTGACCAGGACCGCCACCGAGACGATCAGGGCGGGTGTGCGCATCAGGAGGGAACCGAATCGGCGGGTCCGGCGGATCGCGGGCCGGCGCACGAACAGCTGCCAGCGGGTGAGTGGCGGGCCGGTGCGCAGTTCGGCGCGAACCGCCTCGACCTCGTCGGCCAGCTCCGAGAGGTCGTCGGGAATGACGATGACCCCCCACTCCTCGGGAAGGTCCGGGAGGTCGTCGGGGGACTCGCCCCCGGGCGGCCTGCCGTCGTTGTCGCTCGCGCCAGCCATGACTCAACCTCCCCCCTGGCCGACCAGATCTTGCTTCGGTCGGGGAACTTCCGTCCAGCCTCCCGCACGTGAGGCCACATCGCCAGTGCTGCACCGATGCGGACCTTAGCGATAAGCTTGATCTGACAAAGCCATCAAGTCGGGAATTCCCGACTTGGTGTGCACCGGTTGGCCGGTAAAGCCCGTCACTGTCCTGTCACTTTGAGTTACTTAGGCAGCTTCTCGCGTTGCTGTCAAGCGGTAGAAAGCCCCGTCACAGGGCCTCTGAGCTGCACTAACAGTGACCGTCAGGGCGAGACAGGGGCGCCTGAGCGTGTTACCCTAGACACAGCGAAAGGGGTTTCGAACCTATGGTTTTCAGTGTCGGCGAGACCGTTGTTTACCCCCACCACGGGGCCGCACTCATCGAGGCAATCGAGACTAGGGTCATCAAGGGCGTCGAAAGGAAGTACCTCGTTCTGCGTGTCGCCCAGGGCGATCTGACTGTTCGAGTGCCCGCTGAGAACGCCGAAGAAGTCGGCGTGCGTGAAGTGGTCGGCGAGGAAGGCCTAGGCAAGGTCTTCGACGTCCTCCGTGCCCCGCACACCGAAGAGCCGACCAACTGGTCGCGGCGCTACAAGGCAAACCTGGAGAAGCTCGCTTCCGGGAACCCGCTCAAGGTCGCGGAAGTTGTTCGTGACCTTTGGCGTCGTGAGCGCGAGCGTGGCTTGTCGGCGGGCGAGAAGCGGATGCTTGCCAAGGCCCGTGACATTCTGGTCGGCGAGGTCGCCCTCGCGGAGAAGAGCACCAAGGATGAGGCCGAGGTCCTGCTCGACAAGGTCCTCACCGAGGCCTGATCCACCGACGCCATCCTTCTTTACTATGTCTGACTCACCTCGTGTGTCCGGCGACAACGACAGCGACGTGACCGCGCAGCTCAATGCTCGCGGTGACGTCGCTGTCGTCGTTCCCGCCGCTGGTGCCGGAGTGCGACTCGGGCCCGGCGCCCCGAAAGCCCTACGCCTGCTCGACGGCGAGCCGCTGCTGGTGCACGCGGTCCGGCGAGCGGCCGCCGCCCCGTCGGTCCGCATGATCGTCGTGGCCGCCCCGCCGTCCGAGGTCGAGGCCGTGCACGCCCTGCTCGCCCCGGTCGCCCCGGTGACCGTGGTCGCCGGCGGTGCCGAGCGGCAGGACTCGGTCGCCGCCGCCCTCGCCGCGGTTCCCGGCGACATCGGCATCGTCCTGGTCCACGACGCTGCCCGCTGTCTCGCGCCCGCCGACCTTTTTGAGCGAGTCGCCGCTACGGTGCGTGACGGTGCCGGGGCGGTCATCCCGGCGTTGCCGGTGGTCGACACAATCAAAGAGGTCGATGCCAGCGGCCGGGTGCTCGGCACGGTCGACCGTTCGGTCCTTCGCGCCGTGCAGACCCCGCAGGGTTTCAGTGCTCCGCTGCTGCGAGCCGCGCACGCCGCGGCTGCCGACTCGCACACCGACGACGCGGGCGCGGTCGAGAAGCTCGGCCACCACGTCGTCTGCGTGCCCGGGTCGGACTTCGCGCTGAAGATCACCAGGCCGATCGACCTGGCCGTCGCCACCCATCTGCTGACCCTGCCGCCGCCGTCGGCTCAGCAGTGAAATTAGGGTGGTCGGCGTGATCATTCCGCGGGTGGGTACCGGCACCGACGTTCATGCCTTCGACCCGGAACGGCCCTGCTGGGTCGCCGGGCTGCACTGGCCCGGCGAGCCGGGGCTGGCCGGGCACTCGGACGCCGACGTCGCCGCGCACGCCGCCTGTGACGCGCTGCTCTCCGCCGCCGGGCTCGGTGACCTGGGCAGCAACTACGGCACCAGCCGGCCCGAGTGGGCCGGAGCGTCCGGCGTCACCCTGCTCACCGAGACGGCGCGCCGAGTCCGGGCCGCCGGTTTCGAGATCGGCAACGTGTCGATCCAGGTCATCGGCAACCGCCCGAAGATCGGCAAACGTCGCGCCGAAGCCGAGAAGACCCTCTCCGAGTCGGTCGGAGCCCCGGTGACCGTGGCCGGCACCACCACCGACGGGCTCGGCCTCACCGGCCGCGGTGAGGGCCTGGCCGGGACGGCGGTCGCCCTGGTGTACGCCACTCAAACACCGTCCAGCTAGACCGCCTACGCTCGGCATCGTGCCCGCCCCCTTGGAGCCCGACACCACCCCGGAAGAACACCGGCAACGCGCCCTGCTCTTCGCTGACCTCGGCCGCTACGACGAGGCCGCCGACGAGATCGCGGCCGGACTGACCACCGCACCGCAGGAGACGGCCCTGCTCTCCACCCTGGCCCGGATCCACCTCGCCGCCGAGCAGCCGGCCGAGGCGCTGGCCGCCGCCGAGCGCGCCGCCACCGCCGACCCGCGGGCTCTTCCCGCCCTCGTGGTGCACGCGATGGCGCTGATCGACAGCCGGCGTTATGTGGACGCCGCCCGGATCGCCGCCGAGATCCTGCGGACCTGGCCCGAGGACGGCTACGCGCAGCGCACCGGCGCCGCCCTGCTCAGCGAGTCACGCAACGGGCAGGAGGCGCTGAACGCCGCCTGGAACGGCGTCCGGGTCGCGCCCACCGACGCCGAGGCGCACCTGGTGCTGGCGGTGGTCGCCGCCCGGTTGCGGTTGTTCGACCTGGCCCAGCGGGCGTACGGGGAGGCGCTCGAACTCGACGCGGCGATCGGTGACGCCAGCCGGGAGGCCGGGATCGTCCGGTTCGAGCGCCGTCGCTGGGCGCGGGCCCTCGAAGACCTGGCCGAGGAGGCCTCACTCGGCACCGTCACCCCGGCGGCCGCCCCGGAGGAACCGGTCAGCCTGCCGGCCCGCCCGGTGCTGGACGTCTCCGACGAGTCGGTGACGGCGGTCCGGGAGAGTGCCCAGTACGGGGCCGGCGGCACCATGGTCGCCGCGGTGCTGGCCGCCGCGATGACCGGGATCAGCCCCGGCATCTCCCGGGTCTGGGCCGGACTGATCGCCGTGCTGATCTTCGGTGCGGTGGTGTTCTGGTTCCGCAGCCGGCTGCCCGAACCGGTCGCTGTCGTCCTGCCCCGGTTGCGGGCCACCGATCGCAGACTCGCGGCAGCCGTTTATCTGACATTCGCGGCGCCGCTGTTCCTGCTGGCGTACGCCGTGGTGGGTGGCCCGGTCCCGTTGGTCGCCGGAATGGTCGTCGCGGCGGTCGCGGAACTGCTGGTCCTGCTGTCCCGGCGCGCCTGACCGGCGTTTCAGCCGGGCCGCTCCGGGTCCTTCGCGCGGGCTTTTCCGGTGACTTCTCAACGGCCGTCCGGTAGTCATCAGGGGGGAAAGCGACATCTCGGACGTGGTTGTCCGTTTCTCGGGGCGTCCATTAGGTTCGGAACGTGTCAACGCTGGTGCCTCCGCTCTACGCCGGGCTGGTCGATGACGCCTCCCTGCTCCCGCCCAGTCCGGTCGGTCTGTCCGACGCCGTCGCGAAACACCACGAACACACCACGTCGTGGTACCGGGGCCTGATCGGCTCGCTGCTCGTGCCCGCATCGCTCGTCGGCACCGCATCGGTGCCCCGACACTCCGCCGGCCTGATCGGCGACGTGCCGGTCGCCTCCCTGCCCGCGACCGTGGACAAACTGCGGGCGTCGGGCGTCGTCGTCCAGCACGTCGAAGCGGCGGTCGCCCGCCGCGGCGAAGACCCCCAACCCGGTCTGGCCTCGCTGCGCTCGTTCGCCGCGACCCAGGCGGGACTGCCGTTGTACGCCGAGATCCCCCTCAGCTGGGGCCTGCTCGCCGCCCTCGACAGCGTCGCCGAGGCCCGTGCCGGCGGACTGTCGATCGCCCCCAAGTTCCGGGTCGGCGGCCTCGCCGCGGAACTCTTCCCCACCCCCGTCGAATTGGCCGCGGTGATCTGCGCCTGCCGCGACCGCGAGTTGCCGTTCAAGCTGGCCGCGGGCCTGCGCCACGCCACCCGCCACACCGACCCGGAGACCGGCTTCACCCATCACGGGTTCCTGAACATCCTGGTCGCAACGGTGACCGCGGCCGGCGGCGGCGAGGTGGCCGAGGTCGCCGAGGCGCTGGCCGCCACCCACCCGGTCCCCTTGATCGAGCCGGCCCGCCTGCACCGCGACAGCCCACGCCCACTGTTCGTCGGCTTCGGCGCCGCCAACGTCGTCGAGCCCTTGACCGAACTGGTCCGCCTGGGCCTGGTCAACGGCGGCTACGAGTAGTGGCGTTCCCAGCGGGCGCGCGGGTAGCCCTGCTCCCGGCGGGCGCGTTCTGGAGCGCTGGGAACGCCTGAGGTGGGGTGACCGCGGGCGTGTTTTGTGGCACGGGTCGGCCCGGGGCCGGGGTGGCGCGCACTGATTTGGAATACTTCAAACCATGACCCGGGTGCTGCTGCGAATCCTGGCGGCCGCACTACTGCTGGTGGTGAGTGGCCTGATCGGCTGGCGTGTCCTCGCGCCCACCGAGCTTTCGGCGACGGCGGTCGAGCCCTACCCGTCGGCGCCCGCACCGGCGCAAGGCGTCACCAGCCGCCTCAACGTGGCCCCACTGATCGTTGACGGCCGCGTTCGTGTCTATGCCGCGAAGAACCAGGTGCGCGCCGACGGACCGGTCACGGCGGAGCAGGTCTACACGGCGCTCTGGTCGTTCCGGCGCTGGCCCGAGCAGCTCAGTGCCCTTGTCGCGAGTGGCACGACGGTCGTCAGCCGGTGGTCCGATGGCAAGATCGTGGCCCTGGACGGCCGGACCGGCGCGGTCGTCTGGCGTGCCGACGGCCCGGCCGCGTCCGGATATGCCGGGCACCGGACCGGCGCCGCCACGGTCTGGGACCCGCCCGGTCTGCGTCTCGCCGCCGGCACCGTCGTGGTCACCCAGGATCAAGACCTGGCTGGGTACGACCTCAGCACCGGCTCAGCGCTCTGGAAGACCTCCGTGCCGGCCGGGTGCACGGACGGTTTCACCACCACGGGTGGTGCGTATGTGTGTGCGACCGGCGCCTACGACGTGTTGTCGGGCACTCCGATCAGTGGCTGGCCGACCGGTCCTCTCCGTCCAGCCGGGTGTCTGACCTCTGGCTGTGCGGGTTTCCGGGACGGCGCCGGCCAGGGCTGGCTCGCCACCGCCGCGCAGCCCCGCCGGGCGCCAGCCCTGGACGATCCGGGCGCCACCGTCGCCGCGGGTGTGATCATCACGGGTTCCTCCTCCGCCTCCGCTTCCGGCGTGAGCTCCTCTTCGGAGTCGGTTGCCGGGCGGTCTGTGGACGGCGCGACATTGTGGATGACTCCGGGACCGGCCCGGGTTCTGGGAGAATCCTCGGGAACGGTGTTGCTGCTGAGCCCGGAGAACCAGCTGACCGGGGTGGACGCGCGGACGGGTGCGGTGCGGTTCGCGTTTCCGCTGGCGATGAAGAAGGACAGCACCGACTGGAAAGCCGGGCTGTTCCACGTGACTGATGGCTACCTGGCGATCGAGCGGCTCAACGAGACCGGGCCGGACGATCCGGAGTCGCCGCTGTACTACTACACGATCGACACGGTTCTGATCGCCGCGCTACCTGCCTGACCTGCTGTCATGTGAGGCGGGGGAGTAGGGCTGCCCAGGCTTGTTCAGCGGCACCGGTGATGGGGCCCTCGTCGTCGGGGAGGCTGGCGGGGAGGACCGGCGGTGGGACTTCCCGGTGAATGGTCATGAGGCCGTCCAGGTAAGCGGTGGTGATCGCCTCGGGGACCGCGGTCAACAGGTCGGGGCCGAGTCCGCCCAGCGTGACGAGGTCCGGGTCGAGGGCGTTGACCAGGCCGGCTATCCCGCGGCCCAGGGCGGTTCCGACGGTTTCCACGGCCCGGCGGGCGGCCTCGGGGTCGATGGCGGGGCCGCTCTCACCGGAGCTGTAGGAGCTGGCGGCGGGGCTGGGCGGGCGGAGGCCGGCCGGGGCCCGGGTGGCGGTGGCTATCACGTGGCGGGCGTAGGTGACTGGGTCTCGGGGCGGGGGATCGCCCAGTAGGCGGGCCATGGCGGTGCCGTCGATGGTCGTACCCCAGCAGCCGTGGGCGCCGCAGGCGCATGTGATCTCGGGGTCTCCGAAGGGCATGTGGCCGAACTCGCCGGCGGTGTTGCGGGCGCCGATGGCCGGGCGGCCGTCTTCGACCAAGGCGCCGCCCAGACCCGATTCGATGCGCAGATGCAGGGCCACCGAGGCTCCGGCGGCGGCGCCTCGTAGGTGTTCGGCGGTGGCGGCGAGGGTGGCGTCGTTGCCGGCGACCAGCAGTTCGGCTCCGGGCCACAGTTCGGTGAGGTCGATGCCGCGCCAGTCGGAGTTGATCGCGTCCAGGCGCGGGCCGCGGGTGACGGGGCCGGGGACGGAGATGCCGATGGCGCGCAGCCGGGGACCGTACCGGGCGTGGAACTGTTTGACAGCGGCCGCGACAGCGCCGCGGACCTGGGCCCACGGCGCGTTCTCGTGGCGTTCGGAGAGCGCGGCCGCGGTGGTGCCGCCGAGTTCGACCACGTCGAGGCGCCAGGCCTCGTGGGTGATCGCCAGGGCCAGGACCAGCGGGCCGCCGGGGTGGGGCAGCAGGACCGTGGTCGGGCGGCCACGGGTGCCGCTCGGTGCGGCGGGCGCCTGGGTGAGCAGGGCGGCCTGGCTGAGCCGGGTGACGAGTTCGGTGGCCGCGCCGGTGCCGATGCCGAGGAGCCGGGCGGCGTCGGCTCGGGTGATGCCGGGATTACGGTGTACGGCCCGGAGAAGCTCGGTCGAGCGCGTCGTCACAGTGAAACTCCTTTTTATGCTCTACCTAAGAGCTTATTGTGCGAGGGGTGAGACTCAACCGCCCGGCGCTTGTCGTCCTCGGCACCTCCACCTTCTGTTACGTCACCGCGGAGACCCTGCCCGTCGGTCTTCTCCCGCAGATCTCAGCCGGCCTGAACGTCACCGAGGCGCAGGTCGGGCTGCTGCTCACCAGCTATGCCGTGGTCGCCGGGCTGAGCACCATCCCGCTCACCGCGCTCACCATGCGACTGCCCCGGCACAAGCTGCTCGCCGCCACCGTAGCGATCTTCGTCGTCTCACAGGTGGCCGCCGCTCTCGCGCCCACGTTCCTGATCCTGGTGCTGTCCCGGCTGATCTGCGCGCTCGCGCACGGCGTCTTCTGGTCGGTGATCGGGCCGATCACCGCCCGCCTGGCACCGCCGGGGCAGGTCGGCCGGGCCACCTCACTGGTCTTCGTCGGGAACTCGCTGGCCATCGTGCTCGGCGTGCCGCTCGGCACCGCGCTCGGACAGTGGCTGGGCTGGCGGCTGTCGATCGGCCTGATGGCGGTCGCCGGGGCGATCTGCCTGGTCGCGCTGATCGCCCTGCTGCCACCGATGCAGCCGCTGCCCCGGGACCGGGCGGCGTCGCTCGGCCGGCAGCTGCGGGACGCGGTGCTGATCCTGCGCAACAGCCGGGTCACCGGGCTCTGCGTGATCACCGTGCTGCTGGTGGTGGGGCATTTCGCGGCGTACACCTACATCGCGCCGCTGGTCCGCCGGGACGCCGGGCTGGACGGGGCGGCGCTGAGCGCGCTGCTGCTCGGGTACGGCGCGGTCGGCCTGGTCGGCAACTATGTGGTGGGCCGATTCGTGGACCGGCGCCCGGGACCGTTCGTGGTCGGGCTGACCGCGGTCACGGCGGTGTCGATGGCACTGCTGGCGCCGGTGCTCGGGCCGGTCGGGACGATCGCGGCGGTCCTGATCTGGGGCGGTGCGTTCAACGCCATCCCGGTGTTCCTCGGGTCGGCGGCGCTGCGGGTGGCGCCGGCCTCACGCGACGCCGCGTCGGCGGTCTACGTGGTCGCCTTCCAGATCGGCATCGGCAGCGGGTCGTTTGCCGGTGAGCGGTTCGTCAGCGCCGGCCATCTCGGCTCGCTGCCGGTGCTGGGCGCCGTGTTCGTGCTGGTGGCCTGCCTGCTGGTGGTGCTGTGGCGGGGCGTCTTCCCGAACCGGATCAGCGCCGACGACCACCGCGAGACCGAGGCGGCGGCCGCCGCGCACTGAGCCGCGACCCGGCTCGGTGCCGGGTCGCGGTTCTGAGCCGGGACCCGGCACGTCAGGAGCTGCCGAGGGCCGCCTCAGCGGCCGCCAGGAAGAGGTCGTTCTCCTCCGGGGTGCCGATCGTCACGCGGACGCCCTCGGGGTGGAAGGCCCGGACGATGACGCCGTGCTTCTCGCAGGTGGCGGCGAAGGCGGCGGTCCGGTCGCCGAGCGGCAACCAGACGAAGTTGGCCTGGCTGTCCGGCACGTCGAGGGCGAGTTTGCGCAGCGCCTCGGTGACCCGGTCCCGTTCGGCGACGATCAGGGCGCACCGGCGGCGGACCTCGTCCTCGGCGTCGAGGGCGGCCAGCGCCGCGGCCTGCGCGACCAGGTTGGTGGAGAACGGGGTGACGACCTTGCGGATGGCGCTCGCGATGCCGGGCTGGGCGACCAGGTAACCCATCCGCAGCCCGGCCAGGCCCCAGGCCTTGCTCATCGTGCGCAGCACGACCACGTTGGCCCGGTCGCCGTAGACGTCGACGCCGTCGGGCACGCCGGGGTCGGTGACGAACTCCCGGTACGCCTCGTCCAGCACCACCAGCACGTCGGAGGGCACGCCGGCGAGGAACCGGTCGAGTTCGTCCTTGCGCAGGAACGTGCCGGTCGGGTTGTTCGGGTTGCAGATGAAGATCAGCCGGGTCCGGTCGGTGACGGCCGCGGAGATGGCGGCCAGGTCGTGCCCGTGCTCCGCGGTGTTCGGGACCCGGACGCTGGTGGCTCCGACTCCGGCGGCGATGATCGGGTACGCCTCGAAGGACCGCCACGAGTAGATCACCTCGTCGCCGGGCAGGCAGGTCGCCTTGACCAGGATCTCGGCGAGCGCCACCGACCCGCAGCCGGTCACCACCCGGTCCGGGTCGACGCCGAGCCAGCCGCCGATCCGGTCCCGCAGTGCGGCCACGCCCATGTCCGGGTACCGGTGTGAGGTCCGGGCCGACTCGGTGACCGCCTCGACGACGCCGGGGAGAGGCCCGTACGGCACCTCGTTGCTGGCCAGTTTCACGGCCCCGGCGACGGTGCGGCCGGGCACGTAGGCGGGCAGCGCGTCCAGATCGGCGCGGGTCAGCCGGGTCATCATTGTCCTCCGGGTTGGTCGCCGCGGGTGGCGGCGTCGACGGTCGGGAAAGCACCGGCCGGTACGGCCACCACGACGGTGCCCGCAGCCTTGTCGTGCCAGGCCTGCCGCAGACGGGGATCGAAGAGGGGCGAGAGCGCGAACAGCAACTGGACCAACATGCCGATGCCGCACCACCAGAAGAGCGTCCACATGCCGAGACGCGCCCAACGGGTGAACGCCCGGGCGAATCCGATCTGCCCGGGTTTCTCGATTCCGACGACCTTGATCCGCATCAGCCGTTTGCCGAGGGTCTGCCCGCTACCGCTGATCGCCGGCGCCTCGTAGAGCAGCCAGAGCAGCGTCGCGATCATGACGATGGCCACCGACAGCGTCGACATCCGCGGGGTGGCCTGCTGGATGACCGGGTTGGTCTCGCCGGCCATCACCTTGTCGTAGTAGTCGCGGAAGATCGGCGTGAAGTCCTGCAGGTAGAGATACACGAAGTAGCCGTTGACCACGACGTTGAGCAGCAGCACGGCGAGGATGTCGATGATCCGCGCGACGAGCCGCTGACCGAGTCCGGCCAGGGCCATCCCGTGCGGCCGGACCTCCGGCACCGGATAGCCGTAGGCGTGCATCGGATAGGCGCCGGGGTGCGGCTGCCAGCCGGGCGGCGGCTGCGAGCCCGGCTGCTGCCAGCCGGGGGGCGGCTGCATGCCCGGTGGGGGCTGCCAGCCGGGCGGAGGCGGTGGCTGCGGTGCCCAGCCCGGCGGCGGGCCGGGCGGCAGGGCGGGTTGACCCGGTTGCTGGTACGCGGGGGCAGCCGCCGTCTCCGGGACGGCCGGCGTCGGTTCGACGACGGGTTCCGGCTCCTCCGGCGGCGGCGGGCCGTCCGGTGGAACGGCGTCGGCCGGGATGGCCTTACCCACCCAGCCATCACCGTCCCAGTAACGCTGGGTGCTGGGATCGGCCGGGTCCTTGTACCAACCCGCGGGAACGGAACTCATGCGCAAACCTTTACCACGACAGCCTGACACTTCCCTGCGGCCCGGTAGCCCGGCCGTCAGGGTGTGATCACAGTGTCACAGGGCCGCCGGTTGGGGGTGACAGTGGCGTACCCCATCGGGTTGGGCAACCCTCGGTGACGAGGATGGTCATCCTGCGCAATCGGTGCGATAGGTTCGGCCCATGGGTGAGCAGACTGTCCAGCTCGATCCGCTCGACGCGCGGCTGATCTCGATGCTGGCGGCCGAGCCGCGGATCGGTGTGCTGGAGCTCTCCCGGCGGCTCGCGGTGGCGCGCGGCACCGTGCAGGCGCGACTGGACAAGCTGATCGCGCGGGGTGCGATCAAGGGTTTCGGGCCGGAGGTGGCGCCGGCCGCGATCGGTTTCGGGGTGACGAGTTTCGTGACCCTGGAGATCAGCCAGCGGTTCGGGCACGACGCCGTGGCGGGTCATCTGGCGGAGATTCCCGAGGTCCTGGAGGCGCACACGATCACCGGCAGCGGCGACATCCTGTGCCGGATCGTGGCCCGGTCGAACGCCGATCTGCAGCGGGTGATCGACCAGATCGTGGGATACGAGGGGATCCGGCGAGCCCACACGATCATCGCGCTGGCCGAGTTGATCCCGTACCGGACCGTGCCGCTGGTGAGATCAGCAACCCGCGCATAACCCCACGACACGGACTTTCCACGCTGGATGCTTCCTGCTTCGAAGGTCATTACCCTGCCCGAATGGCCTCCGGCGGCACCTCCTGGAAAGGACTCTCGGTGGTCGCCGCCGCCACGGTCGTGATCACCGTGCTGGCCGCGACCAACGTGTGGAACCCGTTTCCGCAACTGTGGTCGTGGATCACCACGAGCGGGCCGATCGCGGCCGGAACCCGCTGGCAGCAGACGCTGGGCGGCACACCGCAGAGCGTGGCGGTGGCCGGTGACGCGGTGATCGTCGAGTACCGGACCTCGCTCGAGGCGTACGGGCTGACCGCCGCGGTGAAGCTCTGGTCGTCGGATGCCGACTGGGCCGAGATCGCCGGCAAGGGCGCGAACGCGGTGGTCGTCACCGGCCGTCTGCTGACCAAGGGCTATCAGGTCCTGGACCCGTCCACCGGCACGGTCCGGCGCGCCGACACCACCGCGTCGGCGGTCTGGGCCTATCAGGACGCGATCGTGGACCTGAGCTGTTCCGGCGGCGACGACTGTCGGCTCACTGCCTGGGATCCGCGCACGAACAAGCAGCTCTGGACGGTCGGCGCCGGCAGCATCGGCTTCGTCCTGGACGCGGCCAACCCCGACCTGCCGGACACCCGGCGCCTGATCTCCGGTGATGTGGACGACGACGTACCGGGCCCGCCTGCCCTGCCCGGTCTGCTCGGTCTGCCGCACGACAACGAGGTCCGGGTGATCGACACGGCGAACGGGCGGCTGGTGCAGACCGCTGCGCCGTCCCGGGAGCAGCGGATCGCCGTGGTCGGCGGCCGGGTCCTCACCGTCACCGGGACGGCCCGCGACGGCACCTGCTACTACGGCGTGGTCGCGTCCAGCCCGCAGGCCGGCAAGGTGGTGTGGCAGCGCGACGGGCTCAACCTGCGGACCGCCGACAACGGTTCGAGCTGTGCCCAGGATCGCGATCCGGCCGGTGGCTACAACGTGGTGCTGGGCGTGGACCCGTACGGCCGCGAGGTTTTGATCAACGGCTATGACGGGCGCAACCTCTGGTACGGCGACAAGGAGTCGAAGGTGCTGACCGTCAACGACGCCTACGCGGTGATCCGCAAGGGTGACGCGGTGCGGGGCTTCTCGTTCACCAAGGACAAGGTGGTGTGGCGGCTGGACGGCCGGGGTGAGGACGTGGGCGCCGCGCTCACCCCGCACGCCGTGATCGTGACGTCCGACGGCCGGGTGACCGCTCTGACGCTGTCGGGCGGGTCGGTCCGGGCCGACGTCCGTACCGACGCGAAGGTCTTCGCCACCGACCGGAACGGCATGATCATCGTTTCCGGGCGGGAGATGGCGTACGTCCCGTTCGCCTGACGGCCGGGGACGGGTTCGCATCCCGCCGCCCCGCTGGCATAGGCTGAGCGTTCATGAGCAGAGGCGCCGATTTCAGCTACTCGCCCCTCCTCCCCACCGGCGCGGACCAGACTGAGTATCGCCTGGTCACGGACGAGGGCGTGGATGTCGTCGAGGGACCGGGCGGGCGACGATTCCTGACCGTCGAGCCGGCCGCGCTCACTCAGCTGACCGCTGAGGCGATGCACGACATCGCGCATTTCCTGCGGCCCGCGCACCTGGCGCAGCTGCGCAGCATCATCGACGACCCGAAGGCGTCGCCGAACGATCGGTTCGTCGCGATGGACCTGCTGCGCAACGCGAACATCGCGGCCGGCGGCGTGCTACCGATGTGCCAGGACACCGGCACCGCGATCGTGATGGGCAAACGCGGCCGGCACGTGCTGACCGACGGACTCGACGAACAAGCCATCGCGCTCGGCGTGTACCAGGCGTACACCCGGCTCAACCTGCGCTACTCGCAGCTCGCGCCGCTGACCATGTGGGACGAGAAGAACACCGGCTCGAACCTGCCGGCCCAGATCGAGCTGTACGCCGAGGACCCGAACGGGCACCCGGACGCGTACAAGTTGCTGTTCATGGCCAAGGGCGGCGGCTCGGCCAACAAGTCGTACCTCTACCAGGAGACGAAGGCGCTGCTCAACCCGCAGCGGATGATGCAGTTCCTGGACGAGAAACTGCGCCTGATCGGTACGTCGGCCTGCCCGCCGTACCACTTGGCCGTGGTGATCGGCGGCACCAGCGGCGAGCACGCGCTCAAGACGGCGAAACTGGCAAGCGCGAAGTACCTGGACAACCTGCCCACCGCGGGTTCGATGCTGGCGCACGGCTTCCGGGACCTGGAGTTGGAGGCCGCGGTGCTGGAACTGACCCGGGACTTCGGGATCGGCGCCCAGTTCGGCGGCCGGTACTTCTGCCACGACGTGCGGGTCGTCCGGCTGCCCCGGCACGGCGCGTCCTGCCCGGTCGCGATCGCCGTCTCCTGCTCGGCGGACCGGCAGGCGGTTGCCAAGATCACCCCGTCGGGTGTCTGGCTGGAGCGGCTGGAGACCGATCCGGCCCGCTACCTGCCCGAGGCCGACCTGGACGCGTCGCCCGTCGTCAACATCGACCTGAACCGGCCGATGGCCGAGATCCGGGCCGAGTTGAGCCGTTACCCGGTGAAGACCCGGCTGTCGCTGACCGGCCCGCTCGTGGTGGCCCGGGACATCGCCCACGCCAAGATCGCCGAACGGCTCGACGCCGGCCAGCCGATGCCGCAGTACATGCGCGACCACGCGGTCTACTACGCCGGCCCGGCCAAGACCCCCGAGGGGTACGCGTCCGGCTCCTTCGGCCCGACCACGGCCGGCCGAATGGACTCGTACGTGGAGAGGTTCCAGGCCGAGGGTGGCTCGATGGTGATGCTGGCCAAGGGCAACCGGTCCAAGCAGGTCACCGACTCGTGCCAGACCCACGGCGGGTTCTACCTCGGCTCGATCGGCGGCCCGGCGGCCCGGCTGGCCCAGGACTGCATCCGGCACGTCGAGGTGCTCGAGTTCCCGGAACTCGGCATGGAGGCGGTCTGGAAGATCGAGGTCGAGGACTTCCCCGCCTTCATCGTGGTCGACGACAAGGGCGAGGACTTCTTCGCGGACGTGACCAAACCGAACCCGGTGTTCGCGATCGGCCGGCGTTAAGAAGAGGCGCTGGGCGAGGCGCTTTCTGACGGCAGTGGGCCGGCCGCGCAATAACCGGAGACCGGGTCGAGCCATTCGGCGATCTGGTCCTTGAGCGAGACGTCCAGATCCTTGGTCGACTTGAGCTTCTCGATGTAGTCCCGGTTCTTCGCGGCGGCCTCGATCTTCGCCGCCGAGGTCTCGCCGGCCTCGGTGAGCTCGGGGTCCTCCGCGGCCGCGGTCTCCTTGCGGATCTGAGTGCCGATCGCCTTCAACTCGGCGGCGGCCGTCGTCTCGGCCTTCTCGGCCGCGGCGGTCTCCTTCGCCTGCCGGTTGGCGATCATCCGGCCGAGTTCGGCGCCGAACTCCCCGAATGCGGCGTTCACGATGCCGGTGACCCGCCCGCACACTTTGCTGGTGTCGGCCGTGTAGTCGGGCCCGAGGGAGATCGAGGGGGACGGCGCGGCGGCCGACGAGGGGACGACCGGGTCGGTGAACTCGGGCGTCCTCGCATCGCTGTCGCAGGCGGCGCCGGTCAGCAGTGTGCCGCCGGCGATCACGGCCAGGATGGCGCGTCGCATCAGAGGTTCCTCTTCATCGGGGGTCCGAACCTCGCCGACGTTATACGAACAGCGCTCCGATCCGCTTTCTGTGAGGCAATCGACTGGGGACTCCCGGTTCACCGAGAGAGGATGGCCCGGTGACTGGTTTCCGGATCGAACGCGACACGATGGGCGAGGTCCAGGTCCCCGCCGACGCGCTGTGGCGCGCCCAGACCCAGCGAGCGGTGGAGAATTTCCCGATCTCCGGCCGCGGGCTGGAGCCGTCCCACATCCGGGCCCTGGCCCGGATCAAGGGTGCCGCCGCGCGGGCCAACGCCGAGCTGGGTGTGCTGGAGCCGGATCTGGCCGCCGCGATCGCCACCGCCGCGGCCCGGGTGGCCGACGGTGATCATGACGACCAGTTCCCGGTCGACGTGTTCCAGACCGGATCCGGCACCTCGTCCAACATGAACGCGAACGAGGTCATCGCCACCCTGGCCAGCCGCGAGCTGGGCCGCCCGGTGCACCCGAACGACCATGTCAACGCCTCCCAGTCGTCCAACGACGTCTTCCCCTCGTCGATCCATCTGGCCGCGACCGAGGCGGTCAGCCAGGAGCTGATCCCGGCGCTGGAGCACCTGGCCGGCGCGTTGCGGGCCAAAGCCTCGCTCTGGGAGAAGACGGTCAAGAGCGGCCGCACCCACCTGATGGACGCCACGCCGGTCACCCTGGGCCAGGAGTTCTCCGGCTACACCCGGCAGGTCACCAACGGGGTCGAGCGCCTGACCGCCACGCTGCCCCGGCTGGGTGAACTGCCGCTCGGCGGCACCGCGGTCGGCACCGGGGTGAACACTCCGCCCGGGTTCGCGCCGGCGGTGATCCGGCTGCTGGCCGAGGAGACCGGTCTGCCGCTGACCGAGGCCCGGGACCACTTCGAGGCGCAGGGCGCCCGGGACGCGCTGGTGGAGGTGTCCGGCCAGCTCCGGGTGGTCGCCGCCGGCCTCTACAAGATCGCCAACGACATCCGCTGGATGGGTTCGGGTCCCCGGGCCGGTCTGCGTGAGCTGCGCCTGCCCGACCTGCAGCCCGGTTCGTCGATCATGCCGGGCAAGGTGAACCCGGTCGTCCCCGAGGCGGTCCGCCAGGTCGCCGCCCAGGTCATCGGCAACGACGCGACGGTGGCCTTCGCCGGCACCCAGGGCGATTTCGAGTTGAACGTGATGCTCCCGGTGATGGCCCGCAACGTGCTGGAGTCGATCCGGCTGCTGGCCGCGGTGTCCCGCCTGTTCGCCGACCGGTGCGTGGCCGGGCTGGAAGCCGACGAGGAGGTCACCCGGGGGTATGCCGAGGGATCACCGTCGATCGTCACCCCGCTCAACCGTCATCTGGGCTACGACGAGGCCGCCGCGATCGCCAAACAGGCGCTGGCCACCGGCCGGTCCATCCGGGAGGTGGTGATCGAGCGCGGGCACGTCGCGAACGGCACGCTCACCGAGGCCGTACTGGACGAGGCATTGGACGTGCTCCGGATGACGCGTCCCTGACGGACGGCCGGTACCCTTTAACGGTGACTCTGCGCTTGTATGACACCGCGACCCGATCGGTCCGGGACTTCGTCCCGATGACTCCCGGTCTGGCGGGGATCTACCTGTGTGGTGTCACCGTCCAGTCCTCGCCACATATCGGTCACCTCCGCTCCGCCGTGAACTACGACGTGCTGCGCCGCTGGCTGCTGCACGAGGGGCTGGAGGTGACGTTCGTCCGCAACGTCACCGACGTGGACGACAAGATCCTGGAAAAGGCGGTCAAGGAGGGGAAACCCTACTGGGCGATCGCCTACACCAACCGCCTCCTGCTGGAGCGGAACTACTCGGCGCTCAACGTGCTGCCGCCGACCTACGAGCCGCTGGCCACCGGGCACATCACCGAGATGCACGAGCTGATCCAGGAGCTGATCGACCGCGGCCACGCCTATCCGGCCGCCAGTGACTGTGGCGACGTGTATTTCGACGTGCGCTCGTTCCGCGAGTACGGCGCGCTGTCCGGCCAGCGCCCCGACGACATGCGCGACGCCGGTGACGCCCCGGTGCGCAACAAACGTGACCACCGCGACTTCGCCCTGTGGAAGGGCGTGAAAGCCGACGAGCCCCGGGACGCGTACTGGCCGTCGCCGTGGGGCAAGGGCCGCCCGGGCTGGCACATCGAGTGCTCGGCGATGGCCCGTCGCTACCTCGGCGACGAGTTCGACATCCACGGTGGCGGGCTGGACCTGACGTTCCCGCACCACGAGAACGAGGTGGCCCAGTCGAAGGCGGCCGGTCTCGGCTTCGCCCGGTTCTGGGTGCACCACGCGCTGCTGAACCTCGGCGAGTCCAAGATGAGCAAGTCGCTGGGCAACGTGATCGACCTGGACTCGGTGGTCGAGGCCGGTGTCCGCCCGGTCGAGCTGCGCTACTACCTGGGCAGCGCGCACTACCGCTCGCGCATCGACTACACCGACGAGGCTCTGAAAGAGGCAGCGGTCGCCTACCGCCGGATCGAGGGCTTCGTGCATCGCGCGGCCGAGGTGGTCGGCAACGGACGGCCCAAGGCGGTGCCCCCGGCGTTCGCCGAGGCGATGAACGACGATTTGAACACCTCGGCGGCGCTGGCTATCGTCCACGACACCGTGCGGGAGGGCAATTCCGCTCTGACCGCCGGTGACGAGCCCGCCATCCGTGGCGCGCTGACCGCGGTCCGGGCCATGCTCGGGGTGCTCGGCATCGATCCGCTCGACGCTGCCTGGGACGGCGGCGAGGGCGGCAACGACCTGAAGCCGGTGGTCGACTCACTCGTCGCACTGGCATTGGAACAGCGGGCTTCGGCCCGCGCACGTAAAGACTGGGCGGCCGCGGATTCGGTGCGGGACCAGCTCAAGAACGCGGGTATTCAGGTGGAGGACACTCCGACCGGGCCGCGCTGGACGGTAGGAGAGCAGCACTGATGGCCGGTAACTCGTTCAACGCGAGTAAGCGCACGACTTCGAAGAAGGGCGCCGCGGGCGGATCGGGCGGGAAGAACCGCGCGAGCCTCAAGGGGCGCGGCAAGACCCTGCCCGCCGACGAGCGTCCCTGGCACAAGGGTTACTCGGGCACCGAGAAACTGCCCGAGAAGACCGCTCGTAAGCAGAACAAGGAGCGCCAGGCCGCCGCCGCTGAGGGCCGCGCGCCCAAGATCGGCCAGCCGGGTACCAAGGACACCACCTGGGGGCGCGGCGGGGGCCGTGCTCCCGGCATCACCAAGACTCAGACCACCCGGGGTGGCGTCCGGGGCGGCGGCCCGCGGGGCCCGCGGATCGCTCCGGGCCGCCGGTCCAACCCCACCAAGGAAGGTCCCGAGCTGCTGCTCGGCCGTAACCCGGTGAACGAGGCGCTGCGGGCGCTGGTGCCGGCCACCGCGCTCTACGTGGCGCAGGGCATCGAGATCGACGACCGGGTGACCGAGATCGTCCGGACCGCCGGTGACCGGGGCATCCCGATCCTGGAGATCAGCCGGAACGAGCTGGACCGGATGACCGGTGGCGTGCTGCACCAGGGCATCGGGCTGCAGGTGCCGCCGTTCGCGTACCAGGACTTCGACGACCTGATCGCCGCCGCGCTGGAGCAGACCGCTCCGCTGCTGGTCGCGCTCGACGGCATCACCGACCCGCGGAACGTCGGTGCGGTGATCCGGTCGGTGGCCGCGTTCGGTGGGCACGGCGTCTTCATGACCGAGCGCCGGGCCGCCGGGATCACCGCGACCGCCTGGCGCACCAGCGCCGGCGCGGCCGCCCGTGTCCCGGTGTCGCAGGTGGTCAACCTGACCCGGGCGATCAAGGCCGCGCAGAAGGCCGGTTTCACCGCGATCGGCCTGGACGCCGACGGTGAGGTCGGGCTCTACGACCTGGACGTCGCGACCGGCCCGCTGATCGTGGTGGTCGGTTCCGAGGGCCGCGGTCTGTCCCGGCTGGTCGGCGAGACCTGTGACCTGCGGGTCGGCATCCCGATGTCCTCCGACGTGGAGTCGCTGAACGCGAGTGTCGCGGCAGCGGTCACGCTGGCCGAGGTGAGCCGCCGCCGCGTCCGGAGCTGAGCGGTTTCAGAAGTAGGCGCGCAGGCGGCTGCCATCCGTGAGGAGAAGGCGGCCGCCTGCCACCGTCGGTGGGTGGCTGTCGCTGCTCGGCATGCCACCGCCTCGCACTCTGCCGGTCACCGCGTCGACGATCGACAGTGCCGCGCCCAGTCCGGATGGGCTGTAGAGCAGTTCACCGGCCCGGACCGGCTGGCCCGCGCCGTCCGGCAGGTGCATCGCCCAGAGCCGTCGCCCGGTCTTCGCGTCCAGGCAGATGACGGTGCGCTGCCGCGGGACGTAGACCCGGTCCCGGTCGGCGGTGACCGAGGGTGTCGGCCAGTCGGATTCCCATACCCGGTTGCCGGTCGCCGCGTCGATCGCGGTCAGCCCGCGTTTCCCGCCGCCGACGTAGAACCGGCTGCCCGCCGGGTCGCTGCCGACCGCGTACCAGTCCTCCCGGGTAGTCCAGATCGTCGCACCGGTGACGATCGAGACGGCCCGAGACCCGTCACCCTGGGTACGCACCAGTAGGCGCCCGCCAGCCGAGAGCAGCCCGTGCCCACGAGTCCCGAACAGCTTCCACAGCCGAGCCCCGGTAGCCAGCCGATGAGCCACGGTAGAAGTCTCGTAGTCGGGCCGAGTATCCACCACAACCACGCCGTCATCGACGATCATGTCCTGAGACGGCGCGCTGAGCTGCACCTCCCAGACCAGCACCCCACTGCCGGCCCGAAACGCGTTCAAATACGCACGCTGTCCGTCACACGCATAGCTGAGCGTGACCAGAAACCCTTGAGACAGCGCCATCCGTGTAACCCCACGCCGTTTCAGTTCCGCATGCCACCGCCGCACCCCCGTAGCCGGGTCATAGGCCCCCACACCCCCGGATCACTGGTGTAGACGTTGCCGCCCCCCACCAGCGGCTCCCGCCCGACCTCACACTCCGGCCCCCCATGCGTAGAAATCTCCCAGCGCTGCCGGACTGCTCCCACGGTCGCCCCGGTCAGCGAACGCTCGTCCGGGTTGTAGAAGGTAAGGCCCGCCCCATACCCGTTCTGGGTCCATTCCGACGCGGCGGGCACAGGGGCAGGCAAACCAAGGACCGCGACAACCACAGCAGTCAGGAGAGAGTTCACGCAAGATCAACGAACGAAAACCAGGATAAGACTTCACCTACGCAAAGCCGACCCAAACAGCCGCCTGCCCAGGTGAACCCACCACAGGACCCGTTCCACCACAGGACCCGTTCCACCACCGGAACCGACCCACCCACCGACCGGAACCGACCCACCCACCGACCCGACCGGAACCGACCCACCCACCGACCGGAACCGACCCACCCACCGACCGGAACCGACCCACCCACGCCGATCACCGTCACGCGGGGTCTGGGGGCTCGGCCCCCAGGGGAAATGCGAGGAACCCCGGTCCGCGCTTTTTGCGGACAGGGGTTCCCGTGAGGAGCCCCCGGTCGGGATCGAACCGACGACCTCCCGTTTACAAGACGGGTGCTCTAGCCATCTGAGCTACAGGGGCGAACGGGCCCAGCATAACGTCCCGTATTCCGATCGCCATCTTGGCAGGTCAGGGAAAAAGAAATACGGTGGCGGGGCTGTTCCTTCTACTCGGATCGTCCGGCACGTTCCTGCCGGTGGAAAGGAAGTCGTTTCACCATGGCTACCGTCACTTATGACAAGGCATCCCGCATCTACGCGGGTACCGAGCGTCCCGCGGTCAACGAGCTCGAGCTCGAGATCGGCGACGGCGAGTTCCTCGTTCTGGTCGGCCCTTCCGGTTGTGGCAAGTCCACCAGCCTGCGGATGCTCGCCGGCCTGGAGGATGTGGACCGCGGTCGCATCCTGATCAACGAGAAGGACGTCACGAACCTTCCGCCGAAGTCCCGTGACATCGCGATGGTGTTCCAGAACTACGCGCTGTACCCGCACATGACGGTGTACGAGAACATGGCGTTCGCTCTGAAGCTGCGCAAGACCCCGAAGGCCGAGATCGACAAGGCCGTGAAGGAGGCCGCCGGCCTGCTTCAGCTGGAGGAGTACCTGTCCCGCAAGCCGAAGGCGCTCTCCGGCGGTCAGCGTCAGCGTGTCGCCATGGGCCGCGCGATCGTGCGTAAGCCGCAGGTGTTCCTCATGGACGAGCCGCTGTCGAACCTCGACGCCAAGCTCCGTGTCCAGACCCGTTCGCAGATCGCCTCGCTGCAGGCGAAGCTCGGTGTCACCACCGTTTACGTGACCCACGACCAGGTCGAGGCCATGACCATGGGTCACCGGGTCGCGGTCATGCTGGACGGTGTGCTCCAGCAGGTGGACACCCCGCGGGCGCTCTACGACACCCCCGGCAACGTCTTCGTCGCCGGTTTCATGGGCTCCCCGGCCATGAACATCAAGACCGTGCCGCTGAACGAGGCGGGTGCCTACTTCGGTTCGCTGACGATTCCGCTCACCCGTGAGCAGATCGCCGCCGCGTCCGAGGGTGGCGACGGCAAGGTGACCGTCGGTTTCCGTCCGGAGTCGGCCGAGGTCGTCAGCGAGTCCGCCGACGCGCTGCCGATCGTCGTCGACCTGGTCGAGGACCTCGGTTCGGACGCCAACGTCTACGGTCACGCCGACCTGCCGGGCGGCTCGGAGCGGTTCACAGTCCGGACCGAGCGTCGCAGCATGCCGAGCATGGGCGAGACGGTCTACATCAAGCCGCAGGTCAACGCGCTGCACGTCTTCAACGCGGGTAGCGGTTTCCGCATCTGACGTGACTGACTGAGAGAGCGGGCCTCCACTGGAGGCCCGCTCTTTTTCATCCCGCGAACGAGTAGATGACGACGTCTTCGGCGGCGACGCAGGCGATCACTTCGGTGTTCCACGAGCAGTTCTCCGACCGTACGTCCCGGATCTCGCCCATCTCCGCGATCTCGCCGGCTTTGTCGCCCACGTGAAAGCCGGACAATGCCCGATTCCCCACCGAGCTGCTGAGATCTTCGGAGAAGCGCAGCACGTTCCCGGCGTCGAGGCGGGCCGCGACACCGCCGTCGATGGTCCAGACCACTTTCTGGTCCACGATCAGTGTGGTGCTCTCGTCGCCGATCGCCAGTAGCCCGCTCGCCCCGACCGGGACGAGGGTCTTCACCTTCGGCACGGCCAGACTCCAGCCGGTGGCGACGACCTCGCTGGTGGCCTTGTCGAAGTCCTTGGTCCGGATGAAACAGAGCTGGTCACCGCAGGGCGTGAGCCCGTCGACCTCTTCCGACGTCCCCACCGTGTACTTGGCCTCGGGTTCGGCGATGAGGTTCGCCAGGTCGTACTGGAAGATCCGTTTCGGGGTGCCCGTCTCCAGCACGTACAACCGGCCGTCGTGGACGGCCACGTCGTCGCCGCCGGCGGACACGTTCTCCCTGGTCTGTAGAACCTTGCCGGTGGCCAGTTCCCGGACGGTCGCGGTCTTGTCGGCGTCGAACTGGACGAACTGGTCGCCGATGTCCGTCCCGAACGCCCGTCCACTGATGTCGGCCGGTCCGGTCAGGTCGTCCGGCCCCGGCATCGCGTGGATCTTGGTGGCGTCCTCGTCGGCCACCGCCCACTTCTCGCTGCCCTCGATCAGGTCCAGCCCGACGAGCCGTTTGCGCTCACGGTCGGTCCAGAGCACGGTCTGCGCACCGAGGTGGATCTCGTCGTAGTAGCCGACACTCTGTTCCCAGAGCCGGCTGCCGTTCTCGGCGTCCAGCACGACCATCCGGCTGGTGCTGGTCGCCGACTCGACCCCGGAGAACAGCACCACGACCGACGGTGTCGCCCGCATCGCCGTCCACGTGGTGGACCGCCCGGCGGCCGTGCTCTCCCACAGCGCCTTGTCACCGGCACCGGTGTCGGCCGCGAGTACCCGCAAGGTGCCGCCGCTGTCGACGCCGGCGAAGTAGGCCCGGTCACCGACCACTTCCGCACTGGTGAAGGCCGACGTGAACGCGGCCGCCGGAGCGACCCGCTTGATCTCCTCCGCCCGGTGATAGTCGAGCGCCGGAAAAGACGGCCAGAGCAGCACCGTGGCGGCGACCACCCCCGCGGCCACGACGGTCGCGGCACCGCCGATGAGTAGGCCCTTGATCTTCGTCTTCTGAACGGCGGCCTCGGTTTCGCCCAGCATCGTCCACGTGCCGCCCTGGTTCGGCGCCGGAGCCTCGTAACTGGGCTTGCCGCCGGCGGCGATCGAGGCGGCTTCGGCGGCGGCCCACGGGTCCACCGGATCCGCGTACTCCATCGCCGTCTGCGTCGGCTCACCGGCTCTCGCCACCGGTTGCTGCGGCACCGTCGCCGCCGTCGGTTCCGGTTTCGCCGCCTCGGAGACGCCCCTCGCGAACTCCGGCTGTGCCTCGTCCTTGCCTTGACCAGCCATGTCCCCGCCTTTCACCGCCGCCACGGCCCGCCATGCTACCGACCGATCATCGATGCTCCAGTCGGGCGACCGCCCCATGGCCACCTGGCTATCGTGGCGTCATGCGTATCGAACGGGTGACCGACGCGGCCGATGTCCATCGCGCGGCGGACCTGTTCGACTCCCCACCACAGGAATCCGCCACCCGGCGTTTCCTCGACGACCCCACGCACCACCTGCTGCTGGCCTACGACGACGCCGCGCGCCCGGTCGGCATGATCAGCGGCGTCGAGACCACCCACCCCGACAAGGGCACTGAGATGCTGGTCTACGAGCTGGGGGTGGCTCCGGTCGCCCGGCTCCAAGGCATCGGGACGGCGCTGGTCGACGCGCTGGCCGTGATAGCCCGCCAGAACGGCTGCTACGGCATGTGGGTCTCGACCGAAAGTGACAACAAGGCGGCCCTGGCCACTTACCGACGGGCAGGCGCGATGGAGGAGATGACGTTCACGCTGCTGTCCTGGGATCTGACCGAAGACCAAACCACCATGTGAGTACGCCACACCACTTCACAAAAGCACCATCCGCCCCTGTCCGGTCCCCGCGACGCAGGCGCCCCTCAAGGCCACCCCGCGCCCGCCGGGCCGAATGCGGTGGCAACCCCCACCCCGCCCTGCCAGTTCCCGCGTGGTGATCTGTGGTGCGATTCGAGCCGTAACTCACCACGCTTGTCGTCGCCCGGCCCGCCCTGTCCCGCTCTGTCCGGCGTGGGGCGGGAGTTGCGCGCGAGAGCGCGCGCCGCGTGGACGTCGTCGGCGCGCGCTCTCGCTGGGAGTGACGGCTACTTCCGCCCGCGGCTCGGTCGTTCTCCACGGGTTACCGCTGCTGACGGTTCACGACTCGTCGGCGGGCTTGCCCGACTCGTCGTCAGCGGGTCTGTTCGACCCGCCAGCGGGTTTGTTCGACCCGTCGGCAGGCCTTCTCTACTCGTCGGCGGCCGGCTCCTCGTCGAGGCGCGGGTCCTCGGTGACCTGGTTGCCGGTGGTCGCCGGGGTCGTCGACGACTGGGCGGCCGGGGCCGAGCTGGTAGCCGGAGCCGGGTCGATGACAGCCGAGTCGCCGGCGACCGGCGGGACGGCCGCTGACGTGGAGGCCGTCGGCTCGACCGAGGCGGAGGCCAGGGGGTCACCGGAGACGGCAGCCGCCGGTGAGCCGGAGACCACTGCGGCCGGGTCGCCGGACGCGGAGCCAGCCGGCTCACCGGACGACGAGATCGCCGGCTCACCGGACGCGGCGGCAGCCGGGTCGCCGGACGTGGAGACCGCCGGTTCGGCGGAAGCCGAGGTGGAGGCCGAGATTGCCGGCTCGGCGGACTTCGTGATCAGGGCCGGGTCGGTCGTGCCGTCGTCCGGGGAGACCTGGGTGGCCTGGGACAGTGGGACGGGGGTGCCGCCGGCCGGCATGCCGGCGAACTCGGACCGGACGTCGGCGAACTGGCGGGCGAGTGCTGGGGAAACCCCGGCCGGCAGGCCCGCGGGGGTCAGCCAGCTGAGGGCGGGTGTTTCGGGGGCGGTTTCGTTCGCCGGGCCGGCCCAGGCGGGTGCTGTTCCGAGGAGGAACATTCCACTGAGGACGGCTCCGGCACACCACAACTTGCGCATTGATCTACTCCTGGCCACATCGGACGATGGGGTTCGGTCGATTCCCATCAAGTCGGACAAAAGGTGTCGGAAGGGGCAACGAGTGCCCCCACGAGCAGGTTCCGGCTGACTACGATTCGTGAACGTGAGTGTCACCCCCGCGGAAAAGATCCACACCCGTTCCGAGTCCGATGAGGACACCCGGCCTCACCTGGTGTTGTGCGGGGCCGATGCGCTGGTCTTCACACTGGCCGAGGAACTCGCCAACTCCCGGCATCGAATCCGCGTCACCGTGATCACCCCGTACCGGATCCGGTCTGATGTTCCTGATATCGCGTCTCTGGCCGATCGGGGTGTGGTGTGGCGCAAATCCGACCGCCTCGACGAGCGGACCTTCCGGGAGGCGGGCCTCGACGGCGCCACCGCGCTCGCCCTGGTCATGCCGGACGACGTGGTCAACCTGCACGCCGCCCTGTGCGCCCGGGAGGTCGAGGAGGACCTGCGGGTGGTGGTGCGGATGTTCAATACCGGTCTCGGCAAGAGCGTGGCCCGGCTCTTCCCGGACTGCGCGGTGCTGTCGGACGCGGAGATGGCGGCGCCGGCCTTCGTGGCGGCGGCTCTGGGTGAGGTCGCGCCCACACATTTCCGCCGCTCCGGACGTACGCTCTATGTCGCCCACCGGGAGGACGTGCCACCGCGACTGGTGGTGCTCACCCTGACCACCTCCGACGCGAACGGTGAGGTGGCTGTCCTTCCGGCCGAACCGGAGCGCCGGTCCGCGCAGCCAGCCGACCTGGTGCTGGCCGAGGCGGTGGGCCGCCCGCCCGGTGAGGACGTGACCCGGCGCCTGCTCAGCCGGGCCCGCCGCCGGCGTCGCCCGTTCCGCGCGATCGGCCGTGCCGTGCGGGCCGCGCTGAGCCGCAAACTCGGCATCGCGGTGCTGATCACGCTGGGCACCACGCTGGTGGCCGGGCTGGTGCTGGCCAAGTACGACGGGGAGGGCCACGGCCTCTGGGAGTCGTTCTACATGACGTTGCTGACCGCGGTCGGCTCGTCCGATGTGGAGGTCGATCGCGATCCGGTGGGGCAGGCCGCCCAGTTGGTGCTGACCATCGCCGGACTGGCGATCATTCCGTTGATCACCGCCGCGGTGGTGGACGGCATGGTGAACGCGCGGATCGCTCTCAGCCAGGGCCGGATCGCTGGCGCGCTGAACGACCACATCGTGCTGGTCGGGCTCGGTAACGTCGGCACGCAGGTGCTGCGCCAGCTCACCGACCTGGGACTGCGGGTGGTCGCGATCGACCGGACCGCTGACGCCCGCGGGGTGAAGACCGCCCAGCGCCGGGGCGTGCCGGTGATCATCGGGGACGCCTCCGCGCAGGAGGTTCTGCAGGCCGCCTCGATCGACACCTGCCGGGCCCTGGTCGTGCTCTCCACCGACGACCGGGTGAATCTGCAGGCGGCCCTGCAGTCCCGGGCCACCCACGACAACCTGCGGGTGGTGCTGAGACTCTTCGACGACGACTTCGCTCAGCGGGTCGAGACGGCCTTCCAGATCGACACGTCCCGCAGCGTCTCCCGGATCTGCGCGCCGATCTTCGCCGCCGCCCTGCTGGAACGTGACGTGCACGCCACCATCCCGGTCGACCGGCACTCGCTGCTGGTGGCCACGGTGACCGTATCGGCGCTGTCCCCGCTGGACGGCGCCCCGCTGGAGCATGTCGACCATCCGGGCGAGGCGCGCGTGATCGGCCTCTCGGTGGCCGGCGAGGAGTGGGTCGACTGGGGACCGGACCAGCGGCGGGTGCTGGCCGAGGGCGACCGGGTCATCGTGGTCGCCCGCCGCCGTGGTCTGCGGGTGCTGGCCGAGCTGGCCAGCCCGCCGTTACTGGCTGAGTGACTCGGCCTCGACGCCCAGGACCGCCTGCTCGTCCGGCTTGTTGACCAGCACGTCGGTGAGGTAACCGTGCACCGCCGGGGCCATGCCGACGTCCCGGCCGGCCTTCTCGGAGAGCAGCCATTTGTGCTGGATGATCTGCGAGAAGATCTCCTGCGGTTCCAGTTTGCGCCGCAGGTGTGCCGGAACCGCGCGCACCACCGGCTCGAACACTTCGGTGAGCCAACGGTGGGCGGCCTGCTGCTCGTCGGTGAGGTGACTCTCGGCCCGGTAGGCGTCCAAGTCGTTGAGCAGCTGCCGAGCCTGGTTCTCCTCGGCGTCCAGGCCGGTCAGCCGCATCAGACGGCGAGTGTGATAGCCGGCGTCGACGACCTTGGGGCGCACCAGATAGCCGCCGTCGTGTGACGTGGACATCGACACTTCGGCGATGTCGAAGCCCATCTCGTTGAGCCGCCGGATCCGCCGGTCGATGTGGTGCCGGGAGTCCCGTGCCACTTCCTGCTCATAGGTGACCTCGTGCCACAGCCGCTCGTACCGCGTCACGATGTCGTCGACCACCGACTCCGGGTCGATCGACTCGTGCAGCAACTCGGCGGCTTGCAGGTCCAGGCACTCGCCGAAGATGTTCAGCCGCAGGATCTCGATGTCCTCGCTGCGCTGCCCCTCGGACAGTTTCGGGTAGAGGTTGCCGGTCTCGGCGTCCACCAGATAGGCGGCGAAAGCGCCCGCGTCCCGCCGGAACAGGGTGTTCGACAGCGAGCAGTCGCCCCAGGAGAAGCCGGTCAGGTGCATCCGCACGATCAGTGCGGCCAGCGCGTCCAGCAGCCGGTTCATCGTGTCCGGCCGCAACACCCGGGAGAACAGCGCCCGGTACGGCAGGGAGAACTGGAGGTGCCGGGTCACCAGCACGGTCTCCAGCGGCTCGCCCTCCTTCGTCTGCCGGTCGGTGGCGATGGCGATGGCCTGCACCGCCGGGAAGTCGATCCGCTCCAGGGCGCGGAGCAGGTCGTACTCCTTCTCCGCGATCCGTTCCCGGGTCTCCTTCATCGCGTAGACCACGTCGTTGAGCTTCACGAACCGGACGATGTGCCGGGAGATGCCCTGTGGCAGCGCGACCAGATGATCGGCCGGCCAGTCCTCCAGCGGAATGTGCCAAGGCAGATCCAGGAGCGCCGGGTCGATGAGGGCGGAGGTGATGCGCACGTTCCCAGTGTGCCGGTTTCCGCGGCGCGTCGTGCCCGCACGTGGCTCGTTACACAGGTGCGAAACGGCCCACGACGTACGGGAGTGGCATGCGACGCAAGGCAGGCATCGTCATCGGAGCGTGCGCCGCCCTGGTGCTGGCCGGTTCGGCCGGTGCGCTGGTGGCCCGGACCAGCGAGAACCCGGCCGGAACTTGGAACGAAGCCGCGGCGGCGGTGCCCCGGACAGTGGATACGCCGGTCGCCGAGAACACCACCACACCGGCCACACCAGTCACTTCGGCCACACCCGCCACCGTCATCCCCTCGCATGTCACGTCGACCACAGTGGCCCCGCCGGCCCCGCCGGCCCCGCCGGCCTCTCGGGCGCCGAAGAAGAAGACGAAGTCCGAATCGGCGCGCCGTCCTCTGGAGTCGGCGACCGTTCCACCGGCCGGGCGCCAGCGGATCGGCTCACTGCAGCGGGTCGACGAACTGCTCGGCTACCTGGCCGGCCCGAAACGCCAGGAGTTCGCCTATCCCGGTGCCTCGTACGTGAAAGTGCACTTCGAACGGCTCGACATGTTGCCCGGCGACTACGTGACCGTGTCTAATCCGGCCGGTACCGAGTCGTACCGCTACGAGAACGACGCCGACGGCCGCTGGGCCATGTCGGTCACCGGGGACACCGCGATCGTCGAGGTGCACCGCGAGTCCGGCGCCACCGGCACCCTCAGTAGCCTCGGTGTCGACATCGACCAGGTGGCGCGCGGTGACCGGCTGGAGCACCGGCGCGAGGAATCGGTCAAGGTCGGCCCGGCGGGACCTGGGCGCGAGGAATCCGTCTGCGGCACCGACACCTCGTCCGACGCGGTCTGTTACGAGTCGAAGGACCCGATCGCCTACACCAAGTCGAAGGCGATCGCCCGGCTGCTGATCAACGGTACCGAGCTGTGCACCGGCTGGCGGGTCGGCGCCAAGAACCGCATGATCACCAACAATCACTGCCTCACCAACTCGAACGAGGCGTACGACACCGAAGTGTGGTTCAACTACCAGTGCGCCAAGTGCGGTGGCTCCGACGTCTTCAAACCGACGAAAGTCTGGGGCGACAAGGTGCTGGCCACCGACAAGACGTACGACTTCACACTCTTCAGCGTCGACGGCTTCGACAAGATCCAGAAGTTCGGCTATCTCACCCTCGACACGGCCCGGCCCAAACGCGGCCAGGAGTTGTACGTCCCGCAGCACCCGGCCGGTGAACCCGCCAAGATCGCCGGCAGCAAGGGTGAGGCGGCCAGCAACTGCGCCGTCGACAATCCCGACTACACCGGTTACGCGGCCCACTCCGACGTCTCGTACTTCTGCGACACCGCCGGCGGCTCGTCCGGTTCACCGGTGATCTCCCGCGCCACCAACCGGGTGGTAGCGCTGCACCACTTCGGCGGCTGCCCCAACTCCGGCGTCCGCGGCGACTTGCTGGCCGGCCGGTTGCGCGCGTACCTCTAGTTTTGTAGAGGTGAACGACAAGATCAGCCGCTCCTGGTGGCCCGACCTGCTGGCCCTGGCCGCCTTCGCCGCGCTGACCGTGGCCCTGGCGAACGGTCACCTGCTGTCAGTGGACCAGCGGGTCGCCGACTGGGCCCTGGCCGGCCAGTCCAGCCCGTTCTACTGGACCGCCCGAGTCTTCAACTACCTGGGCCAGGGCGCGCAGGTGCTGATGCCGGTGGCGGTGATCCTGACGTTCCTGCTGTGGCGCCGGACCCGCTCGATCCGCGCGGTGCTGCCGTTCGCGGCAGCCTTCTTGTTGACCATGTTCACGATCGGCCCGGCGAAGATCTTCTTCGACCGGGCGGCCCCGCGATTCGACGGGCCCGACAAGGCGATCCTGTTCAACCCGGCTGCTTTCGGCGATGAGGCGATGAGCTACCCGTCAGGCCACGTCGCCAACTCGTTCGTCTGGTACGCCGTGATCGCGATGCTTCTGGCCGCAGTCCTGAACCGCTCCCTTTCCCGTAGGGAGAACCTGCTGGTCCGGGCCCTTCCTGTGATGATCGTCTTCGTCACCACGGTCTACACCGGCTTCCACTGGCTCACCGACTCGATCGCCGCCCTCTTCCTCGGCTTCGTCCTGGCCCGCCTCCTGCAGCGCGTTCCGTTCGACGCCATCCCCCTGCCGCGGGCACTGGGGCGCTGGACCCAGCCCGCCGGATTGCAGTGATCCGGTTCAGCTGATCCGGGTGCCGGATCGGAGGACCGACTTCAGGGTCAGGTCGGGGGTCAGGATCACCAGGTCGGCTCGGAGGCCGGGGGTCAGGGCGCCGAGGGTCTTGGTGAGGCCGAGCAGCCGGGCCGGGGTGGTCGAGGCCATCCGGGCCGCGTCGATCAAGGGCAGGCCGGCGGTGACCGCGTTGCGCAGGGCCACGTCCATGGTCAGGGTGCTGCCAGCGATCGAGCCGTTCACAGCAAGGCGGGCCACCCGGTCGGCGACGATCACTTCCTGGCCGCCCAGTTCGTACCGGCCGTCGGGCATGCCGGTGGCGTCCATCGCGTCGGTGATCAGGATGGCGCGGTCCGGGCCGGCGTCGCGGGCGGCGAACGCCAGCATCCCGGGGTGCAGGTGGATGTTGTCGGCGATCAGTTCGACGGTGGCGGTGGAGGAGAGCAGGCCGACGACCGGGCCGGGTTCGCGGTGGTGCAGTGGGCGCATGCCGTTGAACAGGTGGGTGGCGACGGTCGCTCCGGCCGCCACTCCGGCGTGGGTCTGGTCGTACGTCGCGTCGGTGTGCCCGATCGCCGCCAGCACATCGTGGTCCCGCAGGTAGGTGATGGCTTCCAGGGCACCGGGCAGCTCCGGGGCGATGGTCATCATCCGAACCACCCCGGAGCCTTCCGAAACCAGTTCGGTGATCTCGGCCATCGACGGGTCCCGTAGAAACGCCGGGTTCTGCGCCCCGCACCGGATCCCGGAGAGGTACGGCCCCTCGAAGTGGATCCCGGCGAGTGTCCCGTCGTCGACCAGCGGCCGGTAGTCGTCCACCGCCGAGCGCATCAGGGCGAAGGGCGAACTGACCAGGCTGGCCATGATCGTCGTGGTCCCGTGCCGCAGGTGGAAGGCGGCCGCCTCGCGGGCCGCCGGGGCCGAGCCGGTGGTGAACGTGTGCCCGCCGCCGCCGTGGCAGTGCAGGTCGACGAAGCCGGGCACGATCACGTCGTCGCCCGCGGTTTCGTCCGGCACGATCGCCGCGATCAGGTCGTCGTCGAGGTCCAGATGCCCGGTGACGACGGCGTCGGGGGTGACGATCCGGCCGGAGACGCGGGTCACGAGGCCTCCTTCAGGGAGTCGAGCGCGAGTAGGGCGGAGCCCAGGCAGCCGGCGGCGTCGCCCAGTTCGGCCCGGACGATCTCGGGGGTGCGGTGGAAGGTGACCCGCTTGGCGAATGCTTCCCGGACCGGGAGCAGCAGGTCGTCGCGGGCTTCGGCGAGTCCGCCGCCGAGCACGATCACGCCGGCGTCGTAGAGCGTCTGCGCGATCAGCAGCCCGTCGGCGAGGGCGTCGACGGCGTCCTGCCAGACCCGGCGGGCCAGTTCGTCGCCGCGCGCGGCCCGGGTGGCCACGTCGAACGCGGTGGCACCGGGTTCACCGGACAGTTCCGCGTACCGCCGCCCGACGGATTTGGCCGACGCCTCCGACTCCAGGCATCCGCGCTGGCCGCAGCCACACAGCGCGCCGCCGGGGCGGATCACGATGTGGCCCAGTTCGCCGGCCGCGCCGTGCGCCCCGGGGTAGCCGGTGCCGTCGACGATGAGCCCGCCGGCGATTCCGGTGCCGATGGCCACGAACAGCACGTGCCGTCGTCCCCGGCCGGCACCCAGGCGGGCTTCGGCCAGGGCCCCGACACGCACGTCGTGGCCGAGGGCGGTGGGCAGCCCGAGGCGGCGCACGGCGAGATCCCGCAGCGGTACGTCGCGGAAGCCGATGTTCGACGACCACACCGCGACGCCGTTCAACTCGTCGACGACACCCGGCACGGCGATCCCGGCCGCGACCGGGGTGAACCCTTGCGCGCGAGCCCGGTCCGCCAGTGCCGAAGCCACCGACAGGATCGTCTCGGTGACCGCCTCCGGGCCGCGTTCGGCCCGGGTCGGGTGGCGTTCCTCGTGGTGGACCGTGCCGTCCGGGCGAACCAGTGCGCACTTCATACCCGTGCCGCCCACGTCGAGGGCGACGACCATCTCAAGGCTCACGTGAGGACGACGGAACGGCTGAGATTGCGGGGGTGGTCGGGGTCGACGCCCTGAGTGGTGGCCAAGGCCAGGGCGACCCGCTGGGCCAGGATCAGGTCGGCCATCGGGTCCAGCGGCGCGCGGCCGGTGGTCCAGCGGCCGATCGCGCCGTAACCGCCGTGATGCCGGCTGTGCACGAAGGCGGCACCGGTGTGCTCCACCTCTTCGGCGAGCCCGGCCGGGACGTCACCGAACGACCAGACCACGCGGCGCGGCCCGGCGATCGCGATGGGCCCGTGCCGGTAGTCCATGGCCGGGTACGACTCGGTCCAGAATCCGGCGGTCTCGCGGCACTTCAGCGCGGCCTCCTCGGCGAGCCCGACGGTCCAGCCCTGGCCGATGAAGGTGATCTGGTCGACCAGTGACGGGTGCACCGGCAGGGGCAGGCGGATCGCCACTTCGGCGTCGGCCGCGGCGGCCTCGATGTCGTGGCCGAGGTGGGCGCGCAGGGTGGCGAGCACGCTGGTGGCGAACCGGGTCTGCACGACCGACTTCTCGTCGGCGAAGTCGAGCACGACGGCGTCACCGGCGATCTGGGCAGCCGGTTCGGAGCGGTCGGCGGTGAGGACGGTGACCGGGGTGTTCGCGTTGACGGTGCGCATCACGCCGAGGGTCTCGGTGGTGGTGCCCGATCGGGTGATCGCGACGAGCCGGTCGTAGCGCCGCCCGAAGGGGAAGTCGGAGGCCTGGAACGCGTCGGTCTCGCCGTGCCCGGTCTGTTCGCGGAGCGCCGCGTACGCCTTGGCCATGAACCAGGAGGTCCCGCAACCGACGACGGCGACCCGTTCGCCGCGGGCGGGAAGCCCCGGTGACCCGGCTAGTTTCGCCGCTTGCCGCCAGCACTCGGGTTGTGTGGCGATCTCCGTTTTGACATGGCTCATGGCTGTTCCTCACCGGTAGGTGCTGCGCATTAGCGCTCGGTTCCCGGGTATTTCGCGCGTTATTGTGCTCACGAGGCCCATGCCGGGGCAAGGACCAAAGGGCCTACGCGCAGCAGGAGGCTTTGCTTCCGGGTCTTTCGCGCACTAATGTGCACACACTTATCATGAAACGTGCATCGCGGAGGCTTGGGTGGACCGGTACGCGCGGTGGAATGCCCTGCTCGAGCTACTCACCGAGAGCGGCCGGGTGACGGTCGAAGAGGCTTCGGAACGTCTCGAGGTGTCGCAAGCCACCATCCGCCGCGACTTCGATCAGCTCGCGCAGCAACAGATGATCACTCGGACCCGGGGCGGTGCGGTCGCCAACGGCGTGTCCTACGACCTGCCGCTGCGGTACAAGAGCGCCAAGCACTCGGCCGAGAAGCAGCGCATCGGTGAGGCCGCCGCACGTCTCGTCACCCCCGGCACGGTTGTCGGGCTGAACGGCGGCACCACCATCACCGAGGTCGCCCGGGCCCTCGCGGTCCGCCCCGACCTCAACGCCGGTGGCGAGGGTTCCCAGCTCACGGTCGTCACCAACGCCCTGAACATCGCCAACGAGCTGCTGCTCCGCTCCCGGATGAAGATCGTGGTAGCCGGTGGGGTGGTCCGCCCGCAGTCGTTCGAGGTGGTCGGCCCGCTGGGTGGGGCGCTCCTCAAGGAGGTCACCCTCGACATCGTGCTGCTCGGCGTCGACGCCCTGGACGTGGAGCTGGGCGCGGCCTCGCACCACGAGGGCGAGGCGTCGATGAACAGCCTGATGGTGGCCCGGGCCAAGCGGGTCGTGGTGATCGCCGACTCGTCCAAGCTGGGCGGTCACGCCTTCGCCCGGATCTGCCCGATCGCCAAGGTGGAGACCCTGGTCACCGACTCGGGTGCCCCGGCCGCGACGATCGCCGCCTTCCGGGAGGCCGGTGTGGACGTCATCACGGCATAATCAGGACATTCTGTAGCGATGCGGTGACCTGGTGTAGCCTCCTATGCTGAGGGAATCCGTGATCACTGATGCCGTGCGAGGGAGTTTCATGCAGCCCGCCGCCGACCCGACCGGAGAAGAGCAGCAGCTGATCCCCGCCCCGCGAGAGGCGGAGCCGGCTGAGCCGTCGGAGCCGAGCCTGACCGAGCGTGAGCTGGAGATCCTCGTTTTCGAGGGCCGTTGGTGGAAACACGCCGGCGCCAAGGAACAGGCCATCCGGGACACCTTCGGCCTGTCCTCGACGCGTTACTACCAACTGCTCAACGGCCTGCTCGACAACCCGGCCGCGCTGGCGAAGGACCCGGTTCTGGTCGGCCGACTGCGCCGCCTCCGATCCACCCGGGCCCGTACCAGACGCCGTTAGGGTTGGTGGGTCTCGGCGTAATTCGCCAGCCAGGCCACCTGCTCCGGGTCGAGAGACGCCCGGACCCGTTTCCGGGCGGTCGCCACGTTGGCGGCGGTGACCGTGGTGGCCTCCAGCGAGTCGCGCATCGCGGACAGCGCCGACTCCCGGATCAGCGCCGCACAGTCCGCCGCCGAGAAGCCCTCCAGGTCCGCCCCGAGCGCGACCAGGTCGACAGCCGGATCCAGCGGCACCGCCTTGGACGACGCCCGCAGGATCGCGGTCCGTGCCTCGGCGTCCGGCGGCGGCACGAAGACCAGGCGTTCCAGCCGGCCGGGCCGTAACATCGCCGGATCGATCAGGTCGGGCCGGTTGGTGGCCCCGATCACCACCACGTTGCGCAGGTCCTCGACGCCGTCCAGTTCGGTCAGCAGCGCCGCCACCACCCGGTCGGTGACCCCGCCGTCGGAGCCCTGGCCCCGGGCCGGGGCCAGCGCGTCGATCTCGTCGAGGAAGACCAGGGTCGGGGCCGCCTCCCGGGCCCGCCGGAACAGTTCCCGCACCGCCCGCTCGCTGTCACCGACCCACTTGCTGAGCAGTTCGGCGCCCTTCACCGACAGCACGTTGGCCTTACCCGTACCGGCGATGGCCTTGACCAGGTAGGTCTTGCCGCAACCGGGCGGGCCGTAGAGCAGCACCCCGCGCGGCGGCGACACTCCGAGACGGGCGAACGTGTCCGGATAGGTCAACGGCCACAGCACCGACTCGGTGAGCATCTGCTTGACCTCGACCATGTCGCCGACGTCGTCCAGGGTGACGGCCGCGACCTCCAGGGTGGACTCGGCCATCGAGGTCGGCCGGACCACTTCCAGGGCGGCCTCGAAATCGGCCATCGTGACGATCGGTGAGGCGTCCTCGCCGACCGCGACGACGCGGAGTGCCGCCCGGACCCCCGCTTCGCGGGCCAGAGCGCCCAGGTCGGCGGCGACGAACCCGGGAGTACGCCCGGCGACGTCGTCCAGCCGCACGTCCTCGGCCAGCGGCATCCCCCTGGTCAGGACGCTGAGCTGCTCCCGGCGCATCGCGGCGTCCGGCAGCGCCACGGTCAACTGCACGGCCAGCAGTTCGGGGGCGCGCAGCACCGGGTCGACCGACTCCGGTTTGCTGGTGGTGCAGACGACTGCTGTCCCCTCGGCGAGAGTCGCGGCCAGCACCTGCCGGAACACCGTGGAGATCGGCCCCGGTTCCTCACGCGGGGCCAGCGCCTCCACGTCCGAGATGAGCAGCACGGCCGGCTGCTCGCCCCGGACCTCGGCGGCCAGCTCGCGCAACCGCGCGGCCGCCGCACTGTTGGTGAGGGCCGCCAGCTCGGGCGCCCAGACCGGCCGGACCTTCGCACCGACCGCCGCGCCCACCGCGCGGACCAGCGCGGACTTCCCGGACCCGGACGGGCCGGAGATCAGCACCCCGAGAGTCACCCGGGTGCCCAGCCGGGCCAGCACCTCCCGGTGGTGGAAACCGAGGTCGAGCAGTTCCTCCAGCTCCTTGGCCTGGGACCGGAGACCGGGCAGGTCGTCGAGGCTGGGCGGCGGCACTTCGGGATCGGTCGAAGCGGGCGCCCCGGCCGCGGCGGCCGGTGTGGTCGCCGGAGTGCTCGCGACCGGGCCGTCCTGCCAGGCCACCACGGTGTCCATGGTCACCAGTGCGGCCGGATGAGACACCTCGGTCACCGACAGCAGGGTGCTGGTCCAGGCGTACCCCACTCGATTGGCCAGGCTCTTGCGGGCCGCCTCGACCAGCTGGCGGTTCCCGGCGGCCGGTAACACGTCCTGCGGAAGCAGTGACACGTCGTCACCGGTGCTGACCACCTTGCCGAGCAGAGCCAGCCGCAGCATCTCCGGGGAGACCACCGCGACCACCTCGGCCGAACCGGTGAGCGTCACCCGCTGGGCCGCCACCACCGGGATCGGCGTGACCGTGACCTGGCCGCCGTCCCGCATCCCGAGGTTGCCCAGGGTGAGGTCGTCGGCGTAGAGCAGACCCCGCCCGGCGGTTGCCTCGGCCCGCGCCACGATGCCGGCGGTGACCCGGTTCCCGGCCAGCCGCACCGGATCACCCGGGCGCAGGGCGAGCGCCGCCATCACCTCCGGATGCAGCCGTACGATCCCGCGTCGCGCGTCCAGCGCAGCGGGTCGCAGGGTGACGGTCAGCGTGAGATCATCAGCCACCGTGCATGCCTCCGATGTGTTCGTCTGGGGCTTGGCTCGTCAACGCTAACCGCCCGGGGGTAATCCGTTCATGAGGCTCCATCAGCTTGTCGTCCCGTCGATCGCACTGGCACTGCTCGCCGGGTGCACCGACGACCCACCGGCCACACCGGTCGCGGGCGCGAGCGCACCAGGGATCGCGCCGTCCGAGGTCGTGGTCGCGCCGGACGTGTCCCTGGACGTGCCGGCGGGTGACCCGGCCTCGCTCCCGCCCCGCCCCGAGCCCGGTGACGAGGGCGGCCGGAACCAGCCGAGCGCGACCGGCCTCGGCCCGTACCAGATCGGCGAATCGCAGGCCGAGATGGTCGCCGACGAGATCGTCACCGGCACGGTGGCGGCGAACGGCTGCATCGCCGGCAGTGTCTTCTACGGCTCGCCGAAGATCCGGTTCGTCGGCGGAACCCTGGCCGAGGTCCGGACCACCTCCGTCAACGCGAGCACCGCGGCGGGCGTGACGATCGGCGCGGACCAGGCGAAGGTGCAGGCTGCCTACCCGTCCGGCAAGGCGGTGACCGGCGCCGCCGGCGTCACCGGCTGGGAGATCGTCGACGGCACGAACGCTCTGCTGGTGGAGATCACCGCCGGAAAGGTGACGGCCATCACCGGTGGTGTGGCCACCACGGTCGAGCAGAACTTCACCAGCGGCCAGGCCTGCTGAGAGCATTCACAGGCACCGCTCAGCCGCTTCCGGCTAGCGTGTGCGCCATGTCTGCCCTGTTCGCCGGTTCACGCCGTGCGTCACCCTGGCTCAATCGGCGCCGGGTCGTTCCCGCGGCGGCCGCCCTCGCGGTTCTGGCCGCCGCGGCGGTCTGGGCCGTCCGCCCGTCATCCGAGCCGTGGACCAGTGAGGATCTGCGGCTCGCCGGTGACGCGGTGGAGTTGGACGCCCGCTTCTACCTGCCCGCCGACCGGGACTCAAAGGTGCCCGCGGTCCTGCTGGCGCACGGTTTCGGCGGCACCAAGGACTCGGTCCGTTCGGACGCCGAGTCGCTGGCCGAGCAGGGTTACGCGGTCCTGACCTACACTGCCCGCGGTTTCGGCCGCAGCACCGGGCAGATCCACCTGGACAGCCCGGATCACGAGGTCAAGGACGCACAGCTGCTGCTCGACTGGCTGGCGACCCGTCCCGAGGTGGTCACCGACGCCGCGAACGACCCGAAGGTCGCCGTGGTCGGCGGCTCCTACGGCGGTGCCCTGGCCCTGCTGCTCGCCGGCCAGGACCAGCGGGTCGACGCGATCGTCCCGCAGATCACCTGGAACGACCTGAGCGAGTCCCTGGTCCCGGGCGGCGTCTTCAAGAAGAGCTGGGCCGGTTACTTCTTCGGCAACGGTGCCGCGACCCTGACGCTGGGCGGCGGCCGTGGCCAGGAGCAGGGCGATCCCGCCTGTGGCCGGTTCGCCGAGGACGTCTGCAAGGCCTACCTGCAGATGGCCACCACCGGTATCCCGGACGAGACCACTACCGCGCTGCTGCGCGAGTCCAGCCCGGCCACCGTGCTCGACAAGATCAAGGCGCCGACGCTGCTGATCCAGGGCGCGGTCGACAGCCTCTTCCCGCTCTCCGAGGCGGACGCCAACGCCAAGGGCATCGCCGCGACCGGCACCCCGGTCAAGGTCGCCTGGTTCACCGGCGGCCACGACGGCGGCGAGGGCCCCGGCACCGACTCGGACCGGGTGAAATACCTCACGCTCCAGTGGCTGGAGCACTACCTCAAGGGCGACGGCGACACGCCGAGTGACGCCTTCACCTGGTCGCGGGTGGCCGGGTTCAGCGCGATGGACCGGGATCTGGTCACCAACGGTTACTCCGCGGACGCGTACCCGGGAATCGCCGGAACCGGCACCGCCGACGTCGCGCTCACCGGGGCGGCGCAGCCGATCGCCAACCCGCCGAACGGCAACCCCGGCGCCATCTCCTCGTTGCCCGGTATCGGCGGCCGGCTGACCTCGCTGCTCAGCGGCGGTGTCGCGATGGACATCCCCGGACAGCACGCCAACTGGGAGTCCGCCCCGCTGACCGGCTCGATCGACGTGGCCGGTGCGCCGACGGTGAAACTGCGGGCCGCGTCACCGACCGGCGAGGCGACCCTCTTCGTCAAGCTCTACGACGTAGACCCGAACGGCACGTCCACGCTCAGTGCCGGTCTGGTGGCGCCGATCCGGCTCACCGGCCTGCCAGCCGACGTCGGCCAGGCCCAGCCGGTCACCGTCACGCTGCCGGCGATCGTCCGGCAGATCGAGGCGGGTCACACGATCCGGATCACCGTCGCCACCTCCGACCAGGCCTTCCTCAGCCCGGCCACGCCGGCCGTCTACACCGTGGCGGTGGAGTCCACGCTCACGCTGCCCACTCTGGTCGGCACCCCGATCGCCGATCCCGGCAGCATCTGGTGGTACGCCCTGGCCGGTGTCCTCGGCGTGATCGTTCTCGGTCTGCTGGTGCTGCTGCTGATCCGCCGGGCGCTGCACCGCCGCCGGGACGTGACGATCGTCGCCGAACACGCCGACACCCCGCTCGTGGTGAACGGGCTGCGCAAGGCGTACGGCGACGGTTTCGTGGCGGTCCAGGAGATCAGTTTCACGGTCCAGCGCGGCCAGGTCGTCGGCCTGCTCGGCCCGAACGGTGCCGGCAAGACCACCACCCTGCGGGTGCTGATGGGCCTGACCCAGCCGACCGCCGGCGAGATCTTCGTCTTCGGGCACCGGCTGGTCTCCGGCGCCCCGATCCTGTCCCGGGTCGGCGCGCTGGTCGAAGGCCCCGGTTTCCTGCCGCACCTGAGCGGTTACGAGAACCTGAAGGCGTACTGGCAGGCCACCGGCCGCCCGTGGGCGGACGCCCGGTTCGACGAGGCCCTGGAGATCGCCGGCCTGGGCGACTCGGTGCACCGCAAGACCCGCAAGTACAGCCACGGCATGCGCCAGCGTCTGGCCATCGCTCAGGCCATGCTCGGCCTGCCCGAACTGCTGGTCCTCGACGAGCCGACGGACGGTCTCGACCCGCCGCAGATCGCCGAGATGCGCCGGGTCCTGCAGCGGTACGCCACCGACGGCCGCGCGGTGCTGGTCTCCAGCCACCTGCTCGCCGAGGTGGAACAGACCTGCACCCACGCGGTGGTGGTCAACAAGGGCCGGATCGTGGCGTCCGGCCCGGTCGACGACATCGTCGGCGACTCGCCGTCGGTGCAGCTCGACGTCTCCGACGTGCCGGCCGCGACCCGGGTCCTGGAGGAGCTGGGCGTGCTCTCGGTCAAGACCGAAGGCACCAGCCTGATCGTCGAGATGAACGGCACCGCCCGCTCCGAGGTGGTCGCGTCCCTGGTCGGAGCCGGTGTCGGCGTCGACCGCCTGGTGCCGCGCCGGCGCCTGGAAGACGCGTTCCTGTCCCTGGTCGGCGACAACTCCCGAGGAAGTGGGGACCGATGACCACCGTCGAAGCGGCCGCGGGCTACAAGGCCTCGCGCACGTTGCCGATCTGGGCGGAGGTGCGCCGCCAGGCGTCCCGCCGCCGTACCCAGCTCAGCCTCGGTTTCATGGTGCTGCTGCCGGTGATCGTGCTGCTCGCCTTCGAGTTCGGCGGCGGCCGGCGCGACGACGACGGGGACGGCGGTGGTGGCGGCGCGTTCAGCAGCATGGCCGACCTGGCCACCTCCGGCGGATTGAACTTCGCCCTCTTCGGCCTGGCCGTCTCGGCGAGTTTCCTGCTGGTCGTGGTGGTGGCGCTGTTCTTCGGCGACACGGTGGCCAGCGAGGCGAGCTGGGGCAGCCTGCGCTACCTGCTGGCGATCCCGGTGCCCCGCGCCCGGTTGCTCGGCGCCAAGCTGATCGTGGCCGGCGGTTACTCGCTGCTGGCTCTGCTCCTGCTTACCGGCACCGGCCTGCTGATCGGCACGCTGCGTTACGGCTGGTCCCCACTCGGCAGCACCATCGCCGCCGAGATCTCCCCGGCCGAGGGTGTGCTGCGACTGCTCGGCATCACCGCGTACCTGGCCACCACGATGCTGGTGGTGGCCGGTCTGGCCTTCCTGCTGTCGGTCCTGACCGACGCGGCGCTGGGCGCGGTCGGCGGTGCCGTCCTGCTCTGGATCATGTCGACCATCCTCGACCAGATCGATGCACTGGGTGACATCCGCAACGCCCTCCCCACCCACTACACCGACGCGTGGATGGGCCTGCTCTCCACACCGGTGCAGACCGAGGACATGGCAAAGGGCGCGATCTCCGCGATCATCTACGCGACCATCTTCTGGGGGGCGGCCTTCTACCGGTTCACCCGCAAGGACGTCACTTCTTGATTTTGTACGAATAGGAAAAGCCCAGTGATCAGCGGCGGCAGATGCGGGCGGTCCTCCAGACCGCCCCCTGCCGCCGGGTCATGCATAGGGATATCGATTGACGGCACCGCCGCCAGCCGGTGACATGACCGTCGTGACAACCTTCCGGATCCGCCCCGCCCGCCCCGACGACGCTGAGGCGGTGGTCGCACTCCGCGCGCTCGTCTACCCGTACCTGGTGCGGAGCGAGGAGTCCACCCGCCGTCAGATCGCCGTGCCGTCGCCCGGTGAGGACCGGGCCGGCCTTGTCGCCGAGACGGCCGGTGAGGTGGTCGGCTGGGTCGCCGCGCTGCGGGATCCCCGTTCCGAGGACCGGGAGTTCGGGCGGATCTCGCAGTGCCACGTGAACCCGGCGTATCGCGGTCGCGGCATCGGCACGGCTCTGCTCGCCGAGGCCGCCGCCCATCTGCGCACGATCGGAGTGCGCCGGGCCGGGTCCCTGATCACGCCGGACGCGATCGGGTTCGCTGAGCGCCGGGGATTCCAGGCGTCGTCGCGGGTGATGCGCTTCTCGGCTCGTGAGCTGCGGAATCCGCCGTGTGTTCCGCCGCGCCAGGACGGGATCGAGCTGTGCTCGGTGCGGGACGTGGCGGAGGCGGCGCTGTACCGGGCCGAACTGGAGGCGACCGGTGACGTGCCCGAGGAGGTGCCGTCCGGGCCGTCGTCGTACGACACCTGGCGTCACGAGATCTGGGATGAGCCGGGACTGGACCGGGACTCCAGCACGGTGGCGCTGGCCGGGGCCCAGGTGGTGGCGTTCACGTTGCTCATGCGAGACGGCGAGCGGGTGTGGTCGGACATGACGGCCACCGTTGGAGACCATCGGGGGCGAGGGCTCGCGCTCATGGTCAAGGTGGCGGCTCTGCGCCGGGCGGCGGCCGGCGGGGTGACGGTCGCCTATGCCAGCAACGCCGGGGAGAACGCGCCGATGCTGGCCGTCAACACGCGCCTGGGATATCAGCCGATCGCGACCAAGGCCTTCTGCTCGACCGTGCTCTAGACGTACGAAATCAAAGGGTTTAGAGGTTTTCGGGGGAGCCCGAGGGGTAGGAAACGGCAGGATCGAAAGGAGGTCGCTCACACCTCGGGAAGACCGTATGGCGTTGGCGGAATCTCGTCGTAAGGTGTGGGAAACAACTGAATACCTCATCCAGAGGGGCAGAGGGATACGGCCCGATGAAGCCCCGGCAACCACCGCGCAGCAGTTCTCGATGACGAGAAGCGACGTGGCAGGTGCTAATTCCGTCCCCGTTCCGGCAGGTCGCCGCGGGGAAAGATGAGAGGAAACTCTGATGACGTCTGTCGTTGACGCACCCTCCAGCACCTTCACGTCGCCCGCTCGCGGCCTGATCTGTCGCGCCTGCAGCGCTGAGTACCCGCTCGCCGCACAGCACGCCTGTTACGAGTGTTTCGGCCCGCTCGAGGTCGCCTACGACGAGGCGGCGCTCGCGCGGGTGACCCGGGCCCAGATCGAGGCGGGCCCGCAGAACATCTGGCGCTATGCGGCTCTGCTGCCGGCCGGCCAGGACCCAGCCACCCGGGTGACGCTGAACCCCGGCATGACTCCGCTGGTGCCGGCTCCGGCCCTGGCCGCGGCGCTCGGCATCCAGGCGCCGCTGTTCATCAAGGACGACTCGCAGAACCCGACCCACTCGTTCAAGGACCGGGTCGTCTCGGTGGCCCTGACCGCGGCCAAGGAGCTGGGCTTCAACCGGTTCTCCTGCGCCTCCACCGGCAACCTGGCCAACTCGGTCGCCGCCCACGCGGCCCGTGCCGGGGTGCCGAGCATCGTCTTCATCCCCGCCGACCTGGAGCAAGGAAAGATCATCACGACCGCGGTGTACGGCGGTGAACTGGTCGCCATCGAGGGCTCCTACGACGACGTGAACCGCCTGTGCAGCGAGCTGGTGGAGACCGACGAGTTCGAGGACACCGCGTTCGTCAACGTGAACGTGCGGCCGTTCTACGCCGAGGGCTCCAAGACGCTCGGCTACGAGGTGGCCGAGCAGCTCGGCTGGCGGATCCCGGCCCAGGTGGTCATCCCGATGGCCTCCGGCGAGCTGCTCACCAAGGTGGACAAGGCGTTCTCCGAACTGGTCGAGATCGGACTGGTCGAGGCCCCCGAGGGTGGCTGGACCGTCTTCGGCGCCCAGTCCGAGGGCTGCAACCCGATCGCGGTCGCGCTGCACGCCGACACCGACGTGATCACCCCGGTCAAGCCGACCGGCATCGCCAAGTCGCTGAACATCGGCGACCCGGCCGCCGGGCCGTACGCGATCGAGGCCGTCCGCCGCACCGGCGGCTGGATGGACTACGCGAACGACGACGAGATCCGCGACGGCATCCGGCTGCTGGCGGAGACGACCGGTGTATTCGCCGAGACCGCGGGCGGCACCACCGTCGCGGTGCTGAAGAAACTGGTGGCGAGCGGCAAGCTCGACCCCACCAAGGAGACCGTCGTCTACAACACCGGTGAGGGCCTGAAGACCCTCGACGCGGTGGCCGGCCAGGTTGGACCGACTCACACGATCAAGCCGTCCCTGAAAGGCGCTCGCGAGGCTGGCCTGCTCGGATAGCAGAAAGTAACCGGCGAGAAGCCGGTTGTCGAAGATTCCCTCCTCCGAGGACTTGCACTCCGATCTCCGGATCGGCAGGATGCTCTCTGCGGGAGGATGCGACGCCGTACGAGGCCCCTCACCTGGACATTGGCGACAATCTCCGAGGGACCCAACGACCCAGCGCTGACCCATTGGGCTACGTGCCCGGAGGCGCTGTGCGTCCTTCCTCCCGACCAACTTCCCCGCTCGGCGGTGTCATCGGCTTCCTTCGGCGGCTGATGACCCGCTGCAGCGAGGGCCGCAACGGCAGCTCTTCCGGGTAGGCCCCGTCGGCCAGCCCCGCGTTCTTCTCGAACCAGTTGCGCACTCCGTAAGACCTGGTCAGCGCGATCGACCAGCCACACGCCAGCCAGTAAGCGGGCCAGAACAGCGGGCCGAGGAACGCGTACTGGCTCGCGTGCCGGCATTCGTGAGTGAACAGCCGGACCCGCCGCTCGTCCCGCTCGTCGAGCAGCCACTCCGCGGTCCGCTTCGTGATGATCACCGAGCCGACCGTGAAACAGGTCCCGGCCGGAAAACGGAACCGGTAGTTCTCGGCGATCAGCACCCCGTGCCGCCCACGCCGGATCCGGGTGCCGGTGAGACCCGCGACCAGCAGCCCGGCCAGGGTGGTCCCGTTCACCGCGGTCAGGGTGGTCCGCGCCCGGTGCCAGCCCCGCCCGGCCATCTCAGACCCGCCGGCGCATCTGCAGCTCACTCATGACCGGCACGGTCGGATGCGGCAGGCGGACACCGGTGTCGATGAAACCCAGTTTCTGGTACGCCCGGACCGCCCGATCGTTGCCACAGACCACTTCGAGCATCAGCTCGTCGCGCCCCGCCGCAGCGGACCAGTCGGCGACCGCCTCGATCAGCTGCCCCAGTACCTTGCCGCCCCGGTGAGCCGGTGTCAGGTAGACCGCGTAGATGATCGTGCAGCCCGGCTCCTCGGGCAGCGTGGTCCCGCCGGCGTGCCCGATCAGCGGCCCGCCCGGGTCCGCGACGAACTGGGCCGTCCCGAACCCCTGCGACGACTCCCGGATCCGCTGGCGGTAGCTCTCGTGCGGCCGGGCCGCCGCCTGCGCCAGCGTCTCCAGGAAGGCCAGGGGACTGTCCGCCAGCATCTCCAGCCGCAGAGCGCGCATCCGCCCGGCGTCCTGGGGTCGCACCCGGTGCACGGTCCAGTTCTCCATGGCTAATCCCTACCGCCGGGACACGCACTCGGCAACCGGGTTGCCGCAGAGCGAGTGGCCTGATCGGGTCATGATTCGATGATGAACGATGAAGGTCTCCGGCTCCTCCGCGCCCGCCCGTGGGCCGGCGGGTACGACGATCCGTGGGTGCTGGCGCTCGCCTCCGTCGCCGTCGCGGTGTTCTCCGTCGTGCGGGGATGGTTGTCGGAGCCCGGCCCGGATCCGGTACCCCTCGGGTGGAACCTGGCGTACACGGTCATCATCGTCGGCTGGTCGATTGCGGTGCTCGTCACTGCGCGGCCGGCCACCGTCGAGCCGGCCGTACAGGCCGCTGACCAGGCCCGTCAAGATCCTTAGCCGAAACGGCGGCCCCTGATGGGGTTTCGCGGGAAGATGGGGTTTCTTGCACTCGCCATCGGAGAGTGCTAAACAAGTGATTGGCACTCGCAGCTTGTGAGTGCCAGCAGGTCGGGACGGTGGGGTTCCGGTCGCGGTGCTGCCATCGGCACTGGGGCACGGAGCCGGTCGTCGCGGGCTATCCGGCTCGGCCTGAGGACGTCACATCGCCAGGTGGTGACGTCCGCAGACTTTCCTCAACATGCGGAGAGCGGGGCCGACGAGGCCCGGCGCCGCGGATGTCCGGGAGGACAACGCCGTATGGCCAAGATCATCGCATTTGACGAGGAAGCCCGTCGCGGCCTCGAGAGCGGCATGAACCAGCTCGCCGACGCCGTCAAGGTGACCCTCGGTCCCAAGGGCCGCAATGTCGTCCTTGAGAAGAAGTGGGGCGCTCCCACGATCACCAACGATGGTGTATCCATCGCCAAGGAGATCGAGCTCGAGGGCACCTTCGAGAAGATCGGCGCCGAGCTGGTCAAGGAGGTCGCCAAGAAGACGGACGACGTCGCCGGTGACGGCACGACGACCGCGACCGTCCTGGCCCAGGCTCTGGTTCGCGAGGGCCTGCGCAACGTGGCCGCCGGTGCCAACCCGCTCGGCCTGAAGCGGGGCATCGAGGCTGCCGTCGCGAGCGTCTCCGAGGCGCTCTCGCAGCTCGCCAAGGATGTGGAGACCAAGGAGCAGATCGCCTCCACCGCCTCCATCTCCGCCGGTGACTCCACGGTCGGCGAGATCATCGCCGAGGCCATGGACAAGGTCGGCAAGGAAGGTGTCATCACCGTCGAGGAGAGCAACACCTTCGGTCTCGAGCTCGAGCTCACCGAGGGCATGCGCTTCGACAAGGGCTACATCTCGGCTTACTTCATGACCGACGCGGAGCGGATGGAGGCCGTCTTCGACGACCCGTACATCCTCATCGCGAACAGCAAGATCTCCGCGGTCAAGGACCTGCTCCCGGTCCTCGAGAAGGTCATGCAGTCCGGCAAGCCGCTGGTCATCATCGCCGAGGACGTCGAGGGCGAGGCCCTGGCCACCCTGGTCGTCAACAAGGTCCGTGGCACCTTCAAGTCGGTCGCCGTCAAGGCCCCCGGCTTCGGTGACCGCCGCAAGGCCATGCTGGAGGACATCGCCATCCTGACCGGTGGCGCCGTCATCAGCGAAGAGGTCGGCCTCAAGCTCGACGCCGCCGACATCTCCCTGCTGGGCTCGGCCCGCAAGATCGTCATCACCAAGGACGAGACCACCGTCGTCGACGGTGCGGGCAACAGCGACCAGATCCAGGGCCGGGTCAACCAGATCCGCGCCGAGATCGAGCGCTCGGACTCCGACTACGACCGTGAGAAGCTGCAGGAGCGTCTGGCCAAGCTGGCCGGCGGCGTTGCGGTCATCAAGGTCGGCGCGGCCACCGAGGTCGAGCTCAAGGAGCGCAAGCACCGCATCGAGGACGCCGTTCGCAACGCGAAGGCGGCCGTCGAGGAGGGCATCGTCCCCGGTGGTGGCGTCGCGCTGGTTCAGGCCGGCAAGACCGCGTTCGACAAGCTGGACCTGGTCGGCGACGAGGCCACTGGCGCGAACATCGTCAAGGTCGCGCTCGACGCCCCGCTGCGTCAGATCGCCGTGAACGCCGGCCTCGAGGGTGGTGTCGTCGTGGAGAAGGTGCGTAACCTCCCCGCGGGTCACGGCCTGAACGCCGCGACCGGTGAGTACGTCGACCTGCTGGCCGCGGGCATCATCGACCCGGCCAAGGTCACCCGTTCGGCGCTGCAGAACGCCGCGTCGATCGCCGCGCTGTTCCTCACCACCGAGGCCGTCGTGGCCGACAAGCCCGAGAAGAACCCGGCTCCGGCCGGCGCCCCGGGCGGCGGTGACATGGACTTCTGAGTCCAGTCGTAAAAAAGGCGGGCCGCGAAAGCGGCCCGCCTTTTTGCATGCCCGCAAACACCCCGAACCCGAACTCACCACGCTGCGGGTTGCCCGTTCGTACTGTGCCGAGTCGGGGTGCGATAACTCACCACGCGGTGGGCAACTGCTTGCAGTGTGCCGAGTTGGGGTGCGAATCGAGCCCGGACTCATCACGCAACGGGTGTCTGCTCGCAGTGGGCTTGGCCGGGGTTCGGATCGGATGTCGCGGGGATGCAGAGGGGCCCGGCCGATCGGCCGGGCCCCTCTGCATACGCCGTCAGCTTCGGTGGCGGCCCGGGCGGTGGCGTCCGGGGCGGGTCACCTGCGTGAGGATCAGCAGGAAACCGCCGATCACCATGGCCAGCATGCCGACGGTGAAGACCGGGGCGATGCTCGAACCGGTGGTGGGCAGGTCGGCGTCTCCGGAGGCGGTCACCCGGATGGTGATCGTCGCCCGGGCGGTGCCGCCGCGTTCGTCCTGGATCGTGTACGACATGGTGTCGGTGCCGGTGTATCCGGCGGCGGCCGCGTAGGTGACCGTGTTGCCGGCGAGGGTCGCCGTACCGTGCTTGGGCTTGCCGATCTTGAGGATGCTGAGCGTCTCGCCGTACGGATCGGTGTCGTTCTTCAGCGGCTTGAACGAGACCGTGCCGCCCTTCTTCACCGTGTAGCGGTCCTTCACCGCGACCGGCGGCTGGCTCGCACCGGCCACGGCGACGGTGATGGTGCCGGTGGTCAGGTTCCCGTCGGCGTCTTCTGCCAGGTAGGTGAAGGTGTCCGTACCGGCGAAGCCCTTGGCGGCGGTGTAGGTGACGCTGCCGTCGGCGTTGAGCTTGGCGGTGCCGTGTTTCGGCGTACCCACCGACCTGATCGTGATCGCGATGCCGTTCTTGTCGACGGTCGGCAGCGGGATGCTGATGGCCTTGCCGGGTTCGGCTTCCACGTCCTTGTTCGGGGCGACCGGCGCCAGGGCGACGGTGACCTTCACGGTGGAGCCGGTGCTCTGCCCGGTGTCGTCCTTCGCGGTGTAGGTGAAGGTGGCGACGCCGGAGAAGCCGCTCGGCGGGGTGTAGACGACCGCGTCACCGGAGACCTTGGCGGTGCCGTGGTCCGGAGTGCCGACCGTGTCGAGGGCCAGCGAGCCGTTCGGGTCGAGGTCGTTCTCCAGCACCTGGATGGTGATCGCCTTCTGGTAGGCGGTCCTCCGCTCGTCCGCCACCGCGACCGGCTTCCCGTCGTCGCTGGTGACCGTGACGGTGACGGTGCCCTCGGCGGTGCCGCCTTCGCCGTCGCTCACCTCGTACGAGAAGGTGTCGGTGCCGGTGAAGTCGTCCGCCGGGGTGTACCGGATCTTGCCGTCGACGATCTCGGCGGTGCCGTTCTCGGGCGTGCCGACCCCGCTGATCTCCAGCGTCTGGTCGGTGTTGGGGTCGGTGTCGTTGGCGAGGACATCGATGTCCACGGGTGTGCCGGTCTGCACCGCTGCGGTGTCGGCGGCGGCGACCGGTGGGGCGTTGCCCACGTTGACGGTGACCGTCGCGGTCTTGGTGGTCCCGGCAGTGTCCCGGACTGTGTAGGTGAACGTGTCGGTGCCGTAGTAGCCGGGCGTCGGGGTGTAGCGGACCTTGTTCCCGGCGGCCAGGACGGCGGTGCCGTGTGCCGGGTCGGTGACGCTCACCAGGGTGAGGGGGTCGCCGTCCGGGTCGGTGTCGTTGGCGGTCACGTCGATGTCGAGGGCGGTGCCGGACGGGGTGGAGACGGTGTCCGGGTTGACGTCCGGGTCGCCGGAGATCGTGATGGTGACGGTGGCCTCGTCGGTGGCGCCGAGGTCGTCGGTGAGCGTGTAGGTGAACGTGTCGGTGCCGGTGGCGCCGGTGTTCGGGGTGTAGATCACCTTGCCGCCGGTGAGGGCGACGGTGCCCTTGGTGGCGGTGCCGACCTGGAGCACGGTCAGGACCTGCCCGGTGTTCGGGTCGGTGTCATTGGCGAGCACGTCCAGTTCGGTGGCGGTGCCCGGCTTCACGGTGAACTTGTCGTCGATCGCGTTCGGTGCCACGTTGTCGACGGTGATGGTGATCTGCCCGGTGTCGGAGTTGCCACCCGGGTCGAAGCACGTGTAGGTGAACGTGTCGATGCCGTAGTAGCCGTCGTCCGGTGTGTAGGTGACGGCGCCGGCCTGGGTGAAGGTGACCGTTCCGTGGGCCGGGGCGGTGACCGCGGCCAGGGTCAGCGTGTCACCGTTCGGGTCGGTGTCGTTGGTGAGCACGTTCAGCGTGACGGGCTCGTTGGTGCTGGTGCTCGTCGCGTCCGGGTTGGCCTCCGGCGGACCGTCGACGACGGTCACCGTGACGGTCGCGCCGGCGGTGCCGCCCTTGCCGTCGGAGATCGTGTAGTGGAACGTGTCGGTGCCGTGGTAGCCGTTCGCCGCCTGGTAGACGACCTTGCCGTTGACGACCTGGGCGGTGCCGTGACCCGGCGGGGTGTCGATGGTGATGGTGAGGGTGTCGCCGTTCGAGTCGGCGTCGTTGGCGAGCACGTCGAGGGTGTTCGGCGCGTTGGACGCCACCGTGTAGGTGTCGTTACCTGCGGTGGGCGGGGCGTTGCCGATCGTGATGGTGACGGTTCCGGTGTCGGTGTCGGTGCCGTCGGTGATCGTGTAGGTGAAGGTGTCCGTCCCGGTGAAGCCGGGGTTCGGCGTGTACGTGAGAGTGCCGTCGTTGTTGCGGACCACGGTGCCGTGCCCCGGAGTGGTGGTGCTGGTGACGGTCAGGGTGTCACCGTTCGGGTCGGTGGAGTCCAGGGCCGGGTTCAGCGTGACCGGGGTTTCGTACCCGGTGGTCGGTGTCAGGTCTTTGGCGACCGGGGCGGCGTTGCCGACGGTGACGGTGACCGTGGCGGTCGACGTCGGGTTCCCGAGGTTGTCCTTGATGCTGTAGGTGAACGTCGCGGTCCCGGAGAACCCGTCCGGCGCCGTGTACTCGATCTGGTTGCCGACGATCCGGATGGTGCCGTGGTTCGGAGTGGTCGTCGAGACGATGCCGAACGGGTCGCCGTTCGGGTCGGCGTCGTTGGCGAGCACGTTCAGGAGCACGGTGCCCTTGTAGACGACGGTGCCGGTGTCGTTGACCGCGACCGGGGCACCGTCGGAGACCGTCACGGTCACGGTGCCGGTGGCGGTGTTGTTCTGGGCCTGGCCGTCCGAGATGACGTAGGTGAAGGTCGCGGTGCCCTTGAACGACGCGGCGGGCGTGTAGACGACCTTGCCGGCGCTCATGCTGGTGGTCCCGGCGCCGGACTGCGGCGGGTCGACCGAGGTGAGGGTCAGGGTGTCGTTGTTCGGGTCGGTGTCGTTGAGGACCACGTCGATCGTGATCGGGACCCCGGACCCGGTGGTGCGGGCGTCGGCGACCGCGGTCGGGCTGGCGTTGGTGGTGGTGATCGTGGCGGTCCTGGTGTCCGATCCGCCGTACGGGTCGTAGCACGTGAAGACGAACGGCTCAGTGCCCCGCCAGTCGTCGTCCGGCGTGTAGGTGATCGACTGGTCCGCGTTCACGATGGTCGTGCCGTGTACAGGGGCCGTGGTGACCTGGGTGGTGAAGGGCCCGCTCGGGTTGTCGGAGTCGGTGATGTCGGCGACCACGTCGATGGTGACCGGGGTCTTGTGGGTGGTCGAGCGGGTGTAGGACTTCGCGACCGGCGAGTTGTTCAGCTTCACGTCGGCGCTGGCGGTGTTGTTCGACGGGCTGCCCTCGTTGCCGGAGCCGGTGACCGTGAGGGTCGCGGTGGCGGTGTCCGCCGCTGAGTTGTTCACCGAAGCGGGGAAGGTCACCGTGCCGGAACTGTTCTTGGCGACGGCACTGAGGTCACAGGTGACCCGCTGATTGGCGTTGCCGGCCGCGCAGGTGTTGGGCAGGGTGCCGGGCGTGATGCCGGTCGGCAGGTCGACGACCGCGATCGGGTGCGGTTCGAGGTCCTGACCGGCGTTGTCGACCTTGACGGTGTAGTTGACGGTGTTCGGCGACGAGGACCGGTTGACCATGGCCGGGGAGACGGTCAGGGTCGCGGTCAGGTTGACCTGTGGCTGCTGCACGGTCAGGGTCGAGGTGTCGCCGGGGCCTTTGATCTCCGCCGAGCTGGAGGAACTGCCGTAGTACGACAGGTTCGGCACGTTGACGATCGAACTGCCCGGCGCGGTGGAGCTGTTCACACTGGCCCGGTAGGTGACGGTGGTGCTGCTGTTGCGGGCCAGAGTGCTGATGGAGTACGCGAGCGGTGGCCCGGTGTCGGCGACCGTGTTGCCGGCCACGGTCATCGTGCCGGGGATGTAGGTGAGGCCGGTCGGGATCGCGTCGGTCAGGACGATGTCCCGCGCGGTGTCGAAACCGTTGTTGGTGACGACGATCGAGTATTCGATGACGTCGCCGGGCAACAGGTCGCCGCCGTCCACGTCGGTCGGGGTGGTGACCGTGGTCAGGCTGGGGGCGGCCAGTGCGGTGGTGAAGGTGACCACACCCGGGTAGATCGTCTCGCCGCTGGTGGCCAGGTTCAGGGTGGCCTGTGTGGCGTTGTGCGCGATCTTGCCGGTCGCGTCGAACTGGTCCATGTCGACGCCCATCAGGTTCGACCAGGCGGGGGTGCGGCTGGTGAGGCCGGTGCCGCCCTCACTGACGGTGCTGTTGAAGAAGTTGTTGCTGGGGTTGGCCGAGTCCATCATCGCTGCGCCGTCGAGCTGCAGCGTGTCGCCGACCTTGCCCAGGTCACCCTCGTAGACGACCGCGCCGATGCTGGCCTCCACCGGTGTCGAGGTGTCCGTCGGGGTCTGGAAACCGGACACCGTGATGTCCACCGAGGTGCTGTTGGTGTCGACCACGCCGAAGCCGTCGTAGACGCGCAGGCTCTGCAGGGGCTTGGCGGCGTTCTGGTACGCGATCACGAGCGACCATCCGGCGTACCGGTCCACGCCCGTGCCGGCCTGGATGTCGGCGACCGTGTACGTGCCGTTGCCGGCCCCGGAGACCTGCTGGGTCACGTCCGCGAAGCCCTGGTAGGCCGACGTGACACCGGTCGGCGCGAACATCTGCGTGGCGGTGACGACACTCAGCCCGCTGGCGTTCGGCACCCCGAAGCGCACCTGGTTGTTGCTGGCCGGAGTGGGCGCGGCCACGCCGTTGCCACCGGCGCTGATGTCAGCGCCCCAGTACAGCCCGGCGAACAGCACCGTGCTGTTGGCCGGCATGTCGACCGTCGCGGTGCTGTCGTTGAACGTCGTGGCGTCACCGTCGGGGTTGGTGAACTCCATGTTGTAGCCGTTGTTGTTCAGCGTCTCGCCACCGTTGCCGGTCCCGCCCTGGGCGGCGGTGCAGTTGGTGGCGGCCGCGGGGCACTGCATGTTGGTGTTGCCGCGGATCAGGATCGCGCCGTTCGCGTTCACGCTGTAACGCGAGGCGAACGCGTTGGTGATCGCAGCGTCCGCCTCCGGTGGGGAGACGGCGACACCGGCCATGACGGTCAGCGTCATGATGACGAAGGCGGAGATCACCCGGTACGGGGTTGTCCGCATTACGGCTCGATGCATGGTCTTCCCTCGGCCTGGGCGGACCCTGACGGTCCGGGTGTGCAAAGCACGCTCAGAATGGCCGAGGGCAGAACGTGCGCATTGGAGAACTCGATGGGTATATGCGCCCACAAGCGGAAAGTCAGACGTCAGACCATGGACGGCGAAGATTCCCCCGCCTGGGTGAACCACTGAAGCGCTAACGTGGGACGGGTGCGTGATCCCTCCGTCTCCCGCTTCTCAGCCGGCCGGCTCTCCCCGATTCGTCGGACCGCCGATCTACGGCGACTGCGTGACGAGCAGTTCGATGTCCTGGTCATCGGTGGCGGTGTCACCGGTGCCGGTGCCGCCGTCGACGCCGCCTCCCGTGGTCTCAAGGTGGCCCTGGTCGAGGCCCGGGACTTCGCCTCCGGCACCTCCAGCCGCTCCAGCAAGCTGATCCACGGCGGTCTGCGCTATCTGGAACAGTTGGAGCTCAACCTGGTGCACGAGGCGCTGACCGAGCGGGGGCTGCTCGCCACCCGTCTCGCTCCGCACCTGGTCCGCCCGGTTCCGATCATGGTCCCGCTGCCCAGCGCCAGCCTGCCCAAACGGGCGTGGCAGCGCGGCTACTACGGGCTGGGCGTGGCCGCGTACGACGCTTTCGCCGGTGTCTTCGGCGGTGGCCGCGGCATGCCGCTGCACCGGCACCTGACCCGCGCCGGCGCCCGGCATCTGTTCCCGAGCCTGCGGGCCGACCAGTTGTCCGGCGCGATCCGCTACTTCGACGGGCAGGTCGACGACGCCCGGCTGGTGATCAACCTGGCCCGGACCGCGGCCAGTCTGGGCGCGGCCGTGGTGACCAGCACGCGCGTGGTCGGTTTCGTGCGCGAGGCCCGGCAGGTGGTCGGCGTGACGGTGCGTGACCTGGAGGCTCCGGACGAGGAGCCGTTCGAGGTCCGGGCCCGGACGGTGGTCGCCGCGACCGGGGTGTGGAGCGACGACATGTCGCAGATGCTCAGCGATGTCGGGGTACGCCCGGGCCTGCGGGTCCGAGCCTCCAAGGGGGTGCACCTGGTGGTGCCCCGCTCGGCGATCACCGGGGAGGCCGGCCTGATCCTGCGGACCGCCACGTCGGTGCTCTTCGTCATCCCCTGGGGAGGCCACTGGATCATCGGCACCACCGACACCGACTGGCAGCTCGACCGGGCCCATCCGGCGGCGTCCGCCCGCGACATCCACTACCTGCTGGACCAGGTCAACGCGGTGCTGGAACGGCCGCTCACCACCGACGACATCGAGGGTGTCTACGCCGGCCTGCGCCCGCTGCTCTCCGGCGAGGCCGACTCCACCTCGAAACTCTCGCGGGAACACGCGGTGGTCGAGCCGATGCTGGGCCTGCTGCTGGTGGCCGGTGGGAAGTACACGACGTACCGGGTGATGGCCGCCGACGTCATCGATCAGGCGGTGCGCCGGCTGGGCGGTGCGGCCCGGCCGTCCCGGACCGCCGAGTTGCCGCTGCTCGGTGCGGACGGTTACGCCGCCGCCTGGCGGGACCGGCAGGACATCGCCCGCCGGCACGGCGTCACCGCGGGGGTGATCGAGCACCTGCTGGAGCGGTACGGCACGCTCACCGTCCACCTGCTCGCGATGATGGCCGCCGATCCCGGGCTGGCCGTCCCGCTGACCGGAGCCCCGGAATACCTCGCGGCCGAGGTGGCGTACGCGGCACTCGCCGAAGGCGCCCTGCACGTGGACGACGTGCTGACCCGGCGCACCCGGATCTCGTTCGAGACCGCGCACCGCGGTGCGGAGTCGGCTGAGCACGCTGCCGAGATCATGGGCGCGGCCCTCGGCTGGGACGCCACGATCCGGCAGAAAGAGGTCGAGCACTACCTGGCCCGGGTCACCGCCGAACGGCAGTCGCAGACCATGCCGGACGACGCGACCGCCGACGCCGCCCGGATCGGGGCCCCTGACGTGCGCGGGCTGGCCGCCGACCGCCGGGAGCCGCTGCTCGAGATCGACCTTTGATCCTCGTCGACGAACCTCGCTGGCCGGGTCGCGGCCGACTCTGGTCGCACCTGGTCAGCGATGTGTCCTACGACGAGTTGCATGCTTTCGCCGAGATGCTGGGTGTGCCCCGGCGTGCCTTCGACCGAGACCATTACGACATCCCTGAGGTACGTTTCCGTAGCGCACTGTGGCTGGGCGCCACCCTGCTGACGTCTCGGGAGATCACGGTCCGGCTCCGGGCGGCGGGTCTGCGCCGCCCGAAACACCTGGCTAGGCAAGCTCCTCCAGTTCAGCGCTGAGGTTGGCGCGGGCGCGGTCCTCCCACTGGTCGCGGATCTCGGCGTGCCGGTAGATCGACGGGAGTCTCAGCAGTTCCGTGAGGACCTGGGAGCGGGCGCCGCGGAAGGCACCGTCGGGAACGTGCGCGTACTCCCGGCGGATCGCCGAGGTGTAATCGATGTACCGCTGTTTCTCGGCGGCCAGGATCGACAGGTCGGCGTCGCAGAGCAGTTCACCGTCCGGGTCGTCGTCCTCGGTCGCGTGCCCGGCGGTCAGCCCGACCAGCCGGGCCACCTCGGCCGCCACCTCCTCCGGCGTGCCCAGGCTCTGCAGCAGGCCGTCCGCGAACTCGGCGCTGTCGCGTTCGTTGGCGTCGCCTAGGGCCCTCGGGTCGTAGACCGCGTCGTGCAGCCAGGCCGCCAGACGTACCCGATCGGGGTCGGGGGCCAGGTGAGCGAAGCGATCGACGACGTCGAGCACCGCCGAGAGGTGGGTCACGTCGTGATAGTGGCGTTGCGGTTCGGTCCAGCGTCCGAGCAGGTACTGCGCGGCCGCGTCCAGGTCGGCGTCGTCCGCGGTGGCGCCGGCGCCACGAGCCGCGGACCGGAAAGCCTCGGTCAGAGATGTCACCCGAGCATCCTGGCACGTAGGTTGAGGTCATGATCGGCGCTGACCGGCTCGCCACCACGCTGACCCGGGCCCGTGCCGGGTTGATGCTCGCCCTGCAGTCCGGTCTCGCCGCTGGTCTCGCCTGGTGGGTGGCGCACGACCTGTTCGACCGGCCGGTGCCGTTCTTCGCCCCGATCGCCGCGGTGATCACGCTCGGCTCATCGGTGGGACAGCGGCTGCGGCGCACCTCCGAACTGGTCGTCGGGGTCGCCGCCGGCATCGGCATCGGGGACGGGATCATCCTGCTGATCGGGGCCGGCCCGCTGCAGATCGGCCTGATCGTGCTGCTCGCGGTGCTGCTGGCCACCGCAGTCGGCGGCGGCGCCCCGCTGATCGTGCAGTCGGCGTCCTCGGCCGTGCTGGTCGCCACCCTGACGGCGAGCACCGGCCAGCCCTGGACCCGGTTCCTGGACGCCCTGGTCGGCGGCGGGATCGCCCTGATCGTGATGACCGTGCTGCTGCCGCTCAACCCGCTGACCGTGGTCCGGCGGGCCGCCGACCCGGCGTTACGGGCGTTCACCGGTGGCCTGCACGACGCCGCCCGTGGTCTGGCCGCCGCCGACACCGACACGTTGCAGGCCGCGCTGGAGCGACTGCGGGCGGCCGAGGTCAGCTTCGCGGCGTTCCGGACCGCGATCGAAGCGGCCCGGGAGAACGTGGCCTTCGCCCCGGCGCGCTGGCGGGCCCGCGGTGCCCTGGCCCAGTACGTCGACGGCGCCCCGCAGATCACCTACGCGCTGCGCAACGTCCGGGTGCTGCTGCGCCGGGCGCTCGTCGCGCTGCAGGACCGGGAGCCGGTCCCGGAGACGCTGCCCGAGTCGATCAGGCTTCTCGGTGACGCCGTCGAACTGCTCCGGCACGAGTGGGACCGGGGAGTCGAACCGGTCGCCGCCCGGGAACGCGCGCTGCGGGCGGTGGCCGAGTCGGGACGGGCGTACCAGGAGGGAGTCGGCTATTCCGGGGGTGTGGTGGTGGCGCAGACCCGGACCGCGGTCAGTGATCTGCTGCGGGCGACCGGGGTGGAGCACTCCGAGGCGACCCGGCAGGTCCGGGCGGCGATCGGCTGGAGTGGGCGACCGCACAAGCCCCGCCGCCGGTCCGGCCGGTCCGGGACCGCTTGATCGATGTCGGGCATGTCGGGGGCGCGACCGGTGACTACGCTGGCGGACATGGCCGTCGACCCCCTAGCTCCTCCGCCGTCCCCGGCCCCGGTTCCGCCGTACCCCGCGATGGCCGCCGCGGCCGGCGATCCGGTCCCGGGCCGCCTCAGCGGGTGGCGGCGCTGGCTGCCGGTCGCCGGGGTGATCAGCCTGATCGCGGCCGCCGCCATCGGCATGTTGATCTTCCTGGGCTACAACATCGGCGTGGCCGGCCTGGCCATCGGCCTGACTGCGGCGATCCTGCCGGTGCCGTTGCTGGCCAGCAGTTTCGTCTGGCTGGACCGGTACGAGCCGGAGCCGACGAAATACCTGGTCTACTGCTTCGCCTGGGGTGCCGCCGTGGCGACCGCGGTGGCCCTGGTGGTCAACAGCAGTTCAGCCTGGCTGTTCGATCAGATCGGTCTGCCGGACGCGCTGGTGGCCGTGCTGGTCGCTCCCTTCATCGAGGAGTCGATGAAGTTGCTCGGGCCGTTGCTGCTCTTCTGGCGCCGCCGCGGCGAGTGGTCCGGCATCACCGACGGCATCGTCTACTGCGGGCTCTCCGCGCTCGGGTTCGCGATGGTGGAGAACGTGCTCTACCTCGGCGGCCACGGTTACGCGGCGGGCGCCGACGAGTACGGCCCGGCCACCGGCTTGCAGAACGTCTTCCTGATCTTCATCGTGCGGATCCTCTTCACCGGCTTCGCGCACCCGCTCTTCACCTCGATGGCGGGCATCGGGCTCGGCATCGCGGCCCGCTCCAGCGACCGCACGGTCCGCCGCCTCGCCCCGATCGCCGGTCTGCTGCTGGCGATGATGCTGCACGGCATCTTCAACCTGCTGCCCACACTGGCCGGGGCCACCCAGGAAACCCTGATCATGTTGTACGGGTACCTCGGCTTCATGGTCCCGTTCTTCTTCGCGGTCGTCGGCTTCGCCATCGCCTGGCGCAGCTGGGAGGGCCGGCTCGCCGAGCGGGTGCTGTACCCGTACGCGGAGGCCGGCTGGCTCGCGCCGTCCGAGGTGGCCGCACTCGGCACCCTGGGCCGTCGGCACGCCGCCCGCGAGTGGGCCCGGCGGGTGGCCGGTCAGCCCGGTCACCGGGCGATGCGGGACTTCCAGTTCGCCGCGACCCGGCTCGCCCTGATCCGCGACGGACTGGTCCGGGGCCTGTCCCGCACCCCGGCTGACCTGCAGCGGGCCGTTGAGGAGGAGCGCGATCTGTTGATCGCGATCACCAACTACCGGTCGGCCTTCGCCGGGCGTGACCCGCAGACACCACCGTCGTGGTGGGACGGCCGGAACTACCGGATCACCTTCCCGGACGGGGTGGTCCGGACCGTGGCGCCGCCCGCGGAACCGGTGATGCCGCTACCGATCGTCCTACCCCCGCCGATGCCGATGCCGGCGTACGGCGGCCCTTATGGCCCGCCGCCCTTCCCGCAGCCACCTCAGAGGTAGAGGCCGGTGCCGTCCGGTTCGACCCGGTCGGCCGCGACCGCGTGCACGTCCCGCTCGCGCAGCAGGACGTAACCCTTGCCGTGCAGTTCGACCTCGGACCGGTCGTCCGGATCGAAGAGGACCCGGTCGCCCACCACGATGGACCGCACGTTGGGGCCGACTCCGACCGCGGTCGCCCAGGACAGGCGGCGTCCCATCGAGGCGGTGGCCGGGATGACGATCCCGGCGGTGGAGCGGCGCTCGCCCTCGCTACCGTCCTGCCGGACGAGGACGCGGTCGTGCAGCATCCGGATCGGTAGGCCGGTCTCGGTACGGGTGTCGGCACTCACGTCTGCAGACGGTACGCCGCCGTTGCGGCCCCTGAACGGCGGGGAAGGTCCTCTGAACGGCGAGGAAGGGGAGAAACAGCCGGAAAGAGCGTCGACGCGGTGTCCCCGGGGTAAGGCGATCGCGGCCCCTGGGTACTAGCGTGACTAGGGCGCATTCGACAGGCTGAGGGGGTCATGCGGGTGAACCGCTTCATGCGGATCCGGGAGAACTTGAAGAGGGCCTACGATTCGGGTCGGGAGTCGGTCCGGCAAGCGCGGGCCGAGCGTCCAGCGCCCGAGACGGAGCGCTACGACAACGAGTTCTACCTGCCACCGGCCGACCCGGAGATCGTGCATCATTCGATCTCCAGCCGGGACGACGCGGATGTGCCCCAGCCGTTGCGGATCGCCGCCGCCTGGAGCTGGCGGCTGATCGTGGTCGGGGTGATCGGCTGGGCGCTGCTCCAGTTCATCGGCCTGGTCAGCATCGTGGTGGTGCCGTTGGCCATCGCCCTGCTGCTGTCGGCGTTGTTCGGCCCGGCGGTCGGCTGGCTGCTGCGGGCGAGGTTGCCGCGGTCGCTGGCCACCTTCCTGGTGCTGATCGGCGGGATCGCCGCGGTGGCGGGCACGTTGACCCTGGTGGTGAACCAGTTCGTCCAGGGTGTGCCGAAACTGACCGAGAACGCGAGTGCCGGTGTCCGGCAGATCCAGGAGTGGGCCCGGACCGGCCCGCTGCACCTGTCCGACGCTCAGTTGGATCAGGCGATCGACGCCGGCCAGGAGTGGATCAACTCGAACACCACGGCGCTGACGTCGACCGGTATCGCCACCGTCGCGACCATCGCCGAGCTGGCCACCGGCCTGCTCCTGGCGATCTTCGCGACGTTCTTCTTCCTGCGGGACGGCCGGGCGATCTGGCGGTTCATCGTGCGGCTGTTCCCGGTGAACGCGCGTTGGTCGCTTGCCGACGCCGGGGACGCGGCCTGGGCCACGCTGGGTGCCTACGTGCGGGCCACCGTGCTGGTGGCGTTCATTGACGCGGTCGGTATCGGCCTGGCGCTGGTGGTGCTGGAGGTGGAGTTCGCGTTCCCGCTGGCCGCGCTGGTGTTCCTGGGTGCGTTCGTGCCGATCGTCGGTGCCAGCATCTCGGGGGCGGTGGCCGTGCTGGTGGCGCTGGTCGACGAGGGTTGGGTGATCGCGCTGATCACGCTCGGCGCGGTGATCCTGGTGCAGCAGATCGAGGGCCACGTGCTCCAGCCGCTGATCATGGGCCGGGCGGTGGCGGTGCACCCGCTCGCGGTGATCATCGGGATCGCCTGTGGCATGGTGCTGGCCGGCATCATCGGCGCGCTGGTGGCGGTGCCGCTGATCGCGGTGCTCAACACCGCCGTACGCAGGCTGTCTCGTCGTCGCCCGGAGGTGCCGCCCCATGCGGAAGTGGTGACCACCGGCGGAGCATGAGAAAAGGGGGACCCCGGAGGGTCCCCCTTTTTTCGTTCTACAGAGCGTGGGTCAGGCGGTGGCCACGGTCAGCGCGATCTCGTTGACACCACGGTCGGCGTCCACCGAGAGCTCGCCGTTGCCGTGCCGGCTGAGGGCCCGCACGGTCCAGGAGCCGGGAGCGGCGAAGAAGCGGAACACACCGTCGGGCGACGACACGACCTCGGCGGTGAACTCACCGGAGGAGTCGAGCAGCCGCACGTACGCGCCGCCCACGACCTCGCTGTCGGCGTTGCGCACGATGCCGGTGATGACGGTTTCCTTGGCCAGGTCCACGCTGCTGGGGAGGGGCGCGGACTGGTCCGGGGCGGCACAGCCGGCCGCTGAGGTGGCGGCGATGTTCGTTGCGGGACTAGTCATGATCAGGCCTTTCCGGGTTCGTCGCCGAGGGCGATCGGAACACCGATGAGCGAGCCGTACTCGGTCCACGAACCGTCGTAGTTCTTCACGTTCTCGTGGCCGAGCAGCTCCTTGAGCACGAACCAGCTGTGCGAGGAGCGCTCGCCGATCCGGCAGTACGCGATGGTGTCCTTGCTGCCGTCGAGGCCGGCCTCACCGTAGATCTTGGCGAGTTCCTCGTCGGACTTGAAGGTGCCGTCCTCGTTGGCGGCCTTGCTCCACGGCACGCTGAGCGCGGTCGGGATGTGACCGGCCCGCTGCGACTGCTCCTGCGGCAGGTGCGCCGGTGCGAGCAGGCGGCCGGCGAACTCGTCGGGGCTGCGGACGTCGACCAGGTTCTTCACGCCGATCGCCTCGACGACCTCGTCCCGGAACGCGCGGATCTCCAGGTTCGGAGCCTTGGCGGTGTAGCTGGTCTTCGCGCGGACCGGCACGTCCTTGGTGTAGACGCGGGCGTCCAGTTCCCACTTCTTGCGGCCGCCGTCGATCAGCCTGACCTGCTCGTGGCCGTACAGCTTGAAGTACCAGTACGCGTACGCCGCGAACCAGTTGTTGTTACCGCCGTACAGGATCACGGTGTCGTCGTTGCTGATGCCCTTCTCGGACAGCAGAGCGGCGAACTGCTCCTGGTTGACGAAGTCACGCCGAACCGGGTCCTGCAGGTCGGTCTTCCAGTCGATCTTGACGGCGCCGGGGATGTGGCCGCCGTCGTAGGCGGTGGTGTCCTCGTCGACCTCGACGAACACGAGGCCGGCGGTGTCCAGGTTCTGCTCGGCCCACTCGGCCGAGACGAGTGCGGTGTCGCGACTCATCGGTTCACTCCCTTTGGAAGGTGGGTGGAGGGAGAGTCAGCGCACGAAGTGTTTCTCAGTCGCACTCCGCGCGGACCCAGTTAGATTGGGATCACGGGCTGTTGTGCGACGGCGCCACTGCCGGGCTTAGAGAATGCCCCTGGCTAGGTTGAGCTCGAGAAGGTGCTCAGCACTGAATGGCCCCGTCAGCTGACAGGGCAACACAGGCACGCGGCCACGCGGCACAGGTCGACCGCGCGCCTTTTCGTGAGCAAGGGGCTCATGTGGCCGACCCTACCAGCGTGCTCACGCTACGGAACAGGGCCGACCACGATCCGGGATGACGTGAGGTCAGACACCCGCTGCGGCGAGGGTGACATCGGTGGCCCCGAAGGTCACCTTCAGGCCCTCGGGGAGCGGCTGCAACTCGCGGATGACCAGGTTCATCGGCAACTCCGGCACGGCCAGCTCGAAGGCCATCTGCTTGACGAAGTTGTTCACCTGCCCCTGGATGAGCGGGTTGTTCGGCAGGTCCTTCGCCGTCACATCGGAGAAACGAACCTGAACCTTGCCGTCGGCCACCTTCAGATCGGCGACCCCTTCGAGTTCGATCTTCTGGGTGCGGGTGATCGACAGCACCGCCGAGCCCACCACCTTGCCGTCCTTCTCGGTCAGCGTCATGCCCTCCTGGCCGGTGGCGTCGGCGAGGAGCGAGTAGTCGATCGTGCCGACCCCGGTGACCGCACCGGCCACCACCTCGCCCTGGCCGCTGCGCAGCGCGTTCAGCGGGGCCTTGACGTCCGTGGCGCTGATGTCCAGCAGATCCATCCGGACGGTCTCCCCGGTCCCGGTCGGCGCCGCGAAGTCCGGCAGCTTGATCTTGATCTCCTGGTACTCGCCGGCGAGGACCTGAGTCAGGAACGGGACACCGGCGATGGTCACTTCGGGCCGGCTGCTGGTGGCGTTCTGTTTCGCCACCTCCGCGGCCACCTTGTCGGCGATGACGTCCTCGGCGTACGAGTTGCTGAAGCGGTCCAGCAGCGCCACACCGACACCTAGCAGGACAAGCAGAACCACTACCACGACCAGCGCGGTACGTCCCCGGCGACGACGGGGGCGCTCCGTTCCGTGCACCTCAGCCACTTTTCCTCCCGATTGACCCATAACCCTGAGGAACGTACATGCCCGGGTCGAGGGTTCGATGAAACCGACGAGTCAGGTGAGGTACCAGTGCAGGAGGAAGTACGTGAGGAAGGCGGTGAGCGCGAATCCTCCGAGCGGCCCCTGCATGTGCCGGGCCAGCCAGAACGTCGGCGCGTCCCCGGCCAGCCGACGGCCCGCCTCGCCGAAGTTGACGGCCAGATCGATCAGGTGCGCGGCGACCGCGGCGATCAGCCCGAGCACCGCGCCCTTGGTCGGGGTGAACGGATAGACCAGATAACTGCCGAGCACCGACGCCGCGAGGGTGCCCAGCATGGCGCCGAGCACGATGCCGGTCGCGCCCCGCGGCACCTGGAGGGCGATCCGCGGTTTCGGCAGGACCGCGTCGGTGAGCCGGGCGATCATCAGGGCCGTCCCGGCGCCGACACAGCACACCAGGATCGCCTGCGAGCCGAGCGGCTCCCGGGTGAGCGTGATCAGCATGGCGTAGGCCGCCACTCCGCCCACGATGAGCAGGGTGGTGCGCCACGTGTCCTTGGCGCGCTGCCGGTCCTCGGCCCGGATCACCTGGGCGACCATCGCCGCGACGAAGCCGGCGACCGCGGTCAGGAACAGTGGCAGCAGGTCGCCCGGCTCACCGGTCGCCGCCAGGTAGTCGGCGGCCAGCGCGGTCACCGCGACGACTCCGGCGGTGGCGCCGGCGGCCGGCGGCTGAAGAGCCATGGTCCACGCCAGCAGACCGAGCAACTGCACACCGAAGAGCACGATCACGTACGACGTACGCGCGCCCGGGCCGGTCACCAGACTGCCCACGATCAGTGCCGTCGCCAGCAGCCCGGCGAACCCGCCGATCGCGGCCGACAGTTTCGCCCGGACCGGGACGACCTCGATCTCCTCGAACTCGTCGTCCTCGGGCTCGATCTCGTCGGGTTTGGCCGCCTCCTCGTCCGGGACAGCGCTGTAGACCCCGGCCTTCTGGCGGCCCGGGGTCATGCGCGCGACCTGCTGGGAGGCTTCCGCATCCCAGGGGTCCTCGTTCGGCATCGAGGGAAACACGACTGCGATGGTGCCAGACCGGTGACCCAGGTCCCAATCGCCACAGGTGTCGGAGCTCAGGTAAAAGGCTGGTTACGGTTCGGCCGTTCGGTCACGTGAGAGGCGTTCGCTACATCACTTGCGCGTTTGACCGGGGTATCAGGGGTGATGCATCGGTTAAGGTAAGCGCAACCCACCCGTCGGTGACGCCGGGCCCAATCTCCGGTGGCGAAGCGTTTTCCGCTGCGCAGACCGGGTCACCCGAGCGGCCGTTCGAGGCCGCGAGGACGGAGGTGAGTGTGGAGATCCTTCTGCTGGTCACGGCACGTGCCGGTGAACCTTCTGCCGTACTGCCCGCCCTGGACCTTCTGCCCCACTCGGTTCGTACCGCTCCGCGTGACGTTCGCACCCTGGTGTCCGGGCCCAGCCCCGACGCCGTTCTGGTCGACGCCCGCTCCGAGCTCTCGGAAGCGCGTGCCACCTGCCGCATGCTGCACGCGACCGGTATCGGCGTCCCGCTCGTCGCGGTCGTCACCGAGGCCGGCCTGATCGCTCTCAATGCTGACTGGGGTGTCGACGACGTCATCCTGGCCAGTGCCGGACCCGCTGAGGTCGAGGCGCGTCTGCGGATGGCTGTCGGCCGTCTGAACAACGCGACCGCCGGAGCCGGCGGCTCCATCCGGGCCGGCGAGCTGAACATCGACCCCGACACCTACGCGGCGAAGCTCAAGGGCCGTCCGCTCGACCTCACCTACAAGGAGTTCGAGCTGCTCAAGTTTCTCGCCCAGCACCCGGGCCGGGTCTTCACCCGTGACCAGCTGCTGCGTGAGGTCTGGGGCTACGACTACTTCGGTGGCACCCGCACGGTCGACGTGCACGTGCGGCGTCTCCGCGCCAAACTGGGCTCGGAGTACGAGTCGATGATCGGCACCGTCCGCCAGGTCGGTTACAAGTTCGTGACGCCTCCGTCCGGCCGCCAGCTGCCGGACAACGAGCCCGTCTCCCTCCCGGTCTGATCCGGGGTCTCCATCATGACGAGTCGACAGCCGGTCCGTGCCGCGGACCGGCTGTCGTCGTCTGAGGCGGCTGACGTCCTCGCCCTGGCCGACGCGGCCGGGTCAGTCGACGGCGTCCACCCGCTCTCCGAGGACGTGGTGCTCCGGGTTCGCGGCGACGTGCCGTCCTCGGGTGTGCACCTGCTCTCCTACGACGACGCCCGTCTCGCCGGTTACGCCTTCCTGGAGGGCGGCTCGGGTGAACTGATCGTCCATCCGGACTTCCGCCGAACCGGGGTCGGCACCGGGCTGCTCACCGCGGCCGGAGCGGGCCCGATGCGGTTCTGGGCGCACGGCGACGATCCGGGCGCGGCTGCTTTCGCCGAGCGCAACGGCTTCGAGCGGGCCCGGGTCCTCTGGCAGATGCGCCGTTCCCTGCTCGACCCGCTGCCCGACATCCCGCTGCCCGACGGTGTGACCCTGCGTGGTTTCCGGCCCGGCAGTGACGAGCAGGCCTGGCTCGGTGTCAACGCGCGGGCCTTCGCGCACCACCCGGAGCAGGGCCGCTGGGTCCTCGGTGACCTTCTGGGCCGCGAGGCGGAGCCGTGGTTCGACCCGGCCGGTTTCCTGCTGGCCGTCGACGTCGCCGACACGCTCGTCGGGTTCCACTGGACCAAGGTGCATCCGGCGACCGGTGGCGAGCCGGCGATCGGTGAGATCTACGTGCTCGGGGTCGACCCGGCCGGGCACCGGCGCGGCCTGGGCGCGGCGCTGAGTGTGGCGGGTCTGCGTCATCTCGCCGGGTCCGGCCTGACCGTGGCCACCCTTTACGTCGACGAGTCGAACGAAGCCGCTGTGAAGCTTTACCGGCGGCTGGGGTTCGAGATTTTCAAGACGGACGTCAACTACCGCCGATAACGGCGAGGATAAGGAAACATCTCGGCCCGGTCACGAGTGACCGGATATACCCGACATATCGGGTAGCTGGAGCGCAGTTCACTTAACGGACAACTCTTCTCCGGGGAATGGCTACCTCTTGGGGCGGACGTGTTCACTCCTAGTTCATTTGCCACCCCGGAGCCAGTCACTTCGCCTTCCTAGCTTTTGTGGTGTCAGCCGGTGAGTGACCGGTTGCAAACCTGAGGGGAATATTCGTGAAGCTCCAGCGGTCCGGTTTCGTGGCCGGCATTGCTTTGACTGCGTCGATCGCGCTCACCGCTTGCGGCTCGGACAACGTGTCGACGCCGGAAGCCGGCTCGTCCGCCGCCTCCGGCAACTGCGTGAGCGGCAGCCTGACGGCTCAGGGCTCCACCGCCCAGAAGAACGCCATGGATGAGTGGATCAAGGCCTACCAGGGCCAGTGTGCCGACTCGAAGGTCGACTACCAGGGCACCGGCTCGGGCGCGGGCATCGAGGCGTTCATCGCCGGCACCGCCGACTTCGCCGGTTCCGACTCGGCCCTGAAGGAGGACGAGCAGCCGCTCGCCGACGCCAAGTGTGTCGGTGGCAAGGCGCTCAACCTCCCGATGGTCATCGGCCCGATCGCCGTGGTCTACAACGTGGACGGCGTCGACGGCCTGCAGCTGTCCTCCTCGACCATCGCCAAGATCTTCTCCGGCAAGATCACCAAGTGGAACGACGCCGCCATCGCGGCCGAGAACTCCGGTGCGAAGCTGCCGGACGCCAACATCGAGACGGTCCACCGGGCGGACGAGTCGGGCACCACCGACAACTTCACCAAGTACCTCACCAAGACCGCCGAGGCCGACTGGAGCTTCAGCAACGGCAAGGCGTGGAAGGCCCCGGGCGGCACCGGCGCCAGCAAGTCGGACGGTGTGGCCACCAAGGTCAAGAGCACCCCGAACACCATCTCGTACGTCGAGCTGTCCTTCGCCGAGAACAGCGACCTGCAGACCGCGAAGATCAAGAACGGCGCCGGTGAGTACGCCGAGCTGTCCGGTGAGAGCGCCGGCAAGACCTTCGAGAACGCTGAGGTCAAGGGCACCGATGGTGACCTGGCCCTGTCCCTCGACTACGCCACCACCACCCCGGGCGCGTACCCGATCGTGCTGGTGACCTACGAGATCGCCTGCAGCAAGGGCAGCACCAAGGCCAAAGAGGTCCAGGCCTTCCTGAAGTACACCGCGAGCACCGACGGCCAGAAGGCGCTCGCCGAGCTGGGCTACGCCCCGCTGCCGGAGACGCTGCGTACCAAGGTCGAGCAGTCCATCGCCTCGATCGCCTGATCGTCCGCTACATCCCTCCGAAACGACAGCGAGCGCGCAGATGGGTGACAACCCTTCCCGCTCGGTGAACGCCACCGCCGGCGACCTGGCCGCGACTTCGAGTCGCGGTCAGGGAGCCGGCTACGGCACTTCTCCGAGCAGTTACGACGAGCCCCCGCTCGGTGGCGGTGGCGCCCTGCCCAAGAAGTCCCGATTCTCGATCGAGACGGGCTTCCGGGCCCTGTCCACGGCTTCCGGTGCGATGGTGCTGGTCATCATCATCGCGATCGCCGTCTTCCTGATCTCCAAAGCAGCACCTGCGCTCTCCGCGAACGACGCGAACTTCTTCACCGAGCTGAAGTGGTTCCCGAACGAGGCGGACCCGTCCTTCGGTATCGCGGCGCTCGCCTTCGGTACCGTGCTCAGCTCGATCATCGCGCTGGTCGTCGCGGTGCCGATCGCTCTGAGCATCGCGCTGTTCCTCTCGCACTATGCGCCCCGTCGCCTGGCCACCCCGCTGGGCTTCGTGATCGACCTGCTCGCCGCCGTACCCAGCGTGGTCTTCGGTCTCTGGGGCCGCGACGTCTTCCAGCAGCCGGTCCGCGACTTCTCGATCTGGCTCAACGAGTACTTCAGCTGGATCCCGCTCTTCGGCGGGGACGGCCCGTTCGGGCAGTCGATCATGCTCGGTGGCCTGGTACTGGCGATCATGGTGCTGCCGATCGTGACCTCCCTCTCCCGCGAGGTCTTCCAGCAGACGCCCGGCATGAACGAGGAGGCCGCACTGGCCCTCGGTGCCACCCGCTGGGAGATGATCAGGACCGCGGTCATGCCGTACGGCAAGCCCGGTGTCATCGCCGCGGTCATGCTCGGCCTCGGCCGCGCACTGGGCGAGACCATCGCCCTGGCCCTGACGCTCAGCATCGCCTTCGACATCTCGTTCAACCTGATCGAGAACGGCGGCAACTCCATCGCCGCCAACATCGCGAACTCCTTCGGCGAGGCCAACGCGACGGGCCGTGGCGCCCTGATCGCCTCCGGCCTGGTGCTCTTCGCGATCACGCTGGTGGTCAACATGACGGCGCGGGCGATCATCTACCGCCGTCGCGAGTTCCGGGACAGTGCCGCATGAGTCTTGTCGAGAAGCAGGCGCCCGGCGTCGTCATGACGCCGGACAACATCCGGAGCAAGAAGCTCCCGGTGCTGACGAACGTGCTCGTCGCTGTGGTCGCGTTCGCGGTCGCTGCCGCGATCGTGTTCGGTTTCGGCATCGGCAACTGGGTGCTCGTGATCGTGATCGGCGCGGTGTTCTACCTGGTCGGCCTGAACGTCGTGGCCGGCCGGATCGAAGGCCCGCGCGCCGCGAAGAACCGCACCATGAAGTCGCTGATCTACGCCGCCTGCCTGCTGGCGATCCTGCCGCTCGCCTCGGTCGTGTGGACGCTCGTCTCCAAGGGCGTCAACCGCCTCGACGGCGACTTCTTCGGCACCTCGATGAACAACATCGGAGCCCGGGATCCGCTCGGTGGCGCCTACCACGCCATCATCGGCACCCTGGAGCAGGTCGGCCTTGCCACCCTGATGGCGGTTCCGCTCGGTGTGCTCGGAGCGATCTACCTCGTCGAGTACGGCCGCGGCAAATTCGCCGGCACCGTCCGCTTCTTCGTCGACGTGATGACCGGTATCCCGTCGATCGTGGCCGGCCTGTTCATCCTGTCGTTCTGGGTGCTCATCGTCAGCCCGTGGTTCAACAACGGACAACCCCGGTTCTCCGGCTTCGCCGCCTCACTGGCCCTGGCGGTGCTGATGCTGCCCACCGTGGTCCGGTCCACCGAGGAGATGCTGCGTCTCGTCCCCGGCCCGTTGCGGGAAGGCTCGTACGCGCTGGGCGTACCCCAGTGGAAGACCATCGTCAAGGTCGTCCTGCCGACCGCGCTGCCCGGCATCGTCACCGGCGTGATGCTCGCCGTGGCCCGCGCCGCCGGCGAGACCGCCCCGGTGCTGCTGGTGGCCGGCGGTGCCGCGGCGATCAACTTCGACCCGTTCGCCGGCAACCAGCAGTCGCTGTCGCTCTTCGTCTACCAGCAGGCCGGAGACGCCTCGAAGTACGCGCCGGACCGCGCCTGGACCGCCGCGCTCACCCTGGTCGCTCTGGTCCTGGTCCTGACCATCGCGGCCAAGCTGCTCGCCCGTCGCAACCAGCTGTCCCGGTAAAGAAGGTGTCTTCCATGGCCAAGCGCATCGAGGCGACGAACGTCTCCTCCTACTACGGCAACTTCAAGGCGATCGACAGCGTCTCGATGACCGTCGAGCCGAAGACGATCACGGCTCTGATCGGCCCCTCGGGTTGCGGCAAGTCGACCTTCCTGCGGTCCATCAACCGCATGCACGAGGTACTGCCGAACGCCCGCATCGAGGGCAGCCTCACGATCGACGACCAGAACATCTACGACCCGGACGTCGACGTCACCGCCGTCCGCCGCATGATCGGCATGGTCTTCCAGCGCCCCAACCCGTTCCCGACGATGTCGATCTACGAGAACGCGGTAGCCGGCCTGAAACTGAACGGCGTCCGCAAGAAGTCCCTGCTCGACGAGGCCGCCGAGAAGTCGCTGCGCTCCGCGAACCTGTGGGACGAGGTCAAGGACCGCCTGGACCGCCCCGGAGCCGGCCTCTCCGGCGGCCAGCAGCAGCGCCTGTGCATCGCCCGCACGATCGCCGTCCAGCCCCAGGTGGTCCTGATGGACGAGCCCTGCTCGGCCCTGGACCCGATCTCCACGCTGGCGATCGAAGACCTGATGTTCAAACTGAAAGACCAGTTCACGATCATCATCGTCACGCACAACATGCAGCAGGCCGCACGGGTGAGCGACAAGACCGGCTTCTTCTCCATCGAGAAGACCGGCGACCCCGGCCGCCTCATCGAGTACGACGACACCCAGAAGATCTTCAGCAACCCCACCCAGAAGAAGACCGAGGACTACATCACCGGCCGCTTCGGCTGACCCACCCGCGCACCGCCAAAGGCCCATCCGGCCACCCCAACCGCGCGACGTGCGCCCAGCTACAGGCTTCTAACGCCGGTCCGACGCCAAGTCGGACCGGCGTTCCTTTTCTGGTACGCCCCACACCTCCCGCAAACCCACCCGCCCTGCCCCAACCCCGCAAGGCAGGCGCCACACAAGGCCACCCCGCGACCGCCGGGCCGAATGCGATGGTCACCGGCTACCCGCCCGGCGCGCACAGATCCCACGCGCTTGAGCGGCACTATTGTCGCGTGTGCGGCGGGATCCATTCAGCCACTTCGGCGTGGCGGAATGTGCGGCCCGCTCGCAAACCTGTCTTTTTCGTAAGAGCCGGCCTGCCGGTGACTCCGCGTCTATCTAAGTGGGTGTCCCGCCTTCGGGATATGGTCGTTTGAATCTACTTTCCGCTGAAATCGCGTCGTCAGGTCGGTTCTCCGGTTGGCGGGTTTAGCTATTTTGGCATGATCGTCTTCTTACAGTTCTCTGTGGAGGTGCGGGAGAATTTCTGTATGAGTCAGCCAGCGTTGTTCAGCGTCGCAGGAATGCGTGACCGGACCAAGTCGAAGAACTATTGCCCGGACCGAGACGAGTTCCGTCGTGATCACGAGTGGCGTCGCGCATGGGGGCTTCAGCGCCGCCACGCCGAGAAGCTCCGCCGTATCCGCGCCCGCGACTCCATGCCCCTATCCCACGAAGACCAAGAGTGGCTGGCCTCTCTCGCACCACAGACTCCGTCAGCAACAGCAACAGCAACAGCAACAGCAACAGCAACAGCAACAGCAACAGCAACGGCAACGGCAACGGCAACGGCAACGGCAACGGCAACGGCAACGGCAACGGCAACGGCAACGGCAACGGCAACGGCAACGGCAACGGCAACGGCAACGGCAACGGCAACAGCAACAGCACCAGCAGAAATGCCGGTACCCGCACTGGCAGTAGCTTCGCCGAATCCTGTGCCGGCGCTTCCGGTCTGCGGTGCGGTAGCTGCTCAGGCAACGCCCCAGACTCTGCCCGCTCCGCCTTCGCCTCCTCGACCGGAACCGGTGTCTCCGGTCTGCGATGCGGCAGCTACTCAGCCGACGACTGCGAGACGGGACTCGGCGCCCCGGTCCGAGACTGCCACTCGGCTCTTGGCGGATACGGACAGGTGGGCGCGGAACATTCTTGCGCTTATCAGATTTCAGTCGGGAACGTCGCTGCCTCGATCGGGCCGGGGTAGTTTTATATTGAATGATTATGGTGCCGGCCGGGCGTCGGTCACGGTGACACTCGACCTATTTTCGAATGACCGTGCCCGTGTTGGTCACCGTGCGATGGTCGAGGAACAACCACACAGGCCGCCGGATCATCAGCGCTCGTCGCAGGGAATTCCGAGAATGGTGTGGCCAAAAGTATTCGGACATCGTGGTAGTCAACACGAGGTGACTCGTGTCTGGATAGTCGCCCGTCGCCCGTCGCCCGTCGCCCGCTGCCGCCCGTCGCCTACTGCCGCCCGTCGCCTACTGCCGCCCGTCGTCGCCCGCTGCCGCCCGCTGCCGCCCGCCGTCGCCGCCCGCCGCCCGCCGCCGTCGCTGGCCGGGCCGAGCTGCTCCGGGCCGGACCGAGCCGAGCGGCTCCGAGCCGGGTCGAGCCAGGCCAGATTGTCCTGTTCCGGGCTGTCCGAGCTGTGCAGGACTGTCCGGGCCAAGTCAGACCGGGCCGTTCCGGGCCGTCCGAGCTGGGCGGGGCACGGCCGGGATTTGCCTCCAGACATCGGGGGCAGACTAATCATCGTCATGACGGCCGGGCGTGGGGGGCTTCCTCTGGTACGCCCCGCCATCGGGCAGCTGAGAAACGACGCCACCGCCGCTTTCCGAATCTCAGATGTCGGCATCCGCCTCGAACCCGTTGATATCACTTGTAGCCAGGCCAACAGATATGAGCTCGTGGCGACCTGGGCGACGGGGCGACCTGGGCGACGGGGCGACCTGGGCGACGGGGCGACCTGGGCGACGGGGCGATCGGGCGAGAGGGTGCGGGTGAGCTGGCGGGTGGGTCGTCGGTGACCATCGCATTCGGCCCGGCGGTCGCGGGGCGGCCTTGAGCGGCGCCTGCCTTGCGGGGACGGGGCGGGGCTTTGGGCGGGCGTACCGGATCAGGCAGTTGAAATTGCACCTCTCCGTTGGGGGCTATGGCTATTCGTGGGGTCAGGGGGGTTGCGGCGTCTCGGTGGGTGGAGGCGGCTACTACCTCGGGGATGGTTTTGTGGGTGGCTATTTCGGCGAGGGTTCGGCGGGTGGGTGGGAGCATCGGCAGGGAAGTGTCGGACGGGGGGATCCAGGCTGTGGTGGAGGCTTCGCCGGAGACGTCTCGGGTGGACTGGGCCTCGGGTAGCAGGGCGGCGAAGAACCAGGTGTCGTAGCGGCGGGGCTCGAACTCCGGGGTGATCCAGCGGGACCAGGGCAGCAGCAGGTCGTCGCGGAGAAGTAGGTCGCGGCTGGCCAGCAAGTCGGTCATCGACAGGGTGCGGGACGCCACGGCTGCGCGGTCGGACTCCCAGTCGTCGGTGTCTGTTGTTGTCACCGTGCGGTCGGGCTCGGAGCGGGGGCTGGCCAGTAGGACGCCGGTCTCTTCGAAGAGTTCGCGGGCGGCGGCGCCGACGACGGCGTGTGCTTCGGCGGTGGGGAGGCCTAGGCGGGCGGGCCAGTCGGTGCGGATCGTCGCTGGGCGGTCGGACGGGTCGACGACCCCGCCGGGGAAGGCGTAGAGGCCGCCGAAGGTCATCGTGGCGGCTCGGCGCAGCACGTAGACCTGGAAGGTGTCACCGTGGGGCTGGAGCAGCACGACGGTGGCGGCGGGGCGGGCCGGGACGGGTGGCCCGGTGAACTCTCGTGCACGTTGCGACATGGCGGGCGGTAGCGACATCGAGTCGGTCACCGGTCCGATCCTGCCACCGTCGGTGTGTGCGGCGATACGTTATCCACATCGGCTTGTCCGGGCGGATGGTCCCTGTGGACAACCGGACGGGCCGACCGGGCCGCGGTGCGAGGATTGGTCCGCATCCGACGGTGGGGAGATACGGTAATGATCATGACCGGACAGAAGGTGCGCTGGGGGATTCTCGGCCCCGGCGGGATCGCCAGTTCATTCGCCGCCGACCTGAGACTGGTGGAGGGCGCTGAGCTCGCCGCAGTCGGCTCGCGCAGTGCCGCCAGCGCGGAGGAGTTCGCGCGGAAGTTCGGGTTCGCCCGGTCGCACGGGTCCTACGCGGACCTGGCCGCCGACGCCGACGTCGACGTGGTCTATGTGGCGACGCCGCATGCCTTCCACCTGGACGCGGCGATGATGTGCATCGAGGCCGGCAAGGCGGTGCTCGTCGAGAAACCGGTCACGCTGGACCTGCCGTCGGCCGCGCTGCTGCTGGAGGCGGCCCGGTCGCGTGGGGTGTTCCTGATGGAGGCCATGTGGATGCGCCTCAACCCGGCCATCCGCAAGATCGCCGAGCTGGTGTCGAGCGGCGCGATCGGTGAGGCCAGAGCGATCCACGCCGACTTCGGGTTGCAGGGGCCGTTCGAGGCGGAGCACCGGCTGCGTGACCCGAAACTGGGCGGTGGCGCGCTGTTGGACCTGGGCGTCTACCCGATTCACCTGGCACACCTGATCCTCGGGGTGCCGGCGTCGGCACAGGCCTGGTCACATCTCACCCCGGAGCGGGTGGACGAGACCACGGGTGTGCTCCTGGGTTATGAGGCCGGCGCGGTGGCCGCGTTGACGTGCAGCATCAACGGCCCGAGCCGTAACGCCGCCTCGATCACCGGTACGACCGGCCGGATCGATCTGCCCGAGGGCTTCTTCGTGCCGCGTTCGTTCGTGCTGAACCAGCAGGGTAAGGAACCGGAGACGTTCGAGTTCCCGTTCGAGGGCAGCGGTTACCAGTTCGAGGCGGCCGAGGTGCAGCGCTGCCTGCTCGCCGGGGAGCTGGAGAGCCCACTGGTGCCGCACTCGACGACGCTCGAGGTGATGGCCCTGCTGGACGCTTTGCGCGATCAGGTCGGGGTCAACTACTGAAACCGGCCTTGGCCGAGGCTCAGGTGAACAGCGGCCGGACGATGAAGTAGATCACGCAGGAGAAGAAGGCGGCGGCGGGGAATGTCGTGATCCAGGCCATCACGATGTTGCCCGCCACGTTCCAGCGGACCGCACTGAGTCGTTTGGTCGCGCCCACCCCCATGATCGCCGAGGTGATGGTGTGGGTGGTGGAGATCGGTGCGTGCAGGACCAGGGCGTTGAAGTAGAGCACCGAGCTGGCCACGGTCTCGGCGGCGAAGCCCTCGGCCGGGCCCAAGTCGATGATCTTGCGGCCGAGGGTGCGGATGATCCGCCACCCGCCCGCGTAGGTGCCCGCCGCCAGCACCGTGGCCGACGACCAGTAGACCCATTCCGGGATGTCCGTCGACGACGACTGGATGCCGCCGGTGTAAAGGGCCAGGACCACGATGCCCATGGTCTTCGCAGCGTCCTGCATGCCATGGCCGATCGACATCGCCGCGGCCGAGACGGTCTGTGCCCAGCGGAAACCGCGGTTGAGACGGCCAGGGTGCCCGCGCCGGAAGATCCACATGATCGCGATCATCATGACGAAACCGAGGGCCAGCCCGACCAGCGGCGACACCACCATCGGGATCAGCACCTTGTTGATGATGTTGTCCCACTGGACGCTGCCCACGGTGGCGAAGAGCGTGGCGCCGACCAGGCCGCCGAAGAGCGCGTGCGACGAGCTGGAGGGCAGCCCGAAATACCAGGTGATCAGGTTCCAGGTGATCGCGCCGAGCACACCGGCGAAGACGACGCCCAGGCTGGGGATGCCGGTCGGCAGGTCGACGAGACCGTCACCGACCGTCTTGGCGACCTCGGTGCCCAGGTGCGCGCCGATGAAGTTGCCGACCGCGGCCATGCCGAGGGCGACTCGGGGAGTGAGGGCACGGGTGCTGACGCTCGTCGCGATGGCGTTCGCCGCGTCGTGGAAACCGTTCGTGTAATCGAACGCCATCGCGGCGAGAATCACCGCGATGACGGCGACCAAGGAGGGATCCACGGTCTAGGACTCCTTGACCGCGATGGTCTCGATGGTGTTCGCCACGTGCTCGAAGGCGTCGCAGGCGGCCTCCAGCTCGTCGACGACCTCCTTCATCTTGAGCACGGTCAGCGCGTCGTACTCGCCGGAGAAGAGCCGGACCAGCAGCATCCGGTAGGCGCGGTCGCCGTCGTTCTCCAGGCGGTTGATCTCGATCCAGTACTCCTCGAGGTTCTTCATCGAGCGCAGCCGCGGCATCGCCTCGGCGGTGATCTTCGCCTGCTGGTCCAGCACGGTGACCAGCTCGTGCATCTCCCGCGGCAGCGAGGGCAGGGCGGTCAGACCGTAGAGGTAGAGCAGGTTCCCGGCCGCTTCCAGGTGATCCATCACGTCGTCCAGCTGGGAGCCGAGCGAGTAGATGTCCTCCCGGTCGAACGGGGTGATGAAGGTGGAGTTGATCTTCTTGTAGAGCTCGTGGGTGATCGAGTCGCTGTCGTGTTCCACATCGGTCAGCCGATCGGCGACAGACTGGACGTCCACACCGGGCAGGGCCAGCTCGTTCAGTAGCTCGGTGCCTTTGACCAGGTTGTACGCGGCCCTGGTGAAGAGTTCGTAGAAGGCACCCTCGACGGGGCGGAATGAGAACTTCACGGCGGGGACCTCGATCGACGGGCGCTATATGAATGGATCTCCGAACGCATGCTATCGGTCCGGAGGGGTTCACCCTTCGCGACGGCCCTTAAACCGGCTCGTGACGATTCTCCGGACGTGGCGCGTTCGGCCGCGGGGTGGAACGGACGACTGCCCTGGTCGGAGCGGGTGCGCGCGGTGGGTCGCTGATCGGGTGACGGCGCAGATGCCGGGCCAGCCCGACCAGATCGGTGTCGGCGATCACGTCCACCCCGGCGGCGCCCAGTTCGGTCCAGATCGCCGCGCGGTCCTTGCGGGCGCCGTCCGGCAGTCCGGAGAACCGCACGGTTCGGCCCTCCTCGTGAGCGGCCCGGACCAGGGCGTGCAACTGGTGCCGTTCCTCGGCGGTGATCGAGTCGCGGCCGTCCCAGCCGAACCGGCGGCCCCACGATTCGCTGACCATCGGCACCAGTTCCGGCGGGGCCGAGCGGGAGCCGAGGTCGTCGAAGTCACCGTCGGCGAACGCGTACCGCACGGGTTCGGCGGCCAGCAACTCCCGGACGTCGACGGCGCCGGTCACCGTCACGGTCACCGATCGCGGCTTGAGCACCTCGTGCCGGCAACTGCTCAGCAGGCCGGCGTGGTCCTGGAGTTGCCGGTCCAGCATCCGGTAGGCACGCAGCAGCGCCTCCGGGTCCCGGTTCCCGCCGCCGAACTCGATGACCAGCCGGAACGGGGCCCGCTGGTCCGGCCACAGGCGGCCGCCGTTCGCTCCGGCGCGGGTGAAGAGCGGGGCCAGCACCAGCCGGCGCAGGGTCCGGCCGGGCTGCGGGGCGCCGGGGCCGAGGTAGAGCTCACCGCGCGGTCCCGGAGTCACCACGACCGTCATCCCGGACAGTCCGAGTCTGATCACCCCGGGCAGCGGGTCGATCGTCTCCGCGCTGGTCAGCGCGTGTCCGGCGGTCAACCAGGGGTGCTGTCGGCGGATCAGGGCGACCGCGACCGCGCCACCGGCTCCGGCGAGCCCGGCCAGTCCGCCCGCGATTGTCGCCATCTCCTGCACCAGACACCATCCGATTCGTACAATATGGGTGTTTAATACTGTGGCACAGCCGATAGGCGAGAACGAGCAATGTCGCGCAGAATTCGTGTCATGCCGTCGTCGTCCGTGGCCGATTTCGAGGCCCACCGTTCCTACCTGACGGCCGTCGCCTACCGGATGCTCGGCAGCCGTGCCGAGGCCGAGGACGCGGTTCAGGAAACCTGGCTGCGCTACGCGCGGCAGACGGCCGAGGAGATCCGGGACGTCCGGGGGTGGCTGACGACGGTCACCGCACGGATCTGCCTGGACCATCTCAATTCCGCGCGGGTACGCCGGGACACGTACCCCGGTGAGTGGCTGCCCGCCTTCGTCGTGGAACCCGACGCCGACCCGGCCGACCACGCCGAACTCTCCGATCAGGTCAGCATCGCCCTGCTGGTGGTGCTGGAGAAGCTCACCCCCGAGCAGCGGGTGGCGTTCGTCCTGCACGACGCGTTCGCGGTGCCGTTCGACGAGGTGGCGGCGGTGCTGGACAGCACACCGGCGGCGGCCCGGCAGCACGCCTCCCGGGGCCGGAAAGCGGTCGCCGACGGTCAGGTCCGGCACACTGCCGGGCTGCCCGAGCAGCGGCGGGTGCTGAACGCGTTCCTCGCGGCCGCACGGGACGGCGACATGCGTACTCTCGCTGCGGTTCTGGCACCTGATGTGGTCGCCATCGGCGACGGCGGCGGAGTCGTCCGTGCCGCGCTGCGTCCCGTTCTCGGCGCCGACCGGGTGGCCCGGTTCTTCACCGGCCTGCTCGCCCACCGGCTGCCCGGAGTCACCGACCTCACGATCGAGCCGGTGCTGGTCAACGGGTCGGCCGCGCTCATGCTCAGCGGCCGGAACCCGGACGGAAGCCGACTGCTCGTGGTCGTCGCGGTCACCGTCGACGAGGGCCGGATCACCGGCGTCTTCAACCAGCAGAACCCGGAGAAGCTAGTTCTTTCTTGCACTCGGCCGATTTCAAGAAAGAACTAGTCCTGGGTCACTTCGAGTAGGTGTTTGCGGTAGTGGGTGGCGAACGGTTCGGTGCCGTCGCCGAGCGCCCCGATCAGGTACCGGGAGGCGGCCTCGGCGTGCTCCACCAGATCACTCGGGTAACCGAACGCCTCCCGGTGCTCGGCGAACTCGTCCTCGTCCCGCAGCTCGACCAGGCCCGACTCGCGGCGCCGGACCGCGTCCAGATCCAGGTCCACGATGTGCACCGTGTCACCCTCCCAGCGCGCCGGGGTGGTGATGTCGCAGTAGACCTCACTGGTCCGCGGCGGTGGGTTGAACATGCCCGTCCACCACGCGTAATGCGGGATGAGCAGCACGAACGGGATCTGCTCCACCGACGGGCGGCCGTGGTAGACCGAGGCGGTGCCCCGCGTCACGCCGACCCAGATGCCGAGGTCGTCCTCCGCCAGACGGCGGGCCGGGTAGTCACGATGTGCCGAACCGTCGTACTTCGTGTAGATGACCCGGACCATCTCGCTCGGCATGGGTGCACCCTAACGTTGACCCGGTTATGTCGGTGGTGCCGGGTACGGTTCCTGCGTGCCCGCAGTCACTAAGAAAAAGGCAACCGCCGAGCAGGTCCTCGCCGCCGCCGTCGGGGCGGTTCCCGGTGGTTCCGCCCGTCCCGGACAGCAGGCGATGGTCGAGGCCATCGACAAGGCCGTCAAGAACAAGGAGCACCTGCTAGTTCAGGCCGGCACGGGCACCGGCAAGAGTCTTGGCTATCTCACTCCCGCCCTGCTCGTCGAGGGTCCGGTCGTGGTCTCCACCGCCACCCTGGCGCTGCAGAACCAGCTGATCGCGCACGACCTGCCCCGGCTCGCCGAGGCGGTGCAGCCGGTGCTCGGGCGCAAGCCCACGTTCGCCGTGCTCAAGGGCCGCCACCACTACCTGTGCGCGGCGAAACTCGAACACGCCGACGAGCAGGAGCCCAACGACACGCTCTTCGACTCGGCCGCGCCCGCGCCCAAGGCCGTTCAGTGGCTCGGTGAGGCCGGCAAGATCGGCAAGCAGATCCTGCGGATCCGCAAATGGGCGGAGAAGACCGAGACCGGCGACCGTGACGAGCTCGACCCCGGTGTCGACGAGGTCGTCTGGCGGCAGGTGTCGATGCCGGCCCGGGACTGCGTCGGGGCGGGCCGGTGTCCGTACGGGGCGGAGTGTTTCGCCGAGGCCTCCCGGGTCCGCGCCCGTGAGGCCGACATCGTCGTCACCAATCACAGCCTGCTCGCCGTCGACATGATCGCCGAGCGGCAGATCGTCCCACCGCACAAGCTGCTGATCGTCGACGAGGCCCACGAGCTGGCCGACCGGGTCTCCTCCGCGGCGCAGGCCGAGATCACCCCCGAGTCCGTCGAGCGGGCCGGCCGCCGCGCCCGCACGATGATCACCCCGGCCGCCGCCGAGCAGCTGGCTCAGGCCGCCGACGAGCTCACCGTCTGCCTCACCGACCTGCCCGCCGAGCGCCTCACCAGCGGGTTGCCCGAGCGCTTGCGCCTGGCCGTCGCCACCCTGGAGTCGGCCACCCGGTCCGGGCTCTCCTCGATCGGCGAGATCAAGGCCGACGACTCCGACCCGGTCGGCAAACAGCAGGCCAAAGCGGTCCTCGACGAACTCTCCACCACCGCGCAGCGGCTGCTCGAAGAGAACAAGTTCGACGTGGCCTGGATCGAGAAGTCCGATTTCGGCAGCGGCCGCCGGGCCCTGGTGGTCGCCCCGCTGTCGGTCGCCGGCACCCTCTCCGAGAGCCTCTACACCGACCGGACCGTGGTGGTGACGTCCGCCACGCTGACCCTGGGCGGCAAGTTCGACACCGTGGCCCGGTCCCTCGGTCTGCCCGTCGACGGCAAGGCGACCTCCGGTGACGGCTGGACCTCGCTCGACGTGGGTTCGCCCTTCGACTATCCGAAACAGGGCATTCTGTACGTGGCGGCGCACCTGCCCCGGCCCGCGATGTCCGGGCTGCCCGACGCCGCCGGAGCCGAGCTGTTGCGGCTGGTCGAGGCGCTCGGCGGGCGCACCCTCGGGCTCTTCTCGTCCCGCAAGGCCGCCACCCAGGCTGCCGAGCTGCTGCGTGCCAAAACGGACCTGCCGATCCTGCTCCAGGGCGAGGAGACACTGCCGATTCTGGTACGGAAATTCAAAGAGGACCAGGCGAGCTGTCTCTTCGGCGTGATGTCGCTCTGGCAGGGCGTCGACGTGCCCGGTGACGCCTGCCAGTTGGTCGTCATCGACCGTCTGCCGTTCCCCCGCCCCGACGAGCCCCTGGCCGCCGCCCGGGCCGCCGCGGTCGACGCCTCCGGCGGTTCCGGCTTCACCGCGGTCAGCGTCCCGATCGCCGCCGTTCGCCTGGCGCAGGGCGTCGGCCGCCTGATCCGCTCCACCGGGGACAAGGGCGTGGTCGCGGTCCTGGACTCCCGTTTGGAGACGGCCCGCGGTTATGGAGCCTTCCTCCGGGGCTCACTCCCGCCGTTCTGGTACACGACCCGCCCCGAGGTCGCCGAGGGAGCACTCCGCCGCCTCGGCAACAGCTGAGAGGACCGCCCGTTGATCCACGTCGCCTGCACACTCCTGGTCGACCGCACCGGCGCGCTGTTGTTGCAGCTGCGCGACGACAAGGCGCCCTACTTCCCGAACGTCTGGGGCCTTCCCGGCGGCGCTATCGAGGAGGGCGAGACGCCGGAGGAGGGCGCGATCCGCGAGTTGTGGGAGGAGACCGGGTTGCGCCCGGACGGGCCGCTGCGTCTCTTCGTCCGGCAGGAATTACCCGACCAGGATCGGACGAAGAACTACTTCTACGCGGCGACCTCAGCGGGGCAGGAGGACGTGGTTCTGGGTGAGGGCGCCGCGATGCTCTTCATCCCGGTGGACGAGGTTCTCGACCGGTCTTTCACCCCGGGAAGTGCGGAGATGATCGAGCGTTTCCTGGCCTCGCCGGAGTATGCCGCGATCAGGCGACGTTGAGCCGGATGTCCCCGATGCGAGCTACGACCTCGACGTGGCCACCCAGGCCGGTCACATAGACGCGCAGGACGTCGATGGTCATCGAGTCGCCGTTCTCGATCTGGCTGATTCGGGCTTGACTCAGGCCGGTGGCCTCAGCGAGTTGAACCTGAGTCAGGCCGAGATCCTTGCGAATCTGGGCAAGCCGGGCGCCACTGACCGCAGCAATCATCTGCTCGCGCATCTGGTCTCGGCGCGAGACGCGATCGGGGCTGTCCCAGTCCGGGTCGGCGGCGCGGGCCTTCGCCTTGACGTCGCGCCAGTTCGTGGCCTCGGTCATCGCGCACCCCCTGGATCTCCCACACCGGTCGATTATAAGAAAATATTATATCCAGCCGTAGTCGCGAATTCGGGTGAACCTGGTGGACGTGTCACCATGGCTGCCGTGACGGGGCCGGGGAATGGGTACCCGCCGCCGGCTCCGAAGGGGCGGCGGTGGTGGACCTGGGCGGTGGTGGGTGCCTGGGGGGTTCTGTTGACCGGGGCGGTGTTCTGGTCGGTTCGTAATGATCCGCCGACCGTGCCGGAGCAGCGGGACATCGGGCAGGCTCTGTCGTCGATGCGGACCGCTACCGGGGCGCTCGTCGAGGTCGTTCAGGATGAGCGGTGGGTGCTGCGGATCGGGGATCTGCGGGTCACCGAGTGTGCGATCACCCCGGTTCGGGACGGGCTCGAAGCCGAACGGACCGTGACGCTCTACGTGGCCGACGGCGAGGCTCGTGAGGCTCTCAGTGGGCTTGCCGAAGGGCTGCCGGAGTCCTATGACGCCGGAGTGGTGGCGACCCGTGGGGGCACCCGGTTGTCGTTCTTCGCCGACGCGGGGGACTACATCGGGGTCGAGGCCGAGGCGCATTCGTCGGATCAGGTGCTGACGGTGTCGGTCTTCACCGGGTGCCGGCCGTCGACCGGCGGTCTCGATCGGGGCGATCCGGCTGCGGGGGCGGTACCGGAGATGCTGCGGGAGATCGGTGGCACGGTTCGCGGGGCGGTGGTCTGCCCTGGTGGCGGGACCGCTGCGACGTTCCAGGCCGACGGGGGTGTGGCTGATCCGGACGGCGAGCCGCGTGGGGTGCCCGCGGGGGCTGAGCCGGTGTGGAGTGAGCCGGGTGGGTGGGCGTACCGCGCCGGGTCTGAATCGGTCGTGACCACCGCTGACGGTGGGCGGCTCCGGATCTCGGTGACCACCGGCTGCCGGACGGTCTGAAAGCTAGTAGACCAGCGCCTGCGCGCCGTCGGACATGATCTCTTCGACGAAGGCGGCGGCGCCGGCGATGCGGATGCCGGGGATCACGTCGCCGGGGCCGATGTCGCGGCGGGCGGCGCACTGGGTGCAGGCGGTGATCCGGCCGGTTTCGAGGAGCAGGTCGATCAGGTCGGGCAGTGGAGCGGCGTGTGGGAGCACGAAGGTGGCGGCCCGGCCGGGCCGGGCGAACCAGGTGGATTCGCCGGTCAGCCAGAACGACACGTCGACTCCGGCGGTCGCGGCGGTCGCGGCCACGTTGAACGCCTGGTTGCAGCGTTCCGGGGCATCGGCGCCGGCGGTGGCCTTGACGACGAGCAGGCGTGCCATAGCGGCCAGCATAGAGCCCGGAGCGGCCAGCATAAGATGGGCCGGTCATGGTTACGGAAATCGGGTTCGTGAGTCTGCTGGTGGCCGCTCTGGGCGGTCTGGCCGGCGGCTTCGGCTATCTGGCAATGCGCATTTCGAGGGGACGCTGGTGAGCAACGAGACGGAAAACCCGCTGGGACCGCCGCCGTGGCTCAACGCTCCGCCGGTCGAGCGCTATCCCTATGAGGACACTCACGACCTGCGGTCCGGTCCGGATCTGCACCCGGCGCTGCTGGGGCTGCTGCCGTTCGTCGGGTTGTGGCGGGGCCGTGGGCAGGGCGGGTTCCCGCAGGAGAAGGACTACGACTTCGCCCAGGAGATCCGGATCAGCCACGACGGCCGGGATTTCCTGCGGTTCGAGTCGCGCGCCTGGGTGCTCGACGATGACTCGAAACCAGCCGGGCAGGCGCTGAACGAGTCCGGGTTCTGGCGTCCGGTGCTGGTCGACGGCCGGCCGGGTGACGAGATGGAAGCCACCATGATCCGCCCGGACGGGGTGGCCGAGCTCTATCTGGGCAAGGCGGCCACGACCCGGCTGGAGATGACCGCCGACGCGGTGGCGTACACGCCGTCCGGTCTGCCCGTGACGGGCGGTCACCGGCTGTTCGGTGTCGTCGAGGGCGCGCTGTTGTACGCCCACGAGATCGCGGTCGGCGACAGTGGCTTGAGGCCGCACATGTCGGCCCGGCTGCTACGCATCGGTGGCTGAGTAACCCAGCAGTTCCAGGAGGCGGGGAGTCCAGGGCGATCGGGTCCGGGACGCCCCGTCCAGGCTGGTCACCTCGGCCAGCCCGCGCAGTGACGACGCCAGCCAGATCGTGTCGGCGGCGGCCAGTTCGCCGAGCGTGATCATCCGCTCGGCCGGGCGCAGGCCCACCGACGGCGCCCGGGACAGCAGGTGGGCCGCGGTGATACCGGGCAGGATGCCGGCCTCGACCGGCGGGACCGTGCACAGTTCGTCACCGGTCAGCCAGACCACCGACGCGGTCGGCGCTTCCAGGACGTACCCCTCGGTGGAAAGCCCGATGAGGTCGTCGGCACCGTGCCGTGCCGCCCATCGCCGGGCCGCGAAGTTCTCCGCGTAGGACAGCGACTTGGCCGCCGCGATGGACCATGGCGGACGCCTCCGTACCGAGATGCCGGAGTCGGCGGCGAGCGCCCGGACCCCGTCACGCCGCTCGCGCAGCACCGAAGCCGGAATCGGCGAGACCGAAATGTCCAGTATCTGACGCGTGTAGATGATCCGCAGGGCACCCGAGTCCGGAAGATCACCCGGCAGTCGCACCGACGGCGAAGGCATGTCGAGGATCGCCGCCGAGCGGGCCAGCCGGGCCAGGTGCTCGTCGAGCAGCCACGGCCCGGACGGTCGCAGATGCAGCGTCTCGAAGACACCGTCGCCGAGCAGGTCGGTGGGCGGGACGAGGATTCGTTCGATCACCCGAACTATGCTCGTCATGTGTCCGCCACATCGCTAGCCGCCATGCTCCGCGAGAGGGGCCTGCGACTCACCCCACAGCGCCAGTTGATCCTCGAAGCGGTGCACGAACTCGGTCATGCGACTCCCGAGTCGGTGCACAACGCGGTCCGTGAGCGGGCCGCCGGGGTCAACATCACCACCGTCTACCGGACCCTTGAGCTGCTCGAAGAGCTGGGCCTGGTGAACCACACGCACCTGTCGCACGGTTCGCCGACCTATTCCTCGGCCAAGGAGCACCAGCATGTCCACCTGGTGTGCCGGTCGTGCGGGTCGATCTCCGAGATCGACCCGGGGGTGATGGTCCCGGTCACCGAGCAGCTGCTGCGGGAGCGGGCGTTCCGCGTCGATGTGGGGCACGTCTCGCTCTTCGGAGTGTGCGGCGATTGCAAGGAGGCCGAGTGACCACCGTCATGGTTGAGGATCTGGACCCGGCTTCGGCCGACGCCGGGGTGCCCGCGCACTTCGGCGACCCGATGCGCGAACAGCGCCTGCTGGAGACCGCGGTGGGCCTGGTCGATCGGTCGAACCGTGCGGTGATCGCGGTTCCCGGTGTGGAGCGGGCGAGCTGGCTGCACACGATCACCACCCAGCACCTGTCTGCGCTGAAAGCCGACGAGGGCACCGAGCTGCTGGTTCTCTCCCCGAACGGGCACATCGAGCAACATGCCCTCGTCGCCGAGGACGGGACGACGGCGTGGCTGGACACCGAGCCCGGCGCGGGTGAGGGTCTCCTGAAGTACCTGGAGATGATGCGCTTCTTCACCCGGGTCGAGCCGCGCGACGCGACCGCGGAGATCGCCGTGCTGTCGCTGGTCGGGCCGGGCGCGGCCGCGCTGTTCCCGGACCTCGCGGACCCTCGGGTGGGCGCGGTGCCGGATGCCCGATTCGCCGCCGGGTCCGTTCCGGCCGGGGCGACGAGCCACTATTCGGTACGTGCGTTCGAAGGCGGACTGGCCCGGCGGGTCCCTCTCGGGGTCGACCTGCTGGTGCCGCGCGCGCGCAAGGACGAGATCATCGAGAAGCTGAACGTGCCCCGGGCCGGGCTCTGGGCGTACGAGGCGGTGCGGGTCGCCCACCGGATCCCCCGGCTGGGCTGGGAGACCGACCACCGGACGATCCCCGCCGAGATCGGCCTGATGGCCACCAGCGTGCACATGGAAAAGGGCTGCTACCGAGGCCAGGAGACGGTCGCCCGGGTCCACAACCTGGGCCGCCCGCCCCGCCGCCAGGTCCTGCTGCACCTCGACGGCGTCGCCAGTGACCATCCGCCGGCCAGGAACACGCCGGTCGAGCTGGCCGGCCGGGCCGTCGGTTTCATCGGCACCGCGGTCCGGCATCACGAGCTGGGCATGGTCGCGCTCGCCGTGGTGAAACGAAACGTCCCGGACGACGCCGATCTGTCGGTGGGGGAGTCGGCGGCCGCCATCGACGCCGGGTGACCCATGGCAGTATGCGAGGCATGACCGGGACCTTGATCACCGTCGCCCCGACCGGCGCGGATCGCGGTAAGGCGGAAGTACCAGCTCTGCCGGTGACCCTGGCCGAGTTGGTGACGACCGCCAAGGAGTGTGAGGCGCTGGGCGCTGCCGTCGTCCACGTGCGCACTCGGGACCCACAGGACCGGGACGGGCTGCGGGCTGTGGTGGCGGCGCTGCGCGAATCCACCGGTCTGATCGTGCAGCTCGCCACTACCGGTGCTGAGGACCGGCTGACCGTGGTCGACGCCGGCCCGGACATGGTCTCCATCCCGATGGAATCGCCGGGGACCACCATCAACCTACACACTCGCGCGCAAGAGCGCGGTGTCGTGCCGGAGTACCGGATCCTCGGCCTGGACCAGCTCAGCCTCCTGGAGCGAGTGCTCACCCGGTACGGTCTCCCGGCCGGTGGCCACATCCATCTCGGCCTGCGACTGGGCGCGCCCGACGGAGCGCCCGGAACGGCGGCCACCCTCGTCGCGTGTGAGCAGGCGATCCGTGACCTGCCGGCGGGCACCACGTTCTCGGCCACCGGCATCGGCCGTAGCACCCTGCCGGTGATGCTGGCGTCTCTCGCGACCGGCGGTCATCTCCGGGTCGGCATGCAGGACACCCTGTCGTACGCCGAGAATCGCCCCGTCGACTCGAACATGCAGCTGGTCGCCCGGGCGGTCGGGTTCGCCCAGCTCGCCCAGCGCCCGCCGCTGACCCCTGCTCAAGCCCGTGACCTGCTGGGAGTTCCACCCCGATGATCGTTGCTGAAGTCGTCCGTTCCGGTTTTGTGGAGAGCACCCACCACGGTGTCGTCGCCGTGCTCGGTGGTGAATCCCTCGGGGATGTCGCGAGTCCGTTCTTCCCCCGCTCGTCCAACAAGCCGTTGCAGACCGTCGGCTTGTTGACGTCCGGTCTCGTTCCCCGCGAGGAGGCCGACCTCGCTCTGATGAGCGGCAGTCACGACGCCGAGCCGTTCCACGTGGAACGAGTGCGGGCGATGCTCGCCGCGGCCGGGCTCGGCCCGGAGGCGCTGCGCTGCCCGGCCGACCTGCCGCTGAACACGGACGCGCGGGACGCCTGGCTGCGTGGCGGGGGTGCGGCCGAGCCGATCCTGATGAACTGCTCCGGCAAACACGCCGGCATGCTCGCCACCTGTGTGGTCAACGGGTGGCCGCTGGAGTCGTACCTCGACGTCGACCACCCGTTGCAGAAGGCGCTCGGAGACGCGGTCAGCCGTCTCGCCGGTGAGCCGATCGCGGCGCTCGGGGTGGACGGCTGCGGCGCGCCGATCTTCGCAATCTCCCCGCTCGGGCTGGCGCGGGCCTTCCAGCAGCTGGTCGAGGCCGGACCGGGCACCCCGGAGCGCCGGGTGGCCGATGCGATGCGGGCGAACCCGACGCTGGTGGCGGGCACCGGGACCGATGATTCCGTGCTGATGGCGGCGGTTCCCGGGCTGCTCGTGAAGAAGGGCGCTGATGGGGTGGCCGCGGCGGCCATGCCCGGTTTCGGAGCGGTCGCCCTCAAGATCTCCGACGGTGCCGCCCGGGCCCGGGGGCCGGTGCTGATCGCGGCTCTGCGCCGCCTCGGCCTGGAGATCGGCGACTTCCCCGAGGTGGTTCTCGGTGGTGGCCTGCCGGTCGGCGAGGTCCGCGCGACCATCTGAGCGGGCCCTGAGGGGCGAAAAATCAGGGGTGACTCGGTTCACGCTAGCTAGAGTTAGCATTTTGCTTGCAACAGCTAGCACTGCAGGCTAACTTCGAGATATGGCCGCACCCAAGGATCTGCCTGAGGACATCGGGACCTTCATCCGAGACCTGAGGCAGACCGCGAAGATCTCGCTCCGGCAGCTCGCCGACAAGGCCGGGGTGAGCAACCCCTACCTGAGTCAGATCGAGCGCGGCCTGCGTAAACCGAGCGCCGAGGTGCTGGCCCAGATCGCCAGTGCCTTGCGAGTGTCGACGCCCGCGATGTACTTGCGGGCCGGACTGCTCGATGGCGAAGGCCAGCAGGGTGTGCTGGCCGCCATCGCGGTCGACCCGGAGCTCACGATCGCGCAGAAGCAGTCCCTGACGCAGATCTACGAGACGTTCCGCAACGAGAACGTGCGAAACAGCGCGCAGCCGTCCGAGCCAGCCGACGCCGCGCCCCGGACCACCCCGATCGCCGAGGAGAAGCCATGACCGAGCAGACCAAGACCAAGATCCCTGCCCCGCTGTACGCCGCCGCCGGCGCGGGTGACCTCGCCTACGAGCAGCTCCGCAAGCTGCCCGCCGTGGTGACCGAGCTCAGTGACAAGGCCGCCGCCTCGCTGAAGACCTACAACGAGCAGGCCGGCACCAAGGCCGCCGAGCTGCGTGGCAAGGCCGAGACCACCGACTTCAACGGTCTGCGCGAGAACGCGGCGAGCGCTGCCGCCAGCTTCGCCCAGATCGCCTCGGAGCGCGCGATCGCCGTTTACAACGAGCTGGTCGCCCGTGGCGAGCGCGTCGTCGGCACCGGTGTCGTCGAGGCCGCCGAGGTGGTCAACGCCGACATCGAGGCCACCGAGCAGCCGAAGGCTGTCGAAGCCGCGGTCGAGGAGGCCAAGGCTGTCGAGGCCGTGCCGACCCCGAAGCCCCGCAAGCGGGTCAAGCCGGCCGCCCCCGCAGAGTGATCAACCTCTGACGACATGCTCAGCGGGCTCCGGCAGCACCGGGGCCCGCGGCATAGACTCTTCCTCATGGCCACAGCAGCGCCCATCTTCTTCCTCGCCGCCCGTGATTACATAAACCTCGCCGTCCTGCTCGTCTCCTTGGCGGTGCAGGCAGTGGCGCTGATCCACTGCCTGACGCAACGTGGTGCGGGTTTCCAGGCGCTCGGCACTCTGCCGAAGGGCGCGTGGGCCGCCATCATCGGCGTCTGCCTGGCGATCACCCTGCTCCTCCGGGGCAGTCTGCTGATCGTCACGATGATCGGTGTCGCCGCCGCCTTGGTCTACATGCTCGACGTCCGTCCCGGCCTGAAAGACCTGTCGGACGGCAAGGGCTTCTGGTGATCCGGTTCGGCCCGCCTCCTCCGGACGGCGGCCCGCGGCTGCAGCGCATGGACCGGACCGGGCCACGCACGGGCCGGCCGACGCTGCCGGGTCCGGCGACCGAGGTGGTCACCCTTCCTTCTTCTGGGGTACGGGTCGAGCAGCTCACCACCGGCACCGGTGATCCGGTCACCGTGTTCGCGCACGGTCTCGCCGGCGACATCACCGGCACCCGCCCGCTCGGCAGCGCCGTCATCGGCCGCCGGGTGTTCTTCCACTCCCGCGGGCACGGCCGGTCCGACGTGCCGCCCGGGCCGTGGAGCTTCGCCGACCTGTCCGCCGACCTGCGAGCCGTCGCCGACCTGACCGGCGCCACCCGGGCCGTCGGCGTCAGCATGGGTGCGGCCGCGCTCTGCCGGCTGATCGCCGAGACTCCCGACCGGTTCGAGCGGGTTGTCCTCTACCTGCCGGCTCCGCTGGACGGCACCCGCGCTCCCGCCTCCGTCCAGCGGCTGGACCGCCTGATCGCCTCGGTCGAGTCCGGTGAGGCCGCGATGATCGCTGCCGCGGTCGAACTGGAGATTCCCGCCTCGGTCCGCAACACCCCGGCCGGCTGGAGTTTCCTGCGCCAGCGGGTCGAGCAACTTCAGCGTGACGGCCTGGCCCCCGAGATCGAGTCGGTGTGGTCGGAGCCCGCGGTGCCCGACGAGGCGGCACTGAAATCGTTCACCGGCCGGGCCCTGATCCTGGGCTGCCGTGGCGACGAGACCCATCCGGCTGCCTGGTCCGAGCGGATCGCCGCTCTCCTGAACGCCGACCTGGAGATCTACGACCGCCCCAGCATCATCTGGACCAGCCGAAACGCTCTCCGAGACCGGATCTCGACGTTCCTGAACAGCTAGGGTTCGCCGTCTCGCCTCGCCCGGGAGCCGTAACCTTTTGCGCTGTTTGAACGGTACGTTGTACGTGCGCTTGTCCCCTAAATCAGTCTTCTTCGCTCTGGTGGTTGCCGGGCTGCCGTTCGCCGGGGTGGCCGGCTGGGCCCTGGGGGCTCCCGCCGGTCAGCCGGCAGCGCTCGGTGCTCACGCGGGTCTCGGCGACTCCGGCGGTGAGGGCGGTATCGGTTCCGCGCCGGTCGGGACCACCCCGGACCGGGGTGCCGGTTACACCGCCCACCCACCGCGGGCCACGCCCGATCCCGGTTCCTCGGCGGACACCCCGCTCGGCGGCCCGACCGTGGTCGTGACGACCGTGACGGTCATCCGTTCCGCAGCGCCGGAGACCACCCGGACCACCGAACCACCGCACCTGACCGAACCACCGGTCCCGACCCCGACGCAGGTCACCGACCCGCCGGACCCTTCGGACACACCGCCGGTGCCGACGTCCACCACCAGCACCGTCATCCCGGAGCCGTCCGGTTTCGTCGATGAACAGACCCGGTACTACAACAACTACCGGGGTCCCGCCTGGTGGCGCTTCCGCTGAAGGCGGTGCCCCCGTCCTGCGAATCTGGCATCCGGGCTCTAAGCTCCCGAAACGTGAGTGGTGATCTGAGCCGGCCGGTGTCGGTGTTCCGCGAGTTCGCCCTGGGTGCCGGGTTGCTCGGCCGTGGGCTCGGCCTGGTGCTGCGCAGCCCCCGGCTGCTCCTCATCGGACTGGTGCCCGCGCTGCTCTCCGGGATTCTCTACACGGTCGCGCTGTTCCTGCTGATCCGTTTCCTGCCGGACCTGGCCGCGCTTGTCACGTGGTTCGCCGACGACTGGGCCGAGTGGCTGCGCCGGACCATGCGGGTGCTCGGCGGTCTCACCGTTCTCGGATCCGGCATCCTGCTGTCGGTCCTCACCTTCGCCGCGGTGACGCTGCTGATCGGCGACCCGTTCTACGAGAAGATCTCCGAGCTGGTCGAGGACCGCTTCGGCGGCGTTCCGGACGCGGTCGCCGCCGGGTTCTGGCAGTCACTGCGGCGTAGCCTCGCCGACTCCCTCAAGCTCATCGGCGTCTCGATCCTGGTCGGCATCCCGCTGTTCCTGCTCGGCCTGATCCCGGTCATCGGGCAGACCGTGATCCCGGTGCTGGCCGCCGCGATCGGTGGCTGGCTGCTCGCCCTGGAGTTGACCGGAGTCCCGTTCCAGCGCCGTGGCCAGCGACTACGGCACCGCCGGGTGGTTCTGGCGAAACGCAAGCCGCTGACGCTGGGCTTCGGAGTCGCGGTCTTCCTGACGTTCCTGATCCCGCTGGGCGCGGTCTTCCTGATGCCGGCCGCGATCGCCGGCGCGACCCTGCTGTCCCGCCGGACCCTGAACCGCCCCATCGAAATCACCACAACCGCCTCCCTATAGCGCGGTCTCCAGGCCCGTGTGGAAAGTTGCGGTGCGATTCGCGCCTCAGTTCTCCACGCGGATGGGGCGTCCGCTTTGTGTGGTGAGTTGCGGTGCGATTCGCGCCTCAACTCTCCACGCGGATGGGGTCGTCCGCTTGGGCTCGTGGGCGTGTTGCGGGTCGCGTCGAGCGCCTCTTGTGAGAGTGCGGCGACGGTTCCTGCAGCTTGGAATGGTTGATCGTCAGGGGGCGCTGTGGACGTTGAGCTGGTCGAAGGCGACATCACTGTTCAGCTGGTCGACGTGATCGTCAACGCGGCCAATTCGTCGCTGCTCGGTGGCGGTGGGGTGGACGGGGCGATCCACCGCAAGGGCGGTCCGGCGATTCTGGAGGAGACCCGGAAACTGCGGGCTTCGCGGTACGGGCGGGGCCTCCCGATCGGACAGGCGGTCGCGACTACGGCGGGCCGGCTTCCGGCGCGCTGGGTGGTGCACACGGTCGGGCCGGTGTTCAGCGCGGACGAGGACCGATCCGAGTCGTTGCGTTCCTGCTATGTGAACTCGCTGCGGGTCGCCGACGAGCTTGGCGCCGAGACGATCGCGTTCCCACTGATCTCGGCCGGGATCTACCGGTGGCCGGTGGAGGACGCCGTGCGGCAGGCCCTCGGTGTGATCCGCACGGCTGACCCGGTGAATCTCCGAACGGCGACCCTGATCCTGTTCGGCGCCGAGACCGCGGCCATCGCCCGCACGGTCGCCGACTCCTGAAACCACGGCCCGGAGTGTGGTGACTTGGGGTGCGAATCGCACCCCAAGTCACCACACGGAACCGGACCGGGGCCAGGCTGGCCGTGAGTGAAGCCGGTTCAAAGGGCTGCCGTGCGGTTACGGACCGCTCACGCCCGGCGCACGCGGGGCGGTCCGGGCGGGCCGCCTGCCTCGCGGGGTGGAAGCGGTGGCGTTCGGTAGGCGTACCGAAAAGGTCCGGGTCTTAGGGGTTCGGGGTCACGCTGAGGCGCGGATGATCAGTTCGGTGGGCAGGATGATCGCGGGTTCGACGTCGGGGTCGCCGGCGATCAGGCGCAGCATCTGGCGGGCCATCGTGCGGCCGGCTTCGCCGATGGGCTGGCGGACGGTGGTGAGCGGCGGGTCGCTGTAGCGGCTGATGTCGAAGTCGTCGAAGCCGATAACGGCGACGTCGTCGGGGACGCTGCGGCCGGCGGCCCGGAGTGCCTGGAGTGCGCCGTGGGCCATCAGGTCGGAGGCGGCGAAGACGGCGTCCAGCGCGGGATCCCGGTCGAGCAGGGCGCGCATCGCGGTGATCCCGGAGTCGCGGGTGAAGTCGCCGGCGGCCACCAGCGGGGGAAGCCCGGCGTCACGCAGCGTGTCGGTGTAGCCGGTGAGGCGGGCCAGGCCGGCGACCATGTCCTGAGGGCCGGCGATGGTGGCGATGCGGCTGCGACCGGATTCGATCAGGTGTTGGATGGCGGCTGCGACTCCACCGGCGTGATCGACGTCGATGTAGGGCACCGGCGGTGTGGCGGTCATCGGGCGACCGGAACAGATCACCGGGATGCCGCGCCGGGCCAGCAGGCCGGGCAGCGGGTCGGCGCCGTGGATGGAGGCGAACATGACACCGTCGACGTGGCCGGCCACGGCGTAGCGTTCGACCCGCTGGTAGCCGGCCGCGGAGCCGGCCATCATCAGGACCAGCTGTTTGTCGGCGGCTTCCAGTTCGGAGCCGACGCCGCGGATGATCGCCGGGAAGAACAGGTCGTCGGAGAAGACCCGGTTCGCGGTCTCCGGCAGGATCAGCGCGATCGAGTCGGTCTGCCGGGTGACCAGGCTCCGGGCCGCCTGGTTCGGCACATAGCCGAGTTCCTCGACGGCCCGGTTGACCGCCTCACGGATGGTGGCGGCGACGGTGGTGGAACCGTTGACGACGCGGGACACCGTGGCCCGGGACACCCCGGCCCGCTGGGCAACCGCTTCCAAGGTCGGCCGTTCCCGCGTCGTCAACACCCGCTCCTAGTGACTAAGAAAGCCCGTTGCGCCGGATCACCTCGCGGTACCACTTCGCACTGTCCTTGAGCACACGTTCTTGCGTCGTGTAGTCGACGTGCACCATACCGAAGCGCTTCGCGTATCCCTCGGCCCATTCGAAGTTGTCCATCAATGACCAGGCGAAGTATCCGCGGAGGTCGACACCGGACGCCATGGCGTCGAGGCAGGCGCGCAGGTGACCGTCGACGTATTCGATGCGGTCGGCGTCGTGCACACCCTCGGGGTAGGCCGCCCCGTTCTCGGTGATCATCAGCGGGGTGCCGGGGTAGTCCCGGTGCATGCGGGTGAGCAGGCGGGTCAGTGAGGCCGGCTCGATCTGCCAGCCGATGTCGGTGACCGGGCCGACCGGCTTGCGGAAGGCGATGCCCTCGCTGCCGGGGTAGTCGAGGGCACCGGGCTGGCCGGGCTTCGCGGAGACGTACGACGGGGTGTAGAAGTTGATGCCCAGCACGTCGAGCGGCTGGTGGATGATCTCGGTGTCGCCGTCCTTGATGAAGGACAGATCGGTGATCCGGGAGATGTGCTCCAGGACGTCCGCCGGGTATTCACCGCGCAGCAGCGGGTCGAAGAAGATCCGGTTGGCGACGCCGTCGATGATCCGGGCGGCCTCGACGTCGGCGGAGTTGGCCGGGTCGAGCGGGGAGACCTCGCACGGGTTCAGCGTGATGCTGATGTTGCGGGCGCCGGCCGCGCGCAGGGCCCGGGCGGCCAGGCCGTGTGCCAGGTTCAGGTGGTGCACGGCAGCCAGCGAACCGGCCGGGTCCTGCTTGCCGGGGGCGTGCACGCCGTTGCCGTAACCGAGGTAGGCGCTGCACCACGGCTCGTTCAGGGTGGTCCAGGTGGCGACCCGGTCACCGAGCCGGCGATGGACGACCTCGGCGTAGTCGGCGAACGCCTCGGCGGTCTCCCGCGAGGTCCAGCCGCCGCGGTCCTCGAGCGTCTGCGGCAGGTCCCAGTGGTAGAGCGTGACGACCGGGTCGATGCCCTTGCTGAGCAGCTCGTCGGTGAGCCGGTCGTAGAAGTCCAGGCCGCGGACGTTCACCGGGCCGGTGCCGTCGGGACGGATCCGCGGCCAGGAGACGGAGAAGCGGTACGCGGCCAGGCCGAGGTCGGCCATCAGCGCGACGTCCTCGACGTACCGGTGGTAGTGGTCGCACGCGACGTCGCCGGTGTGCCCGCCGAAGACCTTGCCGGGGGTCCGGCTGAACGTGTCCCAGATGGACGGGCCACGGCCGTCCTCTCGAGCGGCGCCCTCGATCTGGTACGAGGCCGTGGCCGCACCCCAGACGAAGCCTTCGGGGAAACCGGTCCCCGCGGCTGCCGGCTGCGCCGACGTGGACGTGACGGTTGCCGTCATGTCTTCTCCGCTCCTGATGATCCGCATTACTTAACCGGTTCATCTTACGGCTTGACGAGCGTGTGACAACGGCACTCGGTGTGAACTGTCAGCCTGTTCGCAGGGCCAGGAAGAGCCGGGGGTCACCGGTGAGCGCCAACTGGTCCGGCGATTTACGGCCCATCAGCGCCAGTTGGAGGTCACTGACGCTGCCGGTGACCTTCGCCCGGGGGTGATGATCGTCGCTGTCCAGGATGGTGCCGGTGTCCAGCAGCGCGATCCCGGCGCCGCGCAGCCGGATGAACCACTCCTGCCCGGCGTCCGTGCCGACCAGGTGCACCACTCCGTGCAGGTCGGTCGGGCCGGTCCGGCGCCCGGCCGGCAGCCAGGTGTCCAGGATCTCGCCGACCCCGTCGGTGGCGAGCTTGGTCTCGATCGGAGTGGGCCGCCCGGCGGCCGACTCGGCGTCCCACCGGTGCACCGACAGCTCGTGGGCGATCCGGCGGTCCCAGAAGTTCGCCCGTTTCGGCTGGGGTGCCCAGTTCCACGCCGGGAAGTCCGGGTCGAGGGCCTCCAGCGTCTCGATCGTGCCGGTCAGCTCCCGGCGCAGGTGGTCCAGAGTCTCCGGCCAGCCGTCCCGCGGCAGGTCGGGCAGGGGCTCGGGCCGCTCGGTGACACCACGGGCGACGTTGGTCCGCACCGTGTACAGAACCGTGGTGACGTGGTGGGCGAGGTCGGCGACGGTCCAGCCCTCGCAGGACGGGACCGCTGGGTCCGGCCCCGTCTCGGCGACGGCGTCCCAGAGCGCCGGGCCGTCGGCGCGCAACGCCGCGAGCCAGAAATCCTTCGTCGCGTGCAACCTCATCGCAGTCGTCTCCCCGCTCAGCCGGACCGCCGGTGAACCCCTCGTCCCGTAGACCTTAGGGTTGTGTGGTGACTGATACCCCTTCGGCCCCGGAGAGATTCCTGGCGTCGTATACGACGCTACGCCTTGGTGGGCCCGCGGGCACAGTGACCACGGCGGTCCATACGGATGAGGCGGTCGAGACGGTGCGTGCGGCCACCGCGGCTGGGCGTCCGTTGTTGATCCTCGCCGGTGGCAGCAACGTGGTCGTCGGCGACGAGGGCTTCGCGGGCGAGGTCCTGGTGCTGCGCAACCGTGGGATCGAGACGGTCGGCGAAGATCAAGACAGCTTGCTGGTACGGGTGGCGGCAGGCGAGCCCTGGGACGATTTCGTCGCCACCGCGGTGCACAACGGCTGGTCCGGGGTCGAGTGCCTGTCCGGGATCCCGGGTGCGGCCGGTTCCACTCCGATCCAGAACGTGGGGGCGTACGGGCAGGAGGTCGCGCACACCATCGAGGCGGTGCACGCCTACGACCGGCTGGCCGCACAGATGCTGGTGATGACCCCCGAGCAGTGTGGTTTCGGCTATCGGTCCAGCGTCTTCAAGCACAACGACCGCTATCTGGTGACCGCTGTCGACTTCCGGCTGGCGCGTTCCGGAGACTCGGCCCCGATCCGGTACGCGGAGCTGGCCCGCACGCTCGGTGCCGAAGCCGGGGACCGGGTGCCGGTGACGCAGGCCCGGGACACCGTGCTGAAACTGCGGGCCGGCAAGGGCATGGTGCTCGACCCGGAGGACCGGGACACCTGGTCGGTCGGCTCGTTCTTCACCAACCCGGTGGTGCCGGCATCGGTTTTCGCGACGCTCGTCTCCTCGGGCGAGATGCCGCACTGGCCGGGCGCCGACGGCACCGTCAAGATCCCGGCAGCCTGGTTGATCGAGCATGCCGGGTTCCCCAAAGGCTTCGCCGGTGACCGGGTGGCGATCTCCGGCAAACACACGCTCGCGCTGACCAACCGGGGTGGTGGGACCACGACCGCGCTGCTGGACCTGGCCCGGGTCATCCGGGACGGGGTGCGCGCGCGGTTCGGTGTCGAGTTGCACCCGGAGCCGGTGCTGATCAACTGCACTCTCTGAGGCGGGGTCGCTCCAGGCCTCATTCCAGGCCTCATTCCCGGCTTCATTCCCAGCCGAAGACCTGCGTGTAATAAGGGGTGCCGTCGGCGGCGAAGGCCACGCCGGCACCCATCGCCCGGGCCTCGCAGTTCAGGATGTTCTTCCGGTGCCCGATGCTGGCCATCCAGGCCCGCACCACGTCGGGCGCGGTCCGGTACCCCCACGCGATGTTCTCCCCGGCCGGCTTCTCATAACCGGCTTCCTCGCTGCGGTCGGCGAAGGTCGAGCCGTTGCGCCACACGTGACTGAACAGCCGGGTCCGGGCCATGTAGTTGCTCTGCCGCAGTGAGGCGGTGACCAGCTGGCCGTCGACGGTCAGCGCCGGACAGCCGGCTCGGGTGCGTTCCGTGTTGGTCAGCTGGACGACCTGTGTCATCACCGCGCGGGCCCGTTCCTGGACCGGTGTCAGCGGCGGGGTCTCCCGGGCCACTGCCGGGGCGGAGAGAACGAGCAGGGTGGGCGCCGCCGCTAGTGCGGCGACATGTCTTACCAGCACGGAGCCTCCCGAATGGCGAAACCGGGCACGGATCGGCCCGTCCCGGTTATCGCACCCCGTTGTACGCGGCGTGTCACATCTTTCTCGAAACGGGCTAAACGTCGTAACGGAGATGTCAGTCTGAAGGGCTGTCCGGAAGGTTGCCCGAGACGGCCTTGATCGAGCTGTTCGGGCGGATCCTCGCGGACCGGCTCGTACATCCCCGCCCGACGCTAAGCTTTCACTGTCCGTATATAGGCAGTCACATCACGCTATGGTGTGTTCTCGCCCGGACTATTTTTCCGCCCACCGTCGCGTGGGTGGTGCCATCCGCGTGCCCGGAGGACTGCCATGTCCGCTAGGGGCGCGAGCGCGGGTTGGGGCAGGGGGAGCTGAGAATGAGTCGCCTACTCGTGGTCGAGGACGATCCGGATATCGCACTCGCTTTGCGGTTGCTGTTCAGCCGGGCCGGTTATGAGGTGGCACATGCCGCCGACGGCCGGTCCGGGTTGAAGGAGGCCTATGCCGAGCATCCCGATCTGGTGGTGCTCGACGTCGGATTGCCGGAGATGGACGGCTGGCAAGTGCTGGAACGGCTGCGTGACGTCTCGGACGTCCCGGTGCTCGTCCTCACCGCACACGGTCAGGAGGCGGAGAAGGTACGCGGCCTGCGGGGCGGTGCCGACGACTACCTGACCAAACCGTTCGCCAACAATGAACTGCTGGCCCGGGTGGAGGCGTTGTTGCGGCGGTCCTCCAACGGGCAGAACAGCTGGGCCAGTCAGGTCTACGACGACGGCCTCGTGCATCTCGACCCGACCAAGCGCCGGGTCTACGTCAGGAGTGAGGAGAAGCGTCTCACTCCCACCGAGTTCCGCCTGCTCAACGCCTTGGTGCGGCATGCCGGCGCGGTTCTCTCGCCGAACCAGTTGCTGACGCAGGCCTGGGACGACCCGACCGGCATCGGCCAGGAACGGGTCAAGTTCGCGGTCCTGCGACTGCGACGCAAGCTCGGCTGGTCCGATCCGGACGAATCCCCGATCGAGTCGGTTCGCGGGTTCGGCTATCGCTACCGCCGCCCCGGCGGGGAGTCCTGAAACCGGGCGAGTCTTCTCAGTTGGCGCCCCCAGGGGCCGATGAGGGCAGTGAAGCCGAGCAGGAGGTAGTAAGACGTGGAAGACCTTGGCGAGATTGTCGGCGAATTCCTTCTGGAGAGCCACGAGAACCTGGACCAGATCGACCGGGACCTCGTAAGCCTCGAACAGGAGCCGGACTCTCGCGACCTGATCTCCCGCATCTTCCGGGCGATCCATACGATTAAGGGCACCAGCGGATTCCTCGCGTTCTCGCGGTTGGAGAAGCTGGCGCACGCCGGTGAGTCTCTCCTCTCCCGCCTCCGCGACGGCGTTCAGCCGGTCACCCCGGAGACCATCACCGTCCTGCTGCTCTGCATCGACGGCGTCCGGTCCATCCTCTCCTCCATCGAGGAGAACGGCTCCGAGGCCGAAGTCGACATCGAGACCATGATCGTCAAGATCCAGGCTCAGATGAACGCGCCCTCGGACGGCGCTCCCACCGCGGCCCCCGTCGCAGCCGCTCCGGCTGCCGAGGGCGAGGGCGAAGTCCCGGTCAGCGTCGAGCAGGAGGGCGGCGCGGCGATCCGGCCGGCTCCCGAGCCGGTCGAGGACCAGCGCCAGCCGATCGGCCAGATGCTCGTCGAGGCGGGCGCGGTGCACACCACCGACGTCACCTCGGCCCTGCAACAGCAGATCGAAGGTGACGAGCGCAAGCTCGGCACGATCCTGCTGGAAGAGGGCAAGACTCAGCCGGCCGCGGTCAACGAGGCTCTGCAGTCGCAGCAGGCACCGAAGCGGAGCATCGCCGACAGCGCGATCCGTGTCGACGTCGACCTGCTGGACACCCTGCTGAACATGGTCGGCGAGCTGGTCCTGGCCCGTAACCAGCTGGTCCGCGGCGTGATGGAGGTCGGTGACTCCGGCCTGGTCCGCAGCGCCCAGCGGCTCGGCATGATCACCAGTGAGCTGCAGGCGGGCATCATGAAGACCCGCATGCAGCCCATCGAGCACATCTGGTCCAAACTGCCCCGAGTCGTCCGGGACCTGAGCAACTCGCTCGGCAAACAGGTCCAGCTGGTGATGCAGGGCAAGGACACCGAACTCGACCGCAGCCTGCTGGAAGCGGTCAAGGACCCACTGACTCACCTGGTGCGCAACGCGGTCGACCACGGCATCGAGGATCCGGAGCGCCGAACCGCCGCGGGCAAGGGCACCGAGGGCACCCTGACACTGCGGGCGTACCACGAGGGCGGCCACGTCGCGGTCGAGGTCGCGGACGACGGCGCCGGTCTGGACGTCGACCGGATCGCGCAGAAGGCTGTGGAGAAGGGCCTGCTCCGAGCGGATCAGGTGCCGAACATGGACCGGCGCGACATCATGGCGATGGTCTTCCAGCCCGGCTTCTCCACCGCCGCGAAGGTCACCAACGTCTCCGGCCGTGGTGTCGGCATGGACGTGGTGAAGACCAACATCGAGAACATCGGTGGCGCGGTGAGCGTCGACTCCACACCCGGTGAGGGCACGGTGTGGCGGCTCACGATTCCGCTGACACTCGCCATCATCCAGGCGCTCACCGTCGACTGCGGCGAGCATCGTTACGTCGTACCGCAGGTCGCGGTCCTGGAATTGGTCTTCATCGACGGCAACACCACGAAGATCGAGTACGCCTCCGGTGCGCCGGTCTACCGGCTGCGCGGCAAGCTGCTTCCCCTCGTGCGCCTGGACCGGGCCCTCGGTCTGGAGGTCGGCGGCGACCACGGGGTCTACATCATGGTGCTGCAGGCCGACGGCCGGCGGTTCGGCATGGTCGTGGACCGGGTGCTGAACACCGAAGAAGTCGTGGTCAAGGCCCTCAACACCAGATTCAAGGACATCGGGTTGTACGCCGGGGCCACCATCCTCGGGGACGGCAAGGTCGGGCTGATCCTGGACGTCTCGTCACTGGCCCGGCGTTCCCATCTGGCCGTCGACTCGGAGCGTGAGAGCGTCGTCGACAAGCGCGGCAACACGTCGGGCAACACCGAACGCCTGTTGGTCACCGCGGTCGGCGAGCGCCGGGTGGCGATCCCGCTGGACACGGTCACGCGTCTGGAGGAGTTCCCCCGCGACCGGATCGAGCACGCCGGCTCCCGCGAGGTGGTCCAGTACCGCGGGCAGATTCTGCCTCTGGTGCGGCTGTCGCACCTTCTCGGGGCGTACGGCGAGGAACCCGAGGGCGACACCGTGTCGGTGGTCGTCTACAGCGAGGGCGGAAGGAGCGTGGCCCTGGTGGTCGACCGGATCGTGGACATCGCCGAGAACTCGACGACCGCACGACGCGATGCGGAGGAGGACGGCCTGGTCGGCACCGCGGTGATCCAGCAACGGGTCACCGAGCTGCTCGACGTGCGCCGGGCCATCCTCGCCGCCGACCCGAACTTCTACAGCGATTCCATGGACGACATGCTGGTGGAGGCCTGATCATGGCGAGTCGTCAGTTCGCCACATTCGAGGTGGACGGCCAGCTCTTCGGCGTCGAGGTGGACACGGTGCAGGAGGTGCTCTCGTACAACGAGTACACCCCGGTGCCGCTCGCCCCGCCCGCGGTCGGTGGCTTGTTCAACCTGCGCGGTCAGGTGATCGCCGCGGTGGACCTGCGGGTGCAGCTCGGGCTGGCCCGGCAGTCCCTGGACGGTCCGGTCATGAACGTCATCCTGCGCGGTGACGGCGAACCGGTCTCCCTGCTCGTCGACAAGATCGGCGAGGTGGTCGATCTCGAGGACGAGCGGTTCGAGCCACCGCCGGACACGCTGAGCGGGCCCACCCGGGAGTTGGTGGTGGGCACGTTCAAGCTGGACGGACGGTTGATGCTGGCTCTCGACGTCAATCAGGCCGTCGACACATACCGCGCCACCAACTGATGTACAGCCTGGTCAGCGCACCCGTACTGGGCTTCGACCTGACCCGCCTGGAGGGCGGGCCGGCCGCTGCCGAGGTGCTGCTGCGTGCTCTGCGCCTGCAGAGCGCGGACCTGCCGATCCTCGCCGGGCGGCTGCCCGACGAGGACGTCCGGGGGCCGTTGTGGGTCGAGGTGGAGAGCGCCGCTCGCCGGATGCCCACTCTCAAGGGCATGGCGAAGGACGACCCGGCCGGAAACCTCGCATTGGTCGAGCGTGCGCCGATCGGTTCGGTCGACTCGCTGCTCACCTGCCTGCGTTACGACGTGATGTCGTGGACCTGGACCGGAGCCGGCCGGGACGCCCGGCAGAGCGAGGACGCGGCCGCAGCGACCGCCCTGCTCTGTGACGCCGCGGTCGCCAGCTACCTGCGGGAGGTGCTGGACGAGGACGTCCGGCGCCGGCTCGGTGCCGGGTGGGTGTCGGCGGTGCGGAAACTGCCGGCCGGCGCCCCGATCGACCTGGGACCGCACCACTACACGGTGTCGGCCCTGCTGGATCGGCTCAGAACGCTGCGGACCGAGGACCGGGAACGGGTCTCGACCGCGGCCGACGACGCCCGGCGGAACACCGCCGGCTGGTCGCCCGCCGTGCACTCGGCGTCGTGGGCGGCGTACCTCTCGGATCGGGTCCGGACCGCCGCCGCCGCGCAGATGCTGCTCGTGCAGGCGGTGGACACGGCCGGGATTCCACTGGCAGACCGTGCCGGAGGGGTCTGGAACATGCTCAGCGGTGCCGTACAGGCATTGGTGGTGCGCGACTTGCTGGACACTGCCACGGCTCATCGGCTGCTCGCGCCGGTGGTCGCGGCGCTCGGCCCAGCCTGGCTCGGTTGAAGGGATTGGTCGCATGATCTCGGTACTCGTCGTCGATGATTCCGTGGTGGTTCGCCGGCTGATCGTCGATGCTCTCGGCGAGGCGCCCGGCATCCAGGTCGTCGGCACCGCTTCGAACGGGCTGCTCGCCCAAGCGAAGATCGATCAGCTCAAACCTGACGTCATCACGATGGATATCGAGATGCCGGAGATGGACGGCATTCAAGCCGTTCGTGAGCTGCGTAAACGTCACAGCACTCCGGTGATCATGTTCAGTACCCTCTCCGCGGCGGGCGCCACGTCCACCCTGGAGGCTCTCTCCGCCGGTGCCACCGATTACGTGACCAAGCCCAGCAACGTCGGGTCGATCAAGGAGTCCATCGCGGCGGTACGGGAGCAACTCGTACCCAAGATCCAAGCACTCGGTGGGCGGCGCCGTCCGCCGGCCGGACCGCCCAGCCGCGGCCCCGCGCCCGCCGGTGGTCTTCGTCCCGGCGCCGCGCCGCTGCGGCCCGGTGGCCCACCGGCCGCACCGGGACGCCCGTCGGCTGCCGGTCCCAGTCCGGCCCGACCCACCGCGGTCCGGCGCAGTCCCGGCGGCCGAATCGACCTGCTGGCGATCGGCTCCTCCACCGGCGGTCCGGACGCGCTCACCAAGGTGCTGCTCGGGCTGCCGGCCGACCTGCCGGTGCCGATCGTCATCACGCAGCACATGCCGCCGGTCTTCACCAAGATGTTCGCCGAGCGGCTGGACCGCAGCATCCCGCTGAAGGTGGTGGAAGCCGGTGAGGGCATGGAACTCACCGCGGGCACCGTCTACATCGCTCCGGGCGACCGGCATCTGGTCTTCCAACGGCGCGGGACCGCGACGATGACGCAGCTCACCAGTGCTCCACCAGAGAACTCGTGCCGCCCGGCCGTGGACGTGATGTTCCGGTCGGTGGCGGCTCTGTACGGCGGATCGGCCTTCGCGGCCATCCTTACCGGAATGGGACAAGATGGGAGGAACGGGGCGAAAGTGATGCGGGACGCGGGTTCCGAAGTGCTGGCCCAGGACGAGGCGACCTCGGTGGTCTGGGGTATGCCCGGCGCCGTGGTCGGTGCCGGCCTGGCCGACGAGATCGTGCCGCTCGACAAGATCGCGGGTGCCCTGCTCAACCGGGTCCGGGTCGGCCGCTCACCGGCGGTGGCCCGATGACCCTTTCGCAAGCGGAGTTCACCTACGTCTCCAACCTGGTGCGCAAGGAGGCGTCGATCGTTCTCGCCCCAGGCAAGGAATACCTGGTCGAGGCCCGGCTCATCCCGGTCGCCCGGGTGGTCGGCGCGGCCAATGTCAACGAGTTCATCTCCGACCTGCAGAAGCGTCCCAACCCGGCGCATCAGCGGAAGATCATCGACGCTCTCACCACGAATGAGACGTCCTTCTTCCGGGACCGCGAGCCGTTCGCCGCGCTCACCGACGTGGTCCTGCCCGAGTTGATCAAATCCCGGGCGGCCCAGCGCAAGCTGCGGTTCTGGTCAGCGGCCAGCTCCAGCGGACAGGAGGCGTACAGCCTGGCCATCACGCTGCAGGAGACGCTGCCCGCCGGGTGGACGTTCGAGATCCAGGGCACCGACATCTCCACCACGATGGTCGAACGCGCGCAGAAGGCCGAGTACAGCCAGGTCGAGGTCAACCGCGGACTGGCGGCGACCCAGCTGGTGCAGTACTTCGAGCGGGCCGGCGCGCACTGGCGGATCATCCCGGCACTGCGCAAGAACGTGTCGTTCAAGCACATGAGCCTGACCGCGCCGTTCCCGCCGATGCAGCCGTTCGACGTGATCTTCCTGCGCAATGTCCTCATCTACTTCGACGTGGCCACCAAGCGCCAGGTCCTGCAGAACGCCGCCAAAATCCTCCGACCGGACGGATGGCTCTTTCTCGGGGCGGCCGAGACCACGATCGGGATCGACGACAACTACGAACGGGTGTCAGCCGGCCGTACCAGTGCATACCGGACTCGTACCGCGGCGCCCGCCGGCGCCGCGAGAAGGGGATGACGCCGATGCGCGCCATGGTGATCGACGACTCGCGCGCGATGCGCATGATCCTGAAGCGCATCGTCACGAAGGTCAACTTCGAGGCGGTGGAGGCCGGTGACGGCAAGGAGGCGATGGACCTCCTGGCAGACATGACCGAGGTGCCGGAGCTGGCCCTCATCGACTGGAACATGCCCAACATGAACGGGCTCGAGTTCGTGACCAAGGTCCGTGCCGATCCACGGCTGCGGGAGATGACGCTAGTCATGGTCACCACCGAGAGCGAACAGAGCCAGATCGTCCGGGCGCTCGCAGCGGGCGCTCATGAATATGTGATCAAGCCCTTCACCGAAGGCGCGATGATCGAAAAGCTGGCCCTGCTGGGCCTCGTCCCGACCGGAGCGAACTCATGAGTGTCGAAGTCGAGGTCGACGAGAGCGACCTCGCCGAGATGGTGGAACAGGTATGGGAGTCGTACCTGGATCCGGAGGGCATCAGCCCACTGATCCAGACGTACGACGAGAACCAGCCGTCCGAGGTGCACTCCTCGGTCTCGATCACCGGGTCCTGGACCGGGTACGTCGTCTACGCGTCCTCCCGAGCCGCCGCCCAGCGCGCCGCGGCCGCCTTCCTTGCCATGGGGCTCGAGGAAGTCAGCGAGGAGGACATGTCCGACACGCTCGGGGAACTGGCGAACATCGTCGGTGGCAACGTCAAGGCGATGTTGCCACCGGGGGCGCAGTTGTCGCTCCCGCAAGTGGTATTAGCGCCGGAAGCTTCGGCGAGGTACCCGAACACCCAGCGGATCAGCGGTGTGTACGGGTTGTGGGAAGGCGAACCGGTGTCCATATCGATGTGGCACAGCAGCAGCGACAACAAGGAGGAGGGTGCATGAAGATCCTCATCGCCGATGACAGCCGGGTGATGCGGCAGATCGTCGTCCGGACCCTGCGACAGGCCGGGTTCGGTGACCACGACCTGATCGAGGCCGCGGACGGCAAGGAGGCTCTCGACAAAGCCGTCGAGGAGAAGCCGGGTCTGGTCATCTCGGACTGGAACATGCCGCACCTGACCGGCATCGAGGTGCTGCGTCAGCTTCGTGCCGCCGGCAACAACGTCAAGTTCGGCTTCGTGACCTCGGAGTCGACTCCGGAGATGAAGACGGCCGCCGAGGGCGCCGGAGCGGCGTTCTTCATCGTCAAGCCCTTCACCGCTGAGCGATTCGATGAAGTGTTCGCTCCTATTTTGGGATGATTAAGACATGTCAGACGTCTCGGTTCTTCCCGGCTCTCTAGCCGTACGCAACCTGTTCGAGGACCTTCTCGGACGAGAGGTGATCGTCAGTCCCGGCGACCCGATCACCGCTCCTGAGGTGCCCACGTCGACCGTCGCGATCTTCACCGACCCTGGTCAGAAGATCTACGCGGTGATGGGCATGAACCTCGCTCTCGCCGCCAACGCGGGCGCCGCTCTCGGCCTGCTCCCGGCGGGTGCAGCCGAGGACAGTATCGACGAGAAACAGCTGTTCCCCAACCTGGCGGAGAACGTCTTCGAGCTGTGCAACGTGTTCACCAGCCTCCTCAACAAGGAGGGTTCACCGCACCTCAAGCTCTACCAGGTGATCTACCCGAACCAGGAGCTGCCGGGCGACGCCCGCGCGGTCCTGCTCGCGCTCGGCCGGCGGCTCGACCTGGCGGTCGAGGTCAACCGGTACGGCAAGGGGAAGCTCAGCCTGTCGCTCGCGCCCTGACCTCGCGCACACAACTGAACATCTCTGTTTTGCGGGCCCACTCCTTCTCGTCGAAGGGGTGGGCCCGCAAATTTGTGCCTAAGCAAATCCGGGGGCGGGCCGAAGCTTAGATTGAGCCTGCTACGGGACTGGAGAAGGCAATGACCTCACCGATGTCCGGACCCACCGGCGCCGAACCTTCGAAGGCAGTGGCCGCGGCCAAAGCCAGCGAAGGCAAGAGCAAGTCGCTGGCCGACAAGGACACCTTCATGAAGCTCCTCGTCGCGCAGCTGAAGTATCAGGACCCCACCAAACCCGCCGACTCGACCGCGTTCATGGCGCAGACCGCCCAGTTCACGCAGGTCGAGAAGCTGGAAGACATGGTCGACATGCTGAAGTCACAGCGGATGATCAGCGCCAGCTCGCTCGTCGGCAAATCGGTCACGTACATGGACGAAACCGGTGTCACACAATCCGGCGTGATCACAGCGGCAAAGCTGAACGGAGACAGCGAACCGACGCTCAAAGTCGGGAACACGGATGTGCAGCTGTCCAAGGTCACCGAGATCAACACCGATCCGAAGACCGCCTGACTCTGTCTCTCCACACGCTAAGGATCGCTAATGCTGCGTTCTCTCTACTCGGGTATCAGTGGCCTCAACGCACATCAGAAGATGATCGACGTCACCGGTAACAACATCGCGAACGTCAACACATCCGGCTTCAAGACCTCCGCGGTCCAGTTCAACGACACGCTCAGCCAGACGATGGGTACGGGTGGCTCCCCCCAGGACGGCATGGCCGGTACCAACCCGGCCCAGGTCGGTCTCGGTGTCCGGGTCGGCGGCATCACCCAGAACTTCAGCCAGGGCTCGGCGCAGACCACCGGCAAGGCCGGCGACATGATGATCCAGGGCGACGGCTTCTTCGTCACCCGCAGCGGTGGTGAGAACCTCTACACCCGGGCCGGCTCGTTCTTCTTCGACGCGAACGGGACCCTGGCCACCGCGACCGGTGAGCCGGTGCAGGGCTGGACCGCCACTCCGGACGGCAAAGTCAACTCGGCGGCCAAGCCGAGCGACATCCGGATGCCACTGGGCGTGACCATTCCGCCGCAGGTCACCACGACGGCCACCCTCAAGGGCAACCTGAGCAGTGACATCACGCCGGACATGAACAACCCGACCAACACTGACGTCGCCTACAAGACCACCATCCCGATCAAGGTGTACGACTCGCAGGGCGGAACCCACACCGTCACGGCGGAGTTCAGCCGCACCGCCTTCGACAACACCAGCGGTGCGACCAGCTCCACCTGGGGTGTCCGGCTGCTCGCGGAGGACGGGACCACCGAGATCACCCCGGCCGGCACGCTCACCTTCGAGAACGGCAAGGCCGCCGCGGCACTGGTCGACCCGGTGACCAAGAAGGCCACCATCCCGCTCGGCCCCTACACCGTCGACGTCACCGACATCACCTCGTACTCGGGCAACACCGACGCCCGGGTGTTCGACACCGACGGGCGGACCTCCGGGGCGCTGACCTCGCTGTCGTACACCGTCTCGGACAGCGGCGAGATCGTCGGTGTCTTCTCCAACGGTCTGAAGCAGACGCTGGGCCAGGTCGCGGTGGCCACCTTCAAGAACGTGAACGGCCTGGAGAAGGTCGGCAACTCGGCGTACCGGACGACTGTCAACTCCGGTTACGCCCAGGTCGGCGAGCCGGGAAGCGCCGGCATGGGTTCGGTCATCTCCGGCGCGCTGGAGATGTCGAACGTCGACCTGGCCCAGGAGTTCACCAACCTGGTCGTCGCGCAGCGTGGTTTTCAGGCGAACTCCCGCATCATCACCACCTCTGACGAGATCCTTCAGGAACTCGTCAGCATGAAGCGTTGATCCCGTAGTCCAACCGCGGCGGCCGGGGCCGGGCACTGAGGTGCCCGACCCGGCCGTTGCCGTATGTCGAAAATTTCCGGTACTTCGCACCCGGTTGGCGACCGCTTCGATCTCATCAGCAACCGGCAGTCGGCCGAAGTATCAAGTGACGGGCCACGGAGGGCCCCACCAGTCAAAAGACGCACCAAGGACGGATGTCGTGATCCTCGTAACCCGCATCAACGGTGCCGTGTTCGCTCTGAACCCGGATCTGGTCGAGCGTGTCGAATGCACGCCTGACACGGTCGTCACTCTGGTGGACGGCACCAAGTACATCATCGCCGAGTCGGTACCCGAATTCATCGACTCGGTTCGTCACTACCGCGCCTCACTCATCGCTCAGGCCAGCCGCCTGGAGCCGGACCCCGCGGTCAAATCCTCGCACTCCTCGGAAGACGAGCTCGACGCCAAGGTGCTCCAACTGCACCGGAAGGAACGCTGATATGGACCTCGCGAGCATTATCGGTGTCGTTGTCGGCCTGGTGATCGTCTTCACCGTCCAGATCCTCGAAGGTGGTTCACCCGCCTCCATCATCCTGATCCCTTCGATGCTCCTGGTCTTCGGCGGTGCCTTCGCGGCAGCCATGGCCGGTGGCGTCATGAAGGACACCAAGGGATTCGTCGGCCAGGTCAAGAAGGCCTTCACCAGCAAGGTCACCCCGCCTACCGAGCTGGTCGACAACGTCGTGAAGCTGGCCGAGCGGGCCCGCCGCGAAGGCCTGCTGGCGCTCGAGGACGCGGTCAAGACGGTCGAGCACCCCTTCCTCAAGCGGGGCCTGCAGTTGGCCATCGACGGCACCGACCCGGACGAATTGCACGACATCCTGCACGCCGAGGTCGCCGCCAAGAAGAAGGCCGACAAGGCCGGCACGAAGTTCTTCGAGAACATGGGTGGTTACGCGCCGACGATCGGCATCATCGGCACGGTCATGGGTCTGGTCCACGTTCTCGAGAACCTGGACCAGCCGGAGACGCTCGGTCACTCGATCGCCGCGGCCTTCGTCGCGACCCTCTGGGGTGTGCTCAGCGCGAACATCATCTGGCTCCCGATGGCGGCCCGGCTCACCCGGCTCAGCGCCATCGAGGCCGAGGAGATGGAACTGGTCATCGATGGTGTCCTGGCCATCCAAGCCGGCTCGAACCCGCGCCTGGTCGCCCAGAAGCTGCGCAGCCTGCTTCCCCCGGACGAGATGAAGAAGGCCGAGTCGGCCACGGCTACCAAGAAAGCGGCTTGATCTAGATGAGTGCTGGCGGGGGCAAGCGTAAGCAGAAGCACGAGGAGCACGAGGAGCACGTCAACCACGAGCGCTGGCTCGTGTCGTATGCGGACATGCTGACCCTGCTGTTTGTTCTGTTCGTGGTGCTCTTCTCGATGAGCGACGTGAACCAGAAGAAGTTCGCGCAACTGGCCCAGGGTCTGTCCCAGGGTTTCGGTGCGCAGAGTGCGGCCTTCACCGGCAACTATGCCCCGCTGGACGGCGCCTCGAACATGGCCCAGGTGGTGCAGATCGACCCGGGCGCCAACCCCGGTGACGGCACCTCGGGCACCGAGGGTTTGAACAAGTCCCAGCAGGAGGCGGTCGACCGGGCCGTCAAGGCCGAGGGCCGCAAGCAGGCTTCCGCCAACGCCGAGAAGGCGGCGAAGGAGGCCGAGAACCTGAAGGCCATCGAGCGGAAGATCGCCGACGCTCTGGCCGCGCAGAAACTGCTCGGCAGCGCGAAGTTCACCATCGACCAGCGGGGTCTGATCGTCACCGTGGTGACCAACGAGGTGGTCTTCGCCGGCAACCGGGCAGACCTGCGGACCGGTGGCAAGAAGATCCTGAACGCGATCGCACCGACCCTGGCGAAGCTGCCGAACAACATCGAGGTCGACGGTCACACCAACCAGCTCAACTCGAAGACCACGTTCTATCCGAGTGGCTGGGAGCTCTCCTCGGCCCGCGCCTCGACCACGGTCCGGTTCTTCAGCGAACACGGACTGCCGAAGAAGCGGCTCAGCGCGGTCGGTTTCTCCGACACCAAGCCGCTGATCGACCCGAAGGACCCGCGCTCGATCACGATGAACCGCCGCGTGGACGTCGTCATCCTCACGATGCTGACGGCTGAGCAGGCAGCGCTGCTGCCCTCCGCGGCCGGCTCGGACGGCAAGCTGCACACCGGTCAGACCACGGCCGAGTACGAGGCCGGGAAAAAGACCGCCGAGACCAAATCCAGCACCAGCACCACCGACCACGACTGACTGGGGGAATTCAAATGGCTGACGAGAAGGACACCACGGCTGTCGAGGCGCCGAAGAAGTCGAAGAAGATGCTGATGATCATCGTCGCGGCGGTGCTGGTCGTACTGGGTGGTGGTGGGGCCGGGGCGTTCTTCCTGCTTCGTGACAGCACCGCCGAGGCGGCGGCTCCGAAGAAGGGCATCATCACCGCCGCCGAGAGCACCATCACGGTGAACCTGGCCGACGCGCACTACCTGAAGCTGGGCTTCGCGCTCCAGCAGACCGAGGACTCCGGTGAGGAGGCGGTCGACCTGAGCGAGGCCTACCAGCTCGCCATCGACGAGTACACCGGCCGCACGGTCACCGAGCTCGCCACCGCAGAGGGCCGCGCCAAGATCAAGGAAGAGCTGCTGGCCAAGCTGATCAAGGCTTACACCGAGGACGACGTCGAGATGGTCATGGACATCTACTACACCTCCTTCGTCACCCAGTAAGACCTTCGATGGGCGGGTCTCCTCAGGAGACCCGCCCATAAGCATTAAAAAGGATGAAAATACCGCCACGGCTCAGCGGTTCGGTAAGTGAGCCGATGAGGACGACGTGACCACCGCTTCACGTACCCCCGGCAAGATTGCACGTCGCGGCGGCAGCGGCCCGACCGCGTACGACTTTCGGCGTCCCATCAAGCTCTCCCGTGAACACGTCCGCACGCTGCAGATCGCGTTCGAGACATACGCACGGAGCTGTGGAACCCTGCTGACCACCCGGCTCCGGGCGGTCAGCAACGTCAGTCTGATCTCCATCGAGCAGCTTAACTACGACGAGTACGTCGCCGCGCTCGCGAACCCGACGATCATCGCGGTGGTCAACCTCGACCCGCTGCCCGGCACGGTGCTGCTGGAGATCGCCCAGTCCGCGGTGATGACCGCGATCGACCACATGCTCGGTGGGCCCGGCGGTACCCAGCCGGAACGGCCGCTGACCGATGTGGAGATGCCGCTGCTGCGCGGACTGATCGAACGGATGCTCGGCGAACTGCGCTACGGCTTCGAGAGCATGGTGGACCTCACGCCGAAGCTCAAGGAGATCGAGTACAACGCCCAGTTCCTCCGGGCCCATGCGCCGGGCGACGCCGTGGTGGTGGCGTCGCTCGAGACCAAGATCGGCGCGGAGGAGTGCATCGCCACGATCTGCCTGCCGTTCAACACCATCCTGCCGGTGCTGTCCAAGACCGAGACGGTGGTGCTGACCGCGGCCGAACGACAGGAGCGGGACACCTCCCTGCGGAACCTGACCATCGGACTTTCCGCCGCTCCGATCGACGTAGCAGTGCGATTCCACCCCATTCGGATGCGTACCGATGACATCGTGGATCTACGCCCCGGCGACGTCGTCCCGCTCGGACATCCGACCAGCCGGCCGCTCGACGTGACAGTCAACGAGACCGTTTTCGCTCATGCAGTCCCCGGTAACCAAGGCGCCCGGCTCGCCTGTCTCGTCGTGCCGTCGCCCCAGGAGAGCTCGCCCAAGGAGTCTGGCCGCCCATGACCGCGCCCACCATGACCGCGCCCCAGCTCGCGCTCGCCCGCAACGCCGCCGACGCCGCTCTGGCCGTCCTGCCCACCAGCCGTGCCCTGGTGGCCGCCGATCCGGTCGTGCCGGACGCGGGGACGGTGATCGAGGGCCAGGCGATCACGGCGCGGTTCACCGGAGCCGCCTCCGGCGAGGTCGTGGTGGTGGTCAGCCAGGATCTCGCGGACGCCCTCCGGGAGAGCCCGCTCGGTGAACTCGACCTGACCGCGGCGGTCCGGCCGGCCCTGGAAGCGGCCGCACGGGTCTTCGGCCCGGTGATCCTCGACCCCGGCCAGCTGATGGAGCCCGCGGTCGCACTCAGCGCACTCGCCGCGAAAGAGGGCGCCGTTGCGGTGCCGCTGCGCGACGAGACGGAGGTACGCGCGGTCCTTGGCCTGGCCCTGAGCCAGTGGCCGAGCGAGGATCCGGGCGCGGTGGACATCGCCCCGCGGATGGCGCCGACCCGGGCGGGCGGTCTCAACCGGAGCGGACTGGACATGCTGCACGACGTCGAGATGGAGGTCTCGGCCGAACTGGGCCGCACCCGGATGAGCGTGCGAGAACTGCTCAATCTCATCCCCGGTGCGATCGTCGAACTGGACCGGGCCGCGGGCAGCCCGGCGGACCTGCTGGTCAACGGCCGGCTGATCGCCCGCGGCGAGGTCGTCGTGGTGGACGAGAACTTCGGCATCCGGATCACCGAGATCGTCAACCCGGGCGCGGAGTAACCGTCTTGATCCCGCTCACCTTCCGCGTACTTCTGGCTCTCTTCATCGTCCTGGTGTTGATGTGGCTGCTGGCCAGGCTGGTGCGCCGGCCGTACACGGCCCGTGCCAACGGGCCGCTGGCGGTGCTCGACCGCCAGCAGCTCAGCCGGGGCTCGGCGGTGGCGGTGATCCGGGTGGCCGACAAGGCGCTGGTCGTCGGGATCACCGAGGAGCAGGTCAGCCTGCTCGGTGAGGCCGACCTGGTGGCGTTCGTGACGGACGAGGAGACGGAGCAGCATCTCGAGATGGAGGTGGAGGAGGACGGGCTGCACGCCCATCTGAAGCTGCCGGACCGTCATCCCGGGACCCTCGCCGGACGGCTGAACGGATCGGTGCTCTCGCCGCGGACCTGGACCACGGCACTCGAGACGATCCGCGAGCGGACGTCGAGGCGATGGCCATGAGACGCGCGATCCCACTGCTGATGCTGGCGGCCACGGTGATCCTTCTCCCGGCCGCCGCCGACGCGGCTCCCGCGCCGACACCGCCCGCCATCAACATCGAACTGAACGGTACGAACCCGGACGGCAGCCGCCCCGCCGCGTCCCTGGTGATCGTCCTGGGCCTGACCCTGCTCTCGGTGGCACCGGCCCTGCTGCTGCTCTGCACGTGTTTCACCAAGGTCTTCATGGTGCTCGGCATCACCCGCAACGCGCTCGGCCTGACCAGCATGCCGCCGAACCAGGTGCTCGCCGGCCTGGCCCTGTTCCTGAGCATGTTCATCATGGGCCCGACCGTGACCGGCATCAACGAACAGGGCGTCCAGCCCTACCTCAAGGGCGACAAGAACCAGTCCGAGGCGTTCAAGGACGGAATCCAGCCGCTGCGCGAGTTCATGTCCGGAGTCACCCGCCCGGACGAGGTCGCCCTGCTGGTCAAGGTGTCCGGGGCGAAGAAGCCGGCGAACATGGACGCGGTCCCGCTGACCACGCTGATCCCGGCATTCGTCCTCTCCGAGCTGCGGGCCGCGTTCATCATCGGGTTCGTCATCTTCATCCCGTTCCTGATCATCGACCTCGTGGTGTCGGCGTCCCTGATGTCCCTGGGCATGATGATGCTGCCCCCGGTCACCGTGGCACTGCCGTTCAAACTGCTGCTGTTCGTGCTGGTGGACGGCTGGGCTCTGATCATCACCGCGCTGGTGGGGTCGTACTAGGGCGATGAATCTCGAAATCGCCACCGCTGAGTTCCTGACGATCATGCTGGGGGCGGTACGAACCGGCGCGTGGATGATGCTCTGCCCACCGTTCAACTCCCGCCTCATCCCGGCCCAGGTGAAAGCGCTGCTCTCGGTCGGGCTGACGCTGCCGATGGCGCCCTATCTGAAGAGCACCACGCCGTCCTTCGAGACCAAGGACCTGATCTTCAACGTCCTGATGCAGGCCTTCGTCGGCGCCTCACTGGGCTTTCTGACCCTGCTGCTCTTCGCCTCGGTGCAAGCCGCCGGTGACCTGCTCGACCTGTTCGGTGGCTTCTCGCTGGCCGCGACCTACGACCCGTTCTCGCAGAGCAGCGCCTCGATCTTCGGCCGGTTCTACAACCTGGTGGCGTTGACCCTGCTCTTCGCCACCGACGGCCACCAGCTGATCCTGCGCGGCTTCCTGCAGAGTTTCCGCACCCTGCCGCTGGACGCCAGCTTCGACATGGAGACGCTGAGCCGGCTGCTGCTGCGCGGGGTCGGCGAGTTCTTCATGTCCGCGGTCCAGATCGCCGGGCCGCTGATCGCGGTGCTGTTCCTGGCCGACGTGGCGCTCGGTCTGCTGAACCGGGTGGCTCCGGCGCTGAACGCCTTCCAGCTCGGCTTCCCGATCAAGATCTTTCTGCTCGTCACGCTCGCCGGTATCGCCATCGGACTGCTGCCGTCAGTGGTGAGCTCGATCGTCGACAAGGCGGTCACTGTGGTGATCCGGCTCAGCGGCGGCTGAGTCCCGGCTGCGAGGGGGTGTGCCGTGTCCGGTGAGAAGACCGAGGAACCGACAGCTCAAAAGCTCAAGAAGGCCAAGCAGGAAGGCCAGATCGGCAAGACCCAGGATCTCGGTGCCTGGGTGGGGATGCTGGCCGCGAGCGTGATGCTGCCGCGCACCCTGGAAGCGGCGATGGACCACGCGATGGAGTTGATGGAGAAGATCCCGGACACCATCGTCAACCCGGACCCGGGCAAGTGCCTCGCCGTCTTCCGGGACGCGCTGATGAGCGCGGCCTGGGCGGTGCTGCCGCTGGCCCTGACCATGATGGCGGTCGGTGTCGTCGCGGCCGGTGCCCAGGGCGGTATCCGGATCGCCACCAAACTCTTCATCCCCAAGTTCAACCGGCTCAACCCGTTCGCCGGCATCAAGAAGATGTTCGGCATGCAGTCGCTCTGGGAGGGCGTCAAGGCGCTGGTCAAGACGACCGTGCTGGGCACCGTCCTCTACCTGACGATGAAGGACATCGTCCCGGTGCTGTTGAGCGCCGGGCGGCTGCCGATGGCCACCCTGCTCGCCACCATCAGCGACGCCGCGATCCAGCTCATCCGGGCGGCGGCGGCGGCCGGCATCGTGATGGCCGCGGCCGACTACTTCGTGGTGCGGCGGCGCACCAAGAAGCAGCTGCGGATGAGTAAGGAGGAGGTCAAGCAGGAGTACAAGAACACCGAGGGCGACCCGCACATCAAGGCCCAGATCCGGGCCAAGCAGATGGCGATGGCCCGGAACCGGCAGATGGCCGACGTGCCCACCGCGGACGTGGTGGTGGTCAACCCGGTGCACATCGCGATCGCCCTGCGGTACGAGCCGGAGAAGGGCGCGCCCCGGGTGGTCGCCAAGGGCAAGGGCCCGCTCGCCCAGAAGATCCGGGACATCGCCACCGAGAACCGGGTCCCGATGGTCCAGGACATCCCGCTGGCCCGGGCGATGAACAAGGACTGCGAGATCGGCCAGGAGATTCCCGCCGAGTTCTTCGGCGCGGTGGCCAAGGTACTGGCGTTCGTGATGAGTCTGAAGGCACGTGGTGCGGCGGCCGGTTTGCACCGCAACCCGAATCCGACCCCAGCTACGTCATAACCACCGATTCCGGAGATTTCCTCACATCGCGCCGCGGGAGCAGGGAAGATCAGTCCGTGGCTCAGCGACGGTGACTCAACGCCGAACAGAACGAAGCCAGGAAGGCGTCGGCAGGGCTCGGATGGCCATCGGACTGCCCATGTTCGGAAGGTGCCCTGAAGATGCAGAAGGTGAGCAGGTTCGCCGTACCCGTCGGGGTCGTCGGCATCATCCTCATGATGGTCGTTCCCCTCCCGACCTTCCTGCTCGACCTCTTCATCGCCGTGAACATCACGGCCGCCCTACTCGTACTGCTGATCTCCATGTTCGTCCAGAAACCGCTCGACTTCGCCGTTTTCCCGGCGCTTCTCCTGGTCATGACACTCTTCCGGCTGGCGCTCAACATCAGCGCCACCCGTCTGGTGCTGCGGGACGGCGACGCCGGCAAGGTGATCCACGCGTTCGGCAGCTTCGTCGTCGGCGGCAACCTGGTGATCGGCCTGGTGATCTTCTCGATCCTGGTGATCGTCCAGATGATCGTGGTCACCAAGGGTGCCGAGCGGGTCGCCGAGGTCGGCGCCCGATTCACCCTCGACGCGATGCCCGGCAAGCAGATGGCGATCGACGCCGACCTCAACGCCGGCCTGATCGACGACACCGAGGCGAAGAAGCGCCGCGCCGAAGTGGCCTCCGAAGCCGACTTCTACGGCGCCATGGACGGTGGTTCCAAGTTCGTCAAGGGCGACGCCATCGCGGCCATCATCATCACGGTGATCAACCTGGTCGGTGGTTTCGCGATCGGCATCCTGCAGGCCGACATGGCCCCGGTCGACGCGATGAACCACTACAGCATGCTGAGCATCGGCGACGGCCTGGTCTCGCAGATCCCGGCGCTGCTGCTGTCGGTCGCCACCGGTCTGATCGTGACCCGCTCGGCCACCTCCGGCGACATGGGCACGACCGTCACCACCCAGCTCAGCCAGAACAAACTCGCGCTGCGCATCGGCGGCGGCGCGGCGCTCTCCCTCTGCATCATCCCCGGTCTGCCGAAGATCCCCTTCCTGCTGGTCGGCACGGCGGTCCTGATGATCGCCCACCGGGTGAAGGAACCGGAGGAGGCCACCGCCGACGCCGGTGGACCCAAAGCCGCCGCGGACGCCCCGGACCTGCCCGCCCCGGACTCGCCGGAACAACTGCTCGGCGAGATGCGGATCGATCCGCTCGAACTGGCCCTTGCCCCCGACCTGGTCGACCTGGTCGACCCCGGTAGTGGCGACCTCCTCGACCGGGTCCGCGCCCTGCGCCGCAAGATGGCCATGGAACTCGGCGTGATCATGCCGCCGGTGCGTACCCGCGACGACCTGGACCTGCCGCTCTCCTCATACGCCATCCGGATCTCCGGGGTCGACGCCGGCACCGGCCAGGCGCCGCCCGGCACCGTCCTGGCCATCGGTGAGGGACTGCACGCGCTCCCCGGCCGGGCCGGGGTCGAACCGGTCTTCGGCCTGGCCGGCAAGTGGGTCCCCGCCGAGCTGCACTATCAGGCCGAGATCTCCGGCGCGACGGTGGTGGACCGGGCGTCGGTGATCATCACGCACCTCGCCGAGATCGTCCGCACCAACGCCAGCCGCCTGCTCGGCCGCGAGGACGTCCGGGCGCTCGCCGACATGGTCAAGCGCACCCACCCGGTCGTCGTCGAGGAGCTGACCCCGGCGCTGCTGAGCCTCGGCCAGATCCAGAAGGTGCTCCAGGCGCTGCTGGACGAGGGTGTGCCGATCCGCGACCTGGTCCGGATCTTCGAGTCGCTCTCGTTGCGGGCCAAGGTCACGGTCGACCACGACTCACTCGTCGAGGCGGCGCGCGGCGCCCTCGGCCCGGCCATCGCCGCCCAGTACGCGACCGCCGGCCGGCTCACCGTGATCACGCTCGACCCGATGCTCGAGCAGAGCCTGCTCGAATCGCTGCGGCCCAGCGACACCGGCGCTTTCATGGCGATCGACGGCATGCGGGCCGAGGCGATCGTCAGCGAGTCCGGCCGACTCGCCGAGGCCGCGGAGCAGCAGGGACTCAACCCGGTCCTGGCCTGCTCGCCACAGCTGCGGCTGCCACTGATGCGACTGCTGCGAGCCGGTTCCCGCCGGATCCAGGTGCTGTCGTACAGCGAAATCTCTGGTTCCACCGCACAGATCGAGACGATAGGGGTGGTGAACGGTGCCTACGCGGGTGCTGCTTGAGGGACCGGCCATCGAGCCGCTGCTGGCTCAGGTCCGCGATGAGTACGGCTCCAGCGTCCGGATCATCTCCGCCGACAAGGTACGAAGTGGTGGCATCGGGGGCTTCTTCGCGAAGCAGCACTTCGAGCTTTCCGTCGAGGTACCGGATTCAACCGAGGACAGTGATGACATGGCCCAACAGACCGTTGCCGGTAACGGCGCACAGAACTTCGAGAGTCTGCTCGAGCAGGCGGAATCCCGGGACCGGGTGACCACCGAACGCGGGCCCACCACCGCCGAGCTACGGTCCCGGCAGGACGGCCGCAACGCCGCACTCGGTGACACCGGGGCCGCGTTCGCCGAGCTGATGGCCGGTCTGGACGTCGCCGGTCACCTCGGCGAGGGCCGCCCGCCGGCCCGCCACCGCCCGCCCGAGGAGAAGGAGGACACCCCGACGGTGCGCCCGTTCCGCCCGGCGGCGGCCGGTGGTTCCGCGGTCAACTCCGGTCAGCAGCGGCCGTTGCCCGCCGCGTTGCCGACGGTGCCGGCCTTCCCGGAGCGCCCGGCGGCCCGGGAACGGGAACGGGAGGCCCTGGAGACCCGCGAGCCTCGCGAGACCATGACGCCGATCCGTGCGGCGACCGCGTCGCGGGCGGTCACCCCGGCTACCCCGGTCACCCCGTTTCGCACCGCGGAGCCCGCCGCCGCTCCCATCCGGCCGGGCCGGTCGGCTGCCGAGGTGTACGACGCGGTTCCGGTCTCCCCGGCGCCCGCCGCCGCTCCGGCCCCGGCCCCGGCCGTCTCGACGAGCCGCGCCGGCGAGCTGGACTCGGTGCAGCGCAACCTGATCACGGTCGGGATGCCGGAGTCGATGGCCCGCAAGATCACCGGTGGGGACACGTACGCCGGGGTGCTCAGCGTGCTCGCCGCCCGCCCGGCCGCACCCGGCATCCCGGACGGCCCCGGCGAGATCCTGGTGGTAGCCGGTGAGGTGCACACCGCCGTGTCCATCGGCAAGCACATCCTGGAACAGCTGCACGTGGACCAGACCCACCTGCTCCTGGCCGGGCCGTCCACCGCCGGAACCGGGCTGCACTCGTCCCGGCTCATCTCCAGCCGCGGCTCGGCCGAGTCCCGGGCGGAGAAGCTGCAGAGCTCCGACCACCCGTGGGTGGTGGTGATCGACGCGCCGGTCGGCGGCACCGATCCGTTCTGGGTCAACGACATGTGCGACGCGCTCGGCGCCACCGCGCTCTGGGCCGTCGTCGACGCCACCCGCAAGACCGCCGACACCGCCCGCCACCTGCGCAACCTCGGCGACGTCGAGGCGCTCGTGGTGCACAGCGTGGAACTCACCGCCGACCCGGCCTCGGTACTCGGCCTGGACGTGCCGATCTTCTCGCTGGACGGCAAACCGGCCACCCCGCACGCCTGGGCGGCGATGCTCTGCGCGCGGATCGCGGCCGAGGTGATGCCGCTGGCGGTCATGCCTCGCCGGGTGACCCGCTCCGGCCGTCGCTGACCACGGTGCCAGCTGATGATCAAGCCGTCGGTTCTGCTGTTCGCGCTGCTGATCAGCGCGCCGGCCTGGTACCGCCTGCTCCTGGACGAGGTCGACCTGGTCCAGGTGCTGATCCGGTTCCTGATCGCCGTGCCGATCGCCGCGGTGCTACTGGGCGGGGTCCGGTTCATCCTCGCCGGATATCGCAAGGCCGATGAGGAACCGGGATCCGCGGTGACGCCCGAGCCCTACGAGGGCAAGACACCCTGAACGTCCGTGTGATCCAGAAACTGCGTGGTGAGTCGGGGTTCGAATCGAATCCCGACTCACCACGCTGCTGTTTCAGGCCTCGACGTCGACCCGGCCGGTGGACGGGTCGATCCGCCGGGTGGTGACCGGAGCCGGTTCGGGACCGATGTCCGGGCCCTCCCCGCCGCCGCGACCGCCCCGGCGGCCCAGTGCGTCGGCGAACTGCTGCCGGGTCTGCTCCTGCTGGGCGTTGCCCTGCCGCAGGTCGAGTGTGCAGTTGCCGAAACCGGAGTCCTCCAGCTCGCGGCGCAGCTCGTCGAGAGCCGAGCGCAGCGCGTCGGTGCCGGCCTCGGTACCGCCGGTGAGCTGCACCGTGATGTCGCCGTTGCGGATCTCCGCCACCACCTGCACCGGGCCCAGGTCGGCCGGATGCAGGTTCACGGTCAGCCGGTGCACCCCGTCGGCGTCCAGCTTGAGCGGGATGAGCCGGGTGGCGAGCTGATGGGCGGTGGGAGCCGGGGTGGACGGCGCCGCCGGCGGGGTGGCCTGGACGTCGGCGACCGTCGCGGTGGGCGCGGTGGCTTGCGGACCGGTCACTCCGGGCAGGCCGGCGGCCGGTGCGGCTGTCGTAGCGCCGGCCTCGGTGGGCCCGGCGTCCTGGGGGAGGCCGGTGGGGAACGCGCCGTCCCGCGTACCGGCCGGGGTGTCGCCGCTCTGGCCGCTGCTCGATCTGGCCTGGTCACCCTGCCCGCCCGCACCGGTTGAACCCGCCTCCGGCCCGCTGCCCGGCGCCACGTCACCCGCCGGTGCCGCCTCCGCGGTGGGTTCGGCGGCCGGAGCGGTCTGCTCCCGGGCCGCTGGTTCGGTGGTCTCCGCGGTGCTGCGCAGACTCTCCGGGCGGACTGTGGCGGCGGCCTCCTGCGCGGCGGACAGAGCCGGGGCCGGCGCGGTGTCCGAGGTGCCGGTGGGAGCCGTGGCCGGTGACGCGCCGGCGGCGGAACCCGGCGCGGTGGCCGGACCGGGAGCCGAGGCGGTCGCGGTGCCGCCGAGGGTCTGGCCGGTGGGTTCGGCGCCGGGTGCGGGGCCGGCCGGGGCCGGCGTGGTGCCGGACCGGTCCGCCGGAGCCGGACCAGCGGCCGGAGCCTGGCCGGTGGCGGCCTGGCTCGCGGCGGCCTGGCCGGTGACGGTGGTGACGGCGGTGGTGGCCGGTGCGGTCGCCTGGTCGGTGGTCGTCGGCGCCACGTCAGCCGCTGCCTGCGGTTCCGCCGTCGCGGCAACCGGGGCCGAACCGGTCTCCTGGACCGCGGTCGTCTCGCTGGTCTCGACGGGTACCGGGGCGACCGGCAGAGCGGCAGTCATCGCGGTGACGGTGGCGGTGTTCTCCGGCTTCGGTTCGGTCTCCACACCATCCTCGGCGACCTGTTGGCCCTCAGCGGTGGCCTTCGTGTCGTCCTTGGCGGCGGCGCTGTACCGGGCCTCGTCGGTGCGCGGGCCGGTGTGGGTGGGACCGGCCTGCTTCGTGTCACGTCCGGCGTCCGGCCGTCGATCAGCAGCGCGTTGCTCGCCGGTCCGTTCGGTCGCGGTCCGTGCGGCGGCCCGGTCGGTTCCGGCCCGGTCGGTTCCGGTTCGGGAGGGCTCAGATCGGGAGGAGTCGGGCCGTGAAGCATCAGGCCGGGAGATGGCGGCCCGTGCGCCGGCGGCCCGCGAGAGAGCAGCCCGATCAGCACCAGCCCGTTCATTCCTGGCGCGTGAGGCATCGGCCCGAGAAGCATCAGCGCGGGAGGCATCGGCCCGTGCGGTATCAGCGCGGGAGGCATCGACCCGTGAGACCGCGGCCCGGGCGACAGCGGCCCGGGAAAGCGCGGCCCGGGAAAGCGCGGCACGCGACAGCGCCGCCCGAGAGTCAGCGGCCCGCTCGGCGGCGGCGTCCCGCGCGGCGGACTCCGCCCCGTGCGCGGCGGCCCGACCAGCTGCTGACCGATCGCCCGGCTCCCGTCCGGAGCCCGGCGAAGAAGCTTTCGGGGAGGACTTGTCGGAGCCGATCTCGGCCGAGAGCGCCGAACCGAAGTCCGCCGACCCGTCCTCACGCCGCCCACCCGGTTTGCGGGCCGGTTCGGCACCCGGCCGGCGGTCGGGACCCGTCACTGAACTCGACATGCGGTCTCCTCTGCAACTGGAGTCAGAAAGGTTCAGCCGCCGAGCGCGGCCAGGGCCTTCTGCACCTTCGGGACGTAGGCCTGGGTCTCGGCGCTGGGCGGGATGCCGTTGTGCCGGTGTACCGCGCCACCGCCGGCGTTGTAGGCGGCCAGGGCGAGCGGCACCGTCTTGAACTCGCGCAAGTGCGAGGCGAGCAGTTTGGCCGCGCCGTTGATCGCCTGCGACGGGTCGAAGGCGTCGTCCACGCCGAGGCCCCGGGCGGTGGCCGGCATCAGCTGCATCAGGCCTTGTGCGCCGACTTTGCTGACGGCTCGCGGGTCGTAGCCGGATTCGACCTTGGCGACCGCGGCGAGCAGTTTGGGGGAGACCCCGTGTCTGGCGCCGGCTTGTTCGAACAGGTCGGCGTAGGGCACACCGGTCAGTCCGGACGTGGAGACGGCGCGCAGTCCGGCCGGGCGCAGTGCCGACATGTCCTGGACGGCGGCGGCCGGAACGGTGTCGATCACCCGTCGAATGGCGCTGGGTTTCTCGTACACACTCTGGATCTTGACTTGGTCGCCGGGTTTGGGGGCCGCGATCATCTTGTTGTCGCCCAGATAGATCGCCACATGGTCGACCGGCGAGTTGAAGGCGAGGATGTCGCCGGGTTTCGCGTCGTCGAGACTGGCGACCGGGCGGCCGGTTTTGGCCTGTTGCCAGGAGTTGCGGGGCAGGTCGATGCCGAGATCCTTGTAGGCGCGCTGGACCAGGCCGGAGCAGTCGAGTCCTCTGCCGGGGTCGGTGCCGCCGAAGACGTACGGCGTACCCAGGTATTTCTTGGCCGCCGCGACGACGTCTCCGCCGCTGGTCCCGGCGGCGCCCGCGGTGCCGGTACCCGGTCCGGCGACGCTGGCCAGTGCGGAGGCGAACGTGGTACCCGAGGTACCACCGGCCGCCGATGTCGAGGCCGGGGCCGGATTGAGCCCGAGCCTCTCCTGCAGTTCGGAGATGCGGGACATGACTCCGGTGACGCCCATGCTCATGCCTCACCCCGGCTTCCGGCGGCGTTGCGCGCCTTGGCGGAGATCGCCAGTTCATCCAGGTTCGACTGGTCGGTGCTCAGGTCGTGGGCCTTGACGGTGGCGGCGTGCCGTTCGGCCATGAGTTCCACGGCACGCCGTCGTTTCGCTGCGTCGGAGAGGACGGCCATACGTTCCCGCTCGACCTCTTCTGCTTCGGTCACCATGCGTTGCGCGCCGAAGACGCCGGCCGCGATGGACTGGCGGGCGGCGATGGCGGCGACCATCGCCCGGGCGGTGCCCTCGGTCGGCGCCTCAGCGCCCATCAGGGACAGTTTGCGGCGTTTCAGCAGGGCTTCGGCTTCCCGGATCTCGGCTCGGGACTGGATCACGGCGCCCTTGGCGGCGTCCTCCTGTGCCTTGCGTGCGCGCAGGACGGGCGCCAGTCGGAAGAAGCGGTTCACGTCGGCCTCCTAGGCGGGTCCGAAGGGCCCTCACTGACCTCGTCGGTTCGACCACCGATCCGCTGAGAGACTGCACCCGCTTCGCTCCCGAGCCACAAGCCTCAACATCAAGAGCTTGTTGTCGTACGAACACCGAAGTCGCCGACCGCAAGAAGCGGGTCCCGTGACGTCCGCGCGAGCAGGGAGCGGGGCCGGGGTCGCCCCGCGACCGCCGGGCGGAAGCGAGGGGTCACCGGTCAGGTGGTGGCGATCAGGGCACGCAGACTTTCCCAGGCGCCTTCGGCCGTGGTGCGGTCTTCGAGGTCCTGCCGCAGGAACGCGCTGATCCGGTCCCAGGAACCGTTGGCCCGGTCCGCGTCGGGGTTGGTGCCGGGCACGTAGGCACCGATCTCGACCAGCTCACGAACCTCACGGTGGGCGGCCATCAGACGGCGCAGCTCGATGGCGTCGGACCGCTGCTCCCGTGTGGTGATCTTGTTGGCGACCCGGGAGATCGAGTCGAGCGCCTGGACCGCCGGGAAGTGCCCGGCGGTGGCCAGTTTCCGGTCCAGCACGATGTGCCCGTCCAGGATCGACCGGGCCGCGTCGGCGATCGGCTCGTTGTGGTCGTCCCCCTCGACCAGCACCGTGTACAGCCCGGTGATGCTGCCTTTGGCGCCCGGCCCGGCGCGTTCCAGCAGCGAGGCGAGCATGGCGAAGACCGACGGCGGGTACCCGCGGGTGGCCGGCGGCTCCCCGACCGAGAGTCCGACCTCGCGCTGGGCCATCGCCGCACGGGTCACGCTGTCCATCATCAGCAGCACGTCGGCGCCCTCGTCCCGGTAGTACTCGGCGATCCGGGTGGCCACCGCACCGGCCCGGAGCCGGACCAGCGGCGGGGTGTCCGAGGTGGCGATCACCAGCACCGAGCGGGCCAGGCCCTCCGGCCCGAGGTCGTGTTCGATGAACTCGCGCACCTCCCGGCCACGTTCGCCGACCAGGGCGACCACGTTCAGTTCGGCGGCGGTGCCCCGGGTGATCTGGCTCATCAGGGTCGACTTGCCGACGCCGGAACCGGCGAAGATGCCGATGCGCTGGCCTTTGCCGCACGGGATGAGCGTGTCCAGGACCCGGACCCCCAGCGACATCTGCGCCCCGACGAGCTGCCGTTCCATCGCCGACGGCGGTGACGCGTCGATCGGCACGAGCTGGCCGCGCAGTGGCGGCCCGCCGTCCATCGGGCGGCCCAGGCCGTCCAGGATGCGCCCGCGCAGGTCCGGGCCGACCGCGACGCGCAGTGGCCCGCCGGTGGTGTAGGCCGGGGTGCCGGTGCCGAGGCCGGCGATCGGGCCGAGCGGCATGCAGGAGAGCCGTTCCCCGTCGAGGGCGGCCACCTCGGCCAGCACGACGTTCGCACCGGTGCCGATCCGCAGCAGGTCACCGACGTTGGCCTGCAGACCGCTCACCGTGACCCGCAGCCCCACCGCACCGGTGACCCGGCCGCTGACCAGGGGCCGGGCCGCCTCGATCGCGGTGTGCAGGCGGTGCTGGAAGAGGTCGGTCATGGTTGTTCCCCACTCGGGAGTCAGAGGCGCAGTGCTTCGCGGGCCCGGCTCACCGCTGAGGCGATGGTGGCGTCCACGGTCGCGGTGCCGGTTTCGGCGACCGCGTCCCCGGGCTGGAGACCGGGGTCGGGGCGCAGCCTGATCCGCCGGCCCTCGAAGTCGAAGTCCTCGCCGGAGCCCTCGCCGACCAGGTTGCGGTAGTCGTCCGGGTGCAGGTTGACGACCATCGCGCCGTGTTCGGGGGTGGCCGCCATGGCCCGGCGGAGCCCGTCGGCGCCGCGGTCGGGGTCGTCGCGCAGGTGCCGGCCGATGATCGCCTCGGCCAGGTCCCAGGCGCTGGCGAGCACGACCTCCTGCAGTTCGGTGAAGGTGGGCATGAGCTGGTTCTCCAGCTCGGTGACGGCCCGGCCGAGAGCGTTGACGGCGCTGTTCAGGGCAGCGCTCCGGTGCCGCTCGTGCGCCTCGGCGGTGGCGACGGCCCGGGCCGCGGCGGCTTCGGAGGCATCGGCGGCGTCCCGTTTGCCTTGGGCCCAGCCTTCGGCGTAACCAGTGGTCCGGGCATCCTGCCGGGCTTTCGCGGTGGCTTTGGTGTCGATCGGGGTGTCGTGCCGCAGGTCGACGGCGAACTGCGCGGCGGCGGCGTTATCGGCCGCCACCCCACGCAGCACCCGGTCAGGCGATGAGCTCATCGACGTCCCCGCCACGCTGGATCTCGATCTGTCCGGAGTCCTCGAGCGTGCGGATGACCCCGACGATCTTGGCCTGGGCCTCCTCGACCATCTTGACCTTGACCGGGCCGAGCAGGTCCATCTCTTCGAGCAGGTTCTCCCGGCCGCGTTCGGAGAGGTTCCGGGTGACCTTGTCGCGCACGCCCTCGGGTACACCCTTGAGCGCGCAGGCCAGGTCGGCCGGCTCCACCTGGCGCAGGATGAGCTGCACCGCGCGGTCTTCCAGGTTGATGATGTCCTCGAACATGAACATCCGGCGCCGGATCTCCTCGGCGAGTTCCGGGGAACGCGCGTCGAGCGCCTCCAGGATGAGGCGCTCGGTGGTGCGGTCGGCCCGGTTGATGATTTCGACGAGTGGTGCCAGACCACCGACCGTGGAGAGTTCGTCCGGCTGCAGGACGCTGGACAGCTTGCGCTGCAGGGCCGTCTCGACCTGGCGGATGATGTCCGGCGAGGTGCGGTCCATGATCGCGATCCGGTGCGCGACCTCGGTCTGCACCTCGATCGGGAGACCGGCCAGGATCGAAGATGCCAGCGCTGAGGGGATGTGCGCCAGGACCAGGGCGATCGTCTGCGGGTGTTCGTACTGTACGTAGGAGAGCAGTTGCCGCGGGTCCGCGTGGCTGAGGAAGTTGAACGGGATGTCGTTCATCGACGCTTCGAGCCGGTCGAGGATCAGCGCCGCCCGCTCCTTGCCGAGCGACGCCTCCAGCAGTTCCCGCGCGTAGTCCATGCCACCCGACCCGGCGTATCGGGTGGTGGCCATGGCATAGAACTCGTCCATCACGTCATCGACCTGGATGTGGTCGAGTTTGCCCAGCCGAGCCACTTCGGCGGAGAGCAGCTCCACCTCTTTCTCGGTCATGTTCGCCATGACCTCGGCGGCCTGTTCCTTGCCGAACTGCACCAGCATGATCGCGGCCTTGCGGATACCGGTCATGGAGGTCGTGCTGAGCGCCGGTGTTGTCAACTGATGCTCCTGTGAATCAGCGGTTGGCCGCGTCGGCGGAGATCCAGCTGCGGATCAGGGTCGCGGTCTCTTCGGGCTTCTCCCGGACCAGGTCCTCGATCTCGCGGTGTCTCTCCTCTCGCGCCTCGTCAGACCTATCGGCAAGTTCCGGCATTTCCAGCGCGTGAGCGTGAATCACGTCCACCTCGGCCGCCCGCTGGGCCTCCAGGGCCGCCTGCATCTCCTCCAGGTGACGCCGTTCCTCGTCGGTCAGCTGCTGCTGGCGCTTCTTGGAGCGGCGGTTCGCCCGCCAAGCCAGGTAGATCAACATCAGGACCACGAACAACAGGGCGCCGGTCTGGATCAGCTTGGTCTGTTTGGCCGACGCGTCGGCCTTGGTCGCCGCTTCCAGCTCCGCCTTGGCCGCCTGAGCCTGGGTGTTGTCGAACGGCATCGCGGCGACCGCGATGGTGTCGCCCCGGGTCGGGTCGATCCCGGCGGCGGCGGCGATCAACTGCTGCACCTGGTTCGGGTCGACCGAGCCGGCCACCGTGCTGTCCAGCAGGACCGACACGTTGAGCCGTTTGATACCGCCGGGTGCGGCCCGCCGGACCTCCTGCGTCTCGTTGAAGAGGCGGGTCCGGGTCTCGTTCTTCTGCTGATACTGCCCGTTACCGGTGCCGTTGGGCACCTGGACGTTGTCCGGTCCGAGCACGCCACCCGACCCCGGGCCGCCGGTGCCGTTGTACGTCTCGCTCTGGATGTTCTCCTGCGCGGCCGGCATCGCCGGGTCGGCGGCGTACGTCTTCTTGGTGGTCTCGGTCTGGTCGAAGTCCAGGGTCGGGGTGGTGGTGACCACCGCGTGTCCCGGTCCGACCAGGTTGTCGAGCATCCGCTGCAGCGAGGAGTTCAGCCGGCTCTGGAACGTCGCGGTCTGCTGGTCGTTGCCGCCGTCCACGCTGCCCGAACCGACCGAGTTGCCGCCACCGGTGGAGAGCATCCGGCCGTCCGACCCGGCGACCGTGACCTGAGTGGGATCGAGCCCTTCGACGCTCGACGCGACCAGGTGCACGATCGACTGCACCTGCTGCTGGTCGAGCGGATTGGTGGACTTCGAGGCGACCAGTACCGACGCGGTCGGTTTCGACGCGTCGTCGGAGAAGACGTCCTCCTTGGGCATCACCAAGTGCACGGTCGCGGCCTCGACACCGTCGATCGCCTTGATCGTGTTGGACAGCTCGCCCTCCAGCGCCCGCTGGTAGTTGGCGTGCTGCATGAAGTCACTGGTGGTGATGCCCTGCTGGTCCAGCAGCGAATAGCCGGTGTCCTCGTCGTTGGGCAGGCCCTCGCCGGAGAGCTGGAGCCGGAGCTGGTTCACGTCATCGCGCGGCACCAGGATGGTCGCGCCCTCGTTGGCCAGCTCGTACGAGGTGCCGGCCTTCTGCAACGACTCGACGATGGCGCTGGCGTCCTTGGTGGACAGATTGTTGAAGAGGATCTGGTAGGACGGCTTGGCCGCCCAGACGGCGAAGAAATAACCGCCGACGGAGAGCGCGAGAACCGCGAACACGGTGACAGCCTTCTGGCCCGGTGTGAAGGACCTGAAGGTGTCCGTGACGCGGCGTACCGGAGCGGGAAGGCGATCGGTCATGTTATGCCTGCATCCTCATGATCTCCTGGAAGGCCTCGACGGCCTTGTTCCGGACGGCCATGGTGAGCTGGAGTCCGAGGGACGCCTCGGTGGCGGCCATCGTGTACTGCGCCGGGTCGACCAGCCGGCCGTCGGCCACCTGCACAGCCAGGTCACCGGCCTTGGCCTGGGAGGCCTGGACGTTCTCGATGCCCTTGGCGAGCATCCCGGCGAAGTCGTTGTTCGGGCCCTGCGTGGGCGCGCTCTCCGAGCCGCCGAGCATGCCGCCGAGGCCGTTGAGCCCGCCGAGGCCGACGCCGCGTTCGCTGATTCCGCCGACGGCGGAGAAGCCGCCGATTGGTCCGATCGGTGAGGTCATGGTGATCACTTCCCGAGGTTGATCGCGGCGGTGTACGACTCTTTCGCCCGGTCGACGACCGAGAGGTTGGCCTGGTAGGCGCGCTGGGCCATCATCAGCTGGGCCATCTGGCTGCCCATGTCGATGTCGGGGCGGCGGACGTAGCCCTCGGAGTCGGCGAGCGGGTTGTCCGGCTCGTAGGCGAGGATGCCCTCGGCGCTGCCGAACTGGACTCCGGCGACCTCGGCCCCGTTGCCGTCCTGGGCGGCGCGCGCCTGGACGTACCGGGCCTGGAAGGCGTTCTCGTTGGTCCGGGTGGTGGTGTTGAGGTTCGAGAGGTTGTCGGACACCGCGTCCAGCCACTTGCGATAGACCGTGACACCGCTGCCGGCGACCCCGATGGCGTTGAAGGTGCTCATGATCAGGCTCCCTTGATGGCTTCGCGCAGGGAGCTGTACTTGCCGTCCAGCGCCCGGATGGCGAGGCTGTACCGCATCGACGTGTCGATGTGCTGCAGCGTCTCTTCATCGAGGTTGACGTTGTTTCCGTTGAGCCGCGTGGGCTCGAGCGACGTCAGCACGCTCGGGGTCACCCCGGCAGGGGACTGGCCCTGGGTGACGGCGCTCTGCAGCGCCTCCTCGAATTTGACCTTACGGGCCCGGTAACCGGGGGTCTCGATGTTGGCGATGTTGTTGGCGATGGCCTGCTGGCGGGCGGCGAGCCCGGCGACGGCGACGCGGAGTGACTGTGACGCGCGGTCCTCGAACAAGGTGTGCCCCCTGAGTCGGTAGCCGTTCAGGTCGCCGTTCCGTGGCAATTCGGTGAGCGATCCGTGCTCGTACCCTGCACTTCGGCGTGCTCGTCGATCCGCTGAGTCCCAACCGGTTGCCGAGAGGTTGCACACACAAAAAGGCCCCGCGGTCGCGGGGCCTTCTCGGGGAACCTGATCTACATCGCGCAATCCAGATAAACGGGTCGTTTGACCGCTTCGCCGGTCTCGATCCGGGACGTCACCGCGATCTGCTGGCGGTTCGCGGTCAGCCGCCGGGCGATCTCCTCGGCGGCGGCGAGCTGACGGGTCAGGATCTCGTCGGCGCGCGGCTTGAGTTCCAGCGGCAGGGCGCCCAGCTCGGTCGGTGGCCGCCACTGGTTCGCCGGCGGGGTCTCGGCGAGGCGGCGTTCGTCGGCGAGCATCGACTCGACCGCGAAGACGTCCATCTCCAGGTCGTCCAGCGCGGACGTCCAGGCCGCCCGCCAGTCGAGGGTGTTTGCCGTCGCGGTGCTCATGTCGAGGCCGAGGCTGCTTCGCGCCACGCGTCGCGCAGCGGTTCGAGCAGGTCACGGCAGCCCGCCACCCGGTCCGCGTCCTGCCGGATGTTCGCCCCGATCAGCTCGGTCAGTACGAATCCGTACAGGCTGGCCAGCCCGGGCGCGCCGTCCCAGGCGTTCACGTCCAGGGTCACCCGCAACTCCAGCACGATCTCCTGAGCATGGGTGAGCTTGTCGTTCGCCACACTCCGGTCCTTGCCACGGATCGCCTCCTCGCCCTGCATCAGGTCGAGGATCAGACGGTCATAGAGCATGATCAGCAGCTTGGCGGGTGACGCCGTGCTGATCGAGTCCTGCAGGTAGCGGTCGCGGAGGTTGGGTGCGCTCATGGGTGTCCCTCGCTGGAGTCGGATGGTCGTCGTCAACCTCGTCAGAGGCCGGCGAGCTGTCCGGAGAGCCAGCTCGACTGGTTCTTCAAAGTGCCGAGGGAGGTCTCCAGGGCCGCGTACTGCCGCTGGAGTGCCTCCTTCCGGAGGGACAGCCGGACATCCCAGTTGTCGATCTGCTCGTTGAGCGAGTCGATCTCATTCTTCCGGCCGGTGATCACGTTGGTGACGGTGATCGACTGTTTGTCGCTGAGTGCCCGGACCTGACTGCCGAACGCCATGCCGGCTTCCTGGATCTTCCCCGGGTCGTCGGCGTACGCCTTGGCGAACGCGGTCGAGTCGAAGGACAGCTGCCCGTCCCGGCTGAGGGAGATGCCGAGCTGGTTGAGCGAGCCGAAGTTGACCGTCTCGGTGGTCGGCGTGTTGTTGGCGGTCACCGACTTGTCGTAGGACAGACCACCGCTGATCAGGCTCAGCACGGCCTGGTTCATCTGCCGGACGGTGAAGTCACCGGTCAGTGGCGAACCGGTCCGGGTGTCCGGGTCGTACGCGGTCTGGGTCTTGATCTCGGAGAGTGCCGCGTTGGCCGCGTCGACGAGCGCCTGCACCTTGTCGGAGATGGCCTTGGAGTCCGAGGCGGCGTCGATCGTGACACCGGTCTCCTGCTTGCTGACCGAGATCGTCACACCGGGCATCAGGGCGCTGAACGTGTTGGTGGCACTGGTGACCTTGTACTCGGCCGCGGTGCCCGGGTTCATCGTCAGCACCGCGTCCTTGGCGGAGGTGGACTCCGGCCCGGTCCCTCCGGTGCCGCTGTTCTCCAGGCCGGCGATCTGGAAACCGTTGGCGGAGCCGGACTTCATACCGGCGAACTGGACGACACCCTCGCTGCCCGAGGTGGTGACCGTGTAGGCGCGGATGCCGAGGCTCACGCCGTTCGCGTCGGTCGCCGAGTTCATCGCGGAGGTGAGACTGTCCGCCTTCCGCGGCTCCGGGATCGTGACTTCCACCGGGTCACCGACTGCGGTGAACTGCTCGACGCCGTTCCCGTCGGTGCTCCAGCTGCCCGGCTGGACCATGATGCTCGTCGGGAATGTCCCCTCGGCGGTGGTGTCGGCGACCTTGAGAACCGTGGTCTGGGACCGGGCCACCGAGCTGACGTCGAACTTGACGCTGCCGGTCATCCCGGCGAGCCCACCGGCTGCGGTGGCGGTGACACTCGACGAGCTGGAGGTCGTCTTGAGCGCCCGCCACGAACCCAGCGAACCCAGCGAGTCGGCCGCCGACTTGGTGGCCTTGAGCTTGGCGTTGACCGTCTGATACGAGGTGATGACGTTCTGAGCGGTCTCGACCTTGGTCTTGAGTTTGGTCTGCGGTGCCGCCTCCACCTGCATCATCTGGGTGATCATCGAGGTGGTGTTGAGGCCACTGGAGAGGCCGTCCACGGAGCTGCCCACGAGAACCCACTTTCGTGCCGAGGGCGGAAATCGGAGCGGGGGCAGTCGGCTGGGTTAGCCGGCTACCCCCACCTGTTCGGTCGTTCGCGCTAGATATTCAGTTGCCGACGGTAGCCATCGGGTTGCGTCAGCGGAGCAGCGACAGCACGTTCTGCGAGGCCTGGTTGGCCTGCGACAGCATGGACGTACCGGCCTGGGTCAGGATCTGGTTGCGGGTGAACTGCACCATCTCCTGGGCCATGTCGGTGTCCCGGATACGCGACTCCGAAGCGGACAGGTTCTCGACCGACACGTTCAGGTTGTTGATCGTGTGCTCGAACCGGTTCTGGCTGGCACCGAGCTTGGCGCGGTCGTCGGACACCTGCTGGATCGCGGTGTCCAGGACCTCCATGGCCTCGGTCGCGCCGGATTTGCCGCCGGTCGTGGTGGCCAGCTTGGTCAAGTCGAGGCTGTTGAGGCCCAGCGTCGTCGAGTTGACGGCCCGGATGCCGACGGCCAGGGTCTCCCCCGAGTTGGCGCCGATCTGGAAGTTGCCCGCGACGGCCTTGGAGTTCGCCGTCGACGCGCCGCTGATGCCGAGGTCACTGGCGGTGAATTCGAAGCCGGTCGTGCCGGAGGCGCTGAACGTGAGGTCGCCGGTGGCCTTGTCGACCGATGCGGACACCTCGAGGGTGACGTCACCGTTGCCGGAGTCGCGCAGGGCGGCGGCGATCGCGTCGTTGACCTTCGCTGCGGCGGCCTGCGGAGCGAGCGTGTCGCCCTTGGAGTCGGTCAGGGTGACGTCGGCGATGTTGATGCTGACGGCCTTGCCGCCGAGGCTGGTGATCGTCATACCGCTGGACGAGACCGGCGAGTTGCTGGTCGGGTAAGGCTCGTTCGGCGGGTTGGCGGGGGTACCGGCGATGGTCGTGCCGGTGCTGGACGCCGCCATGCCGAAGTTGCCGTCGAGCAGCTTCGACTTGCCGAACGCGGTGGTGTCACTGACCCGGTCGATCTCGGCGGCCAGCTGGGTGAACTCGGCGTTCGCGGCTTTCTTCGCGCTGTCGTCGAGGGAGGCGTTGTTGGCCTGGACCGCGAGGTCGCGCATGCGCTGGAGCATCGAGGTGGTCTCGTTGAGCGCGCCTTCAGCGGTCTGCACGACGCTGATCGCGTCCTGCGCGTTGCGAACGGCGACCTTCAGACCACCGGTCTGCGACCGCAGGCCCTCGGAGATCGACAGGCCGGCCGCGTCGTCGGACGCCCGGTTGATGCGGAAACCGCTGGAGAGTTTCTCGAGCGACTTCGACATCTGCCCGTCCGTGACGGACAGGTTCCGGTAGGCGTTCTGCGCGGCGATGTTCTGGTTGATACGAAGACCCATTAGATGTTTCCTCCTTGACTGGGGTCTTGACCGGCCCATCCGTGAGCCGTGGTCCTACTCCAGATCCCTTCGGCGGATCACCGAGAGGCCATGAGGATTTTCTGAGACTTTCTCGGTCTTTTACCGCAAACCGGCGAAGTGCCGACCGGAGAAACGCTCAGTGGCACGGCGGATGTGCCGACCTGTCCGAATGAGCGGGTCTACCGAAGGGGTAAGGCCCGAAAAGCTGTACGACGGAGGACCGGTGAGCCTGATCGACCTGGCCAGTGTCCTCTGGCGCTCACGCGAGCTGCTGGAGATGCTGCTGTTCAAGCTTGAGGAGGAGCAGTTGCTCCTCGCGTCCAACCGGTCCCGCTGGCTCAGTCACGCCACCCGCGAGGTGGAGGTGGTCCTGGATCAGATCCGGCAGACCGAGGTGATCCGTGCCGCCTACTCACAGGAGGTGGCGCTGGAACTCGGGCTCTCGCCGGAGGCATCACTCGGCGAACTCGCCGACGCCGCACCAGACCCCTGGTCGGATCTCCTGCACCAACACCGCAAAGCGTTTCTGATGTTGACGTCGGAGATCCGGGCCCTGGCCGACGTCAACCGGGAACTGCTCACCGCCGGCCAGCGCGCGGCTCGCGAAACCATGCTCGCGTTCGCGGAGACTGTGGAAACGTACGGACCGCAGGGCCAGACCGTCAGCGGCGCCATCAGGCGCCCCACCCTGGTTGATGAGGCGATCTGATGGGCAGCACATTCGGCGGACTCAATACGGCGCTCACTTCGCTCTACGCGCAGCGCCGGGGCCTGGACGTCACGGGCCAGAACATCGCGAACGCCAACACCGAGGGGTACACCCGGCAACGGGTGGTGATGCAGGCGCAGAACGCCAACAACAACCCCGGCATCTACGCCACCCAGGACGGGGTCGGCAACGGCGTCGCCGTCCAGTCGGTCGAGCGGATGAACAACTCGGCCCTCGATCAGCGCAGTTTCACTGAGCACGCGAACTCGGCCTACCACAACACGCGAGCCAGCGGGTACACCCTGATGGAGGACGTCTTCGGCGAACCCAGCGACACCGCCCTGCAGGCTCGGATGCAGGACATGTGGGAGGGCTGGAACTCGGTGTCGTCCAATTTCGACAAGGCGGCACCCAAGTCGGCGATGCTGGAGCAGGCGGTCACCGTCGCGACGTCGCTGAACGACGCGTCGATGTCGCTGGGCAACCAGTACAAGTCGACCCGCGCCGGGCTGGACACCTACGTCGGCGAGGTGAACAAGGCAGCCGACTCGATCGCCAAGCTCAACAAGGAGATCGTGCTGGCCACCCAGGCCGGGCTCACCGCCAACGAACTTCAGGACCAGCGCAGTACGCAGATCCTCAAGCTCGCCGAGCTGGCCGGCGCCACCGCGACCGAACTGCCGAACGGTGCCACCAGCGTCTTCATCGGCAGCGCGCCGCTGGTGAGTGAGTTCAACGCCCGTGAGATCTGGGTCACTCCCGGTAGTGCGCAGCGGATGGAGGACCTGGCCACCACCGAGGTCAACGTCCAGTGGAAGGACGTCGGCACCGCGGTCGGTCCCGGCGGCAGCATGGGCGCCAACATGGAGATGCTCGCTCGCGGCGGCACCCTGCAGAGCATGTCGAACCGGCTGGACAAGGTCGCCACCACTCTCGCGGCCGACGTCAACGCCGTCCACAGCGCCGGGTACAGCTCCACCGGGGTCACCGGGCTCGACTTCTTCGTGCAGGGTGACGACGATCCGCTCTCCGCGGCGAACATCGTGGTCAACCGGGACCTGCTGTCCGATGTGAACAAGGTCGCGGTCTCCTCCGGCGATCCGACCGGGGTCGGCACCGCCACCCGGATCCTGAACGGCAACGTCGCCGACACCCTCGCCGAACTGGCCGACTCGAAGAGCGGTGCCGACTCCGAGTACCAGTCGATGATCGGCGACCTCGGGGTGGCAGCGCAGTCCTCGATCCGCCGGCGGGACATCCAGAACTCGGTGACCGAGCAGGTCGACGCCGCCCGGAGCGCCGAGTCCGGGGTCAACCTGGACGAGGAGATGACCAACCTGCTCACGTACCAGCGCGGGTATGAGGCTGCGTCCCGCGTGCTCACCACCATCGACTCGATGCTCGACCAGCTGATCAACCGGACCGGCCTGGTCGGTAGGTAGGGGGAGAACCGATGACCAGCCCGCGGGTGACCGAGAGCAGTGTCCGTACCCGGACCATGCAGGGTCTGCAACGCAGCCTGGGCAAGACGCAGGCCGCGCAGGACCAGATCTCCAGTGGCAAGCAACTGCACCGTCCGTCGGACTCGCCGACCGGAACGGTCTCCGCACTCCAGTTGCGGGGCGAGGTGCGCGCCAACAAGAAGTACTCGGCCAACGCCGACGACGCGATGGGCCGGCTCGGCACTGTTCAGGACACCCTGAAGAGCGTCTACGAGCAGGTGCAGCGAACCCGCACGCTGACCCTGGAGGCGGCGAGCGCCGGCGGGGGCAGTACCCCGCAGGCGAACATCGCCCGTGCCGAGGAGATCGACGAGATCAAGAGTCTCGTCGTCCAGTTCGCGAACGCGAAGTACCTGAACCGTCCGGTGTTCGGCGGGTCCACTCCGGACTCGGCCGCCTACGGGACGGGTGGCAGTTACACCGGCGAGGTCGACGGCGAGACGATGCGGACGATCGGCCCCAACGCGCGGGTCCGGGTCGACGTCCGTGGCCCGGAGGTGTTCGGCGCGGAGTTGCAGGCCGACGGGACGACGCCGAACGAGCAGCAGTTGTTCCGGGTTCTCGACTCGCTCTCCACGGCGATGCGGACCGGTGATGCGGACGGCATTCAGACCGGCCTGCAGAATCTTGATAAAGCCACTGAAACGCTGAATTCCACTCTTTCGGACGTAGGTGCCCGATATAATCGGGTTACACAGATGAAGCAGTCCGCAGAGGATCGCTTGATGTCCGTGTCGTCGCAGCTGTCCGATATCGAGGATGTCGACCTGCCCAAGGCGATCATGGAATTGCAAATGCAGCAGACCTCGTATCAGGCCGCCCTGGCCGCCACGGCCAAGGTGATCCAGCCCTCGCTCATCGATTTCCTGAGGTGACCATGACTACTCGCACCGCGTCCCGACCGATTGAGGCCACGATGATCGACCCGTCGCTGGGGCTGCCGACCATTACGATGGCCGTCCCCATGCCGGGTTTCCCGTCCCATCGGGAGTTCGTATTGGTGCGCCTCAACGACGACGGTCTTCTCTACGCGTTGACGTCCGTGGAGGACCCGGAGCTCCGGTTCCTGGTGGCCCCGCCGGAGCCGTTCTTCCCGGATTACGCGCCGGAGATCGAGAATCAGGTGTTCGCAGCCCTGAACAGCAAGGACCCGGACCGGTTGCTGCTGCTCACGGTGATCACCGCGAGCGAGCACGAGACGACCGCGAACCTGCTGGCCCCGATCGTCGTCGACCGCGACAGCATGCGGGCCATGCAGGTGGTCCTCACCGGCACGGACTATCCGGTCCGGGCGATCCTCAATCGGAACTTCTGATCCTCGCGTACTCAAGGCGCGGTCGCGTTCGCTCGCGACCGCGCCTTCGCCATGTGGTCCGGTCCGCGAGCGTTTGTCATGTGGTCCGGTCCACGGGCCTTCGCTATGCGGTCCGGTCCACGGATGGAGGAGGGCACCGATGCTTGTGCTGACCCGGCGGGCGGGGGAGAGCGTGATGATCGGCGACGACGTCGTCATCACGGTCCTGGAAGCTCGCGGTGACGTCATCCGGCTGGGCATCCAGGCCCCCCGGGAGGTGCAGGTGCATCGCGAGGAGGTCTACCGCGAACTGCAGGAGGCCAACCGGTCGGCCGCCTCGCCGACCGCCGACGCCGTTCACGCGCTCACCCGGATGCTGGACCACCCCGAGAAGGACGCCGAGTAGGACCGATCGGGAGAACGCCCGCCGCGTGGTCGCGGCGGGCGTTCACTCGTTCCGGTACGCACCTGTCCTGCACCGGCGGCTGACCCCGGAGACAACGTGCGGCGGGCATCCTCGTGATCGAGCGGGAGAATCCCGCCTCATTCAGCCGGGGAGTCGACGTGAGCGCAGAGCGCGAATCAGTCATCGGTGGCGGTGCGGTCGGTACGGCCTGCGCGCTCGACCTTGCGGTGGACGCCCACGTGCACACCGGCTTCTCGGCGGGCCGGGACGCCGTCGGCGTGGTGGTGTCGGCCGCCGATCAGATCGGCCTCCGCGCGCTCACCTTCGCCGACCAGGCCGGCCCGGAGACCACCTGGCTCCCGGCGTACGCCGACGCGGTGCGCCGTGCCCGGCACCGCACCGAGATGACCCTGCGGGTGGCCGTCGAGGTCGAGGTGGTCCGCGCGGACGGCTGGCTGGCGCTGCCACCCGATCTGGCTCCACTGGACGCCCTGTCGGTGGCGGTCTCCGCCCTGCCGGCCGGCGGCGAACTGCTCAGCCCACGCGAGGTCCGGTCCCGCCTGGACACCGGCCTGCTGGTCCCCGGTCAGGTGGCGGAGCTTCTGGTGGCGGCCACGATCAAGGGCCTGGAACGAGCCTCCCGGTACGCCCCCGCGCAGTTGGCCCGCCCGCTGGTGCTGTTGACCCAGGTCGGGATCGACGACTCGGTGATCACCCCGGACCTGGTCACCGACCTGGCCGCGGCCTGCCGGATCACCGGTTCGCTGGTGGAGGTCAGTGAGTCCTGGCGCAGCCCGTCGCCGCGGGTGGTGGAGATGCTGCTGGACGCCGCCGTGACGGTGGTACCGGCGAGTGACGCCCGGTATGCCGCGGAGGTGGGCCGCTGGCACTACCTGCGAAGGGTCTGAGAAGAACGGCGAAACCGAACACGTTCCGCATCGCTCTACGTACTCTCTGTGATGCCAGCACTTCAGTATGGGAGAGTTGCGATGAGCATGGTTCAGCAGGCTATCGAAGTCAGTGCACCCGTCCACACGGTGTACGAGCAGCTCGCGGCGTTCGAGAACTACCCCCGCTTCATGACCGGTGTGCGGCAGGTGACGGCGGTCGGCGCCGACCAGACCCACTGGATCATGGATGTCGACGGTAAACGCCGCGAGTTCGACGCCCAGATCATCGAGCGATCGCTGGACGAGCGCGTCTCCTGGTCGACCATGGAGGGCCCGCTGCTCGCCGAGACGATCACACTGCGCCCGATGGGGGACGCCAAGACCCAGATCGTCGCCCAACTCGAGGCCGACATCGCGTTCCTCATGCCCAGCGACCGGCACGGACAGGAGTCGCTGAACCGCCGGCTCAAGGCCGATCTCACCACCTTCAAAGGGCTGGTGGAGAGCGGTGTGCTCGGTGGCCGCCCGATTCCGCACGGCGGCGCCAGCAGCAAACAGGTGGCCGGCCGGTCGCACACCCTGCTGCCCGGCCTCAGCATGGAGGCCCCGTCCCCGGCCACGGTGGCCGCGCGCATCCGGAACCGGACCGGCCCCGCACCGCACCCGGGCGCAGGCTGGGACAACGGTGGCGCCGCGGCCGGATCGGCCCCGATGGGCGGCCGCAACACCGGCTCCGACATGTGGGGCAACGGCATGATCAACGAGGAAGAACGCGGCTGACGCGGACCTTCTCAAGAGGCCTGGAACGCTGCGGCGTTCCGGGCCTTTCGCGTCAGCGGAGACGGTCAGTTGGGGGCGGTCTCCAGCGTCACCAGCAGGCACGCGCCCTGTGGCGAGGCGTGCTCGTAGTGCACTGCCCCACCGTTCGCCTCGACCAGGTGCCGCACGATGAACAGCCCGAGCCCGGCGCCCCGGATGAACCGCCCGAACAGGTTCGGCAGCACGTCCTGAGGAATCCCGTTGCCGCTGTCCTGCACCACCAGCCGGACCGTTTCGCCCGGCTGCCGCTCGCCCCGGATCCGGACCGGCGGCGCCCCGTGGGTCAGCGCGTTCCTCAGTAGGTTCTCCACCACCAGGGTCAGGTGCCCGCGGTCGGCCAGCGCGACGAGGTCGTCGTCGATGTCGATCGTCACCTCGGCGGCGCCGGTGGCGGACGCGCGGACCGCCTCCACCGTCTCCAGCAGCGGCACCGGCACCCGTCGCGCGGTGACCGTGCCGGTGTCCAGCCGGAAGAGCAGCTGAAGGTCGTTCATCATCTTGATCAGCCGACGGGTGTTCTTGTCTATCTTGGTGGCGAGTTCTAGCCGAATGTCGTCCGGCAGGTCCACCCAGTCGGCGCAGAGTAGTTCGGCGAGACTGGCGATCGAGCTGATCGGCTGCGCCACGTCGTGGGTCAGCATCGAGGTCAGGTCGTTCTTGAAGGCCAGGGCCGCGGCCAGGTCGGCGTTGCCTTGTTCCAGCTCCGCCGCGTGCGCGGTGAGCGCCACCTCGGCCTGCTTGCGCTCGGCGATGTCGACGTAGGTCGCGACGTACCCCCGCGGAGCGCCGGCCGCGTCCGGGATGGCCGCCATGGTGGCGAGCACCGGTACGTCGGTGCCGTCGGCCCGGGGCAGAAGCCAATCGCCGCCGGTGCCCGGTGGGGGCAGCGGCGGCGATTCGGCGGGCAGGCCCTCGTGTCCGGTGAGTTCCCGCCAGCGGCGGTTCACATCGATCACCTGATAGTTCGCGTCGAGGACCATGACGGCCTCGTTCATCGACTGGAGCAGGGTCTCCGCGAAGTCCTGCCGGTCCTTGAGCTCCGCCACCAGATGACGTTGCCGCCGGTCGGCGTCGCTGAGGCTGCGGACCAGGTAGGCGAGGACGGCCAGCAGCGCCAGTGCGGCGAGGATCACGCCGGTGCTCACCGCGGCCACCGGGCGGCTCGCGCCGGATCGCGCGGCGAAGGCGCTGACCAGGGCGGCGACCACCGGGGTGGCGATCAGGGCGGGAGCGAGTCGGCGGACGGCCACTCGGGGCCCGGACTGGTCCATGGTGTGCAGCGGCCCGGTCTCGGGGCGGGCCAGGATGGTGCCGATGGTGAGCGCCAGCAGGGGCGCGGCCAGGTACACCGGCATCACGCTGTCCGGTCCACGGCCGGGCGGGAAGGCCGGCTCGAAGAGGCGCGGCACCAGGGCGACCAGCGCGATGATCGCGGCGCCCAGCAGCAGCGGGTCGGCGACCCGATAGGTGACACCCGCACGGGTGGGCATCCGCAGGTCCAGGCAGGCGAGCGCCAGCCCGGTCAGGACGGTGGCGACCGCGGCCGCCGGATGGCTGACCAGGGTGGCAGCGCCCACACCAGCGGCGGCCAGCGCGAAGACTGCGGACGCGCCGATCCGGAGCCGGGTGTTTCCGGCCGCGACCGGCATCACCTGGAGGACCAGGGCGATCCCGGCCGGGATCAAGGCGACCGCGGGGGTACGGCTGAGGTCCGCCGCCGTGAGCTCGGCGATGGACGTGTGCAGTGCTCCGAAGACGGCGACGGTGGCTCCGGCGCACCCGGCGATCAGCCGGGACAGCCTGCCCACGTCATGCGCCGCGATATGCACAAATACCCCCAAGACGTGAGGGAGCGAGCATATCGCGGGCTATCCCGTCGAGCGGTTACTTGCCGGCCCAGTCGAAACCGTCCTCGATGCGGATCTTGCTGGCGATCTTCGCGATGTCGGCACGGTGCCGATTCGCGTGATGGCCGCAGAAGGCCAGGTCTCCGCCGCTGGTCAGGACGACTTCCAGCTTGGCGGCCGCCCCGCAACGATCGCAGCGGTCGGTCAGCTCGCCGACGGTGTCGATCTCGGGCGACAGCAGTGCGGTCATATCGCTCTCCTTGTTGCTCGGGTGGCGGTGCTCAGTGGCGGTACAGCGGTCCTGACAGCGAGATGTTCGGCCCACCGCACGGTCGGCTTAGAGGTTCCAGGTGTGACGAAACCCCGCCTCGCACCGCGATTCGTGCTACCGGGTGGAAACCCGGTGGAACCCGGGGACGCTCTCGGCCCCGGTCAACCCTTTCCCACAGCCGCCCTCGGCATACCCCCGGGCCGCGCATGTCACGTCGGCCTCGCGGGAGCTGTCCTGCGAGTGCGGCGGTGTGGTCGACGGTAATTATCCCGCCACGGTACGCGGTTTCCACCTGAACGCCACCTCTGCTCAAGCCCACCACCCGACTGCCGCCCCCGGATTCCGCGTGCTGTTTCGTCGGCCAACCGCCTCCGCCGGAGCCCGGTGACGGATAGCGTGAGAGCGACCCCAGCCACGAGGAGGACCGAGATGTCCGAGGCGCCGGGCGCCGAGAGGCCGACAGTCCTGATCGTGGACGACGAAGAGGATCTGCGCGACATCATGCGCCGGATGCTGGAGCGGCGTGGTGGGTACGCGACGCTTGCGGCCGGAGACGAGGACGAGGCGCTCACCATCGCCCGGGACCATCCCGCCGCGATCGACGCGTTGATCGCCGACCTGACCCTGCCCGGGGCCTCCGGCGGTGACCTGGCCAAACGGATCCGCGAACTGCGACCCGGCATCGCCGTCGTCTTCGTGTCCGGTCTGCCCAAGGACATCGCGGTCAGCAAGGGCCAGATCGAGGACGAGGACGTGCTGGTGAAGAAGCCGTTCACCGCCGATGCTCTGATTGAGGCCCTGCGCGACGCGCTGGACCAGAAGAAGGCCGAGGTGGACGAGGGTTAAGCCGGCCAGGGCACGGTCAGCTCCCCGAGACGCCAGCGGGCCGGGCCGCCGAGCACCGGCAGGCCCTCGTCCCGCAGCCGCCGCACCGTGGCCGGCCAGCGCTGCCGCGGTCCGAACGGGGTGGCCTCGGTCTCCCACGCGCGACTCAGCGCCCGCAGCAGCTCGTGCACCGGATGGCCGGGCACGTTGTGGTGGATCAGCGCCTTCGGCAGCCGTTCGGCGAAGACCGCCGGGTGCTCCAGCGACGGCAGCCGGGCGGAGAGCGTCAGGGTCTCCGGCACACCCTTCGTGACCACCGCCCAGGTGGCGATCCGGCCCAGTTCGTCACAGGTCCCCTCGACCAGCAGGGCACCGGTCGCGGTCATCGCCCGCCAGGCCGCCGCCACCTCCGCCTCGGAGTACTGCCGCAGCACGTTGAACGCGCGCACTACCACTGGCGACAGCCCCGCCAGCTCGAAACCGCCGCGCCGGAACTCCAGCCACGGCGGATCCGCGAACGGAAGCGCGTCGCTCACCCGTACCGGATCGATCTCCAGACCGGCCACCGCGACGTCCGCGCGGACCGCGACCGCCAGCCGGCCCCGCAACTCCACCGCCGTCACCGGAGTGGCCCCATAACCCAGGTCGACGACCAGCGGCTGCGCCGCCCCGATCAAGAGCGGACCGCAGCGGTACGCGATGAAGTTGTCGACCCTGCGCAGCCGGTTGGGGTTCGTCGTTCCCCGGGTGATCGCGCCGACGGGCTTCACCCCTACTGCTCCCGGTGCACCTTGTGCTGGGCCGCCTGGGCGATCGGCCGCACCACCAGGCGATCCACGTTGACGTGCTGGGGGCGGGTGGCGGTCCACGCGATGCAGTCCGCGATGTCGTCGGCGACCAGCGGCTCCTTGACCCCGGCGTACACCGCATCGGTCTTGGTCTGGTCGCCGCCGAGCCGGTTGAGCGTGAACTCGTCGGTCTGCACCATGCCCGGGTCGATCTCGATCACCCGCACCGGCTTGCCGGACAGCTCCAGCCGCAGCGTCCCGACCAGAGCGGTCACGCCGTGCTTGGCCGCCACGTAACCGCCACCGCCCTCGTAGGGGGTGAACGCCGCGGTGGACCCGACCGTCACGACCGTCCCGGCACCACTGGCCTCCAGCGCCGGGAGCAGCGCCTTGGTGACCCGCAGGACGCCGAGGACGTTCACGTCGAACATCCACTGCCAGTCCTCGACCGACGCCTCGGCGACCGGGTCCACCCCCCGGGCCCCGCCCGCGTTGTTGACCAGCAGCGTCACCGGTGCGCCCAGTCCGGTCACGGTCTCGGCCAGCCCGGCCACCGACTCGTCCGAGGTGACATCGCACTCGACCGCGGTGGCGCTCGCGCCGATCTCCTCGACCAGCGCCTTCAGCCGGTCCGCCCGGCGGGCCGCGACCACGACGTGGAAGCCCTCCCGGGCCAGACGGCGGGCGGTGGCCGCGCCGATCCCACTGGATGCCCCGGTGACCACTGCGATGTTCTGCATGCGCCGATTCTTTCGCACCCGCCGGTCCCCGGCGCCGGGTCCATGACCTGGATCACCCCGGGTCGTCCGAGTAGTGGCAAGGCGTACGCCGATGGGGAAGATGAAGCTTCGCGTAACAAGTTTTCATGTACGACATCCGGGAGGAGCCCGAGTGCCTGAGCAACGGTCTGGTGGCCGGTGGCCGACTCCCCGCCGGATAGCCACACTCTCCGTGCACACCTCGCCCCTGGAGCAACCGGGCACCGGTGACGCCGGCGGCATGAACGTGTACATCGTCGAGATCGCGAAGCGGCTGGCCGAGCGCAACGTCGAGGTGGAGATCTTCACCCGCGCCACCGCCAGCGGTCTGCCGCCGGTCGTCGAGATGGCCCCCGGCGTGCACGTCCGGCACGTGACCGCGGGCCCGTTCGAGGGCCTGGCCAAGGAGGAGCTGCCCGCCCAGCTGTGCGCGTTCACCAACGGCGTGCTGCGAGCCGAGGCGGCACACCCGCCGGGTTACTACGACCTGATCCACTCGCACTACTGGCTCTCCGGCCAGATCGGCTGGCTGGCCCGGGAGCGCTGGGGCGTGCCGCACGTGCACACCGCGCACACTCTGGCCAAGGTGAAGAACCGGTTCATCGCCGCCGGTGACCGTCCCGAGCCGAAAGCCCGGGTGATCGGTGAGGAGCAGGTCGTCGCCGCTTCCGATCGGCTGGTGGCGAACACCGACTTCGAGGCGCAGGACCTGATCACCCACTACGGCGCCGACCCCGCGCTGGTGAGTGTCGTACCGCCGGGTGTCGATCTGCGCCGGTTCCGTCCCGGTGCGGCCGACCGGGCCCGGTTCGGTCTGCCCGAGCACGGCCGGATCGTGGCCTTCGTCGGCCGGATCCAGCCGCTCAAGGCCCCCGACGTGCTGATCGCCGCGCTCGCCGAGATGCGGGCCGCAGGTTCCGAGGCCACCCTGGTGATCTGTGGCGGGCCCAGCGGCAGCGGCCTGGACCGGCCGTCGTCGCTGATCGAGCTGGCCGCCACGCTCGGGGTCACCGACTCGGTGGTGTTCCTGCCCCCGCAGACCGGCGACGACCTGGCCGCCCTGTACCGAGCCGCCGACCTGGTGGCGGTGCCCTCCTACAACGAGTCTTTCGGGCTGGTCGCGCTGGAGGCGCAGGCCTGTGGCACGCCCGTGGTCGCCGCCGCCGTCGGTGGTCTGGTCACCGCGGTCCGGGACGGCGTCAGCGGCGTGCTGATCGACGGGCACGACCCGGCGACCTGGGCGAAGGTGCTGGAGCGGCTGCTCGACGCGCCCGGTCAGCGGCACCGGCTGGCCGCCGGGGCGGTCGCGCACGCCTCGCAGTTCTCCTGGGACCGCACTGCCGAGACGCTGCTGCGGGTCTACCGTGACGCGGTGAGCGAGCATCGGGCACTGATCGCGGCGAGGGTCGAGGGAGTGACGTGCGGATGGTGACCGAGCTGATCGAGCAGGCACTGACCGGCAACGGGCTGGAGTGGGAAGCCACCGGTGACGGCTCGTACGTGGTCACCCTGCCGGGCACGCACAAGCTGAAGACCGCCTGCAATCTGATCGTCGGCGAGCACGCGCTGCGGATCGAGGCGTTTGTGATGCGCCGGCCGGACGAGCGCCACGAGGAGCTCTGGGCCTGGCTACTGCGCCGCAACGCCCGGATGTACGGCGTCGCCTTCTCGATCGACGCGGCCGGTGACGTCTACCTGACCGGAAGGGTCTCGCTGAAGGCTCTGGACGCCGACGAACTGGACCGGATCCTCGGTTCGGTGCTGACCTACGCGGACGAGTCCTTCGACACGATGCTGGAGATAGGTTTCGGTTCGTCGATCCGCCGTGAGTGGGAGTGGCGGGTCAAACGCGGTGAATCGACGGCGAACCTCCAGGCCTTCACGCACCTGTTCGACCCATCCTGATCGATGTGATCATCAAGTCGGACTATCCGTGCCGGCCGGCCCAATGTCGACATGATTCGTCTCGCTCATGAGTTTGTTGCCTATCGATGTATGGGCTGTTGCGATCCTGGGTACTGGCGGCCGCCTGGGGATTCGCTGACAGTCTGCTCAGCGCCGCTATTTTCCGCGCCGTTGTTACCAGGCGGTATGAGTCGTGATTTCTTCCGCCACACAAACCCATACGACATCCCCACAAACCCATACGAGTGATTGGCGGATCATCCGATCGGTTGGTTGTTCGGCAATGTGACGGTTGAGACAGATGTCGACACGAAATCGGGTTGTGAGGCTTGACTGCCCCAACTAGCGTGGTCGATGGACGCCGAGCCGTTAGTTCGGGGAACGGGTCGATCAGCAATGATCGCCACGGTTCGGCGTTTGGGGACGGGTGGCATCAGCCGTTGGGGGACGGCGCGACCCGAGACCGGCGGTTAGTGCGGGCGGCGCCTATGGGGATGGGTGTCGTCCGCCGCCGCCGGTGCTTCACTTCACCGCGATGTCCGACATCGTCGCCTCGTGCTCCCGCATCTGAGTCGCCCGCCGTGACCGTGCCGGCCCGGCGATCACCTGACCGGCCGCCACCAGCGCACAGATGACGAAGCAGGTCACCCACAGCGCGGTATCCCCGGCGTTCTGCAGCATCAGGCCGCCGAAGATCGGGGCCAGCGCCGACCCGGCCTGCCAGGACAGCGAGTTGAGTCCCTGATAGCGCCCTCGCAGGGCGCTCGGAGCGAGCGCGGCGATGGTGGCCGCGTTGCTCGGCGACTGGAGCATCTCGCCGAGCGTCCAGATCACCACGGTGCCGGCGAGCGCCAGAGCCGACCCGGCGACGCCGACCAGACCGAATCCGGCACCGACCAGCAGGGCGCCCGCCGCGAGCACCCGGGCGCTGTCCCGGCCCTGGATGAGCCGTGGGACGAAGAGTTGGCCGCACACGATCAGCACGCCGTTCACCGCGATGATCGTGCCGTAGTCGGTGGCCGAGAATCCGTCGGCGATCATCGAGAGCGACAGCGTCGACCCATGCTGGAAGATCACCAGCACGGTGAGGAAGTTGAGCCCGACGAAGGTCAGGAAGACCCGGTCCCGCCATGCGCTGCCGAGCCCGCCGCCGGTGGGCGCCACCGCGGCGATCTCCGCCGACGGGCGGGCCGGGCGGGTCTCGGCCAGGAAGATCAGGCTGATCACCGCGGTGATCAGGGTGGTGGTGGAGTCGACGACGAAGAGGATCAGGTAGTCCACCTGGGCGGCGAGACCGGCGCACACCGCGGCGAGCGCGAATCCCAGGTTGATGGCCCAGTAGTTCAGCGAGAAGGCCCGGACCCGGTCGGCCTCCGGCACGATGTCGATCATCATGGCGCCGAACGCGGGCCGAGCACCTTCGGCGAACAGGCCGAGCACGAAGGCCGCGGCGAGGATCTGCGGGTACGTCTGGGCGAAGCCGAGTGCGAGCATCAGCGCCGACGCGCCGAACTGGGCGATCAGCAGGGTCGGCCGGCGGCCCCAGCGATCGGACAGCACGCCGCCGGTCATCGTGCCGATCGCGCCGCCGACCCCGTAGATCCCGAGGACCAGACCGGCCTGGCTCTGCGAGAAGCCCCGGTCACTGGTCAGGTAGATGCTCAGGAAGAGGACGACGAACGAACCGATCCGGTTGATCAGAGTCCCGGTCCAGAGGAACCAGAACTGTCGCGGCAGCCCTCCCGCGGTCTGTCGTAACCAGCCTCGCACCGGAACCTCCCCGTAAGTGTTGATCGAGACTTATTCCCTTACATGACGGGGTTCGGCGCAAGCGAGTTTCGCTGTGGTGGCGGACACGTGACGGGTGGCCCTACGCGCCATCCGACCACGGGGGAAGATGGGTTCATGACTGGAACCCTGGTGCTGCTGCGGCACGGCAACAGCGAGTGGAACGCCAAGAACCTCTTCACCGGCTGGGTCGACGTCGACCTGGACGCCAAGGGTGAGACCGAGGCCCGGCGCGGCGGCGAGCTCCTCAAAGAGCAGGGGGTGCTGCCCGACGTGGTGCACACCAGCCTTCTGCGCCGCGCGATCCGCACCAGCGAGATCGCACTGCACATCACCGACCGGCACTGGATCGAAGTGAAGCGCCACTGGCGACTCAACGAGCGCCACTACGGTGCCCTGCAGGGCAAGGACAAGAAGCAGACCCTGGAGACGTACGGCCAGGAGCAGTTCATGCTGTGGCGCCGTTCGTTCGACGTCCCGCCGCCCCCGATCGAGGACGACTCAGAGTTCTCCCAGGCCGGCGACCCGCGGTATGCGAGTCTCGCCCCGGAGATCCTGCCGAAGGCGGAGTGCCTGAAGGACGTGCTGGAGCGGGCGCTGCCCTACTGGTACGACGCGATCGTCCCCGACCTGCGGGCCGGTAAGACGGTGCTGGTGGCGGCGCACGGCAACTCGCTGCGGGCCATCGTCAAGCACCTCGACGACATCTCCGACGACGCGATCGCCGGGCTGAACATCCCGACCGGCATCCCGCTGCGTTACGACCTGGACGAGAACCTGCGCCCGACCAACAAGGGCGGCACGTACCTCGACCCGGTCGCCGCGAAGGAGGCCGCCGAGGCGGTCGCCAACCAGGGCAAGAAGTAACAAGAAGGCCGGGCCACCCCCGTGGCGGCCCGGCCTTCTCTTTTACCTGTCAGTCTTCTCTACCTGTCAGTCCTCGGTCTGGGTGCTTTCGGCCTGAGCGCTCGCGGTCTCACCGGTGATCAGGTAGATCAGGTGCTCGCCGATGTTGACGGCGTGGTCGGCGTAACGCTCGTAGAAGCGGCCCAGCAGGGCTCCGTCGATCGCGGTCTCCGCGCCGTACGGCCAGTCCTCGGCCAGCATGATCTTGAACAGCTCGCGTTCGAGGTCGTCGATCGCGTCGTCGTCCCTCTCCAACTCGGCCGCGAGCTCGGCGTTCGGCTTGGCGAGCAGGTTGGTGATCTTCTCGGCCATCTTGTCGGCGACCTCGGCCATGCCCTTGAAAGCCGGTCGCAGCTCAGCCGGCACGGCCGGAGACGGGTGCCGGCGGGCCGCGGTCTTCGCCACGTGCTCGGCCAGGTCGCCCATCCGCTCCAGGTCGGCGCCGATGTGCAGGGCGGTGATGACCCGCCGCAGGTCGGAGGCGACCGGCGCCTGCCGGGCGATGGTGTCCGCCACCTTGATCTCGACCTGCTCGTAGATGGCGTCGACGTCGGCGTCCCGCTCGATCACCGACTGGGCGGCCTTCAGGTCGGCGGTCAGCAGGGCCGAGGTCGCCTTGCGCAGTGCCGCGCGGACCGACTCCGCCATGGTCACCAGCAGACGGCTCACCTCGACCAGATCGGCCTGGTACTCCTCGCGCATTTCCAAATCCTCTTTCAGTGGCGAACGGCCGGGTGTCTGCAGCTCACGCTATGGGGGTGGTGCGGCCTGAACGTGAACACCGGTGAACGACGCCAAGCCTGGCGGTGAACATTGTTCGACGCGCGACCGATTTGCCGTAATGGCCCTGGGGTTCAGGTAAACAATGACCCTACGATCGCAGCGTGGAGTGGGAATACGCCATCGGCATGGTTGCTGCCGCGCTTGCCGTCGGCGTGGGAGCGGGACTCGCCCTTGCCCGGATTCGCCGACCGGGCGGACCGGCTCGGACCGGGGAACCGGAGGGGAGCGCTGCTATCGAACCGGACGACGATCGCCCGGGAGGCAAACACGGCCTCAAGGGGCTCGGACGGAAGAGCCTCGATTCGTTACGGGTGGGAGTCGTCGTCCTGGACGCCGACGATCATCCGGTTCTGGTCAATCCGGCGGCGCGGGCGATGGGCCTGCTCCGCTCCGGAGGAGCACCCGGCACCATCGCGGCTCATCCGATCCTGCGGACACTGGCCGGCCAGGTGCGCCGGACCGGGGTTCGCCGGGAGGTCGAGCTCGATCTGCCGCGCGGCCGGGCCGGTGGCGGGCACGCCCCGCTCGGCCTGCACCTGCGGGCCGTCGCGCTGAACTCGACACACGTCGCGGTCGAGGCCGCCGACGTGACCGAGTCGCATCGCCTGGCCCGGGTCCGCCGTGACTTCGTGGCCAACGTGAGCCATGAGCTGAAGACCCCGATCGGGGCCCTTCAGCTGCTGGCCGAGGCGCTGCTCGACGCGACCCAGCTGCCCGAGGCGGCCCTGGTGGACCAGTCCGAGGATCTGCTGGCCGCGCGTCGTTTCGCCGAGCGGATCCATCACGAGTCCGCCCGGATGGGCCGGCTCGTCAACGAACTGCTCGAACTCACCAGATTGCAGGGTGCCGAACCGCTGCCCAACCCGGAGCCGGTCTCGCTGGACTGGGTGATCGCCGAGGTGATCGACCGGACCCGCACGACCTCGTCGGCCAAGAACATCGAGATCTCGTACGAGGGCCCGAAAGGCTCGATGGTGTCCGGCAGTGACAGCCAAATCGCCACCGCGGTCACCAACCTGGTGGAGAACGCGATCGCGTACTCGGGCGAGGACACCAAAGTCTCGCTCACCATGCGGCACACCGACGACTGGATCGAGATCGACGTCACCGACCAGGGCATCGGTATCGCCCCGCATGACGTCGAACGAGTCTTCGAACGGTTCTACCGTGCCGATCAGGCCCGGTCCCGGTCCACCGGCGGCACCGGCCTCGGCCTGGCCATCGTGAAGCACATCGCCACCAACCACGGCGGTCGCGTCGACGTGACCAGTTCACTCGGCGACGGTTCTACGTTCACCTTGCGCCTACCGGCGCGTCCCCCTGAGTCCCCCTCGTCGTCACCGACGGCGATTGAGATCGAGTCCGGTGTGGCCGGGCGTTAGCCCGTCCGCCGACGACGGAAGGAACTGCATTGGCCCGCGTGCTAGTGGTCGAGGACGAGGAGTCGTTCTCCGACGCCCTGTCATACATGCTGCGTAAGGAGGGGTTCGAGGTCTCGGTCGCCGCGACCGGCACTTCCGCTCTGACGCAGTTCGACCGGACCGGTGCCGACATCGTGCTGCTCGACCTGATGCTGCCGGAGATGTCCGGCACCGAGGTCTGCCGTCAGCTGCGGCAGCGTTCGGCGGTTCCGATCATCATGGTCACCGCCCGGGACAGCGAGATCGACAAGGTGGTCGGCCTGGAGATCGGAGCGGACGACTACGTCACCAAGCCGTACTCCCCTCGGGAACTCGTCGCCCGGATCCGCGCCGTGCTGCGCCGGCAGGGCACTGAGGCCGCCGAGGTCACCACGCCGACCCTGGCCGCCGGCCCGGTCCGGATGGACGTGGAGCGGCATGTGGTGACCGTCGACGGTTCCGGCGTGCAGCTGCCGCTCAAGGAGTTCGAGCTGCTCGAACTGCTGCTGCGCAACGCCGGCCGGGTGCTCACCCGGGGGCAGCTGATCGACCGGGTCTGGGGCGCCGATTACGTCGGTGACACCAAGACGCTTGACGTGCACGTGAAGCGGCTGCGCTCCAAGGTGGAGCCGGAGCCGTCCGCGCCGCGCTACATCGTCACGGTCCGGGGGCTCGGCTACAAGTTCGAGCCATGATCTTTACTTGATACGAGACTACCCTGCATGAGACTATGGTGATGCCGGGATGACCCGCCCGTGATCGGGTCATCCCGGTGTTTTCCCTGCCGTCCTGTCACTACTGTCTTGCCGGTATCCACCGCACTTCTCGTCTCCACTGCCTTGCCGTTCCACCGCTCCGTTGCTTTACCGCTTTGCTTTACCTCTACCGCAAGGCGTCGGGGTGTCCTGCCGCGGTGAGGGCCGCGGTCAGCGCGGCGATGGCCTGGTCGGTGATCAGCCCGCGGTCCCCGGCCGGATAGCCCCGCTCCGCCCAGCACTGGCAGGCGGCGTCGAGGAAGCTCAGATAGCCGTAGATCGCATAGTCCAGCCGTGGGTCGTCCGGCAGTTTCAGCAGCTCACGCAGCAGATCGGCGTAGGTGTCGCGGACCTCGCGGCGCAGCCCGACCGCCGCGGCCGGCTCACCACTGGGTGACTGCACCGGGTTGAGCCAGCCGGTCGACCACTCCGCGACCACGTCGAGATAGATGCCCACCGTGGTGGCCAGCCGATCCCGTGAACCGCCCGGAGTGGCCTCGATCGCGTCACGCTGCCGATCGAGCAACTGACCGACGCCGGCCTCGATGACCGCGATGTAGAGCCCGCTCTTGCCCGCGAAATAGCGATGCACCAACGCCTCGGAAGCGCCCGCCGTCTCGGCCACCCGCGCGACCGAGACCCGGTCGTAAGGCTGCGCCCCGAACGCCTCGCCGGCCACCCGGAGAATCTCCAGTCGGCGAGTCTCGGCGTCGAGTCGTTGGCGGGGGCGGCGGTCCGTGCGTGGCATGAGTCGACCTTACCGGTTTTAGTGAGCTAAGCTCAGTTGGTTACTGAGTGATGCTCACTAAGGAGAGTGCTCATGAACGGCTGGATCGACCACGCTGTCTGGTGGCACATCTACCCACTCGGCTTCACCGGTGCACTCGACGCCGACGCCGGCGCCGCTGGCCCTGGCCTTGGCCTTGGCCCTGGGCATCGGCTCACCCGGCTGGTCGACTGGCTGGACTACGCCGTTGAGCTGGGTGCTTCCGGGCTTCAGCTCGGGCCGATCTTCGCCTCGGAGACCCACGGTTACGACACGGTGGACCATTTCCGCGTCGACCCGCGTCTCGGGGACGACGCCGATTTCGACAAGCTCGTCGGCGCGGCCCGGGAGCGGGGCCTGCACCTGCTGCTCGACGGGGTGTTCAACCATGTGGGGCGGAGCTTCCCGGCGCCCGATCACTGGTTCCGGCGCACCGAGTCCGGCGATCTGGCGGTGTTCGAGGGCCACCACGGCCTGGTCGCTCTCGATCACGACGAGCCCGAGGTCCTCGACCACGTGGTGCGGGTGATGGATCACTGGCTGACCCGGGGCGCGTCCGGGTGGCGGCTCGACGCGGCCTACGCGGTGTCGCCCCGCTTCTGGGCCGCGGCGCTCGACCGGGTGCGGCCACGGCATCCCGGCGCGTGGTTCACCGGCGAGGTGATCCACGGTGACTACGCCGCCTATCTCCAGGAGAGCGGCCTCGACTCGATCAGTCAGTACGAGTTGTGGAAAGCGATCTGGAGCAGCCTCAACGACCGCAATCTCTTCGAACTGGCGTGGGCGCTCGACCGGCACGGCACCGTGCTCGACGCCGGTCTGCCGCTCACTTTCACCGGCAACCACGACGTCACTCGCCTGGCCAGCCGCCTCACCGACGAGCGGCACCTAGGACACGCGCTCGCAGTGCTGTTCACGGTCGGCGGCGTGCCGAGTGTCTACTACGGCGACGAGCAGGCGTTCCGCGGCGTCAAGGAGGAGCGGCCCGGCGGCGACGACGAGATCCGGCCGCCGTTCCCGGCCGGTCCCGGAGAGCTTGCCCCGTTCGGCTGGCCGACCTACCGCCTGCACCAGCGACTGATCGGCGTCCGCCGCCGCAACCCGTGGCTCAGCCACGCCCGCACCAGCCATGCCCACCTGGCCAACGAGACGGCTGCCCTGGTCTCCACCGCGCCCGGCGACCCCACCCGCCGAATCGTCACGCTGCTCAACGTCGGCGACGCACCGTTCACTTTCCCGATCGACCACACGGGCCTGACCCTCTTGGAGTCAGACACCCCCGGCGACGGCCGGCCCTCGGCAACCGTCCCACCCCACGGCTGGTCGATCCTGGGCTGACACCCCAACCGGGTCCGTAACTGCGTCCGGCACAGGGCGGTCCCAGGACTTTGCGGCTGGCGGCCGGCTCGTCTCAGGACTTGCGGCCGGCGGCCGGCCCGGCGGTGGCGTTGGCCGCTTTCCTGGCGGCGGTGGTGGCCGGGTGGACGGCGATAAGGCCGGACTTGAGGCGGGCGTCGCAGAGTTCGGCGAGCTTGGCGTAAGCCGCCTCGCCGAGCAGCTCGGTCAGTTCGGGGGCGTAGGTGACGTACATCGCGTCGGTCCCGACATGGGCGTCCGGTGACGATGTGCACCACCAGGCCAGATCATGACCGCCCGGCCCCCAGCCGCGTCGGTCGAATTCCGTCACCGTGGACTGCAGCAGCTTCACGCCGTCCGGCCGGGTGATCCAGTCCTGCTCGCGGCGCACCGGCAGCTGCCAGCAGACGTCCGGTTTGTAAGCGAGTGGATGTTTGCCGTCCCGCAGCGCCTGAGCGTGCAGCGCGCAGCCGCCACCGCCGGCGAAGTCGTCCTCGTTGTGGAAGACGCACGGCCCGTCGGCGGAGCGGGTGGCTGTCCGCCGCGCGGGTTTGGTCCCGTCGACGGTGTCCACCTCGGTCCAGTTCTTGAAACCGCGCCGGTGGTGCTGCCAGGTCAGCGGGGTGAGTTTGAGGACCGCGGCCTTGACCCGGTTCTCGTCGTCGGTATCGGTGAAGAAGGCCCCGTGCGAGCAGCAGCCGTCCTCGGCCCGGCCCGGCAGGATGCCCCGGCAGGCGGAGCCGAAGACGCACGTCCATCGGGAGAGCAGCCAGGTCAGATCGGCCCGGACCACGTGCTGCTCGTCAGCAGGATCAAGGAACTCGATCCACTCGCGAGGGAAGTCGAGCGATACTTCCCGAGGTGGCGTCTTGCGGCTCATCCGGGTCAGCGTACGCCCATCAGGGCATCGTGACCGTTTACAGCTGATATATCCGGGCCTGTTGCGCGCGGCTACGCTGGAGGGCGTGACTTCCCGCGTACCCGTGCTTCTCTCCAGCTCCTCGGTGTTCCCGGAGCCGACCGCGGCTGCGTTCGAGATGGCGGCCACGGTCGGCTACGACGGTCTCGAGATCATGGTGTGGACCGATGCCGTCAGTCAGGACGCCGGCGCTCTCAAAGGCCTGGCCGAGCACTACGGCGTGCCGGTCCTGTCGGTCCATGCCCCCTGCCTGCTGGTGACCCAGCGGGTGTGGAGCTCCGACCCGTGGGAGCGTCTGTCCCGCGCCGCGCAGCTCGCCGAGTCACTCGGCGCCCCGACGGTGGTGGTGCATCCACCGTTCCGATGGCAGGGCGATTACGCGCGCAACTTCGCCGAGGGCCTAGCCAAGGTCCAGACCCGGCATCCCGGCCTGACCTTCGCGGTGGAGAACATGTTCCCGGTGAAGATGGCCGGCCGCTGGGTGGTGCCGTACAACCCGGGCTGGGATCCGACCGAGACCGGTTTCGACGCCTACACGCTTGACCTGTCGCACTGCGCGGCCTCGCGCATCGATGCGCTGGAGATGGCCGCCAAGATGGGTGCCGGCCTGAAACACGTGCACCTCGGCGACGGCACCGGCGAGGGCCGCGACGAGCACCTGGTGCCGGGCCGCGGCAACCAGCCGTGCGCGGAGCTGCTGCGTTCCCTGGCCGGCCGTGGGTTCACCGGTTCGGTAGCGCTGGAGATCAACACGCGCAAGGCGGCGAGCCGTCCGGCCCGCGAGGCGGACCTGCGGGAGGCGCTGGAGTTCGCCCGCAAGCACCTGGAGCAGGCGCCTGCCGTCACGCCGGGGTGAGTGACCCGGCGGCGCGTTTGCGGGCCCGGTGCGCGGCGACGTGCGACCGGGTCGCGCAGCGTTCCGAGCAGAAGCGACGGCAGTTGTTGGACGAGGTGTCCAGGTAAACGTTGCCGCATCGCTCGTCGGCGCAGATGCCGAAGCGGGCGCTGCCGTACTCGCAGAGCCAGACGGAGAGTCCCCAGGCGGCGCCTGCCAGGTACTCGGCGCTCACCGACGACCCGCGGCTGGTCACGTGCATGTGCCAGTCTCCGGCGTCGTGGCCGGAGATGCGTGGCTGCACCGGGTACATCTCGAGAAGTGCGTTCAGTTCCTGCACGGCGTCGGCGTCCTGTCCGGAGGTACCGTGCTCGAAGACCTGGCGCAGGCGGCGCTGCGCACGCCGGAAGACGGCCAGGTCCTTCTCAGCGACCTGATCGCGCATCCAGGCTTGATCGCCGGAGAACAGAGCCCGCAACCCGGCGAGATCGTCCAGGCCGGCGTTGACGAGGTCGATCGCCGTCCGGGCGTACGCATCGAAGTTCACCCGACAACGGTAGCCGCACCTGACCCCATGGGGCACGTATGTGATACCCGGTCGAGTCGGGCACATGGGAATCGACGCCGCTCCCGAGGATCCGCGCCGGACCCGGAGGTTACGCTCGGCGCATGCTCCGTTCCCTGTTTCTCGCCGCGGCCGGGTCCGCCCGGCTCGAGCGACTGGCCGAGTCCGCCCCTGTCAGCAGGGGGATCGTGCAGCGTTTCGTGGCCGGTCGTGGTGCCGACGACGTGCTGCGCGTCAGCCGCGATCTAGCGGACGACGGTCTGGCCGTCAGTCTCGACCATCTGGGTGGGGACACCCGGACGATCGAACAGGCGGTGACCACCCGGGACGAGTACCTCGCGGTGCTCGGCCGCCTCCGCGACCTCGCCCTGACCCCGGCTGTCGAGGTGAGCCTCAAACTCTCGGCTCTGGGTCAGCGGATCGACGAGAAATTGGCGTACGAGCACGCTCGCGCCGTCTGTGCCGCGGCCGCCGAGGCGGGCACCACGGTGACTCTGGACGCCGAGGACCACAGCACCACGGACGCCACTCTGGAGACGCTGGCCGAGTTGCGGAAGGACTTCCCTTCGACGGGGGCGGCCCTCCAGGCGCACCTGCGGCGGACCGAGGGCGACTGTCGCGAGCTGGCCACGTCCGGTTCGCGGGTGCGGCTCTGCAAGGGGGCGTACTCGGAGCCCGAGTCGGTGGCCTTCCAGTCGGCTCTGGACGTGGACAAGTCGTTCGTGCGCTGCCTGAACATCCTGATGTCAGGGGAGGGCTACCCGATGGTGGCCACTCACGATCCGAGGCTGATCTCGATCGCCGAGGACCGGGCCCGCTGGTTCGACCGTTCCACCCGGGAGTACGAGTTCCAGCTCCTGTTCGGGGTCCGTCCCGAGGAACAGGCCCGGCTGGCCGCGAGCGGGCACACCGTCCGCGTCTACCTGCCGTACGGGGAACAGTGGTACGGCTACCTGATGCGCCGCCTCGCCGAACGCCCGGCGAACGTAGGCGTTCTGGCCCGTGCCGTCACCTCAAAGAAGTAAAAGGGTCTAAATCGCCACAGATCCGGCGTGTCTTCCTTGACTTTTTGTGGGCATTTCACGGAACGTATCGCGTTGGTCACAGCAGTATCGATACCGTTCTGATGACACGCACGTCGTCCCCGCGGCGTCCGGGAGCCCCCGGCCGCGGCGGATCGTGCCAGCGAAAGGATCGGTGCGACGCGATGACGGGTCCAGCACAGACCGAGGAACGACTCTCTGAGGTTCGGTTTCTGACGGTGGCCGAGGTTGCCTCGCTGATGCGGGTCTCCAAGATGACCGTCTACCGGCTCGTGCACGGCGGTGACCTCACCGCGGTCCGGGTCGGTCGCTCGTTCCGTGTGCCGGAGCACGCGGTGCACGAGTACCTGCGCGGAGCATTCTCGCAAAGCGCCTGACGGACGGGGCCGTGTTGGCCCGACTGGAGCATGCCGGTACGCTGGACCGGTTGGTTCCCGGGTCCGTCGCTGCTCCGGGCGCCCTTCAGTCAGGTTTCCGGTGATCCCCTCGGGGTATGAGCCGGATCCCCATCCACAGGTTCGAGAGGCAGTTCGTATGGGCTCCGTGGTCAAGAAGCGCCGCAAGCGTATGGCGAAGAAGAAGCACCGCAAGCTGCTGCGCAAGACCCGCGTCCAGCGTCGCCGTCTCGGCAAGTGATCGAAGGCCGGGCTGATGCCCGGCCTGAGGATCTCAACGTGACAGCACCGCCTAGCGTTGTCGTGGTCACCGGGGTCAGCCGATTTCTCGGCGCCCAGGTCGCTGCACGTCTTGCCGCAGATCCCCGGATCGATCGTGTCGTCGGTCTGGATCCGCACGACCCTCCGGCGGGCCTCCTCGGCCTGCTCGAGGGAGTGGAGCGAATCCGGGCCGACGCGCGTGCGGCCACCGAAGCCATCGCCGATCTCGGCGCCGAGGCCGTCGTGCATCTCGCCATCACGAGCGTGCCCGACGCCAAACACGGGCGCGCCGCGATGAAGGAACAGAACGTCATCGGCACCATGCAGGTGTTGGCCGCCGCTCAAGGGGCGCGCAGGCTGCGCAAGCTGGTGGTGCGTTCCTCCACGGCCGCTTACGGTGCCTCCTTCCGTGATCCCGCGGTCTTCACCGAGGACACCGAGCCCCGCGCGGTTCCGCGTGGCGCGTTCGCCCGCGACATCCTCGACATCGAGGGTTATGTCCGCGGATTCCGCCGTCGCCGGCCCGAGGTCGCGGCGACCGTTCTCCGGTTCGCCCCGATGATCAGCTCGTCCGCCGAGACGTCGCTGACCCGCTATTTCGCCCAGCCGGTGGTTCCCACGGTGATCGGCCGGGACGCCCGGCTCCAGTTCGTCCACGCCGAAGATGCCCTCGAAGTCCTGCACCGTTCGGTGATCGAGGACCATCCGGGCACCTTCAACGTGGCCGGCTCCGGGGTGCTCATGCTCTCCCAGGCTGTCCGCCGGGCCGGCCGGGTCTCGCTGCCGGTGCCCGAGACGGCTCTCTCCAGTGGTGCCGCCATGCTCCGCCAGTTCGGTGTCGAGCAGATCGGGCTGGACCAGATCGACCTCTTCGTACACGGCCGGGTGGTCGACACGACCCGGCTGATCAACGAGTTCGGCTTCACGCCACGGACCACCGCGGCCGCCTTCGAGGAGTTCATCCAGGCGCACGCCGAGGGCTCCACGATCACCGCGGACCGGCTGGCCGTGGCGGAGGCCGCCATCCTGGACGGCATCCGCCGGGCTCGCGCGGCCGCGGCGGAGGTTAAGCCATGAGCCAGGACGAGTTCCGTAGCGACATGCTGCCTGGGCACACCGACTTCCAGCTGCCTGAACCGCCGCCGGTGCAGCGGGTCAACGGGCGCCGCCCGATCCCCGAGAAAGCCGCGCACCCCGAGAAAGCCGCGCCGGTACCGGAGGAGACGGTCCCGGAGGCGGATGTCTGGGATCAGCGAATCGCTGACGGTCTGGCCTTCTTACGGCGGCGACTGGCCGGAGCGTACGAGGTCGATGAGTTCGGTTTCGACCAGGAACTCTCCGAGGCCGTCTTCCATCCGATGATGAAACTGCTCTACCGGGACTGGTTCCGGACCGAGGTCTTCGGTATCGAGAACGTGCCGGCCGAGGGCAGTGGCCTGGTGGTCGGCAACCATTCCGGCACGATCGCGCTGGACGCCCTGATGTTGACCGTCGCGCTGCGGGACAGGCACCCGCTCAATCGGCACCTGCGCCTGCTCGGCGCCGATCTGGTCTTCCGGATGCCGGTGATGAGTGAGCTGGCCCGGGCGGCCGGTGCCACCGTCGCCTGCAACCCGGATGCCGAGCGTCTGATGACTTCCGGTCAGCTGGTCGGTGTCTTCCCGGAGGGTTTCAAGGGCATCGGGAAGCGGTTTGCCGACCGTTACAAGCTGCAGCGGTTCGGCCGGGGCGGATTCGTCTCGGCAGCGCTGCGGACCGGCACGCCGATCGTCCCGGTGGCGATCGTCGGCGCCGAGGAGATCTATCCGATCCTGGCCGACCTGAAGCCGGTGGCCCGGCTGCTCGGTGTCCCCTATTTTCCGGTCACGCCGACTTTCCCCTGGCTGGGACCATTGGGCATGGTGCCGCTGCCCAGCAAGTGGCTGATCGAGTTCTGCCCGCCGATCCCGACCACGCATCTGACCGATTTCGCGGACGACCCGCTTGTCGTCTACAACCTCGCCGATCAGGTCCGCGAGACCGTCCAGGCGGCGGTGCACGAGCTGCTGGAAAGACGCCCGGACCCGTTCGGGCCGTAAGAGCCGGGTAGAAGAGTAAGAGCGGGGTGAAAGTCGGGCCAGGTGAGAGCCGATAAGTGCCATTCTCCTGGAGTGGAACCGATCGTCCGTCCTATAGTGACGGTTGAGGGGCGGCCCCGGAGTTTTCTCCGGCACCGCCCCTCGCCATCTGTTCGGAACTGATCAGAAGAGGTCGCTGAGCAGTCCGCCCAGCACCCCGTCCTCTTCTGTACCGGGAATGTCCGTGGTGCTCATCGTGTCGGTCGGTGTCGGCGAGACGCCGGTGGTGCCGACCGGCGTGTCGCTCGTCTCGGCAGCCGACTTACTGGTCCGTGGTTCTGCGGACCCGGTCGTCTCCGGATCGGTGGTGGCCTTGGTCCGGTTCTGCCGTGGCGTGCTGCTCTGATCGGCCTGCTTGGTGCCGGGCCGGCCGGAGTCGCTGTGTTGCTGTTGCTGCTGCGTCGGCGAGGTGCCCTGCGGTGAACCGTTCTGGTCCTCGGCGGGGGTGGTGCAGTCGCGCAGTTTCGGCCCGAGCGCGTCGGACCCGGCCGGTGTGACCTCGTCGCAGGCCAGCCCGGTGCGTAGTGATTCGGTGCGCTTGACCACGTCCTGGAGCAGGCCGAGGGATACGGCCGCCCGTTCCCGGTTGGCGGTGGAGAGTTTTTCCAGCGCCGGGTGCAGGACCTTGCGCTGATCGATGGCGAAGCCGTCCAGCGTGGCCAACGGTGCGGTGTCCTGCTGGGCCGCGGCCGACGTGGTGAGCAGCCGGACGCCCTTGCGGGTGTCGGCATCCATGTCGTCCAGGACCAGGGCGAACTCGCGTTCGCCGCCCTTCATGGCGACGGCTTCGGAGAGCCGGGTCCGGGCGAAGTCCAGGGACAGCTGGCCCCGGGTCACATCGGAACCGGCGATCGCCAGCTGGGCGCGTTCGGTCTGGCGTTTGACGGTGTAGAAGACGTCACCCGGGAAGGCGCTCTCGCTGGCCGCGGAGATTCCGGAGACGGCCATCGCACCGGCGGCGACGCCGATGATGATCGCCCCACGGGCCCGTATCCGGCGGCCTAATCTCGGGCGCCGGGCCGCGGCTTCGATGATCGGATCGGGTTCGGTCTCGGCGGCGGTCCGCCCGATGCCGTCCCGTTCGGCCGTGGCGACCAGCATGGCGCGCAGGCCGACGCGGAACTCGGAGTCGACCGGTGTCGCGATGCGGGCCGCCGAAAGCCGGTTACCGATGGCGACCAGCCGGTTCAGCTCTTCGTCGGTCTGCCCACGGCTGTGGTGCCGGCGCGTGCCACCGGAGTCGGCGATCGATTCCGCGAAGCGCTCGGCACTCCGGGAGTTCGGGAATGCGAACTTCACCGTGGGCACCTCCCCTCGCTCGTGACTGTCTCGCCGGCCTGGCGGACGGCGTCGGCGACCGAACCGCGAGACACGGTCCCGGGTCGCACCCGGACAAACGCGCGACACGCGGCCCCGGTTACGGGTGACTGACGGTTCCATCGGGTATCAGAGATCAACAACTGGGATCCCCCGATCAAGATTGGAATCCGTCCGGCAGGAGCCGGTTGAGTGCTCTGACCGCGCGATATTGCAGAGCTTTGATGGCTCCCTCGTTCTTGCCCATGGTCTGTGCGGTCTCGGCGACCGAGAAGCCCTGGAGGAAGCGGAGCACGATGCACTCCTGCTGTTCCGGGTTGAGCTGCTTGACCGCGGTGAGCAGGGCGACGTTGGTGATGTGGTCGACCACCGCCGACTCCGGGCTGCCTTCCGGCCCGCGGTCCTCACGATCGGCGTCGAGCACGTCGCCGGTGGTCACCTCAAGGCGGTAGCGACCGGACTTGAAGTGGTCGGCGACCAGGTTCCGGGCGATCGTCACGAGCCAGGCGCCCAGGTCACGGCCCTGCCAGGTGAAGCTGCCAATCCGCTTGAGGGCACGCAGGAAGGTGTCCGACGTCAGGTCCTCGGCGAGCTGGCGGTTACCGACCCGGAAGTAGACGAAGCGGAACACGGTGTCCACGTACCGGTCGTAGATCAGGCCGAAGGCCTCGGCCTCGCCGGCTTGGGCCCGTTCGACGAGCGCCCACACCTCGGCGGCGGGATCGCCCCGATCGGGGCGGGCCGGGTGCTTGGGTGGTTCGGTCTCGGTGGGCGGGCCGGTCTTGCTCTGGGTCGGCAGGACCACGGTGTGTTCACCGGGGGCCGTCTCGTTCTCGCCGATCGTGGAGCGCTGGCCGGGTGTGGGCTGGGACGGGGGCCGCGGCGAGGCGGGCCGCCCGCCGCCGAATCTGCCGTTGCCGTTGTGCGGCGAGGCGACTGCGGGGGGACTGTTCGGCGTACGACGGCTGCCGGTCTGTTTGGGGCTGTCGCCCCGGATCGCGTTCACGATCACGCCGTCAACGGACTCTCGCAGTGTGTTCAACCCCTCGGTGAGTACGTGCCGGGCCGCGAGGACCTCGCGTTGGTACGGGTCCTCGGCGTACACATGAGTCACTGCGCCTCCTTCACCCGGCGGGCCTTCGACGACAGTGAATCCGTCCCGCCAGACGTAGATTCACTTCGATTCCGTGCTTTGTAGGGCACAGCGGCCTCCTCGGGATGAGGGTGGTCACTCACAAACAAAAGCTCCACTAACATCAGCAAAAGCTTCACTAACCGACAAAAGCCGTCACTGACAAGAAAATGGGCGGGACGACCGCGAAAAACCGGCCAGTCTCACCCGTTGGTGTGTATTCCGTTACACAGTGCGGAAGTATTGCCGACTTCGGACACGCGGAGTCGCACACCATGTGCGCTGAGCGCAAAGCCGTGAATCCCGCTTAAAGCGGCAAGCCTCGTCAAGGTCACTTTCGCCTAACAATGCGCGAAAGGGACGGACCGGTTGTCCGCTCGGCCTCAGAGCGCCTGGCGCGGGTGCCCGGACGGAAGTGGAAGGATGGGCGAGTGAGACTCACCCTGATCAGTCGCGGCGGCTGCCATCTGTGCGAGGTGGCCGAAAAGACACTGGACCGGATCGCGCCGGGCCAATGGGCGAAAGTCGACGTGGACTCGTCGATCGAGCTGGAGCGCGACTACGGCGACCGGGTGCCGGTGCTGCTGCTGGATGGCCGTGAGCACGGTTACTGGCGCATCGAGGAGGAGCGCCTGCTGCGGGATTTAGCTCGACAACCGGGTGAACCCCGCCTGTAGGTTCTCCGGGTGACAGCAAAGCATTTGGTTTGGGACTGGAACGGAACCCTTCTCGACGACCTTCACCTGGTCGTGTCGTCGACGAACACCGCCTTCGCCGCGGTCGGCGGCCGCGACGTCGACTCCGACGAGCATCGGCGGGCCTTCCGCCGGCCGGTCGCCGACTTCTACGCCGAGATGCTCGGCCGGGCCGTCGAGCAGGAGGAGTTCGGGCGGCTGGACCGGATCTTCCACGACGCGTACCGCCTCGGGCTGACCGACGTCTCGCTGGCCGCCGACGCGCAGGCCGCGATCAAGACCTGGAGCGGCAGCCAGTCGCTGCTCTCCATGTGGTTCCACCACGAGCTGGTCCCGGCGGTCGAGGGGTACGGCCTGGCCGGTCTCTTCACCCGGATCGACGGGCTGAAGGCCGAGCTGGGCGGCGGTTTCAAAGCCGGGCACCTGGCGCTGCACCTGTCCGAGCTCGGGGTGGCCGGCGCGGACGCGGTCCTGATCGGTGACTCGATCGACGACGCCGAGGCCGCCGAGTCGGTAGGCGCGTCCGTGGTGCTCTACACCGGTGGTTTCACCGACCCCGCACGGTTGCGTGAATCCGGCCGTCCGGTGGCCGACACGCTGGTGGATGCGGTGAAGATGGCCATGTCACTTTGAGCAGGGTGGCCCTGGTGGCGTTCCACCGGTAATACTCGACAGGTCGGCCCGAGTAACACAGCCGGGTCGACCTTGTCCAATTGTCCCGTCAAGATCGCGATTTGTGCACGCCTTCACAAGCGCCTACTCTGTGACTCCGACGAGCCCCGCACTACCACAGCTACCCCACGAGGGTTCCACCGGTACCGCACAGACAGGGCTCACCGCAGGTCCGCCTCGTCGGCACGGAGTCAGATGAGTCAGCAACGTCACGGAAGCACGCCCGGTGAAACCGATGGCGTCCCGGCCTTCCCGGATCTCCCGGAGGCGACCATCGCACGACTGCCGGAGTACCTGCGCGCCCTTCACCACCTCGCCGAGACCGGCGCGGAGACGGTGTCGAGCGAGGGTCTCGCAGCAGCCGCCGGGGTCAACTCGGCCAAGCTCCGCAAGGATCTCTCCCACCTAGGCTCCTACGGCACGCGCGGCGTCGGCTATGACGTGGCCCTGCTCGTCTACCAGATCGAGTACATCCTGGGCCTCGACAAGAACCGCGCGGTCTGTCTCGTCGGCGTCGGTAACCTCGGGCACGCCCTGGCCGGTTACGCCGGTTTCGCCAGCCGTGGCTTCCGGGTGGTCGCGCTCTTCGACGCCGACGAGCGCAAGGTCGGCGAGGAGATCAACGGGCTGATCGTGCAGCACATCGATGATCTCCAGCGGATCGCGGCGGAGGAGTCCATCGCGATCGGTGTCATCGCCACCCCGCCCGGCACCGCGCAGCTGGTCGCCGACGCATTGATCGCCGCGGGCGTGACGAGCATTCTCAACTTCGCCCCGGGGGTTCTTTCGGTGCCGTCAAACGTCGACGTCCGCAAAGTGGATCTCGCTATCGAGCTGCAGATCCTTTCGTTCCACGAGCACCGCAAGGCGTCTCTGACCGCGCTTCCCGGCGGCCGGTCCGCCCCGGCGGAAAGCGGCAATCAGGAGGCGGTCGGTTCGTGAACCTACTCAGCATCGGCGCCTCGTACCGCACCGCAGACCTCGCGGTCCTCGAGCGCCTCACCATCCCCGAGTCGTCCGTTCCCGAGCTGCTCCAGCACCTGATCGCCCAGCCGTACGTGGGTGAGGCCGTCGTGGTCTCCACCTGCAACCGGGTCGAGGTGTTCGCAGCGGTCAGCGGGTTCCACGGCGGCCTCGGCGACATCTGCAACGTGCTGTCCGAGCACTCCGGCATCCCCGCCACCGAGCTGGCCAGCCATCTGTACGTGCACTACGGCGAAGCCGCGGTCCGGCACTCCTTCCGGTTGTCGTCCGGCCTCGACTCGATGGTCATCGGCGAGGCGCAGATCCTCGGCCAGCTGCGGGACGCCTACCACACCGCGACCGAGGTCGACTCGGCCGGCCGTCTGCTGCACGAACTGATGCAGCAGACGCTCCGTGTCGGCAAACGGGCGCACTCCGAGACCGGCATCGACAAGGCCGGGCAGAGCGTCGTCACGGCCGCCCTGGACGTGGCCGCCGAGCATCTCGGTGGTGACCTCACCGGCAAGTCCGCGCTGGTCATCGGCGCCGGGGCGATGGGTTCACTGTCAGTGGCCACGCTCACCCGCAGCGGTGTCGGGCCCCTGCGGATCACCAACCGCAGCCAGCAGCGCGCCGACCGGCTGGCCGAGCTGTACGGCGCCACTTCGGTCCCGTTCGACGACCTGGACGCCGTGCTCCGCGAGGTCGACATCGTGGTGTGCGCGACCGCCTCCACCGAGCCGGTCCTGACCCGGGCCCGCCTGGAGAAACTGACCAACAGCCTGGTCGTTCTCGACCTGGCGGTTCCGCGGGACGTCGCCCCTGACGCCATCGGCCTGCCCGGCCTGGTCGTCATCGACATCGACACCCTTGCCAACAGTCGCCGGACCGGCCCGGCGGCGGCCGAGACCGCGGCCGTAGAGCAGATCGTCACCGGCGAGGTGGACAGCTTCCTCGGGTGGATGCGCGGGGCCGAGGTCGCGCCCACGGTGGCCGCGCTGCGCACCCGGGCCGACGAGGTGGTGTCCGCGGAGTTGCGCAAGCTGATGTCCCGGCGGCCGGAATTCACCGAGGAGCAGCGAGGCGACGTTTCCCGTACCCTGCACCGGGTCGTCCAGCAGTTGCTGCACTCGCCTACCGTGCGGGTCCGTCAACTGGCCGCCGAGCCCGGCGGTGATCAGTACGCCGCTCTGCTGCGCGAACTGTTCGACCTCGACGTCCCGCTGGCCACCCAGGCGAACGCCGTACCGCAGATCGGAGGCAAACCGTGACCGACCCGCTGCGTCTCGGCACCCGGGGGAGCACTCTCGCGCTCACCCAGTCGAAGTTGGTCGCCGACGCTCTCACCGCCGCCACCGGCCGACCGGTCGAGCTGGTCCGGATCGTCACCCCCGGTGACCAATCGGCCGCCCCGATCGCGGAGCTGGGCGTCGGTGTCTTCGTGTCGGCGCTGCGTGACGCCCTGCTGGCCGGCGAGATCGACTTCGCCGTGCACTCCTACAAGGACCTGCCCACCGCCGGTCACCAGCGACTGCACATCGCCGCGGTGCCGGTCCGGGAAGACCCCCGGGACGCACTGATCGCCCGGGACGGCCTGACCCTGGCGGAGCTGCCGCCCGGCTCGCGGATCGGTACCGGAGCGGTGCGCCGTGTCGCGCAACTGCTGGCTTTGGGCCTAGAGTTGCAGGTCACGCCGATTCGAGGGAACGTCGACTCACGCATTGCCCGGGTTCTCGGACCCGACGCGGACCTCGATGCCGTTGTTCTCGCCCGAGCCGGTGTGGCACGTCTCGGCCGGTCGACGGAGATCACCGAGACGCTCGACCCGATGCTCATGCTGCCCGCCCCGGCTCAGGGCGCGCTGGCGGTGGAGTGCCGGGCCGACGACACCGACCTGATCGAGTTGCTGTCCGTTCTCGATCACGCACCGACCCGCGCTGCCGTCACGGCGGAGCGGTCGATGCTTGCCACGCTCGAGGCCGGATGCTCCGCCCCGGTCGCGGCACACGCCGAGATCGCCGAGGGCGACGACGGTGACGAGATCTACCTGCGCGGTGCGGTGATCAGCTTGGATGGTGTCCGAGCCGTCCGACTGTCGCGCACCGGAACGCCCGCCGGCGCTGCGGAGATCGGCAAGGCACTTGCCATCGATCTCCTCGACGCCGGAGCCGATACCCTGATGGGGAGCACAGAATGACCACCCGCACCGCCCGTAAGCCAGCCGGACGCATCGCGTTCATCGGCGCCGGACCCGGCGACCCGGAGCTGCTGACCCGCCGCGCGTACGCGGCGTTGACCGATGCCGACCAGGTGGTCTACGACCGCGGGGTGCCCGACTCCCTGCTCAGCGCGATCCGCTCCGACGCCAAGGAGGACGCGCAGTTCAGCCCGGCCGAAGGCGCCCCCGGCGACGTCGCCAAGGTGCTGCTCTCCGCTGCGAAGTCCGGCCTCTCCGCCGTCCACCTGGTAGCCGGTGACCCGTTCGGCCACGAGTCGGTGGTCAAGGAGGTGCAGGCGGTCGCTCGGACCGCGGTGCACTTCGAGGTCATCCCCGGCATCGGCCAGGCCGAGGGCGTCGCCGCCTACGCCGGTGTGCCGCTGCCCGGTGTGCGCATCTCCGCTGACGTCGACGACGTCACCAACCTGGACTTCGACGCGCTCGCCGGAGCTGCCCAGAAGGGCTCCTTCGCGGTGGCCGTGGACGCCGGCGACCTCGCCGCCGTCCGGGACGGGCTGCTCGCGGCGGGTGTCGAGCCGGGTGTCCCGGTCGCGGTGACCGGCGACGGCACCGGCGAGACGCAGTACACCACCACCTCGACCGTGGACAGTTTCGTCGCGGCGGCGCTCGGCTTCACCGGCCGGGTCGTGCTCACCGTCGGCACCGAGGTCGCCGAGCGCGACAGCCTGAGCTGGTGGGAGAACCGCCCGCTGTACGGCTGGAAGGTCCTCGTCCCGCGTACCAAGGAGCAGGCCGGCGCGATGAGTGCCAGGCTCCGTGCCTACGGCGCGATCCCGTGTGAGGTGCCGACCATCGCGGTCGAGCCGCCCCGCACCCCGGCTCAGATGGAGCGGGCCGTCAAGGGCCTGGTCGACGGCCGGTACGCCTGGGTCATCTTCACCTCGGTCAACGCGGTCCGCGCGGTCTGGGAGAAGTTCGGCGAGCACGGTCTGGACGCCCGCCACTTCGGTGGCGTCAAGATCGCCTGCATCGGTGAGGCCACCGCCGACGCGGTCCGCGCGTTCGGCATCCAGCCGGAGCTGATCCCGGCCGGTGAGCAGTCCAGCGACGGTCTGCTGGCCGAGTTCTCGCCGCACGACGAGATCCTCGACCCGGTCGGCCGGGTTCTACTGCCGCGCGCTGACATCGCGACCGAGACCCTCGCGGCCGGTCTGATCGAGCGTGGTTGGGAGGTCGACGACGTGACCGCGTACCGGACGGTCCGCGCCGCCCCGCCGCCGGCCGAGATCCGCGACGCGATCAAGTCGGGCGGGTTCGACGCGGTGCTCTTCACCTCGTCCTCGACGGTCCGCAACCTGGTCGGCATCGCCGGCAAGCCGCACGCCCGCACGGTCGTCGCGGTGATCGGCCCGAAGACCGCCGAGACGGCTGTCGAGTTCGGTCTGCGGGTCGACACCCAGCCGCAGAACGCGTCGGTGCCGGACCTGGTCGAGGCGCTCGCCGAGTACGCCCTCGAACTCCGCGAGAAGCTGGCCGCCATGCCGGCCAAGCAGCGCCGCGGTTCCAAGGTGCAGGGCCCGACGGCTCTCCGTTTCCGCTGATCCTCATCGAGAACGCGCCGGCCTTCGTGGTCGGCGCGTTCGCCGTTTCCGCAACAGCCGGATCTTGAAAACCCTTTTGGGAGCGTCCGATGTCCTTCCCTGACATCCGCCCGCGCCGCCTGCGGCGCACACCCGCCATCCGTCGTCTGGTCGAGGAGAACCGCCTCGCCCCGTCCGAGCTGGTCCTGCCCCTCTTCTTGAAGGAGGGCCTGACCGAGCCGAAACCGATCACCTCGATGCCCGGCGTTCTCCAGCACACCCGGGAGTCGCTGCGTAAAGCGGCGGCCGAGGCGGTCGCCGCGGGTGTCGGCGGTCTGATGCTGTTCGGCGTGCCGGACGACGCCAACAAGGACGCGACCGGTTCGGCCGGCCTCGACCCCGACGGCATCCTCAACGTCGGCCTCCGCGACCTCCGGGCCGAACTGGGCGACTCCACGGTCATCATGAGCGACCTGTGCCTGGACGAGTTCACCTCGCACGGGCACTGCGGTGTGCTCGCCGCCGACGGTTCCGTCGACAACGACGCGACCCTGGCGATCTACGCGGACATGGCGATCGCGCAGGTCGAAGCGGGCGCCCACATGGTCGGCCCGTCCGGCATGATGGACGGCCAGATCGGCGTGGTCCGCAAGGCCCTCGACGGCGCCGGTCACCAGGACATCTCGATCCTGGCCTACTCGGCGAAGTACGCCAGCGCCTTCTTCGGCCCGTTCCGGGAGGCCGTCGAGTCGTCCCTGGACGGCGACCGCCGTCAGTACCAGCAGGACCCGGCCAACGCCCGGGAGGCTCTGCGCGAGGTCGAACTGGACATCGCCGAGGGCGCCGACATCGTCATGGTCAAGCCCGGCCTGCCCTACCTGGACATCATCGCCGCCATCCGCGACCACGTGACCGTGCCGGTGGCCGCCTACCAGGTCTCCGGCGAATACGCGATGGTCGAGGCCGCCGCCGCCAACGGCTGGATCGACCGCGAACGAGCCATCCTCGAATCCCTGACCGCGATCAAGCGCGCCGGCGCCCAGATCGCCCTGACCTACTGGGCCACCGAGGCCGCAAACCTGCTCCGCGAGCGTTACTGACGCTCCGCCGCGGTGTCGCACTTCAAAACCGACCCCGCTGCGATACGAGTAGGGCGCCCTTCGCCGAACCACACCTCCCGTAGCGTCCACGCGAGGCCGGCGAGGGGCGCGGTATCCCCGCGCCCGCCGGGCCGAATGCGCCGGTCACCGTGCTCCACGCCCGTCCTCAGGCACGACCGCCCCTTCGCCCGCTGGCGCGTCGCGCCCTCTTGTGTGGCTACTTAGGGTGCGAATCGCACCCTAAGTAGCCACGCTCAGCTCAGCTCGAAGCGCTGGACCAGCTGGGTCACATCGGCGATGTACTCGAACCAGTCCCGATCGGACTGGTAGCCCAACTCGGCGTTCACCTTCAGCATCGACTCGTTGTGCTGGGCGTTCCACGTCTGCACCTGACGCAACGTCGGCTCGGCGGCCCGCAACTCGAACAGCATCCGAGCCTTGATCGCCCGGTCGATGCCATAACCACGGTGCTCCCGGACGACGATCGTGTCGTACTGATCGGCGCGCTCCGGATGCTGCGCCGGTACCACCACCTCGGTCAGGCCGGCCACCGCACCGGTCGCCTCGTGGATGGCGAGCACGATGTACGGACTCAGTCCGCGTCGGTGCAAAGTCTCCAGCGACTCCCGCAACCGTTGCGGATCCGAGGACCGCGGTGCCAGGTCCAGGTCGTCGTCATCCCGTTGCGCCTCGGCTTTCGCCTGCGCGTAGGCGTCCAGCAGATGATCCGGCGGACCGCCCGGGTGATACTCCACTCGGTAGCCGGAACTGATTCCACTGGCCATGCCACCGAGGGTCAGCCAGTCGACCGAGTCCAGGTTGAGGACGCTGCGAGTCTCCACATACTCCCGCTCGAAGCCCAGCGACTCGTAGAACGGGATCGCCGGAGTGCCCCCGATCGCCTCCACGCCGATCGAGGAGAAACCCTCCAGATAGGCACGGCGAACCGCCATCGCGACCAGCTGCCGGCCCAGGCCACGGCGCCGCAACTCGGGCCGCACCACCACTTCCAGCACCCCGATGTCGCCGAGCAGCAGGATGTTGACGTGCGCGAAGATCTTGCCGGCGCCCTCGGGAAGCCGGTCGTCCTCGGCCACCCAAGTGATCCGCCGTTCGCCCGGCATGGTTTCGGCCAGATACTCCCTGACCTGCACGTCCCGCCAGGGTGGATCCTCCGGGAGATCGGCCGCCAGGACCGCGTTCACCGTCTCCACGAGCGAGTCGACCTCGGCCGCGGACGCTGAGCGGGGATCCCATTCACGCACCCTCACTAGTACATCGTGCCGTTTGTACGACCCGGAGGGAAGTCCTGACCACGCAAAAGTACAGAGCCCATCACACAGCGTCGTAAAGATCGCCGATCTCTCATCGCACCGTGATCACGACTGGCTACGACGCCCGTATTCGTCGGCCGTGGTGAAGACCTTCTGCGCGTGCGGCTGAACCGCGTTGTACGACAGGATCGCCTCCCACCAGGAATCGGCCCGCGACATGTCCCGCCCGCCCTTGCACAGGTAGACCGCGGCGGTCAGCGCCGCGTCGTCGATGTCATTGGGGTTCGCCACCCCGTCCCGGTCCGCGTCGATCGCGTTCTCCTGCCAGGTAGCCGGAAGGAACTGCATCGGCCCGATCGCCCGGTCGAACGTGGTGTCCCCGTCCAGGGCCCCCCGATCAGTGTCGGCGATCAGCCGCCGCCCACCTTTCCCGTCCATCGGCAGCCCGTAGATCGTCGGCTCCGCCACCCCGTCAGCCCGCAGTACCGCCCCGTTGTAGCTGCCGTGCGACGACTCGACCTTCCCGATCGCGGCCAGCGTGGTCCAACTCAACCGGCAGGTAGGCGTGGTCTGCGTGGCAACAAGCTCGGCATACCCGTAGGCCTGCACCGCGACCACCGGAACGCCCACTTTGGTCCCGACCTGCTCAGCCCAGCCCGCCAGAGCGTCAGCCGGCCGAACAGCCGCCACCGTGGGTTGCGTATACCCCGGCAGTCCCGACACACCCACCCCAGGTAGTCCCACCCCCGGCAGTCCCGTGCCAGGCAGCCCCGTGCCGAGCCCCGGAACCGGATAGCTGGGCGGCAGACCACCCGCCCCCGGCAGCCCGCCCGCCGACTCCAACACCGGCGGCACCGCCCCTTGCCCACTCTCACCGAACCGTGGAGTCACACTGGGCGCCGGCGCCGCCTCCAGCGCTTTCGGCACCAGATAGGCCCCCGAAGCCACAGCCGTGACAACCAGCGCCGCCACCAGAACCCCCGGAATGACGACCCGCCCACTGGGCCCCCGCCCCCACGACACAACCCCACGCCCCGCCGACCCGACCCCACGCCCAACCCACCCAAGCGCACGAACCGGCCGCCCCCACCCCGTCCGCCCAGTCGCCGTTCCAGCCGCCGCCGTCCCAGCCGTCTCGGCCGCCGCCGTTCCGGTCGCTGTTCCCGCCGCCGCTGTCGTCCCAGCCGCTGTCGTGCCTGCAGCCGCTGCTGATCCAACCGCCGCTGCTGCTCCATCAGCCACTGTCGGCCCCGCCGCCGTTCCAGCGGTCCCCTTGCCAGCGGCTGCCGCGCCAGAACTCATATCCGGCACGTCCCCGCCAGGCTTCGTGCCGGAACCCGCCGACTCACCTGTCGAGGCCGTCGCGGCACTCCCTTTCGGCTTGGCACTGTCACCGTCGGGCGCAGCGGCCCGAAGCAGCCCGGTCTCAGCAGGCTTCCCGATCGCACCGGATTGCCCAGTCGCAGTGGCCTTCTCGGCCGCGCTGGGTTTCTGAGCAGCGGATGGTTTCTCGATCCCGCTGGGCTCTTGGGCCGTGCCGGGCTTCCCAGTTGCGGCGGGTTTCTCGGTCCCGCTGGGTTCCCGGGTCGTGCCGTGCCCCTCGGCCGCTGCGGGCCTTTCGGTCGTGCCGGGCTTTTCAGCAGGGGCATGCTCTTCGGTCATGGCTGGCTCTTCGGTCGCGCTTCCCGAACTGGCGGCCAGGTCCGGGAACGGCTTACCGGCGGGGAACGGCTTGGCCTCAGGGAGAGGAGTAACCGCAGGGAATCCCCCCGTGGACTGCGCGATCGGCTCGGCCGGCCGTGAGGTGGAAGACGGCCCCGCGGTAGAGAACGGCCCCGCGGTGGAGGATGGATCGGCCGGGGCCGCGCCGGAACTCCCCAGGGGCCCGCCCTGATGCGGTGCCGGGGCTGGCTGCTCTTCTGGGTCTTTCCGTGCCTCCGCCACGCGTCGACCCTACCCGCCGGAAACCACTATCGGGGATGCCGTGAAGGCCCTGTGGACAACTCCCTGAGCGTGCTTCGAGGCAGGGGTTCTACGCTGGTCGGATGCCGCGTTACGAGTTCCGCTGTCGCGCCTGTGGCGCCGATTTCGAAGTCAGTCGCCCGATGAGTGAGGCCAGCCAGCCGGCGGCCTGTCCGGAGGGCCACGGCGACACTGTGAAGCTGCTGTCCACAGTCGCCGTCATGGGCCGCGGAGGCCCGGCCCGACCTGCCCCGGCAGCTGGAGGCGGTGGAGGCGGCGGTTGTTGCGGTGGCGGCGGCTGCTGCTGACCGCCCCGGGCCGCATGGTCGTGTCCCGCCCGCCCGTGCGGCCCGGAAGAGCGCAGAGCCCACGCCGACGAAGCGGCCGACGAAGAACGCACGGCGAAGCGCGCCCAACCAAGAAGCGAAGAACGGCGAAGCGCACACGCGGGGTGCGAACCCCAGATCACCAACCCGAGAATTCGCCTGCGAAACGCCCGCCCCTCAGCGACCATGGTGATCACTGTCGACTTCGTCCGGTGACGCCGTCCTCGCTCCGGGTGCCGATCCGATGCCTCTTACGGGTAGACCCGAACGCCCTGGCGGTTTTGCTCCCGCACGGCGTTTCCGCGTTCGATCTCTTTCGTTACGAGACGCGTAGTCCCGTATGCCTCCGGTCGATGCACGACCACGATGTCCTCCGTAAGGGGTCGGCCGCGACGGGCTAGTGATCACCGTCCGTTTCTACGATGGGCGGTAACGCAGAGATACGGCACCATGAGTCGCGACTTCCCAGAAAGGGGCGGAGGTTCCACCGTGTCGGGACGGATCGAGCTACCCAGTGGCCTGGTGACCTTTATGTTCACCGACATCGAGGGCTCGACGCGGCTTGCCCGGATGCTCGGTGCGGCCTACCGGAGCGTTCTCAATGCGCATCGAACAGTGCTACGCGCTGTGTTCAAAGACTTCGATGGTGTCGAACTCCTAACCGAGGGTGACTCCTTTTTCGTGGCGTTCTCGAACGCTGACGCGGCGCTCGCGGCGTGTGTGGAGGCGCAGCGGCGACTGTCTGCTCACGACTGGCCGCGGCACGACGCGGTGCCGCTGGTCCGGATGGGACTGCACACCGGGCGGGCGAATCCGGTCGGCCAGGAGTACGCGAGTGCCGAGGTGCACCGGGCGGCGCGGGTGTCGGCGGCGGCGCACGGCGGTCAGGTGCTGTGTTCGGAGGCGACGGCCGTGGCGGTGACCGCCACCTATGCGACGGCGACCGCGACGGCGGGTACCGCGGCCGCCGCGACTCTGGCCACGGTGGATCTGGTCGACCTGGGTGCGTTCCGGCTGCGGGGGTTCGACGACGACGAGCGGCTGTTCCAGGTGATCGCTCCCGGTCTGGAGCGGGAGTTCCCGCACCCGCGGACCGGGCAGGCGCCCCGGCACAATCTGCCGGCCGAGCACAGCCCGTTTGTGGGGCGCCGGGCTGAGATCGCCGAACTGTCCGAGCTGATCAGCCGGAACCGCCTGGTCACAGTGGTGGGCCCGGGCGGTTCCGGTAAGACGCGGCTGGCGAGTGCGGTGGGCGAGCAGCTTCTCCCGGCGTACCCGGGCGGGGTTTGGACGATCGATGCCGCAAACGCCGCGCAAGGACTGCCGGCCGCTCTCGCCGCCGCTCTGGGCCTGCGCCCGGAACCGGGCCGGCCGATGATCGACACGGTGGTGGAACAGTGCGCCGAACGCCGGATGCTCGTCATCGTGCAGACCTGTGACGCCGCCCCGGCGCTGACCGCGACGCTGGCGCACCGGCTGCTCAGCCGCTGCCGGCGGCTCGATGTGGTGGCTACCGGCCGGTCGCCGCTGGCGCTGCCGGGGGAGACCGTGTGGCGGATCCCGCCGCTTGTTCCGGCGGACGCGTTCGCGCTGCTCCGGGACCGTGCGGCGGCAGCGCAGGGCGGACGCCCCGGTGATGGTGACTCGCAGTTGGCGCGGCTGGCGGCCCGGTTGGAGGGTTCGCCTCTGGCTATTCAGCTCGCCGCCGCCCGGCTGCGGTTGCTGCCCGCCGAACAGTTGGCCCGCCGTCTCGACGATCCGCTCGGCGCGCTCGACAACGATGCCGCCGGCGACGGCCGGCACGCCAGCCTGACCAACAATCTGGCCTGGTCGTACCGCACGCTGGGCAACCGGGCCGCCGGTCTGCTGCGGCGGCTCGCGGTCTTCGCCGGGCCGGTCGATCTGACGACTGTGGAGTGGTGTGATCCGGGTGCGCTCGGCGCGCTCTCCGAACTCGCCGACAAGTCCCTGGTGGAGGTGGCGCCCGGCCCCAGTTATCGGATGTCCGACCAGGTGCGGGCGTACGCTCTGCGCCAACTCGCGGCCACCGGTGAGGAGGCTGCCGTCCGGGCGAGTCATCTGACCTGGGCGTTGCACGCGCTGGATCGGGCCGCCGTGGACAGCGACGATCAGATCCGGACAGTGTCACTGACCGAGCTGGGCCCACTCGTACCGGAATGGCAGTCGGCGTTGCGCTGGGCCTCGGCCACCGGTGACGTACCGGCCGGTCTGCGCCTTGCCGCCGCCCTGGAACCCTGGTGGCGCGAACACGACGACGCCCGCCGGGAGGGCCGTGAGCTGCTGGCCGCCTTGTACCGGCATCTGCCGGCCGCCGTGGGCCGGGTGACCGCCGCCGACCTGGCGCGAACCTATCTGGTGCACGCGGGGCTCGCCGACGAGCGGGCCGAGCGGGAGCGGTTCCTGGCACGGGCCGAGGCGGAGGCCGGGAGCTCCGGCGACGAGGCGCTGCAGGTCCGGGTCCGGGCGGTCCGCCTGACGCTGTCCGGCGACGATCCGGCAGCCGCCGAGAGCGACTGTCGCGAGGTGATAGCCGAGGCGGAACGTTCCGGGGTGCCGAACGCGGCCTTCCCCGCCGTCCTGACCCTGGCCGAACTGCTCTGGCGGCGTGAGGCCGTCACCGAGGCCGCCGATCTGCTGGGCGCGGCCCGCCAGCTGGAGGCGGCGCGTCCCGAGGACCGCGGCCGGCGGGCGGTGGACTGGCTGCTCGGCATGGTGGCGCTCCGCCGTGGTGACCTGGTCGCCGCCCACGATCACCTGGTGGTGGCGTTGCGGTCCCGGTTGCGGCACGGCTTCCGGGGTGCGGCCGCTGACGCGGTGGCCGCGATCGCGGTGCGCTGCGCGTTCGGCGGCGATCCGGCGACTGCCACAGTGCTGTTCGGCGGTGCCGAAGCGGCATGCGGCGCCCGGCGTACCGAATCGTTCGGCGCTTTCTGGTCGGCCCGTCAGGCGTCGCTGCGGGAGCTGCTCGGCGACGCGGCCTTCGACGAGGCCTACGCGGACGGCGCGAGCCTGGGCTTCGATCGGATAGTCGCGATGGCCTTGGCCGTGGAACACCCCGACCTGGAGAACGGAGCTGTCCGCTTCGCCCAGATAGTGCGATAAAACACTTCTTCTGGTACGCCACCCGGCCCGACAACCGCAGCTACCGGTCCTGCCTCGTCCCCGCGAGGCGGGCCGCCGGTCCCGGCCGACCCGCGACCGCCGGGCCGAATGCGGTGGCTCAGACGGAGACCCCGTTGGAGACGGACTCGTCATCGCGGATGTAGACCAGCAGGTCGCCGGTCTCGATCGTGACGGCCTGCTCGCCGCCCAGCGGCAGCACCTTGCCCCGGCGGATCAGGGCCACCACCAGCGTCACCAGCTGCCGGGGGTTACGGCCCACCTCGGCCCGCTCGGCCGAGCGCATCGCCAGCGCCATGCCCTGACCCGGTGTCAACAGGTCCTCCACCACGTCGATCAGCGGCGGCGCGGTGGTGGTCAGACCGAGCAGGCGGCCGGCCGTCGACGACGACACGATCACGTGGTGGGCGCCGCTCTGTTTGAGCAGCGCCGCGTTCTCCTGCTCACGGACCGCGGCGATGATCCGGACCTGACCGGCGGTCAGCTGGCGGACGGTCAGCGTGATCAGCACCGAGGCCTCGTCGCGGTCGGTGGCGATGATGACCGACTTGGCGTTCTTCACATCCGCCTCGTTCAGCACCGACGACCGGGTGGCATCACCCTCGATCACCACGAAACCGCTGGCCTGAGCCTGCCGGACGCCACCTTCACGGTTCTCGACGATGACGATGCGGTTCTTGTCGTAACCGGTCTCCAGCAGTGCGGCGACCGCGGCCCGGCCCTTGGTGCCGTAACCGCAGATGATCACGTGGTCCTTCAACTTGCTCCTCCACCGGGCGACACGCAGACCCTTGCGGTACTGGTCGGTCAGCACCTCCAGTGTGGTGCCGACCAGGATGATCAGGAAGAGGACCCGGGCGGGCGTGATGAACAGGACGTTCACCAGGCGGGCGCTCTGAGTCGCCGGGGTGATGTCGCCGTAGCCGGTGGTGGAGAGCGAGACGACCGCATAGTAGAAGCAGTCGAGCAGGGTCAGCCCGTCCTCGTTGACGTCCCGATAACCGTCCCGGTCGGAGTAGATGACCGCGACCGAGACCAGAATCAGGGAACACGCCATCAACAGCCGCAGCCCGAGGGCCCGCAACGGCCCTTGACGGACCCTAGGTAGATGAATCATGGAACCGCCTGCACGCGATCACCTTAACCGTCAAGCTTGAGCTCTCATCGGTAGGAGATCACATCAGCCCACCGGCCGCGTGCTGGAGGTCCCACATGCCCCGACTCGTGGCCATAGCGGCCCTCACCGCCACGCTGCTCCCTGCCGTTCCGGCGTCCGCGGCCACACTGCCGCCTGCAACTCCGGTGACCAGCGATCGAGCCGAGATCCTGGCCGCCTGGACCCAGCCGACCGCGGAGAGCACCGCCGCCTGGAAGGCAGCCCGGTCCCACCGAAAACGCTGGGCCGCCTACCACTTCGACTGGTCCACCGACCTCTGCACCCGGGCGCCCGAGACACCGCTCGGCTTCGACTTCTCCGACGCCTGCCGCCACCACGACTTCGGCTACCGCAACTACCGGACCACTTTCGCCCAGCACAAGAAACGCATCGACGAGGTCTTCCGAGCCGATCTGCGCCGAATCTGCGACGCCCGCCGCCTGGCCGCCCAGCCGTTCTGCAACGCGACCGCCTTCACCTACTTCGAAGCGGTGCGCCTACTCCCCAGAACCCAGCCCCCGACACCCGCGATCTGACGGCCTACGGCGCGCTCAGCGAGCCCGTCAGAGGATCGTCCAGGTGTCGCCGGTGTTGAGGAGCTGGTCGAGCATCTCTTCGGGGGTGCCGGTGGCCTGGGCCTTCGCGTCGTGGACCTGTTTGCGGACGATCTCGTCGTAGGACGGGCGCCGCACGTCGCGGAACACGCCGATCGGGGTGGTGCCCAGGTCGGAGCCGGAGAGCCGGCTGAGGGCGAAGGCGTACGCCGGGTCCTCGACGGTCGCGTCGTGGACGATCGGGGTGCCGCCTTCCTGGACTTTCAGGCCGAAGCTGCCTTCCGGGTGGACGACGTTCAGATTCCCGAAGGTGATCGGTGAACCCTGTTCGAGGCGGATCAGGTGTTCGTCGCGGGTGGACGCGTCCTTGATCAGGTCGAAGGCGCCATCGTTGAAGATGTTGCAGTTCTGATAGATCTCGACGAACGCCGAGCCCTCGTGGGCGGCGGCGGCCCGCAGCACCGACTGGAGGTGTTTACGGTCGGAGTCGATGGTCCGGGCCACGAAGGTCGCCTCCGCGCCGAGGGCCAGTGACAGCGGGTTGAACGGGGAGTCCGCCGATCCGACCGGCGTCGACTTGGTGATCTTGCCGAGTTCCGAGGTGGGCGAGTACTGACCCTTGGTCAGACCGTAGATCCGGTTGTTGAAGAGCAGGATCTTCAGGTTCACGTTGCGCCGCAGGGCGTGGATCAGGTGGTTGCCGCCGATCGACAGGGCGTCGCCGTCCCCGGTCACCACCCAGACGCTCAGGTCGGGGCGGGATGTGGACAGCCCGGTCGCGATGGCCGGGGCCCGCCCGTGGATCGAGTGCATCCCGTAGGTGTTCATGTAGTACGGGAACCGGGACGAGCAGCCGATCCCGGAGACGAAGACGATGTTCTCCCGGGGGATGCCCAGTTCCGGCATGAACTGCTGCACCGCGGCGAGGATCGCGTAGTCCCCGCAGCCGGGGCACCAGCGCACTTCCTGGTCGGATTTGAAGTCTTTGGCGGTCAGTTTCACCGCGACCGTCTCAGCCATTCTTGACCACGTCCTCGAGCATGCTCTCCAGCGTTGCGGCGGTGAACGGAAGTCCGCTGACTTGGTTGAACGGAACCGCGTCGACGAGATACCGGGCTCGGATCACCGCGGCGAGCTGACCGAGGTTCATCTCCGGGACGACGACTCTGTCGTAACCCGCGAGCACCTCGCCGAGGTTGGCCGGCAGCGGCGACAGATGCCGCAGATGCGCCTGGGCGATCGAGAGGCCCCGCTGGCGCAGCGTGCGGCAGGCGGCACCGATCGGGCCGTAGGTGGAGCCCCAGCCGAGGACCAGCACGGTCGCGTCCTCGGACGGGTCCTCCACGTCCACGTCCGGCACGCTGATCGCCTCGATGCGGGCCTGCCGGGTGCGGACCATGAATTCGTGGTTGGCCGGGTCGTACGAGATGTCGCCGGTCTTGTCGGCCTTTTCCAGACCGCCGATGCGGTGCTCCAGGCCGGGCGTGCCGGGCACGGCCCACGGCCGGGCCATCGTTTCAGGATCGCGCAGGTACGGCAGGAAGCGCCCGTCGTCGGTGTTCGGCGCGGTGGCGAACGCGACCCGCAGGTCGGGCAGTTCGCCGACGGACGGCAGTAGCCACGGTTCGGATCCGTTGGCCACGTAGTTGTCGGACAGCAGAATGACCGGGGTGCGATAGGTCAGCGCGATCCGGGCCGCCTCCAGTGCCGCGTGGAAGCAGTCCGACGGCGACTTGGGGGCGATCACCGCGAGCGGGGCCTCACCGTGCCGCCCGAACAGCGCCATGTTGAGGTCGGCCTGCTCGGTCTTGGTCGGCATGCCGGTGGACGGGCCGGCCCGCTGCACGTCCACGATCACCAGCGGCAGCTCCAGCGCGACGGCCAGCGAGATCGTCTCGCCCTTGAGTGCCACACCCGGCCCGGAGGTGGTGGTGACCCCGAGGGCGCCGCCATACGCCGCGCCCAGCGCCGCTCCGATCGCCGCGATCTCGTCCTCGGCCTGCATCGTGGTGACGCCGAACCGTTTGTGCTTGGACAGCTCGTGCAGGATGTCCGAGGCCGGGGTGATCGGGTAGGCGCCGAGGAAGAGCGGCAGCCCGGACCGCACCGCGGCGGCCACCAGCCCGAGCGCGAGCGCCTGGTTGCCGGTGATGTTGCGATAGGTGCCGGGGCTCATCTTGGCCGGTTTGATCTCGTAGCGCACCGAGAACAACTCGGTGGTCTCGCCGTAGTTCCAGCCGGCCTGGAACGCGGCCTTGTTCGCGGCGACCAGGTCCGGGCGCTTGGCGAACTTGCGCTCCAGGAAGCGCAGTGTCGACTCGAACGGCCGCGAGTACATCCAGCTCAGCAGGCCGAGGGCGAACATGTTCTTGGCGCGTTCGCCGTCCTTCTTGGCGACGCCGAGGTCGGTCAGGGCGCCGACGGTCAGCGAGGTCAGCGCGACCGGGTGCACGGCGAACGCGGCGAGCGAGCCGTCCTCCAGCGGGCTGGCCGAATAGCCGACCTTGGCCAGGTTACGGCGGGTGAACTCGTCGGTGTTGACGATGATGTCGGCACCGGGCGGCAGGTCGGCCACGTTGGCCTTGAGCGCGGCCGGGTTCATCGCCACCAGGACGTCGGGCGCGTCGCCGGGCGTCAGGATGTCGTAGTCGGCGAAGTGCACCTGGAAACTGGAGACCCCGGGCAGGGTCCCGGCCGGTGCGCGGATCTCCGCCGGGAAGTTCGGCAACGTCGAGATGTCGTTGCCGAGCTGGGCGGTCTCGGATGTGAAGCGGTCACCGGTGAGCTGCATACCGTCGCCGGAGTCGCCGGCGAATCGGATGATCACCCGGTCCAGCTGCTCGACTCGCTTCGCGGAAGCGGCCACGGTTCAACCTCCCAAAGGCGCGGACGTCCGTCGATGCCCAGGTCCGCAAATCGTCACTTCCACATTACGTCGCCACTCCTTACGAAGTGGTCCCGGACCGTTGCCCACAGTAGCCACGTGGTGCCGCAGCGAGCTAGTGGTCTTCGGTAGGCTGCACGATCGTGGCGGGATATCTGGGTTCGTACGCCCTCCTCGGCTTGTTGCTGGCGGCCGGGGTGCTGCTGTTCGTGGCCGCGTTCGGGGCGAACCGCCTGCTCCGGCCCGCGAACCCGGCCGAACCCCCGGGCAAGCGGATCTCGTACGAGAGCGGCATCGATCCGGTCGGCGGCGACTGGGCGCAGGCGCAGATCCGGTACTACGTGTACGCGTACCTTTATGTGCTTTTCGCAGTTGAAGCGGTATTTCTCTTTCCCTGGGCACTGATCTTCGACCGGCCGGGTTTCGGCGGGCTCGCGATCGCGGAGATGGGCATCTTCGTGGCCGTGCTGGCCCTGGGCATCCTCTACGCGTGGCGGAAGCGGATCCTGCACTGGACCTGACGCTGGGGGTGGCGGGCTCGCCACCGGAAAGCGGACATGTCAACATCGTGCGCATGGGTCAGCTTCTCCTCTTCATCGTCGTGGCTCTCGTCGTCGCGACGATCGTCTTCGGCGTGACCGTCCTGTTGAGTGGGGGCGACCCCGGGCTGACCCCGGTCGAGCCCGACGGCCGTGCGATCCCGCTGCCCGGCGACCGTCCGCTCGGTGAGGACGACATCTCCCGGACCAGGTTCGACACCGTGCTGCGGGGTTACCGGATGGCACAGGTCGATCAGGCCCTGCAGCGGGCCGCCTACGACATCGGCTACAAGGGCGAGCTGATCGGCGTGCTCGAGGCCGAGGTCACCGCCCTGCGCGAGGGCCGTCTGGAGGAAGCCGACGCGCTTCGCCGGGCCCGTGAGGCGGCGCTCGCCCCGTCCACGGCCCCGCAGTCGGACGCGCTCGTCCCGGTCCCGCCGGCTCCCGACGCGCCGGTCATCGAGATCGAGCCGGAACCCGTGGAGAAACGATGAGCAACGACGCGGAGGCCGGCCCAGGTCTGGGTGACCCGGCCAGTCCCGGTTCCGGCGAGTTCACCGCCACGGTGATCGTCAACGCGCCGGCCGCCAAGGTGTTCGCCGCGTTCATGAACTGGGAGGGTCAGTCCGAGTGGATCCCGTTCACCCGGGTCCGGGTGGTCGAGGGCGACGGCGGCGAGGGCAGCCTGGTCGAGGCGATCACCGCGATCGGCCCGGCGGTGCTCCGGGACGAGCTTCAGGTGGTCAAGGTCAACGCGCCGTACGAACTGCGGGTCGTGCACTGCGGCACGGTGCTGCGGGGACCGGGTGCGATGCGGTGCACGGCGATGTCCGGGGACCGTACCCAGATCGTCTTGCATGAATGGTTTCACCTGCCGGCCGGCGCGGTTGGCAAGATCGCCTGGCCGGTGCTCTGGCCGGGGTCGAAACTCGGGTTCACCGGCGCCCTGAAACGCTTCGCCCGCCTGGTCGAGCAGGGCCGGTTGCCGTGACTGACGTCGTGGTCGGCGCCGACGGCCGGGCCCGCTGCTCCTGGGGTGGCAGCACGCCCGACTACGCGGCCTACCACGACGACGAGTGGGGCAAGGCGGTCCGCGGCGACGACGCGCTCTTCGAACGGCTCACCCTGGAGGCCTTCCAGTCCGGCCTGTCCTGGATCACGATCCTGCGCAAGCGGCCGGCGTTCCGGGCCGCGTTCGCCGGGTTCTCGATCGCGAAGGTGGCGGAGTTCACCGAGGCCGACGCGGTCCGGCTGATGGCCGACACGGGCATCGTCCGGAACCGGATGAAGGTCGACGCGGCCCTGCACAACGCCCGGGTCGCGGCCGAGCTGGACCTGACCGGGCTGCTCTGGTCGTTCGCGCCGGCGAAACGGGACCGGCCACTCACCCGCGCCGATGTCCCGGCGGTCACACCGGAGTCCACGGCCCTGGCCAAGGCGCTCAAGAAGACCGGGTTCAAGTTCGTCGGACCCACCACCGCGTACGCGTTGATGCAGGCCACCGGCATGGTCGACGACCACCTCACGGACTGCTGGGTGCCCGTGATGAGATGACACCATGGCTCAGTTCGTGGTGATCATTCCGGAAGGGCAGTGGGCGACCGAGCGGTTGTTCCAGCACGACGCGGTGACGGTGCCGGCCGTCTTCGCCGCCGAGGTCGGTGACGAGGTGCTGCTGGTCGCCGAGGAACAGGTCGTGGCCCTGGCCCGGGTGGAGAAGGCAGACGGCGGCGAACTGGCTCTGTGGTACCTGCGGCGGGCCTTCGACGCGCCGGTCCCGGCCGTGGGCCTGGCGAACGGCCTGGTCGACGAGGCGACGTTCCAGCGGTTCTCCCGGGCGCTCGGCGGTCTGGCCGACAAGAAGGAATGGCTGGTCAGCGTTGCGCTGCCGATCGAGGCGGTGAACCCGGCGGAGGCGGTGCGCCAGTTCTGGTCGCACGTGCTGGAGCTGGGCCCGGCCGAGCTGCCGACCTATGTCTGGCCGTCCGGTGACGAGCTGGCGATGCAGGCCTTCGTCCTCGGGGCCGAGAAGAACCAGGACCCCGAGGAAGAAGACGAAGAAGACGACTAGCGGCCCTGGTACGCGGGCTTCTGCTTGTTCAGGAAGGCGCCGACCGCGGCCTGGTGGTCCGCGGTCGCGCCGCAGATCGCCTGGGCCTGGGCCTCGGCCGCCAGGGCGTCGGAGAGCGTGCCGGCGGTGGCGATCGACAGCTCCCGCTTGATCGCGCCGTAGGCCACCGTCGGGCCGGCCGCCAGCCGCGCGGCCAGCTCCTGGGCCCGTGGCAGGACCTGCTCGTCGTCCTCCAGGAGCTCGGTCAGCATGCCGATCCGGTCGGCCTCGGCGGCTTTCACCGGCCGGGCGAGCAGCAGCAGTTCGACCGCCTTGGCGTGCCCCACGATCCGCGGCAGCGACCAGGAGATGCCACTGTCACCGGCCAGGCCCACGTTGGCGAACGCCATCAGGAAACTGGTCTTCGGGCCGCCGATCCGGAAGTCGGCGAGCATCGCCAGCGAGGCGCCCGCTCCCGCGGCCATCCCGCGCACCGCCGCGATCACCGGCTTCGGCATGTTCGCCAGACGCTGCGCGATCGGGTTGTAGTGCAGCTGGACCGTGTTGAGGTCGGTGGACCCGGCCTGGAGCAGGGTGGCGTGCTCTTTCAGGTCCTGACCGCCGCAGAAGGCGCCGCCCGCCCCGGTCAGCACGATGGCCCGGCACGTCCGGTCGCTCTCCAGCGAGGCGAGGGTGTCCCGCAGCGCCTCCTTGAGGTCGACGGTGAAGCTGTTCATCGCCTCGGGACGGTTCAGGGTCAGCGTGACGACGGCGTCGGTGCGGTCGACAAGTAGGGAATCCGCCTTCAGTCCGTTCATGGGCGGCGGGTGGGGCGGTTGGATGGCGGTCATGTCTCTGAGAATCCCACACGAACTCCACGAGCGGCATCGTGCAAGCAGCGCTCTACGTGCCGGTCAGCGGCCGGGCGTAGACGTACGGCGTGCTTGTCGAAGAATCCGGCGGCCTTGATCCCGGGCCAGCCCGGAGGCAGCAGCGCGGCCGGCAGTTGCGGGTCGGCGAAGAGGACCGCGCGCCACGCCTGGACCAGCCGGAACCTCGCCGCGTACGCCTCCTCGTCGGTACTACGTGGAGTGATCGCTTTGACGACGGGGTGCAATGACGCGGTGAACTCCTCGTACGACTGCCCGATTCGCCGGAGATCCCAGGCCCGGTCGATGATTCCCGGCCCGGCCGTGTGCGCGGCACTGAACCGGTCGAAGCCCACGCCGGCCTCCCGCAAAGCCGGTTCCACCTCGTCGGACGGTCGTGGTGCCACCCATACCTGATCGCTGAGTGATCCGTAGCCCAGATAGGTGAGGCGGGTCACTTCCGGCCGCGGGACCGGCTCGTGCAGCAGGATCATGTCGAAGCGGCCGTCCCAGCCGCCACGACCGATCCGGTACACCCTGGCGGCCGCCTCATCGAGTCGTCGCGCGGCTTTCGGGGTGAGAACGTACCCCGGTCCGGAGGCGAGGCGCAGCGGATGCAGCCATCCCTGCCGCACCATTCGGGACACGGCGGTGCGCACCGCCGGCGCCGCGATGTCGAGCGGTGCGAGCAGCCTGACCAGGGCGGAGACGGGGGCTCGGGACCCACGAGCGCGCAGATAGTCACCGTACAGGTCGAAGAGTGCGGACCGCGCCTGCATGACCGCACATTGTGACAGCAGGAAAGGCGATATGCTAGACGCTGTCACATCCGCCCGGGCTGGGTTTGGGTTCGCCGGTGTTCATCAGGGAAAATGTTTGATCGGCACGGTGGGCTGCGACGCGTGAAGACGTGAAACGGCCTGAGCGGGCCGCCGATCGGAAACGAGCACCGCGTCGCGTGGGGCTGAGCACGTGACGTGGCTGCTGGCATTCCAGGAGCAAGTGGCTGTGGGGCAACCCACCGACCCTGACGTAGGTCTGAGGGGAGACAAGATGGCGGCGATGAAGCCGCGGACGGGCGATGGTCCGCTGGAGGTCACCAAGGAGGGTCGTGGCATCGTGATGCGCGTCCCGCTGGAGGGTGGTGGCCGTCTCGTCGTGGAGATGACCCCGGACGAGGCCAACGCGCTGGGTGACGCGTTGAAGTCGATCGCCGGCTGACGTTTCACGCGAGCCCGCCGGTACGGTACCGCCCGTACCGGCGGGCTTTCCACGTCTTATGGAAAGGTCATCCTCCCGTGTTCGACATCCGATTGACCGACGTTCCCGACGAGACCTCCACCTGGATCGTCCCGGTCGGTTCCACCGTCCCCGGCGAGGTCGGTGCCGAGGCCACCGCGCTGGCGCCGGACGCCGAAGCGGGCCGGATCACGGTGCTGCCGCGGCCGCTGCGACAGCCGTCCCGGGTGCTGCTGACCGGCACCGGTGCCGGTGACGAGACCGGCTGGCGGGCCGCCGGTGCCGCCGCTGTCCGTGAGGCCGCCGACGGCGAAGTGCTCCAGGTGCTGGTGCCGGCGGGTCTGGACCCGGCCGCGCTGCGCGCTCTGGCCGAGGGCCTGTGGCTGGGCGGTTACCGCTATCGCGACGGAGCGAAGCCGGTCCGGTCCGGCGAGGTGCGCCTGCAGACCGAAGAGCCGAGGCGGTACGCCGAAAGCCTCACCCTGGCCCGGATCACCGCCCGTGCGGTGTGGCTGGCCCGGGACCTGACCAACACGCCGTCCTCGCTGAAGAACCCGGAGTGGTTCGCCGCCCAGGTCGTCGCCGAGGCGCAGAGCCGTCCGGGCCTGACCGTGACCGTGCGCGCCGGTGCCGAGCTGGACCGTTTCGGAGGCCTGCGGGCCGTCGGCGGCGGCTCGGTGTCACCGCCCCGCTTCGTCGAGATCTCCTGGCAGCCAGCCGGTGCGACCACCCACGTGGTCCTGGTCGGCAAGGGCATCACCTTCGACACCGGCGGCATCTCGATCAAGCCGCGTGACGGCATGAAGCTGATGAAGAAGGACATGGGCGGTGCGGCCGCGGTCACCGCCGCGACGCTGGGCGCCGCCGACCTGAACCTTCCGGTACGGGTGACCGCGCTGCTGCCTCTCGCCGAGAACGCGATCGGGGCAGCCGCTTTCCGCCCCGGCGACGTGATCACCCACTACGACGGCTCGACCAGTGAGAACACGAACTCCGACGCGGAGGGCCGGCTGGTCCTGGCCGATGCGCTCGCCTACTCGGCGGACCGGCTGCACCCGGACCTGACGATCACCGTGGCCACCCTGACCGGGGCGAACGCGGTGGCCCTGGGCAAGCGCACCGCCGCCCTGCTGAGCCCCGACGACGAGCTCGCCACGGCCCTGGCCGAGGCCGGCGCGGCGGCCGGGGAGCAGATCTGGCGGTTGCCGCTCTCCGACGACTACGTCGAGCTGATGCGCAGCGACATCGCGGACCGGGTCAACGCCTCACCCGGCCCGGGGGTGGTGATGGCCGCGCTGTTCCTGCGCGACTTCTTCGGCGACACCCGCTGGGCGCACTTCGACATGTCCGCCCCGAGCTGGGCCGAGGCGGACGACCGGGAACTGACCAAGGGCGCCACCGGCTGGGGTGCCCGGACGCTGCTCCGGTACCTGTCAGCGCTTGACAGCGGTCAGCAGGCCGGCACCTGACGAGATCACCGCGGGGATCCACTCCTCGGACTCGCGGATCGCCGTCACCGTCGCCCGGACGGTGAGGGTGTCCATGTCCCGGGCGGACGGGTCAGTGATCCGGCCGCCCGCGTGCGCGCCGTTGACGATCAGCACCCCGCCGGTCCGGAGCAGGCGCAGAGCGGCCTCGGTGCAGGCGGCGAACTCGGTGGTGTCGGCGTCCACGAAGATCAGGTCGTAGGCGCCGTCAGAGAGCCGGGGGAGCACGTCCAGGGCCCGGCCGCTGATGATCCGGGTGCGGCCGGACGCGTATCCGGCCTCCTGGAAGATCCGCCGGGCGATCCGCTGGTGCTCGCGTTCGACGTCGATGGTGGTGAGGACCCCGTCCGGGCGCATCCCGCCGAGCAGCCAGATGCCGCTCACGCCGGTGCCGGTGCCGATCTCGACGACGGCTTTGGCACTGCCCGCGGCGGCCAGCAGGCGCAGCACGGAGCCGGCCCCGGGCGAGACACAGGGCAGGCCGAGCTCGTGCGCCAGGGCACGCGCGGTCTGCAGGACCGGGTCCTCGGTGGCGTAGGTCTCGGCGAACGGTATTGAGTGAGTCGCCGGCTGACCGAATGAACGAGCAGGACCGATGATGACGACCTCCGTACGGCTGGGTTGATGCCTCGCGGCGGAAACCACGCACATCGGATAAGAGAGTAGAGCGATGTTCTCCGGTGATGCACCGGGCCGTCGATGCATAAACAGTCCGTTCGGCACGGGAGCGGACCCGTGGCAAGGTGTGAACCGGTGAATCCGTGTCATCCTGGATGCGCGGAGCCGGGCGAGCGAGATGGAGGCACCGACGTGACCGACGGCTGGAACTGGCGCCGGCCACCGGCCCCCCATGCCTCTGGTGAGCCCCAGCAGCCGTCCTACGGGCAGCAGCCGGAGTCCCCGTGGTGGTCGGGTGGGCCTTCCGATCCATGGCGTGATCCGTACGCTGCGTCCGCTGTCGTCCTCCAGCCTCCACCGCCTCCCGAGGGTCCCCCGCTGGACGCGGCGCCCAACCCGGACCAGCCCCGACGCGGGCTCTTCCCGGTTTTGATGATTTCCCTGGTCACAGCCCTGCTCGCGGGCGCTGTCGGCGGCACGCTGGGGTTCGTCTTTGCGGTCCGCGGCGGCTATGTCGAGGGCGGCGGCACCCAGCTCGGAGCATCCGGGCAGAACGTTCCGGAGAGCACCCAGCGTGACCCCGACTCGCTCGCCGGCGTGGCCGAGCGGGTGCTGCCGAGTGTCGTCACGGTCCGGGTCAGCGGAGCGATCGGCTCCGGGTTCGTGGTCTCCACCGACGGCTACGTGATCACCAACGACCACGTGGTGGAAGGTGCCGACGACAGCATGTCGGTGTCGTTCTCGGACGGCTCGACGGCCAGCGCGAAGCTCGTCGGGCGCGATCCGGAGTCCGATGTCGCAGTGATCAAAGTCGCAAAGGACGGGCTCACCCCGGTTTCGCTCGGCAACTCGGACGAGATCGCGGTCGGTGACTCGGTGCTCGCTTTCGGTTCACCGCTCGCGCTGGTCAATACGGTGACCTACGGCATCGTCAGCGCCGTCGACCGGACCATCCAGGCCGGCGAGGACGGCGGCACCACCCGGTACTACGCGGCCATCCAGACCGACGCCGCGGTCAACCAGGGCAACTCCGGAGGTCCACTGGTCACCGCGAGCGGCCAGGTCATCGGGGTCAACTCGGTGATCCGCTCGGTCGGCAGCAGCGACACCGAGGCCGGCAACATCGGTCTCGCCTTCGCCATCCCGATCAACCAGGCCAAGCGGGTCGCCGAGGACATCATCGACACCGGTAAGGCCCGGCGGACGGTGATCGGCGCCGAGGTGATGACCGGGGAGACCGCCGGTGGTGCTCGGCTGCGCAAAGTCGAGTCAGCCGGTCCGGCCGCCACCGCGGGCCTGCGCTCCGGCGACGTGATCACCAGGCTGGACGGGCACCCGCTGGAGGACGGCACGGACCTGATCGCTCTGGTCCGTAAACACGCCCCGGGCTCGGTGGTGGCGGTGGAGTACCGCCGCGGCACCAAGACCGCCTCCGCCTCGGTGACGCTCGCGGCTGACACCAACTGAACAGCGGGCGGGCTGTGCTCGCACAGCATGCGTGCGTAGTCTTGCCGCGGGAAAGGCTGGGAGGCCGGACGTGTTCGAGAATCTGAACTGGTGGGAGATCGGCGCGCTGCTCATGCTGGCGCTGCTGATCTTCGGGGAGAAACTTCCCAAGGTGATCGGTGACGGCCTGCGCATGCTGCGCGGCCTGCGCACCATGGCCCAGGGCGCGACCGCCGACCTGAGCCGTGAGCTCGGCACCGATATTCAGCTCGAAGACCTGCATCCGAAGGCGTTCATCCGCAAGCACCTGCTCAGCGAAGAGGACGAGCAGGCGCTCCGCAAGCCGATCCAGACCCTCTTCGACGACGTGAAATCAGACCTCAACGGGGTCAAGTCCGAGCTGAACGACGTGGCTGAGGCTGTCGACATCCGCAAAAGCAGCACGCCGGCCGAGAAGACCCCTGAGGTCTCCCGGCCGGCGCAGCGTTTCGATCTGGACGCGACCTAGGGTTTCCGGGCGTTGACCAGCAGGCCCAGCGGCTTGCCGACCAGGGACTCCCGGCGGACCGCGAGCTTGTCGGCCACCGCGTCCAGCGCGATCGCCGCCGGGGACTCCGGCTCGGCCAGCACGATCGGGGTGCCACTGTCGCCGGCCTCCCGCACCCGGGTGTCCAGCGGGATCTGACCCAGCAACGGCACCCGGGCGCCGATGGTCGTGGAGAGCGAGTCGGCCACCGTCTGACCGCCGCCGGCGCCGAAGACCTCCATCCGGGAGCCGTCCGGCAGTTCCAGCCACGACATGTTCTCCACCACGCCGACCAGACGCTGATGGGTCTGCAGGGCGATCGCGCCGGCCCGCTCGGCCACCTCGGCGGCGGCCATCTGCGGGGTGGTGACGACCAGGATCTCCGCGTTCGGCAGCAGCTGGGCCAGCGAGATGGCCACGTCACCGGTGCCTGGCGGCAGGTCGAGCAGCAGCACGTCCAGGTCGCCCCAGTAGACGTCGGCCAGGAACTGCTGCAGCGCGCGGTGCAGCATCGGGCCACGCCAGACCACCGCGGCGTTCCCGGCGGTGAACATGCCGATCGAGATCACCTTCACGCCGTGCGCCTGCGGCGGCATGATCATTTCCTCGACGCGGGTGGGCCGGCCCTCGACACCGAGCATCCGCGGCACCGAATGGCCGTAGATGTCCGCGTCGACCACACCGACCGACAGGCCCCGCTTGGCGAGCGCCGCGGCCAGGTTCACCGTGACACTCGACTTGCCGACGCCACCCTTGCCGCTGGCCACCGCGTACACCCTGGTCCGGGAGCCGGGCTGGGCGAACGGGATGACCGGCTCGGCGGAATCGCCACCACCGCGCAGGGTGGTCTGCAGCGCCTTGCGCTGGTCGTCGTTCATCACCCCGAAGTTGATCTCGACGCGGTCGATGCCGGGGAGTTTCGTCAGGGCGGCGGTGATGTCGTTGGTCAGCTTGTCCCGCAGCGGACAGCCGGCGACGGTGAGCAGCAGATCGACCTTGACCAGGTCGCTGCTCACGGTGAAGCCCGAGACCATGCCGAGGTCGGTGATCGGGCGGCGGATCTCGGGGTCGTCCACGGTCGCCAGAGCGGCCTGGATGGCGTCCTCGAGCGTGGAAACAGGAGCGGACATGCAGCCCATGCTACGTCGGCGTCAGGTGTGCTCTTCGTCCCGCTCCATACGCAGCCGCTTCTCCCGCCGGTGGGCGGCCTCGTCCAGCTCATCGGCCAGACGCGACAGTTCGGAGCGCAGGAAATCCCTGGTCGCGACCTCGCCCAGGGCGATCCGCAACGCGGCGATCTCACGAGCCAGGAACTCGGTGTCCGCCTTCTGCATCGCCGCCCGGCGCCGGTCCTCCTCCATGATCAGGCGGTCCCGGTCCGCCTGCCGGTTCTGCGCCAGCAGGATCAACGGCGCGGCGTACGACGCCTGCAACGACAGGGCCAGGGTCAGGAACATGAACGGGTACGGGTCGAACTGCATGTCCGTCGGCGCGATGCTGTTCCACAGGAACCAGGCGGCGATCACCACCGTCATGTAGACGATGAACTTCGCCGTGCCCATGTACCTGGCGATCCCCTCCGACCAGCGGCCGAACGCCTCCGGGTCGAACTTCGGCAGCTTCACCCGGCCGGGATCACGCGGCTGATCCAGCCGATCCCGCCGGCTGTCGGTCACGAGGGGACCTGCTCGTCGCCGTGCGCGTCCCGGTCACGCCAGTCCCGCGGCAGCGAATGGTCCAGCACGTCGTCCACCGTCACCGCACCCAGCAGCCGGTTCGTCGAATCCACCACCGGCATCGCCACCAGGTCGTACGTCGCCATCCGCCGAGTGATCTCCGGCAGCCCCGTCTCGGTCCGCAACGGATCGATGCCGCTGTCCACCAGGCCACCCACGATCGAGGCCGGAGGTTCCCGCAGCAGCCGCTGAAAATGCACCATGCCCAGGTACCTGCCGGTCGGGGTGGCACTCGGCGCCCGCGCCACGAACACCTGAGCGGCGACCACCGACGACAGCTCCGGGTTCCGGATCCGGGCCAACGCCTCCGCGACTGTGGCGTCCGGGGTGAGGATCACCGGTTCCGAGGTCATCACACTGCCCGCGGTCCCCGGCCGGTAGCTCATCAGCTGCCGCACCGGCGCCGCCTCCTCCGGTTCCATCAGGTCCAGCAGTACCGCCTGCTCGCTCTGCGGCAACTCGGCCAGCAGGTCGGCGGCATCGTCCGGATCCATCCGCTCCAGCACGTCGGCGGCCCGCTCCCGCTCCAGCGCGATCAGGATCTCCACCTGGTCGTGCTCGGGAAGCTCCTCCAGCACGTCGGCCAGCCGCCGGTTGTCCATGGCCGCGGCCACCTCGTTACGGCGGCCGTCCGGCATGTCCTGAAGCGCGTTCGCCACGTCGGCCGGGCGCATCTGGTCGAGCAGCGCGATCATGTTCGCGGTGCCCTGCGCGTCGGTCGGGCCGACCAGGTCCCGAACCCGGTTGTACTCCGCCTGATAAACGTGTCCCCGGCGGGCCAGCCGGCCGGTGTGCTCCCGGACCGCCACCCGCGTAATGATCCACTCGGTGTTCCGGTTCAGCTCCATACCGATGTCCAGCACGGTCGCCACATGCTCCGCGCCGTCCCCCTGCTCCGGCGCCACCGTCACCCGCCGGTCCAGCAGATCCTCCAGCACCAGCAGCTCGTTCGGCCGTTTCTCGAACCGGCGCAGGTTCAACGAACCGGTCCCGAGCACCACGGACTCCGCATCCATACTGGTCACGCGCCCGATCGGCAGAAAAATCCGGCGTCGCAGAGCCATCTCACCGACCAGCCCGACGATCTGCGGCGGCCGGTTCGTGGTGCGCAGCCGCACCACTGCGTCCCGCACCCGCCCGACACGGTCGCCGACCGGGTCGAAAACCGGCAGACCGGCGAGGCGAGCCAGATAAACCCTCGTCCCCATGGTCACGACCCCAGACTAGGTTAGGGTCCGGACATGTCCACCGTGGCGTACGAGATCGTCGACGTGTTCACGGATCGGCCGTTCGCCGGCAATCCACTCGCGGTCGTGTTCGGTGCCGAAGACCTGGCCACCAGCCAGATGCAGGCACTGGCCCGCGAATTCAACCTGTCCGAGACGGTCTTCCTGCTCCCCGTCACCACGAGCCGGGCCACCTACCGAGTGCGGATCTTCACACCGGAGACCGAACTCCCGTTCGCCGGCCACCCCAGCGTCGGCGCGGCCGTCACCGCCATGCGCCGAGGCGCCTTCACCGCTGGTGACGTGATCCAGGAATGCGGCGCGGGCCTGCTCCCGGTCACCGTCACGGCCTCCGGCACCGCGACGCTGACCGGCGCGTCCCCGACCCTGGGCGCCCCGATGGACCCCACCCCGTTGCTGGCCGCCACCGGCCTGACAGCCGCCGACTATGCGGGCGACGAGGCAGCCGTCCCTCGCACGGCGAGCTGCGGCTTGGCCTGGACCTATTTGCCGGTACGGCCGGAAGCCCTGCCCAGAATCCAGATCGACCAGCGAGCCATGGCCGCCCTGAACCTGACCGACATCAGCATCTTCACCTGGTCCCCACCCACCCCAGCAGCCTTCCCGCTCCCCGGTTCTCCCGCCGCTTCCCCGGCCTCTGGTTCCCCCGGTGCTGCCCCTGTTCCCGTCTCATCCGCCGATCTCGGGTCTCCCGTCGGCCACGCCAGCCTCGGGAAGCCCACCCGCTTCACCGCTGCGGACGGAGAGGCCCACGCTCGCGTCTTCATCGCCGGAGGTTCCGTCCCCGAAGACCCGGCGACCGGTTCGGCCGCCCTGGGCTTGGGCGTCTGGCTGGTCTCCGCGGGCTGGCTCCCGGCGGACGGCACCTCGTCCTACCGAATCCACCAGGGCGTAGCGATGAAACGCCCGTCCCGCCTCAACTGCACGGTGACCGCAGCCGCCGGAAAGGCCGTCTCGGCCACCGTCACCGGCCAGGTCTGGCCGGTAGCCGAAGGTCGCATCACCGTCCCCCCTTTCATCGGCTGACCCGCTTCCGCAGCGGACCGCCGCTTTTCCGTGTCAGGCCCGCCGACCGCTACGCCGGGGCGTCGGTTCCGGGATCGGCCCGCTGAACCCTGCGCCGGGTTGTCGGGTTCCGGGATGGGCCCGCCGAACTCCGCGTCGGGTTGTCGCTCCTCGCGTCAGATCGCCGAATTCCGCGTCGGAACGTCGCTCTCTGGCCGGGCCCGCTGAGCGCTACGCAGTCCGCGCCGATTCGCCCACCCGGGCCACACCGTCGAGCAGGCTCATCAGCGGATGGAACCGGCCCGCCTGCAGACCGGTGAACGCGACCAGGGTGCCGATGGTCATCCGTGCCCCCGTATGCCTGCCAGTCCTCCCCACGTCGTGCCGGAGGAACGGATGCAGGAGAGCGCCAGCGGGTCAGGGACGTGAGTTCGCTGGCGGTGGCGTTAGGGGGCCTTGTGGTCAGCCGGACTTGCGGACGTGGTGGAGGCGGAAGGGGCGGCGGGTCTCGACGCGGGCCGGGGTTTCCCGGGGCGGGGCGGCGTGGGACTCGGCCGGGACGTCGGAGGTTCCGACGGCGGTCTCCGCGGCCGGGGTCAGGCGGACCAGAGCGCAGCCGTCGGTGGCCCAGCGGTTCACCACCTCTTCGACGCTGCCGGAGGAGTTGAGTCGTTTGCCGGCCAGCTGCGGGGCGATCTGGTCCCACTCGTCGGAACCGGGCACCAAGCGGGTGACCGTCGCCTCGGCCAGCACGATCAGCCCACCGTGGTCGCCGCGCAGCCGGACCGTGACCTGCTGGGCGTCGGCCAGCCCTGGAGCGAACTGTTCCCCGGGCCCGCTCACCACCGCCAGCGACGTCTCCACCGGCATGCACCAGAGCGCGTAGGCCGGCCCGTCAGCCACGGAGATCCAGGCGATGGCCGCCTTCTTGATCGCCTCTTCCAGCACCCCAGAACTCACCGCGCCATCCTCCCACGTCCCAGCCTTCCCACACCGATTCCGCCTGCGCTCGGGGCGGCCCAGGTTCACTCTCCGCCGGGCGCCGGGCGCCGGGCGCCGGGCGCCGCAAGCCGCAAGCCGCAAGCCGCAAGCCGCAAGCCGCAAGCGGGAAGCAGGAAGCGGGAAGCAGGAAGCGGGCCCCGGAGGCAGAAGCCGGGCCAACGACCGTCACGACGCCGGCCCCGACCGACGAGCCGAGCGCCCGGATGCCACTTTCCGTGTCGCGGCTCTCTGGCCCGCGCTCTCCGCCCGGCGGTCGCGGGGTGACCTTGGCCCGGCGGTTGCCTCGCGGCGTAGTCCGGGACTGGTGATTGCGGTTGTTCGGACCCTCGGGCGTACCAGAAAAGGGTGTCGGGAAAGGGCGCCGCGAACGGTGAGAAATTCGGGAGGTCATGGCTTCCGCTGAAAGCGGCATGCAGGAAATGGGGGTGCTCGCTGGGAACGGTGTGGGGTGCGCACGCGGTGCGATCGCCCACCGGAAATGGTGCGCGAAACGCGGGAAGTGGGGCGGTAGCCGCGAATTGTGGGAGTGGCGGGTGGCCGCCGGGAACGGGAGCGGAGCGGGGTCGAGGTTTCGGCCAGGTCCGGGACGCGGGGTGGGGGTCGGGGTTCAGGCCAGGGCCGGGAGGCGCGAGGGCGGGGTCAGACCAGGGCGGGGACCGGGTCGAGGAGGGTCAGGACGTCGGTCAGGGAGCGGACGGTGCGGCCCGCGAAGTTGGTGTCGGCGTCGAAGACCAGGTGGTTGGCGAGATCGGGAGCGGTCAAGCGGACCGGGGTCATGCCGACGGCCGCGGCGCCGGTGAGTTCGTGGCTGCCGCCGTCGCCGACGTAGAGGCAGTCGGTGGGGGCTACCCCGAGGCGGTCGCAGGCGGCCAGGTAGATCTCCGGGTCGGGTTTGCATACGCCCAGTTCGACCGAGAAGATCTGGGCGTCCAGCAGTGGGGCCACGGGGAGACTGGGCAGGAAGGCGGGGAGTTCGTGCGTGCAGTCGCTGATGACGGCGGTGCGCACGCCGCGGCTTCGGATGGCGGTGAGGGCGCTGATCGCTTCCGGTCGGAGTTGGGTGTCGGCTCGGAGGGCGTCGACGCGGGCCGGCATGGCAGCACGGATGGCTCCGGGGTGTGGGCGGCCGCCGGCCTGTTCGATGACCCAGCGGAGGGTGGCTTCGGCGGAGCCGTAACTGCCACAGGCCCGGGCCCGGAAGGTGCGGTTCAGGACGCCGACGACGGCGTCCGGGTCGGCGCCGAGGGAGCGGGCGATGGCGGCGTGTTGTGGACCACGCTGGACAGACCGGGTCAAAGTGCCGAAGAAATCAAACACGACCGCGCGGTACGAAGACATGAAATTCGGCTTCCGAGGCATCGAGGGATGGAAACGGACAGTGAGCCGTCGGTGACTGTATCGACTCCGTCACTGTCCGCCAATAGAGGGTCGCAAACTGTGGTGTACGACTGCGCAAGAAGCGACGGCCGGGGATGAATATGCGCTCACCAGCACCTACCGTCGCCGCGTTGGTCGTCGCGGTTCTGGCGGTCAGCTCCTCGGGGCCACTGATCGCTTTCGCGGCCGCACCGGCTCTGGCCATTGCTTTCTGGCGTAACGCGATAGCGTCGGCGGCCCTCACCCCGTTCGCGATCGGGCCCCGGCGGACCGAGGTGCGCCGGGCGGTCCGCAGCGGAGCCGGTGTCTTCTCGGTGCTGGCCGGTCTGGCGCTGGCCGCACATTTCGCCACCTGGATGCCGAGCGTGCAACTCGGCTCGGTGGCCACCGCGACCGCGCTGGTCGCCACGCAGCCGGTGTGGCAGGGACTGATCGCGGCAGCGCAGGGCCGGCGCCCGTCGGCGGCCGGCTGGGTGGGCATCGGGCTGGCGGTGGCCGGCGCTGCCTGGGCCACCGGCGCGGACCTCGGCGTCTCCCGCCAGGCTGTCCTCGCTGACGTGCTGGCACTGCTCGGCGGGATCTTCGCGGCCGTCTACACCGCGCTCGGCGAACGGGCCCGGACCGAGCTGAGCACCACCGTCTACACCTGGATCTGTTACGGCACGTGCGCGGTGGTGTTGCTGGCGGTCTGCCTGATCTTCGGGGTGAACCTGGGCGGCTACGACGGTCACACCTGGGCGGCGATCCTGGCGATCGTGGTCGGCGCCCAGCTGCTCGGGCACTCGATGTTCAATTACGCCCTCCAGCACACCTCGGCGACCACGGTCAGCGTGCTGATCCTGTTGGAGGTGCCGGGCGCCGCACTGATCGCCTGGTGGTGGCTTGATCAGGTGCCACGGGCGAGCACGTTACCCGGTCTGGTCCTGCTGCTCGCCGGAGTCGCCGTGGTGATCCTCCATCAGGCCTCTTTCAAGGTAATTCGGCGCTGATCGCACCCTGACGCCCCGGTGATGCCGTTGTTTGGTCTGGCGGGCTTACCGGGGTATTGAAGGGGGATGCGATGCATCGCGATCGAGTGGTCCGGCTCCTCCTCGCCGGAGCGCTCGTCATGACCGCCCCGGCGTGCGGCGAGGGCGAGGGTGTCCCGGCCGACCAGACCGGGCCTACCGGTGGCTGGCGCACGGTCGGCTGCGAGTTCAGCCGCCCCGCGCAGTTCATGACGGCCGGCGGCCGACGGATGCCGACCACACCGTCGAGGCTGGCCGCCGCGATGGAGCGGATCGACCGGGGCGGGCGGGAGCGGTTCGCCGACAGTTTCGCGGGTCTCGAGGTCGATCAGGCCAAGGTGCAGGCGGTCGTCTACCGGGTTCCCTCCGGCGACTTCGACGACTTCATCCGGGCGAGCGCCGACGACGCGTGTGTGGTGGTGCGGGACGCCGCCCATCCGGTGTCCGAGCTAACCGTCTGGCACGACCGGGTGGTGGCCGACCTGCCTTACTGGACGGCTCAGGGCTTGCGGATCACCACGGTGGGCGGCCGGCACGACGGCTCGGGGGTGGCGGTCGGCACCAGTGATCTCGAGCGGACCCGGCAGGAGCTGCTGGCCCGTTACGGTGAGCACGCGCCGCTCATCTTCGTCGCGGAGGGCCCGGTCCGCCCGCTGACTCCCTAGAACGCCGTCCACCAGGTCTTTTGGCCTGTCGGAAACCCGTCATCGCAGGCCCGCCGGCTACGTTCCGGGGGCAGATGACTGATACGCCACAGTGACACGATGTTTGCCCCGGCCTTCCCGAGCAGGCAGGATCGCCGCATGGTCTTCGACGCCCGTTCCACCGGGGGCAGTCCGTCCCGGCGCGACACCACCCGCCCCGCCGCCGGTCGACCACCGCGCTCCGGCGCCCCCGATAACCCGGCCGACTCCGGCGCTGCCGCCGACCTTGATCCGCTGGCCGCCGACCTTGATCCGCCGGCTACCGACCTGGATTCGCCGGCCACCGACATGCAGGAGCTTGTCGAGGCGGAGATCGAAGCGGCCTCAGGCGGCCCGGTGACGCTCCGCCTGGACGGGAAGGTCGCCCTGGTCACCGGGGCCGGCAGCCCCGACGGCATCGGTTACGCGATCGCCCGGCGCCTGCGTGATCTCGGCGCCCGGGTGGCCATCGTGTCCACCACCCGCCGCATCCACGAGCGCGCCTCCGAGCTGGGTGTGACCGGCTTCGTGGCCGACCTCACCGATGAGTCCGAGGTCGGCGCCCTCGCTGACGCGATCACCGACCAGCTCGGTGACGTGGAGGTGCTGGTCAACAACGCCGGTCTGGCGAGCCGGGCCAGCCCCGAGGTGTTGCGCCCGGTGGCCCAGCTCACCTATGACGAGTGGAAGGCGGAGATCGACCGGAACCTGAGCACCGCGTTCCTGTGCAGCCGAGCGTTCTGCGGCAGCATGTCGGAGCGGGGCTGGGGCCGGATCGTGAACCTGTCCGCCACCGCCGGGCCGGTGAACGCGCTGCCCACCGAGGCGGCCTACGCGGCGGCCAAGGCGGGCGTGGTGGGTCTCACCCGGGCGCTCGCGATGGAGCTGGTCGCCGACGGGATCAACGTCAACTGCGTGGCCCCGGGGACGATCTACACCGCCGCTTCGACCGTCACCGAGATCAAACAGGGCTTGGGTACGCCGATCGGCCGCCCCGGAACACCGGATGAGGTCGCCGCAGCCGTGGCATTCCTCTGCTCGCCGGCGGCGTCCTACATCACCGGCCAGATGCTGGTGGTCGACGGTGGCAACAGTGTCCGTGAGGCGCAGTTCCGCTGATGATTTCGTCGTGCCGGCCGGCACCCCCGTCGGCCGGCATGACCTTGGTCCCTCAGTACGTGCTGACACCCGAGTTGGCGCTGAATGCGATCGCCGCGATGACGACGGCGCAGTAGGCCACCATGATGCCGGTGAAGATGTAACCCAGGATCAAGCCCGCCGTGGCCAGGCCACTGCCCTGTTCACCGGACTGCGCGATTTGCTTCTTGGCGATGTGGCCGAGAACGATCGCGACCGGCGCGAAGATGAACGCGAAGACGAGCGCCAGGATCGCCATGGTGTTCGTCGGCATGATCTGGGGGCCGTACGGCGAACCATAGGCGGGCTGGCCGAACTGGGCCGGGCCACCGAACGGGTTCTTGTCGCCCACCGGCGGGCCGTAACCGGGCGGCGGCGGGTAGCCGGGCTGCGGGCCGTAACCGCCGCCACTGGTCGGCTGGCCGTATCCCGGGGTGCCGGGCGGCGGCGGGTAACCGGCACCACTTGTCGGCTGGCCGTAACCGGGCGGCGGGTAACCCGAGTCGGATGCCGGCGGGCCGTAACCGGGGCCACTGGTCGGCGGGCCATAGCCCGGGCCGCTCGTCGGGGCAGGGCTGACCGGCGGGGTGTAGGGCGGCGGGTACTGCAGCGTCGGGTCCGCGGGCGGCGGTGGTGGCGGCGACTGGTAAGGGTCCTGCGCGCCGTCAGCCGGCGGCGGCGGGGGATAGCTCATCAACGTCCTCCTAGAAGTCCTCGCACCGTACAGCAGGCTCCCATCTTCGCCGGTCCTGCCAACTCTCACCCGCTCGTCAGGCCGCTGGAGTGATGCGGCCGACAGCGCGCTCGACAGCCAGGCAGCGGTCCTCGACGTAGTCGATGCCGGCCTCCTCGGCGATCTGCCGCGCCTCGGCCGAGACGATGCCGCTCTGCAGCCACACCGCAGGAGCCTTGACGGCCACCGCCTGCCGCACCACCTCGACGGCGTCGCGGGCCGGGCGGAACACGTTCACCAGATCGACCGGCTCGTCGAGGTCGGCCAGCGAGGCGATCGCCGGGACACCGAAGACCTCGGTCACGAACGGGTTGACCGGGATGATCCGCCAGCCGTGCCGGAGCATCTGCAACGGCACGGTGTGTGCCGGTTTGAAGGGGTCCCGGGAAGCGCCGACCACCGCGATGACCTTCGCCGCCGCCAGGATCTGTTGAGGGCTCCTCATCTTCCGACTCTATCCATCCGAGGGCGCCGAACGGATCGTCAGAGCGGCGTCAACTGATCGGCCCGGGAAGCCGGGGTGCCCTCGGCCGACCAGCGGGCCGCGGCCGCTGTAGGCGGCGCGGGCCCGGGCTCGGCGGCTCACGGCGGATCGGCTCACCCGCGTTGACCTTGACCACGATCCGGGTGTCGACGTCGTGGCCGGAATCGAGGTCCGGCGAGGTGTGGACGTTGCGGACGAGACCGGGGTGGCTGACGAGGCCGTCGGCGATGAAGTCGCCGGTGCCGGTCGCGATGTCGTAGAGCGGGAGGGTGAGACCGAGGTCCTCGATGTCGACGACGGTGAGCCGCCGCTCCCGGCGAACCCCGGCCCCGGAGGCGTCGAGCGGCGGCAGGGCGGCCCCGGTCAGGTGCCGGAACCGCAGGGCGGCGTCGAGGTGGCGCTCGGTCTCCACCCGGCCGACGGCATCGGGGCGGACCAGGCCCGGACCGCGGGCGACCAGGCCGAGATGGGCCAGCGCCTCGGCGATCCGGTGCAGGAAGGCCGGGTCGCCGCACTCGAAGAGGACGGCCAGCCGGTCGGTGCGGCCCACCGCTCCGAAGGCCCCGGCTAGGAAGCCCCGGAACCAGTCACCGGTCGGCGCCTGGGGCCACCGGACCGCTTCGGTGAGGGAGACGTCGTCGAGATAGCCGTCGGCCCGGATCCAGGCGTCGCCCTCGACGGCGCCGCCACCGGCCGCGTCCCCGCGGACCAGGCCGCAGACGAAACCGGCCTGATAGTCGGGTGACTCCTTGGGCGGCTCGGCGAACCGGCCGACCCCGAACATCAGGTCGCCGACCGCGAGCGCGGGCAGGTGCGGCTCGGCTGGGCTGACGTGCCGCCAGCCGCGGTCGGTCAGGAACCGGTGGTCGCCGCTGGAGACCAGGCGGGTGCCGTCGGCAAGTGTGACCCGGAAACAGGGTCCGCTCGACGCCCCGTGGTCGAGGACCGTGGTCGGCACATAGCGGCGGTGGGCCCCGGCGCCCATCGTGCCCATCACGGCGTCGCCGGGGCGGATCTGGGCCAGTGGCCGGGTGGAGCCGTCGGCGAGCAGGATCGGCGTGTCACCGGCCAGGCAGTAGGCGCCCGCGGGGGAACAGCCGCGATCGGGCCGGGGCGGCAGGTTGGACCATCGCATGGCAAATATTCGAACACACGTTCTATGGCGTGTCCATGACCTTTCTCGAACGAGCGTACGACGAATCCGGGCACGAAAAAGCCCGCGGACCGAACCGGTCCACGGGCTTGTCGTTGTCGCGGGTCAGCCTCGCGCGGTGGCCGGCTCGTCCGCGGCCGGAGCCTTGGACGGCGCGGGCTGGGACTGTGCGGCGATCTGCTCGCGCACCTCGTCCATGTTGAGCTGCTCGACCTTCTCGATCAGGCTCTCCAGGGCCGACTCGGGAAGCGCGCCGGGCTGGGAGAAGACCACGATGCCGTCGCGGACGGCCATGATCGTCGGGATCGAGCGGATGTCGAACTTGGCGGCCAGGATCTGCTCTGCCTCGGTGTCGACCTTGCCGAAGGTGATCTCCGGGTGCTTCTCCGAGGAGCGCTCGTAGGTCGGCGCGAAGCGGACGCAGGGCCCGCACCAACTGGCCCAGAAGTCAACGAGGACGACGCCGTCCTTGCTGGTGACCTCGTCGAAGTTCGCTGCTGTCAGCGCAACCGTCGCCATGATGCCTCCGTCTGCGGGAATCGCTTTCGTCGGGTGAAACTCCGGACACCCACTCGTCATTCCCGTTCCCGGGGCCGTGACACGTGGCGTACGGCACCCTCGTGGGTTCGACCCGTTAAACGACCAGGGGCAACTGATCGTAACTGAAAGTAGGCGCACGGTGTCCGGTTGCCGACACGATCGGGTTGAGGGTTCCGTACCAGATCTTTAGAACTGGGGTATTTGCCCTGCCTGTGGAGTGGCTGTGGGAGCGATCCCGCAAGCTGTCAGAAACAGTAAAGTAACCTTAATGTGAGCTGGCTCACATTTGAAAGTCCTTCACATGGATACGGACGGTAAGGCAAAATCTTCTCCAACAGAGCGTGGGCGGCGGGTGCCGGGGAGGGCCCCGCCGCTCATTGCGTCTCCTGAAAGTTTGCCGATCCCTTGATCACCTGACGGGTGACCCGGGTCGAATCGGTAGCCTAACGCCCCATGACAGCGGGCGACGGCCAATCCGGCGAGGATCGATTCATCGAGGTCGGCGTGGGCCCGTGGGTGGGCGACCGGCCGGTCGGCGACCACTGGGACCCGGAGTTGCTGGAGCAGGGCGACCGGCGCAACGTGGTGGACCGGTACCGGTACTGGACCCGGGAGGCCGTGGTCGCCGATCTGGACACCCGCCGGCACGGCTTCCATGTCGCGATCGAGAACTGGCAGCACGACTTCAACATCGGCACCGTGGTCCGCAACGCCAACGCCTTCCTCGCCGCCGAGGTCCACGTCGTCGGCAACCGCCGTTGGAACCGTCGCGGCGCCATGGTCACCGACCGGTACCAGCACGTGCGCCACCACCCCACCATCGAGGAGTTCGTGGAGTGGGCGGCCGGGGCGGATCTCGCGGTCGTCGGCATCGACAACCTGCCGGGTTCCCGCCCGATGGAGACGACCACCCTGCCGCGCCGGTGTGTGCTGCTCTTCGGCCAGGAGGGCCCCGGTCTGTCCGATCCGGCCCGAGCCGCCTGCACCGACCTCTTCTCGATCGCGCAGTACGGCTCGACCCGCTCGATCAACGCCGGGGTCGCCAGCGGGATCGCCATGCACGCGTGGATCCGGGCGCACGCCGGACCACCGCCGGAGTGAGCCCGGATCGGCCCGTCTTCGGCTGATTCGCTTGACGGCGGCCCCCGCGACCACCACGGTATGAAGTGTGAGCGTCACCGTGAGTTGTCCTAGATGCGCTGCTCAGGTCCGGAGGCCGGACCTGATGCACAGCACCTGGCGGTGTGACAACTGCGGCGACGTTCCGCCGTTCCACGTCGCCGAGCACATCAGCGCGGAGATAGTCGGAGCGGTGCTTCGGGAGTCGGCGTCGAGCGCGGAGCGGATACCGCTCTGGTGTCCCTGGCCGCTGCCCTCCGGGTGGATGGTCACCGGGGCGGGCTGGTCCGGGGACGAGCGTTTCGGGGTCCGGGCCACGGCCCTGGCGTGCAGTGGCCCCGAGCCGCTCGGCGGTGGGCCCGCGGACCTGGTCCTGATCGCCGAGCAGCCGGGCGTCGGCCTGGGCACCCGGTTCGCCGGAATCTCCGGGATCGACCCCGGTCACCTGCTCTCCGAAGCGCTCGCGGACCGGGGTCCACACGCCGGTCCGCACGCGAAGATCAAGGCGGCGGGGCACCCGACTCCACTGTGGTGTGTCAAATCACCCGAGGATCGAAGTGCGTACGTGAGTGAGGCGAAGGGAATGTGGCTCTATGCGGTAGCGTGGCCCGCGAGCGCGGGCTATCTTCTCGCGGAACATGTCGTCCTGCACGACCTGTCCGAGGGTGTGCCGTCCGAGCTCGTGTTCGGAGCGCCGTCGCCCTATCTGCACGGTCGCGTCTAGACACTTAGGCGTGACCAGTTGTTGAGGCAATCGACTTTCTGGCCACTTTGTTCACACGAAGCGACGAAGCTGATACCGTCAGTGTTGCCGCGGCGCTGAACAGTAACCCGCACCGGAGGAGAAGGCCCCCATGGTCAAGAAGGTCCTCACCTGGCTTGGTATTGCATTCTTGATCTTCTTTATCGCCTTCAACCCGAGCTCCGCCGCGGCGGTGTTCGAGTCACTCGGCGGTACGATCGCCGACATTGCACGGGGCTTCGGCGCCTTCTTCACCGACCTCGTCGCATAGCATCTCTACATGGATCCTGGAGCGCCGCGCGACCCGCGAGGCGAGGGTGCACGTCACCCTCGGGACGACGATGAGAGCTATGGGTACAGAGACCCCGCCTTCGACGATCCTGATTTCTCGGACGCCGACTTCGAAGGCGACCCGGCGTACCAGCGGCGTCGCCGGTCACCCGACGACACCTTCGACGACACGGACGACTACCAGGCGCCGAGCTTCACCGCCGAGGAGTTGGAAGGTCTCGATCGCGGGGGCGGCCCACGCCGGTTCCTGCCGCTCGAGGACGAGCCGACCACTCTGGTCGCGCGCTACCTGTTCCCCACCGAACGGTACCGCGGCGAGTGGAAACGGCACTGGATCCATCTCTCCAGACCGCTCGCGATCGGGGCCGGGGCCACATTGGTCCTCGGCTACCTCGCCGGCTTCCTGACCCGTCAGGAGATCAACGGCCTAGTCACCGTCGCCGTGCTGATCTGGCTCGGCGTCATCGGCTGGGTGGCGTGGGAGGTCTTCGACTGGTACTTCGACCGGTTCATCCTCACCAACAAGCGCGTGATGGTGGTGAACGGCATCGTCACCCGAAAGGTGGCCATGATGCCGCTCGCCCGGGTGACCGACATGAAGTACGAGCAGTCCGCCCTCGGCCGGATGCTCAGCTACGGCACGTTCGTGCTCGAGTCAGCCGGCCAGGATCAGGCGTTGCGCGAGGTCAAGCACCTGCCGAACCCCAACGAGCTCTACCTCCGAGTGGTCGAGGAGATGTACGAGCCGCAGGCGGTCGAGGCACGGCTGGGCAAGGAAGAAGAGGGCGACGACGCCTGAGGAGTCGACGCCCGGCGGTAGCGTGGCAGTGATGACCGATATAGATCTTCACTGCCATTCGACCGCCAGCGACGGCACACTGACCCCGGCCGAGTTGGTCCGGGCGGGTGCCGCCGCCGGTCTCGCCGTCATGGCGATCACCGACCACGACACCACCGGAGGCTGGGCTGCCGCCGCCGCGGCCCGCCCTGAAGGGCTTCGGCTGGTCCGCGGTGCCGAGCTGTCCTGCCGCTGGCACGGTGCCGAGCCGTCGATCCCGCTGCACCTGCTCGCCTACCTCTTCGACCCGGCCGAGCCGGTGCTCGCCGCGGAACTGCTCCGGCTGCGCGCCGACCGGGAACAGCGCGGCGAGAAGATCGTGGAGAAGCTACGGGCCGACGGGGTGCCGATCACCTGGGACGAGGTTCGGGGCTACGCGGCCGGCGGTTCGGTGGGCCGGCCGCACATCGCCCAGGCTCTGATCCGGGCGGGACTGGTCGCGACGACCACTGAGGCCTTCGCCTCGGCCTGGCTCGGGGCGCGATATTTCGTACCGAAATCGGACCTTGATGTTTTTGACGCCGTGCGAGTGGTGCGGGCGGCCGGCGGCGTGGCGGTCTTCGCACACCCCCGGGCGACCAAACGGGGCCGGGTGGTGCCCGACGAGCTGATCGCCGAACTCGCCGACGCCGGGCTCTTCGGTCTGGAAGCCGACCACGAGGACCACGCGCCCACCGAGCGGGCCCAGATCAGGGCGCTGGCGGAACGGCTCGGGCTGGTCGTCACCGGGTCCTCCGATTTCCACGGTACGCACAAGACGGTCCAGCTCGGTGCGTTCAAGACCGACCCGGCGGCGTACGAGAAGATCGTCTCCGCCGCGACCGGAGTGCCGGTGCTCGGGTGACGCTCGCCGCACCCGCCTGCGCCGGAGGGTGACGGACCCTAACCTGCTCGGGTGAACCTCAAGCTGTTCGGCGAGTTCTTCGTGACTCTGCTGGTGATCGTCGATCCGCCCGGCATGGTCCCGGTCTTCCTGGCCCTCACCGGATCCCTGCCCGCGAAAGCCCGCAACCGGGCCGCGACCCAGGCCGTCCTGCTCGCCCTCGGTGTCATCATCGGCTTCGCCGTGGCTGGTCAGACCCTCCTGGACTATCTGCACGTCCAGCTCCCGGCCCTGCAGGCGGCCGGTGGTCTGCTCCTCGTGCTGGTGGCTCTGCAACTGCTCACCGGCAAGACCGACGAGCCTTCCGACCAGGGCGGCGGTACGACCAACGTGGCCCTCGTCCCGATCGGCACCCCACTTCTGGCCGGACCGGGCGCCATCGTCGCCACCATGCTGTTCGTGCAGCGGGCGAAGAGCCCCGACGAATACCTGATCCTGGCCGCCGCGATCCTCGCCGTGATGGCCACCGTCTGGCTGGTGCTGCGCTTCTCCGGCGTCATCGTCCGGCTGCTCAAACCGGCCGGCATCGAAGTGCTCACCCGGATCGCCGGTCTGCTCCTGGCCGCCATCGCGGTACAGCTCATGGCCGACGCCATCTGGGCCTTCGTGCAGCTTTACACCGGCCAGGGCTGACGATTGATGTCGGGGGGTGCTGGCAGGATTGGTTCCGTGCCCCCCACCCGATCCCGTGCCACCAAATCCGCGGTCCCCGAGCAACTCGGCTTCGCTGGCATGCCCGAGCGGCTCTTCGTCTGCACGCCGAGCAAACTCGGCGCCTACACCGACTGCCCCCGGCGATACCGATATTCGTATGTCGACCGCCCCAGCCAGCCCAAAGGCCCGCCGTGGGCGCACAACTCGCTCGGCGCGAGCGTGCACACGGCCCTGAAGAACTGGTACGGGCTGCCCACCGAGCGGCGTGAGCGTGACTCGCTGCCGGCCCTCCTCAAAGCCACCTGGGTGCGGGAGGGTTATCGCGACGTCGAGCAGGAGCGGATCGTCTACCGTCGTGCGCTCGGCTGGCTGGACACTTACGTGGCGACCCTCGACCCCGAGGACGAGCCGCTCGGTGTGGAGCGGGTCGTCGCCGCCAAGACCGGCATCCTGGCCCTCAACGGGCGGGCCGACCGCATCGACGAGCGCGTCGGGCCGGACGGTTCCGAAGCGGTCATCGTCGACTACAAGACCGGCCGGTCCGGGCTCTCCGACGACGACGCGAGAGGATCCCAGGCCCTGGCGCTGTACGCGTTCGCCGCCCAGCGAGTTTTCCGGCGACCATCCCGCCGCGTCGAGCTGCACCACCTGCCGACCGGGACGATCTCGGTCCACGAGCACACCGAGGAATCCCTGGCCCGGCAGCTGCGCAGGGCCGAGGAGACGGCGATCGACATCATGGCCGCGGAGAAGGCGGTGGCTGCCGGAGCCTCAGCGGACGACGAGTTTCCGGTCAACCCCGGGTCGCTCTGTGGGTGGTGCGATTTCCGCAAGGTGTGCCCCGCCGGCGCGGAGGCCACGGCGAAGGACCCGTGGACCGCAGTGGAGCATCTGACCACCTGACCCCGGGTTTCACCGGCGGTGTGGGCCGCCGGCCACGGTTTCCGGTTCCACGGCTCCATGCCGTGTGTCGCCTGGCGGCCCGGTCTCATGCAGCGTTTTCCGCGTGGCGGCGTCACGTCGCGTCTTTCGCGGGGCGGCCTTGCCTCGCGTCCTCCGTGGGCGGCCCTACGTCGCGTATTTCGCGGGGTGGCCATGTGCCGTGTCGCCTGTCGGGACGGTTTCGGCGTCTCGGCGGGACCGGCAGGCTGGGCAGAGGCCCCAGAAGGTGATCTCGGCTTCGTCCAGTTCGAAGCCGTGCGCCTCGGCCGGCATCAGGCACGGGCGGCGGCCCACGACGCAGTCCACGTCGGTGATCTCGCCGCAGCCGCGACACACGATGTGATGATGATTGTCGCCGGCCCGGGCCTCGAACCGGGCCGGACTGCCGGCTGGCTCGATCCGCCGTGCCAGACCCGCCCGGGACAGGGCGCCCAGCACGTCATAGACCGCCTGTGTCGACACCGAGTCCAGGCGCTCACGCACCCGCCGCGCGATCTCGTCGACCTCGAGATGCCCGCCGCCGGTCAGCACGTCGAGCACGGCGAGGCGCGGACGGGTCACTCGCAACCCGTGCGTACGCAGCAGTTCCTCACCGGTCGACACCGATCCATGACAGCACGCCGAAACGGATTCACCAACCGGGATGCCTGTCACATGCGGGCGGGGCGACCTGGGTAAGGGCTACGGCGCGGTTCGATCACGACTTGGCCCTCCGGGGATGTTTGCGCAGTCAATGACTTCTAAGCTGCCATCAGCCGGGTCGTCGACGAGATTGAAGATCGAATCGCCGCCGACTGTCCGCCCGGACTGCCCTGATCGAGGAGGAATAGTGTTAGACCAGATCAACGGGTTACCGGTACACATTCTTGTCCTGCACGCCGCCGTCATCTTCGTGCCGTTACTCGGCCTGGGCGCGATCGTCTACGGCTTCGCCACCGCCTGGCGCCCGAAGATCGGCTGGGCCGTCGCGCTGCTGGCCGTCACCGCCCCGGTGGCCGCCGTGATCACCAAGCTCTCCGGCACCGAGTTCTACAACCGGCTCCTCAGCGAGGAAAGCGTCTCCCCAGCCGGCAAGGTGATCCTCGACGGCCACATGCAGAACGGCACCACCACGATGCTGCTCACCATCGCCCTCGGCGTGGTCAGCCTGGTCCTGGTGGCCCTGACCGCCCGCAACCCCCGAGCCCTGCCGAAGATCGCCGACCTGGGCCTCGCCCTCGTCCTGGTGGTGCTGGCCGCCCTGAGCGCCTATTACCTCTTCGAGACCGGCGATTCAGGCGCAACCGCAGTCTGGGGAACCTACTGACCCCACCCCGAACAGCCCCGCCTCGGCCGTCCCCCGCGCCGCCCCGCGCCCGCCCCGTGCTCCCGCTGCCGCGCTCGCCCCGGGCCGCCCCGCGCCCCGCCCGCGCTGAGCTGCTCCCGCGCTGAGCTGCCCCCGCGCTTAGCTGCCCGCGCTCCCCGCGCCGGGTTGAGCTGCCCTGCTCACCGGAACGAGAGAAGCTCGGGCTGGAGCGACGGCAGGCGGGCCGGAGCGCCGGGTAAAGGCGTAGGGCGGGTGGGCGCGGAGTAGGTCCGAGCGGGCGAGCGTAGGTCCGAGCGGGCGCGGCGTAGGGCTGAGTGGGCGGGCGTAGGGCCCGGTAGCGGTGCGGGCCGGGTCAGAAGAACAGGCGGGAGCAGAGCAGGCAGATGATCACCAGGGCGATGGCGCCGGCTACCAGGCCGACGCCGTAGGTGACGGTGCGGGCCGAGCCCTCGGCCTGGTCCAGGGCCTCGTCGTCCTGTGCGGGGAGGCGACGTGGCGGTGGCGGGTGCGCGACCGTCGGTGGGCGCCAGTCAGCGGGCGGCGGAGTAGCGCGGGGTGGGCCCGAATAGCCGATCGGTTCGGCCTTCGGGGCGGGCTCAGGACGACCGAGTGACTCGGCTGCCGGGTCGGGCCGCTGCCAGAAGGCGTCGTCGCCCGGAAGGTTGGGGGAACTCACGTTCACCGACGGTACAACCGGAGGGGGACGACGGCTGCGGTGCTGTCCGCTTACCCTCTTAGATGTGGACATCCTGGACCAGCCCGAGCGGGACAACGACGCCGAGCGCGTAGTCGACTTCGAGTCCGAAGAGGCCCCGGTGCTGCCTGAGCAGACTCGCGACGACACCGAACGAGGTTGGGGCGAGAGCTCCTACTCCAATGACGATCGCCTGCTCGAAGACCGCCCGCCGCACTGGGGTTGACCGGCCCCGACGAGGGTTGACCGGCCCGGGCTGGGGTTGAGCCGGTCTCCAGCGAGGGTTGACCGGTTCCCGGCCGCCACGCCTACCGCGACCGGCTCCGATGATTTCGATTCGTCTCGTGGCTGGCTTCTTGGTCCGGCTTGTGGTGGTTTTGGTTTGCCTCGCGGCGGGTTTCCTGGTTCGTGAAGCGGGCTGGTCCGAGGCAGTGCGACCGCTGAGGGCTGTCAGCCCGGGCGGATCACGATGGCGAAGCCCCGGCCTGAGGCGGCTATCGCTCGTTTCGCCTCGTCTGGAGCCAAGGCCAGCAGGAGACCGCCGGTCACCGGGTCGTCGGTGCCGGTCACCTCCAGGACCAGGGCGGCGCTGGCGACCGGTGTGGTCCGGTCCCGGTCGGCGTCCAGCCGTAGCAGGTCCACCCGGTTGCCGGGGCGGACCACGGTCAGGGCTGTCGGGTCGGCCAGCCGGACCGGGACGCCGACACTGCCCGGTGGGATCGGTCGGGCGCCCGGTCCTGAGACGGATGCCTGGGCTGACGGGCTTCGTGCGCCTGATGCGGACGGTATGGCGGTGGTCGAGAGCGGAGTGCAGGTGGCCGGTTTGAGCCAGAGGACTGCGGCTGCTGTGACCAACAGCACTGCTACCGAGATCAGGCGGAGCATGGTGCCTCGGGTCGGCCGGTGCCATCGCACCGGGTCGAGGCGTTCGTTGCGTGCCGCTGGGACTGCTCGGGGCATCTGACCTCCAGAACCTGACGCTGCGGGTAGCGAGCGCTGGGAAGGCCGAAGGTAGGCGGCTAGCGAGGACGACGGGGACAGCCCTGTGGATAGCCGGGCGCTGTGGAGAACCGCGGATCTCTCAGCAGATCTTGGTAGCCGACGAGCGGCGGCCTCAGCAGGTGGAGCCAGCGCTGGATCGGATCCTGGCAGCCTCGGCGTCAGGTGAGCCGGTGGCTGGGCCGGAACGGGCCGTGCGGTGGCGAATCCTCATCGGGCGCTGTTGGGAGCTGCCCGGTTCAGGAAGGGGCGCCGAGGAGTTGGCGGCCTGCTTCTCAGGCTGAGCTGGGCGGCCAGACCTTCAGGGAGCCGGAGGCCGGGTGGAAACGGCCGGGTGGAGACGACTGGGTGGGAACGACTGCGCGCCGGGCCGGAAGACCGGCTCGGCGCGCAGTGGGGGTCGGGTCAGGAAGTGGCTGCGGTCTTTGTGCCGCTGCTGCCTGAGGACGACGAGGACGACGAGGACGACGATGAAGAAGAGGACGTCGACGACGAGGTCGTACTGGAGGACGACGAAGACGACGTGGACGGGGTCGTCGACGGTGTGGCGTCGGACTTCTTGGCGGGGGTGTCGCTCGTCGGGGTCGCGGGCTTCTCGGCGCTTACCGCGCCGGCGCGGGAGTCGTTGCGGTAGAAGCCGGAACCCTTGAAGACGATGCCGACCGAGTTGAACACCTTGCGGAGTTTGCCCTGGCAGTTCGGGCACTCGGTGAGTGCGGGGTCGGAGAAGGACTGCACGGCTTCGAGCTGCTCACCGCACTCGGTGCAGGCGTACTGGTAGGTAGGCACGGCCCCTCCGGATCGATCGGCTGCTGGCACTCGCCAACTCCGAGTGCCAATGTTGCGGCATCGGAGGTCAATTCGTCCACTCCACGCCCGGCCTGAGCGCTAAGCCGTGGGTGGCTGTTGTCACAGCACGGCGGGACAAAAGGGCTGGACCGGGCCGTGAGCGTAACGGATGCCAGACCCGGCGAGGGCTGTGCGGTGCGCGCCGGCCGCTCATACGGGACGGCGGGAGAAGCCCTCGGTTGGGGTCACGACGGCCTGGACGGCCCGGTCATGCGGGTCGGCGGGCACGGACGACAGGGTCTCGCCGTCATGGAGCAGCGCCACCGTCAGCGGGCCGGGCGAGGAGTGTGCCGAAGGGCCGGGCGAGGAGGGAGCCGACGGGCGGGGTGAGGGGAGGCGGGACAGGGCTCGGTCGTAGGAGCCGCCGCCGCGGCCCATGCGGGTGCCGTCGTCGGCTACCGCCAGGGCGGGAACCAGCAGCAGGTCCACTGTTCGGATCGCGGTCACGCCCAGACGCGGGCCGGTGGGCTCCAGAAGGCCCCGGGACGCCTGGACGAGGGTGCCGGTGAAGACCGCCCAGTCCAGGTCGTTGTCGGGGAGCAGGATCGGCAGGAGCAGGCGGCCGCCAGGTGGCAGGGCTTCGGCCAAGCGGTTCGGTAGGTCGGGGCCGCCGGGTTCGGAGCCGATGGGGACGTAGGCGGCGATGTCACGGGCGCCTGTCCGACGTACCAGCGCAAGGGTTTGATCCTGGATCTTGGTGGCGGCGGCGAGCGTGACCGAGTCCGGAAGTGATCTGCGGAACGTGAGCAGGCGTGTGCGCAGCGCGTTTTTGATTTGGCGTGATTTTTCGCCATCAGCGGTTAAATCCGACATGCAACACCCCCTTCTGGAAACCGGCAAACGCCGCACACTATGTCAGCATCGCTGAGAACGCCAGGGCCACTCCGGGAGGATGTGTGACACTTCGTGGCCGGCTGACCAGCGCATTTCTGGTGGTCGTGCTCGGTCCCGTTCTGCTCGGATCCGTCTTCGTCGCACTGACCGTCGGTGCGGTGAGCCGGGAACGAGTCACCGAACGCCTCGACCACGCCGAGACCACCGTGGGCGCTGCCGTGAGCGCGATCTGCCGGCAACTCCAGGCCGCTGCCGACGCGGTCGCCGTGGTCCCGTCCGAGAACCGTGCCGCGGTCGCCGCTCAACTGGTCACCAGAGGACTCGCCTCCGCGATCAACGTGTCCGATCCAGGTCAGCCGATCACCGGCCGGGTCGCGAGTAGCGAACAGGGAAAAGACACGGTCGGCTGGAAGAGCTGTATGAATCCACCGAAGGCGAGCCCGGTGAGCGAGCCCGCCACCGCGATCTCCGCCACCGCGTACGCCCAAGAGGTCACCGTGACCGCCGCCCAGCGCATCGATGCCGCCCTTCTGGACCGCCTGAGTGAGGCATCAGGAGCGACCGCCGCGATGAGCGGCCCGAAAGACGATCGCGCCGCCAACCGGGACATGCCCGCCGAACCGGGCCAACCACTCACCCTGACCCTCAGCGTCCGCACTGGCGAATCGCCTTTCCGGCACGCCGTCCTGCCACTGATCGTGTTGGTCACCGCCGGTCTGGCGGTGCTGGCGGCCCGTTGGCTGGCGCATTCCACCACCCGCCCGCTCGGTGACCTGGCCTGGGCGGCCGACCGGGTGGCCAACGGCGACCTGGACACCCGCGTGCCGATCCCGCGGCCGGACGAACTGGGCCGCCTGGCCGGCACCTTCAACCGGATGACCCGGGAGTTGCAGTCCTATGTGCAGGCGCTGACCGCGAGCCGGGACCAGCTGCGCCGCCACCTGGCGATCCTCGGCGACACCCTGTCCAGCACCCATGATCTGGACCGGATCCTCCCGGTGATCCTGCGAACCGCGATGACCGCGACCGGCGCGCGGGCCGGCCTGATCCTGCTGATCGAACCGTCCGACGGCCGGTTGGCCGCGCGGTCCGGTTCGGGTCTCACCGGCGACTGGGATCTGCCCGTCGCGGAGCTGCTGCAACGCCGGCTGGCGCCGGGGCGCGGGATCCTCGGGACGGTCGCGGCCACCGGTTCACCCTTACGGGGTACTAACCGGGGGGTGACCCGCGATACGAACGGAGCCGACCCGGACGAACCGGCGTGTGAGTCGTATCTCGCGGTGCCGATCTGCGCTCCGCCGGCCGAGGACGCCGACCCGGGTCCGGGTGTTCTCGGGGTGCTCGCCCTCTACGACCGGCTCGGTGGTCCCGGGTTCGAGGACAACGATCTGCGCATCGTGCGGACCTTCGCCGGTCAGGCCGGGGTGGCGGTGCACAACGTCCGGGTCCATGAGGAGGCCCAGCGCCTCTCTTTGACCGATCCGCTGACCGGACTCTGGAACTACCGTTATCTGCGTGAGGTGCTGCGCCGTGAGGTGGAGCGGGCGAGCCGGTTCGGCCGGATGCTCACCGTGCTGGTCCTCGACCTCGATCACTTCAAGGAGGTGAACGACACGTATGGCCACACCGCCGGTGACCAGGTGCTGGGCGAGTTCGCCCGGCGGATCCGGATCGGGCTGCGGGAGGTCGACGTGGCGTTCCGTCAGGGCGGTGAGGAGTTCGTGGTGCTGCTGCCGGAGACGGACGCGTACGGCGGGGTGATCGTCGCCGAGCGGCTGGGCGCCGCGGTGCGGGAGTGGCCGATTCCGGTCGACCCGCGCCGGCCGGGCCTCGGCGACCGGGTCTCGATCAGTGTCTCGATCGGCATCGCCGTCTTCCCCGAGCACGGTGCGACGGCGCAGCAGGTGCTCGACGCGGCCGACGAGGCGTTGTACGCGGCCAAGCACGCCGGCCGTGACACGTACCGCTTGGCCGAAAGGGTTTCCGGTATCGGACCGGAAGGGCAACTGGATGCCGCGAGACAGGCCCCTGGCCGCTAGTCTCGGCGGCATGCTTGAGGCCGAACAGCCGGGCACAACAGCGCCGTACCAGCCGGGCACGACAGCGAAGGTGAAGTGACTTCAATGACGACGAAACGCGCCGTCAAGGCAGTGATCCCAGCGGCGGGGTTGGCAACCCGCTTCCTGCCGGCCACCAAGGCGGTCCCCAAGGAACTCCTGCCGGTGGTGGACCGGCCGGTGCTGCAGTACATCGTCGAGGAGGCCGCCGCCGCGGGCCTCAGCGACGTCCTGCTGGTCACCGGGCGTGGCAAGACCGCGATGGTGGACCACTTCGACCGCCGTCCCGACGTGGAGGCCCGGCTGGAGGAGAAGGGCGACAAGACCAGGCTGGCGGCGGTACGCCGGACCAGTGAACTGGCCGACATCTACACCGTCCGCCAGGGTGAACCCCTCGGGCTCGGCCACGCCGTCGGTTGCGCCGCCTCGCACGTCGGCGACAACGCGTTCGCGGTGCTGCTCGGTGACGAGTTCGTCGAAGAGGACAAGCCGCTGCTCCCGCAGATGCTCGACCTGCAGGCGGAGACCGGCGGCATCGTCCTGGCGTTCATGGAGGTCGCGCCGCACGAGACGTCCCGTTACGGCATCGCCTCGGTGCGCGAGACCGGGAACCCGGACGTCGTCGAGGTCACCGGCCTGGTCGAGAAGCCGTCGCCGGAGGAGGCCCCGAGCAACCTGGCGGTGCTCGGCCGGTACATCCTGCCCGCCAAGATCTTCGAGGTCATCGCGGACACCAAGCCCGGTAACGGCGGCGAGATCCAGCTCACCGACGCGATGGCGACGATGCTCGCCGACGGTGTCCCGGTGCACGGCATCATCTACCGCGGCCATCGCTACGACACCGGCATGCCGCTCGGTTACCTCCAGGCCGTCGTCCAGCTCGCGGTCAAGCGGGATGACCTGGGCGAGGAGTTCCGGGCCTGGCTCACTGACTTCATCGGCGGCCGGAAGGGATGACCGCCACGGCCGATCGCGAGGCGGCCGCTTCCAACGAGCTGATGCCTCTCGCCGAGTACCTGGGCAGTGTGCTGCGCAGGCTCCGCGCGCTGCCTCCGCTCGACCTCGACCTCACCGAGGCGCACGGGAACGTGCTCGCGGCCGACGTGATCGCCCCGCACCCGTTCCCGGCGTTCGACCAGGCCGCGATCGACGGGTACGCGGCCCGATGGGAAGACCTGGCCGGCGCCGGGCGCATCGGGTCGCACCCGTCGTTCGGGCAGTTCGAGAGCACCGCCCGGAGCATCCGGCTGAACGTGGTCGGCGACATGGGCGCGGCCCACTGGCGGCCGGTCCGGATCACCCCGGGCACCTGCTTCTCGGTGGCCGCCGGAGCGCCGCTGCCGATCGGCGCCGACGTGGTCGTGCCGATTCATTGGACCGATCAGGGCATGGCCGCGGTGGAGATCCTGCACGCCCCGAAACGGGGCTCCGGGGTGCGGCGGGCCGGTGAGGAGGTCGCTGTCGGGCAGGTCCTCGCGGTCGCCGGCTCCTACGTCACCCCGCCGACCGTGGCCCTCTTCGCCGCCTCCGGCATCGGGCACGTGCTGGTCCGGCCCAGCCCGCGGGTGGTGGTCGTGGCCACCGGCGACGAACTCGTCGACGTGGGCCGGCCCAGCCAGCCCGGCCAGGTGGTCGACGCGAACTCGCACGCGCTCACCGCGGCCGCCGTCGAAGCGGGCGCGATGGGTTTCCGGATCGGCATCTGCGACGACGACCCGGAAGGTCTGCGCGGCCTGCTGGAGGACCAGACACTGCGCGCCGACCTGATCATCACGACCGGCGGCACCGGCACCGGGCCGGGCGACATGCTGCGCCGGGTCCTGTCCCGTCCGGGGCCGGGCCGGGGCACGGTCGAGTTCATCGACGTGGCGCTCTCGCCCGGCACCTCCCTCGGGTTCGGCACGGTCGGCGGCGAGGAGGTGCCGGTGGTCTGCCTGCCCGGTGAACCCGGCGCCGCCCTGATCGGCTTCGAAGTGCTGGCCAGGCCGGTGATCCGGTTGCTCGCCGGGGCCGAACCGGTGTTCCGGCCCGGGATCAAGGCGCACCTGCTGGAGACGGTCTCGTCACCCGGTGGGCTGCGTGAGTTCCGGCCCGCCCACGTCGCGGAACGGCGTGGTGGCGGCTACACGGTGCAGCCACTCGCCGGTGGGCCTTACACTCTCTCCGGTTTGGCCGAGGCGAACGGCCTGCTGGTGCTCGGCGAACGGGTCACCACAGCGGCCGCCGGCTCGACCGTCGACGTTCTGCTGATCGACCGGAGGCGATAGATGCTCGGGGCCACCACCCCCGGATGGCCCGCTGTGCTGGCGGACGGGGCTGTGCTGCTCCGGCCGTACAAGCGCGGTGATGCCCGGGCCTGGTCCGAGGTGCGGATCGCCAACCAGGCGTGGCTGACGGCCTGGGAGTCGGCACCGCCGGGACCGTGGGCGGAGATGAACTCGACCCGCGCGTACGGCTACGTCTATCGCGACATGAAACGGGCCGCCCGCAACGGCGACAGCATGCCGTTCGCGGTCTGCCTGCTTGAGAACGGCCGGGAACGGCTGGTCGGGCACGTCAACCTGGGCAACATCGTGCGGCGGGCGTTCGCGTCGGCCTATGCGGGCTACTGGGTGGACCATCGGGTGGCCGGCCGGGGTGTCATTCCGACGGCTCTCGCGCTCGCCGTCGACCATGCCTTCGGGCCGGGCGGGCTGCACCGCATCGAGGTGAACATCCGGCCGGAGAACGGGCCGAGCCGCCGGGTGGTGGAGAAGCTGGGGTTCCGCGAGGAGGCGTACCACCAGCGCTACATGCACATCGACGGCGGCTGGCGGGACCATCTCGGCTACGCGATGACGAGTGAGGAGATCGCCGGCGAGGGGGGCCTGCTCGCACGCTGGCGCCGCGTCCGTACCGCTAAATGATCTTGAACGTCGCGTCGCTACCGGCGCGGCGCGCGAAATAATGTCGCTACCGCCCGTAACCTCGCATTCGTCGTGTCATTTTTCCGTGGCGGAACGGAGGGGTGAGGGTGCCGACCTCGGTGCTCCTCGCCGTCCTGGCCGCGGCTGGGCTGCTCGCCCTCGCCCCGGCGCTAGTGCGCCGGTACGACGCCACCGAGCGCCTCGCTGCGGAACGGGCGTCGTCGACGGCGCGGGTGCTGCAGCGCCAACGCCGTCGCCGCACCGTGCCCGGACGCCGACCGATAAACCCCGCCCGCCAGGTCACGGTTACGGTACCCGCCCCAACGGGTGATCCCGCCGCACCACCGGAACGACGCCTGCGCCTGGTCACCGGCCGCCGTTCGCAGCGGGTCGACAAACGCCGAGGCACCCCCGCAGTGGTCCGCCGCCGCCGCGTCTTCGCCGCCCTGATCCTGCTCAACACCATCGAACTCATCGGTGTGGTCGCCGTCGGCCCCGGCTTCTGGATCGGCTTCGCCGTCACCGGCAGCCTCCTCGGCCTCTACCTCGTCCACCTGCGCAACCGCGCCATCATCGACCGCCGCCGCCGGCGCGTCCAAGCCCGCGAGGCCGCCTGGCTCGCCGCCCGCCAAGCCGAAGTCCGCCGCGAACAGGCCCGCCGAGCCGCCGCCCGCCGCGAAGCCCAGCGCCGCCTGGCCGCCCAGCGCGAAGCCGTCCGGCGCGCCGCGATGGGCCTCGACCGCGAACCCACCGACCTCCCCGCCGCCGCCAACGGAGGGTCGGTCTCCTACCGGCGTCGCGGAGGTCTGCGCGGCCGCGCCTACGAGGCCGGAGGCAGACACCACAATGCATCCTGATCTTGTACGGGGTCAGCGTGGCCCCGTAGATCGACACCCGGCCGTCCGATCCCGGCGACGTGGCTGCCTGGTCCCGGCGGCCAGGGCCGCCATCCGGGCGGGTTGCCCTACCGCAGGGCTACCCGTGCTCGGGTAGATGACGGAGGGGCGGTTCGCGGGGTGCCCGGCCGACCTGTTAGCCTTTCATCGGTCCCAAGATGACGCAGTCATCCGGGACTGGGGGGCTGTGGCGCAGTCTGGTAGCGCACCTCGTTCGCATCGAGGGGGTCTGGGGTTCAAATCCCCACAGCTCCACCAAAGGCTAAAGGCGACTCGTGTCCGCGGAAAGCGCGGACCGGAGTCGCCTTTGCTATATCTACTCCGAGGGCCGAGCCCCCGGAAACCCCGCATCACGGTGGGCGCGGTCAGCGTGACTGTTGCGGTGGCGAGCGCGGTTCGCAGTGAGAGTCATCCGGTCGTGCAGATCCGGCCCGCCGTCCTGATCCGCGTCCGTCCACGCTTGCCGTCGCTCGGCCTCGACCACCGTGGTCTCCCCATCGCTGGCAGACCACAACACCACCGATCCGCTCTCCAGGCGGGTCATCGCCGTTGCCCCTTCCGCGCCCGGCTTCCAGCACCATGCACCCGCCAAGCAGGCGAGGACTCGTTCACCTCGGATGACGCCATCAGCTCCCGGCCTTCTACGAGTCGCGTCCTCACAGAAACCTATCGGCCGGTCTGGTACAGGAAGGCTTAGGGCGGGCGAGCCTGGCTAAGGTGCGCTGGCCGGTGCTTCGTTGAGCTTGAGGGTCAGTGCGCATCGACAGCCGATCCGGATGGTCTGCTCGGTCGGCTCGCCCCGACAGGCGGAACGGGCGCGATCAACTCGCTGGATTTCGGTACGCGGTACGTATCTCCGACCGTCGGGAAGGACAGCAGTGCCAGAAGACGCCGAGGCAATCGCCGCATTCGGGTACGAGCTCGGGCTGCTCAAGCGCGTGCGCCGCACTGGTTGGTGGCACGCCGGAGTCCGTGACCCGGAATCGGTTGCCGAGCACACCATGCGTACCGCTCAGTTGGCCGCCCACGATCCGCAGGCAGGCAAGCCTCGACGCTCCTGCGGTTGTTGTCGTAGATGCGTTGACGGCCCTCAACTAGCTACCCGTAAAGGGCTTATTCTGGCATAACGTACTCCCGGTCCGGCTGGACCGTACCGAAAGTGGTACGGTTGCGCCAAGGGGGTTGGGATGACGTACAGGCAGCAGCTCCGCGAACTGGCGTTCGGTACGCATGGCGTAATCACGACCACTCAGGCGGAGCGGGAGGGTGTTCCCGCAGTCGAACTGCGGAAGCTCGCTGCACGTGGCGCGCTGACTCAGCTTGGTCGCGGGGTGTATCGGATGAACGAGGCCCCGGCGGGTCCGTTGGATGAGTTTGCGCAGGCTGTCGCATTAGTGGGCGGAGAGGCTGTGCTGGCTGACGAGGCGGTGCTTGCTGCCCTGGATCTTGCGCAGGTGAACCTGCGGCGGGTCCGCGTAGCTACGTCTCGTCGGGTGCGTGCAAAGCTTCCGAAGACCGTCGAGGTCGTCCAGCAGACTGTGCCGGCCGGTGACCGCGATTTCATCGACGGAGTTCCGGCCATGACGTTGGAAAAGGCGCTGCTCGGTGCCCATGGACGCGTGATGACCGAGCGCCTGGTTGACGCGGCGCACCGAGCCGTCCAGCGCGGCTTGCTGGCGAAAGACGCTGAGACTCGTGTCGTCGCCGCGTTGCAGGATATGGGCTCTCGCGAACGATGACAGAGCCTACAAAGAAGGTGCCACGCGATCCGGGAAGCGTCACCATGCTGCAGCGTCGTTTGAGCCAAGCGGCATCGGCTCGGGGGTCGACGGCCAAAAGGCTGCAATCGCTGGTGGGCAACGTCGTGTTGTGTCAGATGTTGCCCGCGTCCGCGGTCAAGGGTGGTACCGGACTCAAGCTGCGCCTCGGTGACAGCCGCACCCGAGCCACCCCAGACCTCGATACCGCATTCCGCGGTGATCATGACGAGTTCGAACGCGAGCTGAGAAGCAATCTCATAAATGGATGGGGAAACTTCACCGGATCCGTCATTCGCGGGCCGAAGCGGCCGCCTGTCGGGGTACCAGACTCATACGTAATGCAACCGCTTATCGTCAAGCTGCAATTCCATGGCAAATCCTTCATCACCATTGACGCCGAGGTTGGCTACGACGAACTAGAGGCTACTAACGAGCCGCCCGAGTTGGAACTCTCGCCGGAAGTTTCCGGCTTGTTTGTGGAACTCGGTCTACCGGCTCCGGTGCCAGTTCCGGTTTTGCCCTTGCACCACCAGATCTCACAAAAAATTCATGCGTGTACCGAACCAGGCAACGAACGAGCACACGATCTGGTTGATCTGCAAATCATCACACCGTTGGCGGATACGAAGCTGGCGGCCGCGACGGTTGAGCGGATATTCCAGTTTCGTGCACAGCATGAATGGCCGGCTCGGGTGACGCCTACCCAGAACTGGTCATCCCTGTACGCGAATGCTGCCGACGGTCTGGACGTACTCGCCACGGTGGAAGAGGCGCTGAGTTGGGTCAACGATGAGTACATCCCTAGCCTGATCTCGGCTACGGAATAATGTCCATTAGGTCCCGCCGGCTGGGCTGGATCCCTGTCTATCACCAGAATTGAGTGCGCTCGCGCGGCGCTGCTCGCCCTGTGGCACGACACGCAGGAGATCCGCACCGGCGACCTGCCGCTCGCCGCCACCCGATACTTGGCCAAGCCGGATCCACGCCAGATCGCGGCAGACCAGACCGGCCAGCTTTCCGACCACTCACGCGACGCGGTCCGTGCAGCCGTCGACGGCTGGATCGGCTCCGCCCGCAAAGACCTAAAACCGAGATGAGCCGTTTAAATGCCGACGAGATGGCGTCAGGGCGTGAATTGCTCCCGTAGGTCGACGATCAAACCTTCGCGAATGGTCATGATCAGAATGGTTTCGGAGTCCTTGAAGCGTCGGTCGAGTGTTTGGAGGCTGGCGGGGATTTGAGGGATTGGGCTGGCTGCGGAGTGGTAATCCACGACAGTGATCGTGGCTGAGTTCGCGATGCTCACGGTCCGCTGAAAGTCGTTACGGTTGCGGTAGTAGAAGTCGTTGCACCAGGCTGCGGGAGGAATGCTGACCTTGTCAGCCCTGCACGCCGTAGTCGCCGTTTCCCCGAAGAACCAGTCGATCTTATCGAACGTGACGGTCCGTTGCCTGGCGTCGGCACGGGTGCCCAGCGCGTATACCTTGCCGACCAGGTTGGTTGTTCGCGCACTCACGCTTCCTAGTCCTACTCCGCATTCGTCCGGGTGACGGCATGGGAGCGTCTGGTTCACATCGCGAACCTGCGCGGAGGTGAGCGGGCTTTCGGTTCGTTTCGTGCTGGTCAGAACCCCCGGTATGTCGATACCGGCGTGGAGGGCTTTACCAGCCGATAATCCTGTATCTCCGGGCGAGGCGCATCCGGCTGTTCCCGCGATCAGAAGAGCAGCTGTTGCGATGACCAGGTGTCGGCTGATGAGCATCGGCTGACCTTAGGTGAGGCGGTGCATAAGCCGCTGCATTAACACGAGCAATAATCTCCTAGCCGCGCTTATCGGTCAGATTTCAGACATCATGTGGCGTCGTTGAAATCTGCCTCCACGGAGAATGCAAAAGCACGTCTACATTTAACGGATTGCGAAAGGCTCTGCCCAGTACGCGCGGGCAATCTGTACGCCGCCCTAGCCCTGGCGCGGGCAAGCGCCGACGCGGTGGCGAGCCGTCGGCCGCTGAAGTGACCCAACGGCCGACGTGTGGTCAACCCCGAGGGAGAGTAGATCGAGGTCGCTCCCCGTGTGGTCGTTTGCTTGATGTGCAGTTGCCGCGGTACGGATGGCGGCGGTCCGGGATAGCCTTGCCGTAATGGCTACCTATCGCAGCGCCTCAGTGCTCCTCTCCTCGGACGGCACCCGGACCAACGGCACCGCCGCCCTCTTCGCCGAGCCGGCTCGCAAGGGCGGGCTTCCGCCATGGGCCGGTGACTTCCGGCCCGCCAACGATGCCGGCAGCGGCCCCAAGAACGCGGTCGGGAAGACCTTCACGTTGGAGTTGCCCGACGGCAGCACCGGTAAGGTCGTGGTTCAGAGCCTCAAGAGCGGCAAGGGCGGCGTCGTCCTGGCGCTGATGGGCGAAGGCGCGCCTCCCTTCTGACCAGACCCACCGAACGGATCGCCGCCGGCCTGAGACGGCCGGTTTGCGATCTCTGACGATGACAATGCGTTCGGACAGCTGCCGAGCGCATTGCCTCACCCGGTGGCGATGGACGACGCCTGGCTCGATGCCGAGTCCCCTGATCGGACGACGAGACCTTCTCCGCGCTTCATCTGCTCGACGCTCTCCGCGAGATCGACGCGTTCGGCGAGTGCCTGTTCACTGAGGCGGTACCACGCGGCTTCGAGCAGGGTGCGATCTCGGCCCTTCGCCTGCAGGTCTCGCACGAGCTGTAGCACCTCGTACAGGCGTTCCGCGTCCAGCAGGAGGTCGCCGGATGCGGGTGCCAGGAGTCCTTCCCCGGCCCAGGCTTCCACGGTCTTGCGGCTCACCTTCAGCAGCCGAGCCGCGGTGGCGACGCTGACCGGTTCGCACTCCTGGACGGCTCCATGAGCCACTTCCAGAATCTCGGCGATGTTCTCCTCGCCGGCTACCGCTTCCAGGCGTTCGACCCTCTGGAACAGGCGGATCACGCGAGTCTCTTCGGCCGCAGCTGTCATGGCGACATCTTCGGCCATCCGACGTCCGCTTACGCACTGCTTTTCGGGAAGCCGGTGAGGTCGCGGACTGCGACGATCTGGCCCTCGCTCTCCTCGCCGGTCAGGTGGAAACCCAGGGCTCGGTAGAACGGGGCGGGGCCGCCGGCTCGGGGCTCCCACGTCACGTAGGCGTGGGTTTCGCCGCGGGCGCGCAGTTCGGCGCAGACCGCCTCGACCGCGTACGTGCCGTAGCCCTTGCCCTGGTGGGCCTGGTCGATGTTCAGGCGCCACAGGCCGGAGCGCAGGTCGACGCCGGGTTCGTCGTTCCACGGGATGCGGATGAAGGCCATCACGAAACCGACCGGCTGGTCGCCGTCGACGATCAGGCGGGGCCAGGCGTGCGCGGGGTGGACGTACGCCTCGGCCAGGGATTTGACCACTGATGCGACGAGGTCCTGCTGGTCGGGGCGGACCGTGATGGCCAGGGCCGAGTCCAGGTTCGCCGGGTCGATCTTCCGTAGTTCCACCGAACGAAGGTTACCGATGCAGATGGAAGGAGGCGATCTCCTCGACGCGGGCGCGGGTGATTCCGGCTAGTTGTTCCACCGCCAGCGGGTGGCCGGTCGGTTCCAGTTCGATGTACGGCAACTGCCCGACGGCCCGGGTGTGTACGTTGGTCCGCAGGTTGAGCGTGGACGGCTCGTACCCGGCGATGATGTTGGAAAGCCACCCGAAGTAGGGCGGTTCGGCTTCTCGCCCGGGTTGTTCCCACACGTCGACGGCCCGGGTGAAGTTGGGCCGGCTCAGTGACACCCACATGCTGTATGTGAACACGTCCCCGGTGTCCCACACCGGCAGTTCGATCAGGCCCCGGACGAAGAACTGTTCTCCGCTGATCACGCACAGGTCCGCATCCAGGAGGCAACCTTCCTGGCTGGCCATCTCCGGCCGCCAGAAATCCGGGGCCGGTGCCGCGAAGCTGAGCGGCGGGCCGTCGTGCGTCTCTCCGCACGTGCCGCAGGAGAACTGCTCGGTGCTCATGGCCGGGAAGCATACGGCCGTGACCGCGTGTGATCAGCGGTGCGTTCAGCCGGTCGGGCGGATCTGGGCGAAAAACGAATGATGCTACTTATGGGTGGTATCTCTGAGTCGAGCCTCGGAGGTGACGTTCCATGAAAGCACCGCTGCCCGACAACGAGATCGAGCGGTTGGCCGCTCTGTACTCGCTCGACATCCTCGACAGCCCGCAGGAGAAGGACTTCGACGACATCGTGGCGCTGGCCGCCAGTGTCTGTGAGGCCCCGATGGCCATGGTCAGCCTGGTCGACGCGGACCGGCAATGGGCCAAGGCCCGAACCGGGACGGAGTTGATGGAGACCTCGCGGGATGTGTCCTTCTGCGCCCACGCCATCCTTGAACGCGACCTGTTGCTGGTCCCGGACGCCCAAGCGGATCTGCGGTTCGCCGACAATCCGCTGGTCACGGCCGAGAACGGGGTCCGGTTCTACGCCGGTGCGCCGCTGATCACCACTGACGGGTTCGCGCTCGGCACCCTCTGTGTGGCGGACACCGTGCCCCGTCAGCTCGACGTGGAGCAGCAGCAGGCCCTGCGTGCGCTGGCCCGGCAGGTCACTGCCCAACTGGAACTGCGTCGGTACGCCGTGGCGCTGGCCAACACCACGGCCCGGCTCCAGGCGCTGGAACGGCGCAAGGACGACCTGGCCGGGCTGGTCAGCGGGGAGCTGCGGGCGTCGTTGCGGCTGATGTCGGCGTACCTGGACCGGCTCGGTGACACCGGCTATCACGACGCCGAGATGGCCGAACTGGTCGGCCGGGCCACCGCGGCGCACGTGCGGGGTTTCCGGGAGCTGATCGACCACCTCACCACCATGGCCGACGCCGGGCTGGGCGTGGAGAGCCTGCACATGCGGCAGTGCGATCTGACCCGGGTCACCCAGCGGGCGGTCGAGGCGGTCCGCCCGATCGCGGCCAGCAAACACATCTGGATCCTGAACCAGGCCGGCGGCCCGGCGCTGCCGATCATCGCCGATCCGGTGCGTCTCGAGCAGGTGCTGACCCACCTGCTCTTCGCCGCGGTCAAATACACCCCGGAGGGCGGCCGGGTACGGGTGGGCACCGAGATGGAATCCGGGCCGACCGTGCGCCTGGACGACATGGACCTGCCCGACGGGATGCGCCCCGACCTGTTCCCGCACCTCTACTACGGGGCGATCGCGAACCCGGGGGACATGCCCGGACCCGACCGGGGGCTGGCCGTGGCGAAACGGATCCTGGACGCTCACCATGCCACGGTGGCCCTCTCCGACCGGCCCGGCGACGGGACCTCCTTGCACGTGGTCTTCCCGTACGCGGAGTCGATCCCCAGCGAACTGATCAAGGACCTGGCGGCGGCGTGAGGGGACCACGCGACGGCGTGATAGGTGTGACCGGAACCCGCCCTCGATCGGCTGCAGTTCGATCGAGGGCGGGCGACCGTGGTGCCAGTCCGGCCCGGTTGAGTTTGTGCCAGCGCAGCCGACCGCCGGTCAGGGCGGTGGTGGCCGACTGGAGCAGGACCAGGTACATCAACTGCCGGTAGGCGAACTGCTGCAACGGCAGTCTCAGCAGCGGCCGGTACGACTCCCGGTCTAAACGGAACGCCACCGCCGCAGTGAACAGTTGCAGGGCCAGCATGCCGAACCAGGCCGCGACGGTCTCGCCCAGCTCCCAGAAGACCAGGCCGTAGACGAGCATGATGTCGACGACCGGCGCGAGCATCGGTAGCGCCAACCCGAACAGCGCCAGGAACGGCAGCCCGACCCGCCCGAATCGTCCGGACGGCCCGGAGTCGAGCAGCGCCCCACGGTGTTTCCACATCGCCTGCATGGTGCCGTAGCTCCACCGGTACCGCTGCCGGTACAACTGCTCCATGGTGGTCGGCGCCTCGGTCCAGGCGCGCGCCTTCTCCTCGTAGACGACCCGCCACCCGGCCCGGCACATCGCCATCGTGACGTCGGTGTCCTCGGCCAGGGTCTCGTCGCTGACCCCGCCGACCTGGGCGAGTGCCGTCCGCCGGAACGCGCCGATTGCCCCCGGCACGGTCGGCATGCAGTTCATCACCTCGTACAGCCGCCGGTCCAGGTTGAAACCGATCACGTACTCGATGTGCTGCCAGAGCGCGACGGTGGTCTCCCGGTTGCCGACCTTCACGTTGCCGGCCACCGCGCCCACCGTCGGGTCGGCGAACGGCTGGACCAACAGGCGCAGTGAGTCGGGTTCGAAGACGGTGTCGCCGTCGACCATCACGATCAGGTCGTGCCGGGCCAGGGCCACCCCGGTGTTGAGGGCGTTCGGTTTGCCGCCGTTGGGCACCCGGACCACCCGGACGTTCGGCAGCCGCATCCGGTCGACGAGATCGGCGGTGCCGTCGGTGGAGCCGTCGTCGACGACCACCACCTCGATCCGGGTGTGATCGCCGCCGGCCAGGGACCGGACCGCGGCCTCGATGCCCTCCTTCTCGTTGTAGGCGGGCACGATCACCGAGACCGGTTCGGTGACCGGTGGCCCCCACGTCCAGGCCGGGCTGCGGCGCTGCCGGGCGTTGCGGGTGGCGAGGACCAGCAGCAGGAGGGTACGGCCGACGGTCAGCGTCCCCACCACCAGGAACAGCCCGGCGATCAGGGCGACCAGGCCGTCGGCGAGGTTGACGGTCCAGATCAGCGCGGTGCCCCGCCACTTGTCGGATCCGGGCGCGGCCGGGTTGAGCGGCAGCGGCGAGTGTGTCTTCGCGGCCTGACCGGCAATGGTCAGGTTGAGGCCCTCGGTGACGGTGGTGAACCGGTAGCCGCGAGCCTTCATCCGCGGGATGAACTCGTCGAGTGCCGCGACGGTCTGCGAACGGTCCCCGCCCGCGTCGTGGAAGAGCATCACCGCCGACCGGTCGCCGGCCGGGGTGGCGTTCTGGATGATCTTCTCGACGCCGGGCCGTTTCCAGTCCTCGCTGTCGGTGTCGTTGACGACGACCAGGTACCCGAGTGCCCCGGCCTCCTGGACCAGTCTCCAGTTCACCTCGTCGATCGCCGCGTTCTTCGACGAGTAGGGGAACCGGGCCAGGTGGGTGCGCGCCCCGGTCGCCTTCGCGATCGCCATCTGGGTCTGCGACAGCTCCAGCTCCCGCCGCCACGGGGCGAGCCGCTGCATGTTGGGGTGGGTGAAGGTGTGCAGACCGAGTTCGTTCCCCCCGGTCACGATCTCTTTCGCGATCGTCGGGTGCCGGGCCACCTGGGAGCCGACCACGAAGAACGTGGCGTGCGCGTCATGTCTGCGCAGCACGTCCAGGATCTTCGGTGTCCACGCCGGGTCGGGGCCGTCGTCGAAGGTGAGCGCGATGGTGCGGTCCGGCAGGCGGCTGGTGCTCTCCTGCCCGCCGGTGGTGTTGATGATCGGCCCGCCGTCGAGGATCGCGGGCGGCACCGCGGCCTGGTCGCCGACCTCGCTCTCCACGTGGTCGCCGGTGAATTCGGCGTTGATGTAGGCCTGCACGACCAGCACCGACAGGAACGATGCGGCCAGCAGCACGCCCAGGAGCACCCGGGGGCGGGGCAGGACCCGGCGGCGGGCGATCACGGGGCCGCCCCGGTGGCGGTGGGTTCCGGTGCCGCTGAGCTGTGGCTCGGCTCCGGTGACCGGCTCACGCTGGCGGACTCGAGCGGTTTGGTGACGGCCGGGCTCGGCGACCGGGAGGCCGACGGTTTCGGTCTGGGTGTCTTCGACGGGGTGACCGAAGCTTTGCGCGACGTCGGGACGGTGGCCGGCCGGCGCTGGGCGGGGGTGCGCGTCGCTGATTCGACGGTTCTGGTGGCCGTCGCAGTGACGCTCGGCTTCGGGGCCGGTTTCGGCGTGGACTCGGGCTCCGGGTCGTCGTCCTCCAGCCCGGGCAGCGGCAGGATGGCGCTCGAACTGATCGGTCCACCGGCCAGGCTGACGCTGATCAGACCGGCGTATCCGATGAGGACGACGCCGAAGGCCAGGGCGAGGCGCCTGAGGATCCGGCTGCGCCGGCCGGTGGAGTCCACGAACACCGGTGCGGGCTCCGGAACAGCGATCACTTCTGTATCCGGGGCATGGGAGTCGATGTTGTGCGAAGTCACTCGGCGAAGCTTATGAACATTTATTGCGATCTTGGCACACATCACTCACAAGGGTGACTGCCGACCGATTGTAAGAAATGGGACGAAATGGCGACGTGGGGAGTTTGTCCCGGTGGGGGGCGTCTGCCGTGATTCGGCTGAGCTGCGTGACGCTAGCGGGTCGGAAAGGTTACGCCCGTACCCCCCGCAATTTTCTGTCGTGTTCCCGACTCTATTGCTGAGCGATTTTCGTGAATTAGTTAAAGCGATAAGAGCGTTAAGTGGCTGATGTCCGAAGCCCTGAGGCCGCAGCGGTGACCCGACAATCTTGCCCGGCTACCCGTTGTGCACACCATCTCACCTCGTTAAGCTGCTGGTGCGCGCCCCAATCGCCCGCTTCCCCCGTGGCAGGCGATCGGGGCGCGCCCTATTTCCCGGGCCCTGGTTTCGCGGGCCTAGATCCAGCGCCCGCCCAGCCACATGCGCACCGACCAGTCGTCGTAAGGCATGAGCGTCCCCACGAACACCGGGTAGAAGTAGGCGAAGCAGAGCGCGACCAGTGCGACGAAGGTCGACGCCACCACGGTCCCGACGATCTGCCGGTCCGATCGTTGAGCTCCGGCCACCATCCCGGCCGGTGGCGTCATGATCGCCCCGAGGGCGTAGACCACCGCCAGGATCAGGAACGGCAACGCCGGCATCGCGTAGAACGCGAACATCGTCCGGCCGTCCTTGACCGCGAAGTAGAACCACGGCAGCAGCCCGGCCACCACGCCGGTGATCATGGCGTAGGCCCGCCAGTCCCGCCGGGTGATGCCGAACCAGGCCACGATGCCCAGCGCCGGCAGGAACGACCACCACAGGATCGGCGTGCCCAGCAGCAGGATCTCGGCCGCGCAGCTGGTCGCGCCGCAGGTGCCGGTGGAACTCCAGTAGAACGCCACCGGCCGCCCGAGCAGCAGCCACTGCCACGGCCAGGACTGGTAGGTGTGTTTCTGGGTCAGTCCGGTATGGAAGTTGAACGCCTCGGAGTGGTAGTGGGCCAGGTTGAGCAGCGCGCCGACGATCGGCGGCTCACTCCACCCGTTGTCCGCCCGGTAGTGCCGGAAGTAGCCGTCGTCGGTCACGAACCAGCCGGTCCAGCAGGCGAAGTAGACCAGGATCGCGATGCCGAAGCTGAGGATCAGCCAGCCGAAGTCGCCGAGGATGCCCGCGATGATCGGACCGCGCACTCCGGCGGACCGCCGCGCCTGCGCCCGCCAGACGATCACCAACGCGGCCAGGAACGGCGCGAAGAAGAGCGCGCTCCACTTGACGCCGCACGCCATGCCGAAGGTGACCCCGGCGACCAGCAGCCACCACGGCACGAACCGTGGCAGGTGCGGTGTGGTGTCCGGGTCGTAGCCCCGCTCCAGGGCCCGCTGCCAGCCGCGCCGGTAATGATCCCGGTCGAGCAGCATCGCGGCGAACGTCATCAGGATGAACAGTGCGATGAAGATGTCCAGCAGCGAGGTGCGGGACAACACCATCTGGAAGCCGTCCAGGGTCATCAGCAGACCGGCGGTCGCGGCCAGCACGATGGACTGGAACATCCGATAGGCGATCCGGATCAGGACCAGCACCATCAGAGTCCCGGCCACCGCGGTGGAGAACCGCCAGCCGAACTCGGTGTTACCGAAGAAATACTCGCCCACCGCGATGAGCCATTTGCCGAGCGGTGGGTGCACCACGTACGCCGCGCTGTTGCTCTTCTCGTCCCATTCGACGCCGTGCTGGAGCATGTCCCAGGCGTCGGTCGGGTAATACACCTCGTCGAAGATGTAACCCTTGGGCCGGTCGAGACCGGAGAACCGCAGAATCCCGGCGACCACCGTGATGAGCACGGTGACCAGCCACGAATACGGGTCGAAGCGCTGGTCCAGCGTCGACAGGCGACGCCGGACGATGTCGGGGATGACACGCACGCCCGGCGACTCCGCCCCGGCGGGGGAGTCCGCGGTAGGGGTGTCTGTTTCAGCTGTCGCCGCCGTCGTCACCCCGCGATCGTAGGACCTGCCGCTGAGAACGGATGCCCGCCATCGGCGCGTCCTGGCATGTGATGGACTTTTCCGATGTCGGATACACGAGAAACCGGTGGCCGGGTCGTTCTGGCGGGCGCTCCGCTGGGCAACACCGGGGACGCCTCCGCCCGGTTGCGCGAAGTCCTGGCCTCGGCGGATGTCGTCGCGGCGGAGGACACCCGCCGCCTGAGCCGGCTCGCCAAGGACCTCGGTGTCACGGTGAGTGGGCGCGTCGTCTCGTACTTCGAGGGCAACGACGAACGCCGGACCCCCGAACTCGTCGAGGCCCTGCGCGCCGGCTCCGTCGTGGTGGTGGTGACCGACGGCGGCATGCCGAGCGTTTCCGACCCCGGTTACCGGCTGGTCCGGGCCGCGCTCGACGCCGGGTTCCCGGTCACCTCGGCACCCGGCCCCAGCGCCGTGACCACCGCGCTCGCCCTCTCCGGACTGCCCAGCGACCGGTTCGTCTTCGAGGGCTTCCTGCCCCGGACCGGCTCCAACCGCCGCTCCCGCCTGCGGGAACTCGCCGCCGAACAGCGCACGCTCGTCTTCTTCGAGGCGCCGCACCGGATCACCGGCGCGCTGGAGGACCTGGCGTCGATCTTCGGCGCCGACCGGCCCGCCGCCCTCTGCCGCGAGCTGACCAAGACCTATGAGGAGATCCGGCGGGACACTCTGGGCGCGCTCGCCGCGGGTGCCGCCGAGGACCCGCCGCGCGGCGAGATCACCCTGGTGGTGGCGGGTGTGCCTGCCGGTCCGCCGACCCCGCCGGACGACGGCGAACTGCGGGCGGCGGTGGCCGAGCGGGAGGCCGCCGGCCAGACCCGGCGCGACGCGATCCAGACGGTGGCCGACGCTTACGGTCTGCGCAAACGCGAGGTCTACGCCCTGGTTCACGAGAAACCCTGATTCTGGTACGCCTACCGAACGGTCCCGTGGCGGTCCGCGCGGGGCCCGGCGCGGGGCCCGGGCCGGGCCGCGACCGCCGGGCGTGAGCGTCGGGTCACCGGCATCCCGCCGACGTCCGGACCCCCGCCCCGGCCCGGCCCGGCTCAGTAGGCGGCGATCAGGAATCCGCCGAGCAGCAGGACCGGGCCGAGGAAGCTGGCGATCACCGCACCGCGCCGGGCCGGGCGTGACGGCATCCGCCGGGCCCCGGTCGCCACCGTGATGCCGTACCCGCAGATCAGCACGAGCAGGAAGCCGATCCCCCAGCGCAGATGCGTGAGCGCCCCGGTCGTCGCGGTGTAGACCTGGTCACTGCTGGGGCTCACCATCCGGGCCGGCGCGATCGCCCCCGGCTGCCGTCCGTCGCCGGAGATCCCGAGCAGGGTCACTCCAGCGACGATGAGACTGCCGTCCGTGGTGGCGAACCGCCCGGTGCACTGCTGGGTGAGGCCGTCCCCGTCGCATCGGGTGGTCGTCGCGTACCCGGCGTCGCCGTGTCCGACGGCCAGCCAGAACGGTTCCGCGCTGACCCACCCGAAGAAGGCCGCCAGCAGGCTCAGCAGCACCAGTGCGCCCAGGGCGGTCACCGGGTTGCGGGCCGGCGGCCGGTGCCTGCTCCGGGGTGGCTCGTAGTCGGTCCGCTGCTCGGCGGCCCGGCGTTCCTCCTCACTGAGCCAGAACGGCGAGTTCTCCATCCGCTCCAGCCGGGCCGTCACCTCGGGCGACCCGGAGACCTCGGGCAGGGGCGTCACCCCGGGCCGTGGACTCTCCACGGACTCGACCGGCGGTAGTGGTGTGGGTGCCTCGCCGGGTCGTGGCTCGATGATCATCAGCTCGCCGGCGGTGGTGAGCGGCGGGTTCTTCGGTGCGGGACGCTCCAGGGGCAGACTCAGCGATTCGGTGACATAGGTCCACGGGTCACCCGGACTGGCAGGTGTTTCCCCTGGTTGAGGCGGGTTTCCGGTCACCAGCTCATTGAACGCCCGCGAACTGCGGTGAGCACGTCACTGATCGGGCGTGTCGGGACAAATCGACATGCCAGCGCGGTAGGGGGTTATCCGTTCGCGGATCGCACCGGGGGGTCACTACGCTTGGTTTCCATGAGTCACGTTCTCGCCGCGGTCGCCTGGCCCTACGCCAACGGCCCGCGCCACATCGGTCATGTCTCCGGCTTCGGGGTGCCCTCCGACGTTTTCAGCCGGTTCATGCGGATGTCCGGCCACGACGTGCTCATGGTGTCCGGCACCGACGAGCACGGCACCCCGATCCAGGTGCAGGCCGACGCCGACGGAGTCACCCCGCGTGAGCTCGCCGACCGCTACAACCGGGTGATCGTCGAGGACCTGCACGGTCTCGGCCTCTCCTACGACCTGTTCACCCGCACGACGACCCGTAACCACTACGCGATCGTCCAGGAGCTGTTCGAGGGGCTGCACCGCAACGGCTACATCGTCGCCCGCACCACCCTGGGCGCGATCTCCCCGTCCACCGGCCGCACCCTGCCGGACCGTTACATCGAGGGCACCTGCCCGATCTGTGGCTACGACGGCGCCCGCGGCGACCAGTGCGACAACTGTGGCAACCAGCTCGACCCGGAGCAGCTGGTCAACCCGCGGTCCCGGATCAACGGGGAGACCCCGAAGTTCGTCGAGACCGAGCACTTCTTCCTCGACCTGCCGGCGTTCGCCGAGGCGATCGGCGGCTGGCTGGACCACCGGGAGAACTGGCGGCCCAACGTCCTGAAGTTCTCCCGCAACCTGCTCGACGACCTCCAGCCCCGGGCCATCACCCGCGACCTGGAGTGGGGCGTGCCGATCCCGCTGGACGGCTGGCGGGACCGCAACGACAAGCGGATCTACGTCTGGTTCGACGCGGTCATCGGTTACCTGTCGGCGTCGATCGAGTGGGCCCGCCGCTCCGGCGACCCGGAGGCCTGGCGGCAGTGGTGGTCGGCCGACTCGCAGGGCAAGGACGCGCTCGGTTACTACTTCATGGGCAAGGACAACATCGTCTTCCACTCGGTGATCTGGCCGGCGCTGCTGCTCGGCTACTCCGGTGCGGGCGACAAGGGCGGTCAGGCCGGTGAGTTCGGCAAGCTGAACCTGCCGACCGAGGTGGTCTCCAGTGAGTACCTGACGATGGAGGGCAAGAAGTTCTCCTCGTCCCGCCGGGTGGTCATCTACGTGCGTGACTTCCTGGAGCGCTACGACGCGGACGCCCTGCGCTACTTCATCGCGGCGGCCGGTCCGGAGTCCAACGACACCGACTTCACCTGGGCCGAGTTCGTCCGGCGCAACAACGACGAGCTGGTGGCGGGCTGGGGCAACCTGGTCAACCGTTCGGTCTCGATGGCGGCGAAGAACTTCGGCGTGATCCCCGCGGCCGGCGAGTTCACGCCGGAGGACCTCGCCGTGCTGGAAGCGGCGAAGACCGGGTTCACCACGGTCGGCGAGCTGATCGGCAAGCACCGGCAGAAGGCGGCGATCGGCGAGGCGATGCGGGTGGTCGCCGAGGCGAACAAATACCTGTCCGAGCAGGCCCCGTGGAAGCTGAAGTCCGATGAGGACAAGCCGCGGCAGGCGACCGTCCTGCACGTGGCGCTACAGGTGATCAGCGACGCCAACACGCTGCTGACCCCGTTCCTGCCGCACTCCGCGCAGAAGGTCTTCGAGCTGCTCGGCGGTGAGGGCGTGCACGCCCCGATGCCGCGGATCGAGGAGGTCGAGGATCTGGACGGCGGCCCCGGTTACCCGGTGCTCACCGGTGACTACACAGTGGGTGCTCGTTGGGAGTCGGTGCCGCTGGTGGCCGGGACTCCGCTGGCGACGCCGACGCCGATCTTCCGCAAGCTCGATCCGTCGGTAGTGGAGGAAGAGCTGGCCCGGCTGGGCGGCGACGAGTCCTGACCTGTTGTTTCGTTCCACCGATGCCCGTCGGCGCGTACTGCGCCGGCGGGCATCGTCGTCGATGTGGCGGCGATCACTTCCGGTGATCGTTTAAGGGATTGATGGTCGTGTGTGGATCGGGTATCGTCACTGCGCCACGGGGGAACGGGGGCGTTTCATCGGTACCGGTTCGTAACGGCGCTGGTTCTTCGTGTGGCTCCCACTGTTCGAAGGAGTCTCCTTGAAATCACGTCTCATCCGGCCGGCGCTGGCTGCACTGGTCGGTGGCGCGATCGTCGCCGGCGGCGCGGTCTACGGCTCGCCGGCCCTTGCTGAGGACCCGTCCCCGGCCGTTTCCGAGTCCGAGTCGGCCTCCCCGTCGCCCAGCGAGTCCGAGTCCGAGTCGTCGTCCCCCTCGCCGTCGGTGAGTGAGTCCGAGTCGGAGTCCGCCTCCCCGTCGCCGTCGCCGAGCGAGTCGTCCGCCGCGCCGTCGCCGAGTGTGAGCATCAGCCCGAGTTCGAGCCCGAGTCCGGACAAGGACACCAAGGGCCCGACCAAGGCCAACTTCAAGCTGAACTACACGGCGGTCTGGCTCGGCCAGGTCGTCACGTTCACGCAGACGGCTGCCGACCTGGCCGACCCGACCGACGCGACCGCGAAGCTCTCCCGGGTGGTGAACTGGGGTGACGGCACGACGACCCCGCTCGCGGCGAGCACCACGACCGTTCGGAAGACGTACTCCCGCAAGGGGTCTTTCAAGGTCGTCGTCACCGTCACCGACCCGGCGGGCAACCGCCTCGTCACCCCGGCCAAGACCGTCGCGGTGACCACCGCGACCGGCACGGTGACCCTGAGCAAGAAGACCGTCTACCACGGTCAGCCGTTCACCATCACGACCAAGAAGATTCCGGCGGGGGCGACCTACTTCCGGATCGACTGGAGTGACGGCTGGGCCTCGCTGCACAAGGCCAAGAACGGTGCCGCCATCACCGGCCGGGTGCTCTACCAGTGGAAGTGGGACGCGGCCCAGGGCGAGTACGTCCGTGTCGGTGGCAAGATCGCCGGTAAGCGGGCCATCAAGATCTCCTGGTACAACGCCAAGGGTTACAGCGTCAACCAGGGCGTCGGCACCCTCAACGTGCTGAAGGACTCCTCGCGGCCGGCGCTGACGATCACGAAGCCGTCAGCGGCGAACAAGGCCAGCTCCTGGAAGACCATCAAGGGAACTGCCTCGGACAAGGGCTCCGGCGTCTCCTACGTCTACATGACCGTGCAGCGGGCGACTTCGACCGGCAAGTACTACTGCCTGACGAAGGCCAAGAAGTGGAAGCGTGTCTACTCCGACACCGACGTCTGGAACTACTGCTACAGCGCGGGCGTCCCGGCCAAGATCGTCAAGGGTAAGTGGTCGGTGACCATCCCCGCCGGCATCACCAAGAACCAGATGATCCTCGTCGACGCGTGGGTGTACGACAACGCGGACCTCTACCGCGACAAGTCCCGCGAGGCCACGATCACCAGGAACTGAACCGCGGACCTAGGTCCTTCGTTCGATGCCCGCCGAGCCCGATGGCTCGGCGGGCATCGCCGTCCGCAGGATTGATCATGCCGCTGACCTCGGGTACCTTCGCCGAAACCGCGGGGAGACGTGGGTGTTTCGTCGTGTGATCCACCCGCGAAGGAGCCCCGTTGAAACCACGCCTCGCCGCACTGATGGCTGCCGCGCTCAGTGGTGTGGTGGTGGCCGCCGGCGTCGTGTCCACCACCCCGGCCGCTGCGGTCTCCACGCACATGAATCTCCGCGCCGACGAGTCCGGCGAACCGAGCGACTCCGCCGAGCCGAGCGAGTCGGGCGACACGTCGACCGCGCCGGACCCTGAGCAGACCGAGCCGAGTGCGAGCCCGTCGAGCAGCGCGCCGAGTCCCGAGCCCAGCAACGGACCCAGCAGCGGATCACCCGGGTCGTCGAGCGGCTCGCCGAGTGCCGTCCCCGGCGACGTCACACCGCCGACCGGCACTTTCCGGCTCAACGCCACCGGACTCTGGCTGGGGCAGCAGGTCCGCTTCGAACAGCGCGCCGGTGAGTTCAGTACGGACACCGTCAGCCGGGTGATCAACTGGGGCGACGGCAGCACCACGCCGCTGCCGGCTGGGACCACTGCGGCCACCAAGCAGTACGGCCGGGTCGGCTCCTATCCGGTCACCGTGGTTCTCACCGACCGGGCCGGCAACCGGTCGAGCATCACCGCCAAGACGGTGCGGGTGACCACTCCGGCCGGTAAGTGGGCGCTCAGCCGTACCAAGGTCTATCAGGGTGTGCCGTTCTCGGTGAACGTGCCGGCGGTGCCGTCCGGGGCCACCCGGATCCTGATCGACTGGAGCAACGGCAAGACCGTGCAGTACACCGCCCGCAAGGGCGCGTTCACCAACGACATCCTCTACAAGCCGGGCACCAGCACCCGGATCAGCGGCACCCAGACGGTGCGGATCTCGTTCGGCAATGCCAACGGCTGGAGTGCCTACCAGGGCGTCGGGCGGATCAACGTCCTCGCCGACCGGACCCGGCCCAGCCTGACGATCACCAAGCCGTCGGCACCGAGCCGGATCGCGTCGTGGAAGACGGTCCGGGGAACCGTCGCCGACAAGGGCTCCGGTGCGCCGTACGTCTGGCTGACCGTCGCCCGTTCCACCAGCGCCGGTAGGTTCTACTGCCTCACCCCGGCTCGCAAATGGAAGCGCTACACCACCGACGCCCAGTTCTGGGACTACTGCGCGAAGGATGGCGTCCGGGTCACGGCGAGCAAGGGCAAGTGGTCGATGAAGGTGCCCGCCGGAGCCACCAAGGGACAGTTCCTGGTGTACGCCTGGACCTACGACTGGGCCGACAACCTCACTCAGAAGTCCCGCCAGGCCGCCCTGACCCGAAGTTAGATCTGGTAACCGATGTCGGCGATGTGGTGGTCGGACAGTTCGTCGACCGCCGCCCACGACTCGTAGATGCCCCGCTCGTAACACCGGGCGCCGGTCGCGCTGATCGTGTCGGCGTCCGGGTGGAGCAGCCGCAGCCGGGCCCACGTCTCGTCACGCTGCAGCACCCAGCAGTCGGCACCTCGCCAGCGGGCCTGCTCGGCCCGGCGGCTCAGGGTCTGCACCGGATAGCGGGCGGCCCGGGTCAGCGCCCGCACCCGGAACTCGCCGGGCGGATCGGCGACCGCCTCGTACTCGTTGTCGTCGATCCGGCCGACCAGCCGGGCCGTGCCGGAGGCGGTGCACGGGACGTACTCCCGATCCGGGCTGCCACCGGGGATCTCGCCGAGCAGACTCCGCCAGCGCGGTCCGGCCAGCCGCAGCCAGCCGTGCTGTTCCGGCTGGTACGTGTAGAGGACGACCTCGTCGCCGCCCGGCACGGACGCCAGGATCTGTGCGTTCGCCGTCAGCGGCAGATCCGCGAAGCCGGCCGTCACGTACTCCGGGATCAGATCGTCGGCACTCGGGGTGAAACCGGTGCCGAGCACCATCGCGCCGACCCGGGAATGCCCCGGCAGCGCGGCCAGCCCCGGATGGGCCGGAGCCGCCGGGATCTCGTAGTCCAGCGGATCGACAGCCCGCCAGCGCAGCGCGAACGACACCTGACCGTCGGTCGCGCCGTCGGTGCGCAACAGGGCCAGATCCTGAGGTTCGCGCAGGTGGGCGATGTCGCAGGAGCGGTAGCAGAATCCGTACGGCAGCCAGCCGCCGAGATGCCCGGCGACCTGGGCCGGGGAGAGGATCTTGGTCATCCGGGTGCCCCGGCGGATCGCCGCGGTGGCCCGGATCGCGTGTAGCACCGGATCCTCCCGGTACCCCGCCGACTGACTCATCGACTGCACCTGATGCCAGTTCAGGTCACGGCGCAGCGGGGCCGTCAGCGGTGGGTCGAGCGGGTCGGCACCTATCTCACTGTCCTCGCCGGTCACGGTCACGCGGCGCAACCTAAACGACCGTGGTGGACCCCGGGTGAACACGCGGTTACCGAAAAACACGCCGTGCACAATGTCTCACATGTCTACCCCATCGGCGTCGCGCCGCACGAAGGACTCCCGTCGATCCGGGGAGTTCCCGCCGGCGCCCGAGCCGCTAGCGGTCCCGGTCTTCGACAGCCACACCCACCTCGACCTGACGGTTCAGGAGGCGGGCGTGCCTGGCGACGGCGCCGGTGACCCGGTCGAGGCGCTCATCGCCGCCGCAGCCAAGAGCGGCGTGGACCGGCTCGTCCAGGTGGGAGTGGACGTCACCTCCTCGGTCTGGGGCGCCGACCTGGCCGAGCGGCACGGCTCGGTGCTGGCCGCGGTGGCCCTGCACCCCAACGAGGCGCCGCGGCTCGACGACCTGGACGAGGCGCTGCGGGTGATCGAGGCGCAGGCGGCCCGGCCCCGAGTGCGGGGCATCGGGGAGACCGGGCTGGACACCTTCCGGACCGGCGAGGACGGCCGGGCCGCGCAGGAGCAGAGTTTCCGGGCCCACATCGCCATCGCCAAGCGGTACTCCAAGGCGCTGATCATCCACGACCGCCAGGCGCACGCCGATGTGCTGCGGGTGCTCGACGAGGAGGGCGCGCCGGACCGGGTGGTGCTGCACTGCTTCTCCGGTGATGCCGAGTTCGCCGCCGAGTGTGTGCGCCGTGGCTATTTCCTGAGCTTCGCCGGCACGGTGACCTTCGCCAGCGCGGTCAACCTGCGCGAGGCGGCCGCGATCACCCCGCCCGCGCAGATGATGGTGGAGACCGACGCGCCCTACCTGACGCCCACGCCGTACCGGGGCCGGCCCAACGCGTCCTACCTGGTGCCGCTGACCATGCGGGCACTGGCCACCGCCTCCGGCACCGACCTGGACACGCTCTGCGCCACGATCTCCGCCAACGGCGACGCGGTCTTCGGTAGCTGGGCGTAGCCCAGCCATCCCTTACCGAACAGGTGTCGGCGTGTCACCGTAGGCTCTCGGCATGGCGGATGTGCTGAACCATTTTCAACCGGGTGACGAGCCCGTCGACGACGGGCCGGTCCGGCCCCGTCCCGGTGAAAAGGGTTCGCTGCTCGGCCCGGCGGAGATCCGGGAACTGGCCGCCCGTCTCGGCGTCACGCCGACCAAGAAGCTCGGCCAGAACTTCCTGCACGACCCGAACACCATCCGGCGCATCGTCACCGCGGCCGGCCTGCGCCCGGACGACGTGGCCCTGGAGGTCGGGCCGGGTCTCGGTTCGCTGACGCTGGGCCTGGCCGGGGCGGTGCGTCACGTGCACGCCGTGGAGATCGACCCGACGCTGGCGAAGGCCCTGCCGGAGACGGTCGCCGTCCCGCACCTGACCGTGCACCTGGCCGACGCGCTGCGGGTGACCGCCGAGCTGTTCGATCCGGCGCCGACGATGCTGGTGGCGAACTTGCCGTACAACGTCGCGGTCCCGGTGGTCCTGAACCTGCTGGCCGGGCTGCCCTCGCTGCGCGGCGGCCTGGTGATGGTGCAGAAGGAGGTCGCCGACCGGCTCATCGCCGGGCCCGGTTCGAAGGTGTACGGCGTGCCCTCGGTCAAACTGGCCTGGTACGCCCAGGCGCGCTCGGCCGGGAAGGTGCCGCCCGCGGTGTTCTGGCCGGTGCCCAACGTGGATTCCGGCCTGGTCGCGTTCACCCGGCGGGAAGCACCGGCCGGTGCCGCCCGCGCCGACGTGTTCGCAGTGGTGGACGCGGCGTTCGCCCAGCGGCGCAAGACGTTGCGGGCCGCGCTGGCCGGCTGGGCCGGTGGCCCGGACAAAGCGGAGTCGGTGCTGCGTGCGGCCGGGGTGAGCCCGCAGGCGAGAGGCGAGGCGCTCACCGTCGGCGAGTTCGTCGCGATCGCCGCGGCAGCGAGACAACTGGGGTACGGCGGTAAGCTCACCCGGTCCGACGTGCAGCCCGAGGAGATGAGTTCATGACCGCGCCGTTCGAGATCGAGCTGCCGATCCGGGACATCACTCCGTGACGGAGGCTTGGGGACCGGGCGACGACGAGCCCCGCCCGCACCGTGGCCCGGTCAAGGTGCGCGTCCCGGCGAAGATCAACCTGCACCTCGGGGTGGGCCCGCTGCGGCCGGACGGCTTTCACGAGCTGAACACCGTCTACCACGCGATCAGCCTCTTCGACGAGCTCACCGCCCGGCGCGGGGACACCCTTGCGCTGACCATGGAGGGTGAGGGCACCGGCGAGCTGGCGCTCGACGAGTCGAACCTGATCATCCGGGCCGCCCGGGCGCTGGCCACCCGCGGCCGGGTGCCCGCCTACGCCCGGCTGCACCTGCGCAAGAGCATCCCGCTGGCCGGTGGCCTGGCCGGCGGCAGTGCCGACGCGGCAGCCACCCTGATCGCCTGTGACCTGCTGTGGGGTCTCGGCATGTCCCGTGACGACCTGGCCGAGGTGGGCGCCGACCTGGGTTCGGACATCCCGTTCCTGCTGCACGGCGGCACTGCTCTGGGCACCGGCCACGGCGAGACGGTCAGCCCGATCCTGGCCCGGCCGACCACCTGGCACTGGGTGGTGGCGATCGCCGATGAGGGCCTGTCCACCCCGGCGGTCTATCGCGAGCTGGACCGGCTGCGCGACGACTCCTGGCCACCTGCCCCGCTGGACGGCCCGGACCGGCTGATGACCGCGCTGCGCCAGCGTGACCCGGAGGTGCTCGGTGCCGCGCTCGGCAACGACCTCCAGCCGGCCGCGCTCTCGCTGCGCCCGCAGCTGGCCGACGTGCTGAAAGCGGGTCACGAGGCGGGTGCGATCACCGGTCTGGTCTCCGGTTCCGGCCCGACGGTCGTCTTCCTGACGGCCGACGCGGCGCACGCGCAAGAGGTGGCGGCCGGCCTGACCGCGGCGCAGGTGTGCCGGACCGTGGTCACCGCCCGGGGACCGCAGCCGGGCGCGCGGGTAATCTAGAACCCATCGTGGCCAACATCATCAACCTGGACCGGGTCAGCAAGGGTTATGGAGCTGCCGGTCAGCTGCTCACCGACGTTTCTCTCGGGCTGGACGACGACGCCCGCATCGGGATCGTGGGTCTCAACGGCGCAGGTAAATCGACCCTTCTCCGCATGCTCGCCAAGACTGAGGAACCCGACTCCGGCCGGGTCACGCATCGTCGTGACCTGCGCGTCGCGTCGCTGCCACAGTCCCTGACACTGGCCGGTGAGGCGACCGTCCGGGACGTCGTGCTCGGCACCGCCTGGCTGCCGCAGGGCATGGGCGCCGAGCACGAGTGGGCCGGTGACTCCGGGGTGCGCACCATTCTCGACGGTCTCGGCATGGGCTATCTCGGGCTGGAGACGCCGGTCGGGCCGATGTCCGGTGGTGAGCGCCGCCGGGTCGCCCTGGCCGCTCTGCTGGTCCGGGAGAGCGACCTGCTGATCCTCGACGAGCCCACCAACCATCTGGACGTCGCCGGTGTCGACTGGCTGGCCAAGCACCTGGTGACCCGGCGCGGCGCGCTGCTCGTGGTCACTCACGACCGCTGGTTCCTGGACGAGGTCTGCACCTCGACCTGGGAGGTCGTGGACGAGGAGGTGCACAGCTACGACGGTGGTTACGCCGCCTGGATCCTGGCTCGTGCCGAGCGCCAGCGGGTCGCCGCCTCGATCGAGGCCCGCCGGCAGAACCTGCTGCGGAAAGAGATCGCCTGGCTGCGCCGGGGCCCGCCGGCCCGGACGTCGAAGCCGAAGTTCCGGATCGACGCGGCGAACGAGCTGATCGCCGACGTCCCGCCGGTGCGTGACCAGGTCAGCCTGCAACGGCTGGCCACCACCCGGCTCGGCAAGCAGGTCTACGACCTGGAGCGGATCGACCTGAAAGCCGGTCCGAAACCGATCTTCCAGGATCTGACGTGGCAGGTCGGCCCGGGTGACCGGATCGCGATCCTGGGTGCCAACGGCGCCGGCAAGACCACGCTGCTGCGCCTGCTGGCCGGGGTCACCACCCCGGACGGCGGCCGGCTGGTCACCGGTTCGACGGTCAAGGCGGCGTTCCTCTCCCAGGAGCTGAAGGAGCTGCCCGGCCACCTGCGCCTGCTGGAGGCGGTGGAGGAGGTCGCCAAGCGGGTCAAGCTCGGCGACCGGGAGCTCTCGGCCGGTCAGCTCGCCGAGGTGTTCGGTTTCACCGACAAGCGGATCTGGACCCCGGTCAGTGACCTGTCCGGCGGTGAGCGCCGGCGGCTGCAGATGCTGCGGCTGCTCGCCACCGAGCCCAACGTGCTGCTGCTCGACGAGCCCACCAACGACCTGGACACCGACACCCTGGCCTCGCTGGAGGACCTGCTGGACTCGTGGCCGGGCACGATGGTGGTGGCCAGTCACGACCGATACCTGGTGGAGCGGGTCACCGACAAGGTGTTCGGCATGTTCGGTGACGGCCGGATGGTGCACCTTCCCGGTGGCATCGACGAATATCTGGCTCGGGTGACCACGCCGGGTGCCCCGGTCGTACCAGCCAGGGGTGGCTCGGAAGCGGCGCCGGCCGCGCCCGGTCTGTCCTCCGGTGAGTTCCGCCAGGCCAAGAAGGATCTGGCGAAGCTGGAACGGCAGATGACCAAGCTGACCGAGAAGGAAGCCAAGATCAACGAGAGCTTGGCGGCACACGGCAGCGACTACGGCAAGATCGTCGAGCTGGAGGCTCAGCTCAAGGCGGTCAAGCAGGAGATATCCGACACCGAGGAATCCTGGCTGCTGCTCGCGGAACAGGTGTCCGAAAGCTGATCCGGGGGGTGTGCCTGCGCCGCTTGTCGGGGATACGCGAGAATCTGCACGAAGACACCTGACCTTGGAGACGGAACCATGGCGCACACCCCGGTCAATCACCCGCTTCGGCCGATCTACCGGATCGTCGGATTCGTCACCGGCGCCTACCTGGTGGCGTTCGGGCTCATCGGGTTCATCGCGACGTCCGGTGAGCCTTTCAGCGGGCCCGGCGGACAGGCGCTCGGCCAGGGCAGCAATCTGCTGTGGTCGATCATCGTGCTGGCGGTCGGTGGCATCGTCCTGCTCGGCACCGCGATCGGCCGCAACCTGGACGTCCGCATCGATCAGTTCCTGGGCTGGGGCCTGCTGGTCCTCGGCTCCTTCTCGCTGTGCGTGCTGCGCACCGACGAGGTGAACTTCTTCGGTTTCACGATGTCCACGGTGATCGCCACCTACCTGGCCGGCCTGCTGCTGATCACGGTCAGCCTGTACAGCAAGTCCGCCCCCCAGTCGAAGGCCGGCGCGCCGCGCCAGGTCCGCGAGGGCCGGACCGCCTGAGACCGCCGATCGCCGGGTCCGTTCAGCGGACCCGGCGGGTCTGCAGCCCCGGCTTCGGTTCCAGGTGGGACAGTCCGTTCCAGGCCAGGTTGACGAGCTGGGCGGCGACCATCTCCTTCTTCGGTGGTTTGCGCGCCTCCCGCCACCATTGCCCGACCAGTGCCACCATCCCGACCAGCGCCTGTGAGTAGAGCTCGGCGAACTTCGGGTCCAGCCCTCGGCTCTTGAACTCGGCGCCGAGGATGTGTTCCACCTGGTGCGCCACGTCGTTCATGACACTGGAGAAGCTGCCCGACGCGGACAGCAGCGGCGAGTTGCGGGTCAGCACCTGGAAGCCGTGCGGCTCCTCGTCGATGTAGTCCAGCAGCGCCAGCGCCGCCTGTTCCAGCAACTCCCGCGGGTGGCCCGCGGTCAGCGCGGTGGTTATCCGGTCCAGCAGGGCCCGCACCTCACGGTCGATGACCACTGCGTAGAGGCCTTCCTTGCCGCCGAAGTGCTCGTAGACCACCGGTTTGGACACTTTCGCCCGGGCCGCGACCTCCTCGACACTGGTGGCGTCGAACCCCCGTTCGGCGAAGAGCTGGCGGCCGACTGTGATCAGCTGCTCGCGGCGCTGAGCAGCCGGCATCCGGACCCGCGGCGCGGCCGTCCGCCATTGCTTTTCGCTGCTGTCGCCCTTCTCCGTCACCCGGCCATCCTGCCATCGGGGGGTGTCGTCATCCGACAGACATCAACCGCTTATCGCGATCGGGCACCGGGGCGCTAGTCTGTCTCCAGCAACATTCGGCCGTGGTGTAATTGGCAACACCTCTGGTTTTGGTCCAGATATTCCGGGTTCGAGTCCTGGCGGCCGAGCAATTCTTGTGGTGAGCCCCGATGGCTGTGGGTGGAGATGACACCACCCACGCATGATGCCAATGCGATCGATGGAGATACCGCGTGAGCCAGGCCCCCAGCCGTACCGTCGTCGTTCTTGCCGCCGGAGAGGGCAAGCGGATGAAATCCGCGACGCCCAAGATGTTGCAGCCGCTCCTCGGCCGCACTCTTCTGGGGCACGTGCTGGCCGTCGCGCCGGCGATCGGCGCCGACCGCACCGTGGTCGTGGTCGGGCACAAGGCCGACGAGATCGGCGCGTTCGTCGCCGAGGTCGCGCCCGGCGCCACTCCGGTGCTGCAGGCCGAGCAGAACGGGACCGGGCACGCGGTGCGCATCGCGCTGGACGCCACTCCCGATCTGACCGGCACCGTGGTGGTCCTCAGCGGTGACGTGCCGCTGCTGCGCGCGGAGACGGTGGAGGCGCTGCTCGCCACGCACGAGAAGGCCGGTGCCGCCGCGACCGTGCTGAGTGCCGAGGTGGACGTGCCCGGCGGGCTGGGCCGGATCATCCGGGGCGCTGACGGCAACCTGGAGCGGATCGTCGAGGCCAAGGACGCCAGCGACGAGCAGCGGCGGATCCGGGAGATCAACTCGGGGATCTACGTGTTCGACGCGGCGCTGCTGCGCGAGGCGCTGGGCAAGCTCTCCACCGACAACGCGCAGGGCGAGGAGTACCTCACCGACGTCTTCGGGATCTTGGCCTCCCAGGGGCACCCGGTGGCGATCGAGGTGGCCGAGTTCGCCTACGAGACGCTGGGCTGCAACGACCGGGCCGAGCTGGCGAAGCTGCGGGTGCTGATGCGCGACCGGGTGAACGAGGCCTGGATGCGCGCCGGGGTGCTGCTGCTGGACCCGGCGACCACCTGGATCGACGTGACCGCCACGCTGGAGCCGGACGCGGTCGTCGACCAGAATTCGCAGATCCTCGGCACCAGCTCGGTGGCGACCGGTGCGGTGATCGGGCCGGACACCACGCTGATCGACACCGCGGTGGCCGAGGGCGCCACCGTGCTCCGGACCCACTCGATCGGTGCGCTGGTCGGGCCGCAGGCGACCGTGGGCCCGTTCTCGTACCTCCGTCCCGGCACCAAGCTGGGCCGCAAGTCGAAGATCGGCGGCTTCGTCGAGGCGAAGAACGCCGAACTGGGTGACGGCGCCAAGGTCCCGCACCTGACCTATGTGGGTGACGCCACGATCGGGGCGAAGGCCAACATCGGCGCCGGCACGATCTTCGCCAACTACGACGGAGTGAAGAAGCACCACACGACCGTGGGCGAGGCGGCGTTCGTCGGCTCGGACTCGGTGCTGATCGCGCCGGTCGAGATCGGCCCCGGGGCGTACGTCGCGGCCGGTAGCGCGGTGCAGAAGAACGTCGGCGCGGGTGAGCTCGGAGTGAGCCGGGCGCAGCAGCGCAACATCGAGGGCTGGGTCGCCCGCAAGCGTCCCGGAACGGCTTCTGCGGAAGCCGCGTCGAAAGCCGCAAATATCACCCCTGAGCAGGAGTGATCCAGTGGGGGTGAGGCATCCCACCCGGGAGCCTCGAAACGTGGCGGTTACGTTCCCGCAAGGGATACTTCACTGCGAACCCACCCCCTGAGCAACGGGAGCAGCGAGCCGATGGGCAGCATCGTCGCCGAGAACCGTAAGAGTCTGATGCTTTTCTCCGGCCGGGGTTTCCCCGAGCTGGCGGAGGAGATCGGTCAGGTGCTCGGCGTGGCACCGACGCCGTCGGACTCCTACGAGTTCGCCAACGGGGAGATATTCGTCCGGTTCAAAGACTCGGTGCGAGGCTCGGACGCGTTCGTCGTCCAGTCGATCACCGAGGGCGTGAACCGGTGGGTCATGGAGACCCTGATCATGGTCGACGCACTGAAGCGGGGGTCGGCCAAGCGGATCACCGTGGTGCTGCCGTTCTATCCGTACTCGCGGCAGGACAAGAAGCACCGCGGCCGGGAGCCGATCTCCGCGCGTCTGGTAGCCGACCTGCTGAAGACGGCCGGTGCCAACCGGATCCTCACGGTCGACCTGCACACCGCGCAGATCCAGGGCTTCTTCGACGGCCCGGTGGATCACCTGTTCGCGATGGACATCCTCGCCGACTACGTGCAGAAGAAGTACGCGGGCCGGCCGATGACCGTGGTGGCCCCCGACTCGGGCCGGGTGCGGGTGGCCGAGCGCTGGACCGACCGGCTGGGTGGCTGCCCGCTGGCCTTCATCCACAAGACCCGCGACCCGATGAAGCCGAACCAGGTGGTGGCGAACCGGGTGGTCGGTGAGGTCGAGGGCCGGGTCTGCCTGATCGTCGACGACATGATCGACACGGGTGGCACGATCGCCAAGGCCGCCGACATCCTGTACCAGGAGGGTGCGGCCGACGTGATCGTGGCCTCCACCCACGCGCTGCTCTCCGACCCGGCCACCGAGCGCCTTAAGAACAGCCGGATCAGTGAGCTGGTGGTGACGAACACGCTGCCGCTCGCCCCGGAGAAGCAGCTCGACAAGATCACTGTGCTTTCGATCGCCCCGCTGCTGGCTCGGGCGATCCGTGAGGTGTTCGACGACGGCTCGGTGACCACCCTGTTCGGTGGTCTGAGCTGACCCGCGACCTCTGGTAACACCCACCCCACTGGTGCAACTTGCATCAGTGGGGTGGTTTTTTCGCAGGCGTCGCGAGCCGGGCGGACCCGCTGACCAATGCACGATCGTGGCAGGTAAGCTAGTACGGTTGCCACGGCGAGGGTGCTTCGTGGGCTGTTGAGGTTCGCAGTCCGCTCGAGGCGCCGTCATCGACGCGGTGCTCCGGGCCTGTGCCCAGCGCGCCCTCTTGCCCGGCAGCGCCCGATTCACCGTCGCCTACGAAGGCAGAAGCGCCGTCGAAGGTGACCACCGCAGCACTGCCGGATACCGCAGCCGCAGACTTAGCCGCAGCCCGCATCGAAGAGTTTCAGGAGTTTCCCCGTGTCCGAGGTAAAGATCAGCGCAGAGCCCCGCACCGAGTTCGGCAAGGGTGGTGCTCGCCGCACGCGCCGGGCCGGCCTCGTGCCTGCCGTGCTGTACGGCCACGGCGAGGCGCCGCAGCACATCGCCCTTCCCGCGCGTGAGTTCGCTGCCGCCATCCGCCACGGCGGCATCAACCAGATTTTCACCATCGACATCGCCGGCAACTCGGCCGCCACTCTGGCCCTGCCGAAGGCGATCCAGCGTGACCCGGTCAAGGACACGTTCGAGCACATCGACCTGCTGATCGTGAAGCGCGGCGAGAAGATCCAGGTCGACATCACGGTCACCCTGACCGGTGAGGCCGCCAAGAACACCCTGATCGTGCACGAGTCGAACACGGTCGCCGTGGTCGCCGACGCGCTGCGCCTCCCGTCCGAGCTGGAGGCTTCGATCGAGGGCCTCGAGGCGGGCTCGCACGTCACCGCCGGTGACGTCAAGCTCCCCGAGGGTGTCGAGCTCGCCGTCGACGCCGAGACGGTGCTCGCGGTCATCAACGCCGCCCAGTCGAACGAGGCTCCGGTCGAGGACGAGGCTGCGGCCGACGCCGCTCCCGCGGAGTAATTTAGTCACGCAGCAGCGGTAAGCCAGATATCAGGGAAAGTGCCGTCCGGCACTTTCCCTGATGTGCATGTGGAGGCGAAAAGGTGAGCGACGAGGCGCCGTGGCTGATCGTCGGCCTGGGCAACCCGGGCAAGGAGTACGCCGGTAACCGGCACAACGTGGGGTTCATGGTGGCCGAGCTGCTGGCCTCCCGGACCGGCGGGAAGTTCGGCCGGGCGAAGCGGGCGGCCACCGAGGTCGCCGAGGGCCGACTGGGTTTCGGCGGCCCGAAGCTGATCCTGTTGAAGCCACTGACCTACATGAACCTGTCCGGTGCCCCCGTGGTGGCGCTGGCGCAGTTCTTCAAAGTCCCGGTGGCCAATGTGATCGCGGTGCATGATGAGCTTGATGTGCCGTTCGGTGAGGTTCGTGCCAAACGGGGCGGTGGCGAGGGCGGGCACAACGGGCTCCGTTCGATGTCCAAGTCGCTGGCGAGTAAGGAGTACGCGCGGGTTCGGTTCGGGATCGGCCGTCCGCCGGGGCGGCAGGAACCGGCCGACTACGTGCTCTCGGACTTCGCCGCGGCGGAGCGTAAAGAGCTGGACTTCCTGATCGACCGGGCGGCCGACGTGACGGAGGCAATCGTTGCGCACGGCGTCGAATGGGCGCAGAACCGCTATCACGGGGTCTGATCCGTCCCTCGGCGTGACGCGTCCGCCGTCCGTCCGTTGGTCACTCGGACGCACGAAATCGGTGCGACGGCTGACGTGACGGGAGGTTCGAGGATGTCGCAAGACGTGTCCGAGGACCGGGCGGACGCGTCTACCGACCCGACGGTGGTCCTGCCGGTGGTCCGTCCGGACCGGACCGAGCCGCCACCCGGGTACGGCGCTGCGAACCATCCGCCCGGCAACCGGGGGCCACAGCAGCCGACTGTCCGGCGCAGTGGCCGTAACAGCCGGGTCCCGGTGCCGGCCGCCGGGGTGGAGAACATCCCGCCGCAGACGGTGCTCGGCGAGTTCGATCCGGCCCGTAATCAGGCCACCGGGCGGCTCTCCGGGACTCAGCGCAACCGGTCGTCGGCGGCCCGCCCGGCGAACCGGCCGTTCGTCCGGACCCGGGGCCGGCACGCGGCGATGTCCCGGCGACAGGATTGGGAGCGCCGCTATGTGCGGGCGCTCGTCCTCGCCGATCTGATGGCCGGGTCGGTGGCCGGCGCGGGTACTTTCATCACCCGATTCGGCGACACGGTCACCGAGTACAACCGCACATATCTGGTCTGCTCGGCGCTGCTGCCGGCGGTTCTGCTGTTGGTGCTGGTGGCCTGCCGGGCGTACGAGCGCCGCTATCTCTTCGTCGGCTCGGACGAGTACCAGCGTGTGCTCCGGGGCGGTGCGGGCCTGATCGGCGGGGCCGCGGTCGTGTCGTACGCCCTGAATCTGGATCTGGCCCGGTCGTATGTCCTGGTGTCGTTCCCGTTGGCGATCGGCGCGATCGTGGTGTTGCGGTTCGCGCTGCGCAAGCGCCTGCACTGGGCGCGGGCCCGCGGCGAGAGCCTGCGCCGGGTGATCGTCGTCGGCCATGAGCTTTCGGTGATCGGGATCGCCCGCCAACTGCGCCGGGAGCGTTACCACGGCTTGGAGGTGGTGGGCGCCTGCCTGCCGCCGCAGGCCGACGGGGTCGGGCTCACCGACCTACCGGTGTACGGCACCTTCGACGACGTGGCGAGCGCGGTCGAACAGGCCGAGGCCGACACGGTGGTCGTGTTGAGCTGCCCGGAGCTGGACGGTGCGGCGGTGCGGCGGCTGGCCTGGCGGCTGGAGCGCGACGAGGTGGACCTGGTGGTGGCCAGCGCACTGGTCGACGTCGCCGGGGCGCGCACCACGATCCGCCCGTTCGACGGCCTGCCGATGCTGCATGTCGAGCATCCCCGGCTACACGGTGGATCACGCCTGGTGAAAGAGCTGGTCGACCGGGTCGGCGCACTTCTCCTTCTGATCCTTTTCGGTCCGGTGCTCCTGACCGTGGCGCTCTGCGTGGGCCTGACATCGCGTGGCCCGGTACTCTTTCGCCAAACACGTGTGGGACGCGATGGCCGTTTGTTCCGGATCTTCAAATTCCGCAGTATGTACATCGACGCCGAGGCGCGGCTGGCCGAGCTGAGGCATCTCAACGAGCACGACGGTGTGCTCTTCAAAATCCGCGACGACCCGCGTGTCACCCCGGTCGGGCGCTGGTTGCGCCGGTTCTCCCTGGATGAGCTGCCGCAGCTGCTCAACGTCCTGTCGGGGCGGATGTCGCTGGTCGGCCCCAGACCGCCGCTACCCACCGAGGCGGCCGCGTACGTCGACGACGTGCGTCGCCGGCTGGCGGTCAAACCGGGGATGACCGGGCTCTGGCAGGTGTCGGGGCGGTCGGACCTCTCCTGGGAGGAGGCGGTCCGGCTGGACCTGCGCTATGTGGAGAACTGGTCGCTGAGCCTGGATCTGGTGATCCTGCTCAGGACGGTGACCGCGGTGGTGCGGTCGTCGGGGGCGTACTAGAGGACGTCACGAGCGAAGGAGCGAGACGATGGGCGAGCAGACGAAGACGTCGGCACGCATGGCGGGACCATCGGGCCGTCCCGGCCCGGAGGAACTCGCGGGCGGCACCCCGCCGGTCAACGACTCCGCTTTCGCCCGCTGGCTCGCGGACCGCGCCGGGCAGGTGCTCCTCCAGGTGCGTGCCGAGACCGGGCACGACGACGGCAAGGCTCTCAAGGCCGCCGGGGACCAGGCCGCTCACGAACTCCTGCGAGCCGAGCTGGCCCGGTGGCGCCCGGCCGACGCGGTGCTCTCCGAGGAGGACGAGCAGTCCCGGGTCGCCTGGACAGAGGAGAACCGGACCGAGGGTGGTAGCCGTTCGGACCGGCTCGGCGCCAACCGGGTGTGGATCGTCGACCCGCTGGACGGGACCCGCGAGTTCTCCGAAGAGGGCCGGGACGACTGGGCCGTGCACGTGGCGCTCTGGACCGCCGACTCGTCGGCACCGGCCCGGCTGACCGCCGGTGCGGTGGCGATGCCGGCCCGGCACTGCACGCTCGCCACCGACCACGCCCCGGCGTACCCCCCGATGCCGCTGGAGTCGGCGACCGGCGGGGCGATCCGGATCGCCGCCAGCCGGACCCGGCCGCCGGCCTTCGTCACCGCGCTCGCCGCCGAGATCGGTGCCGAGCTGGTTCCGATGGGCTCGGCCGGAGTCAAGATCGCCGCGGTGATCAACGGCGAGGCGGACGCTTACGTGCACGCGGGCGGGCAGTACGAGTGGGACTCCGCCGCCCCGGTCGCGGTGGCGCTGGCCACCGGGCTGCACGCGAGCCGGATCGACGGTACTCCGCTGGTCTACAACCGGGCCGATCCGAAGTTACCCGACCTGGTCGTTTGTCGTAAAGATCTCGCTCCTCGGTTGCTTGCTGCACTACAGAGGCACCTTCCGTCACAATGACGTCTGCCCTGCCCGGCCGACACCGGAGAAAGGTCTGGGGACCGAATCCATGAGCCAGACGAAGCCCTATCGCGTAACGCATCTGGATGCCCTCGAAGCGGAGAGCATCTTCGTCATGCGTGAGGTCATGGCCGAGTTCGAGCGCCCTGTGCTGCTCTTCTCCGGCGGCAAGGACTCGATCGTGATGCTGCGCCTCGCGGAGAAGGCGTTCGCGCCGGCGCGCATCCCGTTCCCGGTCATGCACATCGACACCGGCCACAACTTCGGCGAGGTGCTGGAATACCGGGACAGCCGGGTCGCGTCCCTCGGCCTGAACCTGGTGATCGCCAGCGTGCAGGAGGCGATCGACGCCGGTTCGGTGCGCGAGCTGCCGGACGGCACCCGCAACCGGATCCAGACCCCAGTGCTGCTCGCCGCGGTCGAGAAGTACCGGTTCGATGCCCTCTTCGGCGGCGCCCGCCGGGACGAGGAGAAGGCCCGCGCCAAGGAGCGGATGTTCAGCTTCCGCGACGACTTCGGCCAGTGGGACCCGAAGAACCAGCGGCCCGAGCTGTGGTCGCTCTACAACGGACGGCACCACCCCGGCGAGTCGATCCGGGTCTTCCCGCTCTCCAACTGGACCGAGCTGGACGTCTGGCACTACATCGCCAAAGAGGACATCCCGCTGCCGAGCATCTACTACGCCCACGACCGTGAGGTCGTCGAGCGCAACGGGATGTTCTACGCGGTGAACGAGTTCATCAAGCTGCGGGACGGTGAGACCTCCGAGGTCCGCCGGGTGCGGTACCGGACGGTCGGCGACGCGTCGCAGACCGCGGCCGTGCTCTCCGAGGCGGACACGGTGCAGAAGGTGATCGACGAGGTCGCCGCCACCCGGATCACCGAGCGTGGTGCGACCCGTGGGGACGACAGGGTCAGCGAGGCCGCGATGGAAGACCGTAAGCGAGAGGGTTACTTCTGATGAGCCAGGCAGTTCTCGAGCCTGACGCCGCTTCCTCCCGCGGCATGGACCTGTTGCGGTTCGCCACCGCCGGCAGCGTCGACGACGGCAAGTCCACGCTCATCGGCCGGCTGCTGTTCGACACCAAGACGATCTTCGAGGACCAGCTGGAGGCCGTCGAGGCGGCCAGCGCGTCCCGGGGTGACGAGTACACCAACCTCGCTCTGCTCACCGACGGCCTGCGTGCCGAGCGGGAGCAGGGCATCACCATCGACGTGGCGTACCGCTACTTCGCGACGCCGCGGCGCAAGTTCATCATCGCCGACACCCCGGGTCACATCCAGTACACCCGGAACATGGTGACCGGCGCATCCACCGCGGATCTGGCGCTGATCCTGGTCGACGCCCGTAAGGGCCTGGTCGAGCAGTCCCGGCGGCACGCCTTCCTGACCAGTCTGCTGCGGGTGCCGCACCTGGTGCTCTGCGTGAACAAGATGGATCTGGTCGACTGGGACCAGCAGGTCTTCGAGCGGATCGCCGACGAGTTCACCTCGTTCGCGGCCAAGCTCGACGCGCCCGACCTGACGATCATCCCGATCTCCGCGCTCAACGGCGACAACATCGCCAGCCGGTCGGAGAACACCCCGTGGTACGAGGGGCCGTCCCTGCTGCACCACCTGGAGCACGTGCACATCGCCAGCGACCGGAACCTGGTCGACGTGCGCTTCCCGGTGCAGTACGTGATCCGCCCCCAGTCCACCACGGTCACCGACTACCGGGGTTACGCCGGTCAGGTGGCCTCCGGCATCCTCAAGCCCGGCGACGACGTGATGGTCCTGCCCTCCGGCCTGACCAGCACGATCGCGGCGATCGAGACGGCGGACGGCCCGGTCGCCGAGGCGTTCCCGCCGATGTCGGTGACGGTCCGGCTGAACGACGAGATCGACATCTCGCGCGGTGACCTGATCTGCCGGCCGAACAACGCGCCGGCCGTCGCCCAGGACATCGAGGCGATGATCTGCTGGATGGACGAGACGGCCCCGCTGCGGGTCGGCGGCAAGTACGCGATCAAGCACACCACCCGGACCGCCCGGACCGTGGTGCGCGGGCTGCAGTACCGCCTCGACGTGAACACGCTGCACCGCGACGACTCGGCCGGCGAGCTGAAGCTCAACGAGATCGGCCGGGTCAAGCTGCGCACCACGGTGCCGTTGCTGGCCGACGAGTACCGCCGGAACCGCACGACCGGCGGGTTCATCCTGATCGACGAGAGCACCAACCGTACGGTCGGCGCTGGAATGATCATCGAGGCCCGCTAGGGCCTGATCGTCGCCCACACCACCTTGCCGGTCTCGGCCGGCACGGCACCCCACAGGGTGGCGGCCTCCTGAACCGTCCGCAGCCCGCGGCCCCGCTCGTCGAGCGGCAGGTCCGGGCGCGGACGGGACGGCCGCATCACCCGGGGCAGCCGCGGATTGCCGTCGGCGACCGTCAGGTGCAGGCCGGACCCGCGCCGGCTCACCACCACCCGGATCTCGGTGCCGGCGTGCTCGACAGCGTTGGTCACCAACTCGGAGACCACCGCCCGGCTCCGGTGCAGCAGATGGACCAGCCCCCAGGCCAGGCAGGCGTCGCTGACCAGGTTGCGGGCCGCGCACGGCGCCTCGGTCTCCGGCCGCAGGGTCGCGCTCAGCCGCTCGTCACCGGGGATCCGGCCGGCCAGCGCCACCCGGGCCTGCCGCACCTTGGCGTAGACCGGCAGGTACCGCCCGGCGCACAGCCGTTGCATGCGATCGGCGAGGGGCAGATCGGGTGGTACGCAGATGGCCAGGTGCACCGGCGGCTCCAGCCCGGCCGCGAGCTGCCGGGCGGTCATCCAGGTGGGAGTGCTCTCGCTGTGCGGGTCGGTCAGGCCGGTCAGGTCCACGATCAGGCCGTCGGGGTGCTCGGTGAGGCATCGTCGCAGCGTGGTGGCCACACTGAGGCGCAGTTGCTCGTCCCACGGCCCGCGGACCGTGAGAAGCGAGACCGCGGCGTTGTCGTCGGCATCGACGCTGACGATGACACCTCGGTCGGTGTCATCGTGAAGATACGGTGGGCTTACCCCCATGGGGCCACGATATCCGCCGCCCGTCCGGTGAGCCTCGCCCCTCGCTCGTGTGGGTGATCAGGTGAAAGGCTGACGGCCACCCCCGGTTGAGGGTGGCCGGCCACTCGTCAGAGCCGGGTCGCGCCCGGTCCGGCGGTCGCCACCCAGCTGGTGGGGGCGGAGAATTCCTTCTTTCGGTACGCGTCGGCCACGGCGGCCGCGGTCGCCTCGGCCCGATCGGCGTCGATCAGGGCCAGCACACAGCCACCGAACCCACCGCCGGTCATCCGGGCCCCGTGGGCACCGGCGTCCAGCGCGGCCTGCACGGCCGTGTCCACCTGGTCCACGGTGATCTCGAAGTCGTCGCGCATCGAGGCGTGCGAGGCGGTCAGCAGCGGGCCGATCTCCCGGACCCGGCCCGCACGCAGCAGTTCGACGGTGTCCAGCACCCGCTGGTTCTCGGTGATGATGTGCCGGGCCCGGCGGCGCAGCACGTCGTCGCCGAGTTTCTCCAGGGCGCCGGCCAGGTCGGCGGTGGCGACGTCGCGCAGCGCCTTCACACCCAGCGCCTCGGCGGCGGCCTCACAGCTCTTGCGGCGTGCGCCGTACTCGCCGTCGACGTGCTGGTGCGGGGCGTTGCTGTTGATCACCAGGATGGCCAGGCCCTGCCCGTCCAGGTCGAACGGGATCTGCTCGATCTGGTAGCTGCGGCAGTCCAGGAACAGCGCCCGGCCCTCCTGACAGCGGATCGAGGCGGATTGGTCGAGGATGCCGGTGGGCGCTCCGACGTAGACGTTCTCGGCCCGCTGCGCGATGGCCGGCCGCCGTTCCAGGGGCACGTCCAGCCCGCCCAGGTCGATCAGGGCGGTGAGTACCGCCGACTCCAGGGCGGCCGAGGAGGACAGCCCGGAGCCGAGCGGCACGTCGGAGGCGAGCGCGATGCGGACCGGCGGAACCTCGAAGCCGGCGTCCTGCAGCGCCCAGACGATCCCGGCGACGTAGGCCCCCCAGCCGGTCACCGCACCCGGCTCGGTGACACCGAACGTGACCGGATCGGGTGCCAGCGTCGAACAGACCGACCACTGGCCGTCCGGAGCGGGGCCGACGGCCGCGATGGTGCGCTGCGGCAGGGCGAAGGGCAGCACGAACCCGTCGTTGTAGTCGGTGTGCTCACCGATCAGGTTGACCCGCCCGGGAGCCGCCCAGAGCCCGGCCGGCTCGGTCCCGTAGGCCTCGGTGAATGCCGCCTGAGCGGCTGAAATGATGCTCATGCTGTGCCTTTCTGGGCATGAACTCCCGGCCCTTGCTTCGCTGCGGTGCAGTCGCTCATGCCACATGCTTCCGGTAGAAGGTCCAGGCGTCACCGATCATGTCCTGCAAGGTGTTCTTGGCCGGAACCCAGCCCAGGTCCTCGCGGGCCCGGTCGGACGAGGCGACCAGGGTAGCCGGGTCGCCGTCGCGCCGGGCGGCGATCTCCACCGGGATCTCGGCGCCGGTGACCTCGCGGGCCGCCTCGACGACCTGTTTGTTGGAGAACCCGTTGCCGTTGCCCAGGTTGTAGACCCGGTGCTCGCCGGCGACGGTCGCGCCCAGCGCCAGCAGGTGGGCCCGCGCCAGGTCCTCGACGTGGATGTAGTCGCGCACGCAGGTGCCGTCGACGGTGGGGTAGTCGTCGCCGAAGAGCTGCAGTTTCTCCCGCTTGCCCGCGGCCACCTGCAGGGTGATCGGGATCAGGTGGGTCTCCGGGTCGTGCCGCTCACCGATCTCGTGATCACCGGCGATGTAGGCACCGGCCACGTTGAAGTAGCGCAGCGACACCGCAGCGAGCCCGTGGGCGAACGCCTCGGAGGTCAGGGCCAGGTCGAAGGTCAGCTTGGTGGACCCGTACGTGCTGGTCGGGGCCTTGATCGCGGACTCGGTGATGGGCAGCTCGACGGGGTTGCCGTAGACCGCCGCAGTGGACGAGAAGATCACCCGGGGCACCTCGGCGGCGCGGATCGCGTCGAGCAGGGCCAGCGACTTCACCACGTTCTCGTGCCAGTAGAGCTCGGGTCTGGCCATCGACTCACCGGCCGCGATCAGCCCGGCGAAGTGCAGGACGGCGTCGAAGCCGGCGTCCGGGGTCAGCACCCGGTCGGCGTCGGCGATGTCGCCCTCGACGAAGGTGGCGTCCGGAGCGATGGCCTCCCGGAATCCGGTGCGCAGATTGTCCAGCACGACCACTTCGTGGCCCGCGTCCAGCAACAGCCTGCTGGTCACGCTGCCGATATAGCCGGCACCGCCGGTGACGAGCAATTTCACGGCTCAGGCCCTTCTCTCTGGTCCCAGAGATCCTAGAATTCCCCAGAAACGCTCATAGGTCAACAGGTTCGAACATTAGCGCGACCGGGTAGGGGATTCGCGGATCACGGACCGGGGCTGACACAATGGCGGCCATGTCCGACGTTGCCCGCCGCCCGCGTGTGCTTTCCGGCATCCAGCCGACCGCCGACTCCTTCCACCTCGGCAACTACCTGGGTGCCGTGCGCAACTGGGTGTCGCTGCAGGACACGCATGACGCGTTCTACTGCGTGGTCGACCTGCACGCGATCACCATGGGTCATGATCCGGCAGTTCTGCGCACCCGGAGCCGGATTTCCGCCGCTCAGTTGCTGGCCGCCGGCCTCGACCCGGAGCGCTGCACTCTCTTCGTGCAGTCGCACGTGCCCGAGCACGCGCAGCTCGGCTGGGTGCTGAGCTGCATCACCGGGTTCGGCGAGGCCAGCCGGATGGTGCAGTTCAAGGACAAGTCGGCCAAGGCCGGGCAGGACAGCACCTCGGTCGGGCTGTTCACCTACCCGATCCTGCAGGCCGCCGACATCCTGCTCTACCAGGCCGATCAGGTCCCGGTCGGCGAGGACCAGCGGCAGCACCTGGAGCTGACCCGCGACCTGGCGCAGCGGTTCAACACCCGGTTCGGCAAGACCTTCACCGTCCCTTCGGCGTACATCGTGAAGGACACCGGGAAGATCCTCGACCTGCAGGACCCGGCGATCAAGATGTCGAAATCGGCCTCCTCGCCGAACGGCATCATCGAGCTGCTGGAGACCCCGGCCCGCTCGGCCAAGAAGATCAAGTCGGCGGTCACCGACACCGGGCGCGAGGTCCTCTACGACGAGGAGAACAAGCCGGGTGTCAGCAACCTGCTGAGCATCTACGCGGCGCTCACCGACCGGACCCTCGACGACCTGGTCGAGGCGTACGACGGTCGTGGTTACGGCGACCTGAAGAAGGACCTGGCCGAGGTGCTTGTCGAGTTCGTCAAGCCGATCCAGGAGCGCACCAAGCTCTACCTGGACGACCCGGCTCAACTCGACAAGGTGCTGGCGATCGGGGCTGAGAAGGCCCGGGCGGTCTCCGCGGCCACTCTCGCCGAGGCGTACCGGAACGTGGGTTTCCTCAGCCCCGCCCGCGGAGCCTGAGCGCGATGTCCCACCCGGACGTCACCCGCATCGGCCTGGCCATCGACATCCCCGAACCCTGGGGCTCGGTGCTCACCCGTCGTCGTGCCGACGCCGGTGATCCACAGGCCGCCTACACGCCGGCGCACGTCACCCTCCTCGGGCCCACCGAGGTGGCGGCCGACGCGCTGCCGGCCATCGAGAAACATCTCGAGGCGCTCGCGTCGGCCCAGCAGCCGTTCACCATCCACCTGCGGGGGACCGGCACGTTCCGGCCGATCACCGAGGTGGTGTTCGTGACCCTGGCGCAGGGGATCAGCGAGTGTGAGCTGCTGGCCGAGGCGATCACCCGGTCCGAGGACATCCACCGGGACACCCGCTTCCCGTACCATCCGCACGTGACGATCGCGCAGGACGTGCCGGCCACCGCGCTGGACGCGGCCTTCGAGGATCTGGCCGGTTTCTCGGCCCGGTTCGAGGTCTCCTCCTTCACCCTGTTCTCGCACGGTGGTGAAGGACCGTGGCGACCGCGCCGGGACTTCCCACTGGGGACCTGACGTGTCCGATACGGTCGGCCGGTGAATCCGATCGATCGGGCGCTCGTCGCGACCGAAGCCAAGATCATGGCCGTGCGGTACCGGTCGCCGTACTTCGATCACTTCTGCCGGGCGATCCTGCGGTACGAGGATGTCCAAGGTGGCCGGCTCGCCGCGGCGATCGCCTACTACGGATTCTTCGCCGTCTTCGCGCTGCTGCTGATCGGTTACTCGATCTTCGGCTGGCTGCTGACCAACAACGTCGAACTGCTCGACCTGGTCCGGGACTTCCTGCGCCAGAACCTGCCGTTCCTCGACGTGCAGGCGATCATGGAGAGCAAGGGCAGCGTCGGCCTGGTGGGCCTGGCCGGCCTGACCTTCACCGGGATCGGCTGGGTCGAGGCGATCCGCTCCTCGCAGCGGCTCATCTGGCGGCTGAACGAGCAGCCCGGCTACATCGGCGTCCGTCAGGCCGTCGACCTGATGGTGCTGATCGGCCTGCTGCTCCTGCTGGTTCTCTCCCAGCTCGCCGTCTACGGCCTGGAGCGCCTGCTGCACTGGCTGGCCGGTGGCGGCTTCACGGTCGTCCTGTCGATCGTCAGCTGGGTGCTCACCTTCGGCGTCAACCTGGTGCTGGCGACCGCGCTGCTGGCCGCGGTCCCCCGGCTGAAGATGACCGCCCGGCGGATGTTGCCGCCGGTGCTCCAGGTCGGGATCGGCCTGCTGCTGCTCAACACGGTGGGCAAGTCGTTCGTCGGGCTGGTCGAGCGGAACCCGGCGTACGGCCTGGTCGGTTCGGCCGTCGGCGCCCTGGTCTACCTCTACGTCTTCAACCAGCTGCTGCTCTTCGGGGCGGCCTGGGCGGCGACCAGCCCACACGGCCGGGTGGTCGATCTGTCGGCTGATGACAAGACCGCCCCGGTGGGGCAAAACACCTGGATTCGCCACTCCCGCCCGACATGATGAGCCGGTGGGCACACTCGTGACGTTGCACCTGCCGCCGGGCTCGCCGCTCGCCGGGCAGCCGTGGGTGATCACCATCGCCTCACCGGGCGATCCGGAGGACTGGGAGCCGGTCGTCTGCGGGCCGTACGAGCGCGACCACGCGCTCGCCCTGGCCCGCGCGGTGGTGGCCGACGACGACCTGACGGCCGTGGTCGAGCCGCTGCTGCCGCTGGACGGGGTGGCGGCGATCAACCGGGCGATCGAGGCGGCCCGTACGCCGGCCGAGGAGGACTTCCCGCCGCAGGTGGTTCAGAAGCATCCTGGTGCCCCGCCGGAGCCCGCGGAGGTCCGGGCCGGCTGGCGGCGGATCGCTGCTGGGATACTGGGCGTGTGATGATCAACAAGCGGTGGTCGGCGTTCCTGATCGCGGTCGGCCTGTGGACCTGGCTGATCTGGCCCCGTTTCGGGCTGGCCATCTGGAACGACGACCGGTCCTTCGCGGCCGGGTCGCCGACCGCGTTCCTGTGGGTTCACGCGCTGTTGATCGGTGCGTCACTGGCGATCGGGACCACGGTGGGTGTCCTCGGGATCACGGCCTGGCGGCGGGCACCGCGAGCGGAAGATTAACTGCCTGTTTCCGGCCCCGGGCGCAATTCCCTCCTGAACCAGCCGAAAGCGGCGTCCCCAACGCTGAGTGATTGCGGTGGTATAACGGTGCGCCAACAGTCCGTACCGATGTCCTGACGGGCCTACGGGCCGGGGATACGCTCCCGACCTGAGATTCACCCGGGTACTCGAGCCTCGGTGTCAGCGGAAGGAGGGCGTCTTGCGCCCAGTACGTGGGAAGCGGATCGTGGCGATTCTCGCGGCAGGTGGGCTGACGCTCGCTGCCGCCGCCTGTGGTGAGGCCCCGGCTGAGACTCCGGCGGCGAGTGGCAGCAGTGCCGCGGCCGCCGCTTACAAGGCCTGCATGGTCACCGACCTCGGAGGCATCGACGACAAGTCGTTCAACGCCTCCGCCTGGGCCGGCCTCCAGGCCGCTCAGAAAGAGGTCAGCAACGTCGACCCGAAGTACGTGGCGTCCTCCTCCGAGGCCGACTACGAGCCGGGTCTGCGCAGCTACGTCTCGCAGAGCTGCAACTTCATCCTGGCCGTCGGTGGCCTGATGGGTGAGGTGACCACCAAGGTCGCCAAGGAGAGCGCCACCTCGCAGTTCGCGATCGTGGACAGCAACAGCGGCAACAGCAACGTCTTCCCGATGCAGTTCGCCACCCACCAGGCCTCGTTCCTGGCCGGCTACCTCGCCGCGGGTTACTCGAAGTCCGGCAAGGTCGGCACCTACGGCGGTCTGAAGATCGCCCCGGTGACCATCTTCATGGACGGTTTCGCCGACGGCGTCGCGCACTACAACGAGGTCAAGGGCAAGAAGGTCGAGGTTCTGGGCTGGAACAAGGCCTCCCAGAACGGCACCTTCGCCGAGAGCTTCATCGACCAGGCCAAGGGCAAGTCGGTCACCGAGACCCTGGTCTCGCAGGGCGCCGACGTGATCATGCCGGTCGCCGGTGGCACCGGCCTCGGCACCGCTCAGGTCGCCAAGGACTCGGCCGGCAAGGTCTCGGTCATCTGGGTCGACCAGGACGGCTGCACCAGCGCCGCGCAGTACTGTGACGTGTTCCTGAGCACCGTGGTCAAGAACATCGAAGAGGCCGTCAAGGAAGCCGTCGTCAAGGGCGCCAAGGGTGAGAGCCTGTCGGCGACGACGGGCTACGTCGGTGACCTGTCGAACGACGGTGTCTCGCTCGCCGAGTTCCACAGCTTCGACAGCAAGGTCGACGCCGCGCTCAAGACCGAGCTGGAGACCCTCAAAGCCGACGTGATCTCCGGCAAGGTGAAGGTCGAGTCGGCCTCCGCGCCTAAGTGACCCTCGGGTAGGTAACATCTGGCCGCCGCGAGGCCGCGGGTTTCACGACCCGTGGCTGAGCGGCGGCTCGCATTCCACCATCCACCAGGCTCAGTCACTGAACGTCGGGAGATTCCGCTGAAACTGGAATTGCGCGGCATCACCAAGCGCTTCGGCGACCTGGTGGCCAACGATCACATCGACATCACGGTCGAGCCGGGCGAGGTTCACGCCCTGCTCGGCGAGAACGGCGCCGGTAAGTCGACGCTGATGAACCAGCTCTACGGCCTGCTCCAGCCGGACGAGGGCCAGATCTTCGTCAACGACGAGCCGGTCGTCTTCAAGAGCCCCCGGGACGCCATCTCGGCCGGCATCGGCATGGTGCATCAGCACTTCATGCTGGTGCCCGTCTTCACCGTGGCGGAGAACATCGCGCTCGGTGCCGAGGAGGTGCGTGGTGGCCCGCTCGGCTGGCTGGACCGCCGCCGGTCGCGCCGCGACGTGATCGACACCTCGAAGAAGTACGGCCTGCCCGTTGACCCGGACGCCCTGATCGAGGACCTGCCGGTCGGCGCCCAGCAGCGCGTCGAGATCGTCAAGGCCCTGACCCGCGAGGTCGACCTGCTGATCCTGGACGAGCCGACCGCGGTCCTGACCCCTCAGGAGACCGAGGAACTGCTCGCCGTCATGCGGTCGCTGACCGAGATGGGCAAGTCGATCGTCTTCATCACCCACAAGCTCAAAGAGGTCAAGGCGATCGCCGACCGGATCACCGTGGTCCGTCGCGGCAAGATCGTCGGTACCGCCAGCCCGGACACCAGCGAGGACGAGCTGGCCGCCCTGATGGTCGGCCGGGCCGTCAGCCTCGAAGTGCAGAAGGGCCCGGCCGAGCCCGGCGCCGCCGTCCTGAAGATCGACGGCCTGGTGGTCGACGACGACCGTGGTGTGCGCGCCGTCGACGGCGTCGACCTGGAGGTCCGGGCCGGCGAGGTGCTCGGCATCGCGGGTGTCCAGGGCAACGGTCAGACCGAGCTGGTCGAGGCCGTGATGGGCCTGCGGACGACCCGGGCCGGCGCGGTCCGCCTGGACGGCGGCGACCTGGTCGGACTGAGCACCAAGAAGATCCTCGGATCCGGTGTCGGTTACGTCCCCGAGGACCGCAGCCACGACGGCGTGGTCAAGGAGTTCTCGGTCGCCGAGAACCTGGTCCTCGACATGTACGACCGGGCCCCGTTCGGCAATGCGTTCCGCGTCGACGGCGGCAAGGTGGGTGGCAACGCCAAGGAGCGGATCGAGCAGTTCGACATCCGGTGCCAGTCGCCGGACACCGCGGTCGGCACGCTCTCCGGCGGCAACCAGCAGAAGGTCGTGGTGGCCCGGGAGATGTCCCGTCCGCTGCGCCTGCTCATCGCGTCGCAGCCCACCCGCGGGGTGGACGTCGGCTCGATCGAGTTCATCCACAGCCGGATCATTCACGAGCGGGACCAGGGCACCGCGGTGCTCGTGGTCTCCAGCGAGCTGGACGAGGTGGTCGGCCTCGCGGACCGGATCGCGGTGATGTACCGCGGCCGGATCCTGGCCATCGTCTCGCCCGACACGCCACGCGAGGAGCTGGGTCTGCTCATGGCCGGCATCACCAGCTCGACGGCTGAGGGGGAGAAGTGACCGCCGAGACCACCACCGAGGCGCCGAGGAAGCCGGAGCCGGCCGGTGACGACTCGTTCATGAACGTGTTCGTGCGCAATCTCTGGTCGGCGAACAACGTCCTGCTCACGGCGTTGTCGATCCTGCTGGCCGTGCTGATCGGCGCGGTCCTGATCGTCGTCTCCGACGCCGAGGTGCTGGCCAAGTTCGGCTACTTCACCGCCCGGCCCGGTGACGCGCTGGATGCCAGCTGGGACCTGATCAGTCTGGCCTACGCCGAGCTGCTGATGGGCGCGTTCGGCGACCCGGCCGTGTTCCAGGCCTGGTTCGCCGGGACGGCCACCTGGCAGCAGGCGTTCACACCGCTCTCCGAGACCCTGACGTACGCCGCTCCGCTGGTGTTCACCGGTCTCTCGGTGGCGCTGGCCTTCCGCGGCGGCCTGTTCAACATCGGCGCCCAGGGCCAGGCGGTGCTCGGCTGCATCGTGGCCGGTGTCGCGGGTTTCTCGTTCGGCCTGCCGATTGTGCTCAACCTGGCGGTCGCGCTGGTAGCGGGCGTCGTCGGCGGCGCGTTGTGGGGCTTCATCCCGGGTCTGCTCAAGGCGCGGACCGGAGCACACGAGGTGATCACCACGATCATGCTCAACTACACCTCGGCGCTCTTCCTGTCCTGGCTGGTCATCCAGCAGGGCGTCCAGGCACCCGGCCGCACCGACGCGATCAGCAAGTCGGTCGCCGAGTCCGCGCAGCTCCCGTCGCCCGGCGGAGTCCTCCGGGTGCACCTCGGCATCATCATTGCGGTGTTCGTGACGGCCGGGGTGGCCTGGCTGCTGAAGCGGTCCGCCTTCGGCTTCGAGATCCGCGCGGTGGGCGCCAACCCGCACGCGGCGAAGACCGCCGGCATCAGCGTCGCCCGGACGTACGTGCTGCTGATGGCCGTGGCCGGTGGCCTGGCCGGTCTCGGTGGTGCCACTCAGGTGCTGGGCACCGCCCACTCCCTGACCCCGGCGGTGGCCGGCAACATCGGCTTCGACGGCCTGCTGGTCGCCCTGCTGGGCCGCAACCGGCCGTGGGGCACCTTCTTCGCCGCGCTGCTGTTCGGCGCGCTGCGGGCCGGTGGCAACCGGGTCCAGTCGTTCGCCGGCATCTCGCTGGAGCTGGTCACCGTGCTCCAGGCGCTCATCGTCATCTTCATCGCCGCCCCCGCACTGGTGAAGGCGATCTTCCGACTGCGTGCCGCCCGGTCCACCGGTCTCGGCGCCTCTCTGGCGAAGGGCTGAGGACATGTCGACCGCGACTGTGGAGGACCTGACCGAGGTCGCCGCGCCGGAGCCGTTCTGGTCCCGGCCGCGCCGGCTCGGCACGGCCCTGATCCTGCTCGGTGTGGTGGCCGCCGGCGTGTTCGGCGCGCTGGCGCCGAGCGAGGACGCCCGGTTCACCCTGAGTGAGAACTCCGAGGGCGCCGCGCTCGCCATCAACGGACAGTTCGGGGCGGTGCTCTTCGGGGTGCTGACCTTCATCGCCGGTGCGGTGATGGTCGGCGGGCTGCTCAAGCGCCGCTCCAACCTGCTGCTGGTGCTCGGCATCCTGACCTTCGTGGTGTCGTTCCTGTGCTGGCAGGTGGCGGGCCACTTCATGCCGCTGGTGGACACCACCGAGGGCACGCTCCAGCTGGCGCTCCCGCTGATCCTCGGCGCGCTGGCCGGGGTCCTCGGCGAGCGGTCCGGTGTGGTGAACGTGGCGATCGAGGGCCAGTTCCTGATGGGAGCCTTCGCCGGTGCCCTGGTCGGCACGATGGCCACCAGCGTCTGGGCCGGGCTGATCAGCGCGGCCGTCGGCGGTGTGCTGATCGCCGGCATCCTGGCCGTGCTGTCGATCCGCTACCTGGTCGACCAGACGGTGGTCGGCATGGTGCTGAACCTGTTCGCGCTCGGCATCACCGGCTTCCTCTACGAGCGGCTGATGCAGCCCGACTCGCAGTCCTACAACCAGCCGCCGCAGCTGCCCGAGTGGCGGATCCCGGCGCTGGCCGACATCCCGGTCGTCGGCCCGGTGCTCTTCGAGGCGAATCTGCTGGTCTGGCTCGCGATCGGCTTGGTGCTGGCGATCCACTTCGGGTTGACCCGGACCAGGTGGGGCCTGCGGACCCGCGCGGTCGGCGAGCACCCGACCGCGGCCGACACGGTGGGCATCCGGGTGCGGGGCCTGCGCTACCTGAACGTGCTGCTCGGCGGGGTGGTGGCCGGTATCGGCGGGGCCTACTTCACGCTGGTGGCGACCGGCAGCTTCACCAAGAACATGACCGCGGGCGCCGGGTTCATCGCTCTGGCCGCGCTGATCTTCGGCCGGTTCACCCCGTTCGGGGCGTTCGGGGCGGCGCTGTTCTTCGGGTTCGCCCAGAAGCTGGCGTTCTTCCTGAGCGCGATCGAGAGCCCGCTGCCCAGCCAGTTCCTCAACATGCTGCCCTATCTGGCGACCCTGGTCGCGGTGGCCGGGCTGGTCGGCCGGGTGCGTGGCCCGGCGGCCTCGGGTCAGCCGTACATCAAGTCCTGAACCGGTGTGGTGAGTTCGGGTGCGGATCGCACCCGAACTCACCACACTGAAAGAATCGGCGGCATGGAGATCGACTGGGCGGCGTTGCGGGCTGCCGCCATCGAAACGATGCGGCGGGCGTACACGCCGATATCCGACTTTCCGGTCGGGGTGGCCGGGCTGGTCGACGACGGCCGGATGATCGTCGGCTGCAACGTGGAGAACGCCTCCATCGGGATGACCCTGTGCGCCGAGTGCGGCCTGGTCAGCTCGCTGCACGCGACCGGCGGCGGCCGACTGGTGGCGATCTCCTGCGTGGACGCCACCGGGGCTCCGCTGATGCCGTGCGGCCGCTGCCGTCAGCTGCTCTGGGAGCACGGTGGCCCGGACCTGCTGGTCGAAGCGTTGCCTCGGCCGCTGCGGATGACCGAGTTGCTGCCGCACGCGTTCGGCTACGAGGACATGGAACGGGTCACCGGCCCGGTCGGTGCCGCCGACGTACCGCCCGAACTGGCCAAGTGGCGTGGCCGGGGGACGATCTTCGTCCACCCCGACATCGCCGGCGGGGAGACCATCTGGACCGGCTACTGGGAGCGGTCCTCGGGCAAGCCCGGCTCAGCCGAGGAGAAGGGGATCCTGGAAGAGGGACCGAACCTGCCCACCACGGCCGCCGCGGTGGCCTGGGGACTGGTCCGGACGCCGCGGATCGTGGTGGTGGACGTCGAGGGCAACCTGTCCTGGGCGGGCGAGGGTGAAGCCCCCGAGGGCATCCCGCAGCGTTGGGAAGAAGGAAAATCGTGAGTGCTTTCGCCGCCGTGGACGTGATCCGCGCCAAACGCGACGGGCATGTCCTGTCCGACGCCCAGATCGACTGGGTGGTCGACGCATACACCAAGGGTGTCGTCGCCGACGAGCAGATGTCGGCGCTGGCCATGGCGATCCTGCTGCGCGGCATGACGCCCGCCGAGATCGCCCGCTGGACGGCCGCGATGATCGCCAGCGGCGAGCGGCTGGACCTCTCCTCGGTGTCCCGGCCGACCGCCGACAAGCACTCCACCGGCGGTGTCGGCGACAAGATCACCCTGCCGCTGACCCCGCTGGTCGCCGCGTGCGGGGTGGCCGTGCCGCAGCTCTCCGGCCGCGGCCTGGGCCACACCGGCGGCACCCTGGACAAGCTGGAGTCGATCGCGGGCTGGCAGGCGCAGATCTCCAACGACCAGTTCAAGCGCCAGCTCCAGGAGATCGGCGCGGTCATCTGCGCGGCGGGCGAGGGCCTGGCCCCGGCCGACCGCAAGCTTTACGCACTGCGCGACGTCACCGGTACGGTCGAGGCGATCCCGCTGATCGCCAGCTCGATCATGAGCAAGAAGATCGCCGAGGGCACCGGAGCTCTGGTGCTGGACGTGAAGGTCGGCACCGGCGCGTTCATGAAGGACCTCGCCACCGCGCAGGAATTGGCCCGGACCATGGTCCAGCTGGGTAAGGACAGCGGGGTCACCACGGTCGCGCTGCTGACCGACATGAGTACCCCGCTCGGTCTCGCGGTCGGCAACGCCAACGAGGTGGCCGAGTCGGTGGAGGTCCTGGCCGGCGGCGGACCGTCCGATGTGGTGGAACTCACGCTGGCTCTGGCCCGCGAGATGCTGGCCGCTGCCGGAGTGGACGCCGACCCGGAGAAAGTGCTGGCCAGCGGCCAGGCGATGGACTCCTGGCGGGCCATGATCCAGGCCCAGGGCGGCGACCCGGACGCGCCGCTGCCGACCGCCACGCACACCGAGGTCCTCCGGGCCACCGAGGACGGCGTGGTGACCTCGGTCGACGCGTACGGCATCGGGATCGCCGCCTGGCGCCTCGGCGCCGGTCGCGCCCGCAAGGAGGACCCGGTCAGCTTCGGCGCCGGAGTGCAGCTCAAAGTCCGCCCCGGCGACCGGGTCAAGGCCGGTGACGTGCTGCTCGAACTGCGCGCCGACGATGAGTCCCGGATCCCGGTGGCCCGGGCCGACGCGGCCGGGGCGATCGTCCTCGGAGCGACGGCGACCACCCCTGTCCCGCTCCTGCTCGACCGCATAGCCTGAACCGCCATGATTAAGGCCGCCCCCGATCCCCGCGCGGTCCGCGAGGCAAGTCTCGACGAACTGGCCCGGCTCGGCCTGCCCCTGCCCCCACTGGCGTTCCCGCTGGTCTGGGAGCAGGGCGACACGGTCGAGCTGCGCCCGGTCGCCGAGCTGGAAGCCCGGGCCGCAGTGCTGCACGTCGTCGTCGCCAGGTGTTTCGGCATGCCCACCGAGGCGGCGATGAGCTGGCTGCTCGGCTCCCACCTGGTCGAACTGGTCACCCCACCGGAGTGGCAGTTCGTGATCGGCGCGAAAGGCGACCACCGCTCCTTCGTGCTGCACCACGACGCCGTCTTCGCGCTGGCCTGGCTGCTCGGCCTGAGCCGGCACCTGGACCCGACGGTCCCGCCGGACGACCGGATGATGAGCCAGATGCCGGACCTGCCCGCCGGGGAGAGTTTCACCAGCTGGCGGTCCCGGTCCCTGATGGCGATCCGGGATCCGGCCGAGGCGGCGGTGCTGCTCGATCTCTACTACTGCCTGGACTGGGCCTTCCAGGAGGCCGAGCAGAACGGGCGGTCATTGCCCGGCGAGGTGGACGCCAACGCGATCGGGCAGCGCCGGTGGGCTCTGGAGTGGGCGGTCATCTTCTCCGGGCCGTACCACGACGCGCCTCCGGAATGGGAAGAGGTCGACCTCTCCGTCTGAACCGCCCGTCAGCGGCGCTGATAGGCCGTCACGTCCACCGCGGCGGTCACCGCGACATCCACTGTGGGCAGAGCCTCCGGTGCCACGTGGCGGGCGCTGGGGGTCATTCCGATCAGGGTGCGCGCCTCGGCCGCGGTCAGCTTCAGCTCCCGGCGGTGCCGGGTAGTGCCGACCGGGGTGAAGTGCGCACCGAGGCTGCCGCTGACCCGGGCCGCCTTCTCCGGGTCGACCTGGATCATCCCGTGCGCGGTGACCAGCTCGGACAGGTGATCGGCGGACGGCGTGACCACCAGCAGCACGCCGTCCGGCCGCAGGATCCGGTGGAACTCCGGCCCGTTGCGGGGCGCGAAGACGTTAAGGATCACCGAGGCCGTGGTGTCCGCGACCGGAAGTGGACGCCACAGGTCGGCCAGTGCCGCCGCGGCCCGGGGATGCGCGCGGGCGGCCCGCCGCAGAGCCGGCTTGGAGACGTCGAGTCCGAGACCGATCGCCTCCGGAGAGCCGTCCAGGAACCGGGCCAGATAGTCACCGGTCCCGGTTCCGGCATCCAGGACCAGGCCGTTCGTACGATGTTCGGCAAGTGCCGCGGCGATGAAGCCGTAGTGTCCCGCGGCCAGGAAACCGGCCCGGTCGGCGACCATTTCGGCACTGTCCCCGAGGTGCGGCAGCCGCCCGCCGCTGAGATCGGCGTAGCCCTGTCTCGCCATGTCGAAGCTGTGCCGGGCCGGGCAACGCAGTGTCCGGTCCTGCCTGGTCAATGCGCCGTGGCACACCGGGCACCGCAGAAACGGAATTGCACCGTCGATCATCCAGCGCTTCCCTCTAGGCTCTTCTGATGGCTGGCATCACACACTCCGACATCATCAAGGCTCCGAAGGTCCTGCTGCACGACCACCTGGACGGCGGACTGCGGCCGGCCACCATCGTCGAGATGGCCGAGGTGGTCGGACACGAACTGCCCTTCACCGATCCGGAACAGCTCGGCGAGTGGTTCGTCGCGGCCGCCGACTCCGGCTCGCTGGAACGGTACCTGGAGACCTTCGCCCACACCGTGGCGGTCATGCAGACCGTCGAGGGCCTGCACCGGGTCGCCAAGGAGTGCGCGCTCGATCTGGCCGCCGACGGTGTCGTCTACGCCGAGGTCCGCTATGCGCCCGAGCAGCACCTGGAGCGCGGTCTCACCCTGGATGAGGTGGTCGAGGCGGTGCACGCCGGGTTCCAGGAGGGCTGTGCCGAAGCGGCGGCTAAGGGCACGCCCATCCGGATCGGCACCCTGATGACCGCGATGCGGCACGCCGCCCGGTCCCAGGAGATCGCCGAGCTGGCGGTCCGGTTCCGGGACAGCGGCGTGGTCGGCTTCGACATCGCCGGCGCGGAGGCCGGGTTCCCGCCCACCCGGCACCTGGACGCCTTCGAGTACCTGCAGCGGGAGAACTTCCACTTCACCATCCACGCCGGTGAGGCGTTCGGGCTGCCGTCGATCTGGCAGGCGATCCAGTGGTGCGGCGCGGACCGGCTCGGGCACGGCGTGCGGCTGATCGACGACATCACGGTCGGAGCCGACGGGACACCGCCGGAGCTGGGCCGCCTCGCGGCGTACGTGCGGGACAAGCGGATCCCCCTCGAGCTGTGCCCGTCGTCGAACGTGCAGACCGGGGCCGCGCCGTCGGTCGCCGAGCACCCGATCAAGCTGCTGCACGATCTCCGCTTCCGGGTCACGGTCAACACCGACAACCGACTGATGAGCGGTACGTCCATGTCGCGCGAGATGACGCTGCTCATGGAAGCGTTCGGCTGGGGATGGGCGGAGATGCAGTGGTTGACGATCAATGCGATGAAATCGGCGTTCATCCCGTACGACGAACGTCTCGTTCTGATCAATGAAGTGATCAAGCCGGCGTACGCCAAACTGCTGACCTGAAATCCGTCATGTCTGGTTATAGCCGGATCTGAACGAACGTACGTCAAAAGAAATCACCTGTCAGTCTCTGGTGCCCCGCCGTTCGGCTAGACTGCCGCCTGCAAACTCGGCATACTCTGGCGTCTCGCCTTGCCGATCGCGGGGAACCGAGTCATCGTCACTTCTATCGCGATCGACTACGATCGGGACCCGGTCGGCCTGCATCCACCCCCCAACGCTGCGCCGACCTACGAAGTGACCTTGAGATATGTGCAGCTCCACAGGTAGTGATATTGAGACCGGCGATGTCCAACTGCGAGGTTGCAACATCGCGGCACACAACCGGTCCGTGTCCGCCTGCTCTTTCTCTTTGACACTTGTCGTGATGGAATCTCGGGGGCCCGACGTCGGCGAGTCGGCCGTGTGCGGTGTCCGGTGAGCCGAAAGCCGGGCCCGAATCAGGAGGACGGTGACGTGAGCAAGCGCCCCAGTAGCGCGAACGGCGTCATGTCGCGTCTGCGCCGACCCGCGGGTCGGCTGCGAGACCTACCGATCTGGTCCAAGCTTGGCCTGATCATGTTGGTGCCGACAGTGGCGACCATCATCGTCGGTGTCAACGGACTTGTTGACCACATCGACGAAGCCAGTAACGCGGAGCGTGCACGCACCCTCTCGGTGCTCTCCGAAGCCTCCGGTGGTCTGGTCGACCACCTACAGGCGGAGCGCACCTTTGGCGTAATCATCACGAAGACCGCGACGGACAATGCGGCGGCCTTCAAGACAGCGGTCGACCGGTACAGCAAGGAACACGGCGAGGTCGACGACGCCAAGGCGCCGTACGTCCAGCAGAAGGCCGCCCTAGAGGACGTGCCGGACAACGTGGGCGATCTGCTGCTGCGTCTGGACCGCAACCTGGAGGACCTACCCACCTTCCGCAGCCGGGTCGCCAAGGGCGATGAGGACCAGAACAACGTCCTGACCACCTACGACCAGCTGATCAACGACCTTCTCCAGGTTCGCGACATCTCGGCGCAGCTCGCCAACGACCAGACCCTGAGCGACCGGCTCCGGGTCGTGGCCGCGGTGGCCCGTGCCAAGAACTACGTCGCCGAGCAGCGCTACATCGGCCAGGACGTGGTCGCCTCCGGGCAGCTCACTAACGGCCTGCGCAAGAACTTCCTGGAGACGCAGACCGGCTACCAGCTGGCCGAGGACACCCTCGGGGCAGTCGGTAACGCCGAGGAGACGGACTACTTCAACAACACCGTCGCCGGCCCGAAGCGCCAGGCCGCGGAAAACTGGATCACCCCGCTGATGTCGCTGCAGGGCAGCAACAACTCCGCGATCCCGTTCTCCTCAGCCGAGTGGGAGCAGGACCTGTCCGGTTACAACGACCTGTTCCGGCAGGTCGAGGTCGAGTTCGACCGGAAGATCGTGGCCCAGGCCACCGAGCTGCGGAACGGCACGAACCAGGCGGTCTTCCTGGAGACGAGCCTGCTGCTCGGCATGCTGCTGCTGGCCATCCTGTTCGCCTGGTTGGTCGCCCGGTCGATGGCGCGCTCACTGCGTGAACTGCGCCAGGGTGCTCTCGCTGTCGCCCAGTTCGGCCTGCCGCACGCGGTGAGCCGGCTACGTGATCCGGCGCTCTCCGCGTCGCTCACACCGGCACAGGTCGCCGACCAGATCGCCGAACCCCTACCGGTGCGAAGCCGGGACGAGTTCGGGCAGGTGACCGAGGCGTTCAACGCGGTCCACCTCGAGGCGGTTCGTACCGCCGCCGAGCAGGCCGCACTACGTGCCTCCGTCGCGACGATGTTCGTCAACCTGGCCCGCCGTTCGCAGATCCTGGTCGACCGGCTCATCGGTCACCTGGACCGGCTGGAGCGTGGCGAGGAGGACCCGGACCGCCTGGCCGAGCTCTTCCAGCTCGACCACCTGGCCACCCGAATGCGTCGTAACGACGAGAACCTCCTGGTTCTCGCGGGCGCCGACTCGACCCGTGTGCAGCGGGAGCCGGCCGCTCTGATCGACGTGCTCCGCGCCGCGCAGTCCGAGGTCGAGCACTACACCCGCATCGAGTTCGGCATGATCGACCGGGACATCGAGGTCGCGGCACACGCCGTTAACGACATGGTCCACCTGGTCGCCGAGCTCTTCGACAACGCGACAGCGTTCTCGCCGCCGAACTCCAACGTCATGGTCGAGGCCCGCCGCATCGGTGACAACGCCGTGCTGACGGTCGAGGACCACGGCATCGGCATCAGCCGCGAGCAGCTCCGCGACCTCAACGAGCGGCTCGCCAATCCGCCGACGGTGGACGTCGCCGTCTCCCGGATGATGGGCCTGGTCGTGGTCGCACGGCTGGCCAGCCGGCACGCGGTCCGGGTCGAGCTTCGGCCCGCCGACCGCGAGCGCGGCACCGTCGCCGAGGTGGGCCTGCCCATCACGGTGCTGGCCGCCTCCGCCAACGCCCAGGTCCAGGGACTTCCGGGCCGGAACGCCTTCGACGGCGGACCCGGCTCCGGGATGCCCGGCTTCGGCGAGCCTCTCGCTCTGGAGAGCGGCGGCTACCACGGTTCGAACGGCAACAACGGTTCGAACGGCGGTAACGGTGGTTCGAACGGTTCGGTCCCGGCGTGGTCCGACCTCACCGGTGCGGCACCGTCCGGTTTCGGCGGCTACAACGCCGGTACCAACGGTTTCGGCGGATCGTCCAACGGCTTCGGTGGAGGTTCCACCAACGGCTTCGGTGGATCGCCGAACGGGTTCCATGGCCCGCGCAGCAACGAGGTGATCCCGCCGTTGCCGTCCGGTCCGCAGGGCTTCGCAGGCGGCCTGGACGATCTGGCCCAGCGTCGCAACGGTGGCGACTTCCGCCCCGAAGGCGACGGCAACGGGTTCGGACCGACCATCCCGCGTCAGCTCCCGGCCAACCCGAGTTCGTTCATGCCGCCGGTCTCGGCGCCCCCGGTTCCGCCGGTCTCGGCGCCTCCGGCCCGGCCTGTGTCGGCAGCGCCCTACTCCGCTCCGCCGGCCGAACCGGTGTCGGCTCAGCCGTACTCGCCGGCCGACCGGAACCCGTTCGCCTCGGCACCGCCGGCTTGGCCGCCGGTCGCCGCGGACCGGGACTCCACCCCGCACGTGCCGGAGAACCTGGCCGCCGCGCTCGACATGACTGCCGAGATCCCGCGGTTCCGCCCGGAGAACTACGAAGCTCAGCCGCAGGTGGCTCCGCCGATCAACCCGCAGACCATCCCGGTTCTGCCGAGTTCGGCTCTGTCGGCTGACATGCTCGACCCGGCGGAGGCTCAGGCCACTGCCGCCGCGCAGATGGCGTCGGCCCGTGAGGGCGCGGCTCCGTTCGCGGACGAGACGATGGAACTGCCGATCTTCCGGGAGCTGGAGTCGGCGTGGTTCGTCACGACGGCCGAGCCGGCCCGGCCCAAGGTGTCCGGTGTGGGCGAGGAATCAGTCGTCTCGCAGCGGATCCCGACCGGCGAGCCGATGCGGAGCGCTCCTGTTCCGCAACCGCAGCCGGTGGTGGTGCCGGAGGTTCGTGACTTCGATACCGCTAGTGTTGGTGCGCCGATGGCCGCTCCGGCTGCTCCGGCGGCCTACGGCAACGGGGACGCCCCTGCGGCGAACCCTTGGCGGACCGCGGCTGACGATGGCTGGCAGGCTGCCCGCCTGGCTGCTGAGACACCGATCGAGACCACCACCACTGCGGGTCTGCCGAAGCGCAAGCCGATGGCTCAGCTCGTCCCCGGCGGTGTGGAACGGGGCGGTAACTCCGTCCAGCGTCGTACGCCTGAGGGGGTTCGCGGTCTACTTTCCGCTTACCACCGTGGTGTGGCACGCGGTCGCACCAAGGAACAATCGACCAACCTGGAGGACACTCCGGGAGGGCAGCAGCCCTCGCAGGCTGGCAAGGAGCATGAGGCATGACATCTACGCAGGATCTGGGTTGGCTTCTGGCCAACTTCGCCGATCGCGTTCCCGGGGTCGCGCATGCGATCGCGGTCTCCGCCGACGGGCTGCTCCTGGCGTCGTCGCGAGACCTCCCGCGTGACCGCGCCGACCAGTTGGCGGCCATCGCGTCCGGCCTGGTAAGCCTGACGCAGGGCGCCGCGCGTTGCTTCGAGGGTGGCGCCGTCCTTCAGACGGTCGTCGAGATGGACAATGGTTTCCTGTTCCTGATGTCCATCTCCGACGGTTCCTCCTTCGCGGTCCTGGCCGCTCGGAGCTGCGATGTCGGTCAGGTCGGCTACGAGATGGCCCTCCTGGTCGACCGTGTCGGCGAAGCTTTGACCCCCGCGCCGCGCTCGGCGGCCGGGGTACTGGGCTGAACCGGTAGTGGGCCGGCACCATCCAGGGGTTTGTCAGGGGTTTTACGACCCCGGTAGGCTCAGCCGGCTACTGGTAGAAACTTTGATAACCAATACACTTCGAGGGGCCGAGGGAGGGGTTGACGGTGACGATGCCTGAACGCGATGAGCCGACTGGTGCGCTGGTCAGGCCGTACGCCATGACCCGCGGTCGGACCCGGCCGAAGCTTGAGATAGCGCTGGAAGCGCTGGTCGAGACAACCGTGCGCGGCCGTTCCGGAATGGGGCGCGGGCAGGGTGGAAGCGAGCATCAGTACATCGCGGCGATGTGCGACAACGGCCGGGTTCAGTCTCTGGCCGAAATCGCTGCACGCATGCAACTGCCGCTCGGTGTGGCACGTGTGATCGTTGCGGACATGGCCTCTGACGGCCTGGTCGCTGTGTACGAGCCCACCTCGCTCGAAGACGAGACTGACGCGGTAGGCACGGATCTGCTGGAAAGGGTGCTGAGTGGACTTCGCAGGCTCTGACATGTCGCACCGTCCCGCTGCGGGACGCGTGACATCGGCGAAGATTGTCATCGCCGGTGGCTTCGGCGTCGGTAAGACGACGCTGGTGGGGTCGGTCTCGGAGATCACCCCACTGACCACTGAGGCGATCATGACCTCGGCCGGTGTGGGTGTCGACGACAACCGGCAGGTGCCGGGCAAGACGACCACTACCGTGGCCATGGACTTCGGCCGTATCAGCATCGACCGGGACCTGATCCTGTACCTCTTCGGTACTCCGGGTCAGACACGTTTCTGGTTCATGTGGGACGAGCTGGTCCGGGGCGCCATCGGTGCGGTCGTCATGGTGGATACGCGTCGGCTCGCCGACTGCTTCGCCGCCATCGACTTCTTCGAGCACCGGAGGCTGCCGTACCTGGTGGCCATAAACTGCTTCGACGGGATGCAGTACCACAACGCGCAGGACGTTCGGGACGCTCTGGCGATCTCGAGCGACGTGCCCGTGGTGAGCTGTGACGCGCGTAACCGCGAGTCGACGAAGAACGTCCTCATCTCGCTTGTCGAGTATGTGCTGACGATGCGTCGCACTCGCGCTACCGCGCCTGCCTGAGCAGACTCCGCGACACTCGAGGTCGGGCCCGCACCCGCCTGACCTAGAGCCCCGCTTCGACGGCCTGGTTAACCCCACCGGCCGAAGCGGGGCTTTTGCGCGCTTTCCGGCCATTCGTCATCGTATACGAGTGATCACCCGTTGTCATCGCGAGGTCCGGGAAGCCGGATCAATCCGTATTGCCGGCGCAGTCGCTGAGAGCTCCCAGGCGGAGATTTCGACTCCCGGGGATGTGGGATTAGCGATGGCCTCCGGTCGGGGCGTGTGGAGCCGCTCAGCCCCCGCGCGGCCGATGAAAAGCGGGAGCCGCTCAGCGACCGCATGACGGAAGGCGATCAAGCATCATTCAGCGGCCGTGCGGCGGGTGGCGATCGGGCCCCTACCTCAACGCCCGCGTGCCGGATGGCGATCGCATGCCAGCAACAAAGAAGACCGCGCCCCACACGGGTCGCGGTCTCCTTGTCGGTCGGGTCGGTCAGCGGTTGCCGGCGTTGTTGCTGCGGAACTCGTCGGCGGGCTGGCCGTCGCGGCTGAAGTCCCAGCCGCCGGCGGCCTCCCGGCCCGGGCGCCCGCCCATGGCGAAGCCGCCGATCTCCTGCCCACGCCGCCAGCCACGGAAGTAGCCGGTGGTGTGCGCCGCGATGGAGGCGGCGTCGCGGACTATCCGCACCGGCCGTTCCTCGGTGCGGGACGAGCCGGGGACCAGGTTGGCCTGGGGCACACGTTTCGGCAGACCGGCGTTCGTCTCCGCGGCGACGGCCGGGGTAGCGGCCTTCTGCGCGGCACGCCAGGCGGAGTCGTTCGGGTTGGACCAGTTGACGTCGGTGTCCTCGGTGGTGCCGGTGAACCACGCGGAGCGGGCGGCGGCGAAGATCAGCAGGTCACCGTCGTTGCCGTCGGCCGAGACCGGCGGGGCGCTGCTCCGGTCCAGTGCGGTGATCCGGGTCGAGCGCTCGTCGTCCCGGCGGGCCGGCGGGGAGCCGCCGAGCTGGTCGAGCCCGGGAAGCCGGGCCCGGCCGCCGTTGCTGCGGGGCTGGTCGGCGAGACGGCGCTCCAGCGGCGAGGGCTCCTGCGGCATGTCCTGCCACGGCGGCTTGATCCGGCTGTCCGGAGCGGGGCTGACCGATGCCGCCGGAGACTGCCGGGACGGCAGATCGGAGCCGGACTTCAGACCCGACCGGGTGGGCAGCGACGGCGCCGAGGACCGGGTGGGCAGCGACGGCGTCGAGGATCGGGACGGCAGCGGTGGTGCCGTGGCTCCCCGGGTGGGCAGCGACGGTGCCGACGGGCGGGACGGCAGATCGGGCCGGGCGGCCTCGTCCTTGTCGCCGTTGAGTAGCGGCCAGTTGGCCCGCGACCCGGGCTCCGGGGACTCCAGCGGCGTCCGCGGAGACTCCAGCGGCGTCCGCGGGGTCTGCAACGGGAGGCTGAAGTCGGTGGCGCCGTTGGTGGCTGCCGCGGGCGGCCGGGCGCTCGTCGGTGGGCGCGGCGGGATGACCGTGCGCCGCTCGGACCGGGCCCGGTTGAGCTCGGCGTTGGTCAGGGTCGGGCGGAACGGCTCGCCGGCGTCGGCCGGGCTGCTCACACCGGGCGGCGGCACCGAAGTCGGGGTGGAGGGGTTGCGGGTCGCCGGGGCCGGGCGGGTGCCGGGCGTGATCGGCGTCATGCCGGGCGGGGGCGGCGGCACCGACACCGGCCGGTTCAACGGTCCGGTGGCGCGGCCGGGCAGCCCGTTAGCGGCGGCCGGGGCGACCGGCGGGGCCATCAGCGGGTCCGGAGCGGACGGCATGGTGGTCATCGCCTGCGGCATGGCCGGGCCGCTGCCGGTGGAGACCGGCTCGGGACGGTTGCGGCGGCCGAACCGGGCGACGTCGCCGGTGCCACTGCTCGGCACCGGCTGGAGCGCGGGCGGCTCGGAGACACGGCGTGCGCTGCGACGGCCGACGTTCGGCCCACCGATGCCGGGCGGGGTGGCCCGGGCGGCGAGAGTGCCGATCAGGGCGGAACAGGCGGCGTCGCAGGCGCGGACCGCGGAGATGGCCTTGCGGACCGCCTCGGCGGCGGCCGGTGACAGGGACTTGTTGACCCCGCCCCGGCGCGGCGACTCGCTGACCGCGACCTGCAGAGCGGTGATCGCGCTGGTCAGCTCGCTCTCGCTGCCGGAACCGGCGCGGACCAGATCGGCGGCGATCTCGCGGGCCGCCGGGGCAGGACCGGCGAGACGGCCCGGCTCGGGCATCGCGTCGAGAACGGCGAGGGCGGTCGGGTGGGACGGGTCCGGGAACGCCCGGAGCGCCGCCGGATAGAGCTCGCGCAGGACCTCGCGCAGGGCGACGGAAGCGGCGTTCCGGCCGACCAGCATGGCCACGTGGGCCGCCAGGACCGGCTTGTAACTGACCAGCTCGCGCGGTGCCGGCAAGGTCACCGCCGCGATCGCGCCGGCCTGCAGCGCCCGGGCCAGGCCCACGGCCCGCCGGGCGGCTGCCGGCGCGGAGATCTCCTCGGGGGAGTCGTCGTCGGAGAAGCGCTCGGCGTAGTCGTCGGCCGCGTCGTCGTCGACTACCACCAGTGGCCGGCCGGCCGCGGTGAGCAGTGACGTGACGACGTGGTCGTCGCTGTCCGCGGCGACCGCCGCGTCGCTGAAACCGGTCGTCCGCTCCACGAGCAGCGTCCCCAGCTGGGCGTAGCCAGTCGGTTCGTCGCTGATCTCGTGGACACCGAGCAGCCGGCCTGCGTCATCCACCACGGCGACGGTCAGCGGAGCGGCCGAGGCCGAACGCACCGAATCATCAGCCGACGCCAGACCGCAGTACACGCGCACGAGCGCCACGTCGTCGTCTCCTCCCCGCCAAGTGCTTCTCTTCTACGACCAGGGATTGATGTTCCCTGGTAATCGGTCAGTCACGCCAGTCCACAGCGGCGGAGATCTTTCCGATCACCGAACGCCAGCCGAGACTCGCCTGCTGTGCGCCGATCTTCTTCAACCGGCGGCGGCCGAAGAATCCACCCATCCCGCCCTTCTCGGCGGTCCGGAGGGAGTCGTCGAGGTCGTCCAGCGGCGAACCGGGCGACAGTGCCAGGATCACCGGCTTGATGCGGAGTCCGAAACCGAGGTCGCGGGCCACTTCACCGGCGTTGATGAGCAGCGGCAGGTCCCACGTGTCATGACCGCCACGCAGGTTTTCCACCACGAGGTCGAGCTCGTAGCGGTCCTCCGGCAGGGGGTCGATGTCGCTCGACTGTACCCGCTCCACCAGGTCGGCCCAGGTGTCCAATTGTGCGAGATCGTGCGGAGCACCCGAACGAAGGAAGGAGACCAGTGCCTCTGAGCTCTTGAAAGCGATCAGTCGGCCCTTGTGACTGAGGAACATGGGTACTTCCTCGTCATCCGCCTGGGCGGCGGGCTCATCCTCGAAGTCGGCCGAGTCAGGCTCCTCGGTGGAACCCTCCTTGCCGTCCACGGGCTCGCCGTCGGCGATGAGAGCCTCGTACTCCTCGTCGACGATGACCTCTTCCTCCTCGGCGCGCTTGCGGCGGGCCTCGAAGGGGTCGTCCTCGTCGACCACGACCTCGGTCGGGGTGAGCTCGGATGCCTTCCGGTACGCCCGGAGGGTCAGACCCACCCCGCCCGGCAGGGCGATCTCGACCGGCTCGACTCGGGCTTGCTCCCAGAGCTCCCGCCCGGAAGACCCCTCGGGCGAGGACTTCTCCGCCACCGGCGCGGACGCCTCGGGCTCGTCGGACTGGCTGGTCACGGTGACCTCCGGGTGATCTGGGGGTGGTGGGACGGGTGACTCTGGGCACACACCCTAGTCGGCAACGCTGTGTGACAGCCGCCCCGGTAGCCCCTCAGTAGCCCTTCGGATGCCACACGGTCTTCGTCTCCAGCAGTGCCGTCATCGGGCGCAGCCCGGGATCCGCGGTGAAATCGGTGGCCCCCGACGGCCGGATCACCCTCTTCAGCGTCCCTGCGGCGGCCCTTTCCAGCTCGGCCGCCAGCTCCGGGTGCTCGACTCCGGTGAGATCGATCGCGTTGACGTCGGCGTGTGAGGCGAGCCACGGTGCGGTCTCGGCGTGCCGGCCGGTGAGCAGGTTCACCACACCGCCCGGAACGTCCGAAGTGGCCAGCACCTCGGCCAGCGTGACCGCGATCTTGGGTCCGCCGGCGAGCACGACCACCGTGTTTCCGGTCACGATCGCCGGGGCGATGACACTGACCAGGCCCAGCAACGAGGCCGGCGCGACCACCGCGACGACTCCGGTCGGTTCCGGGGCGGAGACGTTGAAGAACGGCCCGGCCACCGGGTTGGCACCGCCGGCCACCTGGGCGATCTTGTCGGACCAGCCCGCGTACCAGACCCAGCGGTCGATCGCGGCGCTCACTTCCGCGCCGGGCACGCCCAGCGCGGCGAACTCGGTCCGGCGGGACTCGATCATCTCGGCGATCCGGTAGAGCACCTGACCGCGGTTGTACGCCGTGGCGCCGGCCCATTTCGGCTGGGCGGCGCGGGCCGCGACCACGGCGTCCCGGGCGTCCTTGCGCGAGGCGAGGGCCACGTTGTCGCCGTCCACCACGAAGGTCCGTCCTGACTCGCTACGGGGGAACTTGCCACCGATATAGAGCTTGTAGGTCTTGCGCACGGAGAGCCGGACCGGCTCGGTCACCGGCGGCTTGGTTGACTTAGGCAAGGTAAGCCTCCAGGCCGTGACGGCCACCTTCGCGGCCGTAGCCGGATTCCTTGTAGCCGCCGAACGGCGACGCCGGGTCGAACTTGTTGAACGTGTTGGCCCAGACGACCCCGGCCCGGAGCTGGTCGGCCACGGCCAGGATCCGCGAGCCCTTCTCGGTCCAGATGCCGGCGGACAGCCCGTACGGCGTGTTGTTGGCCTTGGCGACCGCTTCGTCCGGGGTCCGGAAGGTGAGCACCGACAGCACCGGCCCGAAGATCTCCTCGCGGGCGATCCGGTGGGCTTGGGTGACTCCCGTGAAGATCGTCGGCGCGAACCAGAAGCCCCGGTCCGGCAGCGAACACTCCGGCGACCAGCGCTCCGCGCCTTCTTGCGACCCTATTTCCGACAATTCGGTAATGCGGGCCAACTGGGCGGCCGAGTTGATCGCCCCGATGTCGGTGTTCTTGTCGAGCGGGTCACCGACGCGCAGGGTGGCCATCCGGCGTTTCAGAGACGCCATCACCTCATCGAAAGCGGACTCCTGCACCAGCAACCGCGACCCGGCGCAACAGACATGTCCCTGGTTGAAGAAGATCCCGTTGACGATGCCCTCGACCGCCTGATCGATCGGCGCGTCGTCGAACACGATGTTCGCCGCCTTGCCGCCCAGTTCCAGCGTGAGCCGCTTGCCGGTGCCGGCCACCGACCGGGCGATCTCCCGGCCCACCTCGGTCGACCCGGTGAACGCCACCTTGTTCACGTCGGGGTGCTGCACCAGGTGGGCCCCGGTGTCACCGGCCCCGGTGACGATGTTGACCACGCCGGCCGGCAGTTCGGCCTGTCGGCAGACGTCGGCGAAGAAGAGCGCGGACAGCGGGGTGGTCTCGGCCGGCTTGAGCACCACGGTGTTGCCGGTCGCCAGTGCGGGCGCGATCTTCCAGGCCAGCATGAGCAGCGGGAAGTTCCACGGGATGACCTGCGCGGCCACGCCGAGTGGTCTCGGGTCGGGACCGAACCCGGCGTACCCCAGTTTGTCGGCCCAGCCCGCGTAGTAGAAGAAGTGCGCCGCCACCAGGGGCAGGTCGACGTCGCGCGACTCCTTGATCGGCTTGCCGTTGTCCAGCGACTCCAGCACGGCCAGTTCGCGGGACCGCTCCTGGATGATCCGGGCGATGCGGAACAGGTATTTCGCACGCTCGCTGCCGGGCAGCGCCGACCAGTTGCCGAAGGCGCGCCGGGCGGCGGCCACCGCGCGGTCCACGTCCTCCGGGCCGGCCGCGGAGACCTCGGCCAGCACCTCCTCGGTGGCCGGGTTGACCGTCTTGAAGACGTTGCCGTCCTTGCCGTCGTCGAACGAGCCGTCGATGAACAGGCCGTAGGACGAGGCGATCTCTACTACGGAACGGGATTCCGGAGCCGGTGCGTACTCGAACATGGGCCTCAGTCCAGGGTGAAGTAGTCGGGGCCCGCGTAGTGGCCGGTGGTCAGCTTGGTGCGTTGCATGAGCAGGTCGTTGAGCAGCGAGGAGGCGCCGAACCGGAACCGGTCGGGGTGCAGCCACTCGTCGCCCACGGTCTCGTTGATCAGCACCAGGTACTTGATGGCGTCCTTGGTGGTCTTGATGCCGCCGGCCGGTTTGACCCCGATGATCCGGCCGTGCCGATCCCGGAAGTCACGGACCGCCTCCAGCATGACCAGCGTGATCGGCAGGGTGGCGTTGACGCTCACCTTGCCGGTCGAGGTCTTGATGAAGTCGGCACCGGCCAGCATCGCCAGCCAGGAGGCGCGCCGGATGTTGTCGTACGTCCCCAGCTCACCCGTCTCCAGGATCACCTTGAGGTGAGCGTCGCCGCACGCCTGTTTGACCGCGGTGATCTCGTCGAAGACGTGCGTGTAGTCGCCGGCCAGGAACCGGCCCCGGCTGATCACCATGTCGATCTCGTCGGCACCGGCGGCCACCGCGTCCCGGGTGTCGGCCAGCTTGACCTCCAGCGGCGCCTGACCGGACGGGAAGGCGGTCGCCACGCTGGCCAGGTGGACTCCCGAACCGGCCAGGGCGGCGGCCGCGACGGGTGCCATCGCCGGGTAGACGCAGATCGCCGCGACCGACGGGCAGGCCGGATCGGCGGGGTCGGGCCGGATCGCCTTCGCGCAGAGCGCGCGCACCTTGCCGGGGGTGTCGGCGCCTTCGAGCGTGGTCAGGTCGACCATCCGGATGGCGAGGTCGATCGCCGCCGCCTTGGAGCCCGCCTTGACCGAGCGGGTGGCGAGCGCCGCGGCCCGCGCCTCGACGCCCACCTTGTCGACCCCGGGCAGGCCGTGCAGGAACGAGCGGAGATCGGACGGTTCAGCGGGCGCTGTCACAGTCATGAAAGGGATTCTACGCAACCCTGTGACAGTTGATCTTGATTGAACGATAGGTTGTCAGCCGTGGACGTCCTTGTAGTAGATCACCCGCTGGCCCAGACGCGACTCACCGCGATGCGCCGCACCGACACCGACTCCGGTGTCTTCCGCTCCTCGCTGCACGAGCTGACCACCATGGTGGTCTACGAGGCCGCCCGGCTCTTCGCCGTCGAGAAATACCCCATCGAGACCCCGGTCGCGGCCACCGAGGGCACCCGGCTGGCCACCCCGCCGCTGATCGTCCCGGTGCTCCGGGCCGGTCTGGGTATGGCCGACGCCGCCCTCGGGCTGCTTCCCGAGTCGTCGATGGGCTTCGTCGGCCTGGCCCGCGACGAACAGACCCACGAGCCGCGCGCCTACATGGAGTCGCTCCCGGTCGACCTGGCGAACCAGCCGGTCCTGGTCCTCGACCCGATGCTCGCCACCGGCGGTTCGCTGCTGCACTGCTGCAACCTGCTCGCCGACCGCGGCTGCACCGACATCATCATCTGCTGCGTGCTGGCCGCCCCCGAGGGCATCGAGCGCCTGGCGAACTCCGGCCTGCCGCTGCGCCTGATCACGGCGTCGATCGACGAGGGCCTGAACGAGAAGGCCTACATCGTCCCCGGCCTCGGCGACGCCGGTGACCGCCAGTTCGGCGGCATGCGCCGCTTCTGAAAACCGGGTCAACCGCGTTTCTGATACGCCACTGAGGCACCACAACCGCACCACCCCGCCCTGCCGCGTCCCCGCTAGGTCCGGCGACGGCCGGGGCCGCCCAGCGCCCGCCGGGCCGAATGCGGTTCCCCCGGTGTGGTGACTTATGGTGCGCTCCGCGCCCCAAGTCACCACACGAACTGCGGTGGGCACTTGTGTGGTGACGTGTGGTGCGTTCCGCGCCCTAACTCGGCACGCAGCGCGCGTGGGCGGGTGCCAGGGCGCGGCTGGCTTTTGTGTGGTGGGTTGCGGTGCGGAACGCACCGCAACCCACCACACGGAACCACCGCATTCGGCCCGGAAGTCGCTGGGTGGCCTCGGCCGTCGCCGGACCTCGCGGGGACGCGACAGGGCGGGCCGGTGCGGTGGTGGGGCCGAGCGGCGTATCCGGCCAGGGTTTAGAGGGTGTTGAAGTTCCAGCTCGTCGCGCGGCCGTCGGTGAACGGCATGACGCCGTGGAACGCCTCGGGCTTCTCGGCGAAGACGAGTGGCAGGAAATGGCGGTCGGACTCCCACATCGGGAGTTTTCCGGCCAGTATGTCGGCGATCTCGACCCAGTGCAGGCTGCCCTCGTCGTTGCCGTCCAGCGGCGTGCCGGTCCAGGCGGTGATCCGGAACAGGAAGCCGAACCAGTTGGCGCCGTCGCGACCGAACCCGGGCCAGGAGACCGTGCCGGCCAGTTCGAGCGCGGTGCAGTCGATGCCGGCTTCCTCGTGGATCTCCCGGCGCATCCCGGCGACGACGTCCTCGCCGGGCTCCAGCTTGCCGCCCAGGCCGTTGTAGTAGCCGTAGTGGATGTCGTCGGCCCGGGTGTCCCGCCGGATCATCAGAACACGCTGACGATCCGGCGAGAAAATGTAACCGAGGGTAGCGAGGATGGCGTGCATTCCGGGAACCTTAACGGTCCAGGAGTGTGAACAGCGCCTCCCAGCGGTCCATGATGCTGTCCGGGGTGTAGCGCTGCACCGTCTCGCGTCCGGCGGCACCGAGCCGGACCCGCAGATCGTGGTCCTCGATCAGCCGGCTGAGGGCGTCCGCGAAACCGGGCACGTTACCCGAAGTGATCACCAGGCCGCCGCTGACGTCGTCGTCGATCAGTTCCCGGATGCCGGGGGCGCAGTCGAACGACACGACCGGCAGCCCGTAGGCCAGAGCTTCCATCAGTGCGATCGGGAAGCCCTCCTGACGGGACGGCAGCACGTAGATCGACGACGACGCGAGGACGCTGTCGATGACGTTGGTCTTGCCCCGGAACAGGGTGGTGTCGTCGAGGTTCAGTTCCCGGGCGAGTGTCCGCAGCGCCTGCTCGTTCGGGCCGGCGCCGTAGATCTCCAGTTGCCAGTCCGGGTGCCGCGGCCCGACCTGTGCCCACGCCTCGAGCAGCATGTCGAGGCCCTTCTCGTGCGAGAGCCGGCCGAGTGTCACGACCCGCTTCTCGTTGAGAGTGGGCAGCGTCTTCGGGGTGACCATCAGCGGGTTCGGCATGGCACCGACGTTGGACATGCCGGCCCGGGCCCAGGCGTCGGCGTCCGCGTCGGTCAGGGACAGGTGCATGTCCATGCCGGTGTAGAACTTCTTCACCCGGGCGAACCGGCTGCTGGCGCGGCAGGCCTCGTACGACTCGTGGGACATGCCGATGACCTGCATGCCGGTGGTGTCCGCGGCGGCCACCCACTCGCCGGCCCAGACCTGGGCGGCGATCACGACGGCGCCGGTGCCGCCGGTGCGCAGGATCTCGTTGAGCCGGCGGACGCCGCCCTCGAAGATCTGCTGCCGTTTGCGCTCCTGCAGTCCCCGGCCGGGGTTCAGCGCCGCGATCCCGGTCGCCTTCTCGCGCCGGGGCAACCGGTCGGCGTGCAGGATCATCGTCTGGTACGGCGGTTCGGCGCCGAAGTCCCGCTCGTTGACCGCCGGTTCCACGCCGATCAGCCGGACCCGGTGCCCGCGGGCGGTGAACAGCCGGGCGACGTCGTGCGCCCACTGGTTCAGGCCGCCGAGCTCGTTCACGGTGTTGCAGACGATGAAGATGTCACGATGTTCAGCCACGGCGGGTCCCCGTCCCGAAGAAGCGGTCGACGACGGCCTTGGCGGCGTCTCCGGTGTCGTATTCCCCGAACTCGGCGACGAACTGCCGCCGCTTCTCGGTGAACGTGGTCGTGTTGCCGTCCAGGTCGGCCAGCGCGGCGAACAGGTCTTCCGAGGTGCGGGTCAGCGGTCCCGGTGCGGTTTCGGCGAGGTCGAAGTACGACCCGCGGGTGGAGCCGACGTAATGGTCGTAGTCCGGCACGTGGAAGATCATCGGCCGGTTCAGCAGCGCGTAGTCGAACATCACCGACGAGTAGTCGGTGATCAGCGCGTCCGAGATCTGCAGCAGCGGCGTGATGTCGTGCACGCCCGCGACGTTACGAACCGAGTGACCGTAGGCCGGCGGAAGCGCGAAGGACACCAGGTAGTGCGGGCGGACCAGCAGGACCATGTCATCACCGAACCGGTGGGTGAACTCGCTCAGGTCGAACGGCAGGCGCAGGCCCGAGCGGCGGTTCACCTCCTCCGGGCGGAAGGTCGGCGCGTACAGCACCACCTTCCGGTCGTCGGTGAGACCGATCTGCTTGCGCAGCTTCGCGATCTCCTCGTCGTTGCCGCCCTTGACCAGGACGTCGTTACGCGGGTAGCCGACCCGGAGCAGTTCCGCGCCGACCTGCAGGCCACGGGCGAGGGTCCGCTCGTCGTGCCCGGAACGGACCATGAAGTAGTCGAACCGGTCGATCGCCCGGTTCATCCGGGCCTGCTGGGCCTCGGACTGCCGTTTGACGTCGGCCTGGTCGAAACCCATCCGCTTGAACGCCGAACCGTGCCACGTCTGGATGTAGCTGGTCTCCGGCCGTTTGCGCAGGTCGTGCGGGAAGCCCTGGTTGTCGATCCAGAACTCGGCCTGGGCGAGTGCCTGCAGGTACGCCCACGAGTTGCGCTTGACCAGCTTGACGTCGGAGGGGAAACCGGTCGGCTGCGAGGCGTACACCCAGATCGGGTTGAACTTGACGCCCCGGCGCTTCATCTCCTCGTAGATGGCGCGCGGGCTGTCCGAGAACTGCTTGCCCATGTGGCTCTCGAAGACCACGGAGCCCTTTTTGATCGGCATCTTGAGGAAGACGTTCTCGTACCAGGAGAGCTTGGTGGCCCGGGTGTTGCGGCTCTGGCGGATCGACTTCTGGAAGGCGGCGGCCCGGGCCCACGCGCGGGCACCGAAGTGCGTGTTGCGCACGCCGGTGATCGCCGCGGTGCCCAGTTTGGCGGCGCCGCCGTCGGCGTCCAGGCGCAGCGCCAGGTTGCCGCTGTCGGTGCGGTACCCCTGGAGCAGGTCGGCGGTGAGGCGGCTCAGCCGGGGACGGGTCGGTATCCGGATCGTGTCGAGCACGTCGTCGTCGGCGAAGAGGGCCAGGCTGGCGCTCTCGGCCCCGACCGTGATGTGCAGGCGCACCGAGTACAACGGGTCGATCAGGCCGACCGGGCGCAGGTCCTTCTCCGGCTCGAAGACGGCGTTCCAGACGATCCGCTGCTCGTCGACGGAGAGCTGCGCCTTCACCTTGAAGATCCGCTGCTTGCTGCGCCGGTCGGCGATGACCAGCTGAGCTTTCGGCGCGGACTCGACGGTGATCCGGCCGAGCGGGTTGGCGAACGAACCGGTGATGGTGACCAGGTCACCGTCGCGGTGCAGGCTCTCGACCGCGCCACCGAGGCGCAGCTTGCTGAGCTGGCGGTCCTGGAAGCCCATCTCCGTGACGTCCAGCACCTCGCGGCCCAGCGGATCGTCCAGGTGCCGGTCGCCCCAGTAGACCCGGCCGTCCTGGATCACCAGTTCGGCGGTCAGGTGTGGCTGGTACGGCTTGTAGACCATGTAGTCGTGCAGCGCGGCCACACCGTGGTAGTCGCCCTGCCGGACCAGGTAGGCGGCCATCGCGGGCAGCGGCTTGGCCTCCCGGAACGCGGCGTCGGGGAGGGTCTGCACGTACGGCCGGGCGACCTCGATCATGGCCCGCTGGTTCTCCTCGGACTGCCGGCTCAGCCGGGCGAGGTGGACGCGCAGGTCGTTCTCGATGAACCGGATGTCCTTCTGCAGGCGCAGGTCACCGGCGTCGTACTTGTCCAGCAGCTCGTCGATCTTGCGGGAGATGGCCATCCGGTCGGTGATGTTGCGGATCTCGGCGGCCCGGCGGGTGATCGAGAGATTCACCGCTTTGCGCTCGATGTTCCACGTGTAGATGCGCTGCGGGATGATCGCGATCTTCTTGGCCGCGAGGTACGAGTGCGCCGCGAACAGGTTGTCCTCGTAGAGCCGGTCCTCCACGAAGAGCAGGTTCTCCCGGATCAGGAAGTCGTGCCGGTAGAGCTTGTTCGTCGACAGCACGTCGTAGAGCAGCTCGGGCTGCTCGTGCAGCGACTCGTAGACCACCTTGCGGCTCACCAGCCACGGCATCCACGAGGACTCCTTGCCGGTGATCACGTCGTGCCGGACGCACCGGCCGATGACCATGTCGGCTTCGGTCTGCTCGGCCTCGGCCACCAGGTTGCGGCAGGCGTGCTGATCGAGGGTGTCGTCGCTGTCGAGGAACATGATGAAACGGCCGCGGGCCGCGGCGATCCCGGTGTTACGAGGCTTCCCCGCGTGCCCGGAGTTGGCGGGCAGGCGGATGAAACGCACCGCGTCCGGGTGCTCGGCCACCAGTTTCTCGACCACCGCATCGGTGCCGTCGGTGCTGTGGTCGTCGACCACGATCACCTCGTGATCGCGCAACGACTGGTCCAGGACCGAGCGCACCGCGTTCGCGACCCGGCCGGCGTCGTTGTAGGAGATGACCACAACTGTGACAGCAGGAGTCCTGGACTGGGACGAGGTCACGGTTGACGTGCTCCTTATCTACAAGCTTCGGGGTTCACGCTTCCATGGGGGGAGAAACCGTGACGAGGCCGGAATGGGCGCGGGGGATGAGCTCGAGGCCGTGCCCGTGGCGGTCAGCATCATAGATTACCGCCGGGTGCCAACCGCCCGGCGCGTGATCAAGGTGCCGGTGAATATTCAGATCCGGCGTTTTCGGAGCCGGTCGCCGGGCGGACCGGGCCGTCCCGGCGAGGGTGGGCTAGCCTCGTGGCGAAATCGGAACGGGTGAGGGGTGTTCGTGAAGGTTCTGGTCGCGGGTGGCGCGGGGTTCATCGGCAGCACGATCTCATCCTGTCTCCTGGACGCTGGTCATCAACCGGTCATCCTCGACAATCTGGTCACCGGCCGCCGGGAGTTCTGCGAGGGCCGCCCGTTCTACGAGGGTGACATCGCTGACACCGCCGTGCTCGACCGGATCTTCGCGGACCATCCGGACATCACCGCCGTGGTGCACTGCGCTGCCCTGATCGTGGTCCCCGAATCGGTGGAGCACCCGATCCACTACTACCGCGAGAACGTTGCGAAAACCCTGGAGTTCGTCGATCACCTGATCGCCAAGGGTGTGACCCGGCTGCTGTTCAGCTCCTCGGCGTCGATCTACGAGCCCGGCGCGGACTTCACCGTCGACGAGAGCTCGAACCTGACCGCCCTCAGCCCGTACGCCCGGACCAAGCTGATCGTCGAGCAGATGCTCGCCGACATCACCGCGGCCACCCCGCTGCGGGTGCTGTCGCTGCGCTACTTCAACCCGATCGGCTCCGACCCGAAGATGCGGACCGGCCTGCAACTGCGTTCGCCGAGCCACGCCCTGGGCAAGCTGATCGAGGTCTACCGGGCGGGGCAGCCGTTCCCGGTGACCGGCGTCGACTACTCGACCCGGGACGGCTCCGGCATCCGCGACTACGTGCACGTCTGGGACCTGGCCGGCGCCCACCTGCGCGCGCTGGAGGAGTTCGACGCACTGCCGTTCGAGAGCGGCTCGCTGGCGATCAACCTGGGCACCGGTACCGGCACCACCGTGCTGGAGTTCGTCGAGGCGTTCAACCAGGTCGCCGATCGTCCGGTGGCGATCGAGACGGCGCCGCGGCGTCCCGGCGACTCGGCCGGCGCCTACACCCGCAGCACCCGCGCGGCCGATCTGCTGGGCTGGCGTGCCGAACACTCGGTCGCCGACGGCATCCGGGACTCGCTGGCCTGGTTCGCGCAGCGGGACAGGATCCTGCCGGATCTCGCCCGTTAGTTCCTCAACCCGGGGTAACGGCCAGCCGGCCCGGATCGTAGGACCGTCCAGGATCTGACCGACCTGGGGATCGGACCGGATGACCCGGGCCACTATCGTTGCGTTACATGACCCCCATCCCGCTCGCGGAGGAACTGCTCCTCCTCGCGTACGACGACCAGACCGGAAAGGCCTCGGGATCCCGCATCGGGCTTGACCTGGGCATGGCCGCCGCGGTGTTGATCGATCTCGCTCTGGCCAACCGGATCGCCTACGCCGCCGACGGTCACCTCGTGGTCACCGACGCCACTCCGCTGGGCGACCCGGTCGCTGACGGGGTGCTGGGAAAGGTGGCCACCGAGGAGCCGCACACCCCCGCCCAGTGGCTCCAGCGCCTCCGGCACCGGCTGCGCATCCGGGTCCTGGAGGACCTGTGCGCCCGAGGCGTCGTCCGCGACGTCGACGAGACCCAGCTCGGCGTGATCCACGTGCACCGCTACCCGACGTCGGACCCGGCGTACGAAGCCGAGATCCGTGGCCGGCTGGCCGCCGCGCTGATCGGCAACACGCTGCCCGACGAGCGGACCGCCGCGCTTGCCACCCTGCTCGTCGCGGCGCGGATGGAACCGGCCCTGAAACTGCCGCAGGACGAGGTCGACCGGGCCCACGAGCGTCTCGCGGAGATCGCCAGCAACGCCGGCTTCGTCGGTGACGTGACCCTGGAGGACTCCATCGTGCGGCCCAGCGTCGCGCTGGTGGTGGCCACCCTGGGCAAGGCGATCCAGGCCGCTCTGGGCACGCCCAGGCCGATCTAGCCGCCGCCCCGGGGGAGTTCACGTCCCCCGGGGACACTGGTCCCTCTAGACGCCGAGCGTTGCCGCGATCTCGGCGCGGAGGGCCTCGAGGTCGGTCGCCGCCCGGGTCCGGGTGGTCGCCGGGTCGCCGTGCACGACCACTTCGAGGTACGCCTTCAACTTCGGTTCGGTGCCCGACGGCCGGATCACCACACGTGTCGTCGCCGTGCGGAACGTCAGCACGTCGTTCTCCGGCAGCAGGTCCACCACCGAGGTCACCTCGGCACCGAGCAGGGTCGCCGGCGGGTTGTGCCGGGCCCGGGTCATCGCCCGGCCGATGTCGGCCAGGTCGTCGAAGCGCGCCGACAGCTGATCGGTGGCGTGCAGCCCGAACTCGGCCGCCAGCTCGTCCAGCCGCCCGTCCAGCGACTTCCCCTCGGCCTTGAGGCCGGCCGCCAGCTCGGCCACGGTCAGCGCGGCAGTGATGCCGTCCTTGTCACGGACCATCGCCGGGGCCACGCAGTAGCCGAGTGCCTCCTCGTACCCGAACGCCAGGTCCTCCGCCGCGCGCACGATCCACTTGAAGCCGGTCAGTGTCTCCGCGTACGGCACGCCCCGGGCAGCACAGAGCCGGCCCAGCAGCGACGACGAGACGATCGTGGTGGCGTACAAGCCGGGAGTACCACGGCGGATCAGATGGTCGGCCAGGAGCACCCCCAGCTCGTCGCCGCGCAACGGCCGCCAGCCGTCCGGGCCGGGGATCGCCACCGCACAGCGGTCGGCGTCCGGGTCGTTGGCGATCGCCAGGTCGGCGTGCTCCGCCCCGGCCAGGGCCAGCAGATGGTCCATCGCACCCGGCTCCTCCGGGTTCGGGAAGGCCACAGTCGGGAACTCCGGGTCCGGTTCGGCCTGCACGGCCACCACCGCGGGAGCCGGGAACCCGGCCGCGTCGAACGCCCCGACCAGGGTCGAGCCACCCACCCCGTGCATCGGGGTGTACGCGACGACCAGGTCACGCGGGCCGTCGGCGCTGAGGACGGCGGCCGCGCTCCGGACGTACCCGGCAAGGATCTCGTCGCCGAGAACCGTGCCCGGACCGCCCAGCGGAACCGACGTCACGTTCGGCACCGCCCGGATGGCCGCCTCGATCCCGGCGTCGGCCGGCGGGACGATCTGCGCCCCGGAACCGGCCGGACCGCCCAGAGCCGCACCCAGGTAGACCTTGTAACCATTGTCCTGCGGCGGGTTGTGACTCGCCGTGACCATCACCCCGGCGACCGCACCCAGTTCCCGCACCGCGTAGGCCAGCACCGGCGTCGGTAGCGTCCCCGGCAGCAGCAGCGCCTCCCGCCCGGCCCCGGTCGCGACCCGGGCGGTGCGCTCGGCGAACTCTTTCGAACCGTGCCGGGCGTCGTACCCGATGACCAGCGGACCGTCGCCGCCCTGCGCGCCCAGCCAGCCGACCAGACCGGCCGCCGCCCGGGTGACCACCGCGAGGTTCATGCCGTTCGGGCCGGCCCGCAGCCGGCCGCGCAGCCCGGCCGTGCCGAAGGTGAGCGGCCCGGAGAACCGGTCGCTCAACTCGGCCGCGGTCGTCGGCAGGGCATCGATCACCGCGCGCAACTCGTCCCGGCTCACCGGATCGGGATCGTCGGAGAGCCAGGCCTCGGCCCGGTCGATCAGGTCAACATAAACTTGTGGTGCCATCAGGGATTGATAGCACAGGCCGGTCAGAGGTCGAGCTGGAACGTCTCGGTCATGGTGTCGTAGTACTTCTTGTAGTCCGGGAACTTCGCGTCGGTCGTGGTCAGGAAGAAGGAATACATCTTGCCGCCGACCGTGGTCATCCGCCAGATGCCGTGACGCATCGCGTCGCCCTCACCGCACGTGTACTCCAGCTCGGCTCCCGCGTTGCCGGAGATGGTCACCTCGGTCGTGGCGACCTCGGTGAACGGCGCCGGGCAGGACTTGCCCTTCCTCAGCCCGGCCGGGGCGGTCTGGGAGACGAACTTGTTCGGTGCCACCTTGCCCGTCTCCACCAGGATGCGGACCTTGGTGGTCTTGTCGTCGGGCTCGATGTACTCGACGTAGACACCACCGGCCGACCGGGTCCAACCGGCCGGGACCTGCACGCTGACCGCGGCGTTGCCCTTGTACGCCTGGGTCTCGAAATCGGCGGCCGCGGCGTTGCTCGGCTGCGGGGCGGCCTCGGTCGGCGCGGTCTTCTCGTCAGTACCGCTCAAGGCGAAGACCAGCACCAGGATCAGCACCACCGCGGCGGCCGCGCCACCGGAGATCAGCTGCTTGTTGCGCGGCCACGACTGGAACGTGGCGACCGCCTTCTCGGTGGTCTCCCGGGCGGTGCCGACCACCTTGTCGACAGTGGCCCGACGCTTCGCCGACGGGCTCATCACCACAGTGCCCGGCCGGGGCGTGCCACCGGGCGGCTGCTGACCCCACGGGCTCTGCGGCGGGATGACACTCGTGGTGTCGCCACCGGCGCTGCCCCGGCCGCGGTCGGGAAGCTTGAAGGAGGGCATCTGACCGGTCGGGATGCTCACGTTCCCGGCCGGGACCGCGGTCGGCGGCTCCGGCGCACGGCGGCGGCCGCCGCCGTTCTGCTGCTCCAGCTTGGCCAGATGGTCGGTGAGCGACTCGGCCGGCGACAGCATCGCGCGCCCGCCGATCTGACCGCTGGGCTGCGGCGGGATCGGCTGGGTCTCGGCGGCCGGCGGCGGGCTGGTCGGACGGGACGAGGGGACGACCGAGTACGGGTCGGTCATCATGTGCGGCGGGCTCTTGCTGGCCAGCGGCCCGGCGAGCTGCTGCCGCAGGATGGTCCGGGCGGTCTGCACGTCCATCCGCTGGGCCGGGTTCTTCTCCAGCAGGCCCATCAGGACCGGGGTCAGCGAGCCGGCCCGCACCACCGGGGCGGGCGGGTCCTCGACCACCGAGTGCATTGTCTCGATCGGGTCGCCCTTGTCGAACGGCGGCCGGCCCTCGATCGCGGTGAAGAGCGTGACACCGAGCGAGAACAGGTCGCTGGGCGGGCCGAAGTCGTGGCCCATGGCCCGCTCCGGCGAGATGAAGTGCGGTGAGCCGAGCACCATGCCCGGCGTGGTCAGCTGGACGTCGGTGGGCATCCGGGCCACACCGAAGTCGGTCAGCACACACCGGCCGTCCCCACAGATCAGGACGTTCGCCGGTTTGACGTCACGGTGCAGGACACCGTGCGCGTGCGCCACCTCGAGCGCGCCGAGCAGGGCGATGCCGATCTTCGCGACCACCCGTTGGGGGACCGGGCCGTCCTCGATCACCATGTCGGCGAGGCTGCGGGCGTCCAGCAGCTCCATCACGATCCACGGGCGGCCGTTCTCGTGCACCACGTCGTAGACCTGCACCACCGCCGGGTGCTGGAGCGCGGCCGCGGCCCGGGCCTCACGCATGGTCCGCTCGTACATCGCGTCACGGTCACTGGGGGCCAGACCGGGGGGGAGTATCACCTCTTTGATCGCCACGTCGCGGCGCAGCAGAGTGTCCGCCGCGCGCCACACCGTGCCCATGCCGCCGTGTCCCACCGCGGCGCGAAGCGTGTACCGCCCGCCGATGAGCGTGCCCGGGGCTGCGCGTCCGCTGGTTGGAGACGAGTTCCCACCGCTCCACGTCGGAATTTGAGTCACTGAGGATGCCACCGAGGGGGTATAGGGGGCTGTCGGCCAACCACGCTATCTTGCCCGCAGGGTGCCCCCTAACGAAAGCCACTAGGTCACTGTTAACCACACTTCGACCCTGTGTAGTGATCGGGTTGCCCATTGTCGACTGGCGACCGACGGAGGGTGGCAAATTCCTCACAGTCGGACGCCTGGTCCGGGGGAAGCTCGTCGTCGGCGGCGGGAACGTCCTACCGTTGACGCAAAAGAGGTGTTGCGGCTCCGGGCGATCGCGGGGAAGGTGTGTCACACCCTCTGCGGGGTATGAGCCGATCGACGGACCAGTAGTGTGTCGCGTCACCTATGCGATCCACTACCCGTTGAAAGGGCTGGTGGGCCGGGACGATCTCCCGAGTGCCCGCCGACCTCGGCCGGGGTGTTTACACCTCTTTACGCGACCGTTACACAGCGTTACCTGGTTCCGGACTAGGCTGTCGCGCGTTGCGAAATCCGACGAAGTACGAGAGTGATACGGAATCCGACGTGACTACTGCTCTGGAGGCGCCGGAGGGCGCCGATACGTCGTGGCCCGGGCAACTGCCCGGCACCGACCCGCTCCCCGGCCGGCTCGACCGCTGGCTCGCTTCCAGGGGCGCCGAGCTGGTAGCGATTCGCCGGCACATCCACGCTCACCCCGAGGCGTCACACTCCGAGTTCGAGACTGCGGCCCTGATCGCCCGGGAGCTGACCGTCGCCGGGCTGAGCCCGCGACTGCTGCCCCGCGGCAACGGCGTCATCTGTGACATCGGCGAGGGCCCGCGCACCATCGCCTTCCGCGCCGACATCGACTCGCTGCCGCTGCACGACCTCAAAGAGGTGCCGTACCGCAGCACCGTCGACGGACAGGCGCACGCCTGCGGCCACGACGTGCACACCACGATCCTGCTCGGCCTCGGCATGGCGCTCGCGCAGCTGAACGACCAGGGCCTGCTGCCCGGCCGGGTGCGGCTGATCTTCCAGCCGGCCGAGGAGGCGATGCCGTCCGGCGCGCCCGAGGTGATCGCGGCCGGCGCCCTCAAGGACGTCGACGCCATCTACGCGCTGCACTGCTACCCGCAGCTGCCGGCCGGCCTGGTCGGCGTGCGCTCCGGGCCGTTCACTGCGGCCGCCGACGCGGTCGAGATCAACCTCACCGGCCCCGGCGGGCACACCGCACGGCCACACCTGACCGCCGACCTGGTGTACGCCCTGGGCCGGGTCATCGTGGAGGTCCCCGCACTGCTCAGCCGACGGGTCGACCCGCGTTCCGGGCTCTCCCTGGTGTGGGGCGCGGTGCACGCGGGTCAGGCGTTCAACGCGATCCCCGGCGCGGGTGTGCTGCGCGGCACGATCCGGGTGCTCAGCCGGGAAGCCTGGCGTGAGGCCCCGGAGCTGATCACCCGGCTGATCCGTGAGGTGGTCGCGCCGACCGGCGCCGAAGCCGACGTCAACTACACCCGCGGTGTCCCGCCGGTGATCAACGACCGGATGGCCTCGGCCGTCATCGCGAGTGCCGCCGGCGCCGCGCTCGGCCCCGACCGGGTGGTGGAGGCCGAGCTCAGCATGGGCGGCGAGGACTTCTCGTTCTACCTGGAACACGTGCCCGGCGCGATGATCCGGCTCGGCACCGGGCGACCCGGTGCCGACGTACGCCACGACCTGCACCGGGGCGACTTCGACGTGGACGAGAGCTGCATCGCGTACGGGGTGCGGGTGATGGCGCACACCGCGCTCGCCGCGCTCGCCACCGGAGCGTTCTAAGGAGCGGTCGGGGCCGGGGTGCTGCGGCGGCGGTAACGCCGCACACCCTGGATCACCGCCCACACCGGGACACCGATCGCGACGGCCCACGGCAACAACGCGCCGAGCACCGTGAGCAGCACGCCCATCGAGATCAGCAGCGCCTGCCAGCCGCCGGACAGCCCGGCCAGGAAGCCCACCGGCTCGTCGTCCGAGTCGTCCCGCACGGCCTCCGGGTCCAGCAGCACCACCGTGATCGTGGAGAGCGCGGTGAGGTCGTCCAGCCGGCGCTTCTTCGCCTCGAGCGAGGCCAGATCCGACTCCCGGGTCGCCACCTCGCGCTCCAGCATCACCAAGTCGTTCAGGGACTTCGCCTCGGCCAGCAGGCGCTTGCCGCTCTCCACCCGGGCCTTCTGCACCGAGATCCGGGCGTCCAGGTCGACCACCTGCTCGGTGACGTCCTCGGTGTTGATCCCGCGGCTCTCCTCCTTGCCCAGTTTGCCGAGCTGGTCGACCACCGAACTGAACTTGGCGGCCGGGATGCGCAACTGGATGTTCGCGGTGGCCGAGCCGGTCCCACTGTGCCGTTCGTCACCACTGACGAACCCGCCCGAGCCGGTCGCGATCCCGGTGACCTGAGCCGAGGCCGCGGTCACGTCGTCCACCCGGATCGTGATCGAGCCGGTGTAGATGATCGAACGCTGATCGACCTGCAGGTTCGGCGCTTGGGCGGGAGTGTCCTGCCCGGCCGCCTGCTCCGGCGCCGCCTTGTTCTCCGCCGCCCCGCCCGCGGTGTCCTGCTGTCCCACCGCTGGTTCGGCCTGGCTGCTCATGCCCGAGTCGCTGTTGTCCGCGCCGCAACCCGCCAGCATCAGACACGCCAGCAGCGCGGCCGTGATTCCCCGTTTATCCATCTGGCAGCTCCGATTCTCAAGTCTTCACTGACCGTGGGACGTACGGCAGGTACATCCCGGTTCCGGCAGACTGCGAGATGAGCGGTCACGAATCAGTAGCGGAGGGGTCCCGTGCGCGTCACGAAGTTCACGCATTCCTGCTTACGCCTCGAAAGCGGGGGCGTACTCGTCGTAGATCCTGGCGAATTCTCCGAAGCGTCCGCATTGGCCGGAGCGGACGCCGTGCTCATCACCCACGAACACTTCGACCACCTCGACGTCGCGGCGGTGACGACGGCCGTGGACCGGAACCCGGCCCTGCGGATCTACGCGCACGAGGCGGTGCTGCCGGTACTCGGCGACGCGGCGCGGGCGGCGGTCGCGGTCGCGGTGGGCGACGATTTCGAGGCGGCCGGTTTTCAGATCCGGGCGTACGGCGGACAACACGCGATCATCCACCCGTACGTGCCGGTCTTCGCCAACCTCGGCTACCTGATCTCGGACGGGGCGGAGAACCTCTACCACCCGGGTGACTCCTTCGTGGCACCCGGCGAACCGGTGGAGACCCTGTTCGTGCCGATGAACGCGCCGTGGGCCACCATCGCCGAGTCCCTGGAGTTCGTCCGCGGGATCGAACCCGGCCGGGCCTTCGCCCTGCACGACGGGCTGCTCAACGAACGGGGCGCGGCCGTCTACGGCAAACACCTGGAGAGTTTCGCCGAGACCTCCTTCCGTCAGGTGGCACCCGGCAGCGTGCTGTGAACGACGGCGGCGACATCGTCCGGCGGCTGTACGAGTCACCACCGGACGGATTCGTCGCGGCCCGGACCGCCGCCGTCGCCGAGGCACGCCGGGCCGGTGACGTGGCGGCCGCCCGACACCTCGCCGCCCTCAAGAAGCCGACCGTGGCGGCCTGGATCGTCAACCTGGTGGCACTGCAGCGGCCCGAACTGCTCGACGAGCTGGCCGGTATCGCCGACGCTCTGCGCGCCGCTCAGCGTGACCTGCAGGGCGATCAGATGCGGGAACTCTCCCTGCACCGGCGGCGGTTCGTCACCTCCCTGGTCGAGGCGGCCCGGCGGCTGGCCGTCGAAGCCGGTACGCCGGGGGCCAAACTGCCGCTCGCCGAGGTGGAGGCGACGTTCACCGCGGCGCTGGCCGAACCGGAGATCGCCGGGCAGATCCGGAGCGGGCGGCTGATCCGGGCGGTCAGTTACGCCGGTTTCGGTGAGGTGCCCCGCCCTCGCCTGCGCCTGCTGACCGGCCTTTCACCGGCCCCGGCACTCCCTCCGGCTCCGTCCCTTGTTCGGGATGAGACAGCCCAGCGCCGCCGGGAACTGGAACGGGAGATGACCGCCGCGGAGGACGCCGAGAAGCGGGCGGATCTCCGGGTGACACGTGCCGAACAGGCCGAGCGGGACGCCGAACATCTGGTCGAGGACCTGGAGGCGGAACTCGCCGAGCTGGACCGGCGCCGGGCCGAGGCGGTGGCCGACGTGGCCCGGCGCAGACTGGGCCGCCGGACCGCTGAACGCGAGGCCGCCACCGCCCGGCGCGCGGTCGGTGAGGCACAGGCGGCCCTCGATGATCTATCCGGACACCAGTGAGTTTCCTTACCGGCCAGCAATGATTTTCTTTAGACGGTCAAGGGGAGCAGAATCGGGCAGGTGACCCCGGAACAGGCTGCCGCCAACGCCCGCGTGGGACTCGCCGCCATCGTCCGCGCCTTCTCGGAATCACCGCGCACCCTCCAGGGCGCCCGGCTGCTCGGCCTCTCCGGCTGGGCGTACCACGTGTCCGCCCGCGCCGGAGCGCTCGGCGACGTCAAACCGGAGACCGTGGCGGCCGTACTCGCCTTCATCGCCCCCGAGGCGGTGACCGACGGCTGGGAGGCGGCCGTGAAATCGTCGGCCCCGGCCACCGTGGCCGCCTGGCATCTCGGTGAGCTGTGCAACTGGGGTGCCGAGCACCTCGGCGGTTTCCCCCGCCTGACCCGGTTGCACGATCTCGCCCAGCGGGTCGTCGACCGGGTCGACACCGCCGGCCTCCCGCTCTTCGCGGCCTGGCGGGCGATGGTCGCGCCGAACACCGAGCCCGGCGCCCGCGCCGCGGTGCTGCTGCACCTGCTGCACGAGCACCGGCAGGGGGTGCACGTGATCGCGGTGCGGGCCAGTGGTCTCACCCCGCTGGAGGCGATCATCGCAGGCCCCGATGGCGAGACCGACGCGGTCGCGCTCGGCTGGCAGGCGCCCTACCCGCCGGCCGGCCCGCTGATCCGCCGCCTGCTGTGGGCCGACGCGGTGACCGACGCGCTGGCCGGTCAGGCGTACGCCGCCTTGGATCAGCCGGAGCGCATCGAGCTCGCGGGCCTGCTGGAGTCGCTGGGCCACCGCCTAACCCGCTGAGAAGCGGCCGTTCGAAACTCGGTTGAGATCCGCCACCGGGGCGTGTTGCGATGCCGGTATGACGGAACTCCCGCACGGCTGGACCACTCGCCGGCCGACCCTCGACGACGTGCCCGCGATCCTCGAACTGGTGCACGCCAGCGACGTCGCCGCGGTGGGGGAGCCCGACTACACCGCCGACGATGTCCGCGACGACCTGACCACGCCGCACACGGACCTCGACCGGGACTGCTGGCTCGCCCTCGACGACTCCGGCAAGATCGTCGGCTGGGCCTTCCCCGGCAACTCCACCGGCGGCGCCCGGGACATGGCCAACGTCTACTTCTGGCCCGGCGACGGCCGGTCCGCCCTGAAACCGCTGCTCGCGCTCCTGATGGACCGGATGCGGGAGAGGGCCGCCGAGTTGGGGCACTCCACCTATGAGGTCCGGGCCGGTGCGATCCCCGGGGAGACCGAGCTGATCGAGGCGCTGACCGGTGCCGGGTTCGTCTTCCTCAAGCAGTTCGCCCGGATGCAGATGTCCCTCGACGGGGTTTCCCCGGTCGCTCCCGAGCCGCCGGCCGGTGTCACGGTGCGTCCGGTCCGGTCCGGTGACGAGGCCGAGCTGCGGGCCTTCCACGCGGTGATCGAGGAGTCGTTCACCGACTCCGACCATCGGGCGATGCCGTTCGAAGGCTGGCAGGCCAAGATCAACCGGCCTGGTACGCCGTTCGGCGAGTGGTTCGTCGCCGAGGTGGACGGGCGTGTCGTCGGGGCACTGCAGAGCTCCGACGGTGGCGAGGACTCCAGAGAGGGCTGGGTGAAGGGTTTGGCCGTGCTCCGGACGTACCGGAAAAGGGGTGTGGGTGAGGCTCTGCTGCGCCGGGCCTTCGCGACCTATGCCGGAAACGGGCGGCCGAAAGCGGGCCTCGGCGTCGATCTGGCGAACCCGACCGACGCCGCGAGCCTCTACTTCAAGGTCGGCATGACCCCGTTGTACCGGGCGAACATCTACCGCACCGAGGTTTAGACCTCGGGAGCCGCGGTTCCGGTCGGCCGGCTGCGCAGATCGGCGACGTAGTCGTCCGGTGCACCGGCTTTCTCGGCTGCGTTCGCGATCTCCGACAGGTACCACTCGGTGGGCAGGCCGCCCTCGTAACCAGCGAAGACGTACACCCATGCCGGTACTTCACCGTCAAGTGTCGATATACGCACGGTTACTTTCTGGTACGCCCCAGCGGTGACGCCCTCGACTTCGTCGAGTTGTGACGCGTCCCACTGATGGACGTCGTAGAGCGAGACGAAGACGCGGTCTCCGGGCGACTCGACAATCGTCGTGACCGCCCCCTCCCAGCCCATTTCTCCCTCACCGGCAAAGGTGAGGCGCCAGCCTTCGATCCACCCCACGCCAACCATCGGCGAGTGCGGACAGTAGGCCCGCATGCGGGCGGGATCCATGTTCGAGCCATACGCGGCGTAGTGACGCACGGCGACGACGATAGTCGTAGCAAGCGGTGGTGAGAATATGAGGAGTGCGTGTCGGCACAACTGTTCGGCATCAGTTGCCGCTTTTGGAGGTTTTGAGTCGTGAGTCGGATCGTGATCATCGGTGGCGGACCGGGAGGGTACGAGGCGGCACTGGTCGCGGCTCAGCTCGGCGCGGAGGTCACCCTCGTCGAAGCGGACGGGCCCGGTGGCGCCTGTGTGCTGACCGACTGCGTCCCCTCCAAGACGTTCATCGCCAGTTCGGAGGTGGTGACCGGACTCCGCTACGACGAGCGGTTCGGGATCCGCTCGCCCGGCCTGGACGGGGTGACCGTCGACGCGAAAGCCGTCAACGAGCGGGTGAAGAAGCTGGCCCTGGCCCAGTCGGGTGACATCCAGACCAAGCTGATCAAAGCCGGGGTGGACGTGGTCCGCGGCCGGGCCCGGCTCGGTGAGGACCGGCTCGGCCACACCCACCAGGTGCTGATCACCCCGGAGGGTGGCGAGACCTACGCAGTCGAAGCCGGCACGGTGCTGCTGGCCACCGGGGCCACCCCGCGGGTGCTCGCCACGGCCCGGCCGGACGGCGACCGCATCCTCGACTGGCGGCAGGTGTGGGACCTGGAGGAACTGCCCAGCCACCTGATCGTGATCGGCTCCGGCGTGACCGGTGCCGAGTTCGCCAGCGCCTACCTGGCGATGGGCGTGAAGGTGACGCTGATCTCCAGCCGGGAGCGGGTCATGCCGCACGAGGACGCCGACGCCGCCATGGCGATCGAGCGGGTCTTCCGCGAGCGGGGCATGACCATCCTGAGCCAGTCCCGTGGCGACGCGGTGGAGAACACCGGCGACGGCGTACGGGTGACACTCTCCGACGGCCGGACCGTCGAGGGCTCACACGTCCTGATGGCGGTCGGTGCCATCCCCAACACGGGCGACCTGGGCCTCCCGGAGTACGGCGTGGACGTCTCCGACGGCGGTTACGTGACCGTCGACCGGGTGTCCCGTACCAACGTGCCCGGCATCTACGCCGCCGGCGACTGCACCGGGGTCCTGCCGCTCGCCAGCGTCGCGGCCATGCAGGGCCGGATCGCGATCTGGCACGCCATGGGCGAGGCGGTGGCCCCGCTGCGGCTGCGGACCGTCTCGGCGAACGTCTTCACCGACCCCGAACTCGCCAACGTCGGGGTGTCGCAGAACGAGGTGGACTCCGGCCGGTTCCCGGCCCGCCAGGTGATGCTGCCGCTGACCGGCAACGCCCGCGCCAAGATGGCCGGGCTCCAGGACGGCTTCGTGAAACTCTTCTGCCGGCCCGGCACCGGGCAGATCGTCGGAGGTGTCGTGGTGTCACCGAAGGCGAGTGAGCTGATCCTGCCGATCACCATGGCGGTCGAGAACAACCTGACGGTCGATCAGCTGGCGCACACCATCACGATCTATCCGTCGCTGTCCGGGTCTATCGCTGAGGCTGCCCGTCAGCTGATGCAGCACGAGGTTCAGTGACGGGTCCTTTTCCGCCTTCGGCTTCGTCCTTGCCTCCGAACAGGGCGAGGACCCAGCCGGCGGTGCCGAAGACCAGGGCGGCCGCGGCGGCGACGGCGAACAACCGCCAGGCGGACTGGGTGATCGCGGTGCCCCCGAGGTGCCCGACCAGTCCGCCGTAACTGGCCCAGCCCAGCGCCGCCAAGCCGTCGTAGAGGACGAACAGGCGGATCGGGTAACCGGTGCGGCCGGCGTGGTAACCCGACGCCATCCGGCCGCCGGGGACAAAACGGCAGAGCAGGATCACCAACGGGCCGGGGCGGCGCAGGCCGCGGGTGAACCGCTCGGCCGCCCGCCGGGTCCGGGAGTCGTGCTCCTCGTTATGCGGCGCGAACCGGGCCCGCAGCGCGCTCAACTGGGCCCCGGTGGACCGGCCCAGCACGAAGGCGATGGTGTCGCCGGTGAACATGCCGACCGCCCCGATGATGATCACCGCGGCGAGATCGAGATCGCCGTACACCGTCAGGGCGCCGGACGTGATCATGACGGCCTGGATCGGGACTACCGGGACCAGAGCGTCGACCGCCAGCAACGCGAACAGGGCGAGGTACGCCCACGCCGGTGTCATCACCATCGTCAGCAGTTCGGTCATCGGTGCGGCCACCTCGCGGCTTCAGGACTCCCGGCATTCTGCGACAGACCGGCTGAGAGAGCGCTGTGCTCACAGCATGCGCCCCGTCGTGTGCGTTCTGCGGTGATGCGGGACACGCTACGGCCAGGACTTTCGCCTCACTCCCGGTTCGCCGCTGCCGAGTGTGCCGGTTCTCGCCGCCCGCCGATGCTGGGCGCGCCGGTTCACGCTGAGCACGGACGTTGGGCGCGCCGGTTCTCGCCGGGCGCGGGTGCCGGGCGTACCGTTGTGACGCCCGCGTCGCATGGTCGGCGCGCAGCCGCGGGCCGTCGGTAGGTCCCGTATCGGCGGCCCGCTCCTTGACCCCGCCGGTTACTCCGCGTTGATCTCGCAGATCACGGTGCCGGCCGTGACCGTGGCACCCGCCTCGACGGCGAGACCCGCCACCATGCCGGCCCGATGTGCCTGCAACGGCTGCTCCATCTTCATCGCCTCGATCACCACGATCGTGTCGCCCTCGGCCACCACGTCGCCGTTCTGCACCGCCACCTTCACGATCGTGCCCTGCATCGGGGCGGTCAGACCACCGGTGGCCGCCTTGCTCGACGCACCCCGGCCCACCCGGGTCGCGGCACGGCGCGGGGCCTTGTCACCCGTACCGCCGCTGGTCAAGGTTTTGGGAAGTCGCACCTCGATGCGCCGCCCGCCGACCTCGACCACGACGGTCTCGCGCTCCTCCGGCTCGCCGCCGATCGCGGGTGTCGTGAACGGCGGCACCTCGTTGGCCCATTCGGTCTCGATCCAGCTGGTGTGCACAGTGAACGGCTCGTTGGTGAACGCCGAGTCGCGGATCACCGCCCGGTGGAACGGCAACACCGTGGCGATGCCCTCGATCACCGTCTCGTCCAGGACCCGCCGTGACCGCTCCAGCGCCTCCGCCCGGGTCGCCCCGGTCACGATGATCTTCGCGAGCATCGAGTCGAAGTTGCCGCCGACGACCCCGCCCTTCTCCACGCCGGAATCGACCCGCACCCCCGGCCCGGCCGGCCAGACCAACTCGGTGACCGTGCCCGGCGCCGGCAGGAAACCGCGCCCGGCGTCCTCGCCGTTGATCCGGAACTCGATCGAGTGCCCACGCGGCACCGGATCCGTCGTCCACGGCAGCTCCCCGCCCGACGCGATTCGGAACTGCTCCCGCACCAGATCGATACCGGTCGTCTCCTCACTGACCGGATGCTCCACCTGCAGGCGCGTGTTGACCTCCAGGAACGAGATCGTCCCGTCCCGGCCGACCAGGTACTCCACCGTGCCCGCGCCGTGATAGCCGGCCTCCCGGCAGATCGCCTTCGCGCTGTCGTGGATGCTCTGCCGCTGCTCCGCACTCAGGAACGGTGCCGGAGCCTCCTCCACCAGCTTCTGATGGCGGCGCTGCAACGAGCAGTCCCGCGTGCCGACCACCACCACGTTGCCGTGGGTGTCCGCCAGAACCTGCGCCTCCACATGGCGGGGCCGGTCCAGATAACGCTCGACGAAACACTCGCCGCGCCCGAACGCGGCCACCGCCTCCCGGGTCGCGCTCTCGAACAGCGCCGGGATCTCCTCGACCGTGCGGGCCACTTTCAGCCCCCGGCCGCCGCCGCCGAACGCCGCCTTGATCGCCACCGGCAGCCCGTGCTCCCCGGCGAACGCCACGATCTCCGCCGCGTCCACCACCGGCTCCGGCGTGCCCGGCACCAGCGGCGCGCCCGCACGCTGCGCGATGTGCCGCGCGGTGACCTTGTCCCCCAGGTCGCGGATCGCCTGCGGGGAAGGGCCGATCCAGATCAATTGCGCGTCTTGTACGGCCTGGGCGAACTCGGCGTTCTCCGAGAGAAACCCATAACCCGGGTGTACGGCGTCAGCCCCGCTGCGTTCCGCGATCACCAGCAGCTTGTCGACACGCAGATAGGTGTCGGCGGCGGTCTCACCGTCCAGTGCGTAAGCCTCGTCGGCCAGGCGCGCGTGCGGCGCGTCCCGGTCGCTGTCGGCGTAGACGGCGACGCTGGTGAGGCCGGCGTCCTTGCAGGCCCGGATGACCCGGACGGCGATCTCGCCCCGATTGGCGATCAGAATCTTCCGCACCGCCCGAGCCTAACGGTTCTTCAGGCCGTTTCGTCCCCGCATCTGCGCCGCGGTTCTCCGGTCCGGCTTCGATACGTAGTTAGGCCGGATTCGCGTCAGTGACGCCACAGGGCGGTGATCGGGATGCCCATGTCGGCGAGCAGCTTCCGCAGCAACGGCAGCGACAGCCCGATCACGTTGCCCGGGTCACCCTCGATCCGGTCCACGAACGCGCCACCCCGCCCGTCCAGCGTGAACGCACCGGCCACCTGCAGCGGCTCACCGGACGCCACGTACGCCTCGATCTCGGCGTCGGTGACATCGGCGAAATGCACAGTGGTCCGGCCCACCGCCTCCGCCTGCAGCCCGCTGACCAGCCCCGTCAGGTGATGCCCGGTGTGCAGCACACCCGATTTGCCGCGCATCCGCGACCAGCGTTTGGCGGCCTCCTCGGCGTCGGCGGGCTTACCGAACACCTCGTTCTCGAACGCCAGCACCGAATCACAACCGAGAACCAGAGCAGCCGGGTCAGCCGGAAGCTGAGCCGCCACCGTGCGGGCCTTCATCCGGGCCAGCGCGAGACTGGTCGTGTAGGCGTCCTCATGCTCGACGACGCTCTCGTCCACCCCGCTGACGATGACCTCGGCATCGATGCCGGCCCCGGTGAGCAGAGCCCGTCGGGCAGGGCTGGCGGAGGCGAGGATCAGGCGATATGCGATGTCGGTCTGCACGAAAAACGAGCCTACAAGCCCCAGCCACGCTTTCGGGTGGACAAGCACCGTGTCTCGGCCACGATCTGCGACAAATCTCCGGCAGTCCCGTGCGGGCCGCGGCCTTCATCAGCCGCGGCCCCACCGTCTCATCGGTTCGAGCGGTGCCGTCATCTCATCGGTCGAGTCGTGCCGCCGTCTCATCGGTTCGAGCGGTGCCGTCATCTCATCGGTCGAGTCGTGCCGCCGTCTCATCGGCTCGAGTGGCGCCGGCGGATGCGAGCCACGCGGAACGCGGCCACCACCGCGAAGCCGAGCACCAGCGCTCCGATTCCGGCGACGGACGCCAGAGTGGAAGTCGCCGGCCTCGATCGGGACGCCGCCTCCGCATCCGGCTTCTTTTCCGGGGCTGTGCTGGTTGCCGTGTTCGGGGCCGCGCTCGTGTCCGGGGCAGTGCTGGATCCCGTGCTCGTCGCTCCGACCGGCAGCGGCGGCACCTCGGCGGTCAGCGCTTTGACGACGTTGAGAACGCCGTACCCGCACTGGTCGTCCTTACCGGGCGTCCCGAAGTCGTCAGCCGTGGCGGTGAGCCGGTGCACGACCTCCGGAGCCGACAGTTCCGGAAACTTGGCCCGGACCAGGGCTGCGGCCCCCGACACCACCGCGGTGGCCGCGGATGTGCCGTTGTTCAGGAGATACTTGCCGTTCAACCCGGTGGAAGCCACATCCACGCCGGGAGCGCAGATCCCCACCTTCTCCCCGGTCCGGGAGAAACTGGCGAGCTTGCCGTTCTGGTCGATCGCGCCCACCGCGAGAACGTCGGGCATGGCAGCCGGATAAGCGAACAGGAGCACATCAGCCTTGTTCCCCGCCGCCGCGACGACCACGGCATCCGCCTTGACAGACCGGGCGATCGCCTCGTTGAGATCCCGGGACTGGATTCCGGCTCCCGAGACGTTGATGACATCTGCGCCCGCTTTGGCAGCCCAGGCGATCCCCGCCGGGAGCCCGTCTCTGTTGTCCTCGTCGCTCAACACCTTGACCGGCAACAGATCGGCCTCGGGCGCGATTCCGAGAACACCGTCGTTCGCGCCCCGACCGTGCCCGGCGATGATGCCGGCCATCGAGGTTCCGTGGCCGCTGGTGTCCTTCTGGCCGATGCCGTCTCCGCCGGAGAGGATGTCGGTCCCCTTCTTCAGGTTTCCCTTGAGATCCGGATGAGGGGAGATCCCACTGTCGACGACCGCGACCGTTACACCAGCGCCCTTGGTGATCCGCTGGGCGGTCGGAAGGTCGAGGAACTTGATGTGCCATTCCGCGTTCCGCACCCGGTCGGCGTACGCCGGAACCCCGGGCCACAGAACGACGGAGGCCACCGCGGTGACGGCGGCGAGAGCCGCCGCCTTTCTGCTCGTCCCCACTCAGCGGCCTCCGATGGAGGGGCCGGGATCGATACGCTGCTCCTGCGCGGGAAGTAGAACCGGATCGACGCCGTCGTCGGTCTCCCACGGGTTGTCCGGATCCCAGCGCCGGTTCTGCGGGTCCTCGTCGTTGCGCCCGTTCCCGCGGCGTCCCGGCGGTCCGCCCATACCGCTCTGGCCCGCGCCGTTCGCACCACGACCGTTCGCGGTCTGCCCACCGATCATGCCACCGGCCGGATTGACCCGCTGACCACCACGGGCCCCAGAACCCGCCTGGCCGCCGCGGCCGCCGGCACCCCCGGGCATTCCGCCGGGCGTGCCACTGGACATCCCACCTCGGCCACCCGCCGCCGGGCTCCCGCCGATGACCCCGTTGTTCGGGAACGATCCACCCCGGGTGGCCCCGGTACCGGTCGGGATCCCGCCGGAAGTCGCCGGGGTGAACCGCCCGCCACCAACGCCCGGCGAGGTCACGTTCGTGGACGGCGTGAACGGGAACGGCCCAGCCGGAGAGCCGGTGTTCGGCGGCAACGTGGTGGTGTTGGTCGGTGTCGTGGGGTTGAAGGGGTTCGTGACGTTCGGGTTCGTGGTCGGATTCGTCTCCACCAGGGTCGGCCCTTGCGACGGCGGCTGGTTGCCCGGCCCCGACGTGTCGACGCTGGTGTCCGGAACGGTCGTCCGGTCGCTCGTCGTGGGCGTGGTGACATTCGACGAACCGGTCGGGGTGGAGCCCCGCGGGGTGAACCCCGGGGTCAGGCCCGAGGCGCTGCCGCCACCGACGCCGCCACCATTGGACAGACCCTCGGTACCGCTCTGATCCACGAACGGCTCGTATGGGCGGGGAGCGACGAAGGACGTCTGAGCTGTCGCCAGCTCGGCACTCAGCGACTGCATGATGCCGGCTGCCTGCTGCTGGAGCTGAACCTGCCGTCCCGGCACGACCGGCGGGGTCTGCGGTGACGGCGATGGAGTCGGAGTCGGGGTCGGAGTGCTCCCCGACGTGGTCGACGGAGTCGGGTTCTGCGCGTTGTACTCGGCGAGAAGACCCGCGTTGGCGGTGTGCTCCTGCTGGATCTTGTCCAACTCGCGGCGTGCTTCCTCGACCGCCAGGGTCGCGGTGGAAAGCGCCGTGTGGTTGGAGATCGCCGCGTCGTACGTCTCCTGGAGGTTCTCGATCAGCCCGTTGAGTTCCTGCACGTACGCGGCCGCGGCCTTGCTCTTGTGCGGTGGCCAAGCGGTAGCCAGGTTGTCCCGGTACTGCGTCACCTGGCTGATGTGGGTGAGGAGCAGTTCGTACGACTTCTGCCAGGCACCGACCATCTTCCAGTGCGGCGCACCGTCGTAGTCCTTCAGCGCGGCCCACATCGTCGGAACGGGCGTGCCGGCCCAGCCGCTGGCGAAGGTTCCCCCGCCGTCATGGACAGCCATCAGCCCTCCCCGGAGTTGTTGAAGTCGGTGGCTGTCGGAGTGCCGTCCAGCGGAAGCTCGATATTGGGCAGGGTGGTGTTGGTGTTACCCGAGCCGCCGGTGCTGGTGCCGGTGCCGGTGCTGGTGGTGGTGGCACCAGCACCCAGGTACTGCTGGACGTCGGTGACCTTGGCTCGCGAGAACGCGTCCGAGTCGCTGTACTTGTCACCGATCTGATCGGCGGCACTGGCGAACCGGTACGTGTTGTCGATGTATCCGAACACGTTCTTCTGCGTCGCCAACTGGACCTGGTCGTGGGCGTACAGGAAGAGGTGCAGCTCGTAGAAGTTCGGCGCCTCCGGCAGCGGAGTCATCATCGTGTCGCTGACCGTCTGGGCATGCGGGGCATAACTGCCCTCGATGTTCAACGTCAGCTTCGCCGCGAACTCCTTCATCGCCTGAATGTCCGCCTCGATACCGCCGAAGTCGGAGTAGTCGTAGTCCCGTAGCCAAGCCGGACCAAGGTCCTCCTCAGGAATCCCCACCGGAGCCCCCTCCCCATCGATCCCTCACTGAACAGCACCTGAGAGGTTAACCTGCTACGGCACGCCCCCTGAACTCTGTTTACCGGCTGTCCCGCCAGCCTCGCTGTCCGCTCATCACCGGGCGTCCTGTCGTCCGCTCATCGGTGCGGCCGTCCGGCGTTCCGAATGATCACGAACGCCAGCAGCCCCGCCAGGACGGCCACCAAGGTCCCGATGCCGACGACCGCAGCCGAACTGGAACCCTCAGCCTCCGGTGCAGCCTCGACCTGTGACGGCTTGGGCGCCGCGGCCGCCGGCCCGGTGGGTGCCACCGATGTGGCGGTGGATGCGGCGGGTGTCAACGGCGCCACCTCGGCGGTCAGCGCTTTGACGACGTTGAGAACGCCGTACCCGCACTGGTCGTCCTTTCCGGCCGGACCGTTGTCGTCAGCTGTGGCGGTGATCCGATGAACGACCTCCTCAGCCGACAGTTCCGGAAAATTCGCCCGAACCAGAGCCACTGCCCCCGAGACGACCGCCGCCGCCTCCGAGGTGCCGTTTCCCCGGTAGTACTTGTTGTTCCGATCGGTGGAGACGATGTCGACCCCGGGCGCACAGATGTCGATCTGGTCTCCGGTCACGGAGAAATCGGCCAAAGCCCCCGTTCCGGTCCACCGCGCCGACCGCGAGTACCTCAGGAATAGCCGCGGGATAGGCGAACAGCAGGTCCTTGGCCTTGTTGCCGGAACTAGCCACGACGACCGTGTCAGCATCGACCGCTCCGGCGACAGCGGTGATGAGACCGCGAGACAGAACTGCCGAAGCCGAGACGTTGATGACTCCCACACCGGCTTCGGTCGCCCATTTGATCCCGGCCACGAGCCCCGCACCGTTGTCCCGGCCACCGATCACCTTGACCGGAACCACCTTCGCCTCGGGGGCGATCCCGATGACACCGTCGCCGGAACCATGCCCATGCCCGGCGATGATCCCGGCCATCTGAGTGCCATGCCCCTGACTGTCCACCCGGCCGGACCCGTCTCCGCCGGCGACGGTGTCGGTGCCCTTCTGAAGGTTCCTCTTCAGATCGGTGTGCGCAGACGTTCCGGAGTCGAGAACGGCGACCTTCACCCCGGAGCCGTTGGTGATCTGGTGAGCCTCGGCGATCTTCAGATAACGGAGATGTCACTGAGAATCCCGAATCTGATCAGCGCTGGCCGGGCTCGCCGGATAGAGAGATGCGCCGAGTGTTACGAGGACAGCACCGGCCGAGGCGACCTTCTTATGCGTTTTCACCTGGTTACCTCTGTGGCTCGGATGCTCACTTCGCCGCTGCCGAAACCGGTGCGGAGGAGGCCCCGCCGGCATGCGGGACCATCGTGTCCCTCAGTGCCACCGGAGCCGTCTCCCCATCGATCTAGTCGCTGAACAGCATCTGGGAGGTTAACCTGCCGCGGACACCTTCAGGCCGCCCCGAAAGACCTCGTCACACTGCATCCCGCGATCCGCGCGCCTGCTCATTCACCGAGTTCGCACGCCGTTTCCGGGCTGTCGCTCTCCGCTGAACAGGCCACGGTTGCCTGTCCCTGAAGAGATCGCTGTGCCCCGGGCCGAGAGGTACTTTCTCGCCCCGGGGCGAGAAATACTGCTCCGCCCCGAAAGAGACTGCTGCGCCCGGAAGGGCTGCCGTGTCGGGAAAGAACAACTGTTCCGGGAAAGGGCTGCTGTTCCGGGGAGGGGCTGCCGACTTACGACGACACCCGCCGCCTCCGCATGGCCACGAACGCCAGCAGACCCACTAGGACGGCAACCGCACCCCCGATCCCGGCAACGGCCGCCACCCCGATCCCGGATGACTCCGGTCCAGGCGCGGCCGATCCAGCGGAAGCAGGGGCTCCACCGGCCGGAGCAGAGCCGCTCCCAGACGGAACCGACGCGGAGCCCGATCCACTGGGCGTGAGCGGAGGAGCATCAGCGGTCAACGCTTTAACGATGTTCAAAACCCCATACCCACACTCATCATCTTTCCCAGGCGGCCCGTTGTCATCAGCCGTAGCGGTAAGCCGATGAACAACCTCAGGAGCCGAAAGCCCCGGAAACTTAGCCCGCACTAGAGCCGCAGCCCCCGAAACAATAGCCGCGGCCTGCGACGTTCCTTGGCTTTTGGAGTACTTGTTGTTGAGGTCGGTGGTAACCATGTCAACGCCGGGAGCGCATATGCCGACCTTGGGATCCGTGACCGAGAATTTTGCTACTTTCCCGTTTCGGTCTATAGCTCCTACTGCCAGAACCTCAGGTAGTGCGGCTGGGTGAGCGATGCTCAGGTCATCCGAGGTGTTGCCACTTGCCGCGACAACCACGGAATCTTCTTTGACTGCTGCGGTGATAGCTGCACTCAGGTCTCGTGAGCGCCCAACATCGGCTGAGACGTTGATTACCCCGGCACCCGATTTAGCCGCCCATTCGATGCTTGCTGGAAAATATGGACCATTTCCAATTTTTCCTGAAGCTTTTACCGGAACAATGCTTGCCCTCGGAGCAATCCCTATTACGCCGTTTCCTGAGCCGTGTCCGTGTCCAGCGATCAGGCCAGCCATCCGAGTGCCGTGGCCCACGCTGTCAACTTGCCCGGTTCCGTCGCCGTCCGGCCCGAAGTCTGTTCCTTTTTTTAAATTCCTAGTGAGGTCCCTGTGGGCGGAAACCCCGGTGTCAACGACGGCGATAGAAACTCCGGCACCCTGGCTGATCTTATGCGCCTCTTCAAGCTTCAGGTAGGAGACAAACCATTGACTGTCCCTTACCTGATCGGCCTTCGCTGGAAGGGCTGGCGCGATAACGGTGACAATGATGGCAGCGGTGCTGGCCAAAATTGCTGCCTTGTTATGTGATCTCACCTATCGGCCACCGATGGAAGGGCCGGGATCAATTCGCTGCTCCTGCGCTGGAAGCAAAATTGGGTCCACCCCATTTTCGGTCTCCCATGGATTGTCCGGATCCCAGCGGAGCCGGTCGGCTTCTTCATTATCGCGGGCGGAGCGACGTTGTCCGGGGCGAGAAGCTCCGTCTTGGCCGATCATGCCGCCTACGGGGTTCGCCTTTTGTGTGCCTCGAGCTGAGGGCCCAGGTTGCCCGCCGCGGCCTGAGTTTGGACCGCCGAGGGCAGGACTTCCTCCGATGACATTTCCATGCGCGCCAGCAGTCCCGCGTGCGCCTGCAGGTCCCGGGGAAAGCGGTAATCCGCCGGTGGGAGTGCCATTGGTCGCCGGGTAGCGAGGGAGTGTGGTTGATGATGGTCCAGTTGACGGCGGAAAGTTGTACGGCCCAGGCGTGCTGGTGCTTGGCGGGATCGTTCCCGTTGGATTAGTAGGCGTTCCTGGAAGCCCAGGACTAGGCGAGCTCGGATTAGGTTTTGCTCCACCAAGGATCGGGCCGTGCGAGGGATTGTTGATCGTTGCCGGTTGCCCTGTTTTAGTGCGATCTGGAGTTGTTATTCCTCTTTGGTTATCTGGATGAGGGACAACTGAATTTGAAGGTCGCGTCCGGCTTGTCGTCCGACCGGAGGAAGCGGACGGTGTTGGCGTAGGGATGGCCATTCCGGAAATGCCTGGACTGACCGAGTCGACTTGATCGTCGCGCACGTGATTCGGAGAGTAGGGCCTCGGGTGAACGAGGGAAGTCTGGGCGGCGGCCAGTTCGGCGCTCAAGGACGTCATGATGACGGCTGCCTCTTGGCGCAGCTGTTCCTGGCGGCCGTTGGCTACCGGAGACTTTGGGGGCGTGTACTTGGTCGGCAGGTGTTGTAGGTCTTCCTCGTGCTTAGCGAGCAGCGTCGTGTTCGACGCGAACTCCTCCTGGAGGGGCTTCATGTTGCTTTTCGCGGAAGCCACTGCGGAGATCGCCGAGGAGAACGTCGTGTAGTTGGCGACCGAAGCCTCGTAGGTTTCGTTTAGGCTTTCGATCAACTGGTCGAGGCGCTCAACGTAGGCACGTGCGGCCTTGTTGCGCTCCGGCGGCCAGGCCTGGATCAGCTTGTCCTTGTAGGCCTCAACCCGAGTTCGGTGTATCAGGACGAGTTCGTATGACCGGCGCCAGCCGTCGACCGCAGGCTGGTAGGGGCCGCTCTCGTGACCGCTCACCATCTCCCACATGTAGGGAAGATCGCTGGACGACCAGTTGATGTCGCCGGCGAGTCCACTGTCGTCGTACCGGGCCATCAGACCTCCCCGGGATGGTAGGTCGTGTCAGCAGCGACACCGGGGTCTTTGAATGCGGCCTCGACGTCAGAGACCTTGGCGCGTGAGAAGGCATCTGATCCGCGATATTGCGCGCTGATCGCCTCGGCCGACGTAGCGAACCGGTATGTGCCGTCGATGTAGCCGTCGACGTTCTGTTGGGTTGCGTCCTGGGCCTGTTGGTGTGCGTACAGGAACAGGTGCAGGTTGTAGAACCCGCCGCCGGACGGCAGTGTGGCGAACATGGCTTCAACCGCGGCGTCCGCGTGTGGCATGTAGTTGTCGACCAGGTCTGCTTTTAGGCCGGCGGCGAACTCCTCCATGGCTGCGATGTCCGCTTCAATCCCATTGATGCTACTGAGATCGTAATTGTCGACTGAACTCCGATATGCGGGCCCGTCCACCGGCATCGGCGCTACCTCCATCGACACTCAACGAATGACCCTGAAAGGTTAGCGAATCGCGGCCTCGGCTTCTGCCCCCTGTGGATGACGCGATGGTGCCGCTGTGGATGGCTCCTCAGCGGGGGAGGCTTGAGGTTCGCCAGCTGCTCGGGGTGGTTGTTGGGAGGGCGGAACGCATCCATTCTGAGGCGGGTTGCGGTGGTGTGGGGTGATTGACCGAAGTAGATCGAGATGCCAGGATGGCGGCCAGTGCGGCCAACTCATGATCGTCTAGGCTTCCGCGTACGACGCTGACCAGCGGTTCCGCTTTCATCAGCCGAGCGTACGACGCACCGCCGGAGATCCGGTGACACGTGTCCCACACTCGGCTGATCAATTCGCGGCCGCTCGACAGAACCAGGTATTTTCTGCGTGATGTCTTCTTCTCCCCCTCCCGTGGTCGCTGATCGGTACCGGCTCGTTGCGCCGCTCGGTCAAGGCGGGATGGGTCGTGTCTGGCGAGCGACCGATGTCGTCCTGCACCGGGAAGTGGCGATCAAGGAGCTCGTGCCGCCGCCGGGGCTGACGCCCAGTGAGCGGCAGGAGATGCGCGAGCGCTCTCTCCGTGAAGCGCGCGCCATCGCCCGGCTCAACAACGTCAACGTGGTGCGCGTCTTCGACGTGCTCAGCACGGACGCCGATCCCTGGATCGTGATGGAGTACGTTCCGTCGCGCTCGCTTCAGGACGTTCTGGCGCAGGACGGGCCGTTCAACGCGCTGCGTACCGCCGAGATCGGCCTTGGTGTGCTGAACGCGCTGCGTGCGGCACACCGCAACGGTGTCGTCCACCGGGACGTCAAGCCGGGCAACGTGCTGATGGGCGCCGACGGTCGTGTGGTCCTCACCGACTTCGGCCTGGCCACGGTGCCGGGCGACCCCAACGTGACCCGGACGGGCCTGGTGCTGGGCTCGCCCGCCTACATCGCTCCGGAGCGCGCCCGGGACGGCACGGCCGGTCCGGCCGCCGACCTGTGGTCGCTGGGCGCCACGCTGTACGCCGCGGTCGAGGGCCAGTCGCCGTTCGCGCGCCCATCGGCGATCGCGACGCTGGCCGCTCTGGCTACTGAGAACGTGCCGGTCGCCCGGAACGGCGGCCCGCTCAAACCGGTGCTCAACGGCCTGTTGCGCAAGGACCCGGCGCACCGGATCAACGCTGAGGAAGCCGACCGGCTGCTGTCGCGCGCGGCCGGCCGACGATCCAAGATTACGTTCCCGATGAGCCCGACGATGCGCCGTCCGGGTGCTGGCCGGGAGCGTCCGTCGCTACCGAGCGGCCCCGGTGGCCCGCCGGTTCTGCCCGGTGCCGGTTGGGCGACGGCCACCGGTTCCGCCCCGGTCGTGCCGAACCCCCGCCCGCCTGTCGCGCAGCCGCCCGCCGCCGACGGCCGCCCGCCGCACTTCGCGCAGGGCAAGGCCCAGGTGGCACCGGAGGCGCCGCGGCGCCCGGTGAAGCCCCTCGACGCGACGCGGCTCGACACCCCGCCGGTCAAAGACGAGGTCAAACCCGTTTCCGGTGGTACGGGTAACGCCCCCGCCCGCCACCCCGGCCAACTGCCTCGTCCTGTCTCCGGCCCGGGTCAGCAGTCTCGTCCCGCCCCCGGTCAACTTCCCCCGGCCCAGGGGCAGTTCCCGCCCGGCCAGGGTCATTTTCCGCCGGCCCCGGAGCGGCGCGCCACCGGCCGTTCGACGGTGAGCCGCTCGCCCCTCGACCGTCCGTCTGCAGGTCAGCCGTCTGCAGGTCAGTCGCCGATTGACCGGCCGGTCGGCGGCCAGCCGCCAGCTGACCGTCCGTTCGCGGGTCAGTCACCAGCTGCTGGTCAGTCGCCGTTGGACCGGCCGTTCGCGGGTCAGTCGCCGGTGGATCGGCCGTCCGCCGGTCGGCCTTCGCTACCGATGCCGTCCGCGGGTGGGAAACCGGTGGAGGTACCGCAGAGCGCGGGGGGCAGCGCGGCTCCCACCAATGCGTTGCGTACCGGTTTCACCGCTGCCGACGTGGTCGCCAACCGGAAGAAGCAGGCGGCTCCCGAGCACGAGCGTTCGCTGGCGCAGGCTACTTCAGGTTTCCCGATAGTCACGCCACGTAATGCTCCGGCTGCCGAACCGTCCGCTGAGGACGCAAAGGCGCCAGGCGAGACGAAGAACACACCGCTGGATTCTGAGCCGAGCGCGACGGCCGCACCGCAGGTTGCGCCTGAGGCGAAAACGGAACCCGCGACGACGCCTGAGCTCGCCGCGTCGCCGGAGCCCACCACGTCGCCGAAGTCCGCATCGCCGAAGTCCGTGGCCGCCGAGGACAAGGCCGAGGACAAGGCCGAGGACAAGGCCGAGGACAAGGCCGAGGACAAGGGCACGCCGACCGTCGAGGAGCAGGCGCGGAAGGCCGCTGAAGCATTTGCGGAAGTAGCTGCGGAGACTTCGGCGGCGAAGGCCGCCGAAGCCGCGAAGCCGGAGGGCGAGTCCGACGGCAAGGCCTCGGTCACGACTTCCCCGACGAAGCCAGCCGAGGCGCCGGAGCTGACCGAGGCGCCGGAGTTGACCGAGACGTCGAAGGCGGCCGAGGCGCCGGAGCTGACCGAGACATCGAAGTCGGCTGAGATGCCGAAGGTGGCAGAGGCGTCGCAAGCGACCGAGGTGCCGGAGGTGGCAGAGGCTTCGCAATCAACGGAGACGCCGCAACCGGCCGAGTCGGCGAAGACCGCCGAGCCTGTCGGTTCACCCGAGCCGGTCACGTCGCTGGCCGCCGTCGCGGCGCAGACTGGCGTCGCATCGTCGGCGCAGGTCGAGCCCTCGAAATCGGCTGAGCCGGCCGAGGCGCCGAAACCTGCCGATCCGGTGGAGCCGCCTCTGGCGGAGGAGAAGACTTCCCTGCTGGCGCCAATGGCGACAGCTGAGGAGAAGACGTCGATGCTCGCTCCGACGGCAAGGGCCGAAGAGCGCGCGGCGATGCAGTCGGCAGCTGACGACCGAAGGACGGCGCAGTCGTCGGCCGAGGATCGGACGACGATGCTGTCGGCTGCTGACGACCGGACGGTGATGCAGCCGGCTGCTGACGACCGGACGACGATGCTGTCGCCGGCCGAAGGCCGAAGGGCTACGCAATCGGCGGCTGAAGATCGAACGACGATGCTGTCGCCTCCGGAGGATCGGACGACGATGTTGTCCCGGCCTCCGGTGGATGACGACCGCACGTCGGTGGTCAGCATGCCTCCGCGTCGCCGGATCGTGACGAGCAACCCGGAGCCGCAGCCCGCCGGTGGCGGAGCCGGTGGATTCAACCGGCCGAACCGTCCGGCGTGGACGCCGATGCAGTTGCGCCCGGCGGCCCGCCGCGGTGGCGTGACCATCTTCGGCACCACCCTGACCCGTCGGCAGGCGGTGATCGGCCTGGGCATCGTGCTGACGTTCGTGCTGCTCGTCGGCATCATCCTGGTGCAGGCGTTCGGCAACGAGGAGTCCGGCGGCGACACGCCGGTCGCGCAGGGCGGCGCCGCCTCGGCAGCCCCGGCCCAGTCCGGCGGCGGCAAGGCGCCCTCGGGCACGTCGTCGAGTAAGCCCTCGGCGTCCAGTTCGCCAGCCGCCGCAGCGGTTCCGGACGGCTGGCGCACCCAGAGGTTCTCCGGTTTGAGCTTTCCGGTCCCGGACAGCGCGTCGAGTTCCGGCGGCGGCAACAACACGACCCTCAGCTGGGGGAAGGGCCGCCAGTTCCGTATCGACGTGGTGCCCGGCAAGATCGATCCGATCGAGTACCTGAACAGTGACGGCAACACCGGCAGCAACAAGGTCGGTCCCACTTCGGTCGACTTCAACGGCAAGAAGGCCGCCGACCTGGAGTACGACCGGGGCAGCGGCTACCGGCAGCACGTGGTGCGGCGGGTCGTCAACAACGGCGGCAACACGTATGTGCTGACGTGGTACACCGAGTCGAAGGACTGGGACGCCGGGCAGTCGGACATCGAAGTGATCTGGGCGAACTTCACATTCAAGTAAGTGATCACCTCCATGCGTGAGTTCCTGATGACTGGGGTAGCTATCCAGAGTCACGGATGGAGGTACGACATGAACTACCGACGGTACGACGTGAAGCCCAAGATCGCCCTGTGGATGCTGGTTGCGGTCGCTGACGTCGCGATCATCGTGGCGTCTGCTGGACTACTCACCGTGGTGCTGATCCTGACTGCTCTCGCGGTGATCGCCGCGGGTGGTGTGCTCGCCGCCCGGACGTTCGCCGGCCGTGAGCCGGAGCCCGCCAAGGTCGTGCTGCGCAGACGCGCGTAGCGAAAGCAGACGCGCATAGCGGAATCGGCTACAGTCCCCGGCGTGTCGATCGAAGGTGTGACTGACCTGTGGGACCAGTTGTTCGGTGCTCAGCCCGACCCTCCGGGGATGCTGGTTCTGCTCACGGCGCTTGCCGGTTTTCTGGCGGTGGCGATCCGCCCGGTGTGGCGGGTGGCCCGTAACGCGGTCACGATCGCCCACGAGGGCGGCCACGCGCTGATCGCGCTGTTGACCGGGCGAAAGCTGAAAGGCATCCGCCTCGAGTTCGACACGTCCGGCTTGACGCTCTCGTCCGGCCGCCCGACCGGGCTCGGCATGATCCTCACGCTGCTCTTCGGCTACATCGCGCCGTCGCTGGTGGGTGTGCTGGGTGCGTGGCTGCTCGGCGGCAACCGGATCACGCTGCTGTTGTGGCTCGCGGTGGTGCTCCTGCTGCTCATGCTGATCAACATCCGGAACCTGTTCGGTGTGGTGTCGCTGCTGATCACCGGCGCGATCGTGTTCGCCGTGTCCTGGTTCGCCGAGCCTCAGACGCAGGCTGCTTTCGCGTACGCGGGCGTCTGGTTCCTGCTCTTCGGTGGTGTCCGCCCGGTCTTCGAGCTGCAGAGTCTGCGCAGCCGGGGCCGGATGCGCGATTCGGACGCCGACCAGTTGGCGCGGCTGACTCACCTGCCGGCGCTGTTCTGGGTCGGCGTCTTCCTCGTCATCAACCTGTTCGCCGTGGTGACCGGCGCCTTCCTGCTGGCCGGCCAGTGGCTGTCCGAGGCGTTGGCGATCCTTTAGAGCGGGATGTTGCCGTGCTTCTTCGGCGGCAGGGTCTCCCGTTTGGTGCGGAGCATGCGCAGTGCTTTCGTCACCTGGACCCGGGTCTGTGATGGTTGGATGACCGCGTCGACGTAACCGCGTTCGGCAGCGATGTACGGGTTGGCGAGGGTGTCCTCGTACTCCCGGATCAGTTCGGTCCGGCGTTCGGCGGGATCGTCGGCGGAGGCGAGTTCGGCCCGGTAGAGGATGTTGACGGCGCCCTGGGCGCCCATCACGGCGATCTGTGCGGTGGGCCAGGCGAAGTTGACGTCGGCGCCGAGGTGCTTGGAGCCCATCACGTCGTACGCCCCGCCGTAGGCCTTCCGCGTGATCACGGTCACTTTCGGGACCGTGGCTTCGGCGTACGCATAAATCAGTTTTGCGCCCCTCCTGATGATGCCGTCCCACTCCTGTCCGGTTCCGGGCAGGAAGCCGGGAACGTCCACGAAGGTCAGCACCGGGATGTTGAAGGCGTCGCAGGTGCGCACGAACCGGGCCGCCTTCTCCGACGCCGCGATGTCGAGGGTCCCGGCCATGCTCATCGGCTGGTTGGCGACGACGCCGACCGGCCGGCCCTCGACCCGCCCGAACCCGACCACGATGTTCTGCGCGTAGAGCTGCTGGACTTCCAGGAACTCGTCGACGACCGTCTCGACGACCTTCTTGATGTCGTACGGCTGGTTCGGTGAATCGGGGATCAGCGTGTCCAACTCGAGGTCATCCGCGCTGTCCCCGGAAGAGTCGAAGAAGACCGGTTCGTCCAGGTTGTTGCTCGGCAGGTAGGAGAGCAGCGCCCGGACGTACTCGATCGCGTCCTCTTCGTCGTCGGCCAGGTAGTGCGCGTTGCCACTGCGGGTGTTGTGGGTGCGCGCCCCGCCCAGTTCCTCCATGCCGACCTCTTCACCGGTGACCGTCTTGATCACGTCTGGTCCGGTGATGAACATGTGCGACGTCTGGTCGACCATGACGGTGAAGTCGGTGATCGCGGGGGAGTAGACGGCGCCACCCGCGCACGGCCCCATGATCAGCGAGATCTGTGGGATGACACCGCTGGCCCGGACGTTGCGGAAGAAGATGTCGGCGTAGAGCCCGAGCGCGACCACACCCTCCTGGATGCGGGCGCCGCCGGAGTCGTTGATGCCGATGATCGGGCAGCCGATCTTCATGGCCAGGTCGAGCACTTTGACGATCTTCTCGCCGAAGACCTCGCCGAGGGAGCCGCCGAAGACCGTGAAGTCCTGGGAGAAGACGCAGACCTGCCGGCCGTCGACGGTGCCGTACCCGGTCACCACGCCATCGCCGTACGGCCGGTTCCGCTCCAGGCCGAAGGCGGTGGACCGGTGCCGGGCCAGCTCGTCCAGCTCGACGAACGAGTCCTTGTCGAGGAGTAGCTCGATGCGTTCGCGAGCGGTCTTCTTGCCGCGGGCGTGCTGCTTCTCGATGGCGCGGGCGGAGCCGGAGTGCACCGCTTCATCGGTCCGGCGGGCGTGATCAGCGAGCTTGCCAGCAGTGGTGTGGATGTCGGGCTGCGTTGTCACGGTGATCTCCACGCTCTGAAAGCGGCCAAGTGTTCGTTCAGGCTAGCGAATTCGATATCGCACAGGGCGGGCGTCGCTACGTGCGCGTTTCATACCTAATGCCCCATTCGTTACAACCGTCGTGACAAACTGGATGACCGCGGCCGGGCTCGCCTTCATCGCAGGCGGCCTCGCCACGCTGATCAGCTTCCGCGCCGTGCTCTTCGGTGGCGGGGCTCGCCGGTCGGACCGGGCCGGCTCATCCGCTCGCCGCCGGCGCTCGGAGACCGTGCGGTCCGCTCCCGAACCTCGCGCGATGGTGCAGGTCGAGACCGCGGAGTCCCCGGCCGTGCCACGACGCCGGTTGGTGGCCGCTCTCAGCGAGCGGGAGCCCGACGCCCTCAGCGGTCAAGAAGGCGGTCAAGAAGGCGAGCGGGAAAGCGCGCGGCAGCCCGTCGCGGAGACGGCGAGTGCGGCCAGTGGCCTGGCCTCGATAGGGCTGGCCGATGACGAGGACGACGCGGGAGACGACGAGGACGTGGAGCGCGACGATGAGCCGGACTCTTCCTGGCCTCCGCGCCGGCTGCGGCGGGAACCGGAACCGGACAGCCGGGCCTGGGCCCGGCGGGACGCCGAGATCCCCAGCGGGTACGCCGGGCGCTTCGGTGACCTCGAGGACAAACCGGCCTCGGACTGGGACCGCCACTCCGGCGCCGACGATCGCCCGCCGGCCGGCGACTACTGGACTCCGGTGCCGGACGACCTCTACGCGGCGTCCGCCATGGAGCCGTTGCCGCCGGTCCCCGATTACGAGCCGGCGACCGGTTTTGATCTGCCACCGATCCCGGCGACCGGCCCGATGCCGGAGTGGCCGCCCCGGAAACGCCGGGTCCAGTTGCCGCGGGCATGGGCCGAGCGGGACGATCCCGAGAAGCGCCCCAGCCCGCGCCCCTATGTCAGCCGTCACTCGGTGGAGGGGCACTAAGCTGCCCTGATGGGCTATACCGAGCTTGACCGGCCGCCGCTGTCCGAACGGGCGCTGACCCGGGCCCTGGTCACCCCGGGCGGCTTCTGGTCGCGGATCGAGGTGCGCGAGGAGACCGGCTCGACAAACGCCGACGTGTCGGCGGCGGCTGCTCAAGGCGTACCGGAAGGCCTGGTGGTGGTGGCCGAGAGCCAAGTCGCCGGGCGTGGCCGCCGGGACCGGCAGTGGATGTCCCCGCCACGGGCCGGGCTCACCGTGAGTGTCCTGCTGCGGCCCGGGCCGACGGTGCCCACCTCGGCGTTCGGCTGGCTGCCGCTGCTGGCCGGGGTGGCCCTGGCCGAGGCGGTGAACCGGGTGTCCGACGTGGACGCGACCCTGAAATGGCCGAACGACCTGATCGTCCACGACCGCAAGTGCGCCGGGATCCTGGCCGAAGTGGCCGGCGATGCGGTGGTGGTCGGGATCGGCCTGAACGTGAGCACCCGTGCCGAGGAGCTGCCCGAGACGACCGGGGTGCCGGCCACGTCGCTGCGGCTGGCCGGTGCCGAGAACATCGACCGGGACCCGCTGCTGCGGGCGCTGCTGCGCGGTGTGGACAGGTGGTACGGGGGCTGGCGGGACGCGGCCGGGGACGCCGAGATGTGCGGGCTGCTCGCCACCTACCAGCGGAGCTGCGCGACGATCGGCCGGGACGTGCGGGTGCTGCTGCCGGCCGGCGGGGAGAAGGCCGGCGAGGCGATCGCGGTCGACCGGGACGGGCAGTTGGTGATCCGTACGGTGGAAGGCAGTGAATTTCGGGTCTCGGCAGGGGATGTCCTGCACGTACGCTGACCGCGTGTCGTTCCCGGAGGAACTGCTCGCCGACGAGGAGGAGATCGTCCTCCACTTGCGCGGGCACTGGAAGGCGGCGGTCGTCCCGGCCGTCGTGCTGCTGCTGGCCGTGACCGGTCTCGTGATGGCCTGGGTGCTGCTCCCGCCGACCGAGGGCGGCCGGATCGGCCTGCTGATGGTGTTCGCCATCATGCTCTACTACGGATCCCGGTACGGCCTGCTGCCATTGTTCGGCTGGTGGACCACCGAGTTCGTGCTGACCAGCGAGCGCCTGCTGATCCAGCGGGGTGTGCTCGTGCGGGAGCGGCGCGACCTGCCGCTGAACCGGGTCAACGACCATGCGCTGACGCAGACCCTGCTGGACCGGATGTTCGGCAGTGGGACGCTCGTCATCGACTCGATCGGGGATCAGAGCGCCGTGCTGGCCGGGATTCCCGCCGCCCAGCTCGTGCAGAGCACCCTGTACGAGCTGATCGAGCTGGCCCCGGAACCGGAGCCGGTCAGCGAGGATCCAGCTCCGGCCGCAGATCGAGGTTAGCCGCGCTGCCCGGCTCGTCGACCGCGCTGAGTTCGGCGAACCCGGCGGTCGCGTCCATGTCGGCGATGGCGCCCTCGTTCCCGTCGACCGGCGGCTTCAGGAAGACGAACGTGCGATACGACCAGAACCGGAAGATCGTGGCGATCCCGATGCCCAGTGTCGTCATGGCGAGCAGGCGCAGCTTGTCGTCGTGTTCGGAGAGACCGAACCCGTACTTGCCGAGCGCCGTCATGCCGGACTGGATCAGCATGCCGAGCAGATTGAAGCCGAAGAACAGGGTGTACTCCCGGCGCAGGGCGGTCCGGGTGTGGTGCCGGTACGTCCAGTACCGGTTCGCCAGGTAGGCCAGGGTGGTCGTGATGACCGTGGCCAGGACGCTCGACTTCACCGGCCCGATCGGCATCGCCACGTAGTAGATAGCCAGGTACAGCAGCGTGTTACCGGCCCCGATGACGCCGAAGGCGATCGCCTCGGGGGCAAGGTGACGGACTCGTTCCGTCAACGTGCTGACTGATGGCATTGGGCAACCTTACGGGAGCGGGGGCGATTACAGCGGGTCACTGTGAGGCTGGCGACTGTGCCGCGGGGGCGACGTTGACCCGGAAGACGTAACGGCGGTAGGACCAGAATCGGAACAGGGTGCCCAGCGCGGTCCCGACACCCAGACCGGCGATGTTGTCGGCGAGTCTGCTCCGCGCGGGCGCCCAGACCGAGCCCAGTCCGTAGTGGCTGATCGCGAGACAAGCCAGGGCGATGCCGAGTCCGATCAGGTTGAGCACGAAGAACGTGGTGTACTGCCGGGTCATGCTGACGTGATCGCCGTCGTCGCGCCAGGTCCAGAATCGGTTGCCGAAGAACGCGATCGTGGTGGCGACAGTGGTGGAGACGGTCTTGGCGATCAGCGTTTCGATGCCCTGCTGCAGCAGCAGGTTGTAGAGCACCAGGTCGACGGTGAAGGCGAAGCCGCCGACGGCGCCGAACTTGCCCAGTTCGCTGACGAGTCCCCGGAGCCGGGAGCGCAGGTCGGGGTTCGGGGGCACGGAACCGAGGGTACCGGTGCCGGTCACGTACGGCAGTCCTCGTTGCCGAGCCTTAACCGGGCGTCTCTGCATGGTGACGCTGCCGATACGGAGCGTTACGAAAACTGTCCACTTCGCGGATCTCAGCGAGGCGGTCGCGGCACTCGGAGCACCAGGTGAGGTGGGCGCCCATCCGATGCGCGTCCCGGGGGGCGAGCCGTCCGCGCACCTGCCCACCGAGGCGTTCGCCGGCCCACCGGCACTCCGGATGGTCGCCGGTTGCGACGTGCTGCTGCAGGTAGAGGCTGCGCAGGCCCTCGCGGGCGCGGTGAGCGAGGACGGCCACCGCGTTCGGGGTCAGGCCCATCCGGGGTGCCAGTTCGGCCGGGGTGCTGCCCTCGATCTCGGTCTGCCACAGGACGTCCCGCCAGCGTTCGGGTAGCTGCCGGAACGCGGCGGCCGCGAAGGTGCGCTCCAGCCGGTCCAGGGCCGGATCGGTGAACGGCTCGCCCGGGTCGTACCGGGACAGGTCGTCGGTGAACTCCAGTCGCCGGTCCAGTCGCGCCCGCTGGTAACAGAGGTGCCGCATGGTCGTGTGCAGGTAGGCGCGGAACGCCACGAGGGGGCCACGCCCGGCTCGCAGCGTGGCGAACACCTTGACGAACGTCTCGGCCACCAGGTCGTCGACGTCGGCGGGGCGGTTGACCAGACCGAAGGCGAACCTGCGGGCTGCCGTGCGGTGTCGCTCGTAGAGCGTCCCGTAAGCGGCGGTGTCGCCGGCCCGGACCGCGGCGAGCAGGCCGGTGTCCGAGTCCGCGTCGTTGCCCGGGATCGTCATTCCGCCTCCTGTGGCCGGAACTGCGAAGAAAGCCCGATTACGCGAAAGTCTAAGGCGTTAAGTCCCTTTTGTGAAAGTTGTCAGGAGTGCCGGTGTGGCTCGCCCTGATTCGGCGCCCGTGCGCACTGCTGCACGTTGCGGCGAAGAATCGATCGTTAACGAGCATGTACGCCAAAGATTGTGCGGTTGTCCACAGATTCAGCCGATGAACTCAACGTGTTGTCGGGCTTACGCTGACGTGACTCCCGTGACGAGGCCGGTTTGCCCGGCCCTGTCAGTCATAGGTCAGTGCCGACCGAAGGAGCTTCATCTTGTCTCAGCCCCCTACCTCGCATCCCCGCCTGCTGGCGTGGATCGACGAGGTCGCCGCCCTGACCACACCCGACCGCATCGTCTGGTGTGACGGTTCCGAGGCCGAGTGGACCCGTCTCACCGACGAACTGGTCGACTCCGGCGCCCTGGTCCGCCTCGACCAGAAGAAGAAACCGAACTCGTTCTGGGCGCGCACCGACCCGTCCGATGTGGCCCGGGTCGAGGAACGCACCTACATCTGTTCCGACGACGAGGCCGACGCCGGGCCCACCAACAACTGGATGGCCCCGGCCGAGATGAAGCAGCTGATGACCGGGCTGTACCGGGGCTGCATGACCGGCCGGACGATGTATGTCGTCCCGTTCTGCATGGGCCCGCTGGACGCCGCCGATCCGATGTTCGGTGTGGAGCTGACCGACAGCCCCTACGTCGTGGCCAGCATGCGGATCATGACGCGGATGGGCTCAGACGTGCTTTCCTCGATGGGAGCGGACGCGGACTTCGTTCCGGCCCTGCACTCGGTCGGCGCACCGCTCTCCAAAGATCAAACAGACGCCGCCTGGCCGTGCAACGAGACCAAGTACATCTCGCACTTCCCGGAGACCCGGGAGATCTGGTCGTTCGGCTCCGGATACGGCGGCAACTCGCTGCTCGGCAAGAAGTGCTTCGCGCTGCGGATCGCCAGCGTGGCCGCGCGGGACGAGGGCTGGCTCGCCGAACACATGCTGATCATGAAGCTGACCTCGCCGGAGGGTGTCGTCCGCTACATCGCCGGGGCGTTCCCGTCGGCGTGCGGCAAGACCAACCTGGCGATGCTGGACCCGACTCTCGACGGGTGGAAGGTCGAGACCGTCGGCGACGACATCGCCTGGATGCGGTTCGGTGAGGACGGCCGGCTCTGGGCCACCAACCCCGAGTTCGGGCTGTTCGGGGTCGCGCCCGGCACCGACTTCCACACCAACCCGAACGCCATGCGAACCCTGGCCGAGGGCAACTCGGTCTTCACCAACGTGGCCCTCACCGACGACGGCGACGTCTGGTGGGAGGGCATGGGTGAACCGCCCGCACACCTCACCGACTGGAAGGGCAAGGACTGGACACCCGCGTCGGACGCGCCGTCGAGCCACCCGAACAGCCGGTTCTGCACCCCGATCGAACAGTGCCCGATCCTCGCCGACGAATACCACGACCCGCGCGGCGTCCCGATCGACGCGATCCTCTTCGGTGGCCGCCGCAAGACCACCATTCCGCTGGTCAGTGAGGCTCGCGACTGGGTGCACGGGGTCTACCTCGGGGCCACCCTGTCGTCCGAGACCACCGCGGCCGCGGTCGGCCAGGTCGGAGTGGTCCGCCGTGATCCGATGGCGATGCTGCCGTTCATCGGCTACCACGCCGGCGACTACTTCCAGCACTGGATCGACATGGCCAAGGGCGCGTCCGGCGACGCCGCCAAACTGCCGAAGGTGTTCTACGTCAACTGGTTCCGGCGCGGCGACGACGGCCGGTTCCTGTGGCCCGGATTCGGCGAGAACAGCCGCGTCCTCAAATGGGTCGCCGAACGACTCGACGGCAAAGCCGACGCGATCGAGACGCCGATCGGGCACGTACCCACGCCGGAAGCCCTCGACCTGACCGGCCTCGACATCGACCCGGCCGACCTGGCGGCGGTGCTCCGGGTCGACCCGGCCGAATGGCAGGCCGAGATTCCGCAGGTCACCGAGTGGTTCAACCGGTTCGGCGACAAACTGCCGGCGGTCCTCTGGTCGGAGCTGGACGCGCTCAAGGCCCGGTTGGCCGACGCCTAGACCCCCGGCTGGTCCCATCGCGGCAACGGCGCCGCAGTGGGACCAGCCGGTTGGCGGATGCGCGTGATCGCATGATCGGGCGCATCCGCGTAGCAGATGGTGCCGCCCCGCTTGAGCCTCTGGCGGGGGTGGTTACGCTTCAGGGTGATGAGTCTGCGTTCTCTGGTCTACACCTTTTATGAGCGGCGGCTGGCGGGGAAGCTGGCCGGTAAGCCCGTGCCCAAACACATCGGCGTGATGTGCGACGGAAACCGCCGGTGGGCTCGGGAGATGGGGTTCGTCGACCCGAACGACGGCCACCGCGTCGGCGCCATCCGCGTCAAGGATCTGCTGACCTGGTGCGACCAGTCCGGCATCGAGCACGTCACGCTCTACCTGCTGGCCACCGACAACCTGCAGCGAGCGGCCGTCGAGCTGGACCCGCTAGTGAAGATCATCGAGGACCTGGCCACCGAACTCGCCGAAGAGGGCAACCCCTGGCGGCTGCGCATGGTCGGCGCCCTCGACGTGCTGCCGGCCGCCACCGCCGCCCACTTGAAAGCCGTCCAGGAGAAGACCCGCGACCGCTGCGAGGGCGTCGAGGTCAACCTGGCCGTCGGCTACGGCGGCCGCCGCGAGATCACCGACGCGGTTCGCTCCCTGCTCTACGAACACGCGGCCACCGGCGGCACCATCGAGGAACTCGCCGAGATCCTCGACGTCGAACACATCGCCGAACACCTCTACACCCGCGGCCAGCCCGACCCCGACCTGGTCATCCGAACCTCCGGCGAACAGCGCCTGTCCGGCTTCCTGCTGTGGCAGTCAGCACACTCGGAGTTCTACTTCCATGACGCCAACTGGCCCGACTTCCGCCGCATCGACTTCCTCCGGGCCCTACGCTCCTACGCCACCCGCCAGCGCCGCTACGGAGCCTGACCCCACGCCCGCAGGCCACCGGCGAAACTCCAGGCCACCGGTCCCCGCCGACTTACCGCAATTCAAAACCGGCATCTCGTACGGGCCACACCTCCCGCCGAACCCGGAAGTCCCGTACCTACGACGCGAGACAGACGGCCCCTCAGGGCCACCCCGCGCCCGCCGGGCCGAATGCGTCCCTCAAGACCACCCCGCCCACCCACTTCACAGCCACCGCGTTCCCCCGTGGTGAGTTGGGGTGCGGTGCGAGCCGCAGGTCACCACGCCGAGCGTCGTGCGTCGCTGTGTGGTGAGTTGGGGTGCGATTCGAACCGCAGGTCACCACGCTGGGCGCTGTGCCGCGCTGTGCCGCGCTGTGCCGCGCTGTGCCGCGCTGTGCCGCGCTGGCCGCTGTGCCGTGCCGCGCTGCGGCGCGTGGTGAATTGGGGTGCGGGGTGAACCGGAATTTGCCACGTCCGCTGGCCGGTAGCGGTGTGTGGTGGGTTGGGGTTTCCGGGAGCACCGCATTCGGCCCGGCGGTCGCCGGGCGGTCTGGGGTGTCGCGGACGTCGCGTGGTAGCTACGGGACGTCCCGATTCGGCGGGACGTCCCGACTCGTACCAGAGCAAAGGTTTTAGAAACGCCCCAGGCCCTCGGCGAGGAAAGCGGCGACCGCGTGCGGGGATTCCAGGGTCAGGTCGGCGGCTGCCGAGACTTCGGCGCCGGTTTCCGTGTTGGCGACCGCGACGGCCATGCCGAAGAACGTCGGGTCGACTGCCTCGCGGGCCCGCAGAGCATCGAAAGCCTTGATGTCGGACATGTCGTCACCGAAGTACCAGGCGCAGCCGGCATTGCGGACGCTCTCCGTGATGACCATGCCCTTGTCCTGGTCGACCGGGGGTTTCAGCTCGACGACCATGCGGCCGCGCTGGGTCCGCAGGCCCAGGCGCTCGGCCTGCTCGTGCGCCCAGCGCTCGACGGCCGCCGCGTGCTCGGGGGCGGTGCGGTAGTGCAGGGCCACGGAGAGCCGTTTGTATTCGACCAGGATCTCGCCGGGCAGCTCGGTGCGCGCGGCCTCGGACAGGTCGGCCATCGCGGGCACGAACTCGAGGGCGGCCGGGTTGGTGACGATCTCGCCGTCGTGCCAGACCTCCAGGCCGTAGAGGCCGTGCAGATCGACGTTGTCCAGCGTCCCGAACCGGGACCGGAGAAAACTGACCGGACGGGCTGAGACGATCGCCACACGGGCGACCGACTCGGCCAGGCGTGCGAGCACCCCGGGGACGGACGGCACCGGCTGGGAGACATCCGGATCGTCGGTGACCGGCGAGAGAACACCGTCGAAATCGAAGAAGAAAGTCGTGGACGAAGCGCGTGAAGCGGTGAACGCCCACGCGTCGTCAGTGGTCAGCGGGTGGGTAGGACGTTCGCTTTCTGCCACGCAAGCCACAGTACCCGCGGATCACCAGGTTTTATGCCTGACGATTTCGCGTGGGTCGAGCGTCACCCTGGGGTGCCCGATTTTGCGCACTACCGCGGGACGTAGTTGACCGCTAGCGTTTGAGTCATGGCACGGGGTCATCCCGGGCCAGCCGGTCGGCCCGGACCAGCGACGACGTGCGCCACGGAGACTGCGATCCGACTCCGTGCAAGGGCCGGCGACCGGAGGTGGCGGACCGCGGGCGGACCGGGTTGCACGCCCGCTGGAGCAGGCCTGTGACATCTCGCCGTACCGATGCCGGGGTCGACCAGAACCCGGCCGAAAAAGTCTCCAGCAGCACTGCCGCGCCGGGCCGCCGTAGGGCCCGTGACCGGCACGCCGACGCGGAACCCGCCACTGCCGGCAGGGTCTTCGTCCTGGACACTTCGGTCCTGCTTTCCGATCCGGCGGCGTTCCGCCGGTTCACCGACCACGAGGTGGTCGTGCCTCTCGTGGTCATCTCCGAGTTGGAGGGCAAACGTCACCACCCCGAGCTGGGCTGGTTCGCCCGACAGTCGTTGCGGACGCTGGACGAGCTGCGGATCAAGTTCGGCCGCCTGGACCAGCCGGTGCTCTGCAACGACGAGGGCGGCACGCTGCGGGTGGAGCTGAACCACGCTGATCAGAGCGTGCTCCCGCAGGGTTTCCGCAACGACTCGAACGACACCCGCATCCTGTCCGTGGCGCTGGGCCTCGCTGCCGAGGGCCGGGACGTCACGCTGGTCAGCAAGGACATGCCACTGCGGGTCAAGGCGGCCGCGGTCGGCATCACCGCCGACGAGTACCGGCACGGTCAAGCCAGCGACCCCACCTGGACCGGCATGGCCGACCTGGAGCTGTCCGAGGAGCAGGTGGTCTCGCTCTACTCCGGTGACGAGCTGGAGTTGGAGGCGGCGGAGAACCTGCCCTGCCACACCGGCCTGGTGATCCACTCGCCGCGTGGTTCGGCGCTGGCCCGGGTCAACCCGGACAAGTCGATCAAACTGGTCCGTGGTGATCGGGACGCGTTCGGGCTCCGGGGCCGGTCGGCCGAGCAGCGGGTGGCGCTCGACATCCTGCTCGACGAGCAGATCGGCATCGTCTCGCTGGGCGGCCGGGCGGGCACCGGCAAGTCCGCGCTGGCCCTCTGCGCCGGTTTGGAGGCGACGATGGAGCGCAACCGCCACAAGAAGGTGGTGGTGTTCCGTCCCCTCTACGCGGTCGGTGGCCAGGAGCTGGGCTATCTGCCCGGCAGCGAGTCGGAGAAGATGTCGCCCTGGGCGCAGGCGGTCTTCGACACCCTCGGTTCAGTGGCGCACGCCAACGTGATCGAGGAGGTGATGGCCCGCGGCCTGCTCGAGGTGCTGCCGTTGACCCACATCCGTGGCCGGAGCCTGCACGACTCGTTCGTGATCGTCGACGAGGCGCAGTCGCTGGAACGCAACGTGCTGCTCACCGTGCTGTCCCGGATCGGGCAGAACTCGCGGGTCGTGCTCACTCACGACGTCGCCCAGCGCGACAACCTGCGGGTCGGCCGGCATGACGGTGTCACCGCGGTGATCGAGGCGCTCAAGGGGCACCCGATCTTCGCCCACGTGACCCTGACGCGGTCGGAGCGGTCGCCGATCGCCGAGGTGGTGACCGACCTCCTGGAGGAGATTCCGCTGTAAGTCTTCAGTGGGACGCCAGCGTGGCAGCTATGTGCCAGATTTTACTAGAAAGTCTGGTGACTAAAGTCACATCTCCACGCTGGCGTTTCACATCCTCTTCACGTTGGGCCATCGTGTTCGGCGGGCACCTTCCGGCGATCTGATGGGTCGCGGTGCCGGCGGCGAAGGTCCGACCCCGGTCGGGGACCTGCCGCTCATTGCCCCCGACGAAGGGAATCTTCGTGAAGCGGCTCTGGAGCCGGCTCGGAGTGCGTGCAGCGTCCGTTGGAGTTCTCGCGGCGGGTCTGACCGGTGGTGTCTACCTCGGCCAGGACCGTGACGTTCCGCAGCAACAGCAGCAGGTCGCGTCGTCGCAGGCCCTCGCCCAGGCGAGCCAGGACGAGTTGCGGCTGCAGCAGCAGTTGCTGAAGGTGCGCGAGGCCAACCACGCGGCGGACCGGGCTCATCGGTCGGCCGCCGAAGAGGTCGCCGCCGCCAAGGCCGCCAGCAAGGTGAAGGCTGCCGCGTCCAAGGCGTGGACGGCGGAGACCAAGGCCATCGAGGCCAAGAAGGCCGAAGAGGCCAAAAAGAAGGCCGAGGAGGCCGCCGGTCCGGTCGGCTACACCGGTGACATCCCCGAGTCCTGCAACGAGTACAGCGGGAGCCGCGAGATCGGCTGCGCCCTGATGCTCGACGCCGGTTTCGATCTTGACCAGTTCCCCTGCCTGGACAAGCTGTGGAAGAAGGAGAGTGGCTGGAACTACAAGGCCACGAACCAGAGTTCCGGGGCGTACGGCATTCCGCAGTCCCTGCCCGGCAGCAAGATGGCCTCGGCCGGCAGTGACTGGAAGACCAACCCGGCCACCCAGATCGAGTGGGGTCTCGGCTACATCGAGGGTCGTTACGACACCCCGTGTGGTGCGTGGAGCCACTCGCAGAGTGTGGGCTGGTACTAGGTCGTTCAAGCGATGAACGGGGTTGCGCGGCGTTTCGCGTGGCCCCGTTTTTGCTGTGATCCAATGTCCGTATGGTCCGAAAAGCGGCTCTGGCTCTCTTCGTTCTCACGCTGCCGCTGAGCGGCCTGCCAGCGCGGGCCGACGGGGGCCGGGCCCCGGCTCGTGACGTCGTCGGTGGCGATCTTGCCGGAAACGGCAGATTCCCCTGGGCGGTGCGGCTCTCGATGGGCTGTGGCGGTGCTCTGACCGCGCCCCGGGTGGTCCTGACCGCTGGGCACTGCGTCGGGCCGAGTGGACCCAACGACCGGATCACCGTCACCGCGGGCGCCACCGACCTCAAATCCCGGACCGCGATCACCGTCAAGTCCGTCGAGGTCTACCGGTCACCGGACTTCGTCACCGAGACCGCCGGCGACGACTGGGCGGTCGTCCGGCTGGAACGCGATCTCGCGCTGCCGACCCTGCCGATCACCAGCGAGAACGTCGACAAGGGCGAGTTCACCGTGATGGGCTGGGGCCAGACCCGGGAGACTTCCCTGCTGCAGGAGCGGCGTCTGCACTACGCCACCGTGCCGACGATTCCGGACGACGAGTGCGCAGCCGCGTACCGCAAAGCCGGAGTCGAACTGGTCCAAGACGAATCGATCTGCGCCGGCCGGCACGGCGTCGACACCTGTCAGGGCGATTCCGGCGGCCCGATGGTGGCCCGGGACAATACCGGTCGCTGGACCCAGATCGGCATCGTCAGCTGGGGACTGGGCTGCGCCCGCGACGGATATTTCGGCGTCTATACCCAGATCGCCAAGTTTCGCACCGAGATCGCCGAGGCAACCCACCGCCTTTCCTGAGTGGCCGCTTTCAGCTACGCCTGGGACCATCGATACATGGGGTACGGCGGTTGGGCAGCAGACGCACGAGCGGACGAGTCGACAAGATTCGGGACCGACGCTTTCTACGCATCACTGGGCCGCGCGTTCGTGACGATGTGCGCCATCGTCCCGTTCCTGTTCCTGATCGAGGCGATCGACGTCGCCCTGGGCCCCGGCACCCTGGACCTGGCCGGCGGCATCATCCCGCGCTCCACCGAGGGCATCGACGGCATCTTCTTCAGCCCGTTCCTGCACGACGGCTGGGAGCATCTCTACAGCAACTCGATCCCCCTCATCCTGCTGGGCACGTTCGCTCTGGCCGGCGGCGTCCGCCGCTTCATCTGGTCGACAGTCCTGATCATCGCGGTCTCCGGAGTGGGCGTCTGGTTCATCGGCGACCCCCAGACCGTCGTGGTCGGCGCCAGCGGCGTGATCTTCGGCTATCTGGGCCTGATCTTCGCCCGCGGCCTGGTCGAACGTAGCTGGTGGCACTTCGCGGTGGCCGGCTTCATCGGCCTCCTGTACTGGTACCAGCTCTTCAACGTCCTCCCCACCGACCAGCGAATCTCCTGGCAGGGCCACTTGCTGGGCCTGGTAGGCGGCGTCGTGGCGGCAGTCGTCTTCCGCCGAAAATCCTGACCCCTCCTCCGGTACGCTCCACGGCCCCACAACCACACCGGCCAGCCCCGCCCCGTCCCCGCAAGGCAGCCGCGGCTCAAGGCCACCCCGCGCCAACCGGGCCGAATGCGATACTTCCGGCACCCCCAACCCCAGTCCCGCCGCTCCAGCTCCGGCATCTCCGGATCCCAGTCCGCCGCTCCAGCGCTGGCGTCTTCGGATCCCAGTCCGCCGCTCCAGCGCTGGCGTCTTCGGATCCCAGTCCGCCGCTCCAGCGCTGGCGTCTTCGGGTTTCAGTTCCTACGCATCCCCAGCCCTCGCATCCCCCGGTCCGGCATTCCCAGCCCCCGGTATCCCCTGTCCGGCACCTCCAACCCGGCAGGCCCAACTGGCCGCCTGCAGGCCGACGAGTTTCGCCCATGCGTGACAAGCCGCAGCTGGCCACACCGCGGCGAGTTCAGTCAGTCGTAGCATTTGATCTTGATGGGTCGGTGGGACAGGATGCCCGCCGTGCGCAACATGTTGACCCTGGTCGATCGTGAAGAGATCTCCCGTGGCTTGGCCGAGGGCCTGGAATTCAAGGAGATTGCCCGGCTGATCAGCCGGAACCCGTCGGTGGTCTCACGGGACGTGGCCCGCCACGGCGGCCGGGCGGAGTACCGGGCCGTGACTGCGGACCAGTCGGCGCTGACCGGTCGGTTGCGGCCGAAGGCGTACGCGGTCGACCGGTCACCACGGCTGCGGACGGTGGTCACGCAGCTGCTCAAGGGCGGCTGGTCGCCGGCGTCGATCGCGGGCCGGTTGCCGCGCGACTACCGCGACGATCAGGCTGTACGGGTGTCACACGAAGCGATCTACCAGTGGGTCTACGCCCAGCCGGTGTCCGCCCTGGCTCGGGAACTGCTGAAGCTGCGCACCGGCCGGACCGCCCGCCGTTCGGGCCCCCGCCCGGCCCCGGCCCCGCGGATCCGTGAGCCCCGCTACCTCGACGAACGCCCCGCCGAGGTCGAGGACCGGCAGGTGCCCGGCCACTGGGAAGGCGACCTCGTGATCGGCAAGGCCGGCAGGTCCGCAGTCGCGACCCTGGTCGAGCGGACCTCCCGGATGCTGGTCCTGGTCCCGTTGACCGGACGCGACGCGCTGACCGTCGGCGACGCGGTGATCGCCGCCGCCGGAACGCTGCCGCCACAGATCGCCCGCTCGCTGACCTGGGACTGCGGCTCCGAGATGGCCGGACACGCACGGATCACCGCCGCCGGGCTGCCGGTCTACTTCGCCCGCCCGCACTCACCATGGCAGCGCGGCAGCAACGAGAACGCGAACCGCATCCTGCGCGAGTACTTCCCGAAAGGCGTCCCGATCACATCAGATCCGAAATACCTGGCAATGGTGGCTTCCGAAATCAATGACCGACCCCGTAAGATCCACAATTGGAAGAAGCCCTCCGAGATATTCGCCGAACTCGTAGAGGCAAATGCTTCGACTGCCTGAATCTGCCCGCAGCTGGCCACGGGAGCCATGTTGATTTGCGGTTCGATCCGCCAAGACCGCGAAATCAAGAGCTTTTGTCTGACAGCAACACCAGCACGGGTGGTTGATTTCCCCCGAGGTCCGCTGCGCTGCGGAGCGGCGGAGTGGTCGAGGCCAGCGGCTGTCGACATTCGAACTTTCAAGAAGCGTCAATGGAACGTTTCTCGGCGGCTAGGTGGAGACGTGCCGAAGATTCTTCTCAAAGCGGCTGCCTAATTTTTCTGAACAGGGCGGCGAGGGGAATATCTGCGGCCAATTCAGGGGCGGTGGCGACACCGATTCCCCGAACACGAACCACCTCATGCCGGCTACCGCGATGTCTGGCTTCCTTCAGTCATACCACTCTCAGAACTCTCCGCACGAAGCACAAATGATCCGACGAAGACCTGAATGGTTGTTCGCCGGCCATCGCGCAATGACCACCACGGACACGGTCGCCCGGAAACACGCCGAGTGTCACCGTGACCGAAACCCGACCGGCACCATACTCATTCAATAAAGACCCACCCCGGCCCGATCGAACCAGCGACGTTCCCAACCGAGGACCGACCGGCGCAAGAACGAACCGCGCCCGTCCACCAGTGCCTGCCGCCCGTCGAGCGGAAGCCCCGAACCGCAGCCCCGAGACCGAAGTCGCAGTCGCTACCTGAGCAACTACCGAATCGCAGACCGGAGGCCCCAGCTCCGGCTCCGGCCCTACCTCGGCCTCTAGCTCCGACTCAGATTCCAAGTGCGACTTGGATTCCAGCTCCAGCTCGGGTTCCGGCTCAGGCCCCAGCTTTGGTTCCGGGTCCTGCTCGGGTTCCGGCCCTGGCTCGGGTCCCAGTTCCGGGGCCGCTTTTAGCTCCGGCGGCGGTGTGGAGAGAGTCTGCGGAGTCGGCTGAACAGGCTGAGCAACTGCCACATCGCAGGTCGGGGGCTCCATCGCCATCGCCATCGCTGGTTTCATCGCCATTGCTGGTTTCATCGCCATTGCTGGTTTCATCGCCATTGCTGGTTCCATCGCCATTGCCGGCTTCAGCTCCGATGGTGGTGCGGGCGGAGTCGGCGGAGCGAGAGAAGCCAGCCACTCGCGATCCTCGTTGGAGAGGGACATGAATTCGCTTGCACGGATGCGGCGAAGTTTCTCGGCGTGGCGGAGTTGAAGCCCCCAAGCGCGACGCCTCTCGTGATCGCGACGAAACTCGTCGCGATCAGGACAATAGTTCTTCGACTTGGTCCGATCGCGCATTCCCGCAACGCTGAACAGTGCTGATTGGCTCATACATAAATTCTCCCGAAGTCCCGTAGGAAACTGTAAGAGGAGGATCGTGCCAAACTGTCGAACTTTCCAATCGGGAAGCGGTCGCATTCCTGGACGTAGGATGCCGTTGAGGTAGCTGCGGAGCTACCGTTATGTCGGTTTTTGTGAATGAGGAAGATTTGGGCGAGAGCCCGACGCAATCGCATATCCAGTCATGCTCGACGTGACTGAACAGACTCGCCGAATCCGCGGCGGTGATGTCTATTCCGCGTAGGTATCGACCGCTCAAAGGGTGTGGCCGGTCAGGGGGAATCCTTGAATACGCGAAGTCGTTCGATCCGCAGCTCAACTGGCCGCAAGCCGCAAGCCGCAAGCCGCAAGCCGCAAGCCGCACGCAAGCAGGAGCCGCAAGCCGCACGCAAGCAGGAGCCGCAAGCCGGGAGCCGGGAGCCGGGAGCCGAGGGGCGGTGGAGAGGAGCGCGGGGTGGCGCGGCGCGGTGCGGGGTGGCCTTGGGGTCGCATTCGGCCCGGCGGGCGCGGGGTGGCCCTGACCGGCGCCTGCCTCGCGCGGACGAGGCAGGGCGGGCCGGTGTGGTTGTGGGGCCGTCTGGCGTACCGGCGCGTGGTGGTCCGGACCTGCGACAGCCCGGACCGGATCGCACGCGTCGGAAGATGGGAACGTCTGCGTCAGGAGACAGGATCCCCTGCGTCAGGAGAAGGGATCCCCTGCGTTGGAAGATCTGCTCCGCTGTGGTCGATCGCTGTGGTGGATCGGACCGGATGGAGGGCTGGGGCTGGGTTAGAGGATCGGCTCGCCCATCGGGACCGTCGGGAGGTGGCCGTCGAAGTCGACCGCTGAGTAAAGGGCCAGTTTCTCCAAGCGGTGGTAGGAGTCGATGACCCGGATCGTGCCGCTCTTGGAGCGCATCACGATGGACTGGGTGTGGGCGCCGCCGGCGCGGTAGCGGACGCCTTTGAGTAGGTCGCCGCTGGTTACGCCGGTGGCTACGAAGAAGCAGTTGTCGCCGGTGACCAGGTCGTCGGTGCTCAGGACTCGGTCCAGGTCGTGGCCGCCGGCGATGGCCTTCTCGCGTTCGGCGTCGTCTAGGGGCCACAGTTTGGCCTGGATCGTGCCGCCTAGACACTTCAGGGCGCATGCTGCGGTGATGCCCTCGGGGGTGCCGCCGACGCCCATCAGCACGTCGACGTCAGTCTCCAGGCTGGCTGCGGCGATGGCGCCGGCGATGTCGCCGTCCGAGATGAACTTGATGTTGGCTCCTGCGTGCCGGACCTCTTCGACCAGTTTCGAGTGGCGTGGCCGGTCCAAGATGCACACCGTGACGTCGGAGACGCTGGAGCGTTTGGCTTTCGCGATGCGCCGTAGGTTCTCCTTGACGCCGGCGTTGATGTCGACGACGTCGGCGCAGTCGGGGCCGACCGCGATCTTGTCCATGTAGAAGACGGCGCTCGGGTCGAACATGGCGCCCCGCTCGGCGACCGCGAGCACCGCGATCGAACCGGGCATGCCCTTGCTCATCAGTGTGGTGCCGTCGACCGGGTCGACCGCGACGTCCACCTCGGGGCCGGTGCCGTCGCCGACTCGTTCGCCGTTGAAGAGCATTGGCGCTTCGTCTTTCTCGCCTTCGCCGATGACGACGACGCCCTGCATCTGGATCGAGTTGATGAGCTTGCGCATGGCGTCGACGGCGGCACCGTCACCGCCGTTCTTGTCACCGCGGCCGACCCAGCGGCCGGCGGCCATCGCCGCGGCTTCGGTCACACGGACCAGGTCGAGGGCGATGTTGCGGTCCAGATCCTGAGGGACTCGGGCTGGCACGGGCGGCCTCCTCGCGACGTTGCGGGGCTAGGTGCCGACTGGCCGGTCACCCGAGGTGATCAGCGAGCCGGAGCCTAGATTCGTCTTCCGATCCTGGCATCCGAGGACGTGCCAAGTCTCGGTTCAGCGACATGGTTAACAATGGGCTTCGTGGAACCAGCCTCTTCCCCAGCTCCGGCCCAGGACGAAACCACGACCCAGGCGGCGGGCGCGGCCGTGGACCCGGTCTGGGCGGGCGCTGCCCCAGCCGACGCGGCCGTGGACCCGGTCCCGGCTGGCGAAGGCGCGAACCCGGCCCCGGCCGTGGAGGCCGAGGAACAGGACCCGGTGCCGCGTCTCGCCCCCAAGGAAGGCCGCCGCCCGCGCGACATGATCATCTCGCTGCTGGTGCTGCTGGTTCCGATCGCGCTGGTGATGGGTTTCTACCGGGTGGTGCTGGAGGGCGACCGGCCGGTCTCGATCGACCCGGCCTCGTCGATCGACCTGGCGTCGCGCCAGTTCCCGGTGACCGTGCCGGTGGGGCTGACCGAGGACCAGGACTGGCACGTCACGTCGGCGAACTTCCGCCGGGAGAACGACGGGGCCACTCTGCGACTCGGTTACGTCCCGCCGAGCGACAAGGCGATCCTGATGATCCAGAGCAGCGTGGACCCGAGCATCCTGGTCCCGGCCGAGGTCGGCAAACAGGGTCAGCGGACCGGAACCTTCCGCACCGACCAGCGGACCTGGCTGCAGTACTCCGGGCGGACCGGCGAGACCGCTCTGATCGCGACCGAGCCGGACCGGACCATCGTGCTCATCGGCGCCAGCGGCGACACCGAGAACCTGGAGAAGCTGGCCACCGCACTGCCCTGACCGGGTCATTCGTCGGCTCGGGCCGCGCGGGCGGTCTCGATGCGCGCCCGTGCGCCGTCGAGCCGCTGCCGGCAGATGTCGGCCAGTTTCTCGCCGCGCTCCCACAGGGCCAGCGACTCCTCCAGGCTGCCGCCGCCCCGTTCCAGCCGCTCGACCACCTCGGCCAGCTCGGTCCGGGCCTGCTCGTAGGTCATCTTGTCGTCGCTCATGAACTCTCCTGTGCCGCTGCGTGCAGCTCGCCCTCGGCGAGCCGGATCCGAAGAATGTCGCCGGCGGCCACCTCGTCCGCGGCGCGGACCACGTGACCGTCGGAACGTTGCACGATCGCGTAACCCCGCTCCAGCGTCTTCGCCGGGGACAGAGCCCGCAGCCGGGCGACGGTGTGTTCCAGCGCGTCGTCGGCGCGGCTGAGCCGGTGCTCCAGGCTGCGGGCGGCCCGGTCGCGCAGGGTCGTCGCCTCGGCGGCCCGCTGGTCGAGCAGTGCCTCCGGCCGGGCCAGCACCGGCCGGGACCGCCAGGACTCGATCCGCTGCCGCTCCCGGTCGATCAGGTGGGTGATCGCCCGGTCGAGCCGCGCTTTCGCGTGCGAGATCAGCCGCTGCTCCTCGGCCAGGTCGGGCACGATCCGCTCGGCCGCGTTGGTCGGGGTGGAGGCGCGCACGTCGGCGACGTGGTCGAGCAGCGGACTGTCGGTCTCGTGGCCGATGGCGCTGACCACCGGTGTGCGGGCGGCGAACACCGCCCGGCACAGTGCCTCGTCGGAGAAGGGCAGCAGGTCCTCGACGCTGCCGCCGCCGCGGGCGATCACGATCACGTCGATGGTGTCGTCACCGTCGAGGACCTTGAGCGCGTCGATGATCTGCGGCACCGCAGTCGGGCCCTGGACCGGCACGTTCATCACCCGGAAGTCGACGGACGGCCAGCGGCGCTGTGCGTTGACCAGCACGTCGCGCTCGGCGGCGCTGGCCCGGCCGGTGATCAGGCCGACTCGGCGGGGGAGGAACGGCAGCCGTCGTTTGCGCTCGCGGGCGAACAAGCCCTCTGCGGCGAGGTGCTTCTTCAACATCTCCAGCCGGGCCAGCAGCTCGCCGAGCCCGACCTGGCGGATCTCGTCGGCCCGCAGGCTGAGCGTGCCGCGGGCCGGATAGAACTCGGGTTTGGCGTGCAGTACCACCCGGGCGCCCTCGGACAGCTGAGGCGCCCCGGCGTGGATGACGTCGTTGCTGGTGGTGACGGTCAGGCTGAGGTCGGTCGCCGGGTCCCGAAGGGTCAGGAAGACCATGCTGGAACCGGGACGGCGGCTGATCTGTGCGACCTGCCCGTCGACCCAGACCCAACCCAGCTTGCCGATCCAGGCCGTGATCTTCTGGCTGACGACGCGAACCGGCCACGGCTCGTCGGCGGTGCTGGGGTTGTTCACCGGGCCAGATTACGGAAGCCCACCGACATTTTCGGTGGCGCGCGGTTCGGCGTGGCCGGGGTAGTGGCTCAGATCCACCGGGGTGCGCCGTTCCGGCAGCAGTCGCTCGGCCAGCGCCAGCGCGACGGTCAGCAGCAGTCCGGCACAGCTCCAGAAGATCAGGTCAGCGGCCGTGTGGAACCAGTCGATCAGCGGGAACGGGTAGCCGTACAGCAGTCCGGTCAGGCCGGGGATCGGCACGAGGATCAGGGCGGCGAAACTCGGCATCGGCCGGCGCCGGACCAGCAGCAGGATGCCGCCGACGCAGAGCCCGATATGAAAGACCAGGTAGGTGACGGTGAGTCCGCCGTCCAGTTCGACGGCGAGGTCGAGAAGGCCGATACCGAGCAGGAGCCAGCCGGCCATCACCCGGAGCACAGCCGGGATCGATGCCCACATAAGTCAATTATGTCCTTATTCGCCCATTATTCGGTGCGAAACAGGCCGGGCCTGTGGCGGATATCGCAGAGAGGCGGGGCAGGGGATGGTGCACGTACCATGGCCGGGTGACTGAAGCTCGTAAGCGTGTGTTGCTCGCCAAGCCGCGTGGCTACTGCGCCGGCGTCGACCGCGCCGTGCAGACCGTCGAGGAGGCGCTGAAGCTCTACGGCGCCCCGGTCTACGTGCGCAAGCAGATCGTGCACAACAAGCATGTGGTCAACACCCTGGAGGCCAGCGGCGCGATCTTCGTGGAGGAGAACTACGAGGTCCCCGAGGGCTCAACCGTGGTCTTCTCGGCGCACGGCGTGGCCCCCGAGGTGCACGAGCAGGCCCGCGAGCGCAACCTCAAGGCGATCGACGCGACTTGCCCGCTGGTGACGAAGGTGCACCACGAGGCGAAACGGTTCGCCGCCGAGGACTACGACATCCTCCTCATCGGCCACGAAGGTCACGAGGAGGTCGTCGGCACCGCCGGTGAGGCTCCGAGACACATCCAGCTCGTCGACGGCCCCGACAGCGTGGACAACATCGTGATCCGTGACCCGTCGAAAGTCGTCTGGCTGTCGCAGACCACCCTCTCGGTCGACGAGACGATGGAGACGGTGGCCCGGCTCAAGACGAGACTGCCGCTGCTCCAGTCGCCGCCGAGCGACGACATCTGCTATGCCACGTCCAACCGCCAGCACGTGATCAAAGAGATCGCGCCGGAGTGCGACGTGGTGATCGTGGTCGGCTCGACCAACTCGTCCAACTCGGTGCGCCTGGTCGAGGTCGCCCTCGGCGCCGGCGCGCGGGCCGGGCACCTGGTCGACTACGCCTCCGAGATCCAGGACGAATGGCTGGAGGGCGCCACCACGGTCGGTGTGTCGTCCGGCGCGAGCGTCCCTGACGAACTGGTCATGGAGGTGCTCGGCCACCTCGCCACCCGTGGCTTCGGCGAGGTCACCGAGTTCACCACCGCCGAGGAGCGGCTCACCTTCTCCCTCCCGCAGGAGCTGCGCCGCGACATGAAGAAAGCCGCGGCGGCCAAAGCTAGCTGAACTCGGGAGCCTGTGGCTGACGAGGGGCGACCTCCACCTGGACGGGTGGGGGCAGCTCCTCGTCCGAGACGCCCATCTCGGCCATCTTGCGGGCGCTGACCAGCACCCGTGACTCCAGCGAGCCGACCGCCCGGTTGTATGCGGTGACCGCCCCGGACAGCGATGTCCCCAGCTTGTCCACATGGTCACCGAGCGTCGACAGCCGGCCGTAGAGTTCCCGGGCCAGCCCGTGCACAGCGGCCGCGTTGCGGGTCAGTGCCTCCTGCCGCCAGGAGTAGGCGACCGTCCGCAGCATCGCGATCAGGGTCGCCGGGGTGGCCAGCACGATGCCCCGGCGGAAAGCGTGCTCCATCAGCGTCGGGTCCCGTTGCAGTGCCGCATCCAGGAACGGGTCGGCCGGCACGAAGAGCACCACGAAGTCCGGTGAGGACTCGAACGCCGTCCAGTACCGTTTTCCGGCGAGTGCGTCGATGTGCCCGCGCAGGTGCCGGGCGTGCTGGTCCAGATGCCCGTCCCGGGTGTGTTCGTCGCGAGCCTCCATCGCGGACAGATAACCCTCCAAGGGCGCTTTCGCGTCAACGACCACGGTCCGGCCACCGTGCAACTGAACGACCAGGTCCGGCCGTACGCCATGGTCGTCGGTCGACGCGGTGACCTGCTCGGCGAAGTCGCAATGCTCCAGCAGACCGGCCGCCTCGACGATCCGCTTCAGCTGATGCTCACCCCAGCGCCCGCGCACCTGCGGAGCACGCAACGCCGCGACCAGCTGGCGGGTCTCGGTGCGCAGCTCGCCGGAGACCGCACCCATCGACCGCACCTGTTCCCGCAGCTCAGCGTAGGCGTCCACCCGGTCGTGCTCCAGCTGGGCGACCCGGTCCTCGTAGCGGCGCAGCGTGTCGTGCAGCGGCGCCACCGCACGGGCCACCGCCTCCTGGGACTGGACGGTCGCCTCATAGGACAGTGCCCGCAACGACTGTTCCAGACGATCCTCCCCGTCGCGGGCGGCCTCCAGGGTCGCTTCCAGACGGGCGATGTCGGTCGCTGCGCGGCCCCGGGCCGCCAGCCAGCCCACCGCCCCACCGGCGGCCAGGCAGGCGAGGACCACGGCGAGTGTTGAGAACGTCACCACCGAAGATTGCCAGACAGAAAGCACACAGTTTGCGCGGGTACCTTGGAGAACATGAAGGGCGTGTTGTTGATCCTGGCCATCGTCGCGGTGATCGCCCTGGTCATCGCCGCGACTCAACGAGGCGGGCAGGCCCGCCAGCAGACGAGTCTCGCCGACGCGAGAGCCGAAGCCCAGAGGTGGTATGAGCGTCTCGGCGGCCAGGTGATGAACCTGAGTTCCGAGGAGCCCGCCGCGCGGCAGGCGCTGGCCGACGCGAGCGAGCGCTACAACGCCGCCGGTGGTCAGATGCAGACCGCCGATTCGGTACGACAATTCGAGCTGGCCCGAGAGTCCGCTCTCGAAGGCTTGCAGTATGTGCGTGCTGCTCGCCTGGCGATGGGCCTCGACCCCGGCCCGGACCTGCCGCCGCTGAGTTCCGCCCAGGGCGCGGGCCAGATCACCCAGGCCCGTGAGGTCAACGTGCAGGGCCACTCCTACCGGGCGGCGCCTCAGCCCGGTTCGGACACCCCGTACTACTACCCGGGCGGCTGGGTGCAGGGTCGCCCGGTGCCCGCCGGGTGGTATTCGACCCCGGTCTGGAAGACGGCGCTCGGCGCGGGCGCCGGTGTCCTCGGCGGGATGTTGATCTTCGACGCCCTGTTCTCACCGGGCTTCGGTGACTTCGGTGGCGGCGATCTCGGTGGTGGCGGCGACTTCGCCGGGCCGGACTTCGGTGGCGGAGATGTCGGTGGCGGCGATTTCGGCGGCTTCGACTTCTAACGGGGCAGGTGCCGGTCCAGCGCCCGGCGCAATGCCCGCGGGCCCGGCCAGATCTGGGTGAGGTCGGCGAGGAAAGCCGGCCCCCGCGGCGTGTCGGTCAGCACCGGCCCGCCCGCCGCGCCCGCCTGGACCGGGTGGACGCTGTCCAGATCAGCCGGAATCACCTCCAGCACGGTCCGCAGACCTTCCCGGCGGATCACCGCGGCCGAGACGTCCGCCCAGTCCAGCAGGATCGGATCGGATTCCTGGCTGGCCAGCTCCAGCCCGCCGGACGAGATCCGCACCCAGGTCCGCAGCGCGGCCCGGGCCGAGACCGTGTAGGCCCCGGCCACCACCGCCCCGACCAGCATCGCCTGCGCCACGATCGCCCACCACGGATCGCCGGTGTCACCGGCGATCCAGCCGACCACCGGCGACACCGCCAGGTAAGCGACCATCAGCACGGCGAACATCATCACGAAGGTCCGGCCTGGGGACGCCCGGAACAGCACCGCATCCCGGGCCGGGGCCCGGACCTCCTCGGGGGCGATCGACATGCCTCCCATGGTGATAGGCGCGCTCAGAAAGCGCAGGCGATCACCAGTTCCGAGGTGCGGTCGCGAAGCAGGTCCAGCTTGCCGATCCGGGCCGCCGCACGGAAGTCGCCGTCGATCAGCGCCAGCCGTTCCAGCAGCTCGGCCGGACCGAACGCCTCAGCGACCGGCACCTCGGTCCGCATCGACACTTTCCGGTCCGATTTAGCCCGGCGGACCTGCCGCAGCGCCTCACCCGCCAGATCCAGCAGCGACGAGTCGGACTCCGGCAGCTCATCCCGGTCCGGCCACCGGGCCGTGTGCACCGAACCGTCCCGCCACCAGGACCAGACCTCCTCGGTGACGAACGGCAGGAACGGTGCGAACAGCCGCAACAGCACCGACAGGCCGGTGGCCAGCGCGGCCCGGGCCGAGTCGGCGCCCGGGCCCACCCCGTACGCCCGGTCCTTGACCAGCTCGATGTAGTCGTCGCAGAACGTCCAGAAGAACGTCTCCGTCGCCTGCAGCGCGTCGGTGTGCTGGTACTCCTCGAACGCTGTGGTCGCGGTCGCGACCACCTCGCGCAACCGGCCCAGCATCGCCAGGTCCAGCGGTTCGGTGACCGGCGCGCTCGCCGGATCGCCGAAACCGAGTGCGAACCTCGACGCGTTCAGCAGCTTCATCGCCAGCCGCCGGCCGACCTTCAGCTGGGCCGGCTCGAACGCCAGATCCGCACCGGGACGGCCGCCCGCCGCCCAGTAACGGACCGCGTCCGAACCGAACCGGTCGAGCAGATCGATCGGGGTCTCCACCGCGTTGCCCAGCGACTTCGAGATCTTCTTGTGGTCCGGGTCGAGGATCCAGCCGTTGATCATCGCCCGCTTCCACGGAAGGCGGCCGGCTCCCGGCAGCTGGGCTGCTCGCAGGACCGACGTGAACAGCCAGGTCCGGATGATCTCCTGACCCTGCGGGCGCAGGTCCATCGGATACGTCCGGGCGTGCAGGTCCGGGTCGGTGCTCCAACCGGTGACGATCTGCGGAGTCAACGACGACGTCGCCCACGTGTCCATCACGTCCGGGTCGGCGGTGAAACCACCCGGGACGTCCCGCTGCGCCTCGGTGAATCCCGGCGGGCACTCCGACGACGGGTCGACCGGCAGCGCTTCATCGTCCGGCAGGAGCAGCCGGTCGTAGTCGGGCTCTCCGGAGGCGTCCAAGCCGTACCAGACCGGGATCGGGACACCGAAGAACCGTTGACGACTGATCAGCCAGTCACCGGTCAGGCCGTTGACCCAGTGCTCGTACCGATGCCGCATGTTCTCCGGGGCCCACCGCAGCTCCCGGCCCCGGGCCAGCATCGACTCCCGCAACTCCGGGTCACGGCCGCCGTTGCGGATGAACCACTGACGGCTCGTGACGATCTCCAGCGGCCGGTCACCGCGCTCGTAGAACTTGACCGGATGCGTCACCGGCCGCGGCTCACCGATCAGATCGCCGGTCTCCCGCAGGATCCGGACCATCTCGGTGCGCGCGGCGTTGACCGTCAGACCCGCCAGCCCTTGATAACCCGCGACCGGGACACCGGCCGGAGCGTCCGGCAGGAACCGGCCGTCCCGGCCCAGGACCACCCGGGTCCCCAGATCCAGGTCACGCCACCACACGACATCGGTCAGGTCACCGAACGTGCAGACCATCGCGATACCGGTGCCCTTGTCGGCAGAGGCCAGCGGATGCGCCCGGACCGGGACCTCGACGTCGAAGAACGGCGTCCGGACCGACGTCAGCCCCGCGAACCGCGGATCGTCCGGGTGATGGACCAGCGCGACACACGCCGGCAGCAACTCCGGGCGCGTCGTGTCGATCTCGACCGGCCCGTCCGGGCCGTGAAAACGCAACTTGTGGTACGCGCCGGGCCGCTCGCGATCCTCCAACTCGGCCTGCGCGACAGCCGTGCGGAAGCCGATGTCCCACAGTGTCGGCGCCTCCGACGAGTACGCCTGACCAGCGGCCAGGTTCGCCAGGAACGCCCGCTGCGAGACGGCCCGTGACTTGGCGCCGATCGTCGTATACGTCAAATTCCAGTCGACGGACAGGCCCAGCCGCCGCCACAGCGCCTCGAACCCCTTCTCGTCCTCGACCGTCAGCCTGTTGCACAGCTCGACGAAGTTACGCCGGGAGATCGCCTGCTGCTGCTTCGGCGCCTTCGCGGGCGGCTGCCACTCCGGGTCGTACGGCAGCGACGGGTCGCAGCGGACCCCGAACAGGTTCTGCACACGCCGCTCGGTCGGCAACCCGTTGTCGTCGAACCCCATCGGATAGAAGACGGTCTTGCCGCGCATCCGCTGGAATCGCGCGACCGCGTCGGTGTGCGTGTAGGCGAAGACGTGCCCGATGTGCAACGAGCCGGATACGGTCGGCGGAGGGGTGTCGATCGCATACACGCCGGCCCGCTCCTGGGAACGGTCGAACGCGTATGTCTCCTCCTCCTGCCAGTGCGGCGCCCACTTCTCCTCGAGCCCGTCCAGCGACGGTTTCTCGGGGAGACCGGGACGCCCGGTTCCCGTATCAGTCATGCGCGCAAGCGTAGAACCGTCCCGAACACTCGGCCACGTGTTTTATCCCGCCCGCCAGCTTGTTCATTGCCGCTGTCCGCCATCGGCCGTGTCGTCGTCAGCCGGTCCCGGCCCTGGTCCCGGCTCTGATCCCGGCTCTGATCCCGGCCATACCGCGATCGCCGTCCGATCGTCAGTGAACGTCTCCCGGTAGAACCCCAGATGCTGCGCGAACGCCAGCAGATCCGGTGGAGTCCGCCACCGGTCGGCGAGGAACCGGCTGACCGGACCCTGTGCCGTCTCCAGCGGATCCCCCAGCCCGTCCGTCATCATGATCAACGGTGCGCCGGGCCGCAGATAGAACGACCGTGCGTCCACTTCGGCCGCGCCCGGCAACGATTTCACCGGACTCGAGAAGATCGCTTCGTCTTCGGCTTTGCTCCGGGTCAGCGGAATCCACTGCTCGTCCTGAAGCGTGAACGCCGCCGAGTCACCGGCGATGTCGGCCAGTATCGCCCGGTGGACACCGGACGGCGACGCTCTGGTCGCGACCACGAACGCCAGCGCCGTACCCGACATGATCTCCCGAGCCTGGGCGTGCGACACCGGCTCAGCCGGATCCAGCCGGGTGCCCTGCTGCTGAGCGGCACTACTGACGTACGGCCAGGCCAGCTCGCAGACGGCGTCGTTGGCGGCCCGCACCATCCGATCCCACGGAACCGCACCGGCCTCCTCCTCCCAGCGCTCCGGATCGTCCGAAGGCGGCGAGTCCAGCAGATGCTCGACGAGCGCCCGGCTGATCCGGTCACAGATCGCGGCGGCTGCCTCATGCGACCGGGCCGCCGAGGAGACCCCGTCCGAGATACAGCCGACCAGCCACTCATGGTCCTGAGTGAACTGCACCGTGTACGCGTCCTGTCGTGGTTCCCCACGCTCCTGATGACTGATACCCCGCACCGACGCGGCCCGGTACGCGACCTCGCCGACCTCGGCCCCGTCGATGGTGGTGTCCGGCGGCGGATTCCGGAACCGGTGCGGAACCCGAGGCCGCACCGCCGCCTGATCCCCCACTTCCCCGACGACCCACCGCTCGTTCGGATGCCGTTCCCACTCCGCCCGAACCGCGACTTCCGGATCCGCCGTGACTTCCGGCAGGGTCGCGACCTCTGGATCCGCCGTGACTCCCGGGTATGCCGTGACCTCCTGATAGGCCGAAACGTCCGGGTGGACCGTGACTTCCGGCTCCACCGGGATCTCCGGCTCGACCGGGATCGCCAGGTAGGTCGTGACCTCTGAGTCGGGCGCGGCCTCCTGAACAGCCGTGACGTCCGCGTCAGCCTGGTCGGTGCGGTTCACCTCACTGGGCGACGTGCTCCCGCCGGAGCCGTCACCGGCTAGCCGGAGGACCGTCGTCTCCGGTTCCCGATCAGTCTGGTCCGGCGCCGAACCGGACTGCTGCCCGTTCTCAGGCCGACCGCTTTCAGGCCGGACAGGCGCCCGCACGAACTGCAGGGTCTGCTCCTCCGGCAGCTCCGCTCCCAGGCCGTACCGCGTGGTCTGGTCCTGGTCCTGGTCCTGGTCCTGGGGCGGGGCGGCGTCGTGGCGGTATTGAACTGTCAGATCCTGCTGCGGGTCCGCCCCCAGCCTGAGCTGAACGGTGTGGTCCTGGTTCTGGTCGACCTCCGCCGTGTCCCGAACGGTTCGGTCCTCGTGCGAGCCGACCTCCCGCACGAACTGCACAGTCTGGTCTTCTCGTACGTACCGCACGGTCTGATCCTCGTGCTGGCCGACCGGGCGCAGGTGGAGCACGGTCTGGTCCTCGTACTGGTCATCAGTGTTCCCGTGGGGCTCCGTGCGTGGGCCGGACGCGCTCCCGGTCATCTGCTCCAGCCGGAAGACGGTCGTCGGCTCGTCGTCGTCGCCAGGCAGGTCGTCCTGATGACGACGGGACATGTACACCCCGGAGTTGCCCGGCGACAGTTGCACCGGTTCGGTGACGGCGCCTCCGTCCAGCCGCACCGGCCTCGTCTGCTCGTCCCAGGGTTCCGGCCGGTTACTGGGATCCCAGCCGCCCCAGGTAGTCGTGTCCGATTCGGCATCGTCCGGAGCGCGCTGTTCCGGTTCCGGTGCCTTCTTCGGTTCACGGCGTAGCCAGCCGCCCACCATGTCGACACCTCACCCCAGTCGGTTCACGTTCGTCAGCCTCATCATCGTCCAGCGATGCGACTCCCGACCACCCTGTCGGGGCCTTCCGCCTGGCACAAGCGAACGGCCACGACTGTCGCCCCAGGTGCGGATCCTCAGGTGCGGGCCCACAGGCACAGACTTACTGATGGGGACACTCAGGTGCCGGACTCGAATTTCAGCAGCCACTCCTTGACGTCCAGGCCCCACCGGTATCCGCCGAGTGAGCCATCGGTGCGTAGGACCCGGTGACACGGTGTGAACAGCGCGACCGGGTTGCGGGCACAGGCGGCAGCGGCCGCCCGGACCGCCGGCGGCCGGCCGGACAGAACGGCGAATCCGGTGTACGTCACCGGCGCGCCCGGTTTGATCCCGCGCATCACCTGCCATGCGTGCCGCATGAACTCGCCGGCCGTGTGCTGCTCGACCGGGATCGCGTCGATGGCGGTCAGATCGCCCGCCAGATAGGCCCGGACAGCTTCACCCACCTCGCCCGGATCGCCGGCCTGAACCGGCTCGCGCAGCGCCGGATGAACCAGGCTCATCAGCTCCGGCACGTCGGTGGTGAAGCCCGCCGCACGCACCGCGCCGATCTTGCTGACCACGACGGTGAACGGGCCGACAGGGGTGTCCAGAGTCGAATGAATAAGCATCGTTGTCTCCTCGCTGGGGGTGGTAAGCGTGGCGCGTTCTCCCGGCCGGCGTGCGGAAATCCGGTCCGCCTGTGGATAACCGCGACGGCCGGAACGGCACTGTGGACAACGCCGAAACAGGTCCGCGCGGCGGGTAGTTTCGACGCGAGCGGGACGCCGGTTCAGGCGGCTCGCCAGAGACGGATCAACGCGTAAGAGCGCCAGGGCCGCCAGTGTTCGGCATGGATGGCCAGCGCTTTCGCGGTGCTGGGCAGACCCAGGGCCTCGGCGCCGCGGCGGGCGGCCAGATCGGTGGCCAGGAAGGTGTCGGGGTCACCGATCGCACGCATGGCGACGTAGCCGGCGGTCCACGGGCCGACGCCGGGTAGTTCGATGAGCCGGGCGACGGTTTCGGCACGGTCGGCGCCGGGATCGAGATCGATTCTGCCGTCCGCCACCGCTTCGGCGAGGGCACGGATGGTGGCTCGCCGCGCGGCCGGCATGCCGAACGCGGAGTCAGGCAGCGCTGCGACGACCTCGGCGGACGGAAAGCCGGCAAGCCCGGAACCAGCGGTGGCCGCAGCGGTGGTGGCGAGTGTGACGCCGGGGGCGGTTCCCGGCGGGCCGATGCTGGTGTCGAGAGGAGGACCGATGAGGTGTTCGGTGTCGCTCTGGTCGGGGGCGGGAGTGTTCGGGCCGTTGGCGGCCGCTGTCAGGATCCGGCCGAGCGTGGTCCGGGCCCCGGCCACACTGACCTGTTGTCCCACGATCGCCCGGATCGCCATCTCGAAACCGTCCACGGCCCGGGGGACCCGCACGCCCGGCTCGGCTTCGACCGCCGTGGTCAGGGCCGGATCCGCACCGAGCAGGGCGTCGACCGCGACCGGGTCGGAGTCCAGATCGAACAGCCGGCGGCACCGGGCGACCGCGGGTGCCAGATCCCGCACGTCACTGAGCCGCAGCGTCGCATGGATCCAGCGGTCGCCGGGGCTGAGCGCGACGTCAGCGGTGCCGTGCGGCAGGTTCAACCCGCGGCGGTACGTGCCGTTCGCCACCGCGTCCACCCCGGGCAGGGTTCGGGCCGCGAAGAAACCGAGCAGCGAACTCGCATGCAGCGGCGGCCGATATGCGAGCCGCAGGTTCACCACTCCGGCCTCGCTCTGCCCGGTCGGCCGCTTTTCGCGCATCTGGCTCGGTGATCGCGCGTACACCTCGAGCATCGTGTCGTTGAACTGCCGCACGCTGCCGAACCCGGCCGCGAACGCGATCTCCGACAGCCCCAGTTCAGTGGTCTCGACGAGGATGCGCGCGGTCTGGGCCCGCTGCGCCCGGGCCAGCGCGAGCGGGCCGGCCCCGAGTTCGGCGGTGAGGATCCGGCCGAGGTGGCGTTCGGTGTACCCGAGCCGGGCCGCGAGTCCGGGCACGCCTTCCCGGTCGACGACGCCGTCCCCGATCAGGCGCATCGCGCGGCCGACCGTGTCCGCGCGGGTGTCCCACTCCGGCGAGCCGGGTGCCGCGTCCGGGCGGCAGCGACGGCAGGCCCGGAATCCACCCCGTTGCGCGGCCGCGGCGCTCACGTAGAACGTGACGTTCGCCCGTTTCGGGGTGACCGCCGGGCAGGACGGGCGGCAGTAGATCCCGGTGGTTCGCACCGCGGTGTAGAAGCACCCGTCGAACCGCGGGTCGCGGCTGTCGACGGCCCGGTAGCAGTGTTCGAAGTCCAGCTCCATGACGTCGAGTCTGCTCCGGCGGGCAGGCGATGGCTGGCGGGTTTCGGACACGGGCGTGCTGTCAACTACGGTTGACGATTACCCGCTTTGTCAACTACGGTTGACGACATGATGGCTCAAGCGGCGAGGACGGACATCCAGTGGCGATCCTTCGGTGGTGGTCCCAAGGTCGTGCTCCTGCACGGCGGCATGCAGACGTCGGCGAACTTCACGAGACTGGCCCGGTCGTTGGCGGCGGGCTTCACCGTCTACGTGCCGGATCGTCGCGGCCGTGGGCGCAGCGGTCCGGCTGCGCCGGGGCACGGGCTGCGAGCCGAGATCGACGATCTGGCGACGGTGCTCGACGAGACCGGGGCGCGCAACGTGTTCGGCCTCAGCTCGGGGGCGGTCATCGCGCTGCGTGCGGCGATGGAGTTGCCGATCGAGCGGCTGGCGCTCTACGAGCCGCCCCTCAAGCACGGCGATCACGATCCGGTGGCCTGGCTGCCCCGGTTCGAGAAGGAGCTGGCTCGCGGTCGGCGGGCGGCGGCGTTCGCGACGGTCACCAAAGGCACGGGCGAGTTGCGGTACGTGCCACGAGCGGCCCTGATCCCGATGGCCGGCCTGCTGATGTGGGCGGGAGAAGCGGGCCCGGGGGAGGGGGTGAGCCTCGGGGAGCTGGTCCCGACGATGCGTCTGGACGCGGCGGTCGTCGAGGAGGCGGCTGGGCCGTTGAGCACGTACGCGACGGTCGCTTCGGACACGTTGCTGCTAGGTGGCGAGCGTTCCCCGGCGTACCTGAAAGGGGTCTTGAACGGCCTGGAGCCGGTCCTGCCGCGAGTGCGCCGGGTGACCTTGGGCGGCGTCGGTCATCTCGCCGCCGACGACAGCGGCAAGCCCGAACTCGTCGCCGCGCAACTGCGCACCTTCTTCCGCTGAAAGCGGGCGCGGGCGAACCCGTAGACTGGCGTTCCGTGAGCCTCAGCATCGGAATCGTCGGCCTGCCCAACGTTGGCAAGAGCACCCTCTTCAACGCCCTGACCAAGAACGACGTGCTCGCCGCGAACTACCCGTTCGCGACGATCGAGCCCAACGTCGGCGTGGTCGGGCTGCCGGACGAGCGGCTGGGGACCCTCGCCGAGTTGTTCGGCAGCGAGAAGATCCTCCCGGCCCCGGTGAGTTTCGTCGACATCGCCGGTCTGGTCCGTGGCGCCTCCAAGGGCCAGGGCCGGGGTAACGCGTTCCTCGCGAACATCCGCGACGCGTCGGCGATCTGCCAGGTCGTGCGGGCCTTCTCCGACCCGAACGTGCTGCACGTCGACGGCAAGGTCTCGCCGTCCGACGACATCGAGACGATCAACACCGAGCTGATCCTGGCCGACCTCCAGACCGTCGAGAAGGCGCTGCCCCGGCTGCAGAAGGAGGCCAAGCTCAAGAAGGAGAAGGCTGCCACGGTGGCCGCCGCTGAAGCCGCGTTCAAGCTGCTCAACGACGGTGTCACCCTCTACCAGGGCGCCAAGGCGGCCGGTGTCGAGCTGGAACTGCTCGCCGAACTTCACCTGCTTACCACCAAGCCGTTCCTGTACGTCTTCAACGTCGACGAGGCCGAGCTGGGCAACGCGACGTTCCTCGACGAGCTGCGCGCGCTGGTCGCCCCGGCCGAGGCCGTCTTCATGGACGCGAAGATCGAGTCCGAGCTGATCGAGCTGGACGACGAGGAGGCGCTGGAACTGCTCCAGTCCACCGGCCAGAGCGAGCCCGGCCTGAACCGCCTGATCCGGGTCGGCTTCGAGACGCTTGGCCTGCAGACCTACCTGACCGCCGGCCCGAAGGAGGCCCGCGCCTGGACCGTTCCGGTCGGCGCGACCGCCCCCGAGGCTGCCGGTGTCATCCACTCCGACTTCCAGCGCGGCTTCATCAAGGCCGAGATCGTCAGCTTCGACGACCTGGTCGCGGCGGGTTCGATGTCCGCGGCCAAGTCCGCCGGCAAGGTCCGCATGGAGGGCAAGGACTACATCATGAAGGACGGCGACGTGGTGGAGTTCCGCTTCAACGTCTGACGCGGCACGAAAAACCTGACGGCACAGGTGAAGACCTGACGGCACATGTGAACGCCTGACGGGACTTGAAACGCCTGATGCGTGCGACGGGGCGGCGATGACGACCGCCCCGTCGGTCAGACCTTGACCACCATGACGGCGGGTCCGCAGAGCAGGCTGATGTCCTCGGGGTCGGACGTGAGAACCGTCGCTGGGGCGGGGACCGTGCGGGCCACCGCGGCGAAGGCCGCATCGATGGCGTATTTGTGTCCGTGCAGCCGGTGGTCCCGAAGCAGAGCGCCGGCCTGATCGGCGACCGTCCTGGTGATGTCATGCACGTCGATCCGGGACAGGACCCATTTGACCCGGGCCGGATGGATCTTCTCGTAGTCGGCTTCCAGAAGGGTCATGGTCGTCGTGACGACGCGAATCCCCTCCTCGTGTGCGGCACGGACCAGGGTGACGACGGTCCGGTCCTCCCGGTAGAGCTTGGCTAGGCCTTCGCTGTCGAGTAACAGGGTGCCGGACATCAGGCGGCTGCCGCCCCTGTCTTGCGGTGATCGTGGCGCAGTATGGCCCGGGCGGCTTCGACCTCGTCGCGGGTGAGGGCGTCGTGCCGGGTCTCGTAGTCGTCGGCGATCTCGCGGAGCTTTTCCATCGCGACTCGGTGCTCCAGGGCCTCCGCCACATAGGCGGAGAATCCGCCCTGACCGACCTGGGCCCGCACGGACTCGGCCAGATCTTCCGGCAGGCTGATCGAATACTTCCTGCTACCACTCATGCCCCCGATCCTACCGGCGGTAATACCGTGATCGGAATTGGTTTGGCCGTCGAGTTCCGGACCGGCTGCGAGGGCTTAGGCTCTGTCGTCGTGGAGTGGGCTTTTGATGGCGAGGTCATCGAGTGGCGGGGGCCGGCGCCGTATTTTTTCGTGGCGATGCCTGAGGCGGACAGTGCTGAGCTCAAGGAAGAGGCTCGGTCGCTGATCTACTGGGGGCAGATACCGGTTCTCGTCATCATCGGCGGCACCGAGTTTCGGACGGCGTTGTTTCCTCGGGGCGGGCGCTATCTGGTGCCGCTCAAGGACGCGGTTCGGCATGCGGAGAGCATCGGCGAGGGAGACACCGTGGCGGTGGTGTTGCGTCCCGCCCCGAAAGGGTCCTGACGGCAGGTCAGCGGAGCAGTGGGAAGACGGTTCCGGCGATCAGGGCTCCGACCAGGGTTCCGACCACCACCTGGGCGGGGGTGTGGGCGGTCAGGCGGACCCGGGCCCAGCAGCCGAGCAGGACCAGTGGGGCGCCGAGTAGCGCGGGGTAGCCGTAGACGGCGGTCAGGGCGGCCACCGTGCCGGCTGCCACGCCGGCGTGGATGGACATCTTCCACCAGTGGGTGACCAGGGCGAACGCGGCCAGGCCGACTCCGCCGGCGGTCAGTAGGGCGAGGATTTCGCGCGGGGCGCCGAGGGCCAGCATCAGGAGCAGGCCGGCGATCAGGGACGCGGTGCCGAAGAGCAGGGGGATGCGGCGGGCGGCGCGTTCCGGGATGTGGTGGTTGGTGAGACGGCCGTTGCGGACGCCGTGCAGCACGTAGCCGAGGGGGATCACCGCGGCGAACAGGGCTCCGGGCAGGCCCCACCAGCGGGAGACACCGGGGGTGTCGCCGGCGTGCCAGCCGACGATCAGGAGCAGGGCGGCGACCAGGACGGCGGGTGCCAGCACTTCGGAGACCACCGTCGCGAGCCGGTCCAGGGCGCCCGGCGGGGTGGTGGTGGGCCGGGGGGCTTCGTCGGTGACAGCGTTCAGCACGCCTCCATCATCGCAACCAGATCATCCGCTGCGGGTGGCGAGAAGCGTGACATAGACCGTGCGGGGCACCAGAAGATGGGCGACAGAAAGCGGGAAAGTCACGTGTCGGTGGTCATGGCGGTGAACGCGGCCGCCAGACTGCGCAGGTCCAGACCGTCGAGGTGGTCGAAGATGTGGCGGCGGACGCTGGCCAGGTGGGTGGGCCAGGCCTGTTGGAGCCGGGCCAAGCCCGCGTCGGTGAGGACGGCGTTGGCTCCGCGCGCGTCTTCCGGACAGCGGTCACGGCGCAGATAGCCGAGGGATTCGAGCTTGGTGGCGAGCCGTGTCATGCCGCTCAGTGACATATCACACGCCGTAGCGAGGTCGCTCATCCGTAGGAGGCGGCCGGGGGTTTCGGAGAGGTGGCGCAGGACCGAGTACTCGCTGGCGGACATGCGCTGTTCCCGTTCCAGGTCGGCGTCGAGCGCACGTGGCATGACCAGCAGGAATCGACCGAGCGCGCGCATCACCGCCTCTTCGTCGGGGGTGAGTGGGGCGGGGGGTTCGGCCATGGCTGCGATGGTAAGCCGGGGGTGCCGGTCTACTTTTCACCTCGCCGTGGCAACGGATGGGGTCGGGTTCGGGGCGTGGCAGTCAGCCTTTCGAGTGTCGGGAGGACATTTGCCTGCGCGTCGTGGGCAGTAACAATGCTTTGGTGCAAAACCAGACAACTAGTGACTCTTGGCAGGATTTGCTCGAAACACCACGAAAGTCTTGGTGGGCCCGTCTTCCGTTCGGTGCCCGGATGGCCGCCGGCGCGGCTGCGATGTTCGTGGTCGTCGGTGGTTCGGCGGCCGGTGTCGCCACGATTTTCGCTCCTGACCCGGAGAACGTGACGGCCGCCGCGGCCGAGCCCGACCTCGGTGCTCCGTTCCTGGAGGACAGCCCGGAAGTGGTGAGCCGGGCGGCGGCCGCCGCACAGCCGCTGCCGCAACGCCCGGGAGCGACGACGCCGCCCAAACCGAAGGTGCCGCCGCCGGCTATGGCACGAGTCCCCGCGAAGGCGGCCCCGGTGCGGGCCCCCGCGAAAGTGGTCACGGCGAACGATCGGCTCAGCCGGGAACGGGTGGCCGACGATCGGGCCGACCGGACCGGACCGCGTCCCGCACGTACCACCGCTGTGGTCTCCGGCGGCGAAGCCCGCAGTGAACCGATCGCCCAGGGTCCGGTCGTGACCACCCGAACCGATATCGAGACCAGGGCCGTCCCGTTCGACACTGAAGTGATCAAGGACGCGACGATGCTGCGCGGTACCCGCCGGGTCGAGTCCGACGGGGAGCCCGGCGAGGAGACGCTGCGTTACCTGGTGACGCTGACCGACGGCCGGCAGACCGCGCGCCGCCTGCTCAGCAGCTCGATCACCCTGGAACCGCAGAACCGGGTGGTGACCGTCGGCTCCCGCAGGCAGAGTGTCGTCGACCCGTTCTGCGATCACGTGCTGGGAATCTGCCTGCCGTTCGGGAGAAGCGCGGAGTGAGGGCTGAAACGCGGAGTGAACGGGCTGAAGCGCGGAGCGACGGCCTGAAACGGTCCTGAGTGAGGATTGGCGGCATGGCACTGACCGAAACGGATCTCACCGAACTCGCTCACCGGCTGGTCGGCGTCCCCGGTGTCGTCGCCGTGGTGCTCGGTGGGAGCCGAGCCCGTGGCACCCACACCGAGGAGTCCGACTACGACCTGGGTCTCTACTACCGGGGGCCGCTCGACACCGCCCGGCTCGGTGAACTGGCCGCGGAGGTGGCCGGCCCGGGTTCCGGGGTCACAGCGACCGGCGAGTGGGGCCCGTGGGTGGACGGCGGCGGCTGGCTGCGGATCGACGGGAACGCGGTCGACTGGCTCTACCGCGACGTCGAGCGGGTGCGCCGATGCTGGTCGGAGGCGGAACAGGGCACGTATCAGTTCCACGTCCAGGGCGGTCATCCACTCGGAGTGCCGGATTTCTCGTACCCGGGCGAATTGGCTCTGGCCCGGATCCTCGCCGACCCGACCGGTGACCTGGCCGACCTGCAGAGCCGTGTCCGGATTTTCCCCCGCCCGCTCGCGGAAGCCCTGGTGGCGGGGCTGTGGGAGGCGGACTTCCTGGTCGGGATCGCGCGCAAGGCGGTGTCTCGGGGGGACAGTGCCTACGTCGCCGGGTGCCTGTTCCGGGCGGTGGGGGTGCTCACGCACGCGCTGCACGGCGCCGCCGGTCGCTGGCTGATCAACGAGAAGGGCGCGGTGGCCGCGGCCTCGGTGCTGCCGGGCGCGCCGTCGGGGTTCCGGGCCCGGGTGGACACGGTCTTCGCCACGATCGAGCCGGACCCGTTGCGCCTGGCCGAGGCGATCGATCTCACCGCGGACATCGTGCTGGAGACGGTCGACGCGTGCGCGATGATGCTGCGATGACGGCAGACGTTCCCACCATCCTCGCCACCAGCGCCTTCTTCCGCCGCAGCCAGGTCAGCCCGCTGGCGATGCGCCCGGGCGCGATCCACCATCTGGCCGCGGAGCTGGCGAACAACACGAAAGCCCCGAAGATCTGTGTGCTGGCCCAGGCCACCGGCGACCCGGAGGCCAGGATCGGCTACCACTACGCCGCGTTCGCCGGGACCGAGTTCACCATGTCCCACCTGCAGCTCTTCCCGATGCCGAACGTCGACGACATCCGGGCGCACCTGCTCGCTCAGGACGTCATCTGGGTGGACGGCGGCAGTGTCGCGAACCTCTGCGCGGTCTGGCGGGTGCACGGCCTCGACGAGATCCTGCACGAGGCGTGGCAGAAGGGTGTCGTGCTGAGCGGCGTCTCGGCCGGTTCGATCTGCTGGCATCAGGGCGGCAGCACCGACAGCTACGGGCACGAGTTGCGCGGGTTCACCGACGGGCTGGGGTTCCTGCCGTACAGCAACGGGGTGCACTACGACAGCGAGGCGCGGCGCCGGCCGACGATGCACCGGCTGGTCGGGGACGGCACGCTGGGCGACGGCTACGCCACTGACGACGGCGCGGGGCTGATCTATCGCGGCACGTCACTGTCCGAGGCGGTCGCGGACCGCGAGGGCCCCTTGGGGTACGAGTTGAAGCGCGCCGCCGACGGCACAGTGACCGAGACTGTTCTGCCGACCCGCGTCCTGACCTAGGCGGACGCGGGCACCCCGGCGGGTCTCAGGAAGCGTGACCCAGGATCACGTTGTGCACGTGGTGAGCCTTGTCCGACCCACGGAACTCCACCTCGTATGTCTGGGTGCCGACCGCGATGGCGATGGTGCCCGAGGAGAAGAACTGGCCGGCCCAGCTCTTGTTGCTGACCACGCTGACGCTGCTCACCCGGGAATAGGGGATGCTGGTGATCGCGAACCGCTTGCCCATGTAGGACTGGTCCTGCACGATGATGCGCCGGTTAGTCAGGCCGATGAATCCGGTCCCGGCGCCGATCGCGTCGTAGACGGCGATGATCTGCTCGCCCTCCAGCAGGCCGTCCTGGATCTGCTCGAGCTGACCCTTGTTGTCGTACACCACGTCAGTCATGGGCCGCAGCGTAGTCTTCTTGATCTACGTCGTCGCGACCACGGTGCGGTAGAAATCCTCGATCCGGGCGGCCAGGGTGACCTCACCGTCGGTGATGGCGGCGCCGTCCTGTTGGCCGAGACAGATCTGTGTGTGACCGTCCGAGCGCCGAATCGTCGGACGGATATGGAGCGTGTCCGCGGCCACTTTGATGCGCTCGGTCAGCTCGGCGTGCTGACTGTCGTCGCACGCCAGATCGCGGTGCAACTGGACCCCGTCACGGGTCCAACCGCTCAACAGAGCGAGAGCATCACTGAGGTAATCCGAGTCGGTGTTGCGGCGTTTTCTGGCCCGCACTGCCACCCCCCTAAGCGTCGTGGCCGGCTTGTGGCCGAACTGTCGCCGAGTCGTCATGGTCGGTGCCCCACAGTTTCGTCCGTCCGGCCACCGCTGTCCACGCCCACATATCCGTGTTTGGGTGACGATCAGGGCGCTGTCGGGCAACCTGAACGGTGAACTTTCGTGAGATCTTTGACCGTATGCGGCCCGAACAATACGTCAAGCCCTCGACATCACCCAGGGTGATCGTTGCGGCGGTGATCATCACCGCCGGGCGGGTGCTCGCCTGCGAGCGCAGCGCACCGCCCGAGGCAGCGGGCCGCTGGGAGTTCCCGGGCGGCAAGGTCGAGGCGGGCGAGACCGAGCAGGCCGCACTGGCCCGAGAGTGTGCCGAGGAACTAGGCGTCCGGGTCGCCGTCGGCGATCGGGTCGGCCCCGACGTGCCCCTGGCCCACGGCCGGGCCGTGCTCCGGGTGTACGCCGTCGAGTTGCTCAACGGAGACGTCCCGGAGGCGCTGGAACACCGCTCCATGCGCTGGCTGGCCGTGGACCAGTTGGACAGCGTGCCGTGGCTGCCCGCCGACGTGCCGATCGTGGCGGAGCTGCCCGCACTGTTGAAAGACTAGGAGTACTGCTTGCGCAGCTCCCGCTTCAGCACCTTCATGCTCGGCCCGAGCGGCAGCGACTCGCTGAAGCGGATCTGACGCGGGTACTTGTGCTTGCCCAGGTGCTCCTTCGACCAGTCGATCAGCTCCTGCTCGGTGAGGCCCTCGTCCTCGAGCACCACGACCGCGCAGATCTCCTCACCGAGGGTCGCGTCGGCCACCCCGATCACCGCGACCTGCTGGATCGACGGATGCCGGGCCAGCACCTCCTCCACCTCACGCGGGTAGACGTTGAACCCGCCCCGGATGATCAGGTCCTTGGTCCGGTCGACGATGCTGATGAAGCCCTGTTCGTCACGGATCCCGAGGTCACCGGTCCGGAACCAGCCGTCGACGAGCGCCTCGGCAGTCGCCTCCGGCCGGTTCAGGTAACCGGCGAACACGTTGTGCCCGCGGATCACGATCTCCCCCAGCTCGCCGTCGGGCAGGAACTCGATGCGCTCCGGTACCTCCGGGCGGGCGATCTCCACCTCGACACCCCAGATCGGGTGGCCGACCGTGCCGGGCTTCGCTCCGAACGACGGCTGGTTGGTGGTGGCCGTGGGAGACGTCTCGCTCAGCCCGTACCCCTCCCAGATGGTCGAACCGAACGTCGCCGCGAACTTCTCCAGCACCGCCACCGGCAGTGAGGCCCCGCCGGAGACGCACAGCTTGAGCTGCGGCAGGCGCTCCGCCTTCGCGGCCGCCTCCAGCAGGCCGATGTACATCGTCGGCACGCCGTGGAAGATCGTCACCTTCTGCTGGATCATCAACTCGATCGCTGCCTCGCCGGTGAACCGGGGCAGCAGCACGAGCGTTCCGCCCAGCCGGAACGTCGCGTTCATCCCGACCGTCTGACCGAACGTGTGGAACAGCGGCAGACAGCCCATCACCACGTCGTCGCCGGTCAGCGGATGCACGTCGAAGACGTTCACCGCCGCGTTCATCACCAGGTTGAGGTGGGTGAGCAGGGCGCCCTTCGGTTTGCCGGTGGTGCCACTGGTGTAGAGGATCACCGCGACGTCCTCGGCCTCCCGGGACACGTACGTCCGCAGGGGTTGTCTGCCGGCCGAGATCTCCTCCAGCCTCGGTGGGAACTGCGGCAGATCCGCCGGGAGCGGCCCGACGTTCACCAGTTTCGTCCCGGTGGCCGCCGCCGCGGCCGCGCCGACCTGGAGCATCGCGGAGTGCGTGACCAGCAGGTTCGCGCCGCTGTCGGCGAGGACGTAACCGACCTCCTCGGCGTTGAGAAGCAGCGACACCGGCACGATCCGGGCGCCCACGGCGAGTGCCGCGAAGTAGACACGCGGGAAGTCGGCCACGTTCGGGATCATCACGGCCACCGTGTCGCCGGGGCCGACCCCCAATTCCGACAACCCGGCGGCGTACGACCGGGTCTGCGCCCAGAGATCGCGATAGCTGATGCGGCCGCCCGCTTCATCGACGATCGCTACCTTCTCGGGGTGCAGGCGCGCGGCCTCGGCGAGGATGGTGGCGAGGGATAGCGTCGTCATCCTGGACTCCTTCTTAGTGATGTACGTCGCAGCTGTGCTTAAACTAGCGGCGTAAGTTTTTACACGTCCAGTGTTGACATCGGTTTTCTCAGGGAGTTCCCATGGCCCGGCCGCGGCAGGCGCTGCTCACCAGGGAGCGCATCGTCGAAGCGGCCGCGGCATTGATCGACGCTGAGGGGATCGACGCGTGCTCGATGCGGCGCCTCGCCACCGAGCTGGGGGTGCAGGGGCCGTCGCTCTACAACCACTTCGGCACCAAGGCGGAGATCGTCGACGCGGTCGCCGAGGCGGTGGTCGCACAGGTCGACATCTCCGGTTTCCACGGCACCGACTGGCGTGACGGGCTGCGGCTGTGGGCGAAGTCGTACCACGCGGTGCTCTCCGCACACCCGAACATCGTGCCGGTGCTGGCCACCGGACCCGGTCGCCGCCCGGCCGGTCTCGCCATGGCCGAAGCGGTCTACGGCGCGCTGATCGACGCCGGTTGGTCACGGGCCCGGGCCACCCACATCGGCGCGCTGATGCGCTACCTGATCACCGGCTCCGCGCTCGGCTCGTTCGCGCTCGGTTTCGAGAACGACCCGGGTCTCTACGACCGGTTCCCGCACCTGCACCGCGCCCACGAACTCGCCGCACATCGTGCCGCCGTCGACGAGGGCGCCTTCGAACTCGGGCTGGACCTGTTGATCGACAGCCTGTCCGACCGCTACGACCAGGGGGTACGCCGATGACGTCGGTCTTCCGTGACCAGCACTGGATCGGGGGCGCCTTCGTGCCGCCCGACGGATCCGACCGGATCGAGGTGGAGAACCCGTACACCGAGCAGGTGTTCGGGCACGTGCCGGCCGGCACCGCCGAGGACGTGAACCGCGCCGTCTCCGCAGCCCGCGACGCCTTCGACGGCTGGGCGGCCACCTCGCCGGCCGAACGCGGCGCCGCCCTCGGCCGCCTGCACCGGTCGCTCACCGCCCGTGCGGACGAGATCGCCCGGATCGTCGGCCTGGAACTCGGCACCCCACTCAAGATCGCCAAGGCGGTCCAGGCCGGGCTGCCTCTCACGGTGCTCGCCGGGTACGCCGAACTCGCCGCCCACCCACCCGTCGACGAGGTCATCGGCAACTCGCTCGTCGTGCACGAACCGGTCGGCGTGGTCGGTGCGATCACCCCGTGGAACTACCCGCTGCACCAGGTCGTCGCCAAGGTCGGCGCGGCGCTGGCGGCCGGCAATACGGTCGTGCTCAAGCCCAGCGAACTGACGCCGCTCACCGCGTACCTGCTGGCCGACGCGTTCGCCGAAGCCGAACTGCCGCCGGGCGTGTTCAACCTGGTCACCGGTGTCGGATCGGTGGTCGGCTCAGCAATCGCCGGGCATCCCGGCATCGACATGGTCTCCTTCACCGGCTCGACCGCGACCGGCCGGGCCATCAGCCACGCCGCCGCCGACCGGATCGCCAAGGTGTCGCTGGAGCTGGGCGGCAAGTCCGCCAACGTGATCCTGGAAGACGCCGACCTGGTCAAGGCGGTCAAGGTGGGCATCGGCAACGCCTTCCTCAACTCCGGCCAGACCTGCACGGCGTGGACCCGGATGCTGGTGCACCGGTCGCACTACGACGAGGCCGTCGAACTGGCCGCCAAGACCGCCGCCGGATACACCGTCGGTGACCCGTTCGACCCGGCCACCCGGGTCGGCCCGCTCGCCTCGGCCGGCCAGAAGGACCGGGTCCGCGGCTTCATCGAGCGCGCCACCGCCCGCCTGGTCGCCGGTGGCCTGGACGCCCCGATGCCCGGCACCGGCCACTTCGTCGCGCCGACCGTCTTCGCCGACGTCGACCCGGACAGCGAGCTGGCGCAGGAGGAGATCTTCGGCCCGGTGCTGTCGATCATCGCGTTCGATGACGACGACGAGGCGGTGGCCATCGCCAACAACTCGAAGTACGGGCTGGCCGGCGCGGTCTGGGGCTCCGGCGAGCGGGCCCTGTCGGTGGCCCGGCGGCTGCGCACCGGGGCCGTCGACGTCAACGGCGGCTCGTTCAACCCGTTCGCCCCGTTCGGTGGCTACAAGCAGTCCGGTATCGGCCGTGAGCTGGGCGCCTACGGGCTCGCCGAGTTCCAGCAGGTGAAAGCGATCCAGCGATGATCTTTCAGGGCGCGGAGGTGGGCCGATGAGCCGCTACACGACCGGGCTGGTGGTCCGGGATCCCAGCGTCCCCGCTGAGCTGGTCGAACTCGGGCTGCCCGAGATCGGGCCCGGGCAGGTGCGGGTCGAGGTCCGCGCGGCAGGTGTCTGCCACTCCGACCTCTCCATGATCAACGGGACGTTGCGCCCACCGCACCCGCTCGTCCTCGGCCACGAGGCGGCCGGCGTGGTGGTCGAAACCGGCGACCGCGTCAGCCGGGTCCAGGTCGGCGACCACGTGGTGCTCAACTGGCAGCCGGCCTGCCGATCCTGCTGGTTCTGCGAACACGCTCAGCCGTGGCTTTGCAGCACCTCCTCCGGGGTCGCCGCCCTGGAGAACGGCATGACCCTCGACGGTGCCCCGGTCCACGTGACACTCGGCCTCGGGGCGTTCGCCGAACAGGTGGTGGCGCCGGAACGTGCGGTGATCCCCGTACCGCCGCAACTAGGTTTTGATCTTGCCGCTCTGCTCGGATGCTCGGTCCTGACCGGCAGCGGTGCCGTCCGCAACACCGCCCGGGTCCAGCCCGGCGAAACCGTTCTGGTCATCGGCCTCGGCGGCGTCGGCCTGTCCGCGGTCGCCGCCGCCCGAGCCGCTGGCGCCGGCAAGGTGATCGCCGTCGACGTCACCGAAGCCAAGAAGGGCCTGGCCGAAGCGGCCGGCGCCACCGACTTCCTGGTCTCCTCCGACAACCTGTCCAAAGAGGTCCGGGGCCTGACCTCCCGGCTCGGCGCCGACCACGCCATCGAATGCGTCGGCCGGGCGTCGACCATCCGCGCAGCCTGGCGCGCCACCCGCCGAGGCGGCCAGGTCACGGTGGTCGGTATGGGCGCCGCCGACGACATGGTCCAACTGGGTGCCCTGGACATCTTCAGCTCGGCGCGCACCTTGAAGGCGTCGGTCTACGGCCAGGCCGACACTGACCTGGAGGTCCCGGCCCTGGCCAGGGAAGTCCTGGACGGCACCCTGAACCTCGACCACCTGATCACCGACCGCATCACCCTGGCCGAGATCCCCGCCGCTTTCGACCGCATGTCCCGTGGTGAGGGCGCCCGCTCGGTAGCCATCCTCTGACACGTGTGGGCCGGCCCCACTTGAGGCCGGCCCACACGCCACGCTCAGGCAGCCAAGGATTTGGATTCGGGCTTGGCCTCGGGTTTCGGGTTGGCTTCGGGATCGGCGCTGCGCAAGATGTGCACGTCATCCCCGAAGACTGCGGAGATCTGGAGATATCCGCCGAGGGCCTCCACATAGCGGGCCAAGACCTCGACGGTAGAGACGTCACCCCGCTCAATCTGCGAGACCCGGCCTTTGGTGACACCCATTCGCTCAGCGACATCCATTTGGGTCAGGCCGACCTGTTTCCGCCGCTCGGCAAGCCGATAGCCGTCGAGGTAGGCCTGATCGCGTGCGCGGGATGCCGCAACGGCCCTTTCGCCGCCAGCCCGTTCGACGAGATCCGGCCGAATGTCCTTCCACCTGGGGAACTCAGTCATGAGTGTTGCTCCTCGGTTTCCGCCTCTTCCTGGCGTTCCTTCAGATACTGCTGGTAAAGCTCTTCAGCCCGCGGGATGGCTTGCCGGTCCCAGCCAGACCAGTTGCCTGATTTGTCTCCACCGATCAGTAGGATCGCTGATCGCCACGGGTCGAACACGAACATGATCCGAATTTCGCTTCGACCGGAAGAGCCTGGTCGCAACTCCTTCATGTTGTGTACCTGTGAGCCCTCGACCCGGTCGACGAAGGGCCTTCCCAGCCCGGGCCCTACCTCCGCCAGTCGGTCAATGGCGGAAACGATCTGGTCATATGAGTCCCCGTCAAGAGTGTCAACCCATCTCAGAAACTCGTGCGTAACTCGGATCTCCCACTCCTCCACGCCCGTGAAGATAGTTAATCCTAAACCTGCAAGGCCGGACAAGGAGTCTGACTTACCGGTGGAACCGTTTGTCCGATCAGCAAGATCTGTGTCGGCGCAGGCGAAGCAGATGGGGTAGAAAGTCCTGATGCCTCCCTAAACAGGGCAGGTACTGCATTTCTCCGAGGACCCGTCGATCACCAGATTCGTTCCGCACGTCGCGGCTACCGCACAACAGGCCGAGGCCTACGTGTGGGCCGTCGACCATGATCGGGCGCCCGACTACTGGTTCCCGCGGCAGTGCCCGCGCGCCCTGGCCTGAGTCGTTCCCGGAGTCACCACTGACACGGACCGGGACCGGATCGTCGGGGCGGGGTGCGGCGACCGGGTCCACGTGATCGAGTTCGCCTGGTGGCAGGCGATGCGAACCACGAGTCTGTACGCGTACCGGCTCCCCGCTGCGCGATTCCGCCCGTTCGGTGACCCGGTGCACGCTCACGTCGCCGTCGAACCGGTGGAACCGCTCGGCCCGCCGGAACCGGTCGGTGACCTGATCGACTGTCACGCCGCCGCCGGTATCCAGCTACGCCTGGTCAGCAACCTCTGGCCGTTCTGGGACCAGGTTCTCACCAGCACAGCCGGTTTCAGTGGCATCCGCGTCCGCAACGCGCACCCACGCCCGCTGGTCGCCGGAGAGTGAGCCTCGCGAAGGCGGTTGCCGGGATGAACCCCGCCCGATCAGTTTCCGGCCGGCGTGCTTTCGATCAGCATCGACGTGACCACACGCGTCAGCGCCGCCTGTGCCGATTCGACAGGTAGGTCCATGGCATCGCGCCACGTCGCCCACGTCGGCCAGAGACAGGCCGCGGTCAGGGCGTTCAGCAACTCCTCGTCGCTGCCGATCTCCGCGGCGAAGGTGGCGGTCAGTTCGTCCCGCACCCGCGAGACGTGCAGTTTGCGATAGCGCTGCAGGCCCGCCGAGAACGGCTCCTTCAACGATGATGCCCTGGCAGCCGGGCCGATCTCCTCCAGCAGGCGGGCCCGCTGGTGGCAGAACGCGTCGATCCGCTCGGCCAGCGGCAGGTCCGCCGGGACCGGCTGGTAGGACGCGTCGCGCCGTTCCAGAACCCGCTGCCCACTGGCCGCCATCAGCGCCTCCATGTCGGCGAAGTGGCTCCACAGAGCGCGCAGTGACACCCCGGCCAGCTTGGCCACCCGGTCGGCGGTGGGGCGCATGTCGCCTTCGCCGATCAGCCGGAGGTGCGCGTCGATGATCGCGTTGCGGGTCCGTTCGGACCGTGCGGTGCGACCATCGACGCGGGTTGGTGGTGGGTTGGTCACGAACTACTCCGATATCGCTTGAGTTCGCGGTGCGCCAGCGACCGCTTGTGCACCTCGTCGGGACCGTCGGCGAGCCGCAGCATCCGCGCGCTGGCCCAGATCCCGGCGAGCGGGGTGTCCTGGCTGAGCCCGGCCGCTCCGTGTGTCTGGATCGCCTTGTCCAGAATCCACTCCACCGCGGACGGCACCGCGATCTTGATGGCCTGGATCTCGGTGTGCGCGCCCTTGTTGCCGACCGTGTCCATCAGCCAGGCGGCCTTGAGCACCAGCAGCCGAGCCTGTTCGATCCGTACCCGGGACTCGGCGATCCAGTCCTGGACAACGCCCTGCTCGGCGAGCGTCTTGCCGAACGTGGTGCGGGCCAGCGCCCGGGTACACATCATCTCGAGTGCCCGTTCGGCCATGCCGATGAGCCGCATGCAGTGGTGGATCCGGCCCGGCCCGAGTCGCGCCTGGGAGATCGCGAAGCCGCCGCCCTCGACACCGATCAGGTTGGTGGCCGGGACCCGGACATTCTCGAAGATCAGCTCGGCGTGGCCACCGTGGTCGCCGTCGCGGTAGCCCATCACCGTCATGCCGCGCTTGACCGTCAGCCCAGGAGTGTCCCGGGGTACCAGGATCTGGCTCTGCTGCACGTGCCGGGCGGCGTCCGGGTCGGTCTTGCCCATCACGATGAAGATCTTGCAGTTCGGGTTCATCGCGCCGGTGATGTAGAACTTCCGCCCGTTGATGATGTAGTCGTCACCGTCCCGTTCGATCCGGGTGGCGATGTTCGTGGCATCGGAGGAGGCCACCTGCGGCTCGGTCATCGCGAACGCCGACCGGATCTCGCCGGACAGCAGCGGCGTGAGCCACATCTGCTGCTGCTCGGCCGTGCCGAACTCGGCCAGGACCTCCATGTTGCCGGTGTCCGGGGCGGCACAGTTGAGCGCGGGCGGGGCCACCGCCGGGCTGCGGCCGGTGATCTCGGCCAGTGGGGCGTACTGCAGGTTGGTCAGTCCGGCACCGTGCTCACCGGGCAGGAAGAGGTTCCACAGGCCGGCCTCTTTCGCCGCCGCCTTCAACGGGGTCAGCGCGGCCGGCGGCTCCCAGCTGTCGCCGTCGGTGTGAAAGCCGGATTCCGCCGGATAGACGTATTCGTCCATGAAGGCGAGCAGCCGCTTGCGGTAGTCCTCGGTCTTCGCGTCGTACTCGAAGTCCATCAGTGTCCCTCCAGTGCTCGATGACCCTGCTCGACCAGCGCGGGAACCATCGCGCCCATGGTGTCGAAACCAGGGCCGACCGTCTGGCCCTTGGTGTAGCGGAAGTGCACGCCTTCGAGGATGACGGCGAGTTTGAACGCGGCGAACGCCACGTACCAGTGCAGATCGCTGACGTCGCGCTTACTGCGCTCGGCATAGCGGGCGGCGATCTCATCGAGTGAGGGGTGCCCGGGAATGTCGATCGGGGCGACCGGCACACCGTCGAGTTCCAGCAGCGGCCGCCCGGCGTACACCTGCATCAGCGCGAGATCGCTGAGCGGATCACCCAGTGTGGACATCTCCCAGTCCAACACGGCGTTGACCGTCAGATCATCACTGACCAGCACATTGTCCAGCCGGAAGTCGCCGTGCACGACCGCGCCCGGCCCGCCGTCCGGGATGTCCGTGGCGAGGCGGGCGTGCAGCTCCTCGATCCCGGACAGCTCCCGGCTGCGGGACGCGTCGAGTTGCTGCTTCCACCGGCGCACCTGACGGACGTTGAAACCGGCCGGCTTGCCGAAGTCGCCCAGCCCGATCGCCTGCGGGTCCAGCGCGTGCAGGTCGGCGAGCGTGTCGACCAGGGTGAGGTTGAGTTCGCGGAACGCCTGCGCGCCGAGCCCGCCGGCATCCCGGTGGATCGTGCCGTCGACGTGCTCCATCAGGTAGAACGGCGCCCCGATCACCGCGGTGTCGGTGCACAGCCGCACCGGCCTGGGCACCGGGTAACCGGCCTTGGACAGGGCGTCGAGAACCTTGTGCTCGCGGGCCATGTCGTGGGCGGTGGGCAGCACGTGCCCCAGCGGCGGGCGGCGCAGCACCCAGCGGTCGGCGCCGTCGGTCACCGCATAGGTGAGGTTCGACTTGCCGCCCGCGAACATCGTCGCACTCAGCGGCGGACTGTCCAGATAGGCCTGGAGTCTCTCCAGGTCGAGGCCCTTCATTTCGACTCGAAACCGCGCTGGAGTTTGTTCATGCCTCCCAGCCAACGGTCCGGATCGCTCGCGCGCAAGCGGTAGTACTCCTCGACTTCCGGATGCGGGAGGATCAGGAAACCGGTGCCGTCCAGCGACTCGGCGACCAGGTCGGCCACCGCCGAGGGCGCCAGCGCACCGTCGGCCAGCAGCGAGGCCGCCCCACTGCCACGGTCGTTGCCGCGGGTCAGCATGTCGGTGCGGACACCCTGCGGGCAGAGAGCCTGCACGATCAAACCCCGATGGGCGTACGTCGCTCGAAGCCACTCGGCATAGGCCAGCGCCGCGTGTTTCGTCACCGAGTAGGTCGCACTGCCCAGCAGTGTCAGCAGCCCGGCCGCACTGACCGTCAGGAGCAGCCGTTTCGGTTCGCTACTGTCCAGCCAGCGGGGCAGCAGCGCCCGGCTCACGTAGACGTGCGACATCACGTTGACACCGAAGTCCCGCTGCCACTGGTCGTCCGGGGTCGTCTCGTTCCCGGCCGACAGCACTCCGGCGTTGGAGCAGAACAGGTCGATGCCGCCCAGTTCGGCCCAGGCGGTGTCGACCAGATGCCGGACGTCGTCCTCACTTGCCGCGTCGCCGGGCACCGCTATCCCGCCGATCTCGCCGGCCACGGCATGGGCCGCCTCCGCGTTCAGGTCGTTGACCACGACCCGGGCGCCGTCAGCGGCGAACCGCCGGGCCAGCGCCGCCCCGATCCCGCCACCCGCACCGGTGACGACGACCCGCTCGGGCGCGCCCGGGCTCACTGGACGGCCCCGGTCAGGGTCAGACCGCCGTCGATCACGATGGTCTGCCCGGTGATCCAGGCGGCGTCGGGGGAACAGAGGAACGCCACGGTCCCGGCCACATCGCTGGTGTCGCCGAGCCGCTGGAGCGGGTAGGTGGCCGCCACCTCCGCTTCCCGCCCCTCGTACAGCGCCGAGGCGAACCGGGTCTTCACGACCGCGGGCGCGACCGCGTTGACCCGGATCTTCGGAGCCAGCTCGACCGCCAGTTCCTCGGTGAGGTGGATCAGCGCCGCCTTGGTGGTGCCGTAGAACGCGATCCCCGGTGCCGGCCGGACCCCGGAGACCGACGAGATGTTGACGATCGAGCCACCGGTCTCGGCCAGGCCGCCGCGCAGTGCCTCCTGGATCCAGCCGAGCGTGCCGATCAGGTTGACCTCGGCCATCTTGCGGGCGGCGTTGAGGTCGAGGGTGGCCAGCGGGCCGTACGCCGGGTTGATCCCGATGTTGTTGATCAGTGTGGTGACCGGCCCGAACTTCTCCCGCACCGCGTCGATCACGGCGGTTCGGTGGGCGGGATCGTCACCCTTGCCGGCCACGCCGAGGGCCACCTCGGGGCCGCCGAGCTCCTTCACCGCGGCCTCGAGGGCCTCGGCGTCACGGCCGGTGACGGCGACTCTGGCTCCCTGAGCGATGAAGCGTTGCGCGATGGCGAACCCGATTCCCCGGCTTGCTCCGGTCACGATTGCTACCTGGTCAGCCATCGCCCAACCTCCTGGAGTCGTCTTTTTGCAGTCTGAGTGCAGATATTACGCGGCCGGTACGCCGTTCGGTGGCGGCGTCACGGCCTGACCCTGGTACGGAGCGACCGGGCCGTCATTGTCGTCGGTGGTGTACGGAGTCCCGAAGTAGACGGCCTTGCCCTTCTCGACCCTGGTGAGCTGCTGGCCGCCGTACCCCGAGTGATCCTGCGCGGAGAACCGCAGCGGCACCAGCCCCGGACCCTGGAAACCGTTCTTCTGTACCGCTTCGATGATCTTGTCGCGGGTCAGGTCCTTGCCCGCGGCCTGCAGCGCCTGCACGAACAGGTAGCCGACCGACATGCCGTAGACGACGTTGTTGTCGAACTCGGCATTGCCGTTGTGTTCCGTGTTGACCTTCTTGAACAGCTGGATCCACGGGTTGGCCTCGTCGGTGTTCAGCGGCAGGTAGTTGGCCGCCACCAGGCCCTCCATCAACGGCGCGGCAGCACCCAGGGTCTTGGCGACGGTGGTCGGGTCGGCTCCGACGTTACTGACGACGAACTGCGGTTTGAAGGCGATCTTCGCAGCGGTGCCGATCGACAGGGCGGTGAAACCGGGCACAGTGGCCAGGAGCACGACCTCGCAGCCGGCCGCCTTCAGCGCACCCATCTGCGGGCCGACGTTCGGATTGCTGGTCACGTAGCTCTCCTTGGCCGTGACCGCCCCGATGACCTTCTCGATCCCGGCCAGGCTGTCCCGGCCGAAGTCGTCGTCCTGGCCGAGGAAACAGGCCTTCTTACCGGCCAGGTTCTCCTTCACGTACGTCCCCAGGATCTTGCCCTCGACGGTGTAGTCCGGGTTGAACCCGAACGTCCCCGGATACTTGTCCGGTTGGTTCCAGCTGCGGCTGCCGCTGGCCACGAAGAGGTCGGGCACCCGGTTGGTCTTCAGGAAGTCGAGCACGCCGGTGTGCGTCGGCGTGCCGAGGCCGTTGAGGATCGCGAAGACCTTGTCCTGCAGTACCAGCTCGCGCACCACGGTCTGGGTGTTCGCGGGGTTGTAGCCGTCATCCTTGATCTTGTATTCGATGGTGCGGCCGTGCACACCGCCGTTCTTGTTGACGAAGTCGAAGTAGGCCTTGGTGGCCGGTGCGATCTTCGAGTAGCCGCCGGCAGCCGGGCCGGTCAGCGGCATGTGGGTGCCGACCGTGATCGTCTTGTCGGTCACGCCCGGCACATCGGCACCGCTCGTCCCGCCGCCACCCTCACTGGTGCAGCCCGCGGTGGCGAGCAGCATGGCGGCCAGAGCCGCTGTCGCTGTGCGTTTCATCGGTTCCTCCTGATCAGGCGTGAAATGCGAGATGGAATTGACGCGAGGCCGCCCGGGGCGGCGAGCATGACGACGACGAGCACCACACCGAAGACGACCAGCGCGAGGTTGCCCTCGAGCCGCTGGGACCCGGTCGACTCGCCGACCGCCTGAGAAAGGGCCGGTAGGAGCACCAGCAGGACCGCGCCCCACAACGCCCCGAACAGGCTGCCCAGGCCACCGATCACGATGGCCATCAGCAGGAAGAGCGAGAGAGTCAGCGGGAACGCGCCGGGCGACACACTCTGCGCGAGCACGGCGAACAGCGCGCCGGCGATTCCGGCGCAGGCGGCGCTCACCACGAAGGCCAGCACCTGGGTACGCGCCACGTCGACGCCGGCCAGCTTCGCCGCGGTCTCGTCGTCCCGGACCGCACGCAGGTCCCGCCCGAACCGGCCGCGCACCAGCAACGCCAGCAGCAGCACCACGATCAGGGCCGCGCTCCAGCACAGCCAGACCTGCCACTGCTCCATCGGCACCGTCTCCGGCGGCGGGTCCAGCGCCACCGACAGCCCTTGATCGCTGTTGAACGTCTCGTCGAACGTGCTGGTCACCGACGGCACCACGGTCGCCACGGCGAGCGTCAGCCCGGCCAGGTAGGGACCGCGCAGCCGGGCCGCGGCCAGACCGATCACCGCCCCCGCCACGGTCGTGGTCAGGACGGCGACGGCGAAACTGAGCGGCAGGTTCAGGAACTTGTTCTGGGTCAGCGCGAGCGTGTACGCGCCGGTCGCCATCAGGGCGCCGTGCCCGAGCGAGAGCTGACCGTTGAGTCCGGTCAGGACGGTCAGCCCGGCGGTCACGCACAGGTAGGCACCGACCGTGGCCAGCTGATAGTTCCGGAACGGTGGCAACACGAACGTCAGAGCGACCACCAGGAGCGCGCCGAGGGTGATCACCACGGCGGGGTGCGGCCGCACCTTGCGGACGATTTCGATGGTTGTCATGCCACCCTCGCCTTCGAGCTGGAGAACAGTCCGCCCGGCCGGCCGAGCAACACCACCACGAGCAGGGTGAGGACGGCCATCGGGGCGACCGTGACGTCGACGTATCCGCTGACGTACGACAGCAGCAGCCCCACCACGAGCCCGCCGACCACGGCTCCGATCGGACTGTCCAGTCCACCCACGACGGCCGCCGTGAACGCCGACACGAACACCACGTCCATGGCCGTCGGATGCACTCCCAGCTCGGTGGGGACGACCAGCATCCCGGCCAGCGAGCCGACCGCGGCGGCGAGGGCCCAGCCCAGCGTCAACATGCCGCCGACCGAGACCCCGAGCAGCCGGGACACGTCCGGTGCGAAGGCCGCCGCCCGCATCCGCAGGCCCACGGCGGTCCGGGTGAACAGCAGCGTGAGTGCCACGACCACCGCGCCCACCGCGCCGACGACGAACAGGTCGTAACGCGACAGCAGTGCCACCCCGCCGACCTCGAACGCGTCCCGGCTGAACGGCGTCCGCATCGGCTGGAACTCGTTGCCGTAGACGATGCCCAGCGCGCCCTGCAGGATCAGGACCAGGCCGAGCGCCACCACCACCCCGTTGAGCGGCGACGAATGGTCCACGAACCGCATCACCACCCGCTCGACGGTGACGCCCAGCAACAGCCCGGCCAGCAGTGCCGCCACGAACCCGAGCCAGTACGACCCGGTCGCGTTCGTCACCGACCAGGCGACGTAGACGGCGGCGACGGCCATCGCGCCCTGTGCGAAATTGACGATCCGGGCCGCCCGCCAGATCAGCACGAGAGCCAGCGCGAACGCGGCGTAGACCAGCCCACGGCTCAGCCCGTCGAAGGTCAGATAGATGAATTCGCCCATCAGAACCCCAGGTAGGCGTGTCGGAGATCGGTGTCGTCGCGGAGCACCGAGGCCTTGTTGCGGGTGACCACCCGGCCCAGCGACAGCACCACCCCCTCGTCGGCGATGGAGAGCGCGCTGCGCACGTTCTGCTCGACCAGCAGCACCGCGAGGCCGGTGCGATCCCGCAGGTCACGCAGCAGGGCCATGATCTGGCCGGTCACTTTCGGCGCCAACCCCAGCGACGGCTCGTCGAGCAGCAGCAGTCTCGGCCGTCCGACCAGGGCGCGGCCCAGGGCGAGCATCTGCCGCTCGCCACCGGAGAGCTGGTGACCGGCGGAGGATCGGCGCTGCGCCAGCGGCGGGAACAACTCGTAGACCTCGTCGAGCGCCACGCGGGCGTCGGCCCGGTCGCGCCGCCACAGGCCGCCGAGCCGTAGGTTCTCGTCGACGGTCAGTTCGGTGACCACGCCACGGCCCTCGGGGACGTGGGCGATCCCGCGCCGCACCAGATGCTCCACTCTGGTGCCGGCCAGCTCGGCGCCGTCGAGAGCGACCCGGCCCCGGGACGTCCTGATCAGCCCGGACAGGGCGCGCAGCAGAGTGGTCTTGCCGGCGCCGTTCGCGCCGAGGACGGCGACGATCTCTCCCGGCCGGACGGTGAGATCCACATCGTGCAGGACCGGGGCCGCGCCGTACCCGGCGGTCAGGCCCTCGACCTCCAGCAACGTGCCGCTCATCGGGAGTTTCCCAGTGCGACCGGGGTACGGGTGATCATCGGCGCTCCTCCTTCGGGGCCGTTCTCCGGGTATGCCGCTGAAAGCCGTGTCATGACCGGCTTTTCGGGTATGCGAATAGAAAGAACGCGAGTGAGACGGGTGGGTCAGGCCGCGACGCCGAGATAGGCCTCGGTGACCTTGGGGTTCGCACTGATCTCACCCGGGGTGCCGAGCGCGATCGGCTTGCCGAAGTCCAGCACCAGGATCTCGTCGCAGACCGACATCACCAGGTCCATGTGGTGCTCGACCAGCAGAACGGTGGTGCCGATCTCGGTGATCAGGGTGCCCAGCCAGCGGATCTCGTCGGCGTCCAGGCCGCCCGCCGGCTCGTCGAGCATCAGGATGCGTGGCTTCGCGACCAGGGCGCGAGCCAGCTCGACGCGTTTGCGGATCGCGTACGGCAAAGCTGCTGGATATGCCTCCGCAAACCCCGCGACGCCGCATCGCTCCAAAGCGGCCAGTGCCTCGGTCTCGGCCCGCCGGTGTCTTGCGCCGACCATCACGTTCTCCAGGACGGTCATGCCGGCGAACTGGCCGACACCTTGAAGAGTCCGGGAGATCCCGAGCCGGTTGAGGTGGTGCGGGCGTGGCCGCCACGGCTTGCCGTCGAGCGTGAGCGACCCGGAGGTCGGCTGCACGAAACCGCTGATGACGTTGAAGAGAGTGGTCTTGCCGGCGCCGTTCGGCCCGATGACGCCCACGATCCGGCCCGGGGCCACGCGCAGGGAGACGGTGTCGAGAGCGGTCAGGCCGCCGAAGCGGACGGTGATGTCGTGGAGTGCCAACTCTTTAAGGGGAGGGTCTGTTGACATGGCTGCCTCGCCGGACCGGTGGAAGTCCTGTGTGGGAGATGGAGCCTCAACTATTTACACTTGGAGTGTAACTTTCTCGGCGGACTCGTCAACCACTTGCGATGTCCCTGTTACGGGCTTGTTTTCTCAGGCCACTCCGACGGGCCGGAACTGCACGCTGACCCGCGGCCCGACCGGCTTCGCGGTCTTCGGCACGGCGTGCTCCCAGGTGCGCTGACAGGAGCCGCCCATCACGATCAGATCGCCGTGCCCGAGTGGGAACCGCAGAGTGTCGTGCCCGCCGGCCCGTGGTCGCAACAGCAGGTTGCGTGGCGAACCGAACGAGACGATCGCGACCAGGGTGTCCTCGGTGGCGGACCGGCCGAGGGTGTCGCCGTGCCAGGCCACGCTGTCGCGCCCGTCGCGGTAGAGACACATGCCCGCGGTCACGAACTCCTCGCCCAGCTCCTCGGCGTAGTGCCGGTTCAGCTCGGCTTTCGCCGCGGTCAAGGCGGGATGTGGCAGCGGCTCCCGTGGGCCGAACCACCGCAGGAGCCGGGGGACGTCGACGACGTCGTCGAACATCTTCCGCCGCTCGGCACGCCAGTCGATGCCGAGCAGGGTCTCGAAGACGGCGTCGGAGCCGTGCAGCCACCCGGGAAGCACGTCGACCCAGGCGCCTGCGGTGAGCCGATGCCGGGCCGGCCGGCCGGTCAGTGGTGCGACCGTCTCGGCCGGCCCGGAGATCAGGTCGAAGAACGAAGGCTGGTAGGCGCTGGTCATGCCGCCATGTTAGTACTGACGTTCGATTCCGGCGGGCGCCGATTCCGAATCTGTGGACAACTCGTTGGGCGCATCCGCCTCTGTGGACAACGGATCGGCCGCCTCCGGATCCGTGCCAGGCTTCGGACGCAGCACCGCGGCGGCCAGGATCGCCGCCGCGACCCCACCCACCACGCCTACCAGGGAGGTGACCGCGATGGCGTCCACGAAAGCATCCCGGGCCGCGTCCGCGAGCCCCGGATCGCCGGCCCGCAAGGCGTCACCGAGCGACTCCCGGGCGGGTCCGGAGACACCGTCCGGCAAAGCCGCGCGGTATGCGGTGGTCAGCACGCTTCCCAGTACGGCGACGCTGAGTGCCGTCCCCACCTGCTGCACCGTGTCGTTGACAGCGGACCCGACACCGGCCCGCTCGGGCGGCAGCGCGCCGAGCAGCGTCCCGACCGCGGCCGGCGCCGCGACACCACTGCCCATGCCGATGACTACGAGTGCGGTCGCCAGTTTCAGATAGCCGTCCTGGGGATCGAGCGAGGCGAGGATCGCGAACCCGCCCGCCACCAGCAGCAACCCGGCCGACAGCGCCACCCGTGCACCGAATCGCTTGTCGACCACCACGCCGACGCCGTTGAAGACCATCGTCGTCACGATCATCGGGATGAAGGCGGTGCCCGCCTGGATCGGCTCATAACCGAGAACGAACTGGAGGTACTGCGTGATCGCCAGCATCACGCCACCGGCAGAGAAGGACAGCAGCACCAGTGCCAGGCTGGCTCCTCGGAAATTGCGGTTCCGGAAGAGTTCCAGTGGCAGCATCGGCTCGGCGACCCGGCGCTCCCAGAGGATGAAGCCGGTCAGGGCGACCAGGGCGACGACGAATCCGCCAGAGGTTCGCAGTGACTCCCAGCCGTGCTCCGGAGCCGAGATGACGCCCCAGATCAGGGCGGTCATGCCGATCGTGGAGAGCAGTGCGCCCACCGTGTCGGGCCGCGACGCCGGGCCTTTCGACTCGGGGATGAAGGCCAGCGCGGCCAGCAGGCCCAGAGCGGCGATCGGAATGTTGAGCAGGAAGACCGAGCCCCACCAGAAGTGCTCCAGAAGCAGGCCGCCCAGGGTCGGGCCGCCGAGAGCACCGAGCATGAGCACCGAGCTCCAGATGGCGATCGCCTTCTTGCGCTCGTCCTCGTCGAAGACCGTGGTGAGGATGGCGAGCGTGCCCGGCATGAGGAAGGCGGCGCCCAGGCCCATCAGGCCACGGATCGCGATCAGCTGTCCGGGGCTCTCGCAGACGGTGGCCAGCGCGGAGGCGCCACCGAAAATGATCAGGCCGATGACCAGGCCGAGGCGGCGGCCGTGCCGGTCGGCGAGGCTGCCCGCCGTGAGCAGCACGCCGGCGAAGACCAGGATGTAGGCGTCGATGATCCACTGAATGTCGGCGGTGCTCGCGCCCAGGTCGCGGATCAGTGCCGGGATAGCGATGTTCAGCACCATGTTGTCCACGACGACAACGAGCAGGGTCAGGCAGAGCACACCCAGGATCAGCCAGCGCCGCGGATTGCGTTCGACCATCGAGATTCCTCTCTCGTACGGTGTTCGGGAAGCTCGAACACCGTACCAGTGGACTCGAACAGTGTGTGATCCCCTTTAAGATGACGTCATGCCCGACTTCACCGACTCGGTGTGGACCCGACCAGCCCGCACCCGCACCGGTCAGCCGACCCTCAGCCGGGAGCAGATCGTCCGCTCCGCGATCGAACTCCTCGACACCGAGGGCCCGGCCGGACTGAGCATGCGTCGCCTCGGTGCCCGGCTCGGTTCCGGTGCCACCTCGCTCTACTGGCACGTCGCCACCAAGGACGACCTGCTCGAACTGGCCGTCGACGAGGTGATGGGCGAGATCTACGTGCCCGAAGCAGGCGACGCGCCCTGGCGGGTCGGCGTCTCGGTGATGGCCAACGGAACCCGGGCCATGCTGCTGCGCCACCCCTGGGTGATCGGGCTGCTCGGCACCCGGCCCACCATCGGGCCGAACGTGTTGCGGATGAGCGACCGCATCGTCGCCCTGTTCTCCGCTGCGGGGTTCCGCGGCCCCGACCTGTCACACGCGTATTCGCTGGTGAACGCACATGTCATCGGCGCTGCGACCACCGAGGCGGCCGTCGCGGCGGCGGTCCGGCGATCCGGGCAGCCGGCGGCCGAGCTGCGGGAGAGCCTGCAGCCCTACATGGAGAAGGTCGCCCGGGAACACGATGCCTACGAGCGTTGGCGACAGGAGGACGGCGTCGCCGAGATGAACCCGGAGGCCGCGTTCGCGCAGAGCTTCGCCTTCGGCCTGGACCGCATCCTCGACGGTCTCGAACTATGGCTGAACAGCCGGGACGACAAGGTTTGAGGCCGGACGGGCGTGCAGATGCATGCCGCGCCAGCTGTCGGGGGTGCTCGCCGGCGCGGCCGTCGTCAACTAGACGACCCTCCACGACGCCAAAGGGCGCGGCCGTCGTCAACTGGAGGGCACCCCACGACACCAAAGGCGGAAGGGGGTCAGTGGTCCTTGGGTTTGTCCGGTTCGGGGTGGTGGTAGGTGACCTGCTCCGGCGGGAGAGGAAAGCTGATGTCGTCGCCGAAGGGGGAGAGGCCGCCCTGCAGCGGCGCCGCCATCTCGGCGATGTCCATGTGACCGTCGGGGCCGACCGGCGGGCCTTCAGGCAGGCGGGCGCTGGACATCGACGGATTGACTGTGGAGACGGAGGCCGGGGCGGAGGTGGATTCGAGCTGGTCGCGGCGGAAGATCTTGCGGCCCAGCCAGACGAGCGGGTCGTAACGGCGGTCCACCACACGCTCCTTCATCGGGATGATCGCGTTGTCGGTGATCTTGATGTGTTCGGGGCAGACCTCACTGCAGCACTTGGTGATGTTGCAGTAGCCGAGACCCTGGCTGGCCTGCGCGTACTCCTTACGGTCGGTGCGGGCGTCGAGTGGGTGCATGTCCAGCTCGGCGGCCCGGATGAAGGATCGAGGACCGGAGAAGGCGGGCTTGTTCTCGTCGTGGTCGCGGATGACGTGGCAGGTGTTCTGGCAGAGGAAACACTCGATGCACTTGCGGAACTCCTGGCTGCGTTCCACGTCGACCTGCTGCATCCGGTACTCGCCGGTCGCGACTCCGGGCGGCGGCGCGAACGCGGGCGTCTCCCGGGCCTTCTCGTAGTTGAAGGACACATCGGTGACCAGATCGCGGATCACCGGGAAGGTCCGGATCGGCGTGATGGTGATGGTCTCGTCCGCGGTGAACGTCGACATCCGGGTCATGCACCCGAGCCGCGGCTTTCCGTTGATCTCCATCGAGCAGGAGCCGCATTTGCCGGCTTTGCAGTTCCAGCGGCAGGCCAGATCGGGCACCTCGGTGGCCTGCAGCCGGTGGATGATGTCGAGGACGACCTCGCCCTCGTTCACCTCGACGTCGAAGTCCCGCAGGTCGCCGCCGGCCGCGTCGCCGCGCCAGACACGAAAGTGGCGTTTCACTCTGCCTCCACCTCGGCCAGTTCCTCATCGGTCAGGTATTTCGCCAGTTCACTGCGCTCGAACAGGGCGATCAGCTCGGCCCGCATCGACGGCACCGGCTTGCGTTCCAAATGCACCCCACCGGAGCCGTCCAGCGAGCAGACCAGGTTGATCCGCCGCCATGCCGGGTTCATCGCCGGGAAGTCCTCGCGGGTGTGCCCGCCGCGGGACTCCTCCCGCTCCAGCGCGGCGCGTGCGGTGCACTCCGAGACGACCAGCATGTTGCGCAGGTCGAGAGCCAGATGCCAGCCGGGGTTGTAACGCCGACCGCCCTCGGCGCCCACGTCGGCGACGCGGGCGCGCAGCTCGTGGAGACGCTTGAGCGCGTCGGTCAGCTCACCCTCACGCCGGATGATGCCGACCAGGTCACCCATCACCACTTGAAGATCCTGCTGGAGGGTGTACGGGTTCTCCCCACCCGTACGAGCAAGGGGTGCGAGAGCGACCTCGACCGCCGCGGCGACATCGACCTTCGCGGGTTTCGGCCGCACCCGCAGCGTGTCCACATAGGCGGACGCGTGCTCCCCGGCGCGTTTGCCGAAGACGAGCAGGTCGGAGAGCGAGTTTCCGCCGAGCCGGTTGGAGCCGTGCATGCCGCCGGACACCTCGCCGGCCGCGAACAGCCCCTGAACCGTGCCGAGCGCCGCCCCGGTGTCGGGTTCGACTTCGACGCCGCCCATCACGTAGTGGCAGGTCGGCCCGACCTCCATCGGTTCCTTGGTGATGTCGACGTCGGCCAGTTCCTTGAACTGGTGATGCATCGACGGCAGTCGCCGGATGATCTGCTCGGCCGGCATCCGGCTGGCGATGTCCAGGAACACCCCGCCGGCCGGACTGCCCCGGCCCGCCTTGACCTCGCTGTTGATGGCCCGGGCCACCTCGTCGCGGGGCAGCAGTTCGGGCGGGCGCCGGTTGTTGTCGGGATCGGAGTACCAGCGGTCGCCCTCCTCCTCGGTCTCCGCGTACTGCTTGCGGAAGACGTCGGGGACGTAGTCGAACATGAATCGCTTGTTGTCGGAGTTGCGCAGCACCCCGCCGTCACCCCGGACCGACTCGGTGACCAGGATGCCCTTCACACTGGGCGGCCAGACCATGCCGGTCGGGTGGAACTGCAGGAACTCCATGTTGATCAGGGTCGCCCCGGCGCGCAGGGCCAGCGCGTGGCCGTCGCCGGTGTACTCCCAGGAGTTCGAGGTGACCTTGTAACTGCGGCCGACCCCGCCGGTGGCCAGCACCACCGCCGGCGCTTCGAGGAGCAGGAACTCGCCGGATTCCCGGTAGTAGCCGAACGCCCCGGCCACCCGGTCGCCGTCGAGCATCAGCTCGGTGATCGTGGTCTCCTGGAAGACCCGGATCCGCGAGTCGTACGAGCCGGTCTCGGCGTAATCCTCCTGCTGCAGCGAGACGATCTTCTGCTGCAGGGTCCGGATCAGTTCGAGGCCGGTCCGGTCGCCGACGTGCGCCAGCCGTGGATATTCATGGCCGCCGAAGTTCCGTTGAGAGATCTTTCCGTCTTTCGTACGATCGAAAAGAGCCCCGTAGGTCTCCAGTTCCCAGATCCGTTCCGGCGCTTCCTTGGCGTGCAGTTCGGCCATCCGGAAGTTGTTCAGGAACTTGCCGCCCCGCATGGTGTCCCGGAAGTGGACCATCCAGCTGTCGCGCGAGTTCACGTTGCCCATCGCAGCCGCCGCGCCGCCCTCGGCCATCACCGTGTGCGCCTTGCCGAGCAGCGACTTCGAGATGATCGCGGTGCGTTTCCCGGCGAGCCGTGCCTCGATCGCCGCACGCAGACCGGCGCCACCGGCCCCGATGACGACGACGTCGTAGAGGTGCCGTTCGATCGTGGTGCTCATATCGCCGCCCTTCTCAGTTGATGACGCGCAGGTCGGTGAACCAGCCGGCGGCGAGACCCATGATGTAGAAATCGGTCAGCGCCAGAGTGCCGAGCGTGATCCAGGCCAGCTGCATGTGGCGGGCGTTGAGCTTGGACACGAACGTCCAGAGGCGGTAGCGCACCGGATGCCGGGAGAAGTGCTTCATCCGGCCGCCGATGATGTGCCGGCAGGAGTGGCAGGAGGCGGTGTACGCCCAGAGCATGATCACGTTGATCCAGAGGATCACGTTGCCCAGGCCGAGCCCGGTCGTCTGCGCGTGGATCGCGTCCCACGTGTTGATCACCGAGATGAGCACGGCGGCGTAGAACGCGTACCGATGGGCGTTCTGGAAGATCAGCGGGAAGCGGGTCTCGCCGGAGTACGTCTTGTGCCCGTCCGGCACCGCGCACGCCGGCGGCGACAGCCAGAAGGCCCGGTAGTACGCCTTCCGGTAGTAGTAGCAGGTCAACCGGAAGAGCAGCAGGAACGGCAGAGTGAACGCCGCTTCCGGGATGAGGAAGAAGCTCGGGAGCGGGGTGCCGAACTCCGCCGCCCGGCCGCACACATCAGTGAGGCAGGGCGAGTAGAACGGTGTCAGATAGAGGTATTCCTCCACAAAGAACCACTGATGCATGAAGACTCGGACGGTCGCGTAGGTGACCCACGCACCCAGTCCGATAAAGGTCACCAGCGGCGCGAGCCACCACCGGTCGGTGCGCAGCGTCCGCGCGGTGATCGCCGCCCGCGGTTTACCGCCGCCGCCCGGCCTCGTTGCCGTCGTCGTCATTCCATCTCTCCCTGACAGTGCCGTGTACAGGGTCGGGACGCGACGGGATCGGGACACAGTGATGCCCCACTCGCCGTCGCGTCACGACAGTGATGTGGGGCACACGTTACGCCGAAGGTCTGACGGTTCGCGCGGTGCGGGTCACAAAAAGGCCATCCCGCGTGTCAAAGATGATCACCAATGCGATATGGCTTCATCCGGAGGCGTTCCCGGTGAGGTTCCACTCGGCCAGATGCAGCGCGGGAGCGGCGTACCGGGCCCGCCCCCACGACTCCGGCAGCAACACCGTCTCGGCGCCGATCCCGAGCACCCGCCCCGGCCCGAGCGCCTGCGGATAGGACTGGGTGAACCGCATGTTGCTCACCGCCGAGACGACCTCGCCGTCCTCCACCAGCCAGACCCCGTTCCGGGTCAGGCCCGTGATCACCAGGGTCTTCGGGTCGAGCACCCGGGTGTACCAGAGGTCCGAGATCAGCAGCCCCCGCCGCATCCCGGCGACCAGCGGACGAGCCGACTCGACGATCGCCTCGGCGCCGCCGGTGCCCGGAGCGGCGCCCTGCACCGGTGCCGCCTCCAGTCGCAGGTGGGAGGCGTGCGGACCCCAGGATCGGGACACGGCTGAGCCGTGCCCGGTCGACGTGGTGCCCGCCTGCCCCGCCGACGTGCGGTCATGCGTCACCGCCTGGGTCACCCCGTCCCGGACCAGCACCAGCGGCCGCCGGGGGGTGCCCTCCTCGTCGAAGGCCAGGTCACCGGCCGGTTCGTCACGGCTGCCCAGCGGGTCGTCCACGATGGTCACCGACGGGTCGAACTGCTCCCGGCCCGGCTCGGCGAAACTCTGTTGCTGGTGGTGAGCCCGGCCGTCGAAGCCGAAGTACGCGAAGTTCTGCAGGATGTCGGAGACCGCGTCCGGCTCCAGCACCACCTCGTAACGCCCCGGTGGCAGCTCGACCGGCTCGCGAGCGGCAAGCGCCTTCGCCGCCGCCCGGGCGCCGAGCACCGCGCCGTCCAGATCACCCAGCCGGGCCGCGGCCAGCCGGGCCACCCCGTCGGCGCCACCGGACCGGGCGATGCCGTCCATCGCGGCCTCCGTGGTCCGGCCCTCCACTGCCTGACCGGCACTGTTGGCGAACGCCGCGGAGACGTAGACGGTCCGGCAGTAACCGGCCGTCTCCAGCCCATCGGCCGCCCGCACGAAATCCCGGACCCGTTCGGCGCGCTCGGCCGGTTCGGCGCGGGCGGTCGCCTCGTCGAACCCGAACGCCAGCCCCGACCGCTCACCCGAACCCGGATGCCCGGCGGACAGCCGCAGCGGTGCCGGTGGCGCCAGCCCCGGCCACGACCGGTCGGCCGGGCTCACCCGCGTCGCCGCCAGAGTCCGCTCGACCAGGGCGCGCAGCCCGTCCACATCGGTGATCGTGCTGGAACCGCCGACGGTCCGGCCGTCCACGTGCAGCCGCAGCCGCACGGCGGTGGTCGAGTCCGCCACGTTCTGATGGATCGCCGAGTTCGCGAACCGGGTCAGCGCCAGCTCCTCGTGCCGCACGTTGACCTCGGCCTCGGCCGACCGCCCGGCCAGCCCTCGCACCAGCTCGATGACCTTGGCCGCCAACTCCAGCTCAGCCCCGGCGCGCCCACTCATGCCGCCACCTCCGCCGCACTGTCGAAAGCGACGCCGTCGAAAGCGACGCCGTTGATCGCCCCGTTCATGCCCGCACCCCCACCCGCACGTTCGCGAACCGGGCCGGCGCCGCCGGATGCCCGGTGTGCCCGATCTGACCGGGCTGTCCCTTCCCGCAGTTCGGCGTGCCCCACGCGACCGTCTCACTGGACAACATGTCCATCGACTGCCAGAAGCGAGGGCCGATCCCGGTGTACGTCGGGTTGCGCAGCATCCGGCCCAGCTTCCCGTTCTTGATCTCGTAGCCGATCTCGCACCCGAACTGGAAGTTCAGCCGCCGGTCGTCGATCGACCAGGACCGGTTGATGTCCATGAAGACACCGTCGTCGGTCGCCGCGATGATCTCGTCGAGCGTGTGCGGTCCCGGTTCCAGACCGACATTGGTCATCCGGACCATCGGCAGCCGGGACCAGCCGTCGGAGCGGACACTTCCCGCGTAGTCCAGCCCGGCGACCGCCGCCGAGTCCCGCCCGGCCAGCACCCCGACCCAGATCCCGTCCCGGACCGCGAACCGTTTCGCCGCGGGGGTGCCCTCGTCGTCGAAGCCGAAGCTGCCCAGCGCACCCGGGAACGTCGGATCGATCGAGATGTTCATCAGGTCCGACCCGTACCGCAAGGATCCGAGCCTGCTGAGATCCAGCCAACTCGTGCCGGCGAAGGCCGCCTCCCAGCCGAGGATCCGGTCCAGCTCGATCGCGTGCCCCACCGACTCGTGGATCTGCAGGGCCAGTTGCTCCCCACCGAGCACCAGGTTCGTCTCGCCGGACGGGCAGAGCGGAGCGGTCAGCAGCGCCCGCGCCTCGTCGGCCATCCGTGGCGCGTTGCCCACCAGGTCGATCTCGTCGATCAGCTCCCAGCCGCGGGTGCCGAACTGCCCCCGATGCGACGGCCAGGACCGCCGCTGGATCTCGCCGTCGCCGATCGCGATCGCCGTGACCCCGGCGCCGCACTCCCGGATGTGCTGGTCGACGCGGTGGCCCTCGCTGGAGACGAACCATTTGCGGGTGTCCCACGCCTCGTAGTTGGCCTGGGCCACGTCGGCGCCTGCCGCCTTCGCCGCGGCGGTCGCCCGGACCAGCAGGTCACCCTTGTCGGACAGTGGCACTCCGAGCGGATCGATCACGCAGTCGGAGGCCCAGCTCGCTGTCACGGCCGGTGACGGCACCAGCTCATGGGAAGGGCCGGGGACCGCGGCACTGGCGGCGGCGATCTGAGCGGCGCGCCTCCCGGCGGCCTTGGCGGCCGGTCCGGACAGTTCCGGTACGGCGTAGAAGCCCCAGCTCGAACCGACCAGCGCCCGCACGCCCAAGCCGGCGCTCTCGTCGAACCCCAGGTCCTCGACGTCCCCGTCCCGTGCCGAGATGCTCTCGCTGCGCCGCAGCATCACCCGGGCGTCGGCATATCTCGCGCCCGCATCGAGCGCGGCCTGAACCGCCGCCCCCGCCTCATCGAAGTGGGTCATGCCCCGACCCTATGCGGCAGGTGCGACGTTTTCAGCGAGGCGGCAACAGATCCGCCGGGTCGATCGTCACGGCCACCGGTTCCGTGATTTCCAGTAGTTCACCGGGCGCCGCACTCGCGTGTTCCAGGTACTTGTCACCTTCGAGGCGGTATAGGCGGAAGATCTCGGTCCGCGGATCGATCAACAGGTACCAGGGAATCCCTGCCTCCGCGTAGAACCGCATCTTGAGCACCATGTCGGTGGCTGCGCTCGACGGTGAGATGACTTCGCAGGCCAGCTTCACCACGTCAGCGTCATGCACCGAGTCCTTGAAGTTGATCTCTGTGGTGATGAGAAAATCTGGGATTCGAATATGACCTGGACTGAGCCGGATTTCCAGATTGCCAGGAAAGGCGTAGAGCCCGACGTCTCGGGCCAAGGCATACAGGTTGCCCTGAAGGCTTCCGACCACCTGTTGGTGGTCTCCTGCTGGGGTGGGGGTCACTACCAGGCTCCCGTTGAAAAGCTCGATGTGTTCGGGCGTTTCGCCGATAGCCAGGTACTTCGACTCGGTCCAGGTGTCTTCGCCGAGGTGAAGGGTCAATGTCATGGCGTCATCTCCCGTGTTGTCGTGAGAGGACGGTCGCATATCATCTGGTCTCATATCAACCCCTCGCGAGACTACTCACCCATTCAGGAAGGTTAACTCCTCCTCGCAGGTGACGGCACGGCGTGACGGGAAACCGGCCAGTTCGGCACCCACCAGGAGGACGTCGGTGGACACCCCCGCCTCGGCCAGCCCGTGATGCGCGTAGACGTCCGGCGAGTCGGCCCGGTCCCCCAGATGGCGCTCGGCCACCGTCGCCGGCACGTCCGCCCAGTCCACCACCGGCTGATGCGCCACGGCCCGATGAAAAACCTCCGGACGCTTGAGTACGGCCATCGCCGCCAGCCACCCGCCGAGGCCCTGCCCCCGTACCGAGACCCGGCTCAGGTCCAGGTCGGGGTGCTTGCCGTGCAACGCGTGCAGGGCATCGGCCTGGTCGGCGAGCACCACGTCGGCCAGTCGCCGGTGCACCGCCTTCTCGAAACTGGGCGACACTCCCGGCGTACCGCGCGAATCGATGCTGACGACGGCGAAGCCGGAGTCGGCCCACCACCGCCGCGAAGCCCACGCCGAAGGGTCCGCCAGAACCTGCTGCCGCCCCGGCCCGTCGCCCATCGTGACCAGCACCGGCAGCCGTGTCCCGACGACATGCCCGGCCGGGTAGAGCACGCCTGCCGGAAGCCGCCGGTCGGTGACCCGCTCCAGGATCGCCTCATTCCCGGAAGGCGGGGGCGAGGCTGGCGCCCGCAGCGTCAACTCCCGTTCGCCGTGCCACACCCGGGTCCCGGCGACGAGCACGTCCCCGCCCACCGTCACCTGATCAGAACCGGTCAGCGTGGCGATCCGCTGGATTTCCGGCCCGCCCCCGCTGAGTGCGGTGCGCACCCGGAACACCTCCCGCACCGCGGGTTCGCCCAGGCTGCCCTCGACGATCAGGTCGGGTGATCCGGCCGGCCCGCCCGCGCGCGGCAGCGTCCCGGTGACCCGCCGCACGTAGAGCCCGGGCGGCGTGAGCAGTGACCCGTCGGCGAAGAGGCAGCGCGCGTCGAAACCGTCGTGGGCGAGTTCGCCACCGACCAGCACCCGCCCGTCCGGCAGGTGCCGCGGCGTGCCGGGGATCGGTTCCACCCAGCGGGCGTCGGCGAGTTCGGCGTGCACCTGGGTCTCGCCGGTGCGCGGGTCGATGGAGAGGATCAGCCCGTGCTGCTGCATCCGGCGCAGCACGGTGATCAGCGGGCCGCCGCCGGACCACCGGACCTGGGCCAGGTGCGGATAGGTCTCCCGGTCCCAGTGCACGTCGACCCAGCCCTCGTCGAGGTCGAGCAGGTGCAGGCTGATCGAGCGGGCGCTGCGGACCGCGAGGATCTGCCGGCCGTCCGGGGACCACCACCATCCGCGGGTACGCCCGAACTCGCTCGCCCCGGCCCCCGGGATCCCCCAGGCGATCGTGTCGCCGTGTTCGCGCCACGCGTTGCCCGGTTCGCCGGCCAGCAGGCGGTCGCCGTCCGGCCCGGCGACCCGCAGGGACGCGGCTTCACCGGGATCGGTGAGATAGCCGATCGCCAGGCCCTGCGGGTCGGGCCGCGCGTCGTGGGCCGGCCCGGACGTCGCGACCCGGCCGAGGGTGCCGTCGATCAGGTCGGCCCGGAACAGTTCGCCGTCGCGGATCAGTGCCACGACCCGGGCGTCCCGGTCGGTGGCGTACGAGTCGACCCCGTCGGCGACCCGGCGCTCCACCCCGCCGGCGAGGTCGAGCAGCCAGAGCTCCGACGAGCGGAGGAACACGGCACGGGCGCTGTCGGCGCCGACGGTCACGTCGTTTGGGTACTCCACGCTTCCAGCATCACCGATCAGGGGCGACTCGCGCCGGGCAAACCGCGGGCTGGTGAAGCGAGTTCGTCGGTGGTCGCGCGTACAGTAGCGGCCGTGACTGAGAAGCTCCCCGCCCGCCGCCTGCTGCTGGTTCACGCACACCCCGACGACGAGGTCATCGGCACCGGGGCGACGATGGCGCACTATGTCTCCGACGGCGCCCACGTGACCCTGGTCACCTGCACTCTGGGTGAAGAGGGCGAGATCCACGTTCCCGAGCTGGAGCAGCTCGGCGCGGCCCACTCCGACCAGCTCGGCGGCTACCGCCTGGTCGAGTGGGAGCGGGCGTGCACCGCTCTCGGTGTCTCCGACCACCGGATGCTCGGCGGGGTCGGCCGCTACCGGGACTCCGGCATGATGGGCCTGCCGACCAACGAGCACCCGCGCGCGTTCTGGGGCGCCGACCTGGACGAGGCCGCCGCCCACCTGGTCGAGATCATCCGGGAGCTCCGTCCGCAGGTGATGATCACGTATGACGAGAACGGCTTCTACGGCCACCCCGACCACATCCAGGCGCACCGGGTCGCGATGCGGGCCGCCGAGCTGGCCGGCGCGGACGGCCCGGAGAAGATCTACTGGACGGCGATGCCGCTGAGCGTGCTCCGCGACGGCATGGAGGCCTTCCGCGAGTCGGGTGACAATCCGTTCGCTGACGTGGAGAAGGTCGAGGACCTGCCGTTCGGCACCCCCGACGAGGAGATCGCCGCGCGGATGGACGGCACCGACCACTCCGCGAGGAAAACCGCGGCGATGCGCGCACACGCCACCCAGATCCCGGACAATTCCTGGCTGTACGGGATCGCCGGCGACTTCGGCAGTGAGTTCATGGGCGTGGAGTACTTCACGCTCGTCAAGGGTGAGCGCGGGCCGGGTTCGGGGCCGTTCGGCTGGGAGTCCGACCTGTTCAGCGGCTTGGATGTGGCAGGGAGATGACTGATCTGGAGACCGCTCCGGCAGAGGAGGTCACGCGGCCGGAGCCCTGGGCCGGCTGGGGGACCGTCATCTCGGTCGCCGGGGTCATCCTGTCGATCATCGCCACGGTGCTCACCGCCTTCCTCGAGCTGGCGCTGAGTTCGCTGCGGACCGGCGCGTTCGGGGCGGTGCTGAAAGGGGACTCGTGGGTCGAGGGGACCGGTTCGGCCCTGCCGCTGGCGGCCCTGGTGGCGATCGGGGCGAACCTGGCGATCGGCTGGTTCGCGGTGACCGCGACCGGACGGCGCGGGGCGATCGGCCTGCCGTGGGCGCTGTGGACGCTGATCATGCTGATGGCTGCCGGGAGCCGGACCGTCGAGGGCGACTACCTGCTCACGGAGACCAACTGGGTGTCGGTGGTGACGATTCTGGCCGGGAGCCTGACGTTCGCCGTACACGCTTATAAGTTGATCTTGAGGCCCCCGGCCGATGCTCTGCAGCCTCGGCCGTCAACTGACAGCGGACTCCCAGGCAGCCTCCAGTAATCCCACACGCACCATCCGCGAAGATGAGCGGCGGATCGAGCGCCGCCGGTGTTGTGGGCGCTACGATCCCGCCCACGAGATTCACGGCGCCCACTTACTGGAGGACGAGATGAGGCAGCAGCGCTGGTTCCGGATCGCGGCGCTGGCGGTCGCCCTGTTCGTGATCAACGTGATCGCCCGGCTGGTGATCCGTTTCAGTTCCGACAGTGCGGACGACAGCGCTTCCGGGTTCGCCTCGATCGCCATGTTCACGGTGATCGCGCTGGTCCTGGCGGTCCTGACGTTCATCCGCTCGCAGCGGGTCAAGCCAGGCGACTGGCTGCCCGACGTCGGGTTCGGCGCGCTCGCCGGGTTGGCCCTGACCGTCCTGGTGGGACCGTTCGTCAGCGGCGAGAGCCCGTTCGAGGGCGGTGCCGACAACTTCTTCGCCCAGGTCTGGCTCTTCGCGGCGTGCGGGATCGCGGGCACGCTGATCGGCTACTGGGTGGCCGTGATGCTGGGCCGTGACCACCGCTCCCGCGCACTGAAGGCGTTCACCCAGGCCCGGACCGAGCGCCCGCGCCGCGTGGTGGGCCGCCGCTAAGCCGGTGCTTGTCTGGTCAGATAGGTGTGGTGGGTGCTGAACCCGATCCGGCCGTACAACGTCACGGCCGGCGTGTTCCGCTCCTCCACCTGGAGATAGGCGCGGGTGGCACCGTGCTGTGCCGCCCACTGCGCCAGCGCCCGCACCACGTGCTGCCCGAGCCCGCGGCGGCGGGCGGCCGGTGCGGTCTGCAGCAGGGACACGCCGAGCCAGCGATCCGGACCGGTCACCGCACCCCGGGCCACCGCGAGCAGGTCACCGTCCGCGTCGCGGACATGGGCGAAGACCTTCTCCGGTACGCCGTTCAGAACGCTCAGCGCCGCGGCCGGCAGCGGGCCCTTGTGCTCGGCGACCATCGCGTACCAGTCGTCACCGGGGGAGTCGGCCAGCCCGACCGGCGGCAGATCGGTGCGCGCCGGGGTGGCCAGCATCGGGGCCAGCACGGCGGTCTGCATCAGCGTCAGCGGCCGGCTGGTCCAGCCCCGCTCGTCGAGCGCCGCGTTGACCGGGGCGGCGAGTGGCATCGGTGCGTTGATCAGCGGCTGCTGGCCACGCTCGTGGTACCACTTGACGACCGCGTCGATGGCCGCCTCCAGCGGGCGGTCCGGGTCACCGACGGCGAGTGCCGAGTTGGCCCGGCCGGTCCAGTTGTCCGCGGCCCGCAGAATCCACCCGCCGAGCCGGGCTCGAACCGGGGCGGGCCAGGCCTCGTCGGCGGCGTGCTCCAGGGCGATCACCGTGGCGGCATGCGGCCGGCGTGCGGCCGGTACCCGTTTGGCGCGGTGGACCTCACGCAGCGGCACCCGTACGGTGCCTTTGGCGGTTGCGATGGTGAGTTCGGTCTCGGTGAGGTCGACTAGCTCACCGAGGGCGTCCGTGAAGAGCGTGCGGTCCCCGGTTACGCCTACAATTCGCCGTACCACCACCCGGTGTCCCACATCCTGCTGTCGGAGCACGTAATACCTCCCTAGGCGGGAATACTAGGCTCTGCAATTTGTCGTCGGCGGTTCCCGCGGCGTGGCTTTGAAGGGAAAGACCCGTGACCTACATCATCGCTGAGCCCTGCCTCGATGTACTCGACAAGGCGTGCATCGAGGAGTGCCCGGTCGACTGCATCTACGAGGGCAACCGGATGCTCTACATCCACCCCGATGAGTGTGTCGACTGCGGGGCCTGTGAGCCGGTCTGCCCGGTGGAGGCGATCTTCTACGAGGACGACGTCCCGGAGCAGTGGAAGGACTACACCAACGCGAACTACGAGTTCTTCGAGGACCTCGGTTCGCCCGGTGGTGCGTCCAAGGTCGGCAAGATCGACAAGGACGCGACGTTCATCATCGCCCAGCCGCCGCGCGGGGACGCACACTGAGCGCCCTGTCGTCGGCCCTGCCCGACTTCCCCTGGGACCTGCTGGAGCCGGCCAAGGCGATCGCCCGGTCACACCCGGACGGCATCGTGGACCTGTCGGTCGGCACCCCCGTCGACCCGGTTCCGGCTGTCGTCCAGCGGGCTCTCGCCGACGCCTCGGACTCGCCGGGCTATCCGCTGACCGCCGGCACGCCGCAGTTGCGTGCCGCCATCGCCGGCTGGCTGGCCCGGGAGTGCGGCGCCTCCGGTGAGCTGGGGGTGCTGCCCACGATCGGCTCGAAGGAGCTGGTCGCCTGGCTGCCCACCCTGCTCGGGGTCAAGCCCGGTGACGTGGTCGTCATCCCGCAGGTCTGCTACCCGACCTACGAGGTCGGCGCGAAACTGGCCGGTGCCGAGGTGATCCGGAGCGACTCGCTCACCGCGATCGGCCCGGACCGCCGGGTCAAGCTGATCTGGATCAACTCGCCGTCCAACCCGACCGGCAAGGTGCTGCCCGCCGAGCACCTGCGCAAGGTGGTCGACTGGGCCCGCGAGCGCGGCGTCACGGTGGTCAGCGACGAGTGTTACGTGTCGCTCGGCTGGGACGCCACGCCCGTCTCGGTGCTGTCCGACGAGGTCACCGGCGGCGACTACGCCGGTGTGCTGGCTGTGCACTCGCTCTCCAAGCGTTCCAACCTGGCCGGTTACCGCGCCGGGTTCGTCGGCGGCGACCCGGCCCTGGTCGGCGAGCTACTGGCGGTGCGCAAACACGCCGGCATGATCGTCCCGGCTCCGGTGCAGGCGGCCATGGTCGCGGCGCTGACCGGCGAGGAGCATGTCGCCCAGCAGCGTGCCCGCTACGCCGCCCGCCGCGAGACGCTGCGGTCCGCGCTGGTCAAGGCCGGTTTCGAGATCAGCCACTCGGAAGCCGGTCTCTACCTGTGGGCGACCCGCGACGAGGACTGCTGGACCACCGTGGACCGGCTCGCTCAGCACGGCATCCTCGCCGCGCCGGGCGCGTTCTACGGTCCGGCGGCCGCGAAACACGTGCGGATCGCCATGACCGCGACCGACGAGCGGGTGGCGGCAGCCGCCGACCGGCTCGCCGCCTTCCACTAAGAGGAGTGCCCGCCGTGGACAAGACGATCGTGACCGTTCACGGCGACGCGCGCCGCGAGGTGCCGCCTGAACAGGCGGTCTTCTCGGTGACGGTGACCGCCGCGGACAAGGACAAGACAGCGGTGGTCACCCGCCTCACCCGCCGCGCGGCCGAGGTCAACCAGACCCTCGACCGTTTCGGTACGGCTGTCGAGCGCCGTGAGACCACCGGCGTCCAGGTCCACCCCGAGTTCAAACGCCGTGGCGAGAAGCCGGTGTCCTATTCAGGATCGGTCACCACCACGGTCACCGTCACCGACTTCGACCCGCTCGGTGAACTGCTCGCCCAACTCGCCGCCGGTGACCTGACCTCGGTCTCCGGCCCGTGGTGGCAGCTCCGGCCGGGCAGCCGGGCGGGAGCCGACGTGCGGCGCGAGGCCGTCGCCGACGCCCTCGACCGGGCCCGTGAGTACGCCGCGGCGGTCGGCTCCGAGGTGGACCGGATCGTCGAGATCGCCGACGCCGACACCGGTGGCGGGCACCGCCCGATGATGCGGGCCGCCGCGTTCGGCATCGCCGAGTCCGCGGACGCCGCCGCACCCGCCTTCGACCTCCATCCCCAGGAACAGAGCGTCGAAGCCCGGGTGCTGCTGCGCGTCACGATCACCGAGCCGACAGTCCTGCATTCCTGATTCGACAGGGTTCGCCGGAGTTCGACGGGGCCGGTTGACCGGCCCCGTCCTCAGGAGTTGACCGCCCGCGCCCGGACCGGCACGGTGAACGTCGCCCCCTTGCACGACGCCGGACCACTGGCCCGCATCGTCAGAGCCTTGGGCAGGATGAAAGCACCGATGGTGTTCCGCGGCACCTCCCACGACACCGGGAACTCCTTACGGGTCAGCTCGACCCGTGGATTGGTGCACCCGGCGTCCCGCCGTGCCTCGTCGGCGACGATCCGCCCGCCAGCCGGCAGGATCGAGGTGATCCGCACCGGATTCGAATGCTGGTTCGTCACCGTCACGGTCAGGTTGCCCACGTCGCCCGGCGTCAGCGCCCGGCTCGGATCCGAGGTGGCGGTCAGCGTGATCTCCACATCGGCTGCCGCGGCCACCGGGAGGTTCCGGTCCGGCCCGTTGAAATGCCAGTAGGCCCAGGCCGCCCCCGCGTTGGCGAGCAGTGCGGCCACCGCCGCCACCGTGAGGATCATGCGGGCCCGCCGGTCGAACCGGCGCCGCGGCCGGGGTTGTCGCAACTCCCACGTCGGTTCCTCGTGGTCGGCGGGATCGAGCTCGATGTGCTCGCTTGCGGGAAAGCTGGGTAGGACGTCGCGCCGATTCACGAAATAACCTCGGTAGCGGCAGCCGCGCGGGTCTCGCTCAGTAAGGGCATGCGGCTCGCTCCTCCTCGAAGGCCGGTGAGAATGATGCCGGGTTCGGCGCTCATACAACGTTCCCCGATAGAGATGTCCGATGTGATCGGTTTTCCGTACGCCCTTCCAGCGCATAAATCGGACAGGTCTGCCCATACGGATTACCCCAGCGGGGTGACCGAATCGACCATCCGGCCCACCGTCCTCAGCGGATCAGCCCCCGCCGCCACCCAGATCGCTGAAGCTCAACCGGCGCTCGGCTCCACGGCCGTCACTGTCGGAGAGGGAGCCACCGACGTCGGTACGGCACTCGGTGTGGGCGTCGCTGACGGACTGGCCACGGGCTCGCTCTCCTCTTTGGAATCACTCCTGGTGTCATCCGGGCCTGTGCTGGGGTCAGCGGTGCCGGTCTCTTCAGCGCCCTCGGTCTCGACCGCACCCGGCTTCTTCACCGCGAGGCCGGCAGTCGGCTCCTGGGGAACGACCACCGAACGACTGATCGGGCTCGCCGCCCCCGTCCACCGGTCCCCGGCTGTCGCCCGGACCGTGTAAGCCACCGTGCTCCCGGCTTTCACCGCCGCGTCGGTGCAGTTCAGTACGGTCGCAGACGTCCGGCAGACTTCGGCCCGGGTCCCCCCGGTGTGCCGGAACACGACGTACCCACGGAGCGCCGCCCCCGAAGGGAACTCGACGGCTTTCCAGCCCACCTCGGGCACGTCTCCCCGAAGGACGGCCTTCGGCTTCGTCACCGTGGGCAGGGTGTCCGCGGTCACGGTTGCCAGTCCGGTGGTGCTTCCCACCGACCAGCCGGCCCATGCGCTGAGACCGCTGCCGACCGCGATCGCCACCAGCACCCCGGCCGTGACGATCAATGCCGCGCTGCGCCGCTTCACCGCTCGACCTTGCTGGCCTTGGCGGTGAACACCAGGCGGAACGTGGCCTTCTGGCATGCGTCACCGACCGTGTCCGGCATCGTCACCTCGAACTCTCCGGCGGTCGTCCGTTCCCGGGCCGGCACGACCAGTGGCAGGACGCCCCGGTAGGGGCCGATCACCAGATTGGTCCGGCCCGGCCGGCAGCGGCGACTCGACGTCGATGCCACCCGGGCTTCGAGGGACCGGATCCGGATCGAGAAGGAGTACGGATTCCGCACGGTGACCCGGGTGCGCTTGACGGCACCCGGATAGAGGCTGTCCATATCGGTCCCGGAGATGTCGAAGGTGTAGGCGCCCTGGCTGGCGTTCTCCGGTTCTGGATCCTTCGGTTGCTGGCCGGCTGCGGCCCAGAGGCAGACGACGGCGGCCAGTCCGGCGCCGAGTGGCAGGCGGAGGTCAGTGCGCATCGCTGCGACCGATCACCGCGAGGGGAGCCCGGAACGTGGCGTCCTGGCAGGCGGAGTCGGAGTCCTCGGTCATCCGGATCGACTCCGGGAGCAGGAACGTGGCCTCGGACCGGGCCGGAACCGCCCAGGAGACGTTGAAGAACTGCTCGGTCAAGGCGACGCCGGACGTGTGGCAGCCCGCACTGCGGTGCTTCTCGTCGATGGAGATCCGGCCGGATCCGGGGCGCACGGTCGTGACCCGGACCGGGAATCCGTTGTCGTTGGCGACCGTGATGAGAAGGCCGGTGATCGCCCCGGGATAGAGGGCCGTGTCGGGCTGTGCGTGACCGGCCGTCCTCAGTTCGACGACTGAACCGGCCGTCGCCGTGGAATTGCCGGATCCGGCAAGTCGCCAGGAAGCCCAGGCGATGCTGCCGATGCTCAGGCTGGCGGTGACCAGCCCCGCCGCGATGATCTGGGCTCGCCTCGGAATTCCGAGCACGCTGCCGCTCCTGTCTGATTCATGAAGTGGAGTCGGGGCTGGGGCCGGAGGGAGGCAGCCCTCCGGCCCGGGGATCACTCGGCGGCGGTGTCCGCCGGGTCCTGGACCACCTTCGGCGGGTTGTGAGTCGGCGGCTGGTCCTGCTGGGGCGCCGTCGTGCTCTTGCCGCCGACCGTGGTCTTGAACCCGAAGTCGGCTTCCTGGCAGGCGTCGTCGGGGTCGGCGATCATGCGGACCGAGTCCTTGTAGTCGAGAACCTTTGTCGACTGCGGCGCTACGTAGAGGTCGGTGGGAAGCGGAGCGTTGGGAACCGCCTCGACCGTGTTGTTCGGGCAGTTCCTCGTGGTCTTGCTGACGACGGCGAAGCCGGTGAAGTTGATCGAGGTGATCAGAACGGGGAACTTGTTCTCGTTGGTCACCGTGACCTTCACGTCGCTGCGACTGCCGGGCACGAGCGCGGAGATGCTGGACCCGGAGACCTTCAGCGAGATCACCTTGCCTGCCTTGGCGCTGGCCTCGCCGGAACCGCTGATGGTCCAGAACGCCCAGGCCGCGCCCCCGCTGGCCGCCACGACTCCGGCGGTGGCAAGGGCGGCGACACGCTTCGTGTACTTACGCATGGGAATGTTCCTCCAGGAACAGGTATACGAGTGCGACACCCGGATGAGCCGGTAGCGACCGAATCGGGGTGCACGTCGTTAATCGGGTGTGTCCGGGGCCAGCGAGGCCACCCGGCGCTGCGACAAAGATGGCGGAGTCTGTGAACGGCGGCGATCGGCTGACCCGTCGACCTGTGGAGGGCGAGACGGTGCGGGAGACGGGCCGTCCCGGCTAATCCGCAGGAGTGATGAGGGCCGATGAGGCGATCATCGATGGCCTCGGCGAAGATCGATGAGATGTGGACCGGCCTGGGGTGACGGCGGGTCTGCATCAATCGGGTCGCCGGGCAAGCCCGAGGGAGTCGAAGATCCTGGTGGGGGCGTCGGATTCCGCTCAAATCAGGGGTGGAACGTGAACTGGCGACACCATTTCCGGGTAACTTGCGGAATTATTTCCGGGTACCGGACCCGAAAGGGGCAGTGCCGTTCCCCTGAAAGAGGCTTCTGGATTACGCCTCTGTCGGCCGCTCGGCCTGCACAAGGAATCGGTGGGCGCGCACGGTGAATTCGCCCCGGGCCCGGATCACGGCGGTCAGCCGGGCCAGCTCACGTTCGTACCGCAGCGGGGTGAAGTCTCTGATCTGCCATGGCACTGTCCGCAAATGATGGACGACCGCCGTGATGTCGCGGAAGGTCAGGAGCGGATGCTCCTCCCGCACGTCGGTGACCCGCAGCCCGGCCGCCTGCAGCGCGCTGACCGCGACCTCGGCGTCCCACCGGCGCGGGTGCGGAGGTGGGGCGCCGAGCGCGGTGTTGAGTTCGGCCAGGTCGTCGCTGCCGACCTGCTGGGTGAGCAGCGCGCCACCCGGCTTGAGCAGGCGGGCGATGTCAGCGGCGGGAAGCCGGCCGTGCCGGCTGAGGACGAGGTCGAACTCGTTCTCTTCGGACGGCATCTCGGTCAGCACCGGAACTCCGAAGGGAGCGAGGCGTTCCCGGGCGGCCGGCGTGTTGCGGGCCCACGTCTCGACCGCGACGGTGTGCGGGGGGAGCGGGGCCAGCTCGGCGAGGAGTTCGCCGCCACCGGTGTCGAGGTCGAGCACACTGAACGACCGGCTCACCACGACGCGAGCCAGCTCCAGGTACGACCACGACGGCTCGGACGCCACGGCCAGGCCGTCCAGCCAGGCGAATTCCCACCCGGTCATGGAGGCGCCGGTAGCCGCGGCGTTGAGCTCTTCCCCCTGCCGGTTGCTGCGCACCGACCGAACGTAGCGGGCCGGGGTCGTCAGCAGCGACTCGATCCCACGGCCGTTCCAGGTCCGGTGCCGGACTGTGGCTGAACGGTTACCAGAGTCAGTGGCGGACCGGCATGAGTAGCGAGAAATGGGACTCCACGCCGACCGGCCGGATCATCAGGGGCAGAACGGGCCCGTCGAGTTCCAGCACCAGCTGACCGTCGCCGCCCGCGTCCAGGGCCTGGAGCAGGAACTCCCGGTTCAGCGCGATGTGCCGCTCGCTGTCGGCGGCCCACTCGTCGGGGCCGACGGCCCGCAACCCGGCGGCCGGATCGAGGCTGAGAACCGACACCGGGAACTCCCGCTCGATCGCCGGAGCGGCGGCGATCAACTCCCGCAACTCTTCGGCGCCGACCGTGATCCGCCGCGCCGACGGCCCGGCGCTGATCAGGCGCTGATAGTCGGGAAACTCCATGTTGATCGGCTCGTCCTCGACTGTCGTGTCGCCGGCCTGCGCGGTGACCAGGCCGGGGTCCAGATCGATGGTGATCGGCCCGGACCGGAACGCGCGCAGCCGCTCGGCGAAGGCGAGCGGCAGGAACAGCCGCGCGGCCGTGCCCTCCACGACGGCGGGGGAGGTGGCGACCGCCATCCGGTAGCGGTCGGTGGCGACGAGCGTGATGACGCCGTCGCCGGTCTCGAAGAGCACTCCGGCCGGAATCGGATCGGCGGCACTCGCCCCTGCGAAGATCACCGCGGCCAGGGCGGCGGACAGATCGGCGGCGCTCAGCGTGACACGGGTCATCAGTTTCTCCTCCAGATCGAGCAGGGTGTGCAGGCGGAGAAGCTCACGCTTGGCGTCGGCGAGACCGGACTCCAGGCGGATCAGGTGGGCGTCCAGACGGACCCGTACCGCAACCGGGGTGGGAAGGTCTTTGACCACCGCCGCGATCTCGGCGACCGGCATCCCCACCCGCCGCAGCCCGGCGATCAGCCGGGCCGCTTTGATCTGCTCGGCGGTGTAGCGGCGGTAACCGGTCGACGGGTCGACGACGGCTGGGACCAGCACGCCTGCCCCGTCGTAGAACCGCAGCGCACTGACGCTCAGTCCGCTGGCCCGGGCCACCTCGCCGATGCCTCGCATGTCGTTCTCCACGTCAACGAATCCTGGTGTCTCGACCTGATCGAGGGTCAAGCTTGCACGATCAGAGCCACCCCGAGCACAGTCATCACCACCGCTATCGACGCGTCCAGCACCCGCCAGGCGGACGGCCGGGCCAGTAGCGGGGCCAGCCATCGCGCGCCCAGCCCGAGCGAGAAGAACCAGCTCAGGCTTGCGAAAGCCGCGCCCAGACCGAACGCCCAGCGGTCCTGGTGCTGTTGCGCGACCGAGCCGAGCAGCAGCACCGTGTCGAGATAGACGTGCGGGTTGAGGTACGTCAGCGCGAGGCAGGTGAGCAGGGTCGCACGCAGTGTGGTGGGAGCCTTGGCGGTGGCTTCCAACGACGACGGCCGCAGTGCTCGGCGGGCCGCCAGGATCGCGTAGCCGAGCAGGAACACGGCGCCCGCCCAGCGGATCGCGGTGATCAGGCCGGGGTGCGTGTTGAGGACCGCACCGAACCCGGCGATGCCCGCGGAGATCAGGGCCAGGTCGGAGAGGGCACAGGTCAACACCACCGGGAGTACGTGTTCCCGGCGCAAGCCTTGACGCAGGACGAACGCGTTCTGGGCACCGATCGCGATGATCAGCACGGCCGAAGCGACAAATCCGGCTATAGCGGAGGAGAACATGCCCCGACGCTACGGCTGGTTTCCATGAAGCGAAAACTAATCATTCTGACGATGGATTAGTTTCCCTAACGTGGATCAGACCCAGTTGGCGACTTTCCAGGCCGTGATCGAGCAGGGTAGCTTCGAGGCGGCCGCTCGAGTGCTGCACGTCACGCCGTCCGCGGTCAGTCAGCGGATCAAAGCGCTGGAGCAGACCGTCGGCCAGGTGCTGGTGCGCCGCGCCAAACCGTGCACCGCGACGACGGCGGGCGAGGCACTGGTCCGTTTCGCCAACCAGGTCGACCTGCTGGAGCGGGAGGTCCTGGGCGCTGACACCACCCGTCTCTCGGTGGTCGTCAACGCCGACTCGCTGGACAGCTGGTTTCTGCCGGTGCTCGCCCAGGTTCCCGGGGTGTTCTTCGAACTGCACACCGATGATCAGGAACACACCACCGACCTGCTCCGGACCGGCACCGTGATGGCCGCGGTCACCTCCGAACACGTCCCGGTGCAGGGCTGCCGGGTGGAGAGACTGGGGGTGATGCGCTATCTCGCGGTGGCCGCGCCCGACTTCGACGCCACCGATCTGCACACCGCGCCGGTGCTCGTCTACAACCGCAAGGACCGGCTGCAACACCGGTTCATGACCGCCCGGTACGACCCGCCGGTCCACTACATCCCGGCGACCGCGCCGTTCAACCAGGCGATCCGGTTGGGGCTGGGGTGGGGGATGCTCTACGAGAAGGAGGCGGCAGATGACCTTAGGTCAGGAAAAATCGTGCAAATCAGACAGGGTCATCTTGACGTCCCGCTCTACTGGCAGTGCTGGCGGATCCAGTCGACAGTGCTGGAGACACTGACGGCCGCCGTTCGCACGGCGGCCGCCCAGGCATTACGAAACAACTAGTCGTTGGCGTGCAGCGCGCTGTTCAACTCGATGCCGGTGCCCTTGCGCGGCTTCGCCTCCAGCGCGCCGGACAGCGAGTTGCGCCAGAACAGGAGATTGTTCACACCGGACAGCTCGATGGCCTTCACCACACGGCCGTCGGGCAGCGCGATCTTCGAAGCGGCGGTGATGTAGACACCCGCCTCGACCACACAGTCGTCACCGAGCGAGATGCCGACACCCGCGTTCGCGCCGAGCAGGCTGCGCTCGCCGATGCGGACCTTGGCCTTGCCGCCGCCGGAGAGCGTGCCCATGATCGACGAACCGCCGCCGATGTCGGAGCCGTCGCCGACCACCACACCCTGCACGATCCGGCCCTCGACCATCGAGGTGCCGAGCGTGCCGGCGTTGAAGTTGACGAATCCCTCCTGCATGACCGTGGTGCCGGAGGCCAGGTAGGCGCCCAGGCGAACCCGGTCGGCGTCGGCGATCCGCACCCCGGACGGCACCACGTAGTCGGTCATCCGCGGGAACTTGTCCACCCCGAAGACGGTGAGCTGACGGCCCGCGGCGCGCTCCAGGAAGCGCAGCTCGTCGACCCGCTCCGGCGGCACCGGGCCGGCCGAGGTCCAGGCCACGTTGGCCAGCTTGCCGAAGACGCCGTCCAGGTTGAGCTCGTTCGGCCGGACCAGGCGGTGGGACAGCAGGTGCAGGCGCAGGTAGGCCTCGGACGCGTCGGTGATCGGGTCGGCCAGCGACTTGATCACGGTGCGGACCTCGACCGTGCTCAATCCGGGCAGAAGCTTCGGGCCGGTCAGCCCGGCCGGCAGCACCGGCACGTCAGCCGGCTCCGCACCCAGTCCCAGGTGACCGGAGGGGAACCAGGTGTCCAGCACCTGACCCTCGGCGGTGACGGTGGCGAGGCCGATGCCCCAGGCGGGCGAGGTCGAGATCGCGGTTTCCACGACCCGAACCCTACCGGAGGCCCGATGACGCCTCAGGGGTGTCGAGACACCCCGGTATGGTGCGGACATGGCCAACCCGCTTACCCCGGACGTGCTGCTCGACCCGGTCGTGCTGACCCGCACCCTGGTCGATGTCGAGTCCGTGTCCCGCGACGAGAAGGTGATCGCCGATCACGTCGAGGACGTCCTCCGCGAGGTCAGCCACCTGAGCGTCCGCCGCCTCGGCAACACGGTGATGGCACGCACCAAACTGGGCCGTGACCAGCGGGTGATCCTGGCCGGGCACCTCGACACCGTCCCGATCAGCGGCAACCTGCCGTCCACCGTCGTCGACGACCTGATCTTCGGGTGCGGCACCTCCGACATGAAGGGCGGCGTCGCACTCGCCCTGCACCTGGCGGTCACCCTGCCCGACCCGATCTACGACGTCACCTATCTCTTCTACGAGGCCGAGGAGATCGCTTCCGAGTTCAACGGCCTCAACCTGGTCGCCACCGAGCACCCCAAATGGCTACGGGGCGACTTTGCGGTGCTGCTCGAACCGACGTACGGCGCGGTCGAAGCCGGCTGCCAGGGCACCATGCAGGTCGAGATCCGCACCAAGGGCCGCCGGGCGCACACCGCTCGATCGTGGCGCGGCGTCAACGCCATCCACGCCGCCGGTGAGGTGCTGCGCCGGTTGGAGGGCTACCGCCCACGGACCGTCACCATCGACGGCTGCACCTACCGGGAGGGCTTGAGTGCGGTCGGCATCTCCGGTGGGGTGGCCGGCAACGTCGTGCCCGACGAGTGCGTCGTCAAGGTCAACCTGCGGTTCGCCCCGGACCGTTCGGAGAAGCAGGCCCTGGAGCACCTGCACGAGGTCTTCGAGGGTTACGAACTGGTGGTCACCGACTCGGCCCCCGGCGCCCTGCCCGGTCTGAACGCGGCACCGGCCCGCGAGTTCCTGGCCGCCGTCGGCATCGAACCGTCCGGCAAACTGGGCTGGACCGACGTGTCCCGGTTCGCCGCCCTCGGCATCCCGGCCCTCAACTACGGCCCCGGCGACCCGTCGCTGGCGCACGCACCCGACGAGCACGTCGAGATCGGGAAGATCCGGGACGGGGCCGCCACCCTGTACCGATGGCTGGCGCCCTAGTAACGAACCGTGACTCTACCCACCGCGCGCTGCGGTGGCGGGATCTCCATCGTCACCTCCAGGTCAACGGCGGGTTCGGCGTCGCGGGCCGCGAAGGCCGCGCGCCGTTCTTCCAGAACCAGCCGTATCCGGTGCTGCATCCGGAGGCGCTGGTGTCGATTCGTCACGATGGTCGCTCCTTCTTGGGGAGCCGATGTGTTGCTTCAATCTGGCAAAAAGGTCTACTGCTCGCAATCCTCTTACCGAAACGGACCCGGTTATTCACCGGGTACCGGGCATCCGCACTACCTTTGTGGCATGACGGAGAGCACCAACGGGCGACCCCGGGAGCGTCACCGCGGGGCGGTCACCCTGCGTCGCGACTCGATTCCGCCGAGCACGGCCGATCAGAAACTGCTCGATTCGCAGAACCGTGAGGAGTGGAAGACCAAGGACGCCTGGCGCGCCCTGCGGATACTGTCCGAGTTCGTCGAGGGCTTCGACACCCTCGCCGATCTGCCACCCGCGGTCAGCGTCTTCGGCTCGGCCCGCAGCGCCCCCGACAGCTTCGAGTGCGAGCTGGCCGAGAGCCTCGGTGCCGCCCTCGCCGAACACGGCTACGCGGTGATCACCGGCGGCGGCCCCGGCGTGATGGAAGCGGCCAACCGGGGTGCCACCGAGGCCGGTGGCCTGTCGGTGGGCCTCGGCATCGAGCTGCCCTTCGAACAGGGCCTCAACCGCTGGGTCGACGTCGGCATCGACTTCCGCTACTTCTTCGTCCGCAAGACCATGTTCCTGAAATACGCCCAGGCCTTCGTGGTCCTTCCCGGCGGCTTCGGCACCCTCGACGAGCTGTTCGAGGCGATCACCCTGGTCCAGACGAAGAAGGTCACCCGCTTCCCGGTGATCCTGATGGGCACCGAGTACTGGGGCGGTCTCCTCGACTGGATCAAGACCCGGATGCTCGACGACGGCAAGATCAGTGCCGCGGACCTCGACCTCATCCAGGTCACCGACGACGTCGCCGAAGCCGTCCGCATCATCATGGACGCCGACCAGTCCCACGGCGAGGAGTGACATGGCCGCGATCTGCGTCTTCTGCGCCTCCTCCACCACCCTCGAACAGCGCTGGCTCGACCTCGCCGCACAAACCGGCCGGCACCTGGCCGAACGCGGCCACACCCTGGTCTCCGGCGGCGGCCGGGTCGGCATGATGGGCACCGTCACCGAAGGCGCCCGAGCCGCCGGCGGCCACACCCTCGGCATCATCCCGCAGTACCTGGTCGACCTGGAGGTAGCCGACGAGGCCTCCGACGAACTGATCGTCACCGGCGACATGGCCGACCGCAAAAACGTGATGATCGACCGCTCGGACGCCTTCATCACCCTCCCCGGCGGCCTCGGCACCCTCGACGAACTGTTCGAGGTCTGGACCACGGCCACCCTCGACGTCCACCGCAAACCACTGATCCTTCTCGATCCCGACGGCTTCTACGACGGCCTGCTGCACTGGCTCGGCACCCTCACCGACCAGAAGTTCGTCCGCCCCGCCGCGATGGACCTGTTGCTGGTGGCCCGCACCGTCCCGGAAGCCGTGGACCTGATCGAGAAGACCCTGGCCGCGGGGCCGCGTCCCCCTTCCGGCGCGGCGTCGGGAACGGCAAGCCCAGCAGAGCAATAGCCTCTGGTACGGACGTCACCTCCCTCGCCGAACCACACCTCCCGTGGCATCACGCGAGACAGGCGAAACTCCAGGCCGCCCCACGACCGCCGGGCCGAATGCGCCACTCCAGGCCACCCACCAACCCCCACCACGCCGACCGGTCACCCATTTGCGGTGCCAGCCGGCGACCGTGGTCGGTCACCCGCCGCCTCACCGGCTTCGCCCTTCGCGTCCCGGTCGCCGTCCGCGTTCTTCCCCGGGTGGTCACTCGTGGTGCGATCCGCACCACAAGTGACCGCGCAGCGGGCTGCTCGGGTGTGAATCCGGGACCGAGGCGGCCGCTGGCCGGAAACAACGTCATACCGGCGTGCTCTCATTGATGCCGTGAGCACGCCGGTCCCTCCTCCTCCGGTGCGCCGGCCGGCGAACTACCGCCTGGTCCGCCGCCCCCGCCCGGTCCTGCCCGAACTACCGGCCGACCCGGTCCAGCGCCGCGTCATCGGCCACACCGCGGGCCCGCTGCTGGTGCTCGGCGGTCCCGGCACCGGCAAGACCTCGATGCTTGTCGAGTCGGTCGCCGCCCGCATCACCGAGGGCGTCGACCCGGAGCGCGTCCTGGTCCTCACCTTCGGCCGCCGCAGTGCTGCCGCACTCCGCGACCGCATCGAGGCCAGGATCGCCGGAGACCCCGGCCGAATCGTCCACGAGCCCCTGGTGCGGACCTTCCACGCCTACGCGTTCGGCCTTCTCCGCCGGGCCGCCGCCGAGCGCGGCGAGCCGTCCCCGCGCCTGCTCACCGGCCCCGAGCAGGACCTGATCATCCGAGAGCTGCTGTCCGCCGTCGGCGACCCCGAGGCCCCCGACACGATCGGCTGGCCCGACGCACTCCGCCCCGCACTGCCCACCCGGGCGTTCGCCCAGCAACTGCGCGACCTGATGCAGCGCGCCGCCGAGCGCGGCGTCGGCCCGGTCGAACTGGCCCGCCTCGGCGAGCGCCTGGGCCGCGACGACTGGCCGGCCGCAGCCCGTTTCCTCCGGGAGTACGTCGCGGTCCTGACCCTCCGCGACGTCACCACCCGAGGTTCGACCGCCTACGACCCCGCCGAGCTGGTCCGAGCCGCCTCCGGCCTGCTGGCCGACGACCCGATCCTGCTGGAGTCCGAGCGCCGCCGCCTGGACCACGTCTACGTCGACGAGCTGGCCGAGACCGACCCAGCCCAGATCGAACTCCTGACCCTGGTCATCGGCGGCGGCAAGCCTCTGGTGGCTTTCGCCGACCCCGACTCCTCCATCTACGGCTTCCGAGGCGCCGACCCCACCGCCGTGACCACGTTCCCGACAACGTTCCGCACCCCGTCCGGTGCCCCCGCCCCAACCGTCGTCCTGCACACCAACTACCGAGCGGCCCCACCCCTTCTGACCGCCACCACCCGAGTGGCCCGCCGCATGCGAGGCCCCATCACCCACCGATCCATGCACCCACCCAAGCCACCCACCCCGCCCGCCCCCGGCTTGCCCGCCCCCGGCTCACCCGCCTCGGGACCACCCACTCCCGGTTCGTCCGTCCCTGGCTCACCTGAGCTGCCTGGCATCGATGCACCTGCGTCCGAGATGCCTGGAGCGCCCTCCACCGCTGCTCTCCGACCGTCAGGCGAGCCCGTGGCCGCGGTCGATGGTTCGGCTGATGATGATCGACAGGCGCTGGCAGGTATCGGGCGAGCCTTGCCTGCGGCTTCTGAAACGGCAGTCCCAGCGGTGGTCAGTGATTTCGCGATGGCCGCCGAGCCAGTCGATCGTGAAGGCCGTGCGGCGACTGTTGGTGAGGCGTCGGCCGCGAGTAGGGCACCGGCCGTGAGTGAGACGTCAGCCGAGGGCGAGGCGCTGGGCGGAGATCAGACGTCGGCCGGAGATCAGGCGCCGGCCGTGGGTGAAGTGACGGCCATGAGTGGGGTGACGGCTGGCGGTGAGGCCGATGGGGCGCCGGGGCGGACCGAGTTCGGGCTGGTGCCGGATGCGGTGGTGCGGACGTTCCGGTCGACGGCTGCGGAGGCCGCCTACATCGCGCATGTGCTGCGTGAAGCACACCTGCTGTATGGGGTGCCCTGGTCCCGGATGGCGGTTCTGATGCGGTCCGCCTCGTTGCAGCAGCCTTCGGTGTTGCGGGCTCTGGCCGCGACCGGGGTGCCGACCGTGATCCATTCCGAGGATCTGCCGTTGCACCTGCAACCGGCGGTGGCGCCGTTCCTGCTGTTGTTGCGGTGTGCGGTCGACCCGGCGGTGCTGACCGAGGAATCGGCGGTGGCCCTGCTGCATTCACCGCTCGGTGGTGCCGACCCGCTGGCCGAACGGCGACTTCGGCAGGGGCTGCGGGCGCTCGCGGTCTCGGCCGGTGACCGGCGGTCGTCCGGTGATCTGCTGGTCGACGCGGTTCGGGACCCGGTCGGCCTGGACCTGGTCGAACGCCGGTGGGCCCGGCCCGCCCAGATGATCGCGCGGTTGATCACGGTGGCCCGGGAGGCGGCCGCGCTGCCGGGTGCCTCCGCCGAGCAGGTGCTGTGGACGGTCTGGCAGGAGAGCGGACTGCACGACCGCTGGTTCGCGATGAGTACCGGCAATGTCCCGATGCCGGACCAGCGTGACTCCGGCCGAGCCCGGGAGTGGCGTTCCGAGGCCGCCGACCGCGACCTGGATGCCATGGTGGTGCTGTTCGACGCGGCGGCCCGGTTCACCGACCGGCTTCCGGGCGCGGGTGTCGGGGTGTTCCTCGATCATGTCCTGGGCCAGGAGTTGCCCGCCGACTCGATAGCTCCGAGCGCCGACCGTGGCGAGGCGGTCCGCCTGCTCACCGCCCACGCGGCGAAGGGCTTGGAATGGGACGTCGTCATCCTGGCCGGAGTCCAGGAGGGACTCTGGCCCGACCTGCGCCTTCGCGGCAGTCTCCTCGGTTCGGAACGCCTGGTCGACGTCCTGGCGGGCCGCCCCGCCTCCGGTCCGGAGGCGGTCATCGCGGAGACTTCGGCCCTGCTGGACGAGGAGCGCCGTCTCTTCTACGTGGCGGTGACCCGAGCCCGCCACCGCCTGGTAGCGACCGCCGTCTCCTCATCCGGCGTCGGCGGCCAACTGGGCGAGGAACAGCCCAGCCGCTTCCTGACCGAACTGGCCACCCCGATCCGCCGCCCCGGCGACGGCCCCGGCGGTCTCCCCCCTGGTTCTGACCCGTGGGACACCGGCCCACCCGACCCGAACCGCCCACCACCCGCCGGCCCGTCCACCCCGAACCACCCTGACGGCGGCGGATCCACTGACCCGAACCACCCTGCTCACGACGTCCCGAAGCATTCACGTGCTGACGGCCCCGGAGCCGCGCCGAACACGGACTTCCGTGAGTCCGGCGTGTCCGGTGTCCTTCCCGATCCGATCCGTCCGACAGCCGGAGAGGCACCCGTCGGCAGCGATGCCGAACCCGAGCCGGACGAGGCCGGCCGGCCGGATGCATCCGACTCGGACGGCTCTGAAGGGGCGCTTCCGGTGGGCCGTCCACCGCGGGCTCTGACGTTGGCGTCGCTGGTGGCTGAGCTGCGTACCGTCGTGATCGGAAGTGTGGAGACGCCGGGCCGGCGGCGGGCCGCGGCGGCTGAGTTGGCGCGGCTGGCCGCGGCGGGGGTGCCGGGGGCGCATCCGGACGAGTGGTGGGGTCTGCGGCCGCTCTCCGACGACCGGCCGCTGATCGACGAGGGCCGGCCGGTCAAGGTGACGCCGTCGTCGATGGAGAGTGCGTTGCGCTGCAGTCTGCGCTGGTTGTTGGAGCGGCACGGTGGCGCGGCTCCGGCCGGTCCGGCGCAGGGGATCGGCAACCTGGTGCATGCGGCGGCGATGTTGGCGGAGGACGCGAACGCGGACCGGGAGAAGCTGGTGGAGTACGTGTCGGCCCGGTTCGATTCGATCGAGTTGGCCGCGCAGTGGCTGGCCGGCCCGGAGCAGGAGCGTGCCCAGGCCATGGTGGACAAGTTGTTGCGCTGGCTGGCGGTGAATCCGCGGCGGCTGCTGGCGATCGAGCACGAGTTCACGGTGATGCTGGAGGACGAGCGGAATCCGATTCAGTTGACCGGCCGGGTGGATCGGCTGGAGGTGGATGAGGAGGGCCGGCTCGTCGTCATCGACTTGAAGACGGGTAAGACGACAGCTGTCTCGGCCGCTGATGTGGCGGAGAACGCGCAGCTCGGTGGCTATCAGGCGGCGGTCGACGCGGGCGCGTTCGACGATTGGGGCCGGGAGACCGGCGGTGCGGCGCTGGTGCAGTTGGGGCCGGGGAAGGACGCTCGGGAGCAGATGCAGTTGCCGTTGACGGAGGCGACCGATCCGCAGTGGGCGGACGGGATGGTGCGCCGGACGGCGGCCGCGATGGCGGCGTCCACGTTCTCCGCGGTGGCGAACAGCCGTTGCCGGGTGTGCCCGGTCCGGACTAGTTGCCCGATCTCCGGCAAGGGCCGGCAGGTGGTGGAACCGTCATGACGACAACTGCCAGGTCCGGTCCCAGGTTCACGCCACGCGAGCTGGCCCGTCTTCTGCGGTTGCCGGAGCCGACCGCTGAGCAGGAGGCGATCATCGCGGCGCCGGTGCAGCCGCTGCTGGTGGTGGCGGGTGCCGGTTCGGGCAAGACGGAGACGATGGCGTCGCGGGTGGTGTGGCTGGTCGCGAACGGGTACGCCCATCCCGGCGAGATCCTCGGCCTGACGTTCACCCGGAAGGCCGCCGGCGAGTTGTCGCACCGGGTCCGGACCCGGTTGAGTCAGCTGGCCTCCCGGTTGGGCCGGGACGACGCGCTGGCGGGTGAGGCGACGGTGTCGACCTATCACGCTTACGCCGCCCGGGTCGTCACCGAGCACGGACTGCGGGCGGGGTTCGAGCCGTCGGCGCGACTGTTGACCGAGGCGGCCCGCTGGCAGATCGTGGATTCGCTGGTCCGGACGTACACCGGCGAGATGACCGGTCTGAATCGCGCGCCGGGCACGGTCACCGACGATGTGCTGGCGCTCTCCGGTGAACTGGCGGAGCATCTGGTCGGCGCGGACCAGTTGGCGGCTTGGACCGGCCGGTTCTTCGCGGACGTGCAGGAGTTTCCGGGCCGCGTCTACAAGGACGTCACCGAGGTGCTGCGCCGGCAGCAGGGTCGGCTCACCCTGCTGCCTCTGGTCCGGCTCTATGAGAAGCGCAAACTCGATCTGGAGGCGATGGATTTCGGCGACCAGATGGCCCGTGCGGCGTTGGTGGCGCGGGATCATCCGCAGGTCGGTGCGATCGAGCGTGGCCGGTTCCGGATCGTGCTGCTCGACGAATATCAGGACACCAGCCACGCCCAGGTGACGATGTTGAACAACCTGTTCGGCGGCGGCCATCCGGTGACCGCGGTGGGTGACCCGTGCCAGTCGATCTACGGCTGGCGGGGTGCGTCGGCGGCTACCCTGGAACGGTTCCCCGAGGAGTTCCGGGACAGCGAAGGGCATCCGGCGTGGGTACGGACGTTGAGCCGGAGCTGGCGCAACCGCCCGGAGATCCTGCGGGTGGCGAACACGATCTCGGCCCCGTTGCGGGCCCGCGCCCAGGTGATCGAGTTGGAGGCGTCGTCGCGACCGGCCGCCGCGGTGGGCGGGCGGACGGTGACGTGTGCGTTGCTCCCGACGTACGCCGAAGAGGCCGGCTGGATCGCCGACACCATGCTGACCGCCTGGCGTCTGGTCGCCGGGATGCCGTCGGCGCAGCCGGGCGAGATTCCGCTGGAGAACCGTCCGACCAGCGCGGTCCTGGTCCGGGTACGCAGTCAGATCCCGGCGATCGAGGAGGCGCTGCGGGCTCGGGGCCTGCCGGTCGAGGTGGTCGGTCTGGGTGGTCTGCTGGACACCCCGGAAGTGCGGGACGTGATCTGTACGTTGCGGGTGCTCGCCGATCCGACCGACGGGGCGTCGTTGTTGCGGCTGCTGACCGGGGCCCGCTGGCGGATCGGCCCGCGTGATCTGGTGGCCCTGCACCGGCGGGCGCGGCAGATCGCGGCGGCGCGAGTGGCCCGGCCGGCTGACGAACCGGAGGCGGTGACCACGGACCGGCTGGACGACGCGACCCTGGTCGAGGCGATGGCCGACCTGGGTCCGCCCGGTCTGTACTCACCGGACGGTCATCCTCGTCTGCTGGCGTTCGGCCGGGAGCTGGCCGCCCTGCGCCGCCGCCTGGACCAGCAGTTGCCGGACCTGCTCGCCGACATCGAACGGACCATCGGACTGGACGTCGAGGTGGCGGTACGTGGCTGGGCGGCCGGTGACGCCGGCCTGGCCCGGGGCCATCTGGACGCGCTCGGTGAGGCCGCGACCCGGTACATCACCGAGAACGAGACCGGCACGGTCGCCGGGTTCCTGGCCTTCCTGGCCGCTGCCGAAGAGGAGGAGCGCGGACTGGAACCGGGCCAGGTCGACGTGGTCGAGGGTGCCGTGCAGATCCTGACCGCGCACGCCGCGAAGGGCCTGGAATGGGACGTCGTCTCGGCCGCCGGACTGTGCCGGGGAGTCTGGCCGGGGCAGGCCCGGTCCTCCGACCATTTCCTCGGCGGGATCGGGGTTCTGCCGTTCCCGTTGCGGGGCGACGCGGACGGGCTGCCGGTGCTGGACCTGTCGGACGCGATGGAGCAGAAGGACGTGGCGGGGGCGGTGGCCGCTTTCACCCGTTCCTGGCGGGAGCACGACGAGCGGGAGGAACGGCGGCTGGCCTATGTCGCGGTGACCCGCCCGCGACGGCTGCTGCTCTGTTCCGGCTACTGGTGGGGGGACGGGGTGAAACGTCCGCGCGGCCCGTCGGTCTTCCTCGACGAGATCCGGGCGGTGTGCGCGGACGGTGCCGGGGTGGTCGCCGCCTGGACCCCGGAACCGGCGCCGGGCGACACGAATCCGAGCGATCAGGTGGTGGCGACCGCCGAGTGGCCGTCCGATCCGCTGGGTCTGCGCCGCCCGGCGATGGCGGCGGCTGCCGACCTGATCCGCCGCATGATCGAGAACCCGGACGTGTCCGCGGCGGAGGCCTTCGCCGATCTCGCGGCGTCCGATCCGGAGGTGGCGGCCCGCGCGGGCTTGGCCGCCGACCTGGTCGGCCTGGCCGATCCCGACGAGCCCGAGGTGGATCGCGTGGATCGCGTGGTGAGTTCGGGTGCGGATCGAACCCCACCTCACCATGCGACAAATCCGGCGGAGCTGGAGGCGAGGGCGGAGTTGCTGGCTGAGGTTGAGGCGGCGGATCGGGTTGCCGCGGCTGAGGATCCGGATATCGCTCGCTGGCGGCGGGAGGCGAAGCTGCTGTTGGCCGAGCGGGCGGAACGGTCCCGGCGGGACGGGCCGATCGAAGTGGTGGTGCCCGGGCACCTGTCGGTGTCGCAGCTCGTGGTGTTGCGGCGGGACCCGCAGGCGCTGGCCCGGTCGTTGCGTCGCCCGTTGCCGCAGCGTCCGGCACCGCAGGCTCGCCGTGGTACGGCCTTTCACGCCTGGCTGGAGCAGCGGTTCGGTGCGGTCCGGTTGATCGATGTCGACGAGCTTCCGGGTGCGGCCGATGACGACGCGGCCGAGGACGAGGAGCTGTCGGCACTTCAGGAGGCATTCCTGACCGGGGAGTGGGCGGATCGGGCCCCGGTGGAGGTGGAGGTCCCGTTCGCGACGACGGTGGCCGGCGTGGTGGTCCGGGGGCGGATGGACGCGGTCTACGCCGATCCGGACGGCCGGTTCGACGTGATCGACTGGAAGACCGGCCGCCGGCCGACGGGTGCGGAGGCGGAGGCGGCTGCGGTGCAGTTGTCGGCGTACCGGATCGCCTGGGCCTCGCTGGCCGGAGTGCCGGTGCGCAAGGTCCGGGCCGGTTTCCACTACGTGCGGGAACAGGTCACGGTCCGTCCGGCGGACCTGATGGACGCGGCCGGGCTGGCGGCACTGATCGAGGAGATCCCCGCGGAGTCCCGATGACCCGAGCAGCCGAGACCGTGCCATAGACCCTCGCACCTGAGAAGGCGGCACCCGGGGCTGTCGCTGCGGGGGACAGGGTTAGGCCACTGCGCCGAGGAGGTGGAGGAGGGCCGCGGCGTAAGCCTCGTCGGCGTCCGGGGCGGTGAACACGTGTTCGTGATCGAGCAGCTCCGTCCGTACCGAATAGGTGTCTTTGGTTTTGTGCATCGACCGGAACGTGCCGCCCAGTAGTGCCCGCAACTGGTCTTCGCGGGGCAGCCACAGGGCCTCGTCGAGGTCCACATCGTCGAGGGCCCATTCAGTGGTTCCGTTGAAGCCGATGATTAGCCCCTCCGGGCGATCGTGCACCTGGATCGTCATGTCGCTGAGTACGAAGGACTCGTCGTCCAGGTCCCGATCCGGGATGGCGAAACGGTCTCCGACCTGTGGTTTCCAGGCTAATCCGGCGGCTTTGAGCTGCTGCGCCACGTGCTGTCCGAGCACTTCCGGGCCTCCTTTCGCGTGCTAGGCTTTCCGCGTTGTCAGTTTGGTTCCCAAGTACTCAGGAGCGCCTGTGGGGAAGTCTGCCCCAGGCGCTCTTTGTCGTAACCCGGGCTTGTCCGGTGCGGGCGATCAGTACGACAGCACGAGACCCACAGAACGCGGGTCTTACTACCTCGTTCCCGTCCATAGTGGTCGGGGGCGATCGATCGTCGAGGAGACGAGCATGGTTACCGGTGTTGTGAAGTGGTTCAACGCTGACAAGGGCTTCGGTTTCATCACCCCGGACGACGGCGGCGCCGACGTCTTCGCCCACTTCTCCGCGATCCAGATGTCCGGCTACCGGGCTCTGGAGGAGAACCAGCGTGTCGAGTTCGAGGTGACCCAGGGCCAGAAGGGCCCGCAGGCCGCGAACATCCAGGTCATCTGATTCGCGTCTGATCTTCGGCCGTCGCGCACGGCCGGCAGCGTGTGAGAGCTCGGCGCCGCTCCCGTTGAGGGTGCGGCGCCGCAGCAGTTCCCGGAACACGAAAGCCCCCGAGACGCGAGAGCGCCGGGGGCTTCGGCGACCGGTGGTCAGACCGCGAAGGCGATCGGTGGTCAGACCGCGGGAGTGATCGGTGACGGTCAGACCGCACTGGCGGAGTTGGGCGGCAGCGGCGCCGAGCCACCGAGGTGTGCGGGCAGCCACCAGGTGTCGTCGGGCCCGGCGGGCTTGTCCGGGTATTCCTGCTGGACCTCGTCGAGCAGAACGGTCAGCCGTTGTTTCAATGTCGCGGTGAGCGCCTCGGGTGTGGCGCCGGCGGCCACCGGGATCGGCTCGCCGATCTTGATGATGACCGGGATGTGCCGCTTGGTCAGCTCCTTCTTGCGGCCCTTGGTCCAGAGCCGGTGCGGGCCCCAGACCGCCATCGGGATCAGCGGCACCCCGGCTTCGACAGCCATCCGGGCGGCACCTGATTTCAGCGCCTTGATGGTGAAGGACTCGCTGATCGTCGCCTCCGGGAAGACCCCGACGATCTCACCGGAACGCAGCGCGTCGATGGCGTGGTTGAAGGCGGCGGCGCCGGCTTTGCGGTCGACCGGGATGTGCCGCATGCCGCGCATCAGCGGACCACTGATCTTGTGGTCGAAGACCTGCTTCTTCGCCATGAAACGCACCAGCCGTTTGGCGGGCTGGGCACCGAAACCGCAGTAGATGAAGTCGAGGTAACTCGAGTGGTTGCTGGCCAGCACCGCCCCGCCGCTTGAGGGGATGTGCTCGGCGCCTTCGACGACGATGCCGTTGTCGAGCACGCGGAACATCGTCTTGGCCAAGGCGACGACCGGGGGATACACCAGTTCCATGGCAGCACGGTAACCGAAGTTCCTGGGAACCGGGCAGGCCGTGAGGGGTGGGTCGCCCGGAGACGGGCACGACAGCGGTGACGGCGCTCGTGGTGTTCACTAGGTGGCATGTCCGCACCGAACCCGTACCCCTCGTCCTGGCAGCGGCCGGGCGGGAACTGGTCGTCGGGAACGGTCACGTCGTACGGCGTACCCCAGCAATCGCCGCAACCACCCGTTGTTCCGGAACCGCCCTCGCCGGACCGGCCACCGCATCGCCGGCGGCAGTTGATGATCTTCGGTGGGGTGGCCGGTGCGATCGTCGCGATCGGGCTGACCGTGCTGCTGGTCGTGATCCTCGGTGGGGACGGCGATCCGTTCGGCGAGCGGGCGGCGGGCCCGGCCGATCTGCGGCCTCCGCTGGCACAGGCCTGCCCGGCACCGAGCGTCGCACCCGGCAGTACGGCGCCGAGCACGCAGGCACCGGTCTCCGGGGCACGGACGGTGGACGAGGCCGCCGGTATCTCCTACAAGGAGTACAGCGCACCCTGGACACCCTGGACCGAGACGTGGAACGCGGGCACGCTCCAGGTGCCCTACCGGGTCGGCCAGCATTTCGTCACCGAGGTCTACGCCGGTGGCAGCTACCACGCGTCGATCCTGTCCGCGGCGGTCCCGGCGGCTGACAACGACGCCTTCACCCTGGACCTGGAGTGTGTCGGTCAGCAGGTGTCGGCGGACGTACGCGCCGAGTACTACCCGCAGCCGAACCGGCTGGAGCCGATCCGGGACGAGCTGACCACGCTGGGCGGCCGGCCGGCCTGGGTGAGCGAGTTCCGGCTGCACTTCCGGGAACCAGGGCTGACCGCCACCTCGGAATATTCCGCAGTGGCGGTCATCGACGTCGGAAAACCCACAGCGGCGGTGTTGTACGTCTCCGTCCCGAGCACCCACCGCCAGTTCGACTACGTGGTGAACGAGGTCCTGAAGTCGGTCCGCCCGATCTGATCTAACTGCCGGTCAGGCCCCAGCGCTTGCGCAGGGCGCGGTCGGCGGTGTTGAAGAACTGGTCGACCAGGATGCCGATGACCAGCACCACGATGATGTAGGCGAGCACCGACACCGCGTCGTTCAGGTCCCGGGCGGTCTGCATCCGGACGCCGATCGACACCGTGCCCGGCACGATGACCAGCAGCTCACCGGCCATCAGACTGCGCCAGGAGAAGGCCCAGCCCTGCTTCAGCCCGGAGACGAAGGACGGCAGCGACGCCGGCAGAATCAGGTGCCGGTACTTCGCGAGGCCTTTCATGCCCATCACCTGGCCGACCCGCAGCCAGGTGCGCGGCACGTAGTCGATGCCACTGATCAGGCCGTTCGCCACCGACGGCGCGGCACCGATGACTACCACGAAGAGGATCGCCTCCTCGCCGAGCTGGAAGAGCAGGATGGCCAGCGGGAACCACATGATCGACGGCATGGTCTGCAGGCCGGTGATCAGCGAGCCGATCGCGGCGCGCAGTGGGGTGAACCGGGAGACCGCCGCACCGATCAGCGTGCCGATCGCCACGGCCAGCGCGAAACCGGTGATGGCCCGGGTCATGGTCAGGCGTACGCCGTCCCAGAATTTCGGCTCGGTGACCAGCTCGCCCAGTTCGGTGAAGACGTCGAGCGGTGCCGGGAAGACGTAGGCCGGCCGCCATTCGGACAGGTAGACGAGCTGCCAGATCCCGATGACGATCGCGATGGCGAGCAGTTTCGGCCAGGTGGCGCTCCAGGCGCGCCTGCCGAAAGCGCCCTTGTCCTTCTTGGGACCGAGCTCGAGGGCGTCGAGGCCGCTGATCCGGTCGGCGGCGTCGAGGTCCGGGTCCTTCGGTTTCTCCGGCATCGGGAAGGCGTCCGGCTGGAGGGCGCCTTCCAGGCCGGCCCGCGCGCTGGGGAATTCAGTGGGCATGGCGGGCGACCTCCGCGCGGAGCCGGTCGGTGATCTCGGCGGCCTGGCCGGAGACCTCGGGGGAGTCGATGCGCCGGGGGCGCGGGTGATCGATCTTGAAGTCCTCGATGACCCGGCCGGGGCGGCTGCTCAGCAGGACCACCCGGTCGCCGAGGCGGACCGCTTCGCGGACGTTGTGGGTGACGAAGAGAACAGTCAGTTCCTGCTCGCGCCAGATCCGCTCCAGCTCGTCGTGCAGGATGTCGCGGGTCATCGCGTCGAGCGCACCGAACGGCTCGTCCATCAGCAGCACGTCGGCGTTCTGGGCCAGACCCCGGGCCAGTGCGACCCGCTGCCGCATGCCACCGGACAGCTCGTGCGGTCGCTTGTCGCCGAAACCGGTCAGCCTGACGATCTCCAGCAGTTCCAGGGCCCGTTTCCTGCGCTCGGCGCGGCCCACACCCTGAAGTTTCAGCGGCAGCTCGACGTTGCCGGCCACCGAGAGCCAGGGGAAGAGAGCGGCCTCCTGGAACATCAGCGCGACGTGCCGCCCGCCGATGTCCAGAGTGCCGCTGGTGATCTTGTCGAGGCCGGCGACCAGGGAGAGCAGTGTGCTCTTGCCGCAGCCGGAGGCGCCCAGGAGACAGACGAACTCCCCTTTGCCGACCTCCAGCGAGACGTGGTCGAGGGCGAGCAGAGCATTGCTCCCCGAACCGTACTGCTTGGTGACGTCATCGATCCGGACAACCGTACTCATGCTCGCCTCCGTCCTTCGCTGTTGGATTTAAGCCGCGCCGTCGCTGACCTCGGGCTGGCCGGCAGCCTTCAGCAGCTCGTTCAGCGGGCCCAGGTCGTAGATGCCCTTGAGGTCCACCGGGTCGAGCAGGCCGACACTCTCGGCGTTCTTCGCGCTGGTGAAGAGCGAGGACGCGATCGGGTCGTAGGTGAACTTCAGGTTCGCGAACGCGGCGGTGAGGATCTCGTCCTTCAGCGGCTTGCTGGTGAGGGTCTCGATCTGGGCGTTCGCGGCCTTCTGCGCGTCGGCGTTGTTGTCCTTGATGTAGGACACCGCGGCGATGTGGCCTTCGAGCAGCTTCTTGACGGTGCCCGGGTACTCCTTGAGGAACTTCTGGCTGACGATCAGGTGGGTGGTGACGAACTCCTGGTTCGGCCACAGCGTCTTCTCGTCGACCAGCGCCTTGGCCTTCGACTCGAGAATCAGCTTGCTGTAGTTCGGCTCCGGCACCCAGGCGCCGTCGATGGTGCCCTGCGCGAAGGCCTGCACGGCGGTCGCGTTGTCCTGCGGCAGGACCGAGACGTCGCCGCCGCCACTGGTGTCGACGTTCAGGCCGTTCGACTTCAGCCAGGCGCGCAGTGCGACGTCCTGGGTGTTGCCCAGCTGCGGGGTGGCGATCTTCTTGCCATTGAGGTCCGCCGCGGAGTTGATGCCCTCCCGGACGACCAGGCCGGCGCCGCCCGAGGTGCTGCCCGCGATGATCTTCAGCGCCTCGCCCTTGGACTTGGACCAGCCGTTGATCGCCGGGTTCGGGCCGATGTAGGTGGCGTCGATCGCGCCGGAGAGCAGTGCCTCGATCGCCGCCGGGCCGGCGTTGAAGGTGGTCGCCTCGAGCTTGGTGGTGCCCAGCTTCTCGGCGAAGAGGCCCTTGTTCACACCGACCAGCGCGGGGGCGTGAGTGATGTTGGGGAAGTATCCCAGCTTGATGGTGGACGCCTCGCCGGAACCGGAGCCCGCGGCGGCGGTCGTCTCGTCGTCGGAACCGCAGGCGGCCAGGGCGGTAGTGGCCACCACGGCGGCCGAGGCAAGGGCGAGCGCACGGAGGGTGCGGGAGCTCATGCTCACTCCTAGATCAATTTCTTCTAATGGAGGTTCTGGAGAGTTCGGCCAGGGTTCGGTGGTCGACTACACCCTCGATGGCCGCCTCGACGGCGATCCACACGTCGTGCAGCGCCGTCGCTGCACCGTGATAGATCGCCGTGGACGTGGGCAGCCCGCGGACGGTGGTGAGGGCGCCCCCGACAGCACGGACGACGTCGCCGACGGTGATCTCCTCAGCCGAACGGGCCAGGGCGTACCCACCGTCCACACCGCGATGGCTGTGCAGCAGCCCGGCGCGGCGCAGATCGAGCAGGATCCCCTGCAGAAAGCTCAGCGGGATCTCCTGGGCGGCCGCCAGCCCGGCGGCTTTGACCAGACGAGGATGCTCCGCGGTGACCGCGAGCATCGCGCGGACGGCGTAGTCCGTGCGAGCCGAGACATACACGTCGCACCGCCCCTTCCCCGGATACTTCGCTTTACCTATCTGTTGGATGGGAATACTGGATCATATGGGTTTGGTGCGTCAACCCCGGTTCGCGATATGGAATCCGGCATCGGGTCGTCTTTCGGGATGTTTCGAACAGCGGATCAACCGTTGGAGTGACGGGGATGACACTCGCGCCGGATATCGATGTTTTTACTCGGCGTCGTCGCTCGACTACGCAGATCAGTCGGCTAGATTCGTATCGTGGCGCCCAAAATCAAGATCCCCGCGACGAAATACCCGGTCGAGCGGCTGACTCTCGGCAATGGTCTGCGCGTGGTCCTGTCCCCGGATCGCAGCGCCCCGGTCGTCGGAGTGGCCGTCGTCTACGACGTCGGCATCCGCAGCGAACCAGAAGGCCGGACCGGCTTCGCTCATCTCTTCGAGCACCTGATGTTCCAGGGCTCGGAGAACCTCGAGAAACTCGCGCACTTCCGCCATGTGCAGGGCGCCGGAGGCAGCTTCAACGGTTCCACCCACCTGGACTACACCGACTACTTCGAGGTCCTGCCCACCGGTGGCCTCGAACGCGCGCTGTTCCTCGAGGCCGACCGCATGCGCGGCCCACGTCTGACCGAGGAGAACCTGCGCAACCAGATCGACGTGGTCAAGGAGGAGATCCGGGTCAACGTGCTGAACCGGCCGTACGGCGGGTTCCCGTGGCTCAAGCTGCCGCCGGTGCTGTTCGAGACGTTCGCCAACGCACACGACGGCTACGGCTCCTTCACCGACCTGGAGAGCGCCACCGTCCGGGACGCGCAGGAGTTCTTCGACCGCTACTACGCCTGCGGCAACGCCGTCCTCTCGGTCACCGGTGACTTCGAGGTGGCCGAGGCGATCACGATGATCGAGCGCCACTTCGGCGATGTCCCGGCCCGTCCCGCCCCGGAGTTGCCCGACTTCGACGAGCCGGGCCCGACCGCCGAGCGCCGGGAGTCGTACACGGACCGCATCGCCCCGCTGCCCGCGGTGGCCGCGGCCTGGCGCGTCCCGGACCCGATCGGCTCCTTCGACGCCTACCTGCCGTTCGCCGTCCTGGCCGAGGTGCTCACCGACGGCGACGCCTCCCGGCTGGTGGAACGCCTGGTCCAGCGGGACCGTTCGGCCACCAACCTGGGCGGCTACCTCGGTTTCATGGGTGACGAGTACCAGGTGCGCAACCCGACGGCACTGCTGCTCCAGGCCCACCTGCCGCCCGGCGGCGACGTGGACAAGGTGCTCCGCACCGTCGACGAGGAACTCGACCGGCTGGCAACCGGCGGCCTCAAGCCCGGTGAACTGGACCGCACCCAGGCCCGAATGGCGACCAACCTGCTGCACGAGACCGACGGGGTGCTCGGCCGGGCCCAGCCGATGGCCGTCCTCGAGCTTCAGCGTGGCCGTCCCGGCCTGCTCAACGACCTGCCGAGACTGATCAGTGAGGTCACCGCGGAGCAGGTCGCCACCGCCGCGGCCAGCCTGCGGCCCGAGAACCGTGCCAGTGTCGAAGTGATCCCGGGAGCCAGCGCATGACGAGTAAGACCCTGCCGGACCTGGTGCCGGACGCCGAGCTGAACCTGCCGCGCGAGCGCGAGCGCACCCTCTCCAACGGCCTCACCGTGATCGCGATCCGCCGGTCCGCGGTGCCGCTGGTCGAGGTGCGGCTGCGGATCCCGTTCGGACGGGCCCCGCTCGCCCCGGCCACCCTGCTGTCCCACGCGCTCTTCACCGGCACCAGCGGCCTGTCGAGCATCGACATCGCCGCCGAACTGCAGGCCGTCGGTGGCAGCCTGGCCGCCGGGGTCGACCCGGACCGTCTGCTGATCACCGGCAACGCGCTCGCCGACGGCTTGGACCGGACGCTCGAACTGCTCGCCTCGGTGCTCACCGACGCGACCTTCCCGGCCGACGAGGTGTCGGTCGAGCGGGACCGCCTGACCGACCACATCCAGGTCGCCCTGAGTCAGCCGTCCCACCTGGCCCGGGTGGCCCTGCTCAAGCGGATGTACGGCACCCACCCGTACGCCGTGCAGACCCCCGCACCCGACCAGGTCCGCGGCGTCGAGCAGGAGGCGCTGCGCGAGCTGCACGCCGCCCGGATCCGGCCCGCCGGCGCGGTCTTGGTGCTGGTCGGCGACATCGACCCGGACCAGGCCATCGACACCGCGGAGAAGGTGCTCGGCGGCTGGACCGGTAGCGCCCCGGACGGCAGTATCCCGCCCACCCCGGTGCTGGAGACCGGCCCGCTGCTGCTGGTCGACCGGCCCGGTTCGGTCCAGTCGTCGCTGCGGCTCGCGCTGCCCGCGCTGGTCCGCACCGATCCCGACTACGCCGCGTTCAGTCTGGCGAACCTGGTCTTCGGCGGCTACTTCTCGTCCCGCTGGACGGAGAACATCCGCGAGGACAAGGGGTACACGTACGGTTCGTACTCGTCGGTCGACCACTACGTCGCCGGTTCCGCCCTGGTCGCCGCCACCGAGGTGGCCACCGAGGTGACCGGCCCGTCGCTGCTGGAGACGCAGTACGAACTGGGCCGCATCGCGAGCCTCCCGCCCGGTGCGGAGGAACTGGAGCAGGCCCGCCGGTACGCCCTCGGCACCCTCCGGCTCGGCATGTCCACCCAAAGCGGGTTGGCCGGTCTGGCCAGCATGTACGCCGGTTTCGGCCTCCGCCTCGAGTTCCTCCGGGACCACTCGGCCGCTCTCGCCGCGGCCACCCGCGAGGAGGTCGCCGCGGCGGCCGCGAAATATCTGGCCCCGTCTCGCGCGGTGACCGTGGTCCTCGGCGACGCCGAGAAGATCGAGGCACAGCTCTCCGCCCTGACCGTCGTGGAGCGCAGCGCAGCGTGACTAGTTCCGACCAGCCGAGCGCCCCACCGCTCGCCCGCACCACCCTCGACCGCGCGGCCGAACACCGCAAGGACGAGTTCTGGCTCGCCGCCGCCTGGGATCGCGGTCAGGTCCTGATCGTGGACCTGGCCAAGGGCGGGCGGGCCCTGATCGCCGATCGCCCGGACGGCGGTGCCGCACTCGTCCTGGTGGCGCCGCCGCAGGCACCGGACGGTGATCGCTGGTTCCTCGGCGTCGACCCGGCCGGCACCCCGATCTGGGCCGTCGACGCCCCGCTCGACGGCGGGCGGGCGCTGCGGGAGGTCGGGCACCTGCTCGACGCCCGCGACACCGGCGTGCTGACCACTGCGGTGGCCTTGGGCAACTGGCACCGGTCGCATCGGTTCTCACCACGGACCGGGAAACCGACGCGGCCGGTGGAGGCGGGCTGGGCGCGGGTCGACGAGGACGGCGCCATGATGTGGCCCCGGACCGACCCGGCGATGATCATTCTGGTGCACGACGGGGTCTCCGGTCCGGGCGGGCGCTGCCTGCTCGGGCACAACGCCGCCTGGCCGGCCAGCCCCGACGGCAGCCGTCGGTTCTCCTGCCTGGCCGGGTTCGTCGAGGCCGGTGAATCGGCCGAGGCCGCGGTCGCCCGGGAGGTCCACGAGGAGGTCGGTGTCCACCTCTCCGAGGTCCGCTACGAGGGCAGTCAGGCATGGCCGTACCCGGGATCTCTGATGTTGGGTTTCTTCGGTGTCGCCGACCCGGAGCAGCCGCTGCGCCTGGAACCGGAGGAGATCGACGAGGCGCACTGGTTCTCCCGGGAGACCGTCGCGAAGATGATCGCCGGTGACGATCCGAGGACCCTGCCGATGGGTTCCTCGATCGCCTCGTACCTGATCCAGAAGTGGCTCCTGGAAGATCAAGAAAGTTTTTCCGATTAGGGAGCAACCGATTCGGGGGTCCGTCGCGTCTTCACTTCAAAGACGAGAGGGGACCTGATGACTCAGGTGGAGGCGCCGGCGTGGACGCCCATGTCCGCGGACGAGCGGGAGGCGTTCGACCGCGACGGTTACATCGTCGTGCCGTCGGTGCTGAGTGAGAGCGAGATCGAGGTCGGCCGGACCGCGATTCTCGGGGCGTACGAGAAGGGCAAGCGAGACGGGACGCTCGGGCCTACGGGGGCTCTGCACCAACTCTCCCCCATCGCTGGGGTTCCTGAGCTGGCGTTCCTGCTGGATCACCCGAAGGCGTTCAAGTACATCTGGTCACTTCTCGGGTGGAACATCCACGTCTACCACTCCCACATCGACGTGCACCCGAAGATCAACGAGAAGCCGAAGGACTGGTGGCACTGGCACCAGGACGGCGGCCGGCAGAACCGGGAGATCGAGACCGACCCGCGGCCGATGCTCTCCGTCAAGCTGGCGTACTGGTTCTCCGACGTGAGCGAGACCGGGCGCGGTAACTTCACCGTTCTCCCGGGCAGCCACAAGTCCAACTGGCTGCCCGGCCCGCCGAGTCGTGGCGTCCCGTGGCCGCAGCCGGAGGGCGCGACCCAGATCACCGCGAACCCCGGTGACCTGGTGGTCTTCGACCGCCGTATCTGGCACGCGCGGTCGGACAACTTCTCCGACATCACTCGGGTCGGCGCCTTCTTCGGCTACACCCCGCGCTGGATCAACATCCGCGACGAGGTCGCCGACCTGCCGACCCGTCCCGAGTGGGCGGGCCTGAACGACGTGCAGAAGCAGCTGCTCGGCGCGTTCGGCAACGGTGACGGCGACCACCAGTGGGGTCACTTCCCTGAGAAGGTGCCGCTCTACGGCGCGCTCAAGGAGCGGGGCCTGCTCGACTCGAGCATCCCGGCGCTGATTCCGTAAGGACTCATGAAAAAGGCCGGCCCGATGGGTCGGCCTTTTTCACATGATCAGGCCGCGATGGCGGCGAGGTGCTGCTTGACCTGGACGATCGACGGGTTCGTCAGCGCCGAGCCGTCCTCGAACTTCAGAGTCGGCACGGTCTGATTACCGCCGTTGACGCTGCGCACGAACTCGGCCGAGACCTCGTCCTGCTCGATGTCGACCACGTCATAGGCGATGCCCTCGCGGTCGAGCTGCGACTTGAGCCGGTGGCAGTACCCACACCAGGACGTCGAGTACATGGTCAGCATCGGTCAGAACTCCTTCGATACAGGTCACACGGTGGTGCGGCTGACAAGCACAACACCCCACGAGGGTGTCATGATTCCCTACCGTGCGGACTGAAGGGGTACTGGCCGGACTGGATCCGGACCAGCGGACGGCGGTCACCGCTCCGGCCGGCCCGGTCTGCATCCTGGCCGGTGCGGGGACGGGCAAGACGCGGGCGGTCACACACCGGATCGCGTACCGGACGCTGTCCGGCGAGATCAGCCCCCGGCACGTGCTCGCGGTGACCTTCACCGCACGAGCCGCCGCCGAGATGCGGGCCCGGCTCACCGGGCTCGGCACCGGCGCGGTGCAGGCCCGCACGTTCCACGCCGCAGCCCTGCGGCAGGTGCGCTACTTCGCGCCGCGACTGCTCGAAGGCCGGCAGATGCCGGAACTGATGGAGAGCAAGATCCGGGTGGTCGGCCTGGCGGCGGCCCGAGCCGGGGTCCGCGCCGACCGCGCGGCTGCCCGGGACCTCGCCGGTGAGATCGAGTGGGCCAAATCGTCCCTGGTCGAGCCGGGGGAGTACGTGGTGGCCGCGGCCAAGGCGCTGCGTGAACCGCCGTACGAACCGGCCCGGGTCGCCGAGGTGTTCGCCGCCTACGAGTCACTCAAACGCCGGCAGGGCGTGATCGACTTCGAGGATCTGCTGCGTGCCGCGGTCTGGGGCATCGAGGAGCACCCCGACGTCGCCGACCAGATCCGCGCCCAGTACCGGCACTTCGTCGTCGACGAGTACCAGGACGTCAACCCGCTCCAGCAGCGGCTCCTGGACGCCTGGCTGGGTGGCCGCGACGACATCACCGTGGTCGGCGACGCGAGCCAGACGATCTACTCGTTCACCGGTGCCACTTCGTCGTACCTGATCGATTTCCCGCGCCAGCGGCGTGGCGCGGTGGTGGTCCGCCTGGTCCGGGACTACCGCTCGACGCCGCAGGTGGTCGGGCTCGCCAACGCGGTCATCCAGCAGGCCCGCGGCACCGAGGCCAAGCTGCGCCTGGAGCTGATCGGCCAGCGGAAACCCGGGCCCGAGCCGGAACTCAAGATCTTCCCGGACGAGCAGGGCGAGGCGGCGGCGGTGGCCCGCCGGTGCCGGGAGCTGATCGCGACCGGCACACCGGCCAACGAGATCGCGGTGCTCTTCCGGACCAACGCGCAGTCCGAGTCGTATGAGAAGGCACTCGCCGAGGCCGAGGTCCCCTATCTGGTCCGAGGGGCGGAGAGATTCTTCGAGCGATCTGAGGTACGCGGGGCGATGGTCGCGCTCCGGGCCGCCGTCCGCTCCATCCCCGGCGAGACTCCACTGGTCGAGGCGGTCGTGGAAGCCCTGGCCGCGCGCAGCTGGAACCGGGACCAGCCCCCACCCGGTGGAGCCGCCCGCGAGCAGTGGGAGGCACTCGCCGCTCTGGTCACGCTAGCCGAGGAATACGCCGCCGTCCCCGAGATCCTGCCGATCGGCGAAGCCGGCCACGTCCAGCGGGAGATCACCCTCGCCGCCTTCAACGACGAGTTGGCCCGTCGTGCCGAGCAGCAGCACGCGCCGACGGTGGCCGGAGTCACCCTGGCGTCGCTGCACTCGGCCAAGGGCCTGGAATGGGACGCGGTCTTCCTGGTCGGTCTCGCCGACGGCACGCTCCCGACGACCTACGCCAAGACGGCCGAGCAGTTGGAGGAGGAACGCCGCCTGCTCTATGTCGGAGTGACAAGAGCACGTCAACTGCTCTGGCTTTCGTACGGGCAATCCCGCTCCTCGGGAGGCCGCACCCGCCGGCCGTGCCGTTTTCTGCCACAGCTCCAGCGCACCACCGGTTCCTCCGCGGCGGCCACCTCCGAAACACCTGCCGCCGACCGAAGTCGGAAACCCGACCGCCGGCGCCCGCAGGTGTCGTCCTGCCGGATCTGCGGTGCCACCCTGCTCGCCGGAACCGATCGCAAACTGGGCCGCTGCGCCACCTGCCCGTCGGACCTCGACGAGGACCTGCACGAGCGTCTCCAGGTGTGGCGGGCCAGCACCGCGGCGGGCCTCAAAGTTCCTGCATACGTCGTCTTCACCGACGCGAGCCTGGTGGCCATGGCCGAGCGCCGCCCGAGTGACCCCGCGCAACTGCTCGCGATCGCCGGGATCGGCCCCCGCAAGCTGGGTCAGTACGGCGACGCGGTCTTCGCTCTGGTGGCCGGAGCTGACCCTGCCGACCTGGACCAGAAAAACTTTGAAAACTAGTCCGTTAATTCGTTTGCCCTCCCCTGTAGGGCAGGCATAGCCTCAGAACACACCTGGCGAGCAGTAAGTTCGCGGGGGAAAACTACGAGTGCAAGGTTACGGAGGAGGTGGCAGAGATGGAGATCAACGTGATGACAACGCGACCGTCGATGTTGCTGACTTCTGCCTGGCCTCTGTCTGCCTCGCTACCCGCAGCCGCCGCACCCGTGGCGCTGCTGGTTGCTGAGCGGGCGCCGGTTTCCCAGGAGCACCAGGTCCAGGCCGAGCTGGGCAAAGCGGTCCTGATGGCGATCGATGAAAACAAGGGCACCACTGGGTTCAAGAGCAACGCCTCCATCGCGAGCAAGCGCTACACGGATGGTGGTCGCGGAACCCCGCCTCGAGGAAGACCGGTCTGACAAACAGACCTACCGGCTCACCTCGAGGCCGCGGAACCCGTAAAGGGATCCGCGGCCTCAAATGTTTTTCCGGCTAATCCGCCGGTGTAAACCCGAAATTGCGATCCAGAAGATCGAGAAGAAGAGAGAGGTGACCGGGCTTTATGAGTCTGGCGCTGGCCCCGATCGACATGACCGTCGACATCGAGGCAAACCTGCCCTGTCGGAAGTTCGACCCGGACCTTTGGTTCTCCGACTCCCCGGCCCAGCTGGAGCTGGCCAAGTCGCTCTGCGGGGACTGCCCGCTGCGCGCCGAGTGCCTGGCCGGTGCGGTCGACCGCGCGGAGCCCTGGGGTGTCTGGGGAGGCGAGATCTTCGAGCGCGGCGCTGTGGTTCCGCGTAAGCGGCCCCGTGGCCGGCCGCGTAAGGCCGACGTCGCCCGCGACGCCGAACTGGCCGTCGAAGTCGAGGAGCGGCTCGCCGCGAACGGCGTCGACACCCGCAACTCGGTCCGTCTGGCGGCCTGAGATGCAAACCCTCCCCGTAGCCCAGATCGAAGTAAGAAAGCCGAGCATCGAAATGACCCCGAACGGAGCCCCCAAGGTGAGACTCATCCAAGAGGCGTTGTCCAGAGCCCGAATGCGTCGGCCTCAGAGTGACCGTGCACCTGAGGCTTTCCGCTCCGCCCGCCGTATCAGCATGGACGCCCGCAACCGGACGTCCCGTGACCTCGGCGCCGGGCTCTAACCCCCGACCCCTACTCCCGACCCCATGAAGAACGGCCCGTCCACGGTGGACGGGCCGTTCTTCAGTTTTTCGGGTACGTCGAAGACGCCGGACGGGTCCAGCATGGTGATGCTGAGATCGTCCGGCGTCAATCAGTGTTCTAAAAGAGGGAGGGCGACGGTCAGGGGACCGGGGCGAAGCCCGGGAGCCATTTCTCCAGGATCTCACGGTAGGCGGCTTCGGCCTCCAGCTGGGACAGGACTCCGATCGAGCCCAGCGTCACCCGGTGGATCAGCAGGTAGGACGGGGGGAGGTTGAGTTTGCGGCTCAGTTGGTAGCCGGGGCCTCGGGGGTTGGCCAGGCGGGTGGCCTCGCCGCGGATCCAGTCGCGGGTGAAGCGGAACCGGTCCGCGGCCACCGGCTCGATCATCGGCAGCAGGAATTCCAGCAGGGCGTCGGGGTCGAGATCGTCGGTGGCTTTGACGAAACCCTCCTCGCGCAGGCCGTCGACGACCGCTGCGGCTTCGCCGGCCAGGGCCAGCCGGACCAGGCGGCCGATCGGTTCGGGGTGGCCGTCGGGCAGGCGGGCGACCGCGCCGAAGTCGATCACGCCGAGCCGGCCGTCGGGGAGGATCCGGAAGTTGCCGGGGTGCGGGTCGGCGTGCAGCAGTCCGGCCCGGGACGGCGCGGAGAAGTGCAGGATCGCCATCAGACGGCCGGCCTCGTCGCGTTCCTCCCGGGTGCCGTCGCTGATCACCTTGGCCAGTGGTGTGCCATCGACCCATTCGGTGACCAGGATCTGTGGGGCGGAGGCGACGACCCTAGGGACGAAGATCTCCGGATCGTCCTGGTACGCGGCGGCGAAGGTCCGCTGGGTCTCCGCCTCCATCTCGTAGTCGAGTTCTTCGACGACCCGGTCCCGAAGCTCGGCGATCAGCGGTTTGACGTCGATGCCGGGCTGAATGATCTTGAACATGCCGGCCAGCCGGGACAGTTGTTTCAAGTCGGAGACCAGTGCCTCACCGGCACCCGGGTACTGCACCTTGACGGCCACCGGTAGCAGTTTCGGCTTGGCGTTACGGCGAGCCGGTGGCAGTTTCCACACGGCTCGATGCACCTGCCCGATGCTGGCCGCGGCGGCGGGACTGTCGTCGAACTCGGCGAACCGGTCACGCCAGTCCGGGCCGAGTTGCTCGGCCAGCGCCTTGTGTACGTTCGCCACCGGCATCGGCGGCGCGGCCTCCTGGAGTTTCGTCAGGGCCTGCCGGTAGGGACCGGCCATCTCCTCAGGCATGGCGGCCTCGAAGACCGACAGCGCCTGACCGAATTTCATCGCCCCGCCCTTGAGCTGGCCGAGCACGCTGAACAGTTGCTCGGCGGTGCGCTGCTGGATGTCGGCGGAGATGACGTCGGAGGCGATCCCGACAGCGCGTTTGCCGAGGCCCAGCGCAGCACGCCCGGCAAAACCAAGCGGAAGCGCGGCGAGCTTTGCCGTCCGGGAAGCGGCACGGCGCGGTATGTCCGTCACCAGATCATTGTGACCGACATCCGGCCGGCACTCGGCCCGTCACGAGGTGGTTTGGTAGTTATGCGGTGAAGGTCCGGTGAAGGTTGGCCCGTGTCGACGCCTTCGGCAAGCGCAGTCCGGATGCGCCGGCCAGGTCCGCCGCCGGAACCGGCCGGGCGCGGAGATCTCCACCGCGGCCCCCAGGGTCTCCGGGGTGGTGCCGTCCAGAAACGCCAGGGCCTGGGCCGTGGCGTAGGCGGTGGCGGCGAGCAGGGTGGTGACCGCTCCGGGCTCGGCAGCGTCGGTCATCAGCCCCACCGCGCCCGCCCAGCCCTCGTCTCGCGCCCTGCGATGCAGATCCAGGCAGTTCAGGCAGGGTGCGCCGGTCGCGGGCACCAGAGGGCCGACCACGGCCACCCCGTCCCGGAGAACGGCGGCGAGATGGGGCTGCCGGCGCGAGGCGTGCCCGGCGGCGACGAGGGCGGGCGGCTCGTCGTGAGTGAGCTGAATCACCAGGGATGCCGGGCTCTGGCGCACCGGGTGGACCGCGGTGCCGGGGGCCACCCGCAGGACGGCCGCCTCCACGGCGGTCCGCCGGGGTGACCCGACGTCGCCGGGGCCGAACGGCGAGCCGGTGATCTCCGCGGCTCCGACAGCGCCGGACAGGTCGGGATGCACGTGGCCGACGCCGGCCTCGGCCAGGGCCACCGCGATCGGGGCGCCGAGCCGGCCGCGGCCGGTCACCACCACCCGGGCCGACCGGCGGCGCCGTAGGACGTGGGCGGGCGACGGGTCCGCGGGGCCGGCCGAGCCCAGGGCCAGAGCGGCCGCCTCGCAGGTGAGCCGTTGCCGGGTGTCGGCCGGCATGGCGGGTGGGAGCAGGGCGGCCGCGGGCATCACCAGCCCGGCCCGGCGCAGCAGGTCGATCAGGGCGAGCGCCTCGTCGGGCGGGATGCCTCGCTGGGCGGCGCGGGTCAGGATCAGTCGCTCGGGGCTGCGCCCGTCGAGCAGGTCGAGGACTCCGGCCGCTCGGGGGTCGGGCAGCTGGAGGAGCACAGCGTGCCCGGGGCCGAGCCCCAGTTGTAACTCCCCGGGGTCGCGCCAGACGCGGGCCAGCCCGGGGATCAGGGTGGGCCTGGGTAGTGGTGTCCGGTTCATGTTCGACAGGGTGTCACCGCGAAGGTGCGCAGCGATGATGTTATCCACAGGCCGAACTCGCCCTGCCGTGCGTTGTCCACAGCTTTGGGCGAGTTATCCACAGGCCCGGAGTGACCCCAGTTGACTCAACGTGTCTGAGTGGGCACGGTTACGGCTTGAGCCTCCGGGGAGAGCGGGCCGATGACCCACCCTCCCCGGGACGTGGTCACGCCTTGGCCTTGCCCAGGATTCGGTTCATCGTCGTCCCGCAGACCGGGCACTTGCCCTTGGCCATGTTCATGCCGGTCTTGGAAACGGCGACCTCGCCCTGAAAGTCGCGTTTCTCCTTGCACTTGACGCAATAGCCGTTGTATGTGGTGTCGGCCACGGTTCCTCCTCGTCGTTTTCGTCGGCCGCCCGTGCCCACTGCCAAAGTCGTCGGCGGCGAGCGCGGACCTGCCACGCGGATGTGGCCACCCGTCCGGGGCGGTCACTTACCCAGGTCAGGCCGGTTCCATGTCAGCGCAGCGTCGGCGGTGTCGCCAACGACGTGAGTGTGCCGGTCCGAAGTTCCCTTTATGGCCAGTTTTGCCGGGACACGCCGACGATTCCCATCGTAAAGGCATAAAACGGACATTCGAGGTGGCTGACGAGTTGAGTCGATGATGGTCTAGGTTGACGGATGTCGCCGATGTTGCCGCTGAGGAAATTTTTTCGGGTATATGTGGGCGAAGCGCTCATATTCCGCGACCGTCATTGTCCGTACTCTTGCGGTAACCGGGGTCCGGCGGATTAGCGTCTCAACGTGAACCCGAATCTGGGCCGCGCGAGCCGGTAATGGCCCGCGCGCGCAAGCCTGTCGTGGAAGTGCGGCGCAGCCAGCGCCGGCGACGGACGGTGTCCGCCTATCGCGACGGCGAACGAGTCGTGGTGCTCATCCCGGACCGCTTCTCCCGTGCGGAGGAGACGGAGTGGGTGGAGCGCATGCTCGCCCGCCTGGAAGCTCGCGAGGAACGGCTGCGGTGCACCGACGCCGAGTTGCTGGCCCGTGCCCGGCGCCTGACGACCCGGTACCTGGCCGACCACGCCGACGCGGTGGCTCCGGCGAGTGTGCGATGGGTCACCAACCAGAACGGCCGCTGGGGGTCCTGCACCCCCGACGACGCGACGATCCGGATCTCCCACCGGATCCAGGAGATGCCCGACTGGGTGATCGACTACGTACTCCTGCACGAACTCGCCCACCTGGTGGTTCCGAGCCACAACAACCGCTTCTGGGACCTGGTGAACCGGTTCCCCAAGGCCGAGCGGGCCCGGGGCTACCTGGAGGGCGTCTCCGCGTCCGGCAGCCTGGTGATGGCCGAATAAGATCATGCCCGTGCACCCGGTCCGCGCAACCGGTCACCGACGGTCCGGCGCCTCCGGCGGGGGCGGCGGTACGCGGGGAGTGCGCTGAGTAGGGTGGCGTCGTGACCCGGCGTGTAGTGGTGGTGATGCTGGTCCCGGTGCCCTGGAGTCCGCCCGGGGTCGACCTGCGGGCCTGGCGCGCCGCCATGGCCGAGGACGTGGTCGATCTGCTCGCCAAACTGGCCACGGCGGAGGCCGCGATCGCGGCGACCGCGGACGACCTGGCGCTCGCCGAGGAGATCGCCTGGCCGGGCACCCGGATCTACCAGGTGCCCACTCCGACGGTGCTGCCGGTGCTGGCAGCGGCCGCGAAGGATGGTTTCGACGAGGCGGCCGTGATCGCTGGTGACGCGCCGGACGTACCGGGCATGACGCTCGGAAAGCTCTTGCGTCCTTTGGACGGCAAAGCGGTGGCCGTGGCCCCGGCTGGACCGCCCGGTGGGCTCTTCGGGGTGGCCGCTCGGCTGCCCGCGCCGGACTGGCTGGCCGATCACGACCTGGACAGCGCTTCAGCGGCACTGCTGCGCAGGACGGCGCCGTCACCGGGTGAGGTCACCTCGACCCCGCAGTGGCGACGGCTGCGCGGCCCGGCCGACCTGGCAGGGCTGGACATCGCCTTGGAGGGCTGGGACAACACCCGGACCCTCCTGGGCGGTTAGGTCCGGCTCGTGAGAGAGGGCGAGGCGCGAGCGGTTAGGTCCCCCTCGCGGATCGCGAGGGGAGCGAGGCGCGGCGAGCGGTTGAGTCCCGGCTCGCGGATCGCTGAGGAAGCGAGGCGCGAGCCGGAACCCTGGCTTTAGTCCTCCTTGGGACCCTCGCCCAGGTTGTCCAGCTCGCTGATGTCCCAGTCGGAACGCCCGCGGGCGAAGGCAGCCGGATCGGCGAAGTCCTCGTCGGTCGGGAGCAGGTCGGGGTGGTCCCAGAGAGCGTCGCGACCGGCGACGCCACGCTGCTCGGTGACCGCGGTCCACAGCACTCCGGCCTCGCGCAGCCGCCGCGGCCGCAACTCCAGCCCGACCAGGGCGGCGAACGTCTGCTCGGCGGGCCCGCCCGCGGCCCGGCGACGGCGGAACGCCTCACCGAGCGCGGCGACCGACGGCAGCCGGTCCCCAGCGGCGTCGTCCACCACGTGACCCACCCAGCCCTCGACCAGCGCGAGCGCCGTCTCCAACCGGGCCAGGCCGGCTTTCTGCTGCGGGGTGTCCTCCGGCGTGAAGATGCCCTCCAGCGCCATGGCCTGCATCGACTCCGGATCGGTCGGGTCGACGCGGCTCATCGCCTCCTCGATCGCCTCCCGGTTCACGGTGATGCCGTTGGCGTAGGCCTCGACGGCGCTCAGCACGTGCGCCCGGAGCCACGGGACGTGCCCGAACAACCGCTGATGGGCGGCCTCGCGCAGAGCCACGTACAGCCGGACCTGGTCCTCGGGGAGTTCCAGGCCGGAGCCGTAGGCCTTGATGTTGGACGGGACCAGCGCGGCGGTGCCGGCCGGGCCGAGCGGAAGGCCGATGTCACCGGCCGAGAGCACCTCGGCGGCGAGCTGGCCGAAGGCCTGGCCGAGCTGACCGCCGAACAGCGCGCCACCGAGCGTGGCGACCATCGACTGCATCGGGCCCAGCTGAGCGCGGGCCTCCTCGGGAACCAGGTCGCCCATCGCGCCGACCATCCGGCCGGCGATCGGCTCGCACAGCTTCTTCCACACGTCCAGCGTGTTGTAGATCCACTCGTTGCGGTTCCACGCGACGGACTTGCGGATGCCGCTCGGAAGCGAGCACACGGGATCGAGCCAGAGGTCGGCGAGGCTCAGAGCCTCCTCGACCTGGTGGCGCTCAAGGATGTTCACCGCGGGGTCACCGGTCGCCGACAACTGGCTCGCGGCCACCTGCCGGGCCAGGTCCCAGTTGACCGGGCCACTGCCGGGTGTGGCGAACATCTGCTGCAGCTGAGCCATGAACTGCTGCATCTGCTGCGGGTCGGAGGGGTCGGGCGGCTGAGCGCCCGGCAGGGAGAAGCCGAACGGGATATCAGGCACGTCCCCACGGTACGCGCGAAAAGCCCGTAGCGGACGGAGGGAGGTATCAGCTCAGAGAGAACTCAGACAGGGTGGGTACTCTCACGCGCATGAGACGTCGCGGAGTCACTGTCATCCTCGGCGCCCTGATCACCGCCCTGCTGGCTGCCGGTGTCATGGTCGCACCGATGCCCTACGTGGTGCTCAAGCCCGGTCCCACCGTCGATACCCTCGGGTCCTCCAACGGGACCGAGGTCATCAAGGTGACCAAGGGCGAGACCTCGTCATCCGCCGGCCAGCTGCGCCTCACCACGGTGAACGTGCAGTCACAGGTGGAGTTGGTGTGGGCGATCCGTGGCTGGCTGAGCGACTCCGACGCGGTGGTGCCGCGCGAGCTGATCTACCCGCCGGACCAGAGCGAGAAGCAGGTCCAGGCGCAGAACGCGCAGGAGTGGAAGGAATCGCAGACCAGCGCCGAGACGGTCGCCCTGCGCGAGCTGGGCTATCCGGTGCAGGTTTACGTGCGTAACGTCACGGCGGGCGGCGCGGCTGACGGTTCGCTGAAAGCGGACGACGTCATCACCGCAGTCGACGGGACCGCGATCACCAAGGCGGGCCAGGTCACCGAGCTGGTCCGGGCCAAACCCGCCGGGACCGAGCTGACCATCTCGTACGACCGGGCCGGCACCGCGGGCACCACGCGGATCGCCGCCAAGGCCGACCCGAAGGACGGCACGCCCCGGATCGGCATCGAGATCGACACCAAGCAGCCCCACCCGTTCGACATCAACATCGACCTCGACAAGATCGGCGGGCCGAGCGCCGGCCTGATGTTCAGCCTGGGGATCATCGACAAGTTGCGGCCGGCCGACCTGACCGGCGGCAAGGTGATCGCGGGCACCGGCACCATCGACGACGACGGCAACGTCGGCCCGATCGGCGGCATTCCGCAGAAGCTGAACGGTGCCAAGCGGGACGGCGCCACGCTCTTCCTGGTTCCCAAGGACAACTGCGCGGAGGCGCTGCGCAATCCCGTCCCCGGCCTGACCATGGCCGAGGTGGCCACGGTGGACGACGCGCTCACCGCACTCGAGACCTACGTCGCCGGCGGCGCACCCCAGCCGTGCACGGCGTCGTGATGCCCACGCCGGTAGTGACGAGACAGTTCTGCCGCGTATAGCAGTCGGATGCGACACCCTGAGGTGAAACACCGGCCAGACGAAGTGTGGAGCCAACGTTGGTCATGCGTAACAGTCCTCTACCGAGGATGAGCCGGCGCGGTCGCGTCACCGTCGGCGTCCTGGTCGGGGTCTTCATACTATTCACGCTCCTCGGGTGGGGTATCGACGCCTACACCGACTACCTGTGGTTCGACGAGGTCAAGAAGACGAATGTCTTCTCCGGCGTGCTGCTCACCCAGCTCGTCCTGTTCCTGGTCGTCGGTGCGGCGATGACGCTTGTCGTCGCCGGCAACCTCTACCTGGCTTACCGTCTGCGGCCGCTGCTGCGCCCGCACTCGGCCGAGCAGGCCACCCTGGAGCGTTACCGAATGATCCTGGCGCCCCGCCTGGGCACCTGGATCACCGTGACCGGTCTGGTCATCGGCTTCTTCGCGGGTCTCTCCGCGATGGGCCGGTGGAGCGACTGGATGCTGTTCCGTAACGGTGGGGACTTCGGGACCAAGGATCCCGAGTTCAACATCGACCACTCCTTCTACGTCTTCGACTACCCGATCTACCGGTACCTGCTCGGCCTCGGTTTCACCGCGATCGTGCTGTCGGTCCTCGGGTCGCTCGCGGTGCACTACATCTTCGGCGGTGTGCGCCTGCAGGGTGTCGGCGACCGGATGACCACCGCGGCCAGGGCTCACCTGACCTCGCTGGTGGCAGTCTTCGTGCTGCTCAAGGCGGTCGCTTACATCCTGGACCGGCAGGCGCTGCTGCTGGAACAGCACGTGTCCCCGGGGCTCTACGGCGCCGGTTACACCGACGTCAACGCGCTGCTGCCGGCCAAGGAGATCCTGGCGTACATCTCGGTGGTCGTCGCCATCGCGATCATCGTCTTCTCCAACGCCGTCATGCGGAACCTGGTCTGGCCCGGCGTCTCGCTGGCCCTGCTGGCGATCTCGGCCGTCGCGATCGGCGGCATCTACCCGCTGGCCGTGCAGAACTTCCAGGTGAAGCCGAGCCTCGCCGACAAGGAACGGCCATACATCCTCCGATCGATCGATGCGACCCGGGACGCCTTCGGCCTGGAGAACACCGAGGTCTCGAAGTACCAGGCCAAGAACGAACGGCCGGTCGCGTCGCTGCCGACCGACGCCAGCGCGCAGAACGTGCGGATCATCGACCCGCAGCTCGTCTCGCAGGCGTTCACCCAGTCGCAGCAGTCCCGCGGCTTCTACGACTTCGGTGAGAAACTCGACGTCGACCGCTACACGATCGACGGCAAGACCCAGGACTACGTGGTCGGCGCGCGAGAGATCGACGACGACAAGCTGACCGCCCAGCAGCGCAACTGGATCAACCGGCACACCGTCTACACCCACGGCTACGGCCTGGTGGCGGCGCCGGCCAACAAGGTCTGCGGGACCGGCCTGCCGTACTTCGCCTCCGGCCTCATCGGCAGCGACAACTCCAACGCCGGTGCCTGCATCACCCCGACCGCGGCCCTCGAAGCCGAGCAGCCGCGGATCTACTACGGCGAGCAGTCCACCGAGTACGCGATCGTCGGTCAGGCCGAAGAGAGCAAGAACGTCGAGTTCGACCGCCCGCAGGACGCCAGCAGCAACAGCGGCGAGGTGCTCTACACGTACTCCGGTGCTGGTGGTGTCGAGATCGGGTCGTTCTTCCGGCGTCTCGTCTTCGCGATCCACAACACCGAGAGCAACTTCCTGCTCTCCGACGCGGTCAACAACAGCTCCAAGGTGATGTACACCCGTGAGCCGCGCGAGCGGGTCGCCAAGGTCGCGCCGTTCCTCACCATCGACGGCGACCCGTACCCGGCTGTCGTCAACGGCCGGATCACCTGGATCCTCGACGGTTACACGACGGCGAAGACCTACCCGTACGCCCAGAAGATCAACCTGGCCACCGAGACACGCGACGAACTGACCGGCACGGGCTCCTTCGCCCTGGCCCGTGACGACGTCAACTACATGCGCAACTCGGTCAAGGCGACGGTCGACGCGTACGACGGGACCGTCACGCTCTACGAATTCGACGACCAGGACCCGGTCCTCAAGGCGTGGAACAAGGCGTTCGGTGGCGACCTCATCGTCCCGAAGGACCAGATCCCGACCGCGCTCGCCGACCACTTCCGCTACCCGGCCGACCTGTTCAAGGTGCAGCGCAACCTGCTCACCAAGTTCCACGTCACCGACCCGCGGACGTTCTTCTCCGGCGACGACTTCTGGCAGGTCCCGAACGCGCCCGACTCGCCGTCGGACGGGTACCAGCCGCCGTACTACCTCAACGTCAAGCTGCCCGAGCAGGACGAGACCCGCTTCCAGCTCACCGCCGGCGTGACACCACTCAACCGGGAGAACATGGCGGCCCTGATCTCCGCCTCCTACGTCAGCGGGCAACCACGGCTCGAGATCCTCGAACTACCCGACGACACGGTCGTGCCCGGTCCCGTCCAGGTACACCAGCGGATGGTCAACAACTACGGCGTCTCCCAACAGTTGGCCCTGCTGACCCGTGGCGGCCAGGCCACCGTGCTCTACGGCAACCTGATCTCACTGCCGCTGGCCGACGACATCCTGTACGTCGAGCCCGTCTACGTACGGAGCAGCCAGGCCGGTGCCGCACCACTGCTGCAGAAGGTCCTGATGTCGTACGGCGACGGCGGCACGTACGTCGTCCTCGAGGACAACCTGGAGGAAGGCCTCAAGGCCCTCGCCGAACTCGGTAAGACCGGTGCACCCACCACCCCCACCACTCCGGGGACCGAGACACCCGGCACCACCACACCCACCACTCCGCCGAGCAACGCGCCGCCCGGCGACGTCAGCGCCGAACTCGCCTCCGCGGCGGCCGCCATGGACAAGGCCATCGCCGACCTGCGGGCCGCCAAGCAGTCCGGCGACCTCGTCAAGGAGGGCCAGGCCCTGACCGCGCTGGGTGAAGCCATCAAGCGCTTCCAGACCGCCCAGCAGGCCGCCGGGGCGACCCCGGCTGCCTCCACTCCCGCCAGCCCGACACCCACTCCGAGCGGGTGATGCGCGTCTCCGGGGACCGTTTTGCGGTCCCCGGAGCCCGTGCGCTAGGCTTTACCCATACCGACGCGGGGTGGAGCAGCTCGGTAGCTCGCTGGGCTCATAACCCAGAGGTCGCAGGTTCAAATCCTGTCCCCGCTACAAATGAGAACGCGGTTCGCCTCAACGGCGGACCGCGTTTTTCGTTTGCATCGACTCGGCGGCGCAGGCCGGTTCGAGGCCCGGCCGGTGCGCGCCAGTCGTGGCACCGGCTGTCGATGGTCCCCGGCTATCGTCGGCGGGTCATGGTGGCCAGACAGGGTGGGGTGCGGTTCGTGGATGCTGGCGAGGAGATCGGGTCGGCGCGGCAGGCGGCCGATGACGCCCTGGTGGTGACGTTCGGCCGGCTGCTGGGCGTGGCGAACCGGCTTGAACATCTGGTGGGCCGGGCACTCGAGCAGGAGTGCGGGATAAGCCACCTGATGTACGAGGTGCTGCTCATTCTGGGGCGGGCCGACGCTCCGGGGCTGGCGATGTCGGCCATCGGCCGGGCGCAGGTGCTGACCACTGGTGGGGTGACCCGGCTGATCGACCGGATGGAGGCGGCGGATCTGGTGCAGCGGGCCGACGACCCGGGCGATCGCCGCGGGCGGCTGGTCCGGTTGACGCCGCGGGGTGAGGAGACCGTCGTCCGTGCCACTCGGTTGCACCGGGAGAACCTGCAGCGACTCCTCGCGAGCCAGCTTCCCGCCGAGCGCTGGGACGCCTTCACCGAGGACCTGCGGATGCTGAGCCGTGGCGTGGGCGAGCAGGTGCCGCGCTTGCGGTGAGTGGCAGGCGGCACATACCTTCACATATACCTGACGCGTCAGTTACTGTTTCGTCAGGTAAGTTGCTGAAGAGTGCCGTTCACACCGAGGAGACATCCCATGAGCACGCTCGACTTCCAGGTCTTCGATCTCGACTTCCCCGTCGGCAGCAAGAACAAGACCGCCACCCTGGTCACCGGTGAGACCGACGCCCTGCTGGTCGACGCCGGTTTCACCCGCGCCGACGGGCACCGCCTGGCCGCGGCGATTCTCGACTCCGGCAAACGGCTCACCACGATCGTGATCAGCCACGGTGATCCGGACTTCTATTTCGGCGCCGAGGTGGTCGCCGACGCTTTCCCGGACGCGACGATCGTGGCGACGGTGCCGGTCATTGCACACATCCAGCGGTCGTACGAGAAGAAGTTGACGGCCTGGGCAGCGGCCGGAGTGAACCTGCCCACCCGCCTCGTGGAGATCGTGCCGTTGACCGGTGACCTCGTTCTGGAGGGCAACCGGTTCGAACTCAAGGGTGGTGCGGCCGACCTCCCGGACCGCCACTACCTGTGGCAGCCTGAGCACCGCGCCGTCCTCGGTGGAGTCCTGGTGTTCCAGCAGGAGCACGTCTGGACCGCCGACACCGCCCGTCCCGAGCAGCGCACGGCCTGGATCGCAGCGCTCGACGAGATCGCCGCCCTCCAGCCTGAGCTGGTCGTACCCGGACACCGGTTGCCAGGCACCGCCGCGGACCTGAGCGCCGTCACCGGCACCCGTGACTACCTGGTCGCCTTCGAGGAGGAACTGGCCAAGGCCGCCGACGGCCCGGCTCTCATCGAGGCGCTGACTAGCCGTTACCCGAAACACGGCATGCTGATCGCCGCCCAGATCGGCGCCAAGGTCGCCAAGGGCGAGATGAGCTGGGGCTGATCATGACCGACTTCACCACCTCGACCGCGCCCGCCGACGTGGTCCGCCGTCAGTACCTCGCCTCGGCGAACCGTGATCTGGAGGCCCTGCGGGCCACGCTGGCCCCGGACGTCGAGTGGACCGAGATGGCCGGATTTCCCCTGGCCGGCACCTACCGCACACCCGACGGTGTGATGGAGAGGCTCGGCGCTGACTGGGCGGACTGGACAGCCCATGATGACGTCTACGTCGCCGACGGCGAGAACGTCGTCGTCCTGGCCCGGTACACCGCCGTCAACAAGGCGACCGGCCGGCCGATCGACGTCCGCGTCGCCCACCACTTCATCGTCCGCGCGGGACAGATCGTTCGTTTTGAACAGTTCGTCGACACGGCGAAGGTTCGCGACGCCATGCTCGCCTGACCGGCGACGGCAGCGATCCGGCAAGGCGCTGTGGTGATCGGCCCGAGCCGATCACCACAGCCTTTTCAGAACCCGGGGAAGACGGCTCGCAGTTCGTCGAGTGAGATGTTTCCGGTCACGCCTACGCCGGCAGGCGTGTGCTGTGGGGCCAGCCGGCCGTAGAGCAGTCGCGCGGCCGCCTCCAGCGGTCCGTCGAACGTCGCGGTCGACGGTAGGGCCTCGGTGGTGAGCAGCGCCTTGTCGTCCAGGACGATGCGGTACGGGGTGTCGCTGATCTCGATGACAGCGTGCTCGTGGGCTTCGGCGGGTTTGCCGATGAAGCCGAGCAGGAAACCGAGACTGTCGCTGAGGTGTTCGGCCAACAGCACGGCGGCCGAATCGGTGAGGCCCGCCGACGGGTCGACACCTACCCGGACATCCCAGACATGCGGGGCGACCTCGCTCAGCCGCAGGGCGGCGAACGAGGAGAACGGCAGCGGGTCGGGCAGGAAGCTGCGGACCTTGATCTCGTCGTGTCGCTCTTCCGGCACCGCTTCGAAGGCCGTGACCAGTGCGGTGTCGGACTTCACCCAGCCGGCGGCCTGATCCTGCGGGCTCAGCGCGTTCCACCGGTCCCAGACACTCTGATTGAAGTCCGGACCGGGTGCCTCGGCCTCACCCAGGGCGGCACGGAAGCCGGCGAGCGTGATCTCCGCTCCGCTGCCCAGGTGCGACAGTACGTCGGCAATGGTCCACTCGGCGGCACCGGACGGGCCGGTGAGCTGCTCGGCGGAGAGTCCGGAGACCACGCCCGCGAGGGTGTCGTGCTCGCTGCGCAGGGCCGCGATCGTGCGACTGGCAAGGGTCGTCATATTCGATGAGCCTACCGACGCCCCAGCCGCTTCACGTGGCAGGCGAGCGGGTTGCCGAGCACCACGAGCCGAGTCAGAACAGCCCGGCATCCACCAGCCGCGCGCCGGGCAGGGCGCCCAACAGACGTAACGCCAGAGGTCTGTCCTGCTCGCGTGCTTGGGCGAGGACGCGCTCGTCGTCCTCGAGATCGGCAAGAAACCTGAAGTGGGTTCGCAGCGCCTCGGACAATTCTCCGGCCGTGGGGACGGGAACGGCGAGAGCGCCGATGTCCTCCTCGTCGAATTCGCCGGCACTGCGGTCGCGGAGCCACCGTTCCGGAATGAAGGCGGGACCTTCGTGGCCGGGCGCCGTGCAAGTGCCGGAGCAGCAGATCCTGGGCGATGTCGACGATTGCGGCATCGCGGCCTTGAGCGCCGGCTCCGTGCGGGGTATGCCGTGCGATATGGCCGAGGGTGAGCGCGATGCCACTCATCAGGTCGCCGCCAAGGCTCGTGGGTCGAACGGGAGGATCGTGTCGGCGACCTGCCAAGCGTTGTCGTGGTGGAGCAGTGGCCCGCGCGCGCCGAACCATGTCTTGCCGCGTAGCGGGCCCAGGCCGTGGATCGCGGTGGCCAGGTCGGGACGTAGTCCTTGAATTAGATAACCGAGGCGGGCGATGGTGGCCGTCGGACGTCCGGCTAGTTCAAGCGAGAGCCGATCCCAGGAGGTCTCCGCGGCAAGGTTCGGAAGCCATTCGAGAGCGCTTGCCCAGGACCGCACCGCACGAGGGCTCGTCGCCATGTGGGTGAGGACGCTTTCCCGGGTGAGCACCGGCACCCCGCGCAGTTCCTGAGGATCAAGGTAGGGAGCGAACACCGAGGCGGTGGTGGTGGCGGGTAACTGCTTGGCGAGGTCGGCAGTTGCGGCGGCGATCTCGATGCGGTTCGGGACCCGGTCGGCCGCCCCGTGTGCCCAGGCCGCGGTCTGCAGCGTCAGCGCACAACGAGCGCTGGGTCTCTGGGCGAGAAACGCCCTCAGAGGCATGACGGGCTCATTGCGGGAGTACGGGCCTGCCACGGCAGCGGGAGCGAACTCCCAGACCCCACGTTGCCCCGTGGCCAGTAGCCATCCACGCTCCCGGAGTCGTGCGGCGACGACTCGGACAGGCGAACGCACCCCATGGCGCTCAGCAAGCTCCGAGAGCTGGCCACTGGTGACGAGCACCGGTTGCTCCAGCTCGAGATCTTCAAGAATGCCCCCGAGCGACGGAGGTATCGTCCGTGTCATGAGCGATGTCCTTGAATCAGATTCAGGTACTTGGCTACCGCTTCTGACACTAGCGTGCTCCGGTGTCTCGGCCCGCCCGGTGGCGGTGACACCGATGGCGTTGTCCGTGTACGTGACGTTCCTGGTGAAGAGCCGGGCCGGCCGGTGGGGGTCGGAACCGTTCCAGGCGGCCGCCCACGCGGAAGCCACGGCCGGCGCCTGCTGATGGGCGTCGCTGCTCGTGTGCTTGGCGACCGTCGTTCCGGCCACCGAGGCGGTGCCCGCGTAGGTGCCGTCCCCCAGCGTGGCGGTCAAGACGACACCGGCGACGGCGATCCGGCGGGAAATGCGAGGAACGGAGATGGCTGACTCTCCTTGTACTGCGATGTCGGGCTGCGCAGCATCGGTCCGTTTGACTCGATCAGCATTCTCGGCCCGTAGCGTTCTTCGCGTAGGCAGAAACCACCTATTCGCGGCACCGAGGCGGAGTCATGCCGATACGCCCGGCAACCGCCGACAACACCTAGGCGACCGCGAGGCAGACCCTGACCGTGAGGAGCGCCCGCGAGAGAGCAGCGATTCGCGCCCACCGGGACGTGGGGTCCGGGGCTCGGCCCCGGTAGAAATGCGAAGAGGGCCCCGGTTCGCGCATTCCGCGAACAAGGACCCTCTGCACTCGTAGCGGGGACAGGATTTGAACCTGCGACCTCTGGGTTATGAGCCCAGCGAGCTACCGAGCTGCTCCACCCCGCGTCGGTATGGGTAAAGCTTAGCGCAAGGTTCCCGGCCTTCGCACAGGGGGTCGAATTCGTGGATAACCGCAGGTCCGGTCCGGGATGAACGAAGGCCCCGGCGAGTCACCGTCGGGGCCTTCGCCAGTCAGCAGGTGGTGTAGCCCTTGCCGGGCTTGGTCCACTTGCAGGTGTCGATCTGCTTGTTCTTGTCGGTGCTCAGGTAAGCGGTGTCGCCGCTGTTGTTCCACACGTGGATGGCCTTGCCCCAGTAGCGGGTGGCCGTGGTGTTGGTGCCCTTGCCGGTGCGGACGGCGACGCTCTTACCGGCGGTGAGGGTGTAGTTCGTGGTGAACCGGTAGAGGTTGCCGGCGGCGTCCTTGACGGTCCAGCTCTTCAGGTTGATGGACTTCTTCGTCTTGTTGGTCAGCCGGAAGTACTCACCGTTGATGCTCTTGTTGGTCTTCTTGTCCACGCCGGGAGCGTTGTACTGGATCCGGGTGAACTGGACCGAACCCACCGCGGGAGTGGCGGGCGTGGGGGTCGTGGGCTTCGAGGGGGACGGCGAGGCGGTGGGGCCCTGCGAAGGCGAGCTGGACGGGCTGGTCGGCGTGGTCGGCGTGGTCGAGTTGTCCGGGTCGGTGATCGTCGGGTTGAAGACCGGGTTGGAACCGCTCGGCGCGGGGGTCGCCCCGGTGCTCCCGCCGGTGACCGTCACCTGCCGATTCACCGAGTAGCTGGAGATGAGCAGGTTGTCGGGGTCGGCGATGCCGGTGTCCGGGTTACCGACCAGGGTCCGGTACGTGGGTGTGCCGGTGGGCTGGTTGGCCACCACGGCACTGAAGCCGGTGGCGCTGCTGTAACCGCCGGCGATCTCGGTCCATCCGCTGGCGGTGTAGCGCTGGAACGACACGGGAAGGCCGGGCTGGCCGGGGTTGACACCGACCGTGAGGGTGACCGAACCGTTGCTGGCGGGAACGGCGGTGAACACCTGCTGGACCCGGACGGCCACGTAACGGCGGTTCGAGTAGTCGGTGCCGACGCCGACCATCAGGATGTGACCCGAGTCCATCGGCCGGCTGATGGACCAGCGGCCGGAGCTGTTGGCGACCGCGGTGACCGGGCCCTCGTTGTTCTTGTAGTCCTTGGCCGGAGTCAGGGCGAGCTGCTGCTTGGAATATCCGGAGGCCCAGTTGTACGCGTCCTCGTAGAGCTGGACCGTCGCGCCGGGATCCGCGGTGCCGGTGAAGACCGCCGGGTCGGCTTCGTTGTAACCATTCGCCACCGGAGCCTTGTCGAACGTCGGCGTGGTGGCCGCCGACGCGGTATTCGCTAGCGCGACGCTGGCTCCGGCAAGGAGAACGCCGACAGCGGCACTCACGCCGAATATGGTTTTCGGTCGTCGTTGCATGTGGTTCAGATCCTCCGTAGTGAGGCAGCACACGGAGCGCCCGCCCCGGCATTGACGTCGACGCTATCGAGAATCGACGAGCAAGGTCATCGTCTTCCCGTCTGGGCACCCTAACCCGCAGGTGCCACCCCATGTGGTCTCTCTCGGTGGGCCGTGAGAAAAATTGCACGGGATGGTGTCGGTAAAGTTACCAACGGCATCTGCCGGGCAGGTATCGGCGATTTCGGTCACCAGTCCGATTTCGGGGAAAAGCGAAACCGGCAGCGTGTCATACCGAACCGGGCTGTTATACGAAAGCGGATAAATGACCGAACTGGCTGCCGATTGTGCTCGGTGTGCTGCTCTCTGTTGTGTGGCACCCGCTTTCGCGAAGTCGTCCGATTTCGCCGTCGACAAACCGGCCGGACGGCCCTGCCGGAACCTGGGCGACGATTTCCGCTGCACCGTTCACGAGGAACTGGTACCGCTGGGATTCCCCGGCTGTGTGGTCTTCGACTGTTTCGGTGCGGGGCAGCGGATCACTCAGGAGACGTTCGGGGGCCGGGACTGGCGGTCCGCTCCGGAGCTGTCCGGTGACATGTTCGCGGTGCTTCCGGTGGTGCGGCAGTTGCACGAGCTGATGTGGTACCTGACCGAGGCGCTGAAGCTGGACGAGACGCGCCGGCTGCATCCGAAGTTGCGGGCCGTCCTGGACGAGACCGACGCACTGGCCGCGAGCCCGCCGGGGGAACTCCGGGGTCTGGATGTCGATGCGTACCGGATGACGGTCGTGCCTCTGCTGCGCCGTGCGAGCGAATCGGCCCGCAGCCGGCACCGCGGCCCGGACCACAGCGGGGCGCGGTTGATCGGCCGCCGGATGCGCGGTGCCGATCTGCGCGGGGCGAGCTTCCGGGGTGCGCTGCTGATCGGCGCGGACCTGGGCGAGGCGGATCTGCGCCGGGCCGATTTCACCGGGGCGGACATGCGGGGTACGGATCTGCGGGGCGCGAATCTGAACGGGGTTCTGTTCCTGACTCCGTCACAGTTGCGGGCCGCCGTGACCGACGGCGATCAGCCCTAGGATGTACCGATGCAGCCCGTGTCCGGTCTGGTGTGGCTACTGACCATCCTGGCGATCATCTCCCTTCTGCTGTTCGACTTCTACTTCCATGTCCGGCGGGCGCACATCCCGACGCTGCGCGAGGCGGCGCTGTGGTCGACGATCTACATCGCGATCGCGATCCTCTTCGGCGCCGGTGTGTGGGCCTTCGGTGGGTCCACGATGGGCGCCGAGTACTTCGCGGGTTACGTCACCGAGAAGGCCCTCTCGGTCGACAACCTGTTCGTCTTCCTGCTGTTGATGAGCAGTTTCAAGGTGCCGCGCGCCGACCAGCAGAAGGTGCTGCTCGTCGGCATCGTCTTCTCGCTGCTGGCCCGGACCGGGTTCATCCTGGTCGGTGCCGCTCTGATCAACCGGTTCGCCTGGGTGTTCTACCTGTTCGGGCTGATCCTGCTGGTGACCGCGGGCAACCTGTTGAAGGGCAAGGCCGAAGAGGACGACGACACGTCGGACAACTTCGTGGTCCGGCTGGCCCGCCGGTTCCTGCGCACCTCGGACACCTATGACGGGGACAAGCTCTTCACCCACCAGGACGGCAAGCGGGTGCTGACCCCGATGCTGCTGGTGATGGTCGCGATCGGGGGCACCGACATCCTGTTCGCGCTCGACTCGATCCCGGCGATCTACGGGCTCACGCAGAACGTGTTCCTGGTCTTCACCGCGACCGCGTTCTCGCTGCTCGGGCTCCGGCAGCTGTACTTCCTGATCGACGGCCTGCTGGACCGGCTGGTGTTCCTCTCCTACGGGCTGGCCGCGATCCTGGCGCTGATCGGCGTGAAGCTGATCCTGCACGCCCTGCACGAGAACAACGTGCCGTTCATCAACGACGGCGAGCACATCAACGTCACCGAGATCCCGACCGTGGCGTCACTCGGCTTCATCGTCGGCGTGCTGATCATCACGGTGATCGCCTCGCTGCTCAGCCCGAAGGGCCGCGCCACGACGGCGATGGCCGCCGCTCGCCGGCACGCCAACGAGTTCCTCGACGTCGAGATCGATCCGGCCTACTGCGACGAGATCTACCACCGGCTTCAGATCGAGGAGAAGAACATCGCCGAGCTGCCGGAGAAATACAAGCGGCGGGTACGTCAGCAGGCCGAGCTGATGGAACTGCTGGACCGCGCGCACCGGTTGCATGACGAGCGGGTCGCCGCCGGGCACTGTTTCGTGCCCGCGACGACCTGAAGGTCTGATCTAGCGGTCGAGGAACTGGGAGAGGTTGGCACCCCGTCCGGTGTCGGGCTCCTGGGAGACCAGGTTCGCGACCCGGGCGGCCAGCGTCGCCGCACGCGACGCCAGGTCCGGCTCGTCGTGCAGGGCCTGCTCGGCACGCAGAGCCTGCTCGGCACGGAGCGCGTCGGCCTCCACCCCTGGCCGGTCGGTGTAGGCGCGGGAGCTGGACACCGGAGCGGCGGACTCGTCGTAGGCCGGTTCGTCGAAGGCCGGGCCGGGCACCGGCACCGCGCCGAGCAGCGACACGGTCTGGCCCTGGCCACCCTGGTAGTTGCTGAACTCCGGGCCGATCACCAGCCGGGACAGCATCCGGGCCTGCGGCGCGGGCACCCCGATGAGGTCGGCGTTCTCCACCCGGAACCGGGCGATCGCCTGCCGCAGCGTGTTGGCCAGGCGGTCGGCGTCGCTGACCTTGCTCAGGTTGCCCCCGGCGACGACGAGTGCCGGAAAGCTGCCGTCCGGCCCGTTGCACACGAGCTGGATCTGGGTGACCGTGGCGTTGCGCCCGGTCTCCCGGTTCCCGGGTTGCACCCGCAGATGCTGTGGCCAGAGCCAGAACAGCTCGCCACTACTCTGCGTCTCCCCACTGTCGTACGTGTAGCGGACACGACGGTCCGTGACGACGACGTCGGTCTCCTCCGGCAGGGTCCAGCGCGGCAGCGAGGACGCCTCGTCGAACGCGTACTCGGCCACGGCGCAGCGGCCCTGCCAGAGGACTCGCTCACCGCCGTCGAGCGGTCCGAGGTCCGTGCCCGCGGGGGACAGGAAGTGCTGGTGGAACATGGATGCCTTCCCCGTGCTCGCCACGAACGGAAACTCGCGGCCGCCTTGATTACAACCTGCTACCGGGCGTGTCGCTAGTGACCGGGCGTGGATCACACCTCGACTCGGGAAAACGACACAGGACGGTAACCAAGGTTGCACCTTCGGCCGACTCAGTAGTTACTTTCGGTTACTGAAGAGACCGTCGGGTGGTAGTGGAGAGGGTACCGCCGCGGCGTCCGGCACGGGGGCCACCCCACCGGTGAAGCGATCCAGGTCCGTCTCCACCCGGCCCGGGAACCAGTCGCCGGCGGCTCGCCGGGATAGCTCGGCCACGGGCGGCGGAATCCGGCCGGCCACCACCACCAGATTGCCGAACCGGCGCCCGCGCAGCACTCCCGCGTCGGCCACCAGACAGGCCTCCGGCAGCGCCGCCCGGATCGTGGCGACCTGGGCGCGGGCGTACCGCAGCGGCGGGCCGTCGGCCACGTTCGCGATCAGCCAGCCTTGCGGGGCCAGCACCCGGGCCACGTGCTGGGCGAACTCGGCCGAGGCCAGGTGGGCGGGGGTGCGGGAGCCGGCGAAGACGTCCAGGATCACCACGTCGTACCCGGCGTCGCGCATTCCCTCGACCGCCTCCCGCGCGTCGGCGACCCGGACCCGGATGCCGGACCGGTCGGGCAGCGGCAGTTCCCGGCGGACCAGCTCGACCAGCGGACCGTCGATCTCGACCACCCGCTGCGCCGAGCCGGGGCGGGTGGCCGCGACGTACCGCGGCAGCGTGAGAGCGCCTCCGCCGAGATGCAGCACCCGCAGCGGGCGGCCAGCCGGAGCCGCCAGATCGATCGCCGCGGCCATCCGCCGGACGTACTCGAACTCCAGGTGGGTGGGGTCGGCCAGATCGACGTGTGACTGTGGGGCGCCGTCCAGCAGCAGCGTCCACGCGGTGTCCCGATCGGGATCGGGCACCAGTTCGGCCGTCCCGGAGGCGACCGTCTCCACCGTCCGTCGTGCCGACCTGCGCTGCGCCATCCGGCCAGTATCCCGGTAGCGATCCGGTTGCCTCGGGCCGGGAACCCACAAGTCACAGCCGAAACAGCCGACGTTTGCCGCCGTGAAGACGATGACGCGCCGGACCGTGGTGGGTGGGATCGCCGCCGTGGGTGCGGCTGCCGCCCTGACCACCGGGACGCCCGCCGCCGCCGCGGAACCGTCGGCGGCGACGTTCCTGCCCGCCGACCCGCTGCTGCACCTGCTGCGCCGGGCCACCTTCGGGCCGAGCCCGTCGTCGATCGCGGAGATCCGGAAGCTGGGGGCCAAGGCCTGGCTGGAGCGTCAGCTCAAGCCGTCGTCGATCAGTGACAAGGTGGCCGACGGTCTGGTCGCCCGGCTGCCCCTGGCCCGGTTGTCGACCGCCCAGGTCCGGGCCCGGGTGTCCGCCGGGTCGCTCAAGCGGTACTCGTGGGATCCGATGTGGCAGCTCGGGTTCGCGGCGGTGGCCCGATCGATCTGGAGCGAGCGGCAGCTGTTCGAGGTGATGGCCGACTTCTGGAGCAATCACCTCAACGTGACCTGCCCGCAGGGTGACGTCTGGGACAGCCGGATCGACTACGACACCACGATTCGCCGGTACGCCCTGGGAAAGTTCTCCGATCTGCTGAAGGCGTCGGCCCGGCACCCGGCGATGCTCACCTACCTGGACAACCGGTTCTCCAGCAAGGCCGCCCCGAACGAGAACTACGGCCGTGAGCTGCTGGAACTGCACACGGTCGGGCTGGCGTACACCGAAGCCGACGTGAAGAACGCCGCGGTGTTGCTCACCGGGCTGACCGTCGACGACAAGACCGGCAATTTCCGGTACGACGGGACGCGGCACGCCACCGGTGCGGTCCGGGTGCTCTCCTTCCAGCACGCCAACCCGACCGCGGCCGGTGGTGAGGCGGCCGCCGTGGCGCTGCTCGACTACCTGGCCCTGCACCCGCTCACGGCCCGCCGGATCGTCACCAAGCTGTGTGTGCGGTTCGTCTCCGACACCCCACCGGCTTCGCTGATCACCGCCCTGATGAAGGTCTACCTGGACAACGGGTCGGCGATCGTGCCGGTGCTGCGGGCACTGTTCACCTCCGCCGAGTTCGCCGCGTCGGTCGGGGCCAAGGCCCGGACCCCGCTGGAGGATCTGGCAGCGACCGTCCGGACCCTCGGCTACGGCCCGGCCGCCAGCGGCGTCAAGTTCCTGGAGAGCCTCTACTGGATGGCCCGGGACGCCGGGCAGGCGCCGCTGGGCTGGGCGCCACCGAACGGCTATCCGGACGTCGCGGAGGCCTGGGGATCACCGTCCGGGCTGCTGGTCCGGTGGAACTTCCACCTCTCCATCGCGGCCGGCTGGTGGCCGGACACGCTCGTCAAACCGGCGAACCTGGCCACCGGGATGGTCGGGGCGCTGCCGGCCACCTACGGCGCGCTGATCGAGCGGACCGCCACCCGGCTGACCGGGATCGCTCCTACCGCGAAGCAGATCGACGCGCTTGCCGATTTCTACGGCAAGACCCCTGCGTCACCGTTGAAAGCCGGCGATCCGGCGGCCGGCTGGATGTACCCGTACCTGATGGGGATGCTCTTGAACTCCCCGTCCTTCGCCTTGAGGTGAACATGACTCCGGTTTGTGGATGTGAGGAGAACCAGCAGGCCGCGGTCTCCCGCCGGCGGCTGCTGGCGGCGGGCGCGGCCGGGCTGGCCGGTGCGTCGCTGGACACGAGTCTTGCGTTCGCGGCCGCCCCGGGGTACTCCGGCGACGTGCTCGTGCTGCTGTCGCTACGGGGCGGATTCGACGGGCTCTCCGCCGTGGTTCCGGCCGGTGATGCGGGCTATTACACGGCACGGCCGTCGATCGGCGTACCGCAACCGCAGTTGATCGGGGGTGACGGTTTTTTCGGGTTGAACCCGGCGCTGTCGCCGCTGCTGCCGCTGTGGACCGGCGGGCAGCTCGCCGCGATCCAGGCGGTCGGGCAACCGGCCCCGAACCGGTCGCACTTCTCGGCCATGGAGGATCTGGAACGGGCCGCGCCGGGTACGTCGATCCGGACCGGCTGGCTGAACCGGATGGTCGGGCTGCACGGTGAGCCTGAGGTGTTCCAGGCGGTCGCGATGGGCACCGCGATGCCCGCACGGGTGATCGGTGGCCTCAGCGTCACCTCGATCGACAGGACGGTGCTCACCGGCGAGCAGCCGGGCCGGTCGATCGCGGCGACGATGAACAGGCTGTACGAGTCGGCTCCAGCGGCCCTGAAACGACCGGCCGGGCAGCTCACCGGGGCGCTGGAGTACGCCGCCGAACTGCGCGCCGCGGGCTATCAGCCGGCCAACGGCGCGGTCTATCCCACCACCGAGCTGGGTGCGGCCCTGCGCGACGTGGCCCGGCTGATCAAGTCCCGGGCCGGGTTGCGCGCCGTGACGGTGGACTCCGGCGACTGGGACATGCACGAGAACCTCGGCGCCGCGGTCGCCGGGCGGCGGATGTTCGACCAGCTCAAGGCACTCGCCACCGGGCTCGCCGCGTTCGCCGCCGACCTGGGGGAGGACACGCTGCGCCGGGTCACCCTGATCACCGTCAGCGAGTTCGGCCGCCGGGTGGCGCAGAACGGGTCGGGTGGTCTGGATCACGGCTATGGCAACGCGATGTTCGTGCTGGGTGGCAACGTCAAGGGCGGCAAGGTGTACGGGCGCTGGCCCGGCCTGGCCGACGCCCAGCTGCGCGATGGGGATCTGGCGGTCACCACCGATTACCGCGCGGTGATCGGGGAGATCCTGCGGGCCCGCTGCGGGGTGTCCGCCACGGCGTCGGTGTTCCCGGGAGTGGACCCGGCCACTCTGGGGATCGTCACCGCTCGCTGAAACCGGCGATATTCCGCAAAACGCCTATACACCCTGAACCGGGGCGTTACACACTTGAGGCATGTCGAGCAACCTGCTTGCCGAACTCATCGACGCGCGGCGACGGCCACCCGTGCCGGTCCTCCCGGCCGCGCGTCCGCCACTGCTGATCCGCCGGCACCTGTCCGACGAGGGCGCGCCGTTCTGGCGGTGGGACTGCACCGGCTGCGGCGAGTACGGCGGCGGGCGGCACCACGAGGACGCGGTGACCCGGGCGCTGCGGCACTGCCACGAGCACCCGGTCCACCGTTCCTCACTGCTGCCGCCGGCCCACTGCCGGCAGCCGCACACCTACCTACCGCTGCACCCGATGCTCTACGCGCTCGACGACGACCCGCCGCCGGAGCCGCTGCGGCTCTGAAGGATCCCGGCCACCTTGCGGAACAACGGGTCGGACACCACCTCGGTCAGATCCCGGTCCAGCGGGATACGCCAGTTCGGGTATTCCTCGAAGGTGCCGGGCAGGTTCGGCTGCCGCAGCTCCAGCAGCACGTCGTGCAGCGAGGCGGTGACCAGCCGGCACGGTGTCCGGGCCAGGAACTCGTGCATCGCCACCACCACGTCCTCCGGATCGTCCGCACCGTCGGCCAGCAGCCCTTCGGCCCGCAACCGGCCGAGAAGCAGCTCCCGGTCCAGCGCCCAGGACGCCCGCTCCTGCTCCACCGGCCGGGCCAGCTGACCCAGCTCGGCCCGGACCTCGACCTGCTCCCCGGCCAGGAAACCGGCAGCCGTCGGCAGATCGTGGGTGGAGACGCTGGCCAGCGCGTTCCGCGGATAACCGGCCGAGGGACGGTAACCGCCGTCGTCGTCCCGGGTGAACCAGAGCACCGCCGAACCGAGCATGTTGGTCCGCTGCAGCCCCTCTGTCACCACCGGCAGGACCGTGCCCAGGTCCTCACCGATCACCACGGCCCCGGCCCGGGACGCCTCCAGCGCCAGGATGCCCAACATGGCCTCCGGGTCGTAGTGCACGTACGTGCCGTTCGCGGGCCCGAGACCGGCCGGTACCCACCACAGCCGCCACAGTCCGGCCACATGGTCGACCCGCAGGCCCCGGGCGTACTTGAAGATCCGCCGGAGCATGTCCCGGTAGGCGGCATAGCCGGTCTCGACCAGCCGGTCCGGTCGCCACGCCACGCCACCCCACTCCTGGCCGAGCTGGTTGAACGCGTCCGGCGGAGCCCCGACCCGAGCCTCCATCGCCAGCACGTCCTGAAGCAGCCAGCCGTCGGCACCGGCCGGTTCGACGGCCACCGCCAGGTCGTACACGATCCCGACCGGCATGTCCCGCGCCTCGTCGAAGACACCGCGGAACTGTGCCTCCAACAGGTCCTGCACCCAGACGTGGAAGGCGACCCGGTCGCCGCGCAGCTCCCGCACCGCGGGGGCGTCCGGGCGGCGCACCTCGTCCGGCCAGCGACGCCAGTCCGGCCCGTGCTCCTCGGCGAGCGCACAGAACCGGGCGAAGTCCGTCAGTCCCGGATCCCGCTCCAGGTCGACCGGCTCGGCCAGCGGCCAGAGCAGCTCCAGCGCGGCCATCTTGGCGGCGAACACCGCGTTGTAGTCGATCTTCGGCGTCGACGGCGGCCGCAGCGCGTCCACCCGGTCCCGCACCGGGGCGCCGGCCCGCTGGTACTCGGCGGTGTCGGTCACCCGCAGGTAGAGCAGGTTGGCGAACCGGCGGCTGGACGGCGAATACGGCGACGCCGGCACTGGCGCCACCGGAGTGATCGCGTGCAGCGGGTTCAGCACCACCAGCCCGGCGCCCGCCGACCCGGTCACGAAATCGCGCAGGTCACCGAGGTCACCCAGGCCCCACGAACCGGCCGAGTGCAGCGTGTAGAGCTGCAGCATCCAGCCCCAGGTGTCCGGCGGCTCGGGAAGCTCGGCCGGGACCACCACCAGGGTGACCTCCTGATCGCGGCAGCGCAGCCGGTGCCAGCCCAGCGGCAGATCCCCGGTCAGCCGGTCCACCCGGCGGGTGACGCCGTCCTCCAGTGTCACCTCGGCGGTGGCGGGCAGGTCCCGGCCGGTCCCGGCGCGCAGCACGATCGTGGCGGGCAGCCGGTCGTCGTCCGCCCGGTCCCGGGCCGCGGCCAGCGACAGCCGTACCGCTGCCGGGGTGCTCGCGTCGACACCCAGCATGCCGAGCACACCGATCACCGACTCGTCGGCGACCTCGGTGTCCTGGCGCTGCCAGTTCTCGTACCGGGTGGCCACCCCGTGCGCCTCGGCCAGGGCCACCAGATCCGCGTTCATCCGAACCCCTTTCCTGGAGTATCGCGTTGCGTACATCGGCCAGCATGGGGCACATGAGGGAAATGATGGGAAAGCTGAAGAACTGGTTCGCCGTGGCGCTGGCCGTAGTCACTCTGAACGTGCTCGTACCGGCGCAGGCCTGGGCGTCCGAGCCGGTACTGGAAGCCGCGCGCCGGTCCAGCCGGGGCGGCGGCTTCGGGTTCGTGCTGATGTTCTGCTGCGCGGCAGTGGTGATCGGCGCCGTGGTGATCGTCGTCCTGATCACGCGCAGGCGTAAGCGCTAGAACTTCTTGAAGAGTTCCGGGACCAGGGTCGGCTGCCAGCCGGGGAGTGAGGTGTGCCGCTCGCGCACCTGGTAGATCACGTCGTCGTACTCGACGAACTGCCCGGGTGTGTACGCGGTGAACGCCCGCCACGCCGGAGCCGAGTCCGGGGCGACCGTCACCCGGACGGTGACCGTCACCCGGTCCACGAGCATGCCCGACGAACGGCGGTCGCCCGTTCCCAGGCCCAGCGCCACGGAGTACGGCACCTTCGCCGCCGGAGTGAAACGCTGCACCGGGCGGCCGTCGATCATCCAGGTGATCGTCGTCGGGTTCCAGTCGATCGTGTACGTGTGGAAGTCGCCGCCACCGACCGGTGACGCGTCCAGCACGTCGACCGTCCCGGCCAGGCTCCGCCCGTCGCCGTCGACCATCCCGATCGCACGCCAGGGCTCGCCCGCCCGGTTCATCAGAACCCTGGCCTCGACCCGGCCGTACGCCTGGCCGAAGGTCTTCCGGGTGCGCAGCATCGACCCCAGCACCAGCCGGCCGGAGCCGTCCTGCCAGGCCTTCGCCTCGGACCAGACAGCAGTGGCCGGTGCGGTGCCCCGCTCGCCGGCGAAGTCGTCGTCGAGCACGACCCGGTCGACCGTCGTGGCCGACGCGGCGGCACCGCACGTCACCGTCACCGCCAGTGTGGTGGTGACGATCGCCGCGACAGCCCGACCCCAGTTCATCAGGGCACTCTGCGCAACCAAGAACACTGTCGGCAAGCCCCTGTGTCCGGATCTTTAAGTTCGGTCCACGGAGAGTGGCCGGTCCGGAACTCAGTCGAAGTCCGGTGCGCGGGTCTCGTGCATCGCCAGTTCCTCGGCGCTGGCGCCGCCACCGGCCGCCCCCGCGTCCCAGGCGACACTCTCCGCCTCGTCGTCGAACCCGGAGCCGCCGTCCGGCGCGACCAACCGGCCGACCTGCCGCGGCGAGTCCTCGTCGAGCTGACCGTCGTCGTAGAGCGAGATCGGCGAGTCCGGGTCGGAGGTGGGACTGGGGCTCCACACGTCCCGGTCGAACTCGCGCTGCTCGGAGCTGCCCACCGTCTCCTCGTCCGGTTCCGGCGTCTCGGCGCCGAAGTCCGGCTCCTCCTGCCGCAGCCGGCGGTCCAGGGACTCGCCCTGCAGCGCCTCCTCGGGCGTGTCACCGAACCGGCCGGAGCCGCCAGGTCCCGTCCCGGCGAGCGCGGCCGGGTCCGGCCCGTCCGCCCATCGCGAGCTGTTCACCTCGTCATATGCCGTCGAGTCGTCGTCCGCGGTGTCCGGCAGACCGGACGCCTCCGGGTCGGTGACCTCGGCCGGGTAGTCGTTGTCTCGCATGCCGGCAAACTACCCACGAACCGGGTCGATCATGCGACAGATGTCAGCCCCGGCGGGCCAGTGCGGTCAGCACACTCTCGTGCAGCAGGCCGTTCGTACCGATCACCGAGCTCTTGTCCGCGGTCGGCCGGCCGTCCAGATCGGTGATCTTCCCGCCCGCCTCGGTCACGATCGGGATCAGCGCCGCCATGTCCCACAGCGACAGCTCCGGCTCGGCCATCGCGTCCAGGGCGCCCTCGGCGAGCAGCATGTAGCCGTAGAAGTCGCCGTAGGCCCGGCTGCGCCACACCCCCAGCAGGATGTCCATCATCGCGTCGAGACGGCCGTTGTCGGCCCAGCCGTTCAGGCTCGCGTAACAGAAGCTGGCGTCGGTCATCTTGCGCACCGACGACACGCTGATCCGGGTCGCCGAGTGCTGGTTACGGCCGGCGTAGGCGCCCAGTCCGCGCCCGGCCCACCAGCGACGGCCCAGCGCCGGAGCGGAGACCAGCCCGGCGACCGGGGTGTCCCCCTCCATCAGCGCGATCAGGGTGGCCCAGATCGGCACGCCCCGGACGAAGTTCTTGGTGCCGTCGATCGGGTCGATCACCCAGTACCGGTTACCCGGACCGGCGGTCGCCTCGGTCCGGCCGAACTCCTCACCGAGCACCCCGTCGCGCGGCCGGGCCCGGGCCAGCGTCGCGCGGATCGCCTTCTCCACCGCGGTGTCCGCGTCGGACACCGGCGTCAGGTCGGGTTTCGACTCGACCTTCAGGTCCAGCGCCCGGAACCGGGCCATCGAGATGGCGTCGGCGGCATCGGCGAGAACGTGGGCAAGCGCAAGATCATCGGCATATCCGGCCATGCCGGAAAGTTAGCCCATGAGCCGTTCCCCGGTCCCGCCGAGTTCGTCTTTTGAGATCGCCTTTCAGGCGCTGGGCATGTCGTCCACCGGCTGATCCCGCGGGTCGCCCTCACCGGCACGAGAGGCGAGAAGCCTGCGGTACGAGGCCAGCCGCCGTCCGTCCGCCTTGCCTTGCGCCACCCACGCGTCCAAGAAGCAGCCCGCGTCCGAGGTGGTGTGCCCGCAGTTCGGCTGATCCTCCACGGTGCCCTCGACCAGATCGGGGAACCCGTGCAGCAGACTCTCCGCGCTCACGTGCGCCAGCCCGAAACTCCGGATCCCGGGAGTGTCGATGATCCAGCCCGGGTCCTTGCGTGACTTGCCGACCGCCGGCAGCCGCAGCGCCACCGCACTCGTCGACGTGTGCCGGCCCTTACCGATCGCGCTGACCACACCGACCGCCCGCAGCGCGTCCGGCACCAGACGGTTGACCAGTGTCGACTTGCCCACGCCGGAGTGGCCGACCATGACCGAGATCCGGCCGGCCAGCCGGTCCCGCAACTCGTCGAGGTCACTGCCCGGGCGGACCAGCACGTGCGGCAGGTCCAGTTCGGCGTAGTAGCCGAGCACCTGCTCCGGCCCGGCCAGGTCGGCCTTGGTCAGGCAGAGGAGCGGTTCGACATCGGCGTCGTACGCCGCCACCAGGCACCGGTCGATGAAACCGGTCCGGGGCGGCGGGTCGGACAGGGCGCTCACGATGACGAGCTGATCGGCGTTCGCGACGACCACCCGCTCCAGCCGGCCCTCGGGCGTGGTGTCGTCGTCGTCCGCGGTCCGGCGCAGCACCGAGGTCCGCTCCCGGATCCGTACGATCCGGGCCAGCGTGCCCGCGTCACCGGAGGAGTCCCCGACGAGCGCCACCCGGTCGCCCACCACCACCGACTTGCGGCCCAGCTCCCGGGCCCGCATCGCGGTGATCACGTCGAGGCCGCCGACGTCCTCGCGGACACACCCGTACCGCCCTCGGTCCACCGCTATGACCAGGGCGTCGACGGCATCGTCGTGTTTCGGCCGGGTCCGGGTCCGGGGCCGGGACGACTTCCCCGGCCGGATCCGTACGTCGTCCTCGTCGTACTCCCGCTTCCGCGCTGGCAGATCGAGCTCCCGTCCCTTGCGCGGAAAAGGGCGGTCAGCCCTTCGCCACGAGTCCCGCCCAGAGTTCCGGGAACTCGGGCAACGTCTTCGACGTACAACCTACGTCGGTGAGTTCGACGCCCGGCACGGAGAGTCCGATCACGGCGGCCGCGTGCGCCATCCGGTGATCGGCGTAGGTCTCGAAACCGGCGCCGTGCAACGGCCGCGGCTCGATCCGCAGCCCGTCCCGGAACTCGGTGATCCCGGCGCCCACCTTGCCCAACTCGGCGGCGAGCGCGGCGATCCGGTCGGTCTCGTGACCCCGGATGTGCTCCACCCCGCGCAGCTCCGACGGCCCCTCGGCGAGCACGGCCAGCGCCGACAGCACCGGAGTCAGCTCGCTGACCTCGGACAGGTCGGCGGTGATGCCGCGTAGTGTGCCGGTGCCCCGCACGGTCAGGCCCTCGGCGGTCTGCGTGACCTCGGCACCCAACCGGGTGAAGATCTCGGCGACCCGGCCGACCGGCTGCCAGCTGTCGGCCGGCCAGCCCGCCAGGGTGACCGTGCCGCCGGTGACCGCGGCCGCCGCGAAGAACGGCACCGCACCGGACAGGTCCGGCTCGATCGTCCAGGTCCGCCCGCGCAGCGTGCCGGGCTCGACCGTCCACACGTCGGGCACACTCTCGTCGACCACGGCGCCGGCCGCGCGCAGCATGTGCGTGGTCATCCGCAGGTGCGGGGCACTGGGCACCGGCGGGCCCTCGTGCCGCAGTGTCAGGCCCTTGGCGAAACACGGGGCGGAGAGCAGCAGCCCGGAGACGAACTGGCTGGACCCGGACGCGTCGATCACCACCTCGCCGCCCTCGACCAGACCGGAGCCGTGCACGGTGAGCGGCAGGCCGCCGGTCGGGGAGGACTCGATCGCCACCCCGAGACCGCGCAGCGCCTCGACGATCGGGCCCATCGGCCGGTTGCGGGCGTGCGGGTCGCCGTCGAACTCGACGACGCCCTCGGCCAGCGCGGCGGCCGGCGGCAGGAACCGCATGATCGTGCCGGCCAGGCCGACGTCGACCCGGGCCGGACCGCGGAACGGCCCCGGGGTCACCACCCAGCGATCGGGGTCGGTGGTGTCCACCTCGACACCGATCGCGCGCAGGCCGGCGGCCATCAGCTCGGTGTCCCGCGCCCGTAGCGGCGCCTCGATCACCGACGGGCCGTCGGCGAGGGCGGCGAGGATCAGGGCGCGCGCGGTCATCGACTTCGAGCCGGGCAGTCGCACGGTTGCCGTGACCGGGCCGGTGGCGGGCGGAGCGGACCAGGGGCGGGGTTCAGCAGTAGTCACGGGGCCATTCTGCCGCCGGGCGGTGCCGAGGCCGGGCCGCATTCCCGCTGCGCGGGACATTTCCGGCGGACGACCGCCCGACCGTGTGACTCCGTGCGTCCCGTCGGCGGCACGCCGGGCCGCACGGGGCGGACGGGTGTTCGCGGACGGCGTAACCTCCTGCTCATGTGCGGGCGATACGCGACGACCAGGAGCAACACCGACCTCAGCAAGCTGTTCGAGGCCGTCGATGTGGCCGAGCCACTGCGTGCCAGCTGGAACGTCGCGCCCACCAATGCCGTCCCGCTGGTCCGGATGTCCAAGGAGCACGACGGCCGGGTGCTGGACACCGCGCTCTGGGGCCTGGTCCCGCACTGGGCCAAGGATCTGAAAGGCGGCGCTCGCATGATCAACGCGCGGGCCGAGACGGTTGCCGAGTTGCGGTCGTTCGCGCCGTCGTTCGCCAAGCGCCGCTGCCTGCTCCCGGCCGACGGCTGGTTCGAGTGGGTCCGCGACGGCAAGCAGAAGCAGGCGTTCTACATGACTCCGGCGGACGGGTCACCGCTGGTCTTCGCGGGGATCTGGTCGGTCTGGGGCCCGGAGTCGGTCCGCACGTGCAGCGTGCTCACCACGGCCGCGCTGGGCGGGTTGCGGAAGGTGCACGAGCGGATGCCGCTGATCCTGCCGGCCGGCCGGTGGGCGGACTGGCTGGCCGGTGGTGGTGACGCGGTGGAGTTGCTGCGCCCGCTCGACGAGCGTGACCTGGAAGCGATCGAGGTGCGCCCGGTCGGTCCGGAGGTCGGCAATGTGCGCAACAACGGGTCCGAGCTGATCGAGGCTACGACCAAAGTTACGCTTTTTTGAACTCTCAAAGATCAACGAGAATCTTTGTCGTGATATGTGGTCATTCTAAATGGGAAACTTTGTTTCAAGATAGATAACCCCCTTGTTCTGATCTTGTAGCCTGCGGTACAAACCAGCGCCGGAGTGGTGCTGGACCGTAAGGTGCGGCCCGGCCGCCACATGCAGTTCCGGTCCCACGGGGGAGGTGGGCTGATGACACGAGCACGCATGCCGCGTCCGCACGAGGTGGCCATCGCGCGACGCGACCCGCGGCTGCTCGAGGCGATCGCGCAACGCAGCACCGACGAGGCCTGGCGCACGCGGGGCGCCTGCCGGAGCGTGGATCCGGAGACGTTCTTTCCCGCACCCAACGAGCCATCCGGGGGTGCGGTCGCCCTCTGCGGCTCTTGTGACGTGCAGGGCCCCTGTCTTGCCTGGGCCTTGCAGGTCGGTGACTGTCACGGGGTCTGGGGCGGCACCACGCCACGCGAGCGGCGCGCCATGCTGGTCGCCTGGCGCGAGCGGATCCAGTCCAACGGCGACGAGATCGACGGCACGCCGGACGACGAGGACCGCCGGTTGCTGACACTCATTCCGGTCAGTCGTTAGCGGACAACCGGCGCCCGGCCGTGCTTCTTAGCCGGGCGCCGGTTCGCTGATAGAACGGACCGTGTGTTCAGCACCGATCTCACTGTCGAGACCCCACGCGGCCCCGCCACCGTGACCGTCACCGAGCCCGCCGGGCCGGTGCGTTCCCTGCTCGTCCTCGGCCATGGTGCCGGGGGTGGCGTCGACGCTCCGGACCTGGTGGCGGTGCACGCCGCGGCGGTGGTGGCCGGGGTGCGGGTGGCCCTGGTGACCCAGCCGTACCGGGTCGCGGGCCGGCGGGCGCCCGCTCCGGCCGGGCATCTCGACGAGGCGTGGACGACGGTGGTGAGTGCTCTACGCGTACCGCCGCTGCCGTTGATCGTCGGTGGCCGGTCCAGCGGAGCACGCGTCGCGTGCCGGACCGCGGCCACGCTGGGCGCCGCGGGGGTTCTCGCGCTGGCCTTCCCCCTGCACCCGCCGGGCAAGCCGGAGAAGAGCCGTGCCGGTGAGCTGCCCGGGGACGTGCCGACGCTGGTCGTGAACGGGGACCGTGATCCGTTCGGGGTGCCGTCGGCCGGTGGTGTGGTCGAGGTGGCGGTCCGCCCGGGCGCGGTGCACGATCTGCGGAAGGGCCTGCCCGGCACCGTGGAAGTGGTGACGGAGTGGCTCCGGCGATATTCCTGGGCGCTGTGAATCCGCTGAAAGATCACAAGGGAATGTCCGGCCCCGCCGCTGGCGTTGTCCGTGCTGGAAACATGTCGGCGGGAAGGGGTTCTCAAGTGCGTACCGGTACCGAATACGCTGCGCGCGGCGGCCGGGAGGCGGAGCGGGTGCGGAGCCTGTTGGAGTCGCCCGTGTGGCCCGCGGCCGAGACACGGCCCGCCGCCCGGCCGGTGAGCGTGAGCACACCGGCGGTTTTCGAAGGCGTTACACGGGTGATACCCGTATCCTCGGCGGGGCGGTCGAGGGGAGAGTCCAGGGTGGCGCAGAAGGAACGAACGGACGAGCGCCGGGCGCGCTTCGAGCGTGAGGCGTTGCCGTTCGTCGACCAGTTGTATGCCGCCGGACTGCGGATGACCCGCAACCCGGCTGACGCTGAGGATCTGGTGCAGGAGACGTTCCTCAAGGCGTTCTCCGCATTCCACCAGTTCGAGCAGGGCACGAACCTGAAGGCCTGGCTCTACCGGATCCTGACGAACACGTACATCAACTCGTACCGGCGCAAGCAGCGGCAGCCCGTGCAGGCGCCGACCGAGGAGATCACCGACTGGCAGCTCGCGTCGAGCGAGTCGCACACGTCGCAGGGCCTGCGGTCGGCCGAGACCGAGGCGCTGGACCGGCTGCCGGACAGCGACATCAAGGAAGCGCTCCAGTCCCTGCCGGAGGACTTCCGGCTCGCCGTCTACCTCGCCGATGTCGAGGGTTTCTCGTACAAGGAGATCGCCGACATCATGGGTACGCCGATCGGCACGGTCATGTCCCGGCTGCACCGCGGCCGGCGCAACCTGCGCAAACTGCTCGAGCGGTACGCGGTGGATCGCGGCATCACCCGCACCGCCACCTCCGAGTCGCAGGGGGCGTGACGTCATGGAGCATGAGGAGAAAGCCGACTGCACCGCCGTCCTCGGCGAGGTCTACCTCTACCTGGACCTGGAGTGCTCGGAGGAACGCCGCACCCTGATCCAGAAGCACCTGGCCGAGTGCTCGAAGTGCGTGCGCGAGTTCGGCATCGAGAACGAGGTGAAGGCTCTGGTCGGCCGCTGCTGCGGCGAGGAGCGGGCGCCGTCGGAGCTGCGCGAGCGGCTCCGGCTGAAACTGGGTCAGATCGAGACCCCGCACTGACGACCTGATGCGAAAAGGCCCGGCGACTGCCGGGCCTTTTGCCTGTTCAGCTGTTGGGGCGCTTGCCGTGGTTCGCGGCGCTCTTCTTACGGGCCTTCTTCTTACGGGCCTTCTTCGCCATCTCGGCACTCCTGTCCCTGGTACGTGATACTCCCCGCCGATCGTAGTAGGCGCGCCACGCCGGGCCGGACCTACCCGCGCCGGATCCGTGATTTGATGACGGCACCGGAACCTGATGAGGGAGGTGGTTGGACCCATGGCGGACGAGATCCGAGCCGAGATGGTGGCCAACGTGTGGAAAGTCGTGACGGCGCCCGGCGCCACCGTCGCCGAGGGGGACACGCTTGTCATCCTCGAGTCGATGAAGATGGAGATCCCGGTGCTGGCCGAGCATGACGGCACAGTCGCCGAACTCAAGGTGCACGAGGGCGACGTGGTTCAAGAAGGCGATCTGATCGCCGTGATCAGTTAATCCCGGCGCCAACGCAGCAGTGAGCGGCCTCGTCCGCGCTGGCGGGGGACGGTGGGGACCCGGATGGTGGCCGCGGCCAGCTCCCGGGTCGGCCGGTCCAGGCCGGGCGCGGCGAGAGCCAGCTCGGCGACCGCCCGGGCGTTCGCCCCGGAGGCGGTCTCGGTGAGCCGGGCGGCCACCACGGCGGCCACGTCCGCCCGTGCCTCCGGATCCACCCACGCGTAAGCGACCAGGGCGAAGAGCGCGCCCTGCGTCACCCGGTCGACGTCGCCGTCGAGCAGCCCGAGCAGCAGGCGCCGGCGGCTGGACTCCAGCCACGGTTCGTCGGCGCCGTGGTGCAGCAGCCCGAGGCAGGCCCACACCTCCAGAGCGGTCTGCTGGTCGGCCCGTGCCGTCTCCGGGTGCGCCAGCAGGGCCAGCAGCTCCCACGGTTCGACCAGCACCAGGCCGAGCGCCCGGTCGTAGGCGCCCGGCGGGTGCGGCCACGACGGGCCGGCCACCCGCTGGAGCCGGTGCAGGGCGTCGGCGGAGGGCTGCGCGTTGACCGGGGCCCGGCCGGCCGGCAGCGGCGCTCCGGCCGGCAGGCCGCTGAGCCACGGTGTGCTGCGGCAGCACTCCTCCAGGTCGGTGTGCTCGTGCGCGTCGTCCGGGTGGTCGCGGATGAAGTCGGCCAGCCCGACCAGGTGCGCGACGTCGCCGTCGGCCCGGTGGCGCAGCCGGTGTGCGGTGTGCACGACGCAGTCGAAGGTGGGGTCGCGCTCCAGGGCCAGTTCGGTCCAGCGCAGTGCCTCGTCGAGCCGTCCCAGGTCGGCCAGGGTGGCCGCCACGTCGGCGTAGACGGAGAGGTCGTCGGGGTCGTAGGCGACGGCCCGGCGCAGTGCGGCCAGGGCTTCCGGCATCCGGCCCGCGCTGCGGTAGGCGTACCCCAGCCAGATCTCGCCCAGCTTGGACGGCTGAGCGCGAGCGCCCCGCCCGGCCCATTCCACCGCCAGCCGGACGTCGCCGAGCCGGCGCGCCAGCGCCGAGCCGGCCCCGAGCAGCATCGCGTGCTCACCGTGTGCGGCGACGGCGTGCCGGACCACGGTCAGGAAGGGGCGCAGGGACGTCACCGTGGTGGCGGGTGCGGGATCGCCGACCGCGGTGCAGAGCCGCATCACGGTCCGGGCGAGCAGTCCCGGGTCGATCCGGGGGCCGAGGGCGGGGTCGGCCACCCACGGCACACCGGCCCAGTTGTGCGCGGGGGAGGACCCACTGGCCGCGGCGAGCAGAGGCAGCCCCTCCTCGGGCCGGCCGGCGGCGGCGAGCAGGTGGGCGCGGGCGGCGAGGCGGCCGGCGGTGGCGTGCGGCTCCACCGGGAAGAGGTCCAGCCCGCCACCGGCTCGGGCCGCCAGGCGACCGAGCAGTTCGTGGATCTCGGGCAGGGCGGGTGCGTGGGCCAGAGCGGCGGCGAGGTGGGTGGCCGCTGGCACGGTTTCGCCGCGGTCGAGGGCTTCGCGAGCGCGCGCGACATCACGACGGGCCGAGGGGGAATCCACGACTGATGACCCTAGGGGAACAGCGGTCGATTGTCAGTCCTCACGTTTGCGCATTCGTGCACGAAACCTTGACTCTATGAGCGTCTTCTTGCAAGACTGAGCATCAAACGAGCAAAAGGAGGATTCCCGTGACACAGCGAGGCGTGGGGATGTCGACGGACATCGCCGAACAACCCGCCGGTTTCGCACGGCTGCTGGAGCCCGGCTCGGCCGGCGCGATCGCCGCGGTGGCCGCCGAGGTCGCCCGCCGGGCACCGCGCAGCATCGTCTTCGTCGGCCGCGGCACCTCCGACCACGCCGCGCTCTACGGCGCCTACCTGGCCGAGATCCGGCTCGGCCTGCCGGTGGCCAGCGCCTCCCCGAGCGCGATCACCCTCTACGGCGCCCGCCCCGACCTCACCGGCACGCTGGTGGTCGGCGTCAGCCAGAGCGGTGGCTCCCCCGACCTCGCCGGAGTGCTCAACGTGGCCCGGGAGACCGGCGCCCTCACCCTGGCCGTCACCAACGACCCCTCGTCGCCGCTGGCACGGGCCGCCGAGCTGTCGATCGACGTGGCCGCCGGGCACGAGCGGGCGGTCGCCGCCACCAAGACCTACACCGCCGAGCTGCTCGCGCTGCTGATGCTGATCGAGGGCGTCCGGGCCGGCGACGGGCACCTGCCGGCCGAGGAGCGGGCCGCCCTCGAAGAGCTGCCGCGACTGGCCGAACAGACGCTCGCCGACACCTCGGCCACCGAGCTGGCGCAGCGCTACCGGTTCGCGTCGAGCCTGGTCACCACCGGCCGGGGGTATGCCTACCCGACCGCCCGGGAGACCGCGCTCAAACTCATGGAGACGTCGTACCTTCCGGCGCTCAGCTTCTCCGGCGCCGATCTGCTGCACGGCCCGCTCGCCATGGCCGACCCGGACGTGCCGGTGCTCGCGGTCGTCGGTGAGGGCCCCGGCGGCCGGTCGATGCGGGACGTGGTGACCCGGCTCAGCGACCGCCGGGCCGACGTGGTGACCATCGGTGCGGCCGACGTGCCCGGCGCCTCGGCCCGGCTCGCCGTTCCGGCCGTCGACGAGCGCTACTCCCCGCTGCTCGACATCCTGCCGTTGCAGCAGCTCGCGCTCGCGCTCTCACTGGCACGTGGCGAAGATCCCGATGCTCCTCGCGGTCTGAAGAAGGTAACCACCACTCTTTAGAAATAAGCTGGGCTCGTGTCCACGCTGCGTGATCTCGTCGAGGAGCACACCACCCTCAACGCCGGCGACATCGACCACCTGCACCGGCTCGCCGGCGACTGGCTGTTGTTGTCCGATCTGTCCTTCGCCGACCTACTGCTCTGGGTCCCGATCAAGGGGGAGCCGCGGAAACCCCGCGAGTTCCTCTGTGTGGCCCAGGTGCGGCCGGTCACCGCGCCCACGGCCTACCAGGACGACCAGGTCGGCAAGATAGTCGGCGGGCCGGAGGTGGCACATCTCGAGGTGGCCATCACCCAGGAGCGGATCTGGCGGGAGGGCGATCCGGTTTGGTATGGGGACACCCCCGCCCGCCACGAGGCCATCCCGGTGCGCCGCCGCGACGAGACCGACGTGGAGGAGGGCTTCAGCGAGGTGATCGCGGTGATCGGCCGGGATACCAACCTGAGCACCGCGCGCACGCCGAGCCAGCTGGAGCTCAACTATCTGACCACCGCCGACGACCTGGCGCAGATGGTCGCCGACGGCACGTTCCCGCCGCCGCGGCACCCGGGGGAGATCACTTCGGCGCCCCGGGTCGGCGACGGTCTGATCCGTCTCGACGCGTCGGGCAAGGTCACCTACGCCAGCCCCAACGCCCAATCGGCGTACCGGCGTCTCGGGTTCAACGCCCACCTGGTCGGCGAGGAACTGGCGAAACTGTCCAGCCGCCTGTCCGGCGACCCGTTGGAGGGCAACGACGCCGCCGAGCGGATCCTCTCCTCGCTGCGCGGCGAGTTCCCAGCCCGGATGGAGGTCGAGGCACGCGGCGCGACGGTGCTCAGCCGGGCGCTGCCGCTGCTGCCGGCCGGTGTGCCGATCGGCGCCCTGGTGCTGGTCCGGGACGTGACCGAGGTGCGCCGCCGGGAGCGCGCGCTGATGACCAAGGACGCCACCATCCGGGAGATCCACCACCGGGTGAAGAACAATCTGCAGACCGTCGCGGCGCTGCTGCGCCTGCAGGCCCGCCGGGTGGACGCCCCGGAGGCGCGGATGGCGCTGGAGGAGTCGGTGCGCCGGGTCGCGTCGATAGCCCTCGTCCACGAGACCTTGTCGATGTCCAGTGACGAGGCGGTCGAGTTCGACGGCATCGTGGACCGGGTCGCCACCGCCGCCACCGAGGTCGCCGCCACCAGCTATCCGGTGCGGATGCGCCGCGAGGGCACCTTCGGCGTGCTGCCGGCCGAGATCGCGACATCCCTGGTGATGGTGCTCAACGAGCTGTTGATCAACGCGGTGGAGCACGGTTTCCCGGCGCCCGACGACGACGACGAGCCGGTGGTGCCGGACAGCCCCGGCGAGGTGGTGGTCTCCGCGCACCGGTTCCGCAAGCAGTTGCACGTCACCGTCGCCGACAACGGCCGGGGCCTGCCGGAGGGCTTCAAAGCCGAGGGTGGCAAGCGTCTCGGTCTGCAGATCGTGCGGGCGCTGGCGACCGGGGAGCTGCGCGGCAGCATCGAACTGCGCAACCGGGCCGGCGGCGGCACCGAGGCGGTCCTGGTGGTGCCGCTCGGCGCGCGGTGACGGTGGAGCTTAGGGGTCAACTGTTACAACACGTTGGCTTTGTGTAACACGGCACACTCCCGAAATCTGGACCGCGCTGGCCCAGAATCGCCGGGCGTGAGAGGCTTGCCGACATGACCGCTGCAGTTGACCGCCGCCTCGTGGCACGCCGCCACGTGGACTACGGCCGTGTCCGCAGCGCCATGTGTCCGGCTTCCTGACGACGCCCGAAATCCATTTCGGGTGCTCGACCGCCGGGCCCAACTCCTGACACAGATGTCACGAGCCTCCCAGGGGCCGTGAGCGATCCGGGTGCCCACGAAGACCCGGAGGATCGCCGACATGGCGCCCAGCAACACTCCCGCTGCAAGGCCCGCCGCCCGCCCTCGCAAGGCGCGCGGCGAGGGTCAGTGGGCGCTCGGACACCGCGAGCCGCTCAACCCCAACGAGCGCAGCAAGAAGGACGACAACCCGCTCAACGTCCGGGCCCGGATCGAGAACATCTACGCCCACGGTGGTTTCTCCTCGATCGACCCCGCCGACCTGCGTGGCCGGTTCCGCTGGTGGGGGCTCTACACCCAGCGCAAAGCCGGGATCGACGGCGGCCGGACCGCGGTGCTGGAGCCGGAGGAGCTCGAAGACGAGTTCTTCATGCTCCGGGTCCGCTGCGACGCCGGCTCGCTGAACCTGGCACAGCTGCGCGTCATCGCCGAGATCTCCACCGAGTTCGGCCGGGACAGCGCCGACATCACCGACCGGCAGAACATCCAGCTCCACTGGATCCGGGTCGAGGACGTGCCGGAGATCTGGCGGCGCCTCGAAGCGGTCGGCCTGCAGACCACCGAGGCCTGCGGTGACTGCCCCCGGGTCGTGCTGGGCAGCCCGGTCGCCGGGGTTTCGGTCGACGAGGTCATCGACGCGACACCGGCCATCGACGAGATCGTCAAACGTTATGTGGGTGACCCCCAGTACTCGAACCTGCCCCGCAAGTTCAAGTCGGTCATCTCCTGGCTGCCGGACGGTCCCTACCAGGCCAACGACATCTCCCTGGTCGGCGTCGTGCATCCCGACCACGGTCCCGGTTTCGACCTCTGGGTCGGCGGCGGCCTCTCCACCAACCCGCGCCTGGCCGAACGCCTCGGCGTCTGGGTGCCGCTCGACGAGATCCCGGACGTCTGGGAGGGCGTCGTCGGCATCTTCCGCGACTACGGATACCGCCGGCTGCGGCACCGCGCCCGCCTGAAGTTCCTGCTCGCCGACTGGGGAGTGGCGAAGTTCCGGGAGATCCTGGAGAAGGAATACCTCGGCCGCGCCCTGCTCGACGGTCCCGCACCGGAGCTTCCGGAGAAGCCGCTCGACCACATCGGCGTGCACAAACAGCGGGACGGCCGCAACTACATCGGCGCCGCTCCGGTCGTCGGCCGCACTTCCGGGACTCAGCTCACCAAGCTCGCCGATCTGGTCGAGTCGCACGGGTCGGAGCGGGTGCGTCTCACCGCGTACCAGAAGCTCCTGGTCTTGGACATCGCCGACGACCAGGTGGAACCGTTCATCACCGGCCTCCGGGCCATCGGGCTGGAAGCCCGGCCGTCGGCCTTCCGCCGCGGCACGATGGCCTGCACCGGCATCGAGTACTGCAAACTCGCCATCGTCGAGACCAAGGCGCGCGGCGAGGCGCTGGTGGCCCGGCTCGAGGACCGGCTCAAGGACTTCGACGCCGACCTCTCCATCCACATCAACGGCTGCCCCAACGCGTGTGCCCGCACCCAGGTCGCCGACATCGGCCTCAAGGGCCAGCTCGTCATGAACAAGCAGGGCGAGCAGGTCGAAGGCTTCCAGATCCACCTCGGTGGCGCCCTCGGCATGGCCAAGGGCGAGACGGCCGGCTTCGGGCGCAAGCTTCGCGGCCTCAAAGCCACCGCCGACGAGCTTCCCGAGTACGTGGAACGCGTGGCCCGGAACTACCTCGACGGCCGCTCCACTGACGAGACCTTCTCGAACTGGGTGCTCCGGGCCGATGAGGAGCTCCTGAAATGAGCGAACGACAGGCCCCGATGTACTGCCCGTACTGCGGCGACGAGGACCTGCGTCCCAACGAGGCATCACACGGCGCGTGGGAGTGCCACTCCTGCGCCCGCGTCTTCTCGATCAAGTTCGTCGGTCTTCTGTCCAAGGGAGTTACCAAATGAGTCTCCTCAACGCCTCCGGCCTGAGCCTGGTCAACCTCGGTGAACCCACGGATTCCTCGCGCCGGAAGCCCGCCGAGTTGAAGGAACTCGCCGACGCCGCCGCCGTGGCTCTGGAGGGCGCGCCCGCCGAGGAGATCGCCAAGTGGGCGACCGACACCTTCGGCTCCCGGTTCTGCGTCACCAGTTCGATGGCCGACGCCGTCGTCGCCCACCTGTTCTCCCGGGTCTCACCCGGCGTCGACGTCGTCTTCCTCGACACCGGCCTGCACTTCCCGGAAACCCTCAAAGTCAAAGACATCGTCATCCGTACGATGAACGTCAACGTCCGCTCGGTCCGGCCCCGGCTCACCGTCGGCCAGCAGGACGGCGAACACGGCCCCCGCCTCTTCGCCCGCGCCCCCGACGAGTGCTGCTTCCTGCGCAAGGTCGAGCCGCTGGAACGCGCTCTCGCCGAATACGACTCCTGGGCCACCGGCCTGCGCCGCGACGAATCCCCGACCCGCGCCAACACGCCGGTCGTCGCGTTCGACGCGAAAAAGGGCAAGGTGAAGGTCAACCCGATCGCCGCCTGGACCGAGGACGACGTCAACGCCTACATCAGCCGGTGGAACGTGCCGGTCAACGAACTGTTCAAGAAGGGGTACGGGTCGATCGGCTGCTGGCCGTGCACCCGCCGTACCAAGGCCGGCGAAGACCCGCGCGCCGGCCGCTGGGCGATGTTCGAGAAGACCGAATGCGGTCTGCACGTCTGACCCCCGATCACCGCCGGCCGTGGTCCTGATGACCCCCGATCACCGGCCGGCCGTGGTCCTGGTGGCCCACGGCAGCCGGGACCCGCGGGCCGCGGCGTCCACCGCACTGCTGGCCCGGGCCGTTCAGCGGGCCCGGCCCGAGTGGCGGGTGCGGGCGTCCTACCTGGACCATGACGGGCCCCGGCCGTTCGACGTGCTGGCCGCGGTGCCCGGCCCCCGCGCCGTACTCGTGCCACTCCTGCTGACCGCCGCCTACCACGGCCGCGTCGACCTGCCCGCGGTCATCCGCGACGCCGCCACGCTGCCCCTCACGGTGACCGCCACCGACGTACTCGGCCCGGCCTCCCCGCTGCTGCTGGCCGCCCTCAACCGCCGCCTGACCACAGCCCTCCCCACCTACCGTCCCTCCGGGCCCGCCCTCGATTCGCCGGAGGCTTCTCCCGGCCACCGGTCGTCCGTGGTCGATCCTGACTCGCTGCTGTTCGGCACTGAGCCAGGGCATCGGTTGTCCGTGCCCGGGGATCGGTTGTCCGTGGCCGATCAGGGCTGCCGGCTGTTCGCGGGTGGGCTCGACGCCGCCGCTTCTGACTGCCGGCCGCCCTTGGCCGGGCTGGACGCCGTCGTGCTCGCCGCTGCCGGTACCCGGGATGATGCCGCTCGCGGGACCGTCGCCGACGCGGCCGTCGCTCTGGGGCGGCTTCTGGGGCTACCGTCAGCGGTCTCCTACGCGTCCGGGCCCGGAGCCCGGGCCGACGAGGCAGTCACCCGTCTGCGTGAAGCCGGAGCCCGGCGAATCGGGGTAGCCGCCTACTTCCTGGCACCGGGTCTGCTCTACGACGCGGCGATTGCCGCCGCCATTTCCGCCGGTGCGGTCGCGGTCGCCGAACCTCTCGGCGACGCCCCAGAGCTGGTACGCCTGGTGGTCTCACGCGCCGAACCGGTCCTGAGCCGCCCCCTAGCCGTTGCGGCCTGACCCCACCGCCCCGCGCTCGCCGCCTCGCGGTAGCCCCGTTCTCCTGCGGTAGGTCCGCCGCTGGGCCGCTCAGCCCAGCAAGGTGAGCCATGTCGGGCTGCAGATCGAACCGCAACTCACCATGCCTGTTTTCACTTGCCCGTTGGCCGCCCCGGCCGGCCGGGGCCGACTTGGCGTGTCGAGTGGGGGTGCGGATCGACCACAGCGCGGCACCCTGTCCTGCCGCGCCCGGCGGTGAGTAGGGGGCGGATCAAACCGCAACTTGGCACGCCCGTCTGGCACGCCTGTCTGGCACCTCTGGCCATGCCGGGACTGGTGTGATGGGCCGAGGACTGGGGCTGGGGCTGGGACAGGCCGTGGGACCGCAGGGGCTTTGCCTCAGGTCGGCGTTTGGGCCCTGGAGATCCACTGTGTGCGGTTGGCGGGCACTGGGGCCACCCTGGTGTGGGGTGGCGGCCTCGGCGGGCTCAGTGGGCCGTAGAGGCCGGCTTGCTGAGAGATGGCTGCCAATGTCGGTAGAGGTTGCTGAGAGGTCGGCGCCGCCGTCACTCTGGGTGTTGATCACTCTGCTTTGTGCGACGAATCGGCAATGCGAGAGAGTGAATCGTGATCGTCCAATGCGGAGTGTGCCGGAGTGGCGACGCAAAGCGGCTTGATCAGAATTTCGAGATCATTTCGGCGATCCGGTTAAACGTACCGTGATCGTATTAGCGCACTGTGGAATGAGAACGCAGGGTGAGTGACCGCAAACAGCAAGACGCCCCGTGCCGACCGGCCCGGGGCGCAAATGCTGTGTGGGGGATTGATTTCAGGCGGTGGGAGCGCCGACTCGAAGGCCACCGCGACGCTTGACCGCGCGGCGTTCATCTTCGCTCATCCCGCCCCATACGCCGGCGTCCTGCCCGGAATCGAGTGCCCACGAAAGGCATCCCTCGGTCACCGGGCACCGCCGGCACACGGCCTTGGCCTGCTCGACCTGCAGGAGCGCCGGCCCACTCGTCCCGATCGGGAAGAACAGCTCGGGGTCCTCGTCGCGGCAGATCGCATCGTGACGCCAGTCCATGGCGGCAAACTCCTTGTTTCGGATGGGGTAATGAAAACAGTGCTGTTTACCTATATGCGAGCGCAGTCGTTGGCGACGGCTTGTACCCGTACGATCACCGATGCGTCAGCAAGCTTTTGTGTTTGGTGGCTCTTCCGCGCTTCTGTATTAGGAACGCGCACAAGCAGCAACCGGTTACTTCTTATCGCTTGTGAATGCTTTCACGAACTCACGCGATGTCAAGGGTAGCGCCGGAAGTTTCTCCCGGTGGGTGAGCTGGCTCACGCACCCATATGTCCGGTTCTGCCGCTCCCGGCGGAGCCGGTTGACGAACGCTCCCATCAATGTAGTACGGTCTCGCCCACTTCGCCGACCTTTTACCCGGGTTTCTGTAACGGATCGTGAGCGCCTGTCCGGTACACCTACCCCGAAGTCAGCAGACCACACGTAAGGCTGAGGGGACGGACACAAAGTGCACCTTCTGCCGTTCCCCTAGGTAGTCGCCGTCCAGCTGGAAGGGCTGGGGCCGGGAGGCCACCACCGTGAACTCCGCGACGTCATGCCGGCGCAACACCTGTTTACCTCGCGGATCACCGGCCTGCCACGCGAGTTCTGTCACGGTCCGCGCACTGCGCGGAATGGTCAGCCTCCGAAGTGCGGTGACATCCAGCCCGAGATCGAACGAGGCGTCCGGATTCAAATGGACAGGGCGGTCGCCCAGGTACGTCCAGGGCGCGGTGTTCTGCACGATCACGGTGCTGAGCCCGGTGTCCGGAGTCTCACCCGGGCGCTCCAGCGTGAGCGGCGGATTCTTCCGGCCGGCGCCGGTGAGGAACTGTCCGGACATCGCCCGCAGGTAGAGAGCCGGTGTCGAGGTGCGGCCCCGTCGCCGGGCCTGTTCGACCCGGCGGATCGTCGCGGCGTCCCAGCCGAGCCCGGCGGTGAAGGTGAACCAGCGGTCGTCGGCGCGACCGAGACCGATCACCCGGTGGCGGCCGTCGCGCAGCCGGTCCAGGATCACGCCGGTCCCGTCCGTCGCATCGCGAGGCAGGCCGAGAGCGCGGGCGAAGACGTTGGTGGAGCCGCCGGGCACCACGGCCAGGGCCGGCAGTCGACCGGCGAGCGGACCGGGCCGGTCACTGACCGCGGACGATGCGGTGAGCAGGCCGTTGACCGCCTCGTTGACGGTGCCGTCACCACCGAGCGTAACGACCACATCGACACCGCTCTCCGCCGCGTCGCGAGCCAACGTCGTAGCGTGACCGCGTCGTTCGGTGTGCCGCACCGTCAGATCCACCGTGCCGCTCAACGCCCGTACCAGAACGTCCCGGCTGTGCTCACTGGTCGCCGTCGCCCGGGGATTGACCACCAGCAACGCTCGCATGCGCGGCACTGTATCCGGAGGGGTGTGCTCAGGGTATGGGTAAGGTGCAGCAGTGACCGGTGAGAAGTCCATGACCATCAGTGCCGCGCCCCTCGACTGGGGGGTCCGGCTCCTCTACCTGCAGGGCGCCGGGCTCGCTGTGCTCACCGCGTACCTGATCGTCCTTGATCTGACCCGCGACGACGTGGTCATCGCGATCGCCGCCTCGCTCACCGTGATGTCCGCCCTCGCTGCGGCTTCGGTCCTGCTGGTCGCGCGCGCCCTCGGCCGCCGTTCCGTCCGGGCGCGCGGGCCGGCCGTGGTCGTTCAGCTGTTCGTGCTGGCCACCGGCGGTTTCCTGGTGCAGTACGGCACGCTCTGGGCCGGGGTCGGGCTGCTGATCCTGGGCGCGGTGACGGCGGCTCTGGTGCTGGTTCCGCCGAGTAGTCGAGCGTTGGGCGTCGATTAGCGGGTCCTGGCTAGCGGATCAGGGCCTAACCTGAACGGGTGACCGGCTCAACGGTGCGCCCACCCGCATATCAACAGCTCGCTGACGAGTTGCGTGCGGAGATCACGTCAGGGCGACTGCAACCTGGCGAGCGTCTCCCACCCGAACCTGAACTGTGCGTCAAGATCGGCGTCAGCCGGAGCACGGTGCGTGAGGCTCTTCGCCTGCTCGCCAGCCAGCACCTCATCGTCACGACGAGAGGTGTCACCGGCGGTAGTTTCGTCGCCCACCCGGACGCCACACAGTTGGCGGACAGTCTCTCGACGGGCTTCGCCCTACTCACCCACTCGGCCGCTGTCGGGTTTGCCGACCTGCTCGAACTGCGCCGAGCGCTGGAGGTGCCGGCCGCCGGGCTGGCCGCGCTCCGCCGGGACGACTCGCATCTGCTCGAACTGCGCAGCGCGCTCTTCGATCCGGCGATCGACGACTTCGACACGATGATGGCCGCGCATTCGGCCTTCCATCGCGCGATGGCGAAAGCGACCGGGAACCCGCTTTTCGAACTGGTGGGGCGGCCGCTCTACCAGGTCAGTTACGGCGAAGAGGTGATCGGGGACCTACCCGAGGGTTACTGGGTGCGCATCGACGCGGATCATCGGGCGATCCTCGCCTGCCTCACCGACGGCGACGCTGAGGGCGCACGGCGTGCGGCGGCGGCCCACCTCGATTACATCGCCGAGACGGTGCGCTGAAACTTCAGGAACTAAAAGTCGGTACGCCGGGTGAGCAGGCGGATCGTCGCATAGCGACCGTTTGCCTGAGCCTCGGCGGATGTCGTGAGAGCCGTCAGCACTTTCCACGCGAACGACGACTCGGACGGTAGTTTCGCCCCGCGGACCGTGGCGACCGTCACCTCGACGGTGAGCGCGTCCTCGGTCACCGCGAACCGGCACTCCAGCTCCGCGTTGCGGGTGGCGATCGCCAGCAGCATGGCGCACGCCTCGTCGACGGCGATGCGCAGATCCTCGATCTCGTCGAGGGCAAAGTGCAGACGGGCAGCCAAGCCCGCCGTGGCCGTCCGGAGGACGCCCAAGTATCCGCCGTCGGCCGGCACCGTCAGCAGTACGACGTCGTCTCCGACGTCCGGCTCGGTATCCGTCACCTGTGTCACCCGGTCCCCCTCCTCCCGATGGAGAGACTGTAGCGGCTGAAGGACGCTACGGGACCACCCGGTCACCGCCTGTTTTCCACAAACCGGAGAAAACGCGACAGCCGACCACCATAGGGCGGCCGGCCGTCGAGTGAATCCGCGAGGCTCAGGCCTGCTTGGTCTCCCAGAAGATCTTGGAGATCTCCTCGATCTTGCCAAGGAGCTGGTCGGCGACCGCCGGGTCGACCTGGCCCTTGGCTCCGGCGGCGCCGGCGAGTTTGGTGGCCTCGTTGAAGAGCTGGTGCAGGTGCGGGTACTTCTCGAAGTGCGGGGCCTTGAAGTAGTCGGTCCAGAGCACCCAGAGGTGGTGCTTGACCAGTTCGGCGCGCTGCTCCTTGATGAGGATGGCGCGGGTACGGAACTCGGGGTCGGTGTTCCCCTGGTACTTCTCGGCGATCGCCTTGACCGACTCGGCCTCGATCCGGGCCTGGGCCGGGTCGTAGACGCCGCACGGCAGGTCGCAGTGGGCACTGACCACGGTGCGCGGGGTGAGGAAACGCGGAAGTCGCATCAGGACTCCTCCAAAGAGTTTGCGATGATCCGAGAAAGACCCTACCCCTTACATCCCGGACGTAACGCGATGGAGGCTTGATGCCGTGAGATGGCAATTGCCACTGTTCACCGCACTCGTACACGGTCCCTCGATGGTTCCCGCACTGCGAGCCGGTGACGCGTTGATCGTGCGTCACGGCGGACCGGTAAGGAGCGGGGACATCGTGGTCGCGGAATTCCGGAGCCGCCCCGGTCTGCTGGTCGTCAAGCGTGCGGTCGAGCGACGTGACGGCGGGTGGTGGCTGGTCGGTGACAACGAGTTCGTGACGGACGATTCCCGTGCTCACGGCGTTGCCGACGTCATCGGGCGTGTGATATTTCGCTACTACCCGAGACCGTTCCGGGTACGTTAGGGTCCTCTGATCCCCAGCGCACACCCGCGCTGGTGGTGGTTGTACCGGGTGATCCCCGCATCGCACCGTGGTTCTGGCGCATACTCGCGACCGGGATTTCAGCAGGTGCCACGTATCAATGTCGATGCAGTGTGGAGTTTCACCGTGTCTTTCTTCAGTTTCGAACTCGACCCCGCCCTCGCCGCCGACCCCGTCTTCGACCTGCATCGCCGGGGCAAGATGACGATGAGCGCGACCGTTCCGCTGGCCAGCAAGGACGATCTCTCCCTGGCCTACACGCCGGGCGTGGCGCGGGTCTGTGAGGCCATCGCCGAGGACGAGTCGCTCTACCCCGACTACACCTGGACCGCCAACACGGTCGCCGTGATCACCGACGGCTCGGCCGTTCTCGGGCTCGGCAACATCGGGCCCAGGGCCGCGATGCCGGTGATGGAGGGCAAGTCGGTCCTGTTCAAGCAGTTCGGCGGGGTCGACTCGATCCCGATCGTGCTGGACACTCAGGACGTCGAGGCCATCATCGCCACGGTCAAGGCGATGGCGCCGTCGTTCGGCGGGATCAACCTGGAGGACATCAGCGCGCCGCGCTGCTTCGAGATCGAGCGCCGTCTCGACGCCGAACTCGACATCCCGGTCTTCCACGACGACCAGCACGGCACCGCCGTGGTCACGCTCGCCGCCCTGCGGAACGCCGCCAGACTGCTCGGCCGCGACTTCGGTGCCCTGCGGGTGGTCGTCAGCGGTGCCGGTGCGGCCGGGGTGGCGATCACCCGGACCCTGATCGCGGCGGGTGTCGAGGGCGCCAACATGATCGTCGTCGACTCGCGCGGCATCATCCACGCCGAGCGCGGTGACCTGAGCGGGATGAAGGCGCAGATCGGGGCGACCACGAACCTCTCCGGTCGTACCGGCGGCATCGCCGAGGCCCTGATCGGCGCCGACGTGCTCATCGGTGTCTCCGGCGGCAGCATCCCGGAGGAGGCGGTGGCCGGCATGGCACCGGGCGCGATCATCTTCGCGCTGGCCAACCCGACCCCCGAGGTCCACCCGACGGTCGCCCACAAGTACGCCGCGATCGTCGCCACCGGACGCAGTGACTTCCCCAACCAGATCAACAACGTGCTGGCGTTCCCCGGCATCTTCCGCGGGACACTCGACGTCCGGGCCGGCACGATCACCGACCGGATGAAGGTGGCCGCCGCCGACGCGATCGCCGCGATCGTCGCCGACGACCTCCGGCCGGACGCGATCGTGCCGTCGCCGCTGGACCCGCGGGTCGCCCCGGCGGTCGCCGCCGCGGTGGCCGCCGCCGCCATCGAGGACGGCGTCGCCCGGCTCGCCGCCGCCCCGGCCCACACCACGGCCGTTCCAGCGGTGGCCGCGGCACCAGCTGCCTGAGGCCGTCGCCGCGCCGCACTAGGGCGAAGGCCGGCGAGGGCTGAGCGGGCCACGCAGCGAGGGCAGGCGGAGGCGAGCGGGCGAGGGCGAAAGCAAGGGCGCGTGATGCGTTAACGGTCGCTAAGGTCGGGTGATGCGTGCCGCCTATGCTTCCGCCCTCGATCCGGACGAGCCGCTCACCGGCCTGACCCTGGGGGAGTTGCCGCTCGTCGTCCCGGACGGATGGGTGCCCGTCGACGTGCGGGCGGCCTCCCTCAACCACCACGACATCTGGTCACTGCGCGGCGTCGGTCTGCCCGCCGACCGTCTGCCGATGATCCTGGGCTGTGACGCCGCCGGGGTGGACCCGGACGGTAACGAGGTCGTCGTCTACCCGGTGGTGGAGGACAAGGCCGACCCGCGGGGCTTCTCGCTCTTCTCCGAGCGGTATCCGGGCACTCTGGCCGAGCGGCTGGCGGCACCCCGGAGCAATCTGATCCGCAAACCGGCCGGAGTGTCCTTCGCCGAGGCGGCCTGCCTGCCGACGGCCTGGCTCACCGCGTACCACATGCTGGTGACCCGCGGCCGGCTCGCGGAGGCCTCATCGGTACTGGTCCAGGGCGCGGGCGGCGGTGTCGCGACGGCGGCGGTCGCGCTCGCGGTCTCGTTGGGCAAGCGGGTGTACGCCACCAGCCGCGACCCCGGGAAACGCGAGCGGATCGCCGAGCTGGGTGCCACCGCCGTGGAACCGGGCGCCCGGCTGCCCGAGCGCGTCGACATCGTGATCGAGTCGGTCGGGGCGCCCACCTTCGACCATTCGATGAAGTGTTCGGCCCCCGGCGCCCGGATCGTGGTCTGCGGCGCGACCGCCGGGCATCGGGCCGAGGTGGACCTGCGCCGGGTCTTCGCCATGCAGCTGGAGATCCTGGGCAGCAGCATGGGTACGCCGGACGAGCTGGCCGCCCTGCTCGACCTGATCGCCGCCGGAACTGTGCGCCCGGTGATCGACTCGACGTTCGCCTTCGACGGGATCACCGACGCTTTCGCCCGGCTGGCCGCCGGCGACGTCTTCGGCAAGATCGTTATCGAGTTCTAGAGAGACCCCGGGACTCTGGAAAGACCCCGGAGTTCTAGAAAGTACTGGTCAACTGCGCGGCGTTGGTCGCTGACGCGTCGGCGGGCATCCGGCCCTTGGCGGCATCGTCGTTGTTGAAGACCCAGCGCCAGAAGTCGGTGGTGGTCTCGGCCACCACCTGTGGCTGGTCCCGGTACGGCAAGTGGGTGCCCTGCGGGATCTCCAGGAAGCCCTTGGGCCAGGTGACCTCGTTGTACGTCCCGTACGCCTGCTCGTAAGTGACCGTCTCGTCCAGTTTGCCCTGCACGAACAGCAGCGGCGCCGCGGTCCCGGAGAACGGTGCCGGCTGGGGCATCTGCCGACCGGAGATCAGCACCCCGGCTTTGAGCCGCTCGTCCCGGCTGCCGCTGAACAGCCCGACCGTGGTGATCGCCCCGGCCGAGTGCCCGGCCGCGGCGATCCGCTGCGGGTCGATCGTGCCGGACAGTGCGGTCAGCAGCTCGGTGATCACGAACTGGGCGTCGGCGGGCTGGTTCACCACGTCGTCGGCGTCGTACTTCGGTGCCTGGTTCCAGGTGTGCGGGTATTTCGGGCCGGCCACCACGAACCCGGCTGAGGCCCAGAAGCTCAGCAGCTCGGCGTAGTCGTCGGGCTGTGAAGTGAGCCCGTGACTGAAATAGATCAGTGGAAACGGGCCGGTGCCGGAGGGCAGCCACACCTTTGTCGGCAGTGCGCGATCCCCGCCGCGGTTGAACTCCAACTCCCGGGTCTGCACGCTGCTGGACTGCTCCGGGACAGGTGCGGCGGAGCTGGGCGGCGGCGTGATCTCGGTGGTGGAGCAGGCGGCGAGGCCCGCGAGAGCGGCCAGGGAGAGGAACGAACGACGACGTAACACGCGGTCATTGTGCCCGCTGAAGATCAGAGTTACCTGTCAGCGACGGGTAGCCGATATCACACCCGGTTCCGCCGAACAGGTGCAGCTCATCGCCATCCTTGACGTGTTTGGCTAGGGTCTCACCCATGTCTGACAACCACGTCGACCCCAGTGGCAACACCGAGGCGTTCCGGGCCTTCACCCGGACGGCGCCCGACTCCGCGGCGCCGTCCAAGGTTCCGTTCTTCGTGATCGGTGGTGTCGCAGCGCTCGCGGTGATCGCCCTGCTGGCCTGGTTAGCTCTCTGACGCCCCGATCGCTTTCCGGGCCTCCGACGCGATCTCCAGTTCCTCCTCGGTCGGCACCACACACACGGTGATCGGGGAGCCCTCCGGCGAGATGGTCGTCTCGTTGCGCGCGTTGCGCTCCGGGTCGATCGCGATCCCGAGAGCCTCCAGACCGTCGAGTGCCGTCGCCCGGATCAGCCGGGATTTCTCCCCGGCCCCGCCGGTGAAGGTGATCGCGTCCACCCGGCCGAGCACGGCCAGGTAGGACCCGGTGTACTCACGGATCCGGCGACAGTAGATCTCGAACGCGAGTGTCGCCTCCGGCTCGCCGGCCTCGAACCGGTCCTGCACCGACCGCAGATCGTTGTCCCCGGCCAGTCCCAGCAGCCCGGAGCGACGAGTGAGCAGGTCCTCGATCTCGTCGAGGGGCATCCCGGCCACCCGGTGCAGGTGGAAGATCAGGCTCGGGTCGACGTCACCCGATCGGGTGCCCATGACCAGACCCGGCAGCGGGGTCAGGCCCATCGAGGTGGCCACGCTCCGGCCCCCCTGCACAGCGGCCGCGCTGGCCCCGTTGCCCAGGTGCAGCGTGATCACATTGGTCTCGGTCACCGGCTTGCCCAGGATCCGGGCGGTCTCCCGCGAGACGTACGCGTGTGAGGTCCCGTGGAACCCGTAGCGCCGGAGCCCCCACTTGGCGGCCACCTGCCGGTCGATCGCCCAGAGCGCACCCTCCGGCGGGATGGTCGCGTGGAACGAGGTGTCGAAGACCGCCACTTGCGGTACGTCGGGCAGCAGCTCGCGAGCCACCCGCAACCCGGTGACCGCGGCCGGGTTGTGCAACGGCGCGAGCGGGATCAGCTCCTCGATCGCGGACAGCACGCCGTCGTCGACGATGGTGGCGGAGGTGAACCGCTCGCCGCCGTGCACGACCCGGTGCCCGACCGCGGCCAGCCCGGTCAGGTCCAGTTCGTCCATCAGCCGCCGCAATGCCGCACCGTGGTCGGCCGCGTCACCGCCGGACTCGCCGATCCGCTGGACCAGGCCCTTGGCTCGGACTTCGGCCCCGTCGAAAAGGCGATACCGCAAGGACGAAGAACCACTGTTCAGTACGAGTACCCGAGTCATTGCGCTCCCGCCTGGATCGCCGTGATGGCGACCGTGTTCACGATGTCCTTCACCGTCGCGCCGCGGGACAGGTCGTTGACCGGCCGCCGGAGACCCTGCATCACCGGGCCGACCGCGACCGCGTTCGCCGACCGCTGGACCGCTTTGTAGGTGTTGTTGCCCGTGTTCAGGTCCGGGAACACGAAGACGGTGGCTTTTCCGGCGACCTCGCTGCCGGGCAGTTTCGCGGCGGCCACGGCCGGGTCGATCGCCGCGTCGTACTGGATCGGGCCCTCGACCGGCAGGTCCGGCCGCCGCTCACGGACCAGGGCGGTGGCCGCGGCGACCTTGTCCACATCGGCGCCGGAACCGGAACTGCCGGTGGAGTAGGAGAGCATCGCGACGCGCGGCTCGATGCCGAACGCGGCGGCGGTCTGCGCCGACGAGAGTGCGATGTCGGCGAGCTGGGCGGCGTCCGGGTCCGGATTGACCGCGCAGTCGCCGTAGACCAGCACCCGGTCGGCGAGCAGCATGAAGAACACACTGGACGCGACGGTCAGACCGGGCACCGTCTTGATGATCTCGAAGGCCGGGCGGATCGTCGCGGCAGTGGTGTGGGTGGCCCCGGAGACCATGCCGTCGGCGAGACCCTCGGAGACCATCAGGGTGCCGAAGTAGTTCACGTCACTCACCACGTCGTACGCCAGATCGAGTGTCACTCCGCGGTGCTTGCGGATCTCCGCATAGCGGGCCGCGAACCGTTCCCGCAGCTCGCTGCGGTACGGGTCGACCAGACGGGCACCGCTGATCTCCACCCCGATCTCCCGCGCCCGGCGGTTGATCTCGTCCGGGTCGCCGAGCAGGGTCAGGTCGGCCACACCCCGCCGCAGCAGTGTCTCGGTGGCCCGCAGGATGCGCTCCTCGCTGCCCTCCGGCAGCACCAGATGACGGCGGTCGGCGCGGGCCCGGTCGATCAGGTCGTTCTCGAACATCAGCGGCGTCACCCGGCTGGACCGGGACACGTCGAGCAGCCGCGACAACTCGGCGGAGTCGACGTTCTCCTCGAAGACGCCGAGCGCCGCCTCGATCTTGCGCGGGGTGCTGAGCTGCGCCTCGATCCGGTCGGCGGCCGAGATCGTGTGATAGCTGTCCGACTTGGTGACCAGCATGGCCAGGCCGGTGTTGAGGCGCTCGATGACGCGGACCGCGCGCGCGTCGGCCGGTTCGCCGAGGGTGAGCACCAGGCCGGCCAGCGTGACGTTGCCGGCGGCGTGCGCCGCGCTGGCGGCCACCAGCAGATCGGCCCGGTCCCCCGCGGTGATCAGCAGCGCCCCGTCGGTCAGGGCGCCCAGCACGGTCGGCACGTGCCCGGCGCCGACCACGTAGTCGAGCACGTCCCGGTCCAGCGCACCGGCCGCCCCGGAGACCACCGTGGCGTCCAGCGCGGTGGCCACCTCGCCGACCGTGGGTGCGGCGATCGCCGGCACCTCCGGAACAGCCCAGAACGGCACCGGCAGCCCGTCGGGCGCGCATGTCATCGCCGGTCCTGGGACCCGGTTGGCGATCACCGCGACGACCGTCGCGTTCAGGTCGGCCAGCGAGTGGTACGCACTGCGCGCCGTCGCCGCCAGCGACTCGCCGGTCCGTCCCTCGCCGCTGATCACCGGGATCACGACACTGCCGAACTCGGTCGCGAGCCGGGCGTTGAAGGCCAGCTCCCGGGGCAGCTCGTCGTGCCCCTCGCCGGGTTTGTCGCTGAAGTCGCTGCCGATCACCACCACCGCGCTGCTGCGGCGCTCGACAGCGCGGTAACGCTCCACGATCCGGCCGATCAGCTCCTCGCGGCGGCCGTCGGCGACCAAGGCCCCGGCCTCGGCGAGGGTCGTGCCGAAGGACTCCTCGGCTTCGACCGGTCCGGGGTATCGCTCGCGGAGGACGGCGAGTAAGTGGTCCTTCCCGTTGCCTGAGACCAGGGGCCGGAAGACGGCCACCTTGGCTACCTGACGGGAGAGGAGCTCGACGATGCCGAGAGCCACTGTCCCCTTACCGACGGACGGGCCCAAGCCCGCTACGTAGACGCTGCGTGCCACGGGATTCAACCTACCGGCCGACAACCCGGGAAACCGGGTCGAAAGTCCCGACTACCGGATGACCAGCATCACGGGGCTATTCGTCGTCCTCGTCGTCGCGGGCCAGCCAGGTGGCGAGACGCTCGATCGGGGTCTCGAACTCCGGGTGCATGTCGACGAAGGTACGCAACTGCTCGCCGAGCCACTCCAGCGTGACGGTCTCCTCGCCACGGCGCTGAACCAGTTCCTCGATACCACGATCGGTGAAGTACATGCCTGGATGGTAAGAGGGGCCGCTCCGAGTTTCCGGAGCGGCCCCTCTTGATCAGCGTGTCACGGGCGCGGCAGCGAGGCCTCGATCAGTGCGGCCTGCTCGGCGTCGTGCATCTTGGCCGAGCCGACCGCCGGAGCGGCCGCGGCCGGGCGGGAGATCCGCCGCAGGCGGACACCCTCCAGGTGCTCCAGCAGGTTGAGCGCCACGAACGACCAGGCACCCTGGTTGGCCGGTTCCTCCTGGACCCAGGCGAAGTCCTCGGCGTTCGGGTACTGCGCCAGGATCGCCTTCAGCTCCTCGACGGGCTGCGGGTAGATCTGCTCCATCCGGATGATCGCGGTGTCGGTGATGCCGCGCTCGGCCCGGGCCTGGAACAGGTCGTAGTAGACCTTGCCGGAGCAGAGCAGCACCCGCTTCACCGAACCGGCGTCCAGCGGCTGGCCGTTGACCCCGGCGTCGCCGATCACCGGCTGGAACGCGCCCTGGGTGAAGTCGTTCACCTGGGACACCGCCAGCTTGTGGCGCAGCAGCGACTTCGGCGAGAAGACCACCAGCGGCTTGCGCTTGCTGGACAGGGCCTGACGGCGCAGCAGGTGGAAGTAGTTCGCCGGAGTGGTCGGGTTCGCCACCCGCATGTTGTCCTGCGCGCAGAGCTGCAGGAACCGCTCCGGGCGGCCCGACGAGTGGTCCGGCCCCTGGCCCTCCATACCGTGCGGGAGCAGCAGCACCAGCGACGACTGCTGGCCCCACTTCGCCTCGCCGGAGGAGATGAACTCGTCGACGACGGTCTGGGCGCCGTTGACGAAGTCGCCGAACTGGGCCTCCCAGAGGACCAGCGCGTCCGGGTTCTCCACCGAGTAGCCGTACTCGAAGCCCATCGCGGCGTACTCACTGAGCAGCGAGTCGTGCACGAAGAACCGGGCACTGCCGGTGGCCAGCGTGGAGACCGGCAGGAAGTCCTTGCCGGTCTTGGAGTCCACGATCGAGGCGTGCCGGGAGACGAACGTGCCACGCCGTGAGTCCTGGCCGGCCAGCCGGACCGTGACACCCTGGGCGAGCAGCGAGCCGAAGGCGATCAGCTCACCGAAGCCCCAGTCGATGCCGCCGTCGGTGGACATCTTGGCCCGCCGGTCGAGCAGCTGCTGGACCCGCTTGTGCGGGGTGAAGCCCTCGGGCAGTTCGACGTGCGACTGGCCGACGGCCCGGACCACGCTCGGGTCGATCGCCGATTCGACCTCGGGCTCCGGCTCCTCGGCGATGATGTGCGGCCGGGGCGGGGCGCCGGTGGTGTGCCGGGTGGCCTTGAAGACCTCTTCGAGGCGGCCCTGGTAGTCGCGCAGCTGCTCCTCGGCCTCCTGCACGGTGATGTCACCGCGGCCGATCAGCTCCTCGGTGTAGAGCTTGCGCACGCTGCGCTTGGTGTCGATGATCTGGTACATCCGCGGGTTGGTCATCGACGGGTCGTCGCCCTCGTTGTGACCACGGCGGCGGTAGCAGATCATGTCGATCACGACGTCCTTGTTGAACGCCTGGCGGTACTCGAACGCGAGCCTCGCCACCCGTACGACCGCTTCGGGGTCGTCGCCGTTGACGTGGAAGATCGGCGCCTGGATCATCCGGGCGACGTCGGTGGAGTACATCGAGGACCGGCTGTACTCCGGGGCGGTGGTGAAGCCGACCTGGTTGTTCACGATCACGTGGATCGTGCCGCCGGTGCGGTAACCGCGCAGCTGCGACAGGTTCAGCGTCTCGGCGACCACACCCTGACCGGCGAACGCGGCGTCGCCGTGCACCAGCACCGGCAGCACCGTGTAACCGTGCAGGCCCAGGTCCAGTCGGTCCTGCTTGGCCCGGACGATGCCCTCCAGGACCGGGTCGACGGCCTCCAGGTGGGACGGGTTGGCGACGACGCTGACGGTGGTGGAGAACTCGCCGTCCGGCGTGGTGTATTTCCCGCTCTGGCCGAGGTGGTACTTGACGTCACCGGAGCCGTGGGCCGACTTCGGGTCCATCTGACCCTCGAACTCGTTGAAGATCTTCTCGTACGGCTTGCCGACGATGTTGGTGAGCACGTTCAGCCGGCCGCGGTGGGCCATGCCGATCACCATCTCGTCCAGGCCCGCCTCGGCGGAGTCCTGCAGGACCGCGTCGAGCAGCGGGATCAGCGACTCGCCACCCTCCAGCGAGAACCGCTTCTGCCCGACGAACTTGGTCTGCAGGAAGGTCTCGAAGGCCTCACCCGCGTTCAGCCGGTGCAGGATGTGCTTCTGCTCGTCGGCGTCCGGCTTGGTGTACTTGACCTCGATGCGCTCCTGGACCCAGCGGCGCTCCTCGGGGTCCTGGATGTGCATGTACTCGATGCCGATGCGGCGGCAGTAGCTGTCCCGCAGCACACCGAGCACGTCGCGCAGCTTCATCTTCTGCTTGTTGCCGAAGCCGCCGACCGGGAAGGTCCGGTCCAGGTCCCACAGGGTCAGGCCGTGCTGGAGGACGTCCAGGTCGGGGTGCTTGCGGATGGTGAACTCGAGCGGGTCGGTGTCGGCCATCAGGTGACCGCGGACCCGGTACGCGTGGATCAGCTCGACGACCCGGGCGGCCTTGTCGATCTGCCCCTCGGAGGTGCGGGCCACGTCACGGACCCAGCGGACCGGCTCGTACGGGATCCGCAGTGACGTGAAGATCTCGTCGTAGAAGCCGTGGTTGCCGAGCAGCAGCTCGTGCATCACCTTGAGGAACTCGCCGGACTGGGCGCCCTGGATGACCCGGTGGTCGTAGGTGCTGGTCAGTGTGGTGACCTTGCTCACACCGTGGTCGGCGAGGGTCTCGTCGCTCATCCCGGCGTAGGGAGCCGGGTACTCCATGGCACCGACGCCGATGATGGCGCTCTGCCCGTTCATCAGGCGCGGGATGGAGTGCACCGTGCCGATGCCGCCGGGGTTGGTCAGCGAGATCGTGGTCCCGGAGTAGTCGTCCATGGTCAGCTCGTTGCGGCGAGCGCGCCGGACGATGTCCTCATACGCCTGCCAGAAGCCGCGGAAGTCGAGCGTCTCGCAGTTCTTGACCGACGGCACCACCAGCGTGCGGGACCCGTCCTTCTTGACCAGGTCGATCGCGATGCCGAGGTTGACGTGCTCCGGCTGCACCAGGGTGGGCTTGCCGTCGATCTCGGCGTAGGTGTTGTTCATCTCCGGGTGTGCGACGACCGCGCGCACCAGGGCCCAGCCGATCAGGTGAGTGAAGCTGACCTTGCCGCCCCGCCCCCGGGAGAGGTGGTTGTTGATGACGATGCGGTTGTCGACCATCAGTTTCGCCGGGACCGAGCGCACCGACGTGGCGGTCGGAACCTGGAGGGAGGCCTCCATGTTCTGCACGATCTTGCCGGCCACACCGCGCAGGACCACGGTCTTGGCACCGGCCGGGGCCTGGCCCGACGCCGCGGGCTTGGCGGCTGCGGGCTTGGCGGCCGCGGCCGGCGCCGGCGGTTTCGCGGCGGGCGGGGTCACCGGTTTCGGTGGGGCGACCGTCGCGGCGGCCGGTGCGTCCGTGCCCGCCTTGGCGGCGGTCGCGGTGGCGTTGGCCGCGGTGGCCTCGTCCGGGGTCGCGATCGAGCCCTGCGCAGCCGCCGGTTTGTAATCGGCGAAGAAGTCGTGCCACGCGGGATCGACACTGGTCGGGTCGGCCAGGTAGCGCTGGTACATCTCATCGACGATCCACTCGTTGGGACCGAAGTCCGCGAGTGGATTGTCCTGCGAAGTCTGCTGCGTCGACACTGCCGCGTTCGCCTCTTTCACCGTTTTTGTCATCACGTGACCGCTTCGTCGCGCGGGACGGGTAGGATTCGGTGTCCAGGCTACGCCGTGCATGGGCGCTGTCGGAGCGGACGTCCCACGCCCCGTGGACAACGGGGGCCGAGGGGTCCACGAGTTGGCTGGCCGCGCCGCGAGGGTGAGAGATTACTAACTAATCACTCACCGCGAGCCAGGTGGCCCGTGCCGTCGCGAGCCGGTGACCGTCCGGCCCGTACACGGTGGAGCCGACCACGGCCTTTCGGCCACTCGTCCCGGACAGTGCGCCGACCACCACGCACTCGGCGCCCGGCTCCGGCAGCGCGGTCACCTCGGCGGCGATCCGGCCGAGCACGAAGGCCCGCCCGGACGAGCCGATCGCCGACCAGCCACCCGGGCAGTCCAGCGCCGCCCACATCGTCTCCACCGAGACGTCGGCCGGGACCGTCCACGGAGCCGCGGTCCGGTCACCCGGCAGCGGCCCAGGGAAGATCCGCAGGCCGTCACCGGGCTCCCGCTGCGGGCCGCAGACGAAACACGTCGGGAAGGGGTGCCGGCTGAACCCGGGATAACCACGGGACGCGGCGACCGCCTCGGCGAACGGGACCGGTGGCACGTCCACGGCGGCCTCCGGGGCCTCGGTGACCTCGGCGACCAGGGTCTCGGCGGCGAAGACCGAGCCGTTCCGCCACTGCAGCGGGGTCTCCAGCGGAGGGGGCACCCGCAGCGTCACCTGAACGGCCGGACCGCCGGTCCGGGCACCCGCTGCGAGAGCGAAGGCCCCCGCGCACCAACCGCCGTTACCGGTGCCGGGCGGGCCGTTGAAACGAGCCGGAATGCGCATTCTCCGACCTTCGCACACGTCGTTCATCAATCGGTCACGCATCGCCACCTGTCGCGACACGCCATCGGCAGAAATCAGCCTTACACAGATCACATGGCAGTTCTGATGACCGCCGCCGCACCCACCGGGACCAGCGGCTACACCCTGATCCTCGCCGACGACCCCAAGCTGGTCGAGGCTGCGCAGCGCCTGCGCCACGACGTCTTCGCCGGTGAACTCGGCGCCCGTCTCCCGGGCCCCGCCGAGGGAATCGACGCCGACGAGTTCGACGCCTTCTGCGACCACCTGATCGTTCGCGACGACGCGACCGGCGAAGTGGTCGGCACCTACCGGATGCTGCCGCCGCGCGCCGCCGATCTGGCCGGCCGCCGGTACGCCGACGCGGAGTTCGACCTGAGCGCGCTGCGCCCACTGCGGGACCACCTGGTCGAGACCGGCCGCTCCTGCGTCCACCCGGACCACCGCTCCGGCGCCGTGGTCAACCTGATGTGGGCCGGCATCGCCCGGTACATGCACCTCAACAACCTGCGCTGGCTCGGTGGCTGCGCCTCGGTGCCGCTCGGCGACGGCGGGGCCCTCGCGGCCGGCGTGCGCGCCCGGGTCAACGGGAAGCACCTGTCCCCGCCCGCGCTGCGGGTCAAGCCGCGCAAGCCGTGGGTGCCCGCCGACGGCCTGGTGGCCGACCCGAAGGTGGCGGTGCCCGCACTGCTCAAGGGCTACCTGCGGCTGGGTAGCTGGGTGTGCGGCGAGCCGGCCTACGACGCCGACTTCGACTGCGCCGACTTCTACGTGCTGTTCTCGATGGATCGGCTGGACCCGCGGTACCGGCGGCATTTCCTGGGCGCGTCGCGATGACCGGCGGACCGATCGGGCGGGGCACGCTGTGGCACCCCGCCTCGGAGTGCGACGACCGGTGCCGCCCGGAGAGCCACCGCGAGGTGTCCCCGGTTCGGGCGCTGCTGCGGGTGGTGGGCCTGGTGGGCGTACTGCTGGTGGGTCTGCCCCTGGCGGTGCTGCTGCGTGGCGCCGCGCCGCGGACCCTGGCCCGCGGCATCCTCGCGGCCCTCGGGATCCGGCTGCGGTGGCGCGGTGCCGTGCCGCGCCCCGGCAGCCTGCTGGTGGCGAACCACATCTCCTGGCTGGACGCGGTGGCGCTGGCCGCGGCGCTGCCGGTGCGGGTGGTGGCCAAGCACGACGTCCGGGACTGGCCCGGTATCGGGAGCGCGGCGGCCCGGATCGGGTCGATCTTCATCGACCGTTCCCGGCCGCGGTCCCTGCCGGAGACGGTGGTGGAGGTCGCCGGTTCGCTGCGGGCCGGGCGTTCGGTCGCGGTCTTTCCGGAGGGTACGACCTACTGCGGTCCGGAGAGCGGCCGGTTTCGTCCCGCTCTGTTCCAATCAGCGATCGACGCGAGCGCTCCGGTCGTCCCGATTTCGATCGGCTACGACTCGGCCGAGGCGTCCTTCCTCGCCGAGGAGACCCTCTGGGAGTCGGTCCGGCGGGTCGCCCGGGTCCGCGACCTGACCCTGACCCTGGCTGCGGCCCCCGCGCTGCGTCCCGACCCGGGCGCCGACCGCCGGGTGCTGGCCCGGGCCGCCCAGTCCAGCCTGGTGGGCGGGGGATATCACCTGGCCGCGTGAACTACCGAGCAGGCTCACAGAAAATTTTCAGCGAGTGCGCAGGCAAGCCGCAGCGGCTGGGGAAAGAATGGGCGACATGGTGACCCAGACCCAGCCCAAGCAGAGCGAGGCCAAGCTCCTCGTCGTCGAGGACGACGCGAACATCCTCGAGCTGCTCTCCGCCAGCCTGCGTTTCGCCGGGTTCGAGGTGACCACCGCGACCAGCGGCAGCGCCGCCGTCAGTGCCGCCCGCAACGCGACCCCCGACCTGGTCGTCCTCGACGTGATGCTGCCCGATCTGGACGGCTTCGAGGTGATCCGGCTGATGCGCGAGAGCGGGACGCGGACGCCGGTGGTCTTCCTGACCGCCCGCGACGGCACCGACGACAAGATCCGCGGCCTGACCCTGGGCGGCGACGACTACGTGACGAAACCGTTCAGCCTGGAGGAGCTCACCGCCCGCATCCGGGCCGTGCTGCGCCGCACCAACGCCGGTGACGAGCAGCCGTCCCGGCTGGTCTTCGCCGATCTGGAGCTCGACGAGGAGACGCACGAGGTCTACCGGGCCGGCAGCCGGGTGCAGCTCTCGCCGACCGAGTTCAAGCTGCTGCGCTATCTGATGCTCAACGCCAACCGGGTCCTGTCCAAGGCGCAGATCCTGGACCACGTGTGGAAGTACGACTTCCGCGGCGACGACAACATCGTCGAGTCCTACATCTCGTACCTGCGCCGCAAGGTCGACAACGTGCAGCCCCGGCTGATCCACACGCTCCGCGGTGTGGGTTACGTGCTGCGCAAGCCCGCCGTCTAGGCCGGGGCATGAGCATCGCCGAGCGGGTGCGCACAGCGCTTCCCCGCCAGCCCAACCTGCGCAAGATCTCGTTACGGACCAAACTGGTCGCCTCGGTGCTGGCGCTGGTCTTCGCGGCCCTCGCCCTGATCAGCGCGTCGAGCACCTATGCGCTGAACCAGTTCATGCTCGACCGGATGGACGCGCAGCTCAAGTCGTTCGCCCAGGACGCGCTGCGGCTGAGCAACGAGCAGGCCCGTGTCAAGATCTTCCTGCCACCGGACTACTACGTGGCCCGGACCGCGGTGTCCGGAGTCGGCACCCATTCGTACGACACCAAGGTCCTGACCCCGGACGAGCTTCCGGAGCTGGACATCGGTATCGACGAGATCAGCGCGCACATCCAGGACCCGTACACGGTCCGCTCCGAGGACGGGCACTACGTCTGGCGGATGGTGGTCGCCCGGCTGGACAACGGCGACGTGCTGTACGTCGCCCAGATGATGACCGGTGTCGACGCGGCGATCGCCCGGCTGATCTGGGTCGACTTCCTGGTCGGGGTGGGTGTGCTGATCGCGCTGGCCACGGTCGGTGCCGCCCTGGTGCGGCAGACCCTGGTACCGCTGGTGCAGATCGAACGCACCGCGGCCCGGATCGCGGCCGGCGACCTCAGCCAGCGGGTGCCCGACCCGGAGGAGCAGGGCGAGCCCACCACCGAGCTGGGCCGGCTCTCCAGCGCGCTGAACGCGATGCTCGCCCAGATCGAGTCGGCCTTCATCGCCCGCGCGCTGTCCGAGCAGGCCGCGCGGGCCGCCGAGCAGGTCTCTCGGGACAACGCCGACGCGGCTCTGCGCTCCGAGGCGCGGGCCCTGGAGTCCGAGCAGAAGATGCGGCAGTTCGTCGCGGACGCCTCGCACGAACTGCGGACCCCGCTGACCACCATCCGCGGGTTCGCCGAGCTCTACCGGCAGGGTGCCGTCTCCGATCCGGAGCAGGTGGCCCGGCTGGTCCGCCGGATCGAGGACGAGGCCTCCCGGATGGGCCTGCTCGTCGAGGACCTGCTACTGCTGGCCCGGCTGGACCGGGAGCGGCCGCTCACCCTGGCCCCGGTCGAGTTGCCGGTGCTCGCGATGGACGCGGTGCAGGCGGCCCAGGCGACCGCGCCGGATCGGGCGGTGGAGCTGGAGATCCGCGACGAGCCGGAGCGTCTGGTGGCGTTCGGGGACGACGCCCGTCTCCGGCAGGTGATCGGCAACCTGGTCACCAACGCCCTGGTGCACACCCCGCCGGAGGCCTCGGTGACGGTGCGGCTCTTCGCCGGGTCGGGGGACAGCGCTGTGGTCGAGGTATCGGACACCGGTCCTGGGCTGAGTCCGGAGCAGTCCGAGCGGGTCTTCGAGCGGTTCTATCGGGCCGACGAGGCGCGCACTCGCAAGACCGACCGGGAGGCCACCGGGACCGGTCTGGGGCTGGCGATCGTGGCGGCCATCGTGCGGGCGCACCAAGGTTCCGTGGAGGTTGTGTCCGAAACGGGCCGTGGAGCCACGTTCCGCGTGACTTTGCCGACCATAAATCAGGATAAAAGCTTCACAGAAAACGTCCAGGGGTAACACAGTTCGGTACGAGTAGGACGGGGCAGAGTTAGCCGTATGAACGACAACGAGACCAACCCGCGGCCCGCGGACGCCGCCGCTGACAACAGCGCGGCGCGGGTCGAGTCTGAGCAGCCGACGATGGCGCAGCCGACGGTTGCCCCGCAGTCCGCTTCTCCCCAGTCCGCGGCACCCCCGGCGCCGCTGCCCCCGCAGCCGGCTCCCTGGGCGCAGCCCTCACCCTGGCAGCAGCCCCAACAGTCCCACCAGCCCGCAGCCACCCACCCGGTGTCGGCTCAGCCCGCCTCGGCGCAGCCGATGATCGGTCAGCCGGTCTCCGGCCCGGCCCTCAGCGGCCAGCCGTCCACCGCCCTGCCGGTCACCGCCCAGCCCGACGGTGGCCCCTACGGACCCCCGCAGTACGCCTACCAGGCCCCGCAGGGCTACGGGCAGCCCGGTTACGACTATGCGCAGCAGCAGCCCCAGTCGGCGTACCACGCCTGGCACGCCGCCGCGACGCAGTCCGCCGCCGGTGCCGGCGGCACCGTGCCGCCGTGGACCCCGGTCCCGGGCGCCGGTGACCAGCCCCCGTCCGGTCGCGGTCGCAAGATCCTCCTGGCCGGAGCGGCGGCCGTGCTGATCGCGCTGCTCTCGGGCGGGGTCGGTGCCGCCGCCGTGTTGGCTTTCGGATCCGACGGTTCCACCACCGGTGTGCAGACCGGCAACACCTCGGTCACCCGCGTGGTGGACCGCTCGTCGCTGGCCCAGATCGCCGCCGCGGTGCAGGACAGCGTCGTGTCGATCACCACCGGCTCGGGCGAGGGCTCCGGCGTGGTGCTCACCGCCGACGGTTACATCGTCACCAACAACCACGTGGTCTCGACCGCGCAGGGCTCCACCGTCACGGTGATCTTCGCCGACGGCACGAAGACGTCGGCCACCGTGGTCGGCACCGACGAGCGCACCGACCTCGCCGTCATCAAGGCCACCGGGGTCACCGACCTCAAGGCCGCCACCTTCGGCGACAGCTCGCAGAGCCAGGTCGGTGACACCGTGCTCGCGCTGGGCAGCCCGCTCGGCCTGGAGGGCTCGGTGACCGCCGGCATCATCAGCGCCAAGGACCGGACCATCCAGTCCAGCGGCGAGCAGGAGCAGGAGCAGCCGCAGAGCCCGTTCGGCAGCGGCGAGCAGCAGCAACAGCAGCAGTCGTCGAGCACCACGATGACCGGTCTGCTGCAGACCGACGCCCCGATCAACCCGGGCAACTCCGGCGGAGCGCTGGTCAACACCAACGGTGAGGTCGTCGGCATCAACTCGGCGATCGCCACCTCCGGATCGAGCACCGGCAACATCGGCCTCGGCTTCGCCATCCCGAGCAACAAGGCCAAGCAGGTGGCCGAGTCCCTGATGCAGGGTAAGAAGGTCAGCCACCCGGCTCTCGGCGTGAGCGTCGCCAACGCGGAGAACGGCGGCGCCCTGATCAGCAGCGTGACCGGGGACAGCGCGGCGGCCAAGGCCGAACTCCAGCAGGGCGACGTGGTCACCGAGGTCGACAGCAAGGCCATCGACGACTCGGACGACCTGGTCGCGGCGGTTCAGGCCGGCACCGTCGGCCAGCAGATGACGCTGACCTTCACCCGCAACGGGGAGAAGAAGTCGGTGACTGTCACTCTGCAAGAGGCCAAGTAAGCAGATTCGACTTCTCCCGCTACGGCGGGTGACGTGCCCGGGGGTGGGCACGTCACCCGCCGTATTCCCGTCTATGCCGGGATTCTGGACCTTTCACGAACAAGAGGACGCTTTTGCCGCTGGGGACTCGCGTTTGCACAGGGGAGCGCCTAATCTGCGTTCGCCACTGGCGCAACCCTCATCCGCCGGTGCGGACACGTGGTCCTCGCTACGGCGGAGTGAAAGGCCCCCTCAGTTGACGTACGTCGAAACCCGGACCAATGTTTGGGAAGCCCTGGCCGGACGGGCGCCGGGGGTGCCGTCGGGACCGGCCGACACCGGTCTGTGGCACACCGTGGCGGACCGCCTCGACCCGGGCAGCGCCCGCCCGGTGCTGCGCCCCGGCATCGAGGTCCGGCACCGGACCGCGGTCCGTGGCGGCCGCTACGTGATGCTGCGCTCGCCGGAGGACGGCGGTCGTTCCTCGTACCTCCGGCTCACCCCAGAGGAGTACCAGCTCGCGCTGATGATGGACGGCGACAGCACGGTGGCCAGGCTGGTCGCCGAGTTCGCCCGGATCGCCGGCCGGCTCGCCCCCGATCAGGTCCGCCGGGTCGTCGCCGACCTGGCCGCCAACCGGATGCTCGAGGAACTCCCGGTGGACGCCTTCCGCCCGCTGCGGGAGATGCGCCGGGAGCCGCTGCCCCGCCGGGTGGGTGACTCGCTGGTCGCCGCCGCCCGCGGCCGGGTGGTGCTCTCCTTCGGAGTGGATTCGCTGATCGCGACGCTGTACCGGACGGCCGGGCGGTTCCTCTTCACCCGGTTCGCGGTCTGGACCGGTGCGCTGCTGGCGGTGGCCGGGGTGCTGCTCTTCGCGCTCACCTGGCAGCGCGGCAGCCGGTCCCTGTTCTTGCTGGGTGACTCGTACCTACTCGGTGCGGTCGTCCTGGTGTCACTGAACGTGTTCGTGCTGGCGATTCACGAGTTCGGGCACGCGCTCGCCGCGAAACGGGTCGGCCGGGAGGTGCCGGCCGCCGGGGTGATGCTCTACTTCGGCCTCCCGTCGGTCTTCGTCGACACCAGTGATGTGTGGATGGCCGGGCGCCGTGCTCGCCTCGCGGTCACCGCGGCCGGACCAGCCACCGCGCTGGGTCTGGCCGGGCTGGTCCAGGTCGCCGGATTTGCCGTGCCGTCGATCGCCGGGATCACCTTCAAACTGGCCTTCCTCTTCTACCTGCACACGTTCTTCAACCTCAGCCCGCTGCTGCCGCTGGACGGCAAGTACCTGCTGATGGACTGGCTGGAGATCCCGGACCTGCGGGCCCGCAGTCTCTCCTGGCTGGGTGGGCGCCTGCGCCGTCGCGGCCCGCGCTGGAGGGCCTTGGACCGGGAGGGCCGTCTCGTCGCCCTCTACGGCTTCCTGGCCCTGCTCTGGCTGGTCGGCGCGGTCGGTCTCGGCTACCGGTTGTGGACCGACCGGATCCACGGCCTCGCGGTCGGCCTCTGGTACGAGGGCCTCGTCTCCCGCGTACTGCTGGTGGTGATCGTCCTGGGTGTGGTGGCCCCACCGCTCTACTTCCTGCTCGGCCGGGTGGCCCGGACCCTCCGCCGGCTGCGCCAGCAGGCCGCCGAACGGGACCGGGAAGCCGACATGCCCCGCCGGGTGGCCGCCCTGCGCGCCTCCGAACTGGGCGGTCTGCCCGAACCGTCGCTGAACGCACTTGCTGTTCGGGCCCGCTGGGCCCGCCCGCCGACCGGCCGGCTGATCGTGCTCGCCGGGGACACCCAGAGCGCCGTCCACGTGGTGATCGAGGGCGCGATGCACGGCCGCCGTCCCGGTGACCCGGGCGGCACCATCCGGCACCACGTCGGACCCGGCGGCGTGGTCGGCCTGGCCACCGCCCTGACCGGCCGCAACGCCCAACTCGACTGGCACACCGCAGGCGTCACCCTGCTCTCGATGCCGGCGTCCACGGTGGCGACCGTGGTCGGGCCGATGCCCGGCCCGCCCCCGCAGGAACGGGCCGAGGCCGAGGCGCTCTTCCTCGACACCCCGGCGCTCGCCGCGCTGGAGGAGGACCAGCGGCTGGCCCTGATCGCGGCCGCCCACCCGGTCGACCTCGACCCCGGCGCGCCGGTGATGCTGCCCGGGCCCACCCACGCGGTGGTCGTCGAGTCCGGTGTGATCGCCATGCCGGACGGTGTCGAACTGCGCCGCGGCACCCTGGTCGGCCCGGTCGGTGACGGCAGCCCCGGCATGGTGGCGCAAGCCCGGACCCCGGTGCGGCTCTGGGTCATCCCGGACGCCTCCGACCTACCCCCACTGATCGGCTCGTACGGTCCCGGCGTCCCGATGCCGTCCCTGCGCCCGAGCACCCCGGCGGTGGCCCGTCCCGGTTCCGCGCATCCGCCTCTGGCGGTCCCGCCCGGCCCACCGGACGCCGACGAGCTGTACGACGTGGACCATCACTTCGAGCGCCGGATGTGGGGTTTCACCAGCCTGATGCTGGTGTTCGCCGTCGGCAGCCTGCTGCTGAACGTGTCCGCCGGTCCCGCCTGGGCGGAGATGCCGGCCGAGCGGGTGCTGCTCAGCGTGCAGCGGGGATCCGCGACCGCGCTCGCCGACCGGCAGTCCTCGGCACTGGTGCCGGGTGACCGGCGCTACCTGGCGTCCGGTGCCCAGGTGGAGGTGCCGGGCGGCGGTGTGGCTCTGCTGACCTTCCCCGGTGGTGCCGCGGTGGTGCTGTGCGGTGACTCGCGGGTCGAGGTCAGCGGAGTCGGCGTCGAGGACGGCCGGCAGTCCACCCCGTCCGGCCGGCTGAAACTGGAGAGCGGGCGGCTGCTGGCCGACACGAGCAGCCCGAGCGGGGCGTTCCAGCCGCTCGACCTGACCGTGCTGCGCACCAAGGGCGACGTGGCGAGCATCGGCCGGGCCTGGTACTCGGTCGACGCGGCGGCTGTCGCCGTCTCCACCGGGACGGTGACCGTCGGTGGTGCCGGCAGCCCGGCCAGTGGCGAGGCGCTGAACTGCGGCGACGGTGTCGAGGTCAAGAAGCCGACCGAGGCCGAACCGAGCGAGGCGCCGACCGAGGAGTCCGCACCGCCCGTCGAGCCCAGCGTCTCGACCACCCCGGAGCCGTCGATTTCGACTAGCGTTCCGGTGGACGGTGACGAGGAGGTGGACGCTCCCGACGACGACGTCACCACGTCCACCAGCGCGACTACCCGGCCGGCCACGACCCAGCCGACCATCACGGTGCCGACCAGCCGGCCGACCACTACCCGGACCAACAGCCCGAAGCCGTCACTCTCGACGACTACGCCGGCTCCCGACCCGACGACCACGACGCCATCACCCGACCCGACGACCACCACGCCCGCACCCGACCCGACGACCGCGGACCCGTCCGGCAGCTGACACGGGCGGCCGAGATGTGAGGAGTGGCCGCCCATGTTGTGCTGGTTCTGTGTCGAGGGCGCGCGAGCGACGTGCCGGTTCTGTGGCCGGGGCGTGTGTGCCGAGCACGCGCGCTTCGGGCCCTACCTGCTGGAGGTGACCCGGTCGCGAGTGCGCGACCGGGCCGAGGCCCTGGTGGTGGAGGACGCGGTGCAGTGCGGCACGTGCCATCCCCGCCCACAGCCGATCGTGATGCCCGAGCTGGACTGAGTCAGGATCAGGGCGTCATCTGGCATCTGATCTCCTGCAACTGGTCGCGCAGCCGGTCCCGGACCTCGGTGAGCTGATCGAGGTAACCGTCCACCTCGGCCAGCTTGCGGCGCAGCACGGCGGCCGAATCGGGGCAGACGTGGCCGGAGCTGTTGCCGGCCCGCAGGCACTCGACGAAGGGCCGGATGTCGCCGACACCGAAGCCGTCGGCGAGCAGGGCGCGGATCTCGTGCACCACGCGCAGTTCGCCGTCGTCGTACTGCCGGTAGCCGTTGGCGTCCCGGCGCGGGCGGATCAGTCCGTGCTCCTCGTAGTAGCGCAGCGTCCGCGGGCTGGTGCCGGCCCGCTCGGCCAGCTCTCCGATCAGCATGAGGCCATCCCTCCGATCAGCATGAACACCACGGTAGGCCCTCACACCGGCGTCAAGGCAAGGGCGTGCGCGGGGTGGCAGGATGGTCGGATGATCGACGGTCCGGTGGCGTTCGTACTCGGTGGCGGGGGTGTCCTCGGCGCGGTCGAGGTGGGGATGTTGCGGGCCCTGTTCCGGGCCGGCTTCCGGCCGGACTATGTGGTCGGCACCTCGATCGGCGCGGTCAACGGGGCCCTGGTCGCCTCCGATCCGTCCGAGGGGGTCACCGAGCGGCTGGTCCGGCTCTGGACGTCACCGGAAGCGGCGGCGGTCTACGGCGATTCGCTGGGCCGGCAGATGCGCCGGTTCGCGGCCCGCACCCACCTGCACTCGCCCCGCCCGCTGCGCCGCCTGCTGGAGGCCGAGCTGGGGGAGTCGGCCACCTTCGCCGATCTGAAAGTGCCGTTCCACTGCTGTGCGGCGAGCATCGAGCGGGCGGCCGAGCACTGGTTCGACAGCGGGCCGCTGGTCGAGGCGGTGCTGGCGTCGTCGGCGGTGCCCGGGTTGCTGCCGCCGATGGAGATCGGTGGCGAGCACTATGTGGACGGTGGCATCGTGAACTCGATCCCGATCGGTGAGGCGGTCCGGCTCGGGGCGAAAATGATCTTCGTGTTGCAGGTTGGCCGGGTGGAGCGTCAGCTCAGCGTGCCGAAACGGCCGTGGGAGGTGGCGCAGGTGGCGTTCGAGATCGCCCGCCGGCACCGGTTCGCGCGGGAGATGGCGGCGCTGCCGGACGATGTGCGGGTGCATGTGCTGCCCAGCGGTGGTGGGGAGCCGGAGAACCGGGACGACTCGCCGTGGGCGTACCGGGACATGGCTTCGGTCGGGCGCCGGATCAGCCGCGCCTACACCGCCTCCCGGCGATACCTGACCGCGAACGTGCATCCGCTCCCGTCGTTGCCGTCGCCGCCGGAGTCGTGATGGGACTTCCCCCGGTCTGGGTACGCCGTCTGGTCCTCGCCCCCACGGTGATCCTGTTGGCCGCGACGCTGGTGACCACGTTGCCGGTCTGGCTGCTGCTGGCGCTCGCGGTCTCCCCGCTGGTGCCCGGCCGGCTGCGGGTGCCACGGCTGGTGTTCCTGCTCGTCGTCTATCTGGTGTGGGACGCGGTGGCGCTGGTGGCGCTGGCCGTCCTGTGGGTGGCGTCGGGTTTCGGCTGGCGGATCCGGTCGCCCTGGTTCCAGCGGGCTCACTACGTACTCACCGGGTTCTTCTTGAAGACCTTGTTCTGGTTCGCCCGCTGGTCGCTGCACCTGGAGATCGAGGTGGTCGGCACCGACCCGGACACCGCCCAGCCGGGCCGCCCGGAGATCGTGGTGAGCCGGCACGCCGGGCCGGGTGACTCGGTCATGCTGATCCACGGCCTGGTCAACTGGTTCGCCCGGGAGCCGCGGATCGTGTTGAAAGCCGCGCTGCAGTGGGATCCGGCGGTGGACGTGCTGCTCAACCGTCTGCCGAACCGGTTCATCTCGCCGGGCCGGACCCGGACGGCGACCCTGGAGGAGCAGATCGGCGAACTGGCCACCGGCCTGGACGAGAACGACGCCTTCGTGATCTTCCCGGAGGGCGGCAACTTCACCCCGCGCCGCAAGGTCAACGCCATCGCCCGGCTGCGGGCCCGAGGGCTGCACGACATGGCCGGGCGGGCCGAGCGGATGCGCAATCTGCTGCCGCCGAAACCGGGCGGGCTGCTGGCCGCCATCGAGGCCGCCCCGGACGCCGGGGTCATCTTCGTGGCTCACACCGGGCTGGACCGGATGGTGACCGTCGCCGACGTCTGGCGCGAGCTGCCGATGGACAAGAAGCTGGTGATGCGGTTCTGGAGTGTGCCTCCGGAGGAGGTGCCGGCCGGCGAGCAGGAACGGATCGACTGGCTCTACGACTGGTGGGCCCGGATCGACGCCTGGATCGACGAGAACCGGCCGGCACCGCGACCGCTGTGGACGCCCCGGACTCAGGCGCCGCCGAGGGCCTGATAGACCTCCGCCGGGGCCTCGACCACCTGCGCGGCCGGCGGCTGCGCGGCGGTCACCGGGTCGCCGTAACCGGTGTAGAGAGCCTCGATCGGCACGATCGGCTTACCCTGCACCGCGGGCGGCTGGATGGTCAGCACCGAGAGGCGGCCCTGCTCGTCGAGACCGGCGGTGAACGGTACGTGCTGCGCTTCCGGCCCGTACCCGTCGATGGTCACCTTGTCGATCCCGGCCACCCCGGCGGCCTTGGTGAGGTCGAGGGTGCCGGCGTAGGAGCGTGAGCCGGTGGACCGCACGTCGGTGGTGGAACCGAGCAGGTCAGCCGTGTTCACCGGGTCGATCTGGCCGGGGCGCAGGCCCACGTTCGCACCCTCGGGGAGACGGGTGATGTCCAGGTGGGTCCAGGTGTTCTCCTTGGTCACGCCGGGGATCTGCGCGTAGAGGTCCTGACCCAGGAGCAGGGACTTGACAGTGAGCTGGGTGTTGGTGCCGGTGGCGGTCAGTTCCGCGCTGCCCTTGCTGCTCGGCGCGTCGATCGCCGCGACCAGGTTGAACCCGGTGCCGGCCGTCACGGTAGCGCGGAAGCTGGTGGTGCCGAGGGCCGCGGTGGCCTGGGCGAGAGCCGTGGTCGCCGCGGGGTCGGCCACCGAGGACGCCGAAGGTGCGGCGGTCGCGGGCGCGGAGGGGGTGGTGGGGGTCGTCGTCGACGTCCCACTCGGGTTGCTGCAGCCCGCCAGTGCGATGGCGGCGGCTACGGCCAGTACAGGTGCCCGCATGATCGTCCTTCCTGAAGATGCCGGTCGATCTGCCGTCTGTGCCCGATCGGTCGTGTCAGCAAACGGACATCGGTCGGCCCCGGTTTCAAAAACGATCATGGGCGGGGCATGATGGGTGGAAGGACCAGCACGAGCACGCACAGGGGGAGGTCTCGTGAGATTCGAGGTCAGCAAGGTCCTCGACGCCATCGAGACCCGGCTCACCACTGACCCGGCACTCGCCCGGGCCGTGGTCGATCTGGCCGAGGTCGTGCGTTATGCCGATCTCGACGGAGGCCGGCCGGCCAGCCTGGTCCGCCTCGGGCTCCTGGTCGACGCGCTTGGGCGCTACATGTCCGAGGAGAACGTCCCGGTTTTCGCCGTGGTGCCCCGGGCCCTGCTCTCCGACACCGATCTGACCTCCAATGAGCGCATGGTGGTGCGCCGCTGGGCCGATGACGGCAAGGTCGAGGTCGTCCCGTCGGTCGAGGACCGCCCGCTGGAGGTGGCCGAGATGCTCGGCCTGCCAGTCCTGACTCGGGACCGCGAGGACCACTTCCGTGGCAACCGCCCCTGGGTGACCGAGCCCGGCCGGCTGCTCGCGCTGGTGTCCGGCCAGGGCGGCCCGGCGCTGGTGGCCCGGGTCGGCCGCGGTGAGGTGGCGCCGCCGGTGTCGCGTTCCCCGCTCGGGGACCGGCTGCTCGCCCGGGTGTGGCGCTGCCCGTCGACCAGCTGCAACGCCTACGGCGACGGTGGCGACGCGGACAGCCCGTTCGCCGACATGCGCACCTACACCAGCCCGGTCTCGCAGCCGCCGCCGGCGCTGCGGTCCGGTGTGCCGACCTGCCCCCGGCACGGTGACCGGCTCCGTGACGTCGGGCCCCGCCCGGCGACCGAGGTCTTCTCGGTCCGCGTCGACGGCGTCATCCGGCAGCGGTTCGTGGTCTCCGAGGACCGTGCGGTGGTGATCGGCCGGGCACCGGAGGGTGGCTCCGGGGTGATGCTGGGCCAGTGGCTCACCGACGAAGCCCGCAAGTGGATCAGCCGCGGGCACGTCCAGCTGTCGCTGCGCAACGGCGAGATCACCGTCACCGACATCAGCATGAACGGTTCGGGCGTCCGGCCGAACGGCTCGATGGACGACGACATGCGGATCACGCTGCGCCGGGACGAGAGCCGCCCGGTCAACATCGACGACATCGTCGAGCTGTACGCCAACGTGCTGGTGGGCCGTTCGCGGCTCTGGTCCAGCGGCGGCCTGGTGCAGCCCGAGTCGGTGATGGGCGAAGCGCCGACGATGGCGTTCCGCCCAGTCGGCCGCTAGACCTTCACCACATCGGCCAGGTGCGCGAGCGCCTGGTCGATCTCCTCCTCGGTGACCACCAGCGGCGGCGCCAGCCGGATCGTCGAACCGTGGGTGTCCTTGGCCAGCACACCCCGCTCGGCGAGCCGCTCACACGCCTGCCGCCCGGTCATCAGCGCCGGATCGATGTCGACCCCGGCCCACAGCCCGCGCCCGCGGACCGCCACCACACCGTGCCCGATCAGTTCCGTCAGCCCGGCGTGCAAACGGGCGCCGAGCCGTTCCGAGCGCTCCTGGAACTCTCCACCGGCCAGCAGCGTGACCACCTCGGCCCCGACCGCGCAGGCCAGCGGGTTGCCGCCGAACGTGGAGCCGTGTTCACCGGGCTTGAGCACGCCGAGCACGTCCCGGTCGGCGGCGACCGCCGACACCGGCACGATCCCGCCGCCCAGGGCTTTGCCGAGCACGTACATGTCCGGGACCACACCCTCGTGCTCGATCGCGAAGGTCTTCCCGGTCCGGCCCAGCCCCGACTGGATCTCGTCGGCGATCAGCAGCACGTTGTCGGCGGTGCACAGTTCCCGCAGCCCGGCGAAGAACCCGGCCGGCGGCACCAGCACCCCGGCCTCGCCCTGGATCGGCTCCATCAGCACGGCGACCGTGTTGGGGGTGATCGCGGCGCGCACCGCGTCCAGATCGCCGTAGGGGACCACCACGAACCCCGGGGTGTACGGCCCGAAGTCGGCACGCGCGTCCGGGTCGGTGGAGAAACTGACGATCGTGGTGGTACGCCCGTGGAAGTTGTCCGCCGCCACGATGATCTCGGCCTGCCCGTCCGGGACACCCTTGACCCGGTAACCCCACTTGCGGGCCACCTTGATCGCGGTCTCGACGGCTTCGGCGCCGGTGTTCATCGGCAGCACCAGGTCCTTGCCGCACAGCCGCGCCAGGCCGCCGCAGAACTCGGCGAACCGGTCGTGCACGAAGGCCCGGCTGGTCAGGGTGACCTTGTCGAGCTGGGCGTGGGCGGCCGCGATCAGCCCCGGGTGCCGGTGCCCGAAGTTGAGCGCCGAATAGCCGGCCAGGAAGTCCAGGTAGCGCCGGCCGTCGACGTCGGTGACCCAGGAACCCTCGGCTTCGGCGACGACCACCGGCAGCGGGTGATAGTTGTGGGCGGTCCAGAGCTCGGCGTCCGCGAGGGCGTCGGGCGTACGGAATTCAACAGTCGTCATGAACGGACCTCCAGCGTGCAGCACTTGGGACCGCCGCCGGCTTTGCGCAGCTCGGAAAGGTCGACCCCGATGGTCTTGTAGCCGGCCCGGTTCAGATCCGCGGCCAGTCGGACGGCCTGCGACGGCAGGACCACGGTCTCGCCGTCGCTGACCGCGTTGAGGCCCAGCACGGCCGCGTCCTCCGGCGTTGCGATGATCGCATTCGGGAAGAGCTGCCGGAGCACGGACTGCGAACCCGGCGAGAAGGCCTGCGGCAGGTACGCGATGTTCTGCTCGTCCAGCACGCAGAGCGCGGTGTCGAGGTGGTAGTAGGCCGGATCGACCAGTTGCAGGGTGATCACCGGCCGCTGGAGGAACTCCTGGGTCTCGGCGTGTGACGCGTGCGCGGTCCGGAACCCGGTGCCGGCCAGCAGCACGTCACCGGCGAGCAGGATGTCGCCCTCGCCCTCGTTGGTCTGCTTGGGCTCACGCACCTCGAAGCCGTGCTCCCGGAACCAGCCGGCGTACGCCGGGGCCTCGTCGGCCCGCTCAGCGTCCCGGAACTGCACGCCCAGCACCCGCCCGTCGACCACGGTGCCACCGTTGGCGGCGAAGACCATGTCGGGCAGGCCCGGCAGCGGCTCGATCAGGTCGACCGTGTGGCCGAGCCCGAGGAAGATCTCTCGCAGGTTGTCCCACTGGCGAACGGCGAGTGCGTTGTCGTACGGCGCCGTCGGGTCCATCCACGGATTGATCCGGTACGTGACGGCGAAGTGGGTGGGCCGGCACATCAGGTAGCGGCGCGTGATGCTCATGAAGAAGAACGGTAGGCGGCCGGAGGTTCCAGCGGCCCTGGATCAATCTTGCGTGAGCCGGTCGATCGTTGCGTGATCATCAGCGGGCGCGGTGATTCATTGCAAAGGCCCCGGCGGGGAGGTGAACCACCACCCATGCCGGGGCCTTGGCGACTCCAGCGAACCGCCAGAGAGTGCCGGGGCGAGACGATCTGAGCCGTCCCGGTTCCGAGAGAGGCACCGGTTCTCACCGGCGCCGTTGATCTAGTGGGTACCCGTCAGATCCGGTTCTGAAACTGTGTGTCAAGCCACGTCCGGAACTCCGGAACCGTCTGGACGTCGGTGCCCAGCCACCAGAGCTGCCCGGCCAGCGCGAGCACACCGACCACCAGAGCGGCGATCGACACCAGGACACCGATCAGCGCGCTGCTCTTGCCCGCGACATGCCGCTTGCGGGTGCCGAAGACACCGGCCAGCGACAGCACCAGGGCGAGACCGGACACCCCGACGCCGTAGCCCAGCAGCGGGCCGGAGAGCACCAGCAGGGCTCCGGCGACCGCGAGGATCAGGCCGAGGGTGGCGGCGAAACTGGTGCGGGCCTTAGGGGCGGGCGCCGCGGGCACGGCGACCGGCTCCGCGATGGCCCGGGCCCGTTCGGCCTCGGTCGGAGCGGAAGTGGTACGGACCGGAGCGTTGGTGGGGCCGGCCGGAGCCGTTGTGGGGCGGACCGGAGCCGTCGTGGGACGGACCGGGGGAAGCGTCGAGGTGGTGGATGCGCTGTCGTCCCGGCGGGCAGTCACCGGCGTGCGCTCGGTGACCGCTTCATCGGCCGTGGACTGGCGAGGGAACGTAGGGATCCTCACGTCAGTACCTCCTAGGCGGTGTGACGTGTCTCCTTACCCCGACCGGCTACAAACGACACCAACGGCACGGGCGGGCCACCCGCAAGGGTGCACCCGCCCGGAGACGTGGTCGGAACAGACGTGGGTCAGACCAGCGGAGACGACGAGGGGACGTCGGCAGCCTTGGCGATCACGTGGTCGACCAGGCCATACTCCTTGGCCTGGATCGCGGTGAACCAGCGGTCGCGGTCGGAGTCGCGGTTGATCTCCTCTGGGGTGTGCCCGGAGTGGAAGGCGATCCGCTCGTTCATCACCTGCTTGATGTGCAGCATGCTCTCGGCCTGGATGGCGATGTCGGCTGCGGTGCCGCCGATGCCGCCGGAGAGCTGGTGCATCATCACCCGGGCGTGCGGCAGCGCGTAACGCTTGCCGGGGGTGCCGGCGCAGAGCAGGAACTGCCCCATCGAGGCCGCCATGCCCATCGCGATGGTGGCCACGTCGTTCTTGATGTACTGCATCGTGTCGTAGACGGCCATGCCGGCGCTGATCGAGCCGCCGGGCGAGTTGATGTAGAGCGCGATGTCGCGCTCGGAGTCCTCGGAGGCGAGCAGGAGCATCTGCGCACAGATGCGGTTGGTCACCTCGTCGTTGACCTCGCTGCCGAGGAAGATGATCCGTTCCCGGAGGAGCCTTTCGAACACCTGGTCGTCGAAGGTCGCACCGCCACCGCGCATAGTCGTCTCAATGCTCATGGACCCACTTTCTCGCAGTGTCCGACGGGATCCCAGCGATTCGCCTGAAGGGCGAATCAGCTCACGGCATAATGCCCGGCTACCTTTGTGCCGTGCCGGAGGGACATACCATTCACCGCCTCGCCGCCCGCCATCGTGAGCTCTTCGCGGGGCAGCCGGTGCGAGCGAGCAGCCCACAGGGACGTTTCGCGTCGGGTGCCGCGTCGATCGACGGGCGTGTGCTGCGCGACACCGAGGCGTTCGGGAAACATCTGTTCCACCACTACGAGGGCGATCGGATCCTGCACGTCCATCTGGGCCTGTACGGCAAGTTCGCCGACGGACAGTTGCCGGCCCCGGCGCCGGTGGGTCAGCTGCGCATGGTGCTGACCGGTTCTGATCACTGGCTGGAGCTGCGCGGCCCGACCGCGTGCGAGGTGCTCGACCCGGCCGCGGCGGACCTTCTGCGAGCCCGGCTCGGTGCCGACCCGCTGCGCGACGACGCCGAGCCCGCCACCGCGTACGCCCGGATCAGGTCCAGCACCAAACCGCTCTTCGCCCTGCTCCTGGACCAGTCGGTGGTCGCCGGATGCGGTCTGATCTACGCCAACGAGGTGCTCTTCCGGGCCGGTCTGGCCCCGGAGACGCCCGGCATCGCGATCGACCCGGCCCGCTGGACCGCGATCTGGGACGACCTGCGGGCGCTGATGAAGGAAGGCGTGCTGCACGGCCGGATCGACACCGTGCACACCCGGCACACCCCGGAGGCGATGCGGCGGGCGCCCCGGGTCGACCGGCACGGCGGTGAGGTGTACGTCTACCGCCGTCCCGGTCAGCCCTGTCTGGTCTGCGGAACCTCGATCACGATGGGTGCGATGGCCGGCCGGAACCTGTACCGGTGCCCGTCCTGCCAGCCGTCGCAGCCCGTCACGTGGTCGCGGAAGCGCTCGGGGTAGCCGACGGGGTGCCCGCTTCCTGCGGGGCCTCCGACGGGGCCGGGCTCGGGGTGGAGGCCGACGGGTCCGGTGCCGGCTCCTGACCGGGGACACCGATCTCGAAGTTGTCCACCAGCCACGGGAGCAGTTCCGCGTACGCCTTGGTGGTGTCCGGCTGGTTGAAGTCGTGCGACAGCACGATCGCGCCGTCCCGGGTCTCCTTCTTGACCTGCTTGACGATCCGGCTGATGTGCTGCTCGGAGGTCTCGCCCTCGGGGTGCTCCCAGTCGCGCGGGTCGACCTCCCAGTAGAGCGAGGTCATGCCGTCGCCGTAGGCGGTCTGCACGAGCCGGTCGGTGAAGTTGCCGCCGGGGGCCCGGAAGTACGGGATCTCGGCGTTCGGCACGGCGGCTCGGATCGCCGCGTTCGTCCGATCCAGATCAGCGCGGATCTGGTTCGGCTTCTTCTTGCCGATCTTCAGGTCGTGGCTCCACGTGTGGTTGCAGAGAACGTGCCCGGCGTCGGCGATCTGCCGGACCAGGTCCGGGTGCCGACGGGCCTGGGTGCCGACCAGGCAGAAGACCGCCTTGACGTCGTTCTGTGCCAGCAGCGCCAGCACCTTCGGCGTCTCGTTGGGGTCCGGCCCGTCGTCGAAGCTCAGCATCACCGTCTTGGAGCCGGTGGTGCGCAGCGAGTTGAACGGCCCGTCGCCGACCGGGACGATGGCCTGTTGCGCCTTCTCCTCGGTCTTCGCGACGCTGGGTGTGGCGGTCGGTGCCGTGGGGCCGGCCGGAGCCTTCCCGGTCGCCGCGGGCAGGGCCTCCACCGGGTCCGGCTCGGGGGCCTGCTGCTGTTGTGGCTTCTTCTTCTCGGTCCGGCTGATCACGCCGACCGCCTCGGCGGCGGCGGTCATCACGCTGGTGCTCTCCCCGCCCTGCGGGATCGGCACGGCGGTGAGCAGCAGCCCGGCCGCGACCAACCCGGCGAGCGCCAGCTGCGGGCGGCGGCGGGCCACCTGCAGCCAGCTCGTCCGTGAGGTCTCCGCAGGTGCGCGGTGGGCGCCTTGCGAGGTCTGGGCGCGGACCGTCAGGGTCCCGAAGCGCTCCACGGTGTGCCGTCCGGCACTGCCGCGGGGCCGGGGCGGGGTGGGACGGGAGGTTCCATAGGAGCCGTCCGAGCCGGCCCGGTGCCGCGGCATCGGGACTGTGGCGCCGGAGGCGTCCGTGAAAGCGGTGCGAAGGCCGGTGAGCCGGGCGACGATGGGCTGCGTGGCGGTTTCTCCGGCCGTTTTGTCCGGCACTCGATGCCGTCCACGGGCCACGATGTCGTCGCGAGACGTCGGCGCTGATGAAAGCGGGGCGTTCGGCGGCATTCGTCATGAGTACACGTGTTGCACGATCAAGCGCGATACCAAATAGGTAACCTCGTCGATACCTTGAGTGATATTCACAGCTCATCTCATGTGGCTACGCTGTGCAACATTCGTCAGGACGACGCCGATTCGTCCTCTCCGCGCTCCGGTTCAGCTAAAACCCTGTGCTTATGATCACGAGGGGTTATCTCCGCTGCGAGTGGCGTGGGCCAGCCAGTCGACCACCTCACTGACGGATCCACCCTTGGCGAGCAGCGCCCGCTGGCGGGCCGCACCGGTGCCGTGCTCCCGCAGTCGTCCCCATAGGGCGGTGACCGTCTCCAGGTCGCCGTGCCGCTCCAGTTCCGGGCGGACATAGTCGACGAGCTGGCGCAGCAGGCGCCCGGTCGGGCGGGGCTGCCGGGTGGCCATGTCGATGTTCAGGCCCTCCAGGCCGTCGTGCGCGGCCCGCCAGTGCGCCGCCACCAGGAGCGGATGGGCCACGTCCGGGGCCGGGGTACCGGCGCGGACCTCACGCACCAGGGTCGCGACCAGGGCCCGGGCCAGGCCGGCCAGCAGCACCGCGTCGTCGGCGGTGGGCATCACGTCGCCCATCCGGATCTCGACGGTCGGATAGCTGGCGGAGAGGCGGGCGTACCAATAGAGCATTCCCTCGTCGAGCATCGCGCCGCTCGCCTCCAGGTCGGCGACCAGCGTCAAGTAGTGCTCGTGGGACCGCAGGTAGGGCGCCGGGCCGACGGTGGGCCAGCGCTCCCACATCATCGAACGCCAGCTGGAGTACCCGGTGTCGCGACCGCCGAACAGCGGCGAGTTGGCGGTGGCCGCCTGCAGGATCGGCAGCCACGGGCGCAGGTGGTTGAGCACCTGCACGCCGGTCTCCGGGTCGGGGATGCTGACGTGCACGTGGGTGCCGCACATGCCCGGACCGGGGGAGAGATCGCCGAAGCGCTCGCGCATCAGGTGATAGCGATCGTTGTCGACGATCCGGGCGTTGGGGCCGGCGGCGGGCCCGGTGCCGACCGCGACGAGCCGGGCTCCGGCCCGTTCGGCGGCGGCGCCCACTTCGGCGCGCAGCCCCCGCAGTGAGGCGGCGAGCGCGCCCAGGTCGAGTTGCGGCGGGCTGGCCACCTCGATCTGGCTGCGGTAGAACTCGTGCTGCACCACGGCCCGCAGTTCGGCGGGCAGTTGGGCGAAGACCTCGTCGACCACCTCGGCCGCCCGCGGTTCCACCGCGTCGACGAGGAGGTACTCCTCCTCGACGCCGAGAGTGTGCAGGTCGTCTTGTTCGGCCTGGGCGGCGAGCTCCGGAGAGATCTCGTTGCTCTCGGTGGCGGTCTCCATGAGCAGCGGGATACCCGGTGGGATCTCTCCGAAAACGATCGAGATTCTTCCATATTGACAAGCTTTGGAAACGAGCGCGAAACTTCTGAGAGCGCTCTCACAATCCCCGGAAAGGCGCATTCCCCATGCGTATCCCCCGAAGAATCCTGGCCGTGGCGAGCGCGTTGCTCGTCGCCGGCGCATCCGCCACGTTCGCCGCCCGGGCCGAGGCCGCCGTGCCGCCCGCGCCCACCGGCATGACCCTGACCTTCAGCGACGACTTCACCGGCACGGCCGGCACCGGGCTCAACCGCTCCAACTGGCTCTACTCGACCGGCACCGGATATCCCGGCGGTGCCGCCAACTGGGGCACCGGCGAGATCGAGACGATGACCGACTCGACCGCGAACGTCTACCAGGACGGCGGCGGCAACCTGGTGATCAAGCCGATCCGGGACGCGGCCGGCAACTGGACCTCCGGCCGGGTGGAGACCCAGCGCACCGACTTCGCCGCCCCGGCCGGCGGCAAGATGCGTATCGAGAGCCGGATCCAGCAGCCCAACGTGACCGGGGCGGCCGCCGCCGGGTATTGGCCGGCGTTCTGGGCGCTCGGTGACGCGGCCCGCCCGGTCGGCGCCACCAACTGGCCCAGCATCGGCGAGCTGGACATCCTGGAGAACGTCAACGGCCGGTCCAGCGTCTTCGCCGCCCTGCACTGCGGCACCAACCCGGGCGGCCCGTGCAACGAGACCACCGGCCTGACCAGCGGCGAACGGGCCTGCAGCGGCTGCCTCGGCAGCTTCCACACCTATGCGATCGAGTACGACCGGAGCGTCTCGCCCGAGCAACTGCGGTGGTACCTGGACGGCGTCAACTACTTCACCCTCAGCTCCACCGCGGTCGACGCCACCACCTGGAACAACGCCACCCACCACGGGTTCTTCGTGATCCTCAACGTGGCGATGGGCGGTGGGTTCCCGGCGGCGTTCGGCGGCGGCCCGACCGCGGCCACCCAGTCCGGTGTGCCGATGCTCGTCGACTACGTGGCGGTCTACCAGTCCGCCACGGGCACCGGCACCACGCGCAGCGCTTACGACCGGATCGAGGCCGAGTCGTACAACAGCTCGGCCGGGATCCAGGTGGAGACCTGCTCCGAAGGTGGTCAGAACGTCTCGTACGTGGCGAACGGCGACTGGCTTCAGTTCAACGACGTCGACTTCGGCACCGGTGGGGTCAAGGATTTCGTGGGCCGGGTGGCGTCGGGTGCCACGACCGGGATCAGTGGCCTGGTCGAGGTGCGCCTGGACAGCCGGAGCAACGCACCGATCGGGGCGTTCGCGCTGGCCGGTACCGGCGGCTGGCAGACCTGGCAGTCGATTCCGGCCAACGTCACCGCGGTGACCGGCAAGCACACCGTGTATCTCACCTTCACCAGCGGCCAGTCCGCCGACTTCGTGAATGTGAACTGGATCCAGTTCCGCAGGTAGCGGTATCGCGGGCCCGGGCTCACTGCGTCGAGTTCTCTGACGAGAGGAGCCCTCCGTGAAGCTGAGCTGGAAGCTCGCGATCGCGGCGGTCGCACTGACCGCCGCGATCATCCCGGTCGCGATCTCCGAGGCCGGGACGACCGACGCCGCCACGACCGGTGCCGCTACCGTGAGTGAGAGCACGAGCATGCCCGCCGCGCCCTACCTCTATCCGGGCTGGGGTGACGCGCCCGACCCCGCCGAGGTGGTCGCGGCGACCGGTGTCCAGGCGTTCACCCTGGCCTTCGTCGTCGCCGGGGACGGCTGCGAACCGGTGTGGACCGGCGAGACCGGACTGACCGGCGGGGTGCACGACGAGGCCATCCAGGCGATCGAGGCGGCCGGTGCCGAGGTGATCCCGTCGATCGGCGGCTGGAGCGGTGACAAGCTGGGGCCGGCCTGCTCGACGGCGCAGGAGCTGGCCGGGGCGTACCAGAAGGTGATCGACGCCACCGGCACGACCACCATCGACGTCGACATCGAGAACGCCGACGAGTTCCAGGACCACGACGTGCAGGACCGCATCCTGGAAGCGCTCAAGCTCGTCAAGGAGGACAACCCAGGCCTGCGGACGATCCTCACCTTCAGCACGTCGACGACCGGCCCGAACGCCGACGGTCAGCGACTGATCGCCCGGGCCGCCGAACTGGACGCCGACATCGACGTCTTCACCCAGATGCCGTTCAACTTCGCCGAGGGCACCGACATCCTGACCGCCACCGAGGCGGCCACCGAAGGCCTCAAAGAGCTGCTGATGTCGACGTTCGGCTGGACCGAGGCCGAGGCGTACGCCCATGTCGGCATCTCGGCGATGAACGGCCTCTCCGACCGCGGCGAGGTGACCACCCTGGACACCTTCACCCAGATCCGCGAGTACGCCACCGAGCACGGCCTGGCCCGGCTCTCGGTGTGGTCGGTCAACCGGGACCGCGGCTGCACCACCGAGGAGGCGACCTCGGATTGCTCCGGCATCACCCAGGATGACTGGGCGTTCACCACGGAGGCCGCGAAGTTCTGATCAAGGCGTGCGGGCGGCGGCGCGCTGCCGCCGCTTGCGCACCTTCTTCACCACCCACGACCCGATGGCGATCGCGAAGAACGCCCAGATCGCGTAGTCGAACCAGTGCGCGTACCGCTCGGCGTCCTGCCAGCGGGACCCGAGGGCGTAACCGGCACCGATGAACAGCGCGTTCCACACCCCGCTGCCGATCGCGGTGAACAGCATGAACTGCCCCATCGGCATGTGGTTGGCGCCGGCCGGGATGGAGACCAGACTGCGTACCACCGGTGCGCACCGGCCGAAGAGCACCGCGGCCCGTTCGTGCTTCTCGAACCAGCGGTCCGCCTTGTTCAGGTCCTCCGGGTCGACCAGCGGGATCCGGTCCAGCCAGTGTTTGAGCCGCTCCTCGCCGAGACCCCGGCCGAGCCAGTAGAGCGCCACCGCACCGGCCAGCGCGCCGATCGTCGCGGTGCACCAGACCAGAACCAGGTTGACCCGGCCCTCGCTGGCCAGGTAACCGGCCATCGACAGGACGATCTCACTGGGAATCGGCGGGATCAGGTTCTCCAGCGCCACCAGCAGGCCGACACCGACCTCACCCATCGATTCGATCACCGAAGCGACCCAGCCGGTGAGTCCGCCGAGATTGCCGTCGGCCATGTGTGTGCCCTCCTCGATTCCGTCCGCTTCGTTTACCCGCCGTTCATTCAGCGAATCGCTTCCCGTATATACCCTTCATCGGTATATTCCTTCAGCATGAGCCATGCCCCGATGCGGGAGCCGACATTCCTCGTGCTCACCGCCCTGGCCGAGGAACCCCGGCACGGTTACGCCGTGATCGAGGACGTGGCCGCCATGACCGGCGGGCGGGTGCGACTGCGGGCCGGCACCCTCTACGCGGCCCTCGATCGGCTACGGGCCGAGGGCCTGATCGAGGTCGACCGGGAGGAGATCGTGCAGTCCCGGCTGCGGCGCTACTACCGGCTCACGGGGGCCGGCGAGCAGAGCCTGGCCACCGAGACCGCCCGCCTGCGCAGTCAGGCGACCATCGCCGAGGGCCGGCTCCGGGCCCGCCGCCCCGAGTTGGGAGGTGCCCCCGCATGACCGATCTGGAGGCGCGTTACCGCAGTTTGCTGCGGATCTATCCGGCCGGGCACCGGGCCGCCTACGAGGAGGAGATGGTCGGCGTCCTGATGGCCGGCGCCGAGCCGGACCGCCGCTTCCCTTCCCCGGCCGATGCGATGGACCTGGTCCGCGCGGGCCTCACGGTTCGTCTGGGCAGTGCTTTCCACACCCAGCGCGGTACGGGGTGGCGAAGCGCCGCCGCGGTGGTCGGTCTGTTCGCCGCCCTGGTGCTGGCCGGGGTGGGAGTCAGCCGGCTGTCGATCGGCCTGGCGGAGTGGTCCTACGGCGATCCGAAGCGGCTGCACGGCATCGGCGGACTTCTCCTGCTCGACCCGGTGGCACGGACTCTGGTCTGGACCCTGGTCGCCGGTGCCGCCGTGCTGGGCCTGCGCCGGGCGACGGTCCGGCTGGCCGCTGCCGGAGTGCTGGTGCAGGCCGGGGCGATCTGCCTGTGGGCGGGGCCGGGGCCGTGGCAGGCCCTGCGGATGGCCTGGGGGCTCGCCCTCGCGCTGGTCGCCCTGGCCCTGTTCGCGGTCGCTGCCTCCGGTCGGCCGGTCCGTGCCGTGCTGGGTGGCCGGGGTCTGGTCCTGGTCGCTGCGGGGGTGGGTTTCGCGGCACTGATGGAGGCGCTCGGATGGAATCGGGCCTGGTTCCGATTCTGGTACTCCGAGGCCGGGCCCAGCCCGCTCTTCCCGATCGTGCACTACTGGGTGCCGGGCCTGTTCCTGGTCCTCGCCGTGGCCGGGATCATCGGGGCACGGAGGCGGATCGCGGTGCTGTCCGCCGTGGTCGTCGCGATTCCGGTCGCCTTCCAGGAACTGGAGCAGGTCGCGCACTGGTCGCTCTACTTCGACCTGACCCCGGCGATCGTCATGACCGGAGTCGTGGTGCTGGTGCTGACCCCGATCACGGTCTTCGGCGCCGGTGTCGCAGTGCTGTGGGCCGGAGCGAGTTTGGCCGCCCGGAGGCACGGTCATGTAAGGGCGCATGAGTGACCGCTGGTATTCCAAGGCCGTCGTCTATTGCCTCGACATCGACACGTTCGCCGATTCCGACGGTGACGGCTGCGGTGACATCCGCGGTCTGATCGGCCGGCTCGACTACCTCTCCCGGCTCGGGATCAACTGCCTGTGGCTGAACCCGATCCACCCGTCGCCGGGCAAGGACGACGGCTACGACGTCTCCGACTTCTACAACGTGGACCCCCGGTTCGGCACCCTCGGTGACTTCGCCGAACTGCTGCACCAGGCCGCCAACCGGGGCATCAAGGTGATCATCGATCTGGTGGTCAACCACACGTCGGATCAGCACCCGTGGTTCCAGTCCGCCCGATCGTCACCGGATTCCCCGTACCGCGACTGGTTCGTCTGGAGCGAGACCGAACCGGCGGACCGTAACCAGGGCATGGTCTTTCCCGGCGAACAGGACGAGACCTGGAGTTACGACCGGACCGCGAAACTCTGGTACTACCACCGGTTCTACAAGTTCCAGCCGGACCTGAACATCAACAATCCCGAGGTGCGCGAGGAGATCAAGAAGATCTGCGCGTTCTGGCTGCAACTCGGGGTGGCCGGGTTCCGGATGGACGCGGTGCCGTTCATCATCGAGCAGACCGAGCCGGGCAACCCGTCGTCGCCGATGGACTTCGACTTCCTCAGCGAGCTGCGCCAGCACGTGCAGTGGCGCAAGGGCGACGCGGTCCTGCTGGCCGAGGCGAACGTCGAACCCGACTCGCTGCCCCGCTTCTTCGGCGACGAGGGCGGCTCCGGCAACCGGATCCACATGCTGTTCGACTTCATGCTCAACGCCAAGCTGGTGCTCGCGCTGGCCCGGGAGGACGCCGAGTCGGTCATCGACGCGCTGCGCGACACCCCGAAGCTGCCGGACGGCGGCCAGTGGGCCACCTTCCTGCGTAACCACGACGAGATCGACCTGTCCCGTCTGACCGCCGAGCAGCGCAAGGACGTCGTCGGGAAATTCGGACCGGAAGATCACATGCAGTTGTACGGCCGGGGCATCCGCCGTCGTCTGGCCCCGATGCTCGGCAACGACCGCCGGCACCTGGAGCTGGCCTACGCGCTCCAGTTCAGCCTGCGTGGCACTCCGGTGCTGCGGTACGGCGAGGAGATCGGGATGGGGGAGGACCTGTCCCAGGACGGGCGCTACGCCATCCGTACCCCGATGCAGTGGAACAACCTGCCGAACGGCGGCTTCTCCACCGCCGACCCGAAGGACGTGATCCGCCCGGTGATCTCGGGTGGCGACTTCGGCTACGAGACGCTCAACGCGACTCTCCAACGGCACGATCCGAAGTCGCTGTGGTCGTGGTTCGAGCGGATGATCCGTACCCTCCGGGAAGCTCCGGAGGTCGGCAGCGGCAGCTGCACCCACGTCGATGTCCCCGCGCCGCGTGGCATCCTGGTGCACCGCGCAGACGCCGAGACCGGAACCATGCTCTTCGTGCACAATCTGGGCACCGAGGCCGGCGAGGTGGATCTCAGTAGCCTGGCCGGTGAGGCCGACTTCCCGAACGACGTGCTGGCCGACCAGGAGTACCCGGAACTGGGCGAATTCGACAAGGTTCGGGTCGAGGGACACGGCTATCGCTGGATCCGGATGCGCAGAACCGCCTGACGACGATTAGCATCGGCCTCCAGACAGCCTGATCACTGCTGGAGGCCCGCTAATGTCGCAGTCCGCACCTCGTGTCGCTGTCGTCACCGGAGCCGCACGCGGCATCGGCGCGGCGATCGCCCGTAAACTCGCTTCCGACGGCCTGGCGATCGCGGTCGTCGACCTGGACGAGAAGTCCGGTGCCGAGACGGTCGACGCGATCGTGGCGGCGGGTGGCCGGGCGATCGCGATCGGCGCCGACGTGGCCGACTCCGGTCAGGTGGCGGCGGCCATCGAGCGGACCGTGTCCGAGCTGGGCCCGCCGGCGGTGCTGGTCAACAACGCCGGGGTGCTGCGCGACAACCTGCTCTTCAAGATGTCCGAGGACGACTGGGACACGGTCATGTCCGTGCACCTGCGCGGTGCCTTCCTGTTCAGCAAGGCTGTGCAGAAACACATGGTCGACGCGGGTTACGGGCGGATCGTCAGCCTCTCCAGCACCTCCGCCCTCGGTAACCGCGGCCAGGCCAACTACGCCGCCGCGAAGGCCGGTCTGCAGGGCTTCACCAAGACGCTCGCGATCGAGCTGGGCAAGTTCGGCATCACCGCGAACGCGGTCGCGCCAGGCTTCATCGTGACCGATATGACGAGGGCGACGGCGGCCCGGATCGGCGTAGACTTCGCCGACTTCGAGAAGGCGACCGTGAGCCAGATTCCCGTCGGGCGAGCGGGCCGTCCCGAAGACGTGGCGAACACGGTGTCCTTCCTGGCCAGTGAAGGTGCCGGGTTTGTCACCGGGCAGGTGGTTTATGTCGCCGGTGGCCCACAGGACTGACCGGTCAAGGTTGCTGGCAACTTGCTGAGAAGAGTTACAAAGAAATCATGAACCGACGCATGAGTTCCCGAACCATTTCGCTGACCAGCACCTTCCTCCTGCTGGCCGCGGGTGGTACGGCGGCGTGCGACAACGACGAGTACACGGACGAGGGTTTCTACTGCGCCGACTCCAACGGCGTGATCGTCGACGAGGACTACTGCGACGATGACAACGGTGGTGGCGGGGGCGGCGGCTTCTTCATCTGGCACTCCTCGGGTTACCGGTCGGGTTATCCGGTCGGGTCGAAGCTGCCGGCCGGTGGCAGTAAGTTCGCCTACAACGACTCCGCTTCCCGGTCCAAGTTCGGTTTGCCCTCCAGTGGCAGGATCAGCAACGGCACGGTCAAGACCAGCGTCGTCGGCAAAGGCGGCAGCGGCTACAGCGGCAGCAAGTCCGGTTCGTAAGGGGTTTCAACGGGATGCGGCGGATTCCTCACGGGCCGGTTCGCGACGGGTGGCGGCTGACCAACTACAGCCTCGGCCTGACGTACAACGACGATGTCCTGCCGGACGGGACCACGTACTCGTACTGGCATGAAGGTCCGTACTACGACTTCACCGCGGCCGAGATCGAAGAGCTGGAAGCAGCCACGACGACGCTGTACACGATGTGCATGGAAGCCGGCGACTGGATGGTCCAACAGTGCCCGCGCCGCACCGTGGAAGGCCGTAAGCAGGGGTTCTTCGCGTCGGTCTGCAACGCCGAGAGCTGCTTCCTGAGCCGGATCGGCATCCCGGAGTACGCGCACGAGCAGATCATCCGGACCTGGTTCGACGGCGACGCCGAGACGTGGACGCACTACGACAAAGACCCGGACATGCGCCTGCCCATGCAGACCCCGGACTTCTCGCCGACCGTCTACGGGCGCTTCGACCTCTGGTACAACGGGGCCGGCAGTGTGCCCCGGCTGCTGGAGTTCAACGCGCAGACGCCCACCTCACTGATCGAGGCGGCGGTCATCCAGTGGCACTGGATGGATCAGACCGGGGTCACCCAGCACGAGTGGCGGCAGTGGAACTCGATCCACGAACGCCTGGTCGGCTGGGAGGCCACCCCCGGCGAGCCCGGCGACCCGGGTGCCTGGCGGCGCAACATCGACAAACTGCGCGAGTCCCGAACCTGGCTGCCGGAGAAACCCAAGATCTTCTTTGCGTACGAGACGTCCGAGACCTCAGGCGAGGACCGGATGAACGTCGCCTACCTGATGGCCACCGCGGAGGAAGCCGGCTACCCGGTGGAGTTGATCGCGATGAGCCAGATCGGCTGGGACGTCGCCGGCGACCGGGTCCTGTTCGTGCCCGCGCCCGGACAGGAACACAAGTCCGAGCCCATCGACGTGATCTTCATGCTCTACCCGTGGGAATGGTTCTGGCACGAGGAGGGCGGCAAAGCCTTCTTCCGGAACATGGCCGACCCGGAGAAACGCGGAACCGTCTGGATCGAGCCGCCCTACAAAGCGGCACTCCTCGGCAACAAGGCGCTGCTCCCGGTCCTGTGGAAGCTTTTCGGCACCGACCCGGAACGCTCCAAGTACCTGCTGCCCGCCTATTTCGCGGAATCCTCCAAGGCGGCCACCCTCACGTCGTACGCCAAGAAGCCCGTCTGGGGCCGCGAGGGCGGCTCGGTGACCCTGGTCCGCGACGGCGTGACGATCACGTCATCGCCGTCGGAGTACGGCTCCGACGGCCGCTACGTCGTCCAGGAACTGTGCGAACTGCCGGCTTTCGAGGGCTTGGAGGGCACGGTCCACCCGGTGATCGGCGCCTGGCTCATCGACGGCGAACCAGCAGGCATGGGCATCCGCGAGGGCTTGGGAACCGCCGGCCTGGTAACCAACAACGCCTGCAACTTCGTCCCCCACGCCATCGAGAGCAACGGCTGACGTCCCGAACCTCTTGCCTATCGCGCGGCTGGTTTGTGGCGGTAGATCCACCAGAGGCCGATGAAAGGCAGGATCAGCGGCACGTAGCCGTAACCGCTGCCGAAGTTGGACCAGACGGTGGCGTCGGGGAAGTCGACGCTGTCGATGACGGTCAGGGTGCCGATCGCCAGGACGCCCAGCAGCTCGATCGTGCAGCTCACCAGGGCGATCATCCGGCCTCGGGGGCCGCCCCGGGCCAAGCCCACCGTGGCGGCTATGTAGACCAGCCCGGCGAAAGCGGACAGCAGGTAAGCCAGGGGGGCCTCGGTGAAGTGTGTGGTTATCTGCACCAGGGCCCGGGCGCTCGCCGACAGGGCGAAGACGCCGTAGACCAGGAGTAGGACCCGGCCCAGGCCGGAACCCAGGGCGGCGTCCCGGGGTCGGGTCTTGGCCTCGGCGGGGGTTCTGTCAGGCACCGGTCACCGACGCTATCTGCTGCAGGCGCAGCACTAGGACTGGCAGGACTAGGCAGCCGATTCCTAGGATCAGGCTGCCCCAGCGGGTGGGCTCCATCTTCGCCAGGTACACCGAGGTGGGGACGAAGGCGATCGTGGTGATCAGGTAGCCGGCGAACGTGGTCGGGTCCGCGGGGCGGGGATCGGTGAAGAGGCCGATCACGGCCACCACGACGAGGATCACCACCAGGGCGCTCAGGGCGAGGGCGGCGATCAGGTCGGGATCGCTCGGCGCGCGGTCGAGAGCCGCGCGCAGCAGATACCACACCGCCAGGACCAACGCGGCGATGATCGTCGCCGACGACAGGGGACCGTTCACTCGGTCAGGTTACTGAGGCCGGTCCGGCCTGGTAACTTCCGGCCTAGTGATCATCAACGAATAGGGTGGGCGATCCGGTGCGCTTCGGACTTTTCGGTACGGGACCTTGGGCACACCTCGTGCATGCGCCCGCTCTGGCGGCTCATTCCGGGGTGGAGTTCACCGGAGTCTGGGGCCGTGATCCGGCCCGGACGGCCGAGTTGGCGGGGCAGTACGGCGTACCCGCGTACTCCGAGGTCGATGCCCTGATCGCCGATGTGGACGCGGTCGCGGTCGCGCTTCCGCCGGACGTGCAGGCCCCGCTCGCGCTGCGGGCCGCCGCGGCCGGACGGCACCTGCTGCTCGACAAACCGGTCGCCACCCGGGTCGAGGAGGCCCGGGCCCTCGCCGCCGTCGAGGTCGCCTCAGTGGTCTTCTTCACTCGCCGGTTCACTCCGGAGATGGACGCGTTCCTGGCCGAGGCGGTCGCCACCGGCGGCTGGAACGAGGCTCGCGTCGACCACCTCGGCGCGATCTTCACGCCGGACAATCCGTTCGGGGCGTCGCCGTGGCGACGGGAGCGCGGTGGGCTGTGGGACGTCGGCCCGCACGCGCTGGCCCTGGTGCTTCCGGTGCTGGGCCCGGTCGCCGAGGTGACCACCGTAGCCGGTGACCGGGATCTGACGTACCTGCTGCTCAAGCACGCCGGAGGTGCGGTGAGCCGGTTGACCCTCGCGGTGGACGCGCCGCCCGCCGCGGCCCGCGAGGAGGCGGTCTTCTCCGGCGAGGCGGGAGTGCTGGAGGTGCCGAGCGCCGAGTGGGCTCCGGGCGAGGCGATGAGCCGTGCCCTGGACCAGTTGCTGGCCGCGGCCGCCGGTGGCCCCGCGTCCGCTCTCGACGCCCGGTTCGGTGCCGGGGTGACCGAGATCCTGGCCGCCGCCGAGCGATCCATCGCCGACCGGGCCACGATCCGCCTCTGATTCCGCGGCGCCGTTTCACGTTTCGGCGCGACGGCCGAATGGCAGAAACGAGACGATGAAAGCGGTTCGGTGTGTCGGCTAAAACCCCGCGAAATGCGATTAACAGCGGACACCCGATTCGATACGCCTACGCGGGGTAGTCGTGATCGGCAACGCAGACTGGCCGATCTGAGCGCTAACTGGACAGAAGCTGCGCGTTACGGATGGACGCAAAGTAGCGAGCCGAATACATTTTCGGCTTGTCACGCGCGCCGGGCCGGACCGTCCGGGGTGTGGTCGACGCGGGCCCGCGGCGACCGGCCAGGCGTGTGTCGGGGTGAGGGGATGCACTGCATGACCGACCGCACAGCCTTGTACGAGTTTCCGGCCGCGCCCGGGGGAGCCCGCGAGTGACCGGTCTGTGGGATGCCGAGCGGGACGCCTCCGAGGCGGTGCGGGTGCTGGCCGGGCTGGCGGAACTGCTCCGGGAGGACGGGACGGTGGACCGCCGGGTGCTGCTGACGCTGACCGAGAACGGCGGGGCGGCGGTGGAGCGGGTCGTCGCGTACCTCCGGCAGCAGTGCCGGGCGGGAGACGGTGAGATGGCCGACGTGCCACCCCGGTTGTCCGCTTGGCGCGACTGGATGCCCCCGAGGGGTGACCTCTTCGGCACGTCGGGGGTGACTCGCCGCGCGGACGGAGTACCGCAGCCGAGGCGTTCCGACCCGGGCGAGTGACACCCGTTCAGGTGGCGTTCCGTAGCGTCTCAGACGGTGACTCTCCGAAACGATGGCGGTAAGCGGACGCGAACCGGCCGAGGTGCGCGAACCCCCACCGGTGGGCGACGTCCGCGACCGTGATCTGCGCCGGATCGCCGTGGCGCAGCGTTTCGTGAGCTCGGCTGAGCCGGACCTCCTGGAGGTATGCCATCGGCGCGCTGCCGAGGTGCCGGCGGAATCCGGACTGGAGTGACCGGACACTCATCCCGGCGATCGCCGCCAGCTCACCGACCGTGAACGCGTGTTCGGGCTCGTCACTGATCGCCTCCACCACTCGGCGGATCGGCCGGGTGATCACCGCGGCCGGCGGTGCCACCAGCTCCTCGTGATAGCGGTGCGGGACGCTCAACAGAAGCCCGCTGAGTACGCTGCCGCAGAACTGTTCGGCGATCACCGGCTCGCGGATCAGGCTGGTCTCGTGCTCCAGTTCGTCGCGGAGCAGCCGGACGAGCCGGCTCCAACTGTGCGCCGGTCCGGTGGTGAGGTCGAAGGCGGGCGGCAGATCGATCGGCCCGCGCACCGGATGCCCGAGGAGCCCGGCCAGTTCCGCTTCCAGCGCCCAGCTCTCGATGCGTACGCCGAGTTCTGTGGTGTTCGGCTCGTGCCGTAACCGGATCCGGTCGCCGGGCTGGAAGGCGAGCGCGGTCGCCGGCGTCGCGGCCAACTCGTGCCCGTCACGCAGCGCCAGCACGCGTCCCGCAGTCGGCAGCATCACGTGGTAGGCGTCGAGCGCGGGCACGTCCAGCGTCGCCGCGTGACCGGCGAAGGTGAGGTGGCCGACCGTGAGTGGTCCGAGTTGGATGACCTCGATGCCCAGCTCAAGGTCCTTGCCGCCGGCCACCGGGTGGTAAAAACGATTCAGGATGTCACGGGCCCGATCGCCGTCGACACTGTCGAGACAGACGCTGTCGAAGTAGACGGTGCCCGGCGCCGGCAGGGCGCTCGGCAGGGCGTCAACCATGCCGCCCGGAGCTCCAACACATACGGTGAGTATTCGGTTCAGGACGGTGGACAGTCAACGTGGTCGCCGCGCAGTGACCGTTCCAGCACATTCCGGCCATATGAACTACTCTGGCGTTCCGCGCCTACGTGGCGTAACTTGCAGACCAGCGGATTGTTGTAGGAACGCGGGTTCCAGTCGGCGTCCCTCAACGAGCGCACGACCCCTCTTCACGGTCGGCGCGACCGTGTCCCGCGGAAGTCGGATCCAGCCCCGGCTGGACGCCAGGAAGAGGGCAGCTGTGTATCTGCCGATCACGATCCGCCAGCTTGCCGACGGCACTGTCGAGATCGCTCCGAGTGGAGAGATCGACCTCGACAACGCTCACGTCATGAGGGACGCGGTCAACGACGTCCTCACCACGATGACGCCGAGTCGGATCTGTCTGGACCTGCAACGGGTGATGCTGATCGACAGCATCGGCATCGGGATTCTGGTCGCCTGTTTCCACACCGCCGCGGCGAGTGGGGTGAAACTGGTAGTCAGCCACCCGAGCGCCACCGTCTACCGGCAGTTGTGGGTGTCCGGCCTGGTCGGCCTGCTCGGTTGTGCCGAGCCGCCGAACCCGCGCACCTCAGTCGGCCTCCGGCCGTCCTGATCACGTCGGCCTGCCCTGCCCGACCGTTTCCGCCCCCAGCCGCCGTCGGCGGTCACGACCGAGCGTGGTGAGTTAGGGCTCGATTCGAACCGCAACTCACCACAGCCGGTCGGGACGGGCCGAGCGTGGTGAGTTGGGGTGCGGATCGAACCGCAACTCACCACGATCAGTCCCGGAGCGCGGCGGCTTTCAGTGCGTCAGGGTCTGCTCCTGCGCCAGGCGTTCGTCGCCGGACAGGTTCGACAGCGGCTTCTCCTTGATGAAGACGACCGCGATCACCGCGAGGAACGCGATCGGGGCGCCGATCAGGAACAGGTCGGCGGTGGCCGTACCGTAGATCTCCTTGATCACCGCGAGCACCTCCGGCGGCAGTGTCTGCAGGTCGGGGACCTCGCCGCCGCCGGCGGCCGCCGGGCCGAACCTCTCGGTGAACAGCGCGGTGACCCGGTGGGTCAGGACGGCACCGAGCGCGCTCACCCCGATCGAACCGCCCATGCTGCGGAAGAACGTCAGCGCCGAGGTGGTGGCCCCCAACTCGGCGGCGGGCACCTCGTTCTGTGCGGCCAGCACCAGGTTCTGCATCAGCAGGCCGACACCGACGCCGAGCACCGCCATGAAGACCGAGATCACCGGCACGCTGGTGTGCGCGTCGATCGTGCTGAGCAGGAACATCCCGATCGTCATCACGATCGAGCCGCTGACCAGGAAGATTTTCCACTTGCCGAACTTGGTGATCAGCGCGCCGGCCACCGTGGAGGAGATCAGCAGGCCGAAGACCATCGGCAGGCCCATCAGGCCGGCGGCCGTCGGGGTCTTGCCGAGGGAGGTCTGGAAGTACTGGGACAGGAAGACCGTGCCGCCGAACATCGCCACACCGACCAGCACGCTGGCGATGATGGCGAGGGTGACGGTGCGGTGCCGGAAGATGCCGAGCGGGATGATCGGCTCCTTGGCCTTCGACTCGGCCCACACCGCCAGCCCGAGGATCACCACTCCGCCGATCACCATCGCGGCGGTCTGCCAGGACGCCCAGTCGAACTTGTCACCGGCCAGGGTGGACCAGATCAGCAGGGTGCTGACGCCGCCGGTGATCAGCAGCGCGCCGAGCCAGTCGATGCTGACCTGCTTGCGGGTGGTCGGCAGGTGCAGGGTGCGCTGAAGCAGGGCGATCGCGATCAGCGAGAACGGCACCCCGATCAGGAAGCACCAGCGCCAGCCGAGCCACGAGGTGTCGACGAGGACGCCGCCGATCAGCGGTCCGGCGATGGTGGCGACACCGAAGACGGCGCCGAACATGCCGGAGTACCGGCCCAGTTCGCGTGGCGGGATCATCGCGGCCATCACGATCAGCGCGAGCGCGGTCATGCCACCCGCGCCGACACCCTGGATGACCCGGCTGACCAGCAGGATCTCGACGTTCGGGGTGAAGCCGGCGACCAGTGAGCCGACCACGAAGAGGCCGAGGGAGAGCTGAATCAGCAGCTTCTTGCTGTAAAGGTCGGCCATCTTGCCCCAGAGCGGGACGGTGGCCGTCATGGCGAGCAGTTCGGTCGTGACGATCCAGGTGTAGACGGACTGGCTGCCGTTCAGGTCGGCGATGATCCGGGGCAGTGCGTTGGCGACCACGGTGGAGGCCAGGATGCTGACGAACATGCCGAGCATCAGACCGGAGAGGGCCTGGATGACCTCCCGGTGCGACATCCTTCCGGATGATGCGGCGGTTTCGGGTTCTACGGTCTTCATCGCACTTCTTTCAGATACTGGCAAGGATGGCGAAGGCTTCACGGACGTGTTCGATCAGTGGCCGGCTGTCGCGGTCGTCGGCCCAGCGGCACACCGCGACCCGGACCGCCGCGTTGGCGACCGCCGCGGCGACCGGCGGGAACGGGTGGTCCGGGGGCAGGCCGTCGCGTTCGGTGATGGCTGCGGCGAGCCGCTGCTCAGCGGAGGCGGCCGCGGCGATGAGCAGCGGCAGCAGGTGCGGGTTGGCGCCGATCACGCGCATCCGGAGCAGCCAGAGGTCCCGGTCGTGCTGGATCTGCGCGAAGGTCGGCGCGAGTGCCGCCAGCAGGGCGTCCGGCAGCGGGCCGTCCGGCAGCCGGGGCTCGTCGAGGCCCTCCATGGGGTCGCCGACCAGGGCGTCCTCTTTGGTGGCGAAATAGTTGAAGAACGTGCGTGGCGACACTTCGGCCGCCGCGCTGATCTCCTCGGTGGTCACCCGGTCGGCGCCCCGCTCGTCGGCGAGACGGAGCGCGGCGGTGATCAACGCGAGGCGGGTCTGCCTGCGCTTGGTCTCCCGTCGGCCGGGCATGGCTGTGGAATCCGCGTGCACGCGGTGACTTTAGAGCCAAACTTGCAGTTTCTGCAAAAAAGCTAGTCGTTGAGTTGTGCCCGTTCGATCTCCGCGAGGGCGGCGGTCCACCACGGCGCGATCGGGCGGCCGGCCAGCAGGTCGGCGAGGAGCACCGCCGCGTGCCGGGCCAGATCGTCCGGCTTCGGAGCCGGGCTGCCGTCCTCCTCCAGCACGCCGAGGGCCCCGGCCAGCAGCCAGAGGACCACCTGCGGATCGGCGTCCGGCCAGGAACGGACGGCGCTCGCCAGAGTGGTGCGCACGTCGTCGGCGGCCAGCCCGTCCGGGTGCCCGTCCTCCAGTAGCAGGCGGACGGTGGTGCCGAGGACCAGGCCGGTCCGCGCCGGGTCGAGTGCCGCCAGGTCGGCCGTCGCCTCGTCCAGGGCGCCGGTGTCCCCGGCCTGCACAGCGGCGACGGCAGCGGTGGCCGCGGCGGCGATCGGGCGGGCCGGTGCGGGCAGATGCCGCCAGGTATCCGTCATGAGCCGACCCTACGGCCGCCCGGCTGGCACTGTTAGGAAGGGCTGGCCGGGTGGAGATGGAGGGCGCCGGGGATGACGAGTCTGGACGCCGTGACGGCGTGGGTGGGGAAGTACCGCAAGGCCTGGGAGTCGAACGATCCGGAAGACATCCGGGACCTGTTCGCCGAGGACGCCGCCTACTTCACCGAGCCGTACGCGAAGCCCTGGGTCGGCCGGGAGGCGATCGTGACCGGCTGGACCGCGCGCCGGGACCGTCCGGGGACGACCACGTTCTCCTGGCATCCACTGATCGTCACCGAGGAGATGTCGATCATCGAGGCGGCCACCTCCTATCCGGAGCGCCGCTATCGCAACCTGTGGATCCTGCGACTGGATCACACCCTTCTGGCCCGCCAGTTCACCGAATGGTGGATGCGGGAGGCGTAGTGGCATTCGCGTGTGCGGATCGGCGATTCTTTCGGCAGACTGCGACGCGTGGCGGAGGATCGGAGACTCGGCGGCCGGTACCGGCTGATCAGTGAACTCGGCCGTGGTGGCATGGCTGTCGTCTGGCGCGCCCAGGACGAGGTGCTGGACCGTCCGGTGGCCGTGAAAGTCCTGGCCGGGCGCTTTGTCGGCGACCCCCGCTTCCGGGCCCGGATTCTGCACGAGGCGCGGGCCTCGGCGACTCTCTCACATCCGAACATCGCACAGATCTACGATTTCGGGGAATCCGGCGAGGTTCCCTACGTGGTGATGGAATTGATCAACGGGCCGACACTGGCGCAACGGGTGGCGCAGGGCCGGATTCCGCCGCGCACGATCTTCCGGATCTGTGGCGAGGTGGCCACTGCGCTTTCCGTCGCGCACGAGGACGGGCTCGTGCACCGCGACATCAAACTCGCCAACATCATGGTCACCGGCTCCGGCGCCAAGGTGGTGGACTTCGGTATCGCCGCGGTGGCCGGCCCGGCCTCGCCCGACGACGTGCTGTTCGGCACCCCCGCGTACCTCGCCCCGGAACGGCTCACCGGCGGCCCGGTCGAACCGGCCTCCGATGTCTACGCGCTCGGGGTGCTGCTCTACCGGCTGCTGGCCGGGGTCGCGCCGTGGAGTGCGGAGACCACCACCCAGATGCTCAAGGCGCACGTCTATCAGGAGCCGCGGCCGCTGCCCGAGCTGCCGGGCGTGCCGCCGGAGGTCGCCGGGCTGGTCGGCCGGTGTCTGGCCAAGGACCCGGCGAACAGGCCGGACGCGGCGGAGGTGGCGGGCCTGCTGGGTGACGCCGCAGAGGCCGCCGGTGCGATGCGGACCGCGGCGGTACGACCGGGCACGGCACTCGCGGACCATGTCGCCGACAGCCGGACGACGCGACCGTCACCCGTACCCACGCGGTGGAAGAAAGCCCGGCCGGCTGCCGCGGCCCTGACGCTGGCGCTGCTCACCGGCCTGCCTCTGCTCTTCTCCGGAAAGGCGGGTGGCCCGCCTGGATCACCGGGCGCCGTCGCACCGCCCGCGTTCTCACCCGAGGTGACCCGGACCGCACCGAAGAACCCGGCCCCGGACCGCCCGCGAGACAGCGCCGACCGTCCGGAGCGAACCGCGGCGACCAGCGACGGAACCGGCCTCCGATGGCCCAGCCTGCCGACCGAACCGGGCTCGTCATCGATCGGCCCGGAGGCCGTCCCGCCACCGTCCGTGTCGGTGTCCACGTCATCGTCGGCGACTCCTGAGCCCTCCGGGAGCCGCCTGGAGTCGCCCGGTGGGTCGGTGCTGGTCCGGTGTGTGTCGGCCGGTGCGGAGTTGCTGGCGTGGGATCCGGCGCCCGGCTTCACCGCGGAGCGCGTCGATCCCGGCCCCGGCCTGACCGCGGTGGCGGTGTTCGCCGGCGACCTGTCGCGGTACCGGATGACCGTGACCTGCGTGGCCGGTAGCCCGTCGGCGGTGGTCCTGCCGCTGTGAGCGCGATCCGCACGCTACGTCCGCTCGCTGCCCGAACGCTCCCGATGTCCGACTAAACTGCGGCGGCACGCTGCGAAGGGACATCTATGACGGCGACCGCACCCACCGACCAGAGCATGATCGCCCGACTCCGTGGCGCTCTCCGTCGTACCCCGCCGTCGCAGCCGGTCGCCGTCGCGGCCCCGCCGTCGCTGGTCAACCTGGTGCCGGACCCCGGTTTCCGGGGTGATCCGGATGGGTTCGCGGTGCCCGAGCGAGTCGCCGCGGAGCGTGCCGAGGTGCCCGGCCGGCCCGGGGTGCACGGTCTGCGGGTGAGCGCCCTGCGCGGCAACGACACGTCGATCGCGCCGGGTGGGATCGCGCTGCGGCCCGGCACCTACACGGCCGGAGTCTCGCTCTTCCTGGACGAACCGTTGCACAGCCCGCCACGGCTGACGGCGGAGTGGACGATCGGTGACGGCGAGGCCGCCGAGCCGGTGCGGTCGGTGCCGGCCCGCAACGAGTTCGGGCATCACCGGATCACCGTGACCTTCACCGTTCCGGCCGGGGTGCAGGACGCCGGGGTCTGGCTGACCGCCGGGAGCGGCGCGGTGACCTGGTACGACTACGCGATCACCGAGACCGCCGGGCCGGTCGCCCATTTCACCGGCGCGACCCCGGGTGACGCCGTCTACCGCTACGAGTGGACCGGCGAGCCGGACGCGTCCCCGTCACGCCGGACCTTGTTGCCCGGTGCCGTCCCGGTCACCCTGACCGCGGAGGAAGCCGATTTCCTGCGGGAGCAGCCGGACGGCGACCCGATGGCGGCGGCCCGGATCGCATTGGCCGAGGGCGACCGGGAAGCCGCGGTGATCCAGCTCCGGCGGGTGGTCAAAGCCGGTGACCCGGACGGCACGGCCGCCTGGGAGCTGGGCCGGATCGCGGTGTCCGAGCAGCGCTGGGCGGCGGCCGAGCAGTTGCTGCGCGGCGCGGTGGCCAAACGGCCGGAGGCCTTCGAGCGGGGGTACGCGCTGGCCCACGCCTACGACAAGCTCAAGCGCCGGGACGACAGCCGCCGGACCGCGGCGGCCGCCCTGGCACACGACACCAAGTTGCCGTTCGACGGCCCGGCCCTGCTGGACTCCGACGTCACCGCCTTCGGGGCCCGCCGGGAGCTCGGTGTCTTCCTCTCCGAGCACCTCGTCCAGATCCGGGTACAGGCCGAGCAGCGGCTGGCCCGGCCGGTGCGCAGCACGTTCGACCAGCCGATCTTCGTCTACTGGGCGCAGGGTTTCGCGACCGCGCCGCCGGTGGTGCGAGCCTGTCTCGCGGCGCTCCGGGCGACGAACCCGTCGGTGCACGAGCTGAGCCGGGACACCATCGGCGCCTACGTCGACGTGCCGCCGGACCTGGCCGCGGCGGTCGGCGACGATCATGCGCACTTCTCCGACCTGCTGCGGATGCTGCTGCTGGAGAAGTTCGGCGGGATCTGGGTGGACGCCACCGGTTTCGTCTCCGAGCCGCTGCGGCCGCACGTCGACCGGGCCCTGGCGAAGAGCAGTGTGTTCGCGTTCAACTACACCGGGCCGTACCTGTCGAACTGGTTCCTGGCGAGCCGCCCCGACAGCTACGTCATGCATCTGTGGCGGGCCGCGTCGTTCCTGTGGTGGGAGAAACGGGCCGAGTCCCTCGATCCGCTGCTGCATCACCATGTCTTCGAGATGCTGCACCGGCTCGACGACCGGTTCCGTGCCGAGTGGGACGCCGGGCTCCGGCTCAACGCGACCCCGCCGCACACGTTGCAGACGATCATGCTGCGGCCGTACGAGCCGGAGATGTTCCAGACGATCGTGGAGGGGGCGTTCGTGCACCGGCTGCGCCACCAGTTCCGGCCGGAGGAGATGGGCAGCGAGTCGTACCTGGCCCGGATCATCCGTGGCGATCATCAGGATGCGCTTCGCGAAATCAAAGAGAACTGCTAGCCGGAATTCCTAATGTTCGGCACATGATCCGTAACGCCGTCATGCCCGTGGAAACCGCCGGAACGCAGATATTCGTCGATTCCACCGGGCGCCGTAAACGTCTCCTCGCCGTCGCCGGCTTCCTGGTCGCCCTGGTCGCGGCCCTCTACATCGCCATGGTCGGTGCCAGTGTGGTGCGGGTTTCGGACGCTGCCCTGAACATTCGGGCGAGCGCCCTTCCGGCGACGTCGGTGAATGCGTCGAGTGCTGCCGTGAATTCGTAGTCCGCTCACGGCAGGTGTGGCAGGACCTCCGCGGCCAGCAGATCCAGGTGGTCCAGGTCACCGAGGTCGCGCAGGCGCACGTAGACGCGGGTGGCGCCGATCTCGGCGTACTTCGCGATCTGATCGACGACCTGCTCGGGGGTGCCGGTGATGGTGCCCTCCGGCGGCAGCGCGGACGACTCGTCCATCGCCTCCTGCCGGCGCTTCGCCTCGGCGCCGGTGCGGCCGCACGCCACCGCCAGCCCGACCGACAGCACCAGCGGCGGTTTGGTCCGGCCGTACTGCTCGCAGGCCTCGGCGACCCGGGCGTACTGGGCGGCACTCTGCCCGACCGGGGTGAACGGCAGGTTGAACTCGTCGGCGAAACGGGCCGCCAGCTGCGGTGTCCGCTTCTTTCCCCGGCCGCCGACGATCACCGGCGGGCCCGGCTGTTGTACCGGCTTGGGCAGGGCCGGAGCGTCGATGAGCTGATAGTGCCGGCCGCTGTAGGAGAACCGGGACGGCGCCGACCACAGCCCGGTGATCACCGCGAGTTGCTCCTCCAGCAGGTCGAAGCGCTGTTTCGGAGTGTGGAAGGGGATGCCGTACGCCTCGTGCTCCTTGCCGAACCAGCCGGCGCCGAGCCCGAAGTCGATCCGGCCGCCGCTCATCTGGTCGACCTGGGCGACGCTGATCGCGGTGACCGCCGGGTGCCGGAAGGTCGCGCAGGTGAGCAGGGTCCCGAGCCGGATGGTGCTGGTCTCTCGGGCCATCGCGCCCAGGGTGACCCACGAGTCGGTCGGCCCCGGGTACCCGTCCGAGTCGTGCATCGGCAGGTAGTGGTCGGCCCGGAAGAAGCCCTCGAATCCGGCCGCCTCGGCGTGCTGTGCCGCTCGTAGCAGCTCGTCGTAGGTGGCGCCCCGGTGTGGCTCGGTGAAGATGCTGACGCGCATGGCCGGAGAGATTACCCAACTCCTGTCCAATTTGGAGGCTCTCTCGTACTCTGTGCCCGCAAAGCCCGGATCATAGAGAGAGGCGTGGATCTGATGAGAACGTTCCGCGGAGTCGCGGCGGTACTGGCTGCCATGTCTGTGGTGGCGGTGGCCGGGTGCAGCGGCACCTCCTCGGAGGAGCCTGAGGCGGGGAAGACGAAGGTGAAGTACCTCACCGCCTTCAATGCCTTTGGGCGTGAGGCGTACGCCTTCGTGGCCGACGAGAAGGGCTACTTCGCCGAGCAGGGCCTGGACGTGGAGATCGCGATCGGCTCCGGGTCGGGGGAGAACATGGCCGCGCTCTCCTCCGGAGCCGCCGACTTCGCCCCGGTGGACTCGACCGGTTACATCCTGACCAAGGCCACCGGCAAGGTCAGCGGTGTCACCGCGATCAGCGCGATCCAGCAGAAGTCGATGGTCGGCATCATGACCCTCGAAGGCAACGGCATCACCACTCCGAAGGATCTGGAGGGCAAGGTGATGGGTGACCAGGAGGGCGCCACCACCACGATCCTCTTCCCGACCTACGCCAAGCTGGCGGGCATCGATCCGGCCAAGGTGAAGATCATCCCGGTGGCCGCGCCGGAGCTGGCCGGTGCGCTGGGTGCGAAGAAGGTCGACGTGATCGGCCAGTTCGTCGTCGGCAAGCCGCTGATCGAGAAGGCGGCCGGTGGCAAGGCCGCGGTGGCCCTGCCGTTCAGCGACGTCATCACCGACCTGTACGGCCACTTCCTGCTGACCTCCGACAAGATCGCCAACGACGATCCGGAGCTGGCCAAGAAGTTCACCACCGCCCTGCTCAAGGGTCTGGAGTACAGCATCGCCAACCCGGCCGAGGCCGCTCAGATCCTGAACCAGGCGCAGCCGGAGACGGACGCCGCGGTCGCCACCAAGGAGCTGGAGATCATGGCGCCGTACGTCAAGGGCGACGGCACCGAACTCGGCACGGTCGACGCCGCGCGGGTCACCCGGGTGATCGAAGTGCTCACCGGCGCCGGTTCGGTTCCCGCCGGTAAGAAGCCCGAGGAGTTCGTGAAGATCCTCAAGTAGCCCGGTCCATCAGCAGCCCGTGCAGCCGGGCCGAACAGCGTGCCAGCTCCTCGGTGTGCTCGTTCTGGCCCAGGCTGCGCGGGCGGGGCACGTCGATCGTCACGATCTCGGCGATCCGGCCCGGACGCGGGCTCAGTACCACCACCCGGTCGGCCAGCAGCACCGCCTCGTCGATCGAGTGCGTCACGAACAGCGTGGTGGTGCCCTGCTCCATGTGCAGCCGCTGCAACTCGACGGTCAGCTCCTCACGGGTCAGCGCGTCGAGCGCGGAGAACGGCTCGTCCATCAGCATCACCCGCGGCTTCTGGATCAGCGACCGGCACAGCGACACCCGCTGCTGCATGCCGCCGGAGAGTTCGTGCGGCATCGTCGACTCGAAGCCCGCCAGGCCGACCGTGGCCAGCAGTCCCCGGGCCCGATCGACGTGCGCCTTCCGCTTCCATCCGAAGATCTCCACCGGGAACAGGACGTTGTTCAGCACGTTGCGCCACGGCAGCAGAGCCGGCCGCTGGAACTGCATGGCGATCTCCCGCCGCCGTGCGGTGTCCACCGTCACCTTTCCACCGGTCGGTTCCAGCAGCCCCGCCACCAGGCGCAACAGGGTGGATTTGCCGCAGCCGGAACGGCCGACGATCGCCACGAACTCACCCTCGGCGACCTCCAGGTCGATACCGCGCAGCGCCTCCACCGTCCCCCGGCGCCCGGAGAACGTGCGCGAAACGTCATCGATCCGGACCATCGTCCCGTTTAGACTCACCCGCTCAGCATAAGGATGGATCCTTCGATGGTCAGACGAGCCACCGCCCTGGTACTCCCCGTGGTGACCCTGTTCGCCCTGGTCGCCGCCTGGTATGTGCTGGTCCGGGTCTACGACGTCCCGCCGCAGGTGGTGCCGTCGCCGGAAACCGTCGGCAGTGAGCTGTTCCGGCTCCCGGAATACCTGGCGACACAGTCCTGGTACACGTTCCGTGAGGTCTGGTTCGGCTTCGGCATCGCGGTGGTGGTCGGGGTCGCCCTGGCCCTGGCGATCTCCTCGTCCCACTTCGTCGACCAGGCAGTCTCGCCACTGCTGATCGGATTCAACGCCATCCCGAAGATCGCCATCGGCCCGATGCTGGTGATGTGGTTCGGCTTCGGCATGGAACCCAAGATCTTCGTAGTGGTCCTGCTCTGCTTCTTCCCGATCGTGCTGTCCACCGCCGCCGGCCTGCGCTCCGTCCCGGCCGAGATGATCGAGTTGACCCGGTCGCTGGAGGCCTCCAGGATCAAGACCTTCCTGAAGGTACGGGTACCGTGGGCGCTCCCACAGTTCTTCACCGGCCTGAAGCTGGCGATCTCGCTGGCGTTCGTCGGAGCCGTGGTGGGCGAGTTCATCGGCGGCGGCCGCGACGGCATCGGTTACGTCATCGTCTCCGCGAAGGCCCAGATCCAGACCGGTCTCGCCTTCGCCGGGATCTTCCTGCTCGCGTTGATGAGCATCTTCTCGTACTACCTGGTGATCGCCCTGGAACGCCTGCTCCTGCCCTGGGCCAGAGAGACCACGTCCTGATTACAGTGGCGGGATGTTGAGCGAGACCGAGCAGCGCGCCTACCGTCTGCTGGTGCGCCTCGGCCGCGCGGCGACCGCCGATCTCGTCGCACACGGCGCCGTGCTGCCGGAGGAGACCGAGGCGGTCCTGGAGTCGTTGCGGGCCAAGGGCCTGATCGGCCCGGGCCCGGTCCACCACCCGCTGCCGCCGGACGTCGCCCTCGGCGACGCGCTGCTGCGCCGCCAGCAGGATCTGCAGAACGCGCAGCAGATCGTGGCCGGACTGAGCGAGGAGTACCGCACCCACGCCCGACGCCGCGACGCCGAACACCTGGTCAGCCTGGTCGTCGGGGCCGGGCCGCTGCGGCAGCGGCTGCGGGAGATGCAGAACGACGCCCGTACCGAGATCCTCTGGTTCTGCCGGGCCAACCCGCTCGCGATGGCCGGCACCGACAACGCCGAGGAGGGATCGGCGCTGGCTCGCGGTGTCCGGTACCGGGCGATCTACGAGCGGGACCTGCTCGACCGGCCCGGTGAACTGGAGAGCATCCTGGAGTCGGTGGCCGCCGGCGAGGAGGCGCGGACTCTGCCCACCCTGCCGGTGCGGCTGGCGATCGCCGACCGGGAACTCGCGATCTGCCCGCTGGTCCCGGACGAGTCACGCGGCGTGGGGGAACCGACTGCCGCCCTGATCCGGTCGAGCGAACTGCTCGACGCGCTGGTGGCGCTCTTCGAGAGCTACTGGGAACGCGCGACGCCGCTCGGCGCCCAGGGCCCACCGGCCGTCGACACCTTGCTGTTGTCGCTGGTCGTCGCGGGCATGCCGGACAAGTCGATCGCCACGCACCTCGGCGTGAGCAAACGGACCGTACAACGCCGGATCGACCGTCTGATGGACCAGGCCGGTGTGGACTCCCGCACCGGCCTGGCCTATCAAGCGGCTCGCCGCGACTGGCTTCAGCCGCGGCCGTAAGCCCGGATCACCGTCTGCTTCAGCGTGTTGCCGGTGGTGTCGGTGGCGGTCACCCGCAGCGACACCGGGGACTTGCCGGGCCGGACGAGTGCGGTGCCGCCGGTCACCAGGGCGGGACGCCAGACCCGGCCGTCGTCGGTAGAGATCTCCACCTTGAGCGACTTGAGCTCGGCACTGGAGACGATCTTCACCCCGAGCGGCAGTACGCGGTAGTCGACCCGCAGCAGCGGCAGCGCGCCCGCCTCGGCCGAGGTGAACGTCCACTCGCTGTCGGTTGACGTGCCGTACACCCACTCCGCGCCGGACCGGCCGGTGGTGACCTTGAACTTGTACGACGCCTTGCCGGGAGTGCTCGTCACGTCGACGATCCCGCTGGTCCCGTCGTGGATCAGCGTCCCGTCCCGCCACAGCTTCGCGGTCACGCCGTCCTCGAAGTCGCCGGGCTGCCCGTGGCCGTCACCGTCCACGAACTCGACGACCCGCAGCCGCAGCACGTCACCGGCCCGGGTCGACCCGAGATCGGCCGGCCGGACCACCGCACCACCCCAGGTCTCCGCCCGGCGGCCCGCCCGGTAACTCACCGGCTTCTCGACGAACCCGCCCCGGAGCTGACCGAAACCGTTCCACGGGTACGCGCTGTGCACCATGTGCTGCCACACCGTGTCACCGGCGGACACCCACTCCTCCCGCACCGATGGCGTACGCACCGACCGGGACGAGTCGTTCCAGCTGTAGTCCTGCCACGGACGCCAGCCGAACCGCTGCTCACGCACCCACGGCTCACCACCGTTGTGGGCGTAGGCGGCGGTCACCCGCATGCTGTTGGCAGTGGTCACCCTGTGTTTGATCTGCGCCGGGATCTGCCCCTGAACAGCCTGGAACACGTCGTACAGATAAGGGTCGTCGGTGGTCAGGGTGAGTGTCAGGGTGCCCTTCTTCCGCAGTTTCGCCCCGTCGGCGTGCGGCACCTGCACAGTCGTGACCGGCAGCCGCTCGGTGAGCATCGGATTCCACGACGACCACGCGCTGCGGTCGGCCGGCTGGACCAGTACCACCACGCCCGCCCCACCGGCGGCGGCCAGCGCCACCTGATCGGCCACCGGCTCATCGGTCGCGTCGAGGACCACGGCCTTGCCCCGGACGTTCCGGGCATTCGGCTCGGCCACCGGGTAACGACGGGTGCCCGCGGACGCCGGGGAGTCGTAGATCATGTGCAGGTCCAGGCCGTCGGCTCGGGCGGCCGGCGCGGCCAGCTGCCACCGGGACGAGAACTCAAACGATCCTTTTCGGACCTTCGCCGTCGGTACGGTGTTCACCGCGCGCGTCCCGGCGAAGTGCATCACACCGTGCGAGATCGACCGGCCGCTCCCGGTCACCCGGTGTGCGTAGTAGCTGAGAACCGACCGCTGTTCGGCGGGCTTCGGCGTCTCGATCACGATCGGCTCACCCTTGCGGGCGTCCAGCAGGACCGCGGTGTTCCCGGTGATCTCCAGTTCCGGCAGGACCACGAAGGTGACCTCGTCACCGGGGCCGGGCAGTTCGATCAGGCCGGTCAGGATGTAGGTGCCGTCCTGCAGTGCGACGGTGGCGCCCTCGGAGTCCATCGAGCCCAGGATGTCGAACCGGCCGTCGTCACCGAAGATCGTCAGCGCCGGCACCCCGATCGGCTTCCCGTCCCGGTCCACCGCACGCACGGTGACCTCGCGAGCCGGCCCGTCGACGATCCCGCCGACCGCGGTGGTCACCCGGACGCCGGTGGCGGTGGCCGTGAGCCAGCCGCTGATCTGCGCGGGCTTCGCCTTGGTCAGGTCCAGGGTGACGGTCACCGCTGATCTGCCACCGGCCGGCACGGACACGGTCGCCGCACTCAGCGTCACCGCCGCCGGTGCCGTCAGAGCCAGAGTCACCGCGGTGGATCCGGCATTGCGATATTCGACGGTACGGGTGACCCGTCCGGCCGCCTCGCCGATCAGATGCCGCCCGAAGTCCGCCACCGGCGTGGCCGTGACCCGCTGCGTCGTCGCCCGCGTCAGGTCGACCCGGCCCGCCCCCTGGTCGTAAACGGTCGCGTTCGCACTGGTCACCGCGGTACTGACAAGCGTCTCCTTGATCCGGTCACCGGTCCAGTCCGGATGCTGCTGCGCCAGGATCGCGGCCGCGCCCGCCACATGCGGCGTGGCCATCGAAGTGCCGTCCGCGGCGGTGTAGTTCGCGTCCACCGGCTCGCCCATCGTCGTCCCCGCCGCACGCGCGGCCACGATGCCGACACCTGGGGCGGTGATCTCCGGCTTGAGTCCCAGGTCGCCGAGTCGCGGCCCGCGGCTGGAGAACGAGGCGATCCGGTTCTCCCGGTCCACCGCCCCGACGGTCAGCGCATGTCCGGCCGCACCCGGCGTGCCCACACTGGACGCCGCGCCCTCGTTGCCGGCCGCGACCACGAACAGCACGCCGCTCGACGCCGACAACTCGTCCAGCGCCAGGCTCATCGGGTCGAGCCCGTCGGTGGCGGACCCGCCGAGACTCATGTTCACCACCTTCGCGCCCGAGTCGACGGCCCACTGCATGCCCGCGATGATCTCGGACTCGTAGCCGTACCCGTCGTCGCCGAGAACCTTGCCGATCAGCAGCTGGGCACCGTACGCGACACCCTTGCGGGTCCCGCCGGACGCCGCGCCGCTGCCGGCGACGGTCGCCGCGACATGCGTGCCGTGCCCGAACCGGTCCACCACGTCGGTGCTGCTGCTGAAGTTGGCGGTACCGGCGATCCGGCCGGCCAGATCCGGATGCCCGGCGTCGACACCGGTGTCCAGCACCGCCACCTTCACCCCGCGCCCGTCCAGACCGGCCGCCCACGCGTCCGGGGCGCCGATCTGCGCGGCACTGCGGTCCAGCACCGGCTTGACCCGGCCGTCCAGGAAGATCCGCTGCTCCCCGGCCATCCGGGCCGTCGTCGTCTGCGTCTTCCAGAAGTCCGCCAGAGAGTCCTTGGCCGGGCGGACCGCGACGGCGCCGATGCTGGACAGCGCGTTTCCGGCAGCCCGCAGGCCGGCGCCGCCGGAAACGATCAGCGGCAGCGTGCCGTTCGCCGCGTCACCGTAACCCTCGGCGAGCAGCCGCTCGACGTCGAACAGTTCGGCGTCCACCCGCCCGGCCCGCACCAGCGGAATCGCGTCCGACGGCAGGACACGGAGGCCGCCGTCGCTCTCCAGCGTGTGGAAGGTGACACGCTCCCGGCCGGGCGCCGGGGTGACACTCGCGGTGTGCCGCCCGTCGGCGCTCCGGCCTATTCGTACGGTGTCGCCGGTGATCAGGGTGAGTGCCTGCTCCGGCGAGTTCTCAGCGGTCGACGGGGAAGCGGTCGACCCGGATGCAGTCGACGGGGATGTGGGCGAGGGCGGGGCGGCTGACGCCGGTGCCGGCATTGCGGCGACGCCCACCAGGACGCCGGCCAGCAGACGACCGAGCATGGGAACTCCTTAATGCGTTGTTCACTGCACGCATCATCGGGTCCCTCTATTGACACAGATGTTTCGTAGCGCTGACGGCCCCTGGCCATGGCGCGATGTGGACATCCCCTGACCACGTGGTGACTTCCGGTTCGCTGCGCGCCCGAAGTCACCACGCGTTGGCGGGTCGCCTTCGGTGTGGTGACTTCCGGTTCGCTGCGCGCCCGAAGTCACCACACCGAAGGCGGGACACCTCAATACCGCGACTCCGGATATCGGAGCGGATCCGCGGCTGCCCGCAGCCAGGCGATGACGGCTCACCCTGTCGTGTCGGTGAGTCTTCACGGCCCCCCGTTCGGCCTGCGGGAACAACCATCGGGATCAGCTTCCACCTTGGCAATCCTTCGGTCGGCCCACCAGAGACTTCACCGGTAACTCACCCGTACTATCTCGGGGTGACACCAGGATCGGCGTTCGGGCTCGCCGTGCGGGCCCACCGGCGGCGGCTCGGTCTGTCGCAGGAGGACCTCGCCGCGCGGATCGGCATCAGCATCAGCACGATCGGTAAGGTGGAAGCCGGCCGGATCAGCCAGCCCCGACCGGTCACGGTGCGCCTTCTCGCGGACGCTTTCGGATTGACCGGCGCCGAGCGGGACGAGTTCTGCCAGGGGGCCGACGGAGCGCCCACCACGGCGGCTCCTCGGGTCGCGTCCCAGCTGCCGCCGGACGTGCACCCCTTCACCGGCCGCGCCGAGGAACTGACCAGACTGGACACCCTGCTCGACGGCGCCGGCGGACGACCGGCCGTGGCCGTGATCTCGGCACTGTCCGGGATGGCCGGAGTCGGGAAGACGTCCCTCGCGGTGCACTGGGCTCATCGGGTCGCCGAGCAGTTCCCCGACGGTCAGCTCTACGTCAACCTGCGCGGATTCGACCCCTCCGGCCGGATCATGGATCCGGCCGACGCCATCCGCGGGTTCCTGGACGCCCTGGGTGTACCACCCGATCAGATCCCGGCCGGTCCCGACGCCCAGGCCGGCCGATACCGGAACCTGCTCGCCGGCCGGCGCTTCCTGGTAGTGCTCGACAACGCCCGCGACGCGGAGCAGGTCCGGCCCCTGCTGCCCGGCACCTCGTCCGCCCTGGTCCTGATCACCAGCCGCAACCAGCTCACCGGTTTGATCGCCACCGACGGCGCGCACCCGCTCCAGCTCGGGGTCCTGAGCCCCGAGGAGTCCCGCGACCTGCTGAACGAGCGGCTCGGCGACGAACGGGTCACCGCCGAACCCGGCGCTCTACCGGACATCGTCGAAGCTTGCGCGGGATTGCCGCTCGCGTTGAGTATCGCCGCGGCCCGGGCCCAGCAGTCCGGATTCCCGCTGGCCGCGCTCGCCGCCGACCTGAACGAGGCCGGCCACCGCCTCAACGTGCTGGACGCCGGCGATCCCCTCAGCGACGTACGGGCCATCTTCTCCTGGTCGTACGCCACTCTCACCCCACCGGCGGCCCGCCTGTTCCGGTTGCTGGGCGTGCAGCCCGGCGCCGACCTGTCCACCTTCGGGGCCGCGGCCCTGGCCGGTGCGCCGGTGGCCGAGACACGCCGGCTGCTGTCCCAGCTCACCCGGGCGAACCTCGCCACCGAACGCCTGCCCGGTCGCTACACCCAACACGACCTGCTGCGCACGTACGCCGCGGAACTGGTCTCGCCGGACGAAGCCGACGCCGCGGTCGTCCGCGTCCTGGCCCACTACGTGCACGCCGTCTGTACGGCCAACCGGCTCCTGCACCCCAACCTGAAACCCATGGCCGTGCCACTCGGGCAGCTGCCACCCGGTGTCACGCCCGAGCCGATCGCCGGCCAGCAGGCAGCCATGGCCTGGCTGGCCACCGAACACGCCAACCTGCTCGCGGCCGCGGCACACGCCGCCGCCGCGAACATGCACGCCTACACGTGGCAGCTCGCCTGGGGCCTGGACACCTTCCACTACCGGCAGTCACACCCGCAGGATCAGGTGACCACCTGGCGGGCTGCCGTCACCGCGGCCGAGCAGCTGGACATCCCCGGCGCGCCCGCCTACACGCACCGCCGGCTCGGCGAGGCCTACCGCCGCCTCGGCCGCCCCGACGAGGCGTTCGCCCACGCCCGGGAGGCTCTGCGCCGCTACCGGGACGCCGGCGAACTGGCCGGCGAGGGAGATGTGCACCTCGACCTGTCGATGCTCGCCGAACATCAGGGCGATCTGGAAGAGGCACTCGAACACGCCGAACACGCCCTCACCGCCTACCGGTCCGGCGAGACACTGCCGGAGGGGCGGAGCGACCGGGGGATAGCCCGATCCCTCAACACGGTCGGCTGGTTCCGCACGCTGCTGGGCGACCATGTCGCGGCGCTGGGCTTCTGCCAGGAGGCGCTCGCCATCAATGTCGCACTGGGCAGCCAGGAGAGCATCGCGTTCACCTTGGACAGTCTCGGCTACGCCTACCGGCAGCTCCGTCGACACGCGGAGGCCATCGACCACTATCGGCGCGCCGCCGACGGCTTCCGCCGGCTCGGCGACGCCCCTTTGACGGGCGCGGCCCTGGAACGTCTAGGCGACACCCACCAGGAGGCAGCCGACCCCGAAGCCGCCCGCGAAGCCTGGTCCCAGGCGTTGGCCGTATACACCGAACTCAACGACGAGGCGGCAGTCCACGCTCTGAAACAAAAGCTCCACGCCGGCCTTTGACCCGGTCCGCCCAACGCGAACTCAGCTGAGGCGTACGGCATCGATGGTGTGGCTCAGGGTCGGCTCGAAACGGGCTATCTCTGCCTGCGCGATCCCGTTGCGACGGGCAATCGAACCCCAGTTCGCGGCGGCGTCCGCCACGTCGCGGAGGATGGTGCGCGCCTGTTGATCCGTCAGGCCGAAATTCTCCGCGTACACGAGAAGTGCGCTGACCTCGTCCGCCGGACGGGTCGCTCCGCCGACGCTGGTCACCCGCTGTGCCGCAAGTTCCGGGTTGGGGTTGACGTCGAAAGCGGGAGCCAACCGCCAGCCGGAAGCGCGGCGCAGGAATCCGTGGTTACGAAGGTGGTCGTCGGTGTTGTGGATGGCTATGGAGAACGCGATCCGTCGCCACAGCTGGCGGAGATCTTCAACGGCTGAGGAACTGTTCTCGGGGAGAATCTCAGCGATCTCGGTGTAGTCGCGGGGTTGCCCGTCCTGTGCTTCCAGCAGCGTCATCGAGCTGATGTACCCGATACGGTTCGGGCCCTCCCGGTCGAACCGGTCGAGCAGCAGCACCGGGCTACCGTCGATGCCGACCAACTGCCTTCCCGGTACGGGGATCCCTGCGGCTTCCGCTAGGTCAAGAGCGGTCTTCTCCCACGCGATGACGCTCCATCCGTCGGAGTGGTGCGGAAACTTCGCGATCATGAGGCGTTTGTCGTCGCGTACCGAAGCCTTGGGGCGTGCTCCACCGAGTGAGCCTGTCCCGGCGTCCAAGAGCGTCTTGATGGCGTCCAGGTTGTCGGGCTCGTCGCGGGCCACAGCGTTGGCGGCATGGAGCAGCGTGGGCAGCGCGATCAGCTTCGGTACATCCGGCGAAGGGTGCTGGAACACGTCATCGGCGTCTGTCTTGAAGCGCAGCGCCCCCTGCCGAGTCTCATCACTGACGCCGAGCAGGTAGTCCCGGTCGTCCAGGGTCGGCATGGCCCGACCCTCTACTACCGCCTCGGCGCGAAGGCGTTTGGCGATCAGGTTTCGGCCCCAGCGGTCGGGGGCCGCGTCGCTGAAGGCTCCTGGGAGTCCTTGCGGCAGGGGCCAGGCTCCCGTTGCCAGGCCGAGGGCGGGATCGACGGCATAGGCGCCGGGCAGCGCGAGGTAGTCGCGCTCGTAGGAGAAGGTTGCCGTCAGCCGGCCCCTGCGAAAGTTGAAGTGGGCATCGCCGGCGGCCACGGTTCGTCCGGCGAGCTCGACGTAGGTGCGGAGCCGGCTCACTGACGCACCCGCTTCGGCAGCGTCTCGTCGGCGCGCGCGCGGCCGAGGTCGGTCTCATAGGGATCCGTCGCTTTCACGAGGGCATCCAGCACACCCAGGGCTCTGGCCACGCTCAGCAAAGCCTGCACCCCGACTCCGGTGTCCCCGGTCTCTACCCGGCGCAGGGTCGTCCGCGATATCCCAGCTCTCTCGGACACCTGCAGAGCAGTGAGTCCTTGCAGCTTCCGCCAGGCCACGAACTGCTCACCGATGCTCTTGGCGGCCGCGCTCACTCGTACGGAGGGCCGAGGCATGACCACACCTTCATCTTAAGGGTCAGTAACATAACCACTATACGACTTAATGGCCAGCATAGTGTCCTTAAGCAAGGTCTCCACGACCGGCCCGATGGAGCATCTCCGGCGTGGGGTCTGGGCTTGGGCCGACTCGGTCCGTGCCGGGCATGCGCTGGTCAGGCACGGCGCGGCCAGGGAGCCCGTCGGGTGATGTCCGACAGGTCTGGATCGGCGAGATCGCCGCGGTATCCGTTCGGCGGAACAGCTCACGGCTGATGACCTCAATAGACCCGTCATCGCGCAGCGGGTAGATCCATCGCTTCGGCGGCCCACCCTGACGCGCTCGCGAGTACGTGAGTGTGACGTGGAGTCCTCGAAGGGCGTCGCCGTCTGGAATCCTCCCCTTAAGGATGGGGGGGGAATCTACACACCTAGTACTGATCTGTAGCTACTTCTTCCCGCTTTAGGACGCGGGAAGGCCGCCGCGATTCGCGCCATGCCGGTCCCGCCAGACGTGGAGCAGCCGGGGCGGTGTGGAGGGTTCAGGCCGTACGGGAGCAGGTGAAGTAAGCCGAACCGAATCACCCACCGCAACCGCAACGATCGTGCGGGGTCCGGGGGCGCAGCCCCACGGCGTGGAGTCTGAGGCTCGGGCCTCAGGGGAGAAAAGCACGATGGGCACCGGTCCGCGCTTTCCGCGGACACAGGTGCCCAATCCCAATCGTGCCCCCGGCAGGATTCGAACCTGCGCTTTCGCCTCCGGAGGGCGACGCTCTATCCCCTGAGCTACGGGGGCTCAGTGGTTAGAACCCTAGCAGGTCTCTCCGAGGCCCCGCCAACGGGTTCGGCGGTGGGTCGCGAGCCCGGGGCGGGGCCTCGGGCGGCCGGTCCGGCGGGGGTGTTCAGCGGTCGTAACCTCAGTCACCTTGCATTGCTGCCACTAACTATATCGATGTTATATTTTGCCAGATTTCGGTAACATCTGTGAAAGAGGTATATGTCCGCGGGTGGGGTAGATCCGCGCCCGAGTCTTGTATTGCGCCGGGGGGCGATTCTTGACTGCAATGCACGAATACCTGTCATCGCACGACATCTCCGAGAATAATTCCGCAGTGGATGTTCCGGATTGTGGTGCCCTACGTTTGTTCCGCACCCGTTGTCAGTCCGGCGGCGTCATCAGCGCTGAAATGTCGGGTGAACAGATCGGTGAGGCCTCCTACAGCTTCTTCTGGCTGATCGAAGGGAGGGTGGAATTGATGCAGGGAATGGGTACCCGATCCCTCCTGCCGGCTGATATGGCCCTCTTCGACGACTCGCTTCCGCTCACCTGCCGAGTCGGTGCCGATGGGAGGATTCAAGCCGACTGGCTGACCGTGCAGATTCCACGGATTCTTCTGCCCGGTGGCCGGGCGGCGCACTTCTCCGGCCGTTCCGGCACCGGGCGGATTCTTCTGGACGTGTTGCGCGGATTTCTGGAGGAGTCGCCGAGAATCGACGGTTCAGCCCGGGTTCGGCTGTCCGGAGTCGTGCTGGATCTGGTGACTGCTGTTCTGACCGAGCAGGACGAGCAGCCGGCGGACGATGCGGAGCTGCAGCGTATCCAGCAGTTCGCCGAAACCAACCTGGCCGATGCCGAGCTGACGCCGACTTCGCTGGCGGAGGCCCACCATATTTCGGTTCGGCAGCTTCACAAACTGTTCCAGAAGAACGGGTTGACCGTGTCGAGCTGGATCCGGGAGCGCCGGCTGGAGGGGTGGCGCCGGGAGTTGCTGAACCCGCTGAGCAGGAACAAATCGGTCCAGGACGTCGCCCGGGACTGGGGTCTTCGTAGCTCCGCCCACGCGAACCGGCTGTTCCGTGGGGCGTACGGCATCACGCCGGCCGCCTATCGCCGCACGATTTCCGCCGAGTGACCGGCTGGTTGCCGAGTGTGCGCTGACAGTCAATCTCTGTGCCTAGATACGCAAAATCGAAGCAGCGACATATGCCTATGATCAATGGCAGCTGGAGCTACGGGGGCAAAAGCGTGATTTGTTACGGGGAGGCTTGACGATGAAGAAGAAGATCCTGAGCTACGTCGGTGCCGCGGTAATCGCTTCCACTGGAGTCGCGGTGGCCACGGCGTCACCCGCTTTCGCAGCCGGTGGTTGCAGTGCCGCGTCGAACCCCACCGTTCAGGTGTGTGTCAATCACGGTGACGACGGCAACTCGACCCGAGGCGACTTCTACATCAACCGGACGCCGGATTCGAGCGTCTACTACTACCGTTCGTCGTTCATCGTGAACAATGCCGAGCGTAACCTCGGCGGCTACGTCCGCATCACCAGCACCGGACGTAAGTGCTGCACCTACATCGGCCTGGCGACGCTGCCGATCTCCACCAAGACGGTGAAGACCCGGGTGCGGATCTACACGTCCACCAAGGCGCTGCACATGACCGTGGACAGCCCGGCGATCTCGGTGCGCAACTAAGTCGCAAAAGAATGGGGCTCCGGGAACCGATCGGTTCCCGGAGCCCCATTCTTTTGCAAACTCAAGAGGCCTGTGCTTGTTCCAGTAGGTCGGTCATCGCACTGATCTCGTATTGCTGCGTCTTCGCCATGGTCTGCGCGATCGCTGTCACGTCGTCGTTCTTCGACAGTTTCACGACCTCCTGCGCCATGTGGATTCCGCCCAGGTGGTGCTGGCGCATCAGGGTCAGGAAGAGAATGTCCACCTGTTTGCCCTGAGCCTGGCGCAACTCCTCCATCTGCTGTGGCGTGGCCATGCCGGGCATCAGGCCGTCCTGAAGTGACGCCGTGCCGCCGGGCATCCAGGCCATCAGCTGCTGGCTGCCGTTCGGGTCCAGGCCCCACTGCTTCAGCCAGGTCTGCATGATGTTGACCTGGCCGTGCTGGGTGAGCGCGATGTCCATCCCGAGGGTGCGGACGTCGGACAGGCTGGCCTTCGAGTACGCGATCAGGCCCATGTCGACGGCCTGCGCGTGGTGCAGGGACATGTCTCGGATGAAACCGGCCTCGGGTGAGGTGTCACCGGGGTAGTCGGGCTGCTGGGGGACCAGCAGCCCGATCCCGAAGCCCACCAGGAGGGTGACCGCGGCCAGGACGACGTGAGTCACCAGGCTGGGGATGCGCGGTTTCGGTGGTTCGGCGGCGGGGACGGTGCCGTCCGCGACGGCGGCGTCCGACTGGGTCGTGGGCATGGTCCAGAGATCCCTACTGTCAGCTGACCGGGACGGTCCCCGTCTGAGACACACCACCGGAGCAGGGGATGCCCGGCTCCATCGAGGCGTTCTGGCTCAGTGCCCGGATGAACTCGTCGATGCGGGGGTCCGTGGCCGAGTCCACCGCGAGCTGGTAGCCCCACGCCTGGAGCGAGATGTTGCTGGTCTGGTTCGGGTACGGGCTCAGCATGGTGAAGGACTTGGCCTTCACCTCGGTGGCTAGCGCTTCGACCTGGTCAGCGGCCAGGTCGGGCTTGTAGGTCACCCAGACCGCGCCGTGTTCCAGGCTGTGCACGGCGTGCTCGTTGGCGATCGGCGCGTCGTAGACGTCACCCATGCAGTTCTGCCACTTGGCGTTGTGCTCGCCACCGACCGGCGGGTTCATCTTGTACGTGATGACCCCGGCCTTGTGCTCCTGCGCGGTGAGCGTCTTGTCCGGGTTGTCGCGGTAGCCGACGATGCCCTGGATGGCTTTCGCCCGGTCCTCCCAGGGGGTGGCCGTCTGCTTGTCCGACTGGACGGAGGCGATGACACCCCAGCTGATGATGCCGACCGCGATGAGGACCACGACACCGGCGACGGCGATCGGGCCCCAGTTGCGCCCGCCCGCCACCTTGACCGGGGTGACCGGCTTGCGGCCCTTCTTGCCACCGCCGTTCTTTCCGCCGGGACGGTTCGGGCCACCTGGCCGTCCGCCAGCGGGCTTGGCCGCCGGGGGCTTACCCTGACCGGTGGTCTTGTCGACCTTGACGGTGGACGGGACCCGTTCAGGCCCCGGGGTGCTCATGCTCATCGTGCCTCGTCGATTCGTCAAAACGGGAAGGGGCGGGGCTCGGGTGGCCGCCGAACGCCGAAGTCTACCCCCGATAGCATGGCTGGGTGACTCCCGCCAACCTTGCTGACACCGTTCTCTCAGCCGCTCGTGCCGTTTTCGAGACGCGCGGGCTCGACGTCGCGCTGCTACCCGCCACGACGACGGTGGAGCGGCCGCGTAATCCCGAGCACGGCGACTACGCATCGAACCTGGCCATGCAGGTGGCCAAGAGGGCGGGTGTCGCGCCGCGTGAACTCGCCTCGGCTCTCGCCGATGAGCTGGGCCGACGGGACGAGATCGCGGCCGTGGAGATCGCCGGCCCGGGCTTCCTGAACATCCGGCTGGAGAACGCCGCGCTCGGCGCGTTCGCCGGTCTGGTGCTGGTGGCCGGTGCGGCGTACGGGCGGAACACCGCCCTGGCCGGGGAGCGGGTGAACCTGGAGTTCGTCTCGGCGAACCCGACCGGCCCGATCCACCTGGGACATACCCGCTGGGCCGCGGTCGGCGACTCGCTGCGCCGGGTGCTGAGCGCCGCCGGCGCCGAGGTGACCAGCGAGTACTACGTCAATGACGCGGGTGTCCAGATGGACAAGTTCGCCCGTTCGCTGTTCGCGGCGGCGAACGGTCAGCCGGCGCCGGAGGACGGCTACGGCGGCGCCTACATCTCCGACATTGCACAGCAGATTCTCAGCGTGGAGCCAGGTCTGGCGGGTCAGCCGGCCGAGGCGGCCCTCCCGGTCTTCATGGCCCGGGGGTACGAGCTGATGCTCACCGAGATCCGGGAGAGCCTGAACCGGTTCGGGGTGCACTTCGACGTCTGGTTCTCCGAGCAGACGCTGCACAACGGCGGCGCGGTCGAGCACGCCATCGAGGAGCTGCGCAAGCAGGGGCACATCTTCGAGGACGGTGGCGCGATCTGGCTGCGCACCACCGACTTCACCGATGACAAGGACCGGGTGCTGATCCGGTCGAACGGTGAGAAGACCTACTTCGCGGCCGACGCGGCGTACTACATCAACAAGCGGGAGCGCGGCTTCGACCGCTGCATCTACCTGCTCGGCGCCGACCACCACGGCTACATCGGCCGGCTCAAGGCGATCGCCGCGTGCGCCGGTGACGATCCGAAGAAGAACATCGAGATCCTGATCGGCCAGCTGGTCAACCTGGTCCGGGCCGGTCAGCCGGTGCGGCTGTCCAAGCGGGCCGGCAACATCATCACGCTGGACGAGCTGGTCGAGGCGGTCGGCGTGGACGCCGCTCGTTATTCGCTGGCCCGGTCCTCTACCGACTCGATGCTGACGCTGGACCTCGAGGAGATCACCAAGCACTCCAACGACAACCCGGTCCACTACGTGCAGTACGCGCACGCCCGGATCTGTTCGCTGCTGAAGAACGCCGAGGACAAGAAAGTCGAGCGCGGCGAGAGCTACGAGCCCGCGCTGCTCTCCCACGAGCGCGAGCGGAACCTGCTGAAGACGCTCGGCGACTTCCCGGCGGTGGTCGCCACCGCGGCTGAGCTGCGCGAGCCGCACCGGATCGCGGTGTACCTGGAGGAGCGGGTGGCGACCGACTACCACCGGTTCTACGACGCCTGTCAGGTGCTGCCGAAGGGCGACGAGCCGGTTTCCGAGTACGCGGCACCCCGCCTGTGGCTGATGGAGGCCACTCGTACGGTGCTGGCCAACGGTTTGGACCTCCTCGGGGTGTCCGCTCCGGAGAGGATGTAATCCATGCGCGCACACGAGGCCGGGGCCCTGCACGGTGACCTCGGTAATCGCGGGCCGACCTGGTTGCGTAGCCCTGAGGACGTGAACGCCCTCGTGCCGCAGCTGTGGCCGCGGACCGTGATCCGTTCGGCCGCCGGTGATCTGGAGATCGGCGGGGTCAGCGTCGCCGATCTGAAAGCCGACTACGGCACACCCGCCTACCTGCTCGACGAGGAGGATCTGCGGGCCCGCTGCCGGGACTTCGCGGCCGCGTTCGCCGAGGCCGACGTCTACTACGCCGGAAAGTCGTTCCTCTGCAAGGCCGTGGTCCGGGTGGTCGACGAGGAGGGGCTCTTCCTCGACGTCTGTTCCGGTGGCGAGCTGGCGGTGGCGCTGGCAGCCGGGTTCCCGCCCGAGCGGATCGGCTTCCACGGCAACAACAAGTCGGAGTCGGAGCTGCGCCGGGCGCTGGACGCCGGGGTCGGCCGCATCGTGGTGGACTCGTTCCACGAGATCGCTCGTCTGACCGAGTTGTCGAAGCAGTCGAACAAGCGCCCCGGCGTCCTGGTCCGGGTCACTGTGGGTGTCGAAGCGCACACCCACGAGTTCATCGCGACCGCCCACGAGGACCAGAAGTTCGGCTTCTCGCTGGCCGGCGGCGCGGCGTTCGCGGCCGCCGCGCAGATCATCGACGAGGACGTGCTCGACCTGCGTGGCCTGCACTCGCACATCGGCTCGCAGATCTTCGACACCAGCGGGTTCGAGGTGGCCGCCCGGCGGATCCTGGAGCTGCAGGCGCAGATCCGGGACGCGCGCGGGGTGGAGCTGCCGGAGCTGGACCTGGGCGGTGGGTTCGGGATCGCTTACACCACGCAGGACGACCCGTCGACGCCCGGCGATCTGGCCAAGCGGATCAACAAGATCGTCGAGTCGGAGTGCGAGCTGGCGTCGCTGCGCAAGCCGAAGCTCTCGATCGAGCCGGGCCGGGCGATCGTCGGGCCCTCGGTCTTCACCCTCTACGAGGTGGGGACGGTCAAGGACGTCGACGGGATCCGCACTTACGTGAGTGTGGACGGCGGGATGAGCGACAACATCCGGACCGCGTTGTACGACGCGTCCTACTCGGCCACGCTGGCCAGCCGGCAGAGCACCGCGGAGCCGATGCTCGCCCGAGTGGTGGGAAAACATTGTGAGTCCGGGGACATCGTCGTGAAGGATGAATTCCTGCCCGCCGACGTGCAGCCCGGAGATCTTATCGCGGTCCCCGGTACCGGTGCCTATTGCCGGAGCATGGCCAGCAACTACAACCACGTTCCTCGGCCGCCGGTGGTGGCGGTTCGCGACGGCGCCGCGCGCGTCATCGTGCGGCGGGAGACCGAGGACGACCTGCTTGCATTGGATGTGGGATGAGCCCCGTCAAGTCGATCCGCCTAGCTCTCCTCGGCTGCGGAGTCGTCGGTACCGAAGTGGTTCGGCTGCTCCACGAACAGGCCGACGATCTGACCGCCCGGATCGGTGCCCCGCTGGAACTCGTCGGCATCGCGGTGCGACGGCCCGGCCGTGAGCGCGGTGACCTGCCGGTCGACGCGTCGTTGTTCACCACCGACGCGCTCGGCCTGGTCAAGCGCGACGACGTGGACGTGGTCATCGAGGTCGTCGGCGGCATCGAGCCGGCCCGGACCTGGCTGGTCGAGGCCCTGCGCGCCGGCAAGAGCGTGATCACCGCGAACAAGGCGCTGCTGGCCGAGGACGGTGGCGCGCTGCACGACGCCGCCGCCGAGGGTGGCTCGGACCTCTACTACGAGGCTTCGGTGGCCGGCGCGATCCCGCTGTTGCGCCCGCTGCGTGAGTCGCTGCACGGCGACCGGGTGACCGCGGTCACCGGCATCGTGAACGGGACGACCAACTTCATCCTCTCCTCGATGGCGTCCACCGGCGCCGGCTTCAACGAGGCCCTCGAAGAGGCGACCGAGTTGGGGTACGCGGAGGCCGACCCCACCGCCGACGTGGAGGGCTTCGACGCCGCCGCCAAGGCCGCCATCCTCGCCTCGCTGGCCTTCCACACCCGGGTCACCGCCGCCGACGTGTTCCGTGAGGGCATGACCGGGGTGACCGCCGGCGACATGGCGAGCGCCCGGGAGATGGGTTGCACGATCAAGCTGTTGTGCATCGCGCAGCGCACCGCCGAGTCGGTCAGTGTGCGGGTGCACCCGGCGATGATCCCGTTGAGCCACCCGCTGGCCAGTGTGGGTGACGCCTTCAACGCGGTGTTCGTGGAGACCGAGGCGGCCGGCCCGCTGATGTTCTACGGCCGGGGCGCCGGTGGCCGTCCGACCGCCAGCGCGGTGCTCGGCGACATCGTCGCGGCGGCCCGTAATCGGCTGACCGGCACCCGGGCACCGAGCGAGAGCAACTACGCCTCGCTGACGGTCCGCCCGATCGGCGAGTCGATGACCAGGTACCACATCAGCCTCGACGTGGCCGAGAAGCCGGGCGTCCTGGCCACCGTCGCCGGGGTCTTCGCCCAGCACGAGGTCTCCATCGCCACCGTCCGCCAGTCGGGCCGTGCGGATGACGCGAAATTGGTCATCGTCACGCATAGTGCCCCGGACGCTGCTCTGGCTGCCACTGTCGAAGCCCTGTCGAAGCTGGACATCGTTCGATCCATCGCCAGTGTGCTGCGGGTTGAGGGAACGCCGTCCTGAATAATGGCCCGCGAATCCCGAAGAATGAACGAAGGAGTACGGCCATGTGGCGGGGCTTGATCGAGGCGTACCGGGACCGTCTGCCGGTCTCCGCCACCACCCCGGTGATCTCGTTGCACGAGGGGAACACCCCGCTGGTACCGGCGCCGGTGTTGTCCCAGCGCACGGGTGCCGACGTCTACCTGAAGGTGGAGGGGGCCAACCCGACCGGTTCGTTCAAGGACCGGGGCATGACGATGGCCGTCTCCAAGGCGGTCGAGGACGGCGCGAAGGCGATCATCTGCGCCTCCACCGGCAACACCAGTGCCTCCGCGGCGGCGTACGCGGCCCGCGCCGGCATCACCTGCGCGGTCCTCGTCCCACAGGGCAAGATCGCGCTGGGCAAGTTGGCGCAGGCGCTGGTGCACGGTGCCCGCCTGCTCCAGGTGGACGGCAACTTCGACGACTGCCTGGCGCTGGCCTCGAAGCTGTCCCAGGACTACCCGGTCTCGCTGGTCAACTCGGTGAACATCTTCCGCCTGCACGGGCAGAAGACGGCCGCCTTCGAGATCGTCGAGTCGCTCGGTGACGCCCCGGACATCCACTGCCTGCCGGTCGGCAACGCCGGCAACATCTCCGCCTACTGGATGGGTTACCAGGAGGACAAGGCGGCCGGGAACAGCACGCGGCTGCCGAAGATGTTCGGTTTCCAGGCCTCCGGCGCCGCCCCGATCGTGAGCGGCAAGGTGGTCGAGAACCCGTCGACGATCGCCACCGCGATCCGGATCGGCAACCCGGCGAGCTGGACCAAGGCGCTCGACGCGCGGGACGCCTCGGGTGGCCTGATCTCGGCGGTCACCGACCGGGACATTCTCAACGCCTACCGGCTGCTGGCTCGTGAAGTGGGTGTGTTCGTGGAACTGGGCAGCGCCGCCAGTGTGGCGGGTCTGCTCCAGCAGGCGGCGGCGGGGCAGATCCCGGCCGGTTCGCGGGTGGTCTGCACGGTGACCGGGCACGGTCTGAAGGACCCGGAGTGGGCGATCTCCACGGCCCCGTCGCCGACGGTCATCGCGAACGACGCCCTGCTCGCGGCGAAGGCCCTCGACCTGGCCTAGCTTTCCGGAGTTTCCGCTGAGGCCGCCGCCTGGTCTGCAAGACTGGCTGCGGCCTCTTCGGCTGCCTGGCACCCCGCTTCGCGGACCAGGAGTTCCATGGCCCGGGCCACGATCGCCAACTCGTCGGCTGAGAGCCGGCTGAGGATTTCGCGCTGTTTCGCCACCCCTGCCGTGATGATGCCCTCGATGACTTCGGTCCCAGCCTTGGTGAGCCCGATGCGGCGCACTCGCCGGTCGTTCATGTCCTCCGCGCGCGTGACCAGATCCTGCACGACCAGACGGTCCACCATGCCACTGAGCGCTGCGGCACCGACCCCGAGCATCCGGGCCAGTGCACCGCCTGCGAGAGTGCCGTGCCGGGACAGCAGCAGCATGATCTTGAGTTGCGCCATCGTCAGATGTGACGAGAAGAGCGGATCCGACCTGTCATCGGCGAACAAGTGCTCGAGCTGGATCGACGAACCCATGATGTCCGCGATGAGCTTCTCTACCTGGCTCAGCGCCCGCTCCTTCTGTTTCCAACCTGTGTCGGGACGTTACCAGGGGTCCTGGTGAAAAACCATTTGTTCGCGTCATGCAAACTATCAGTATCGACCGAACCTTTCTCGGGGGAGCGCCAATGTCAGCTCTGACACGGCTCAGCCTTGCCAACCGAGGTCTCGTCGCCCTGATCGCCCTGGTGATCAGCGGCTTCGGGATCTATGCGATCCCGTCCCTCAAACAACAGCTCTTCCCCTCGATCGAGCTGCCCGCCGCGTTCGTCAGCGCGGTGCTGCCCGGAGCCTCGCCGGAAGCCGTCGAGTCCCAGGTGACCAAGCCGATCGAGGACGCGGTCAAGGGCATCGACGGCATCGACAGCGTGACGTCGACGTCGCGGGAGAACGTCTCCAGCGTCGTGGTGCTCTTCGAGTTCGGTACGGACATCGAGTCCGCCGTCAACCAGGTCACCACCTCGGTCAACCGGATCCAGTCGCAGCTTCCGGAGGGCGTCGATCCGACGGTCTTCGCCGGCGGCACCGACGACATCCCGGCGATCGTGCTCGCCGCCTCCGGTGGCACCGACGAGGCCGACCTGCTCAACAAGCTCAACGAGACCGTGGTGCCGGAGCTCAACGGCATCGAGGGCGTACGCGACACCCTGGTCACCGGTGCCCGCGCCAAACAGGTCGTGATCACTCCCGACCTGGTCAAGATGGGTGCGGCCGGGGTCAGCCCGGCGTCGCTCACCCAGGTGCTGCAGGCCAACGGCGTCTCCATCCCGGCTGGTGCGGTCGTCGAGGGCGACAAGTCCCTGACCGTCCAGGTGGGCACCCCGATCACCTCGGTCGACCAGCTCAAGGGTGTCTACCTGACCGGGGCGCGCGGCTCGGTGCTGCTCGGTGACGTGGCCGCGGTGGAGAGCAAACTGCCGGCCGCCGAGTCGTACACCCGCACCGACGGCGTGGACAGCCTCGGCATCGCCGTCACGGCCCGCCCGGACGGCAACCCGGTCTCGATCTCGCACGAGGTGCGAGACATGCTCGCCCAGCTGGAGAAGGACTCCGGCGCCACGCTGACGGTGATCACCGACCAGGCGCCGTTCGTGGAGCGGTCGATCGAGAGCCTGACCACCGAGGGCCTGCTCGGCCTGCTGATGGCGGTCGTGGTCATCCTGATCTTCCTGCTCAGTGTCCGCTCGACCCTGGTCACCGCGGTCTCCATCCCGCTGTCGGTGCTGGTCGCGCTGATCGCCCTGTGGATCGGCGACTACACCCTGAACCTGCTCACCCTCGGCGCGCTGACCATCGCGGTGGGCCGGGTGGTGGACGACTCGATCGTCGTTCTGGAGAACATCAAACGACACTTGGAGTACGGCGAGGAGAAGGTCCCGGCAATCCTCGGCGCGGTTCGCGAGGTCACCGGCGCGGTGGTGGCGTCCACGCTCACCACGGTCGCGGTCTTCGCGCCGATCGCCCTGGTCGGCGGTCTGGTCGGGCAGATCTTCTCGTCGTTCGCGATCACCGTGACGGTGGCGCTGCTGGCCTCGCTCGTGGTCGCCCTGACCATCGTGCCGGTGCTGGCGTTCTGGTTCCTCAAGCCGCCGCCCGCGGGTGCCGACACCGAGGCGATCCGCAAGGCCGCCGAGGAGAAGGAACTGCGCAGTCCGCTCCAGCGCGCCTACCTCCCGGTGATCCGGTTCGCCACGGTCCGGCGCTGGACCACGATCGCGCTCGGCCTGCTGGTGCTGGGCGGCACGGTCCTGCTCGGGCGCGGCCTGGAGACCAACTTCCTCGACCAGTCGGGGCAGGACAGCATCACGATCAGCCAGGAGATGCCGGCCGGCTCCAACCTGGCGGCCACCGACGCGGCGGCCAAGAAGGTCGAGGGTGTCCTCAAGGCCCGCGCCGAGATCGCCACCTACCAGGTGACCGTCGGCGGCAGTTCGGCCAACCCGTTCGCCGGGGGCGGCGGTGCCGGTGTCGCCTCGTACAACGTGGCGCTCGCCGAGGACGCCGACGTCGAGAGGATCTCCGGCGAACTGCGCGAGCAGTTCGCTCAGCTGACCGACGCCGGTGAGATCAAGATCGGTCAGGAGAGCTCGGGGCTCGGCAGCAGCAGTCTGTCCGTGCAGGTGTCCGCCGCGGACACCGAGGTGCTGGCCGGCGCCACCGACCAGGTCCGCGCCGCGATGGCCGAGGTCGCCGGTGTCACCGACGTGGACACCAGCCTGAAGGAGAGCGTCCCGCGGCTCGACGTGGTGGTGGACCGCAAGGCCGCCGCGGCTGCCGGGCTCACCGAGGCCCAGATCGGCCAGAGCGTGGCGGGCCTGTTCCGCAGCGCCCCGGCCGGTCAGATCAGCGTCGACGGCACCAGCCAGGACGTGGTGATCTCCTTCGGTTCCGCGCCGGCCGACCCGGCCGCGCTCAAGGCCCTGCCGCTGTCCACCGCCAAGGGCTTCGTCCCGCTGGACCAGGTGGCCGACGTCAAGCAGGTCGACGGCCCGGTGACGGTCAACCGGGTGGATGGCAACCGCACCACCACGGTCACCGGTGCACTCGTCACCGGGGCCGACCTGACCCAGGTCAACAAGGACCTGACCGCGAAGCTGAACTCCCTGGACCTGCCGCCCGGCGCCGACTTCACCGTCGGCGGTGTCGGCGCCGACCAGCAGGAGGCGTTCAGCCAGCTGGGACTGGCCGTGCTGGCCGCCATCGCGATCGTCTTCATCATCATGGTCGCCACCTTCCGCAGCCTGCTGCAGCCGGTGATCCTGCTGGTGTCCGTCCCGTTCGCGGCGACCGGTGCGATCGTCCTGCTGAAGGTCACCGGGACCGCGCTGGGCGTACCCGCGCTGATCGGTGTCCTGATGCTCGTCGGCATCGTGGTCACCAACGCGATCGTGCTGATGGACCTGATCAACCACTACCGGGCCGAGGGCCTGGGCGTGCGGGAGGCGGTGATCGAGGGTGGCCGGCACCGGCTGCGGCCGATCCTGATGACCGCGATCGCGACCATCTTCGCGCTGATCCCGATGGCGCTCGGCCTCACCGGCGAGGGCGGCTTCATCTCGCAGCCGCTGGCCATCGTGGTGATCGGTGGTCTGCTCAGCTCGACGCTGCTGACCCTGGTGCTGGTCCCGACCCTCTACACCATGGTGGAGGAGTTCAAGGAGCGGTCCCGGGAGAAGCGCCGGGCCAAGCGGCTGGGCAAGGGCTCGCCGCGGCACGCCGCCGACGATGCGGACGAGGAATTGGTCTCGGCCACTCCGGCCGGCAAGGGCGGGGCGCACGAGGCTCGGTCCGAGGCGAAGGCGGAGACCGGCGTGAAGTCCGCGCTGCGGGGCTTCACCGACCAGTTCGAGGTGCTGAAGATGCCGCGTAAGCCGGCCGGACCGGCCGACTGACCCGGTACTGCGAACGAGGCCCGGCCCCGGAAGGGTGCCGGGCCTCGTTCTATATGGTCGGTACGTGTCGGCAGCCTTTTCGGTCCTTACTCGTAACCGTGATTTCCGTCGCTTGTTCGCGGCCGAGCTGGTGGTCTTCGGCGCCGACTGGTTCGTCATGGTCCCACTGCTGGCGTTCCTGCCGGAGCTGACCGGCGACGGCACGATGGGCGCGCTGGTGCTGGCGGTGGACACCGGGATCCTGGCGCTGCTGCTGCCGTTCACCGGCACGGTCGCCGACCGTTTCGACCGCCGCCGGATCCTGATCGTGGCGAACGCCGCCGCCTTCCTGTCGGTGCTGCTGCTGTTCGCGGTCCGGTCGGCGGCGACCGCTCCGCTGGCCCTGGTCGCGGTGGGTGCGCTCGCGGTGTCGAAGGCGTTCTACACCCCGGCCGCCTCCGCCGCGCTACCGAACGTGGTGGACCCGGCCGATCTGGCGGCGGCGAACACCGTCGCTGGCTCCGCCTGGGGCACCATGACCGTGGTCGGCGCGTCGCTGGGCGGTCTGGTCAGCCAGGTGTTCAGCCCGTACGTCTGTTTCGCCGTGACCGCGGTCCTCCTGCTCACCGGAAGTGTCCTGACCGTCCTGATCCGGCGGCCGATGCAGGCGCCGCGCAGCGCTGACGCCGCCCCGCCCCGGGCGCTGGCCGCGCTGATCGAGTCGCTGCTCTACATCGCCCGGCGGCCCCGGCTGCGGGCCCTGGTCACGGTCAAGTCGGCGGTCGGCCTCGGCAACGGGGTGCTGACCGTCTTCCCGTTGATCGCGGCGGCGCACGGGGTCGGCGCGTTCGGCATCGGCCTGCTCTTCGCACTGCGCGGGCTGGGCGCCCTGATCGGCCCGCTGGTGATGCGGCCGGTGCTGAACCGCCCGTCCTGGCTGCTGCCGGGCCTGGCCCTGTCGATGGGCCTGTACGGGCTCGGCTACCTCGGCGTCGCCTTCACCCCGTGGTTCCCACTGGTGGCGGTGCTGGTGTTCGTCGCGCATTTCGCCGGTGGCAGCAACTGGGTGCTGTCGAACTTCGCGCTGCAGGGCGCGGTGCCGGACGCACTGCGCGGCCGGGTCTTCGCCACCGACATGATGCTGGCGACGCTCGCCATCGCGATCAGCCAGCTCGGCGCCGGGGCGGTGATCGCCACCGTCGACCCGCGCTGGATCATCGCGAGCTGCGCGTCGATCACCCTGACCTACGCGGTCGTCTGGCGGATCGCCACCCGGCGGCTGGCCCCCTCCACCGAGCCGACATTCGGGATTACCGGCACCGGGGAGCCCTCACCGAGATGATCAAGCTCTAGCATGTGGCGATGGGTTTGTCCTTCGTCACCGAACCGGTCTCGGTCAGCACGCCGGCCACCAGCGCCAATCTCGGCCCCGGCTTCGATGCCCTGGGCCTGGCACTGACGCTGTACGACGACCTGACCGCTCGCGTGACCACCGGCGGCTTCACCGTGACAGTGGCCGGCGAGGGTGCCGGTGATCTGCCGGCCGGCGCCGACCACCTGGTGATCCGTTCGATGCTGGCGACTTTCGACGAGGCCGGTGCGCGCCCGCCGGGCATCGCGCTGGAGTGTGTGAACCGGATCCCGCAGGCGCGCGGCATGGGCAGTTCGTCGGCGGCGATCGTCGGTGGCGTGCAGCTGGCCCGCGGCCTGATCAGTAACGGTCTCGACCTGATCGACGACGAGGCCGCGCTGCGGATCGCCGCCCGGATCGAGGGCCATCCCGACAACGTCGCTCCCTGCCTGCTCGGGGGCTTCACCATCGCCTGGACCGAGGAAGGTGGCGCGCGGGCGGTCAAACTGGCGCCGGCCACCGGCGTACGGCCGACGGTTTTCATCCCGTCCGAGGTGGGGTACACCGCCACCGCACGTGCGGCGCTGCCGTCCGAGGTGCCGCACCGGGACGCGGCGTTCAACGCCGGGCGTGCGGCACTTCTCACTCACGCGCTGACGAACGATCCGTCCCTGTTGCTGCCGGCCACCGAAGATCGGCTGCACCAGGGGTACCGCGCTGCCGGGATGCCGGCGACGGCGGCTCTGGTGGCGGCTCTGCGGTCCGCCGGAGTGGCCGCCATGGTCAGTGGCGCCGGTCCCACCGTCCTGGCGTTGACGCAGGTCCCGGCCGATTTCGTGCCGGGTGCGCAGTGGCGCGGCGAAGTGCTGGGCGTGGATGACGCCGGTGCTTGTGTGAAAGGGGGTATGGTGGAACACGCCGAGCGGGGTCCTGTTGCCGCAGGTCGCACGAGTTGACTACGCTTATGAGCTAGTACAGCCTCAAGACCTAGCACAGCCGCAAAGCAAGCGATCTCTGCGGTTCGGCGCACCCCGAGATTTCTGGGCCAGCTGGTCTATCTCAACTCTCATCAAGGCAAACGCCGAGCAGCACTCCATGATCGCTGCACTCGCCGAGACCTACCCGTCAAGCCCTGACGGGCAGGGATACCGGTCGAGCTGCCGTGCTGCACGAACTCCCGCGCCGCTGTTGCGAAGCGGGTTCCGAGGGCACCCGGCCCAGGCTGCAGTTCCGGGTGATCTCGGGCTTTTTCCGACGGAAGGAATCCATTGAGCGACACCACCGACGTGACGTCGGGTGTTTCTGACGTCGCTGACGGCGCCGGCACCACCGCGACTGCCACGAAGCGCCGCCGTGGCGGCACCGGGCTGTCCGCGATGCTGCTGCCCGAGTTGCAGAGCCTCGCCGCATCCCTCGGTATCTCCGGCACTGCCCGGATGCGCAAGGGTGAGCTGATCGCCGCGATCACCGAGCGCCAGGACGGCGGCGCCCCCGCCGCCGAGTCGGCCCCGCGCCCGCGTACCAACAGCTCAGAGGCTGTCGTCACGGCTTCTGCCCCGGTCCAGGTCGCCCCGGTCGAGGCGCCGCAGACCGCAGCCGCTCCGGTGACCGCTCCCGCTGAGACGGCACCGGCCGAGCGTCCCGCGCGGAGCCGCCGTGAGCGGGCCACCCGCGAGCCTCGTGAGGCCCGCGAGACCGCACCGCGTCAGCAGCAGGAGCGTCAGCTGCCGGAGACGGTGGCCGTCGAGGCCGCCGCGCCTGTCGCCACGGCTCCCGTCGAGGCTCCCGCGCCGGCCGCCGTGCCGGTCGCCGAGGCGCCGGAACGTCCCGAGCGCAACGAACGGCCCGAGCGCGGCGAGCGCAACCGGGACCGGCAGCGCAACCCGCGCGATGGTCAGCGGGACAACCCGCGTGACGGTCAGCGGGACAACCCCCGCGATGGTCAGCGGGACAACCCGCGTGACGGTCAGCGGGACAACCCCCGCGATGGTCAGCGGGACAACCCGCGTGACGGTCGTCGTGACGAACTGCAGCGTGAGGACCGCGGCAACGACCGTGGCCCACGTGTCGAGCAGGGGCACGACGATGACGACGCCGACGGCGATGGTGGCCGCCGGAGCCGGCGCAGCCGTTTCCGGGACCGTCGTCGCGGCCGTGACCGGGACGACAGCCCGCGTGAGGAGCGCACCGGCCAGCGTGAGGTCCGGGAGCCGCACGTGGCCGAGGACGAGGTTCTCGTTCCGGTCGCCGGCATCCTGGACGTGCTGGACAACTACGCGTTCGTCCGCACCACCGGTTACCTCGCCGGCCCCAACGACGTCTACGTCTCGATGTCGCAGGTCAAGAAGTACGGCCTGCGCCGCGGTGACGCGGTCACCGGTGCGGTCCGGTCCGCCCCGCGTGAGGGTGGCGCCGACAGCCAGCGGCGGGACAAGTACAACCCGCTGGTCCGTCTGGACACCATCAACGGCATGGAGCCCGACGAGGCCCGGCGGCGTCCCGAGTTCTACAAGCTCACGCCGCTCTACCCGCAGGAGCGTCTGCGGCTGGAGACCGAGCCGCACATCCTCACCACCCGGATCATCGACCTGGTGATGCCGATCGGTAAGGGTCAGCGCGCGCTGATCGTCTCGCCGCCGAAGGCCGGTAAGACGATGGTGTTGCAGGCGATCGCCAACGCGATCACCCACAACAACCCCGAGTGCCACCTGATGGTCGTGCTGGTCGACGAGCGGCCCGAAGAGGTCACCGACATGCAGCGGTCGATCAAGGGCGAGGTCATCGCGGCCACGTTCGACCGGCCGCCGCAGGACCACACCACGGTCGCCGAGCTGGCGATCGAGCGGGCCAAGCGCCTGGTCGAGCTGGGCCACGACGTGGTCGTGCTGCTCGACTCGGTGACGCGGCTCGGCCGGTCGTACAACCTGGCGGCGCCGGCCTCCGGCCGCATCATGTCCGGTGGTATCGATTCGACCGCGCTCTACCCGCCGAAGCGTTTCCTCGGCGCGGCGCGCAACATCGAGAACGGTGGCTCGCTCACCATTCTCGCGACCGCGCTGGTCGAGACCGGGTCGATGATGGACACGGTGATCTTCGAGGAGTTCAAGGGCACGGGTAACGCCGAGCTCAAGCTGGACCGCAAGATCGCCGACAAGCGGGTCTTCCCGGCTGTGGACGTCTCCGCCTCCAGCACCCGTAAGGAAGAGATCCTGATGGGCAAGGAGGAGCTGGCGATCATCCACAAGCTCCGCAAGGTGCTGAGCTCACTGGAGTCCGCTGCTGCCTTGGACCTGCTGATGGACCGGCTCAAGCAGAGCCGTACCAACATCGAGTTCCTGATGCAGATCGCCAAGTCGACGCCTGGCGAATAACCACGCAAAACGCCGCGACTCATCCGTTAAGGGTGGGTCGCGGCGTTTTTGTCGCACAAGCTGTCTGATTCGGCCCATCCAGGGTCGTGCGAACCTCCGTATCCCTGTCCCTCGACAGTCCGGAGGCGCCCGATGATCGTGCCCGGTTACCGGGACTGCCCGGCCGAACCCTGGGACCCGGGTACACCGGTGGATCCCGGCGAAGCCGAGGACTTCCTGCGCCGGTGCTACACCGAGAACCCCCGGCTCGGGCCGGTCGAGCCGAGACTCGCCATCGTCCGCGCGCAGGTCGCCGCCACCGGCACCTACGTGCACACCACCGACGAACTCACGTACGGCGCGAAGATGGCCTGGCGCAACGCCAGCCGGTGCATCGGGCGGCTCTACTGGCGCAGCCTGATGGTGCTGGACCGGCGCCGGGCCCGGACCGCCGACGAGATCTACTCACTGCTCGTCCAGCACCTGCAGACCGCCGGGGACGGGCCGATCCGCCCGGTGATCAGCGTCTTCGCCGCGGCCCAGCCCGGTCGGCCGCACGCCCGGGTGTGGAACGAGCAACTCATCCGGTACGCCGGCTACCGGACCGAGAATGATCAGCCGGTGGGTGATCCGCGGCAGATCGGGTTCACCGAAGCCGTCCAGGGTTTCGGATGGCGCGGCAAGGGTGAGGCCTTCGACGTGCTGCCGCTGGTGATCGAGACACCCGGTGAGGGCGTCCGGGTCTACGAACTGCCTGAACGGGTCATCCGCGAGGTGCCGCTCAGCCATCCCGAGTTCGCCTGGTTCGCCGAGTTGGGCCTGCGCTGGCACGCGGTACCGGCCATCGCCAACATGCGCCTCACCATCGGTGGCGTGCACTACCCGCTGGCCCCGTTCAACGGCTGGTACATGGGTTCCGAGATCGGCTCCCGCAACCTCGCCGACCGGGACCGTTACGACCTGCTGCCGCTGGTAGCCGCTCGGATCGGCCTGGACACCAGCCGGGAGTCCACGCTGTGGCGGGACCGGGCGCTGGTCGAGCTGAACCGCGCGGTCCTGCACAGTTTCGAACGGGCCGGCGTCAAGATGAGCGACCACCACACCGAGTCACAGCGGTTCGTCACGCATCTGGCCAACGAGGAGAAGGCCGGCCGTCGGGTACCCGCGGACTGGACCTGGATCGTCCCGCCCCTCTCCGGCGGTCTCACGCCGGTCTTCCACCGCTACTACGACGAGTTCGACCAGCGGCCCGCCTTCTATCTGGACGACGAGGCGGCCGAACTGGCCAAGGGCTGCCCTGGTCCTAGGCGAACTCGTTGACCGCGAAGTCGTCGCGATGCCGCCAGGAGGCCTCGGTGCGGACGTGCTCGGCGCGCACCCACTTCAGCAGCTTGACCGGGAACTCGGACTGCGGGATACGGCCGGCGACCCGGACCACGTACCCCTCGGAATGATCCTCGTCACGCTGGGCGGACCAGGCGGCCCGCGCCTCGGAGAGGCTGCCGCCCCGATAGAGGACCGGGACCATCGGCAGTTCCAGACGGCGCGCCCAGTCGACGGTGTCGTCCCAGCCGAGCAGGGTGTTCGTCTCGTCCCAGATGCCGAAGACCAGGAACACCCCGGGCAGATCGGTGTACGAGACGCTGCGGCGAGCCCACATGGACTCGCCGCAGACCCGCCAGTCGTCCGGGATCCGGTACGACGTCATCGCCCACAGGGCCTTCGCCGGCCGATCCCACGGGTGGGTGCCGGAGTCGACCGAGCGGGCGAACATGCCGTCCCGGGTGAAGGTGAGGTTCCCGCCGTCCATTTTCTCGGTCACCACGAGTTCGCCGTCCAGCCAGGACAGATCGTGCTGAATCCGGTCGTCGGCGGATGCTCCCGGTGAGTCGGGCAGATGGAACGTCCGCGGGTACTTCACCCTAGAAATCTCCCTCCGCCACCTGAAAGACGGTCAGGCCGAGCTGCCGCCACATGCGTACCACCTGTTGACGGTCGTCGAACACCCCGACGATCCGCCAGCGATCCCGGACCTGCTGGTCGAAGATCTCCCGCTTGACGATCGAGTCCTTACGGCTGTCACCTTCCGGCCGCATGAACAGCGCCTCGTACGGCACCCCCACGAACAACTCCAGCCAGGCCTCGGTCTCCGGGCGGCACACCGCGTCGCGCCCCGAGCAGAAGACGATCGCGTAACCGGCCGCGTGCATCGCCCGGACCGCCGTGATCACCGCCGGGTTCGGCTCGTCCTCACCGACCCGGCCCCAGTCGTACGGGCTGCGGCGGCTCATCAGCGCGACCGTCCCGTCGATGTCGACCAGCACCGCGCCGGGCAACTCCGGGTCCGGCTGATAGGTCAGGCCCGGCCCGCCCGGATCGATGAACGGGATCGGCAGCGGCAGGTTCTTCCCGGCCAGGTAGCGGGCGTGCATGCGGCGGATCCCCTCCTCGCCGACCCGCTCGTCCTCGGGCCGGTCGACGTCGCGCCGCACACACTCGTCCACCGGCACGTCGGTGAAGTCGTGCACCTCGAACGACGCGCCGAACCGGGCCGCCATCTCGGCCCACTCCCGCACCGTCCGGGCGCGCAGGTTGGTGTCGTCGACGATGACGCTGCCCTTGGCCCGTAGCAGTGCCTCCACCGCCGCCCGCTGGGCCTGGGTGATCTGCGCCTCGGCGTGCTGGGTGAAGAGCGGGCGCCCGTGCAGCATGCGCCGCAGGTCGTCCCGGTTGACCCGGACCACACCCGGCTGGAGCTTGCGCGCGAACGTGGTCTTACCGGACGCCGGCAGGCCCCGGGTGATGAGAAGTCGTGTCACTTCGGTTCTACTTCCTTGACGGCCGGCCGCACGCGCTGCCACAGACCGGGACGGTAGTCCTTGTCGTCGAGGCGCAGGAACAGCTCCGCCCGGTACTCGGTGCGCAGCGCCTCAGCCGCGAACTCTTTACGGCCCCAGCCCTCGGGCAGCGCCGCGATGATGGTGCCGAACGTGGCCTCGACCAGGGTGGCCGCCTCCTCGACCTCGGCTATCAGGCCGGTGGCGATGCCGTCGACCCAGGCGTGGAACTCGTCCGGCAGCGGCTCGGTGAGGGCCTCCAGATCCCCACCGGCGGCGAGGATCTCCCAGACCGACCGCGGGGTGAGACCCGTGACGAGCCGGTGCAGGCGTACATAATCCGCGTATTTGATCTTCACTCGCTGGTCGGCCTCGGTGAAGTGCACGACCAGCCCCTCCCGGCCGTCCCGCGGTGCGGCGGCGAGCGCCTCGGCGAACGTCGCGAAACCGAACGTCTCCACCACCGGCCCCGGCCAGTCCGGCACCGCTGACGGCCCGTGACTGCGGCCGGTGGCGATCTCCACCGCACCGAGCAGGATCAGATCGTCCAGGCCCTGATAGTCGAGGACGATCCGGTTGCCCGGATAGACGATCTCCACGAGCACGGTCAAACCCGGCGGCGGTACGAATGACGAGTACCGCGCACGCAACAGTTCGGTCGCGTGCCGCGCCTGATCGGACGCGAACGAGCCACGGGTGGCGACCGCCCAGCCCGTGCCGTCGTGATAGATCACACCGAGGCTGCCGTCGGCCTTGTCGGTGACCTCCACCCGCGCGCCCGGGTCGAGTCGCGGAGCCTGAAGTTGATCATGGTTGAAGAATTTAGGGAACGGCCGCGCCGCGACCCGGCCCTCGGCGTCCACCACCAGACCCCGGCAGGCCAGCGTGACCGGCGTCCACGCGCCGCTGTACTGGCAGGCCTCGGTGTAGTTGTAGATCACGAACGGCAGGGTCGGATGGCGCTGGGTCCGGACGAGCCCGCTGTCGATCGCCGCAGCCAGAGCCGCCGGATCGAGGACGTCGTGCAGAAGCGTCATGGGTGCCTGCCAAGGGTGGGAATGTAGGAAGAGGCGCTCACGTTAACCAGCATGTATCCAGTTGCGCCTCCTGATTTCCGGCCGGTACGGGAGGCATGGCAGACTGGTACATCGGCCAGTAGGGGTTCCGGTTCACGCCTTTCCAGCAGGAGGGCGACCCGGCGGCCCGTTGCATCGAGAGGGACCGAGAAGACATGAAGAGCGGCATTCACCCCGAGTACACGACCACCGAGGTCATCTGCTCCTGCGGTAGCACCTTCACCACCCGCAGCACCGCCAAGAGCGCGGAGATCCGCGTCGAGACTTGCAGCGCCTGCCACCCGTTCTACACCGGCAAGCAGCGCGTCCTCGACACCGCGGGCCGGGTCGCGAAGTTCCAGGCGAAGTACGCCAAGGTCACTGCCGCGAAAAAGAAGTAACTGCTTCAACGGCGCCCGTCCCGGTTCTCGGGGCGGGCGCCGTTCGCGTGCGGTCCGCTTTTCACGCCGGCTTGGGAGAGTTCGATGAGTAACGACCGATTGAGCACGCTTCTTGCCGAGTACGTGGACCTGGAAAGGCTGATGGAGGACCCCTCCATCCACTCCGACCAGGCTCTGGTCCGACGGGTCGGCCGCCGGTTCGCCGAACTGGCGCCGATCTACGCGGCCAACCAGGAGTTGGAGGCGGCCCGCGCCGATCTGGCCGCTGCCAAGGAGCTGGCCGCCGAGGACTCGGGGTTCGCCTCCGAGGTCGAGGCGGTCGCGGCGGTGTTGCCCGCGCTCGAGGAGAAACTCGGCGAGATGCTCATGCCGCGCGACCCGAACGACGCCAAGGACGTGATCGTCGAGATCAAGGCGGGTGAGGGCGGCCAGGAGTCGGCGCTCTTCGCCAGCGATCTGCTGCGCATGTACACCCGCTACGCCGAGCGCCACGGCTGGGTGGTCGAGGTGATCGACTCGCAGGAGTCGGACCTCGGCGGTGTGAAGGACATCTCCGTCGCGGTGAAGACCAAGGGGATGCCCACCGGCGGTCACGGCGTCTGGTCCCGGCTGAAGTGGGAGGGTGGCGTGCACCGCGTGCAGCGGGTGCCCGTCACCGAGTCCCAGGGCCGTATCCACACCTCGGCGGCCGGCGTGCTGGTGCTGCCCGAGGCTGAGGACGTCGACATCGACATCCAGCCCGGTGACCTGCGGATCGACGTCTACCGCTCATCCGGTCCCGGTGGCCAGTCGGTCAACACCACCGACTCCGCGGTCCGGATCACGCACCTGCCCACCGGCACCGTGGTGAGCTGCCAGAACGAGAAGAGCCAGCTCCAGAACAAGGAGTCGGCGATGCGCATCCTGCGGTCCCGGCTGCTGGCTCAGGCCCAGGAGGCGGCCGACGCCGCGGCCGGTGACGCCCGTAAGGCCCAGGTGCGCACGGTCGACCGTTCCGAGCGGGTCCGCACCTACAACTACCCGCAGAACCGGATCACCGACCACCGCATCGGTTACACCGCTTACAACCTGGACCTGGTCCTCGGCGGCGAGCTGGACGGGGTGCTGGACGCGCTGGCCCAGTCGGACCGGGCGGCCCGCCTGGCCGGCGACTCCGACATGCCCCGCCGCTGATCAGCCGATCTCGTTGACGACCAGCCGGTCCGCGTTCTGACAGGCGAGGATCGTGCCGGTGCCGACGCACTGGCTGTTGCTGCCCAGATCGATCGTCCCGAGCAGGGTGGAGCGGCCGGTGGTCAGGTCGAACCGGCTCACCGCGGCCTGGGTCACGTCCTCGGCCAGGGGGTTGATCAGCACGGCGAAACCCGTGGTGGAACCCCGCGACGAGACCCAGCCGCGCCCGGGCTGACCGACGGGCCGGCCGGTGGCAGCCTCGGTGAGTACTGGCCGGGCCTCGGCGCCGCTCTCGGTGACGACGATCAACTCGTTGCCGGGGACCATCCCGATGAACGGATAGCCGGTGCCCTGCCAGCGCTCCCGGCCGGTGATCGGGTCGACTGCCCGGAACTGGTTCTCCCCGACGAGGCAGACCACCGGCCCGCACTCCTGGCCCCAGAGGTTCGGGGTGGTAGCGGTGACCGACCAGAGCCGTTCCAGCGTGTCGATGCGGTAGGCGGTGACCGCGCTGGTCGCGGCGGTGGTCCGGCTCTCCATGAGCAGACCGGGCGCGGTCGAGAACGAGCTGCTGTTGTTCGCATCGACCTCCTGGGCAGCCCGCGGTAGACGTCGGGACACCGTCGGGACGCCGTCGTCATAGTCGAGCACCGTGACCAGGCCGTCCGGGGTCGAGGTCACCACCCGGACCGGCCGGTCCTCGTCGAGCTGCACCGACAGCTCCGCCCCTTCGGGCAGCGGCCGTTCCCAGAGGGAGCCGCCGTCCCGGGTCCGGACCAGCCGGAGGGTCGACGGCGCACCGCGCCGGCCACGGCCGGCCAGCAGGACCGTGTCCGGCCCGGCTGTCAGGTGATAGCCGGCCGACTGGCGCCACAGCTCCGCGCCGGTGGCCGTGTCGACGGCCGTGATCGTGCCGCCGAAGGTCTCCACGTTCAGGCTGCCGTTCCCGAGGTCGGTCTCGATGACCTCCTGCTCGCCGAGCATCAGCAGCACCCCGCCCCGCACGAAGCTGTCCACCTGGGGCGCCTGGTCACCGAGGGGCCGGTTCCACCGGGCTCGCCCGGTCACCGCGTCGTATGCCGTCAGGGTCGGCGGTCCGTCGCTGTACGTCTGCACCAGGACCAGGCCGTCGGTCATCGTCATGATGTCGATCTCACTGAACGGTATCGACCACAGCGTGCGGATCAGCGGGGCCGTCGGCCGGGCCGAGCCGCCGAGCGCCACGGCGCACACCGCCGCGAGAGCGGCCAGCACCATCCGGCGCGCCGTGCCGTGCCGGAACTCGGGGGCCTGCTCGGCGCCGCCGGCCGGTTCGCCGCTGACGTCACCGAGCTCGATCATGGCCATGGTCATATGGTGGGCTTCCGACCGGCTGCCGCGGCGGCTAAGGCGGCACTGAGGCCACGGCCGTTCGAGCCGACCTCGGACCAGCCGGACGCCACCCCGATCGGCGTCCCCGGCACCAGGGCCTGCCAGTTCTCGGCGTTCGTGGCCGCGCCGATGCGCCGGGACACCTCGGCCGCCTGGTGCGGGCCGGCACCCGGCAACACCAGCACGAACTCGTCACCGGCGAACCGGGCCACGAAGTCACCACGGCGCATCACCCGGTGCAGCACACCCGCTATCCGCTGCAGGACCAGGTCGCCGCAGTGCCGGCCGTGCCGGATGTTGATCGTGGTGAAGCCGACCACGTCGCAGACGCCGACCGCGGCCCGCTCGCCGCGGGACAGCAGCGAATCGACATAGCGTTCGAGCTGGCGGCGGTTCGGCAGGCCGGTCAGCGGGTCGGTGAGGGTCTCGTCGCCGTAGCGGCCCGGGTCACGGTGTGTCTCCTGGGCGTCCAGCCGGGCGGCCACCCCGTCCAGATAGCCGTCCCGGAGCTGGTCGATGCGCAGCGCGGCGAGGCGGAACGCGTACCGGTCGGCGGCGTGCGCGGCCGCGTGATCACCGGCGCTGGAGTGGCAGATGCTGCGCAGCCGGGCCGCCTCGGGAGCGCCCAGGGTCTCGGCGGAGACCGGCACCGCCTCCAGCATGGCCAGCGCCTGCTGCGGGCGGCCGGCCGCGATGGCCAGGCACACCGACCCGAGATGCCGCAGGTCCCGGGTGCGGGCGCTGTCGCCGCCGCCGGTCAGCCAGCGGGTCGCGTCGGACGAGGTCGAGTCGCCCAGCGCGGCCCGGCGGGCGAGGGCGTAGCCGTACACCGCCCGGCTTCCGGGCCGGAGCTGATCGGTGGCGACGTAGCGGGACAACTCGGCGTCGATGTCGCGCAGCACCCGCAGGCAGCCGTCGGTGTCGCCCTGATGGTCCAGCGCCACGGCGTTGCGCAGCCGGATGCCCGGCGCCGCGAAGACCTCCTGTGCCAGGCCGGCCGCCGCACCGACCTCGCGGGCCTGCTCGATCGCGATCAGAGCCTGGCCGTGAAAACCGAGATAGCTGTACGCCATGGCGAGGTCGTGCCAGCCCCAGGCGGTGTCCGCGTCCCGTTCCGGCACGGCGGCCAGGGCCCGGGACGCCTGCACCAGGTGGGTGACGCCACGGTCCAGATTGCTCTGCAGGTGCGCGCCGAGGGCGGCGAAGGCGTGCAACTGGCCGCGCAGATAGGGGTCGGGCACTTCACGGACCGCTTCGGAGGCGACGGCCATCGCGGCCGCCAGCTCGGCCACCCGGCCCAGATTGATCAGGGCGCCGAAGCGCTGCACCAACGCGTACGCCCGGGTCGCCGGGTCGGCCGCGGAGACCAGCACACCGTCCAGGATCGGCAGCGCCACCGCCGACTGCCCGTTCTGCTGCAGGTGGTTGGCACGGCGAAGATCATCGACGTGTTCCGCGAGCTGGTCCAACCAACTCACCAGGCGCCTCCCACGGCCTTGGGCCCGTCTCGTGGATCCCGGCCCACGCATCCCACTCGCGCGTCCGCGGAACGGGCCTGAGCCCGCCGACGACTCCGGGTGCGCGAGGTCCCATGATTATGCCGTGACACCGCGACACGAACACCCCCGCGAGGACACGGATCGGACCCGCTTGGCGCCGGAGCTGGCAGCGGCGGCGGTCGATCTCGGTGTGGCCGGGGTGTCGTCACCTCGTGTCGACGCCGAACTATTGGCCGCTCACGTGCTGGATGTGCCCCGCGGGCGGCTCCTGCTGATCGACACGATCCGGGCCGGGGAGCTGACCCGGTTCCGGGATCTGGTCGCCCGCCGGGCCCGCCGGATCCCGTTGCAGCATCTGCTCGGGAGCGCCGCGTTCCGCTATGTGGAACTCGCGGTCGGCGACGGGGTCTTCGTACCCCGGCCGGAGACCGAGCTGCTCGCCGGCTGGGGTGTCGAGCGGACCGTTCCGGGGGCGGTGGTGGTCGACCTGTGCAGCGGCAGCGGTGCCATCGCGGTCGCGGTCGCCGACGAGACCCGGGCCGGGCGGGTGATCGCCGTCGAGCGGTCGCCGGCCGCCCTGCCCTGGCTGCGCCGCAACGTGGCCGGCTATCCGGTGGTCGAGGTGGTAGCAGGGGACGTGACCGATCCTGATCTGTTGTCCGAGCTGCACGAAGCGGTGGACGTGCTGCTGTGCAATCCGCCGTACGTTCCGGACGGCACCGAGGTCCCACCGGAGGTGTCCGGTCACGACCCGGCCGAGGCGGTCTTCGGCGGCGATGACGGCCTGACCGTGATCCGGCCGGTCGTCGAGTTGGCCGCCCGACTGCTCAAACCGGGCGGATCGCTCGGAATCGAACACGACGACGTGCACGGCGAGGCGGTTCCCGCGTTGCTGCGGGCCGACGGCCGGTTCACCGAGGTGACCGCCCACGACGACCTCACCGGCCGTCCGAGATATGCGACCGCCCGCCGCCGGTGAAACACCGTTCAGTCGCATGGCACACTGCAACACGTGATGCTCTACGACTGCGCCACCGTCGCGGACCGGGACCGTGGCATCGCCGCTGCTGTCGAAGCGGCCAAGAGCGGCGAGCTCGTGGTCTTCCCCACCGACACGGTCTACGGGGTGGGCGCCGACGCGTTCACCTCGCACGCCGTCACCCAGCTGCACCATGCCCGCGGTTCGGACCGCCGGGTGCCGCCGCCGGTGCTGGTCGGCTCCCGGCACACCCTGGACGGGCTGACCTATTCGCTGCCGCGTGCCGCCCGTGAGCTGGCCGACGCGTTCTGGCCCGGCGCACTGACCATCATCGTCGAGCACTCACCCAGCCTGACCTGGGATCTCGGTGACACCGGGGGAGCCGTCGCGGTGCGCATGCCGCTGCACCCGGTCGCCCTCGAGGTGCTGCGCGAGGTCGGCCCGATGGCCGTGACCACCGCCAACAAGCTCGGCTCGCCCCCGCCGCTCACCGCCGACGAGGCCCGCGACCAGCTGGAGTACGCGGTTCGCGTCTACCTGGAGGCCGGCCCCGCCCTGGACCCGGCGCCGAGCACGATCGTGGACGTCACCGGCGATGTGCCGCGAGTGCTGCGGGCCGGTGCGATCCCGCTCGAGAAACTTCGTGACGTGGTTCCGGACATTCTCGATGGGCAGGACTGACTTGGCTCCTTTCACCGTTCTGCACGTCTGCATGGGCAACATCTGCCGGTCCCCGATGGCCGAGCGCCTGCTGGCGCGCGCCGTCCGGGACCGTTCCGGTGAGCCCGACGGCGGTCACCTGCTGCGCAGTGTCAGCGCCGGCACCGGTGGCTGGCACGAGGGCGAGGAGATGAACCCGCCGGCGGCCCGGCTGGTCCGCGCCCGTCGTGGCACGGACGAGGGTTTCCTCGCCCGTAAGCTGCGCGGCGACTTCATCGACGAGGCCGACCTGATCCTCACGGCCACCGCCGATCAGTACGACTACGTGGTCGCGCTCCGCCCCGACGCAGCGTCCCGCACCTTCGTGCTCGGCGAGTTCGGCCGCCTGCTCAGTGCGGTGGATCAGGCCGCGTTGCCGTCGGCCGAGCCTAAACCGGACGCCCTGCACGCCCGGGGCGCCGCGATCGTCGAGGCGGTGGCCGCTCTGCGTGGCTCGGACGCCCCGCAGGCCGGTGACGACCTGGACGACCCGTGGGGCCGTGGTGACCAGACTTTCCACCGGGTGGCCGACGAGATCGAGGACACCACGATGCCGTTCGCCACGCTGCTGCTCCCGTGAGCGGTGTGATCTCCGGGAAGCCCACCGCCGAGACCGATGTCGACTGGCGGAGCCGGATCGTCGAGCCGGACGCCGAAGGGCTGCGCCGGGCGGCCGAGATCCTGCGTGCCGACTCGGTGGTGGCCTTCCCCACCGAGACCGTCTACGGCCTGGGTGCCAATGCCTTCTCGGCGAAGGCTGTCGGCGAGATCTACCGGCTGAAGAACCGGCCCACGTGGAACCCGCTGATCGTGCACGTCGCCGATGTGGACGCGGCGCGCGATCTGGCGTACAGCTGGCCGGATCCTGCCTTTGATCTGGCGAAGGCCTTCTGGCCCGGACCGCTCACCCTGGTCGTCCGGCGGGCCCCGCACCTGCCCGGTATCGGGGCGGCCAACGACACCGTGGCGGTCCGGGTGCCGGCCCATCCGGTCGCCCTCGACCTGCTCCGGGCCTGCGGCCTGCCGCTCGCCGCACCCAGCGCGAACCGTTCCGAGGGCATCTCGCCGACCACCGCCGAACACGTCGTGCGGAGCCTGCCGGACGTGCCTCTGGTGCTGGACGGCGGTGCCAGCTCGTGGGGTATCGAGTCGACGGTGCTCGACCTGACCGGCGCCGTCCCGCGGCTGCTGCGCCCGGGCGCGCTCGGCCTCCGGCTGCTGCGGGACGTGGTGGGGACGATCGCGCTGCCCGAGGCGGAGACCGAGGACGGCGCGGCCCGGCATTCACCCGGCATGAGCCGGCGGCACTACGCGCCGCGCGCCAAGGTCGTCCTCCGTGCGGACGTGCGGGACACCGAAGGGCTGGCGGCCCCGGTCGGCACCCTGACGTACGAGGGCAGCGACGGCACCGAGGTCCTCTCTGCCGACCCGCGGGAGTACGCCGCTGACCTGTACGCCGCCCTGCACCGCCTCGACGACGCCGGTCACGCCACCATCATCGTCCAGGAGCCACCCGGGACCGAGGACTGGCTGGCGGTGCGGGACCGGCTGTCACGGGCCGCCGCCTGACGTCTCGCCGGTGCGGATGACCTCGCTGGCCCCGCTCGCCTCCGCGGTGCGGGTGATGTTGCGGGCCATTCCGTTGAAGACGATGCCGTGGAACGGCAGCACCGACGCCCAGTAGAGGTGCCCGGCCAGCCCGCGCGGCAGGAAGACGGCCCGCTGGCGGTAGACGCTCCCGCCCTCCGGGGAGGTCTCCGCCCGCATCTCCAGCCAGGCCCGGCCCGGCACCCGCATCTCGGCGCGCAGCCTCAGCAGCTTGCCGGGTTCGATCTCCTCGACCCGCCACCAGTCCAGGGCCTCACCGACCCGAAGCCGGTCCCGGTCGCGCCGCCCACGCCGCAGCCCGACCCCGCCGGCCAGCCGGTCCAGCCAGCCGCGCACCGACCAGGCCAGCGGGAACGAGTACCAGCCGTTCTCCCCGCCGACCCCCTCGATGACCCGCCACAGCCGGTCCGGTGGCGCGCTCACCGGCCGGGACCGCTCGTCGACGTAGATGCTGCCGCCGGACCAGTCCGGATCGGTGGGCAGCGGTTCGGCGGAGACGTCCAGGCCGGAGGCGGTGGACCAGCGGGTCTCCACGTCCGCGTCGCGGATCTTGCCGCGGGCCAGGCGGACCGACTCGTCGAAACCCAGCGGTGCCGGGCCGGGGAGCAGTGCGGCGATGTCGTTCTCGTGCGCGATCGCCTCATGGATCAGGCTGGCGACCAGTGGCCGGGCGATGGCGTTCGGCACCGGGGTGATCAGGCCGACCCAGTGCGCGGACAGCCACGGGCTGAGCACCCGGACCGGGACGATGAGCCGGCGGGGGAGCCCGGCCACCCGGGCGTACCGCTGCATCATCTCCCGGTAGGTGAGCACGTCCGCGCCGCCGATGTCGAAACCGCGGTTGACCTCGGGCGGGAGGGTGGCCGCGCCGACCAGGTAACGCAGCACGTCGCGTACCGCGATGGGCTGGATCCGATTCTCCACCCACCGCGGCGTGACCATCGCCGGCAGGCGCTCGGTGAGGTAGCGCAGCATCTCGAAGGACGCCGATCCGGACCCGATGATCACCGGCGCCCGCAGCACCACCGTCGGCACCCCGCTGTCCAGCAGGATCCGGCCGACCTCGGCCCGGGAGCGCAGGTGGGCCGAGGGCTTCTCGTGTTCCGGCGGCTCCGGGCCGCCGAGATAGACGATCCGGTGCACACCCGCCGCACGCGCCGCCGCCGCGAAGTTCCGGGCGGCCTCCCGGTCGAGGCTCTCGAAGTCGGGACGGCCGAGTGAGTGCATCAGGAAGTACGCGACCTCGACGCCGTCGAAGGCCGGTTCCAGGGTCGCCGGGTCGGAGAGGTCGCCCTCGACCACGTCGACCCGGGCCGTCCACGGGGAGTCGCGCAGGCGGGCGGCGCTTCGGGCCAGGCACCGGACCTGATGGCCGGCGTCGAGCAGGCGGGGGACCAGCCGGCCACCGATGTAACCGGTGGCGCCGGTGACAAGACATCGCATAACCGCAGAGTGTGCCCACGAACCGGGGTCCGGAAGCCATATGCTCGAAACCGGAAGACTCCTCGGATCTCGGGAGGTCGGCGTGGGCACCTTCTGGGGGCCGGACTTCGCGGTGTTACGCCGTGAGGATCCGGAGATCGCTTCCGTGCTCGTCGACGAGGTTGCCCGCCAGCGGGACACCCTCCAGTTGATCGCGAGCGAGAGTTTCATGTCGCCCGCGGTTCTCGCGGCGCTGGGTTCCACGCTCGCCAACAAATACGCCGAGGGCTATCCGGGCGAGCGCTACTACGGCGGCTGTGATCAGGTGGACCGGGCCGAGCGGCTCGCGGTCGACCGAGCCAGGGAACTGTTCGTGGCGGAGCACGCCAACGTGCAGCCGCACTCCGGCGCAGCGGCGAACCTGGCCGCCTATGCGGCTCTGGCCGAGCCTGGTGACGTGGTGCTGGCCATGGGACTGCCGTACGGCGGCCATCTCACCCACGGCAGCAAGGCGAACTTCTCCGGCAAATGGTTCCACCCGGTCTCGTACCGGGTCGCCCGGGAGACCGAGGAGATCGACTACGACGAGGTGCGCGATCTGGCGCTGGCGCACCGTCCGAAGTTGATCATCTGTGGGGCCACCTCGTACCCACGGCTGATCGACTTCGCGCGGTTCCGGGAGATCGCCGACGAGGCCGGCGCCTACCTGCTGGTCGACGCGGCGCACTTCATCGGACTGGTGGCGGGCCGGGCCGTGCCGTCACCAGTCCCGTTCGCCGACGTCGTCACCGCGACCACCCACAAGGCGTTGCGTGGTCCGCGCGGCGGCATGATCCTCTGCCGGTCCGAACTGGCCCAGCGCATCGACAAGGCGGTCTTCCCGTTCGCGCAGGGCGGGCCGATGATGCACGCCATCGCCGCCAAGGCGGTCGCCTTCCGGGAAGCCGGCACGCCGGAGTTCCGGGGTTACGCGAACCAGACCGTCCGAAACGCGCGGGCGCTCGCTGCCGGGCTGGCCGCCGAGGGGATGCGGCCGGTCACCGGCGGCACCGACACCCACCTCGCGGTGTTCGACCTGCGCGAGGTGGGCGTGACCGGCCAGGAGGCCGAGGCGCGTTGCGCGCGGGCGGGCATCGCGCTCAACAAGAATCCGGTGCCGTACGACCCGGAGCGGCCCGCCGTATCGTCCGGCATCCGGATCGGCACCCCGAGCGTCACGTCCCAGGGCATGCGCGAGGACGAGATGCGGCGGATCGCGGCGCTCATCACGGCCGCGGTCCACGCCGATCCGGCTACCGAGGACGGGGTGCGGAGGTCGGGAGAGGTCGCCGCCGAGGTGGCGAACCTGGTGGCAGCCTTCCCGCCCTACCCCCGGGACGACGCCGGACCGGCATCGTCTCGCCCGGTTCACGAAGCGGTCGGCACCTGATCGCTGTTCTCCGGGTCCTTGGTGTTGCGGGCCTCGTCACGCCGGTTGGCGGCCAGACTGGTCAGGGTCACCGTGGTGAGGACGACGATGATCACGACTAGGGACAGGGGGGTGGGCACCATCGGCAGCCAGGTCCAGACGTCGTGCGCCCAGTGCAGGACCAGCTTGACGCCGATGAAGGCCAGGATGATCCCGAGTCCGTAGTCCAGGTGGCGGAGCTTGCCGAGCGCGTTGCGGAGTACGAAGTACAGGGCGCGCAGGCCGAGCAGGGCGAAGACGTTCGTCGCGAAGACGATGTAGGGATCGCTGGTGACGCCATACACCGCGGGCACCGAGTCGACCGCGAAGACGATGTCGGTCATGAAGACGGCGACGACGACCAGCGCCATCGGGGTGAGGGTGCGGCGGCCGGCCTCCCGTACGGTCAGCACGGCGCCGTGGTAGCGGTTGGTGACCGGCATCAGCTTGCGCATCAGCCGCACGCTGCGCATCTCGTCGATGTCGACGGTCTTCTCGCCGTCCCCGCCGGCTTCCCGTAGCACCTTGATCGCGGTCGCCAGCAGGACGGCCCCGAAGAGCAGGAAGGCCCAGGTGCCGGAACTGATCACGGCCGCTCCCGCCGCGATGAAGACGGCCCGGAGCACCAGGGCGCCGACGATCCCATACAACAGGACTCGTTGCGCCAGCTCTCGGGGGACCGCGAAGGCCGTCAGCAGCAGCATGAAGACGAAGAGGTTGTCGACCGACAGGGACTTCTCGACGACCCATCCGGTGAAGAACTCGACCGAGACCGTGCCTCCGTAGAGCGGCCAGAGGATCAGGCCGAACACCACGGGGAGCGCCATGTAGAAGACGGTCCATCCGACCGCTTCGCGCATCGGTACGTCATGAGGCCGCCGGGTGATGGCGAAATCCACTGCGAGCAGGCCGAGAAGCAGGGCGATCGTGACGGCCCACAGCAGCGGCGAGCCGATCGATTCGATCGGGGCGGCTAGGACGGTTTCCTGGGACACCGGCTTCTCCTCGAACATGTGTCATCGTTCGAGGTCTCCCTCACTCGCGGGCGCTGCGCACGAGTATCCGTCCGAGGTCCTGATATGCAGGTCCGTATTGACCGGAGCGAATTTTTGAGGTACTCCCCCCGCTTTAACCCTATGAGTTCTCCCTGAACGGTAGCTGTGAACAGCATAGGTTGACCGAGGTGTCGGGGCCGGAGGATTCTGGAACAGGGGAGCTTCTCCCCGGTTACGGTGCCGAAGGAGGTGCTGTCATGTTGGTCGAGGTCCTGCTCGCCGTTCTCCTGCTCGTAGCGCTCGTCATCAGCTCGCTCGCCCTGCTCTCGGGTGGGCGTCCCCACCACCGGCATCACCGCCACTGATTCCGGCTCCCGGGTATCTTCAGTGCCGCACCGCGCCGGTGGTGTGACGTGGTGAGGAGTCTGGAGAATGAGTGTGGCGACGGAAACCCGCCCGTTGGCCGATCGCCTGCGGCACCTTCGAGCGCCCCTGGCCGTCTCCGGGGTGCTGTTGTTCGTCACTCCCGCAGTCGGTTGGTGGGTGGACGGGCCGACCGGTGCTCTCGGAGCCGCGGTCGGCGTGCTGGTGGTGGCCGGTGGATACGCGCTTTCCAGCGTGACGGTCGCCTGGGCGGACTGGATCAACCCGAAGCTCGTGTTCAGCGTCGGTCTCGCCAGTTACCTGTTCAAGGTCTCGCTGCTCGGCATCGTGTTGATGAGTGTTCTGCGTGCGGACTGGCCGGGAACCCGGATGATGGCGATCGGCATGATCACCGCGATTCTGGCCTGGGTGTTCGCACAGACCTGGTGGACCGCCATGTACGGGCCCACACGCCCTGATCCCGCAGTGGAACGGCCCTGAGTCCCCTGTTCGGGTTGCTCATCAAGGGCAAAATAATGATCAGCTAGGCAGCTTTGCCGCAGCGGCGTATCTTAGGCATGATTCGGCTCCAGTCGAGTCACCACCTACACGGCGAGTCATCGTGCGGGGGGTGAATCCTGGCTGCCAACCGGTAGCTGATATCTTGCTCCCGTCATGACCGGTGACCAGAAACCTAATCCTCCGCAGCGCCCCGAGGGTGCGGATGCGGGGTGGTCAGCCGTCGGTTATCTGCTAGGCGGGATGATCGTTTGGGGCGGCATCGGGTGGACGGTGGATCACTGGCTTAATCTTCCCCACGTCGGACTGCTGGTCGGGTTGATCGGCGGTGGCGCTGCCGGGGTGTACCTGATTGTGAAGAGGCTGGGCGCCTGAATCGGCCCGAGCGACGGAGGATGCAAGTTGAGTAACTCGCCGCACGTGCTCGCTGCGGAGTTTCCGCCCGGCCTGGAGAGCTTCGAATTCGGCAGCCTGATCCCTGGGCTGAGCGGAGGCATGTGGGAGACCGCGGTAACCAAGGTCACCCTGCTCGTCTGGCTCAGCGTGGCGATCCTGATCGTGCTGTTCCTGACGGCCTACCGGAAGCCCCAGGTCGTGCCGACCAAGGGTCAGTGGATGGCCGAGAGCGTCTACAGCCTGGTCCGCGACAACATCGCCAGGGACATCATCGGGCCGCAGGGTGTGCGTTTCGCGCCGTACCTGACGACGTTGTTCGTTTTCATTCTGATGAACAACCTCTGGGGCATCGTCCCGTTCGCCCAGATTTCACCGAACTCGCACATCGCCTTCCCGATCGTTCTGGCAGTGTCCACCTACCTGCTTTACATCGCGGTGGGCGTGCAGCGTAAGGGTGTGGGGCGTTACATCAAGGACAGCATCTGGGTTCCCGGCGCCCCGCTCTGGGTGCAGCCGATCCTGGTGCCGATCGAGCTCTTCCAGGTAATCCTGCTGCGGCCGGCCACCCTGGCCATCCGTCTGTTCGCCAACATGTTCGCCGGCCACATGATCCTGCTGGTCTTCACGCTCGGTGGCGTGGCCCTGTGGGAGAGCGCGAGCATCGGCCTCAAGCTCACCGCGTTCGGCAGCTGGGGTATGGCGATCGTGATGACCCTGTTCGAGTTGTTCATCCTGATCCTGCAGGCGTACGTGTTCACGCTGCTGACCGCGACCTACCTGCAGAGCTCCGTTTCCGAGGAGCACTGAGACGAACCGGCTTCCCCGCCGGGCGAGCACCACCGTTCGACACAAATGAATACCTGTCTCACCAAACGTGCGCGTGACGATCACGCGTTCATTGCAGGAGGAACCAATGGAAGGCTCCCTGAACGTCATCGGCTACGGCATCGCCGCGCTAGGCCCCGGCATCGGTGTCGGCCTGGTGTTCGCCGCCTACATTCAGGCCACTGCCCGCCAGCCCGAGAGCGCGTCGCTGACCCGCGTCTACATGTTCATGGGCTTCGCCGTGATCGAGGCGCTCGCCCTGCTCGGCCTGGTGCTCGCGTTCGCACTCGCGTGACCAGCCGGATCGATCCGAGCACCGGCGAAGGGAATCAGGGATGTTGCAGGTAGCAGCGGAGGAGAGTGGCGGTAGCCACATCCTGTTGCCGCCGTTGGCGGAGATCATCGTCGGCACCATCGCATTCGGCGTGATCTTGTTCGTGCTCGCCAAGTTCGTCTTCCCCCGCATGGAGCAGATGTTCCAGGCACGGGTGGATGCGATCGAGGGTGGCATCAAGCGCGCCGAGGCCGCACAGGCCGAGGCGAACGAGCTGCTCGAGCAGTACAAGGCGCAGCTCGCCGAAGCCCGGACCGAGGCCGCTCGCATTCGCGACGAGGCTCGGGCCGACGCTGAGGGTATCCGGCAGGACGTACTGGCGAAGGCCCGCGAGGAGTCGGACCGCATCATCGCGGCCGGCAACGAGCAGCTCACCGCCCAGCGTGACGCCATTGTCCGGGAGCTTCGTTCCGAACTCGGCACGCTCGCGGTCGATCTGGCTAGCAAGATCGTCGGCGAGGCTCTCGCTGACGAGGCTCGTACCCGTGGCACCGTCGAGCGGTTCATCGCCGACCTCGACACGGCGGGACAGCGCTGATGACGTCGAGCGTAAGCCGCGAGGCCTACGGCGAGGCGTCCGCACGGCTGGCGGCCGAGACCGCGTCGGCCACGGCTCCGCAGCTGGTGACGGTCGCCGACGAGATTCTGTCGGTGGCCGGCCTGCTGCGGTCCGACCTGCGCCTGCGCCGGGCTCTGACCGACCCGTCCCGGCCCGGTTCCGACCGTGCCGAGCTGATCAAGTCGTTGCTGTCCGGCAAGCTCTCCAAGGCCACGGTCGACACGATCAGCACGCTGGTGTCCGGCCGGTTCGGCCGTCCGGGTCAGCTGCTGGACGCCACCGAGCGCCTGGGTGTCGACGCGCTTCTCGCTTCGGCGGATCGCGACGACAAACTGGCCGACGTCGAGGACGAACTGTTCCGGTTCGGCCAGATCGTCGCCGGTGACTCCGGCCTGGCCAGTGCATTGAGCGCTGCGAGTGTTCCGCTCGCTGTCCGGGTTAAGCTGGTTCAGGACTTGCTGACCGGCAAGGCGCACGTGGTCACCGGCCGCCTCGTCGAGGTGGCGCTGACCGGCTTCGGCGGGCGTGGGTTCGAGGCCTCGTTGTCCCGGCTGGTCGAGGCGACCGCCGCGAAGAGCGACCATGAGGTGGCGTACGTGACGGTGGCCAAGCCGCTCACCGAGGCCGAGGAGCAGTCCTTGGCCGCGAAGCTGTCCGCCCTGTACGGCCACGAGGTGACCCTGCACGTGGACGTCCAGCCCGCCGTTCTCGGTGGCGCCAGCGTCCGGGTCGGTTCCGACCTCTACGACGGCACGGTCCTGCGCAAGCTGAACGCAGCCAAGCAGGCGTTCGCCAAATAGCTTTTTCCCCTCGATTCCGATCGAGAAGCCCCTCGGTGGCGGTGACGTCCCGAGCTAGACAGAGAAGGCAGAGGATGGCCGAGCTGACCATCTCCTCGGATGAGATCCGGGGGGCGCTAGAGCGCTACGTCTCGTCCGCTACGACCGACCTCACCCGTGAAGAGGTGGGCGTCGTTTCCGACGCGGGCGACGGTATCGCGCACGTCGAGGGTCTCCCCTCGGTGATGGCGAACGAACTGCTCGAATTCGCCGACGGCACCCTGGGTGTCGCGTCGAACCTGGACGTCCGCGAGATCGGCGCCGTGATCCTGGGCGACTTCGCGAAGATCGAGGAGGGCCAGCCGGTCAAGCGCACCGGTCGCGTCCTCTCGGTCCCGGTGGGCGACGCCTTCCTGGGTCGCGTCGTCGACGCCCTGGGCAAGCCGATCGACGGTCTCGGTGAGATCGCGAACGAAGGCTTCCGTGAGCTGGAGCTGCAGGCGCCGAACGTGATGGCCCGGCAGCCGGTGAAGCAGCCGCTGCAGACCGGCATCAAGGCTATCGACGCCATGACGCCGATCGGCCGTGGACAGCGCCAGCTGATCATCGGTGACCGCAAGACCGGCAAGACCACGGTCGCGCTCGACACGATCATCAACCAGAAGGCCAACTGGGAGTCTGGCGACCCCCAGAAGCAGGTCCGCTGCATCTACGTGGCGATCGGCCAGAAGGCCTCCACCGTCGCCAGCATCCGGGGCACCCTGGAGGCGCAGGGCGCGCTGGAGTACACGACGATCGTCGCGTCCCCGGCTTCCGACCCGGCCGGCTTCAAGTACATCGCCCCGTACACCGGCTCGTCCATCGGACAGCACTGGATGTACAACGGCAAGCACGTCCTGATCGTCTTCGACGACCTGACGAAGCAGGCCGAGGCGTACCGCGCGGTGTCGCTGCTGCTGCGCCGCCCGCCGGGCCGTGAGGCCTACCCGGGCGACGTCTTCTACCTGCACTCCCGTCTGCTGGAGCGCTGCGCCAAGCTCTCCGACGAGCTGGGTGGCGGCTCGATGACCGGTCTGCCGATCATCGAGACGAAGGCCAACGACATCTCGGCCTTCATCCCGACCAACGTCATCTCGATCACCGACGGTCAGATCTTCCTCGAGACCGACCTGTTCGCCTCGGGTGTGCGCCCGGCCGTCAACGTCGGCACCTCGGTGTCCCGCGTGGGTGGTTCGGCGCAGGTCAAGGCGATGCGGACGGTCTCCGGCCGCCTCCGCCTCGACCTGGCCCAGTTCCGTGAGCTGGAGGCCTTCTCGGCCTTCGCCTCCGACCTGGACCGTGCGTCGCGTGCTCAGCTCGAGAAGGGCGTCCGCCTGGTCGAGCTGCTGAAGCAGCCGCAGTACTCGCCGTACTCGACGGTCGACCAGGTGATCGTGATCTGGGCCGGCACCACCGGTCAGCTCGACGACATCGCGGTCGGTGACGTGCGCCGCTTCGAGCAGGATTTCCTGCAGTGGTTCAAGCAGCACAACAGCGACACCTACACGGCGATCGAGTCGACGAACCTGCTGAGCGACGACAACGTGGACAGCCTGAAGGCCGGCGTGGTGGAGTTCAAGAAGACGTTCCAGGGCAGCACGACCGGCGAAAGCGGTAGCTAAGCATGGCTGCCGGTCAGGTACAGGCGCTGCGTCGGCGCATCCGCACCGTCAAGTCGACCAAGAAGATCACCAAGGCGCAGGAGCTGGTCGCCACCAGCCGGATCGCGAAGGCCCAGGAACGGGTCAACGCCTCCCGGCCGTACTCGCTGGCGATCACCAAGGTGCTGGGCGCGCTGGCGTCCAACGCCTCGGTCGACAACCCGCTGCTGGTCGCGCGTGAGCGTGTCCAGCGGGCGGGGGTCCTACTGATCACCAGTGACCGGGGCCTGGCCGGTGCCTACAACGCCAACGCCATCCGCACCGCCGAGCAGCTGATCGCTCGGCTGAAGTCGGAGGGTAAGGAAGTGGCGCTGTACGTGGTGGGCCGTAAGGGCGTCGGTTACTACGGGTTCCGCGGGCGGGACGTCGCCGCCAGCTGGACCGGGTTCTCCGAGCGTCCGTCGTTCGCGGACGCCAAGAGGATCGGCGACGCCCTGATCGAGGGCTTCTCGGCCGGTTCGGCTACCGAGGGCACCTTCGGTCCGGACGGCATCGCGGGCGTGGACGAGTTGCACCTCGTGAGCACCGAGTTCAAGTCCCTGATGACGCAGAGCGCCAATGCGAAACCGCTCGCGCCCGTGCAGGTCGACACGCAGCAGGAGGAGAAGTCCTCCGAGCCGCGTGCGTCGTACGAGTTCGAGCCGGACGCCGACGAACTGCTGAACGCACTGCTGCCGAAGTACCTCAACACGCGTATCTACGCGGCGTTGCTGGACTCGGCGGCCAGTGAGTCGGCATCCCGGCGGCGGGCGATGAAGAGCGCGTCGGACAACGCCGACGACCTCCTCAAGCGGTACACGCGCGAGATGAACTCCGCGCGGCAGGCTGCGATCACCCAGGAAATCAGTGAGATCGTCGGCGGCGCCAACGCGCTTGCCGCGGCGGGAAGTGATGTGTGATGACTGCTGTTGCTGAGCCCACCAAGGCGGAGACCGCTGTCGGCCGTGTCGTCCGGGTCATCGGCCCGGTCGTCGACGTCGAGTTTCCCCGTGACGGTATGCCCGCGATCTTCAACGCGCTACACGTTGAGGTCACCCTCTCCGAGGGTAAGAAGAAACTGACCATGGAGGTCGCCCAGCACCTGGGTGGCAACCTGCTCCGCGCCATCTCGATGCAGCCGACCGACGGCCTGGTCCGTGGGGCCCCGGTCTCCGACACCGGCGCGCCGATCTCGGTGCCCGTCGGTGACGTGACCAAGGGCCACGTGTTCAACGCCCTCGGTGAGGTGCTCAACGTCGACCCGTCGACGCTGAACATCACCGAGCGCTGGTCGATCCACCGCAAGCCCCCGGCGTTCGCGGACCTCGAGCCGAAGACCGAGATGCTGGAGACCGGCATCAAGGTGCTCGACCTGCTCGCGCCGTACGTGCGTGGTGGCAAGATCGGCCTGTTCGGTGGCGCGGGCGTGGGCAAGACGGTGCTCATCCAGGAGATGATCATCCGCGTTGCCCGTAACTTCGGCGGCACCTCGGTGTTCGCCGGCGTCGGCGAGCGCACCCGTGAGGGCAACGACCTCATCCTGGAAATGGCCGAGGGTGGCGTTCTGGACAAGACCGCGCTGGTCTTCGGCCAGATGGACGAGCCGCCGGGCACCCGTCTGCGGGTCGCCCTGACCGCTCTGACCATGGCGGAGTACTTCCGGGACGTCCAGAACCAGGAGGTGCTGCTCTTCATCGACAACATCTTCCGGTTCACCCAGGCCGGTTCCGAGGTCTCCACCCTGCTCGGCCGCATGCCGTCCGCCGTGGGTTACCAGCCCACCCTGGCGGACGAGATGGGTGAGCTGCAGGAGCGGATCACCTCGGTCCGTGGCAAGGCGATCACCTCGCTGCAGGCGATCTACGTGCCCGCCGACGACTACACCGACCCGGCGCCGGCCACCACTTTCGCCCACCTGGACGCGACCACGAACCTCGAGCGGTCGATCTCCGACAAGGGCATCTACCCCGCCGTGGACCCGCTGGCCTCCAGCTCGCGGATCCTGGCGCCGGAGTTCGTCGGTGCCGAGCACTACGCGGTGGCCCGTGAGGTCCAGCGGATCCTGCAGAAGTACAAGGATCTGCAGGACATCATCGCCATCCTCGGTATGGACGAGCTGTCCGAAGAGGACAAGGTCACGGTGCAGCGGGCTCGCCGCATCGAGCGGTTCCTCTCGCAGAACACCTACGCGGCGGAGCAGTTCACCGGCGTCGCGGGCTCGACGGTCCCCCTGAAGGAGACCATCGAGGCGTTCAAGAAGATCTCCGAGGGTGAGTACGACAACTACCCGGAGCAGGCCTTCTTCATGTGTGGCGGTCTCGAGGACCTCGAGAAGAACGCGCACGAGCTGATGAAGGGCTGACCTCGGGTCAGTAGTTTCGAAAGCCGCGCCGGTGTCACACCGGCGCGGCTTTCTTCTATCGGCATCCGTCACTGTGTGTGACGAAGTGGCAGCCCTTTGCTCGGATTTCGGGTATTCTTGGACGCGCATTCGTCCGGCAGTGGGGTAACCGAGTGACCGAGTCTCTGAAACGCCGTGCCCCCATGTGGGCCCGGCTCTGTGCCGGGCTCGGGTGTGCGCTCATGGTCGGCAGCGGCGGTGTGCTGGTCACCGGGCAGGCCCTGGTGGCGAAGTACACCGGAGCCATCGAGGCCGGCAGCGGGGCCCTGATCGGCAGCCCGTCGGACGGCTCGACCCGTGGCAGCGACATCACCGGCCCCCTGAACATCCTGATGGCCGGCATCGACCCGCGTGACGACACGCAGGCCCCGCGGTCCGACTCGATCATCGTGGCGCACGTGCCCGCCGGGATGGACCAGGTCTACCTCTTCTCCATCCCGCGCGACCTCTACGTGCCGATCCCGGCCTTCATGCAGACCGGCTTCACCGGTACCACGGCCAAGGTCAATTCCGCGATGTCGTACGGCAGCGACCGCGGTGACGGCACCCACGACGTGGAACAGGGCTTCCAGTTGCTCGCCAAGACGGTCAGCGGTGTCACCGGGATCCTGAAGTTCGACGCCGGCACCATCATCAACTTCGGCGGGTTCAAGAAGATCGTCGAAGCGATGGGCGGCGTCACCATGACGATCGACCAGGACGTCAAGTCCGAGCACCTCCAGCCGAACGGCAAGCCCCGGCCCCGGCGCCCGGAGTGCGCGTACGGGGGCTGTGACCACCCGTACACCGGCCCGCAGAAGGTCTACCGGGTGGGCACCTACCACCTGCGAGCCTGGGAGGCGCTGGACTACGTGCGGCAGCGCTACGGCCTGCCCGAGGGCGACTACGACCGGCAGCGGCACCAGCAGCAGTTCATCAAGGCCATGGCGCGGCAGGCGATGAGCCGGGAAGTGGCCACCGATCCCACCAAGCTGCTCGGGGTGCTCGACGCGGCCGGTGACTCGCTGACCTTCGACGGCGGCGGCAACAGCGTGATCGACTGGGGGCTGGCCCTCCAGGGGATCAACACCGAGGACATGACGCTCATCAGGCTGCCCGGCGGCGGACTCTACGACAACGGCCGATACCTGGGCGAACAGCTGGATCCCTCGACGGCCGAGTTCTTCCAGGCGGTACGGGAGGACCGGATCGCGGAGTTCCTGCTCGACCACCCGCATTACGTCGCCGCGCAGAGCTGAGTCGGCACCCCGTACCACGTCGGCGTTCGCCGCCGATTAGACTTCACCCATTCGGTTCGCAGCGTCAAAGGGAGACAGCGTGGCCAACCAGCTGCACGTCGAGGTCGTCGCCGTCGAGGAGAAGGTCTGGTCCGGAGAGGCCGAGATGCTCGTCGCGCGGACCACCGAGGGTGAGATCGGTGTCCTCCCCGGTCACGCCCCGCTGCTCGGCCTGCTGAAGGAGCCCTCCCAGGTGCGGGTCAAACTCGCCGGTGGTGACCAGCTCGCCTACGACGTGGCCGGCGGTTTCCTGTCGATCGACGCCAACGGCGTGACGGTCCTCGCCGAGAGCGCGACGCCCGCCACTCCCGAGTCTCACTGACGCCGGCGATGCGGGTTCTGGAGATCGCCGGAATCTGCATCTTCGCGCTGCTCGCGCTTCTCTTCGCGATCTTCTTCCGCCGCCGCCTGCTCCGGGTCGGCGGCGGAACCATTCGCTTGCAGGTGCGCATCAACACGATCGTGCTCGGCCGTGGCTGGTCGCCCGGCCTCGGCCAGTTCGTCGGCGACGAGCTGCGCTTCCACAAGATGTTCAGCCTGGCGATCCGGCCCAAACGGGTCCTCGACCGGCAGTCGCTCACCGTCGAGGAGAAACGCCTCCCCGCCGGTCCGGAGCGGCTCATCATGCCCGGCCACTGGATCGTGCTGCGCTGCCGGACCGGGTCCACCGACCTCGAGATCGCGATGGCCGAGACCACGGTGACCGGTTTCCTCTCCTGGCTGGAGGCGGGTCCGCCCCGCGACCCCGGCAGTCTCCGCGGCCGGCCGGTCTTCGGGCCCCGCCCCGCCGAGAGCTGACGCCGCCTCTTCCGGATTGGCCGTCGTGCCGCCGCCCCCGGACTCCGTAACGTCGGCGGCATGCGGATCAGAATCGTCGACGCCTTCACCGACCGGCCGTTCACCGGCGCGCCCGCCGGGGTGGTGGTCCTCGACGGGGACGGCTTTCCCCCGGACCAGTGGATGCAGCGGGTCGCGGCCGAGGTCAACCACGCCGAGACGGCCTTCCTGCACCGCCTTCCGGCCGGTTCAGCGGCCGACTGGGCGCTGCGATGGTTCACGCCGGCCGCCGAGGTCGCCCTCTGTGGGCACGCCACCCTCGCGACCAGTCACGTGCTGGACCGGGCCGGGCTGATCGGCGGATGGGTCGGCTACCAGACCCGCAGCGGCGTCCTGACCGCCTCAGCCGACAGCGACGGCCTGATCACGCTGGACTTCCCGACCGCGCCGCTCAGCCGGGTGGAGCCGGATCCGGAGCTGATCGCGGCACTCGGGGTGACGCCACTGACCGTGCTGCACACCGGCCCGTTCACCGACGACCTGCTGTTCGAGGTGGCCGATGAGAACACGGTCCGCGGGCTCGACCCCGACCTGCGCGCGGTGGCCCGGCTGACCCGGCGCGGAGTCATCGTCACGGCGCTCGCGGCGGAGCACGGATCCGGCTACGACTTCGTGTCCCGGTTCTTCGCTCCGGCCGTCGGGGTGGACGAGGACCCGGTGACCGGAAGCGCGCACACCGCCCTGACACCCTTCTGGGCGGCCCGGCTGGACCGCACCGAGCTGACCGGCTATCAGGCCTCCCGGCGTGGCGGTCACGTGCGGGTGGCCCTGCACGGTGACCGCACCCACCTCTCCGGCCACGCGGTCACCACCATCGACGGAGACCTCCTCGTCTAGGCCGCCAGTTCCACCTCGTAACCCCACGCGTCCTCCAGGTAGGCCGCGTAGGACTCCGGGCCGCCCGCGTGCGGGTAGCGGTCGGCGAACAGCGGCGCCCAGCCGTACTCCGGCGCGGTCTTGTTCAACCGGTCCACCTCGGCCGGCGTGCCGACGGTGAAGGCCAGATGGTTGAGGCCGGGCGCGAGGCGGTCGTGCGCCGGACCGGAGAGGGCCGGGGACTGCTCCAGGACCAGGTACGTCTCCCCGCGCCGCCACGAGCGGCCGGCCGGCCAGTCCTGGAACTCCGCCCAGCCCAGCTCGGTCAGGAGCCAGCCCCACGGGCGGATCGCGCCGGCCAGGTCGGGCACCCACAGTTCGACGTGATGCAGGCCGCCGCTCAACGCTTGTCACCGCCGGGGACCCATTTCACGTCGCCGCCCGGGTTGGCCGCGCGGGACAGGATGAACAGCAGGTCGGAGAGCCGGTTCAGGTATTTCAGGGGCAGCACGCTGGTCCGGTCGGGCTCCTGCTCGTACAGCGCCCAGGAGGTCCGCTCGGCACGCCGGGCGACGGTCCGGGCCACGTGCAGCAACGCCGCGCCCGGAGTGCCACCCGGCAGGATGAAGCTGTCCAGCGGGGTGAGGCGCTCGTTGTACTCGTCACACCACTTCTCCAGCCGGGTCACATAGGTCTCGGTGATCCGCAGCGGCGGGTAGGGCGGGTCGTCGGCCAGCGGGTTCCCCAGATCGGCGCCGAGGTCGAAGAGGTCGTTCTGGATGGTGGCGAGCACCGCCCGGACGTCCTCGGGCAGGTCGCCGAGCGCGAGCGCGACGCCCAGCGCCGCGTTGCACTCGTCGGTGTCGGCGTAGGCGGCGATCCGCGGCGAGGTCTTCGGCGCGACCTCGTTGTTGACCAGCCTCGTCTCGCCGGCGTCGCCGGTGCGGGTGTAGATGCGGGTGAGATGCACAGCCATGAGGCACACCCTACGAGGCGTGGGTGTGCTCCGGCCCCTACCATGGCCCGCGTGGATGTGATCAGGGTTAAGGGCGGGGCACGGCTCGCCGGTGACGTCATGGTGGGCGGCGCGAAGAACTCGGCGCTCAAGCTGATGGCGGTCGCGCTGCTGGCCGAGGGCCGCAGCGTGGTGGCGAACGTTCCCCGGATCACCGACATCGCGATCATGGCCGAGGTGCTGCGCCGGCTCGGTTGCGACGTCACGCTGGACGGCACCGAAGCGATCATCGACGTGCCGGCCGAGCCGGGCAGCGAGGCCGACTACGACCTGGTGCGGCGGCTGCGGGCGTCGATCTGTGTGCTGGGTCCGCTGCTGGCCCGTCGCGGTTACGTGCGGGTGGCTCTGCCCGGTGGCGACATGATCGGCTCCCGGGGCCTGGACATGCACGTGGCCGGCCTGGCCCGGATGGGTGCGGAGATCTCCGGCGAGCACGGGTTCGTGATCGCCAAGGCGCCGGCCGGTCTGCGCGGGGCGAAGATCTGGCTGGACTTCCCGAGTGTCGGCGCCACCGAGAACATCCTGATGGCCGCGGTCCTCGCCCGCGGTGTCACGGAGATCGACAACGCGGCCCGCGAGCCGGAGATCGTCGACATCTGCGAGATGCTCAACGCGATGGGCGCCAAGATCGAGGGCGCGGGTACGTCCACCCTGATCATCGAGGGGGTGGACGGGCCGTTGAAGCCGGTGCGGCATACCACGGTCGGCGACCGGATCGTCGGTGGCACCTGGGCGTTCGCGTCGGTGATGACCCGTGGGGACGTGACCGTGCACGGGGTGCGGCCGGAGTTCCTGGACGTCGCCCTGGACAAGCTGGTCACCGCGGGGGCGACGGTCGAACCGGGCGACAACCGGTTCCGGGTACGGATCGCCGACCGGCCGCGTGGTGTCGACATCGTGACGCTGCCCTATCCCGGGTTCGCGACCGACCTGCTGCCGATGGCGCTGGGCCTGGCCGCGGTCGCCGAGGGGTCGTCGCTGATCACCGAGAACATCTTCGACGGCCGGTTCATGTTCGTGAACGAGATGGTGCGACTGGGCGCCGACATCCGCACCGACGGGCATCACGCCGCGGTGAACGGGCGGGATCGGCTCTCCGGGGCTCCGGTGCGGGCGACCGACATCCGGGCCGGTGCCGGTCTGGTGATCGCCGGGCTCTGCGCCGACGGGGTGACCGAGGTGGGCGAGGTGCACCACATCGACCGCGGTTACCCGAACTTCGTCGCCGACCTGACCGCACTGGGTGTAGAGGTGGAGCGCACCGACGTTCCGGAGCCCACCTTCGACTTCTAGATCTTCAGAAGGAGGCGACCAGACGTCTGGCCTCCTCGACCTCTTCGGAGAAGACCAGCACGCTGATCCGGCCGTCGCGCCGGGGCGCCGTGGTGGCACGGATGCCCGCATCGAAGAGGTACCGCCGGATCTCGTCGGCGACCTCGGTCTCACCGGTGACGGCCGCCGGCCGGAGCAGTCCGTAGTCGTCCCACTCGCCGAAGATCGCCAAACCGTCCGGTGCCGTCTCGTCCCGGCGTGCACCGGGCGGGATGGTGGGTTGCAGGCCCATGCGCCAGAAGACGGCGCCGAGGAATCCGACCAGACCGACGGCGATCAACGGTCCGATGAGGTACCAGCCGTCGCTCGTGGGCATGCGCACAGTCTGGCACCGGCGGATGCCGATTTCTGACGGTTCACCCCGATCTCCGGACGAGCTGAACCTGCGTTAAGTAACGCCGGTAAACTGGTGGCTCAGCTGACGAAGGAGTGAAGAATGGCAGGTCGTCTCGCGGTCATCGGATCCGGTCTGATGGGCTCCGGCATCGCCCAGGTCTCGGCGCAGGCCGGATGGCAGGTCACCATGCGGGACGTCGACGACGCCTCGCTCAACCGCGGCATGACCGCGATCCGGGACTCACTGAGCCGGTTCGCGGCCAAGGGCCGGATCACCGAAGAGGACGTGGCGGCGACCCTCGCCCGGATCACCCCGACCACCGACCTCGACGCGGCCGCCGACGCCGACGTGGTGGTCGAGGCGATCTACGAGAAGGTCGAGGCCAAGCACGAGGTATTCAAGGCCCTCGACAAGATCTGCAAGGCCGGTGCGATCCTCGGCACCAACACCTCGGCCATCCCGATCACCCAGATCGCCACCGTCACGCAGCGCCCCGAGTCGGTCGTCGGCATCCACTTCTTCTCGCCGGTCCCGATGATGAAACTGGTCGAGCTGGTTCGGGGCTACCAGACCTCCGACGCCACCCTGGCCGCCGCCCGCGCCTACGCGGAGGGTGTCGGCAAGACCTGTGTCGTGGTCGAGCGGGACGTCGCCGGGTTCGTCTCCAACCGGCTCTTCTCCGCGATCCTGGTCGAGGCCATCCAGCTCGTCGAGTCGGGTGTGGTCTCCGCGGCCGACCTGGACACCGTGATGAAGCTGGGCTTCGGCCACGCGATGGGCCCGCTCGCCACCGTCGACCTCACCGGCCTCGACGTGATGCTCAACGCGGCGGGCAACATCTACCGGGACACCGCCGACGAGAAGTTCTTCCCGCCGGAGCTGCTGCAGCGCATGGTCCAGGCCGGTCACCTGGGCCGCAAGACCGGCAAGGGCTTCTATACGTACGAATAGTTACGTACGAATAGGAAGGCCTAGCGGGTCGCCGCGAAGGACAGCGAGAGCAACGTCGCCGCGACCATCCCGCCCAGCAGGGTGAGGCCTATCCCGCCGATCTCCATCCGGGCGTGCAGCCGGCTGTGGGTGAGGTAGGCGGCGACCGGGACCCCCGCGGACGGCGCGACGGCGAAGGTCAGCCAGCCGATGCCCCGGATGACCTGCCCACCCCACTCGGCGGTGTCACCGAAGGTGACGAGGCCGGCGGCTACCAGACTGGCCAGGGCGGCTCCGGCGGCACCGGCGAACGGCAGCAACAGAAGCGCCCAGCGGGGGAGCAGCCCGTGCCCGTGCGGGTGGATCGTGACGTCGATCCGGTCGGCGGCCCGGGAGAGCAGCACCCGTGGCGACTGCCGGCCGGGGGCGACCACGTCCTCGCCCGGTTCTGGCCGGCGTTGCAGGGCGACCCGCGGCATGGCCTCGACCGAGGCCGGTTCGGGCACCTCGCCGAGTGCCCGGATCCGCAGGCCGCGGGCCCGGCGAAGCTGATCCCAGAGCCGGGCGGCCTCACGGTCCACGTCGAGCACCTGGGCGGCGGCGGCACCGGCCCAGCGGTCGGCGGCCAGGGCGTCGCTCTCGGCGCGGGCCAGTTCACCGGCGGCCCGGGCGGCGCTGTCCTGATAGGCCAGCTCGGCGTCGTCGATGGCGGCGTCGCGGCGGCGGGTGACGTCGGCGAGCGCGCTCACCATCAACTGGTAGTCACGGCCGAGCGGTTGGCGATCACGTATGGTCACTGTTCACCTCGTACGGGATGATGACTTCCGGGGTGCGGTGCACCGGGCGATCGAAGAACAGGGCCCGGCGCGGCCGGGGATTCCAGAACGGTCCACCGGGCTGCGGGTGGAGCGGGGCCAGCTCGGATCCGTGCACACCGAGGGCCACCCAGGCGCCGATCGGGTCGAAACGCCCGGCCAGGTCGTCGCGGAGCCGGGCCACCGACCGCCACCAGCCGAGCACGTGGACGTGCCGTTGCGGGCCGTCGGTGAGCAGCGCGCGCAGTGCCGGACGGTGCCGCGCACCGGCCGCGTCGAGTCCGTAACCGATCACGTAACGGGGCACGTCCGAGTGTGGCGCCTCGAACCGGACGTCCGAGGCGTCGTACCAGTCGGCGGCCGGCAGTTCGGCCACCAGCCTGGCGGCCGAGCGTTCGGCGGCGGGTTCCAGGCAGACGATGCTGAAGTGGGCCGGGCCCTGTGCGGCCAGCGAGAGCGCGGCCGCCGCCAGCACGTCACAGGCCTCGTCGGCCCGGCTCCCGAGCACCGCCAGGTTGCGCCCCGGCGCCGGGTCCAGCAGCAACCGGGCGGGCTGTGCCGACACGTCGATCCGTTCACCGAGTACGGCGGCCGGTGGTGCGACGGCGGACACCCGCCCGGACGGCCGGTAGATCGACGGCAGCCGGGGCACCGCGGCCCCGTCGAAGACCCGTGGCTCCTCGCTGCCGGCCGGCCGGCAGCGCCACAACCGGCGCTGGGTGGCGCCCCAGGCGGTGCGGTCACCGGCGTCCGGGAGCCGGACGATCCGGTTGGCGCCGGCCAGCCCCGACTCGCCGTTCACCACCGTGTGGAAGCGGGGGATCAGCGAGGCGGCCAGGTTGTCGGTGGCCAGGATGCGGCGGGCCTTCGGCATGGCGATCCGGACCGTGAACCGGGCCAGCACGGCGGGGCGGCCGGTCAGCGCCCGGATCCCGTCCTGCGCGGACAGCATCAGGTGCAGGCCCTGTTCCGGGCCGCGCCGGACCAGTTCGGTCAGCAGGCTCTCGGCCTCGTCGGCGATCGCGTCCCGGCCGTCGAGCAGCGTCGGGAACTCGTCGATCACGACCACGGTCCGAGGGCGGCCCGGGGCGTCCAGCTCCTCGCTGAGGTGCCGCAGCACGGCCAGGCCGAACTCGCGGTCGTCGCGCAGGTTGATCCCGGCCAGCCGGACCTGGGGGAGCCAGCTCGGGTCGCGAGGCCCCGGAACGTACCTGGCGAACGACTCGCCCTCGGTGAAGTCGAGCAGGTAGAGCGCCAGTTCGGCGGGGCCGTACCGGGTGGCCAGCGAACCCAGCCAGGTGTAGATCAGGTTGGTCTTCCCGGAATCGGACGGACCGCCGACCAGGATGTGCGGGGCACGGTCGCCGAGCGGCAGCGCGACCAGTGCGCCGTCGGTGCTGTCACCGATCGGTGCGAGCAGACCGTCCCGTGCCGACTCGGCCCAGTGCCGGTCCGGTTCCAGGTCGGCCAGCCGGGCCGGTGGCGGGCCCTGCCGCAGCCGGTCGGCGGCCTCCCGGCAGAACGCCGCGATGCGCTGTGGCGGCGGCGCCGGGTCGAGCCGTACCTCCAGCCGGTCCAGCGAACTGCACGACGCGATCCGGTCCCGGACGGTGATCCGCTCGACCGACGGGTGCTCGGCCAGCTCCATGCCCCGGACCACCAGGTGCACCCCACGGCCCACCCCGGTACGCACGATCCGGTCCAGTTGGGCCCGCTGCGCCCGGGACATCTCCTCGACACCGGCCCGGTCCGCGAGCAGTACGACGATCTGCCAGCCGTCCCGGTCCTCGTCGCGGCACAACCGGTCGACCAGCTCGTCGAGCAGCGGCCCCAGCCCGCCCGGCCCGACGAACCGGGTGCCGAGCGGCGCGAAGACGGCGAGAGTCTCCCCGAGTCGTTCCGGGTCGTAGACGGTCAGTTCCACATGACCGGCCCGGGTACTGCCCAGGGCCCGCAGCAGGACCCCGGTGATCACCTCGTCGAGGGTGGACTGCGGCCCGCTCAGATGCAGGTGGGCCCGGTCGAGCAGCGGGATGAGACCGGGCAGTGCCTCGGTCTCGTCGAAGTCGATGGTGCCGATCCGCAGCAGTCCCGGCGCCCGGCCCGGCTCGGGGTCGCTCGGCGCCCACAGCCGCCACGGTGTCCCGGCCGCCCCGGAGGCGCTGGCCGAGGCCAGGCCGCGCAGGTGCCCGGCGAGACGGTCGGCCTCGCCGTGGAATCGCTGCCGGATGTCCTGGCGGGCGTCCTCACGGGCGGAGGCGAGCTGGCTCAGGCAGGTGGCGTAGGCGTCCCGCACCAGCCGTCGACGGTTCTGCGCCTCGCCACGGGCCGATTCGGCGGCGGCCAGGACCGCGCGGGCGGTGCCGCGGGCCTCGGCGAGCTCCTGCCGGATCGCGGCGACCAGCGCGTTGCGGTGGCTACCCACGCGATACCCCGGCGTCCATGGTCGGGGATATTAGCCACTAAATGACCTTTTATGGGGTTTTGGTGCTGCGTGTCGGAAGCTCGCTCGGTGAGAGCGCCCGAGGCCCGCCTGCCAGCTCCGTCCACAGTCGCTCGGCGACCACCATCGCGGCCTCCCGAAGCCACTGCTTCGTGACGTCCTCGGGCACGTAACGGCGGAACCAGTCGACCACCAGCCGGGCCTCCCGGCTCAGCCCATCGGTGCGCACCCGCCGGCTGTACGGATTCAACCCGAGCACACAGCAGAACTGGAGCACGTTGTAGTAGCGCCAGTCATCGGTCGTCCCGAGCGGCCCCGCCGGCCGTAGATCCGACACGCACTCCCGCAGCACCGCCCGCAGCGCCCCGGCCCGGGCCCGCGGCTGATCCTCCCGGTCCGCCAGCCGCCTCCCCACCACCGGCAGATCCGTCAGCGGACTGCGGGCCAACCGGTTCAGATCCCCGAAGTCGGTGAGCGCCCGCCGGGTCAGCCGCAGGAACTCCGGCTCACCGAGACTCTCCAGCCGCCGGGGCTCCCGCCGCCGCAGCAGCGCGTCCGCGTTCAGGAACAGCGCCGACCGGTCGGCCCGCAACCCGGCGTCCTCGGCCAGCGCCAGCCGGTCCATCGCCCGGCGCACATGATTGCCCAGCCCGGCCACCGTCGCGCCGGCCGCCACCACCGTGAACTGCAGTACGGTCACCACGTCGTGCCCGTCGATCAGCGACATCGTCACCCCGGCCGGTACTCCCAGCAGCAGCAGCGCCAGCAACCCGCCCGCCAGCGACCGGTGCAGGTCCGGGCGCAGGCGCTCACCCGACTCGGCCGCGTGCGCCACCGCCATCAGATAGCCGAACACCAGCAGGTCCACCCCGATCGCGGCGATCGCCGGGACCCGGCCACCGAACGGGAACAGCAGGAGCGCCAGCCCGGCGGTGTACAACACCGCCATCGACGTCAGCGCGAGCGGCAGCGAACCCAGCGACACCTGGCCGCTCATCCGCCACAACAGGACCAGTGCGCCCACCAGCGGCGCCAGCACCACCAGCCGGCCCACCTGCGGCAGGAAGATCACCATCAGCAGGAACAGGGCGCCCAGGGCCAGCGCCCCCCGATCGATCGGGCGGCGCTCCACCGGTGTCAACGGCAGCAACGACACCACCGCGCCCGCCCAGAACAGCGCCGGGATGCAGAGCAGGATCTCGGCGGCCGCCGAGCCCGGGGCCACCGTCCACGCGGCGACCCCCAGGGCGTACGAGAGCAGAGCCGCGGCCGGCCAACGGAGAGAGGCGCGCCGCGGATCCCGGCCGATCAGATAACAGGACAGCCACCACGTCAGAGCGAAGGCGGGTACGGCGATCGCGGGCACCGGTAGAGTCAACCAAACAGTTGACGGGTTTCGACACCCGCGTCACGCTCCTGCTTGCGCCGGTTGCGCCGCCGCACCACCCAGACGGCCGCCCACACCATCACCACCAGGCCGATCAGCACCAGCACCGGCAGCAGAATCGCCAGCACCGACATGATCACACTGCTGATGTCCTCCACCGTGCTCGCCACCGGCGCACCGAAACCGGCAGTCGTCGTGTTCACCACCGGCCGGGCCGCCGACTTCAGACCGTGCACGATCAGCGCGATCACCACACCCGCGACGATCGGCACCCACTGGTTCGAGGTGAAGAACGCCCCCGGATCGGCCACCGTCACCGTCTCCGACGCCGAACCGGTCCCGAACGCCAGGCCACCCGCCGTCGGCCGGATGAACGTCTGCACCACGTCGTTCACGTGATCGACGACCGGGATCTTGTCGGCCACCATCTCGATCGCGAGCAGCACCGCGAGAATCATCAGCGTCCAGCCGTTCGACAGCCAGGCTGAACCGGCCGGCAGATCGATGGCGTCGGTGTACCGGGCCAGCAGGCCCATGGTCAGCAGGGGGATGTAGGCGTTCAGCCCGGCCGAGGCGGCGAGACCGGTACCCGTCAATACTTCCAGCACGAACTCAGCATGGCACCGTCATGCACGTGGCGCCCGCCGGGCATCCGCCGACCGTCAGGTACCGTCGTGCGGTGCGCCTGGTCATCGCGAAATGCTCCGTGGACTATGTCGGCCGTCTTTCCGCCCATCTGCCTCCGGCGGTGCGGCTCCTGATGGTCAAAGCCGACGGGTCGGTGTCCATCCATGCCGACGATCGTGCTTATAAACCGCTCAACTGGATGAGCCCGCCCTGCAAGATGCAGGAAGCACCGGGCGTCTGGAAGGTGGTCAACAAAGCCGGTGAAGAACTGCGGATCACCCTGGAGGAAGTGTTCCAGGACTATTCCTATGAGCTCGGGATCGACCCCGGTCTCGTCAAGGACGGCGTCGAGGCGCACCTGCAGGAACTGCTCGCCAAACACCCGGAGACCTTCGGCGAGGGTCATACCCTGGTGCGCCGGGAATACATGACCGCGATCGGCCCGGTCGACCTGCTGCTGAAGGACGCCGAAGGCAAATCGGTGGCGGTCGAGGTGAAGCGCCGCGGCGAGATCGATGGAGTCGAGCAGCTCACCCGCTACCTCGAACTCATGAACCGCGATCCGCTCCTGGCTCCCGTCCAGGGTGTCTTCGCCGCCCAGGAGATCAAACCGCAGGCGCGCGTCCTGGCTACGGACCGCGGAATCCGCTGCGTCGTCGTCGATTACGACAAACTCCGCGGCATGAAAAAAGACGAACTCACTCTTTTCTGATACCGGTTCCGGTTCCTTCCGACCTTTTCTGGTACGAGTCCGTTCAGCGACCGTGGCTACCACGCCGGGTTCGCGGGGGTTCCGGTCTCCCCGCGTCCGCCGGGCCGAATGCGGTGGTCACCGCGAAAACGCCGGAATGCCGCGTCATCGGCGGCGGGCGGACAGTTCCAGACGGCCGGGATCGGTGGTCAGATTCAGGTAAGCCTGGGCACCGGCGATCGCTATCGCGGTCTGGACCAGAATCATGTCGAAGGCCGCCGGCAGCGACTGGGCCAGCTGAATCCCCGTGGGCAGCGCCAGGAGCAGCAGGTCGATGCCGATGAAGGCATGCAGCAGCGGCCCGGTCGCGAGCGAGCCCATCGGGGTGTCGATCGGGATCAGATCGTTGCGGACCATGCCGGAGCGGGCCGCCCGCAGCGCCGAGATCGCGCCGATCGGGCCCAGCGACAGGCCCAGCAGCCACCACTGGCCCGGCGGCAGCGCACCGGACAGTTGGAGCAGCGCCAGCGACACCGTCGCCCAGCTGGTCGCCAGAACCGCCGGTAACCAGAAGCGCTGCCGGACGGCCTGGCGGGAGTCCAGACCCAGCAGGCGCAGCAGAACCGGGTTGGCGGCGTCGATCTTCACCGTGGCCGTGGTGGCGCGGGCCGCCAGCGCCGAGCCGAGCACCAGTGTCAGCGCCAGCAGCCAGTTCGGGGCACCGGTCAGCAGCAGCGGCAGCGCGGTGGACGCGGCCGTCCACAACAAGCGCGGGGTGCGGCGCCGGGCCAGCAGCAGGTCCTGGGCGGTCAGCGGCGGCAGCCTACGGTGCAGAGTGGTGGACCGCAGTCGGCGGCGGGACCAGTAACGGCGCTCCAGCATGTCGGCCACGAACGACGGTTCCATGCCGTAGACCGAGTCGGCGAGAGTGCCGGTGGTCTTCGCGGACTCCAGGATCGCGGCGCTCGGCGTGCGCGCGATGTCCCGTACCGCCGAAAGGTAGGCGGCGGTGGCCAGAACCGCGAGGGCACCGGTCAGCGGGAGCACCACGGACGTCGCGGGGGTGCCACCGATCGTGGGCGGGGTCCAGCCGGTCGCCTCGGCGACCAGGGCGGCCAGACCCAGAGCGAGCGCGAGACGGGCCACCCCGTCGGCCGGCGCGGCGAGGTGCGGCCGGCGCTGGGCCGCCGAGGCCAGGAGCGTGAGGAGTACGCCGGCCAGCGCGCCCGTCACCACCAGCACCGCCGAGCCGGACGCCGCGGCGTGCCCGAGGACGGCGAAGGTGATCGCGGCGGCGGCCAGCGCGGTGCCGGTCGCCGTGGTGTGCAGTGCCGGAGCGAGCAGAAGCCTCCGGCTGACCGGGGCGGTGAGCAGGAAATACGCGGCCGGGCGGCTGACCGTGACCGGGCCCAGGCGGCGCAGTGCCAGAAAGAGCAGGGCAGCGCAGACCGTGGCGGCGGCCAGCGCGCCGACACCGCTGAGGTGCGGGACCAGCGGGGTGAAGACGGCTTCGAGCGGCTCGTGGAACATGGCGGCGGCGACCCCGACACAGAACACGATCGTGTAGGCGGTGCCCAGTGCCTCGCCACGCTCCCGGTGCGACGCCTGGGTGCGGCGGATCCAGCGGCGGACCGGGCGCAACTCGACCAGGGTGGTCACCGGTCCTCGCCGGTCAGCTGCTCCATCGTCACGATCTCGGCCCCGGAGGCCACCGAGAACTTGTCGTCATGGCTGGCCAGCAGCAGCGAACCGCCGGTCGACAGGTACTCGGCGAGCATCCCGGCGACCATGTCCCGGCCGTCCGGGTCCAGACGCTGCTCCGGCTCGTCCAGGATCAGCAGCGAACTGGGGCGTAGCAGCACCAGCGCCAGGGTGAGCCGCTGTTTCTGGCCGGACGACAGCGACGGCGGGATCGCGTCGGCGTGCCCGCCCAGCCCGAGACGCTCCAGGGCCTCGTCGATCCCGGCGTCGTCCGGGTCCTGGCCGTGCGCGCGGCAGATCAGTTCGGCGTGCTCGCGGACGGTCAGCCCGAGGTACCAGGTGGGCGGCTCGACCGTGGTGGCCACCGCCCGCCAGAACTCGGGGCTGTCCCCGGGCTCGGCGCCGAACACCCGGATGCTGCCCGCGTCGGCCTGCTGCAGACTGCTGACACAGCGCAGCAGGGTGGACTTGCCGACGCCGTTGTCACCTGTCACACAGACGCCGGTGCCGGCCGGGACGGTCAGCCCCACGTCCACCAGCACCGGCGTCGAGCCATAACTCACGTACAGACCATCGACTTCGACCGCGGGGTGCTCGACCACCCGTACAGCCTAAGGTCCTAGGGTTTGCGCCCGTAGAGCAGGCGCAGCGCCCGGACGATCTGCTTGACCTGAGCCGGGGTGCGCTCGAACGTCATCGCGGGCAGCAGCGACGGCCCGCGGCGCACCGTGATGGCCTTGGCCCGGGCGAACTCGCGCAGCCCGTCCTCGCCGTGGATGCGCCCGAAACCGGACTCGCCGACACCGCCGAACGGCAGGTTGCCCATGCCGACGAAGGTGAGCGTGCCGTTCACGGCGACCATGCCCGAGCGCAGCCGCCGAGCTATCCGGATGGCGTTCTTCTTACCGAAGACCGAGCCACCCAGGCCGTACGGCGAATCGTTGGCCTTTGCCACCGCCTCGTCCGCGTCCCGGACCTTGGTGATCGTCAGCGTCGGCCCGAACGTCTCCTCGCGCATCTCCGACGAGTCCTCCGGCACGTCCACCAGCACCGTCGGCGACACATAGGGCGCCTGCACCGCACCGGCACCACCGAGCACTGCCCGGCCGCCCTTGGCCAGCGCGTCCTCGATGTGATCGCGGATGATGTCGAGCTGCTTGGGCATGGTGATCGGGCCGATCTCCTCGCCGGTCCGCAGCTTGCCCGCCTTCTCCACCACCGCCGCGACGAAACGGTCATAGACCGGCTCGACCGCGTAGACCCGCTCGATACCGATACAGGTCTGTCCGGCGTTGGTCATCGAACCCCAGACCGCGGCCTCGGCGGCCAGGTTCACGTCGGCGTCCGCGTCGACGATCAGCGCGTCCTTGCCACCGGCCTCCAGCACCACCGGCACCAGGTTCTCCGCGCAGGCGGCCATCACCTTCTTGGCGGTCGCGGTGGAACCGGTGAACGCGACCTTGTCGATCCCGGCCCGGCACAGCGCCCCGCCGACGTCGCCCAGGCCGTGCACCGTCTGCAGCACCGGGAACTCCGGCACCACCTCGGCGAACGTGTCGGCCAGCCACTGGCCGACGACCGGGGTGTACTCACTCGGCTTGAGGATCACCGTGTTGCCGGCGGCGAGCGCGCCGCTGATCGGGCCGATCGGTGTCACGATCGGGTAGTTCCACGGGCCGATCACACCGACCACACCGTACGGCTGGTACTCCAGATGGCCGGAGTGCTCGGCGACCAGGATGCGGGTGCGGACCCGGCGCGGGCCGAGGACCCGCTTGGCGTTGTGGGCCGCCCAGTCCAGGTGCTCGACGGCGGCGGTCGCCTCGATCAGGCCGTCGGTGACCGGCTTGCCGGACTCCAGGTGGGTCAGCTCGGCCAGTTCCTCGATCCGCTGCACGATCAGGGAACGCCAGGTGAGCAGCCGTTTCTTGCGGCCGTCGAAGCCGAGGCCACGCCACCAGACGGCGGCCTGGTGGGCTCGCTCGACAGCCGCGATCACGGCCTTCTCGTCGGCGACCGGCACCCGGCCGGCTTCCTCGCCGGTGGCCGGATTCGTCGAGATCAGGTGCCCGTCCTCGATCACGGGCAGGCCGGGAACGTGAGTCGCCGTCATGTCCGCGAGTGTAGGGCGAATGTTACCGAGGAGTCACTACGTACCCTTGACCACGTGAGCCCGCGCCGTAACCGCCCCAAGTCCGCCAAACACGAGGACCGTTCCCCGGACCGGCCCGGCATCACCGAGGATCGTGTCCAGCAGTGGCAGGACGGCGAGTTCATGGTGCGCAACGTGTTCGGCGGGGCGGCCGTGAAGACCTACCGCTGTCCCGGCTGCATGCAGGACGTCCGTCCCGGCGTCGCGCACGTGGTGGCCTGGCCGGCCGACGGCCGCGGCGACATGACCGACCGCCGCCACTGGCACACAGGTTGCTGGCGAGCGAGGGACCGCAGAGGCCCAGGAGTGGAACGGTCCCGGAATGCTCCCCGCTATGGGTGAACTCTTCCGGCGGGCTGAGAGCATCTGAACATGAGCAACCAGATCCGTGCCAACTCGATTCTGCCCGCGCACCGCGAGGACATCGAGTTGCACACCGCGGATGGCGTCACCCTGGTCGGTGAACTGGCCCGTCCCCTCGACCGTGACCCGGTGGCCACCCTGGTCTGTCTGCACCCCCTGCCCACCCACGGCGGGATGATGGACAGTCACATCTACCGCAAGGCGGCCTGGCGACTGCCCGCCCTGGCCGGCATCGCGGTGCTCCGGTTCAACACCCGCGGCACCAGCAGCACTCGCGGCACCAGCGGCGGCACGTTCGGCAAGTCGGTGGACGAGCGTTTCGACGTGGCCGCCGCCATCGAGTTCGCCGAGTTCGCCGACCTGCCGAACATCTGGCTGGTCGGCTGGTCCTTCGGCACCGACCTGACCCTGATGTACGGCCTGGAACCGTCGGTCGCCGGTGCCGTCCTGCTCTCCCCGCCGCTACGTTTCTCCCAGCCCGAGCATCTGGCCGCCTGGGCAGAGGACGGCAAACCGCTGACCGCCCTGATCCCGGAGTTCGACGACTACCTGCGCCCCGCCGAGGCCGTCGAACGGTTCGCCGCGATCCCGCAGGCCGAAGTGGTCCCGATGCCCGGTGGCAAACACCTGTGGGTCGGTGACGCCGAGAAGGTCATCGACGAGATCGTCCGGCGGGTCGCCCCGGAGGTCGCCACGCCGCTGCCGTCGACCTGGGACGGTCCGATGGAGACCGGCGATGCGAGCGCTTACGCGAACCGTACCGTCGCGGCCTTCGACAAGATCTGATGCCGCCGGCCTGAGGGCTTCCTCGATCACCGGACTCCGGCGATCGAGGAAATCCTGGTCCCTATTCAGCGTCCGCTTTACTCGGCGTCTGCTTTACTCGGTGTCCGCTTTACTCAGCGTCCGCTTTACTCGGCGTCCGCGGAGACCCGGCTGGCCTGCGGGACCGTCACCTTCGCCGAACCGGTGACCTTGCCCGGCGCCGACAGCTCCGGGACCGGCGCCGAAGCCGGGACCGGCACCGGAGCGGACGCGATGGCCGTCACCGGCACGTCGGCCGCCCGGTCCGGATCGTCCGGGTCGGCGGCGGCCGCCATCACCGCGGCGGCGGCCAGCTCGGCCACCCGCTTCGCCTCACGCTGCACCTGACGGCGAACCTCGGCGGCGTGCCGCTCGGCGGCCTCCCCGGAACGCTTGGCCTCGGCGACCCGCTTCAGCTCCACTTCGAGCTGCTGCTGGGTCTCGGACACCAGCTGCCGGGTCCGCTCGGCCTCCTGCTCGCCGGCGTCGGCCTGCCCCCGCGCCGTCGCCAGCCGCTTCTCGGCCTCCGCCACCTCGGCGGTGGCGGCCTCCAGCTCCCGGCCGGCCTGCGCGATCTTCTCCTGCTGGGCGGCGATCTCCGTACGGACGGCGGTCGCCTGGTCGTCGGATCGCCGGAGGACCTCCTCGGCGTACTTGTCGGCCTCGCTGCGCAGGTCGGCACACTGTTTCTCGACGCCGGCCCGCATCTGGCCCAGCTCCTCGAGCACCGAGTGCCGCCGCATCGCCAGCTCCTGGTCGACCGAGGCCTTGAGTTCGGTCTGCTCCCGTTCGGCCTCGGTCCGGGTGGTGCTGATCTCCCGGGTGGTCGTCTCACGCAGTGTCTTGAGCTCCTGCTCGGCCTGCACCCGAGTGGACTGCACGTAGCCGTCCACTTCGGCGCGGGCCCGCTGAGCGTCCTGAGTGGCCTTCTCGATGATGTGCTTGCCCTCGTTGCGGGCCCGGGTCAGCGCCACCTCGGCCTCGTTGCGCATCTGGTCCGCCGACTGCCGGGTGGCGGTCAGGGCCGCAGCGGCAGCGGCGCGCTTGGCGGCGTCGGCCTTCTCCTCCTCGGCCCGGCGCGCGGCCAGCGCGATCTCGAAGTCCCGGATGCCGTTGTGGGCGTGCGCCTCGGCCTCGGCCCGGATCCGCTCGGCCTCGGCGAGACGGCTGGCGATGTCGTCGGTCGCGGAGGCCTTGATCGCCTCACCCTGCTCCTCGGCGAGGGCGAGGATCTGCTCGACCCGGGGGCCCAGGTGACGGAACGACACCTCGCCGCTCATCCCGGAGTTGCGGCGGGCCTGCGTCAGCTCCGCCTGCAGGCCCTTGATCTGCGCGGACATCGCCTGGATCTGCGAATACGCCTGCTCACGGTCGTTGAGGAGGGCGGCTATCTCGTTCTCCGCCCGGGTGACGTATCGCTCGACCTGCTTCCTCTCATAGCCCCGCAGGGCGGTCTCGAAGCTGGGCTCGGTGGACGCCTCCCCGCCGAGACCGAGAATTTCACCGCCGTGCGACATGCTTTCCATCCTCACATACGCATCGTCCCGTGGCATGTCGATACACACCGGGTTGAAAGAGACCATGCGGGTAGTTGCGATTAAACCCAGGCAAGCGCCCAAACGAGTCAGGCCGTACCGGAGAAACTCCGGTACGGCCTGAATTAGTCATCACCGGCCCGGGCACACCGGTCAACCGTCGCGTACTTGCGGCGGCTTCGCAACCGGAGAGGGCGGCTCGCTGAGGGTCAGGAGTTCTGAGCGGTGACCGGCTCGTCGCCGGCTTCCGCGTCCTGGGTGTCGGTGGCTGCCGGGGCAGCCTGCTCGGGTGCCCGCTGGGCCGGAGCCTCGACCGGTTTGGGGGCCGGAGCCGCCGCGGCCGGAGCCGGAGCGGTGCCCGGAACCAGGCCGGAGAGACCGGAGAGCATCTGACCGAGCTGGCTGGTGACCGCGTCCTTCTGGCGAGTGAGGTCCTCCACCTCGCGGCGCGCCGCCTGAGTGGTCATCTCCGACTCCTGGCGAGCCTCGCTGAGCAGGCGGTTCGCTTCCTGCCGGGCCTCGGTGACGGTCTTCTCGGCCAGCGACCGCGCCTTCTCGACGGTCTCCGCGGAGTGCCGCTCGGACTCGACGCGACGGCTTTCGGCGCGCTGCTCGGTCTCTTTCGCCCGCTCATCGGCGGCACGGGACCGCTGATCGGCCTCGGCCACCATCTTCTGAGTGGCCTGGACCTGCGCGGCGTGCCGCTGCGACTCCTCGGTCTCGGCCTTCTCCCGGCGCTCGGCGATCTCCATAGCCAGCGCCTGCAGGTCCTTGTCGCGCTTGTCGCGGGCGTCGGTGAGCAGCTTGGTGGCCTCGGCGCGCTTCTCCTCGGCCTCCCGGGCGGCCTTGGCCCGGGCCTGAGTGATCTCCCGCTCGGCGGTGGCGCGCAGTGACGCGACCTCGCGCTCCACGGTCGACTTGAGCTCGGCGACCTCGTGCGCGGTGACCGAGCGCAGCTGCTTGGTCTCGCGGTCGGCGTCCCCGCGCAGGGTGTCGGCCTCGCGCCGGGCCTGAACCCGAGCCTCGGCGGCCTCGCGCTCGGCGTGCGTGCGGACCTGGCCGGCCTCACGCTCGGCGGTCGCCTTCATCGCGGCGGCCTCGGCACGCGCCTTGTCGGTGATCTCCCGGGCCTCGAGGCGAGCCGCGGAGAGGATGCCCTCGGACTCCCGTTTCGCCTCGTTGCGGTGGTCGTTGGCCTGTTCCTCGGCGAGCCGCAGGATCTGCTCGACCCGGGTGCCCAGCCCGGAGAGCGTCGGCCGGTTGTTCTCTTCCAGCAGCTTGTTGCTGTCGGCCAGTTTCTGCTCGAGCGCGTTGAGCCGCTGCTCGGCCTGTCGCAGGCGACGCTGGGCGTCGTTCATCCGCTGTTCGGCCTCGCCGCGAGCCTGCTCGGACTGGTTCAGCGCGGCAAGCAGCCGGCCGATGTGTCCGTCGACCTGATGACGGTCGTATCCACGCAGGACGACGGTGAAGTCGTGCTGTGAATTCGCGGTCTCGAAGAAGGCCAGGTTCTGATCCTGCTGCTGGGGCATTGCGCCATCCTGGCGAGAAGGGGGCGGACATGCAAGAGCCGAGAGGCATCCGAACCGCATCGTAGATCAGCTTTGAGCTGGACCGTAGACCGCCCCCGGCCCGTTCGGGCGAGACTCACGCCGAAGTGGTCGGTCGGCCGTCGTCCCGCTGCCACCTGGACACTCGGGGCTTCGGGTGATCCCGGTCCCGTCGGCGGCCCCGTCGGCGCTGCTCAATGGCCCCGATCCTGCCAGGTGACCGGGGCCACGTCAGGGGGATTCACCCGGCCGGGGTACCCCCGGCAGCCGGCTCCACCAACTCCACCAGCACCCCGCCGGCGTCCTTGGGGTGCACGAAGTTGATCCGGGAGCCGGCCGTGCCACGTTTCGGGCTGTCGTACAGAAGGCGCAAGCCGCGGGCTCGCAGCGCGTCGGCGGCGGCCTCGACATCGGTCACGGTGTAGGCGAGTTGCTGGAGGCCGGGACCGTTGCGATCGATGAACCGGGCGATCGCCGAGTCCGGCCGGGCCGGGGCGAGCAGTTGGATCCGCGGGCCGTCGTCGTCCTCGCCGACCGCCAGCATCGCCTCGCGGACGCCCTGTTCCTCATTGATCTCCTGGTGCACGCAGCGCAGCCCGAAAGTGTCCTGATGGAAGCGGATCGCCTCGTCCAGGTCCGGCACTGCGATTCCGACATGGTCGATGCGTAACAGTCCGGGGAGTGTGACATTCTCGGCCGCGCCGGTATTCGGTGTGTCGTCAATCATGCCGATAGTGTCGAACCTGACCCATCGTTAAGGCCAGCCCCGGGCCCCCGCAGAATGGATCGTGACCGTGACCAGCTCCGTCATCGTCAGTGGCGCCCGGACCCCGATGGGGCGTCTGCTCGGCAACCTCAGACATCTGCCCGCCACCGCCCTCGGCGGGCACGCGATCTCCGCCGCGCTCAGCCGGGCCGGCGTCGCACCGGACCGCGTTCAGTACGTGATCATGGGCCAGGTGCTCCAGGCCGGCTGTGGTCAGATCCCGGCCCGGCAGGCGGCGGTCGCCGCGGGCATCCCGATGTCCACCCCGGCCCTGACCGTCAACAAGGTCTGTCTCTCCGGCCTCGACGCGATCGCCCTGGCCGACCAGCTGATCCGGGCCGGCGAGTTCGACATCGTGGTGGCCGGCGGCATGGAGTCGATGACCAACGCGCCGCATCTGCTGACCGACCAGCGCCAGGGCCGCAAGTTCGGTGACGTGCTGGTGCGCGACCACGCCGCGTTCGACGGCCTGATGGACCCGTGGGCCGGCATCTCGATGGGCGAGTCGACCGAGGCCAGCGGCGTCCGGCTGGGCATCAGCCGGGAACAGCAGGACGAGTTCGCCGCCCGGAGCCACCAGCGGGCCGCCACCGCGCAGCGCGAGGGGTGGTTCGCCGAGGAGATCGTCGCGGTCCCGGCCGCCGGCCGGGAGCCGGCACCGGTCGACGGCGACGAGGGCGTCCGGCCCGGTGCCACCGCGGAGTCCCTGGCCTCGCTGCGCCCGGCGTTCACCCCGGACGGCACGATCACCGCGGCGACCGCTTCACCGATCTCCGACGGCGCGGCCGCGGTCCTGGTGATGAGCCGGGCGAAAGCCGAGGAGCTGGGGCTGACCTGGCTGGCCGAGATCGTCGCGCACGGCAACGTGGCCGGCCCGGACAGTTCGCTGCAGTCCCAGCCGGCCAACGCGATCCGGCACGCGCTGGGCAAGGCCGGGCTGACCGCGGACGACCTCGACCTGGTCGAGATCAACGAGGCCTTCGCCCAGGTGGTCATCCAGTCCACCCGCGAGCTGAAGGTCGACGAGGCGATCGTCAACGTGAACGGCGGCGCCATCGCCCTGGGGCACCCGATCGGCATGTCCGGCGCCCGGCTCGTCCTCACTCTCGCCCTGGAGCTGCGGCGCCGTGGCGGCGGGATCGGCGCGGCCGGTCTCTGCGGCGGCGGCGGTCAGGGCGACGCGCTGATCATCAAGGTGCCGGCCGTCCGCTAGAACCCTTCAGAACTCCGCGAACCGCGCGGCCGTCTCCTCGATCATCGCGCGATCCCAGGTCAGGCTGCCGTCGTCGAGTTCGGCCACGGTCGCGCGCAGCCAGCCGATCTCGGCGCGGAGCATGGCCGCGCGGTACTCGTCCTCGATCAGGAAGAGCCGCGGCAGTCCGGGCGGCGCCTGCCCGTCGACCGCCGCGGCCCGCTCGGACAGTGCCTCGATCCGCCGTTGCAGCAGCTCCCGGGTCTCGGCCGGGCTGAGGGTGGGTAGAAAGGCGAGGGCCACCGGGAACTCCGGGAACTCGCGGGCCGGCTCCGGCAGCATCTCCAGCAGCCATCGGCGCAGGGTCGCCGCACCCTCCTCGGTCACCTCGTAGACGGTCCGTTCCGGCCGCCCGGCCTCCCGGCTGGTGCCGCCGGCGCGGGCCAGTCCGTCCCGGACGAGCCGGTCCAGGGTTTGGTAGACGCTGTTGCGCTGCGCCACGTTGACCAGCTGGTCCTGGCCGCGCTGCTTGATCACCTGCTGCATCCGGTACGGGTGCATCGGCGTCTCCACGAGCAGCGCCAGCAGAACCATCGCCAGGGGAGACCGCTTCATGTGGCTCAGCTTAGGTCTTGACGGTTCTTAGTCATCTCATCAATAGTCATTGTATGACTAAAAATGCCGCGGTGGTCGGTGGCGGAATCGCCGGCACGGCCACCGCCATCGCCCTCCAGCGCGTCGGGTGGTCCCCAGTGATCTACGAGGCCCAGGACCGGGGAGCCGACGAGCGGGGCGTCTTCGTGACCCTCGCGGTGAACGGGATCAACGCCCTGCGCGCCCTCGGCCTGGACCCGGCCGTCGTGCTGGCCCGCGGGTTCGCCACCCCGGTGCTCGCGCTGCACGGCGCCACCGGGCGGCTGCTGGCCGACCTGCCACTCGGCGGCCCACTGCCGGACGGGACGGTCACCACGACGATCAAGCGGGCGGATCTCTACGCGGCCCTGCGTGCACAGGCGCAGGGCAAGGGCATCGAGATCCGGTACGGGCATCGCCTCACCGCCGCCACGACCACTCCCGAGGGTGTCGTCGCCGAGTTCGGTGCCGCCGCCACGGTCGCCGCCGAACTGCTCGTCGGGGCGGACGGCCTGCATTCCCGTACCAGAAAGGTCCTTGATCCGCAGGCCCCCGCACCGCACCATCTGGGCCTGCTCAACGCCGGGGGCTTCACCGACGGCCCGGTCGATCGACGGCTCGCGCCGCCGCCGGGAGTGATGCGGATGTCGTTCGGGCGGCGGGCGTTCTTCGGGTGGGCCGCCGCGCCGGACGGATCGGTCTGGTGGTTCGCCAACCCGCCGCGCAAACGACCGGTGGAGCCCGGCGAGTTCACCCCGGAGACCTGGCGGGCCTACCTGCTCGGCCTGTTCGAGGGCGAGCAGGCCGCCGAGCTGATCCGGGCCACCGTCGAGATCCTCGGCCCGTGGAACACCCGCGACCTGCGGCGGGTCCCGATCTGGCACGGCGACCGGATCGTGCTGGCCGGTGACGCCGCACACGCCGTGTCGCCGTCGTCCGGTCAGGGCGCGTCGATGGCGCTGGAGGACGCCGTGGTCCTCGGGCACAGCCTCCGGGAGTCCACGGAGGTGCCGGAGGCGCTGGCGGCCTACACGGCGATCCGCCGGCCGCGCGTCGAGAAGGTCGTCGCCTACGGCCGCCGTTCCAGCAGCGGAAAGGTGGCCGGGCCGGCCGGTGCCCGGATCCGGGACGCTCTGATGCCGAGTGTCATGCGGATGCTGCACCGCAAGGGCGACCCGCAAGCCTGGATCTTCGACCACCGGCTGCCCGTCGGCTGAGGACGGGGGTGCCCCGGCAGCGTTGGCGGGCGCTACCGGGGCGGTGGGGAAGGATGCTTCTTTCTCAGACTTGTCTAGACAGGCTCCGGACGACAGTAGGGAAACCCCTTGTCGTCGTTCCACCGGGAGCCGTCCCGGTTCCGGCACCGGCTGTGACGTCCGATATCGGCGGCCTGGTGGCGACGCGAACAGACGTGACAGCGTGCGAGACTAGGTAACCATGAGCGACCCACGGACCACTCCGTCGATCTTCACCCGCGGCGCGGTCGATCTCAGCGCGCTGCGCCCCTCGACGCCGGCCAGAACAGCCGCGCCGAGCCGTCCCGCAGCGCCGGCCGGCGAGATTCCCGGCAGCGCCTCCGACCCGGTTCCCGGTGCCGTTCCCGGGATCCCCGGCGTCGCCCCGGAGACCATCATCGAGGTCACCGAGGCCGACTTTCAGTCCGTCCTGGAGCGGTCCGTCACCACTCCGATCCTGCTGGACTTCTGGGCCGACTGGTGCGAGCCCTGCAAGCAGCTCTCCCCGGTGCTGGAACGCCTGGCCGAGGAGTATGCCGGTGCCTGGATCCTCGGCAAGGTCAATGTGGACGAGAACCCGCGTCTCGCGCAGGTCTTCCGGGTCCAGGGCATCCCGCAGGTGACCGCGGTGATCGGCGGGCAGCCGGTGGAAGGCTTCAGCGGAGTCCTGCCCGAGACCCAGATCCGGCAGTACATCGACGCCGTCCTCAAAGCCGCCGGTGTCAGCGTGGCCGCCCCCGAGGACCCGCGCCTGGACGCGGCCGACGACGCCCTGATGACCGGTGACCTGGACGCGGCCGAGGCGGCGTATCGGAAGATCCTCGCCGAGGCGCCCGCCGACACGGCCGCCGAGTCCGGCCTGGCCCAGGTGGAGCTCTACCGCCGCATCGCCGGTGTCGACCCGTCCGCTGCCCTGGCCAAGGCGGCCGCCGACCCCGAGGACGTGGCGGCCCAGCAACTCGCCGCCGACATCGAGGTGCTCAGCGGACAGGCCGACCAGGCGTACTCCCGGCTGGTCGCCCTGATCAAGAAGACCTTCGGCGACGACCGGGACGCGGTGCGCAAGCACCTGCTGTCGCTGTTCAGCGTGGCCGGCCCCGACGACCCCGCGGTCGCCGGCGCGAGACGTGCATTGGCCAGCGCACTCTTCTAAGCACTGGTTTTCGAGGACAAGGGGGGCGTCGTGCGCCGCATCGCCGTTCTGGACGCACCGTCCAATCTCGGCCTGCGCCCGCCGACCGCGACGTCGGTGCCGGGCTGCGGCAAAGCGCCCGGCGCCCTCCGAGACCAGGGGCTGCTGGCCAAACTGGGTGCTCGCGACGCGGGCTGCCTGACCCCGCCGCGGTACGACCCGGGCGACTGGCGCCCCGGCGACGGTGTCGCCCACGCCACCGAGATCGCGGCCTACTCCCGGGCCCTGGCCGACCGGATCGGGACGATCCTCGACAACGGCGAGTTCCCGGTGGTGCTCGGCGGCGACTGCTCGATACTGATCGGCTCCGGCATCGCCATGCACCGCCTCGGCGACGCCGTCGGCGGCCGGATCGGCCTGGTCTTCGTCGACGGGCACTCCGACTTCCGGCACCCCGGCAACGCGTCCTACGTGGGTGCCGCCGCCGGTGAGGACCTCGCCCTGGCCACCGGCCGCGGCCAAGCCGACCTGGCCGACATCGAATCCCGCCGCCCGTACTTCCGCGACATCGACGTGATCGTCCTCGGCATCCGTGCCCAGGACGAGTACCGCCTCGACCTCCAAGCCGCCGGCATCGTCACCCGGCCGGTCCCCGCGCTGCGTGCCGAAGGTGCCGCCCGCAGCGCCCAATGGGCCCGCGACCAGCTTGTCGACTGCGCCGGCTACTGGGTCCACATCGACGTCGACGTTCTCGACCCGGCGGTCATGCCGGCCGTCGACGCCCCCGACCCCGGCGGGATCGCCTTCCCCGAACTGGAACTGCTCCTGTCCGGCCTGGTCGAATCCCCGCACTGCCTGGGCGTCGAGATCACCGTCTTCGACCCGGACTACGACCCCGACGGGCGGTACGCGGCCGAGATCACGTCGGCGGTCGTCAGCGGCCTGTCCCCGGTCCGCAGCATGGCGTCCCGCCCGGACCTGGTCGCCGCCCGCCTGGACCTGGACAACCAGCCCGCCGCGGTCGTCGCCATCGAGGCGGATGACGCTGAGACGCCCGGCGAGGCAGGCGCCGTGGGCGTGCCTGGCGGGGCGTGGGACATGGGCGTGCCTGGCGGGGCGCGGGTCGTGGGCGCGCCTGACGAGACGCCCACCGAGTCGGCGGCGGTCGGCCCAGCGGTGATCGACCCGGTGGCCGACCCAGCGGCGATCGAGCCGGCGGTGGCCGAGGCCGCGGCGGACCCAGCCGCCTCTGATCCGGTGGTGGCTGACCTTTCAGCGGCTGATTCGTTCGCGCCTGACCCCGGGATGACCGATCCGGCCACGGGTGAACCTGTCGTGATCGATCCGGCTGTGACCGAATCGCCTGCCACTGTGACCACTCTCGACTTGATAATTACTGCGGCGACCACCGGGCGGTCGGCGTCTTTGCTGGTCAGGACTCTTGGCGTCGACTCGGCCGAGGACTCCGGCCAGGGTCTGGGGGACGATCCGCAGCATGTCGACGGCCCGGTGAGTCCTGCCGGAGGTGACTCGGCCGAGGCTGTGGATCTTGCGGACGATGAGCGGTTGTCGTCGGCGGAGGCGTCTCCGGAGCAGATTTCGGACCAGGAGTACCAGGACTACCAGAATCCGGTGGATGGCGATGGCGGCAGCCTGTCCAGCGATGCCGGTTTCGTTCTGACCGCGGCACTCTCCTGGCCCGGCACCCGAAACGGTCTCCGGCCCGACGAGGACGCTGCTCCCCGGAACGGTGAGGCCGCTGGGTTCCGGCCCGATGAGGCTGTCGGCGACGAAGAGGCGGAGGACACCTCCTCGGAGCTGATCGACGCGGCCGGTGAGCGGGAAGCCGCTGCCGCTGCCTCGGACGAGGACGAGGACGAGGACGAGGAGATCGTGGCGGCCGAGGAGTCCACCGGGTCGGAGGAGTCCGCGGAATCCGTGGACGAACCCGGCATGGACGATCCGGAGGGCGCGGAGCACGAGCCGTCCACAGCGGCTGAGGAAGAGCCTGATCCTGCGGTTGATCAGAATTCCGGGCCGGTGGCCGAGGAAGAGGCCGGGCCTGAGGCTGAGGCCGGGCCTGAGGTTGAGGCTGGGCCTGAGGTTGAGGAGAAGCCGCAGCCTGAGGTTGAGGAACCGGTTCCGGTGAACAGCCGGGCGGAATCCGGCCGGAGCGGTAACGAGGTCCGGCTGCTGTCCCGGCCGCTCGGGTCGGCGCCGTTGCTCGATTCGGAGCCGCTACCCGCCACCCGTCCCGGAATGCTGCGCCCGCGCCGGCCGGTCGATCCGCCCGCGGCGGGCGGCTATCCCCCGTCGGCAGCGGGTACCGGACCGTTCGGCGGCTTCCCACCCGGCGCCGCGTGACGATCCCCGCTGAGGCCTGATCGGCACTGCGAGGTGTGACGCGCGGGCCTCGCGAGGTGTGACTCAGGTGCCTCGGGTGACGCCGGCGACCAGGTGCGAGAGCTCCTTGTGTGGTGAGTTCGGGTGCGAATCGAACCCGAACTCACCACACAATCGGGAGCCGGCTGGCGGTTACTTGTTCAGGGTCGTCAGGAAACGCTTGGCGATCGGGACGGCGGCCTCGGAACCGGCGCCGCCCTTCTGGACCAGCACCGCGAAGGCCACGTCGTCCTGGTAGCCGATGAACCAGGAATGGGTGTCCTCGGAACCGTTCTGGAACTCGGCGGTGCCGGTCTTGCCGTACACGGCTTTGCCGGGGACGTTGCGCAGCCCCGTTCCGGTGCCGGAGGTGACCACTTCACGCATCATCGAGCGGAGTCCGGTGAGCGCCTTCTGGTCGAGCTGCGGTCCGGCGGTGCCGGCGTCGGCCGGAGCCGGATCGATGACCAGTTTGGGCGGCTGGTACTGGCCTTTGGCGACGGACGCGGTGGCGACGGCCATGGCGAGCGGGCTGACGACGGTGCTGCCTTGGCCGAAGACGGCGGAGGCGAGTTCGGTCGAGGTGCCGCCGTCGGAGACCTGGCCGGCGCTGGATTCGAGGCCGAGGTTCCAGGTGGCGCCGATGCCGAGGGCGGTGGACGCCTCTTGGAGACCGGCGGCGGTGAGTTTGGGCGCGAGGCTGGCGAAGGCGGTGTTGCAGGATTTGGCGAAGTCCACGTGGAACGCGACTTTACCGAGAGCCTGGTCGTTGGAGTTCTTGAACTCACGACCGTCCACGTTGACTGTTTTCGGACAGTTGACGACGGTGTCGGCGGTAAGGGCACCGCGAGCGAGTAGCCCGTACGCGGAAATCATCTTGTAGGTGGATCCGGGTGGCACCTGGCCGCTGAGGGCGGTGTTGACCCCGCCCGCGTCGGGTCCGTTGGCGGCGGCGAGCACGGCTCCGTCGCTGACCCGGACGGCCACCAGTGAGCTGGGGTTCTTCTCGGCAGCGAGGGCTTTGTCGGCGGCGTTCTGGACGGCTGTGTCGATGGTCACCTTGATGGGTTTCCCGGCGACCGGTTGTGAGGTGAAGAGTTCGGCGTCCTCGGTGGTGCCGTCGGCGGCCTCGCGGGCGATCACCACGGAGAGGCCGGGGGTGCCGCGCAGCGTGGTCTCGTATTTCTGCTGGAGGCCGCCGTGCCCGGTGGTGTCGCCGATGGCCAGGGCGCCCTCCGAGTTGCCGATGTCCTCCTCGGTGGCGGCGTCGACCGTGCCGAGCAGGGCGCGGGCGAATTCGCGGGTGGGCGCGAGCTGCCGGGTCTCCTCACGGAAGACGGTGCCGGGCAGGGGGCGTACGTCCGCCCGGATCTTGTCGTAGGCGGTCCGCCGCAGGGTGAGGACGTCCAGGAAGGCGCCGGGATCGGCCTTGGCCACGCGGTCCTTGAGATCGCTCATGTCGAGGTCCACATCGACCTTGGCGAACGCCGCGGCCAGGTCGGTCTGGAGTTTCGCCACGTCTTTGATCTTCTCGGGGCTGACCCCGATGGTGACCACCTTCTGCGGGGAGACCAGCGGGGCGTCCGCGGCGTCGTTGATCACGGCGCGCGCGGCGGCGACCCGGCGCAGCCGCAGTTTCTCGCCGTCGGTCAGCTGGGGTTGGACCAGGGCGGGTTCCCAGACGACCTGCCAGCCGTCGGTGTTGGCCTTGGTGGAGCGCACGGTGCTGGGGTAGCTCCACTCGACGCCGCCGGGCAGCGTCCATTTCACGGTGATCGGAGTGGTGGCGTTGTCGCCGGTCTCCTTGGTGTCACCGGCGGTGCTGACGGCGAGGGGCCGCCCGCTGAGGTCGCCGTAGAGTGCCCGGATCTGGGTGGAGACGTCGGCGGCCGCGATCTTGCCGCCGGCCGCGGTGACGAAGCCGACCGCGTTCAGGTCGCCGCCGGTCGTCCAGCCTTTCAGGAAGGCCTCGACGGTGTCGCCCGGTGGTTCCGCGGAGCAGCCGGCCAATCCACCCGTGGTGAGTAGTAACAGGGCGGCCAGGCCGGCCGTGGTGCGGCGCATGCGGGTCCTTTCGGAACGACGACGGGTCGGCTAGGACGCACGGTAATGGGTACATGCCCGTCGTGGGTGGCCCGCACTGGGTGATACGGCCCGAACCGGCACTGGCACACCCTGGGTGTGAACGGTGGTGGGGTGATGGTTCTAGGCTGTGGGCGTCATGTTCGAGCCCACAATGTCGTGGGTGAGGGGAGCGCCGGACCATGGGTGTCGCCGATCAGGCAGCGACCGATTCTGATCAGGCCGCGTTACTGCGGCCAGAGGGACTCGTCGACGAGGGTGAGATCGACGACGAGGTGCCGAACGCCGAACGGCTGGTGGCTCAGGCCGTCGAGCGGGCGGGCGAGGATCACACGACCGCGTCGCTGGTGAGCCGCTTCTGGCGGTTCGCACCCGACGAGGAACTGGTCGGATATACGCCTGAGGAGATGTTCGCGGCCGCCGCGGAGCATCGCGAGCTGGCCGACGTCCGGCTGCCCGGTGAGCTGAAACTGGCCATCACCGAGCCCACCGGCCCGCAGGCGCACAGCGTGCTGCGGATCGTCACCGACGACATGCCGTTCCTGGTCGACTCGGTGATAGCGCTGTTGACCGCGCACAATCTCCAGGTCTATCTGATGGTGCACCCGCTGATCGTGGTGCGCCGGGAGCCGCTCGGGCAGCTCGCCCACCTCGAAGCCGAGGTGGAGGCGGACGACGCCATCGAGGGCGACCTGGTGGAGAGCTGGATCCGGATCGAGACCGACCCGGTGCGCCGCCCGGAGGCCCGTGAGCAGTTGCTCAACGAGGTGCGGCGAGTGCTCACCGACGTGCGCGACGCGGTCGAGGACTGGTCGAAGATGCGGCAGCGCGCCGTGGACATCGCCGAGGAGCTGGCCGGTCACCCGCTGCCGGTTCCGGACAAGGACGTCACCGACTCGATCGAGCTGCTCAAGTGGCTCGCCGAGGATCACTTCACGTTCCTCGGTTACCGCGAGTACCGCTTGGACGAACAAGGTCTGCTGACCGCGGCTCCGAGCACCGGGCTGGGGATACTACGCGGCGCCAGCAAACCGCGCCGGCTCGCCGCCGAGATGGCCCCCGAGGTGTACGAGCGGGCCATGGAGCAGCGGCTCCTCATGATCACCAAAGCGAACTCGCGGGCGACCGTGCACCGGTCGGCGTACCTCGACTACATCGGCGTGAAGATGTTCGACGACGCCGGCAACGTGGTTGGCGAGCGCCGCTTCCTGGGCCTGTTCTCCAGTTCGGCCTACCGCACCAGTGTGCGGGAGCTGCCGGTGGTCCGGCGCAAGGTGCAGGAGGTGATGGACCGTTCCGGTCTGTCGCCGCGCGGCCACTCCGGCAAGGATCTGCTGCAGATCCTGGAGACATACCCCCGCGACGAGCTCTTCCAGATCAAGACCGATGACCTGTACGAGGCGGTCATCGGTGTGCTGCGGATGGCCGGCCGTCGGCAGTTGCGCCTGTTCCTGCGCCGCGACGGGTACGGCCGTTTCATCAGCTGCCTGATCTACCTGCCCCGGGACCGGTTCACCACCGGCAACCGGCTGCGGATGCAGGAGATCCTGCTGCGTGAGCTGAACGGGGTCGGGGTCGACTACACCACCCGGGTCACCGAGCGGCTGCTGGCGCGGGTGCACTTCATCGTGCGCACCGACCCGGCGGCGCCGCCCGGGCAGCTGGACCCGAACGTGCTGGCCGAGTTGCTGGCCGACGCGACCCGGATGTGGGACGACGACTTCTCCCTGGTGCTGGAGCGCAAACTCGGCGACGAGCAGGCGCGGCGGTTGTTCCTGCGCTACTCGTCGGCTTTCCCGGAGAGCTACAAGAACACCCACACGCCGTACGAGGGTATGCAGGATCTGGCCAAGCTGGAGTTGCTGGAGGAGTCCGGGCAGCTCTCCATGCACTTGTTCCGGCGGCGCCGGCTGGGTCAGGACGGTTGTCCCGAGCCGGACGAACGTGACGTCCGGTTCAAGGTCTACCGCTACGGCGAGCCGATGATGCTCTCCGCCGTCCTGCCGGTGCTGCACTCGCTGGGTGTGCGGGTCACCGACGAGCGGCCGTACGAGATCCGCCGTGACGACGGGGTCATCTACCTCTACGACTTCGGTCTGCTGCCCCCGTCCGGCCACCGGGAGCTGGCCGAGGTGCGCCCGCAGGTGGAGAACGCCTTCGCGGCGGCGTGGCGGGGCGAGGCCGAGGTGGACGGCTTCAACGAGCTGGTCCTGCTCGCCGGCCTGACCTGGCGTCAGGTGGTGGTGCTCCGTGCCTACGCGAAGTATCTGCGCCAGGCCGGCAACGTCTTCTCCCAGCGTTACCTGGAGTCGACGTTCACCACGTACCCGGAGATCGCCGCCCTGCTGGTGCGCCTCTTCGAGACCCGGTTCTCGCCGGCTCTGGTGGTGGGCGAGACCGAGCGTTCCCGGCGGGCCGCCGAGATCCGGGACGAGATCACCGGCCTGCTCGACCAGGTGGACAGCCTGGACCAGGACCGGATCCTGCGTTCCTACCTGACCCTGATCGAGGCGACGCTGCGGACCAGCTTCTTCCAGCGGGGCCCGGAGGGGCGGCCGAAGTCGTACGTCGCCTTCAAACTGGACCCGCAGGCGATCCCGGACCTGCCGCAGCCCCGGCCCAAGTTCGAGATCTTCGTCTACTCGCCACGGTTCGAGGGTGTACACCTGCGCTTCGGCGCGGTCGCCCGTGGTGGTCTGCGCTGGTCGGACCGGCGCGAGGACTTCCGGACCGAGGTGCTCGGCCTGGTCAAGGCGCAGATGGTGAAGAACTCGGTGATCGTGCCGGTCGGCGCCAAGGGCGGCTTCGTGCTGAAGCAGAAACCGGGCGACCGGGACGAGGCGGTGGAGTGCTACAAGCGTTTCATCACCGCGCTGCTCGACGTCACCGACAACATCCAGAGCGGCAAGATCGTGCCGCCGCCCGAGGTGGTCCGGCACGACGGCGACGACCCCTACCTGGTGGTGGCCGCGGACAAGGGCACCGCCACGTTCAGTGACATCGCCAACGAGATCTCGGTCGGCAAAGAGTTCTGGATGGGCGACGCGTTCGCCAGCGGCGGCTCAGCCGGTTACGACCACAAGAAGATGGGCATCACCGCCCGCGGCGCGTGGGAATCGGTCAAGAAGCACTTCCGTGACCTGGGCGTGGACACCCAGAGCGAGGACTTCACGGTGGTCGGCGTCGGCGACATGTCCGGTGACGTCTTCGGCAACGGCATGCTGCTGTCGGAGCACATCCGGCTGGTCGCGGCCTTCGACCACCGCCACATCTTCCTCGACCCCAACCCCACTTCATCGATTTCGTACGAGGAACGCAAGCGCCTGTTCGACCTGCCCCGGTCCTCGTGGGACGACTACGACAAGGCCCTGATCAGCCAGGGCGGCGGTGTCTACCCGCGGTCCGCGAAGTCGATCCCGGTCAGCCCGCAGGTCCGGGAACTGCTGCAACTGGGCGAGGCCGCGGTCATCAGCCCCGGCGACCTGATGCGGGCGATCCTGCTGGCACCGGTCGACCTGTTCTTCAACGGCGGCATCGGCACTTACGTGAAAGCGGCCTCCGAGTCGCACGTTGAGGTCGGCGACAAGGGCAACGACGCGATCCGGGTCAACGGCGCCGACCTGAGGGTCAAGGTGGTCGGCGAAGGCGGCAACCTCGGCCTCACTCAGCGTGGCCGGATCGAGTTCGCCCGCGCGGGCGGCCGGGTGTTCACCGACTTCATCGACAACTCGGCCGGGGTGGACTGCTCCGACCACGAGGTCAACATCAAGATCCTGCTCGGTGGTGCGGTTGTCGACGGCGAGATGACCATGCCGGAACGCGACGAACTTCTCGCTGCGATGACCGACGAGGTCGGCGTGATGGTGCTGCGCGACAACTACGAGCAGGCCATGGCCCTCGGTAACGCCCGCGCGCAGGCGCACTCGCTGCTGCCTGTGCACCGGCGGATGCTCAAGGCCCTGGAGGAGCGCGGCGAACTCAACCGGGAACTCGAGGCGCTGCCCACCGACAAGGAACTCGCGGTCCGGTACGAGAACGGGGAAGGGCTCTCGGCCCCGGAGTTCGCCGTTCTGCTGGCGTACGTCAAGATCAGTTTGGAACGTGGGGTTCTCACCGACGTCCTGGTCGACGAACCGTGGACCGCCGGCGTCCTCACCCAGTATTTCCCCACGCCACTGCGCGAGCGCTTCGCCGGCCGGATGGCCGGGCACCGGTTGCGGCGGGAGATCATCTCCACGTCGCTGGTCAACGAGGTCGTCAACCGCGGTGGTACGTCGTTCGTGCACCGTGCCATGGAGGAGAGCGGGGCGTCGGCCGCCGACGTCATCCGCGCCTATGTGGTGATCCGGGACGTCTACGGGCTCGAAGAGGTCTGGGCCGCCGGCGAGGCACTCGACAATCAGGTGCCGACGGCCGCGCAGACCCTGGTCTTCCTGGAGACCCGGCGGCTGCTCGACCGGGCGGTCCGATGGCTGGTCAGCACCCGGCGCTCGCCCATCGACGTGGCCGGGGAGACCGCCCGGCTCCGGCCCGGCATCGCCGAACTGCTGCCCCGGCTACCCGAGGTGATGGTCGGCGCCGAACGGCGGGCCCTCTCCGAGCGGGCCGACGAACTCATCGATCAAGGCGTTCCGGAAGACCTGGCCGGAGTGATCAGCCGGGTTTTCTACGGGTTCGGCCTGCTCGACATCCTGGAGACGGCCACCGCCGCCGACCGGAACGTCGGCGAGGTGGCCCAGGTCTACTTCGTGTTGTCCGCGCGGTTCGGGGTGGACGTGCTCCTGTCGCACATCTCCCAGCTCCCGCGCGGAGACCGCTGGCAGACCCTGGCCCGGATGGCGCTGCGGTACGACCTGTACGCCGCACTGGCCGGGCTCACCGCCGAAGTCCTCCAGTCGACGCCACCGACGGCGACCCCCGAGGACCGGGTCTCCGAATGGGAACAGGTCAACGCGGCATCGATCGCCCGGGCGTCCAACGCGATGGGCAACGTCGAGGACTCACCCGCCGATCTCGCGGCGCTGTCCGTGCTACTCCGCCAGATCCGCACCCTGGTCAAGACCTCGGCAGCCGTCTGACCCGGTGACGAGAACCGCCCGGCGTCCACTCATCGTGGAGGCCGGGCGGTTTCGTCGTGAAGTGGTCAGCCGGTCCGGCACGCTGCTCCCGTAGTCGTGCCGGCCCGGCTCACCGTCTGCACCGCGGTTTCCCGACTGGTCCCGAGTCGATTCCGCGGCGTCCCCAGATCCACCTTCTGGCCATCACGCTAGGTGACCCAACCGGCTCCACGGAAGCGGAGCGTGCACGGATTGCCCATTCGGTTGGTCCGGTTCGTGCGTAAGGTCCACTTACTAATCCAACATTATAGACAAGAAGCAATGCATCCATCACTAATAGTGATGTCGATCGTATCCGGCGGGAATGGCGCTGGGAGTGTGCGAGCGGGGCCGGGTGTGCGAGCGGGTGGGCAGGTTGCGGGGACCGGGTAGAGCCGGGCCGGATCAGGTGAGGGCCAGGGCCTCGGCGGCGGCGCGGCTGTTGGCGAGGCTGGAACCGTGCGTGACGATGAAGGCCTCGGTGCCGGCCGGGCGCCACGACGACGGCCAACCCATCTCGACGACCCCGGCCGGGCGGTCCGCGGCCACCTTCTCTATCAGTTCGCGGGCCGCGGCGGAGTTGTGGATCCGGCGGCCGAGAAAGACGACCGGCCGTTGCCCGGCGCGCGCGAGGACCGACTCGGCGGTGGTGTCGGCGGCCACCACCTCGATCTCCTCGGCGGTGGCCAGGTGCGGCGTGAGCCCCCACGGCACCTTGCCCGCGGCGATCGACCATCCCGCGACGAACCGCACCACCAGCGGATCCCGCAGCGCTCCCACCGCCCCCTCCACGATCATCCCGCGGTGCGCGGCAGCCACGCCCAGCGCGAAGTCGGGCCGGTGGGAGGCCGCGAAGGGCTCGTCGGGCTCGCCCGGCGTCTCGGTGGTGCGAGTGGCGGCGTTTTCCTGGCGCGGCGTCTCGGCGGTGAGGGCTGTGGTGCGGGTGGCGGCGTCCTCCAGGCGGTGGAGTGGGAGGCGACCGTCGGTGGTGGCGAGGGCGATCTCGGCGACGACAGCTTCGACCAGGGCCAGGTCGACGACCGCGCCGATGCAGAGGAGGTCGGCGCCGGCGGCCAGGGCGGCGACCGCGGCCCGCGGAATGCCGCCGGCCGAGGCGGCCGCGCCGCGCATCTCCAGGGCATCGGTGACTATCGCGCCGCGGAAGCCGAGTTCGTTGCGGAGCAGGTCGGTAAGCGCGGCCCGGCTGAAGGTGGCCGGGCCGTCACCGGTCAGGGCCGGAACCCGGATGTGCGCGCTCATCACGGCCCGTACTCCGGCTTCGACGGCGGCGGCGAACGGTGGCAGGTCGCGGGCGCGCAGCAGGTCGAGCGGAACGTCGACGGTGGGTAGTTCCAGGTGCGAGTCGGTGACGGTGGCGCCGTGGCCGGGGAAGTGTTTGGCGCAGGCCGCGATCCCGGCGGACTGGAGGCCGTGGACGGCGGCCGCGGTGTGCCGAGCGACCAGTGCCGGGTCGGCGCCGAACGACCGGGTGCCGATGATCGGGTTGTCGGCCGCGGTGTTGACGTCGACGGTGGGGGCGAGGTCGAGGTTGATACCGGTGGCGGCCAGGTCGGCGCCGATCGCGGCGTACACCCGCCGGGTCAGGTCCGGGTCGCCGGCGGCGCCGAGGGCGGCGTTCCCGGGGTACGGGCTGCCGGTCCGGTGCCCGAGCCGGGTGACGTCGCCGCCCTCCTCGTCGATCGCGATCAGCGTGTCCGCCCGCGCCGACCGCAACTGGGCGGTCAGCCGGGTCACCTGGTCGGCGTCGGTGATGTTGCCACCGAACAGGGTGTGCCCGGCCAGTCCGTCGGCGAGCAGGTCACCGGCCCACTGCGGTGCGACGGTGCCGGGGAAGGCGGCGAGCAGGGTGCGCAGGGCCAGGCGGCGGAGGCCGGGATCGTTCGGCATGGTGTCCTTCCGGTGACGCGACTATGGCCGGGAACGGTGCAGAACTGCCATGATCGCTCGGAGTCGATAGGCACCTTCGGGCCTGGCACCATTGCCTACCGTTACGCTGCGGCTGCGTGTCGTGCGTCGACACAGTAACAGGAAAGAATCTTTAATATTAGGGGACTATGCTATGGCCGTGACTCGCCTCCCGGGCACGCCCCGGTTGCTGCGCGCTCTCAACGACCGCGCCGCGCTGGACCTGTTGCTCACCCGAGGTCCGCTGACCCGGGCTCAGCTCGGCGAGATGACCGGCCTCAGCAAGGTCACCGCGTCCCAGCTGGTGGAGCGCCTCGAGGAGCGCGGCCTGGTCCGCCGGGTGGGCGAGCAGGCCGGCGGTCGCGGGCCGAACGCGCAGCTCTACGCCGTGACCCCGAGCAGCGCCCACGTGATCGGTGTGGAGGTCGGCCCGGACGGTGTGGTCGCCGCCTGCGCGGACATCACCGGCACCGTGATCAGCCGGGTCGAGCAGAGCACCAAGGACACCGACGACCCGGTCGGTGTCGTGCACAAGGCCGTCATTCAGGCCGCGGGTGAGGCCGGCGCCGACATGTCGTCGGTGCGCCGGGTCGTCCTCGGCACCCCGGGCCTGGTGGACCCGCAGTCCGGTGAGATCTCCTTCGCCCACGACCTGCCCCGCTGGCACCGTGGCCTGCTCGCCGACCTGCGCCGCGACCTGAACATCCCGGTCTTCTTCGGCAACGACGTGAACATGGCCGCCGTCGCCGAGTCGAGCGGGGGCGCGGCCACCGGCGTCAGCGACTTCGCCCTGATCTGGATCGGCCGGGGCGTCGGACTGGCCATCGTCATCGCGGGTCGTCTGCACCAGGGCGCCACCGGTGCCGCCGGTGAGATCGGTTACCTGCCGGTGGCCGGTGCCGAGGTGCCGCACAACGCCTCCCGCCGCGGCGTCAAGGGCGCTTTCCAGGCCATCGCCGGTGCCGACGCGGTCAAGGCGATCGGCAAGCAGTTCGGGTTCCGGGGTGCCGAGGCCGCCGATGTCGTCCGGGCGGCGGTCGCGGCCGGTCCCGCCGGTGAGCCGGTCCTCGACGAGGTGGCCCGCCGGCTCGCCCTCGGCGTGGCAGCCACCTGCGCGGTGCTCGACCCGCCGCTGGTGGTGCTGGCCGGTGAGGTCAGCCGGGCCGGTGGTGACGCGCTGGCCGAGCGGGTGGAGCGCGAGGTGGCGGCGATCACCCTGGTCTCGCCCAAGGTCGTGGTCACTCAGGTGCCGACCGAGCCGGTGCTGCACGGAGCACTGCGCAGCGCCCTGGACGCGGTGCGTGACGAGGTCTTCGGGTCGACGACGGATTAGGTTCTCCGGGGCACCGGCACGCCGTCCGGACCGCGCACCCGGACATGATTGGATGGACGGGTGCTGGAGGCTGCCGTACCCAATCCGCCCGACGACGACACCGTGATCGCCTTCGACCATGTGAACGTGGTGCGCGGCGGGAATTTCCTGATCCGTGACCTGTCCTGGCAGGTCGAGCTGGACGAGCGGTGGGTGGTGCTGGGCCCCAACGGCGCCGGCAAGACCACCCTGCTCAACCTGGCGTCCGCCCGACTGCATCCGACCCGGGGCACCGCCTGGGTGCTGGGGGAGAAACTGGGCCGGACCGACGTCAACGAGCTGCGCACCCGGGTGGGCATCACCACCGGCCGGTTCGCCGAGCAGGTGCCGCCCACCGAGCGGGTGCTCGACGTCGTGGTCACCGCCGCGTGGTCGGTGGTCGGCCGCTGGCGGGAGTCCTACGACCCGCAGGACGAGGCTCGCGCCCGTGAGCTGTTGGAACAGCTGGGCATCGCGGCGTTCGCCGATCGTGAGTTCGGCACCCTGTCCGAGGGGGAGCGCAAGCGCACCCAGATCGCCCGGGCGTTGATGACCGACCCCGAGCTGATGCTGCTCGACGAGCCGACCGCGGGCCTGGACCTGGGTGGCCGGGAGACGCTGATCGGGCACCTGACCGAGCTGGCGCTGGACCCGGACGCCCCGGCGATGGTGCTGGTCACCCACCATGTCGAGGAGATCCCGCCGGGCTTCACCCACGCGCTGCTGCTGCGTGAGGGCACCACCGTCGCGGCCGGGCTGCTCGGCGAGGTGCTGACCGCGGAGAACCTGACGAAGACCTTCGGTCTGCCGCTGATCGTCGACCGGTTCGGTGACCGGTACACCGCGCGGGCCAGCTGATGACCAGAGTCGTCGTCGCGGGGAGCGCCAACATGGACCTGGTCGGGCTGGCGCCGAGCCTGCCCCGGCCCGGTGAGACGGTGCTCGGCGACGATTTCGTGATGATGCCCGGTGGCAAGGGCTCCAACCAGGCCATCGCCGCCGCCCTCGCGGGCGCCGCGACGACGTTCCTCGGTGCCATCGGATCCGATGCCTTCGGCGTGAATCTCAACGCGCGGTTGGCGGCCTCCGGCGTTTCCGTCGATCTGGTACGAACCAGCTACGGCTCGTCCGGCGTGGCCGTGATCATGGTGGACCGGGCCGGGGAGAACTCGATCCTGGTCAGCCCGGGCGCGAACCGCACGTTCACCGATCTGACCGGGCCGGAGACCGCCGCGATCGCCGCCGCCGACGTGCTGCTCTGCCAGCAGGAGATCCCGATGTCCACGGTGCTGGCCGCGCTGCGGGCCGGCCGGGCCGCCGGGACGCGGACCATCCTGAACGCCGCGCCCGTCCGCGACCTGCCGCCGGACCTGCTCGGCGAGGTGGACCTGCTGGTGGTCAACGAGACCGAGGCGCGCGGTATCACCGGCCGATCCGAACCGGACATGGCGTCCCTGTTGGAACTGGTGCCCCGGGTGGTGCTGACGCTCGGCGGCGGGGGTTCCCGGTTCGCGGACCGGGACGGCGCCGACGTGCACGTGCCCGCTTTCACGGTGGAGGTCGCCGACACCACCGCGGCCGGTGACGCCTTCACCGGGGCGCTGGCCGTGGCCTGGGGCGAGGGCCGGGCGCTGCCCGACGCCGTGCGCTGGGCCAACGCCGCCGGAGCCGCGTGCGTCCGGCGGGTCGGAGCCAGCAACGCCCTGCCCGAACGAGCCGCCATCGAGGCCCTCTACCAGGCGGCTTAGGCGCGGGCGGCGGTCAGGAAGCGCTGGACTTCGACGCGGAGCACCTCGGCCAGTTCGGACAATCCGGTGGTCTCGTGCACGGCGTCGCCGTCGACGGCGGCCGCGATGCCGTCGATCAGGCCGCTCATCTCCCGGATCCGGTCGGTGACCGCCTTCAGCACCCGGACCGCGTCCTCCGAGGCGAGCTGTACCGCGTCGACCTGGTCGATGATCTCGCCGCTGGATTCACCGGTCTCGTTGGCGAGGGTCTTGACCTCGTTGGCGACCACGCTGAACCCGCGCCCGGCGGCACCGGCCCGGGCCGCCTCGATGGAGGCGTTCAGGGACAGCAGTTGGGTCTGCATCGCCACCCGGTTGATCAGGTCGACGGCGTGCCGGATCTGGCCGGAGGAGCGGCGCAGTTCGGTCACCGTCTCCAGGCCGCGTTCAGCGTCACCGACTGCGGACCGGGCGAATCCGGCCAGCCCGTTCGCGGAGCGGCCCATCTCACCGGCGGCGGCGGCGATCCGCTCGGAGAGGGCGAGCACCGCCGTCTCCAACTGGTCGGCGAACGCGATCCGGGATTCGGCGGCGGCCGCGATCTGCTCGGCGTTGCGGCTCATCGCGTCACCGGACCGGCTGATCTCCTCAGCCGCCCGCCGGTACGCCCCACCCATGCCACCGACCAGGAACCGCCGGTAGAAGTGCCCGGCCGCCCCGGCTGCCGACGAGGCGCCGGCCTCACGCACGAACGCGTCGGTCCGGTCGAGCAGATCGTTGATGGCGGACCGCGCCTCGATCTCGGCCTTCGACTCGCCGAGCTGCGGGACCCGGGCTTCGAGGTTGCCCGCCGCGGCCTGCCGGCACACGTCCGCGATCAGGTACAGCGACTCATCGATATCAATCATGCTGTCAGCCCCACTTCGTTCTGGTGCCGTCCCGGAGATGACACGCTCCAGCTCGCTCATGTTCGTCACCTCGTACGCCCGTTGGTGGACAGGTCCCAGACCAGTTCGTCGTAGGTGCGCCCGCGTTCGGCCAGAACCCGCTGGAGGGCGGCGTGCCCGGCGGCGACGGCCTCGGCGGCCCGGTCGTGACGGCGTTCGGCGGCCCGCAGCACCCCGTACAACTCCTCGGCCGCGGCGATCGCCGACCGGGACGGCACCCGGCGGTTGGAGTGGTAGCCGACCACCCGCCCGTTGTCGTCGAAGGAGGGCGTGACGTGTGCGAAGACCCAGTAGTGCGCACCGTCGGCAGCCAGGTTGACCACGTACGCGAAGATCTCGCGCTTTTCCTTGAGGGTGTCCCAGAGGAGCTTGAAGACGGCCCGAGGCATGTCAGGGTGCCGGATGAGATTGTGTGGCTGCCCGATCGCCTCCTCCTCGTCGAGGGCGGAGATGCGCAGGAACACATCGTTGGCGTAGGTGAGGATGCCGCGAGTGTCGGTCTTGGTGACGATCAGCTCGCCGTCACTGAACTTGCGTTCCTGGCCTGTCGGGTGTACCTGAGTGGTCTTCATGATGGTTTGATTTTGGGGCTTGAACTAGCCCTGAGGTGGCGTTTCGTCGAGTCTCAGTGTGCGACTCGCAACGCCCACGCGATCAGCGGCGCCTGCAGCGGCAACCGTCCGAAAGCGACCGCGCGCTTCACCGCCGGGGAGTGCCGTGCGTCCACCGCCATCTTGACGTTCGCCGGGAAGACCGCGACGAACAGAGCCGCGGCGGCCAGCCCACCGGCCCGCCGGGTGCGTGGATGGGCGACCGCGGCCGCCACCGCCAGCTCGGCCACCCCGCTCAGATAGGTCCAGGTCCGAGGAGAGCCGGGCAGCGACCGCGGAACGATGCCGTCGAACGGACGGGGTGCCGCGAAGTGCAGCACCCCCATGCCGCCGAGCAGCGCGGCGAGCCCCGCCGCGTCCCGCCTCACCGGCGCACCGCCGGCTCCAGAGCACGCTCCAGTGCACGATAGACACGGCCGAATCGCTGCGCGTTGTTGGTGCGCATCAGCAGCACGTCGCCACTGCGGACCCGCCCCCAGATCTCCAGGGTGCGGCTGCCGTGGTCGTAGGACAGATCCATCCGCTCCAACAGCAGATCGGCCACCGGCACGACGGCCACCCCGATCAGGATGCCGCCGACCACCACGGCCGCCGCGGTCCCGAACGACAGGTCCAGCACCAGCGCCGTCAGCACGGCCAGCGCGCCGACCAGCAGTGGTAACAGGATGGTCAGGCCGAGAGCGCCTCGCCAGGCGATCACACCCCAGGAACGGGTGCCCTTGGTGTGCCACACCTGGATCAACTCGGGCAGCCGGAACTCCCGGCCGTTCATTCTCACCCCGGACGACGTGATCAGCACTTCCGGGTCCCGGTAGTACGTGGTCATTTCTTCCTCCCCAGGGGACCCACAGTAACGCGGAGTCGTCGTACGCTGACTGCCAATCGGCAGAGTGCGAGGAGGCCCGGGTGGCGGATTTCGTTCGGCTCGAAGTGACGGACGGCATCGGCACCATCCGGCTCGAGCGGCCACCGGTCAACGCGCTCAACACCCAGGTCCAGGAGGAGCTGCGGGCCGCCGCCCAGGCCGCTTCGGCGGACGAGTCGGTGCGGGCCGTGGTGGTGCACGGCGTGGGGAGACACTTCGCCGCGGGCGCCGACATCACCGAGTTCACCAGCGTGACCTATCCGGAGATGGTGGCCCGGGCGGGTGCCCTGTCCAGCGCCTTCGACTCGGTCGCCCGGATCCCCAAACCGGTCGTCGCCGCGATCACCGGTTACGCCCTCGGCGGCGGCTGTGAGCTGGCTCTCGCCTGCGACTGGCGGGTCATCGCCGACGACGCGAGACTCGGCCAGCCGGAGATCAAACTCGGCATCATCCCAGGCGCCGGCGGCACCCAGCGACTGGCCCGGCTGATCGGCCCGGCCAAGGCCAAAGACCTGATCTTCACGGGTCGGATGATCGACAGCGACGAGGCCTTGCGGATCGGGCTCGCCGATCGGGTGGTCCCGGCCGATGAGGTGTACGACACGGCCGTCGAGCTGGTCCGGCCGTTCACCACCGGTCCCGCCCTGGCGCTGCGGGCCGCGAAACAGGCGATCGACGGCGGCCTGAGCGTTGATCTAGCAGCCGGTTTGGCCCTGGAGTCGCATCTGTTCGCCGGGCTCTTCGCCACCGACGATCGGCGGGAAGGCACCACCGCGTTCGTCGAGAAGCGGAAACCCGGGTTCACCGGTAAGTGATTGTCGTCGTCGCGAATATGCCTGACGGGATGGATCGGTTGCGGGCGGTCATTGCCTAGACTGCGGTCATGTCCATCGACCAGGGTGGTCCGAAGCGGTACGCCCTCGGCGTCGACTTCGGCACCTCCAACACCGTCGCCGTGGCGCGATGGCCCGACGGTCGCGCCCGGCCGATCCTGGTCGACGGTTCCCCACTGCTGCCGTCCGCCGTCTTCGCCGACTCCGACGGCAACCTGCTCGTCGGCCGCGACGCCGTGCACAGCGCCCGCCTCGACCCGGCCCGGTTCGAGCCCAACCCGAAACGACGGGTCGACGACGGCCTGATCCTGCTCGGCGAGCGCGAGTTCGAGATCGTCGAAGTGATCTCCGCAGTGCTGGCCCGGGTCGCCGAGGAGTGGCACCGCGCGGTCGGCCCGTACCGCCCGGAGGTCACCCTCACCTGCCCCGCCGCTTGGGGCGCCTCCCGCCGGACCCTGCTGGCCGAGGCCGCCGCCCGCGCCGGGCTGGAAGGCGCCCGCCTGGTCGCCGAGCCGGTCGCCGCCGCCACCTACTTCGCCGAGGTTCTCGGCCGGGACGTGCCGATCGGCTCGGTCGTCGTGGTGCACGACTTCGGAGCCGGCACCTTCGACGCCAGCGTGGTCGCCCGGACGTCGACCGGTTTCGAGGTCCTCGCCGTCGACGGCCGCGACGACCTCGGTGGCCTCGACGTGGACGCCGCGATCGTCGAGCACCTGTGTACGGATGACTGGGCCCGCCTGATGGCCCCCGCCACCGTCGAGGAACGCCGCGCCCGCCGCCAGCTCTGGGACGACGTGCGGATCGCCAAGGAACGGCTGTCCCGCGCCCAGTCCGCCGATTTCGTGGTGCCGCTGCTCGACGTGGAGGCGCACCTCACCCGGGAAGAGCTGGAGTCGGTTGCCCGCCCGGTGCTGGAGCAGACCGTGCAGGTCACCCAGAACATCCTGCGATGGGCCGATCTGCCGGAGGGCCGCCTGGCCGGGGTCTTCCTGGTCGGCGGCGCCAGCCGGATCCCACTCGTGGCGACACTGCTGCACCGGGCGCTGGGCGACCCGCCGGTCGTCATCGAACAGCCCGAACTGGTGGTGGCCGAGGGCAGCATCCTGGCCGGGGCGGCTCTGCTGACCACCGAGCCGGCCGCGCCCGGTCCTACCGAGGAGATGCGGCTTCCGTCCAAATACCTGCCGGTCAGCGAGGCTGAGGCTCCCGCCCCGGCCGTCACCGCCGAACGGCCCACCGTCCTCGCATCCCGTCCGACGATGTCGACGGCCCAGGCGAACGCCGATGACCGGCCGACGATGCTGGCGGCTCAGGTCAATGCCGATGACCGGCCGACGATGCTGGCGGCTCAGGTCAACGCCGATGATCGGCCTACCATGCTGGCCGCCCAGGGCAACGTCGATGACCGGGCCACCGTTCTCGCGTCCCGCTCCCAGCTCGGCCTGGAGGATCGGCCTACCGCTATCGCGGGGCGGCCGGCCACCACACCGGTCCCGGCGGTCCCGTCCGAGCAGGGGCCGGAGGTCGAACGGTCATCCGGCGACCTGAGCGCCGCCAGCCGGCTGCCGGAGCGGGCAGCGGCCGGGCCCGCGGTTGATCCTCTGCCTAAACGGCAGCCGCGCCCCGAAAACCTGCCCCCAGCCGGTCCGCCGTCGGCGAGCCTGCCGTCAGCCGGTCTGTCGCCGGTCAGCCCGTCGTCGGCGGGTCTGTCACCGGCCGGTCCGCCGTCAGCCGGCCTGCCATCGGCCTCGGAGAACTCGCCGGCCAGGCAGAACCGGCCACCGCGGCAGGACCGTCCGAACCGGCCGCAACCCTCGGATCCGGACACCCCACCGCATCTGCGCCCGCCGGTCGACCCATGGCCGGACGCTGTCGACAACTGGCGTCCCGATCCGGACGCGACCGTCGCCACCAGCCCGTCGGAACACACGATCCTGCCGGAACACGAGCACCGGACTCCGGTACCGCCGATGCGGCAATCCGGGTCACTGCCCCGGCAGAAGCGGGCCACCCAACCAGTGGTCGCGCACGCCCGGCCGATGTCGCCCGCGATGGGTTCCGCCCGCCCGGTCTCCCCGCCGGCCCGAGCAGCCGTGTCACCGTCACACTCCGCGGCGCCGCATTCCGGCTCGTTGCATTCCACGCCGTCACATGGCGGGCAGTCACATGCCGGGTTGTCGCGTGGTGGGCAGTCACACGCCGGGCAGTCCCGTTCCGCGCCGGAATCGGCCCCGGCCCGGCGTCCCCGGCGCCGCGGCAGGCTGGTCCGGGTGATCCAGATCCTGTTCAGCATCGTGGTGATGATCACGGTGCCGATCGTGGCTCTGGTGCTGGCCTACGGCTACGGCAACGCGCAACCCATCCAGGACGACGCGATCAACGTCTTCCGCGACATCCTGAATCTGGTCGGACTGAACTGACCGCCCGTCGAGCCCGGCGAGTGCCGTTCCACCCGGCTAGCCGAGCCGGTGAGCCCGTAAGGCCGGCTAGGCGCGTTCGGCAAGGACTGGCTGACCGGACGCCGCGTATTCCGAAAAGCCCGTCCAGGCGCAGTCCGCAGGGCAATTCCGAAAGGCCTGTCCCGCAATACGCAGGGCCTCGCTGAGTACTGCCAGCGGGGCCCGGGCAGGCGCAGTCCGCAAGGTCCGGATGCGCAAGCCCGCATGATCCGTGAGACGGAGCCTAGGGGCGGTCCTGCTGTTCGTCGTGCGGCTCGTCGGCCCGCCATGTCTTCCGCTCCTCGCGAGGCTCGTCGCGAGGCTCGTCGCGAGGCTCCTCGCGGGGTTCGGCGGCCCGCGGTGTCGGCCGCTCGTCGTGCGGCTCCTCGGATCGCCCCATCTCGCGCTCCCACTGGGCGAGCAGCTCACGGTCGCGGCGGGACTGCTCGGAGTCCATCGAGCGCAGGAACTCCGGATCGTCGTCGGGTGAAGCCGGACGGCGGGCCTGGTGCTGTGCGGGGCTGACCGGCCGGCCGGTGAGGAACCAGGCGATCGGGCCGGCGATCGGGATCAGCAGGATCACCAGGATCCACGCGAACCGGGGCATGTTGCGGGCACGCTCGGCCGACAGGCTGCTGATGAGTGCCAGGATCAACAACACGAGGGCTATCGCGGCCGAGAAGATGAACAACCGGACCATGCCGCAATGATGCCCCCCGTGAGCCGGGACGGCGACGATCAGAGCATGACAACCCATCCGCCGAGGAACGCCATGAGTGCGATGACCAGCGCATAGGCCCGAATCGAACCCGGTGAGCTCTCAGGGAACCGTGACCTCAGCTCACGTCCGCGGTGGAAGGCGAGCGCCACCATCACCGCCCACCCGGCCATCGCTGCGGCCGCGATCAGAAACTCCGGCGGTCCGGCATCGGGCGCGAAGGCCGGTCGCGCGATCAGCAGACCCACCGCCGCCGCGGACAGGCCGGTGCGGCGCCAGGCCAGCCGGGTCCGCTCCGGCGAGGCGCCCGGATCCCGGACCAGCTGGGCGCAGGCTCCCGGATCACGGTGATGAGCGTCGCAAGGGCCGGTCATCAGAAGAGCTGGATCAGGACCGCGCCGATGATCGCCACGGCACCGACCGCCACCGCGATGGCGAGAACGGCCGGGAACCGGGAGCGGGGCAGGTCGACGCCGAGACGCATGGCCCGTTCGGTGCGCACCCAGTGGTCCACCGCGCGCAGCGCCACCAGTGCGCCGAGCACCAGGAGCAGGACCGCGATGATCTCCCGCAGGTGCGCGACCGGCAGCGGCGGCAGGAACTGGGCGCAGGCCAGGCCGCCGGCGATCAGGGCCAGCCCGGTGCGGATCCAGGCGAGGAAGGTGCGCTCGTTGGCCAGCGAGAACCGGTAATCCGGGGTGATGCCGGCACGCGACGGGTCGAACCACTCCCTCAATGCACCGGCCACGCTGCCGATTATTGACCTATCGGGTCAAGAAGGTCGTGCCAGAGACTGCGGACTTCGTCACTCACGCAGGCCTCACGCGGCCGTCCGCAGCGGCACCACGGGGAATCCGGTCCGGAACGACCATGGGACTGCGGGATCGGTTCGGCGAGGCGTGAGGGAATATGGGTCGTGGATGGGTGCATGCCCTCCACGAGCGAGACGTTCTGACCGGACATGTCTGACACCTCCTCATTGCCCACTGTAGCGATCGAGATCGTCACGCGGGTGAGGTGTGTCACTCTGGGTGGCCGGCAACAGTGAAGCTACTGGCGGGTAACCTGGCTGACATGTTCGCCGACCGGCATCGTTCCGGCCGAGGACACGGTCGACCGCAACGGTGCGTTCATACAGGAGGGTCGTAGTAGCACGATGAACATCGTCGTACTGGTCAAGCAGGTACCCGACTCCGGTGCCGAGCGCAGCCTGAGCGCTGACTACTCGGTCGACCGCGCGTCGGCGAGCAACGTCATCAACGAGATGGACGAGTACGCCATCGAGGAAGCGCTCAAGATCAAAGAGGCGCACGGCGGTGAGGTGACCGTCCTGACCGTCGGTCCCGGCGGCGCCACCGACTCGATCCGCAAGGCCCTCTCGATGGGTCCCGACAAGGCCGTCCACGTGCAGGACGACGCCCTGCACGGCTCCTGCGCGGTCGCCACCTCCAAGGTGCTGGCCGCCGCGCTGCGCACGCTGAACGCGGACCTGATCATCAGCGGCGCGGAGTCCACCGACGGCCGCGTCCAGGTCGTCCCGCACATGCTGGCCGAGCTGCTCGGCGTGGCCGCCCTCACCGGCGCCCGCAAGCTGACCGTCGACGGCTCGCAGCTGACCGTCGAGCGGCAGACCGACGAGGGCTACGAGATCGTCACCGCAGCCACCCCGGCGATCGTCAGCGTCTGGGACACCATCAACGAGCCGCGGTACCCGTCCTTCAAGGGCATCATGGCCGCCAAGAAGAAGCCGGTGCAGAGCCTCGCCCTCGGCGACCTCGGCATCGACGCCGGCGAGGTCGGTTTCGCCGGCGCCAGCAGCCAGGTGATCGAGTTCACCAAGCGCCCGGTCCGCAACGGCGGCGCCAAGGTCATCGACGAGGGCAACGGTGGCGAGCAGCTCGTCGCGTACCTCGCCACCGAGAAGTTCGTCTGAGTCCGAGGGGATAGGTAGTCATGGCTGAAGTACTGGTCGTCGTCGAGTCCGGCGTCAAGAAGGTCACCCTCGAGATGCTCACGATCGCCCGCGGGCTCGGGTCGGTCTCCGCGGTGGTCTTCGGCGACGCCGACACCGCCAAGCTCGGTGAGTTCGGTGCCGAGAAGATCTACGTCGCGTCCGGTGAGGACGTCGACGGCTACCTGGTCGCCCCCAAGGCCACCGTGGTCGCCGAGCTGGTCAAGCAGGTTCAGCCCGCGGCGGTGCTGCTCGCCTCCACCCAGGAGGGCAAGGAGATCGCCGGTCGTCTGGCGATCAAGCTGGACAACGGCCTGCTCACCGACGCGGTCGCGGTCGACGCCGACGGCACCGCCACCCAGGTGGTCTTCGCCGGCTCCACGATCGTCAAGTCCAAGGTCACCAAGGGTCTGCCGATCGTCACCGTCCGCCCCAACTCGGTCACCCCGTCGGCGTCGGCCGTCACTCCCGCGGTCGAGCAGCTGACCGTGGCGGTGTCCGACCAGGACAAACTGACCAAGGTCGTCGAGCGGGTCGCCGAGGCCAAGGGCTCACGCCCCGAGCTGTCCGAGGCCGGCGTCGTGGTCTCCGGCGGTCGCGGCGTCGGCAACGCCGACAACTTCAAACTGGTCGAAGAGCTGGCCGACCTGCTCGGCGGTGCCGTCGGCGCCTCCCGTGCGGCCGTCGACAGCGGCTACTACCCGCACCAGTTCCAGGTCGGCCAGACCGGCAAGACCGTGTCGCCGCAGCTCTACGTGGCCCTCGGCATCTCCGGCGCGATCCAGCACCGGGCCGGCATGCAGACCTCGAAGACGATCGTCGCCGTCAACAAGGACGCCGAAGCGCCCATCTTCGAACTCGCCGATTTCGGCGTGGTCGGCGACCTCTTCAAGGTGGTCCCGCAGGCCGCCGACGAGATCCGCAAGCGCAAGTAAACCCAGCGCACAGGTAACGGCCCGGCGGTCTTCCGCCGGGCCACTACTTTTTCCGGTACGCCCGTCACCCCCACCACCGCACCACCCCGCCCGCCCCGTCCCCGCGACGCGGGCGGCACCCAGGACCGCCCCGCGTCCGCCGGGCCGAATGCGGCCCCAAGGGCGCGTCCCGCACCACAACTCACCACGCAGTTCGCGTTCCGGGTGTGTGTGCCGACTTGGGGTGCGAGGCGTGCCCCGTCTCGGCACGCAGTTCGCGTTCCGGCAGGTGTGGTGCAGGGCGGACCGTGGTCGGCCACGGGTTCGCGTACACGTTGTGTGTGGTGATCTGTGGTGCGGAACGCACCACAGATCACCACACACAGGCACCGCATTCGGCCCGGCGGTCGCGGGGTGGCCTTGAGGGCGTCCTGCGTCGCGGGGACCAGGCAGGGCGGCGGGGTGCGGTGGTGGGGTGGCTGGCGTACCGGAGGGGGAAGGTTGTGGGTTTGAGTTTTTGGGGTGGGACGGTGGCGGGGTTTGGCGGGGGGACGGCATAAGCTGGGTGCGATGGCTTATCTCGATCATGCGGCGACCACGCCGATGCTGCCCGCCGCGCTCGACGCCTACGTCGCGGCGGCGCGTGAGCTTGGCAATCCGTCCTCGCTGCACGCGGCTGGCCGTGGGGCCCGGCGTCTGGTGGAGGAGTCGCGCGAGCGGATCGCCGCGGTGCTGGGGGCCCGGCCTTCGGAGGTCGTCTTCACCGGCGGCGGGACCGAAGCGGACAACCTTGCCGTAAAGGGCATCTTCTGGTCGCGACGTGATGACGTGCGGGTGCGGGTTGTGGCTTCCGCGGTGGAGCATCACGCTGTCCTGGACGCGGTGGAGTGGCTGGGGCGGCACGAAGGGGCCGAGGTCACACTGCAACCGGTGGACGGGGCCGGGCGGGTCGATCCGGCGGCGTTCGCGGAGCTGGTCCGGGCGCACGGCACGGAGATCGCCGTCGTCAGTGTGCAGTGGGCCAACAACGAGGTCGGCACGGTTCAGCCGGTCGCCGAGCTGGCGGCGGTCGCTGCCGCGGCGGGCGTTCCGTTCCACACCGACGCGGTGCAGGCCGTCGGGCAGGTTCCGGTGGATTTCGGGGCTTCGGGGGCTTCCGCGCTGACCCTGACGGGGCACAAGGTCGGCGGTCCGGTCGGGGTGGGAGCGCTGCTGCTGGGGCGAGATGTCGCTTGTACGCCGTTGTTGCACGGTGGCGGCCAGGAGCGGGATGTGCGTTCCGGCACTCTGGACACGCCGGGTGTGGTGGCGTTCGCGACAGCTGTGGAAGCGGCGGTGCGCGGCCGGGAGGAGAGCACGGCCCGAGTGTCGGCGCTGCGGGACGATCTGGTGGCGCGGGTGCGGGCGGCGATTCCGGACGCGATTCTCAACGGTGACCCGGTCGATCGGCTGCCGGGAAACGCGCATTTCTCTTTCCCGGGGTGTGAGGGGGACGCGTTGTTGCTGCTCCTGGACGCGCGGGGGATCTTCTGTTCGACCGGCTCGGCGTGTTCGGCGGGGGTGGCTCAGCCCAGCCACGTGCTGCTGGCGATGGGTGCCGACGATCCGCGGGCCCGGTCGTCGCTGCGGTTCAGCCTGGGGCACGACAGTTCCGTGGAGGACGTCGACACACTGCTGGCGGCGCTGCCGGGTGCGGTGGAGCGGGCCCGCCGGGCGGGAGCTTGGAAGACACCCAGATAGGCTGGGTGCATGCGTGTTCTTGCAGCCATGTCGGGCGGTGTCGATTCCGCGGTCGCCGCCGCGCGCGCCCGTGATGCGGGCCACGATGTCACCGGCGTGCACTTGGCGCTGGCTCGAAACCCTCAGACCTTCCGGACCGGCGCGCGCGGTTGCTGCACCCTGGAGGATTCCCGGGACGCACGCCGTGCCGCCGATGTGATCGGCATCCCGTTCTACGTGTGGGACATGGCGGAGGAGTTCCACGAGAGTGTCGTGGACGACTTCGTGAACGAGTATGCGGCCGGCCGCACCCCCAACCCGTGCCTGCGCTGCAACGAGAAGATCAAGTTCACCGCGGTGCTGGATCGGGCGGTGGCTCTGGGTTTCGACGCTGTCGTCACCGGTCACCACGCGCGTCTCGGCGCCGACGGTCTGCTGCGCCGCAGCGTCGACATCCCGAAGGACCAGTCGTATGTGCTGGCGGTCCTGACCCGTGCGCAGCTCGACCGGTCGATTTTCCCGCTCGGCGACTCGACGAAGGAGCGGGTCCGGGCGGAGGCCGCCGAGCGAGGGCTGGCGGTCGCTGACAAGCCGGACTCGCACGACATCTGCTTCATCGCCGACGGCGACACCCGGGGTTTCCTGGAGAGCCGGCTCGGGGCGGCGCCCGGCGACATCGTGGACGGGCGGACCGGCGACAAACTAGGGACCCACAACGGGGCGTACGGGTTCACCATCGGCCAGCGCAAGGGTCTCGACCTGCGGGTTCCGGCCGCTGACGGGCGCCCGCGCTACGTGCTGTCGATCACGCCGGTGAACAACACGGTGACCGTCGGCCCGCGCGAGGACCTGGAAGTCGACGTGGTCCGCGCGTCCCGCCCGATCTGGCACGATTTCTCGGATCTGTCGGACGTGCAGGTTCAGCTCCGGGCGCACGGTGAGGTGGTCGAGGCCGCCGTGTCGGTCGACGGGGACTTGGTGGTCGCCCGGTTGACGACGCCTGCCCGGGGTGTCGCCGCCGGCCAGGCGATCGTGGCCTACCGGCCGGATCCGGACGGGGACATCGTGCTCGGCTCGGCGACGATCACCTCCGGGGACCGAGCCCAGTCGCATGTCTGACTTTCCCTGGGCGGCCGGTGCCGCCACCGGGATCGGGTCGCTGCCCGGCGTCGACGTCGCCGAGGCGCAGCGGATCGTGCTGGGCGAGCTGCCCGCCCTGCCGCACCTGCCCGAGCTGCCGGAGCGCGGCCCGGGCGCGGACATCATCGGCCGGTCCGCCCGGTTCCTGGTGGATCTGCCGGTGCAGATCTACGTGGGGCGCTGGCAGATGGCCGCGCGGCCGGGCAAGGACATGCGGCTCGCCGCCGACCTGCTCGAACGTGACCTGGACCAGCTCACCGAGCAGGCCGACGGGTATTCCGGGCCACTCAAGATCCAGGCGGCCGGGCCGTGGACCCTGGCCGCGAGCCTGGACCTGCCGATCGGTGGCCGGATGCTGCGGGACCCGGGCGCGGTCCGGGACCTGACCGACTCGCTCGCCGAGGGCCTGCGCCAGCACGTGGAGAACGTGCGCAAGCGAGTGCCCGGCGCGACCGTGCTGCTGCAGTTGGACGAGCCGTCGCTGCCGACCGTGCTGGCCGGGCGGGTGCCGACGGAGAGTGGGCTGAGCGCGTACCGGGCGGTTGACGGCCCGGCCGCCGCCACCGGTCTGCGGACCGTGGTGGAAGCCGTCGGTGCTCCGGTGATCGTGCACTGCTGCGCGCCGGATCTGCCCTGGCAGGTGGTCCGGGACTCGCGGGCCACCGCCGTCGCCTTCGACCTGTCACTGCTCAAAGACCTGGACCCGCTGGGAGAGGCGATCGAGGCCGGGCTGGGGATCTTCGCCGGTGCCGCGCCGACCCGGCCACCGGCGGGCACCCGGCCGGAGTCGAAGCAGATCGCCGAGCGGGTGCGGACACTGTGGCGGCGCCTCGGGTTCCCGGCCGCCCGGCTGCCCGAGCAGGTGGTGATCACCCCGGCGTGCGGTCTGGCCGGTGCCCCTCGGCCGTACGTTCGCGCGCTGCTCAAGGCGTGTACCGAGGCAGGTCGCCGGATCGCCGAGGTCTGAGTCCCGGCACGGGTTGATCTTGGTCGACCCGCCGGGACGGGCTCTGACTCCGGTGCCCGGAAATGTCGGTGGGTGGGACTAACGTGCCAGTTGGATTCACTGACACGGAGGTTCCGGTGCCCGACAATTCCACAGCCGCATCCCCTGCTGCCGCGGCCGACGACCCGGCCGTGCGCGCCGCGGCCCGGCACGCCGAGCTGGCTGACGAGATTCGCGAGCATCAGCACCGCTATTACGACCAAGAAGCGCCGACCATCTCGGACGCCGAGTTCGACGTGCTGCTGCGTGAGCTGGAGACGCTGGAGACCGAGTTCCCCGAGCTGCGGACCTCCGAGTCGCCGACCCAGCTGGTGGGCGGCAACGTCACCGGCGACTTCCCCAAGGTCGACCATGCCGAGCGCATGATGTCGCTGGACAACGTGTTCAACCTCGACGAGCTGGCGGAGTGGACCGAGCGGGCGCAGCGCGACGCGGGCGGTCCGGTGCGGTTCCTCTGCGAGCTGAAGATCGACGGACTGGCGATCAACCTGACGTACGAGAAGGGGGTCCTGGTCCGGGCCGCGACCCGTGGCACCGGGCGCACCGGTGACGACGTCACCCCCAACGTGCGGACCATCCGTGACATCCCGGAGCGGCTCACCGGTGACGACGTGCCCGACCTGGTCGAGGTGCGCGGGGAGATCTACTTCCCGGCCGAGGCGTTCGCCGCGCTCAACGCGATGCTGGTGGAGCAGGCCAAACCGACGTATATGAACCCGCGTAACGCCGCCTCCGGCAGCCTGCGGCAGAAGGATCCGCGGGTCACCGAGTCCCGCGGGCTGGGCATGGTGGTGCACGGGCTCGGTGCCCGGGCGGGGTTCAGCCCGGCCTCACAGGCCGACGCCTATGCGGCGCTGAAAGCGTGGGGTCTGCCGGTCAGCGAGCGCTGGAGACTGGTCGACGACCTGGCCGGGGTGATCGAGTTCATCGACTACTACGGGAAGCACCGGCACGACGTCGAGCACGACATCGACGGTGTGGTGGTGAAGGTCGACGACGTCGCCATCCAGGGGCGACTGGGGTCGACCAGCCGGGCCCCGCGCTGGGCGATCGCCTTCAAGTACCCGCCGGAGGAGGTCACCACCAAGCTGCTGGACATCGCGGTGAACACCGGGCGCACCGGCCGGGTCACGCCGTACGCGGTGCTGGAGCCGGTGACGGTGGCCGGGTCCGAGGTCGAGTTCGCCACCCTGCACAACGCGCACGAGGTGGTTCGCAAGGGCATCCTCATCGGTGACACGGTGGTCCTGCGCAAGGCCGGTGACGTGATCCCGGAGATCCTCGGGCCGGTGCTGGATCTGCGGCCGGCCGACGCGCGGGCGTTCGTGATGCCGACCGAGTGCCCCGACTGCGGCACCCCACTCGCTCCGTCGAAAGAGGGCGACAAGGACATCCGCTGCCCCAACTCGCGGTCCTGTGTGGGGCAGCGGCGGGAGCGGCTCACCTACATCGGCCAGCGCAACGTTCTCGACGTCGGCGTGCTGGGGGAGAAGTCGGCGCGGGCGCTGATCGACTCCGGGGTGCTGTTCGACGAGGGTGACCTGTTCACGCTCACCGCCGATGACCTGCTGCGGGCCCCGTTCTTCGTGAAGAAGGACGGCACGCTCGGGGCCAACGCGGAGAAGATGCTGCAGAGCCTGGAGGAGGCGAAGAACCGGCCGCTGGCCCGGATTCTGCGGGCGTTGTCGATCCGGCACGTCGGGCCGACGGCGGCGGAGGCGCTGGCGCAGGAATACCTGACGATGGAGGCGGTCGAGGAGATCGTCGCCCGGACGGCGGCCGATCCATCGGTTACTTCGGAGATGTCGGGCGCGGAGATCGAGCAGGGTGCGCCGGGCGCGGAAGTCGAGCAGGCCGCAGACGCCGAGCAGGTTGAGCCGGTAGCAGACGCCGTGCCGGTCGCGGACGCTGTGGAGAAGCCGAAACGTAAGGCCAAGGTCGTCGATCCGCTCGCTGAGGTGGACGGGGTCGGGGCGATCATCGCGGAGAGCCTGCGCGAGTGGTTCGCCGTCGACTGGCACCAGGAGATCATCCGGAAATGGCGGGCGGCCGGGGTGCGGATGGCCGACGAGCGGGTGGAGACCGGCCCGCGCACGCTGGACGGCCTGACCGTGGTGGTGACCGGCACCCTGGCCGGGTTCACCCGGGACAAGGCGGCCGAGGAGATCACCTCCCGGGGCGGCAAGGTGAGCGGCTCGGTGTCGAAGAAGACCGGCTTCGTGGTGGTCGGTGACAACCCGGGCAGCAAGTTCGACAAGGCGATGGCGCTGAAGGTGCCGGTGCTCGACGAGGCCGGGTTCACCGTGCTGCTCGGCGAGGGCCCGGAAGCGGCTCGCGCGGTCGCGGTGAGCGCCACGGAAGAGTGAAACGTGACGTAACGTACGTCTAACGCTTAAAGAGCCATCAACAACGTTTAGGTGCTTTAGGGCAAAAAACCGCATATGGATCTATGGTGTATGCGATTGGTGATCGAGGCCATCGTGGAGGTCGCATGGATGCCGCTCGCCCTCGTACGGCCGGCTCACGCCACCGGCGCACGGTCATCGTCACCACTGTGCCCGCTGTTGTCACCGCCGTCGTCCTGTTCTGGTTGAGCGGCGAACTGCCGGTCTCCTTCTGGACGATGGCGCTGCTCGCGGTCCTGGTCGACGCCCGGCCCTGTCTGGTGCCCGGCCGCCGGGCCAGTGCGGTGATCCTGCCCTCGATCAGCTTCACCTTCGCGATCGCGCTGGCGTGGGGTGCCGCTCCGGCCATCGCGGTCCAACTGGTCGCGGTGGCCGTGGCGGGGGCCCGGATGCGGCACTCGCTGCGCCGTACCGTCCATCTCGCCCTCCAGCACACCGCGGCCCTGCTGGCCGCCGGGACCGTCGCGGGCCTGACGTCGTTGCGTCTGGACGACAGCCCCGGCTGGTGGGACGCCGCCCTGATCTGCGCCGCCGCGGTGACCTGGATCGTCGCCCGGCACGCGGTCGCCGGCCTGGTCCGCGGCCTCACCACCGACAGCCGTCCACCGGCCCGGCGCCGCCGGGGGCACGCCGACCTGCTGGCCACCTCGGCCCTGCTGCTGCTCGGCCCAGTGGTGCTGGTGGCCGCCGGAGTCAGCCCGGCCCTGCTGCCGCTGGCCCTGCTCGCGCTGCACGCCGTGCACCGGATGGTCCGCTGGGCCGGCGAGTCCGAGCGGGCCGCCCGGTTCGACGCGCTCACCGGCCTGCCCAACCGGCGGACTCTGCAGGCGGCGATGGCCGAGCGCGCCCCGGACCGGCGCCGGGCCCTGCTGCTGCTGGATCTGGACCGGTTCCGCGCGGTCAACGACGCCCTCGGCCACGGAGCCGGCGACCGGCTGCTGACCCGGGTCGCGGACCGGCTGACCGCGGTGGTGCCGGCCCACGACATGGTGGTCCGGCTCGGCGGCGACGAGTTCGCGGTGCTGGCCACCCGGGTCGAGGACCCGGCGTCGGCCCGGCGCATCGCCGAGCACCTGACCGAGGCGCTGAGCCGCCCGTTCCCGCTGGACGGCACCCCGGTCGAGTTGAGCGCCTCGATCGGGATAGCGCTCCAGTCCGGCCGCCGTGACGGCAGCACCCTGCTGCGTGAGGCCGAGTCGGCGATGTACGAGGCGAAACAGCGCGGCGACCAGGTGGCCGTGCACGGCCCGGGAGTCGCCGAGAACACCCCCGACCGGCTCACCCTCGTCGCCGACCTGCGGGACGCGCTGCGCCGCGACCCGCCCGACGACGGGATAGTCCTCTACTACCAGCCGCAGATCGCGATCGCGACCGGTGAGGTCGCCGGGGTGGAGGCGCTGCTGCGCTGGCGGCATCCACGGCGCGGCATGGTCGGCCCGGAGGAGTTGCTGCGGGCGGCCGAGCCGACCCCGGTCATGCGGCTGCTCACCGCCCGGGTGCTGGAGGAGGTGGTGGGGCAGCTGGCGATCTGGCGCGACGGCCCGTGGCCACTGCGGGCGGCGGTGAACGTGAGCGCCCGGGACCTGCACGCGGGCGACATCGCCGACCGTGTCGGTGAACTGCTGGAGCGGTACGACGTACCCGCCGAGCTGTTGCAGTTGGAGATCACCGAGAGTGCGCTGATGGCCGACCCGCACCGGGTCCTGGAGACCACCACGCGGCTGAACCGGATGGGGGTGGCGATCTCCCTCGACGACTTCGGCACCGGGTACTCGTCGTTGCAGCACCTGCGCCGGCTGCCGCTCACCGAAGTCAAGATCGACCGGTCGTTCGTGCTCGGGATGGCCACCGACGCCGGAGACGCCGCGATCGTACGATCGGTGGTCGGTCTCGCCGAATCCCTCGGCCTGCGGGCCGTCGCCGAGGGTGTGGAGGACGAGGTGACCTGGCGACTGCTGGCCGCCACCGGCTGCCACGCCGCGCAGGGCTGGTTCCACGCCCGCCCGATGCCGGCCGCGGATCTGGCCGACTGGCTGGCACGGTACCGCCCGGTCCGACCCGGGAAACGCGGCGAAATAGACTCTGTGGGCACAGTCAATCAGTCAAGTGATGAGGGGGCAGGATGGCCGCCATCTCCCGCGAAGAGGTAGCGCACCTGGCGCGCCTGTCGCGGCTCGCCGTGACCGACGAGGAGCTGGACCGGTTCGCGGGTCAGCTCGACGTGATCCTGCAGTCGGTCGCCCGGGTCGGCGAGGTGGCAGCGGACGACATTCCGCCGACCTCGCACTCGGTTCCGTTGACCAACGTCTACCGCGACGACGTCCCCACCGAGAGCCTGGTGCAGGACGCCGCGCTCTCCGGTGCGCCGGACGCGTACGAGGGCCGTTTCCGGGTGCCGCGCATCCTGGACGAGGAGGACTGATCGTGACCGACCTGACCAGGCTCTCCGCCGCTTCACTGGCGTCGCTCATCGCCAAGAAGGAGGTGTCCGCCGTCGAGGTGGCCACCGCCCACCTGGACCGGATCGACGCCGTCGACGAGCGTGTCCACGCGTTCCTGCACGTCGACCGTTCCGGTGCTCTGGAAGCCGCCGCCGCCGTCGACCGGGGTGAGATCACCGGCCCGCTGGCCGGTGTGCCGATCGCCGTCAAGGACGTGGTGACCACCAAGGGTGTCCCCACCACGGCCGCGTCGAAGATCCTCGAAGGCTGGAAGCCGCCGTACGACGCGACGATCGTCGAGCGGCTGAAGAAGGCCGGCATGCCGATCCTCGGCAAGACCAACATGGACGAGTTCGCGATGGGTTCCTCCACGGAATACAGCGCGTACGGCCCCACCCGGAACCCGTGGGACCTGGGGCGGATCCCCGGCGGTTCCGGCGGTGGTTCCTCGGCGGCACTCGCGGCCTACGAGGCCCCGCTCGCCATCGGCACCGACACCGGCGGCTCGATCCGCCAGCCCGGCGCGGTCACCGGCACCGTCGGCGCCAAGCCGACGTACGGCGGCACCTCCCGATACGGCCTGATCGCCTTCTCGTCCTCGCTGGACACGCCCGGCCCCTGCGGCCGGACCGTCGAGGACACCGCCCTGCTGCACGCGGTGATCGCCGGGCACGACCCGCGCGACTCCACCTCGATCAAGCAGCCGGTGCCGGACGTGGTCGCCGCCGCCCGCCTGGGCGCCACCGGTGACCTGACCGGCGTCAAGCTGGGCCTGGTCAAGGAGTTCGCCGGCGACGGTTCCGAGGTGGGCGTGACCGCCGCCTTCCGGGAGTCGCTGGAAGCACTGGTCAAGCTGGGTGCCGAGGTCGTCGAGGTGTCCTGCCCGAACTTCCAGTACGCGCTGCCCGCCTACTACCTGATCGCCCCGAGCGAGGCCTCGTCCAACCTGGCCCGCTTCGACGGCGTCCGGTACGGCCTGCGCACCGGCGACGACGGCAACCACTCGCTCGAAGAGGTCATGTCGCTGACCCGCGAGGCCGGTTTCGGCCCCGAGGTGAAGCGCCGGATCATCCTCGGCACGTACGCCCTGTCGTCGGGTTACTACGACGCCTACTACGGCCAGGCGCAGAAGGTCCGCACCCTGATCACCCGCGACTTCCAGTCCGCGTTCGAACAGGTCGACGTGCTGGTCTCACCGACCACGCCGTTCGTCGCGTTCCCGTTCGGCTCGCGCACCTCGGACCCGTACCAGATGTACCTCGCCGACCTGTTCACCATCCCGACGAACCTGTACGGCGGCCCGGCCATCTCGGTCCCGTGCGGTCTCTCCGAGGGCCTGCCGGTCGGCTTCCAGATCATGGCCCCCACGATGGCCGACGACCGCATGTACCGGGTCGCCGCCGCCCTGGAGTCCGCCGTCGGCACCTTCACCCCGCCCGCTCTCTGAGTGCCGGCTCGCCGACGGCCCTGTCACTTCGGGGTCGTCGGTGAGTCCAGCCAAGCGTTGATCATGGTGGTGTAGTCGCGGCCGGTCTCGGCGTTGACGAAGCTGACGAAGCCGGCCCGGTCCTGGCTCTTGTTGTGATTGTCGGCGGCCCATGCGGTGGCCAGGGCGAAGAACTTCTTGTCGCCCAGGTCCTCGTGGATTTCGCGGAGCATCGCGGCGGGGCACAGGTAGACGTTGCTCTCGGCGAAGGTGCCGGCTTTCGGCTTGCCGGGCGGCCCCACCGAGGCGCGCAGTTCGGCGTCCCGTTTGCGTAGGTACTGCTCCAGGTAGGCGTCGTCGAACCCGTACAGCTTCTGCTCGTAGAGGTTCTGCACATAGGTCGCCCAGCCTTCGTTGAGCCATAGGTCGGTCCACGTCGTCGGGGTGACGGCGTTGCCGAACCACTGGTGGGCGTACTCGTGGATCAGCACCGCTTCGAAGTAGCCGAGATCGCTGTCCCGGAACGCGCCGCGGCCCATGCTCAGCATCTGCTGCGTCTCCATGGCCGAGACCGAGTCGTTCATCAGAATCCCGGCACTGGGGTACGGGTACCGGCCCAGCCGTTCCTCCAGCCAGCTCAACAGTTCGGGAGTTCGTTTCAGTACGGGCAGATAGCGGTCGTCGTCCCCGGCCCGCACGAAGTTGGTGATCGGTAGTCCCCGCGGCCCGGCGACGGAGAGTCTCCGGTAGCGGTCCACCGACAGAGTGGTGACGTAGGCGGCCACCGGGTCGTCGCTGCGGTAGTGCCAGGTGTCGCCCTGGACCTCGCCGGGGGTGCCGCTGGCGGCGGCGGCCCAGCCGTCCGGCACGGTGACGGCCAGGTCGTAGAGGGCCTCGTCGGACGGGTGTTCGTTGACCGGGTACCAGGTGAGCGCGCCCCACGGCTCCTGCATGGTCCAGAGCACACCGCCCTTCCCGGCGCGCATGCCGATGCCCTCGTCGGCGTCACCGCGGTGGGACGGCATCGCTACCTGTTCGGGGGTGCCGTGGTACGCGACGGTCAGCGTGACCGGCCGGTCGGCGGTCACCGGGCTGGCGACGACCAGTTTGTCCGCCGATGCTGAGAACGACGCGGCAGCGCCGTCGACGGCGGCCCGGTCGACGGTGAGCCCGGTGAAGTCCAGCTTGATCTCGGCGGCGTCGGCGACCGGCCGGATCTGCAGGGTGGCCAGGCCGGTGAGCACTTCGGTGGTCGGCTGCCAGTCCAGTTCGAGTCCGTAGTGCAGCACGTCGAGGCCGGGGTTGCCCTTCTCCGGGTAGAGCGAGTCGGCGACCGGCGTGGACCGCCCGGCCGCCCAGGCGCTGTAGTCGACGGCGGGTGCCGACGGCGTGGGCGAGGGCGCGGGGGCGGTGCAACCGGCGGCCAGGAGCACCGCGGTGAGGGCGAGGGACCGGCGCATGTCATAGATCTTCGTCGGGGCGCGCAAACGGCGCGCGCAAACCCGGCGACGTGGCCTCAGACCGTACGACTAGGCTGGTGTTTGTCCGTATCGACGTCCCAAGCCGGAGCCGCACGCACATGACGACCATCGCGCTGCCGTCCTACGAAGACGCCACCAGCCGTTACGAGCCGGTCATCGGCCTGGAGACGCACGTCGAGCTGGGCACAAAGACCAAGATGTTCTGCGGCTGCAAGACCGATTTCGGTGCCGAGCCGAACACCCAGGTCTGCCCGGTGTGCCTGGCTCTGCCGGGCGCCCTGCCGGTGATGAACGGCGCCGCCATCGAGGCGACGATCCGGATCGGTCTCGCGCTGAACTGTGACATCGCCGAGTGGTGCCGGATGGCCCGGAAGAACTACTTCTACCCGGACATGCCGAAGAACTTCCAGACCTCGCAGTACGACGAGCCTCTCTGCGTGGACGGTTACGTCGACGTCACGGTGGACGGCAAGGAGTACCGGGTCGAGATCGAGCGGGTGCACATCGAGGAGGACACCGGCAAGACCCTGCACGTCGGCGGGGCCACCGGTCGCATCCACGGCGCCACCGAGTCGCTCGTCGACTACAACCGGGCCGGGATCCCGCTGGTCGAGATCGTCACCAAGCCGGTGCCCGGCCTCGGTGACCGGGCTCCGGAGATCGCCAAGGCCTACGTCGCTGAGCTGCGTGACATCATCCGCGCTCTCGACGTCTCCGACGTCCGCATGGAGCAGGGTTCGATGCGCTGCGACGTCAACACCTCGCTGAACCTACCGGGCGAGGAGTGGGGCACCCGCACCGAGACGAAGAACGTGAACTCGCTGCGTTCGGTCGAGCGCGCCGTCCGCTCGGAGATCATCCGCCAGGCCGGGCTGCTCGACGTGGGCACCCGGATCTTCCAGGAGACCCGGCACTTCCAGGAGACCACCGGCGACACCCGGCCGGGCCGCTCCAAGGAGACCGCGACCGACTACCGCTACTTCCCCGAGCCGGACCTGGTCCCGATCGCGCCGGACACCGCGTGGGTCGCCAAGCTCAAGACCGAGCTGCCGGAGAAGCCGAGCGTGAAGCGGGCCCGGCTGCGCGAGGACTGGGGCATCACCGAGGTCGAGATGCAGTCGGCGGCCAACGCCGGGGCGATCGAGCTGATCGAGGAGACCATCGCGGCCGGTGCGTCGCCCGCGGGCGCCCGCAAGTGGTGGCTGGGTGAGCTGGCCCGTCGTTCCAACGAGCTGGGTGTCGACCTGGTCGAGGTCGGCGCGACTCCGGCGCAGGTCGCGGCGCTGCAGAAACTGGTCGACGGCGGCAAGCTGAACGACAAGCTGGCCCGTCAGGTGCTGGAGGGTGTGGTGGCCGGCGAGGGTGAGCCCGCCGACGTCATGAAGGCGCGCGGCCTGGAGGTCGTGTCGGACACCGGCGCGCTGCAGAAGGCGGTCGACGAGGCCATCGAGGCAAACCCGGCGATCGCCGCGAAGATCCGGGACGGCAAGGTCGCCGCCGCGGGTGCGCTGGTGGGCGCGGTCATGAAGACCACGCGGGGCCAGGCGGACGCCAAGACCGTCCGCGATCTCATCCTTTCCCGGCTCGGGGCTTCCTGACCCCTCGCTGGTACGAGTAACGCCCGGTCCCGTGCAAACGGGTCCGGGCGTCGCTGTCTCCGCAGAAGCAGAAGCCAGCCGGGATCCTCAGGACGCGGACGGCAGCGCGGCGGACGGGATCGGTGTGGGTTCCGGATCGGGGTCCAGGCCGATCACCTTGCGCTGCATCTCGACGTTGGACTGGCCGGTGCCGCCGAGCCGGATGTCGTCGTACGCCTTCAGTTCCCGGTTCTCGTCGAAGTAGAGCACCGACAGGCTCAGCGGCGTCGGCTCGTCCTTCTCCAGGCCCCGCAGCCCGGCCCCGCCGGTGGAGCCCTCGATCATGATCCGGGTCGACATCGGGGTGGTCCCGGTCACCGCAGGGGACGGCAACAACGAGGCCGACGCCGACGGATCGGGCTCGGCCGGGGTGGGCGCGGGCAGCATCGACACCGAGCGGTTGTGCTGGTGACCGGCGAGGATCAGCGGCACCAGGCCGGACAGCGGCTGTGCCATCGCCGGGTCGTGCACCAGCGCGATGTCGACAGGTTTGCCGGAGTTCCGGATGGTCTGGGCGAGCCGTTCACCTGCCGCGGTGTGGATCTCCGGTCCGGCGGTGTCACCGGCCTCGTTGGTCTCGCTCTTGTCCGGGGTGAACGCCGGGTCGCCGATCCCGGCGATGGTCAGCCCGTCGACCTCGGTGAGGGTGTCGTCGAGGACGATCGCGTTGCTCTGCCGGGCGATGGCGGCCTGGATCGCGGTCGAGTCGTGGTTGCCGCGCACGAAGATGTACGGCACCTGGATCGTCGGGATCGAGGACACGTACGTCGTCTCGGCGCTGCTTCCCCAGTCCACGATGTCGCCGGTGTCGATCACCGCGTCGATCTCGAAGGTCTCCACCACGGTCCGGATCAGGCCCCACGACGCCGGGTTCAGGTGCAGATCGGAGACGTGCAGGATCCGGGTGGTGTTACCGGCCGGCTCGTAGACGGGCAACGCCGAGATGGTCGCGTAGACCCGGCTCACGTTGCCGAGGATGGCCTGCAACTGCTCGGTGTACTTCCCGTAGTTGTCGGCGATCCGGCGTGCGTCACCGACCACGGCGGGCGCGTTGACGAGCAGGCCCTCATACCGCGGTTCGCTGATCGAATCCGGTCGCAGCGTGCCGGCCGCCAGCCCCAGACTGCCGCCGGTGACGACCAGTGCGGTCACCCCGGCCGCCGCGGTGCGCCGCATGTCCCGGAACGCCAGCGCACCCAGCAGCAGCCCGCCGACGACGGCCAGCCCGAGCGCCCGCAGCGCGAGCCGCGACACCCCGGAGACCACTTCCTCGGCGGCGTTCTCGCCGGCCGAGCTGATCGCCGACGGGTTGTCGATCAGCGCCTCGGTGCGGCTCTGGTCCAGCGATCCGAGAGCGACCCGCAGGTGAACGGGCCCACGGTGACTGTCCAGGTGCAGGGAACCCAGTGGCGGGATGTTGATCTCGGTGCCGCCCTCGACGGACGGTGTCACCGACATCTCGGCGCTGAACGGGCCGACGTTGAGATCGGCCCGCGCGAACAGCAGAACCCCGATCATCGCGCCGGTGATCCCGGCCAGGCCGACCGCGACGGCCACCCGGAGACGGCGAGTCCAGCGGTGCCGGAACACCCGGCCGGCCAGGTCGCCCACGGAACGCAGACGGCGGAGCCACGAGGGCCGTTGTCGCATCATCGGGGCCTCATCTGCCCGGTCGGGCTCGGGACGAAACAGTCACGACCGTCAACTCCGGCCGGCGCCGCCGTCGGAGAAGACCAGCCGGATCACCCGGTCGTCCTCGGGGGTGGGCTCACCGGCGTCCTCCTGGTTGGAGGTGGACACCCAGAATGATCCGTCCGGGGCGTTGACCAGAGCGCGCAACCGGCCGAACTCGCCGGCCAGCAGCTCCTGCGGGCTGCCCAGGACAGTGCCGTTGGCGGTCACGTTCAGCAGCTGGATCTTCTCGCCGAGCAGGCACGCGGTGGCCACCAGGGTCTCCAGGACACCGACACCGGCGCAGGAGGAACTGTCCGACGGCCAGGAGGTCAGCGGGTTGGTCAGTCCGGTGCCGGCACCGGTGCCGTCGGCTTTCGGCCAGCCGTAGTTCTTACCCTTCGCGATCACGTTCAGCTCGGAGTAACGAGGCTGGCCGCGGTCGGTGGCATACAGCCGTTTCGACTTGTCCCAGGCCAGGCCCTGCACGTTGCGGTGGCCGGAGGACCAGACCGGTGAGGACTTGACCGGGTTGCCGGGAGCGGGTTTACCGGCCGTGGTGATCCGCAGGATCTTGCCGGCCAGACTCTTCGCACCGGGCGCCTGACCACCGGCGGGAGTGGCGTCACCGGTGCCGGCGTAGAGGAGACCGTCGGGCCCGAAGGCCAGCGCGCCGCCGTTGAACTCGGTCGAGCGCGGGATGCCGGTCAGGATCGGCTGGAGCGCGCCGTCTCCGGCCAGCTTGCCGATCCGGTTGTCGCGATCGGTGGAGTAATACACATACAGCGTCTTGTCGGTCTTGTAGGCCGGGGAGACCGCGACGCCGAGCAGACCGCCGTCGCCACCGGCCCGGACCTCGCTGAGCCGCCGCAACTCGGTGACCTTGAGCCCGCTGGCGGTCGACTCGGGACCGACCTTCAGGATCCGCGCGGTGTCGCGCTCGGTGACCACCGCTCCGCCGTCGGGCAGGAAGGAGATGCCCCACGGCACCTCGAGGTTCTTCGCCAGCACGGTGATCGCGACCTGGCGCTCGCCGTCGTCACCGCCCGCGGTCGGGGCGGCCGACGGGCGTGGCAGGTTGGGCGGTGAACCGGCCTGGTCGGGTCCGGGGGGCCCGAAGCTGCACCCCGCCGTCAGCGAGAGCACGGCCACGGCAAGCGTGGCGACGAACCGGCTCCTGCGGGAGAGCACGACCAGACCACCTCCTTCGGCTATGCCGACCAGGGTAGCCGTGCGCTCTGACAAGACCGGCTCAACGATCGGCGGCCGGCGCGACCGGCTGGCCGATCGCCCGCAGCACCAGCGGCAGGTTCTCCCGGGTGATCCCGGTGAGCCGGATGACGTTGCCGTTGTCGAGCAGCGCCGAGACACGGCCGCGCTCGTCCGGTGCCATCTCGGTGATCCGGCTGAACGGCACCCGGCTGCCGCCGATCAGGGCCCGCACGCGCAGCCCGTCGGGGTAGACGTCGGTGCCGGCCCGCCAGGACCAGGCCAGCACGGCGAGCGGGATCAGGAGCAACGGGCTGAGTGCCCAGGACTGACCGGCGAGCGGGACCGTGCCGACGAACGCGATCAACGCGGCGACCAGGACGGCGCCGGACTTGCGGACGCGGAGGACGGGACGACTGCTCACACCCCCATCCTCCCACTGCGTTCCAGCCCCGAGTTGACCGCCTTCCGGCGATGACACATGGTGGAGACGACACGCCGTGCCGTAACCCGATCCGGGGAGTGTCGTTGACCCGATGCAGTCACCTCCAGGTTCTCCCGAGAGCATGAGGACTCGTCGATGATCGCCATGCTGTTGCTGGCGGGTGCCTTGGGCGCTGTCCCCGCACCGGCCGCGCTGGCGTGGGCGATCGGAGCGGCCGGCCTGTGCGCGGGCGCCCTCCTGATCCGTGCCGCGCTGGCGATCCACCGGGCCGAGCAGACCTTCGCGGCGTGCCGGGGCACCGGATTCGTCGGGCTGGGCGCGCTGGCCACCGGCCTGACCGGCCTGGTTCCGTGGCTGCTGCCGGACCACCGGATCACCGGGCTCACCGTGGGGCTGGCGGTGATCGCGGTCTGCCAGGTGGTGGGCACGTCGTTGCTGCCCGGGGCGGCGCGCGGCTGGGCGGTCCGGCTGCGCCGGGCGTACGACGGTGTGGGTCTCGGGGTGAGTCTGGGTTTTGCCATCTATCTGGTCCCGGCGGCGGCGGACCGTCCGGACGTGGTGCCGGCGCTGCTGATCACCGCGGGCGGGGTGGCGATCGTGACGGTGATGGTGCTGCGGCAGCGACCCCGGCCGTACGCCGCGCTGTGGTGTGGTTCCGGGTCGGCGGTGATCCTGTTGTCGCTGACCGGGCTGGTGCTGGAACCGTCCGGTCCGCTGGCGATGCTGGCCGGCCTAGGGGTGGTGGCCGGCCTGACCGTCTCGGCCGCCGGTGGCTCGCGCCGGGATCTGGCGCCGCCGGTGCTGGAGCCGCGGCATCCGGATCAGTACCTGGCGAGCTATCCACTGCTGGCGGTGCCGGCCGCGGTCGGGGTGATCGCCGCGATCTGGCATCTGCTGACCGTCCGGGCCTTCGGCACCGAGGCGGTCCTGTTCGGCCTGCTGATGGTCAGTGTGCTGGTGACCAGGGAACTGCTGGTGGTCCGGGACATCCGCCGGTACGCGAGCCGGTTGCGGGTCGCCGAGGCGCATTTCCGGTCGCTGGTCGCGGGCGCCACCGATCTGACCCTGGTACTGGACGAGAGCCTCGTCGTGCGCTGGCAGTCGCCGGCCGCGGCCCGCCTGTTCGGGCTGCGGGACGAGCAGGTGCTGGGCCGGGAGTTCCGGGAGCTGATCCACCCGGAGGACGCCCCGGACGCTGCGGCGGTGATCGGTTCGGTGCTGGCCGGTGAGCCGGAGGGCGGGCCGCCGGTGCTGCTCAGCGCCCGGTTACGGGACGGCGCCCGGCTCTGGCGGGAGACCGAGTCGACAATCGCGGACCAGCGGTCGGTCCCCGAGGTGGCGGCACTCGTGGTGCACGTGCGCGACGTCGGGGAGCGGCGCCATTTGGAGCGCACTCTGCACAAACTCTCCTTCCTGGACCAGCTGACCGGGCTGGCGAACCGTCGGGCGCTGATGCGGGACCTGCTGGCCATGCGCCGGCGGGCCGGTCAGCGCGGAACGCTGCTGGTCATCGACCTGCAAGGGCTGGCCGAGATCAACGACAGCCGGGGCCGGGAGATCGGCGACGCGGTGCTGATCGAGGTGGCGCGCCGGCTGCGTGCGCTGGTCGGTGAGGGGGACATGGCGGGCCGGCTCGGCGGGGACGAGTTCGCGGTGCTGACCGGCGAGTCGGCGGTTCCGGCATACGCCCTGGCCAGCCGGATCGTGACCGCCCTGGGCGAGCCCTACGCACTGCCCGGCGCGACCGTCGACCTGCACACCAATGTGGGCCTGGCCGAACTGGCCGGTGCCGCCGACTCCGACGAGGTGCTGCGGTTCGCCGACCTGGCCCGGCAGCGGGCCCGTCAACTGGGCCGGGACCGGGTCGAGTGGTACGACCAGGACGTCGAGATCCAGCTGCACCGCCGGATGGAGCTGGAACAGCAACTGCTCGGCGCGGCCGACCGCGGCGAGCTGGACCTGGTCTTCCAGCCGGTGTCGGGGCTGGCCGACGCCCGGCCGGCCGGGGTCGAGGCGCTGCTGCGCTGGCGGCATCCGCAGCTCGGCACGATCATGCCGGCCGAGGTCCTGCCGATCGCGGCGGCGCTCGGGATCACCGCCGAACTCGACGAGTGGGTCCTCGACGAGGGCTGCCGCATCCTGACCGCCTGGGCCGGTGACGAGGTCTGGCTGTCGGTCAACATCGGCCCGCGGGAGCTGCTGACCGCCCGTTTCCCGGAGCGGGTCGCGGCCATCCTGGGCCGGCACGGGCTGGCCCCGGACCGGCTGATCGTCGAGGTGGCCGAGACCTGGATCGCCGAGGACGTGCCGGGCATCGTGGCGGCCCTGGCCGGGCTGCGGAATCTCGGGGTCCGGGCGGCGCTCGACGACTTCGGCGCGGGCCAGACCTCGCTGTCACATCTGCGGCGGCTGCCGGTGGACATGCTGAAGCTGAGCCCGTCGCTGGTGGGCAACACGTCAGTGGTCGAAGTGGTGGTCAGTCTCGGTCGCCGGCTCGGGATGGACATCGTTGCCAAGGGCCTGGAGACGGCTGGGCAGTCGGAGGCGGCGCTGAAGGCGGGCTGCCGGTTCGGCCAGGGTTTCGCGCTGGGACGTCCCGGTCCGGCCGAACGGGTCGAGGCCTACCTGGAGAGTCACAGGTCCTGACGGGGTGGCGCGGTGCTGCCGCGCGGGGTGAGATGCACCCGGCCGGCCTCCACGTTGCCCACTTTCTGCCCGTCGATGGCGGCCAGCAGCTCCCGCGCGGCCTGTGCGCCGTAGGCCGAGATGTCCCGGCTCAGCGCGGTGAGCGGCGGGTGCACGAGGCTGCACAGCGGGGAGTCGTCCCAGGCCACGATGGAGAGGTCACCCGGGACGGACAGGCCCATCTCCTGGGCCACGGCCAGGCCGGCGACCGCCATCACGTCGTTGTCGTAGATGATCGCGGTGGGCCGGTCGCCGCCGATCAGCAGGCGCCGGGTGGCCCGGCTGCCCTCCTCGCCGGTGTAGTCGGCCGGGATGGTGAGCGCGTGGTCCAGCCCGAGTGAGGCGCAGACCGCTTCGAAGGCCTTCGTCCGGTTCTGAGTGTGCAGCAGGTCGGCGTTGCCGCTGACCCGGGCGATCCGGTGATGACCGAGAGCGACCAGGTAACGGACCGCCTCGGTGATCGCGCCGGCGTCGTCGGACCAGATCTGCGCGATCGACCCGGTGTCGCCGGGGCCACCGATCACCACGGCCGGAAGCTGGAGCTGCTGGAGGACCGGGATGCGGACGTCGCCCTCCCGGATGTCGGTGACGATCACCCCGTCGATGCGGCGCTCGCCCCACCAGCGGCGGTAGACCTCGATCTCCTGCTCGGGAGTGGCCACCACCTGGAGGGTCAGCGCGTACGACCGGGCGCCCAGCTCGGCCTCGAAACCGCTGATCAGGCCCATGAACCAGGGCTCGATGCCGAGGATCCGGGCGGGCCGGCAGAGGGTCAGGCCGATGGCCTGGGCCCGGGCGCCGGACAGGGCACGGGCCGCGCTGTTGGCGCTGAACCCGATCTCCTGAGCGATCGACAGGATGCGTTTACGGGTCGCCTCGGAGACGCCGGGCTGGCCGTTTAGGGCGTATGACACGGCGCCCTTGGACACGCCCGCCCGCCGTGCGATGTCGGCGATCGTGGGCCGTTTCACTCATGTCTCCTCTGTCCCCACTGCCGCCGAGCTTATCGGGCGCTGGGTGCTGCCTGCCGGACTCCCCGGGTGCGGTATCACCGCTTGATCGGTTAAGTGTTACGGCACACATCGAAGCATGTAAACCCACTGTCCGAAAAATCCGGCTTGGGTAGGACTGGGAGCGCGCCCGTAACCTGCTATTGACACCGATGAAAGCCAGGCTTACGGTCTCCCCAACTTACCCGGTTCAGTGATGTGGATCTCCTTGCGGAGGAAATGACATGGAATTTTCCGGACGCCGCGCCCTGCGCGTGGGCGCCGCCGGCCTGGTTGCCGCCCTGGCGATCACCGGTTGTAGCGGTCAGGCCCTGGAGGGCAACAAGGACTCCGGTGGCACCGCCGCCGACGTCACCCTGAAGGTCAACTTCTGGGGCGACATGGGCCTGGACGCCCTCAAGACCAAGTACGAGGCCGCCAACCCCGGCGTCAAGATCGTCCTGAACTCGGGCGAGTACAACGCCCAGCACGAGGACCTGCAGAAGAAGCTGGTCGCGGGCTCCGGCGCGCCTGACATCTCGGCGGTCGACGAGGGCTTCATCGTTCAGTTCCGCAGTCAGGCCGACCAGTTCGTCAACCTGACCGAGAAGGGCGCCGGCTCGTACGAGGCCAAGTACCTGCCCTGGAAGTGGAAGGCGTCGCAGTCCGCCGACGGCAAGCAGATCGGCCTCGGCACCGACGTCGGCGGTCTGGCCATGTGCTACCGCACCGACCTGTTCAAGGCGGCCGGCCTGCCCACCGACCGGGAAGAGGTCTCCAAGCTCTGGTCGACGTGGGACCAGTTCATCGAGACCGGCAAGACCTACACGTCGAAGACCAAGAAGAAGTTCGTCGACTCCGCCACGAACCTCTTCAACCCGGTGCTCTCGCAGGCGCCGGTGGGCTTCTACAACGAGCAGGAACAGCTCCAGATGGACGGCGGCCCGAAGGCCGGCTTCGACATCGCGATGAAGGCGATCGACGCGGGCATCTCCGCCAACCTGGCCAGCTTCCAGCCGAACTGGGACCAGGGCTTCAAGAAGGACCAGTTCGCCGTCCTCGCCTGCCCGGCGTGGATGCTCGGCCACATCCAGACCACCGCCCCCGACCAGAAGGGCAAGTGGGACATCGCCACCATTCCCGGCGGCGGCGGTAACTGGGGCGGCTCCTGGTGGACCGTGCCGAAGCAGGGCAAGAACGTCGACGCCGCCTACAAGTTCGTCGAGTGGCTGGTCCAGCCGGAGCAGCAGATCGAGGTCTTCAAGACGGTCGGCAACCTGCCGTCGCAGCCGGAGCTCTACAAGGACCCGGCCGTCCTGGACTACAAGAAGGAATTCTTCACCAACGCCCCGACCGGCCAGATCTTCGCCTCCACCGCCGAGGGCCTGAAGCCGCAGTACCTGGGCAAGAAGAACGGCCCGACCCGGGTCGCCGTCGAGAACGTGATCAACCGTGTCGGCCAGGGCAAGCTGAAGTCCGCCGACGCCTGGGCCGAGGCTGTCAAGGAAGCCGAGAAGGCCGCGAGCTCCTGACCCATCCCGAAAAGAGCGGCGGGGCGGCGGTTGCCGTCCCGCCGTCCGGCCCTTAGGAGTACCCCCGTGGCCCTCACCGACGTACGCGTCGCGCGCACCGAGGAGCCGAAACACGCGCCGCCCAGCCGTGCGAAGTTCTGGCTCTACCGTTTCGACACCAAGACCGTGCCCTACCTGCTGATCGCGCCGTTCTTCGTGCTCTTCGCGATCTTCGGGCTGTTCCCGATCATCTTCAACGGCATCGTGGCCCTGCGCCACTGGCGGCTCGACGACCCGACACTGACCGGCTGGGCCGGGGCGGAGAACTTCACCAAGCTGCTGGGCGACTCCGATTTCTGGGACGCCCTGATCAACACGTTCGGCATCTTCCTCCTCTCCACCGTTCCGCAGCTGCTGATCGCCCTGATCATCGCCAACCTGCTGAACCGCAAACTGCGCGGCGCGACCTTCTGGCGGATCGGCATCCTGCTGCCGTACGTCACGCCGGTCGCCGCCTCGACACTTGTCTTCGCGATCTTCTTCAGCCGCGACTACGGCATGGCCAACTGGCTGCTGTCGCTCGTCGGATTCGGCCAGGAGCAGCCGCTCGACTGGCGCGCCTCGACCTGGAGCAGCTGGATCGCCATCGCCACCATGGTCAACTGGAAGTGGATCGGCTACAACGCGCTGCTCTACCTCTCCGCGATGCAGGCCATCCCGAAGGACGTCTACGAGGCGGCGGCCGTCGACGGCGCCGGCCCGTGGAAGCAGCTCTGGCGCATCACCGTGCCGATGATCCAGCCGGTCGTGCTGTTCACCGTCATCCTCTCCACCATCGGCGGCCTGCAACTGTTCAGCGAGCCGATGCTGTTCGACGAGAACCCGGCCCTGGCCAACGGCGGTTACGACCACCAGTACCGCACCATCGCGCAGCTCATCTACAAGGTCGGCTGGCGTGACCTCAACCTCGGATACGCGGCCGCCATGAGCTGGGCGCTGTTCCTGATCATCCTGGTCGTGGCCGCCGTCAACGCGCTCGCCACCCGGCGCCTGGGAGGCGGAAAATGAGCACCCGCCTGTTGAGCCGCGCGCCCCAGGACACCCCTGGCACCTGGAAGTCCTACCTCGGGCTGACCGCGATCCTGCTGGTGTCGGCGTTCCCGGTCTACTGGATGTTCGTCATCGCGACGAGCACCGACGAAGCAGTGATGAGCTCGCCGCCGTCGGTGATCCCCGGTTCCAACCTCATGACGAACCTGTCCGAGGTCTTCGGGATGCAGGACGTCTACTTCACCGCATCACTGATCAACAGCCTGATCGTGGCGGTCGCGGTGACCGTCTCGACGTTGTTCTTCTGCTCGCTGGCCGGCTTCGCCTTCGCGAAACTGCGTTTCAAGGGCAACAAGATCCTGATGTTCGTGGTGATCCTGACGCTGACCGTGCCCAACCAGCTCGGCGTCGTCGCGCTCTACATCCTGATGGGCAAGCTGGGCTGGAACGGACAGCTGCTAGCAGTCATCGCACCCGGCCTGGTCAGTGCGTTCGGCGTCTTCTACATGCGCCAGTTCATCGCGCACGCCATCCCCGACGAACTCGTCGAGGCCGCCCGCATCGACGGCGCCCTCACCCTGCGGATCTACTGGACCGTCATCGTCCCGGCGATCCGCCCCGCCCTCGCCGTTCTCGGCCTGCTCACCTTCGTCGCCACCTGGAACGACTTCCAGTGGCCGCTGATCACGCTGAACGGCACCGACTTCCCGACCTCGATGGTCGCCCTCTCCGACCTGGCCAGCGGCAACTACGTCGTCTACCGCCGGGTCCTGGCCGGCGCCTTCGTCGCTACCGTCCCGCTGGTGGTCCTGCTGCTCCTCGGCGGCCGCCAGCTGGTCCGCGGCATCATGGAGGGCGCCCTCAAGTAGGGATCGTCTTCGGTCAAGGCCCGTCCGCCACTTCCGGCAGGCGGGCCTTTTCCACCCCCTTGCCGGTACGTCCACCGCAGGCGATTCAGCTGAACCGGTTCCACACACCGCGCAGCGCCGGCCAGGAATCGTCGATCGACGCGCAGTCGGTTTCCAGGCGCAGATCGGTCAACGAGCCGGCGTGGGTCCAGAACAGGCCACAGGTCTGTCCGGTGACGTACTCGAAGTAGGTCCCGGTCTTGCCGGTGGTCGTCCCGGTCTTCTGCCGTGGCGTCTCGGCGCCGGGTACCAGTGTCCGGCTCTTGCGGCTGGCCTGTTCCCGATAGTCACGGGTCCAGCCGAACTCCTTCGCTGTCCGGAAGGTCTCGAAGTAGAGCTGGAGGTCGCCGATCCGGCAGTTGATCGCCTCGGTCCGGCCGTTCTCCAGTTTCGGCCCGCCGTTGTCCTTGTCACTGACGCAGTTGCTGATCTCGGGCAGCCACGGTTCGGCGAGCACCGCCGCCTCGGTCCCGGTGAACCTGGCCGACTGATCCACCGGTGTCACCGCCGAGGCGGCAGCGGTGGGTGCGGCGGCCGGGCCCGCGGAATCCGCCGCCGGGTTTTCGGCCGCCGGGCTGATGACCGCCGCCGAGGAGGTCGCCGACGCCGAGCGCACCCCGATGGCGTAACCGCCCACCAGACCCGCCACGAGCAGCGCGGTCCCGGCAGCGGCCAGAACCCAGGTGCGCGGACCGGGAGCCGGAGCCGGGTCGTGGTTCTCCGGCGACAGTAGGAACGGCGGCGGCGAAGTCATGCTCACGATCGAACCATTCCGGTATTACGACCGGCGTGCCGAGTGCGGCGCGGTGCCGAGCCGGAGTGGATCACACCCCGGCTCGGCACCGGGTCACTCGGGGACTCGGCGGTAAGCGCCGTCGGACGCGGCGGTGGCCATCGAGGCGTAGGCGCGCAAAGCGGCCGACACCGGGCGCTGGCGGTCGACGGGTGTGTACGGCTTGGGTCGCCGCTCCTGCTCGTGCCGGCGCCGGGCCAGTTCGTCGTCGTGCACGTTCAGGGTGATGCTGCGGCCGGGGATGTCGATGGTGATCTCGTCACCGGTCTCGACCAGGGCGATCAGCCCGCCGCCGGCCGCCTCGGGGGAGACATGGCCGATGGACAGGCCGGACGTCCCGCCGGAGAAGCGGCCGTCGGTGATCAGCGCGCACGCCTTGCCGAGTCCGCGCCCCTTCAGGAACGACGTCGGGTAGAGCATCTCCTGCATGCCGGGCCCACCGCGTGGCCCTTCGTACCGGATGATCACGACGTCGCCCTCGACGACCTGCTTGCCGAGGATGCCGGTGACCGCGTCGTCCTGCGACTCGTAGACCCGGGCCGGGCCGGTGAACTTCCAGATCGACTCGTCGACACCGGCGGTTTTGACGACGCAGCCGTCCGGAGCGAGGTTGCCGAACAGGATGGCCAGACCGCCGTCGACCGTGTACGCGTGCTCCACCGACCGGATGCAGCCGCCCTCGGCGTCGGTGTCGAGCGTGGCCCAGCGGTTCTGGGTGCTGAACGCCTGGGTGGTGCGCACCCCGCCGGGAGCGGCGTGGAACAGCTCCAGTGCCGCATCGGACGGCGCGTCGGCCCGGATGTCCCACTTGCCGAGCCAGGACGACAGGTCGGGTGCGTGGATGGCCCGGACGTTCTCCTTCAGCGCGCCACCACGCTGCAGCTCACCCATCAGGGCGGGGATGCCGCCGGCCCGGTGCACGTCCTCCATGTGGTACTTCGGGCTGTTCGGCGCGACCTTCGCCAGGCACGGCACCCGGCGCGAGATCTCGTCGATGTCGGAGACGCTGAAGTCCAGCTCGGCCTCGCGGGCCGCGGCCAGCAGGTGCAGGATCGTGTTGGTGGAGCCGCCCATCGCCACGTCCAGGGCGACCGCGTTCTCGAAGGCGTCCCGGTTGGCGATCGAGCGCGGCAGCACCGACTCGTCGTCCTTCTCGTAATAGTCCTTGGCGATCTCCACGATCAGCCGCCCGGCCTCCTCGAACAGGGCCTTGCGGGAGACGTGGGTGGCCAGTGTCGAGCCGTTGCCGGGCAGCGCCAGGCCGATCGCCTCGGTCAGGCAGTTCATCGAGTTGGCGGTGAACATGCCGGAGCAGGAGCCACACGTCGGGCAGGCGGACCGCTCGATGGTGTCCAGCTGCTGGTCGGTGACGTTGTCGTTGGCGGCGGCGCTCATCGCGTCGACCAGGTCGAGCTTCTCGTGGACGATGCCCTCGATGGCGACCGTCTTGCCGGCCTCCATCGGGCCGCCGGAGACGAACACGGTCGGGATGTTGAGCCGCAGCGCGGCGATCAGCATGCCGGGAGTGATCTTGTCGCAGTTCGAGATGCAGACCAGGGCGTCGGCGCAGTGGGCGTTGACCATGTATTCGACGGCGTCGGCGATCAGCTCCCGGCTGGGCAGGGAGTAGAGCATGCCACCGTGGCCCATGGCGATGCCGTCGTCGACGGCGATGGTGTTGAACTCGCGCCCGATCCCACCGGCCTCGAAGATCGAGTCGGCGACGAGGCCACCCATGTCCTTGAGGTGCACATGCCCGGGTACGAACTGGGTGTAACTGTTGGCGATGGCGACGATCGGCTTGCCGAAGTCGGAGTCGGTCATGCCGGTGGCGCGCCACAGGGCGCGCGCGCCGGCCATCGTCCGGCCGTGTGTTGAGGTCCGGGAGCGCAGCTCAGGCATGCCACCCATAGTGCCACTGCGCAGGCCCCACCCCGTGCTCGACGTCCACAGCTCGGGACACATGGGGTGTCGTAAATGCCGAAGATCCGGCACAGTGTGTCCGTGCACTCACCGTCCGGTATGGAACTGGCGGGCCTCGTGGGCCTGATCCTCGCCGTACCGGCCGTCGCCTATCTGGGGCAGTCCGGCCGCCGGCACACCGGTGCGGCCCGCCGGGCACATCTGCTCCTGGCGGCCGGTGGCGCGATCGTCACCGGCGCGGCGCTGGCCGGTCTGATCACCGCCCTGATCACCGTGCACGAGCACACCCCGGCACACAACCGTTCCCTGGCCACCGCGGTCGCCGTCGGCATGGGCCTCGGCACGGTGCTGCTGCTGGCCGGCACGGTGGTGCTGCCCGGCGCGGCCCGCAGCCCCGGCGCGGTGCTCCGGCACGTGCTGGACGGGCTGGTCATCGCGGCGGCGATCTGGTTCGTCGGCTGGGTGCTGGTCAGCCGGCCGACCCGGGTCCTCGGCGGCGCCACCCCCGAGCAGTGCCCGGCGATCCTGCTGCCGGCCGTGCTGCTGGTGCTCGGGCTGGGCCTGACCGCGGTGCTGGCGCTGCACGCCCACCGCCCGCGGCGGCACACCGTCCGGGTGGCGGCCGGGGTGACCGTGGTGGCCTGCGCGGCGAACCTGCTGGCCATCGGGATCTGCCGGTCCGCTGAGGGATTCATCCTGGTCGCGGGTCTGTTGCTGACCGCCGGGCTGGCCTGGGTGGCCGGTGCGGTGCGGGCCGCCGACCGGCCGGTCGAGGTCTCCGGGGACGTGCTGGAGCGAGGCGCGGCGTACGCGGTGGTCCCGATGCTCGCCATGATCGGCGGGCTCGGCTACCACCTGTTCCAGGGCGGCACCGTGGACGCCTTCGGTTACGCCGGCGCCGCGGTCGAGGGCCTGGCCGTGGTGGCCAGGCAGTACCTCGCGCTGGAGGACGTGCGGTGTTATACGACACGGCTGCGGCAGAGCGAGGCGCACTTCCGGGAACTGGCGCACACCGATCCGCTGACCGGGCTGGCCAACCGGCGGGGTCTGCAGCAGGCGCTCCGGGACGAGCCGGACGTGCGGAAAGCGCTGATCGGGATCGACCTGGACGGCTTCAAGAGTGTCAACGACCTGCGCGGTCACGACGTCGGCGACGCGGTGCTGGCCGAGGTGGGTGCCCGGCTGCACCGCAACCTGCTGACCGGCGACGTGGCGGCCCGGCTGGGCGGTGACGAGTTCGCGGTGCTGATGCGCGGCGACGCCGGCGAGGCGGTGCTGGCGGCGCACCGGCTGCTCGCGGTGCTGGGTGAACCGTACGAGGTCGATGGTGGTCAGATCTTCCTCTCCGCGAGTCTGGGCGTGGCCGCGACCGGTGAGCTGCTGCACGACGCCGACCTGGCGTTGCGGTACGCCAAGCAGCGCGGCAAGAACCGGGTCGAGGAATACCAGGCGGGGTACGACGAGTTGCTGCGCCGCCGCGGCACGCTGACCGGTGAGCTGCGGCACGCGATCGACCGCGGTCAGCTGCATCTGGTGTTCCAGCCGGTGGTGGCGCTGCCGTCGATGCGGCCGGTGGGTGCCGAGGCGCTGCTCCGCTGGACCCATCCGGAGCTGGGCAAGGTGGCGCCGGTCGAGTTCATCCCGGTGGCCGAGGAGTCCGGCCTGATCAACCGGATCGGGGCCTGGGTGCTGGAGGAGTCGGTCCGGCAGCTCGCCGAGTGGCGGTCGAAGGGCCACGACGTGTGGCTGTCGGTGAACCTGTCACCCAAGGAGCTGCACAACGCCGATTACGCCGGCCGGGTCGCCGATGTGCTGGCGGAGTACGGCGTACCGCCGCAGCGCCTGGTCCTTGAAGTGACCGAACACGCGGTGGCCACCGACATGGAGGAACTGGTCCGCCGGTTGGCCGAGGTGCGCGCGACGGGTGTGCGGATCGCGCTCGACGACTTCGGGGCCGGCTATTCGTCGCTGACCCAGTTGCGGACCCTGCCGGTCGACATCCTGAAGATCGATCACGCGCTGGTGGCGGAGCCGGAGTCGCGGACCGGGACGGCTGCCCCGCTGGTGGACGTGGTGGTCCGGCTGGGGCATCGGCTCGGCCTGGAGGTGCTGGCCGAGGGGATCGGCACGCAGGCCCAGTTGGAGGTGGTCGAGGAGGCGGGCTGCCGGCTCGGCCAGGGTTCGCTGTTCGGCTGGGGCGTCCCGGCCGAGCATCTGGAGTCCCGGTTGCGGGCCGAGCGACCGTCCCCGCGACCGGTTCCGGCACCGCGCTCCAATGAGCCGAACGGCGCACCGGCGCGAAGTCAGGTGGTTCGCCTCGGGCCGGGAATGCGGCAGGTCAGAGCGTTGCTGCCGGGTGATCCGGATTTCGCCGCGGCCACGCGTGATCAAAATGTGGGATCAGTTGACTCAGGCCGTGAGATGGGGCAAGGTTAGTCGCATGTGCTTCGCGTCCCGAGTACTTATCTGAGCGCACTCTCTAGCTAGAAGAGAGTGCGCTAGGTCCCGTGCATCCGCACGAGGGCCTTTTTTGTTGCTCAAGTACTGGGACCGACTACCGAAAAGGTCTGACTTGCCATGACGAGACCCACTCCTGAAACCCTCGCCCATCGAGCCACTCCGGCCACCGTCGCGGCGGCCGTGAACTCCGCTCCCACCGTCGTGGCGCCGGTGGCCATCAGCGGTGCCGGCGCGCTCGTCCGGTCACTCGAGGCGCTCGGGGTCGAGGTCGTCTTCGGCATTCCGGGCGGGACGATCCTTCCGGCGTACGACCCGCTGTTCGACTCGAAGGTCCGGCACATCCTGGTCCGGCACGAGCAGGGCGCGGGTCACGCGGCCACCGGTTACGCCCAGGCCACCGGCCGGGTCGGCGTCTGCATCGCGACAAGTGGTCCGGGCGCGACGAACCTGGTCACGGCGATCGCCGACGCGTACATGGACTCGGTGCCGATCGTGGCCATCACCGGTCAGGTGAGCCGGCCCTACATCGGCACGGACGCCTTCCAAGAGGCGGACATCCAGGGCATCACGCTGCCGATCACCAAGCACAACTTCCTGGTCCAGACCCCGGAGGAGCTGCCCCGGATCCTGGCCGAGGCGTTTCACCTGGCGGCCACCGGCCGGCCCGGCCCGGTCCTGGTCGACATCCCGAAGGACGTGCAGCAGGCGCAGACCATGTTCAGCTGGCCGCCGACCCTGGACCTGCCGGGTTACCGGCCGACCCTGCACCCGCACGGCAAGCAGATCCGGGAGGCGGCCCGGCTGATCGCCGCCGCCAAGCGCCCGGTCCTCTACGTGGGCGGCGGCGTGCACAAGGCCGGTGCCACCGACGGGCTGCGCAAGCTCGCCGAGCTGACCGGCATCCCGGTGGTCACCACGCTGATGGGTATCGGCGCGTTCCCCGACTCGCACCCGCAGCACCTGGGCATGCCCGGCATGCACGGCACGGTTCCGGCCGTCTACGCGATGCAGAAGTCCGACCTGCTGATCACCCTCGGCGCGCGCTTCGACGACCGGGTCACCGGTCAGCTGGACTCGTTCGCGCCGGGCGCCAAGGTCGTGCACGCCGACATCGACCCGGCGGAGATCGGCAAGAACCGGCACGCGGACGTCCCGATCGTCGGTGACGCCCGGCACGTGATCGACGAGCTGATCGCGGCGGTGTCGGCGAACGCCGGTGGCGTGGACCAGTACCCGGCCTGGTGGTCGACGCTCAACGACATCCGCGAGCGCTACCCGATCGGGTACGAGGAGCCGACCGACGGCACCCTGGCCCCGCAGTACGTGATCGAGCGGATCGGCGAGCTGGTCGGCCCGGACGCGATCTACTGCGCCGGTGTCGGTCAGCACCAGATGTGGGCGTCCCAGTTCATCAAGTACGAGAAGCCGGGCACCTGGCTCAACTCGGGCGGCGCCGGGACGATGGGATACGCGGTTCCGGCCGCGATGGGCGCCAAGGTCGGCCGGCCGGACACCCAGGTCTGGGCGATCGACGGCGACGGCTGCTTCCAGATGACCAACCAGGAGCTGGCCACCTGCGCGCTGGAGGGCATCCCGGTCAAGATCGCCATCATCAACAACGGCAACCTGGGCATGGTCCGGCAGTGGCAGACCCTGTTCTACGACGGCCGGTACTCGAACACCGAGCTGGGCACGCACAAGCACCGGATCCCGGACTTCGTGAAGCTGGCCGAGGCGCTCGGCTGCATCGGCCTGCGCTGTGAGTCGAAGGACGACGTCGACAAGATCATCAAGCAGGCCATGGAGATCAACGACGCCCCGGTGGTCATCGACTTCACGGTCGGCAAGGACGCCATGGTGTGGCCGATGGTCGCGGCCGGCACCAGCAACGACGAGATCATGTTCGCCCGGGACGTGCGCCCGACGTTCGAAGAGGACGACCTGTGACCAACAAACACACCCTGTCAGTGCTGGTCGAGAACAAGCCCGGGGTGCTCGCCCGGGTGAGCGGGCTGTTCTCCCGGCGCAGCTTCAACATCGAATCCCTTGCGGTCGGCGAGACGGAGAACCCGGACGTCAGCCGCATCACGATCGTGGTCAACGCGGACTCGTCCCCGTTGGAACAGGTCACCAAGCAGCTCAACAAGCTGGTCAACGTCCTGAAGATCGTGGAGCTGGACCCCTCGCAGTCGGTCCAGCGCGAGCTCCTGCTGGTCAAGGTGCGTGCCGATCGGGCGCAGCGCGGCCAGGTGCTCGAGACCGTCGAGCTGTTCCGGGCGCGAGTGATCGACGTCGCTCCGGACACCCTGACGATCGAGGCCACCGGTAATCCCGACAAACTGGATGCGCTGCTGCGCGACCTCGAGCCGTACGGCATCAAAGAGATGGTCCAGTCGGGTCTCGTGGCCATCGGCCGAGGCTCTCGTTCCATCACAACCGGCCCGGCGCTTCGCGCCGCCTGACCCAGAAGCAAGCCTTAGAAAGGTATGTAATGACCGCGGAAGTGTTCTACGACGGCGACGCCGACCTGTCGATCATCCAGGGCAAGAAGGTCGCCGTCATCGGCTACGGCAGCCAGGGCCACGCGCACTCGCTGTCGCTGCGTGACTCGGGTGTCGAGGTCGTGGTCGGCCTGCAGGAGGGCTCCAAGAGCCGCCCGAAGGCCGAGGAGCAGGGCCTGACCGTGAAGACCCCGGCCGAGGCCTCCGCCTGGGCCGACGTGATCATGGTGCTCGCGCCGGACACCGCGCAGCGCAAGATCTACACCGAGTCGATCGCCCCGAACCTGTCCGCCGGCAAGGCGCTCTTCTTCGGCCACGGCCTGAACATCCGCTTCGAGCTGATCAAGCCGCCGGCCGACGTCACCGTCGCGATGGTCGCCCCGAAGGGCCCCGGCCACCTGGTCCGCCGTCAGTACGTCGACGGCAAGGGCGTGCCCGCCCTGATCGCGGTCGAGCAGGACCCGACCGGCGACGGCCAGGCGCTCGCCCTGTCGTACGCGAAGGCGATCGGCGGCACCCGCGCCGGCGTCATCAAGACGACGTTCAAGGAGGAGACCGAGACCGACCTGTTCGGCGAGCAGGCCGTCCTCTGCGGCGGTACCGCGGCGCTGGTGCAGACCGGGTTCGAGGTGCTCACCGAGGCCGGTTACGCCCCGGAGATCGCCTACTTCGAGTGCCTGCACGAGCTGAAGCTGATCGTCGACCTGATGTACGAGGGTGGCATCTCCCGGATGCGGTACAGCATCTCGGACACCGCCGAGTTCGGTGACTACGTCTCCGGTCCCCGCGTGATCAACGCGGACACCAAGGAGGAGATGAAGAAGATCCTCGCCGACATCCAGTCCGGTGCCTTCACCAAGCACCTGATCGAAGACGACGAGAACGGCGGCCCCGAGCTCAAGAAGTACCGTGAGCAGGGTGCCGAGCACCCGATCGAGGTCACCGGCCGGAAGCTGCGCGACATGATGAGCTGGGTGGACCGGCCCATCACCGAAACCGCCTGATCATCGGATCGGCCTCTAACATCGAGGTCCATGAGTCCAGTAGTGCTCGTCACCGAGGAACTGGCAGCGGCCGCGCTCGATGCGTTGGCCGAGGATCTCAACGAGGTTAGACAGATCGACGGCACGGATCGGGCAGCGCTCCTGGGAGCGCTGCCCGATGCGCATGCGGTGATCATCCGGTCCGCGACGCGGATCGACGCCGAGGCGCTCGCCGTCGCGGACCGTCTCAAAGTGGTCGCCCGGGCCGGCGTCGGCCTGGACAACGTCGACGTCCCCGCCGCCACCGCCCGCGGCGTCCTGGTCGTCAACGCTCCCACCAGTAACATCGTCTCCGCGGCCGAGCAGGCGGTGGCTCTGCTGCTGGCGGTGGCCCGGCACACCGCGTCGGCCAGCGCCGCGCTCAAGGGCGGTGCCTGGCGGCGTTCCGCCTACACCGGCGTCGAAGTGCAGGGCAAGACCGTCGGCGTGGTCGGGCTGGGCCGGATCGGTGTGCTGTTCGCCCAGCGGATGGCCGCATTCGGGGTGCGCCTGATCGCGTACGACCCGTACGTCCAGCCCGCCCGCGCGGCTCAGTTGGGGGTGCAGCTCACCGGCCTGGATCAGCTTCTGCGCGAGAGTGACTTCATCTCGGTTCATCTCCCTCGTACGCCGGAGACTCTGGGTTTGATCGGGGAAAAAGAACTGTCACTGGTCAAACCGGGACTGCGGATCGTCAACGCGGCCCGTGGCGGGCTGATCGACGAGCAGGCGCTGGCCGACGCGCTGATCGAGGGCCGGGTGGCCGGCGCCGGACTGGACGTCTTCGCGACCGAACCGCTCACCGAGTCGCCACTGTTCGCCCTGGACAACGTGGTGGTCACCCCACACCTGGGCGCTTCGACGGCGGAGGCGCAGGACAAGGCGGGGCTGGCGGTGGCCCGCAGTGTCCGGCAGGCGCTGCGCGGCGAGTTCGTGCCGGAGGCGGTGAACGTGCGGGCCGGTGGGCCGCTGGACGAGGATGTCCGGCTCCTGCTTCCACTGGCCGAGAAGCTGGGCCGGGTCCTCACCGCGGTCGCCGGGCACCTGGCCGAGCGGGTGACCATCGAGGTGGCCGGCGACGACACCCGGATCCTCGAACTGGCCGTGTTGAAGGGGCTGTTCGCACCGGTGGTGAGCGAGCCGGTGACCTTCGTGAACGCGCCCCGCCTGGCCGCCGAGCGGGGAGTCACGGTGGAGACGATTCCCGGTGACGACACGCTGCGGATCCGCGGGGCGTTGCCGGACGGCCGGTCCGTGAGCGTGGCCGGCCGTCCGCCCAAACTCGTTGAGGTGGACGACTTCGACTTGGACCTGGCTCCGGACGGGGTGCTGCTGTTCCTGCGCTACACCGACCGCCCCGGCGTGGTCGGCCGGATCGGCACCACGCTGGGCCGGGCCGGGGTGAACATCGCCGCCATGCAGGTCGCCCGCCGGGCCGCCGGCGGTGAGGCGCTGATGGCACTGACCGTGGACTCGGCGGTCGAGCCGGACCTGCTGGCCCGGGTGGCCGCCGAGATCGGCTCGTCCCGTGCCGCCGTAGTGGATCTGCGAACCTAGGGATTTCTCAGAAGGCCCGGTAAACCGAACCGTCCTGCAGGTCGAGCAGGTCGAGATGGAACTGGGCGGCATATTTCTCGATGAGTTCGAGCACCACGTCGGCGCAGCTCTCGTCGAGTTTCATGTGGATATGGTCGGATTCGGCGTGCAGCGGAGCGCTGGCCCACGGTGAGCCAGGCTCCGCCACACGTGGTCCACGATCCGGGTAATGACTGGTCAGGGCGTCGTAGAAGGCGACAACGCGGGGGTCGGCGGGCTGCCGCGGATGCACACCGCTGGCGCAGCGCTCGTTGGCGGCCCGGACCGTCTCCGGTTCGGCCGATGGGGCCATGGCCCACACCACAAGGTCGAAACTCACCGGCGCATGGTGCCATCACCGCCAGGTGTACGCGACCAACTGGATGCACGACACGCGGGCGCGTGCCTTGCATGTGTCAAGTCCGCATCGCTAGCGTTGTCCTAGCCGCGTGTTCCGAACGGGCACGTCTTCGGGTGATGTCGTCCGTCCCCGGGGCGCGCGGTCGCATCCCGGCGGGACTTCTCGTCGCTTCAGCCCCCGTGACCGTTTGCCGCGGTCCGGGGGCTGTTCGCCGTTTCGGAGACGTTCATTTGCTGGGACGGCCGTTCCGTGGGTCGGGACAGGTGGGTAACCTGGACCGGGTTACCAGACGTAGGGGAGTTACATCGTGAGCGTGGCGCGGATCGCGGTTGTCGGCGGCGACGGCATCGGAACCGAAGTGACCGCTCAGGCTCGCAAGGTCATCGACGCCGTGCTCCCCGGAGTCGACTACCACGAGTACGACCTCGGCGCCCGCCTCTACAACCGCACCGGCGAGGTCCTGCCGCAGTCGGTCCAGGACGAGCTGGCCGGCCACGACGCCATCCTGCTGGGCGCCATCGGCGACCCGAGCGTCCCGCCGGGCATCCTGGAGCGCGGCCTGCTGCTGAAGCTCCGCTTCGACTTCGACCAGTATGTGAACCTGCGCCCCAGCAAGCTCTGGCCCGGCACCACCAGCCCCCTCGCCGGCGTCAAGCCCGGCGAGATCGACATGGTCGTGGTCCGTGAGGGCACCGAAGGCCTATACGTCGGCGCCGGCGGCGTCCTGCACCAGGACACCCCCGCCGAGATCGCCACCGAGGAGAGCCTCAACACCCGGTTCGGGGTCGAGCGGGTCGTCCGTGACGCGTTCGCCCGCGCCCAGCGCCGCGACCGCCAGCACGTCACCCTGGTCCACAAGACCAACGTGCTGACCAAGGCCGGCAGCCTGTGGGCGCGCACCTTCGCCGCGGTCGCCGCGGAGTTCCCCGGCATCACCACCGAATACCAGCACATCGACGCCGCCAGCATGTTCATGGTCAGCAACCCGCAGCGGTTCGACGTGGTGGTGACCGACAACCTCTTCGGTGACATCCTCACCGACATCGCCGCGGCCGTGACCGGCGGCATCGGCATGGCGGCCAGCGGTTCGGTCAACCCGGAGCGCGTCTACCCGTCGACCTTCGAGCCGGTGCACGGCTCCGCCCCCGACATCGCCGGCCAGGGCATCGCCGACCCGGCTGCCGCGATCCTCTCCGCGGCCCTGCTGCTGGAGCACCTGGGCCAGACCGACGCGGCCAGGCGAGTAACCGAGGCGGTCGCGGCCGAGGTCGCGTCCCGGGCTCCGGGCGCGCCGTTGCGTACCGCCGAAGTGGGCGACCGCGTCGCCTCCGCCGTCTGAGCGGGTACTCTCCTCCCGCCCTTCGGGGCTTCGTTACCCCTGCCGTTTCGGGGTAAATTCTTGGGGCGCTCCGGGTGCCCCCGCATACTTGAACTCTTTCTGCAGAAAGCAGGTCCACTTGTCATGAGTGGTGGTGACAACCTCGACTTCGAGATCCGTCCGAACCAGGCACCCGTCAGCGACGCGGACCGCGCCGCCCTGCTGGTCAACCCCGGTTTCGGCCGCATCTTCACCGACCACATGGTCACCGTGCGATACGCCGACGGCAAAGGCTGGTATGAGCCGCTCGTCGCCGCTCGCGCGCCGATCCCGATGGACCCGGCCAGCGCCGTGCTGCACTACGCCCAGGAGATCTTCGAAGGTCTGAAGGCGTACACACTGCCCGACGGCGGTGTGGCGATGTTCCGGCCCGACGCCAACGCGGCCCGTTTCAACCAGTCCGCCCAGCGGATGGCGATGCCGGCCCTGCCGGTCGAGACGTTCCTCCAGTCGCTGCACGAGATCATCTCGATCGACCGCACCTGGATCCCCGAGGACCCCGAGGGCAGCCTCTACCTTCGCCCGTTCGCGTACGCCAGCGAGGTCTTCCTCGGCGTCCGCCCCGCGACGGAATACCTGTACCTGGTCATCGCGTCACCGGTCGGCCCGTACTTCTCCGGCGGCATCAAGCCGGTGACCCTCTGGGCCTCCCCCGACTTCACCCGCGCGGCCCCCGGCGGCACCGGCGCGGCCAAGTGCGGCGGCAACTACGCGGCCGGCCTGTCAGCCCAGGCCGAAGCCGCCGAACACGGTTGTGACCAGGTCATCTACCTGGACGCTGTGGAACGGAAGTACATCGACGAGCTAGGCGGCATGAACGTCTTCCTGGTCCTCGACGACGGCACCCTCGTCACCCCGCCGCTGACCGGCACCATCCTGCCCGGCATCACCCGGGACTCGGTCATCAAACTGGCCCAGCGCGCCGGCCGCCGAGTCGAGGAACGCCCGATCAGCCTCGACGAGTGGCGCGAGGGCGCAACCTCCGGCCGAGTCCGCGAGGCCTTCGCCTGCGGCACCGCGGCGGTCATCACCCCGATCGGCGCGATCAAGAGCGAATCCGGCGACTTCACCGTCGCCGACGGCGGCTCCGGCGAGATCACCATGGCCATCCGCCAGGAGTTGGTCGACATCCAGCGAGGCCGAGCCGAAGACCCCTTCGGCTGGGTCCACCGGGTCCTCTGAAACTCTTTTTTCGGTACGGGTGGGACGCCAGACAAACGCACCACCCGTACCGCCACGTCCCGGCAAGCGATGCGGCCCGTCCGGGCCGCCCCGCGACCGCCGGGCGTGAGCGTCCCCTTCACAAGACACCCACGCCTGGCAACTGCTCTTCCTGTCCAGCATCACCGCCGGATAGGAGCGTTCTAGGCGCTGAGCGCTCCGCCCAGGTCCTCGACTTTTTCTGCGGTGACAGCCCGCCGGATCCACTCGAGGAGTTGATCGTGGTCGGTACAAGCGGAGATCACTGATCGGGCTTCGTCCGGGATCGCCACACCTTTGGCAGCGAGGAAGGTGAGCAGCGCCTCCGCCTCGGCTTCGGCCTTTCCTTCGGCCTTGCCGGTGGCGTACTGGCGCTGAGCCCATTCGCTCAGATACGGGGACTTGGTCGTCGTCATGAGTTCCTCCATCTGCTTTCGGGTTGTGGGCGACAACGCCGCGAGCACAAAGTCATGGTAGCCAGCGGCGCGGCTGGGTTCGAGGACATGAAATGCAGCGAACAGTGCCTCGAACAGTTGCTCAGAGGCTTGCCGGTCGGCATGGGCGAGGGCGGACAGCAGCATCAGCTCTGGGTGCTCCTGCGCATCATCGGTGTCGGTGATGACTGGAATCTGACCAGGCCCGACGGCCACCGGAGTCACCACGGATCCGGGCGGGCCCAGAGCGATGGGTTTCCGGGCCCAGTCGGCCACACGCTGGTTCGGGCAGATCACCAGTAGCGTGACCGGACATCCCAGGCGGTCGTACAGATTCGCGACATAGGTGGGCCAGGTCAGTAGTTTCCGGGTGTCGGCGCGGAGTTGCACCTCGACCACGACCGCCAGCACTTTGACGCCTTCTCGGGTCAGGGTGACGACCGCGTCGGCGCGGCGTTCAACGGGGGTGACGACGTTGAGTTCGGCCGAGTAGAGGCTGGCTTCGTCGAACTTGGGTAGGTCGCCGTGGAGTGGCCCGTCGAGCAAATCTGCAGCTAGACCGGGCCGCTCACGGAACAGCTCGATGAGGGTTTCGTGTTGTTGTGAGGGCACGGCGGGAAACGTACGGCAACTAGCTTCGTACTATCTAGTCTCGCGCTCTCTTGCTCCGTGCTTTTCACCGTATCGAGTGATCGAAATCCGTGTGTGGTCAGTCCTGGTCGGGGCGGCGGTTTCGCTTCGTCTGGCTGCGGCGTTTCTTGTCGGCGATGCGGCGTTCGACGGCGCCTCGGCTCGGGCGCGTGGCGCGGCGGGCCTTCGGGGGAAGCGCGACGGCACCGGCGATCAGGGCGGCCAGTCGGGCGGCGGCGGCCTCGCGGTTGCGCAGTTGGGAGCGGTGTTCGGCGGCGGTGATCGTGATGACGCCGTTGACCAGGCGGGCGCCGAGGCGTTCGGTGGCGCGCTCCTTCAGGAACGGGGGCAGCAGGTCGGAGCCGAGCGCGTCCCAGGACAGCTCGACTCGGGAATCGGTGGTGTTGACGCCCTGGCCGCCGGGGCCGCTCGCGCGGCTGAAACGCCACGAGAGTTCGGCCGCCGGGATGGTCAGGCGGTCGTTCACCCGTACGTCCTCAAGCATGTCGCCCAGGATTCCACTCGAACCGATCAAGCGCCACGCGGTTATCCACAGGCGCTGGCGCTGCCGCGCCGGAATCGTCCCGGACAGGGCATGATTGCTCGGGTGACGTCACCAACCGCACCGGTCGCCACGACCGGTTATCCGTGGCCCATCGAAACCGCCCAGCTGGCGAATGGTCTGCGCGTCGTCGTCAGCGAGGATCGCACGGCGCCCGTCGTCTGCGTCAACCTGTGGTACGACGTCGGCTCCCGCCACGAGCCCGAAGGTCAGACCGGGTTCGCGCATCTCTTCGAGCATCTGATGTTCGAGGGCTCGCAGCATGTGAAGAAGACCGAGCACATGAAACTGGTGCAGGGCAACGGCGGTTCGCTGAACGCGACGACCAATCCGGATCGGACGAACTACTTCGAGACCATGCCGTCCGAGCATCTGGAGCTGGCTCTCTGGCTGGAGGCGGACCGGATGGGCGGCCTGGTCCCGGCGCTCACCCAGGAGACGCTGGACAACCAGCGCGAGGTGGTGAAGAACGAGCGCCGCCAGCGCTACGAGAACGTGCCCTACGGTGACGCCTGGCTCCGCCTGCTGCCGCTGCTCTACCCGCCGGGCCACCCCTATCACCACTCCACGATCGGGTCGATGGAAGACCTGAACGCGGCCGATCTGGACACGTTCAAGGCGTTCCACCAGCAGTATTACGCACCGAACAACGCGGTGCTGACAGTCGTCGGCGACGTCCGTACGGCCGAGGTGTTCACGCTGGCCGAGAAGTACTTCGGTTCGATCGCCACGGTTCCGGACATCCCGCCGGCTCCGGACGGGACGCTGCCGATCCCGGCCGGCGTGGCGGTCCGGGAGACGGTCACCGCCAAGGTTCCGGCCCCGCGCATCTACCTGTCGTATCGGACGTACCCGTTCGGCACGGCCGGCTACGACGCTGTCACGGTGCTCGCCACGATCCTCGGCAACGGCCGCGGCAGCCGCCTCTACCAGCGTCTGGCCGACGGTTCGCGGATCGCGCAGCCCGACTACATCGGCTCGTACGGGGTGGACCTCGCGCACGCCCCGGCCCCGCTGATCATCACGGCCACCGCGAAGGACGGCGTCAGCATCGAGACGCTGGAGGCCGGTCTGGCCGAGGTGGTGCAGAGCCTGGTCGACGAGCCGGTGACCACCGAGGAACTGAACCGGGCCAAGGCCCTGCTGACCACCGCGTGGTGGCGGGGTGTCTCCACGGCCGGCGGCCGGGCTGACCTGCTGGGGCGGTATGCCACCCAGTTCGGTGACCCGTCCACCGCCGGCGACCGGCTGCCGCGCTGGCTGGCGGTCACCGCCGAGGAGGTCACCGAGGCGGCCCGGCAGGTGCTGAGCCCGGAGTCCAGGGTCACGCTGACCTATGTCCCCGGTGAGCCCGAGGCTTCCGCCGGTGAGCCCGAGGCTTCCGGCGAGTCGGGAGAGTCCGCGTGACGGGCCGTATCGCAGTGACGCAGAGGCCGGCCCCATACGCAGAAGGAGTTTCCGCATGACTCTGATCACCACCCGGCCGGAGCCCGGAGCGGCCCGGCCCTACGCGTTCCCCACGGTTCGCCGGGTCAGCGCGCACGGCGGCACGGTGATCGCCGCCCACCTGCCGGGGCAGATCCTGGCCAGCGCGGTCCTGTTGCTGGACGCGGGCGCCGCCCGGGAGACCGACGGCCGGGAGGGCACCGCCACGGTGCTCGCCAAGTCGCTGGAGGAGGGCACCCGCAAGCGGGATTCCGCGGCGTACGCACTGGCGCTCGAAGGACTCGGCGCGGAACTGTCCCCGTCGGTCGACTGGGACGCCTTCCGGGTCGGGGTGTCGGCGCCGGGCCCGCTGCTGGCCGACGCCGTCCGGCTGGCCGCCGAGGCGACCCGCACGCCGAGACTGAATCCGGACGACGTGACCCGGGTGCGCGACGACGAGGTGACCGCTCTGCGGATGGACTGGGCCCAGCCCGGTCCCCGCGCCGATGCCACGTTGCGGGCCGACCTGTTCGGCGGCGACGGACGGTACCGGCGGCCGCTGCACGGGGACCCGGCCTCGGTGGCCGCGGTCACCGTCGACGACGTGCTCGCCTTCCACGAGTCGTGGATGCTGCGCCCGGGTGTGCTGCTGGTCGCCGGTGACCTGGACGCGCTCGATCTGGCCGCGCTGGCCGACGCCGCGTTCGCCGGGACGGCCGGGGAGCCCCTGGAAGCGAGCGGCCCGCTCGGACTGGTGCTGCCACCGGCCCGCCGGACGATCCTGGTGGACCGCCCCGGCTCGGTGCAGTCGACGCTGCGGATCGGGCACCGGGCCCCGGAGCGGGCCACCCCGGACTACGTGTCGATGACGCTTGCCGCGACGGTGTTGGGCGGGGCGTTCACCTCCCGGCTCAACCACCTGATCCGCGAGGTGAAGGGGTATACGTACGGGATCCGCGGCTCTTATGCGATGTCGCGCCGGTCGGGTCGTTTCGAGGTGGCGGCCGGGGTACAGACCGCGGTCACCGGGCCGGCGATCCGGGACACGCTCGGCGAGATCGAGCGCACCCAGGCCGAGGGGGTCACCGAGGCGGAGCTGGAGGTGGCTCGGTCGTGGCGGGCCGGGCAGCTGTCGGTCGAGATGCAGACGCCGGGGGCGATCGCGGGCGCGCTGGCCACGCTGGTGGTGCACGGGCTGCCCGACGACTACTACGAGACGCTGCGCCGGGACTACCTGGAGGCGACCGTCGAGACGGTGTCCGCGGCGGCTGCCGAGCACCTGTCCGTGGAGAAGCTGACGCTGGTGGTCGAGGGTGACGGGTCGGTGATCCGGGCGGATCTCGCGGAGTTCGGCGAGCTGGTCGACGCCGACGTCTGACGGCGGACAGGGTGTGCGGCCCGGCCGCACACCCTGTCGCGAGACCAGCACACGCGAGTCAACTAGCGGTATGCTTGAGGTGCCGGCCCGCTCGGTGACCGTGGAATGCAGGTGCGCGGGCCGGGTGCGGTCTACCGAAAGGCCGCCGGCTCCGGACCGGGCGAGCTCAACGACGCGCTACCCGAGCCGGAGCCACCCCAGGCTTCGCCGTGATCGTCGAGGGCCCGGACTGCATCGGCGTTGGCGCGTCGGTGCGACGCGCGGGGTGCGACCTGCGGAGTGCGGGGTGCGACGCGCGAGCTGCGGCGTGCGACCTGCGGCGTGCGGCGTACGACCTGCGGCGTTCGACGCGTGGGGCGCGACGCCGTCGGGTGCAGGGCTCGGTCGGGTCGATTCAGCTGATGTGACGTGGGCCGCGTTCCGCGACGGTGGGTAGCGGCCGCCGGATAACGTCGCCGCCATGACCATCACCGAAGCGCCCGCGGTGGCTCGCCCGGTTCGCCGTCGGCGTCTGTTCTGGGCGGTTCTGCTCTGGCTGGCCCTTGTTCCGGCGGCGATCTGGCTGCTGGCCCGCACTTTCGGGTGGGAAGCGGGTCCGTGGGTCCAGTTGCTGGCGTTCACGCCGTACGTGGCGGCCTGGACCTTGATTCCGTTGCTGGTGGCGCTGGTCGCCCGGCGCTGGGCCGCGGCGGCGGTGGCCACGCTCATCGCTTTCGGGTTCGGGATGGCCGTGGTGCCGCGGTCGGTGGCGGATGCCGACCGGGGCCCGTCGGCCGGTGTCGAGTTGCGGGTGATGACGGCGAACCTGCTGTTCAGCTCGGCCGACCTGAACGAGGTGGTGCGCCTGGTGCGGGAGAACCGGGTGGACGTGCTGGCGGTGCAGGAGTTCACCCCGAACGGGCAGGCAGCGCTGAAAGTGGCGGGGCTGGACGAGCTTCTGCCGTTCAACCAGTTGGCCCCGGAGTACGGCGCGAGCGGTTCCGGCCTCTACTCCCGGTACCCGTTCGCGGAGCAGGCGGCGCGGCGCAACGACGGCGGTTTCCAGCAGGCGCACGCGACGGTGCAGGTGCCGGGCGCGGGCACGGTCTACATCGAGTCGGTGCACCCGTTGGCCCCGCACAGTCTGGACGTGGTCTCCGGCTGGTCGGCGGACCTGCGGGATCAGGTGCCGGCCGCGGGCGGCATTCCGAAGATCCTGATGGGTGACTTCAACGCGACGCTCGATCACAAGCGGCTGCGGGACGTCATCGCCACCGGTTACCGGGACGCCGCCGCCACGGTCGGCAAGGGCTGGCAGGGGACGTGGGGGCCGTACGACGGCGATCCGATTCCGCCTGTCACCATCGATCATGTGCTCATCGACGAACGCATCGGCGTCCAGGACTATCAGGTGCACGTTCTCCAGGACTCCGACCATCGTGTGGTGATCGCCCGGGTCACGGTGCCGGCCGCATGACCGGGATCCGGCTGATCAGCCCGGCGGACGCGGCCGAGATCGCCGCGCTCATCAGCGCGAACCGGGAGCATCTGGCGCCGTGGGATCCGGTGCGCGAGGAGAGCTACTACACCACCGAGGGCCAGTGGCAGTTGATCTCGGACGTGCTGCGGGCGGGTAACTCGTTGCCGCACGCGATCGTCGAGGACGGCCGGATCATCGGCCGGGTGAACCTGAACAACGTGGTGCACGGCGCGTTCCAGTCGGCGAGTGTCGGTTACTGGGTGTCGGCTGACGCGGCCGGTCGCGGGGTGGCCAGTGCGGCGGTCGCGGCGGTGGTGGAGGCCGCGTTCACCACGTACGGCCTGCACCGGGTGGAGGCGGGCACGGTCTTGTCCAACGTACGGTCGCAGCGGGTTCTGGAACGTAATGGTTTTGAGCGTTTCGGGATGGCACCGGGTTATCTGCGGATCGCCGGTGAGTGGCGTGATCACTACCTCTACCAGCTGCTGAGCGATAAATGGCTGGCCGGCCGGGAAGCGGCTGCTTAACATCGTGGGCATGATGCTGCGCTCTATGACGACCACGCCGGACAGACCCGGCGTTCTTCGGCATTGAGCTGACGGCCCCGGGCGACATGCCCGGGGCTTTGTCGTCCGGGGTCCCCTGAGAGAAGGAGACCCACGATGTCCGCAGATCACCGCCGGCTCGGCCGCGAGCTGGACCTCTTCGATTCCGATCCGCTGATCGGCGCCGGCCTGCCGTTCTGGCTGCCGGCCGGAGCCGCCGCCCGCCACGAGGTCGAGTCATATCTGTACGAACTGGAGCGCCGCGCCGGCTACCAGCACGTCTATTCGCCGGCGATGGGCAAACGTCGGATGTACGAGTTGTCCGGGCACTGGCGCAATTTCGCCGACGACATGTTCCCGCCGATGCGGATCGGTGAGGACGAACTGGTGCTGCGGCCCAGCCTCTGCCCACATCACGCGCTGATCTTCCGGTCGCGGGGCCGGTCGTACCGCGAACTGCCGTTGCGTCTCGCCGAACTGGGACCGATGTACCGGGCGGAGCGGTCCGGCGTGCTCGGCGGCCTGTCCCGGGTGCGGTCGATGCAGCTCAACGACGCGCACATCCTCTGTGCCGAGGACCAGGCGAGTGCCGAGGTGGCCGGGGTGCTGGACCTGATGCGCCAGGCGCACGCCGCACTGGCGATGGGCCCGGTCTCGTATCAGCTGTCCCTGCGTGGCCCCGGGAAGAAGTACGGCGGCGGCGACGAGTCCTGGGCCCGTGCGGAGGCGCTGTTGCGGGAGGCGCTTGGCGGAGAGGACTACGTCGAGGTCCCCGGCGAAGCCGCCTTCTACGGGCCGAAGATCGATGTCCAGGTGCAGGATCCGTCCGGCCGGGAGTGGACCCTCGCCACCGTCCAGATCGACTACCACCAGCCGGAGCAGTTCGAGCTGGAGTATGCGGAGGCGGGCGGCGGTAAAGCCAGACCGGTCATGGTGCACCGCAGTCTGGTCGGCTCGATGGAACGGCTCTTCGGTCATCTGATCGAGGTGCATCAGGGCGCGTTCCCGGTCTGGTACGCCCCGGTCCAGCTGGCGATCCTGCCGGTCGGCCCGGATCAGGACCAGGCGGCCCGGGAGTTCGCGTCGCAGGCGGCGGATCTACGGGTGGAGATCCACTACGAGGGCTCACTGAGTGCCCGTATCCGAAAAAACAGTAAATGTCCGTACATTGCGGTCGTCGGAGCGAGAGACGTCTCGCTCCGACGACGCGACGGCGATCAGCAGGTGATGTCCCCCGCGGAAGTGATCGAGTCGATCAGAGGGCTTTTGTGGAGGTGAGCGCCAGACCATAGGTCAGCGAATCCACCAGCGCTGTCCAACTGGCCTCGACGATGTTCTCGTGCACCCCGACCGTGGTCCAGTCCCGGCCGCGTTCGCCGGTCTCCAGCAGCACCCGGGTGACCGCGTTGGTGCCGTGGCTGCCCTCCAGGATCCGCACCTTGAAGTCGGTCAGCTCGAACGTCTTGAGCTGCGGGTAATGGTTCTGGAGGGCACTGCGCAACGCCTCGTCCAGGGCGTTGACCGGGCCGTTGCCCTCAGCCGTGGCGATCACCCGCTCGCCGCGGACGCGCACCTTGACGGTCGCCTCGGAGATGACCGTGCCGTCCTCCCGGTGCTCGACGAGCACCCGGTACGACTCCAGGTTGAACGGCCGGATCAGGTCGGCACCCGGCAGCTCACTACGGACGAGCAGTTCGAACGACGCGTCGGCGGCCTCGAACGACCACCCGGTCGCCTCCAGGTCCTTGACCTTGCGGGTGACGGTGGTGAGGGTGTCGGGGTGGCCGGCCAGATCCAGTCCGAGCTCACGGCTCTTGAGCTCGATGCTGGCCCGGCCGGCCATCTCGGTCACCAGGATCCGCATGTCGTTGCCGACAACCGACGGGTCGACGTGGTTGTACAGCAGCGGATCCACTTTGATCGCGCTCGCGTGCAGCCCCGCCTTGTGAGCGAATGCCGCGGCCCCGACATATGCCTGGTGGGTGTCGGGGGCGATGTTGGCGATCTCGGCGAGCGCGGACGAGATCCGCGTCGCCTTCTCCAGGCATCCGTCCGGTAGGACCTTCAGCCCGAGCTTGAGTTGCAGGTTGCTGACGACGGCGAACAGGTCGGCGTTGCCGGGGCGCTCGCCGTACCCGTTGGCGGTGCACTGGAAGTGCTCGACCCCGGCCTCGACCGCGGCGATGGTGTTCGCGACGGCGCAGGCCGTGTCGTTCTGGCAGTGGATGCCCAGCTTGTCGGCACTGATGCCGGTCTTCTGGGTGACTGAAGCGATCGCTTCCGTGATCATCGACGGGAGCATGCCGCCGTTGGTGTCACACATGACCACCCGCTCGGCACCGGCTTCGAAAGCCGCCTTGACGACGCTAGCGGTATACGAAGGGTCGTGCCGGAACCCGTCGAAGAAGTGCTCACAGTCGACGAAAGCCCGCTTTCCACTGGCGACCAGGTGCCGCACGGTGTCCCGGACCATGTTCAGGTTCTCGTCGCCGGTGGTGCGCAACGCCCGCTCCACATGCCGGATGTCGGACTTGGCTACTACGCAGACCACCGGCGTCCCGGCATCGATGAGCGCCTTTACCTGTGCGTCCGACGCGACGTCGACACCTGCCTTGCGAGTGGCACCGAAAGCGACGAGCACCGCGTTCTTGAGATCGAGTTCGGTCTTCGCCCGTTCGAAGAACTCGGTGTCCTTGGGCATGGCGCCCGGCCATCCACCCTCGATGAAACCCACGCCGAACTCGTCCAGCAGGCGCGCGACCGCGAGTTTGTCGGCGACCGTGTAGCTGATTCCCTCGCGCTGCCCGCCGTCACGCAGCGTCGTGTCGAACACCTGGTAGTTCATCGGGGAAGTCCTTTCGATCGGTCACCCACCACAACAAAAAGACCCCCCGCGGTTGCGGGAGGTCTGCGCGTCGGCGAAGAAAGTCAGCCGGCGCGCTAGGTGCGAATAATCAGCACGGAGTGGGTCACGCCCCGAAGCATGCCACGCAACCAACCAGCGGGAGCCGGAAATCCATCTGCTGAGACGGTAAGAGTGACGAATTCGACCGGTGAGGTGATCGTCCTGGCCGGTTAGGTTGGGACCGTGGTGGCCGAATCGTATTCACGCAATGTCCCCTTCACCAAGGCCTACAACTTCCGCGACGTCGGCGGTTACACCGGCCTCGACGGGCGCCTGGTGCGCTGGCGGCGGCTGTTCCGGGCCGACTCGCTGCACCGGATCCGTGAGCAGGACGCCGCAGCGTTCACCGCCCTCGGCATCCGCACCGTCATCGACCTGCGCCGCGAGACCGAGGTGGAGAAGTTCGGCCGGGTCGCCGAGGAATACGGCGCCGACTACCACAACCTGGTCGTCCGGCACATCGACTGGGAACAGGTCGAACACCCGGCGGACGTGGTGCACGAACGCTGGCTCGCCGACCGCTACCTCAACTTCGCCGAGGACGGGCGAAAGGGCATCGCCGACTCGTTGCGCCTGATCGCCGACCCGGTGGCCGCACCCGTGGTCGTGCACTGCATGGCCGGAAAGGATCGCACCGGCACGGTGTGCGCGCTGACCCTGTCACTGCTGGGTGTCTCCGACGACGACATCGCCGCCGACTACGCGCTGACCACCGCCGCGATGCGCCCGCTGACCGAATACCTGCTGCGCACCAGCCCCGAATCGATCCAGGGCAACGAGCACATGTTCGACTCACCCGCCGCGGCGATGCAGTTGTTCCTCACCGATCTGCGCGCCCTGCACGGTTCGGTCGAGGCCTACGCCAAGGACATCGGCATCACCGACGACGAGGTGGCCGCCTTGCGCTCCCACCTGCTGACCGAAAACCCGACCCCGTAAAGAACGACCCGCTCCGGTACGGGTGGGTGCCACCCGACCGCACTCACCCGCCCTGTCTCATCCCCGCCAAGGCAGGCGCGGGCCCAGACCGACCCGCGTCTGCCGGGCCGAATGCGCCACTCCGGCTTACCCCCACCCCAGCCCCGGTTCGAACCCCATGTCGGCACACGATGCGTTGTGCTGGCTTGTGTGCCGAGTTGAGGTGCGGATCGAACCGTAAGTCACCACGCTTCGGCGGGCGCGGGTGCGGCGGCGGCGGTGCTGCTGGGGTTGTCGGGAGGGGACGCTCACGCCCGGCGGTCGCGGGGCGGCCGTTAGGGGCCGCAGCGCTTGCGGGGACGGGGCGGGGGTGGCTGGTGCGGTTCGGGAGTGCTCACTCGTACCAGCGAAGGGGTTTGTGGGGTTGACCGGTTGTGGTCATGCTCCTCGGACCACAGGGTGGGGGAGCGGGACCGCCTGGGGTGTCTGTGGGGGCGCTGTCGTCAGCGCTGATTGAAAGGGGCGACCGCCTCGCGATTCTGCGCGGCGGCGTCTGGGCCGAGCAGCGCCTCGCAGACGCGGATCAGTCGGCTTCGGAGGCCGGCGGCCCGGCGGGCCAGTTCGCGTTGGCGGGCGACGTATTCCGCCTTGCCCTCCGGGGTTTCGATCTTGACGGGCGGGTGGCCGTAGGAGGCCAGGTCGTAGGGGCTGGCCTGCATGTCCAGGAGGCGGATCTCGCCGGCCAGGGCGAAACAGTCCAGCGCCAGGGCTCCGGGGACCGCGGGGCCGAGTTTCTGCGCCCACTTGTGCACGTCCATCGCGGCGTGCAGGCAGCCGGGCTGGTCCAGGTCGACCTGGGTGGCGCGGGTGGGCTGGAGACGGTTGAGACCGACTGCTTCGGGGGTGAAGAAGCGGAACGCGTCGAAGTGGGTGCAGCGGATGCTGTGCTGCTCGACGACCTTGTCGGTGCCGTCCTGGCCGAGGCGGAGCGGCAGCTCGTGGCGGTGCTCCGAGTCGCGGTAGACCATCGCCCACTCGTGCAGACCGAAACAGCCGGAGAAGACCGGGCGGGACGCGGTCGCGGTGAGCAGGCCGTGGATGTAGCGCACGCTCTCGGCCCGGGCGTGCATGAACGCGTCCTGGTCGAGGGTCACGATGCCGTCGGGGTGGCTCAGGTAGAACTTCCAGCCGGCGTGTTCGGCCAGGCCGTCGGGGGCCGGGGACAAGCCGGTGCCGACCCCGGGATGCCAGCGGCGCATCAGGGCCGGGCGGGTCCCGTAATAGTCGTAGAGGAAATCCTCGATGGCGTGCTTCTCGCCCGTCGAGCGACGGGCGCGGTGGCCCGCGGTCATCTCATCGGCACGCTCGGAGTGCGCCCGGACAAGGGGAATCCAGGTGACCGAGGGCAGCGTGGTGGTGAGTGCCCTCACCTGCTTGATCCCCATCGCACCAATGTATCTAGCCAAAGCGATCAACACGATCACCGTTTGGCGCGAATGAGTTCCGCCACCAGGGTTGGCATTAAAGACGTGTGCCGATGTGTAGTACATGTACTACGATATTGATAGTGTGCTGGACATGACGGGATCGGTTTTAGCCGCGGGTGCCGCGGCCGACACGCCGAGACGGACCATCTGAGGGAGTAATGGGCAGCGAGATCACCTACAACCGGATCGCGATGCTGCGTGCCGAGCGCGGCATCTCGCGGCGGCAGCTCGCCGACGCTCTCGGGGTGCACTACCAGACGGTGGGCTACCTGGAGCGCGGCGAGTTCAGCCCGAGCCTGCACCTGGCGTTGCGGATCAGCACCTACTTCGAGGTTCCGGTCGAGGTGGTGTTCGCTCTGGAGCCGTTCCCGCGGCTCGGCGCCCAGACCCGACCGGCGTAGATTCGTCAGCGAGTCAGCACCGCATATAGATGGGATTACCCGTGCGCTTCGCCCGTTTTGTCCACCCTGGTGGAGTCTCGTTCGGTGTCGTCGAAGGTGACGGTTCCTCCGGACTGACGGTGGCCGAGATCGACAGCATCCCCTTCAACGAGGTGCGGTTCACCGGCCAGCGCTGGGCCCTCGCCGACATCCGCCTGCTCGCGCCGATCTTCTCCAGCAAGGTGATCGGAGTCGGTCGCAACTACGCCGACCACGCCGCCGAGATGGGTAACGAGGTTCCCAAGGAGCCGCTGATCTTCATCAAGCCGTCCACCTCGGTGATCGGCCCGAACGACGCGATCCGCATCCCGAGCGTCACCCAGCGGGTCGACGAGGAGGCCGAGCTGGCCGTCGTGATCGGCGCCACCGGTGCCCGCCGCGTCGACCGGGCCGGTGCCCAGAAGGCGATCTTCGGCTACACCGTCGGAAACGACGTGACCGCCCGTGACCTGCAGAAGAAGGATCCGCAGTGGACCCGGGCCAAGGGTTTCGACTCGTTCTGCCCGATCGGGCCGTGGATCGAGACCGACCTGGACGTCAGCGACATCGAGGTGCGCTGTGAGGTCGGCCGCGACCCGAACGCGATGGAGGTGCGCCAGATCGGGCGTACGAAGGACATGGTCTTCGACGTCCCGACGCTGATCTCCTACGTGTCGCACGTCATGACGCTGCTGCCGGGCGACATCATCCTGACCGGGACGCCGGCCGGGGTGAGCCAGATCGTGCCCGGTGACACCGTGTCGGTCAGCATCCAGGGCATCGGCGAACTGCGGAACCCGGTCGTCTCACTCGACTGACCGTTCGATCCCGTTCAGGAGCAGGGCCAGGCCGTACGCGAAAGCGGTCTGGTCCTGGTCTTCGAACCCGCCGGCGTTCCACAGTGCCGTCATGGCCGGATGCTTCTCGACGTCGAACCACTTCTCCCAGAACTCGCCCCGCTCGTGCCACCACGACTCGGTGGACAGGCCGCTGGCCCTTTCCGCGCCCTTCTCCTCACCGGCTTCCCGGGCGAACGCGTAGACGTAGGCCGTCACCGACAGCGCCGCCCGGTTGATCTCCCCGACCGGCAGACCGATCTCGGACATCGTGGCGATCAGGAACTCCCGCTCGGCCATCGTGCCCGGCCCGAGCGGCGGCCGGACCAGTGACACCTCGGTCAGCCAGGGGTGGGTCAAGAACATTGCGCGGGTACGGTCGGCGAACAGTCCCACCCGCTCCCGCCAGGACAGTCCCGTGGCGGTCAGATCGCGGGCCAGCAGCACCTCGTCGACCATCAGCGCGGTCAGATCGGCGCGGGACGGCACGTAGGTGTACAGCGTCATCGTCGCCGCCCCGAGATCCGCCGCCACCCGTGCCATCGAGGCCGCTTCCAGGCCGTCCGCGTCGGCGATCCGGATCGCGGCGGCCACCACCGCGTCGACGCTGAGCCGGGGCGGCCGGCCGGTGGTTCTGCGCTTCGCCAGCGAACGCCGCCAGAGCAGTGGGTAGTTCTCCATGATTCCGTATACCCTACGGGAAACAGTTTCCGTAGGGGGTACGAGAATGAGGATCTTGGTTACCGGAGCCACCGGGAACGTCGGCCGCATGGTCGTCGACGAACTGCTCGCACTGGGTGCCGACGACGTGCGCGCGCTCACCGTCGACCCGGTTCGGGCCGCGTTGCCGCCCGGTGTGGACGTGGTGCGCGGCTCCTTCCGCCGGCCGGCCACCGTCGCGGCGGCCCTCGACGGCGTCGACAAGGTCTATCTCGCGCCCGACCCCGCCACTGCTGTCTCGGTGAGCCGGCTGATCGCCGAAGCCGGAGTGCGGCACATCGTCGACATGGCCGGGGCGAAAGGCGATCACTGGCAGGTGGTCGAGGACGCCGTCGAAGCGGTCGGTGTGCCGTTCACCCACCTGGAGCCGGGTGAGTTCATGGCCAACGCGACGCTGTGGGCGCCGCAGATCCAGGCCGGTGACGAGGTTCGGGACGCGTACCCCGGCGCCGTCAACGCGCCCGTCGCCCAGGAGGACATCGCCGCCGTCGCGGCCCGGGTGCTGCTCGGTGCCGGGCATGAGGGCCGGTCCTACGAACTGACCGGTCCGGAAGCGCTCAGCCGGCCCGCCAAGGTCGCCGCCCTCGGGGCCGGTCTCGGACGTGACCTCACCTACGTCGAAGTGGCCGGTGACGAGGCGGTCGCGTTGTTCGAGTCGTTGATGGGTGAGTACGGGCGGTGGTACCTCGACGGGCTCGCCCAACTCGTCGAGCATCCCCAGCAGGCCGTTTCCACCGTTGCTGACCTGGTGGGGCGCCCGGCGACGACCTACGCCGAGTGGGCTCGCAGTCGCGCTGATCTATTTGGGTGACCCGATTTGGCGGCTCGGGACGGCTCGGGTAATGTTCTCTTCGGCGCGGGAAGCCGGGCCAAATGGGGTATGGGGTAATTGGCAGCCCAACTGATTCTGGTTCAGTTAGTCTAGGTTCGAGTCCTGGTACCCCAGCGCAGCCCTCCTTCGGGAGGGCAGTGCTGGAAGCAAGTTTGACAGCACGTTCTGGTCCCGTCGTCTAGCGGCCTAGGACGCCGCCCTCTCAAGGCGGTAGCGAGGGTTCGAATCCCTTCGGGACTACCAGACTGATCGGCCCACACCGTTTCCGGTGTGGGCCGTTTCTGTTTCCCTGCCGCCTGCCGCCTGCCGCCTGCCGCCTGCCGCCTGCCGCCTGCCGCCTGCCGCCTGCCGATTGGTTTCCGGCATGACGTAGGTCATGGCTGCGTATAGCTGATGTCGGCCGTGGATGGGGTGCTGATAGAGTTTCGTCATCGCTTAGGCAGCGATGAGCAACAAAAAGTTCTGGTCCCGTCGTCTAGCGGCCTAGGACGCCGCCCTCTCAAGGCGGTAGCGAGGGTTCGAATCCCTTCGGGACTACCAGACTGATCGGCCCGCACCGTTACCTGGTGCGGGCCGATCTTTTTTCATCTCTCGGCGCGGGGCGCGGGGATTCTGCCCTGCGGAGATTGGGGCGGCTGTTGCTGTTGGGGGTAAGCAACTGCTGGCATCTCGGTCGTCATTAGTGCTCAATAGTCGGCTATAGTGGACATCGTGAACTTGAAGGAATGGGCAGCGGCCACGGGAGTCTCGTACGCGACGGCACGTCGGCGTTACGAGTCCGGGACGATGCCTGTTCCCGCGTACCGCCTCGGCCGCCTCATCATGGTCGGCGAGCCGGTCACCGCGACGGCGGCCGGGGCCGGGCAGACCGTGGTGTACGCCCGGGTGTCGTCGTCCGATCAGAAGGCGGACCTGGACCGGCAGGTGGCCCGGGTGACCATGTGGGCCACCGGGCGCAAGCTCGGCGTGGACCGGGTGGTGACCGAGGTCGGGTCGGCGCTCAACGGTCACCGTAAGAAGTTCCTTGCCTTGCTGCGTGATCCGGCCGTGTCGACGATCGTGGTCGAGCACCGCGACCGGTTCGCCCGCTTCGGTGCCGAGTACGTAGAGGCCGCGCTGACCGCACAGGGCCGACGCCTGATGGTGGTTGATCCGGCTGAGGTGGATGACGACCTGGTCCGCGACGTGACCGAGATCCTGACCTCGTTGTGCGCCCGCCTGTACGGCCGTCGTGCTGCCGCGAACCGCGCCCGCCGGGCTGTCGAGGCCGCGACCGGGGACCCCGTGTGAAGACGATCCAGGCGTACCGGTTCGCCCTTGATCTCACCCCGGTCCAGGAACGCGACGTGCTCGCGCATGCCGGAGCAGCCCGTGTCGCCCACAACTGGGCACTTGCCCGGGTCAAGGCCGTCATGGGTCAGCGCACCGCCGAACGCTCGTACGGTGTGCCGGACGAGCTGCTCACGCCGTCGCTGTCGTGGTCGCTGGCCGGGCTGCGTAAGGCGTGGAACGCCGCGAAGCCCGGGGTTGCGCCGTGGTGGGGCGAGGTGTCCAAGGAGGCGTTCAATACCGGCCTGGACGCTCTCTGCCGCGCGCTGAAGAACTGGGCCGACTCCCGCACGGGCAAACGCGCCGGCAGGCCGGTCGGGTTCCCCCGGTTCAAGTCCCGCCGCCGCACCACACCATCGGTGCGGTTCACGACCGGGGCGATCCGCATCGAGCCGGACCGGATGCATGTCGTGCTCCCGAGGCTGGGCCGCCTGAAGCTGCACGAGTCCGCCCGTAAGCTGGCCCGCCGCGTGGACGACGGCACGGCGCGGATCATGTCCGCCACGGTGCGCCGCGACGGCAGGCGGTGGCATGTCTCGTTCACCGCCGAGGTCGAACGCACCGAACGTACCCCCGCCCGGCCCGGCAGCGTGGTCGGTGTGGACGTCGGGATCAAGCACCTCGCCGTGCTGTCCACCGGGGAGCTGGTCGACAACCCCCGGCACCTGGCCGCCGCGCGGCAGCGGATGCGGGCACTCGGCCGGGCACTGTCACGCAAGACCGGCCCCGACCACCGCACCGGGCGACGGGCCTCGAAACGCTGGGAACGCACTGCCGCCCGGCTCGGCCGCACGCACGCCCGCGTGGCGAACCTTCGCCGGGACGGGCTGCACAAGCTGACCACCCGCCTGGCCACCACGTACGGCACGGTCGTGGTGGAAGACCTCAACGTCACCGGCATGCTGGCAAACCGCAGGCTCGCCCGGCACATCGCCGACGCCGGGTTCGCGGATATCCGCCGTCAGCTCGCTTACAAAACCTCATGGAACGGCGGCCGGCTGCTAGTGGCCGACCGCTGGTATCCGTCCTCGAAGACATGCTCAGACTGCGGCACGGTGAAAACCAAGCTGGCCCTGTCTGAACGCGAGTTCAACTGTGAAGCGTGCGGCCTGGTCATCGACCGCGACCGTAACGCCGCACTCAACCTGGCCGCTCTCGCGGCCGAGTTCGACACCGCCGGGAGTGGCCCGGTGGCAGCACGTGGAGCCAACCAGAAGACCCGCGGACGCGGGCAGGTGGCCGTGAAACGTGAATCCGGCACCACGCCCGTGGGTCAGACCGGGACCGTCCCGCCGCAAGGCAGGACTATCGATCGTGTGCTCACTAAAGCGCACTGAGAGGTAACGGTCGTGATACTTCGGGGATGACGGAGATCACGGTTCGGCGGGTGGATTTCGGATGGTTCGTGCGGCCGGCCGAGGAGACCGGGACGGGCGCTGCCCGGGTGGAGCCGACTTTCGGGTATCTCATCGATCATCCGGACGGCCGGATTCTGGTGGATACCGGGATGGGCGGGCATCCGGACGTCGACAAGCACTATCAACCACGGCGAGTCGAGCTGGACGCGGCGCTCGCGGCGGTCGGGGCCGGGATCGACGACATCGGGTACGTGGTCAACTGCCACCTGCACTTCGACCACTGCGGCGGTAATCCGAAGTTGCCGGGGCGGCCGGTCTTCGTCCAGCGGGCCGAACTCGACCTCGCCCGGAACGTGAAATGGCACACCTTGCCGGAGTTGGTGGATCATCCCGGCGCCCGGTACGAGGAGCTGGACGGTCCTGCCGAGATCCTGCCGGGCGTGCGGATCCTGCCGACTCCGGGGCACACCGCCGGGCATCAGTCGGTGGTGGTGACCGGCGCCGACGGGACGGTGATCGTGGCCGGGCAGAGCCACGACCACGCCACCGCGTTCACCTCGGACGCCCTGGCCCACCGTACCGGTGTCGTGCCGAGTCCGGATTGGATCGGCACGCTCCTGGCCCTCGACCCGAAGCGTGTCGTCTTCGCCCACGACAACGCCGTCTGGACACCACGTTCCGGGTCTGTGTGGTGACTTGGGGTGCGAATCGAACCCCAAGTCACCACACTGAACGGCGCCGCGGAACCGTGACCCGGGACGGCGTTGGGGTTTGAAACGGCCGGGGCGAGGGCCTAGACCGCCTGGGGTACGCCGGGAGTCAGCCAAGTGAGGACGTCCGGCGGGAAAGCCGCCTCTACCCCGGCGCGGCCCTCGTGGAAGTGGGACCAGCCCTCGTAGTGCACCGGCACCACCCGCCGTGGGCGCAGCGACGCGACCAGGCGGGCCCCGTCCCGGCCGGTCATCGTGTAGCGGAGTGGGCCGGTGAGACCGAACTGCACGCTGCCCAGGTGCAGGATCGCGGTGTCGACGGTGAACCGGGTCGCCACTTCGCGGACGCCGCCGTACAGAACGGTGTCGCCGGAGATCCAGACCACCGATGTGCTGCCGGGCGGCCGGAGCGCGAAACCGATGGCGTCGCCGACGAGTCCCCGGCTCAGCGGCGGGCCGTGCCGGGCGGGCGTGGCCGTCACGGTCAGGTCGCCGACGGCCGTCTCCTGCCACGGTGTCAGGCCGCGCGAGTTGCCGCCGAGGCGGCGGGCCCCACTGGCCGTGGTCAGTACCAGCGGGACGGACGGCAGTAGTGCCCGGCCCGCGTCGTCCAGGTTGTCGCTGTGGTGGTCGTGGGTGAGCAGGATCGCGTCGATGCGGCCGAGTGAGTCGGCCGGGACCGCGGGACCCGCCGTCTTCACCGAGGACGTGCCGAGGCCGAACGAGTAACGCCGGCCCGGCGCGTCGAAGGTCGGATCGGTCAGCAGCCGGAGCCCGGCGATCTCGATCAGGGTGGTCGGCCCGCCGATGTGGGTGATCGTGACGGTCATCGGGCGTGCCGCAAGGCCCAGTCCAGCACTTCGTCCGCGATCTGCTCCCATCCTTTCTGGGCCGGCAGCAGGTGGGCGTAACCCTCGTACTCGCGGATCTCGGTGATGGTGTTCGATTTGTAGTGTTTCAGGTTGGAGCGCTGCACCTCGGGCGGCATGATGTGGTCCTCGGAGCCGGAGACGAAGAGCAGCGGAGCCCGGTTGTCGTTGTGGTAGTCCACCCAGGTGTCCTGGTGTCCGGGCTGGAAGTTGGCGAGCACACTGCCCCAGAGGATGCCGCCGTTGGCCGGGATCGCGTACCGCTCGTACAGGGCGGCGGATTCTTCGGCGGTGAACGTGTTGGTGAAGGCGTAGGTCCACTGTTCCAGCGTCAGCGGCACCGCCTTGTGCCGGTTGGCGGGGCTCTTCAGTACCGGGAAGGTGGACTTGACCTGGGACAGCGGCACCACCCGGACGCCTTCGGTGGGTGCCGAGTTCATCGCGACGCCGGCCGCGCCGTACCCGTGGTCGAGCAGGATCTGGGTGAACGCCCCACCGGCCGAGTGGCCGATGATGATCGGCGGCTCGGGCAGTGCCCGGATCTGCTCCTCGATGTGCTCGATGATCTGCGGGACGGTGACGTTCACGATCGGTGCCGGGTCGGCGTTGAGTGCCTCCACCTCGACTTCGAAGCCGGGGTAGGAGGGCGCGATCACCTGGTGCCCCTTGGCCTCGAAGTGCGCGATCCAGTTCTCCCAGCTGCGCGGTGTCACCCAGAATCCGTGAACCAGAACGATCGGTCTCATGCGTCATACCCCCTGAGGAAGGCCAGCAGGTCCTGGCCGAGTTGTTCCTTGTGTGTGTCGGTGATGCCGTGCGGTGCTCCGGGATAGACCTTGAGCACCGCGTTCTCGATGCGGGCGGCGGACGACCGCCCGCCCACGGCGATCGGGACGATCTGATCGTCGTCGCCGTGGATGACCAGGGTGGGAACGTCGATCGCGTCGAGGTCGGGCCGGAAGTCGGTGGCCGAGAAGGCGGCGACGCACTCGTACGCGTTGTGATGGCCGGCCTGGAGTCCCTGGAACCAGAAGGCGTCCCGGACACCCGCCGACACGTCGGCGCCGGGCCGGTTGTTGCCGAAGAACGGGCCGTCGGCGAGGTCGCGGTAGAGCTGGGACCGGTCGGCCAGCGATCCGGCCCGGATGCTGTCGAACACGTCGGCCGGCAGACCGCCCGGGTTGTCCGGGGTGCGCAGCATCAGTGGCGGCACCGCGGAGACCAGCACCACCTGGGCGATCCGGCCGGTGCCGTGCCGTCCGATGTACCGGGCCACCTCGCCGCCGCCGGTGGAGAACCCGATCAGGGTGACCTGGCGCAGATCCAGCTCGGTCAACAGCAGTGCCAGATCGTCGGCGTAGGTGTCCATCTCGTTGCCGGCCCACGTCTGGGTGGACCGGCCGTGCCCACGGCGGTCGTGGGCGATCGCCCGGTAGCCGCCGGCCGCCAACAGGAGTTGCTGTGCCTCCCAACTGTCCGCGTTCAGTGGCCAGCCGTGGCTGAGCACGACCGGCCGGCCGGAACCCCAGTCCTTGTAGAAGATCTGTGCGCCGTCGCCGGCCGTGACGAAACCCATGGACCGATCCTGATGGGAACGTGCCCACGGCCGAATCCCGTGGAACGCGTAGTCAGTCCTGCAAGGTCACGCGTAGTTGCCGGCGGGAACTGACGCCGAGTTTCCGGAACACCTTGCGCAAGTGGTAATCGACGGTGCTGGGGCTGAGGAACAGATGCGCGGCGATCTCCGCGTTGGTGGCCCCGGTGCGGGCCAGCCGGGCGACCGCAGCCTCTTGCGGGGTCAGGGCGGATTCATCATTCTCTGGTACGGCTGTCCGGGCGATCTCACCGAGCGCGGCCAGCTCGGTGGCGGCCCGGCGGGCGAACGCGTGGGCCCCGACCCGTTCGAACATCTCGCAGGCGGTGGCCAGTTGCTCCCTCGCGTCCCGGCGCCGCCGTCTGCGCCGCAGCCATTCGCCGTAGAGCAGCCGGGCACGGGCCAGATCGCCGTGTGCCGGGGTGCCGTCCAGCTTCTCGATCGCCGCCCGGTAGTGGGCTTCGGCCCGGTCCGGTCCGGCGAGCAGGGCTCGTGATCGGTCCAGCAGGCCCAGTGCCCATGGTGTCCCGCTCGCCCGGGCGGTCGTCTCGAGGTCGTCGTAGGCGGCTTTCGCGGTCTGCCGGTCACCGGCCCGCAGTGCGGCCTCCACGAGTTCGGGCAGGGCCCACGCGTACCGGCGCGGGTGGCCCAGGTCGACGATGGTGAGCAGGAGTTCCCGGGCCGGTGCCCATCGGCTGTCGGCGATGTCCAGCAGGGCCAGGTGCAGCCGGGTGACCGCGTGCATGCCGCCGAGGTGCAGCATCGCGAAGACTTCGAGTGCCTGCCCGACCGACTCGCGGATGCCGTCCGGCGCCCGCCAGGTGATCAGTTCCGGGTGCCGCCAGACCAGTTCCTGTTCGGCGGTGGCGCCGATGGCCCGGCGCAGGCGCTGCCCGGCCGCGTCGTGCCGGTCGGCCTCGTCGAGCCGGCCCAGAGCCGCACAGGTCATCGTCGTGATGAAGTGGATCAGGTCGAGGCGGTGCAGGGCCCCGGTGCGCCGGGCGGCCTGTTCGGCACGGGCCAGGATGTCGGTCTTGTTCTCCTCGTCCCAGGTGAGGGTGCAGAAGTTCACCCCGATGGCGAACCGGGACAGCAGGATCTCGTCGGGCAGGCCCGGGTCGGCGATCGCGGCGACGGCCCGGCGCACCACCGGCACGCAGTCCGGGTAACCGGCCACGACGAACGCGGTGTACGCGGCTAGCAGCAGCCCGTCGATGTGGTCGTCCCCGGCCAGCGGCGCGGCCGCGGCGGCGACCTCGGGTTCGCTGGTGCCGCCCAGGTGCTCGGCCGACAGCACGTGCTCGATGCCCTGGACCAGCGCCTGCCGGGCCCGCCCGCGATCCGGGCCGAACGCCTCGGCCGCAGCCAGGCACAGGGCGACCGCGTCCCGCTGACCGGTCGGCACACCGGCGTTGATGATCGCGAACGCCCTGGTCAGCAGGGCTTCGCCGCGAGCCCGGCCGGTGAGCAGGGGCTCGTCCACATGGTCCAGCAGCAGTAGCGCGCGGGCCGGAGCGCCGGCAGCCATGGCCGCGCCGGCCGCCCGCACCTGCCGCACGGCCCGGGCCTCGGGTGCCGGGGTCAACTCGGCGGCCCGGGTCAGGAACCCGGCCCGGGCGGTGTGGCCGCCGCGGGCACCGGCCCGGTCGGCGCCGCGTTCCAGTTCGGCGGCGACCGACTCGTCCGGGGCCGCGGTGGCCGCGCCCAGGTGCCAGGCACGACGGTCAGCGTCAGCCGGGCCGGTGGTGGCCTCGGCGAGGGCCGCGTGCACGGCCCGGCGCTGGGCGGGGACGGCGTCGCCGTACACCGCGGACCGCACCAGCGGATGCCGGAAGTCGAGGGGTGGAAAGCCGGTGACCAGCCGATCCGATTCGGCGGGCGCGGCTTGTTCGGGGCCGGTGCCGAGCCGCCGAGCCGCCTCCAGTAACTGGTCGGTGCGGCCACCGGCGCCCGCCGCGGCCAGCACCAGCCAGGTCCGGGTGGCCGGCGGGTATCCGCGGACCCGGGCCGCGTAGTGGCTCTCCAGCCGGCTGCCGATCGGCACCGGATCGGGCAACGGGGAGGCGCCGCGCAGCTGGTCGGTGGTGAGTTCCCGGCCCAGGTCGGTGAGGGCGAGCGGGTTGCCGCCGGTGGACTCGGCGATCTGCTCGGCCAGGCTCAGGTCCAGTTCGCCGGGGACCACGTCGGAGAGCAGCGCCATCGCGGCGTCCCGGGGCAGGCCGGTGATCTCCAGCACGTCCAGCCCGGCGAACAGCCCCGGCTCGCCGGGGACGGCCCGCCGGCCGGAGAGCGGATCGTCGGGGGCGATCCGCTGGCCGAAGAGCAGGACGACACCCTCGGCGTGCAGGCGGCGGGCGACGAAGGCCAGTGCGCGAGCCGACTCCGGGTCGAGCCAGTGCACGTCGTCGACCACGCAGAGCCGGGGTGCCGCGGCGAGCAGCGTGAGGGCGGCGAGGCTGACCAGGAAGAGGTCGGCCGGTGGGCCGTCGGTGAGGCCGCAGGCGACCTCCAGAGCGGACCGCTGGGCGACCGGCAGGCGATCACGGTCCGGCAGCAGGGGGATCAGGAGACGATGCAGGCCCGCGTACGGGAATCCAGCCTCGGACTCGACCCCACTGATGGTCAGAACGGAACCGGGAGCCGGTGCGGACGGGGAGCCGGTCCGGGCGTACCGCAGCAGTGCGGTCTTGCCGACACCCGCCTCGCCGCGCAGGACCAGCGCCGCGCTGCGCCCGCCTCGCGCCTCCCGCAGGAGTCCGTCGAGCCGGGCGCACTCGCTGTCGCGTCCGAAGAGTCGATCATCCTGCCCGAAGAGCCGCACGGGCGGCAGACTATCGGACAGTTATTAACTGACTACAGTCCCGAGAGTCGCTGTCCGGCTCGGACGACGGCCATCGCGTGGCGTTCGCCGGGGCGGCGGCCCAGTCGCTCGATCGGACCGCTTATCGAGATGGACGCGATCACCCGGCCGGTCCGGTCGCGGATCGGCGCGGAGACGCTCGCCACACCCGGCTCGCGCTCGGCGACGCTCTGGGCCCAGCCGCGGCGGCGGACCTCGGCCAGGGTGCGGCCGGTGAACTTGCAGCGCGGCAGGAGCGGCATCACCGCTTCCGGGGGCTCCCACGCGAGCAGGATCTGGGCGGCTGAACCGGCCACCATCGGCAACACCGAGCCGACCGGAACGGTGTCGCGAAGACCACTGGCGCGCTCGGCCGCGGCGACACAGATCCGTTCATCCGCGCGACGCAGATAAAGCTGCGCACTCTCGCCGGTGGCGTCCCGCAGTGCGGACAGCAAAGGCTCCGCGGCGGTCAGTAGAACGTCCGGTGCGGCATTGGCCAACTCGCCCAATCTGGGTCCGGGACGCCATCTTCCTTGAGTGTCGCGCACCAGCATCCGATGGATCTCCAGGGCCTGGGCCAGGCGATGTGCGGTTGCGCGCGGCAACTTGGTGCGTTCGACCAATTCGGCAAGGCTGGCGCCGTCGACACAGGCGGCGAGGATGACAACCGCCTTGTCGAGAACGCCTACGCCGCTCATACTGTGTCCCACAAGCCGAAACATACATTCCAGAATTTAGGATGTCCAGATGGTGGGAGTCACTCCCCAGAGCGGGAAACCCAGGACCCTGGCCGAGAAGGTCTGGGATGACCACGTGGTCCGCACGGCCGAGGGCGAGCCCGACCTGCTCTACATCGACCTGCATCTCCTGCACGAGGTCACCAGCCCGCAGGCGTTCGACGGTCTGCGGGTGGCCGGTCGCCCGGTCCGCCGCACCGACCTCACGCTCGCGACGGAGGACCACAACACGCCGACCGGTTACGCCGACCCGGCTTTCAACACCAAGCGCGGCGAGCTGTTCACGATCGCTGACACCACCTCGCGGACGCAGATCGAGACCCTGCGCAAGAACTGCGCCGAGTTCGGTGTCGAGATCCGCCCGCTGGGTGACGTGAACCAGGGCATCGTGCACGTGATCGGCCCGCAGCTGGGTCTCACCCAGCCCGGCATGACCATCGTCTGTGGCGACTCGCACACCGCCACTCACGGTGCCTTCGGCGCGCTGGCCTTCGGTATCGGCACCAGTGAGGTCGAGCACGTGCTCGCCACCCAGACGCTGCCGCAGTCCAAGCCGAAGACGATGGCCGTCACGGTCGTCGGCGAGCTGGGCCCGGGCGTCTCCGCGAAGGACCTGATCCTCGCCCTGATCACGCAGACCGGCACCGGAGGCGGCAACGGCCACATCGTGGAGTACCGCGGCGAGGCCATCCGCAAGCTCTCCATGGAGGGCCGGATGACCATCTGCAACATGTCGATCGAGTGGGGCGCCAAGGCTGGCATGATCGCGCCGGACGAGACCACCTTCGAGTACCTGAAGGGCCGTAAGCACGCCGCTCAGGGCGCCGAGTGGGACGCCGCGGTCGAGTACTGGAAGACGCTGCCCACCGACGACGGTGCCGAGTACGACACCGAGATCGTCCTGGACGCCGCGACGATCAGCCCGTTCATCACCTGGGGCACCAACCCGGGGCAGGGCGCCGCGCTGAACAGCGTCGTGCCGAACCCCGAGGACTTCCTGGACGAGGTCGAGCGCGGTGCCGCCCAGCGCGCGCTGGACTACATGGCCCTCACCCCCGGCACCCCGTTCCGCGAGGTCCCGGTCGACGTGGTCTTCGTCGGCTCCTGCACCAACGGGCGCCTGGAGGACCTGCGCGCCGCCGCCGACGTCATCCGTGGCCACAAGGTCGCCGAGGGCGTCCGGATGATGATCGTGCCCGGCTCCTACCTGGTGCGCGAGCAGGCCGAGGCCGAGGGCCTGGACAAGGTCTTCACCGACGCGGGCGCCGAGTGGCGCTTCGCCGGCTGTTCGATGTGCCTGGGTATGAACCCGGACACACTCAGCCCCGGCCAGCGTGCCGCGTCCACCTCCAACCGCAACTTCGAGGGCCGGCAGGGCAAGGGCGGGCGCACCCACCTGGTCTCGCCGCAGGTCGCCGCCGCCACCGCAGTGGTCGGCCGGCTGGCCGCCCCCGCCGACCTCTGAGCTAGGGGAAAGTCATGGACAAGTTCGTCACCCACAGCGGCAAAGTCATGCCGCTGCGCCGCTCTGACGTGGACACCGACCAGATCATCCCGGCGGTCTACCTGAAGCGGGTCACCCGGACCGGCTTCGAGGACGGCCTCTTCAGCGCCTGGCGCGAGGACCCGGACTTCGTGGTGAACCGGCCGGCCCACGCGGGCGCCAGCATCCTGGTCGCCGGCCCGAACTTCGGCACCGGCTCGTCCCGGCAGCACGCCGTCTGGGCGCTGCGCGACTGGGGCTTCAAAGCCGTCATCGCCTCCCGCTTCGGCGACATCTTCCGCGGCAACTCCCTCAAGGAGGGCCTGCTGCCGATCCAGCTCGACCAGAAGATCGTGGAGAGCCTCTGGGACCTCGCCGACGGCGAGCCGGAGAAGGAGATCACCGTCGACCTGGAGGGCCGGGTGGTCCGCGTCGACGACGCCGCCTACGGGTTCCCGATCGACGATTTCAGTCGGTGGCGGCTCATGGAGGGCCTCGACGACATCGGACTGACACTGCGCCACGAGGAGACCATTACCGCGTACGAGAAGGAGCGACCGGCTTTCAAACCGGTCGTCGTCCTTTAGCTACCGGACGCGAATTCCGCCCCTGCCGGGTCACCCGGCAGGGGCGTATTCGTTGGGACACAACGGTTTTTTACCCCGAATGTTTCTGTAACCACATCACAGGGCATACCGTGCGCGCAGAATGGCCTTCGACGGGCCAGTTCTCACGTCACGTCCGGGAGGAAAACCGTGAACAAGGCCGAGCTCATCGAGGCGCTCGCCGAAAGGCTGGGAGACAAGAAGTCGGCGACCCTGGCTTTGGACGCGTTCATCAGTGAGGTGCAGAACGCCGTTGCCAAGGGTGACAAGGTCGCACTCACCGGATTCGGTTCCTGGGAGAAGCGGGTGCGTAATCCGCGTACCGCCAGGAATCCGCGCACCGGTGAACCAGTCAAGGTGAAGAAGACGTCGGTCGCGGTCTTCCGCGTCGGCAGCGCATTCCGGGATCTCGTTGCGAGCGGAAAGCCGGCGAAGTCGGCCACCGCCGCGAAGAAGACCACCGCCAAGACCACCGCCAAGACCACTCCGGCCAAGGCGGCCACCACGACGGCAGTCGCGAAGAAGACCGCGGCGACCAAGACCACGGCTGCTCCGGCGAAGACCGCCGCCACCAAGGCCACCAAGACCGCGGCCACTGCGACCAAGGCCACTGCGACCAAGGCCACTGCGACCAAGGCCACTGCGACGAAGACCGCTGCGACCAAGGCCACGGCGACCAAGACCGCGGCCGCCAAGACGGCTCCGGCCAAGACGGCGACCAAGGCCACCAAGACGGCCCCGGCCAAGACCGCTGCCAAAGCGGCCAAGACCACAGCCACCACGGCAGTCAAGAAGACCGCGGCCGCCAAGGCGGCCCCGGCCAAGCGGACCGCCCGCAAGACCGCGGCCCCGGAGGCGGCTCCGGCTCGCGCCCGGTCACCGCGGAAGGCCCGCTGAACAACTGAACCGCTCGACCGGAAGGCGTCCACCGTACGGTGGACGCCTTCCGGTGTTCCGGCGCGAACCACCACATGCGGCCTACCGTCCGGAAATGCAGCGAAGACCGTCCGGGCCACGGGGACTGACCACCCGGGCCGTTCTGGCCGCCGGACTGTTCGCGATCGCGATCGTGCCCGGATGGACCCTCGGTGACCTGGCCGAGACCGGCACCGGCTGGCCGATCCTGGACTGGCTGATCACCTGTGCGTGGTCCGGGCTGACCGTGGCATGGGGCGCGCCGTGGGGCTCCTACCGGCGGATGGACGGCTGGCTCGGGGCGGTGCCGATCTACGGCTGGTACCTGGCCGGGATCCTCGCCTGGCGGCTGGCGCTGCTGCCGTACCGGGACTGGGAACCACGCCGCGACGAGCTGTGGCAGACCCGCTGGCTCACCGGTGACCATGTCGGATACTGGCGGGCCGACGCTCCGGCCCGCCGCACCGTCACAGCCGGGACGCGCCCAGCAGCCGGTCGCCGGACCAGGTGAGCAGCCAGCCCTCACCCTTCGGCGTCTTGAACGCGTGATGATCGTCCACACCGTGCAGCGCCGCCAGCAGATGCGGCATCAGCTTGCCCTGACTGCACACCACGACCCGTTCCCGGGTCCGCAGCTCGGTCAGCCGGGCCAGCGCCACCGCCACCCGGTCCGGTACCAGGTCCGGGGAGTCCGGTTCGGCGAACGCGCCGTCACTGACGATCGACCGGTCACCGGTCGCGGCGGCCAACGGCTCCAGCGTCTGGGTGCAGCGCAGCGGGGTCGCCGCCACCAGCCGGCGCGGGCGCAACGGGGTGAGCAGGGCGGCGAACCGGTCCGCCTGCCGCACCCCGACCGGATCGATCGGCCGCAGCTGGTCCCGGCCGGCCCACTTCTTGCGGTCCCCGGCGCGGGCATGCCGGACCAGCGCGATCACCGCGGTGACCGGGGGCAGCGCCGCGACTTCCGCGAGGACGGCTTTCTCATCGTCGTACGTCAACCGGCCGGCCGCCTCGTCCAACGGCAACCACACCAGCTCGTCGACCTCGTCGGTGTCCTGCACCGGCCCGTCACCGGCGACCGCCATCAGCCAGTACGCCACGTTCTTCGGGCGCCCGCCCGGCAGCGTGTAGTCACAGTCGGCCAGCCGCAGCAGGGGGATCCCGGCCGTGCCGGTCTCCTCCTCGACCTCCCGAACCGCCGCCAGCAGCGGTTCCTCGCCGTCGGCGAGCCTGCCCTTGGGCAGGCTCCAGTCGTCGTACCGGGGCCGGTGCACCAGACACACCTCGACCCGCTCACCCGACCGGCGGAGCAGAACTCCACCGGCCGCACGTTCCACTCTCGTCATCAGATTTCTTCCGTGAATACTTCGTTCTTCAAGCCGGCGGGGATTCGAAACGCTCCTGTTGGTAGCGGTAGGACCAGCCGTCGCCGCGTTGCAGCAGCCGGACATGGCGGTGGTGGATTCCCTGGACGAGTCCCATTGCCGTACGGATGTTGAACCTGCCGGATGAGCGCACCGCGACGCGGCCCGCGTGTTCACCGTGCTGATAGCCGCGACCTTGCACCTGCGGATCGGCGAGCAGTTGAGTGTCGAATGCGACGTGTTCCACGTGCACCGCGGTGACCGGAGCCCACCTCCGGAGCCGGTTGATCCAGGACATGGTCGTCTCGATCCGGTGCCGCAACGACGGAGGCAGCCAACCTGCCGGTCGTCGGCGGTTGTCGAACCGCGGTGCCCGGTACCTGAGATTCCGCGTCCGGCGACCTCGGCGCAGCGCGGCCCGTGCGGTGAGTCTGTCGCGTATCTGACCGCCTCGATGCTGGACCCCGATGCTGTAGGCACCGGTGCGGACCACCACCGGCTCGGGCCCGGTCTCGTCGGATCGGCTGGTGAAGACGCTGATCCCGGTGTACCGCGATCCGGGATCGACTCCGGCCTCTACGCCCGGCACGACCGATTCGTCGCGGCCACGATCGCGCAGCCGGATGACGAAAGGGGTCCGGCGGTGCACGGCTGCCCGCCCAGCACGCAACAACTGGCGGGCGCGAGCCGGAGCGCATGGCTGGAGTGCCTTTCCGGCCTGGTCCAGTACAAAGACCCGCGACTCTTTCAACCTCTGTTGCTGGGCGTTACCGCCCGCTCCCGACACGGTTTCCACCGTGCCGGGGTGACGCCGCTGTGCCGGAACCGGAACAGCGGTCTCCCCTCGCCCATGTTGAACACCGGTTTGCCCCACCACAACGATGGGACGTCGCGATCCCGTTTCGTCCCGACCCGACGGGTTGTCTGCTGACCGCGATTCCAGAGGACCGGGCTGAGGAAGCACCCGGCCGTGGGCCGACTCACCTGTGTTCAACGTAGTTCACCTCATTCCAAGGCTCACTCGGGCTGGTCACACACGCTATGACCGACCGGGCTCTCCGGGGCGACCCCGACAAGCCCGTTCGTTCATAGCCGGGCTGGTTACTTCTTCCCGATGATTCGCCGGAGCATGGCCGCCTGCAGGTGGACCTGGGGGCGGCCGGGGTTGCCCTGGTTACGGTGCCAGATGCCGTCGCCGTCCAGGTCCCAGCCCTCGGTGTGTTCGCCCATCGAGAGTTCCAGGACGTGCCGCATCTCCTCGCGGGCCGACAGGAGGGTCACCTTGACCAGGGCCTCCACCCGGCGGTCCAGGTTGCGGTGCATCATGTCGGCGGAACCCATCCAGTACTCCGAGTCGGCGCCGGGGCCGAACCGGAACACCCGCGAGTGCTCCAGGAACCGGCCGACGATCGAGCGGACCCGGATGTTCTCGGACAGGCCCGGGATCCCGGGGCGCAGCGCGCACATCCCCCGGATGACCAGGTCCACCTTGACCCCGTCCTGCGAGGCACGGTAAAGCGCGTCGATCGTCTTCTCGTCGACCAGCGAGTTCACCTTGAACTGGACCAGCGCCTCGCCGCCCTCACGGGCGATCCGGGCCTGCTCCTCGACTCGTTCCAGCAGACCCTTGCGGACGCCGTGCGGGGCCACCAGCAGACGGCGGAACGTGGTCTGGCGGCTGTACCCGGTCAGCACGTTGAACAGGTCGGTGACGTCCGCGCCCACTTCGGGGTCGGCGGTCAGCATGCCGAAGTCCTCGTAGAGCCGAGCCGTCTTCGGGTGGTAGTTGCCGGTGCCGATGTGGCAGTAGCGCCGGATCTGGTGACCCTCCTGACGTACCACCAGGGAGGTCTTGCAGTGGGTCTTGAGACCGACCAGGCCGTAGACCACGTGGCAGCCGGCCCGCTCCAGGGTCCGCGCCCAGGCGATGTTGGCCACCTCGTCGAAGCGGGCCTTCACCTCGACCAGCACCACCACCTGCTTGCCCGCCGCGGCCGCGTCGACGAGCGCGTCGACGATCGGTGAGTCACCGGAGGTGCGGTAGAGCGTCTGCTTGATCGCCAGCACGTTGGGGTCGGCAGCGGCCTGCTCGATGAACCGCTGCACACTCGTGGAGAACGAGTGGTACGGGTGGTGGACCAGGATGTCCGACTCGCGCAGCCGGTTGAAGACACTGCGCGGGACTTCGCCGTCGGCCAGGTGCGGGTGGGTCGCCGGGACGAACGGGCGGTCCTTCAGGTCGTCGCGGTCACACTCGCCGAAGACCTGCCACAGGGACGACAGGTCCAGCAGGCCGGGCACCCGCAGCACCTCCTGACCGTCCATGTCGAGTTCGCGGACCAGCAGGTCGAGCACGTGATCGCTGATCGAGGCGGCGACCTCCAGGCGCACCGGCGGGCCGAACCGGCGCTGCGCCAGCTCCCGCTCCAGGGCCTGCAGCAGGTCCTCGTCGCGGTCCTCGTCGACTTCCAGTTCGGCGTTGCGGGTCACCCGGAACAGGTGCCACTCCAGGATCTGCATGCCGGGGAAGAGCTGGTTGAGGTGGACCGCGATCAGTTCCTCGACCGGCAGGAAACGCACGCCGCGACTGTCGTTCTGCACGGTCACGAAGCGGTGCACGTTGTTCGGCACCTTGACCCGGGCGAACAGTTCAGGGGAGTCGCCGTCCGGGTAGCGCAGGGCGACGGCCAGGTTCAAGGACTTGCTGGAGATGTACGGGAAGGGGTGCGCCGGGTCGACGGCCAGCGGCGTCAGCACCGGGAACACCTGCTCGCGGAAGAAGGTGCGCAACCGGCCCTGCTCGGCGGCGTTCAGCTCCTTCCACGACACCAGTTCGATGCTCTCCGCCGCCAGTTTCGGCCGCACCTCGTCGGCGAAACAGGCCGCGTGCCGGGTCACCAGGTCGACGGTGCGCGCGCTGATCATCTCGATCTGGTGGCGCAGCGGGGACCGGTCACCGCCGCGCATCGGCAGGCCGGCGCTCAACCGCCGTTTCAGGCCGGCCACCCGGACCATGTAGAACTCGTCCAGGTTGCTCGCGAAGATCGCCAGGAATTTCGCCCGCTCCAGCAGCGGGGACCCCGGGTCCTCGGCCAGGGCCAGCACTCGGGCGTTGAAGTCGAGCCAGGACAGCTCCCGGTTGAAGAACCGGTCCTCCGGCAGCAGATAGCCGGGCTCGCTGGCTGTCTCGTCGTCATCCTCGTCGTCGTCATCGACGAGACCGGCGACTATGTCACGCGCGGTGAACTCGGTGGCCTCGCGCTCCGCCTCGACGGGTGTGCTCACCGTCTCGGGATCGATCTCGGCCGGCAGATCTGCCCCGGCTTGCTGCTCCAACACTTCCTCCGCCTGATCCGAACTGACTTCCGGTAGCTCCGGCCTGGGTAGAAAGCGGCCGTTGGGGCCGCGCCGGCGGTTCTCGGGGGTCCGGGGCGGAGTCTGCATGGGTCCATCATCGCCGTTTCCGGAGAAACGTGAAACGAACTACCGGATGATCACTTCAAGCTACTCCGGGAATCAACACCCGACAAACCACCCCGGTCGCGTCCGATTCGACCGTGACGCGCTGACCGAGCCGGAGAAGCCGCAGGCCGGAGCGACCGAAGGCCTCCGCGCCGAACTCCAGTGGGGTGCCGTCGTCGAGCAGTAGCGAACCACTGCGGGTGTCCGGGTCGAAAGTCGCGATCGTGCCCTGCATGAAGCTCACGCTACCGGGGTTCGCGCGGTTACGCGGCCGGGGCGCATTCCGGGGTCAGCCCGAGGTCCCGCAGCAGGCCGCAGGTATGCCGGCCGGCACCCAGGGTGAGCACGGTGTCGAGGTCGGCGGCGGTGTCCACGTCCTGCCGCAGGCCGGGCCAGTCGCCGCGCAGCGCCACCGCGCCGGAACCGGCGTGTGCCGCCGCCGACGGCCCGCCGAACCGGGGGTCGAGCGGCTGCCGGGGCGGGGCCGCCAGCAGGACCGTGCCGATCCCGGCGGCGTCCGGCACGAAACTACGGCCGGCCACCCGGGACAGCACGTCGTCGAGTTGGTCCGGGCGCAGGGCCGGCAGATCACCAGCGAGCACCACCCGGTACGCCGCCAGACCGGCCGCCTCGTCCGCACCGAACCGCATCGCTGCGTTCAGCCCGCCACCCGGGTCGGGCGCCACCCGGGCACCGATTTCCCGCACCGCCGCGCCGACCTCGGGATCGTCGGTGACCACCAGCAGCCCGGCCACCGTGTCGGCGGCGAGAACCGCGGCCGCGGTGTCCCGCACCATGGCCAGGGCCAGTTCCGGATGGCGGTCGACGGGCACGGCGCCGCGCAGCCGTGTCTTCGCCGCCTCCAGCCGCTTCACCGGGATGATCGCCGTCCACATACGCACCGGACCATCCTGCCCCAGTGATCGGGCCGGGCGTGCCCTTCGGTTCCGTGATTCCGAAGACCCCTGCCTGGTACACCGGGAGTCGAGCGGGCATGATTTCGTCGCAGGTGGAGAAGGGGAGGCGGCGTGGCCCGGTTCAGGATCGGCTTCTGGCAGCGTGTCGTGGTGATGATGGTCGTCTCGATCACGACGCCTCTGACCCGTAAGACGTGGCTGCGGACCGACGACGTCCCGGCCACCGGCCCGGTGATCCTGGTCCCTAATCACGTGTCGCATTTCGATCCGCTGGTGGTCGCCCACTACGTCTACGGCACCGGTCGCTGGCCGCGGTTCCTCGGCAAGGCCAGTGTGTGGAAGGTCCCGATCATCGGGTTCCTGCTCGTCAAGGCCCGGCAGATCCCGGTCGAACGGGGCAGTGTGGATGCGGTGAAGTCCCTGGACACCCTGGTCGACGCGTTGCGGGAGGGCGGTGCCGTGGTGATCTACCCGGAGGGCACCACCACCCGGCACCCCGATCTGTGGCCGATGCGGGGCAAGACCGGTGCGGCCCGGCTCGCGCTGCTCACCGGGGCCCCGGTGGTGCCGATCGCGAACTGGGGCGCGCAGGCGATCTTCGATCCGCGTACCAACAGGCTGAAGTTGCGCAGGTCGCCCGTCACCGTGACGACCGGGCGACCGGTCGACCTCAGTCGCTGGGCCGGTCTCGAACCGACCCGGCAAGTGCTGGCGGAGATGACCGAGGCGATCATGTTGAATGTCCGGGACCTTCTGGGCGAGATCCGCGACGGCGAACCGCCGGCGCTCTACGACCGGCCCGTGAACAGGGCCATTACCTCGGAGGAAGCGCCATGAAGGCGTCCGTCATCGGTTCCGGAGCATGGGGCACCGCGTTTGCGAAGGTGCTCGGCGACGCCGGGTCGGACGTGACCATCTGGGCGCGGCGGGAGGCGGTCGCCACCGAGATCCGGGACCGGCACGGCAACGAGGGCTCCCTTCCGGGGGTACGCCTGGCGAAGAGCGTGACCGGCACCACCGATCTGGCCGAGGCCGTCGACGGGGCCGAGCTGATCGCGATCGCCGTCCCGTCGCAGACCCTGCGCGGCAACCTCGCCGACTGGGCCGGGCTGTTCCCCGCCGACTCGACGGTGGTGTCGCTGATGAAGGGCATCGAACTCGGCACCCTCAAGCGGATGAGCGAGGTGATCGTCGAGACCGCCGGTGTCGCCCCGGACCGGGTGGTCGTCGTCTCCGGCCCCAACCTGGCCCCGGAGATCGCCGCCGAGCAGCCCACCACCACGGTGGTGGCGTGTTCCGACGAGGCTCGGGCCAAGCAGGTCCAGCACGCGCTGGCGGCACCCTACTTCCGGCCGTACACGTCGGACGACGTGATCGGCTGCGAACTCGGCGGGGCCTGCAAGAACGTGATCGCCCTGGCGTACGGGATGGCGGTCGCACTGGGGCTCGGTGACAACACCCGGGCCTCGCTGATCACCCGTGGGCTGGCCGAGACCGCCCGTCTCGGGGTGGCGCTCGGTGCCGACCCGCTCACCTTCGCCGGCCTGGCCGGTCTCGGTGACCTGGTGGCCTCCTGCTCGTCGCCGCTCGCCCGGAACCGCACGTTCGGTGAGCACCTGGGCCGCGGCGAGACCCTGGAACAGGCGCAGATCGCCACCCGGCAGACCGCCGAGGGTGTCAAGAGCTGCCTGTCCATCCGCGACCTGGCCCGGGCGAACGGTGTCGAGATGCCGATCGTCGAGCAGGTCGAGCGCGTGTGCCACGAAGGGGTGGACCCGCGGGTCGCGGTCAAGCTGTTGATGACACGGGACATGAAGCCCGAGTAAGAGGTACGGATCATGAGTTATTCCGACGGCACCCGGTCGGTACACGCGGGCCTGCCCACCCCGGTGGTCGGCGAGCCGTTCCTGCCGGGGCCGGTGTTCGCCGCGCCCTACCACCTCGATCCGGTCACCGGGCCGGGGGAGAACGGCTACGCGCGCACCGAGAACCCGACCCGGGAAGGACTGGAATCGGCGATCGGGGCTCTGGAGGGCGGGCCGACGCTGGTCTTCTCCAGCGGGCAGGCGGCGATCACCGCGCTGCTGCTCGCGGTGCTGCGGACCGGCGACACGGTGGCGCTCCCCTCGGACGGGTACTTCACGGTCCGGGCCTTCGCCGAGGGCACTCTGCGGGACCTGGGTGTGAAGACGGTTCTGGTGCCGACGGCGGGGCCGTACCCGGATTTCACCGGCATGCGGCTGGTGCTGCTGGAGACGCCGGCCAACCCGGGGCTGGACGTCTGTGACGTGCGGGCGCTGTCCGCCGCCGCGCACGAGGCGGGGGCGCTGGTCGCGGTCGACAACACGGCGGCCACACCGCTCGGGCAGAACCCGCTCGCCCTCGGGGCGGATCTGGTGGTCGCGTCCGGGACCAAAGCGCTGACCGGGCATTCCGACGTTCTTCTGGGGTACGTGTCGGCCACCGATCCGGCGTTGCTGGCCAAGGTCGAGACGTGGCGCAAGCAGACCGGTGCGGTGCCGGGGGCGTTCGACGCGTGGCTGGCGCACCGGTCCATCGCGACTCTCGACCTGCGGCTCGCCCGGCAGACCCGGAACGCCGCGGCCGTCGCCGAACTGCTGCTGGCCCGGTCCGACGTGACCGGGGTCCGCTGGCCGGGGCTGCCCGGTGACCCGTCGTTCGCGATCGCGTCCGCTCAGATGCGCCGGATCCCGGGGATCGTGTCGTTCGACCTCGGTACCGCGGAACGGGTGGGCCGGTTCCTGACCGCGGCGCGGCTGGTGTTCGCGGCCACGTCGTTCGGGGGCGTGCACACCACCGCGGACCGGCGGGCCCAATGGGGGGACGACACGTCGCCGGGCTTCGTCCGGTTCTCCTGCGGCATCGAGGACAGTGTCGACCTGATCGCTGACATCACCGCGGCTCTGGACGCCTCCCGGGCATGACCGGCTGGAGCAGTTTCGACGGGGATCAGGTGGCGGCGCTCACCCAGGGCGCGAGCTTCTTCGCGGATCCGGGGGAGCGGGACTGCCCGGCGTGTGGACAGCGGCGGCTGCGGGCCTACTTCACGGCGCCGGAGAACGCCAAACGGCCCACCCTGGTCAGTTACGTGTGGTGCGGGGGTTGCGACAAGTTCGTGGGGACGCGGGCCCGGCATCCGGAGGGGCTGATCTTCTCCGACCCGCTGGCCGTGCTCGACGCCGCCGAGCGGCGCGAGCTGGAACGCAGCCTGACCGGGTTCCTCACTCACCTCGACGCGCTGTGGGACAGCGGGGCTCTGCCGCAGACGTTCACCGCCGGGCGGTGACCACCGCTCACCACCCGGCGGCGGCGGGTCGGCCCGGTGTGCCGCCCGCGTCGCCGGGCCGGGGCGGGGCGTCCTGGATGCGGCGGGACGTCCCAGCCCGTACGGCAACGTGCAATTGATCTTGGGTTAGCTGTTGGTGGCGACGAAGTCGTGCAGCCAGTCCGGGGCGATCTCGGAACCGGGTTCGGCGGTGCGGCGCAGGGCCTCGCCCGGCCGGATGCCGAGCAGGGCCAGCGTCATCGTGGCCAGCAGTGTGGACCGGCCGTTGTCGACGGCGGCCTGCGTGACCACGAAACGGCCGGCGCGGACGTCCCGGGCCAGCCGGATGGCGAGGGCCACCACCTGCTTCGCCTCCGGCGCCGGCTGTCCCGGCTGTTCTGACGCCGGGAAGGGGACCACCTCGATGCCGGCGGTGTCCGGCCCGGGTTCGGTGGTGGAGACCAGCACCTGGACTCCGGCTTTCGCCAAGGCGATCAATTCCGGTGGCGACCAGGGCTCGTCGGCCGGGTGAGCCATCGTCGCCAACTGCCCGGGACCCGGACCGGCGATCACGTGGAGTGCTGGTGCCATTGACGCCTTATTCTCCCTGCTTTGCACGCTTTCGAGGTCGCCGCCACGAAACCCCGTTTAGGTGTACGCAGAGTAGATTCACCCCCGGCATGACCGCTAGCTGGAAGGCACGAGAAGAGTGACGTCCCCGCGCAAGACCCGCGTCGCCATCGTGTTCGGCGGTCGCAGCTCTGAGCACGCGATCTCCTGTGTCAGCGCCGGTGCGATCCTGGGTGCTCTGGACCCGGATCAGTACGAGATCCTGCCGGTCGGAATCACCCGTGCGGGGCGCTGGGTGCTGGCTTCCGGGGACGCCTCGCGGCTCGCCATCAGGGAGCGCGCGCTGCCCGAGATCACCGCGGCGTCCGGCAGCGCGGTGGTGCTCGCGGTCGACCCGACGGCGACCGAGATGATCGTGCGCGACCCGGTCGAGGGTGTCTCCGAGCTGGCGGGTGCGGACGTGGTCTTCCCGGTGCTGCACGGCGCCTACGGGGAGGACGGCACGATCCAGGGGATGCTGGAGATGGCCGGGATTCCGTACGTCGGGGCCAACGTCTTCGCCTCGGCGGCGGCGATGGACAAGGAGTTCACCAAGAAGCTCGCGATCGCCGAGGGCATCCCGGTCGGGCCCTACGCGGTGCTGCGCGCCGGAGTGTCACTCTCCGGGGCCGACCGGGACCGACTGGGGCTGCCGGTCTTCGTGAAACCGTCGCGGGCCGGATCATCCACCGGCATCACCAAGGTCAGCGACTGGGCCGACCTGGACGCGGCCGTCGCGGCCGCCCGGGAGATCGACCCGAAGGTGCTGGTCGAGGCCGCGATCGTGGGCCGTGAGATCGAATGCGGTGTGCTGGAGGGGGAGACCGGCGGGGAGCCCGAGGCGTCACTGCTCGCCGAGATCCACATGGACGGCGCGGACTGGTACGACTTCGAGACGAAGTACCTGGCCGGCAGCCGGGCCACCATCCCCGCCGACCTGCCCGACGCCGTCACCCGGCAGGTCCGCCAGTACGCGCTGCGGACCTTCACCGCGCTGGACTGCGCCGGCCTGGCCCGGGTCGACTTCTTCGTGACCGCGTCCGGCGAGGTCCTGCTCAACGAGATCAACACGATGCCGGGGATGACGCCGACCTCGATGTTCCCGCAGATGTGGGCGGCCACCGGCCTGGAGTACCCGAAGGTCGTGGACCGGCTGGTGCGCACCGCGCTGAGCCGCGGCACCGGCCTGCACTAGCCCTTACTCACATCCGCTCGGCATGGTGCCGGCTTGTTTCGACTTGACCGTCTTGACGATCGTGTCGGAGAACTCGTTGGCCCACTGTGCCGGGTTCTCGTACGACTCGGGCACGGTCACCCGCACCGGGACCTCGCGGTCCATCGTGGTGATGGTGGCCCCGCCACTGCCGGGCGCCGCCCACCAGCAGACGTTGTTCATGATCAGCAGCTCGGTGTCCATCGGGACGCAGCCGGGCGTGGCGTCGTCCGGAACCTTGCACGTCTCCGGCTGGGGCACCCCGCAGGCGACCGTGACCGCGGGCTCGCCGAAAGCGGCGTTCTGCTCCGGCCCGGCGCTCACCGCACGGGCCGGCAGGTCGCGGATCTTCACCGGGAGCTGGGACGTGACCGCCAGACAGACCGTCGACGTGCGCTCGTCGAGCTGCGGCGCGTCCATGACGACCGGGGTGCTCGGAATCGCGACCGGTGTTCTTTCTGACTTCTCTGGATCGTCCGGCTTTATCGTGGCGAATGCGATGACACCCACGACCAGCGTCACCGGGACGGCCACCAGGGTCGCCCACAACGCGGCGATCCGTTTCGTCCGGTCGGGTGCCACTTCGGTTCTCGGGGTGTCGGTATCCACCATGTCAGAGGTTTACCACGGAGCATGTCAGCGTCCGCGTGATGCCCGGCACGAACTGGACCTTGCTCACAATCAGGCCGCCCAGCTCGTCCACGGTGCGTGCCTCGGTCAGCACGACCACGTCGTACGGCCCCGTCACCGCGTCGACCCGAACCACGCCCGGTATCTTCTCGATCGCGGCGGCCACGTCACGGGCCTTACCGACCTCCGTTTGAATGAGGATGTATGCCTGGACCACGATCGACTCCCATCCGCCACCGCCGGTGATCCCCGAAAAGTGAAACTACCGTACGAAACGGCCCGGCAGCGGGTTGCCATCATCGAAGGGCGTGGACGTGAGCATCGCAGAGGCCGGTGAATTCGGGCTGATCGGCCGAATCGTCTCCCGGCTCGGCTCGGGAGAGGCCACCCTGATCGGCCCCGGCGACGACGCCGCCGTGATCCGCGCCTCCGACGGGCGAGTGGTCGCCTCCACCGACGTGCTCGTCGAAGGCCGGCACTTCCGCCGCGACTGGTGTGGCCCCGAGGACGTCGGGCATCGGGCCGCCGCCGCCAACCTGGCCGACATCGCCGCGATGGGTGCCGTGCCCACCGCCCTGCTCGTCGCCCTCTGCATGCCCACCGGACTGGACATCGGCTGGGCCGAGGGTCTCGCCGACGGTCTCAGCGCCGAAGCCGGACTGGTCGGTGCCACCGTGGTCGGCGGCGACACCTCGTCGAGCCCCACCCTGACCATCGCCGTCACCGCCCTCGGTGACCTGCGCGGCGCCGACCCGGTCCGCCGGGACGGTGCCAAGCCCGGTGACGTCCTGGCCCTGTGCGGGCGGATCGGGTACGCGGCGGCCGGGCTCACCGTCCTGTCCCGCGGGTTCCGGACCCCCAAACTGCTGGTCGAGGCCTACCGCCGGCCCGTCGTCCCGTACGCGGCCGGACCCCAGGCGGCCCGGCTCGGCGCCACCTCGATGATCGACGTCTCCGACGGGCTGCTCCAGGACCTCGGCCACATCGCCACCGCCAGCTCGGTCGGGATCGACGTGCGGCGGGACGCCTTCGAACTGCCCGGCCAGATGCGTGACGCGGCCAGCGCGCTCGGCGTCGACCCCTACCTCTGGCTGCTCGCCGGCGGCGACGACCACCCGCTGGCGGCGACCTTCCCGCCCGGTGTCACGCTGCCGCCGGAGTGGCGGGTGGTCGGCTCGGTCCAGGACGGGAGCACGGTGACCGTCGACGGCAAGGCGTGGACCGGCGGCACCGGCTGGGATCACTTCCGCTGAGGTCGGCCACGGATCGACGCGATCCGAGAGTTAGCCTCACGTCGTGAGTGAGCTGGAGATACATCAGACGCGGTTCGATACACCCGAGGTGCAGAAGATCGTCGCCGACGCGATGGCGGAGCTGGCCCGCCGGTACGGCGGCAGTGGTGACGACACCCCGATCGCGCTGACTGATTTCGATCCGCCGCTCGGCCGGTTCTTCATCGCTGTTCAGGACGGCGAGCCGGTCGGCTGCGCGGGCTGGCGCCGGCACGGGGACGACGCCGAGCTGAAGCGGATGTTCACGGCGGAGGCGGCGCGTGGACGCGGGGTGGCCCGGCGGATCCTGGCCGTGATCGAGGAGTCGGCGCGTGAGGCCGGGCTCCAGCGGGTCATCCTGGAGACCGGGGACCAGCAGCCCGAGGCGATCGCGCTTTACGAGTCACGTGGGTATCAGCGGATCGAGGACTTCGGCCACTACCGGGGACACGCCGGGGTGCTGTCGTTCGCGCGGGCCCTCTGAAGCCGCGCAGCAGGGCACGAAAAAGGCCGCCGGGTGATCCCGGCGGCCTTTTCGAAGATCTCCGCGTCAGGCGCGGACAACCTTGCCGGCCTTGATGCACGAGGTGCAGACCTGCAGCTTCTTGGTGGTGCCACCACCTGCGGGGGTGCGAACCGACTGGATGTTCGGGTTCCACCGACGGTTCGTCTTCTTCTTCGACCACGGCACGTTGTGTCCGAAGCCGGGTCCCTTCGCACAGACGTCGCACACGCTTGCCACGGGATACTCCTGGGTTTGATACCGAAACTGGAGGTGCCCAGGGTAAACACGATCTCGCCCAGGCAACCCGGCAAGGTTACCCGATCCCTGGCCTATACAGCCAATCGCCCCCGGTCAGGGTGCGTGACCCGGCGTTTGTCAGGGGTGGTTAGTACGATTTTCGCGTGCTGGACACCCTCGACGCCGCCGCGGTACGCCGCTGGTGCGATGGCGGGCTCGCGGCGCTCCGGGCACATCAGCGTGAGATCGACGAGCTGAACGTCTATCCGGTGCCCGACGGCGACACCGGGACCAACCTGGTGCTGACCCTGACCGCGGCCCAGCAGGCGCTGACCTCCGGGCTGGAGGAGCCGGGTCCGGGCGGCCCGATGCGGCGGATGGCCCGTGGGGCGCTGCTGGGCGCCCGAGGCAACTCCGGCGTCATCGTCTCGCAGATCCTGCGCGGGATGGCCGACTCGTTCACCGCCGCGGTCGCGGTGCGCGGCGGTGAGCTGGCCCGGGCGTTGCGGACGGCGACGGACGCGGCCTACGCGGCGGTGGCCCGGCCGGTCGAGGGCACCGTGCTGTCGGTGGTGGCGGCGGCTGCCGAGGCCGCCGGGCGGATCAGCTCGGACAGCCTGCTCACGGTCGCGCGGGCGGCGGCGGGGGCGGCCACCGAGGCGTTGGCCCGGACCCCGCAGCAGCTGCCGGTGCTGGCCCGGGCCGGAGTGGTCGACGCCGGCGGCCGGGGCCTCTGCCTGCTGCTGGACGCCCTGGTGGCGGCCGTGGACACCGAAGCCGCGCCGGCCGGTGACAAAGACCTGGAAAACCCCGGCTGGGGTACGGATACCGCTCCCGTGATCGGCCCGGTCGGGCCACACGGCTACGAGGTGCAGTTCCTGCTGGACGCCACCGACTCGGCTGTGGAGCGGCTGCGCGTGACCCTGGCCGGGCTCGGTGACTCCCTGGTGGTCGTCGGTACCGGCGATGGCGATCCGCCGACCTGGAACGTCCACGTGCACGTGACCGAGATCGGCCCGGTGATCGAGGCCGGAGTCGGCGCCGGCCGCCCGTACCGGATCAGTGTCACCCCGCTGGAGGGGCATCGGCCGGGAGCGGACCGCCGGGGTGCCGTGGTCGTCGCCGACGGCGACGGGCTGACGGCGCTGTTCGAGGCGGAGGGCGCCGTGGTGGTGGACCGTAATCCGTCGACGGCGGAGATGCTGGCGGCGGTGACGGCGACCGGTGCGGGTTCGGTGGTGCTGCTGCCGAACGACGCGAACACACACGCGGTGGCGGTGTCGGCGGCCCGTGAGGCGGAGACCACCGGGGTTCGGGTCAGTGTCGTCCCGACCCGGTCGCCGGTGCAGGCGCTGGCGGCCCTGGCGGTCCGGGACGGGCAGCGCCCGTTCGCCGACGACGTGATCGCGATGGCGGAGGCGGCCGGGGCCTGCCGGTCCGGTGAGGTGTGCACCGCCCAGCGGGACGCCCTGACGGTGGCCGGCCCGTGCCACGCCGGTGAGCTGCTGGGCCTGGTCGACGGCGAGGTGCACGTGATCGGCGGTGATCTGGCCGAGGTGAGCCGCCGGCTGCTGGACCGGATGCTCGGCGGCGGCGGCGAGCTGGTGACACTGGTGCTGGGCGCTGACGCCCCGCCCGGTTTCGAGGAGGAGTTGCGCGGTCATGTGCATCGCACCTGGCCGTTCATCGAGCTGCAGTGCTACGCGGGAGGGCAGCCCCGTTACCACCTGTTGGCAGGAGTCGAATGACCACGACCGACACTCCGCTGGAGAAGGTGCTGGGCGCGAAGACCGCCAAAGCCCTGGACCAGCACCTGGAGTTGCGAACCGCGGGTGACCTGATCTATCACTTCCCCCGGCGGTACGACGAACGCGGCGAGCACACCGACCTGCGCAGTCTGGAGGTGGACGAGCAGGTCACCGTGCTGGCCCAGGTGCAGACGATGAATGTGAAACCGATGCGCCAGCGCCGTGGCAACATGCTCGAGATCACCATCGGTGACGGTTCCGGCGCCACCCTGAGCTGCACGTTCTTCAACCAGGCGTGGCGCGAGCGGGAGTTGCGCAAGGGAGTCTGGGGACTGTTCGCCGGCAAGGTGACCGAGTTCCGGGGCAAGCGCCAGCTGAACGGTCCCGCCTATCAGCTGCTCAGCGCGGACGCCACCAAGGACGACGCGGCCGCCGAGATCGAGGAGTTCGCCGGCGCCCTGATCCCGGTCTATCCGGCCGCGCAGGCGGTGCCGACGTGGGTGATCGCCAAGTGTGTGCGGACGCTGCTGGACACGTTCCAGCCGCCGGAGGACCCGATGCCGGCCGAGGTGCGGGCGAAACGGAACCTGGTGGGGATCAGCACCGCGCTGCGGGAGATCCACCGGCCGAGTTCGGAACCGGCGCTCTATGCGGCGAAACACCGGCTGAAGTGGGACGAGGCGTTCGCCGTACAACTGACCCTGGTCCGGCGCCGGGCGAAAGCCGCCGCGGCGCCCGGCACCGCCCGGCCCCGCGCCGACGACGGGTTGCTGACCCGGTTCGACGCCGGGTTGCCCTACGAGCTGACCGACGGCCAGCGGGAGGTGGGCGAGGAGATCGCCGCCGACCTGGCCCGGCCGCACCCGATGCACCGGCTGTTGCAGGGCGAGGTCGGTTCCGGGAAGACCCTGGTCTCGGTGCGCGCGATGCTCCAGGTGGTGGACGCCGGCGGGCAGGCGGCCCTGCTGGCGCCGACCGAGGTGCTGGCCACCCAGCACTTCCGGGGGATCAGCGCCCAGCTGGGCGCGCTGGGCCGGGCCGGTGAACTCGACGGCGATCCGCACGGCACCCAGTTGACCCTGGTCACCGGCTCGCTGGGTGCGGCGGCCCGGCGGGCGGCGGTGGCGAAAGCCGCGGACGGGACGGCCGGGATCGTGGTGGGCACCCATGCGCTGCTCTACGAGGGTGTCGACTTCAAGGACCTGGGCCTGGTGGTGGTCGACGAACAGCACCGGTTCGGGGTGGAGCAGCGGGACGCGCTGCGGGCGAAAGCGGCCCGGCCCCCGCACGTGCTGGTGATGACGGCGACACCGATCCCGCGGACGGTGGCGATGACCGTCTACGGCGACCTGGAGACGTCGATCCTGTCGCAGCTGCCGCGCGGCCGGTCGCCGATCGCCTCGCACGTGGTCCCGGCGCTGGACAAACCGGCCTACCTGGACCGTGCCTGGGTGCGGATCAAGGAGGAGGTCAAAGCCGGGCACCAGGCGTACGTGGTCTGCCCCCGGATCGGTGAGGACGAGGAGACGCCACCGAAGGACGGGGAACCGGAACGCCGCCCGCCGCTGGCCGTGACCGAGGTGCTGCCGCTGCTGCGTGACGACTACCTCAAAGGCCTGCGGATCGAGATGCTGCACGGCAAGATGCCGGCGGACGAGAAGGACGCGGTGATGCGCCGGTTCGCCGCCGGAGACGTGGACGTGCTGGTGGCGACCACGGTGATCGAGGTGGGCGTGGACGTGCCGAACTCGACGGTGATGCTGATCCTGGACGCCGACCGGTTCGGGGTGTCCCAGTTGCACCAGTTGCGCGGCCGGGTGGGCCGGGGTTCGGCGCCCGGCATCTGCCTGCTGCACACCGAGTCGCAGGAGGGTTCCGCGGCCCGCGAGCGGCTGGACGCGGTGGCCTCGACGACCGACGGTTTCAAACTGTCCGAGATCGACCTGGAGCAGCGCCGGGAAGGTGACGTGCTGGGCGCGTCGCAGTCCGGCAAACACTCGCATCTGCGGCTGTTGTCACTGCTCCGCGACGAGAAACTGATCAAGGAGGCTCGGGCCGAGGCGTCCGAGCTGATCGGCGACGACCCGGATCTCTCGCTCTACCCGGCGCTGGCGGCTTCGGTCGCGGCCCTGGTCGACGAGGACCGGGCTGAATATTTGGAGAAGGGTTGATCTTCCACATCTGCCCGCGCGACGCGTGGGTCAAGGCACAGGAGACCGGTTCGTACGCGGGGGACGCCCTCGCGACCGAGGGTTTCATCCACTGCTCGGCCGGCGACTGGGTGCACGTCCCGGCGACCCGGTTCTTCCGCGGCCGTACCGACCTGCTGCTCCTGGAGATCGACGAGACGCGGCTCGGAGTGCCGGTGACCTGGGAGGACGGTGTCCCGCCGGAGCCGGACGGGCGGCAGTTCCCGCACATCTACGGAGAGATGCCGACGGGCGCGGTGGTAGCCGTTTCCGACTATCCACCGCGCCCGGACGGTTCGTTCGCGCCTATCGACTAGGCGATCGATCTCATCAGGCGGTGAAGTTCACCTTGCGGCGACGGGCCACGATGAAGAGCACGGCACCGGCGACGAGCAGCAGGAACGCGCCCCCCGCGACACCGGCGGCGGCGGAACCGGTCAGCGGCAGCTGCGGCTCCTCCTCGTCGTTACCGGCGACCGGGGTGGTGCTGACCGACGCGCTCGGGCTCTCCGCCGGGGTGCTGGCGGACGGGGTGGGCTCGGCCGGGGTGCTGACCGACGGGCTCGGCGAGGCCGGGGTGCTGGGCTCCTCGCCGCCGCCACAGTTCTCCGGCGCGGTCCACTTGTGCGCGCCGTTCAGAGCGGGCACGTCACCGGTGACGGTGACGATGAGACCCTCGGTGCCCGGGAAGACGATGGACTTGGTCTCGCCGGGGGCGGCGGTGACGGTGCGGGCCTCGCCGGTGCCCGGGGTGAAGGTGACGCTGACGTCGGCGCCGTCCTGCGGGTTCTTCACGGTGAAGCTGATCCCGTCACAGGTGCTGGTGACGGTGCCCGCGGCGGGAACCTTGCAGTCCTCGGGCTTGGTCCACTCGCCCCGGTAGAGCTCCTTGCCACGGGACGTGACCACGATGTTCTTCGCGTTGGCGGCCGGGACGGTCACGGTGACCGGCACCTGGCTTACCGCAAGGGTCTCGGTCTTGGTGAAGCCACCGTCGGCGGTGATGGTGAACTTCTCGCTGGAGGTGCTGCGGTTGATCAGCTTCAGGTTGACGTTGCCCTCGCAGTCGGGCAGTGCCTCGACGGCCGGCTCGGCCTTGCAGGTGCCGGAGCCGCCGTTGTAGAAGGCTTCCTGCGGCTGACCGGGCAGCGCGGTGGACCGGCTACCCGGGGCGCCCTTGCTGCCGACCTTGCGGTCGTTGTAGCGGTCGCTGGTGTCGGTCAGCGGGTCGATGATCTGGTCACCGAAGACGAAGTCGACCTGGGTGAAGCACTGCGGGACCTCGACCGTGAAGTCCAGCTTGCCGCCCTGGCCCTTCTCGAACGTCCCGAACGCGGTATCCAGGACGAACTGTGGGGTGGCGAAGCGCGCCGACGGGGCGGTGTACGACACCAGCGCGAACTTCTGCTCCTCGCAGAGGACCTTGCCGTCCTTGACCTCGATCGACGCGGTGCCCTTGGGGCCGTTGAAAGTGTGCGTGTACCTGGCGTCGGCGGCCTTGACACAGTCGAAGTTGTAGTTGCCGGCGGTGGCGGAAGCCGGGGAACCGGCTGCGAAGAGGCCGGTCAGACCGACGAGGACACCGACCACCATGGCGGCGGCACGGGGGGTTCTACGCACGTTGCTGCTCCTGCGAGGGGTGGGGAACGGAAGGGGACGCACCGACCGAAGTCGACACGCCCCCCGGGTGCTACCGAAATCAGGTGGATCAGGCGGTGAACTTCACCTTGCGACGACGAGCCATGAAGAAGAGGCCACCACCGATGGCGAGCAGAGCGGCAGCGCCACCGGCGACACCACCCGCAGCCGCGCCGGTCAGCGGCAGGTCGCCACCGCCACCGCCGCCGGTGCAGTCCTCACCCTTTTCGAACGGGATGGTCGCGGACTCGGTGTAGGTCTCGCCCTCGTACTCGACAGTGAAGGTCACGTCGACGGTGAAGCCATCGGTGGCACTGAAGGTCTCGGAACCTTCCTTGCCGGGCTCGACGACCAGGGTGCGCTCTTCGCCCTTGCTGGTCTCGTACTCGATGGTGAACTTGCTGTCGTTGTTCGTGTTGTCGACACCGATCGTGATCGTGTCGCAGGTCTGCGAGAAGATCGGCTCGGCCGGCACCTCCTCCGGGATGCCCGCCGGCGGGGTGGTGCTGGTGCTGGGCACCGGGCTGCTGGGCGCGGGGCTGCTCGGAGCCGGGCTGCTGACGCTCGGGCTGGCAGACGGGCTGCTGGCGCTGGCGCTCGGGCTGGCAGACGGGCTGCTGGCGCTCGGGCTGGGGCTCGGCGACTCTTCGTCGGTGGGGGGAGGCGGCGTCTTGCCACACTCGCCGTCGAGCGGGACGGTGCCGGTGATCGGGTTCCGGTCCTCAACGCCGTTGTCCCACTTGGCCCGAACGGTCAGCGAGGCGCTCGACTCGCTGCCGGGGACCCGCTGCTTACCGGTGATGGTCCGGCCACTACTCAGGTTCTTGCCGGTGACAGCGATGTCGGCGTTGTCGATCGTGGTGCCGGCCGGCGTCAGGGACACCTGGGTCCACTGGAAGGGCTGGTCGACTCGGACGCCGATAGCCGTGACGCTCCAGTCCACGACCCATTCGCCGGTGACCTGGTCGCAGCTGGAAAGGCCCTTCACCACGCTGTGGTGGGCCAGGGCGGGGGAGGCGAACGCCACGGCGCCTGCCATGCCGATCAATGAGCCGGCAACCAGGGCGGTCGCCCGACGGAGCGGGGACTTGGACACGTTCACGCCATCTCCTGTGTAGAGGGGGATCAATAGGAGTGCGCGAGGAGGAAAGCAGTAGCCGCTGGTGGTTGTAGCGATGCCTGCGATGACGCCTCCCCGCGTCATCGGCGGGGACGATAGAACGCACCCGCAACGTCGTCCGACCATAGTGGTTGGCCGAGATCAAAGAAACGTCTCAGTGCCCGCTAATGGTCTTGTGACTGATTCGAGATGTTTGATGAACCCAGCGGAGTCGATCGATCGCCACGCGTGTCTTCGGGGAGGGAAATGTTCACGTAGGAGTGGGCTGGCGGAGGTGGTGAAGTAGCGTCGCCAGTGATGACCAGGATTATCGCGGGTGTGCACGGAGGGCGGCGCTTGTCCGCCCCGTCCGGCGCTCACACCAGGCCCACATCGGACCGTGTCCGGGAGGCCTTCTTCAGTGCACTGGAAACGATGACCGAACTGTCCGGAGCGCGAGTCGCCGACCTGTATGCCGGGTCCGGCGCCATCGGCCTGGAGTCGCTGTCGCGGGGCGCGAGTCACGCGCTGCTGGTCGAGGCGGACGCCAAGGCCGCGCGGGTGATCCGGGACAATGTCGTGCTGCTCAAGGTCGGCCCGGCCACCCGGCTGGTGACCGGCAAGGTCCTGCAGGTCCTCGGTGACCCGCCGGCGGGTGGGCCGTACGACGTGGTCTTCGCCGATCCGCCCTATGAGCTCGGTGACGACGAGATCGACACCGTGCAGCGGGAGCTGGTGGCCAACGGATGGCTGTCCGACGACGCGGTGGTGATCTTCGAACGATCCCGGCGCAGCGGCCCGATGAACTGGGTGGACGGTCTAGCAGGCGACCGTACCCGGCGTTACGGTGACACCACTCTTTGGTACGGTCGCCGATCATGAGACGAGCGGTCTGTCCAGGCTCCTTCGACCCGGTCACCAACGGGCATCTCGACATCGTCGGCCGGGCCAGCCGGCTCTTCGACGAGGTCATCATCGGAGTCCTCATCAACCAGTCCAAGACCGGGCTGTTCACCATCGAGGAACGCCTGGAGATGCTCCGGGAGGTGACCGCGGAGTACGGCAACGTCCGCGTCGCGTCGTTCCACGGCCTGCTGGTCGACTTCTGCCGGACCCAGGGTGCCGCGGTGGTGGTGAAGGGCCTGCGCGCGGTCAGTGACTTCGACTACGAGCTGCAGATGGCGCAGATGAACATCGGCCTCTCCGGTGTGGAGACACTGTTCATGCCGACCAATCCGCTTTACTCATTCCTGTCGTCCAGCCTGGTCAAGGATGTGGTGAAGTGGGGCGGCGACGCCTCGGCCTACCTGCCGGACAACGTGCTGGACCGGCTCGTGGGCCGGCTGAAGCAGAACTAGCCGGTTGAAGCAGAACCAGGGGCAGCCCCAGACGGGAGTGAGACACCGGTGGATCCGCTCGACCGTATCGACGAGCTCATCGAGCTGATTCAGGACTCGCGCTCGGTGCCGATGTCACGGACGAACTTCATGTTCGACCGCACCGAGATGATCGAGCGCCTGGAGGACCTCCGCGCCGAGTTGCCCTCCGAGTTGCGCAAGGCGGCCGCGGTCCTGGACGAGCGGGACCGGATCGTCGACGCCGGCCGCCGGGAGGCCGACCGGATCGTCCGGGAGAGTGAGGCTGAACACGCCCGTCTGGTCTCGGTCAACGAGATCACCGTGTCCGCCGAGCACGAGGGTTCCCGTATCATCGCGGAGGCCCGCAGCGAGGCACAACGCCTGCGTGAGGAGGTCGACGACTACGTCGACACCGCGCTGGCCAACTTCGAGCAGTTCCTGACCCGGGCGCTGGCGTCGATCGAACGCGGGCGTGACAAGATGCATGCCTTGCGCGAGATCGGAACCTTCCAGGGTGAGGATGCCGAGCGCCCCCTGCCCTTTTAGCGATACCCGATTCGACGACGTCCTCCAGCTCAGGTAATGTTTTCGGTCGGCCTACCCATGGCTGAGGAATCACGATGCCCAAGTCACCGCAGAGCCACCTGGACCCCAGGAAACCGCTGGTCGTCGACACGACGAAACTGCCGCGGCAGCCTGGTGCGACGCGTGCCCTGAACAGGGTGGTGCCGGCCCCGGCGGACCTCGGTGTGGAGATGATCTCGGTCCCGGTGGGGTCTGATCTCACGCTCGACATGAGCATGACGTCGGTCTCCGAAGGGGTCTACATCACAGGCGCCGTCCGCGGCTCGCTCACCGGCGAGTGCGGCCGTTGCCTCAACGAGATCGACAAGTCGTTCGCGGTGACCATCGCGGAGTTGTTCGCGTACGCGGACCTCCCCACGGAGGAGACCACCGAGGACGACGAGGTCGGGCGGATGTCGGGCGACCTGCTTGACTTGGAGCCGGCAGTCCGGGACGCGATCGTTCTGACGCTGCCGACCACTCCGCTCTGCCGCCCGGACTGCCCAGGGTTGTGCCCCGACTGCGGGGTGCACTTCGACGACCTTCCGGCTGATCACAGCCATGAGGAAGTCGATCCCCGCTGGGCCGCACTGCGCAACCTGTCAAACAACAAGGAGTAGGAACCGTGGCCGTCCCGAAGCGCAAGATGTCGCGCAGCAACACCCGCTCGCGGCGGGCGAACTGGAAGGCGACCGCGGTGGTTACCGCGGCCTGCTCCCAGTGCAAGTCGCCGAAGCTGCCGCACACCGCCTGTGGCGTCTGCGGCACCTACAACGGCCGTCAGGTCCTCGAGGTCTGACGTCGCCGCGTGACGCGCCCGATCTTCGGGCGGGTCGTGCCCGAGCGGTGGCGAACCACCGGTGCCACGGCTCCCGGACAGCGCACTGTCGGGGAGCCGGGCACCGCGCGGATCGCCGTCGACCTCCTCGGCGGGGACCAAGCTCCCGCCGTCGTGGTTGACGGCGCTCTGCGTGCTTGCCGAGCAGATCCGTCCCTTCACCTGACTCTCGTCGGCCCGGCCGAAGCCGCCGACGCGGTGCTCGCTGCCCTGAAACCGGGCGAGCGGCGCCGGATCACCACCGCGATCACCGCCACCGAGACCGTCAACGGCGCGGTGCGGGCGGTCGCCGAGGGCCGCGCCGACGCCCTCGTCTCCGCCGGGGACACCCGGGTCCTGGTGCTCTCCGCGGCCCGTGAACTGGGCCGCTGGCCCGGCATCCGCCGCCCCGCTCTCACCGCTGTGCTGCCGACCGCGGCCGGCCGCCTGGTCCTGCTCGACGTGGGCTCGTCCGTCGATCCCGACGCGGAGACCCTGGCTTGGCATGCCCGGCTCGGTGCCGCGTACGCCTCGGTCGTGCACCACGTGTCCGCGCCCCGAGTGGGCCTGCTCACCATCGGCACCGAACCCGGCAAGGGCGATCGCCTGCGCCGTGCCCTGCCCGCTCAGCTCTACGACCTGCCGTTGCCCGCCGGTGCCCGGTACGCCGGCCTGGTCGAGGGCGGCGACGTCGTGCTCGGCCGGGCCGCCGATGTCGTGGTGACCGACGGGTTCACCGGAAACGTACTGCTCAAGGGCCTGGAGACGGCGTACGCGCTGACCGGCCCGCCCTCCCCGGACGCCGAACCGCCACCCCGTGCCGCACTGCTGCTCGGGGTCTCCGGCACGGTCGTCGTCTGTCACGGTGCCGCTCGCGGCCCCGATCTGGCCGCGGGCATCGCGCTCGCGGCCGACCTGCACCGCCGCGGCTCCGTCGCGGCCATCGCCGATCTGCTGAGAGCCCAGCGAGGTATCGCCCATGATTGACAAGCGCCGCCGCCCGTCCACCGAGCCGCTCGAGGAGGCCTTCGGTGTGCCGTTCAAGCCGGAGCTGCTGGAACGCGCACTGACTCACCGCTCGTACGCCTACGAGAACGGCGGCCTGCCGACCAACGAGCGCCTGGAGTTCCTGGGCGACTCGGTGCTCGGTGTGGTGATCACCTCGGCCCTGTTCCACAACCACCCGGATCTGCCCGAGGGTCAGCTCGCCAAGCTGCGCGCGAGCGTGGTCAACATGCACGCGCTGGCCGACGTGGCGCGCGGTCTGGGCCCGGCCGGGCTCGGCCCGCATCTGCTGCTCGGTAAGGGTGAGGAGACCACCGGTGGCCGGGACAAGGCGAGCATCCTGGCGGACACGCTGGAGGCGCTGCTCGGTGCGATCTACCTGGAGCACGGGCTGGAGATCGCCGGCGAGGTGATCCACCGGTTGTTCGACCCGCTGATGGCCGAGTCGGCCGGCCGGGGCGCCGCGCTGGACTGGAAGACCAGTCTGCAGGAGCTGACGGCGGCGCTCGGGCTGGGTGTGCCGGACTACCTGATCGAGGACTCCGGTCCGGATCACGCGAAGACGTTCACCGCCTGGGTGGTCGTCGCGGGCGAGCGGTACGGCGGCTCCGAGGGCCGCAGCAAGAAGCAGGCTGAGCAGCGGGCTGCCGCGGCGGCCTGGCGGACGCTGACCGAGCAGAGCGAGTCGGAGGAGAGCGAGTCGGAGCCGGAGAAGTCGGAGCCGGAGAAGGCCGAGTCGTGACCCTGGTCACCGAAAAACCCACGAAAGATGATCTGTGGGAGAAATCGGGTGGCTGGTCGGGGGTCGGAGCCGCAGTCGGCATCCTCGCCCTGACCCGGATCGGCCAGCTCCTCATGATCGCCTGGATGGGCGGCGCCAACGCCGAGCCCAAGACGGTCTGGGACCGGCTGCTGATCTGGGACGCCGGCTGGTTCCTACGGGTCGCGATGGACGGTTACCCGGAGGGCTTCACCTACTCGGCCGACGGCCGTCTCGAAGGCAACGAACTGGCCTTCTTCCCGGTCTACCCGATGCTGATCCGAGCCGGGGCCGGGCTCGGCATCGACCCGGGTGTGGCCGCCCTGACCGTGGCCTGGGTGGCCTCGGTCGGCGCGGCGGTCGCCCTGCATCTGCTCGGCACCAGCCTCTACAGCAAACGGGCGGGCTGGGCGCTGGTGGCGATCTGCTGCTCGGCGCCCGCGTCGGTGGTGCTGTCCATGGCGTACTCGGAAAGCATCTATATCGCCCTGGTCGCCGGCATGTTCGTGGCCGCCCACCGCAAGGTGTGGTGGGCCGCCGGACTGCTCGGCCTGCTCACCGCACTGTCCAGGCCGACCGGCGCGGCTGCCGCGATCGGTCTCACGGTGGCCGCGCTGCTGGCCGTCCGGGCGAACCGCGAGCAGGCCTGGAAGCCCCTCACGGCGGCCGCCACGGCACTCGCCGGAGTGCCGCTCTACCTGGGCTGGGTCGCCTATCGGGTGGGTGACCTGACCGCCTGGTTCAAGATCCAGACAGCGGGCTGGGGCACCTCGTTCGACTACGGGAAGAGCACCGCCGAGTTCCTCTGGAGCACCCTGCGCTCCGGCGACGGCTGGATCCCGGTCAGCATGGCGTTCCTGCTGCTGGTGGCGCTGGCCGCGGCCGGGGTGGCGCTGGCACAGAAGCCGTGGCTGCCGTTGGCCGTCTACGGGATCGTGGCGATGATCCTGGTCTATGGTCAGGCCGGGTTCTACCACTCCAAACCACGGCTGCTGCTGCCCGTACTGTTGACGCTGCTGCCCGCCGTCGTGGCGGCGTCCAAGGCCCGCCCCCGGGTCGCGATCCTGTCCATCACCGCGTGGGCGCTGTTCGGTCTCTGGTACGGCGCCTACCTCGTCACCGTCTGGCCCTACACGCTGTAGAGGAACCCTTGAAGTGCCTGAGCTTCCCGAGGTCGAGACCGTCCGCATGGGCCTGGCGAAGTGGGTGACCGGCCGCACCATCGCCACCGCCGAGGTGCTGCATCCCCGCGCCATCCGCCGGCACGTGCCCGGCGACGCCCACTTCTCCGCGGTGCTGGCCGGCCGGACCGTGCTGGACGTCGCCCGCCGCGGCAAATACCTGTGGCTGGCGCTCGACTCCGGCGACGCCATCATCGGCCACCTGGGGATGAGCGGCCAGCTGCTGATGCAGCCGGCCGAGGCGGCGGACGAGAAACACCTGCGGGTCCGGTTCACCTTCACCGACGGCGGCCCGCAGCTGCGCTTCGTCGACCAGCGCACCTTCGGCGGCCTCTCGGTCTCCGACGGCGGCGCCGAACTGCCCACCGAGATCTCGCACATCGCCCGCGACCCGATGGACCCGCTCTTCGACGACGAGGCCTTCACTGCCCGGATGCGCGGCCGGCACACCGAGGTCAAACGCGCCATCCTGGACCAGACGCTGATCTCCGGAGTCGGCAACATCTACGCCGACGAGGCGCTGTGGCGGGCGAAGCTGCACGGCACCCGCCCCACCGACCAGCTGTCCGCCCCCGCGGTGAAACGCCTGCTGGCCGACATCCGCGACGTGCTGGGCGAGGCGATCAAGGCCGGCGGCACCAGCTTCGACGAGCTCTACGTGGACGTGAACGGCGAAAGCGGCTACTTCGACCGCTCCCTCAACGCGTACGGCCGCGAACACGAGCCCTGCCACCGCTGCGGCACCCCCATCCGCCGCGAACAGTTCATGAACCGCTCCTCGTTCAGCTGCCCCAAATGCCAACCCAGACTCCGGGCTTCGGTACGGGGTTGACCCACAGCCCCGTGTGATCCGCGCAAGGCCGGCGAAACTCCAGCCCACCCCGCGACCGCCGGGCCGAATGCGATGGCCGGGGCCACCCCGAAAAATCCCAGGTACCTGACCGCAACACAGTCACTTCGTCTCGTTTTCCGGTACGGGGCGGCCGGATCGGTCAAGCCGCGGCCTGGCCGGCTTGTTCGGTGTTCACCCTGGGGGACGCGTCGGTTGCCAGGCCGAAGCCGGCTCCGCGGCGGCCCATCAGACGGCGGGCGGCGGTCAGCAGCGGGGCGGGTACCCCGTACACGATGTGGCCGTCGCCCGGCCGCACGCCGTCGCCGTCCCAGCTCTGATAGGACGACCAGGGGCCCTCGAAGGTGCAGATCCGCACGCCGAGATCGCGGTAGAGCGGGTGCGTCGGCACGCCGGGGTTCAGGACCACCCGGTGCAGGCCGCGCCGGGCCGCCAGGCGCACGGTCAGCGCTACCGGGCCGACCCCGCCGGATCCGGCCGGAGCGCGGTCCAGGAAGAGGCCTTCGACGCCGTCGGCGCGCCACGCGTCCACGTCGGCCAGGACGTCGGCGAGTGAGCGGCCACCCCAGTCCAGATCGATGCGGCCGAGTGACTGGTGCAGGCTGCGGCGGTCGCCGGGCTGTTCCCGGACGATCCAGGTGTCGGAGTCCAGTTCCAGCTCGTGCGACGGGTGGGCGTACGGGGGGAACAGGGTCTTCACGGCGTCCTCCGGAGGTCGGCGGCGGTCAGGGCGACGATGAGCAGGCCGGCGAGGTGCGTGGCGGCGAGCACGGTGCAGGCGGCGGGCAGCAGTCCGGCCGGTGAGGCGAACAGGGCCAGCACCGTGGCGGCGGCCGGTGGGATGCCGGCCAGGGTCGCGGCGATTCCGTACCGGGACCGTGCAGCGAGCAGGAAGGTGACCGCGAACACCCCACTGAGCAGGGTTGCGGCGGCGAGCGCGAGTACCGCCTCGGCAGCGCCGGGCACGTTCGCGAACCCGTGCGGCAGCCGGTAGGCGGCGACCAGCAGGCCACATCCGGCGGCGAACGGCGGCACCAGCGCGGCCAGGGTGATCACGGTGACGTTGCGGGCGTGCCGGTCGAACTCCGGGGAGGTCTCGGCCGAGTCCAGCGCGGCGTCGAGCCGGGCGGTGTGCCAGCCGATCAGGCCTTCCATCAGCGGTACAGCCAGCAGCAGCGGCAGCGCGGCGGGCAACGGCATCATCGCCGGGCCGCCCCGCCACAGCAGCGTCACACAGATAGCCTGGGCCGCGCCGATGAACGCGTGCGCCACCCCGCGCTGGTGTTCAACCCGGGTCAGGCGCGGAATCCGGCCACTGCCGATGGCCGGAATCCGGCCACTACCGGCGGTGAGCACGGCGGGCCGGAAGGCGCGGACCGCGGTCGCCACGATCGCGGCCGGAAGCATCGTCTCGACCGGGATCAGGGCGGCCTCGGCGATCCCGGCGGCGTCGGCCATCGCGGCGGCGGCGAGCAGCCAGCACGGCATGAACCAGGCGGCCACCGAACTCTCCGCCCGGGTGACCAGGGCAGCGGTCACGGTGGCGAGCGTGAGCAGCCCGCAGGCGCCGATCGTCGCGGCTACCACGGGGTCCGCGCCCAGCAGTTCGGCCGGTGCCACCCACACCAGCGCGCACCAGAGCCCGATCATCGCGGCGAACCCGGCGGCCACCACCCGGGCCGCGGCGGACGGCCCACCCCGGGCGGCGACGCTCACTCCCACGCTGGTCAAGCCTTGAGCCGCGGTCCAGCCGAAGAACAGCATCAGCGCCGTCACCGGCCAGGCGACCCGGCTCAGCGAGCCCGCCGCGGCCACCGCGACGCACAACGGCCCCAGGTAGAGGCCGCAGCGGACCACCGCGGCCTTGAGATAGACGCTGTGTGTGCGCCGGGCGTGCGCCCACCGGCCGCGGTCCCGGAAGCCGCCCTCGGTGGTCTCCGGAGCGGCCGGATCCTCGTCGAGGCCGGGTAGCGGCTGCTCGTCGCCGGTCGTCCCGGCCCAGATCTCCCAGGCCCGCTCCCGTTCGCTGGTGTCGATCCAGCCTTTCGCCTGCTGCGGTTCCTCGGGTTCGGGTTCGCCCCGGAGAGCGGCCGGGCCTTCGCCCGGGCGAGCGGGCGGGCCTTCGCCCGAAAGGGCCGTAGCGCCGTCGCCCCGGAGAGCTGTCGCGCCGTCGCCCCGGCGTGCGGCCGGGTCGTCCGCACGCCGGATGACCGGGCTGTCGCCGCTGGGGAAGGCGAGGCCGTATTCGCCGCTACGGAAGGCCCGGTGCTCGCTGCTCGGGACGGCCGGGTCGTCGCCGTTCCGGAAAATGAGGTCGCCTTCGCTGCGGAAAGTCAGGTCGCCGTCGTTCCGGAAGGCCTGGTCGCCCTCGCTGCGGAAAGCCGGGCCGTCGAGCGGATCGGTGCGGCCGGGTGGTGGCAGCGCCTGACCGGGCCCGGTGGTCCACGGATCCCAGGCCGGTGCCGGGAACTCGACATCGGTGAGCCCGGCGGCGGCCACCGCCTCCGGTTCGTCGGCGGCGTGCCGGCCCCGGCGGCGTGCCGGCGCGGTCTCCACCTGATTGAGCGGTCCGGGCCGGCCGTCCTGGTTGAGCGGTCCGTGCCGGCCGTCGGCGGAGGCCGGGACCGGGACGGACGCTGAGGAGGAGGCGTTGAGACGCCGCCGGTTGCGGTTGCGGGCGGACCGGGTGACGGCGCCGCCCGTCTCGCGTGGGGGAGTGACGGTCATGAGGTCTCCCGGGTCAGCCAGCGCAGGGTCGCCGGTGTGGTGGTTCGGGGCGCGGGAACGGTCAGCGCCAGTGCGAAGGCCGGGGCCGGTGGCGGCGCGGCGAGGTCGGTGTAGAGAGCGCCGTACACCCGGGTGACCCGGTCGACGGTGAAGTGGTTGAGAGCCCGGCGGCGGGCCGCCTCGCCGAGTGCCCGGCGACGTTGTGGCGAGCGCAGCAGCCCGACGACGGCGATCGCCAGTTCGGACGGGTCCCCGGCGGGCACCAGGAGCCCGGTGTCGCCGAGTGTCTCGCCGGCCGGGCCGATGTCCACGCCGACCACGGCTCGGCCCGACATCATGGCCTCCACCAGCCGGTACGGCGGGTCAGCCGGTCCCGGCACGTGCGCCACGACCTGCCCGACGGTGTAGCGGTCGCGGGGGTCGGCGGGCAGCGGGTGCATCCGGACCGCCCGGCCGAGCCCGGTTCGTTCGATCTGGTCGGCGCAGTGCTCCTCGTGGGCGGCGGTGACCCCGACCAGGTGCAGCACCGCCCCCGGCAATGCTGCCGCGACCTCGGTGAACGCGTCCAGCACCAGGGTCAGCCCGCTGTCCGGTCCGCCGCTGCCGGCCCACACCACGGTCGGTGTCTCGGCCGGTTCGGCGGCTCCCGGGTATTCGCGCGGGTCGACTCCGGCGGGCACCTGGACGAGCCGGCCCGGCCGGGCGCCGTGTTCCAGGGCCCAGCCGTGGTGGTAGGTGCTCAGCGGCGCGATCAGTTCGGCTTCGGCGTACCCGGTGCGGGCCACCGATCGACGGAACCGACGCAGCACCGTGCGGACTCCCGCGGACAGCCGGTCCTCGGCGGGCCGCTGCCGGAGTACCGCCGCCCGCGCTTCGGTGAGCAGCAGGGGAGTGCCGGTGCGCCACCGTCCGGCCAGTGCCGCGAGCAGCGGAGTGGTCCCGCCCACGCAGTGCACCAGGTCCACTTCGGGCAGCGGTACGGTGACCGCGCGCAGGGCGTGCCGCAGCAGGGTCGCCGCGGTTCGGGCGTCGCGCACGCTGAGCCGGGGCAGCGGTTCCCGGCCGTCGACGGCACCGGCCTGCCGCCACGCTTCCAGCAGCGCCTCGGTGAGCGGGAGTGCGGCCAGCGGGCCGGCGTTGACCTGTTCGCCGTCCGGCGGGCAGAGTTCGGCGACCCGGCGCAGCCCGTCGGCGAACAGGTCGGTGACCGGCGTCTCGTCACCGAGCAGGCCCCGGCAGAGCAGGGCTGCGGCGTCGGCGGCGCCGTCCGGGGTGGTGCCGCGCCGGCGTTCGGCCCGGGACTGGTCGCGGCCCAGCGCGACGGCGCGCGCCGAGTCGACGTGGAGCGGGAGCGGGTACGCCGGCGCGGACGGCAGTTCACGGTCCGTGACGGTCAGCAACTCGAAGCGGAACCGGCGCAGCCCCTCCACGAGGGTCCGGCACCATCCACCGAGGGCGTCCCGCCGGTACGGGTACCCGCCGCCGGTGAGCAGACAGATGCGCTCGCGCGACGGGTTCGGATTCACGCTGGAGGCAACGACACAACCGGCCGAAGTTACCGGAGCATGTCGGCTAGGCGACACAACTAAGTACCTTTTCACCCTATTTGTTATCCACTTTTGCCCGTTTATGCCCGAAAGGCCGCGAGAAGCAGGTGGTCGGGGTGCCTCTCCAGACGCCGCGACCTCGCCGATCCGTTCCGTGATCACCCGGACGCGGTCCGGTGACGGCGTGCCGGACGGGAGCGGTCCGGTTGCCGAACGGGAGTGATGTGAAGCGGGCACCCATATCAGATCTTGCGAAAACGGGCCTCCCGACATGCCCGCCAAAGATGCATAACGCCTGCTGGGGTGCCCTGGTGGCGTGATTCACTGAGCTCGGGAGGCCAACCGGCACGGCCTCGGCTTGACGGAGGATGGGTATCAGCGGACTATGGAGTTGAAGCCAGTCGCGCCTACTCATGCCTTTGATTAATCGAGTCTCGGATCGGTCGGGCCTTGATGTGATCGGGGTCTGAGGTCCCGCACCAATCGGAGCCCCGCAGTTTCTCTGGCGGGTTTCTGCGCTCATGCGTGCCCTTGAGTGTTTTGGTGTGCCAGTTCGCACTTGAGTCAACACTGCGTACTGATCAATGCACTGGGCGCCACGTTGGCCGGCTTTTCCGGCAACGCATCACAAAATACGAGACGCAACGCGTCACAAGGAGTCACGATGGCGAAGGCCCTCTTCGGCCACGTAGGTGCGGCGCCCGACCGGCGCCTCCTCGACGAGGTCACCCGACTGCGCTCCCGGGTTCAGTCCCTGGAGTTCGATGTAACCCGCCTGCAGGCGGAGAACGACCGTCTCGCGGCAGCGGCCGCCGAGGCAGATGAGTTCGCCCGGCTCACCGAGCCCGCTCTGACCTGAGTCACCCGAATGCCGGAGGGTGTCGCGGGGTGACCAGTCGGCATTCACATCCCCTCGTACGACAGACGATCTGAAGACGCAGTGAAGAAAAAGCGCGCCTCCACTCACGTGGCGGCGCGCAGCTTTTTGACCACGTGATTCCGCTGCTGGGCAGCACCGGACGGGTAGCCTGCGTGCCAGCAGACGTACCCGGCCGACCCACTCGGAGATCCGTGCACCTCAAGAGCCTGACGGTCAAGGGCTTCAAGTCCTTCGCCTCCGCCACCACCTTGCGGCTGGAGCCCGGCATCACCTGCGTGGTGGGGCCGAACGGCTCCGGCAAGTCAAACGTCGTCGACGCGATCGCCTGGGTTCTCGGCGAGCAGGGCGCGAAGGCTCTGCGCGGCGGCAAGATGGAGGACGTCATCTTCGCCGGTACGTCCGGCCGGGCTCCCCTGGGCCGGGCCGAGGTGACGCTCACGATCGACAACAACGACGGTGCTCTGCCGATCGACTACACCGAGGTCTCGATCACCCGGCGGATGTTCCGGGACGGCGCCAGTGAGTACGAGATCAACGGCAACTCCTGCCGGCTGCTCGACATCCAGGAACTCCTGAGCGACTCCGGCATCGGCCGGGAGATGCACATCATCGTCGGGCAGGGCCGGCTCGACGCGATGCTGCACGCTAAGCCCGAGGACCGCCGCTCGTTCATCGAGGAGGCCGCGGGCGTACTCAAGCATCGCAAACGCAAGGAAAAGGCGATCCGCAAGTTGGACGCCATGCAGGTCAACCTGAATCGCCTGGGCGACCTCACCACCGAGCTGCGGCGCCAGCTCAAGCCGCTCGGCCGTCAGGCCGAGGTGGCCCGCCGGGCCGCCGGCATCCAGTCCGACCTGCGCGACGCCCGGCTCCGGCTGCTCGCCGACGACCTGCACACGCTGCGGACCACCCTGGACCGGGAGATCGCCGACGAGTCGGCGATGCGGGACCGGCGCGGTGTCGTCGAAGAGGAGAACCGCGAACTCCAGCGGATGCTCGCCGACCTGGAGTTCGCGCACGCCGAGGACGCGCCGCTGCTCCAGGCCGCCCAGGACGCCTGGTACAAGCTGTCCAGCCTGCAGGAACGGTTCCGGTCCACCGAGCAACTCGCCACCGAGCGGCTGCGGCACCTGGCGTCCACCCCCGACGACGAGCGGCCGGGCCGTGACCCGGAGATGCTCGAAGCCGAGGCCGAGCGGATCCGGGAGCAGGAGGAGGAGCTGCGCGAGGCCCTCACCGAGGACCAGATGCGACTGGCCGAGGCCGTCGAGCACCGGCAGGAACTGGAACGCCAGCTCGCCGGGGCGGAGAGCGAACTGCGGGCCGCGGCCAAGGCGATCGCCGACCGGCGCGAGGGCCTGGCCAAACTCACCGGCAACGTGAACGCCGCCCGGGCCCGCACCACCAGCGGGGCCGAGGAGATCGAGCGCCTGGCCGACGCGCACACCGACGCCCTGATGCGCTCCGAGGCCGCGCAGACCGAGGTCGACCTGGTCGCGGCCGAGTCCACCGAGGCCGACCGGGACAACGCCGACCTCGACGCCCGGCACGACGAGGCGGTGGCCGCGCACGACCGGGCCGCCGCCGTGGTCCGCGAGCTGAACGACTCCGAGCGGGCCGCCGAGAAGGACGCGGCCAGCTGGAAGGCCCGCGAGGAAGCCCTCGCCATGGGCCTCAAGCGCAAGGACGGCGCGGGCGCTCTGCTGGCCCGGGCCGGTCAGGTGCCCGGCCTGCTCGGCAGCCTCGCGTCGTTGCTGACCGTGCGGCCCGGTCACGAGGTCGCGCTCGCCGCGGCGCTCGGCGGGCTGGCCGACTCGGTCGCTCTGTCCGGCGTGGACGAGGCGATCGAGGCGATGCGTACCCTCAAGATCGCTGACGCCGGGCGTGCCGACCTGATCGTCGCCGGTTCGGCCGGGCCCGGCATGCAGGGGTCGCTCGCGAGTCTGCGCCCGCACCTGCCGGAGGGCGCGGTCTGGGCGCCCGAGGTGGTCGACTGCCCGGAACAGATCCGGCCTGCGCTCATCCGGGCACTGCGGGACGTGGTGCTGGTTCCCGACCTGGCCGCGGCCACCGCCCTGATCGCCGCGAACCACGAGCTGCGCGCGGTCACCCCCGAAGGTGACGTGCTCGGCGCCTGGTCGGCGGCCGGTGGTTCGGCGAAGGCGACCAGCTACATCGAGGTCCAGGCGGCCGTCGACGAGGCCAAGGCGAAACGGGCCGTGGCCGAGCAGACCATCGCCGAGGTCAAGGAACAGCTCGGTGCGGCCCGGGCCGAGGTGGCCGAACTGAAGCAGGCGGTCGGGGTGGCCGCCCAGGCCAAACGGGCCGCCGAGGGTGAGCGCAACGCGGCTGCCCGCCGGCTGGCCGAACTGGGGGCCGCCGCCCGGTCCGCCAAGGCGGAGAGCGAGCGGCTCGGTGCCTCCCGGCAGAAGGCCGAGGCGGCCCGGGAAGCCGATCTGATGCGGGTCGCCGAGCTGGAGGAACGGCTGCGGCTCGCCGAGGACACTCCGCTCGACGAGGAACCCTCCACCGAGGAACGGGACCGGCTCGCCGCCCTCGTACCGCAGGCCCGGCAGAACGAGATGGAGGTACGGCTCGCGGTCCGTACCGCCGAGGAACGGGTCTCCTCCATCGCCGGCCGTGCCGATTCGCTGCTGCGCCAGGCCAACCAGGAGCGGCAGGCCCGGGAACGGGCCGCCGCCAGACGGGCCGCCCGCGCCCGCGGCGCCGAGATCGCCCGCGCGGTCGCGTACGGTGCCACCGCCGCGCTGGAACACGTCGCGGTCGCGCTGGCCGGCGCGGTCGAGCGCCGCGACCAGATCGCCAGCGAGCGGACCAGCCGGGAAGCCGAGCTCCAGGAGGTGCGGGCTACCGCGAAGCGCCTGGTCACCGAGCTGGAACGGCTCACCAGCGAGGTGCACCGCGACGAGATGGCCCGCGCCGAGCAGCGGATGCGCATCGAACAGCTGGAGGCCAAGGCGGCCGAGGACTTCTCGCTTGACGTCGAGACGCTGATCAGCGAGTACGGTCCGGAACAGCTCGTCCCGCCGGCCCAGGCCGACGTGACGCAGGCCGAGAAGGACGGTAAACCGGTCCCCGAGCCGGCCCCGTTCCACCGGCCCACCCAGGAGAAACGGGCCAACCGAGCGGAACGCGACCTGACCCTGCTGGGCAAGGTCAACCCGCTCGCGCTGGAGGAGTTCGCGGCGCTGGAGGAGCGCTACAAGTTCCTCTCCGACCAGCTCGAGGACCTCCGGGCCACCCGCAAGGACCTCCTCACCGTGGTCAAGGACGTCGACGACCGGATCCTCGAGGTCTTCGCGTCGGCGTTCGAGGACACCGCGCGCGAGTTCCAGGTCGTCTTCCAGGTGCTCTTCCCCGGCGGTGAGGGCCGGCTCATCCTCACCGACCCGGACGACATGCTGACCACCGGCGTCGAGGTCGAGGCCCGGCCGCCGGGCAAGAAGATCAAACGGCTGTCGCTGCTGTCCGGTGGCGAGCGGTCGCTGACCGCGGTGGCCATGCTGTGTGCCATCTTCCGGGCCCGGCCGTCGCCCTTCTACATCATGGACGAGGTGGAGGCGGCCCTCGACGACGTGAACCTGGGCCGGTTGATTACGCTCTTCCGGCAGCTCCGTGAGAAGAGCCAACTGCTCATCATCACGCACCAGAAACGCACGATGGAGGTCGCGGACGCCCTGTACGGCGTCACGATGCGAGCCGGCGTCACCCAGGTGATCAGTCAGCGGCTCGTCCGCGATCCGGAGGAGTAGAGGAACAGATGCGCGACCGCGCCCAGGCACTGTTGATCGACCTGGACGGCGTGCTGCGCCGCTGGGACCCGGCCCCGATGATCGCTGTCGAGCTCGAGTACGGCCTCAAGCCCGCGTCACTGCTGGAGACGTCGATGTCGTGGGACATCTACCAGCCCGCGATGTCCGGCGAGATCACCGACGCCGAGTGGATGAAGCTGGTGGCCGACCGGCTGCCCCTGGAGGCCCCGGCGGCCACCGCGGCCGTCGCCGCCTGGCAGGAGTACCGCGGCGAGGTCGACCCGGACGCGCTCGCCCTGGTCCGGGCGGCCCGGGCCGGCGGTCGCACGGTCGCCATCGCCACCAATGCCACCGACCGGCTCCGCGCCGACCTGGACACGCTCGGCCTCACCAGCGAGGTCGACCTGGTCCTCAGCTCCTGGGAACTGAAGGTGCACAAGCCGGCCCCGGAGTTCTTCCAGCAGGCCTGCCTGGCCGTCCGGACCGTGCCGAAACGGGTGCTCTTCGTGGACGACGACGACCGGGTGATCCGTGGCGCCCGCGCGTCGGGTCTCGCCGGTTACCGCTGGGCCGGGCCGGAACACGTCCCCTACCTGCGCAAGGTCCTCGACCTGCCGGAATGAGTCACGTGGTGGGGCGGTAACTGACCGACGCCACGCTCTGCAGCGCTCCTTCCTTCGTGGTGCCCTCGATCTCTGCGGTGGCCAGCTGTCCGTCCAGCCGCAGGGTGCCGATCGCGTTGCCGAAGTACGGCTTGGCCAGCCGTTTCCAGTGCAGCGCGGGTTTGCGGACCGACAGGGTCCGGGCCAGTGCCCGGACCAGCTGCGCGGCCGGCCGGGTCCAGGCGATCTTCATCAGCGGCCGCATCGGCAACGGCACCTCGTTGTGGATCGGCGAGCAGGTGAGCTGGAAGACCGGGGTGGTCATGGCGTGCCCGAAGTCGGCCCGCGCCACGTAGGAGTGGTGCACGTCACCGGAGAGCACGCTGATCGAGGCCGGCGCGGCATAGGCGCCGCCGGCTCCGATCCGTTTGCCGTCACCCAGCTCGCCCTCGCCGAGACGCCGGAACAGTTCGCCCAGAGCCGCGAACGACTTACCGAACGCCGCCCAGTGCTCCAGGTCGAAGGCGCGCCGCACCTTCTCCCCGAACGCGGCCGCCCGGCGGTTCGGGGACTCGGCGAGCTGTTCGTTCCACGCCTCCAGATAGTGGATGGCCGGAGGCATCAGCCACGGTAGTGACGACCCGATGACCAGGTGGTCGTAGTCGCCGTGGGCCTGGTCGAGGAACCAGTTCCACTCGGCGGCCGGCAGCATCGACCGGGCGCCCGGGGTGAGCACCCGGTTGCAGCGGTTGTCGAGCACGACCAGCCGGGTGCGGCCCAGGTCCAGGGCATAACTCCACTGGTACGGCACGTCGGTGTTCTCCGCCGACTCCGGCTCGTCCACCTGGAGGCCGAAATCGTGCAGCAGGTCGGTGGCGTCGTCGACCGCCGTCACCTTCTGCAGCAGCGGATCGGCGGCCAGCTCGTCCGGGCTCATGTTGCCCAGGTGCTGATAGACCCAGTAGGAGGCGAGACCGGCCGAGATCCGCTCCCGCCACCACGGCTCCCGGGCCATGTCGGCACGCCACGACGCCGAGGTGTTCCAGTCGTCGATCACCTCGTGGTCGTCGAAGATCATCACGCTCGGCACGGTGGCGAACAGCCAGCGCACCTCCGGGTCGCGCCACGACTCCAGGTACAGCTTCGTGTACTCCTCGAAGGTGACCACCTGGTCCTCCGGGCCCTGGTGACCGGCCTTGCGGCGGCGCCGGATGAACTTGCGCACCTTGGCCGAGGTCTCGTCCGCGTACACCTGGTCACCGAGCAGCACCAGCAGGTCGGGACGGGCCTCCGGGTCGGCCATCAGCCGGCGTGAGTAGGCGTCCAGCGCGTCCGGGGGCAGGTGGCGCCGGCTCGACTCCGGGGTGGCCTCCCGGCAGGACCCGAAGAGCAGCGTCACCGGCTGCTCCCGGTCGTCGGCGGCCCGGGTGCGGATCACCGAGGGCGGGTACTCGGAGTCGGCCTCGGGCCAGACCTGCCGGTCATCGAGATAGAGGCGGTACGCGTTCGCCGAGTCGGGCGCCAGTCCGTCGACCGTGACGATCGAGTAGTGGTGGCCGTACGCCGAGAAGGTCCGCGCCGACCCGGCGCCCGCCTGGTCGACCTCGACCCGCACCGAAGCGGGTTCGCTGGTCTCCAGCCAGAGGGTCGCGCGGTCGCCGTCGACGCGCCGGAGCACCGGGCCGATTAGCAGTTGAGCGGTCACCGGACACTGCCGGGGGTGTGACGCATTGGGGGGTCCTCCACACCGGGTACAAGGGGCGCCCCATCCTCCGTCACCAGGGCCTGGAATCGCCAGTGCGCTACCTCCGCTACGGCCGGACGGCTCATCTGTCAGGATTCGGGCATGGAATACGTGGTCGCCGCAGTGATCCTGCTCGTCGTCCTGATCGTGGGCGCGGTCGGACTGGTGGTGCCGAAGATGCGCCGCCGCGATCTTCCGCCGCCGCCCACGGTGCCCACGGTGCCGGCTGAGCAGGAGATCCCGCCGCTCGTCGAGAAGCCGGCTCCGCCCGTCATCGTGGACGAACCGGTCGTGGAAGAGCCGGAGCCGGTCGTCGAGGCACCGGTCATCGAGACGCCGGAACCCTCCGCCGGCCGTCTGGTCCGGCTGCGCGCCCGGCTGGCCCGGTCACAGACCGCCCTCGGCCGCGGTCTGCTCAGCGTCCTCTCCCGGGACCACCTGGAAGAGGAGGACTGGGAGGAGATCGAGGAGAGCCTGATCACCGCGGACGTCGGGATCGAGGCCACTCAGGTGATCGTCGAGCGGCTGCGTGAGCGGGTCCGGGTCCTCGGTTCCCGGACCGTCGCCGAGGTCCGCGAGCAGCTCGTCGAGGAACTCGTCGCCGCTCTGGAACCCGACATGGACCGCAGCCTGAAGACCGCCCCGCACGACGGCCGCCCGGCGGTGGTCCTGGTCGTCGGGGTGAACGGCGCGGGCAAGACCACCACCTGCGGCAAGATCGGCCGGGTGCTGATCGGCGACGGCGGCACCGTGCTGTTCGGCGCGGCCGACACGTTCCGGGCCGCGGCCGCCGACCAGATCCAGACCTGGGGCGAGCGGGTCGGTGCCGAGACCGTGCGCGGGCCGGAGGGCGGCGACCCGGCCAGCGTGGCGTTCGACGCGGTGAAGCGGGGCATCGACTCCGGCGTGGACACCGTGCTGATCGACACCGCGGGCCGGCTGCAGAACAAGGTCGGCCTGATGGACGAGCTGGGCAAGGTCAAGCGGGTGGTGGAGAAGCACGGCGCGGTCGACGAGACCCTGCTGGTGCTGGACGCCACAACCGGTCAGAACGGTCTGGAGCAGGCCCGGGTCTTCACCGAGGTGGTGGACGTCACCGGGGTCGTGCTGACCAAGCTGGACGGCACGGCCAAGGGCGGCATCGTCATCGCGGTGCAGCGCAAGCTCGGCATCCCGGTGAAGCTCGTCGGCCTCGGTGAGGGACCCGACGATCTCGCCCCGTTCGAGCCCAAGGCCTTCGTGGAAGCTCTTATCGGTTCCGACGCGTAGGCTCTTGGGGAGTTGTGGGGCTGATTCATCTGGGAGGCCGTTGGTGACGCATGAGCCGGTGCGCGAGATTCCGCTGCACGGTGGCAACGTCAGTACGGTCTCCCGGATCGGTGACACGGTCCGGCGTAACGCGGGGCCGTGGACACCGGCCGTGCACGCACTGCTGATCCACCTGGAGCGGGTCGGTTTCACCGGCTCGCCGCATGCCCTCGGGATGGACGAGAAGAACCGCGAGGTCCTCTCCTACCTGGACGGCGAGTGCGGGGAGTACCCGTTGGCCCCGCACTGGGTGACCGAGGAAGCGCTGGTCACCGTCGCGACGATGCTGCGGATGTTCCACGACGCGCAGTACGGGTTCGTCCCCCCGCCCGGCTCGGTGTGGCGCTCGTTCGGGCCGCCCCCGCCGGACACCGAGGTGATCTGCCACCACGACGCGGCCCCGCACAACGTGGTCTGGCGCCCGGACGGCACCCTGGCGCTGATCGATTTCGACCTGGCTTCGCCGGGCTCACGGCTCTATGACGTGGCGTACGCCGCATGGACCTGGGTTCCCCTCTTCAGTGACCGGGACTCGTACACGCTCGGGTGGAAGCGCCCGAACCGGCCGCGCCGGCTGCGGCTGTTCGCCGACGCGTACGGGCTGATCCCCCGGGACCGGCACCGGCTCGTCCGGACCATAAGGAAACGGATCGTCGACCACGTCGAGGGCATCCGCCGGATGGCCGCGGCCGGTGACCCGGCGTTCGTCCGGATCGTGCACAAGGGCCACCTGCGCCGGCCGATGCGGGACCTGCGACTGCTCGACTACGAGCGTCACACGTTGGAGTACGCACTCCGCTGAGGTCGGTACACGGTCTGTGAGCTTTTCTTCACACGTCGGAAACACGCCGTCACTCGCCGGTAATCGCGTCAAGACCGTGCGCGAAACAGGGGGACGGAAAGCTTCCGCGCATCCGGCCAGGGGCGATGTAGCCACGCTGAGCCGCGAGGAGGGATTCCGACTTTAGGAGGCCGGCGTGCCTGAACCGACGATTGATACTGGCAACACCGCCTGGCTGCTTATCTCCAGTGCGATCGTGTTGCTTATGACCCCTGGCCTGGCGCTGTTCTATGGCGGCCTGAACCGGTCCAAGGGTGTTCTGAACATGATCATGATGAGCTTCAGTGCGATGGGGCTCATTTCCATTCTGTGGTTCTTCTACGGATTCTCTCTCGCCTTCGGCTCCGACACCGCGAGTGTGATCGGCAACGTCGGTGACTACCTGGGCACCAAGACCTTCCTCGCCGAGGGCGACCTGTGGGGCGCCACCGCTGAGAACCCGAGCGGTACCGGTATCCCGCTCTACGTCTTCATGGCGTTCCAGATGATGTTCGCCATCATCACCGTCGCCCTGATCAGCGGCGCGATCAGTGACCGCGCCAAGTTCGGCGGCTGGCTGGTCTTCGCCGGTGCCTGGGCCACCCTGGTCTACTTCCCGGTCGCCCACTGGGTCTGGGGCGGTGGCTTCATCGGCGCCGGTCTCGGCGCGCTGGACTTCGCCGGTGGTACCGCGGTGCACATCAACGCCGGTGCGGCCGCGCTGGCTCTGGTGCTGGTCCTGGGCAAGCGGGTCGGCTGGCCGCGTGAGGCGATGAAGCCGCACAACGTGCCGTTCGTCGCGCTCGGTGCCGGTCTGCTGTGGTTCGGCTGGTTCGGCTTCAACGCCGGCTCCGAACTGACCGCCGACGCCGTCACCGGTCTCGCCTTCATCAACACCCAGCTCGCGACCGCTGCCGCGGTTCTCGGCTGGCTGATCGTCGAGAAGATCCGCGACGGCAAGCCGACCCTGGTCGGTGCTTCCTCCGGTGCTATCGCCGGTCTGGTCGCCATCACCCCGGCCTGTGCCTTCGTGACTCCCTGGGCTGCGACTCTGCTGGGCCTGCTCGCCGGTGTCGTCTGTGCTCTGGCGATCTCGCTGAAGTACAAGTTCGGCTTCGACGACTCGCTCGACGTGGTCGGCGTGCACTTCGTCGGCGGCTGGATCGGCTGCCTTTGGATCGGCCTCTTCGGCACCAGCGACGTGAACGCGCTGGTCTCCAACGAGGGCCTGTTCTACGGTGGCGGCGTCAATCAGCTCGGCATTCAGGCGCTCAGCGCCCTGATCGTCACGGTCTACTCGTTCGTCGTCGCCTTCATCCTGGGCTTCGTGATCAACAAGACCATCGGCTTCCGTCTCGACAAGGACGCCGAGATCGACGGTATCGACCTGGCCGAGCACGCCGAGAGCGCCTACGACACCACCCCCTCCGGTGGTGGCAGCGGTGGCGGTGCCTTCGCGATGGCCGGCATCAAGCCGGGCGCCGCGACTTCGGCCGAGGATGACACCCCGGTCAGCGAGAAGATCTCCGGTTAAGTTCTGATGGCTGCACCGATGGAAGGACTGAGCATGAAGCTGGTGACCGCAGTCATCAAGCCCTACCAGCTCGACGCGGTGAAAGAGGCTCTGCACGCCCTGGGCGTCGCCGGCCTCACCGTGAGCGAGGTACAGGGATACGGCCGTCAGAAGGGCCACACCGAGGTGTACCGGGGTGCCGAGTACACCGTCGAGTTCCTCCCGAAGATCAAGGTCGAGGTGCTGACCGACGAGATCGACGTCGACAAGATCGTCGACGCGGTCGTCACCGCCTCCCGTACCGGCAAGATCGGTGACGGAAAGGTCTGGGTGACCGGAGTGGAAGAGGTCATCCGGGTCCGTACCGGCGAGCGCGGCCTCGACGCCCTCTGATCCGATGACGAACCCGTTGAGTGAGCCGCCGGCCCCGCCCGCACGTCCGGCAGCGGGCGGCTCACTCGGCGAACTGAAGGACCACATCGGTTCCGCCGCCCGCGACGAGCGGGCGGCGGCGCTCGATGTCTGGCTGAAAGCCCTCTTCCCGTCCCACCTGCCCGGCGTCAGCCTGATCGCGGTCGGTGGGCTCGGCCGGCGCGACTGCGCCCCCTACAGCGACCTCGACCTGGTGCTTCTGCACAACGGCACTGCCGGGATCGACCGGATCGCCTCCGCACTCTGGTACCCGATCTGGGACGCCCGCCTCGGGCTGGACCACTCGGTGCGTACCATCCCCGAAGCCCTGTCCGTCGCCCACGACGACGTGAAGGTCTCCCTGGGCCTGCTCGACGCCCGGCACGTCGCCGGTGACGCCGTACTCTCCGCCGAGCTGATCGCCGCGGTCGCCGACCAGTGGCGCCGGACCGCGGTCCGCTCGATGCCCCAGCTTCGCGAGATCACCACCAGCCGGTGGACCAGCCACGGCGAACTCGCCTTCCTGCTCGAAGGCGACCTCAAGGAAGCCTGCGGCGGCCTGCGCGACACCACCCTGCTGCGCGGCATCGGCCGGGCCGGCATCGCCGACACCATGCGCCCCGCGGTCCGCGCCGCCACCCTGCGCCTGCTCGACACCCGCGACGCCCTGCACCTGGCCGTCGGCCGCCGGGTGGACCGGCTGGTCGCCCAGGAGCGCAAGGCCGTCGCCGACCTGCTCGACATCGAGGACCCGGACACCCTGCTGCGCCGGGTGTCCGGAGACGCCCGGACGATCGCGCACGCCGTGGACGACGCCTGGCGGGCCGTCGACCGGCTGCGCAGTCGCCGCCGCGCCGGACCGGGCACCCCGTCCAGCCGCCGCCCGGTCGCCCGCGACGTCGTCGAACAGGACGGCGAACTGGTTCTTGCCCGGACCGCGATCGGCCCGGTCCCGGACCCCAGCCTGTCCCTGCGGGTGGCCGCCGCGGCCGCCATCGTCCGGCTGCCGATCGCCCGCGCCACCAGCGAATGGCTCGCCTCGTTCTGCCCGCCGCTGCCCACCCCGTGGCCGTCCGCCGCCCGGGCCGCGCTGGTCTCGCTGCTCGGCTCCGGCGCGGGCCTGCTGCCCACCTGGGAGACCTGCGACCGGTACGGGCTGATCGACGCGTGGCTCCCCGAGTGGGCCCGGATGCGCAGCCTTCCGCAGCACCACCCGATCCACCGCTACACCCTCGACCGCCACCTGGTGCAGGCCGCCTACGAGGCCACCTCCTACACCCGAGAGGTGGACCGGCCCGACCTGCTGCTGATCGGCGCCTTCCTGCACGACGTCGGCAAGGGCCTGCCCGGCGACCACAGCATCGTCGGCGCCCCGATCGCGGCCGCCATCGCCGCCCGGATCGGCCTGCCACCCGCCGACGTGGACACCGTGGAGAAGATGGTCCGGCTGCACCTGCTGCTGCCGGACGTGGCGACCCGCCGCGACCTGAGCGACCCGAAGACCATCACCGCCGTCGCCGACGCGGTCGGTGACACCCAGACCCTGCACCTGCTACACGCTCTGGCCCGCGCCGACTCGCACGCCACCGGCCCGGCCGCCTGGTCGGACTGGAAAGGCCGGCTGATGGCCGAACTGGTCGACCGGGTGCACACCCGGCTCGACACCGGCGCACTGCCGGAACCGCCCGAACCCGACCCGGAACTGCTCGACGGCGCGCTGCCGGCGGTGCACCTGGACGGCGACCGGGTGGCGGTGGCCGCCGCCGACCGGCGGGGACTGCTCGCCGGAGTGGCGGCCTGCCTGGCGATGCACCGGCTCGACGTGGTCGCCGCGAACACGATCACCGTGGACGAGCGGGCGATCGTCGAGTTCTACACCCAGCCACGCTACGGATCCCCGTACGATCCGGTCGCTCTCGCCGCCGACCTGCGCCGAGTAGGCGCCGGGGACGTCTCGGTGACTCAGCGGGTCCGCGCCCGCGCGATGAGCGCCCGCGGCGGGACCGCCTCGCCCCGGGTGGTCTGGCAGCGGGACATCGCCACCGACGCGGTCGTCCTCGAATTGCGTGCCGCCGACTCACCCGGCCTGCTCTACCGGGTCACCCACGCGCTCGACGAAGCCGGCGCGGAGATCCGGGCGGCCCGCATCTCCACTCTCGGCAGTGACGTGGTGGACGTGTTCTACCTGGTCGGCGCCTGGGCCTCGGAAGACGAGCGAGAGCGGGTACGGGCGGCGGTCCTGGCCGCCGTTTAGCGTCACTGTTGCGCCCGTCCCAGCGTTGATCCGAAAGGACATTGCCGGGTACGGACGGAGAGTTGATGGCTGAGGCTCAGCCGGTCGGATTGCTGGACGACCATGTCACCCTCGCCGGTGCCGGGGCGGAGGTGTCGCTGCCGAACACGGCGATGCGCACCCGCTCGGTGGCGGCCCGCCGGGTGCTGGCCCGCGCGGCCGGGATCGGCCTGGACGAGGTGCTGGTGGCCGCCCGCCGGGGTGACACCCGCCGCATTCGCCGGCCGGTGAAACCGGCCCTGCTGGCCGGGCTGGCGCAGACCATCGCGCTGCAGGAGGAACTACCGGAGGACCGGGCCGACGCGCTGGCGCTCTACGCGCTGATCCGAACCGGACGGGGCGCCGGTTCGCTGCCGCCCGCCCACCAGGCCCTGCACGTGCAGCTCGTCTACGCCTGGCAGGGGCCGGCCAACGCCCGCCAGTTGCTCGGTGCCTACCGGAACATCCCGGATCCGGCCCGGCGGACGCTGGAGATCGATCTGGCCAACCCGCACGCCGGTGGACTGGTGGCGGAGGAGGCCTGGCTGGCCCGGTTCGCCGAGCTCTTCCCGGAACCGGCACCGGTGCTGCTGGCCGCCCCCGAACGGGTGCCCTTCGACCGGCTCGCCGGGTCCCCCGGGCGGCCCGCCGAGACAGCCGGTGAACGGGTCTCGGTGGTCGTCACCGCGTACCGCCCGGGGGAGGGCCTGCTCACCGCGGTCCGCTCGATCGCCGCCCAGTCCTGGCCCGACCTGGAGATCATCCTGGTCGACGACGCCTCACCCGGCGAATTCGACGTGATCCTGGCCGCCGCCGCGGATCTGGACCCCCGGGTCCGGCTGATCCGGCTGGCCGAGAACGGCGGCACCTACGCGGCCCGCAACGCCGGGGTGGCTGCGGCCCGCGGCGACTTCGTCACGTTCCAGGACTCCGACGACTGGTCCCACCCGCGCCGGATCGAACTGCAGATGGCCCCGATGCTCACCGACCGGGCCCTGCTCGCCACCACCTCGGAGGGGATCAGCGTCTCGGACCAGCTGGTGATGACCCGGCCGGGCATCCGCCGGGGCCGGGTCAACGTCTCGTCGCTGCTGTTCCGCAAAGCCCCGGTGCTGCGCCGGATCGGCGGCTTCGACCAGGTGCGCAAGGCCGCCGACTCCGAGTACCTGGAACGGATCCAAGCGGCCTTCGGCCCGGGTTCGGTACGCCGGATCGCCACGCCCCTGGCCCTGATCCGGCTCTCCGAGGGGTCGCTGTCCCGGGCCGAGATCCGCGCCTACTGGATGCATCCGGCCCGGACCGCGTACATGTCGGCGTACCGCTGCTGGCACACCTCGGCCCGCCCGCCGCACCTGCCGGCCGGCCGGGACCGCCCGTTCACGGCCCCGGCCCACCTCAGCGGATCCGCCGGCCCGCGCCGCTACGACGTGGTGGTGGCCGCCGACTGGCGGTTCCTGACCGGCACCCAGCGTTCGGCGCTCGCCGAGATCCGGGCGCTGCGCGAGGCCGGGCTGTCGGTGGCGATCCTGCACCTGGAGGCGCTGCGGTCGATCCACAGACAGCGCCGCTCGCTCAGCGCCGACGTGCAACGACTGATCAACACCGGACAGTTGGACCAGGTGCTGGAGACCGACGACGTCGACACCCAGGTCCTGCTGGTCCGCCAGCCCGAAGTGCTCCAGTTCGCCCCTGAGGACGGCTGCCGGATCCGGCCCCGGCGGCTGCTGCTGGTCGCCGACCGGGCCCCGGCCCGCCGCGACGGCAGCGACCGCCGCTACACGGTGGAAGCGGTCGCCGAGGCGGCCCGGCGGCTGTTCGCGGCCGACCCGCTCTGGTGCCCGGCCGACCCCGGCGTGCGCCCGCTGCTGACCGGCGCCGACCTCACCGGCTTCGACCTGCCGCCGGTCGCCGAACCGCAGGACGTGGCCCGGCCGCTGCCCGCCCGGCGCGGCCCGGCGGTGGTCGGCACCGACCTGTGCGACGCCGGAGTCTGGCCCGGCGACCTGGACTCGGCACTGACCGTGCTGCGCCGGTGCCGGACCACCGACGTGCGCCTGCGGCTACCGGAGAGCCCACTGCGGCCGGCCGGTCTGCCCGCCTCCTGGCTGGTCTACGAGCCCGCCGACCTGGACTCCCGGACCTTCGCCGCCCAACTCGACTTCTACCTGCACTTCCCCCCGGAACACCTGGCCGAGCTGACGTCCCGGCCAGCCCTGGAGGCGGCCGCCACCGGCTGTGTCGTCCTCGTTCCGGAACACCTCGCCGAAGCCTTCGGCGAGACCGCCCTGCCCTGCGCGCCCGAGGACGCGCCGGCCCTGATCGAACGGCTCCGGACGGATCCCGTCCGGTACGCCGCACTGAGCGCCCTGGCCCGCGACGCGGTGGCCCGCGACCACCAGCCGGCCCGGTTCGCCGACCGGATCGCCGGGGTTGTGCGGGACGGAGTTCCGGCGCCCGCCCAACGCGGGCGTAACGGGCCCGCTCCCCGTCCCGTTACCCCGGAGGAAGTGCACCGATGAGGAGTCCCGCATGAGCAAGATGAGCCGAGTCCGCCGCCGTCTGCCGCGCCTGACCGGCCGGCAGGCCGCGGTACTGACGGTCACCGGTGTCCTGTGCACCGGCACGGCGGCCGCCGCCCTCCTCGGGCACCCCAGGATCGCCACCACCCTGCTCGCCCTGCTCGGCGGGGTCATCGTGGCCGGCGTCCTGTTGCTGTTCCGGCGCCTCGCCACCGTGCAGCGGGCCGGCGTGAGCGCCCAGCGCGACCTGCGGACCACCGTCGAGGAGATGCAGCGCCGTCTGGTCGCCGCGGTGGAACGGGAACGTCTCACCGCCGGTGACCGGCACCTGGAACTGGCCGAGGCGATCGCCCGGGTCAAGCAGGTCACCGATCGCAAGGCCGCGTCGTCGCAGCTGCTCGCCCTGCCGCGCGAGTTCGAGGCGACCGTGCAGCTCTTCCAGAGTTTCACCCCGCGGGCGCCGATGCCGTCGTCCGGCGACTTCGCGCTCAACCCGACCGACCTGCTGGAACTACTGCACCTGATCCGGACCCGCAAGCCGCGCCTGGTGCTGGAACTGGGCAGTGGAACCTCGTCGGTGTGGATCGCCTACGTGCTGGAACAGACCGGTGGCCGGCTGATCTCGCTGGACCACGACGCGGGTTACGCCGGCCGGACCCGGACGGCGCTAGCCGTCCACGGCCTGGACACGATCGCGGAGGTACGCGACGCCGCGCTCACCCCGGTCGGCATCGACGGGCGCGACTACCCGTGGTACGACCCGGAGGCCCTGGCCGACCTGCACGACATCGACTTCGTGCTGATCGACGGCCCGCCCGCCTCGACCGGGGCGGACGCCCGCTACCCGGCGCTGCACATGATCGAGAAGCGACTCGCGGACCGGGCCACCATCGTCTTCGACGACGCCGGGCGCCCCGACGAGCAGGCCGCCATGGCCGCTTGGACGGAACGGTTCGACGGGCTGACCCGCGAGGGCGAACTGCTCGGCCGGCACGCGGTGCTGGCGTTCGCCCGGCCGCCGGCACTGGCCGCCGCGTTCGCCTGATGACCGCCACGCTGACCCGGCGCCACACCGATCCAGCGCCGGGCGGCTCCCGGCACGCGTACCGGGGTGACATCGAGGGACTGCGTGCCGTCGCGGTGCTGCTCGTGGTCCTCGCCCACGTGGGAGTGCCGGGGGTGGCGGGCGGGTTCCTCGGGGTCGACGTCTTCTTCGTGGTCTCCGGCTTCCTGATCACCGGGCTGCTCCGGCGGGAGATCGCCACCACTGGGCGGCTCGGCCTGGCCCGGTTCTATGCGCGCCGGGTGGTCCGGCTGCTGCCGGTCGCCACCCTGGTGATCGTGGCGACGCTGGCCGGTGCCTGGTTCTGGGCGCCGCCGGTGCGGTTCGCGACGTTCGCGGCGGATGCTCTGGCCGCGGCCACCTGGACGATGAACCTGCGCCTCGACACGGCCGGCACCGATTACTTCGGAGACCCGGCGCCGTCACCGTTCCAGCACTTCTGGTCGCTCGCCGTGGAAGAGCAGTTCTACCTGCTCTGGCCCCTGCTGCTACTGGCCCGGAGCCGGGTGCTGCTGGTCGCCGTCACGATCGCCTCGTTCGCCTGGTCACTGCATGACATGTCCTACTTCGCGTCGCCGGGGCGGGCCTGGGAGTTGGGCGCCGGCGCGCTGATCTCGCTGGTGACGTGCCGGCGGCGGCCGTGGCTCGGCTGGGCCGGACTGGCGGCTGTCGTCACCGCCGCCCTCGTCTACGACGAGACGACGAGGTGGCCCGGTGTCGCGGCGCTCGTGCCGGTGCTCGGCACGGTCGCGATCATCGCCGCGGGTGGCAACCGGCTCCTGGAGACCGGGCCGATGCGCTGGCTCGGCCGGATGTCCTACGGCTGGTACCTGTGGCACTGGCCGCTGCTCGTGCTGGCCGCCCCGGAGAGCCTGCCCGACCGGGCCGGGGCCGCCGCCCTGGCGCTGGGGCTGGCCGTTCTCAGTCATCACCTGCTGGAGAACCCGGTACGGCGGCACCGTTGGTGGACCGTACGACCGCGCCGTGCTCTCGGTCTTGGTCTGTGTCTGGTCACCGTCACCGCGGTCCTCGCCGCTGCCGGCATGCTGCACCCGCCCGCGATCCCGGCCCGCGGCAGCGCCCCCGACACCGGCCGGGCCGTCGCGACCGCCGGCAACCCGGCCGCCCGGCTGCACCGGCTGCTCGTCGACGCGAACATCGCCACCGACCTGCCCCGCAACCTCACCCCCAGCTTCGACGGCGCGCTCCGGCAGCGACTCGCCCCGCAGCGCGACGGCTGCCACGTCGGCCTCACCGGCCCGTTCCGGCCCCGGAGCGACTGCTCCTACACCACCGGCCGCCGCACGGTCGTCCTCTTCGGTGACTCGCACGCCCTTCAGTGGTTCCCCACTCTGGACGCACTCGCCCGCAAGAACGGCTGGCGCCTCTACAACTTCACCCGCAGCTCGTGCAGCCCCGCCGGAATCGCCGTCGACGAACGCCGGGCCCGGAGCCGCTACCTGGAATGCGACAGGTGGCGGGCCGACGTGCTGGCCCGGATCGCCCGGCTGCGGCCGGCCCTGCTGGTCGTCTCGTCAAGCGTCAACTACCGGCAGGTGCTGACCGGTGCCCCCGCCGACCCGGACGCCGTCTGGCAGACCGGCTGGGTCCGCACGCTGGCCGTGCTGAAACGCGCCGCCGGTCAGGTGGTGCTGCTCGGCGACACCCCGTTCCTCAAGGTGGCTCCCGCCGACTGCCTCAGCAGCAACGCCACCAACGTGTCCGGCTGCGCCGACCCGCGGGCCGAGGTACTTCCCGAACCCCGCTGGCGGGAGATCCAGCGCGCCACGGCCGTCGCCGCGGGCGTCCCGGTCATCGACCCGGTGCCGTGGCTGTGCGCCGACCGATGCCCCCTCGTCGTCGGCGACACCATGGTCTACCGGGACAGCAATCACTTGACCGAGGCGTATGCCCGGCTGGTCGCCCCGGTCATGGAGCAGAACCTGGCGGCTTGGTTCTAGAGGTCGGATCGGGTTTAGGGTGCGAGCCCCCGCCAGAGGGGTGATGGCGGGGGCTCGCGTCGCGGTGCGGGGGCACAGCGACGAACCGGGCTCCCCTTACCTTTCGGCCGTCCCGCCGCCGACTCGAATGCCCACCGGTTGTCTTCCCGTCACCCTTCGGTTGCCGCGACCCGGAGGACTAGGTCAGCGTGACGATCTCGCCGGAGGGGAGGGCCAGCATGATCTCGCCGGTGATCACCTCGTCGCTGGAGGTGGGGGTGGGTTTCAGGAGGGCGGCCACCGCGTCGGCGTAGTGCCGGTGCTGATGGTGGTCCTCCAGGAAACGCAGGCCCCGCTCGGACTGGGTCAGCAGGACCGCCGCGCCGCGGTGCAGGCTCTCCACGGTGGCGGCGACGTCGGCCGGGTCGGCGTAGAGGGCGGCGGCGCCGAAGACCGGGGCGTGGCCGTGCGGGAGGACCGGGATGCAGCCGGCCGCCATCGCGGTCAGGATCTCCGGGCAGGTGGCGGTCGCCGGGTCGTCGGACGGCAGGTACAGGTAGAAGTCGAGCTGGTGCAGGAAGCCCCGGGTGTCGACGTCGGACGGGCGGTAGACGAGCCAGCCGTCCGGTGCGGGCCGGGCGGGCGGGGTGCGGGCCAGGACGCGGACGTCCACGCCGGTGCCGCCCAGTGTCTCGGTGAGGCGCTGCCAGTCGGCCGGGTCGCCGGTGTGGACGCGGCCGATCACGGGCCGGTCGGCGCGGGGGCCGGAACGGTGCAGGCGCCAGCGGCGCAGGTTGACGGTGCCGGGGACGTCAACGGTGGTGACCCTGGTCAGCACAGCGGACAGGGTTGCCCGGCCGGCCGGATCGGTGGGCGCCCAGTGTGGTTCGACGCTGAAGAGGCGGCGGGCCTCGGCGGCGCAGTGGGCGGCGGCCGGGAGCCACGCCGGATCGGCTTCGATCACCACTTTGGCGGCCCGGACGGCGGACGGGGTGCCGGGGGCGAACCCGAGGACGGCCGGGTCGTGGACCAGGACCAGCCGGGCGTGCACGTCGTCGGCGAGGACCACCTGGTCGACGATCCCGGTGTTGATCATCTGTTGGAGCGCGGGGTCCAGCCCCGGTGGCTTACCGGCGACGCCGCCCAGGGTGTCCAGGTGCAGGACGGCGACGGTGCGGCCGGGTTCGACCAGGGCGAGGACCCGTTCGGCGACCGGCCAGGCGGTGTCGCCGTGGGAGTGCCAGTCACCGGCGAGGATCACGTCGTAGCTGGAGCGGCGCAGTCCGGCGTCCCCGGCCAGGCCACGGGGTGCGGCGAAGGCCCGCATCCGGGGCAGGCGCGGGCGCACGGCCGGTTCGAGGCCGTCGGCGATCCGCCGGTGCCAGGCCTGGAAGGCGGACAGGTACGCGTGCCGGGCCGGGCTCATCCAGCCGGGCCCGATCTCGGCGCCGGACAGTGAACCGGCGCTGAGCCGGATCAGGGCGAGCGGGTCCCCGCCGAGGTGCCGCACGGCGGGGCGGCCGAAGACGGCTCGGGCCCGTTCCACGTACTCGGCGTCGGCGCCCTTGCGGACCGGATCCAGATAGCCGAGCCGGTCGAGGGCGGTCTCCCGGCGGATCATCAGGGACGAGAGGTTGTACGACCGGAACTCGGTGAAGCCGGGCCGGGTGATCACCAGGTCCTCGGTGACCCGGATGGCCGCCGACGTGGTCGCGATCAGGGCCGGGTCGTCGATCAGCGGGGCGACCTGCCGTTGCAGGCGCAGCGGGTGGGACCAGTCGTCGGAGTCCTGGAAGGTGACGAACTCACCGCTGGCGATGTCGAGCCCGGCGTTGCGGGCCCGGTAGGTGCCGCTGTTCGCCGGGATGCGGATGATCCGCACTCGCGGGTCGAGGTCGGCGGCCTGGGCCAGCACCGTCTCGTACCCGGTGCCGGAACCGTCGTCGACGACCAGGATCTCGTGGTTGGTCCAGCTCTGCGCGACCAGGGAGCGGACTGCGGTGATCAGTTCCGGTCCGGGCCGGTATGTGGTGACGATCGTGCTGATCCGGTGCGCCGAACCGTGCCGGGTCACCGGCCGGGAGCCGATCCGGTCGAAGCCGGTGGCCGCCTCGGCATCGAAACGGAGCCCGGGTTCCGGGAGCAGGGCACTGAACCGGTCCACCCAGTCCTCCTGAGTGGCCAGGTCGACACCGAGCGCAGTCCGGATCGGGGCTGGCACGTCCGGGTAGTCGGCGATCAGCCGGGCGGCCCGGACCAGGTCACCGGCGGCGAACGCGATCTGCGTGTGCAGCCCCTGATGTTCGGGGGCGACCCCGGCCGGGCCGAAGGTGCGCAACAGCGAGTCGAACAGGACCAGGCCCTCGGCCCGGTCGCCGGGGTGCAGATCCTGGAGGCAGATCACCCGGGCGAGTTCACCGAGCGCCCACGGGTCGGAGTCCGGGAACAGGCGGCCCTCGCGGGCGGCGGCGACCAGCTCGTCGGCCGGCCGGCGGGCCGCCGCCCAGGCCAGCAGCGCCCGGGTGGACGCCGAGCGGGTGTGCAGGGCCGCGGTGGCCGGGCCGCTGGGCGCCACGGCGGTCAGGTTCCGCCAGTGACGTTCCAGCAGCTCCGTGCCGTACGCGTCCGGTGTGCTGTGCTGCCTGCGCAAGGAACCCCCTCAACTGTCGTCCGGATCAACGCGCCGGGGGTGGGGTGCGTGACGCGGGGGGTTCGCGGTTCGTTGAGTGACCATGACCGCGACCGTGCACGACGTGGCGATCCTCTCGGACTTCCGCTATCCGGGTGGCACCTCCGCCAGCATCGCCGCGGAGGTCCGCGCGCAGGCCCGGGCCGGCCTCACGACCGTGCTCGTGCACGTGAGGTCACCGCATCTGAAGGCGAAACGCGCGTTCCATCCGCTGATCACCGAGCTGATCCGGGACGGTTCGGCGACTCTGGCGCCCGAGGGCGAGGAGGTGACCGCCCGGTTGCTGGTGGTCCGTCAGCCGCGGATCTTCACCGAGGACCCGGCCGTACCGCCGCGGGTCCGGTTCGGTCGTGCCGTGCTGGTGCTGAACCAGGCACCGGGCGATGCCGGGGATCCGGCCCGCTACTACGCGTTCGCCGAGGTACGGGAACGGGTCGAGGACCTGTTCGGCGCCGGGATCGAGTGGGCGCCGATCAGTCCGCAGGTGCGGGCCGAGGTGTTGCGCGCGGATCCGGAGGCGAGGCTCACCGCGGTCGACTGGCACGAGATCATCGACGGTGCCGAGTGGTGGCGGGCGCCCGCGTCCCGGACGAGCGACGTCCCGGTGATCGGGCGGCACGGGCGGCCGGACCCGGTGAAGTGGCCGCGGACCAAGCAGGAGCTGCTGCGGGCCTACCCGGACTCGCCGGACGTGCGGGTGCGTGTCCTCGGTGGCGGGGACCTGGCCGTGGAACGTCTCGGCCGGCAGCCGGCGAACTGGGAGATCCTCGAGTTCGGCACGGTCGAACCGGTCGAGTTCCTGCACGGCCTCGACTTCTTCGTCTATTTCCACGACCCGGACCTGATCGAGGCGTTCGGCCGGACGATCATGGAAGCGCTGGCCGCCGGAGTACCGGTGATCGTCGGCGAGCACTTCCGGCCGCTCTTCGGCGACGCCGCGCTCTACACCACCCCGGAGGGTGTGCTCCCGCTGGTCCGTGAGCTGTGGGCGGATCGCGAGCGGTACCGGCAGATCGTCCTGCACGGGCGGGAGTTCATCGAGTCGCGATACGGCTACCCGTCCCACCTGGCCCGGCTCGCCGACCGCGGGATCCGCCCGGGTGCCCCGCGACCGCCGGCTCTGTCCGCACCGCCGCCCACGCCGCCCCGCCCGGTGCTGCTGGTCAGTGACAACGGCGTCGGCCTCGGTCACCTGTCCCGGTTGATGGCGATCGGCCGGCGGCTGCCCGGGGACACCCCGGTGGTGGTGGCCACCCAGTCGCACGGCGCGATGGTCGCCCACCGGGAGGGTTTCCTCACCGAGTACATCCCGTCCCGCAGCGTCCTGGGCCTGCCCCGGCAGTCCTGGTCGGAACTGCTGCGCAGCCGTCTGGAGCACCTGATCGACCTGCACCGGCCGGTGGTGGTGGCGGTGGACAGCGTCCCGCACGACGGCATCGTGGCGGCCACCAGGGCACGCCCGGACGTGACCTGGGTGTGGGTGCGCCGGCCGATGTGGCGGCGAGACACCGGAGCCGAGTGGATCGAGCGCCGGTCCGCTTTCGATCACGTCCTGGAGCCGGGGGAGTTCGCCGAGCCGGCCGACGAGGGCGCGACCGTCGCCGATCGGGACGGGGTGCGCCTGGTCGGCCCGATCACCTATCTGGACCCGGCCGATCTGGTGGAGCCGGAACAGGCCCGGGCCGCCCTGGAGCTGGCTCCCGGCCGTCCGGCGGCCCTGCTGCAGCTCGGCGCCGGGAACATCAACGACATCGCCTCGCCGATCGCCCGGATCGCCCGGCACCTGCGGACCGCCGGGTTCCAGGTGGTGCTGGCCGAGTCGGCGATCGCCACCGAGCCGATGGCGCAACCGGCCGGCACGCACCTGGTCCGGGTCTACCCGATCAGCCGCTACCTGCGCGGTTTCGACCTGGTGGTGAGCGCGGCGGGTTACAACTCGTTCCACGAGCTGATCGCTTTCGGGATCCCGGCCGTCTTCGTGCCTAACCGGGAGACGGCCCTGGACGATCAGGTCTGCCGGGCCCGGTTCGCGGCGGCCGCCGGTGCGGCGCTGATCGTCGAGGACCCGGACGGCGAGGACCTGGACCGGGTGCTGTCCCGGGCGGTACGACAGGACGTCCGGGACGCCCTGAGCCGCCGCTGCGCGGAGGTGGCCCGCCGCAACGGGGCCGGGGACGCCGCGGACTGGCTGGCCGATCTCACTCTGGAGAAGGCGGGAAGCTGATGCCCGACGAGGACGACATGCAGTCGCTGGTGGTCCGGCTGCGCACCATCGAACAGGAGCGGGACGCCTGGCGGGCCCGCTGTGACGGGCTGACCGGGGAACGCGACGAGGAGCGGGCGACAGCCCGGCGGCTGCGGGGCAGTGGCTCGTACCGGCTGGGGCGTGGCCTGGTGACGCTGGCCCGGGATCCGATGTGGCTGATGCGCCGGGCCCGCCGGGCGGTGCCGCCGCGAAGGGCGACCGTGAAACGCCCGCTGCCGGCCCGCCTCTACGTGGCGATCGGGCTGGATCTGCCGACGTTGCGGGAGTTCGTCCAGACGGTCCGCCGCCTGGTGCTGGTGGTGCCGGACCACCGGGCCGTGGTGCTGACCGACAATCCGGAGTTCTCGCTGCTGCGCAAGGCCGGGCTGATCCTGGAGTACCTGCCGGACCGGCAGACCTGGGAACGGCATCGCCCCGATCATCCGTGGGACGTGGTGCTGTCCGAGCGGTTGTCCCGGCTCTACACCGAACACGGCGCGACCCGGGTGAGCTTCGTCGACCCGGAGAAACCGCCGACACTGCCGCAGATGCTGGACACAACCCCGCCGGTACGGGAGTCGTTGCAGCAGTCATGACGGCCCAAACAGCGATATTTCCGGACTTGGTGGTGGAAACGGAGTCCGAAACTCCGCGACTGTGGGGTCACGTCGCCCGCCGGTGCGTCCTCGTCCCGCTCATCGTGCTGACCCCGCTGCTGGCCGTCGCACCCACCCGGGACCACCGGTTCAACGTCTACTGGCACGGCGGCATGTTCCGCGACGACCCGGCCGCCATCGTCTCGCACACCATCGCCAGCGGCGACGCCTACCTGCACCTGGGCAACTTCCGCCCACTCGGCCGGATGCTGGAGAAGAGCCTCGACCTGCTCGCCTTCACCGGCATGCAACAGCTCGGCCTGCCCGCCTCGGTCATGCTGCGGGCCGTCTCGATCCTCGCCGCGGTCGCGCTCACCTTCGCCACGGTCCTGCTCGCCGAGAGCCTGCTCAACCGGGGCCGGCTGCTCGGCTCCACCCCGTCCACGGTGGCGCTGCTGCTGCCGTACGCGGTCGGCGCCGGTTTTGTGGCCGCCGGCCAGGACAGCACCACCATCCTCTTCGGCGGACTCTACTTCGGCACCGCCGCTCTGGTCCTCGGTGTCGCCGCGATCGCCTGCCGCCTCGACCGGTTCCGCTGGTGGCACGGGGTGCTCGCGGTGACCGCCGGGGCGGCGCTGGCGGTCTTCAACGAACCGGCCTACTTCGCCGTCCCGATCACCACCGCGGCGGTGCTGCTGCGCGGCCGTTTCGTCCTCGGCCGGACCTCACGGGAACTGCTCGGCTCAGCCGGTCTCCGGTTCGCCGCCTTGCTCTGGATCGGCTTCCTGCCGGTCTTCGCCACGGTTCGCTGGCTGATCAGTGGTATCTGCGCCGGCGGCGGCTGCTACCAGGGTTCCGACCTGATCGTGGACGGCCGGACGATCCTGCTGCTGCCGGTCCGGATGACCGCCTGGCTGCCGCCGCTGCAGTGGCGGGCGGCCACCGCCTCAACGAGCGGGACCTGGCTGTGGGGGCTGGTGCCGGTGATCGTGCTGGTGCTGCTGACGGTGCTCGCCGTTCGTACCGGCAAGGCTCTGAGAAGCGCCCCGCGTCCGGCGAACCGGGACCTGACCGGCCTCGCCGCCCTCGCCGTCGTGATCGCCGCGGCCGGCGCTCTGCTGGCCGCCTTGAGCGTCGCTGTGCGCACCGCGATGAGCGGCCGGGAACTGTGGGAACAGGGCTGGCGCGATTCGGCGCTCACGGTACCCGGCGGGATGCTGCTGGCCGTCGCGCTGCTGCTGATGGCGGGCCGGCACGCACTGCTCGGGGTACTGGCCGCCGCGGTGCTCTGCGGCACGGTCTCGGCCACCGCGAACCGGGCCTTCGCCGACACCGCGGGCACGGTCCGGGCCGCCCAGCTGGACAACCGGATCGCGGCGGCGATGGGCTCGTTCGAACGCGGCCGTGCCGGAAACGCCCGCCGGTGCGCGCTGCTCGACGAGGCACTACGCGCCAACACCGGTAAACCGTTCCTGCAGCACCGCTACGCCGACTCACTGGACGTGGCGTCCCGGACCCTGGCCGAGGTGCCCTTCTGCGATCGGAGCGCCGGATGATCTCCGTGGTGGCACCGATCTACAACGAGGGGCCCGGCGTGGACCGGTTCGTGGCCCGGCTGTCCGAAGTGCTCGGCGAAGCCAAGATCGACTTCGAGCTGGTCCTCGTCGACGACGGCTCGGCCGACGACTCCTGGTCCCGGATCACCCAGCAGGCACTGATCGACCCGCGGGTCCGCGGCCTGCGGCTGTCCCGCAACTTCGGCAAGGAGGCCGCCCTGCTGGCCGGCCTCGAACACGCCAACGGCGACGCCGTAGTGGTGATCGACTCGGATCTGCAGCATCCGCCGTCCGCCATCCCGCCGATGGTGCGCCGCTGGCAGGAGGGCGCCCAGGTGGTCGAGGCGGTCAAACGCAACCGGGCCGGCCAGTCCCTCGGCAACCGGCTCTCCGCACGACTGTTCAACCGCACGTTCACCAGACTGACCCGGGTGGACCTGGTCGACGCGACCGACTTCCGGCTACTGGCCCGCCCCGCCGTGGACGCGTTGCGCCGCATGCCCGAACACTCGTCGTTCTTCCGCGGCACCAGCAGCTGGATCGGATTCACCCGCGCCACGGTCGAGGTGGAGATCGACCACCGCGAGGGCGGACCGTCCCGCTGGACCGCGCGCGGCCTGGCCCGGCTGGCCGTCAACGGGCTGACCTCGTTCACCTCCGCACCCCTGCACATGGTGACCCTGGCCGGCCTCGGATTCGCCGTGTTCTCCCTGTTCCTGGGAGTGCAGACACTGGTCCGCTGGATCGGCGGCGGCTCGGTGGCCGGCTTCACCACGGTCATCCTGCTACTGCTGGTGACCGGCACGTTCGTCCTGATCGGCCTGGGCGTGATCGGCGAATACCTGGCCCGCATCCACGAGGAGGTCCGCGGCCGCCCCCGCTACCTGATCCAGGAACGAGCCGGCGTCACCGTCCCGGACCGCTGGGTGGTCGAACAACGTGCCGAACGTTGACCAATTGCCCCGCCTGGCCCGCTACGGCGTCAGCGGGGCCCTGAGCGCATTGACACATTTCACCCTGGGGTTGACCGCCGCGACGATTCTCGGGTTCCCGCCGGTACCCGCCTCAACCACCGGTTTCGTAGCCAGCATCGCGGTCTCCTATCTGCTCCAGCGCACGTGGGTCTTCCACTCCGAAACCGGCCACACGGTGACCGCCCCCCGCTTCCTGACGGTGACAGCGGCAGCGTTCACACTGAACACGGTGGTCCTATGGGCCGGGGCCGAGCTGCTGGGCGCCCCGTTCGCCGTGGTCCAGATAGTCGCGATCCTGCTGATCCCCGGCTTGAACTACGCGATCAACTCCAGGTGGACCTTCGCCTGAAAACCCGCATTCGATACGCCTACACCGCCCGCGAATCCAGACCTCCCGCACCTACCACGCAAGGCCCGGCGTCCCTTTCGGTGGCGTCGATCCCGGTGTTGGCCCTGCTGCCGGACGTCATCCACATCCGCGCCAGCGCCGCCGACCCGGACCTCGCCGACACGGTCCGGCTGCTGGGCCGCGAGCTGGCCCGGCCCCGCGCCGCGACCGCGGTCCTGCTGGACCGCCTCGTCGACATCCTGCTCATCCAGGTCCTGCGCGCTTGGCTCGACTCCGGCACCAGCCCCGACATCTCCTGGTGGGGAGTCCTGCGCGATCCCCTGCTGTACCAGGCGGTCACCCGCATCCACGAGGACCCGGCCCGCGACTGGACCACCGCTTCTCTGGCCCGCGAGGCAGCCGTGTCCGCCAGCACCCTGAATCGGCGGTTCCTTGCGGCTACCGGCGAGACCCCGGGCGCCTACCTCACGCGATGGCGCATGACACTCGCGGCCAAACACCTGCGCGACACCGACGCGACGCTCGAAGCCGTCGCGGAGAAGGTCGGATACACCTCGGTGTACGCGTTCAGCCGCGCCTTCCGCCGCGAGCGGCACCTGCCGCCGGAACCGACAGGTTGTTGTCAGACGACGGTGCCGGCGGCCTAGTGCGGTGACCACATAGGTTCGCCTGGTCGATTGGGTGGCCGTCCTGCCGGTCATCAACATAGGTGTCTTCATCGTGTCCTGCCCGTCCAGGTCGAGCTGGTGAGATCGGGCAACATGCCGGGGTCTGAGTGCCGGAAATCCGCTTGCCCAGCTCTCCGCGCGACGCCGAAGATCGGCGCATGAACCACGTGGTAAGAGCCGTAACTGCGGAGGACTGGCAGCAGGTCAAGGAGCTGCGTCTGGAGGCACTGCGGGATCCGGTCGCGGAAATCGCCTTCCTGGACACGTATGACAACGCCGCCGCCCAGCTGGACGAGTTCTGGCAGGAGCGCGCGGCCGGCGCCCGCGGCGAAATGATCGCCCAGCAGTTCATCGCCGAGCGGATGGATGGCCGTTGGGACGGATCGGTGACGGTCTTGATCGAGCGGGCTGGACGCGGGGATGTCTTGGGCCGGCCGACCGACGTCGACCAGGCCCACTTGGTCGGTGTGTTCGTCCGCCGCGAGCAGCGCGGCACTGGCCTGGCCCGTGCCTTGTTCGATGCGGCGATCGCCTTCGCCCACGAGCTTGACGAGCCCAAGGTCTCCCGAGTCCGCCTCTACGTGCACCAGGACAATCAGCGGGCCGAGGCCTTCTACCGAAAGATCGGCTTCACTCGCAGCGGCCGTTCCATCCCGTTCCCGGGCGACGAGTCGTCCGTCGAGCACGAACTCGTCCTCGGTTGATCGTGTGACCGCCGGACCGCTTGATCACGCGACGAGCGCGGGTCTGCCGCCCCACCGGAGTCCTTTCTCGCTGCGGACGCGGGCGCGTTCTTTTCGTTGGGCGAGGATGACGTCGGGGTGCCGGGCGTTGGCGTTGCGCCAGCGTAGGTAGGCGTGCATGTCGCGGGCGAGCACGACGTGGTTGGGGTAGTCGGAGTTGGCCATGGTGAACATGCGTAGTGGCCCGAACTGGGCTTCGATCGGGTCGGCCCACGAGGTGCTGGTCGGGGTGAGGCACAGTTCGACCTTGTGTCTGGTCGCCCATCTGCGGATGGTGGGGGTTTTGTTCGCGGACAGGTTGTCCAGGATGACGTAGATCGGTGCCCCGTCCGGGCGTGCCGCGCGGATCGTCTTGAGCGCGGCGAGGGTGTGATCACCGCCTTTTGCGGCGGCGGATCACGCCCCGCAGTTTGTCGTTGGCCAGGTCGTAGCAGCCGTGGAAGTAGCGGATGCCGTGGGTGCGTTTGTAGGTGGCCCGCAGCCGGTCGGGATGGTTGCGGGCGGCCCAGCAGGTGCCGTGGCAGTGGCGGATCGACAAGGGCCCGAACTGGTCGAACGCGAAACACCGTGGCAGGAACTCGGTGGTGACCTGTTCGATGCGGTCCAGTTTGGTCTCGTAGTCCGGGTCGGTGGATTCCTTCCAGGTCCGGGTCCGTTGGAAGGTGATGTCGTGGTCGGCGAGGATCTGCCGTAGCCGTTCCCGGCCGATGACCACCTGCCGGGCTGGTACCCGTTTCGGGTCGCGGCGCCCGTAGTCACCTCGCACGTAGCCGGTCAGTTTCCGGATGCTGAACCGGGTGAACGGCAGGCCGAGTTTCTTGGGGCGCGTCTTGGCCGTGGTCACGATGAACGCGACGTCGTCGTCACTGATGCGCCGGGGTGCCCCGCCGGCCCAGTGCGGGTCCAGCGCGGCGAGTCCTCGATCGTTGAACGCGTGGATCACGTCGCGGACGGTGTCGGGGTCGGCGGCGACGAGGCGGGCGATCGCCGGGACCGGCGTCCCGGACGATGACGCGAGGATCATCAGCCCACGGCGGACCCGGATGGATTCCTGACGGCCTCGCCGGACCAGCCTCAGCAGGTATTGACCCTCGTCCGGGCTCAGGCGACGGACTCTGACAGGTACAGACATCACGCACCTCGACTCACCCCGTAGATCCAGGATGAACCTGTTCGAGCGCCGAACCCGGCATACGACCCGGCATCTCGCCAACCCGTCCAAAGTCCATGGTCAGCGCACTAGGCGGTGCTGGCATCGCTGGTCAGGGCGCGGGCGGACTGGTTGGTGAGGTCGCCGGCCAGCCGGACGGCCGGGTCGATCGCTCAGCACCCTGGGCGCCCGAGGGCCGGAAGCGTCCCAGCAGCCTGAGTGCCTGGTCCCGCCCGCAGTCCCGCGTTTCGCGCCGCCGTCGCCTCGACCACGTCGGTGAGCAGCTGTTCCATCTGGCCCAGGGTGTCGTCGTCATAGCCGTTCAGCACCCGGTCGACGCGCTCGCCGGTCGGGACGAAGAACTCCTCGGTCCGTGTGCGGGCCTGCGGTGTGAGGCGCAGCCGGATCACCCGCCGGTCCGAGTCCTCCCGGCTGCGGGCGACGAGACCGGCGGTCTCCAGTCGATTCAGCAGGTTCGCCGTGGCGCCGGAGGTGAAGCCGATGCGGTCGGCCAGGCGGGCGGGGGAGAGTGGGCTCTCCGTGCTCTCGGCCCACAGGATCTCTGCGATCGCTACCGCGTCGTTGGGTTGCACCCCCAGTTCCCGTGCCAGGTGCCGGGTCAGCTCGACGTGGGCGTCGGTGTAGGAGCGCAGCAGGAGCAGCACCCTGGCCCGTGGACCGGGCTTGAAGAGCGAGTCGGCCATGTGCGCACTTTACTCTTTCGTGTAGTAGCTTCAAATGAAAGTAGCTTTATAGAAAAGGTAAAACATGAAGGTGTTGATCACCGGCGGCAGCATCGCCGGGCCCGCGGTAGCGCTCGGGCTGTGGCGGGCGGGCTTCTCCGTGACTCTGCTGGAGCGTGCCGCGCAGGCCCGCGGTGCCGGGCAGAACGTCGACATCCGTGGCGCCGGCCATGAGGCCCTGCGGCGCATGGGGCTGCGCGACTCGGTGGCCGGTGCGAGTACCGGAGAGCTGGGTACCCGGTTCCTGCGCCCGGACGGCACCGTCTACGCCTCGGTACCGGGGCGGCCGGGCCGGGACGGGCCTACCGCGGAGCTGGAGATCCTGCGCGGGCAGCTCTCCCGCCTTCTGCTGCGCGCCACGGCCGATGAGGCCGAGCACCGCTACGGCGACCACCTGGTCCAGGTGGACCAGGACGAGCACGGGGTCGACGTGGTCAGCGCGGCCGACCGCCGGGAGCACTACGACCTGCTGGTGATCGCCGAGGGCCGCCGGTCCCGGACCCGCGATCTGGCCTTCACGTCGCGGGCCGGCTATCGAGACCTCGGTCAGTACGTTGCGTACGGCACGATCGACCGGGACGACACCGATGACCGGTGGTGGCGCTGGCTGACCGCCACCGGCAGCCGCGTCGCCTCGCTCCGGCCGGACAACCTCGGGACGATGCGGGCGGCGCTGGCGTTCCTGGCGCCGCCGCTGGGGCTGCACCGGCTCGACGTCGAGGCCCAGATCGCGGTGCTGCGCACGCGCTTCGCCGGGGTGGGCTGGGAGACCGGGCGTATCCTGGACGGCTTCGCCGCGCGGCCGGAGGAGTTCTACTTCGAGCGGGTCGAGCAGGTGCGCACGCCCCGCTGGTCCGAGGGCCGCGTCGCGATCGTCGGCGACACCGCGTGGGGCGCCCCGACCGGGATGGGCACCTCGCTGGCGCTACTCGGGGCGTATGTGCTGGCGGGCGAGCTCGCCGTCGAGCGGGACCGCGGCGGCGCGTTCGACCCGGCCCGCGCGTTCCGCGCCTACGAGCAGCGGTTGCGGCCGCACATCGACAAGACGCAGCGGGTGCCGCCGGGCGTGCCCGCGGCGGCCCTGCCGAAGTCCCGCTGGGGCCTGGCAGTGCTGCAGGGAGCCCACCGCCTCGCCGCGAGCCGCGCGCTGAACGGCCTCGCGGACCGCGCGCTGCCGACCTCGGCGTCGGCCGGGCTCACCCTCCCCGACTATCCGCTGCCGCGCCCGCGCTGATCAGTGTTGAGCGACAGGTTGTCGTCTTCGCCTACCGCCACGACCCGCGCCGACGGCCCACCGCCGTGCTGCGCGAGTCCGCGATCCGGCTGTGCGAGCGACATCCACGTCAACCCGCCCTGGCTGCACCGCGACCCGTGCAAGTACAGCGCCGACATCGGCCTGACCCCGCGGACCCACGGCTGGCTCATCGAGCGCGGCCTGGCCCTGGCCCACTACGCCACCAGCCGGCCGCAGCTCGGCCGGTTGAGGCGCTGGGGTGGGTTGGCGGTGCGGGGCATGCATGAGCCGGCGCCGGGGGACGGTCGTGAGGGGACGCCGGCGCCGGCCGGCGCTGGGCACGGGGCTTTGCGGACCCGTACCGAACAACGGTGTTGATCTTTGGTTTAGAGGCGGTGGGCTTCGCGGACCGTCGTGACGCCGCGGGTGTCGAAGAAGCGTTTTGCGATGCGGGCCAGGTGGTCCGGGTCGTAGCCGCGGTGGTTCTGTACCAGGATGACCAGGTCGGCGGAGGCGGCGGCGCCCTCCAGGTCGTCGGTGCGGGAGACCGGTACGCCGTCGAGTTCCCAAGTCGTCACGTGCGGGTCGTGGTAGGCGACGGTCGCGCCCAAGGCGGCCAGCTGGCGGGCCAACGGTGCGGCGGGGGACTCGCGCTGGTCGGCGATGTCGGCCTTGTAGGTGATGCCCAGGAGCAGGATGTTCGCGCCGCGGACCGCCTGGCCGTCGGTGTTCAGGAGGTTCTGCGCGCGCCGGGCCACGTAGGCCGGCATAGTGGTGTTGATCTCCTGGGCCAGCTCCACGAAGCGGAACGGGTAGCCGAGTTTGGTGCGGACGTTGTGCGAGAGGTAATTCGGGTCGATCGGGATGCAGTGTCCGCCGACGCCGGGGCCGGGATAGAACGCCTGGAAACCGAACGGTTTGGTGGACGCCGCGTGGATCACGTCCCACAGGTCGATGCCGAGTTCGTGGCAGAACCGGGCCATCTCGTTGACCAGGGCGATGTTGACGTGCCGATACGTGTTCTCCAGCAGTTTCGCGGTCTCCGCCTCCCGGGTCGACCGGGTCCGCACCACCGTCTCGACGAACCGGCCGTAGAACGCCGCGGCGGTCTCGGTGCACGCCGGGGTGTAGCCGCCGACCACCTTCGGGGTGTTGTGCGCGCCGTACACCGCGTTGCCCGGGTCGATCCGTTCCGGGGAGAACGCCAGGTGGAAGTCGATGCCCGCGGTCAGCCCGGACAGTTTCTCCAGTAGCGGCCGGACCTCCTCGTCGGTGGTGCCGGGATAGGTCGTCGACTCCAGTACCACAAGCATTCCGGAGCGCAGGTTCCGGCCGATCGCCGCGGTGGCGCCGAGCACCGCCCGCAGGTCTGGGCCGTCGCCTTCGGACAGTGGCGTCGGCACGCAGATCACCGCGGTCCGAGCCTGCCCGATCAGGGTCTCGTCGCTGGTGGCGGTGAAACCTCCGGACAGCATCACGGCCACGTCCGCGTCGGTCAGGTCGTCGACGTGGGAGCGGCCGGCACCGAGCGCCCGGACCACGGTCTCGTCGATGTCGAAGCCGAGGACCGTCAGGCCGGCCCGGATGGCCTGCTGCGCCAGGGGCAGCCCGACGTATCCGAGTCCCAGGATGACTACGTCGTAGCTCATGGAGGTCTCCCTTATCAGGAAATATCAGGCAACTTCATGGGGATGTCGGGTGACCCGACCGGCTGCCGGGGCGCCGCGACCGTCCGCAGACTCCGGTGGTGCAGTTCGAACGGGGAGGTGAACGGCAGGTAGGCCGGCAGGAACTCGGCGACCAGCGCCTCCTGGTCGGCGACCGCGGCGCTGTGCGCGTCCACGTCGTTGAGGCAGAACGCGTCCATGTTGCGGCCGCGCAGCAGCCGGGCCAGTTGCAGCGGCGTGACCGGCTGGGCCAGGTCGGTGTAGAGGTAGCGGATCTTGCCGGGGGCGGCTTTCCCGGTCAGGTACGCGTAGTACTGCTGCAGCGACGACAGCAGCGAGATGTCGTCCGGGTGCCGGAACTGGTGCCCGGCGGTGGCCGTCACCTGCTCGGTGAACCGTTGTTCGATCTCGGCGATGACGCTGCGCCGCGACGGATGCGGGGTGTGCATCATCTTGCGGGTCAGCATCCGGCCGAAGGTCTCCTGGATCAGCCGCCGGTTGTTCTTGGCGGCCGAGTCGGCGGGCCGGTCGGCGGGACCGCGGGGCGCGGTGTCCACCCGGGCCGCCGAGGCGAAGAACTTGGTCAGCCCGCCCGGGGTGAAGAACTGTCCGGGCATCACCGGGCGGCCCAGGATCACGTCGTCGTTGAGATAGAGGAAGTGTTCGGCCAGTCCGGGGATCCGGTGCAGCCGCGATTCGATGGCCTGCGAGTTGAAGGTCGGCAGGGTGCCGGTGTCGCCGAAGATCTCCCGGTGCGACACCACGGTCAGCCGGGGATGCTCGCGGTCCAGCCAGGCCGGCACCTGGTCGTCGGTGACCAGGAAGATCCGGCGCACCCAGGGGGCGAAACAGTGCAGGGCACGCAGCGAGTAGCGCAGTTCGTCGCGGCTGGTGTAGCGGGAGTCGTTGACGGCCTGTGCGCTGACCCCGCCGACCCACGTGTTCTCGGCCAGGGCCCGCTGCTTACGCCGTTGCCAGTCCGGGTCGGAACCGTCCACCCAGGTGTAGACCACGTCGATCGCGAAGTCGATCCGGTCCGGGTCCACCGAGGTGAAAATCCGGCGGGTGCGGTACGCGGTGACGTCGTCCGGTGAGCAGAACGGCCCGAACACCGGCTCGGTGGCGATCGTGACCGGTTCGGTGACCGGGATCGAGTCGGCCACCGGATTGCGGCGCGGCGCCACCAGCCGATCGCCCTGCTCCCGCCAGAACTCGACCTCGCACGCCAGGTCGTGCCCGAGGACCAGGCTGCCGCCCGGGTCGGCGACCGGCCAGCAGATCGCCATCACCGCGGGTTCACGGCGCTGGGATCCCCGCTGGGCCACCCGCAGCGAGCCGTGGTCGGCGATGGCCAGCCGGCGCAGCAGCGTCAGTACGTCCGCCCGGTCGGAGCTGCGGACCGCGACGGCGGTCCGGGCCGGGCTGCCGCACGGCACCCGGAACCAGTCGACCCCGGCCTCGTCGAGTGCCCGGACCACCCGGTCCAGGTTGCGGCGGCGGATCCCGGCCGGGTCGGCGGCCGGGTCGATCCGGGCGGTCAGCACGCCGGCCGCGGTCCGGACCCGGATCCGGCCGTCGACGACGCGGGTCCGCATCGGGCCGAGAGGCATGAAGGTGCGAGCGATCCGCAGTCGCCGTTCCGGGGCGACCCGGGGCAGGACACGAGCCTCGACGGTCTCGAAGATCCGCCGCCGGACTGACCAGGGGGTCAGTCGCAGGACCTGTCGCAGGGCCACGCCGTAGTCCTTTCGCCGCATATCCGCCAAATATTCAACGTGCTGCGTAAAGAGAAGTTGCGGTATATATGACCGGTTGTTCCCCCTAGGGGGAACGTGTGGGGGACACGGCCGATGCGGTTGTTGCGCGGGCCGGGCATGGTGGAAGACGGCGACGTGACGATGGCGGGAGGCCGGCGATGGGCAAGGCAATCGCATTCCTGGTGGCGGTGGTCGCGGTGGGCTGGGTGGCCAGTTCCCTGCTCGGACCGCTGATCTACTACTTGATCGTGGGCGCGCTCGTGATCGGCGGCGGGGCGTTCCTCTACTCCCGGGTCAAACGCGGCATAGCTCCCGGCACCCGCACTCAGCGGCGCATCGAGGCTGCGGCACGCACCTACCGCATGCGGAACCGGTGAGCGGGCGGCGGTGCGGCTAGGCTTGCGGTCTACGCCAACTTTTACGACCAACGGGAAGTCGCACCGTGTTTGACACTTTGAGTGACCGCCTGTCCGGGATCTTCGGCAAACTCCGCGGCAAGGGCAAGCTCACTGATGCCGACATCGACGCCACCGCACGCGAGATCCGTCTCGCGCTGCTCGAGGCCGACGTCGCGCTTCCGGTGGTCAAGGCGTTCATCGCCAGCCTGAAAGAACGTGCCCGTGGCGCCGAGGTCTCCCAGGCCCTGAACCCGGCCCAGCAGATCATCAAGATCGTCAACGAGGAACTGATCCAGATCCTCGGTGGCGAGGGGCGGCGGCTCCAGTTCGCCAAACAGCCGCCCACCGTCATCATGCTGGCCGGCCTCCAGGGTTCCGGTAAGACGACGCTGGCCGGCAAGCTCTCCCGCTGGCTGAAAGGCCAGGGCCACCAGCCGCTGCTGGTCGCCTGTGACCTGCAGCGTCCCAACGCGGTCAACCAGCTCCAGGTGCTGGCCCAGCGGGCCGGTGTGGACGTCTACGCGCCGGAGCCCGGCAACGGCGTCGGCGACCCGGTGCAGGTGGCTCGCGACTCGATCGAGCACGCCAAGCGGACGGCGAAAGACGTCGTCATCGTCGACACCGCCGGCCGTCTCGGCATCGACACCGAGATGATGCGGCAGGCCGCCGACATCCGCGACGCGGTCGACCCGGACGAGGTCATCTTCGTCATCGACGCCATGGTCGGTCAGGACGCGGTGCGCACCGCCGAGGCCTTCCGTGACGGCGTCGGCATCACCGGTGTGGTCCTCTCCAAACTCGACGGTGACGCCCGTGGTGGCGCCGCGCTCTCCGTCCGGCACGTCACCGGTCAGCCGATCCTCTTCGCGTCCACCGGTGAGAAACTGGAGGACTTCGACGTCTTCCACCCCGACCGGATGGCCGGCCGGATCCTGGACATGGGCGACCTCCTGACCCTCATCGAGCAGGCCGAGCAGGCCTTCGACGAGGACCAGAAGGAGAAGATGGCCAGCAAGCTGCTCGGTGGCGAGCAGTTCACGCTGGAGGACTTCCTGGACCAGCTGATCGCGGTCCGCCGGATGGGCCCGATCGCCAACATCATCGGCATGATGCCCGGCATGGGCCAGCTCAAGGGCCAGCTCGACGAGCTCGACGACAGCCACTTCGACCGGGTCACCGCGATCATCCGGTCGATGACGCCGGGCGAGCGCACCAACCCGAAGGTCATCAACGGTTCCCGCCGGCTGCGCATCGCCAACGGCTCCGGCGTCACGGTCATGGACGTCAATCAGCTGCTCAACCGCTTCACCGAAGCGCAGAAGATGATGAAGCAGATGACCGGCATGATGGGCCTGCCCGGGGCTCGCCGCAGCGCGACCAAGAGCCAGAAGAACAAGCGCAAGGGCACCAAGGGCGGCAACCGTCCCCGTGTCGGCGGCCGTCCCGGTGGCCTGCCGGCCGGTTTCCCCGGTGGTGGCATGCCGCAGCTTCCGCCGGGTCTGGACCCGAGCGCGCTGGCCGGTGGTGCCGGTCTGCCGCCCGGTTTCAAGCTGCCGAAGATCGACTTCAACAAGCTGAGCAAGCCGAAGGACGACGAGCGCTGATCGAAGTCACCCGCAGGTGTGACGTCATGGGGCAGTAGGCCCGCGACTATTGCTCCATGACTTTCGAATTGCCCGCTCAGGGCCGGTGGACCGTCGACGACATGGCCATCCTTCCGGAGAAATTCCGCTACGCGTTGATCGACGGCGTGGTCGACCTGCAGGACCGCGCCCCACTCGCCGGGCTGGCCGGCGCCGCGGTGATGGGCGCCCTCAAGATCGACTGTCCACCGGCGTTACGCGTGATCCCGCGGGCGCCGCTCCTGCCCGCCCCGCCGACGGTCGCGGTGCTGGGCGCCGCCGGCCCTGTCCTGGTGGCCGACGTGGTGCAGCCGCAGTGGACCTTCATCGACCTGCACACCCGGATCCGCCTGCTCGGGGCCCTCGGCGTCCCCCGTTACTGGGTGATCGAGCCGATGGGCTGGCACGAACTGGCCCTGACCGTCTTCGGGACCCCGGACGAAGAGGGTTACGTCGTCGAGTCGAGCACCCGGGACGTCTTCACCACCGAGGTCCCTTACCCGGTGACGATCGACCTGCCCGCGATGGCGATGCGCTGGCCCGCGGTCCGCGAGTTCGACAGGTGGTCCTGAATGGCCGTGGTGTTCAGTAAGCTTGATTCTCGGCACACGTCCAGGTGATACGAGACTACCTGACTTGCACTTACTAGGCAGGGGGCAAATTAGATGAACAGCGATCCCTTCGAGGAGGACGCGATGACCGCTGCATTGACGTTTGCCGCCCCTGAGCTGCCCGAACTGCTGAAGCGCCGAGACCTGACCGTCGACGACGTGGCTCACCTTCCCGCGGAGATCCACTATGAGTTGATCGACGGAAGGCTCGCCTTGTCCCCCTCTGCGCTGCCCCTGCACAATTGGATCGGTCAGCGTGTAGCGGCCGTTTGTGAGGTCAACCAACCACCGGACGTCATCATCGGCACCGATCAGTCGGTGATGATCGATTTTCATAACGAGCGGCGGCCCGATGTGGTGGCCATCTTCGAGGAAGGTGCCGGCGTCAGCCCCGTGCTCGCGTCCGACGTGCTCTTCGCCTTCGAGATCATCTCGCCGTCCTCCAAGTCGGTCGACCGGAAGGACAAGCGGAGGGTCTACGCGGCCAGTCGGATCTCCCGGTATTGGGTGATCGACCCGCTCGCTGAGCGGGTGAGCCTGACCGGGTTCGTGCTCGGCCCGGACGGGCAGTATCGGCAGACCGTGCACACCGACGAGCCGTTGACGATCGAGGAGCCCTGGAAGATCACGCTCGACCTGGCGGCGTGGACCGACCGGCGAGATCGTCTAGAGCAGGCCGTGCGTGATCGGCAACCGGACATCCGGTAGGACTGATGCATGGCGTTTCATGTGCGTGGGACGGTTCTGCCGGACGGCGAGGTCCGGGACCTGTGGCTGGTGGGGGATCGGGTCACCTTCGAGCCGGTGCGCGGTGCCGAGACGATCAGTGACGGCGGGTTCGTGCTGCCGGGGCTGGTCGACGCGCACTGTCACCTCGGGATCGCGTTCGGGGCGAAACCGATCGAGAGTGTCGATCAGGCCCGTGAACTGGCCGTGATCGACCGGGACGCGGGTGTGCTGGCGATCCGGGACGCCGGGTCGCCATTCCCGTACCCGGAGTTGGACGACGAACCGGGAGTGCCCCGCCTGGCCCGCGCCGGCCGGCATGTGGCCGCACCGCGGCGCTATCTGCGTGACATCGGCGTGGAAGTGGCCGGTGCCGAGGTCGCCGCCGCGGTGACCGCGCAGGCGAAAGCGGGTACCGGCTGGGTGAAGCTGGTCGGCGACTGGATCGACCGGGGCGTCGGCGATCTGGCGCCGAGCTGGGACGCCGCGACGATGACCGCCGCGGTCGAGGCCGCGCACGCCGCCGGGGCCAGGGCGGCGGTGCACACCTTCTCCGAAGAGGGGGTGGAGGTCATGGTGCGGGCCGGGGTCGACTCGGTGGAACACGGCACCGGTCTGACGCTGGATCTGGTCGACGAGATGGCGCGGAAGAGGATCGCCCTGGTCCCCACGATGATCAACATTCGGACGTTCGGGAAGATCGCGGACAGTGCGCGTGGCAAGTTCGACGGCTACGCGGACCACATGATCGCCCTGCGGGACCGGTTCCCGTCGGTGGTGCTGGCCGCCCACGAGGCGGGGGTGCCGATCTACGTGGGCACCGACGCGGGCGGCGGCATCCGGCACGGCCTGGCCGCTGAGGAGATGCTCTACCTGCACGAGGCCGGGATCCCGGCGGTGGACGTGCTCGCCGCCGCGTCCTGGAAGGCCCGGGAGTGGCTGGGTTTCCCGGGCCTGGTCGAGGGCGGCCTGGCCGACCTGGTGGTCTACGAGACGGACCCGCGCGCGGACCTCCGGGTGGTCCGCGCGCCGAGCCGCATCGTGCTGAAGGGGAACGTCATCGCGTGAACCGCCAGATCCACAGCTGTTTCCCGGCCGGGCAGGTGAGCAGTTCGGCGTTCCAGTCGCAGCGGCCGGAGATCTCCGGCACGGTGCCCAGCGTCACCTTCTGGAAGTCGATGTTGGAGACGCCGCGGGCGGTGAACCGGCCGTCCCCGGCGTCCCGGGTCAGGGTGAGCACGTTGCCGTCGTCGACGAAGCCGCCGATGCCGTTGTCGGAGTAACGGACCTCGCCGTTCTCGTCGTAGAGCGCGGTGCCCTTGTCGCCGCCGCCGCTGGTGAAGACGTGGCCGAGCCGGGTCGCGTTGAATCCGATCAGCGGCACCGCCGCGGTGGTCCGGAGCACTGTCCCGTCCGGCTCGGCGAGGAGGGTGAGGCGAGCCGAGGCGCCGTTCTGCTCGAAGACGCAGAGCCGGTCGGTTCCACAGCCGAAACTCCTGGTCACCGACCACGGAGGCGGTGGGCGGTAGAGGGTGCCCGCGGGTGATCCCACGCCGTTCGGCTCCGTCACGTAGGCCCGTCCCTCGTACGCCGAGAGGTCTTCGATCCCCGGCCGTCCCCGGTTCACTGCCAGGATCTTCCCGGTGTGGATGTTCCGGGTCTCGATCCGGCCCCCGGCCGACGCCAGGATCAGCCGGTCGTCGGTGACCGGGTAGACCTTCTCGCTCGACGGGTCGAAGAGCCCACCGGCCTCGTCGGGATCCCCGGCGGCCCGCATCCCGGTGATCATCCGAGGGGGGTCGCCCGACCCCGGTTCCGACCACAGCCGCTCTCCGGTGATCAGGTCGTACCCCTCGATCGTGCCGGTCACGCCGATCAGCCGGGCCAGCACCTTCTCGTGCAGCACCAGCCGGTCGTCGGTGGTGTGCGGTAGTTCCCAGCGCCGCGCGCCGGTCTGCGGATCGTGGAACTCCAGGATCCGGTCCTGCGGTTCGTCCACTGTCGATCCGTCCAGTTCGAGCAGGAGGATCACCGAGTCCTCGGTGGCCGCCATCCCGCGGTACCAGCCCCGGTCCGGTCCGGCGAGGTCGCTGAGGGTCCAGAGGGTCTTTCCGGTGGTGACGTCCCGAGCGGCCGTCACTTGCCGTCCCTCGGCGTCGCCGGAGAAGCCGATCACCCGGTTTCCAGAGATCCGCGCCCCGCTCCAGGTCCGGCCGTCGGTGATCCGGAACGGCTCGCCGGCCGGTGCGAGACCCCGGATCCGGGCCGGGGTGGTGGCCGGCAGGATCGGTTCGGCGTGCCGGTCCCGGTTCACCACCAGCCCGGCGCCGGTGAGGATCAGCAGCACCGCGGCGGCGGCCAGCACCACCCGGTTGCGGGTGCGGCGCCGCCGGCCGCGTTCCCGGGCGGGCTCGGCGCCGGCCAGCGGAATCGCATCGGCCTGCCGCCCCAGCGCGGTGAACAGGTCATCCAGGTCAGCGGACACGGTGGGCTCCTTCCGCGTTCTCATCACGCTCTTCGGAGGCCAGGGCGGCCGCGAGCGCGGCCCGGCCCCGGGACAGCCAGGACTTGACGGTGTTCTGCGAGCCGCCGGTCTCCTCGGCGATCTCCGCGATCGACCGGTCCAGCAGGTAGTGCAGAGCGAGCGCCCGCCGATGCTTGTCGGGCAGCTCCCGCATGGCCCGGACCAGCAGGACCACGTCCTCCGACGGCGGATCCACCGCGGGTGCCGGTGGTTCGGCGGCGGCCCGGGCCCGGCGGACACCGAGGCGGCGCCAGCGGTCCGCGGACAGCCGGTTCACCACCAGGCGCAGCCACGCCTCCGGGTCGTCGTACCCGGCCAGCCGCCGCCAGCGCTGCCACGCCCGGGCGTACGTCTCCTGCACCAGGTCCTGCGCCTCGGCCGCGTCTCCGGTGAGCCCGTAGGCGTACCGCAGCAGCCGCCGGGACGTGTCCCGGTAGAAGCCATCGAAGTCCATCCGTCACCCCGTCCTTCTCCGTTGAGGGACACGGGATGCCCACCCGGCCGGTTGCAGAAGGGACGCGACTACGATGCCTTCTCATGGCTCGCGTGCTCACTCCCCGTGCGGAGGATTTCCCCCGCTGGTACCAGGACCTCATCGCCAAGGCGCAACTCGCCGACAACGGCCCGGTGCGCGGCACGATGGTGATCCGGCCGGTCGGCTGGGCCATCTGGGAGCGTATGCAGGCCGACATGGACCTGCGCATCAAGGAACTGGGCGTGCAGAACGCCTACTTCCCGATGTTCATCCCGGAGAGCTACCTGCGCCGGGAGGCCGAGCACGTCGAGGGCTTCTCGCCGGAGCTGGCCGTCGTCACCCACGCCGGTGGCAAGCAGCTCGCCGAACCGCTGGTGGTGCGTCCCACCAGCGAGACCGTGATCGGCGAGTTCATGGCCAAGTGGGTCGACTCGTACCGGGATCTCCCTCTGCTGCTGAACCAGTGGGCCAACGTGGTCCGCTGGGAGCTGCGCCCGCGGACCTTCCTGCGGACCACCGAGTTCCTCTGGCAGGAGGGCCACACCGCGCACGCCACCGAGGCCGACGCCCGGGAGCACGCGCGTGACGTGCACAAGAACGTCTACGAGTCGTTCATGACCGACCTGCTGGCGATCCCGGTCGTGCCCGGCCGCAAGACCCGGGGCGAGCGGTTCGCCGGTGCCACCAACACGATGACCGTCGAGGCCATGATGGGCGACGGCAAGGCCCTGCAGATGGGCACCTCGCACGAGCTGGGCCAGAACTTCGCGAAGGCCTTCGACATCAGCTACTCGTCGGCGGAGCGCACCGTCGAGCACGCCTGGACCACCTCGTGGGGCACGTCGACCCGGATGGTCGGCGGTCTGATCATGGTGCACGGCGACGACAACGGCCTGCGGCTGCCGCCGCGCCTGGCGCCGATCCAGGTGCAGATCATGGTGGTCAAGGCCGGCGAGGGCGTCACCGAGGCCGCGACCCAGCTGCGCGACGATCTCAAAGCCGCTGGCGTACGGGTGAAGCTCGACGATCGTGCCGACATCCCGTTCGGGCGGCGTGCCGTCGACGCCGAGCTGCAGGGCATCCCGATCCGGGTCGAGGTCGGCCCGCGTGACCTGGCCAACGGCAACGCCGTGGTGGCCCGCCGGATCGACGGTTCCAAGTCGCCGATCGCCCTGGCCGAGGTGACGAACGCGGTGGTGGCCGCACTCAAGGCCGACCAGCAGCGGCTCTACGACGACGCGCTCGCGTTCCGTGAGGAGCGCACCGTCGACGTGAAGACGCTCGGCGAGGCGATCGAGGCGGCGCAGACCGGCTGGGCCCGGGTGCCGTGGTCGGCGGTCGGCGAGGCCGGTGAGAAGGAGGCGAACGGCAAGGCCATCACGGTCCGTTGCCTCACCCGCCCGGACGGTTCGATGCCGGAGTCGGACGAGGAGCCGGACCTGATCGCGTACGTGGGTCGTTCGTACTGATCGTGAGGTTCGAACCGGGTCGGCTGATCCTGCACCGCGACACCCACCACGGCCGGATCGCCTTCGTGCATCCCGGCCGGGTGATCTCGGACGATGACCGTGGGCTGCTCATCTGGGTGGCCCGCGGCGCGGCGATCGCGGTGGAGCGGACGCTGGACGGCCGTGGCCCGCGGGACTTCCCGTTCGCCGACTGGATGGCCGCTGCGAAACAGCCCCGGGCCGCTGCGTGGAACGGCCCCGGGGTGCTGCGGTTCTTCCCGCCGGGCGAGAACCACTCGGTGTGGTTCTTCCGGGATGACGAGGGCTCGTTCACCGAGTACTACGTCAACTTGGAGGAGACCGCGGTCCGCTGGGACGACGGCGAGGCCGCCGGGATCGACGTGACCGACCAGGACCTGGACATCGTGGCGCGAGCCGACGGCACCTGGTTCTGGAAGGACGAGGACGAGTTCGCCGAACGACTGGCCCGCCCGGACCTCTACTGGGTGCCCGACGAGGCGGCGGTGTGGGCCGAGGGCCGCCGGGTGATCAAGAAGATCGAGGCGGGGGAGTTCCCCTTCGACGGCACCTGGGTCGACTTCCGCCCGGACCCGTCCTGGACCGCCCCCACAGAGCTGCCGCAGGGCTGGGACCGGCCGGTGACGACCCGGTCCTAGGGCCGGTTGGGTGAGACGGCCGGTCGTCTGGCACAATGACTTGTTGGTATCCGGCATGCGACAGGCGCCCTCTAACCCCTGATCGTGACGCCAATCCACGAGGCTTCGGTCCCGCAATCCCCACGTGGGTTCCGGTCGGCTTCACCCACGTACTTACCAGGAGCGAAAACACCGTGGCCGTTAAGATCCGGCTCCTGCGGATGGGCAAGATCCGCAACCCGCAGTACCGCATCGTCATCGCTGACTCGCGCACCAAGCGCGACGGTCGCGCCATCGAGTACGTCGGCATCTACCAGCCGAAGGAACACCCTTCGGTCATTCAGGTGAAGTCCGAGCGTGTTCAGTACTGGCTGTCGGTCGGCGCGCAGCCGAGCGAGGCCGTGCAGCGCATCCTCGAGAAGACCGGCGACTGGCAGCAGTTCAAGGGCCTGCCGGCCCCGCCGCCGCTCCTGGTCAAGGAGCCGAAGGTCAAGCCCGAGGTCGTCGAGGCCGAGGCTGAGGTCAAGCCGGCCACCACGCCGAAGAAGGCGAAGTCCGAGGCCAAGGCTGAGGCCAAGACCGAGGACAAGACCGAGGCCAAGGCTGACGCTGCCGAGACCGCTGAGGACCCGGCCGGTGCCGGCGCCGACGCAAGCTGACGGGGCGCTCCGGCCCGCGCTGGAGCACCTCGTCAAGGGCATCGTCGACAGCCCGGACGACGTCCGGGTTCGTCTGGTCGACTCGCGCCGCGGCAAGCGGCTCGAGGTCCGTGTGCACCCCGAGGACCTGGGAACGGTCATCGGGCGTGGCGGGCGGACGGCCAAGGCCCTGCGTCAGGTGATCGGGTCGATCGGCGGTCGTGGCATCCGGGTCGACATCGTCGACGCGTACTGATCGATGCTTCTAGTCGTCGGCCAGATCGGTAAACCGCACGGTATCCGTGGCGAAGTCACGGTGGTCGTGCGGACCGACGAGCCCGAGGAACGCTTCACCGCCGGTTCGGTGTTCACCACGGAGGTCCCCCGGGACCGCCGGGTGAACGCCGGCCCGGCGGCCGCGCCCGCCTCCGGTGCTCGCTTCGAAGTCCCTGAACAGCTTCTCCTCGAGTCGATCCGCTGGCATCAGGGCCGCGGCATCGCCGTTTTCGAGGGCATTCACGACCGCAACGTCGCTGAGGCGTTGAAAGGCGTGTTCCTCCAGGTGGACAGCGCCACGGTGGCGGCGCCGGAGGACCCGGAGGAGTTCCACGACCACCAGCTCGTCGGGCTGCGCGTGGAGTCTCTGGAGGGTGTGGAACACGGCACGGTGCAGCGGATCGATCATGCCCCGGCTTCGGACCTGATCGTGCTCGCCAAGAAGGGCGGCGGGACGGCGCTGATCCCGTTCGTCACCTCGATGGTCCCGACCGTGGACATCCGGGGCGGCCGGATCGTCGTGGATCTCCCGGAAGGCCTGCTTGACCTGTGAAGGTCGACATCATCTCGATCTTCCCGGACTACTTCGCGCCGCTCGATCTCTCGCTGATCGGGAAGGCCCGGACCACCGGGACTCTCCAGCTCGCCGTGCACGACCTGCGGACCTGGACATCCGACGTGCACCGGACGGTGGACGACTCCCCGTACGGCGGCGGGCCGGGCATGGTGATGCGCCCGGAACCCTGGGGGCAGGCGCTGGACGCCGTCGTGTCGGACGCTGCCACTCTCGTCGTACCGTCGCCGGTCGGAAAGCCCTTCACGCAGGCCGACGCCCAGCAGCTCGCCGGCCTGGACCACCTGGTCTTCGCCTGTGGCCGTTATGAGGGCATCGACCAGCGGGTGATCGACGACGCCGCGGACCGGATGCCGGTGCGTGAGGTTTCGCTCGGTGACTACGTGCTGTTCGGCGGCGAGGTCGCGGTCATCGTGATCCTGGAGGCGGTCACCCGGCTACTGCCCGGGGTGCTCGGCAACGCCGACTCGCTCACCGAGGAGTCGCACGCGGCCGGCCTGCTGGAGGCTCCGGTCTACACCAAGCCGCAGTCGTGGCGCGACCGTGAGGTGCCGGACGTGCTGCGTTCCGGTGATCACGGCCGGATCGCCCGGTGGCGGCGTGAGCAGAGCCTCCTGCGGACCGCCGGCCGTCGTCCCGACATGTACGCCGCCTACTCTCCGGAACACCTCGACAAGAAGGACCGGAAAGCCATCGCCGAGGCTGGATTACAGCTCCCGGCTTCGCGTGTGGCAGAGTAGGGAGGTTGCCGTCCCAGTTCTGCGCCGCAGGCTGAGACGAGGGCCCCATGATCGTGTGGGGTCAGAATCACCCACCCGCGCGCCGAACTCCCGGCCGCCACAAGCTACAAGGATGCAGCGATGAACACGCTGGACACTCTTGACGCCCAGTCGCAGCGCACCGACCTCCCGGACTTCCGGGCCGGTGACACGCTCAAGGTGCACGCCCGGGTCGTCGAAGGTAACCGGTCCCGTGTCCAGGTCTTCCAGGGCGTGGTGATCTCTCGCCACGGCGCCGGCCTGCGGGAGACCTTCAAGGTCCGCAAGATCAGCTTCGGTGTCGGCGTCGAGCGGACCTACCCGTTCAACAGCCCGGCGATCGACAAGATCGAGGTCATCACCCGCGGTGACGTCCGTCGCGCCAAGCTCTACTACCTGCGTGAGCTGCGCGGTAAGAAGGCGAAGATCAAGGAGCTGCGGGACAAGCAGACCGCCTGATCTCCGCGGTGCGGCCGGGGCGAGTGCGGGCGAACTATGCTTGCCCGCGTCCCGGGCGCTGAAATTGGTGAACCATTCCAGTCCTACCGCCCGTAACTTCCCCTAGCCGGGAAACCCGGGCGGTAGTGCTGTATCCGGGGGCGGTTCGGCCGTTAGGCGGCGGGAGATGCGAAGCGTGGATCCGATGGAAGGCTATCGGCCGGCACGACGGCGGCGTGGTGTGGTGCGGAAGGAGATGCCTCTCTGGCAGGAACTTCCTCTGCTGCTGATCGTGGCGTTCTGCTTGGCGGTATTGATTCGGACCTTCCTGGTCCAGGCCTTCTACATCCCCTCCGGGTCGATGGAGAACACCCTGAGGATCAAGGACCGGGTGCTGGTCAACAAGGTCGTCTACGACATGCGTGACCCGTTGCGCGGCGAGATCGTGGTCTTCCGCGGCACCGACAACTGGGCACCCGAGGTGACCGAGGCGGTCAGTGACGCCTTCATCGCGAAACTCGGCCGGACCATCGGTGACCTGGTCGGCGTGAGCCGTCCCGGGGAGCGCGACTTCATCAAACGGGTGATCGGTCTTCCGGGTGACAAAATCGCCTGCTGCGACGCGCAGGGCCGGATCACCGTCAACGGGGTCGGCATCGACGAGGCGTACATCACCGAGGGCTTCAACTCCGATCTGAGTCAGCCGCCGATCCCCGGTCAGTGCACCAGCCGCCGGTTCACCGAGGTGACCGTCCCGGCCGGGCAGATGTTCGTGATGGGCGACCACCGTTCGGTCTCGCAGGATGCCCGCTGCCAGGGTCCGGTGCCGATCGAGAACATCATCGGCCGGGCGTTCGTGGTGGTGTGGCCGAGTGAGAACTTCACCAGCCTGGATATTCCCGACGTCTGGAAGCAGTTCGGCGAGCAGTACCCGGCGGCGCTCGCGGCGCAGCCGGTCAAGGCCCGGGAAAGCGAGCCGATCGTCGCGGCGAACCTCTTTCCCCTTCTTCTCGGTGTAGGTTTATCCGCGCGTTCCAGCATGTCGTTCGCGACTCGACGACGTAGGCTCCGAGCGTGATTGACGAGCAGACCGAAAAGCGCAAGGGATCTTTCTGGCGCGAACTTCCCATCCTGCTGGGGGTGGCGATCCTCGTCGCCGTCCTGGTTCGCGCCTTCGTCCTGCAGACCTTCTACATCCCGTCACCCTCGATGCAGCACACCCTCGAGCTGTGGGACCGGGTCCTCGTCAACAAGCTCGTCTACAACTTCCGGGACCCGCGCCGGGGCGAGATCCTCGTCTTCAAGGCGCCGACCGCGTGGCAGTCCGGCGCCGACGGCGAGGACTTCATCAAGCGGGTCATCGGCCAGGCCGGTGACAACGTGGTCTGCTGCGACGCCCAGCGGCGTCTGATGATCAACGGTCAGTCCCTGGACGAGCCGTACGTCTACGTGGAGTCCGACGGCACCCGCAACCAGGTCGCCGACCAGGACTTCGACATCACCGTCCCGGCGGGCCGCCTCTGGGTGATGGGCGACCACCGTGAGGCGTCCGGTGACTCCCTCGAACACTACGAGCAGAGCACCGCCGCCGACGAGGCCGGCAAGATCCAGGAGGCGACGATCCCGATCGACTCGGTGGTCGGCCGCGCCTTCACGATCTTCTGGCCGGCTGGCCGGGCGACCCTGCTCTCGGTGCCGGAGGAGTTCGACCCGGTCCCCGACGCGGGCAAGTAACTCCTCGCGCAATAGGCTTGTTCTGTGACCGAGGTGATAGACCGCCGCGCCGGCCGGGTCCGCCTGATCGACCTCGTCGGCCGCGTGCTGCCGCAGGGCAGCCCGGGGCTCCGCCGGTGGTTGACGCCCGGCGGCTTCGACCCGGTGGCCCCGCTCCGGTCGCTGACCGTCGGCGCCGTCCCGGAAGGGTCCTGACATGCTGGCCCCACCGCGCACCGTGATCCGTCGTGAAGCCGGGCTCTACGCCCTGGAACAGGCGTTGCAACGTCGTGGCTTCCAGCACGTGGCCGGTGCCGACGAGGCCGGCCGTGGCGCCTGCGCCGGCCCGCTGGTCGCGGCCGCCGCGATCCTGCCCGAGGGTAAACGCGGCGAGATCCCCGGTCTGGCCGACTCCAAACTGCTGACCGCCGCCACCCGGGAACGCGTCTACGACCTGGTCGTGGCGAAAGCGCTGGCCTGGTCCGTGATGATCATCCCGCCGGCCGAGGTCGACTCCCGTGGGCTGCACGTCTGCAACCTCGCCGCGATGCGCCGGGCGCTGGCCTCGCTGGAGATCCGCCCGGACTACGTGCTGACCGACGGATTCCCGGTCGACGGCCTGGGCGTCCCCGGGCTCGCGGTGTGGAAGGGCGACCGGGTCGCCGCCTGCGTCGCCGCCGCCAGCGTGCTGGCGAAAGTCACCCGGGACCGGCTGATGGTCGAGTTGGACGCGACGTTCCCGGAATACGGTTTCGCCGTGCACAAGGGTTACATCACCGAGGAGCACAGCGCCGCGCTGACCCGGCTCGGCCCATGTGCCGAGCACCGGTTCTCGTACGTCAACGTCGCCGCCGCCTCCGGGCGTGGCAACCGGCCGCCACGGGCCCGGCGCCCCGTTTCCGCGGCTGTTCCTTCTTTGTTCGACGATGTATCCGTTACCGAGCCGCTGCTGATTCCGGAGACCGCTGAGGGTACCGTCGGCGTGGCGTCGAGCGAGCAGCCTCAGCCGTCGCCGTCGGTGGGGGAAGATAAGGCCATGGAGGGCGAGAAACGATGAGCGCAGAGGATCTCGAGAAGTACGAGACCGAGATGGAGCTGCAGCTCTACCGGGAGTACCGCGACATCGTCCGCCAGTTCTCCTACGTGGTGGAGACCGAGCGCCGGTTCTACCTGGCCAACCAGGTCGACCTGCATGTGCGCAACGCCGACGGCGAGGTGTACTTCGAGGTCGAGATGCACGACGCCTGGGTGTGGGACATGTACCGGCCGGCCCGCTTCGTGAAGAACGTGCGAGTGATGACGTTCAAGGACGTGAACGTCGAGGAGCTGGAGAAACCAGACATCTCCCTACCCGACGACGCCAACTTCGGCTCGTAATCCACAGTCGGCGGCTGTCCACAGGGGCAGCCGCGGATTTCCGCCGATGCGGGCAGGCTTCTCGGCATGCCTGTTCTCGTCGCTCTTCTGCCGTTGCTGCTCTTCGGGTGGCCGGTCGGCCCGCCGCTGGTCACGCGGCCCTTCGATCCGCCTGATCAGCCCTGGCTGTCCGGGCACCGTGGGGTCGACCTGAGCGTCACCGCCGGGGCGGTGGTCCGGTCGGCGGGCGGTGGCACCGTCGTCTACGCCCAGCGGCTCGCCGGGCGGGGTGTGGTGAGCGTCGCCCACGCCGGCGGTCTGCGGACCACCTATGAGCCGGTCACCGCCACCGTCACGGCGGGGGAGACGGTCGCCGCGGGCGATCCGATCGGCACCGCGGAGCCGGGCCATCCGGGCTGCCCCGTCAGCGCCTGCCTGCACTGGGGGCTGCGGCGCGCAGACGTCTATCTCGACCCGCTCGCGCTGCTCGGGCTCGGGCGGGTGCGGCTGCTGCCCTACCGTTGATAGGCGTGCAACAGAGCCGGGAGACGCTCGGCGAACTGGTCGTACTCCTCCGGATGGTTGTAGACCTGGCCGCTCAGCCGCAGCATGCCGCGCCCACCCCAGGCACTGACCTGGACCTCGGCGGCGAGCTTGTCGGCGATGTGCAACCGCAGAGCGTTGGCCTCCGGCTGAGTGGTCGCCAGACCGGCCGGCAGCGGCACCACCCGCATGGCCACCCCCGGTCCGCCCGGGTGCGGCAGATCCGCGGGCGACAGGCCGAGAGCAACCCCGACAACCCATTGGGCGTACGCCGCCAGAGTCTCGTTGTGCTCCCGGATCTCGTCGAGCCCAAGTGTGCGCATCGCGAAGACACCCGCCGGGGCGGCCAGCCACGAGGTGTAGTCGATCGTGCCCTGGAACTCGACCGACAGCGGAAAACCCTGCTCCTGCTCCCACGAGACGACAAGCGGATCGATCCGCTTCCGCCAGGCCGGCGCCACCTGCAGCAGTGCCGTGCCCCGCGGCGCCCAGCCCCACTTGTGCAGATTACCGACCCAGAAATCGGCGCCGATCGCACTCACGTCCACCGGCAGCATCCCCGGCACGTGCGCGGCGTCCACCAGCACCGGAATCCGGTGCTCGCGGGCGACGGCGACGATCTCCCGGACCGGAAAGAGAGTAGCCGTGGCGGACGCCAACTGGTCGATCACCAGCAACCGGGTCCGCCCCGGGCGCAGCGCCGCCCGGACCCGGTCCACCGTCTCCGCCGCCGAGATCCCCAGCGGCACCGCCACCGTCCGTGCCGAGGCCCCGCTGCGGCGGCACTGACGGCGCACCGCCATCGTCACCGCACCGTAGGAGTGATCGGTCAGCAGCACCTCGTCGGCACTCCCCAACGTCACCGACTGGAGGACCAGCGACACCGCGGCCGTCGTGTTCGGCACCAGCGCGCTGCCGTCCGGGTCAGCGCCCAGGAACCCCGCCAGATGACGTCGGGTGTGGACGATCCGGTCCATCAGACCGGTTCCGTAGAAGCGCAGCGGGTTCGACTCCATCTCGTCGCGGAGCCGTTGCTGGGCACGCTGCACGCTGATCGGCAGCGCGCCGAAGGAGCCGTGATTGAGATAGGACACCGCCGGGTCCAGCGAGAACAGCAGGCGTGCGCCGGGAATGGGCCGGGGCTGCACCGGGGCACTCATGCTGTGGATCGTACGGCGCCGGGCTTGGTGATGGGCTTTGATCAGGCTCTCGGATGGGCCTGCTGGAAGGCCGCCCGCAAACGGTCGGTCGACACATGGGTGTAGACCTGGGTGCTCGCCAGGGAACTGTGCCCCAGCAACTCCTGCACGGCCCGCAGATCGGCGCCGCCGTCCAGCAGATGAGTGGCCGCCGAATGCCGCAGGTCGTGCGGACTGGTGTGCGGAAGCCCCGCCGCCCGCGCCGCGTCGCCGACGATCCGGCGGACCACCGTCGGTTGCAGGCGGCCACCTTTCGCACCCAGCAAGAGCGCGTCGCGACTGGCTCTGGTGCGCAGTTCGGGCCGGGCCAGGCGAAGATAGTCGTCCAGCGCCCGCCGAGCCGGATGGCCGAACGGAACCGCACGCTCCTTGGCCCCCTTGCCGAAGACCCGCACCACCTGGCGGGCGTGGTCGACGTCGGCGCGATTCAGGGCGCAGAGTTCACTGACCCGGATCCCGGTCGCATACAGCAGTTCCAGCACGGCCCGATCCCGAATCGCGATCGCCGCGTCACCCGCGCCGATGGTCGTCGCCGTGCCACCCGTGGCGATGGTTGTCCGGTCGGTGCTGCCTTCGGGAGGCTCGTCGGCAGCTGGGTCGCTGCCGACGGGCTCGGCGGCAGACCGGTCGCTGTAGCCGGGTTCGCCGGCGGCCGGATTGTTGGGTTCGGGTTCGTCGGCGGCCGGATCGCTGGGCTCGGGCTCGTCGGCAGGCGGGTCGGCGCGGCCGGCCGGGTGGGCTGGGGTCATCAGTGCGGCGGCCTGATCGGCGCGGAGCACGGTCGGCAGGGAGCGGTGGGCGCGCGGGCTGGCTAGTTGGGCGCCCGGATCACCCGGGGCACGGCCGGTGCGGTGCGCCCAGCCGGTGAAGACGCGGACCGCCGCGGCACGCCGGGCCTGCGAGGTCCGGGCGGCCCCGGAACCCATCCGGGCCGCCAGCCACCCACGGAGCACCACGATGTCCAGGTCGGCGAGGGTGGTCCGGCCCTCGTACGCCGCATGATCAAGAAGAGAGACCACATCGCCGACGTACGCCCGGACCGTGTGCTCCGACCGCCCCTCCACCATCGCCAGGTGCCGGCCGAACTCGTCCACCGCCTCCCGCAGGGCCGGAGGCAGCCGCTCGTGCAATTCCCGGATTCGCATCGCTTCGACCGTTCACCTCGCCGGATTCCCCGTCAAGCCGGTGGTCCGGCGTTTCGCATCGATCTTCCAGCCCGCGAATGTCGTACCCCCGGTCTAGCCTCCGAAGCATGGCACGCTGGGAGGAAATCGAGAGAGAAGCCCCGGAGTTCGCGGCCCGAGTGCGGGCCCTGTTCGAAGCCGGGACCAACAAGACCATCGCCACGCTGCGCCGCGACGGCTCACCCCGGATCAGCGCTTCGGAGGCCGAGTTCACCGACGGCGAGATCACCTTCGGCATGATGCCCGACTCGTTGAAACTGAGAGACATTCGCCGAGACCCCCGCCTGGCGATGCACAGCCCCACCTTGGAGCCCCCACCCGGCGACCCGTCCGCCGGCCCGGGCGACGCCAAGCTGGCTGGCCGCGCCGTTGAGATCCCACCACCGGCCGACACCCCACACGTCGGCGCGGGCTTCTTCCGCATCGACATCCAGGAGGTGGCCCTGACCTACGTCGGCACCCCCGCCGACCACCTGGTGATCGAGTCCTGGCACCCGTCCCGAGGCCACCACCGCCGAACCCGAGCCTGATCCCACCCGACACACCCAGCGGCCGATCACCGCCAACGCGCCACCAGCGTCTGCCCGAGGTTCGTTGGCGCCCGCCCAGCGTCCGTCCGGCTTCTACCTGGCGCCCGCCTGGAGTTTGGGGCTGGCCTCGGTCAACCCGCTACCAGCGGTCTATCTGGCTGCCGTCAACCTGCCACCAGGGCTCGTCCGGCGTATTGACCGGTCGCATCACGTCCTGAAGTTTCTGCAGTTCTAAAGGCGTTTCGGGGTCAGAGTTGCGTGACTACTTGGGGTACGAACCGAACCCGAACTCGCCACACCGAAAAGGCATCCGTACCTTGACGCCGAGCTTGCTTTCGCCGGTTTCGATGGTCGGCAGGTTCAAATCCGCGGTTCTGCGGGCCGGGCGGTGGTGTGTTGGTTACACCTCGGGGGTGAGGGTGTGGCTATGTCCGGACCGCGGCCGGGTGGCTCGTCGTTTTCAGGGGCGGGTCATTTCAGGGGCGGGTCAGTTGGACTCGGTCGGCTGGGTAGCTGGTGGCTGCGCCGTCGGGGGCGGTGACCACCAGGACGGGGACGCCGTCGCGGAGGCGGTGACGGCGGCGTTCGCTGGCGGTGGGCATCCGGGCGCTGACGCGTGCGCCAGTGGTCAGGGGGATCAGTTCGACCGGTTCGGGGACCCGGACGAACGTGCCGCGTGGGCGGTCCACGGTGACCAGGCCTTCGCTGCGCAGTTGGCCGATGGCCTGGCGCACCGTGGTTCGGCTGAGTTTGTGGTCCTCGGCCAGTCGCAACTCGCTGGGCAGTATGTCGCCCGGGGCGAGGTCACCGCTCTCGATCTGCCGTCGCAGCAGGTCAGCCAGCTGGCGAAAGACCGCGCGATCCGCTGAGTGATCGATCATGACCACTATTTTACGTGGTACGACCCTATGTACTCATGTGCCGACGACCGCCCGGAGAGCACCAGCCACAAGCGGGAGTGGCTGGTTGACCGGCAGGGTCCGGCGCCGAACCGGCCTGGCCGAGTCGGCCCGGGCCGAACTGATCCAGAGCCGAACCGTTCAGGCCGGGCGAGCCGGACAGTTCGAGCCGTTCAGGCCGAGCCGTTCAGGCCGGGTCCGAGCCGGGTCCGAGCCGAGCCGGTTTGGGGCGAGCCGGGCCGAGCCTGTCAGCCATGGGAGAGATCCTGGGCCCAGGCCAGGAACCGGTCGTGCAGGTTCAGCGGTGGGTGGTCGCCGCGGGTGGTCAGGTCTTCCAGTGCGTCGTACATCTGCGCGGACAGGTAGATCTTCAGTAGGGACGGGAACGCGCGGTACTCCGTGAGCAGTGCGGTTCGCGCTTCGGTGCAGGGCCAAGGGTGTCCGCAGACGCGGCAGAGCCACTGGGGACGGTCGCTCAGATGTTCGGGCCCAGGAATTGTGGACAAACGGTTTCCCCCGGAAGTGATCGATTGGCGGGCTCACGGCATCAGCGATTGCGGGGATGGCGGCGCGAACGTGTTCGGCGGCCGAAACCCGCGCGATGCTGCTGTGCGGGAGTGAGTCGACCGGGTCGTCCCACGTCCGAGTCGGGATCCGATGTGCGAATGGTGGAATCGGTATTGGGGGGAATCGGTTCGGTGTCCGGGTCGGGCTGTGCGTGCCGTGACCGGTAGAGGCCCCCCTGTCCGATCTCCGACCGCGTTTCCGCAGGTGAGGCGCGAGCCAATGGATAGGGCGGCGTCGGCGCAGCCGGGGGAATACGGTCGATGCAGGGGGCTTGCAGACCGCATATGCAGCGCCGCCAGAAGGTGCGCCAATCGCGCCGATGGTTGGGGTGGAACAGAACGGATCCCGTTGACGGGCGCTCTCTAGGCATGAGTCCACCTTATTTGGTCTGGGACTAGCTGTCCCGTACGAACTTGATAAGAGACTAATAGTCTCGCGCCTACGGTCGATCATGTGGGAGTGAAGCCGATCCGCCTCATGGGCGCGCACGAGATCCGTATCCGTCTCGGCGGCGTCAGCCGGCAGCGGGCGTACCAGATCACCAGCCGTGCCGATTTTCCGAAGCCAGCCGCTGACCTTGCGCAGGGGAAGGTGTGGTTGACCGAGGACGTCGAGGCGTGGATGAAAGTTCATCGCCGTGACCTGGACGAGTCCGAGGACTGACGCACCCGGCCACATGCTGTGGTCGTTCAACCGGCCCCGGGGCCGGCCACCGCCGCGACGGTGGCCGGCCCCCTCAACAGGCCGGCTTTCACCATGCCTGTGAACAGCCGTGAGTCCGTGAGTCCGTGAACGGCTGAGTGGTCAGCGGCCCTCGGAACGGGCGTGCCTGAGGGCGTAGCCGTCGCCGGCTCGTACCACCAGTCCGGCTATCTCCAGCAGCGACAGGCGCCGCAACACCGTGCGCAGAGTCAGCCGCGCCTCCGCGGCGATCCGCTCCGGAGTGGACGACCGGTTCGTGGGTAGCGCCTCCAGGACGAGGGCGCTCTCCTCGTCCAGCTGATCGTGGCGGCGTTCCGGTCCGCGGGGTGGATCAGCCAGGTACTCGCCGATCCGGCCGACCTCCTCGAGGATCTCCCGGGCGGACGTGACGATCCGCGCGCCCGGATTGCTTCGCAGGATCTCGTGGCAGCCGACCGACATCGCCGAGGTCACCGGCCCGGGCACGACCATCGCGGGCCGGCCCAGTGCCAGTACCCGGCTCATCGTCTGCGTCGCGCCGCTGCGGGCGGCGGCTTCGACGACGACGGTCCCGGCGGTGGCCGCGGCGATCACCCGGTTCCTGATCAGGAACCGGTGGCGGAGCGGGTCGGCGCCGATCGGCCACTCGCTGATCAGCAGGCCGGTTTCGGCGACCCGTTCGAGCAGGGCCGAGTTCCCGGCCGGATAGGGACGTTCAACCCCGCAGGCGAGGACCGCGACGGTACGCCCGTCAGCCGCGAGTGCTCCTCGATGAGCCGCCGCGTCGATGCCGAAGGCCCCGCCGGACAGGACCGTCCAGCCTTCGCAGGTCACCGAGTACGCCAGATCGCCGGTGACGTTCGTGCCGTAGTCGGTGGCCGCGCGGGCGCCGATGATCGAGACCGATCGTTCCAGCGTCGCGCCGAGGGACCACTCCCCGCGCACCCAGAAGCAGAGCGGCGGCCGGATGTCGTGATTGACCCGTCCGGAGGCGTCGAGTTCCAGCGTCGCCAGGTCGTTGAGCCGGCCCGGCCACTCGCTGTCGGACGGGACCACGAGCCGGGTGCCGAGTCGGTCCCCGCGCCGTAGTGCGATCTCAGCGATCCGCCGCGGGTCACCGGCGACGGCCCGTGCGGCGACCGTGGTGCGCAGTCCGCGGTCCGGTACATCACCGGTGAGCAGGCGATCGAGAGTCGCCGGCGCGCCATCCTGGTGAACCAGGGCCCAGACCGTCCGGTTCCCAGGCTCGGCCAGCCATGTCAGCGCCACCCGCGCGATCCGGTCCTCCAGCCCGCCGATGGAGGTCCCGCCGACGGAAATCCCGTCGACCGAAGTCCCGTTGGCTGAAGTCCGACTGGTTGAAGTACCGCTGGCCGAGACTCCGTCAGCTGCCGTCCCACTCATGCCGCGCCTCCGCCGTAGCGGGTCGAGGCAGGTCCGGGAGGAACGTTCGGAGGTCGAGGGGGACGGTCGAGCCGGCCGATCGGCGCACTGGGCGACCAGCGGGCGTGGCCGGACTGGGCGGCGAACGTGTGAACCCGGTCAGTCGTGAAGTTCATCAGCTTCTCCGTTCAAAGTGTCAAGAAGGGCAAACGGGACAGCGGTAATGCGAGGGGATGACGAGATCTCCGAGGCGCGAAAGGGCGGTGGCGCGGCGCGTCGGTGCGGATCCACGCGGGAAAGCGGTGCGGCCTGACGCGGGTGTTCGTGAGGGTGGTGGATGTGCCACAGGAGGTGGGTGTGGTGACGGGGAACAGGACCTGGCAGGGCAGTCCGAAAAGAGGCAGTGGAATCACCGGGGATAGGAGGGCCGGAAGCGGAACGGCGGGGGAACGGACGAGCGGAAGCGGAGCGGCCGGTAGCGGGACCACGGGGAGTGGGGCGGCAGGGAAGGGCGGTCCGGGAAGCTGAGGGTGGGTCAGCGGGCCGGCCGGGCACTGGCCTCGCCCATGCGCAGCTGGTAGGCCTCGAACACGTCACCGCCGTCGGGGCGTGGGCGGCCGTCGAGGTCGGCGATGGTCCAGGCGATGCGGAGGCAGCGGTCGTAACCGCGGGCCGAGAGCGCGCCCCGGTCCAGAGCGGAGTGCAGGACGACGGTGTCGCCGGCGGGTAGCCGCCACGGCGGCCGGCGCAGGTCGGAGCCGGGGACGTCGGCGTTGACCCGCCAGCCGTGACGGGCCCAGCGGTCGGCGGCCGCGGCCCGGGCCCGGGCGACCCGGCCGGCGACTGCCGCGGACGGTTCGGCGGGTTCCGGGCCGGCCAGGAGCTGGGCGGCCCGGACCGGTAGCAGGGTGACCTTCATGTCGATCCGGTCGAGCAGGGGCCCGGACAGCCGGCCGAGGTAGCGCCGCCGGATCACCGGCCCGCAGTGGCAGGCCTGGTCGCCGGCCGGTGACGCGCACGGGCAGGGGTTGGCGGCGACGACGAGCTGGGCACGCGCCGGATATTCGGTGGTGCCACGGGCCCGGGAGATCAGCACCCGCCCGCTCTCCAGCGGCTGCCGCAGCGCCTGCAGGGTGGCCCGGCCCATTTCGGGAATCTCATCCAGAAAGAGCACCCCGTGATGGGCGAGGGAGATCGCACCCGGCCGGATCAGCCCGGATCCGCCGCCGATCAGGGCCGCTATCGACGAGCTGTGGTGGGGCGCCTGAAACGGAGGCCGTCGCACCAGGCGCCCGTCGGGCGGCAGAACCCCGGCGATCGACTGGAGGGCGGTCACCTCGAGGGCCGCCTCGTCGTCGAGCGGCGGCAGGATCGACGGGAGGCGCTCGGCGAGCATCGTCTTACCGGCGCCGGGTGGCCCGAGGAGGGCCAGGTGGTGGCCACCCGCGGCGGCGACCTCCAGGGCGTGGCGCCCGGTCTCCTGGCCGGAGAGGTCGGCGAGGTCGGGCCCGGGCGGTTCGGGAGCGGGCGGTACGTCCGGCGGCTCCAGCAGCGTCCCGGTCCCGCCGGCGAACTCGACGAGGCGCTGGAGCGTGTCGACGGCCCGCACGGTCACGCCGGGCACGACGGTCGCCTCGCAGGCGTTGGCCAGCGGCACGATGACCCGGGTGATCCCGTCCCGGGCCGCGGCGGCGACCATCGGCAGCACGCCCCGCACCGGCCGGACCGTGCCGTCCAGGCCGAGCTCGCCGAGGAGTGCCACTCCGTCGAGCCGGGCCGGGGGGAGCGCGCCGGCTCCGGCGAGGACCGCCGCGGCGATCGCCAGGTCGAAGCCGCTGCCGTGTTTGTGCAGGGCGGCGGGGAGCAGGTTGACGGTGATCCGCCGGTTGGGCCAGTCGTGCCCGGAGTTGACCACGGCCGCCCGGACCCGGTCGCGGGCCTCGTTCAGCGCGGTGTCCGGCAGCCCGGTGAGGACGAGGGTGGGCAGGCCGTTGGAGAGGTCGGCCTCCACTTCGACGAGGTGGCCGGTGACACCGGCGAGACCGGCGCAGAGCACCCGGGCGTAGCCCATCAGAACGCGTCCCGGATGTGGTGGACCCGGGCTGCTCCACGGGGCTGGGGGAGGATCTCGACCACGTCGAAGCGGATCTGCGCCGCTCGTACCCCCGCCTCGGTCAGCCATCGGGAGGCCAGCTGCCGTAACCGGCGCACCTTGCGGTGATCGACGGCTGCCGCCGGCGGGCCGAAGGCGGTCGTGCGCCGGGTCTTCACCTCGCAGAACACCACGTCGTCGCCGTCACGAAGGATGAGATCGATCTCTCCTTCCGCGCAGCGCCAGTTCCGTTGCAGCAGCTCCAGGCCGTTTCCTTCGAGGTGCCGGGCGGCCAGCCGCTCGCCGTAGGCGCCGATCGCCCGTCGCTGAGTCGTCATGCCCCGGGACGTTCACAGGGTTTCCGGGATCGTGCGAGGCGGCCTGTGGACCGTCCGCCGGTGTGGATGACCGGCCACCTGCCGAGCGGATCGTGCTAGGCACGAGGGCGGACCTTCCGGCCGGGCGGCTTGGCGTATGCTTATCGACGGCGACCGCCCACGCGGTCGACCTCGCGTGCCCTCCGACGGTTCCGGGAGCTGATTCTCAGCGACGGTCGTCGGCGGTGGCCCTCCCTGGTCCCGATCTTCTCGGGCCCGACTGTGGCCATCGACCGGGCACCAGGACACCCACCGCCGGTGGGTGTGGCAACCAGGGATGATCAAGGAGTAACACCATGGCCGTAGTGACCATGCGCCAGCTGCTCGAGAGCGGCGTCCACTTCGGGCACCAGACCCGTCGTTGGAACCCGAAGATGAAGCGCTTCATCTTCACCGAGCGCAACGGTATCTACATCATCGACCTGCGCCAGACCCTCGAGTACATCGAGAAGGCCTACGCGTACGTCCGTGACACCGTCGCCGAGGGTGGCCACATCCTCTTCGTCGGCACCAAGAAGCAGGCGCAGGAGGCCATCGCCGAGCACGCGACGCGGGTCGGCCAGCCGTACGTGAACCACCGTTGGCTCGGCGGCATGCTGACCAACTTCCAGACCGTTTACAAGCGGCTCCAGCGCATGAAGGAGCTCGAGGCTCTGGGTGACCTGACCGGCACCGCCGCGGGTTACACCAAGAAGGAGACCCTCCAGCTCTTCCGCGAGAAGACCAAGCTCAGCAAGACCCTCGGTGGTCTGCGTGACATGACCAAGACGCCGTCGGCGATCTGGGTCGTGGACACCAAGAAGGAGCACATCGCCGTCGACGAGGCCCGCAAACTGGGCATCCCGGTCATCGCGGTGCTGGACACCAACTGTGACCCGGACGAGGTCGACTTCCCGATCCCGGGTAACGACGACGCGATCCGCTCCGCCGAGCTGCTGACCAAGGTCATCGCGGCTGCTGTCGCCGATGGTCTGATCCAGCGTCACGGTCAGCGCCGGGGCAACAACGCCGAGGAGAAGCCGGAGCCCGGCACCGTCGCCGCCGGCGAGCCGCTGCCCGAGTGGGAGCGGGACCTGTACGAGGGCACCGAGAAGAAGGCCGACGAGCCGGCTGCCGCCGCTGCTGCCGAGCCCGCCGCCGCTGCCCCCGTCGAGGCCGAGGAGCCGGCTGCTGCCGCTGCCGAGCCCGCTGCCCCCGCTGCGGAGCCGGAGCCCGTCGCCGCCGCTGCTGTTCCCGCCGAGTAAGTCAACCGACGTGCTTCCGGCCGCCGCTATCAAAAGCGGCGGCCGATTTCCCGACTGACATCGAGAGAAGAGTCATGGCTAACTACACCGCCGCGGAAGTGAAGAAGCTCCGCGAACTCACCGGTGCCGGCATGATGGACTGCAAGAAGGCGCTGGAGGAGTCCGAGGGCGACTTCGAGAAGGCCGTCGAGTTCCTGCGTGTCAAGGGCGCCAAGGACGTCGGCAAGCGGGCCGGTCGCACCGCAGCCAACGGCATCGTCAGCCACTCCGGCAAGGCGCTGCTCGAGCTGAACTGCGAGACCGACTTCGTCGCCAAGACCCCGGACTTCGTGTCCCTGGGTCAGCGGTTCGTCGAGTTCGGCGAGGCCAACAAGGTCGCCGACGCCGCCGCGCTGCTGGCTGCGACGCTGGAGGACGGCAAGACCGTCGCTGACACGATCCAGGAGTATTCCGCCAAGATCGGCGAGAAGATCGTCCTGAACCGCTTCACGATCGTCGAGGGCACCGTCGCGGTCTACCTGCACCGCAAGGCGCAGGACCTGCCGCCGCAGGTCGGCGTCCTGGTCGAGTACACCGGCAAGGACGACGAGGCGGCCGACAACGACGCCCGCGCGGTCGGCATGCAGATCGCCGCGATGCGGCCGAAGTTCCTGACCCGCGAAGAGGTCCCGGCCGAGGTCGTCGAGACCGAGCGTCGCGTGGCCGAGCAGACCGCTCGTGAGGAGGGCAAGCCGGAGCAGGCTCTGCCCAAGATCATCGAGGGCCGGGTGAACTCCTTCTTCAAGGACTTCGTCCTGCTGGAGCAGTCTTCGGTCGTCGACAACAAGAAGACGGTCAAGCAGGTCACCAGCGAGGCCGGTATCCAGGTCACCCGGTTCGTCCGGTACGAGGTCGGCCAGGAGTAAGGCTCCTCACGCACATGACACGGGAGGTCGGGCACGCGATTGAGCGTCCGGCCTCCCGGTCGCATAAGGTCTCCTCCAGACAGAGAAGGGAAGGCGGGTCTCATGACGATGGTGACCGAGCAGTCCGCCACGGTTGACGAGAACCCGCCGACGCTACGGCCGCGGCGGGTCGTTCTCAAACTCTCCGGCGAGGTGTTCGGCGGCGGCGCGGTCGGGGTCGAACCCGACGTCGTGCAGTCGCTGGCGAAGCAGATCGCCACGGTGACACGGCGCGGCATTCAAGTCGCGGTCGTCGTCGGTGGTGGCAACTTCTTCCGCGGCGCCGAGCTGCAGAAGCGCGGCATGGACCGTAACCGGGCCGACTACATGGGCATGCTGGGCACGGTGATGAACTGCCTGGCCCTTCAGGACTTCCTGGAGAAGGAGGGCATCGAGACCCGCGTGCAGACGGCGATCACGATGGCCCAGGTCGCCGAGCCGTACCTTCCGCTCCGCGCCATCCGGCACCTGGAGAAGGGCCGGGTCGTGATCTTCGGCGCCGGCGCCGGTATGCCGTACTTCTCCACCGACACGGTGACCGCCCAGCGCGCGCTGGAGATCCACGCGGACATGGTGCTGATGAGCAAGAACGGCGTGGACGGCGTCTACACCGCCGACCCGCGGATCGACCCCACCGCCAAGAAGCTCGAGACGATCACCTTCCAGGGCGTGCTCCAGCGGGGTCTGCGGGTGGCCGACCAGGCCGCGTTCAGCCTCTGCGAGGAGAACAAGCTCCCGATGCTGGTCTTCGGTGCTGAGGGTGACGACACCATCGTGCGCGCGTGTGCCGGAGAGCGGATCGGCACGTTGATCACCGCAGGCTGATCCCGCGTTCGGTTCCAAGGACGTACCCCACATCCCGCACCACCGAAGACAGCAAGGAGGCGAGAAGAGACGGTGATCGAGGAAACCCTCTTCGAGGCCGAGGAGAAGATGGAAAGCGCGGTCGAACACGCCAAGGAGGAGTTCGCCGCCATCCGGACCGGCCGGGCTACTCCCGCGATGTTCTCCAAGATCGTGGTGGACTACTACGGCGCGCCCACGCCGGTGACGCAGATGGCCTCGGTCGGCATCCCGGAGCCGCGCATGGTCATCGTCAAGCCCTACGACGCGTCCCAGCTGGGGCCGATCGAGCGGGCGATCCGTGACTCGGACCTCGGGGTCAACCCGAACAACGAGGGTACGCAGCTCCGGATCCACCTTCCGCAGATGACGGAGGAGCGGCGCCGCGAGATGGTCAAGGTCGCCCGCGGCAAGTCCGAGGACAGCCGCGTCTCGATCCGTAACGTGCGCCGTAAGGCCAAGGACCAGATCGACAAGCTGGTCAAGGACGGCGAGACCGGTGAGGACGAGGGCCACCGTGCGGAGAAGGAGCTCGACGACCTGACCCACCGCTACGTCTCGATCATCGACGAGCTGCTCAAGCACAAGGAAGCCGAGCTGCTCGAGGTCTGAGCGGCTGGACGGCCCGGCGCATCCCACGGAATGTGCCGGGCTTCGGCCTGTTCGGCCAGGGCCGGTTCACGGGCGGTCAATTTGCCCGTCACCTCGACCGCTGTTCAAACGTCGCCTTTGCAGTACGCTCTGCACGGTTCCTGTGAGGGGCGTAAACGTTGACATTCGGCAGGTAGGGGTTCGGTTTTGTCCTGGTGTTCGGCGGCGGTGCCGTCCACGATCCTGACCGAGCCCTGATGTCGTACGCCCCTGATGTAGAGGACCCGATGACCGAGCCCGGTGGCAAGGGCCGGCGCCGTGCCGGCCGGGGACGCAAGCCGCAGGGCGGTGGCCGTGCCGGGCGTAACCTGCCCGCAGCCATCGCGGTCGGCGTCAGCCTCGGCCTGGTGGTTCTGGCGTCGCTGCTGATCGAGCCGATGGCACTGCTGGCCGTGCTGGTGGTGGCATCCGGTATCGGCGCGTGGGAGATGACCCGCGCGCTGGCCGGCACCGGTGCCCGCCCGCCGCTGATCCCGCTGGTCGCCGGCAGCGTCGTGATGACCGCCCTGGCGTGGTACGAGGGTGCCGACGCCCTGTTCCTGGGCCTGCTCGCGACGATCGGCGCGGCCTCGTTGTGGCGTCTCGCCGACGGTGTCGCCGCGGTCCGCCGGGACTTCACCCCGAGCGTGCTGATCGCGGTCTACGTGCCGTTCCTGCTCAGCTTCGCGGCGATGCTGGTGCAGATGGACGACGGCCCCCTTCGAGTGATCTGCACCCTGGTCGCTGTTGTGCTCTCCGACACGGGCGGTTATGCCGCCGGCGTCTTCCTCGGTAAGCACCCGATGGCCCCGAAGATCAGTCCGAAGAAGTCCTGGGAGGGCTTCGCCGGCTCGGTGACGGCCGCCGCGATCGGTAGCGCCGCCCTGCTCTTCTTCCTGTTGGAGGTCCCGGTCCACTGGGGCCTTCTGTTCGGTGCGCTGATGTCGGTGGTGGCGGTCCTCGGTGACCTGGCCGAGTCGATGCTCAAGCGGGACCTCGGGGTGAAGGACATGAGCAACCTGCTGCCCGGCCACGGTGGTCTGATGGACCGGCTGGACTCGATCGTCTTCGCCGTCCCGACCGCCTACCTGCTCTTCTCGATCATCGCCCCGAGCTAGCTGTGGGCGACCGACTCCGCGGACGTGGGAGACTGGATACGCCATGACGATTCTTCCGGTCATCCCGATCAGTCCCGACCAGCCCGACACCCTGCAGTCCGGGACGGTGAACATCCGCCGCCGTCCCAGCATGCCGCCCCGCCATCTCGCCGACCTCGATCTGGCCGGCCGTAAGAGCGCGATGGCCGATCTCGGCGAGCCCGCCTTCCGGGCCAAGCAGATCTCCACCCACTATTTCGGCCGCCTGGTCCGGGACGCCGCGGCGATGACCGACCTGCCGGCCGCCACCCGCGAGCGGATCGCCGCCGAGCTGCTGCCCACGTTGCTGACCCCGATCCGGGAGCAGGCGTGTGACGACGGTGCGACCCGTAAGACACTGTGGCGCCTGCATGACGGCGCGCTCGTCGAGAGCGTCCTGATGGGCTACCCCGACCGGATCACCGCGTGTGTCTCCAGTCAGGCCGGGTGCGGCATGGCGTGCCCGTTCTGTGCGACGGGTCAGCAGGGCCTGACCCGCAACCTGTCGGTGGCCGAGATCGTCGACCAGGTGGTCTATCTGGCCGGGGTGGCGGCCTCGGGCAAGGTCACCGGTTCTCCGCCGCGCCTGTCCCGCGTGGTCTTCATGGGGATGGGCGAGCCGCTGGCCAACTATCCGCGGGTGATCGAGGCGGTTCGCCGTCTGACCACCCCGGCTCCGGAGGGTCTCGGGCTCTCACAACGGCACATCACGGTGTCCACGGTGGGTTTGGTGCCCGCTATGCGCCGGTTGATCGCTGAACAGCTCTCGGTGACTCTTGCGCTGTCACTGCACGCCCCCGATGATGATCTGCGCGATGAGCTTGTGCCCGTCAACCAGCGTTGGAAGGTAGCCGAAGTGCTCGATGCCGCGTTTGAATACGTGGCACAGACCGGCCGCCGGGTTTCCATTGAATACGCCCTGATCAGGGACGTAAACGATCAGCCCTGGCGCGCCGACATGCTGGGCCGCCTTCTGAACGGCAAGCTGGCTCATGTGAATCTCATCCCGCTGAACCCGACTCCGGGCAGCAAGTGGGATGCGAGCCCGAAACCGGTCGAGCGAGAGTTCGTCCGCCGGCTACGAGAAGCCGGTATCTCGACGACCGTTCGTGACACCCGGGGGCAGGAGATCGACGGCGCGTGCGGCCAGCTGGCCGCGGGCGAGCTGACGGACGCGAGCGCTGGGGGCGCCGCAGCCGACGCGGAGGTGGCACAGTGACTGGGCGCAGGTCCCAGCGAGCGGAGTGGGAGACGTTGTGACGAGTCAGGGGCAGCGTTTCCGAAGGCGTGCGCTGCGGCGTGGCTACAAGGTCGACGAGGTCGACGCCTTCCTCGACCGGGTCGAGGCGACCCTGGCCGGGGAGCAGGTGGGCCCGCCGGTCGCTGCGCAGGAAGTGCACGACGTCGTCTTCCGGGTGCGTTTCGGCGGCTACGACGAGTGGCAGGTCGACCTGCACCTCGATCGTGTCGAGCGCCAGCTCGCCGAGTTCGAGGAGCGAGGCGGGCGTCCTGCTCCGGACCCCATGCGCGACTCGATGCGCAGCGGCCTCACGACCGGTTCGGTCTCCGGTCCGCCTTCGATGGGCGGGATGGGCCATGGTGGCCCCGGCCAGGGCTTCGACCGTGGCGGCTTCGGCCAGGGAGGTCCCGGAGGGCCTGGTGGTCCGGGCGGGCCTGGTGGTCCGGGTGGACACAACGGCCCCGGCGGACCCGGCATGCAGGGCCCGCCGCCGACCCAGTCGCAGGGCTTTCCGCCGCAGGGCTATCCCGGCCAGCAGCAGCCGCAGGGCTACCCGGGCCAGCAGCAGATGAACCCGGCGGCCCGGATGGCCTCGCCGCCCACCGAGCGGCTCCAAGCGCCGGTGCGTGACGACCGGATGATGCCGCCGCAGATGCCGCAGCGCCCGCAACAGCAGCAGCTTCCGCCCGGCCCGGATCCGTACAACCGCTATGACGAGCCCACCGGTTACGGCCAGCAGCAGCCCCCGCAGCGTCCTGGTCCTCCGCCCGGCTACGACCAGGGTGGTTATGACCAGGGCGGCGGCTTCGACGGGTTCGAGCCGGGCCGGCACGGCAAGTCGGACATGACCGCCGAGATGCGGATGCCCGACCGGGACCCGCGCGGCGGTGGCGGTGGCTACGGTGGCGGCCAGATGCCGAACGGCCCGATGCCGGGTTCCCCGATGTCCATGCCGGGTTCGCCGATGCCGGGCGCTCCGATGAGCGGCCCGCCTTACGGCGGAGGTGGCGGTGGCGGCGGCGGTTACGGCCAGCCGCAGCAGCCTCCGCAGCCCCAGCTGGGCCCGCCGCTCGGCGAGCCGGGTGGCGAGCTGTACCGGGTGGATCAGCTGCGCCGGACGTTCCAGCCGCGCCGCTTCGGCAGTGGTTACGACCCTATGCAGGTGGACCGTCTGTTCGAGGGCATCCTCCAGGCGATGACCGGCCGTGGCCCGATGCCGGTGAACGAGAACGATCTCGACATGCTGCAGTTCGGGCTGGTCCCCAACGGTTACTTCGAGGCCGAGGTCGACGCCGCGCTGCGCGAGGTGAAGGACATCCTGCTAAGAGGCCGGTGACCGGAACGTGAAGAACGAAAGAGGGGGCCGCCGGCCCCCTCTTTCGTCGGAGCCGCTCAGTCGTTGGCGCGCAGGCCGTTCCGCCGCAGGATCGCGTCGCCGATCACGACGGCGATCAGGCCGACCGCGATCAGGGCGAGCCAGAGCATCTCGGTCTTGCCCTGCTGGTTGCCCCAGAAGTAGAGCAGCATGATCGCGGCCGAGATGATCGCGCCCTTCTGACCCCGCTTGCGGTTTCCCGGCTTCAGCTGGTCAGGCGCGTAGACCTCGTGGTGTTCGTCGGCAGCCACGATCGAACCTCCTACTAGATGGCGAATCGGAGAACAGTCTGTCACGGGGTCGCTGGGCGGAACCCGGCAACCCGGCTGTACTTTCGATGCGGCAACAAGGGCACACCCCCGTAAGCAGAGGAGCGACAAGTGCGGATCACGGGCACCGGCCACGCGAGCATGCGGATCGACACCGCTGCCGGCAGCATTCTGTGCGATCCGTGGGTGAATCCGGCGTACTTCGCCTCGTGGTTCCCGTTCCCGGACAACTCTCAGCTGGATTGGGAGACGCTCGGTGACGTCGACTACCTGTACGTCTCCCACCTGCACCGGGACCACTTCGACGCGGAGCACCTGAAGAGGTTCATCAGCAAGAAGGCGACGGTTCTGCTGCCGGAGTACCCGACCTCCCAGCTTGAGGACGAGCTGCGCGAGCTGGGCTTCAAGAGTTTCGTGCGGACCAAGTCCGACCAGGTGCACGAGCTGGACGGTGGCCTGAAGGTCATGATCCAGGCGCTGATCAGCCCGACCGACGGCCCGATCGGCGACTCGTCACTGTGGGTGGAGTACGACGGTGTCCGGGTGCTGAACCAGAACGACGCCCGCCCGTCCGACCTGTCCCGGTTCAACGAGCTGGGCCACGTGCACGCGCACCTGCTGCAGTTCTCCGGCGCGATCTGGTACCCGATGGTCTACGAGCTGCCGGACAGCGCGAAGACCGCGTTCGGCAAGCAGAAGCGGGATCGGCAGTTCGACCGCACCTGGCGCTACATCGACGATCTGAAGGCGGACTTCGTCTTCCCGATCGCCGGCCCGCCGTGTTTCCTCGACGACGACCTGTGGCAGTTCAACGACATCCACGGCGACGAGGGCAACATCTTCCCGGACCAGTCGGTGTTCCTGTCGGAGTACGCGAAGGTCGGCGGCACCAACGCGATCGTGCAGCTGCCGGGCAGTGTGACCGAACTTACAGCCGGCGGGACGCAGCAGTCCACCACGCACCCGATGCCGATCGACGAGTTCTTCGCGAACAAGACGCAGCACCTGGAGGAGATGCGGGAGCGTAAGCGCCCGGTCATCGAGGCGGAGAAGGCCTCCTGGCGGCACCCGGAGATCGACGTCCTGGGCGAGCTGAAGAAGCGGATCGAGCCGCTGCTCGAGGAGTCGATCTACATGGCCAAGGGCGTCGGTGGCCCGGTCCGGTTCGACCTGCTCTCCTACGACGGCGACGAGATCGAGTCGATCGTGGTGGACTTCCCCGGCAAGCAGGTCCGGCCGTACGCCGACGAGAAGGTCCGGTACCGCTTCAAGATGCAGCGGGAGCTGATCGAGCACCTCATCTTCATCGACGAGGGCGACTGGGTGAACTCGCTTTTCCTGTCCTGCCGCTTCTCCGCGGCCCGGATCGGGCAGTACAACGAGTTCGTCTACGCGTTCTTCAAGTGCCTCTCCGAGGAGCGCCTGCAGTACGCCGAGGGCTGGTACGACGAGCACGAGAAGCAGGTCGAGGCCGAGGACACCGAATTCGGTGACTGGACGGTCCAGCGGCGCTGCCCGCACCTGAAGGCCGACCTGTCCCGATTCGGTGTCATCGACGGCAACACCCTCACCTGCCAGCTGCACGGCTGGAAGTTCGACCTGCCCAGCGGCCGCTGCCTGACCAGCGTGGGCCACAAGATCAGGGCCGAGAAGAGGGCCTGAGACGAGGGCCTAGCGCCCCAGATCACGCAGGATGCGGCGGGCCGCGTTGTGGCCCGCCGCGCCGATCACACTGCCGGCCGGGTGTGCCCCCGCCGAGCCGTGATAGAGCCCGTCGAGCCCGGTGAAGTACGGCATCCGTTTGTCGAACGCGACCGTGTTGTCGACGTGGTGGATGTGCCCGCCGGTGATCCCGAAGTGCTTCTCGATCCCCGGCGGAGTGAGTGGGAACACATCGGCGACCAGGTCCGACGTCCCCGGCGCGTAACGGTCACAGATGGCGAGCAACCGTTCCACGTACCCGGCGAGTGACAGATCCCACGACGAACCCGCCGGCTCGAAGGGCACCGACTGCACGAAGAGCGCCGAGGAATGGTGTCCGGCCTCGTCGCGCAGCGACGGGTCGATCGTGGTGTGCAGGTACCACTCGATGGTCGGTTCGTCCGGCAGCCGTCCGGCCCGCACGTCCGCCCACATCGCGCGCAGATTCGCCATCGGCGACCCGGCACCGGGCAGCAGATGGATCGTCGAACCGAACGGCGACGGCGCGCCCGGCGGCAGGCAGGGGAAACGCGGCAGATCCCGTAGCGCGAGGTTGACCTTGAGGGTGGTTCCGGGCCGCTTGACCGCGGCCATCCGCTCGGTGAGCGCCGAGGGCAGAACCCCGTCAGGGACAAGATCCATCAGCTGGTACGGGTCACAACCGCCGAGCACGACCGTGGCCGACACCGTCCGCCCGTCGGCCAGCACCACTCCACTGGCCGCCCCGCCGTCCACCGTCACCGACGTCACCCGGGCATCGGTGAACAGCCGGGCTCCGGCGGCGCGCGCCGCGTCGGCGAAGACCCGGGACACGGTGCCCATCCCGCCCCCGGCGATCAACCACGTCCCGTCCGATCCGGGCAGCCGGCACATGTTGTGCACCAGGAAGTTGTGCCCGGTCCCGGGATCGTCCGGTCCCGCGTTCAGGCCGGACAGACCGTCGGTCACGGCGTACATCGCGGTCAGCAGTTCGCTCTTGAACCCGAACCGGGCCAGGTAGTCGGCGACCGAGCCACGGACCAGGTCCAGGAACGTGCTCTGCAACGGCGCCCGGATGTGCCGCTCGGCGATCTCCTCGACTCCAAGCGGTTCCTCCAGCCAGGACGGCGCCAGATCGGCACGCAGCGCGCCGATCTCCACGGCGAGGGCCTCGTCGGCGCGGGCGTCCTGCTCGTCGAGTTGTGCGCGGTTGGCGTCGGCGTCACTGCCGAAGAGCAGGTACGGCGAACCCGGTCCGGCCCCGGGCAGGAAGTAATGCGGATCACGCCGCAGTACCGGGATGTGCACGTCGAGGGTCCGCAGCAGTTCGGGCGGCATCAGCCCGAGCAGGTAGGAACCGGTGGACTGACCGAGACCGGGCACCTTGGCGAACGGCCGTTCGGTACGGGTGGCGCCGCCGAGGACTCCGGCGGCTTCTAGGACGACGACGTCGAGCCCGGCGCGGGCGAGCAGGATCGCGGAGACCAGCGCGTTGTGACCGGCCCCGATGATCACCACATCGGAACGGTCCGGAATGGGGGTCATGAATCGGACGCTACCCCGTGGTGATCGATACCGAACTCGGTGAATCGTCCGTTGACCCAGACTTCACGGCGTGGGTGACTGCGAAACCGGTCAGTAACACAGTGTGAAAGAGGTAGAGCCATAGGCCGATCGCCACAGTCGCGCCGACTTCGGTGAACCCGCCGAACGGCACCCCGAGGTCCATCGGCAGCGAGCAGAACAGCACGAAGCCGTGCAGGAACCCGGCCAGGTTGGCCGCGGTGAACGAACCGATCAGCACGGTCGGGATCCACGGCGGCCGGCCCGGAGCCACGTACCGGAACACCCAGATCACCACCGGGGTCAGCAGCAGCCAGCAGGCCAGGAACGACAGCACCACCGCCAGCACCGACCACCAGCCGCCGCGCAGCCACAACTCACTGGTCGTCGGCAGCGCCAGGAAGAGCGCGAGCAGCAGGGCGGGCGCCGCGGCCAGCAACGGCAGCCAGAGCAACCGGCCGCGCCAGCCGATCAGCCGCTCTCCGGAGCGGGGCCCGGCCAGGGACACGAAGGCACGGCGCAGGCCTTCCCCGTACAAAGTCGCCGGAAGAAGGCTGGCCAGCGCGAACAGTGGGCTGAGCGCCAACCCCGCGTCGATGAGCGCGCCCAGCGCGCGCGGAGCGCCGATCTCGTCCGGCAGCGCCGCGAGAGTCAGGCCGGTCAGACGCCGGACCCGGTCCGCGCCCACCGCCAACCCGGTCAGCCAGATCGCCAGCAGCGCCGCCGGAACCACCGCGATCCCGCTGTAGAACGTGATGGCCGCGGCGTGCAGGGCCACGTCCTTTCCCCGCAGGAGTCGGAACATGGCGGTGGACATACCCACGCTCGCCCGGTCGTGCACCAGCAGGGGAAGATGTGCGATATGCGTGACCTCGTACTGCTCGGCTCCACCGGGTCCATCGGGACCCAGGCCATCGACATAGTCCGCCGCAACCCCGATCGGTTCCGGGTGGTGGCCCTCGGCGCGGGTGGCGGCAACATCGCACTGCTCGCCGCCCAGGCCCTGGAGCTGGGGGTCGAGGCGGTCGGGGTGGCCCGCGCCTCGGTCGTCCAGGATCTTCAGCTCGCCTTCTACGCCGAGGCGCAGAAACGTGGCTGGGCCAGCGGTGACTTCAAACTTCCCAAGATCGTGGCGGGGCCGGACGCGATGACCGAGCTGGCTCGGTGGCCCTGTGACGTGGTTCTCAACGGCGTCGTCGGCAGCCTCGGCCTGGCACCCACGCTGGCCGCCCTGGAGTCAGGCCGGATCCTGGCCCTGGCCAACAAGGAGTCCCTGGTCGCCGGTGGCCCGCTGGTCCGGCGGATCGCCAAAGAGGGGCAGATCGTCCCGGTCGACTCGGAGCACTCGGCGCTGGCCCAGTGCCTGCGCGGCGGGACCGCGGACGAGGTACGGCGTCTGGTGCTCACCGCGAGCGGCGGCGCGTTCCGGGGTCGGCGACGCGAGGAGTTGTCGAACGTCACTCCCGAGGAGGCGCTCAAGCACCCGACCTGGGACATGGGCCCGGTCGTCACGATCAACTCGGCCACCATGGTCAACAAGGCGCTCGAGGTGATCGAGGCACACGAGCTGTTCGCCGTGCCGTACGACGACATCGAAGTCATGGTCCACCCCCAGTCGGTGCTGCACTCGCTCGTCGAGTTCACCGACGGATCGACCCTCGCCCAGGCCAGCCCGCCGGACATGCGGCTGCCGATCGCGCTCGCCCTGGCCTGGCCGGAGCGGGTGCCGCAGGCCGCGGCGGCGGTCGACTGGACGCAGGCGCACAACTGGGAACTGCGCCCGCTCGACGAGGACGCCTTCCCCGCGGTGCGGCTGGCGAAGGAGGCCGGCCGGGTCGGGCGGTGCCGTCCGGCGATCTTCAACGCGGCGAACGAGGAGTGTGTGGCCGCTTTCGTGTCCGGTCGGCTACCTTTCTTGGGCATCGTCGACACCCTGGAACGTGTGCTCGCCACGGCCCCTGATTTCGCGGAGCCGGGTACCGTCGATGACGTGCTTGCCGCCGAGGCGTGGGCGCGGGCCCAGGCACAGCGGACAATTGAGGCTGAAGGAGCCTGATGCTTTTCTGGCTGGGTGCGGCTGCCTTCGCGCTGACCATCTTGATCTCGGTGAGTCTCCACGAGCTGGGTCACATGGTCACCGGCAAGCGCTTCGGAATGAAAGTCACCAAGTACTTCGTCGGCTTCGGGCCGACGATCTTCTCGTTCCACCGGGGTGAGACCGAGTACGGGCTGAAACTGATCCCGCTCGGCGGCTTCTGCAAGATCGTCGGGATGACGCCGCAGGACGACGACGTCGCTCCCGAGGACCAGCACCGCGCCATGTGGCGGTTCCCGGTCTGGAAGCGGACCGTCGTGATGGCGGCCGGCTCGTTCGCCCACTTCACACTCGCTCTCGTCGGTGCCTGGGCGATGGCCTGGAGCATCGGCCTGCCCAACACCGAGTTGCCGCAGAACGCCGAGCAGCAGCGGGCCGCTCCGGCGATGATCGGCGTCGCCGACTGCATCCGCACCTCGCTGACCGACACCGCCCCCGACTGCGTGCCCGGTCAGAACAGCGCGCTGGCGGCTCCGTCCAAGGCGGCCGGCCTGCGGACCGGCGACGTGATCACCAAGGTCGGCACCACCGCGGTCGCCAACTATGGCCAGCTCACCGACGCCATCCGGGCGGCCCCGGCCGGCCCCACCCCCTTCGAGTACGTACGGGCGGGTCAGACGGCTGTCGCCTCGGTCGACCTGATCACCGCCGAACGGCGCCCCATCGACGACCCGAAGGGCGCGATCTCGCAGGTCTCGGTCGCCGGTGTGAGTTGGGAGACGGACCAGCCGGCGGTCATCGAATACAGTCCGCTCAGCGCGATCCCTGCCTCCGGCGAGTTCAACTGGTACCTGGTCAAGAACTCGCTCAAGGCGATGGCCCGGATCCCGGAGAAGGTGCCCGCGCTGTGGAACTCGATCGTCGGTGACGAGCGTGACCCGGAGACCCCGATCAGTCTGGTCGGAGCCACCCGGATCGGCGGCGAGGCCATCGAGAAGGGTGTGCCCGAGGTCTTCTGGCAGGTCTTCATCTCGCTTAACGTGTTCATCGGCCTGTTCAACCTGCTGCCGCTGCTGCCGGTCGACGGTGGTCACATCGCCATCGCCTGGTTCGAAGCGGCCCGCTCGTGGCTCTACAAGCGCTTCCGAAGGCCTGATCCGGGCCGGGTCGACTACTACAAGCTGATGCCTGTGACCTACGCAGTCATCCTCATCGGCGGTGCGTTCACCCTGTTGACCGTCACCGCCGACATCATCAACCCGATCTCGATCTTCAAGTGAGTAGTGAGATGACTGCGATCAGTCTCGGAATGCCGGCCGTCCCTCCGCCGCCTCTGGCTCCGCGCCGTCGGAGCCGCCAGATCAACGTCGGCGGAGTGCTGGTCGGTGGCGGCGCTCCGGTCAGCGTCCAGTCGATGACCACCACCCTCACCTCCGACATCAACGCCACGCTGCAGCAGATCGCCGAGCTGACCGCGTCCGGCTGTCAGATCGTCCGGGTTGCCGTGCCGTCCCAGGACGACGTCGAGGCGCTGCCCGCGATCGCCAAGAAGTCCCAGCTCCCGGTGATCGCCGACATCCACTTCCAGCCGAAGTACGTGTTCGCTGCGATCGACGCCGGCTGTGCCGCGGTCCGGGTCAACCCGGGCAACATCCGGCAGTTCGACGACAAGGTCAAGGAGATCGCCAAGGCGGCCGGTGACGCCGGCATCCCGATCCGGATCGGCGTCAACGCCGGTTCGCTCGACAAGCGCCTGCTGGAGAAGTACGGCAAGGCCACCGCCGAGGCGCTCGTCGAATCGGCGTTGTGGGAGTGCTCATTGTTCGAAGAGCACGGCTTCCGCGACATCAAGATCTCGGTCAAGCACAACGACCCGGTCGTGATGATCCGGGCGTACAGGCAGCTCGCTGAGCAGTGCGACTACCCGCTGCACCTCGGCGTCACCGAGGCCGGTCCGGCGTTCCAGGGCACCATCAAGAGCGCCGTCGCGTTCGGGGCCCTGCTTGCCGAGGGCATCGGCGACACCATCCGGGTGTCGCTGTCCGCCCCGCCGGTCGAGGAGATCAAGGTCGGCAACCAGATCCTGGAGTCGCTGGGTCTGCGCGAGCGTGGCCTGGAGATCGTGTCCTGTCCGTCCTGCGGCCGGGCCCAGGTCGACGTCTACACACTCGCCGAGCAGGTCACCGCGGCTCTCGACGGGTTCCCGGTGCCGCTGCGGGTGGCCGTGATGGGCTGCGTGGTCAACGGTCCCGGCGAGGCGCGCGAGGCCGACCTGGGTGTGGCGTCCGGCAACGGCAAGGGCCAGATCTTCGTCAAGGGCAAGGTCATCAAGACCGTCCCCGAGTCGATCATCGTGGAGACCCTGGTCGAGGAGGCGCTGCGGCTCGCCGACGAGATGGGCGCCGAACTCCCCGACGAACTGCGCGAGTTGATCCCCGGCCCGATCGTCACGGTCCACTGACACTTCCAGCGTGGTGACTTCGGGTGCGATCCGGCCCCCGAGTCACCACGCTGTCGTGTGTCCGGCCTTGCGTGGTGACCTGTGGTTCGCGAAGTCACCTAGAACAACACTGTGGCGAAGCTGCCGGCGGAGACGAAGCCGCAGTTCGCGTAGACCCGGCGGGCCGGGGTGTTGTAGTCGTTCACGTAGAGGCTGACCGTGGGCGCCACTCGCCGCAGCGCGTCCGCCGCCACCGCCGCCATCGCGCTGGTGGCCAGGCCGTGTCCCCGGTACTCCGGGTGGACCCAGACGCCCTGCACCTGCGTGGTCCGGCGGGTCACGATCGCCAGTTCGGCCTTGAAGACGACCAGGTCGCCGTCGAATTTCGCATAGGCGCGCCGGGCTTTCACCAGCTCCGCGATCCGCCGCCGGTAGCCCCGCCCGCCGTCGTCCTGCAGCGGTGAGACGCCGACCTCTTCGGTATACATCGCCACGGCCGCCGGGAACAGCTGATCCACCTCGCCGGATCGGACCAGGCGGACCCCGGGGTCGGGACGGACCAGCGGATCCCGGTCGGTCACCAGCAACGGCTGGTGGGGGCGCACGTCACGGGCCGGGCCCCAGTTGCCACCGAGGCGGTTCCACAGGTCGAGCACCGCCTCGGAACGGCCGATGATCGACGAGCAGATCCGCGGCTCGGCCCCGAGCAGGTCGGCGAAGGCCGCGGTCGCCGACGGTGTCGCGCCGACCGGCACCAGGTGTGCCCCGGACCAGATGAGCGACTCGATGTGGCGGGCCGGCTCATAGCCGTAGATCCGCCCGTCGGAACGCCACCAGTTCAGCCCGTGAGCGGCCACGCGCTCCGCGATCTGGGCGCCCGCATAGGGGTCGGCGTCGAGGATTCGCTCGACGGCCGCGCGCTCGGGCTCACCGAGCTGGCGAATGGGCACCGTCAACACAGGTACCAGATTGCCAGATGAGGGCGCTTCGACACCTACCGCAACCCGTCGTTCCCAGAAACCCTTGCCGGCGACACGTTGCCGATATATCGTCTAACTATCGACGACAGAACGGAGAAGATCATGAGGCACTCTCATGGACCCCACGACCACGAAGGTTTCGGGGGATTCGGCGGATTCCGCCAGCGCGGCTTCGGGTTCCCTCCCGGGTTCCCCTTCGGGCCTGGTGGGCCGGGGCCGGAGTTCGGTGGCCGGCCCGGCCCGCGCCGCGGCCGAGGCGGCCGGCCGAACGTCCGGCCCGCCATCCTGGCGCTGCTCGTGGAGCGTCCGATGCACGGCTACGAGATGATCCAGGAGCTCGACTCCCGCACCGGTGGCGTCTGGCGCCCGAGCCCCGGCTCGGTCTACCCGACCCTCCAGCTGCTGGAGGACGAGGGCCTGATCGAGGTCACCGCCGAGGGCGGCCGCAAGAGCTACCGCCTCACCGAGGACGGCCGGCCCGAGGCCGAGACCGCGGCACAGAACCCGCCGTGGTCCCAGATCGGCGAGGACACCATGTCCCAGGTGCAGGACTTCCGCGACGCGGCGGTCGGCATCATGGGGGCGCTCAAGCAGGTCGGTTTCAACGGCACGCCGGAGCAGCGGCAGAAGGCCCTGGAGATCCTCAACGAGACGAAGCGCAAGCTCTACTCGATCCTCGCCGAAAGCGAGTGACCTTGCCGGAAGCGAGTGACCTTGCCGGAAGCGAGTGAGGCGATCCACCACGAAGACGCACCCGGCTGGTCCGGGTGCGTCTTTCCGTTTCTTCAAACCCGAGATCAAAACCCTTGCGCCGGTACGATCACCGCTGCTCGTCCGCCCTCGCGGCGCCTTCTCACGCCCGCGCCGCCGGTCAGGCGGTCGTGCGGCCCAGCCCGTCGATCAGTTCCAGCAGCGCGGGGAGTCCACCGGACGTCAGCTCCGGGGTGGGCATCAGCGCCATGATCGGGATCGTCACGCCGGCGTCGGCGTAAGCCTGGACACGGGCGCGGCATGCGGCGGGGGATCCGTGCACGATCAGCTCGTCCACCAGACTGTCCGGGATCGCGGCCAGCGCGCCCTTGCGATCACCGGCCTGCCACGCCGCCCACATCGGCGCCAGTGTCTCGGAACGGCCCAGCCAGCGGTGGAAGGCCGCGTAAGCCGGCACGGTCAGGTAGGACGTGATCAGGCGGCGGCCGATGGTCCGGGCGTACCCGGCGTCCTCGGTCGGCACCAGGAAGATCCGGGTGGCCACCTCGAAATCGGGACCGGCCTGTTTCGTCTCGGCCAGCGCGGTGGCCACGTCGGCGGACGAGAGCCAGTTGAGGATCACCCCGTCGGCTTCGGCTGCGGCGAGCCGGAGCATACCGGGGCGCAGTGCGGCCAGCATGATCCGCGGCGGGACGGCCGGCGGCCGCTCCAGGCGGAAGCGGCGCACGGTGAACGTGTCGAAGTCGCCGTCGACCAGTTCACCGGCGAGTGCCGGGCGCAGGAATCGCAGTAGGTCACGGCTGCGGGCGAACGGTTTGTCGAACGCGACGGCGTTCCAGTCGCCGACGACGACCGGGGACGAGGCCCCGATGCCGAGCTGGAAACGGCCGGGCGCCGACTCGGCCAGGGCGGCGGCGGTCATCGCGAGCAGGCCGGGGCCGCGGGTGAAGACCGGGGCGATGGCGGTGCCGAGTCGCAACCGGGGCTCCCAGGCGGCGGCCAGGGTCAGCGGGGTGAACCCGTCGGTGCCGTTGACCTCGGCCGACCAGGCGTCGGTGAACCCCGCGTCGGCCAGCGCCGTGAACACGGCGGCGTGTCCGGCGAGCGGAACGCCGTTGAACGGCACGGTCATGCCCCATCGCATCGACATGACCCCGATCTTGCCCTCGCTCCGGAGGTGATGTCCACCACCTCCGGAGGTCGAGGCGGTCAGGCGATGGTGCTGCGGGTGCGCCAGGCGGTCGCGAACGAGGTCTTTCCGCTGGTCCGCAGCAGTGAGTTCTGGTAGACCCGGGCGCCGACCAGGAGCATGCCGAACGCGCTGGCGGCCAGGAGCGCGAGGGCGGCGAACGGTTCCCACCCGGCCGCGTCGTGTTCGAAGATCCGGATCGGCATGGCCATCGGAGCAGAGAACGGGAAGTACGAGAGGGCGGTCAGCGCGACGTCGTTGTCGCGCAGGAAGATCACCGCGAAGAACGGGATCAGGACCAGCATCTGTACGGTTCCCGAGGTGCTGCCCAGGTCCTCCTGCCGGGCGGCCAGCGCGCCGACCGCGGCCCAGATGGTGGCCAGCATCACGAAGCCGAGTGTGAAGAACGGCAGGAACCATCCGATGGCCGGCCGGATCACACTCACCACCCCGGAGTCGAGTCCGGCGATCTTCGTTCCGGCCAGCGCGATCACCGACAGCAGCGCGATCTGGGCGAAGGCCAGCACCGTCATCGCGGCGACCTTGCCGGCGAGCAGAGCCCGGACCGGGATGGCGGCGACCAGGATCTCGACGATCCGGGTCTGCTTCTCCTCCACCACGCTCTGCGCGATCTGCATCCCGAACAGCAGTGACGTGATGTAGCAGAGCATGGCGAGAGCCAGCGGCACGAGGATCGCCAGGACCGGGTCGAACGGCGGCGGGTCCAGCAGTTCCAGTTCCGGGACCGTGCTCAGGGCGCCGAGCACCTCGTCCGGCCCCTCCTCCATGGCCAGCACCTTGGGGCCGGGCAGCACCACGGCCTCCACCTCGCCGTCGCGGAGCAGTTGTTCGGCGGCGGCCGCGTCCGGAGCCACCACGATCTCCAGTGCGGCGGCGCGCAGGGCCGTGGTGGACACGCTGTCGATCACCGCCACCTTGGTGGGGCCACTCTGGAGCATGGCCGGGATGGCGATCGACGCGATCAGCACCACCAGGAACGACACGGTGCTGAAGATGAACGCCTTGTCCCGGAGCTTGGCGCGCAGTTCGCGGCCGAAGACCAGCCGGGCGGCTTGGAAAGTCGTCACTGGATGACCTCTCGGAAGATCTCGGCGAGGGTGGGGCGGACCGGGCCGAACGCGCGGACCGGGCCACGGTCCAGGGCGGACCGCAGCACCACCTGCTCGTCGGCGCCGTCGGCCAGGTCGAACACGGCGGTCGCGCCGTCCAGTTCGACCAGGGTCACCCCGGGGTGGTCGCGCAGCCAGCCCGCGTCACCGTCCACCTCGATCCGGTAGCGGGGCAGGGTGTACTTGCGGCGCAGCCAGGTCCGCTCACCGGCAGCCCGGATCGTGCCGTCGCCGATGATCACCAGGTCGTCGCAGAGGCGTTCGACCAGTTCCAGCTGGTGGCTGGAGAAGAGCACGGCGGCACCGTCGCGGGCTCGCTCGCGGAGCACGGCCAGCACGTTCTCGACGGCGAGCGGGTCCAGACCGGAGAACGGCTCGTCCAGGACCAGCAGCTCCGGGTCGTGGATCAGGGCCGCGGCGATCTGGGCCCGCTGCTGGTTGCCGAGCGACAGTTTCTCCACCGTGTCCCCGGCGCGTTCGGCCAGTTCCAGGCGCTCCAGCAGGGCGGTGGTGCGGCGTTTGGCGTCGGCGGTGCTCAGGCCGTGCAACCGGCCCAGGTAGACGATCTGCTCGCCGACGGTCATCTTCGGGTAGAGCCCGCGCTCCTCCGGCATGTAGCCGAACCCCTGCCGCGCGGCCCGGGTCATCGGGGCGCCGCGCCAGGTCACCGTGCCGCTGTCGGCGGCGAGGACACCCAGGACGATCCGCATGGTGGTGGTCTTGCCGGCACCGTTCGCACCGACGAAGCCGGTCAGCCGGCCGGTCCCCACGGTGAACGACACGTCCTTGAGGACCTGGCGTTCCCCGAAGGACCGGTTCACGGCCTCCACGTTCAGGACGGTTGTCATGCGTCCACGCTATTGATCGAACGCCGTGGTGTCGTCAGGCGCGGGGATGTCCTCCTCCGGGAGGACCCGGAACGACCACCCCCAGCTCGTACGCCAGCACCACGGCCTGCGTGCGGTCCCGTGCCCCGATCTTCATCAGCACCCGGCTGACGTGTGTCTTCACCGTGGTCTCGCCGAGACGCAGCGCCGCCGCGATCTCCGCGTTGGTGGCTCCGCCGGCGAGCTGGACCAGCACCTCGTGCTCGCGCGGGGTGAGCTGGTCGAGACGGATGCCCGGGGTGCCGCCGGTGGTGAAAGTGGAGATCACCCGGCGGGTCACGGCCGGGGCGAGCAGGGCCTCACCGGCCGCGATCACCCGTACGGCCTCGGTCAGGTCCTCCGGGGTGCCGTTCTTCAGCAGGAATCCGCTGGCCCCGGCCCGCAGCGCGGCGAAGAGATAGTCGTCGCGGTCGAACGTGGTCAGGATCAGCACCGACGGCCCGCCGCCGGCCGCGATCCGCCGGGTCGCCTCCAGCCCGTCCATGCCGGGCATCTCGACGTCCATCAGCACCACGTCGGGCCGCAGTCGGAGGGCCATCTCGACGGCTTGAGTACCGTCGGCGGCCTCACCCACCACGACGATGCCGTCCTCCATCTCGAGGATGACCCGGAACCCGGTCCGGACGAGCCGCTGATCGTCGACGAGCAGCACACTGACGCTCACGCGGTCGCCCCGGTCGTGTATGGGAACCGGGCCCGGACCCGGTAGCCGCCGTCCGGGTGCGGCCCGTGCTCCAGCGAACCGTCGTGAACGGACACCCGCTCGCGCATGCCGACCAGCCCCATTCCGCCGGCCGTCGTGGATCCGCCCCGCCCGTCGTCGGTGACGTCGAGTTCCAGCTGCCCGTTGAGGTAGCGGACCCGCACGTCGAGCGTCTGCGCGTGCGCGTGTTTGAGGGTGTTGGTCACCGCCTCCTGCACGATGCGGTAGGCGGCCTGGGACAGCGACTCGGGCAGCGGCACCGGCTCACCGTAGACGGCGAACTCCACGGCCAGCCCGGACTCCCGGGCCCGGTCGGCGATCTCCGGCAGCCGCTCGATGCCGATCTTCTCGATCGCGGCCTGCTCGGCCTCGCCGGAGCGCAGCGCACCGAGCATCCGGCGCAGTTCGTCGACAGCGGTCCGGGCGCCCTCCTCGACCGAGGCCAACGCGGTCCGGGCGCGAACCGGGTCCTTGTCCAGCGCCCGGCGGCACGCGGACGCCTGGATGCCCATCACCGACACGTGGTGGGCGACCACGTCGTGCAGTTCACGGGCGATCCGGACCCGTTCGGTGAGGACGGCGCGCTCGGCGGCCAGGGCCTGCGCGGCCCGCAGCTTCTCAGTCTGTTCCTCCAGCTCGTGCCGGCGCAGGACGCCGTTCCAGACGGCGTCGCCCATCAGGTGACAGAAGGCGAAGAACCCCACGTTCACCACCACCGCGTTGATCATCAGTGAAGCGGTCGCGGCCGGGCCGGGTAGATTGCCGGAGAAGACGACGAACGCGAGGGCGAGCCAGCCGAACATCACGCCGATGATCGACAGGCGCAGGATCCGCGAGCGTTGCCGGTCCCGGCCCCAGGCGCCGAGGGTGTAGATCGCCGCGAACAGAACTCCGGTGGTGATCTGCTGCTCCTGCGAACCCCGGTACTGACCGGCGATGAAGGCGACCGCGATGGCCACGGCGACCACATCCGGGTACGACCGGCGGACGGTCAGGGGCAGGGTGGTGACCAGCACCCACCAGATCTGCTCGGGCAGCGCCGCGGCGTGTTCGGAGTCGAACATCCCGCCGCCACGGGCGAGGAAGAGGTTGAGGACGGCGACGGCGGCCACGGTCAAGCCGGTCCACCAGTCGTTACGGCGCTGACGTGCGGTGGGGCCGGGACGCTGCCACTCGCCGGGGGGTACCGATGGCATGCGGTGACTTTTCCATGGATCGTCAGGATCGGCGGGTCTGAGTGGGGATCGTCGCGTCCTCGTCGGGTTGCACCCGGCCGCCCAGGTCCCGGATGTGCCGGTGCGCGGTGGTCAGCCGGTCCTCCAGGGTGACGATCCGGCAGGCAGCGGTGAGCAGGAAACCGTCGTCGAGCAGGATCCGCACCCGGGCGGCCAGGTCGAGTTGGTGACGCGAGTAGCGGCGATGGCCGCCGGCCGACCGCTCCGGTTCGATCAGTCCGGCCTCGTCGAGGCTGCGCAGGAAGGCCGGTGTCACACCGATCGTCTCGGCGGCGCGGCCCATGCTGAACACGGGACTGTCTCGGTCCATACCGTCCATCTAGACACAGGCCAGGGCCCCGGCGGGTAACCGGGGCCCTGGCTGTTCAATTCTGATGCCGGACGGTGCCGGCGAAGGTGGTAGACCGGCTGCGTGCCGCTAGCGGTCTACCGGAGTGTTGGGCATCGGCTGCGATCACCTCTCGTCGAGTCGGGGACGCCTTGATTACGCGTTGCTGCGGTATCTCGTCCTCCTTCTCCAACCTCAGCGACTGTGCCAGTTGCGTTGCCGGCCGTGACCGACAAGACAAATGTAGGCCGGTCGCCGCGAAATTTCTAGAGTCGCCGCTGTAGATTTTTTCGGGAAGAGTCTGACTGGCCTGCATGAATGCCTGTGCGGAAGGTGCGGCGGCGCGAGGCGGGCGCTTGATCCTTGAGAGAGGTGACCGCGCCCCGCACCGCCGCGAGAGGGGTGTCCGCTGGCGATCCTGCCGAGGAACCGCCGTGACTCAAGGCTCGCACCGGGTGATCGGCGCGGCAACGCAATTAACGCTGTGCATTGACGGCCGTAACACGACGGAGCGATCATGGCCCCAGCAGTGGCTCAGGTCACAGTCCTACGTGGGTAGAGGGGCAACCTCGATGAGCACCGACGAAGAACGACTCGCCCAACTCGGTTACAAGCAGGAACTCCACCGCCGGCTCTCCGGCTTCTCCAACTTCGCCGTCTCCTTCTCGATCATCTCGATCCTGGCCGGCGCGATCACCTCGTACGGCATCGCCATGAAGGCCGGCGGCCCGATCGCGATCACCCTGGGCTGGCTCTTCGTCGGCATCATGGTCACCTTCGTGGCCCTGGCGATGGCCGAGGTCTGTTCGGCCTACCCGACCGCGGGCGCGCTCTACTGGTGGGCCGCCGCACTGGCCAAGAAGAACAAACCCGCCTGGGCCTGGTTCGTCGGCTGGTTCAACTTCCTCGGCGAGGTGGCCGTCACCGCGGCCATCGACTTCGGCGCCGCGATCACCACGGCGGCGTTCTTCAGCCTGACCTTCGGGCTGGAGGTGACGGCCCTGTCGACGTTCCTGATCTTCCTGGTCATCATCGTCGTGCACGGCCTGCTGAACACGTTCGGCGTCAACCTGGTGCGGGTGCTCTCCGACGTCAGCGCCTGGTGGCACCTGATCGGCGTCGCGGTGATCGTGGGCATCCTCGCGGTCGTCCCCGACCAGCACAAACCCATCTCCGAGGTGTTCACCGAGGTCTACAACGCCACCGGGTTCACCTTCGCCGGGGCTGGGATCTACGCGGTGCTCATGGGCCTGCTGATGGCGCAGTACACGTACACCGGTTACGACGCCTCCGCGCACGTCGCCGAGGAGACCCACGACGCGGCCAACGCGGCACCGCGCGGCATCGTACTGTCGGTGGTCGTCTCGGTGATCGCGGGTTTCGTCCTGCTGGTCGCGATCACCTGGTCCATCCAGGACTACGAGGGTGCGCTCGGCACCGATCTGGGTCTGCCTCCGGCGCAGATCTTCATCGACGCGGTCGGCCACGACCTGGGTGTGTTCCTGCTCTTCATCTGCATGGTCGCCCAGTGGTTCTGCGGCATGGCCTCGGTCACCGCCAACTCGCGGATGTCCTACGCCTTCGCCCGCGACGACGCGATCCCCGGTTCGCGGATCTGGAAGAAGGTCAATCCCCGGACCGGTACGCCCACCAACTCCATCTGGCTGTGTGTGACCCTCTCCACGATCCTGGTGCTGCCGTCGCTCTGGAACACCGTGGCGTACTTCGCGGCCACCTCGATCGCGGTGATCGGCCTCTACATCGCCTACGTCGGCCCGGTCCTGCTGCGCCGGCTCAACCCGGACTTCCAGCCCGGCCCGTGGCACCTCGGGAAGTGGAGCGCCCCGATCGGATGGATCGCGATCGTCTGGGTAGGGATCATCTGCGTCCTCTTCGTGCTCCCGCCGGCCTCACCGATCACCGCCGAGTCGTTCAACTACACGATCGTCGCCGTGGCGGTGGTGCTCGGCGCGGCCACGATCTGGTGGTTCGCCAGTGCCCGTAAGTGGTTCACCGGGCCGAAGCAGAACGTGCTGGAGAAGGCCGCCCACGGCGACCCCGTCGACTGATAGGACTGAACACATGGATCTCGAGGAACTCGACGTCTCCGTCGCCAACGGCAGCATCGACACGGTGCTGCTGGCCCTGACCGACATGCAGGGCCGCCTGCAGGGCAAACGCCTGCACGGGCGGTTCTTCCTGGACGAGGTGGTGTCGGGCGGCAGCGAGGGGTGCAACTACCTGCTCGCCGTCGACGTCGACATGAACACCGTCGACGGTTACGAGATGTCCTCCTGGTCCACCGGCTACGGCGACTTCGTGATGCAGCCCGACTTCAGCACGCTGCGCCGGGTCCCGTGGCAGCCCGGCACCGCGATCGTCCTCGCCGACCTGCTCGACACCGCCGGGCAGCCGGTGCTCGCGTCACCCCGGCAGATCCTGCGCCGCCAGCTCGACCGGCTGGCGGCGCACGGACTGACCGCGTTCGCCGGGACCGAGCTGGAGTTCGTCCTCTACAAGGACAGCTACGAGGAGGCGTTCACTCGCGGTTATCGCGATCTGACGCCCGCCAATCAGTACAACGTGGACTATTCGCTGCTCGGCACTGCCCGGGTGGAGCCGCTGCTGCGCCGGATCCGCAACGAGATGTACGGGGCCGGGCTGATCCCGGAAAGTGCCAAAGGCGAGTGCAACCTCGGCCAGCACGAGATCGCCTTCCGGTACGCCGACGCTCTGACCAGCGCCGACAACCACGTGATCTACAAGAACGGGGCCAAGGAGATCGCCGCCCAGGAGGGCATGGCGCTCACCTTCATGGCCAAGCCCAACGAGCGGGAGGGTAACTCCTGCCACATCCACTTCTCGCTGCGCGGCGAGGACGGCAGATCCGCGATGCTCGGTGACGGTCCGGCCCACCTGAGCGTGACCGGGCAGCGGGTGCTGGCCGGGCTGCTCGCCACCATGCGCGAGTTCAGCCTGCTCTTCGCGCCGAACATCAACTCGTACAAGCGCTATCAGCCCGGCTCGTTCGCGCCGACCGCACTGCGCTGGGGTGTCGACAACCGCACCTGCGCGCTGCGGATCGCCGGGCACGGGCAGGGCATGCGGGTGGAGAACCGGGTACCGGGCGGGGACGTCAACCCGTACCTGGCGATCGCCGCCCTGATCGCCGGAGCCCTGCACGGGATCGAGAACGAGCTGACGCTGGAGGACGAGTTCGCCGGCAACGCCTACCAGGACGAGAGCGCCGAGCGGGTGCCCGGGACGCTGCGCGCGGCGACCGAACTCTGGGCGGGCAGTGCGGTGGCGGAAACGGCGTTCGGTGCGGATGTGGTGTCTCACTACGCCAACATGGGACGGGTGGAACTGGCGGCCTACGACGCCGCGGTCACCGACTGGGAGTTGCGCCGTGGCTTCGAGCGCCTCTGAGTGTGAGGATCTCAGCGTGGCGACAACAGAGGTGATCGACCCGTCGACGGGTGAGGTCTTCACGACCGTACCCTCGCTGGGGCTGGAAGAGACCGACGCGGCGATCGACCGTGCGGCGAAGGCCTTCGGTGAGTGGCGGCGGGTGTCGCCCGGAGACCGGGCGCGGTTGTTGCGCCGCTTCGCGGCGGTCGTCGAGGAGAACATCGAAGACCTGGCCCGACTGGAGGTACGCAACGCCGGTCACACCATCGGCAACGCCCGGTGGGAGGCCGGCAACGTCCGGGACGTGCTGAACTACTACGCGGGCGCGCCGGAGCGGCTGTCCGGGCGGCAGATCCCGGTGGCCGGTGGTGTCGACGTGACGTTCCACGAGCCGCTCGGCGTGGTCGGCATCATCGTGCCGTGGAACTTCCCGATGCCGATCGCCGGCTGGGGGTTCGTGCCGGCTCTGGCCGCCGGCAACACGGTGGTGCTGAAACCGGCCGAGCTGACGCCGCTGACCGCGATCCGGCTCGGCGAGCTGGCCCTGGAGGCGGGGCTGCCGGAGAACGTGTTCCAGGTGCTGCCGGGCAAGGGCTCGGTGGTGGGGCAGCGGTTCGTCACCCATCCGGCGGTGCGCAAGGTCTGTTTCACCGGGTCCACCGAGGTCGGCAAGTCGATCATGGCGGGCTGTGCCGACCAGGTGAAACGGGTGACGCTGGAGCTGGGTGGCAAGAGCGCCAACGTGATCTTCGCGGACGCTTCACTCGAGGCGGCCGCGGCTGCCGCGCCTTCTGCCGTCTTCGACAACGCGGGTCAGGACTGCTGCGCGCGGTCCCGGATCCTGGTCGAGGCCTCGGTGTACGACGAGTTCCTGGAGAAGTTCGAGGCCGCCGTACGGAAATTTCGGGTGTTGGACCCTTCTGATGATCTGTCGGAGATGGGGCCACTGATCTCCGCGGGGCAGCGGGCGAGTGTGACGTCCTACCTGGACGGCGCTGATGTGGCCTTCCAGGGCTCTGTGCCGGACGGGAACGGCTGGTGGTTCCCGCCGACCGTGCTGCTGGCGTCATCGAGGACCGACCGGCACTGGCGTGAGGAGATCTTCGGGCCGGTGGTGAGCGTGCTGCCGTTCCGGGACGAGGCCGAGGCGATCGAGCTGGCCAACGACACCGAGTACGGGCTGTCCGGCTCGCTCTGGACCCGGGACGTGGGCCGTGCGCTGCGCGTCTCGCGGGCTCTGGAGACCGGCGCGCTGAGTGTCAACAGCAACTCCTCGGTGCGCTACTGGACCCCCTTCGGTGGCATGAAACAGTCCGGTCTGGGTCGCGAGCTGGGACCGGACGCCTTGTTGTCCTTCACCGACGTGAAGAACGTGTTTATCTCAACGGGAGACTGAGTGGAACGCTTGCAGGGCCGGGTCGCCGTCATCACCGGCGCGGGCAGTGGAATCGGCTTGGCCACCGCGCGACGGTTCGCCGCCGAAGGGGCTTTCGTCGTCGCCGTCGACATCTCCGAGAAGGCGGGCAAGGCGATCGCCGAGGAGGTCGGCGGCGAGTTCGTGGCCTGTGACGTCAGCGAGGAGGAGCAGGTCAAGGCCCTCTTCGACGGCGTCGCCGAGCGGCACGGCCGGGTCGACATCGCCTTCAACAACGCCGGCATCTCGCCGCCCGACGACGATTCGATCCTGGTCACCGGCATCGACGCGTGGGAGCGGGTCCTCAAGGTCAACACGACGTCGGTCTTCTTCTGCTGCAAGTACGCGATCCCGCACATGCAGCGGCAGGGCAAGGGCTCGATCATCAACACCGCGTCGTTCGTGGCCCTGCTCGGGGCGGCCACGTCGCAGATCGCTTACACCGCCAGCAAGGGCGGGGTCCTGGCGATGACCCGGGAGCTGGGCGTCCAGTTCGCCCGGGAGGGCATCCGGATCAACGCGCTCTGCCCCGGCCCGGTGGCCACCCCGCTGCTGATGGAACTCTTCGCCAACGACCCGGAGCGAGCCGCCCGCCGGCTGGTGCACGTGCCGATGGGCCGGTTCGCCGAACCGGAGGAGATCGCCGCCGCGGTGGCCTTCCTGGCGAGTGACGACGCGTCGTTCATGACGGCTTCGCAGTTCGTCGTCGACGGCGGCATCACCGGAGCGTACGTAACTCCGCTGTGAGGTTTGCCAACCCGCTACGGTGGGGAAACAGCCCTATACACCCAGCTCAGCCAGGTGTGAAGGGTCGAATCCCCGCCCGCGCGGTCCAGCTCCCGTGTAGGTGGGACAGATGGGCCCGTGACGCGGCGCCGGTTCTCCGGCGCCGCGCGCCTGTGACTACGGTGGTGCGATGCGTCCGATCATCGGCATAACTTCCTACGTGCTTCCCGCGAGTTGGGGAGTGTGGGTCGATCTCCCGACCGCGCTGGTTCCGCACGACTACGCCGAGGCGGTTCGTCTCGCCGGAGGCCGTGCCGTGCTGCTGCCGCCGGACGACCTCGACGCCGACGTGCTGGACCGCCTCGACGGCCTGGTGCTGGCCGGGGGCCCGGACCTGGTGCCCGCGCACTACGGGCAGCAGACCGGGCCGCACACCGTCACCCATCCCGAGCGGGACACCGCCGAGCTGCTCCTGCTGCGTGCCGCCCTGGACCGTGACCTGCCGCTGCTCGGCGTCTGCCGGGGCATGCAACTGCTCGCGGTGGCCGCCGGTGGCACCCTGCACCAGCACCTGCCCGACCTGCTCGGGCACGAGAAACACCGTCCGGCACCGGGTGTCTACGGCTCCCAGTCCGCCGGGTTCGCGCCCGGCAGCCGGATCGCCGCCCTGATGGGCGACGACACGACCATCAACTGTTTCCACCACCAGGGTGTCTCCGACCCCGGTTCGCTCACCGTCACCGGATGGGCCGACGACGGCCTGCCCGAGGCGGTCGAGGACCCGGCGCGGCGGTTTGTGCTCGGGGTGCAGTGGCATCCGGAGGTGGGCCGCGACCGACGGCTCTTCGGGGCCCTGGTGGCGGCGTCCGAGGAGAACCGTTGACCAAGACCAGACCCCTGATCGGCCTGACCGCCTACGCCGAGCAGGTGCGCCACGGCCGGAACGACCTGATGGCCGGAATGCTCCCGATGTCCTACGTGAAGGCAGTGCACGCCGTCGGCGGCCGGGCAGTCCTGATCACGCCCGACGACCCCGGCACCGACGTGCTCGACGCCCTCGACGGCATCGTCTTCTGCGGCGGCGGCGACATCGACCCGGCGCACTGGGGTGCCCCGCAGCACCCGGCCACCGAGGTCGACGGCCCGCGGGACGCCTCCGAACTGATGCTGATGCGCGCCGCCCTGGCCGCCGGCCTGCCGACCCTCGGTGTCTGCCGGGGCCTGCAGATGATGGCCGTCGCCACCGGCGGCACGCTGCACCAGCACCTGCCGGACCTGATCGGGCACGACCGGCACCGGGCCGCGTCCGGCACCGACCCGCTCGCCGCCGGGGCCTCCGACTACGGCCGGCACGACGTGGTTCTCGAAGAGGGTTCGATGGCGCACCGGATCCTCGGCCGGACCCTGACCGTCAACTCCTTCCACCACCAGGCGATCGCCGATCCGGGCGAGTTCGTGCCGGTCGGCTGGTGCCCGGACGACCGGGTGATCGAGGTCGTCGAGCATCCTGGGCTGGCCTTCGCCCTGGGCGTGCAGTGGCATCCGGAGCGCACCTCCGACCTGCGGGCGTTCGCGGCGCTGGTGGAGGCGTCGGTGCGGGCCCGGTCGGTCGCCGCCTGACGAGCGCTCCCGCCGGTCCGGTGTTAAGTTTCTTTTCCGCGGATCAGGGGGAGGCGGCTGATGGGGTGGCTGCGCAACGCCTCGTCCTCTGCGGACGGGCCGGCGACATGGCCCGGGTCGCGCTGGAGGTGACCGAGCCCCGTGAGTTCGAGTTGCGGCTGCCGTCCGAAGCCGGCCGGCTGATCGTGCTGCGGCGGCGCCTGGAGGACTTCCTGTCCGCCCATCAGGTGCCCGACGACGACGCCTTCGACCTGGTGATGGCGGTCTCCGAGGCGGCGGCGAACGCCGTCGAGCATCCGGTCGACCCGGCCGAGCCGTGGATCACCGTGACGGCCTCGTTCCAGCCGGAGGCGGTGCTGGTGACGGTCCGCGACACCGGTGGCTGGCGCCCGTCCGGCGACGCCGGTTTCCGCGGCCGTGGCCTGGCCCTGATCGGCGCGCTCACCGAGCTCTCGGTGCATCGCTCCGCGGAGGGCACCGAGGTGGTGCTGCGCCGGCCGCTCAGCCGGTCCTGACCCGGCGAACGCGACGGTTACGCTGTCGGGCATGACCGTTCGTGCCCCACTCGTGCCGGGAAAACAGTCGCGTGAGCGGTCGGTCCCGGCGCAGATCACCCGCCCTGAGTACGTCGGCAAGAAACGCCCGCAGGAGTGGCGCGGCTCGCACGTGCAGACCGCCGAGACGATCGAGAAGATGCGGATCGCCGGCCGGATCGCCGCGCAGGCCACCCAGCTCGCCGGTGAGCACTGTGAACCCGGGGTGACTACCGACGAGATCGACCGGGTGGTGCACGAGTTCCTGCTCGACCACCGGGCCTATCCGTCGACACTCGGTTACAAGGGTTTCCCCAAATCCTGCTGCACCTCCCTGAACGAGGTGATCTGTCACGGCATCCCGGACTCCACCGTGCTTGCCGACGGCGACATCATCAACGTCGACGTCACGGCGTACCTGAACGGGGTGCACGGCGACACCGACGCCACGTTCTGTGTGGGTGAGGTGAGCGAAGAAGCCCGGCTGCTGGTCGAGCGGACCCACACAGCGATGATGCGGGGCATCCGCGCGGTCGCCCCGGGCCGTCCGATCAACGCGATCGGCCGGGTCATCGAGGCGTACGCGAAGCGGTTCGGTTACGGCGTGGTCCGTGACTTCACCGGGCACGGCATCGGCGAGGCCTTCCACTCCGGGCTGTACGTGCCGCACTACGACAAGCCCGAGCTCACCACCGTGATGGAACCGGGCATGACGTTCACCATCGAGCCGATGATCTGCCTGGGCACCTACGAGTACGAGGTGTGGAAGGACGGCTGGACGGTCGTCACCAAGGACCGGAAGTGGACCGCCCAGTTCGAGCACACCCTGGTGGTCACCGAGGACGGTTACGAGATCCTCACACTGCCCTGACCCGGTCAGTCGAAGAGCGCGCCGAGGCGGCCGTCCACCGGGCGGCCGCGTGCGGTCAGCTCCTCAGCCTGATAGTTCAGGATCGCGCCCAGCTCCTGTGTGCCGGCCGTGGCCACCCCGGCGTGCTTGACCGCGTCCGCGGTGTTGCGGAAGTAGGTGCGGGTCAGGAAACCGGTGACCATCGCCGCGTACAACCGGGCCTCGGCCATCATCATCGTGGCGGCGTCGGTGTCGCACCGCTGGGCGTGCCGCACCGCCCGGGAGTGCGCGCCACTGGCGACCGCCCAGCTGGACCGGGCCTGTCCGGTGAACTCCATCGGCCGGGCCTCGGTCAGCAGCGTCAGATGGGCCTCCCGCCGGTCCTTGAACCAGCTCTGCAGGTCCAGCAGCGGGAACGTGGTGATGAACGCGTCCGCCTGCAGCGGCCAGAGCGGGGCCAGCAGCCGGGCCTCACCCAGTCCCTGTTCCGCGGTGATCACCCGTAGGTCGACCGGGATGCCGTCGACCATGCGCCGGGCGGGTTTCGGCCCGGTCCGCGGACGCGACGTCACCACCAGCAGGTTGACGTCGCTGCTGTCGCTGTCGTCCCCGTGGGCCATCGACCCGAACAGGCCGATCGCCTGGACCTCGGCTCGCCACCGGTCCAGCACGGCCTCGCGCAGCCGGATCGCCAGCGCCCCACGGGGCGAGGTGGCGTCGAGGTCGTCGATCACACAGTCATTGTCGGCCATCCACCCGGTGCGCCGGGGCCGATCATGGGACCGGACGGCCCGGAAAAGCCATTGTCAACGGAGTCACCTCGGCCAGCCGCCGCCACCGGGTCGCCCGAACCGCGGAATCGGTCAGATGCGACAGCGCGTCGGCCCGCTCGGCGTCCTCGGTGACCGGCAGCAGCACCCGCCACGCCTGGGCCACCCCGTCCTCCACGTGCACGGCCAGCTTCAGCGCGCCCTCCCGGTCGGTGACCTCGAACGGCAGCTCGTACGCCGCCGGGGCCGGTGGTGAGCTGGCCCGCAACTCGTCCAGCCTCGTGACCAGGATGTCCCGCCGGGACCGGTGCTCCTGCTCGGCGGCGCGGGCCCGGGACACCTCGTCGTCGCCGGACAGGCGGACGCCGATCACGCCGTACGCATAGATGGCCGCCTCCTCGGCGGCGAGGGCGGCGGCGAGTTGTTCGGTCACGCCCGAAACCCTAACGGGTCAGCGCAGCGCCTCGGCGTGCGTGGCCCGGCAGGCGGCGATCGAACCGACCAGCGCGGCCCGTTCCCGTGGCGCCGCCTTGCACGCGGCGGCGGCGGTCTTCTGCGCGGACTGCTCGGCCTTACGCAGCGTGGCCGTGGTGTCCGTGGCGCCGGCCGGTGCCGAGGCCGAGGGAGCGACCGACGCCACCGCGGCGCCGATCACCTTGGTCAGCTCGGTGGCGTGCGCCCGGTGGTCCTCGGCCAGGGGGGTGAGCCGCGCCGCCAGGTTCGGCGTCGCGAGGATCACCCGGTCGTACGCCCCGGCCAGGGCCAGCGCCTCGTCGAGCAGCGGCTGCAACGCGTCCGGCTGCGGCGCGGGTTCGGGGCCGTCGTCGCCGAGCAGGCCACACCCGGCGAGCGCGGTCGAACCGGCCGCCACCGCCCCCAGGAAGACCCGTCGTGAGTGAATCTGCACCCGGCCAGTCAACACCATTCGGTGCGGCGCTGCTTCGGGCCGTCCGCCGGCGCGTTACGCTCAGCATCAGCCGCGGGGCCGTCGAATGCCCGGCGGCATATAGTCGTTCCCTGCGAGAACACTCGTTCCGCGAATTTTAAGTTGACGAGAGGTCGAGCCCGATGACGCAGCGCGGTCGCGCCGGGGCCCGGCCCGGTGGTCGCCCCGACAGCCGGCGTAACCGGCCGGAGTCCGAGACCCGTGACACCCCGGCCCCACCCCGTGTCGATCTGAGTGCCGCCCGTGCCCGGCTCCGCGAGGTGGTCGAGCCGGTGGTCGCCAAGTCCGGTTATGACCTGGAGGACCTGTCCGTGTCCCGGGCCGGCCGCCGGTTCGTGGTGCGGGTGCTGGTCGACCGGGACGCCGGTGTCGGCCTCGACGACGTGGCGGTGGTCTCCCGGGCGATCTCCGACGCGCTCGACGCCGCCGACGAGTCCGGTGGCGAGTTGCTCGCCGGGGAGTACCAGCTGGAGGTCGGCTCCCCCGGAGTGGACCGGCCGCTGACTGAGCCCCGGCACTGGCGCCGTAACACCGGCCGCCTGGTCGAGGTGAACGGACTGGTCGGCCGAGTGGTCTCGGCCGGCGATACAGGTGTGGCGCTTGACGTGGACGGCACGACCCGTGAGCTGGCCTGGGCCGAGCTCGGGGCGGGCAAGGTCCAGATCGAGTTCAAGCGCTTGGACGATGCCGATTTCGGCGAAGAAGACGAAGACGTCGAAGACGACGATGAGGACGAAGGGGAGGGCGAGGAGTGAACATCGACCTCGCGGCGCTGCGCGCCCTGGAGCGCGAGCGGGAGATCCCGTTCGAGACCATTATCTCGGCAATCGAGACCGCGTTGCTGACCGCTTACCGGCACACCGACGGCGCCGAGAGCCACGCCCGGGTGGAGATCAACCGCAAGAGCGGGGTGGCCTCCGTCCTGGCACAGGAGTTCGACGCGGACGGCACGAAGGTGCGGGAGTGGGACGACACCCCGCACGACTTCGGCCGGATCTCGGCGATGACCGCCAAGCAGGTGATCCTCCAGCGTCTGCGGGAGGCCACTGACGAGCAGCACTTCGGTGAGTACGCGGGGCGCGACGGCGACCTCATCACCGGTGTGGTGCAGGCCGACGCCGCGCGTGCCGAGAAGGGCATCGTGTCCGTCGATCTCGGCAAGATCGAGGGGTCGCTGCCGCAGTCCGAGCAGGTGCCGGGGGAGACGTACCCGCACGGCACCCGGATCCGCTGCATCGTGGTGCACGTGGCCAAGGGTTTCCGTGGTCCGCAGGTCACCCTGTCCCGCTCGCACCCGGCTCTGGTGAAGAAGCTCTTCGCCCTCGAAGTGCCGGAGATCGCCGACGGGACCGTGGAGATCGCCGCGATCGCCCGTGAGGCAGGTCACCGGACGAAGATCGCGGTGAAGTCCACCGTTCAGGGTGTGAACGCCAAGGGCGCCTGCATCGGCCCGATGGGCCAGCGGGTCCGGGCGGTCATGAGCGAACTGCACGGCGAGAAGATCGACATCATCGACTGGTCGGACGACCCGGCCCAGTTCGTCGGTAACGCGCTCTCCCCGGCCAAGGCGCTGCGGGTCGAGGTGGTCGACGCGGCCAGCCGGACGGCCCGGGTCACCGTGCCGGATTTCCAGCTCTCGCTGGCGATCGGCAGGGAGGGGCAGAACGCCCGTCTCGCTGCCCGTCTGACCGGATGGCGCATCGATATCCGTCCGGACAGCGAGCCCGCCGGAGTCTCGGACCGTGATGCGGCCGGGACGGGGAACTGACCGGATACGCGTCCGGCGCGATCGAGGGGTAGACTTGAACTCGGTCGGCCCGACGCGAACCTGCGTCGGATGCCGCAAACGCGAGCCGGCCGCTTCATTGCTGCGGTTCATCGCGGCAGAAACAGAGGGAAACCTCCGGCTTCTGCCTGATCCGGGCCGCCGACTGCCGGGCCGGGGAGCACACTTGCACCCCGATCCGGCCTGCTTCACGCAAGCAGAGCGACGTCGCGCTTTCGGGCGTGCGTTGCGTCTCACTGGTTTTGCTGACCCCGAGCTGCTCGCGGAGCACATCCGCGCGGTCTCCGTGCCGCGTGGAACCACCGATGACGAGGCGTCGGCGCCTCGTCACGACCCAGCAAGGTAGGACGACCCAGATGAGCACACGATGAAGTCCCTGAAATGAACAGGCTTCTAGTGCACGAGTGAGGTCTCTGCGGGTACTGCTCGCACGGACCTCAAAGTGAGGAGTGCAGTGCCAGGCAAGGCCCGCGTACACGAGCTCGCCAAAGAGCTCGGGGTCGACAGCAAGACCGTTCTCGCCACGCTCAAGGACATGGGCGAGTTCGTCAAATCCGCATCGAGCACCGTCGAGGCCCCCGTGGCCCGTCGGCTCCGTGGTGCTCTGGAGCAGGGTGGCGCCATCCCGGCGTCCTCGCCCTCTCCGGCGCCCAGTGCTCCCACCGCAGGTGGATCGAGCGCGTCGTCTCCGTCCCCGCGCCCCGGACCCCCGATGGGGCGGCCTCAGCCGCCGCGCCGGCCGGGCCCGCCGCAGGGTGGAGCACCCAACAACACACCTACCTCTCCGGCGCCGGCGCCCGGACCGGCTTTCTCCGGTCCGAAGCCTCCGGTTCCCGGTCGTCCGGGCCCCCGGCCCGGCCCGATCGCGAAGCCGGCGAGCGCCCACGACATCGAGGTGGCCGCTGCCGAGGCTCGCGCCCAGGCGCTGAAGGCCGAGCAGGAAGCCTCGGTCAAGGCCGTCCGTGAGGCGCAGGCCGCCCGTTCGCGGGATGCCGAGCGCCGTCCGCAGGGCACGACCGAGGCCGGCGCTCCGCGCGGTCCTCGTCCGCCCGGTCCGGGCAGTGTCCCGCCGCGTCCGGGTTCCCCGGCCGCCGGCCGTAACCAGGGTGGCGCCCCCGGTGGCCCCCGTCCCGGTCCTGCTGGTGGCGCTCCGCGTCCGCCGGCCCGTGGCCCGGGTAACAACCCGTTCGGTGTCTCCGGCGGTGGCGCTCCGCGTCCCTCGCCGGCCGGCATGCCGCGCCCGAACCAGCCGGGCATGCCGCCCCGGCCGAGCCCTGCCTCGATGCCGCCGCGGCCCAGTCCCTCTTCCATGCCGTCGCAGCGCCCGGCTCGTCCGGGTGGTCCCGGTGCCGGTGGCGCGGGTCGTCCCGGTGGTCCCGGTGCGGGTCGTGGCGGTCCCGGCGGCGGTGCCGGTGGCGGTGGCTACCGCGGTGGCGGTGCCGGTGCCGGTGGCGGTTTCCGTCCCGGTGGTGGCGGCGGCGCTGGTGGCGGTTTCCGTCCCGGTGGTGGCGGCGGTGCCGGTGGCGGTTTCCGTCCCGGTGGTCCCGGCGCTGGTGGCGGCGGTCCGGTCGGCGGTGCTCCGGGTCGTCCCGGTGGCGGCGGTGGCCGTGGTCGTGGCGGCGGTGCCGCGGGTGCCTTCGGGCGTCCGGGTGGCCGGCCGACCCGTGGCCGGAAGTCGAAGAAGCAGCGGCGTCAAGAGTTCGACAATCTGTCGGCTCCGCAGATGTCGTCCGGTGCCCCCCGGGGTAACGGCCAGGAGATCCGGATGTCCCGTGGGGCGTCCCTCTCCGACTTCGCCGACAAGATCAACGCGAACCCGGGCTCGCTCGTCCAGGAGATGTTCAACCTGGGCGAGATGGTGACCGCCACGCAGTCGGTGTCCGACGACACCCTGCTGCTGCTCGGCGAGCACCTGGGCTTCACCGTCGTGATCGTCAGCCCCGAGGACGAGGATCGCGAGCTGCTCGCGCAGTTCGACATCGACCTCGATGCCGCGGTCGCTGAGGACCGTCTGGTGACTCGTCCGCCGGTCGTGACCGTCATGGGTCACGTCGACCACGGTAAGACGAAGCTGCTCGACGCGATCCGCAAGACCAACGTGGTCGCCGGTGAGGCGGGTGGCATCACCCAGCACATCGGTGCCTACCAGGTCGTCGTCCCCCACCAGGGACAGGACCGGGCGATCACCTTCATCGACACCCCGGGTCACGAGGCGTTCACCGCCATGCGTGCTCGTGGTGCCAAGGTCACCGACATCGTGATCCTGGTGGTCGCGGCCGACGACGGCGTCATGCCGCAGACGGTCGAGGCCCTCAACCACGCCAAGGCGGCCGACGTGCCGATCGTGGTCGCGGTGAACAAGGTCGACAAGCCGGACGCCAACCCGGACAAGGTCCGGCAGCAGCTGACCGACTACGGCCTGCTCGCTGAGGAGTACGGCGGCGAGACGATGTTCGTCAACGTCGCGGCCAAGCCCGGCATCGGCATCGACGAGCTTCTCGAAGCCGTCCTGCTGACCGCCGACGCGGCGCTCGAGCTGACCGCCCCGATCGACGGCCCCGCCCAGGGTGTCGCGGTCGAGGCACACCTGGACAAGGGTCGCGGTGCCGTGGCCACCGTCCTGGTGCAGAAGGGCACGCTGCGGGCCGGCGACTCGATCGTGGCGGGTGGCGCGCACGGTCGTGTCCGCGCCATGCTCGACGAGAACGGCAACCAGATCGCTGAGGCGGGCCCGGCCCGTCCGGTCCTGGTGCTCGGTCTGACCTCGGTTCCCGCCGCGGGCGACACGTTCCTCGCGGCTGAGGACGACCGCACCGTGCGGCAGATCGCCGAGCAGCGGCAGGCTCGCCGTCGTGCGGCGACCTTCGCGAACTCGCGTCGTCCGAAGTCTCTCGACGAGATGATGCGCGACATCAAGGAGGGCGAGAAGGCTTCGCTCACCCTGGTCATCAAGGGCGACGGCTCCGGTTCGGTCGAGGCCCTCGAAGAGTCGCTGTTCAACATCAAGATCCCGGACGAGATCCAGCTCAAGGTCATCCACCGCGGTGTCGGTGCGATCACCGAGAGTGACGTCAACCTGGCGTCGGCCTCGTCCGAGCAGACCGCGACGATCATCGGCTTCAATGTCCGGGCCTCGAACAAGGTCAAGGAGATGGCCGACCGCGCCGGCGTGGAGATCCGCTACTACAGCGTGATCTACCAGGCCATCGAGGAGATCGAGGCGGCGCTCAAGGGCCTGCTCAAGCCGGAGTTCGAAGAGGTCGAGCTGGGCACCGCGGAGATCCGCGAGGTCTTCCGCTCGTCCAAGATCGGTCTCATCGCCGGCTGTATCGTCCGGTCGGGCCTCATCCGCCGCAACACCAAGGCGCGGGTTCTGCGCGATGGTGTCGTGGTGGCCGAGAGCGTCACGATCAGCTCGCTCAAGCGGTTCAAGGACGACGCCACCGAGGTCCGTGAGGGCTTCGAGTGTGGTCTGACGCTGCAGGGTTACGGTTCGCCGCAGCCCGGCGACGTGATCGAGACCTGGGAGATGCGCGAGAAGGTTCGCGCGTAACACCATGCGGTGAGCGGCCCCGGTGCTTCGGCATCGGGGCCGCTTTCTTTTTTCTGGTACGAGTGTCGAAACGGTCCCGCCGGGTCCCCGCGAGACAGGCGGTGGTCCGGACCGTCGCGCGGCCGCCGGGCCGGATCCGGTGGCCGGGGTACGGGCTGGGAGGATGTCGGCATGTCCCGGTATGCCATGCTGCTCGCCCCGTCCGCCAATCGTGTCTACGCCGATCAGGCGTCCCGCATGTCCCAGGCGGAGTTGGCCGCGTTCGGCGCGGTGCTCTCCTCGGGACTCGACGACATCGACGTGGCCGTGATCGGTGGGGTGGAGTACCTGACGTTCTCCGCCGACCTCTCCGAGCGTGACATCGCGTACGTCTCGAACCTCTCCTCGGCCTACGCCCTCTTCGAGCGTGTCGACGATGCCCTGCTGCGCCCGCTGGCGCTCACGCCGCTGGCCCACTACGACAGTGACCTGATCACCATCCCGAAGTACGCGGGCAAGACCAACGAGCAGTTCACCAAGCTGGTGCTGAACCTGACCGTGCTCGCCTCGGCGTCGGCCGACCGGATGCTCGACGGCCACCTCACCGTCCTGGACCCGCTCTGCGGCCGGGGCACCACGCTCAACCAGGCGCTGATGTACGGGTGGGACGGCATCGGTGTGGAGATCGACGGTAAGGACGTGGAGGCGTACAAGCTGTTCCTCCAGACCTGGCTCAAGCGCAAGCGGCTCAAGCACACCGCCGAGCTGGTGCCGGTGCGCCGCCAGGGCCGCCGGGCCGCCCGTCGCCTGGAGGTGACCATGGCCGCCAGCAAGGACGACCACAAGGCCGGAGCGGTGCAGAAGGTGGTGGTGCTGAACGCCGACACCACCGGGCTGGACGGGCTGCTCCGCGGCAACGTGGCCGACGTGCTGGTGGCCGACCTGCCGTACGGCGTGGCGCACGGCAGTTATGACGACGAGGGCGGCATCTCCCGCCGCCCGTTGGACCTGTTGGAGCGGGCCATCTCGCAGTGGCTGCCGCTGCTGCGCCCCGGTGGTGCGATCGGCCTGTCCTGGAACACCAAGGTCGCCAAGCGCGAGCACGCCGAGGACATCCTGTTCGCGGCCGGGCTGGACCTGGTCGAGTACCTGCCGGTCGACCACCGGGTGGACCAGGGCATCGAGCGGGATGTGCTGGTGGCCCGGAAATCCCGGTGACCGGCGGCTCTGCCGGGCGTAATCTGCTCGCTGATGTATACCGAGACCGCAGTCTTCGACCTGCTCCTGCCCGGTGATTCGCAGTCGCTGAAGCAGAAGCGTTCGTATATCCGCCCGATCATCGCGATGCTCAAGAAGTATGACGTCAGCGTCGCCGAGGTCGGTCTGCACGACCTGCACGGCCGGGCCCGCATCGGGGTGGCCGTGGTGGCGGCCGAGCCGTCGCAGGCCCGCGCCGTCGTCGACACCTGCGAGAACCAGATGGCTGGCCGTCCCGAGATCGAGCTGCTCTCGGTCAAGCGACGGCTGTACGGCGACGACGATTGAGCCCTGGGTAGGCTTCAGCAGTTAGAGCGGGGGCAGTTCGAGACCCGCGGGATTCACAGTCCGGAGGTGGGCGATATGTCGGACCCAGCCAAGACGCGGCGGCACGCGGAGCGTATTCGTGAGCTGGTGGCTTCGCTGGTACGGGAGATCAAGGATCCCCGTCTCGGCATGGTGACGATCACGGACGCCCGGATCACCGGTGACCTCCGCGAGGCCACGGTCTTCTACACGGTCCTCGGGGACCCGACCGAGCAGGCCTCGACAGCGGCGGCGCTGGAGAGCGCGAAAGGGATGCTGCGCACCCGGGTCGGGCACGCGCTGAAGCTGCGGCACTCGCCGAGCCTCACGTTCGTGCTGGACAACGTGCAGACCCACGTGAAGGAGATCGACGATCTGCTGACCGAGGCGCGCACCCGGGACCAGGCGGTCCAGAAGATCGCGGTCGGTGCGCAGTACGCGGGCGACGCCGATCCGTACAAGAGCGACGACGACGAAGTCGACGAGGAGACCGGCGACTCGCCGGAGCGGGTCGGTGCCCGCGAGGACCACGGGTGACCCTGCCCGGGCCTACGACTGAGTCATGGGCCGCCGCGGTCGCGGCGGTCCGCTCAGCCGGTGCCGATGACGAGGTCCAGCTCATCTGCCACGTGAACCCGGACGGGGACGCCCTCGGCAGCATGCTCGGCTTCGCGCTCGGGCTGCGGCGGCTGGGCCACACCCGGTTGCGGGCGACGTTCCCCGGCGAGTTCCAGGTCCCCGGCCCGTACGCCGCTCTGCCCGGCTCGGACATGCTGGTGCCGGAGGAGGACGCCTTCGTCTCCCCGCGCCTCGTCCTGATCTTCGACGTGGCGAGCGAGTCGCGGCTCGGCGGACTGGCCGGCCTGCTCACCGGCGCTCCGGCCGCTGTTGTGCTGGACCATCACGCGTCGAACACCGGTTTCGGCGGCGTGCAACTCGTCGACCCGGCCGCGGCGGCGACGTCGGTGGTGGTCGAGGGGCTGCTCAGCCGGCTCGGGGTGCCGCTGGACGCGGAGATCGCGGAGTGTCTCTACGTCGCGCTGGCGACCGACACCGGCTCGTTCAAGTTCGACATGACCACCGTCTCAGTCCATGAGCTGGCCGCGCGTCTGATCGCCACCGGGATCCGGCCGGGCGAGATCTCCCGGCGGATCTTCGACAGCAAGCCGTTCGGGGCGATGAAACTGACCGGCGAGGTGCTCGGGCGGGCGGTTCTGGAACCCGGCGTCGCGGGCGGGCTCGGCATGGTGTGGACCTACGCCACACTCGCCGACCTGGAGCGGCACAGTCAGCCGCCGTACATCCTCGACACCCTGATCGACCCGGTGCGGTCGGTGGCCGAGGCGGACGTCTCGATCGTGGTGAAAGAGGTCGCGCCCGGCGAGTGGTCGGTGTCACTGCGCAGCAAGGGCGCGGTCGACGTGAGCGCGGTAGCCGTGTCCCAGGGTGGCGGCGGTCACCGCCTGGCGGCCGGTTTCACCGGGTACGGTGATCCCGCCCACGTGGTGGACACGGTCCGCCGGCTACTTGACCGGCACCTGATCTGACCGATGTTTCGCCTGTTCGGCGGGGGTTGCCCGGAAGGGTGGCTCCCGTTTTTCCGTCCCGGATCGCGGGATCGGGACCTGCGGGGCGATAACTGAACGATAGTTTGGGGCGGAACGGTGATTTGGTTTCGCGAGGGCTGCCACCGACGCCCACCGCGACACCTCGAGCCGCCCGGGTCCACCGGCCCGGGTCGCGTCATCAGCGCCAGAGGTCCCGGTGATCCCGGGCCGGCCATGTGACGCCCCGCTCGACCGATTCTTGGGCGCACCCGGCGACGTGGTGCGCCCGCACCACCGGAAGGAACTCTCTGATGGCCGCCGAGCCGAAGCCCCAGCCCGCCGACGACGCCGCCGAGCAGGCTCGCCGCGCACTGCAGACCTCGATGGACACGCGCCAGTGAAAGGTAAGTGCCAGGCCGCCTAGCGCTCGTTACCCGCAGGCGGGCATCATGAGTCCCCATGAGCCCGCCTGACGATGCTCGGCGCCACTCGCCGCATCGCACCGCCTCCGCCCGCCGTATCGCCGGCCTGGCCCTGCCCGCGCTGGTGGTCCTGGCCGCCGAGCCGGTCTACGTCCTGGTCGACACCGCGGTCGTCGGCCATCTCGGACCGGTGCCGCTCGCCGCCGTCGCCATCGGCGGAACCGTGATGTCGATGGGTGTGTGGTTCGGCACCCTGATGGCCTACGGCACCACCGGCCGGGCCGCCCGCCACTTCGGTGCCGGCGACCGAGCTGCCGCCGTCGCCGAGGGAGTCCAGGCCTCCTGGCTCGCCCTCGCGTTCGGTGCCCTGCTCGCAATACTCGGCCTGGTCGGTGCGGAACCCCTCGCCGCTCTGATCGCCGGTGACCCGGAAACCGCCGCGGCCGCCGCCGGCTGGCTGCGGATCGCCGTTCTCGGAGCACCCGGCCTGCTGCTCGCCGCCGCCGGCAACGGATGGATGCGCGGCGTGCAGGACACCAGGCGGCCGCTGTGGATCGTGCTCGGCGCCAACGTGCTCTCCGCCGTCCTCTGCCCCGTCCTGGTCTATCCGGCCGGACTCGGCCTCGCAGGCTCGGCCATCGCCAACGTCACCGCGCAGACCCTCGGCGGCCTGCTCTTCCTCGCCGCCCTGATCCGGGAGACCCGGGCGCTTCGGCCGGTCCCGTCGATCATCGTCCGGCAGGTGGTCCTCGGCCGTGACCTGCTCATCCGCGGTGCAGCCTTCCAGGCCTGCTTCCTCTCCGCCACCGCCGTCGCCGCCCGCTTCGGCGTCGCCGCGGTCGGCGCCCACCAGATCGTCCTGCAACTCTGGTTCTTCGCCGCCCTGACCCTCGACGCCGTAGCTATCGCCGCCCAGTCACTGGTCGGAGCCGCCCTCGGCGCCGGCGACACCGACGAGGCCCGCGACGTGGCCCGCAGGGTCACCTTCGCCGGCGGTCTCGCAGCCGTGGCCTTCGCCCTCGCGGCCGCCGCCGGATCGTCGGTCGTCCCCGGCTGGTTCACCCCCGACGAGTCGGTGCACGCCCAGGCCGCGATCATCTGGCCCTACTTCGTGGCGCTGCTCCCGCTGGCCGGCATCGTCTACGCCTTGGACGGCGTCCTCATCGGTGCCGGCGACGTGGCCTTCCTCCGCACCTTGACGGTGCTGTCCGCCCTGCTCGGCTTCCTGCCGGCGATCTGGCTGGCCTACGCCCTGAACCTGGGCCTGGGCGGTATCTGGGCCGGCCTGGCCCTGTTCACCTTCGCCCGTTTCACCGGCCTGCTCTGGCGCTGGCGGTCCCCCCACTGGCTGATAACCGGCACCACCCGCTGACCCCTTCCCCAACGCCGAGCCACAACTGACCACGCGGTCGGCCGCTCCTCGTCGCATGCCGAGTTGCGGTTGGCAGCGGACCGTAGCTCTCCACACGGCCGGTCGCTTCGTGTTGCGTGCCGAGTTGCGCCCATCAGCGAGCCGCAATTCTCCACGCGGTTGGGCGGTCCGGGTTGCGTGACGACGTGTGGTTGGTAGCGAGCCGTAAGACTCCACGCGTCGGCCGGTTTGGCTTTGTGTGGCTACTCGCGGTTTGTATACGCGCCGTAAGTCACCACGCGCCGCGAGCAGGCGAGCGAACGGGCGGGCGGGCGGCAGCGGGGCAGCGGTGGGGGAGGGGAGCGGGGGAAATAGGGTGGGACGGTGGATACCGATGGTCTGATCGTGGTGGACAAACCGGCCGGGATGACGTCGCATGACGTCGTCGCCCGGATTCGGCGGCTGGCCAAGACCCGGCGGGTGGGGCACGGGGGGACTCTGGACCCGATGGCCACCGGAGTCCTGATCATCGGCGTCAACCGGGCCACCCGGTTGTTGACCTATGTGATCGGTTCGGAGAAGAGCTACGCCGGGACCATCCGGCTCGGCCAGACGACCGTCACCGACGACGCCGAGGGTGACGTGACCGCGACCGTTCCGGCGGGCGCCGTGACCGACGAGGCGATCCGGAGCGGGCTCGCCGCCCAGACCGGGGAGATCGACCAGGTTCCCAGTGCGGTCAGTGCCATCAAGATCAACGGCGAGAGGGCCTACAAGCGGGTACGGGAGGGCGAGACCGTGGAGATCCCCGCCCGCCGGATCACTGTGCACCGGCTCGAAGTCCTCGACATCCGGCGGCCCGAGGGCGAGGCGTTCGTCGATGTCGACATCGATGTCACCTGCTCGTCCGGGACGTACATCCGGGCCATCGCCCGTGACCTCGGCACCACCCTGGGCGTGGGCGGTCACCTCACCGCACTGCGCCGGACCGCGGTCGGCGGCTTGACCCTCGACGACGCCTCTACCCTCGCCGAGCTTGAGGAACGCGCCCCGGACGTGATCGGTCTCCCGCTTTCCGAGGCGGCCAGGCAGGCGTTCCCGCAGCGGATCGCGACCGAGGACGAGACCCGCACTCTCCGCCACGGCGGCCCACTGGACAGTGCCGGCATCGAGGGGCCCTACGCGGTCTTCGACCCGGACGGTCAGGTGCTGGCCATCGTCAGCGAGCGCGACGGCCGGGCCCGCGCCGAGATCGTCCTCGCCCCGACCTGATCCCCGGCGAGGTCACGGAGAACCCGGTCGGCCGCAACGCGGTACGCCCCAGCGTCACGCTGCCGGAGTGCTGGTCGGCGGCGCTGCGGTACGTGCCGGTGTCACGTTGCCGGAGTGCTGGTCGGCGGCGCCGCGCTGCGCAGCTTGATCGTGAACGGCGGCCGTTCCGGAGCGTGCGCGGTGTCCGGCCCACCGGCGGCAGTGACGAGCCCCACATCGGTGGTAGCGCCGAGACCGGCGTTCGCGCCGGGACCAGGGCCGGCCTCAGTGACGACGCCCGTGTCGTCGGCGAAGACGAGACCGGCGTCGGCATCGATGTCGAAGTCGAGACCCATGTCGACAGCGGAATCCGCATCGATGACAACAGAACCCGCGTCGGCGGCGGCAGAACCCGAGCTGGTTGCGGTGGAGTCCGTGTCGGCGGAGGGGGAACCCGGGGCGGTGGCAGTGGTGTCGGTGGTGGTGGGAGTCGCTGGTCGGGTGGGGTGCATGTGGGCGCCTCGTGTGGGGCGGGCACGGTCATCCGTACCCGCAAGGGTGTGGGAAAACAACGGCCGGGCTGTGGGATGGCCGGGCGACCTGGAGCCGGACCTGCCGGTGCCGGCGAAGGCGCGGCGGGCGTGGCGGATGCGGCAGGGCGGGAGTAGCGGATCACCGGACATCTCACTCGACGCTTATAACACTGTTTATGGTATCCATCCGGGCACGGTGGAGGGGCCATACCGGGCGGCTGAACGATCGATACGCTAGGTCGGGTAGATGTCGGCGGAGGAGCGTTTCGATGCAGCGATGGCGGGGGTTCGAATCGGTCCCGTCGGGGTGGGGCCGATCAGTCGTGACGATCGGCGTCTTCGACGGTGTGCACCGCGGCCACCAGGCGATCATCGGGCATGCCGTGAAACGGGCCCATGACCTGGGGCTTCAGTCGGTGGTGATGACGTTCGACCCGCACCCGGCCGAGGTGGTCCGGCCGGGCTCGCATCCGGCGGTGCTCACCGAGCCGGTCCGGAAGGCGGAGCTGATCGAGGCGCTGGGTGTGGACGCGCTCTGTGTGGTGCCGTTCACTCCGGCGTTCTCCCAGTTGTCGCCGAACGAGTTCGTGCACGATGTGCTGGTGGAGTCGCTGCACACGGCCGCGGTCGTGGTGGGGGACAACTTCCGGTTCGGGCACAAGGCCGCCGGTGACGTGGGGCTGCTGGAGTCGCTGGGCCGCACGTTCGGCTTCACGGTCGAGGACGCGCCGCTGGTGGCCGAGGACGGACTGGTCTTCTCCTCCACGTACATCCGCAGTTGTGTCGACGCCGGGGACGTGCGGGCCGCGTCCGCCGCGCTGGGCCGTCCGCACAGCCTGTCCGGGGTGGTGGTCCGCGGTGATCAGCGGGGCCGCGAGCTGGGTTTCCCGACGGCCAATCTGCTGGCGGACCGTTATGCCGCGGTGCCGGCCGACGGTGTCTATGCGGCCTGGTTCACCCGTAGTGGTGAGGGGGTGCGGCGCCCGGCGAGTGTTTCGATCGGCACCAATCCGACTTTCTCCGGGACGGAACGCCGTATCGAAGCCTATGTTCTCGATTTCGACGGTGATCTGTATGGCGAGAGGGCGAGTCTCGATTTTGTCGGCCATCTTCGTGAGCAGCGGACATATGACGCCATCGAACCGTTGATCGCGCAGATCAACGCCGACGTCGAAGAGACCAGGATGTTGCTGGCCTGACCCCCTGGTAGGGTTGAAACGTCGTTGGAATATCCGACACCGGTCCCGCCTGCCTGCCCGACGCCGCGGGCCGCGGGGTAACCGTGCAATCGGCAACACAGAATCTCGGAGAACATGGCGCTCGATCAAGAGACCAAGAACAAGATCATGGGCGAGTACGCGACCAAGGACGGCGACACTGGTTCGCCCGAGGTTCAGGTCGCGATGCTGACCAAGCGGATCGCCGACCTGACCGAGCACCTCAAGCTGCACAAGCACGACCACCACAGCCGTCGTGGTCTGCTGCTGCTCGTGGGTCAGCGCCGTCGCCTGCTGAACTACGTTCAGAAGAAGGACATCGCGCGTTACCGGACGCTCATCGAGCGCCTCGGCCTGCGCCGATAGTTTGACTCCCGGGGGAGCGGCGCTCCCCCGGGACGCACCACGGACACACCCCACGGACCCGCGCGGATCACACCCGTCAGCACCGGTCCTCGGTAGTGGTTCCCAGGCAGACTTCCTGGGCACTTCGATCGAAGACCGGCTCGACTGAAACGCGCTGTCGACCGCCGGGTCCTCGACGAAGGAGTACCGCACTTCATGACAGAACAGAACAACGCTCTCGGCAACGAATCCCGCACCGCCGTCATCGACAACGGTGCGTTCGGAACCCGCGAGATCGTGTTCCGGGTCGGTCGCCTCGCACAGCAGGCTGCCGGCTCCGTGATCGTCCAGCTGGGCGACACCACCGTCCTCTCCGCGACGACCGCCAGCAAGCAGCCGAAGGACCACTTCGACTTCTTCCCGCTGACCGTCGACGTCGAGGAGCGGATGTACGCCGCGGGTCGTATCCCCGGCTCGTTCTTCCGGCGTGAGGGCCGTCCGTCCGAGGACGCCATCCTCACCTGCCGCCTGATCGACCGGCCGCTGCGCCCGTCGTTCACCAAGGGCCTGCGCAACGAGGTCCAGGTCGTCGAGACCGTCCTCGCGCTCGACCCGTCCCACCCGTACGACGTCGTCGCGATGAACGCCGCCTCGATGTCGACCAAGCTCTCCGGTCTGCCGTTCAGCGGCCCGGTCGGCTCGACCCGCGTCGCGCACATCGAGGGTCAGTGGGTCGCGTTCCCGACCCTCGAGGAGCTCGAGCGCGCCACGTTCGACATGGTCGTGGCCGGTCGCGTCACCGCCGAGGGCGACGTCGCGATCATGATGGTCGAGGCCGAGGCCACGCCGCACGCGATCAAGCTGATCTCCGCCGGTGCCACCGCGCCGACCGAGGAGGTCGTGGCCAGCGGTCTGGAGGCCGCCAAGCCGGCCATCCGCGAGCTCTGCCGCGCGCAGAGTGAGCTGGCCGAGATCGCCGCGAAGCCGATCGCCGACTTCCCGGTCTTCCTGGACTACCAGGACGACGTCTACACCGCCGTCGTGGAGGCCGTCCGCGAGGAGACCGCCGAGGCGCTGAAGATCGCCGGCAAGCAGGAGCGCGAGGAAGCCCTCGACCTGGTCAAGGCGAAGGCGCACGAGCTGCTCGGCGCGCGCTTCGAGGGCCGGGAGAAGGAGATCAGCGCGGCGTTCCGCTCGGTCACCAAGTCCGAGGTCCGCCAGCGGGTGCTGCGTGAGCAGATCCGCATCGACGGCCGTGGCCCGCGCGACATCCGTGGGCTGTCCGCCCAGGTCGGCGTGCTGCCCCGCGTGCACGGCTCGGCGCTGTTCGAGCGCGGCGAGACCCAGATCCTGGGTGTCACCACGCTGAACATGCTGCGCCTGGAGCAGTCGCTGGACACTCTCGCTCCCGAGAAGACCAAGCGCTACATGCACAACTACAACTTCCCGCCGTACTCGACCGGTGAGACCGGCCGGGTGGGTTCGCCGAAGCGCCGCGAGATCGGTCACGGCGCGCTGGCCGAGCGGGCTCTGGTGCCGGTGCTGCCGTCGCGTGAGGAGTTCCCCTACGCGATCCGTCAGGTGTCCGAGGCCCTGAGCTCCAACGGTTCGACGAGCATGGGTTCGGTCTGCGCCTCGACGCTGGCCCTGCTCAGCGCCGGTGTGCCGCTGAAGGCGCCGGTCGCCGGCATCGCCATGGGCCTGATCTCGGACGAGGTCGACGGCAAGACCCAGTACGTCGCGCTGACGGACATCCTGGGTGCCGAGGACGCGTTCGGTGACATGGACTTCAAGGTCGCCGGTACCAGCGAGTTCGTCACCGCCCTGCAGCTGGACACCAAGCTCGACGGCATCCCGTCGGACGTGCTGGCCGGCGCGCTGCAGCAGGCGCACGAGGCTCGCGCGACGATCCTCGCCGTGATGACCGCGGCCATCGAGGCCCCGGCCGAGATGAGCGAGTTCGCCCCGCGCGTCACCACTGTGAAGATCCCGGTCGACAAGATCGGCATGGTGATCGGGCCGAAGGGCCAGACCATCAACGCGATCCAGGACGAGACCGGCGCCGACATCTCCATCGAGGACGACGGCACGATCTACGTCGGTGCGACCAACGGCCCGGCGGCCGAGGCCGCGGTCGAGCGGATCAACGCGATCGCGAACCCGACCATGCCGAAGGCCGGCGACAAGTTCCTCGGCACCGTGGTGAAGACGGCCGCGTTCGGCGCCTTCATCTCGCTGCTGCCCGGCCGGGACGGCCTGCTGCACATCTCCAAGGTGGGCGACGGCAAGCGGGTCGACAAGGTCGAGGACTTCCTCAACGTCGGCGACAAGGTCGAGGTGTCCATCGCGGACATCGACGCCCGCGGCAAGATCTACCTGGACAAGGTCCGCCCCGAGGGCGAGGAGGCTCCGGCCGCCGCGGCCGAGGGTGCTTCGGAGAGCAAGCCGCCCCGTGAGGAGCGCGCTCCCCGCGGCGAGGGTGGCGGCGAGCCCCGCCGTCGCCGGTCGCGTCCCGCCGGTGAGCGTGGCGAGCGCCGCGACTAAGTGACAATCAACAGCGAACACGGGCCGGCCGAAGTGCCGGCCCGTGCCGTAACCAAGACCCTTCAGGACGGCGTCAAGAAGACCGTCCTGCCGTCCGGTCTGCGCATCGTCACCGAGGCGATCCCGACCACCCGCAGTGCCGCTCTCGGCATCTGGGTGGGGATCGGTTCCCGGGACGAGACGCCGTCGCTGCACGGCGCCTCCCACTTCCTGGAGCACCTGCTCTTCAAGGGCACCCACAAGCGCACCGCTCTGGACATCTCCTCGGGGATCGAGGCGGTCGGCGGCGAGACCAACGCCTTCACCACGAAGGAGTACACCTGCTACTACGCGCGGGTGCTCGACGAGGACCTGCCGCTCGCGGTGGACGTGCTGGTGGACGCGGTGGCCGACTCGATCCTCGATCCGGCGGACGTCGAGACCGAACGTGGCGTGATCCTCGAGGAGATCGCCATGCACGAGGACGAGCCCGGTGACGAGGTGCACGACGTCTTCACCGAGGCGATCTTCGGCGACCAGCCGCTCGGCCGGCTGATCTCCGGCACCCCGGAGTCGATCACCCCGATGACCCGGGACCAGATCAACCGCTTCTACCGGCGCCACTACACGGCACCGGAGATCGTGATCGCGGCGGCCGGCAACCTCGACCACGCGACGGTGGTCAAGATGGTCCGCAAGGCCCTGGCCGGCACTCCGCTGGACACCGGGCCGGCACAGAGCGCGACACCACGTGCCGAGGACAAGCCGATCCGGTTTCGCAAGGCCCGCAACGTGGTCCTGCACCGCGACACCGAGCAGGCGCACATCGTGCTCGGTGGTTCCGGGATCGGCCGTCACGACGAGCGCCGGTTCGCCCTGGGCGTGCTCAACAACGTGCTCGGCGGCGGCATGTCGTCCCGGCTCTTCCAGGAGATCCGGGAGAAGCGCGGCCTGGCCTACTCGGTCTACTCGTACGCCAGCCACTACGCCGACAGCGGCCTGGTCGGTGTCTACGCCGGTTGTGCCCCGGCCAAGTCCCGGGAGGTGCTGGACCTGATCCGGGCCGAGCTGGTCCGGGTCGCGGCCGACGGGATCACCCCGGAGGAACTGGTCCGGGGCAAGGGCATGGCCAAGGGTTCGTACGTGCTGGGCCTGGAGGACTCGGGCTCGCGGATGAGCCGGCTGGCCAAGTCGGAGCTGCTGCACGGCGACCTGATGAGCGTCGACGAGCTGCTGGCCCGGGTGGACGCGGTGACCTTGGAAGAGGTGCACGCGGTGGCCCGGGACCTGTTCGGGCAGACGCTGTCGCTGGCCGTGGTCGGGCCCTTCGACGAGGATGAATTACCCGACTGGTAACCCCTGGTCCTACTCTGGTTCCCCGTGACGACACTGGAGACGCCGCCCGATACACCCACGACCCCGCCGCCACCGGATCTCCGGCGGCGGCGGATCGTCGGGATGCTGATCTGGGCGGCGTTCTTCGCTGTCGGGGTCTACTTCATCGGTGTGCCGACGAGTGACCCGCTGATCGCTTTCGGCTGGCTGTGGCTGGCCACCATCGCCTGGCGCAGCCACGAGCCGTGGCGCACCCACCTGCGCTTCCTGCGTGACTGGCTGCCGATCTGCCTGCTCCTGGTGCTGTACAACGTGACCCGGGGGTACGCCGACAAGTTCTTCGCCCCGCACGTCACCGAGCTGATCGCCTTCGACAAGTGGGCCTTCGGCTGGTTCACCGGTGATCTGACGCCGACCCAGTGGCTCCAGGAGCACCTGTGGCAGCCGGGTGTGGTGCAGTGGTGGGAGGTGGTCGTCTCGATCGTCTACTTCTCGCACTTCCTGACCATGCCGACGATCGCCGTGCTGCTGTGGATGCGGTCCCGCCCGCAGTGGGCCCGGTTCATGCGCCGCTGGTTCCTACTGTGTGTTTTCGGTCTGATCACCTACTTCCTCTACCCGGCCGCACCGCCGTGGTGGGCGGCTCTGCCCGAGCACGGTTCGCTGATCAGCGCCGAGCGCATCTCGACCAACGGCTGGGATGCGATCGGCCTGCACGGCGCCGGCAACACCCTGAACGCGCTGCAGGTGGAGGCGTCGAACCCGGTGGCCGCGATGCCGTCGCTGCACACCGCGTTCGCCTTCATGTCGGTGGTGTTCTTCCTGCCGGTGGTGAAGAAGTGGCTGTGGCCGCTGCTGTTCGCCTACCCGCTGTCGATGACCTTCACCCTGGTCTACACGGCCGAGCACTGGGTGATCGACGTGCTGGTCGGATGGGCGTACGTGGGGGTCGTCTTCCTGGTGGTGGGGGCCGGTGAGCGCTGGTGGGAGCGGCGCCGGGGTACGTTAAATTGAGCTGGTGACTGAAAACATTCGTGTCGGTGTTCTCGGCGCCCGGGGCCGAATGGGCCTCGAGGTGTGTAAAGCGGTCGATGCCGCCGACGACCTCACCTTGGTCTCGATGATCGACCAGGGTGAGGAGCTGTTCCAGGCCTCCTCGGCCGGTGCGCAGGTGCTCGTCGACTTCACCAATCCCGACGTGGTGATGGACAACCTGAAGTGGGCCGTCGGTCAGGGCATCAGCGTGGTGGTCGGCACCTCCGGGTTCTCCACCGAGCGGCTGGAGCAGGTCCGCGAGTGGCTGGCCGCCAAGCCGGGTGTCGGGGTGCTGATCGCTCCGAACTTCGGCATCGGCGCGGTGCTGATGATGCAGTTCGCCGCCCGCGCGGCCCGGTTCTTCGAGTCGGTCGAGATCATCGAGCAGCATCACCCGCGCAAGCTGGACGCGCCGAGCGGCACGGCGGCACACACCGCCCGGGTGATCGCCGAGGCGCGGGCCGCGGCGGGCAGCCCGCCGATGCCGGACGCCACCAAGGAAGAGCATCTCGGCGCCCGCGGCACCGACGTCGACGGGGTGCGGATCCACTCGATCCGGGCCGCCGGTCTGGTCGCCCACCAGGAAGTCCTCTTCGGCACCACGGGTGAGACGCTGACCATCCGCCACGACTCGCTGGACCGCTCGTCCTTCATGCCGGGCGTGCTGCTCGCCGTCCGTGCGGTGCTGCGGCGTCCCGGCCTGACGATCGGCCTGGACCCGCTCCTGGACGAGGGCTGAAGCCAGAGCGAAGTGGGCTAAAGAGCCAGAGCGACATGCAGCCGGGCCTGCGGTACGAGGAGATCGTCCACGTCCAGGGCCCGGCTCGCACCGTCCGGTTCCCACCCGGTCGAGCCGAGGAACGCCTTCATCACGGGGTCCGCGTCGTAGACCCAGGCCACCGCGGTCTGGAAACCGTCGTCGCGCCAGTTGTCCACCGCCGCCGCCAGCAGCCGGCTGCCGTGGCCCCGCCGCCCCCAGCGCGGCTCGATCAGCAGGTCAGTGACCGCCGCGACGTCGTCGGCAAGCGGTTTCTCCTCGGGCGCCAGAGCCTGCTCGTCGGCCGGACCGGACCCGGCGAACCCGACCACCGTCGTCACACTCTCGCCCTGCTCGACCGCGATCAGGACCCGGTGCCGCGACGACGGCGGCGCGCTGATCGCCTCGGCCCAGCCACGGGCCAGATAGTCCTCGTCCAGGTTGTCGAGCACGTGCGGCGGGAACATCCGCCGGTACGCCGTGCGCCAGGTGGAGAGCTGGATGCGTGCGATCTCCGCCGCGTCCTCGGGACGGGCGGGACGGACGAAGCCGAGTGCCATGGCGGCAACTTTGTCACACCTGGCGTCTAGTCTGCCCCGGTGGCCGTGCCCGAATCGCTCTCCGTCGCCCAGGCTCGCCGGATCACCCTGGCGGCGCAGGGCTTCACCGACCCCCGACCCGGTGGTGTCACCGACCTGCGGCACCTGCGCCGGGTCCTGCGCCGCCTGCACCTGATCCAGATGGATTCGGTGAACGTGTTGCAGCGCGCCCACTACATGCCGCTCTACAGCCGTCTCGGGCCCTATCCGGCCGGTCTGCTGGAGCGGGCGGCCTACCGGCGGCCCCGTGAGCTGTTCGAGTTCTGGGGCCACGAGGCGTCGCTGATCCGCACCGATCTGCAGCCGCTGTTCCGGTGGCGGATGGCGCGGGCGCACGAGTTCGCCTGGGGCAACATGCGGCGGATCGCGGTCGAGCAGCCCGCCCTGGTCGCCTGGGTGCTCGACGAGGTCCGCGAGCGGGGCCCGATCACCGCCGCCGAGATCGAGCACGACGCCCCGCGTACCAAAGAGCATTGGGGTTGGAACTGGTCGGTCGTCAAACAGGCGCTGGAGTGGCTCTTCTACACCGGTCAGGTGACCGCCGCCGAGCGCACCACCTCGTTCGCCAGGCGTTACGACCTGCCCGAGCGGGTGCTGCCGGCGGCGGTGCTGGCCACGCCCACCCCGGAGCCCGCCGAGGCGTTCCGGGCGCTGGTGGAGCTCTCTGCCCGGGCGCTCGGGGTGGCCGCCGAGTCCGAGTTGCGCGACTATTTCCGCCTTCCGGTGCAGCCGTGCCGGCAGGCGGTCGCCGAGCTGGCCGAGGCCGGAGTGCTGCGCCCGGTCACTGTCCCGGGGTGGAAGACGGCGTGGCTGCACCACGAGGCGCGACTGCCCCGCCGGGTCGGTGTGGCGACCCTGGTCAGCCCGTTCGATCCGCTGATCTGGGAGCGGGCGCGCACCGAGCGGCTGTTCGGCATGACCTACCGCATCGAGATCTACGTGCCCAAACCCCAGCGGTTGTACGGGTATTACGTGCTCCCGTTCCTCCAGGGCGACCGGTTCACCGCCCGGGTCGATCTGAAAGCCGAGCGCCGGACCGGTGAGTTGCAGGTCCCGGCGGCCTGGCTGGAGCCCGGAGCCGACCCGGTCGAGACCGCTTCCGCGCTGGCCGTGGAGTTGCGCCGGCTGGCCGGCTGGCTGGGCCTGACGTCGGTCGCCGTGCCTGAGCGGGGTGACCTCACGGCCGCGCTGACGAGCGCGCTGCGGGAGAGCCCGGCGGGTGTACCGTGACGGCCATGAACGCCGTCCAGCTGCCCCCCTGGCTGGCCGATCAGCCGATCCAGGGCCCGCCGGTGCCGCCCGAGTGGTTCCGGCACCCGGTTCATCAGCCCGACCGGCTGACCCGTTTCGTCAACCGGCTCGCCGCCCGGTCGCCGATCTGGCTGGCCCCGCTGGCGATCCTGGCCTGCACCGGCGGCGCGATCGGTTACACGCTGGCCACCGATCCGGCCGCGGCCGGTGCCGGTGACCCGCCGTCCTGTCTGCTGAAATATCTGACCGGTTTCGTCTGCCCGGGGTGCGGTGGCACGCGCGCCGCGTGGTTCCTGCTGCACGGCGATGTGACCGCCGCGGCCCGGCATCATCTGCTGTTCGTGTTCGCGGTGCCGTTCCTGATCTATCTGTACGTGGCCTGGGCGGGCCGCAAGGTCTTCGGCTGGAAACTGCCGGAACTCTCGATCAGTCCAGCGGCCATGATCACGTTCATGGCGGTCTGGGGTGTGTGGAGCATCCTGCGTAACCTCCCATGGGCGCCGTTCACCGCTTTCTACGTGTGACGGATGCGTCCGATAGGTTGTCAGGTATGACGCACCACCCGCGGCCCTTCGGACGGCTGCTGACCGCCATGGTGACCCCGTTCACCCCGGACGGTTCCCTGGACCTGGAGGGCGCCGCTCGGCTGGCCGCCCACCTGGTCGACGAGCAGCGCAACGACGCCCTCGTGATCAGCGGCACCACCGGAGAGTCCCCCACCACCACCGACGCGGAGAAGGAGTCACTGCTCCGCGTCGTGATCGACGCCGTCGGGGACCGGGCGCAGGTCGTCGCGGGTGTGGGCACCAACAACACCGCCCACACGATCGAGCTGGCCCAGGCCGCCGAGAAAGCGGGGGCGCACGGTCTGCTGGTCGTGACGCCGTATTACAACAAGCCGCCGCAGGCGGGCGTGGAACGGCACTTCCGCGAGGTCGCCGACGCCGCCGGCCTGCCGATCATGGTCTATGACATCCCGCACCGGGCCGGCACGGCGATCGCCACCGACACCATGTGCCGGATCGCCGAGCATGAGCGGATCGTCGCGGTCAAGGACGCCAAGGGTGATCTGATCGCCAGCTCCCAGGTGCTGGCCCGGACCGATCTGGCTTATTACTCCGGCGACGACGCCGCCACTCTGCCGCTGCTCTCCATCGGTGGCGTCGGGCTGGTCGGCACCTCGTCGCACTTCACCGGAGTGCTGGTCCAGGAGCTGATCGAAGCTTTCGAGCGTGGTGACAACGCCACCGCGCTGGCCCGGCACCGGACGGCGATGCCGCTGTTCACCGGCATCTTCCGCTCGCCCGGGACGATGCTGGTGAAGGCCGGCCTGAACGCACTCGGCCTGCCCTCGGGCCCGGTGCGGTCGCCGCTGGTCGACGCCGGGGAAGACGAACTGAACCAACTGCGCCAGGACGCCGCCGCGGCCGGCATCGTGCTCTGACAGGAAGAGGCGAATGAGTCAAGCTCACATGGAGCTGGGTCCGCCACCGCCGCTGCCGGAAGGCGCCTTGCGCGTCATCCCGCTCGGCGGGCTCGGCGCCATCGGCCGCAACATGACGGTCTTCGAATACGACGGCAAACTGCTGATCGTCGACTGCGGGGTGCTCTTCCCCGATGTCGAGCAGCCGGGTGTCGACCTGATCCTGCCCGACTTCGCACCGATCCTGGATCGGTTGGGGGACGTGCAGGCCATCGTGCTGACCCACGGTCACGAGGACCACATCGGCGCGGTGCCCTATCTGCTGGCCCACAAGCCGGACATCCCGCTGGTCGGCTCGGAGTTCACGCTGGCTCTGGTCGAGGCGAAACTCGCCGAGCGCCGACTCGATCCGTACACGTTGACCGTCCGGGAGGGCGGCATCGAGCGGCTCGGCCCGTTCGAGTGCGAGTTCTTCGCGGTGAACCACTCGATCCCGGACGCGCTGGCGGTCGCGATCCGGACCCCCGCGGGTCTGGTGCTGCACACCGGCGACTTCAAGATGGACCAGGTGCCGCTGGACGGCCGGATCACCGACCTGGCCGGGTTCGCCCGGCTCGGTGCCGAGGGTGTCGACCTGCTGCTGTCCGACTCGACGAACGCCGAGGTCCCGGGCTTCGTCACGCCGGAACGCGACATCGGCCCGGTGCTCAGCTCGATCTTCGGCAAGGCCAGTGGCCGGATCATCGTGGCCAGTTTCGCCTCGCACGTGCACCGCGTGCAGCAGGTGATGGACTCGGCCTGGGAGTTCGAGCGCAAGGTCGCCCTGATCGGCCGGTCCATGGTCCGCAACATGGGCATCGCCCGTGACCTGGGCCTGCTGCGCATCCCGGACGGCCTGCTGGTCAGCCTGGACGAGGCGGCGCGGATGCCGCACGACGAGATCGTCTTCATGTCCACCGGTTCGCAGGGCGAGCCGATGAGCGCGCTGGGCCGGATGTCGACCGGCGACCACCGGCACATCACCATCACCCCCGGCGACACGGTGGTGCTGGCAAGTTCACTGGTGCCGGGCAACGAGACCTCGGTCTACCGGGTGATCAACCAGCTCTCCCGGGCTGGTGCCACGGTGGTCCACAAGGAGACCGCCAAGGTGCACGTCTCCGGGCACGCGCCGGCCGGCGAGCTGCGGTACCTGCTCAACGTGACCCGGCCCAGCAACCTGATGCCGGTCCACGGCGAGTGGCGGCACCTGCGCGCCCACGCCCAGCTCGGCATCGAGACCGGGGTGGCACCCGACCGGGTGGTCCTCTGCGAGGACGGCAACGTCGTCGACCTGGTCGAGGGGCACGCCCGCGTGGTGGGTCACGTCAAGAGCCGCTACGTCTACGTGGACGGTCTCGCCGTCGGTGACGTCAGCGAGTCGCTGCTCACCGAGCGTCGCATACTCGGTGACGGTGGGTTCATCTCGGCGACCGTCGTCATCGACTCGGTCACCGGAAAGGTGGTCGGCGAACCGAATATCTCGGCGAAAGGTTTCTCCGAGGATCCGGACGCTTTCAACCCGGTCATCCCGCTGCTGACCGCGGCCCTGCACCGCTCGGCCGAGGACGGCATCACCGACCCCCACCAGCTACAACAGGTGGTGCGCCGCACTGTCGGGCGCTGGGTGAACGACGCTTACCGGCGTCGGCCGATGATCGTTCCGACGGTGGTAGAGGTGTGAGGAAACCTGTGTAATCCATAAGGATCACGGTTCCTTTTCAACCATCTTCGGACGCGCTGCGTATTCCCTGGCATCGGTGCCGCCCCCACGGCACCCGTGCCGGAGGGAGTTCACCAGATGCAGCGCAGATCGATCGCCGTGGTGACGGCGGTTGTGGTGTCGGCGGGTGCGGCGGCGGTCGCCTTCACCCTGCCGTCGTCGGCCGACACGGAGAAGAAGACGAGCGGTACGCGTGCCGCGAGCACCCCGGGGGGTCTGTCCCCGGAACTGCTCGCGGCCATGAAACGCGACCTCGGTCTCGACGGTGATCAGGCGGCGGCGCGGCTGGCCCGCTCGGAGTGGGCGGGTGGCGTCTCGGCGACGCTGGCGGCCCAGACCGGCGAGAGCTTCGGCGGCGCCTGGCTCGCGGCGGACGGCAAGACGCTCAAGATCGCAGTGACCGACTCCGAGTCGGCGTCCGCGGTGCAGGCCGCCGGTGCCGTCCCGGTGCTGGTCAAGCGGAGCGAGGCTGCCCTCGACGAGGCGAAGACCAAGCTCGACGCGGCGCTGTCCCAGGCGTCCGGCCTGACCGGCTGGTACGTCGACGTGACCACCAACAAGGTGGTCCTGGTCGCCAAACCGAGTGCCGAGTCCAAGGCTCTCCGGCTGGCCCGGCAGGCCGGCGTCTCCAGCGACGCGGTCACCGTGAAGGTCAGCGACGCCCAGCCGAAGCCGCTGATCGACGTGCGCGGCGCGGACCCGTACTTCGTCAACCTCGACGGCGGCCAGGCCCGCTGTTCCATCGGCTTCTCGGTGACCACCGGTTTCGTCACCGCCGGTCACTGCGGGGCCGAGGGCACCGCGACCACCGACCCGGACGGGGTGGCGCAGGGCACCGTCGAGCTCTCGGTCTTCCCGGGCGACGCCGACATGGGCTTCGTCGCGACGAACGACAACTTCACGCCGACGGCGTCGGTCGTCACCGAGATCAACGGTGCGGAGCTGCCGGTGGCCGGTAACACCGAGGCCCCGGTCGGTGCGGCGATCTGCCGGTCCGGTTCCACCACCGGCACGTTCTGCGGCACGATCCTGGCCAAGAACCAGACCGTGCAGTACCCGGAGGGCCAGGTCACCGGTTTGACCCGCACCGACGTCTGCGCCGAGGGCGGTGACTCCGGCGGCCCGTGGCTCTCCGGTGACCAGGCCCAGGGTGTGACCTCGGGTGGTTCCGGTGACTGCACCGTCGGCGGCGAGACCTTCTTCCAGCCGCTCAACGAGATCCTGGCGGCCGGGAACCTGACCCTGGTCACCACCGAGGGCGAAGCCGCTCCGCCCGCTGAGGAGGGCAACGAGACCGCCGCGTGCGACGCTCTGCCGGTCCAGCGCGACGGCACCATCAACCGGGCCGGTCAGGCCCAGGCACAGCCGAACGGCGGGGCCTACCGGGCTCGGGCCGGTACGCACACCGCCTGCCTGGAGGCTCCGGACGGCGCCGACTTCGACGTGGTGCTGCAGCGCCAGAACGACCGTGGCCAGTTCCGCACGGTGGCCACCGGGACGGGTGACGGCACCAAGACGCTGTCCTTCACCGGCCGGGCCGGCACCTACCGCTACGTGGTCGTGGCCTCCTCGGGCACCGGCGCCTACAGCCTGGGCTTCAACGTCCAGTAGCCGTAACGGGACCGGACGGGCCCGGCCCGGGTGTGGAAGCCACTCGGGCCCGGCCCTGCCGCCTGGTCACGGACGCCTCAGCCCGGCCGGGAATCCGTGACCCGGCAGACGATCGGGGTCCGCACGCTCAGCGTGCGGGCCCCGATTCGTCGTCGGGTGCGACGCCCGATTTGAGTTCGCCCAGGGCGTCGCCGAGCCGGCAGCCGGTCGCCACGCCGCAGAGCAGCACCTGATCGAGCTGTTCGAGGGTGGCGCCGTGTTCCCAGTCGGTCGTCACCTCGCCCACCACGATGGCCTGCCCCTCGTCGGTGACCTGCACGTACGCCTTCGGCCAGAGCTGGTCCCGGTTCCACGTGTTGCAGAATTCGTAGAGCCTGGTCACCTCCTCGACCGAGAAGACGTGCTGCATCATGGCCCGCACCTGGAGGATCTCCTGCCGCTCGCCGAGGCGGAAGAAGTAGATGAGGTTGCCCTGGAAGTTGCCGGCGATGTCGCCGTCGGCATCGACGAAGTACGAGAAACCACGCTTGTCCAGCGCGGCCTTGATCAAGTCGTTGCTGAGAGGTTGCACCGTACGATGGTAAATGCCGGGAAAGTGAAAAGCAGTCGCGGTGCGCCTTCTCGGCAGATAGGCCGCACCCGGCTACCGTGACATCCATGGCGGGCCGAACTCCTCCGGCGGGCCGGAGCCGCGCCGCGTCCACTACCAGGGGCGCGGCGGTCAACCGTGCCCAACAGCCGGCAGCTCGCAAGAGCACCGGCAAAGCCGCCGCGCGCAAACCCGCGGCCAAGCGCCCGGCCGCGCGCCGGGCGACACCACAGGCGGTCAATCCCAGCATCACCCGCGGCATCGGCAGTCTCTGGCTGGGCCTGGCCGGCAGCGTCGGCTGGCTGGCCCGGGGTGCCGGCCGGCAGGCGGCCACCGCCCGCAACATCGCGCCCGAGCACCGTCGCGACGGTGCCGGCCTCTTCCTGCTCGGCCTGTCCATCCTGATCGCGGTCGCGGTCTGGGCGGGCAGCGCCGGACCGGTCGGTGTCTGGGTGGCCGACATGGTGCGGCTGTTCCTCGGCAGTCTCGCGGTGCTTCTGCCGCTGCTGCTGTTCTACGGCTCGATCCGGCTGATGCGGGAGCCGGTCGACCCGGAGCACCGCGGGCGCACCATGGTCGGCTGGACCGCGATCATCGTGGCCACCGCGGCCCTGTTGCACATCTCCGGCCCCGATTCGGCGGCCGCCAACCCGACCGTCGACCAGTCCGGTGGCCTGCTCGGATTCGGGATCGGTGGACTGCTGGAGCGGGCGGTGAGCGCCTGGGTGGCCGTACCGCTGCTGCTGTTGCTCTTCGCCTTCGGTCTTCTGGTGATCACCGCCACGCCGATCAACAAGATTCCGGAGCGGGTGTCCCAGCTGCTCGATCTGGTCTCCGGCCGGTCCGGTCAGCACACCACCCGCCCGGTGCCCGAGCCCGGCGACGCCGAGGACGAGGGCGAGCCGGTGGGCGAGACGGCGAAACCGCGCCGCCCGGCCCGGCGCCGGCAGGCCGCGCTGGTCGAGCCGGCCCCGCTCGACCAGGAGCCGCCGGACGACTTCGACGAAGAGCTGATACTGCACGACACCATCGCTCTGCCGAAGCTGCCGAACGTGCCGAAGACCCGGCGCAAGCCGGCGCCCGAGCACTCACCGATGCCGCCCAGCCGGGCTGAGCAGCTGGAGATCTCGGCGGTCAAGGGCGACTACCGCCTGCCGCCGGCGAACATCCTCGCCACCGGTCCGCCGGCGAAAGCCCGCAGCCGCGCCAACGACGAGATCATGGCGGCGCTGACCGGGGTGTTCGAGCAGTTCAACGTCGACGCGGTGGTCACCGGTTTCACCCGTGGCCCGACGGTCACCCGTTACGAGGTGGAGATCGGCCCGGGCACCAAGGTCGAGCGGATCACCCAGCTGTCCCGCAACATCGCCTACGCGGTGAAGTCGCCGGACGTGCGGATCCTCAGCCCGATCCCGGGCAAGAGCGCGGTCGGTGTGGAGATCCCGAACACCGACCCGGAGAACGTGTCGCTCGGTGACGTGCTGCGCTCCCGGGCCGCCGCCGCTGACCACCACCCGATGCTGGTGGCGCTCGGCAAGGACATCGAGGGCGGGTTCGTCGTCGCCAACCTGGCGAAGATGCCGCACATCCTGATCGCCGGCGCCACCGGTGCGGGCAAGAGCTCCTGCCTCAACTCGCTGCTGGTGTCGCTGCTGACCAGGTCGACCCCCGATGAGGTGCGGCTGCTCCTGGTCGACCCCAAGCGGGTGGAGATGACCGCCTACGAGGGGATCCCGCACCTCGTCACGCCGATCATCACGAACCCGAAGAAGGCCGCGGACGCCCTGGAGTGGGTGGTCCGGGAGATGGACATGCGGTACGACGACCTCGCCGCCAACGGGGTCCGGCATCTCGACGACTTCAACCGCAAGGTGCGCAGTGGCGAGATCACCGCGCCGCCGGGCAGCGAGCGGGTGATGAAGCCGTACCCGTACCTGCTGGTGATCATCGACGAGCTGGCCGACCTGATGATGGTCGCGCCCCGCGACGTGGAGGACTCGGTCGTCCGGATCACCCAGCTGGCCCGGGCCGCCGGCATCCACCTGGTGCTGGCGACCCAGCGCCCGTCGGTCGACGTGGTGACCGGCCTGATCAAGGCGAACGTGCCGTCCCGGCTGGCTTTCGCCACGTCGTCGCTGGCCGACTCCCGGGTCATCCTGGACCAGCCGGGCGCGGAGAAACTGCTCGGCCGTGGGGACGGGCTCTTCCTGCCGATGGGCGCCTCCAAGCCGACCCGGATCCAGGGCGCCTGGGTCGACGAGTCGGAGATCGCGGCGGTCGTGGAGTTCTGCAAGGAGCAGCGCGAACCGGAGTTCCGTCCGGACGTCACCGAGGTGCCGCAGAGCAAGAAGCGGGAGATCGACGAGGAGATCGGCGACGACCTCCAGCTGCTGATCTCGGCCATCGAGCTGGTGGTGACCAGCCAGTTCGGGTCGACGTCGATGCTGCAGCGCAAGCTGCGGGTCGGGTTCGCCAAGGCCGGCCGGCTGATGGACCTGATGGAGACCCGTGGCATCGTCGGGCCGTCCGAGGGCTCCAAGGCGCGCGACGTGCTGATCAAGCCGGACGAGCTGGAGGAGACCCTCGCCGACCTCAAGGTCGACTGAGCTCCGGGGCCGGGAAGGTGCGGCGGAAGGTGAACGCCCGCGGCCCCGGCCCCTCCACTCCGAGCAGGGTCAGGCGTTGCAGGCCGTCCCGCAGCGTCGGGACGCGGCCGGCCTCCACCCACCACAGGACCATGGCGGACCGGCCGGGCACGAACCACTCCCGGCGGCGGCGCAGGTAGTCCAGATGGCCGGACTGGTAGACGTAACCCCGCAGGGCCTCCAGGGACACCCAGACCGACATCGTGGCGATCTGCTCCGGTGGCGCCGCCTGGATGCCGAGCGCTTCGAGGTCGACGTCCTCCTCCTTCAGCCGCCAGACGAAGCCCGGTGAACGGTCGGCCAGTGCGTTCATCTCATCGACGCCGGCGGTGAACTCGGCGACCAGGGGATCCCCCTCGGGGGCCACGAGCGTGGCGACGTTCATCTGCGCCAGGTGAAAGTCCGTCATGTGGTCACTTCACCAGCCGTACAATCTAAAGTCAATCGGTTTTGTTTTTAGAGTATTCAGAGAGGGTCACACAGCAGCGGCCGGGCGCCGGGTCCATCCGGGCCGTCCACTCCGAGCCCTCCAGCATCCCCTCCAGCATCGCCAGGTTCATCCCGCAGATCAGCGGTGGGAACTGCTCGGCGAGCTGGTGGAACGGGCAGTTGCGCAGCGTGATCCGGCCGCCCTCGGTGACCGGTGAATAGCCCAGTGCGGTGAGGTCCGCCACCGAGCCGCCGGTCCGGCCCTGCTCCCGGGCCACCGCGTAGAGGGTCTGCTCGGCGCCGGTGCGCTCGATCGTCTCGGCCAGCATCTCGGCGGCACCCCGGTAGGAGCGCGCCGGCACGCTCACTGTGTGCTCGCCGGGGGAGACCCGGTACATCTTGGCGGGCCGGCCGGCGCCCGGCCCGGTGCGGCCGGACCGGCGCTGGTACGACACCTCCAGCAGCCCCGCGTCCACCAGCTTGTCCAGATGGAACGCGGCGAGCGTGCGGCCCACCCCGAGCGTCTCGGCCACCTCGTCGCGTCCGACCGGATCGCCGCCCGCGTCCGCGACCCGATGGTAGGCGGCCCGCCGCACACCGTCGGCAAGTGTCGCCACGGCGGCGAGATCGTCCAGGTTCTCCGAGGTGGTCACCCCTGGATCGTATTACCAATGAGGCTTGGTGCTAGAAGCTGGACGTGCGGAGGAACGACTATCGCCGGGAGACCGGTAACCTTGTCGGGTGTCTGGAACTCCTCCCACCCGCCGTGTCGCGCTGCTGACGCTGGGCTGTGCCCGTAACGAGGTCGACTCGGAAGAGCTGGCCGCCCGACTCGACGCCGATGGCTGGGAGGTCGGGACCGACGCCGAGGGCGCTGACGTCGTCGTCGTCAACACCTGTGGATTCGTCGAGAAAGCCAAGCAGGACTCGATCGACACCCTCCTCGCCGCCGCCGACACCGGAGCCAAGGTGGTCGCCGCCGGCTGCATGGCCGAGCGCTACGGCAAGGAGCTGGCCGATCAGCTCCCCGAGGCCAACGCGGTGCTCGGCTTCGACGACTACACCGACATCACCGACCGTCTGGAGAGCGTGCTGCGCGGCGAGAGCCACGCCTCGCACGTCCCGCGCGACCGTCGCGAGCTGCTGCCGATCACCCCGGTCGAGCGGCACACCGCCAAGGTCGTGGTGCCAGGCCACGCCACCGTCGACGAGCACACCCCCGCCCACCTGCGCAAAGTGTTGCGCCGCCGGCTCGACACCGGCCCGGTCGCCTCGCTCAAGCTGGCCAGCGGCTGTGACCGGCGGTGCGCGTTCTGCGCGATCCCGGCGTTCCGTGGCGCCTTCGTCTCCCGTGACCCGCAGGAGCTGCTGGCCGAGGCGGAGTGGCTGGCCAAGACCGGCGTCCGTGAGCTGGTGCTGGTCAGCGAGAACAGCACGTCGTACGGCAAGGATCTGGGCGACCCGCGCCTGCTGGAGAAACTGCTGCCGCAGCTGGCCAAGGTCGACGGCATCGTCCGGGTCCGGGCCAGTTACCTGCAGCCCGCCGAGACCCGGCCCGGCCTGGTCGAGGCGATCGCCACCACCCCCGGCGTGGCCGCCTACTACGACCTGTCGTTCCAGCACTCCAGCGAGCCGGTGCTGCGCCGGATGCGCCGGTTCGGCTCCACCGAGCGCTTCCTGGACCTGCTCGACTCGGCCCGCAAGCTGGCGCCCGCCGCCGGGGCCCGGAGCAACTTCATCGTCGGTTTCCCCGGCGAGACCAAGCAGGACGTGGACGAGCTGATCCGCTTCCTCACCGAGGCCCGCCTCGACGCGATCGGTGTCTTCGACTACAGCGACGAGGACGGCACCGAGGCCGCCGGGCTGGACGGCAAGATCAAGGACGCGACCATCAAGCGGCGGTACGACCGGGTCGTCGCGCTCGCCGAGGAGCTCTGCGCGCAGCGCGCCGAGGATCGTCTCGGCGAGATGGTCGAGGTGCTGGTCGACACCACCGACGACGGTGAGGTCGAGGGTCGCGCCGAGCACCAGGCCCCCGAGGTCGACGGCTCAACCACCCTGGTCTCCTCGCCGGAGGAGGGTGTCGACCTGTCGATGCTGCGCCCCGGCGACCTGGTTCGCGCCCGTGTCACCGGCACCGAGGGAGTGGACCTGATCGCGGTGCCGGTGGAGATGATCTCGGCCGCCCCGGTGACCCGGTGACCAACGAGCCGGTGCCGGTTCCGGCGCCGCGCGTGGTGTCGCTCTACAACGCGGCCAACGCCCTGACCGTGGTCCGGATCGTGCTGATCCCGGTCTTCCTGTCGATGGTCGTCACCTCCGAGATGAACGACCCGGACTGGCGGATCGCGGCCTGTCTCGCCTTCTGCGTCGCGTCGGCCACCGACTTCGCGGACGGCTGGATCGCCCGGAGATGGTCACTGATCACCTCGTTCGGCAAGGTCGCCGACCCGATCGCCGACAAGGCCCTGACCGGCACGGCCCTGGTGCTCCTCTCCGCCTACGGCCCGCTGTCCTGGTGGGTGACGGTGGTGATCCTGATCCGCGAGTGGGGTGTCACCGCCCTGCGGTTCTGGGTGATCCGGTACGGCATCATCCCGGCCTCGCGCGGCGGCAAGCTCAAGACCGGACTGCAGACCGTCGCGATCGCCTGGTACCTGTGGCCGGTCCCGGAACCGTTCCACCTCGGCGGCGTGGTGCTGATGGGTGCCGCACTGGTGGTCACCGTGGTCACCGGCGCCGACTACGTGATGCAGGCGCTGCGACTGCGGCGCTCCTGATGGACGTCGCGGTGGCCGCCGTGGCGGCGGTGCGCGCGCTCGCCGGCCGGGGCGAGACGCTTGCCACCGCCGAGTCGCTCACCGGCGGTCTGGTGGCCGCGACGATCGTCGCGATCCCCGGGGTGAGTGCCGTCTTCCGGGGCGGGCTGGTCGTCTACGCCACCGAACTCAAACAGGTGCTGGCCGGGGTGCCCGGTGTCCTGCTGGACGAGCGCGGACCGGTCGATCCGGACGTGGCCGCCGCCCTGGCCGAGGGCGCCCGGGACCGCTGCGGCGCCGACTGGGGAGTGTCCACCACCGGGGTCGCCGGCCCGGAGCCGCAGGACGGGAAGCCGGTCGGGCTGGTCTATGTGGCGGTCGCCGGCCCGGACCGGACCGAGGTACGTGAGCTGCGCCTCACCGGAGATCGTGCGGCCATCCGATCCGAAAGTGTGACGGCCGTCCTGCAATTGCTCACCGACTCTCTGCGGGACCGTCCGGCTATGGTCTGAGCTGGGATTACTTCCGTAACTGCGCCGGTTGTCCGATTCTCTGTGTGTTCGGGCGGTCGCAAAATTCGGCGGGGCGGGATGTCGCTGCGGCTCGGGCCAGGTACGGTTGTGCGAAGCCTCCGGCTTCAGCCGGCGGCCTCGCACGCAGGAGGAGGTGCCATGGTCCTGCTACGCCGTGTTATCGGCGACGCTCTTCGTGCGCGCCGGCAGGGGCAGCACCGCACGCTGCGTGAGGTGTCGACCGCCGCGAACGTCAGCCTGGGCTATCTGTCCGAGATCGAGCGTGGTCAGAAGGAAGCGTCCAGCGAGTTGCTGGCAGCGATCTGCGATGCCCTCGGCGCCCGGCTCTCCGAGTTGCTCGGCGAGGTCAGCAACACGCTGGCCCTGGCGGAGAACATGGAGGGCGTGCTCGTCCCGCTCGACGAGAAGGCGACCGCCGGCGGGGATGTCTCCGTCGCAGTGCGCCGCGACTCGCCGCTGAAGGCCACGCTGCACGCGACCCGTAAGCCGAAGCGGGACATCGTCTACGCCGCCTGATCATGAATACGTCTGTGCCGGGCCGCTCCAAGGGAGCGGTCCGGCCTGTTTCACGTCTCGCTACGCCCACCAGGGGAGGCGTAACCTCGTATGCCAAGGGACAACCCTGAGATCCCCCGGAGGACCCGTGACGCCGGTGGCGTCCGGCTGTCACGATGGGTTTCGTGTTCCCGCACTGAACAGCGGTGACGCATCCGACAGAGCGACATTTGAGGGGACACCACGAGATGGCGAATCCGTTCGTCAAGGGCTGGCACTACATGATGGCGCTCTTCGGCGCGAAGATCGATGAGTACGCCGACCCGAAGGTCCAGATCCAGCAGGCCATCGAGGACGCCCAGCGTCAGCATCAGGCTCTCGTGCAGCAGGCCGCCGCCGTCATCGGCAATCAGCGGCAGCTCGAGATGAAGCTGTCCCGGCAGATGTCCGAGGTCGAGAAACTGCAGGGCATGGCCCGTCAGGCTCTAGTGCTCGCCGACCGCGCCCGAGCATCCGGCGATGAGGCCGAAGCCCAGAAGTACGAGTCGACCGCGCAGACGCTGGCCACTCAGCTGGTCTCCGGCGAGCAGTCGATGGAGGACCTGAAGACTCTCCACGACCAGGCTCTCGGTGCGGCCGGTCAGGCCCGCAAGGCCGTCGAGAACAACGCGATGCTCCTCCAGCAGCGCATCGCCGAGCGGTCCCGCCTGCTCAGCCAGCTCGAGCAGGCCAAGATGCAGGAGACCGTCGCGCAGTCGCTGGAGTCGATGTCGCAGCTGGCCGCGCCGGGTAACACCCCGTCGCTGGACCAGGTGCGCGACAAGATCGAGCAGCGGTACGCGAGTGCCATGGGCCGGGCTGAGCTGGCTTCCAACTCGGTCGAGGGCCGGATGCTGGAAGTGCAGAAGTCCAGTCTGGACCTGGCCGGTTCGTCGCGGCTGGAGCAGATCCGGTCGAGCATGGCAGGCGAGAAACTGGGCGGTGCCACGGCGCAGCCCGCCGTCGAGCAGCCCGGCACGATGGCCGCCGACTCGGCAAGCGTCGCCCGTCTCGACGAGATCCGGGCCAGCCTCAACCAGAAGCGCGGCGACACCTCGGCCGCGGGCTGATTTTGAGAAGGGGGAGCGGCGGTGGATGAGCGAGCCAAGTATTTTCGGCGGCTCAAGCGCCTGCGGGGTTCCGCGCGGCGCTGGAGTGTCCTCGGTGGCGGCCTGACCGCGGCTACCGCCGTCCTCACCCCTTACGCGGGTATCGGTCTCGTGGATGCCTTGTGGGCGGCCGGTGCCGGTGCCTCGGCGATGCTGGCCTGGTGGCGCTGGAGCGATCATCGTGAGCTGGCGGCTGCCCCGGCGCCTCCGCCCAGCCTGCAACAGGACCGGCTGACCGCCGCTCTGGAGCGGTTCCCGGCCGGGCAGGCGGTGGTCCGGGAGGTCCGCCGGCAGCACAAGCGCTACGCCCTGCGCGGTTCGGCGATCGCCGACGCGTGGGACCGTCTCGAGCGGGCCTCGACCGCCATGACCGGGCTGGCCGGCCGTCTCACCGGCTCCGCCGAGACCACCCTGCTCGAAGCGGCGACCGCCGAGCAGTGGCTGCGTGACCTGGGCCAGCGGGCGGCGAGTGTGGAGCGGGCCATCCCGTTCGGCCAGACCGGCAACCGGGAGACGCTCGTCGAATCGCACGCCGGGCTGGCCGACCAGTTCATCGAGGGCGTCGCGGCGTACGAGGAACTGGTCGTCGCGGCGGCCAGTTACGTCGCCGAGGACGGGCATCCGGTCACCGACACCCGTCACCCCGGTTACTTCAGCCTGGTCGACGCCACCGACCAACTCCGCGGCATTGCCGAGGCCCTGTCCGAACTCCGTGCCCAGGACCGCCGCACCTCACCCGGCAGCCAGCCCGCGGTCTGACCGGTTCTCCGGCTGGCAGCGCGGGCACCAGTAGGTGACACGCTCATCCTGCTCGGCTTTGCGGATCGCGGTGGCACAGCGACGGCACGGTTGGGCACGACGGCCGTAGACGTAGCTGGTCTGGCCCTTGAAGAGCGAACCGGTGGTGGTCTGCGTCCAGCGGCCACGGTTGTTGGCGACGAGTTTCTGCGCCAGCACGACCGTGGCGGTCAGATCCGGCACGTCGGCGACCGGGGTCCACGGCCACAACCCCCGCAGGAACAGTGTCTCCGCCTTGTAGAGGTTGCCGACTCCGGCGAGGTTGCGCTGGTCCAGCAGGGCCTCGGCGATGCTGGCGGACGGTTTCGCGGAGATCCGGCGGACCGCCTCGGCCGGATCCCAGTCGGCGCCGAGCAGATCCGGGCCCAGATGGCCGACCAGGGTGTCCTCGCCGGCCGTCGGGAGCAGCGCCACGTCGTGCAGGTGGAAGCCGACGGCCACTGAACGGGCGGTGCGCAGGACCACCCGGATCAGGTGGGCGGGCCTGCCGGTCCAGCGTTCACCCGGCGCATAGGACCGCCAGGCGCCCTCCATCCGCAGGTGCGAATGCAGCGTGTGCGCGGGCCGGCCGTCCTTCGTCAGGCGCAGCAGCAGATGTTTGCCCCGGCTGGCGGACTCGGCGACGGTCCATCCGGTCAGGTCGGTGGTGGCCAGCCGCGGCAGCCGGAAATCGGAGCCGGTCAGGGTTTCCCCCGTCAGGGCCTTCTCCAGCACGCGGGCCGTGTTCCAGACAGTGTCGCCTTCCGGCATACCTCCCATTCTGCCCGTTTACCAGGCCGGGAAACCGTGCGTGCCATCCTGTCCGCGTGGACCTGGACATCGCCCCGATCGGGGATCGCGCCGCACTGTTCGAGGAACTCACCGGGAACTGGCCCGAGTTCATGACGAACGACCCGACCGCCGGGTTCTACTACCGGTACCTCGACACACATTGGCCCGACTTCACGCTGCTCGCCGTCGACCGGGGCACCGGGCGGCCGGTGGCGAAAGCGCACGCGGTGCCGATCTCGTGGACCGGTGACATCGAGGCCGGCCTGCCCGAAGGCGGCTGGGACTGGGTGATCCGCACGGCCGTCCACGACCGGCTCTCCGGCACGGCACCGGCGATCGTGTCCGCGCTGGAGATCGCCGTCCGCCCCGACCTGCGCGGCAGCGGCCTGTCCGGCCGGATGCTCGGCGCGATGCGCGACAACGCGGCGGCCCACGGCTTCAGCGACCTGGTCGCCCCGGTCCGCCCCAACGGCAAACCCTTGAAGATCAACGATCCGATCGACGAGTACGCCTACCGAACCCGCCCCGACGGCCTGCCCACCGACCCGTGGCTCCGAGTGCACGTCCGGGCCGGTGCCCGAATCGTGAACGTAGCCCACCACAGCATGACCATCACCGGAACCCTGCCTCAGTGGCGAACCTGGACCGGCCTCCCTTTCGACACCACCGGCCCGGTCGAAGTCCCGGGCGCCCTGTCCCCGATCCACTGCGACACGACCCAGAACCACGCGGTCTACGTCGAGCCCAACATCTGGGTACACCACCGCCTCTAACCCAGGCCCACCCACCACAACCGCCGCACTCTTGCAGTCCCCGGCGCCCCGCCCCGCCTTGCCCCGGCCCGCCCCGCCTTGCCCCGGCCCGCCCCGCCTTGCCCGGCCCGCCCTGCCTTGGCCCGGCCCGCCCCGCCTTGGCCCGCCTCGCCTCAGCCTGCCCGGCCCGCCCGCCTCACTTTGGCCAGCCCCGGCCCGGGCCGGGGCCGCAGCCGCGGTCATGCGGGACCTGGCTCCGCGGTCTGCGGGGGGAACGACGAATCGGGGCCGCACGATGAACGCGGCGGGGACCCCGATCATCTGCCGGGTCACGGATTTCCGGCCCCGCCACCCCCGCCTTGCCTTGCCGCCACACCCGCTCTGCCTTGCCAGCCGCCCGCTCCGCCTTGCCGGCTGGCCTTGCCTGTTGGTCAGCCGCTCTTGCCCGTCGGCCTGCTGGCATTGCCCGGACATGCCTTGCCGCCAGGGGCATGCATGAGTCGGACGCCAGGGACGATCGGGAGGTGACGCCTGCCTTGCCGCCGGATGTGACAGGGCTTTGGAGCGGCGTATCAAATCTGGGTTTGGAAGGCGCGGACCCGCGTTCGTCGCGTCGGGAGTCCGGGCTGGCGCCGGGTCTCGCGGGCGGGTGGGGCCCTCGCGGGCGGTGGGCGGTGGGCAGTGGGCGGTGATGCGGCGGTGTGCGGTGGGCGGTGGTGCCGTGGTGCGGCGGCGGGCCGTGATGCGGTCAGCGGGCCGTGATGCGGACGGTGTCGCCGGGGCGGACGGACAGGAGGACGACGGCGCGGCCATTGTTGACGGCGATGGCGACGCGGTCGGCGGAGTCGGGGAAGACCAGGAGTTCGCCTGCGTTGACGTCGGCGAACGTGGTGCCGCGCCGGGCCCGGACACCGCCGTTGATCAGCAGGTCGGAGCCGAGGCCGGACAGAGCCGCGGCGTCGGCCGCGAGTTGCACGTTGCCGAACCGGTCGACGGTGAGCACCTCGGCCTCGATCCAGCCGTCGCCGATGGTGACCGCCGGGTCGGGCAGGCGGATCAGGGTCGCCGGATCGGCCTCGGGACCGGCCTTTTCCGGGGCGGCGCCGGACGCCAGGCGGGCCGCGGCGGGGGCGAACAGGTCGCGTCCGTGGAACGTCCGGGACACGTCGCCGAGTTGCCAGTCCTTGTTGTCCAGCACGTGTGCGGCGGTGATGCCGCCGAGCGCCTCGGCCGCCCAGATCAGCAGGCCGTTGTCGGGGCCGATCAGCAGACCGTTCGGGGTGGTCAGCACGATGCCGCGGCGGGCCGTGCCGACTCCCGGGTCGACGACCGCGAGGTGCACCGCGGCGGGCAGGTGTGGGGCGGTCTGCGCCAGGACCGCGGCGCCACGGGTGACGTCAGCCGGCGGAACGTGGTGAGTGACGTCGATCACCCGGACCTCGGGCGCCACGCGGGCGATCGAGCCGTGACAGGCGGCGGCAAAGCCGTCAAACGTGCCGTAATCGGTGGTGAAACTGATCCATCCATAACCGGGCATGGTGGGGAACGTTACTGCCTGTTGTTGATCGATGCGGGACGGGCGCGCCGGAGCGACATGGCAGTGTTGAGCCATGCGTCTCGTGATCTTCACCGAACCCCAGCAGGGTGCCTCCCACGACGATCTCCTGCGGGTCGCCAAAGCCGCCGAGGACGGCGGATACGACGGATTCTTTCGCTCCGACCACTACCTCAAGATGGGTGACGGCTCCGGTCTGCCCGGCCCGACCGACGCCTGGATCACGCTCGCCGCGCTGGCCGTCCAGACCTCGCGGATCCGGCTCGGCACCCTGGTCAGTTCGGCCACGTTCCGCCTGCCCGGCCCGCTGGCGATCGCCGTCGCCCAGGTCGACCAGATGAGCGGTGGCCGGGTCGAGTTCGGCCTCGGTGGCGGCTGGTTCGAGGACGAGCACTCCGCGTACGGCATCCCCTTCCCGCCCCTCGGCGAGCGCTTCGACCGGCTCGAGGAGCAGCTGGAGATCATCACTGGGCTGTGGGAGACGCCGGCCGGGTCCACCTACGACTTCGCCGGCAAGCACTACCAGATCGCCGGCTCGCCCGCGCTGCCCAAGCCGGCCCAGTCGCCACGCCCGCCGGTCATCGTCGGCGGCCACGGCAAGAAGCGCACCCCCCACCTGGCGGCCCGCTTCGCCACCGAGTTCAACGTCCCGTTCGCCAAGATCGAGGACATCTCCACCCAGTACGACCGGGTCCGCGCCGCCTCCGACGCCATCGGCCGCACCGACCACCCGGCGTTCTCGGCCGCCGCCGTCCTCTGCGTAGGCCGCGACGACGCCGAAGTGAACCGTCGCGCCGCCGCCATCGGCCGCGAAGCCGACGAGATGCGCACCAACGGCGGCATCGTAGGCACCCCCGCCGAAGCTGCCGACACCATCCGCCGCTACGCGGAAGCCGGCGCCACTCGCCTGTTCCTGCAGGTCCTCGACCTGTCCGACCTGGACCACCTGGACCTGGTCGCCGCCGAGGTCGCGCCGCAGCTCTAGACGTTCCGCGGTTCGGGCTGGGGCGTGAATCGAACTCCGGCCAGCCACGCGGATCGGCTCCCGCACTTGGACCGCGAACGTCTCTGGAGACGGTTCGCGGTCCGGGGCACGTGGCGATCGAGGATGCGAATCGAACCCGAACTCACCCCACCACCCTGACCGTGCTCCCGCATCCGGGGTGGGACACCCCACCCCGGCCCAGCACCGCCGCGTGGCAACCCGTGCTCCCACGTCAGGGGTGGGACTCCTTGCGCTTGGAGCGGGTGGGCATCGCCCTTGGGCGATGCCCACCGCTTGTGCTCGGGAGGGTGGGCATCGCGTTTGTCTTCGGGGCGGTGGGCATCGCATTCGGCCCGGCGGCCGCGTGTCGGCCCGGTGTGTCGCCTGCCTCGCGGGAACGGGGTGGGAGGTGTGGTTCGGCGGGGCGGTCGTCTCGTACCGGAAATGTCTTTTCATGCTCTCAAGCGCAGGCCTCGGGGGGTCGCGCGGAAGCCCGCCGCGGTCAGTGCGTCGCGTAGTGGGGAGGCGTGCACCGATTCGCCGTCGGCTCGTTCGACCGACATCGGGCCCAGGGCGCCGGAGCGGACCGCGGAGGCCAAGCCGTGGGCCGCGCGGGTCAGCAGGTCGGTGTCGTCGGTGAAGGACAGCAGGGTTCGGCCGCCGCGTTCCACATAGAGCACCAGGTCACCGGTGGTGAGTACCACCAGGGCGCCGGCTTTTCGACCGGCTCGGTGACCGGATCTGCCTGGTGTCTCCGGGTCGCCGCTGTCCACGATCCGGTCCGGCCAGGGGAGTGCGGCGCCGTAGGGGTTGGCCGGGTCCGTCGCCGCCAGCACCACCGCTGGTGGCAGGTTTCGATGGTCCTCGCCGGGTTCGCTCAGTGCCCGCAACCGGTCGACGGCGCCCGGCACCGCGAACTGCGCCGCCCCGAGGCCCTCGACGAAGTAGCCGCGGCGGGCCGTGCCGCGTTCCTCCAGCGCCGCCAGCACCGGGTAGACCGCCGCGAACCCGCCGGTCACCCCCTCCGCGACGGCCGCGCCTCGAGTCACCACGCCGTGTCGTTCCAGGAGAAGGTCGGCGACCGCTGCGGCCCGGCGGGTCGGATCGAGATCTCGGGCCGGCAGCCGTGACCAGCGGCCCGCCATGTTCGGTGGACCACCCCGGGCGGGCATGCTCGGCCGGCCGGGGCGCCGGTACCGGGAGCGGGCCGGTGCCGCTTTCGTCTTGTGCGCGCCACTGCCGCCGAGCAGGGCCCGCAGCGGCGCGAACGTGTCGTTGGTGAGATGCCCGGCCCACACCAGGTCCCACACGGCTGCGGACAGTTCGGTGTCGTCGGTCGAACCGACCCGGTCGGAGAGTGACCGGAAGAACAGGGCCTGCCCGTCCTCCAGCGCGGCCAGAACCTCCTGATGCAGCGGGGTGGCGGCGAACTCCTCGTCGGGCACCGGCAGCAGCAGCGGCGCGCTCTCCGCGTAGGCCAGCGTCACCCAGCCGTCCCCACCGGAGATCGACCCGGAACCGGCCCACAGCACCTCCCCGGCGGCGCACAACTCGTCGAGCAGGGGCGGAGCGTAGTCGGCGACCCGCGCGGGCAACACCAGCCGCTCCCACGCGGACGCCGGAACCGCCACACCCTGTACCTGATCGAGCGCGGCGGCGAGCGCGTCCACCCCGCGGTTGTTGCCGCCGACCTGCTGCCAACGGGGCAGGAAGGTGGCCAGCACCCGCGGCGGCACCGGCTCGATCTCGCGGCGCAGCGCGGCCAGCGAACGCCGTCGCAGCATCCGCAGCACCTCGGCGTCGCACCACTCCGTCCCGGCGCCGCCCGGCGAGAACTCGCCCGAGGTGACCCGGCCGGTCGCGGTGAGCCGTTTCAGTGCCTGCTCGACGACGAACACCCCGAGGCCGAACCGGGCCGCGCAGGTCGCCGCCGCGAACGGCCCGTGTGTCCGGGCGAAGCGGGCGACCAGGTCACCGAGCGGGTCGGCGATCGATTCCAGATAGGCCTCGGGGATGCCGACCGGCAGGGCGACCCCGAGCGCGTCCCGATAGCGGGCGGCGTCGTCGATGCCGATCCACCGGTCCTCGCCGGCCACCCGCACCCGGATCGCCCGCCGGGTCGCCTCCAGCCCGGTCACCCACTCCTCGGGGACACCGCGCACGGCCAGCTCGGCCGGTGACAGGTCGCCGAGGAGCCGGAGGAGCTCGGCGGCGTCCTCGGCGTCGCGGGGGGTGCGCTGCGCGGTGAGCCACTGCAACTGTGTCTCGGTCTCGGCCACCACCGCCGGATCGAGTAGCTCCCGCAGGTCGACCCGGCCGAGCAGCTCACCGAGCAGCGTCGAGTCGAGAGCCAGCGCGGCGGCCCGGCGCTCGGCCAGCGGGGCGTCCCCCTCGTAGAGGAAGGTGCCCACGTAACCGAAGAGCAGCGACCGGGCGAACGGTGACGGGCGCGACGTCTCCGTCTCCACCAGCCGGATCTTGCGGCCGGCGATCTCCCGCATCAGCCCGGACAGGCCCGGAACGTCGAACACGTCCTGCAGACACTCGCGGGCGGCCTCCAGCGTGACCGGGAAGTCGGCGAACTCCCGGGCCACGTCGAGGAGTTGCGCCGACCGCTGCCGCTGCTGCCAGAGCGGCTGCCGGCGCTTCGGATCACGGCGCGGCAGCAGCAGCGACCGGGCCGCGCACTCCCGGAACCGGGACGCGAACAGCGCCGAGGTGCCGACCGCCTCCTCGACGATCTGGGCGATCTCCTCCGGATCGAAGACCACCAGCTCGGAACCGGGTGGTTCGTCGGCGGTGTCCGGCAGGCGCACCACGATGCCGTCGTCGGAGGGCATCACCTGACCGTCCACCCCGAACCGCTCACTCAGCCGCCGGGCGATCGCCAGCGCCCATGGTGCGTTGACCTTGGCACCCAGCACACAGTGCACGGTCAGCCGCCAGTCACCCAGCTCGTCGCGGAACCGCTCCACCACGACGGTCCGGTCGTCGGGCAGATGACGGGTCGACTCGCGCTGCTCGCGCAGATAGGCCACCAGGTTGCCGGCCGCCCACTCGTCCAGGCCCGACTCCCGCAGCGCCGTGGTCGCGGCCTCGTCCCCGGCCTTGGTCAGGGCCCGCAGCCGGGCGCCGATGGCCCGGCCCAGCTCGATCGGGCGGCCGGGGGAATCACCTTTCCAGAACGGCATCCGGGCCGGCGCGCCCGGAGCGGGGGAGACCAGCACCCGGTCGGGGGTGATGTCCTCGATCCGCCAGGAGGTCGAACCGAGCAGGAAGACGTCGCCGACGCGAGACTCGTACACCATCTCCTCGTCCAGCTCGCCCACCCGCGACGCCCGCTCCGAACCGGCCAGGAAGACCCCGAACGTGCCCCGGTCGGGGATCGTGCCGCCACTGGTCACGGCGAGACGCTGCGCGCCGGGCCGCCCGGTGAGCTGATCGGTGGCGCGATCCCAGACCAGCCGCGGCCGCAGCTCAGCGAAAGCGGTCGACGGATAACGGCCGGACAACATGTCGAGCACCGCGTGCAAAGCCGACGACGGCAGCTCGGCGAACGGCGCGGCCCGCCGCACCAGCGTCGCCAGATCGTCGACCTGCCACTCGTCCAGGGCGACCATCGCCACGATCTGCTGGGCGAGCACGTCCAGCGGGTTACGCGGACAGCGCAGCTCCTCGATGGCCCCGGCGCTCATCCGCTCCGCGACCACGGCGCAGGACAGCAGGTCGCCGCGATGTTTCGGGAAGACCACCCCGCGCGAGACCGCACCCACCTGGTGCCCGGCCCGGCCGATGCGCTGCAACCCGGCCGCGACCGACGGCGGCGCCTCGATCTGCACCACCAGGTCGACCGCGCCCATGTCGATGCCCAGCTCCAGGCTCGACGTGGCCACCACCGCCGGCAGCTGACCGGTCTTCAGCGCCTCCTCGATCTGTTTGCGCTCCTCGCGGGAGACACTGCCGTGATGGGCGCGGGCCACCATCGGCGGCGCGCCCCGGGTGCCGCCGGCCTGCGCCATGATCTCCGCGGGCATCCGCGACCCGCCGTCGGCCGGTGTGGACGACGGATCGGCACGCTCGGCGGCCAACTCGTTGAGACGCGCGCAGAGCCGCTCGGAACCCCGGCGCGAATTCGTGAACACGATCGTCGACCGGTGTGCCTCGATCAGGTCGAGGACCCGCTCCTCGACCGCTGGCCAGATCGACGGGGTGCGCCGGCCGGACCCGGGATCGTCCTGATCGGTGTCCGGCACCTCGTCCAGGCGGGTCATGTCCTCCACCGGGACCTCGACCGTCACCTCGATGGTCTTGGCGGTACGCGGCTGGACGATCTCCACGTCACGGGCGCCGCCGAGGAACCGGGCCGTCTCGTCGATCGGCCGCACCGTCGCGGACAGGCCGATCCGCTGTGCCGGTTTCTCCAGCAGAGCGTCCAGCCGCTCCAGTGACAGGGCCAGATGCGCGCCGCGTTTGGTCGCCGCGACCGCGTGCACCTCGTCGAGGATCACTGTGCGGACGCCGCGCAACGACTCCCGGGCCGCCGACGTGAGCAGCAGGAACAACGACTCGGGCGTGGTGATCAGGATGTCCGGCGGGGTGCGGGCGAAGCCTCGCCGCTCCTCGGCCGGAGTGTCGCCGGTGCGCATGCCGACGGTGATCTCCGGCGGGGGCAGGCCGAGCCGCCCGGCTGCCTGCCGGATCCCGGTCAGCGGCGCCCGAAGGTTGCGCTCCACGTCGACCGCCAGTGCTTTCAACGGGCTCACGTAGAGCACCCGGCAGCGCCGCCGGGGCTCGGAGGGCAACGGCTCACCGGCCAGCCGGTCGAGGGACCAGAGGAAGGCGGCGAGCGTCTTGCCGGACCCGGTCGGCGCGACCACCAGCGCGTTGCGCCCCGCCTCGATCGCCTGCCACGCCCCGGCCTGAGCAGGGGTGGGCGCGGCGAAGGCAGCCGTGAACCACTCCCTGGTGGCCGGACCGAACTTCGCTAGCACCTCTGCCATGCCACACATCCTGCCTCGGGGGTACGACAAAAAATGGCCCACGCGGTGACCGGGTGATCGTCATTCCATGGGTGGTCTGTACCTGATTATCCTGATCTCCGACGTGATGGGTGGGTGCCGATGACGGTCAGGCAGAGACTCGTCGCCGGCCGGTACCGTCTTCGGGAGCCGGTCGGTGCGGGCGGAATGGGCCGGGTCTGGCTGGCCCGGGACGAGATGCTGCACCGCGACGTGGCGGTCAAGGAGATCGTTCCGCCCGATTGGATGACCGACGCCGAACAGGCGCGTCTGCGGCAGCGCACACTCCGCGAGGCCCGGAGCGCCGCCCGCCTGAATCACCCGCACGTGGTCCGGATCTATGACGTCGTGCACGCCGACGGCCTCTCGTGGATCGTCATGGAATACGTGCCGTCCCGCTCGTTGCATCAGGTCCTTCAGGAGGACGGCCCCTACGAGCCGGTCGTCGCCGCCCGGATCGGCCTCGCCGTGCTGGACGCCCTCGCCGCCGCGCACCGGGCCGGCGTGCTGCACCGCGACGTGAAACCGCACAACGTACTGATCGGCACCGACGGGCGCGTGGTGCTGACCGATTTCGGTCTGGCCACCTACGTGGACGACGGCACCGTGACCGCGCCCGGCCTGATCGTGGGCTCCCCGCAGTACGTCTCCCCCGAACGCGGTCTCGACGGGGCGTCCACCGTCGAATCTGATCTGTGGTCCCTCGGCGCGACGTTGTACGCCGCGGTGGAAGGCCGTTCGCCGTACGCCCGGGAGACCGCGATGGCAACCCTGGCCGCCCTGGCCACCGAGCCACCGGACCCGCCCGTCCGCGCCGGACCACTGACCCCGATCCTCGGCGGCCTGCTGCGGTACGAACCGGCCGACCGGCTGACCGCTCCCGAGGTCGAGCGCCGCCTCCGCATGATCGTCGTCGCCGATCCGCGGGAGATCCCGCCGCTGCCCACTCAGCGCACGCCTCGCTCGGCGGCTGCCGCTGAGCCCAGGCCTCCGGTTCCGAAGGCGTCGGGCCCCAGCCGCCCGAAGCGCGCGGCAGCCGTGCCCACGGATCCGCCGGTCGCGCCAGAGCCGCCGGTCGCGCCGTTCATGCGGGCGGCGCCAGAGCGGCCGGTGGCCGAGAGCTGGTCAGATGGCAGCACTGTGACCGATATGCCGGTCGAGCCCGAACCGAGATCCGTTTCCGGTCAGGCGCCAGTCCGAAGACCGGGTCCAGAGCCAGGGGTCGAGCCGGGTCCAGGCCCGGAACTCGAGCCGGAACCTGAGCCGGAACTCGAGCCGGAACCTCCTGCCGGAGCCGGAGCCGGAACGGGTGTCGGATCGGGAGGCGGAACTGGAACTGGAACCGGCAGCGTGTCCGAGGAGCCCGCATCGTCCGCCGCTCCTGAGCCCGAGATCATCAGTCCGAACCGGTCAGGCGGTCAGGAGATGGTGCTCGCCAGCCCCAAGCCAGGACCAATCATTTCCGGTCAGATAGTGAAGCCGTCCCGGCTGTCCCGCCTCGGCCGGGCGCGGATCCGCGTGACCCGGGCCCGTCTGTCGGCCACCGGTCTGGTCGTCCTGCTGCTGGGCGGCAGTCTGCTCGCCGGATACGTGACGGAGCTGAACGACCCCAGTCCTCAGGTGTTCCTGCCTGCTCCGTTGTCGGCCTCCGCTGCCGAATCCGCCGAACCCGCCGGATCGAGCCCGCCGGTTTCCGGTGATCCAGCCGATTCAGCTGGATCACCCGGTATGCCGTCACCGCGCCCCGGCACCCCACAGCCGCCGGTGGGCCTGCCCGGCATGCCAGCGGAGACAACACCCCCACATTCGGCGTCACCGGATGCGACCCTGTCCGGCCCGCAGTCACCGGGACCTATCTCGTCCGGCCCGCTGTCACAGGGAGCCAACTCGCCAGGGATGCAGTCGCCCGGGACGCTGTCACAGGGAGCCAACCCGCCCGGGACGCAGTCACCGGGAGTCGTCTCGTCCGGATCGGTGCCCCCTGGAGCAGGAACCGGTCAGCGACGCCTACCCGCAGCGACTCCCACCCCCGGAAGCGCGTCGGAGAAGGCGACTTCCAGGGCGGTGGCGTACTCGCCGGTCCGCTGCGACTCGGCCCGGCCCGCGGGTCTGCCCCGGACCCCGCAGCGCGGCGCGGCCCGCGGCGTCAAGGGCTTGACCCTCCAGGCTGGATGGTCTTACTTCAACGACGGCTCTGGCTTCCACATCGCGGTGCCCGATGGCTGGACCTATCAGCGGGTCGGCAGCACCTACTGTTTCCGGAGCCCGCGCAGCGCCCGAGTGATGAGCTTCGACACCGGCCGGGATCCCGCCGCCGACCCACTGACGGCGTTCCAGGACGACGAACGCCGCATCGCCCGCTCCGGAAATCCGCCGGGTTACGCCCTGATCGGCATCGCCTCGGTGCCGTTGCTGAACAAGGCCGCCGACTGGGAGTTCCGCTACCGCTCACCGGCCGGCGGATCCCGGCATGCGAGTGTCCGCTGGTTCGTGAGCAACGGCCGGGCCTACACGCTCGGCTGGAGCACTCCATCGAAAACCTGGAAGTCCGACCTCCTCAAGATTCAGATGATCCGCGGCACCTTCTACGCGAGCCGCACGACCTCCACCCCGCCGCCGTAACCGACTGCCCGCTAGCTCGGCAACCGGACCGGCTCAAATGGGTTCCGGGTGGCTCAGGAGCAGGTCAGCTGACGCTGGCTGTCGCCAGCTTGATGCTGAAACCCACGAACAGTGCGCCCACCGCTGTGGTCGCCCCGGTGGCCAGCCTGCGCCGCTGCTGGAACTGCCCGGCCAGGTAGCGCCCGCCGAAGATCAGCGCCGACAGGTACAGCGCGCTGAAGAACTGCACGACCGCGCCGAGAAGCAGGAACGACAGCGTGGGATGTGGATAGCCCGGCTCGACGAACTGGATGAAGAACGAAAGGAAGAACAGGATCGCCTTGGGGTTGAGCAGGCTGATCACGGCGGCCCGCCGGAACGGCCGCTGCATGCCGGACGGCATCTCCTCGGTCGTGGCGGAGGCGATCTCCGAACGCTGGCGCCACGTGCGCCAGGCGCTGCGGATGATGTTGACACCGACCCAGGCCAGGTAGGCGGCGCCCGCGTACTTCAAGACCAGGAACAGCGGCGGGTACGCGTTCAGCAACGAGGCGACACCGGTCGCGGCCAGGATCATGAGCACCGCGTCGCCGACGAAGACACCGCACGCGGCTTGATAACCGGCCCGGATCCCGCGCTGTGCGCCCACCGAGAGCACGAAGATCGAGTTCGGTCCGGGCAGCAGCACGATCGCCACCACGCCCAGCACGTACGTCCAGAAATCGGTGATGCCGAGCATCCGTCAGCCTTTCTCGGATCCGCGGCCGGAGAACCGGGCCGGCTGGGTCATCCTGCCGCCAGCCGATCCCGAAGGTGCTGCGCCGCGGCCGGCCACTCGTCCGCCGTCATCGCGAACACCACGGTGTCTCGCCAGCTGCCGTCAGCCCGTGGACGGTGGCGGCGGATCACCCCGTCGCGGCTTGCCCCGAGCCGGGCGATGGCACGTTGGGACCGCTCGTTGCGGATGTCCGTATACCAGAACACCCGCTCGGCGCCGAGGACGTCGAAGGCCCTCTCCAGCAGCAGAAGCTTCGCCTCGGTGTTCACCCCGGTCCGCCACCAGCGGCGGCCGAGCATCGTGTGGCCGATGCCGAGAGCCCGTAGCCCGGTGTCGATGTCGTGATAGGTCGTCATCCCCATCACCGCGCCGGTCACCGGGTCGATCTGGACCCACCCGGAGCGCTGGCCCAGCCACTGGCCTCGGAGCACTCCCGTGACGTCGCCGGCGAACTCCTCCGCCGTCCGAGGCCGGGCAGTCGGGAGATGTTGCCAGACCTCTTCGTCGTCGAGGGCCTCGAACAGCGCCGGCACATGCCCGGGCGTGAGCGGTTCCAAACGGACGTGCCGGCCCTCCAGGACGACCGGGGTCTGCCAGTCGGCGGGGTGGCCGGGCAGATAGACAGGTGGGGCTGCGGAGACCTCCGGCTCGGTCACCGGTGGCCCGGCCACCACGCGCAGTGGGAGCACACCTGCCCAGTGCGGCAGATCCATGTCCTCGGGGTCGTCGATCGCCCCGGCAGAACGCACCCGAACCGACACCTCGACGAGCGGCAGTGCGAGCAGACTCGTCTGGGCCAGCTCCTGCCGGTTGGGTGGCCGGCTGTCCGCGGCGCGGCCCTCGCCGATCTTGTCGGCCAGAGCGAGGAGCACCCGGAGTTTCTCGGCCTCGTCGGTGACCGGTCGCGCGGTGCCGAGAGCGACCACGGACCGGTAGTTGGCACTGTGGTTGAACTGGGAGCGGGCATAGACCAAGGCGTCCAGCAGGGTCACTGTCACGCACACCGGGACACCGTCGCCGCGGCCCGCCAGCCCGAGCCGCGAACCGGTCGAACCGTGCAGGTAGAGCACGTCGTCCACCCGAACGTGCAGGTTCGGCAGGACGCGTGGCTCACCGTCCACGACGAAACCCACCGCGCAGTCGTACGCCTCGTCGAGGATGGCGTGGGCGGCTTCCCGCTCGTAGTGCATCCGCTTACGGGTGCGGGTCGCGGTGGTGCGCGGGGTGGGTGTGTAGAGGTCGGTCATCATGGCCTCCCCGGAGGATTCCGCTGGCTGTTGGGGTTGCACAGGCTGCTGTGCTAGTACAGAATCGTTTCTGTGGCAGAACAGTACCAGGTCAGTGGTGAGAGCGCCGCCGAGATTTCGGCCAGCATCGAGTCGGGCGTCGTCCGGGGCGACTGGATCGCCGGTGCCGCGCTTCCCTCGGTGCGTGTCCTCGCGGGTGCCCTGCACGTCAGCCCCGCGACGGTCGCGAAGGCCTATCAGGAGCTGCGCCAGCGTGGGGTGATCGAGACCGAGGGCCGTCGTGGCACCCGGGTCCGTGCCCGCCCGGCGGTGGCCGTGTCGCGGGCCGGGTCACTCGTGCCGGCACCGCCCGGTCTGCGGGATCTGTCCACCGGCGAGCCGGACCTGCGGCTCCTGCCGTCGCTGGCTCCCGCGTTGACGGCCGCTGGAGCGGCGGACGACCCACCCCGGGGGTATGTGTCCGCCGTCACCATGCCGGAACTGGTCGATGCCGCGCGTGTCCGGCTGACCGCTGAGGGCATCCCGGTCGGTGACGCGGACCTGGTGGTGACCTCGGGAGCGCTCGACTCGATCGAGCGGGTGCTCGTCGCGCATCTGCGTTCCGGCGACGCCGTCGCGGTCGAGGATCCGGGCTGGGCCGGTGTGATCGATTTGCTCGCCGCCCTCGGTCTGCGAGTGCTGCCGGTCGCCGTCGACCGGCACGGCCCCGACCCCGGCGCGATGGAGAACGCGCTGCGGGCCGGTGCCCGGGCCGTGATCGTCACGGTCCGGGCGCAGAACCCGACCGGAGCCACGGTGAGTGCCGAGCGGGCCGGACAACTGCGGACCCTGCTGAGTGCTCATCCCGGTGTGGTGGTCATCGAAGACGATCACGCCGCCGAGCTGGCCGAGCGGGAAGCGCACTGCATCGGTCCGGTGACGGGTTCCTGGGCGTTCATTCGTTCCGCGTCCAAGCCGTTCGGTCCCGACCTGCGGATCGCGGTGCTCGCGGGTGACGAGACCACCGTGGCCCGGGTGGCCGGGCGGATGCGGATCGGCATGGGCTGGGTCTCCACCGTCCTCCAGCGGTTGCTGCTGTGGCTGTGGCAGGACCCGGAGGTGACCGGCCAGGTGGCGGGGGCCGCGCGGGCCTACGGCGAGCGCCGTCGCGAGTTGCGTGCCGCCCTGTGGGCCGAGGGTGTCGAGGCTCACGGAGACACCGGCATCAACGTCTGGATCCCGGTTCCGGACGAGACCCGGGCCATCACGGTGCTCCGCGATCGGGGTTACGCGGTGGCGCCCGGGGCGATCTTCCGGATCGACTCCCCGCCGGGGATCCGCGTCACGATCAGCACGCTGGAGGGCGGGGAGGCGGCCGACCTGGCCGGGGCGGTCGCGGCCGCGATCCATCCGGCCGGTGCCGCTCATCCGATGCGATGAGAGGGGGTGCGCCGTAAGAGGCAACCCGTGCGAATTTTGTCGGAGGGGCGGGGTAGAACGGTGCGATGTCATGGACGGAAGCGCCGGCCGGCGCGCAGCAGTGGGTGCCACTGCACCCGCGGAGTATCGATGAGCTGAAGTCGTCAGCGGCGGGCTGCCAGGGTTGTGAGCTGCACCAGGACGCGACCCAGACGGTCTTCGGCCGGGGTGCGCCGAACGCGCGGATCGTCTTCGTGGGCGAGCAGCCCGGTGACATCGAGGACCAGCGAGGGCTGCCCTTCGTCGGGCCGGCCGGACGACTGCTGCGGGAAGCCGTGGACGATGCCGGAATCGACCCTTCTGAGCTGTACATCACTAATGCCGTAAAACACTTCCGTTTCGAGCTGCGCGGCAGCCGGCGGATCCATCAGACTCCCGGGCCGGTTCACATCGCCGCGTGCCGGCCCTGGCTGGTGGCCGAGTTCGCGCTGCTCAAGCCGGAGCTGGTGGTGATTCTCGGGGCCACCGCGGGGAAAGCGCTGCTCGGGCCGTCGTTCCGGGTGACCCGGGCGCGGGGGCAGCTCATGCCGTGGCCGGCGTCCGCGCAGTACCCGGAGGATTTCCCGGTGGGCGAAATCCAGGCACTTGCCACTATCCATCCGTCCGCGGTGCTGCGGGCGGACGACCGTGAGGCGGCGTACCAGGGGCTTGTCGATGATCTTCGGATCGCGGCCCAGGCGGTCGCCGGACCAGCGGTCCGGTAGCTGCTGGATCGAGGCCCCGGCGAGCCACCAGGGCGATCATCGTGGCCGGGGTGGCCGGGGGTGGCGGCGAGGTTGTCGGGCGAGGCGGGGCGGCGTGATGTGGGTGCCCGGCCGTGCGACTGGGGCGTGGGTACCCTTTCCCGGTGCGGTTGACAGATTTCTGGGAACGACTGGAGCAGAGCTTCGGGCCCGCCTACGCCCGCAGCATCGCGGCCGACCACGCCTTCACGGAGCTTGGTGGGCGGACGATCAACGGTGCGATTGCTCACGGTATCGAAACCGTTACCATCTGGCGCGCTGTGGTCGCGTCATACCCCGATCGAGTGCCCTCGCAACTACGCTGAGCTGCTTAGAACACCCGTTCTGGCGTGTCGGCCGATCGTCGTACAGGTGTTCGGCTATTGTCCACAGCGGCTCGGTCATCCACAGCACACGCCGGGGCGGAGGATTTTTGTCATACCCCTCGCTTACCGTGTCGTCCGTGGTGAATAAAAGCTCGTCGACGAAGAACGCGAAGTCGAATACAGGGGTGGCAGGAATGGCGGCAGGACCTGATCGGGAGAAAGCGCTTGAACTGGCGCTGGCACAGATCGACAAGCAGTTCGGCAAGGGTTCGGTGATGCGGCTCGGGGAGCGGCCCGTCTCGCAGATGGCCGTCATCCCCACCGGCTCCATCGCCCTCGATGTGGCACTCGGCGTCGGTGGTCTGCCGCGCGGCCGGGTCGTCGAGGTCTACGGTCCCGAGTCGAGCGGTAAGACGACGGTCGCCCTGCACGCGGTGGCCAACGCGCAGAAGGCAGGCGGTCTCGCGGCGTTCATCGACGCGGAGCACGCCCTCGACCCGGACTACGCGCAGGCCCTCGGCGTCGACACCGACGCACTGCTGGTCTCCCAGCCGGACACCGGTGAGCAGGCCCTCGAGATCGCGGACATGCTGATCCGTTCCGGCGCCCTCGACATCATCGTCATCGACTCGGTGGCGGCCCTCGTGCCGCGTGCCGAAATCGAGGGTGAGATGGGCGACAGTCACGTCGGCCTCCAGGCCCGCCTCATGAGCCAGGCGCTCCGGAAGATCACCGGCATCCTCAACAACTCAGGTACCACCGCGATCTTCATCAACCAGCTCCGCGAGAAGATCGGTGTCATGTTCGGCTCGCCCGAGACCACGACCGGTGGCCGCGCGCTGAAGTTCTACGCGTCGGTTCGTCTCGACGTCCGGCGGATCGAGAGCCTGAAGGACGGCACCGACGTCGTCGGTAACCGGACCCGGGTCAAGGTCGTCAAGAACAAGGTGGCCGCGCCGTTCAAGCAGGCCGAGTTCGACATCATGTACGGCAAGGGCATCTCCCGCGAGGGCTCGCTCATCGACGTCGGTGTCGAGCAGAACATCATCCGCAAGTCGGGTGCCTGGTACACCTACGACGGCGATCAGCTCGGCCAGGGCAAGGAGAAGGCCCGGGAGTTCCTCAAGGAGAACCCGGACGTCGCCGCCGAGATCGAGAAGAAGATCCTGGAGAAGCTCGGTGTCGGCCAGGCCGGCGCCGGCGATGCCGCCGGTGGTCCCGAGTTGCCGCCGGTCGACTTCTGATCCGGTAACCCACGATGGCCGGACGACGTGGTGCACGGTCGGGGCGAGGATGGGATGCCATCCCGCCCCGGACCGGCACCGACATGTCAGCGGGCGACGACCCGGATGAACCGCGGCGCGCTGGGCCGCGCCGCGGTCATAGTGGCCGCTCGAGCTGGGGCAGTCCCGCCCGCAGTGACGACAGCGGATTCTCCAGCAGCGACGACGGATCTTCAGATGCCGGCGGTTCTTCGGGTGCCGGCGGATCTTCGAGCACCCGAAGATTTTCGGGCGGCGGCGGATCTTCGAGTGACGATGGATCTTCGGCCGACAGCGGTTTCCCGGCTGACGGCGGTTCTCCGGGCGGCGGTGGTTCTCCGTTCGGCCGAGGGCGGGGCGCGGCGAGCCGGAACGAGCCGCCGCGCAGTGAGTCGGAGGTCGCCCGGGAGATCTGTCTGCGCCAGCTCGCGGTTCGGCCGCGGACCCGGGCGGAACTGGCGAAGGTTCTGATCCGTAAGGAGATCTCCGAAGAGGTGATCGCCGAGGTTCTCGATCGTTACGACGAGGTCGGGATCATCGACGACGCGGCCTTCGCCCGGGCCTGGGTCTCCAGTCGGCATCACGGGAGGGGCCTGGCGCGCCGGGCGCTCGCCAACGAACTGCGGCAGCGTGGCGTCGACGCTGAAGTGGCCGACGAAGCGCTGGAAGTGGTCGACGAGGAGGCGGAAGCCGACGCGGCCCGAGCGCTGGTGGACCGCAAGCTGCGCACCGCGCGGGGTGCGCCGGACGCGGTGTTCCGCAGGCTGGTGGCGATGCTCGCCCGTAAGGGATACCCGGCCGGCATCGCGATCCGGGCGGTGAAGGACGCCCTGGCCGCCCGAGATGCCGAGGCCGCCGAGTTCGCTGACGCGATCGACCCCGACGCTCTGGCCGACGAAGCCACCGGTATCTGACCCCGGGCAGGCCGCACCCGAGCCGAGCCGCCCGTGAGGCGCGAGGCGTGAGGCGAGCCTGGCTGGTGTCTGCCCCGGGGTTGTGAGGTGGGGCGGGCCGGTGTCTGCGGGGCGTGCGGCGAGTCCGACGACACCGCGCGACCGTGCTGACGGTGCCTGCGTCTGTGGGGGCGTGTGGCGAGGCCGGCGGTACCCCGCGACTGGGCGGTGCCTGCGCTGGAAATGTGCGGCGAGTCCGGCGGTGTCTGTGCTGGGGGCGTGGGGTCAGCCCGGCGGAGTATGAGCCGAGAGCCGAGAGCCGAGAGCCGAGAGCCGAGACTGTGACGGTGGGCTCAGGGGTGGATGGTTTGCGGGTGGGGCCGGTGGTGTCGGGGGGTCACCCGTGTGGTGGGAATCGATTGTGGGCTTGGTTACCCGTACCGGATGAACGTTGTTGGGGTGGGGATCGAGGGTGTCGCCGATATAGTTCTGATGTGAGGATTGCTCCTCTGGTACCTGTTCGGTGGGATATCACTCGGTGGCTTGACAGGCGGGATGGCCGATACGTTCCGTTACTGTGGGTCTCTGTCACGCTCCGTGTCGCCAGGGATGGCGGTTGCGGGAGGGATGGCAGTGTTGGTGGCGGGATCGAGGCGGCGTGATCATACGGTACGTCGGGAATGTCCCGTGGGATCGTGAGCTGGGCGTAAGCAAGTCTGTGCCGTACGTCCCATCCGCTGCCGAATCATGAGTCCTTGACCGAAGCGGTGCTTGCGACCTAACCTCGCGTTACACAAGGTTTGTTCGACCATCGCATGCAACAGGCACAACATAGATCGCATCACATTACGGCATCACTTGGGCGGTCAACCGCTCGTGGGATGCCTCCGTCGGCCGCTGACCGCGTGGCCGACGGCGCGACATACCGGCGGTCAACCCCACAACTCCACACACTCCTGATTCGAGCGGCCTCCGGGCGGCTCACCGGCGGGGCGTTCTGAGCCAGACCGGGATGAGGGCGGAGTCTCCGGCGACAATGGTCGCGGGAGATGGTCGCCGATCCCACTGACGGTAACGAGCGTTCCCGGTCGTTGAGACGACCACGATGGCATGGCTACGCAGGGAAACGTTGCACGGATCTCCGTAGGTGATCTTCGGGCAACGCTGCCAGCCGATGATCCGAGCCGAAAGCTGTCGGCGAGTGCCGGCGGAAGCGGTGACACGGGCGTCGGTTGCCGGAAGCCGAGAGGCGACCGGGATGCCAAGGCGGGCGTCGGCTACTGGAAGCCCATGGGCGACCGGGATGCTGGGGCGGGCGTCGGATGCCGGTAGCTGAGAAGCGGCCGGGATGCCGAGGCGCGTGTCGGTTACCGAAAGCTGAGGTGACCGGGACGTCGAGGCGAGCGTCGGTTATCGGTAGCTGACAGGCGACCGGGATGCCGGGGCGCGCGTGGATCTCGGCACGACCGGGTGCGGCCTCAAGGCCGAGTCAGCCGGACGTGACGGGTCCGGGCTACGCCGGATCCGGTGACGATCGGTGTGAACCGATGGAAGCCGGACGCCAGGATCGACTGGCTGATGTTCAGCAGGGCCGACTGCGGGCGTATGGCTGAAGAGGCCGCCGCGAGAAGGCCCGGCGACGCCATCGTGAGCCGATCAACCGCCCTGGGAAAGCCGCGCACCGTGACCCGCGCACCGAGCGACCCGTAAGGGCCGGACGGGCTCGCGAACGAAAGGCTCGCAAGGGCCGGACAGCCGCGGTCCGAACGGTCGCGAGCCAGATGGCTACGCGTCGGACGGTCACCGGCTAGATAGCTGAGGGTCGGACGTTCGCTAGCCGAAGGGCTGCGCTTCGGACGACCGTTAGCCAGGGGCTGCGCGTCGGACGGCTGCGGGCCGGACGGTGCCGGACGGCTGCGACGGCCAGCGGTGCCGGGCCGGACGGCGAGGACGGAGACTGGAGGCTCGGGGTAGCCGAAGGCGGAACGCGTACTCCCGGGCCCGTTGCCGCCCGCGGTCATCTGCCTTGGTCGGGCATCCCGTAAGAGATGCTCGCGCGCGTGTGCACCGCGCCGGCGGCGAAGGGAGACGCGGCGAGATGGATCCCGTGGACTGGGTGCTCGTGGTTGCGATCATCGTGCTTGCCGCATTGGTGATAGCCGGGCTGGTTCTCGGGACTAGAGCTCTGCGCCAGTTGCGGAATGACCGGCAGGTGGCCCAGGAACGCCAGGAACAGGCGGTGGGCGACGCCCAGGCGAAGGTCGAGGACGCCAAGGCCAAAGCCGCTTCGGTACGGGCGGAGACCGCCGCCGCGAAGGCCGAGGCGAGTGCCGCCCGGGCGGAGGCTCGCCGGGTTCTGGAGGCGGCACACGGTGAGGCCGACACGATTCTGGAGCACGCGCACCGGCAGGCGGAGACGGACGCCGAGCAGTTGAGGGCGGCGGCCCGCCGGTCCGGTGAGCGGGAGACCGCGCTGATCAACGCGACGGTGAAGGAACAGTCGGCCGAGGTGGAACGCCGGGCCGCGCGGATCGACGAGCGGGAGCGTCTGCACGGCGACGAGGTGGAGCGCCTGGTGGAGCGGGAACGCCGCCTGGCCATGCTGGAGTCCGAGCTGTCGAAGCGGGAGACCGCGGTGACCAGCCGCGAGTCCGAGCTGACGAAGGCGGAAGAAGTGAAACGCCGGGAGCTGGAGCGGATCGCCGGGCTCAGCGTGGACACCGCGAGAACCGAGTTGATCGAGGCGATCGAGGGTCAGGCGAAGCGCGAGGCGGCGATCCTGGTCCGCGACATCGAGACGGACGCGCGGAACACCGCTGACACCCGGGCCCGGCACATCGTGGTGGACGCGATTCAGCGGATCGCGAGCGAGCAGACCGCGGAGAGCGTCGTCAGCGTGCTGCACCTGCCGAGTGACGAGATGAAGGGCCGGATCATCGGCCGTGAGGGCCGCAACATCCGGGCGTTCGAGTCGACCACCGGCGTGAACCTGATCATCGATGACACCCCGGAGGCGGTTCTGCTCTCCTGCTTCGATCCGGTGCGCCGTGAGGTGGGCCGGCTGACGCTGGAGAAGCTGGTGCTGGACGGGCGGATCCACCCGCACCGGATCGAGGAGGTCTTCGACAGCGCCAAGAACGAGGTGGAGCGTCTCTGTGACCGGGCGGCCGAGGAGGCCCTCGTCGACGTGGGGATCACCAACATCCACCCGGAGATGGTGAAGTTGCTGGGCCGGCTGCGGTACCGGACGAGTTACGGCCAGAACGTGCTGAAGCATCTGGTGGAGACCGCGCACATCGCCGGGATCATGGCGGCCGAACTGCGGCTGGACGTGCCGACGATGAAGCGGGCCGCGTTCCTGCACGACATCGGCAAGGCGCTCACCCACGAGGTGGAGGGCAGCCACGCGCTGATCGGTGCTGATCTGGCCCGCAAGTACGGCGAGCACGAGGACATCGTCCATGCGATCGAGGCGCACCACAACGAGGTGCCGCCGCAGACGATCGAGGCGGTGCTGACGCAGGCTTCCGACGCGTGTTCCGGTGGGCGCCCCGGTGCCCGGCGCGAGAGCTTGGAGGCGTACGTCAAGAGGTTGGAACGTATCGAGGAGATCGCCGGCGGTAAGGCCGGCGTCGAGAAGGTCTTCGCCATGCAGGCCGGCCGGGAGATCCGGGTGATGGTGCGCCCGGACGACATCGACGACATCGGCGCCGCGGTCCTCGCCCGTGATGTGGCGAAGCAGATCGAGGAGGAGCTGACCTATCCGGGCCAGATCCGGGTCACCGTGGTCCGTGAGTCCAGGGTGACGGAGCTGGCCCGGTAAAGCGGGTCAGATGGCGGCGTCGGCCGTGGCCGGCGCCTCCTTCAACGGCAGGGCGGCGGTCTTGCGGCCGCGTGCCAGGCGCTTCTGGACGTACTGGGCGAGCTTCGACAGCGAGTAGTTCACCAGGATGAAGAGCACCGCGATCACCACGTAGACCTGGATCGGGTTGCTCAGTGCGCCGATGATCTGCTTGCCGATGTTGAGGGTCTCCTCGTAGCTGATGATGAAGCCGAGCGAGGTGTCCTTCAGGACCACGACGAGCTGGCTGATCAGCGCCGGCAGCATGATCCGGAACGCCTGCGGCAGCAGGATCAGCGCGGTGGTCTGGAACGGGGAGAGGCCGATCGCGACGGCCGCCTCACGCTGGCCGGGCGGCAGGCCCTCCATGCCGGAGCGCAGGATCTCGCCGATCACCACGCCGTTGTAGATGGTCAGGCCGATCACCAGGTACCACAGGGTGTCCATGGTGAGGCCGAACTCGGGGAAACCGCGGGCCACGAAGAAGATCGTGATGACCACCGGCAGACCACGGAAGACCTCGACGCAGATCCGGGTGAGACCGGACAGCCCGATGCTGAGGCCGCGCAACAGGTAGGCGACCGCGGTGGCGGAGCCGGTGAAGCGGCGGGTGAGCAGACTCTTGACCTGGATCCGGAGGATGGCCAGCAGAGTGCCGATGACCAGCGAGCTGATGATCGCCAGGACGGCTGCGATCAGGGTGTTCTGGACGCCGACCCAGATCCGTTTCCAGACCAGGATGAAGTTCTCGTTGGAGGGGTCGATCATCGGACCCCACAGCTCCATCGAGAGCTGCCCCTTCTCGTCCAGCGGCAGATAGACGAGGAAGTACGCACCGGCCGCGACCAGGAGGGTCGCCAGGATGCTGATGATCAGGGTGAGCCGCCGCTGCCGGGGACCCGGAATGTCGTACAGAACCGTTTGCTGGCTCATCGGGCCGCCACCGCCTGCCGGCTCTCGATCCGGTCGAGGAGGGCCCCGAGGGGGACGGTCATGATCAGGTATCCGATCGAGATGCCGATGGCGACGGGGATGAAGGCGTAGCCCTCCGCCGAGGTCAGCTGGTCGGCGGACTGGGAGAGGTCACCGACGACGCCGAAGAAGCCGATCAGTGCCGAGTTCTTGATCATCGCGATGATGACCGAACCGAGCGGGACGATCGAGGCTTTCCAGGACTGCGGCAGCACCACGAATCGCAGGTTCTGGCCGAAGGTGAGACCCAGGGAGCGGGCCGCCTCGGCCTGGCCGGGCGAGACCGCGTTGATGCCGGAGCGCAGCGCCTCGCAGACGAACGCGGCGGTGTAGAGGACCAGCGCGATCAGGGCGAAGCGGAAGTACGGCAGGTCGGTGCTGAGCCGGGTGAAGATCAGGTCCAGTCCGGGAATGCGCAGGAAGTCGGCGTTGGAGCCGAGCGCCGGCAGCGCGAACGCGGAGAAGAACATGACCACGGTCAGCGGCATGTTGCGGAAGACGGTGACATAGGCGGTGCCGAGCGCGCGGAGCGGCGGCACCGGTGAGATACGGAGGACCGCCACGACGGCGCCCAGGATCAGGGCGCCGATCGCGGCGAGCACGCAGATCTGGAGGGTGAGCCAGAAGCCGCCCGCGAAGACGTCGAACTTGTCAACTAACACACTCACGGGCGGAAGCTCCCCGGATCAGATCAGCTGGTGCGGATCAGTAACGGTTGACGGCGGGCGCGGTGCCCAGCTCGGCGCCGAACTTGCCGGCGGTGTCGTCCCAGGCCTTCTTCCAGCTGCCGTCGGCGTACGACTTCTCCAGCGTGTCGTTGATGAAGGTCCGGAAGTCCTTGTCGTCGATCTTCACGCCGATGCCGTACGGCTCCTTGGTGAAGTTCTCGCCGGCGAGCTTGTACTTGCCCTCGTTCTTGGCGATGTAGCCGAGCAGGATGACGTTGTCGGTGGTCACCGCGTTGACCTGACCACCGTCGAGAGCGGTGATGCACTTGTCGTAGGTGTCGAAGAGCACCAGCTGGCTGGCGACGTCCTTGACCGAGGTCTTGATGGTCTCGGCCGGGGTGGAGCCGGTGACCGAGCAGACCTTCTTGTCGCCGGCCTTGAACGAGTCCGGCCCGGTGATCGTCGCGTCGTCCGCCTTGACCAGGATGTTCTGGCCGGCCTCGTAGTAGGGCCCGGCGAACGCGATGCGCTCCTTGCGCTTGTCGTTGATCGTGTAGGTCGCCACGACGAAGTCGACGTTGTTGTTGACGATGGCGTCCTCGCGGATCTTCGAGGTCGTCTCGACGAACTCGATCTTGTCCTCGGAGATCCCGAGCTCCTTGACGATGATCTTGGCGATCTCGACGTCGAAGCCCTCGGGCTTGCCGGACAGACCCTTCAGGCCGAAGCCCGGCTGGTCGAACTTCGTGCCGACCTTGACCGTGCCGGCGTCGCTGAGCCGCTTCATCGTGGTGCCGGCGGCGAAGTCCTTGCCGCCGGTGGTGCCGGTGTCACCCGACTCGGTGTCGCCGCCACAGGCGGTCATGCCGAAAGTGAGAGCCGCGGCGGTCGCCAGAGCGGCTACACGAGTGAAACGCATACATATCTCCTTCTTCGATCAAGCCCGCCGTCGTGTGGCGGACCTGAGGGGCACTTCAGTGCGTGAGGATCTTGGAGAGGAAGTCCTTCGCCCGCTCACTGCGCGGGTTCGCGAAGAACTCCTCCGGCGTGGCCTGCTCGACCAGCTGACCGTCGGCCATGAAGACGACCCGGTCGGCGGCGTGGCGGGCGAAACCCATCTCGTGGGTCACGACCACCATCGTCATGCCCTCGCGGGCCAGGGACGTCATCACGTCCAGGACCTCGCCGACCATCTCCGGGTCGAGAGCGCTGGTCGGCTCGTCGAAGAGAAGGGCCTTGGGCTGCATGGCGAGCGCCCGCGCGATGGCGACACGCTGCTGCTGGCCGCCGGAGAGCTGGGCCGGGTACTTGTCCGCCTGGTTGGCGATGCCCACCCGCTCCAGCAGGGACATGGCCCGGTCCCGGACCACCGCCTGCTTCTCCTTGCGGACCTTGATCGGACCCAGCATCACGTTCTGCAGGATCGTCTTGTGCGCGAAGAGGTTGAAGGACTGGAACACCATGCCGACCTCGCTGCGCAGCTTGGCCAGCGCACGGCCCTCGGCCGGCAACGGCTGGCCGTCGAAGACGATGGTGCCGGAGTTGATCGGCTCCAGCCGGTTGATGGCGCGGCACAGCGTGGACTTCCCGGACCCGGAGGGTCCGATGACGACCACCACCTCGCCACGCGCGACAGACAGGTCAACGTCCTGTAGCACGTGCAAGGGGCCGAACCACTTGTTGACGTTCTCAAGGACGATGAGAGCCTCGCCTGTCACCCCTGGTCCATCCACTCGTTGTCGGTTCACTCGAATGCACACACCCTAGGGGCCCGTCCGTATCGGAACGTGTCGAGAATGGTCACGGAGCGATAACTCCGGTACTGCACTGAGAGGGGGGTCTGGACCATGGACCTTATGGCGGACGGCCCGTGGAACTGGTGTATCGCCGGCCGGATCGAGCCCGGGAGCGTGACGGCCGCCCTGGCCGGAGCGCTGGATCGCCCGGTGCACGGGATGGTTCCCGGCGAGGATCTGATGTGCGACGTCTACCACGTCGGTGGAGACTTCCCGACCGTGGTGGACATCTACTTGACGCCCGCCGGCGTCGTCGAGGAGACCATCGCGAGCGCCGTCGCGGTCCGGTTGCGGTCCGCGGTGCTCCTGCCCGACGACACCCTCAACCCGACTCGGTACGTGGTGGCCGAGCCGGACGGGACGTTACGGGCCGTGCACGTCGATGAACGGGAGACCGACGACGGCACCGAGCGCCGTCACCTGCGGCCCTGCACCGGCTCCGACCCGGCGTGCGCTCTCCCGGCCGGCTGTGGCCGGTCCCGGTGGAAACCCGACCCGACACCGGAGCGGCCCGCCGCGGCTTAGCGGGTAGCCTGGTTGATTGCCATGACTACCGAGATTGCGGGCTCCCCGCGCACCTACGACGTGCGTACCTACGGGTGCCAGATGAACGTGCACGACAGCGAGCGGATCTCCGGCCTGATGGAGGACGCCGGTTACGTGCGCGCCCCCGAGGCGGACGCGGCCGACGTGGTGGTCTTCAACACGTGCGCGGTCCGGGAGAACGCCGACAACCGCCTCTACGGCAACCTCGGCCACCTGCGCCCGACGAAGCTGAAGAACCCCGGGATGCAGATCGCGGTCGGCGGCTGCCTCGCCCAGAAGGACCGGGGCGACATCGTCAAGAAGGCGCCGTGGGTCGACGTGGTCTTCGGCACCCACAACATCGGCTCGCTGCCGACGATGCTGGAACGCGCCCGGCACAACGAGGAGGCGCAGGTCGAGATCCTCGAGTCACTCGAGGTCTTCCCGTCGACGCTGCCGACCAAGCGCGAGTCGACGTACGCCGGGTGGGTCTCCATCTCGGTGGGCTGCAACAACACCTGCACGTTCTGCATCGTGCCCAGCCTGCGTGGCAAGGAGAAGGACCGCCGTCCCGGTGACGTCCTGGCCGAGGTGCGCGCACTGGTCGCCGAGGGTGTCTCCGAGGTGACGCTGCTGGGGCAGAACGTGAACTCGTACGGCGTCGAGTTCGGCGACAAGCTGGCGTTCGGCAAGCTGTTGCGCGCGTGTGGCGACGTGGAGGGCCTGGAGCGGGTGCGGTTCACCAGCCCGCACCCGAAGGACTTCACCGACGACGTGATCGCCGCGATGGCCGAGACGCCGAACGTCTGTCACTCGCTGCACATGCCGTTGCAGTCCGGTTCGGACCGGGTGCTCAAGGCGATGCGGCGCAGTTACCGCCAGGAGAAGTACCTGGGCATCATCGAGAAGGTCCGGGCCGCCATGCCGGACGCGGCGATCACCACCGACATCATCGTCGGCTTCCCCGGGGAGACCGAGGAGGACTTCGAGCAGACCCTCGAGGTGGTGCGCCGGGCCCGGTTCTCCACCGCGTTCACCTTTCAGTACTCGATCCGTCCCGGTACCCCGGCCGCGACGATGGCGGACCAGATCCCGAAGAAGGTGGTGCAGGCGCGGTACGAGCGGCTGATCGCCACCCTCGAAGAGATCACCTGGGACGAGAACAAGTTGCTCATCGGGGAGAAGGTCGAGGTCCTGGTCGCGGTCGGCGAGGGCCGTAAGGACGAGCGGACCGGCCGGATGAGCGGGCGGGCCCGCGACGGCCGCCTGGTGCACTTCGGTACCGGCGAGACCAAGCCGCGCCCCGGTGACATCGTCGAGACGGTGATCACCTACGCCGCCCCGCACCACCTCAACGCCGACGGCTCCCCGCTGAGCCACCGCCGCACCCGGGCCGGTGACGCGTGGGAGGCCGGCCGGACGCCGAAACTCAAGGGCGTCACCCTGGGCCTGCCGACCATCGGTGTCCCGGCCCCGCTGCCGGCCGCCGCCGAGGGCTGCGCGCTGTAGGAGGACCTGAAAAAGGGGGCGGCATCGCCGCCCCCTTTTTCAGTGGAGAAAACCTCAGTTCGCCTGCTCCGCGAGGGCCAGGAACTGCTTCTTGGAGGCGAGCGCCTGCTCGGCCTCCTTGATCCGCCGGTTGTCGCCGGCCGCCTTGGCCCGCTCCAGCCGCTGCTCGGCCTCGGCCACCTGGTCACGCATCTGGCGCAGCAGCGGGTTGTCCTGCGGGGCGGTCTTGCGCCAGGCCGAGTCCATCGCCACCCGGATCCGCTCCTCGACGGCCCGCCAGCGACGGTCCAGCCCGGCTGCGGCCTCCCGCGGAACCCGGCCCGCCTCGTGCCACGCGGCCTGGGCGTCACGCAGCTTGTTCTGCGCGCCGCGGGAGTCCGCGTCGACGTCGACGGCCTCGAGGTCGGCCAGGATGGCCTGCTTCTTCTCCAGGTTGCCCTGGTACTCCGCGTCACGGGCCGAGAAGACCTCGCTGCGCCGGGTGAAGAAGGCGTCCTGAGCGGCCCGGAAACGCTCCCAGAGGCGCTGCTCGGCCTCCTTGGCGGCCCGCGGCGCGGCCTTCCACTCGGTCATCAGGTCCTTGAGCCGGTTCGCCGTGCTCGACCACTCGGTCGAGGAGGAGAGCGTCTCGGCCTCGGTGACCAGGTCCTCCTTGGCGGTCTGCGCCTGCTTGCGCTGCCCGTCGAGGGTGGCGAAGTGGGCGCCCCGGCGCCGGGTGAAGCCGTCGCGGGCGGCGGCGAACCGCTTCCACAGCTCCCCGTCGGTCTTCTTGTCGACGCCGCGGATGCTCTTCCAGTCGTCGAGGATCTCCTTGAGGCGGTCGCCGGCCGTCTTCCAGCCGGTGGCGTCGGCGGCGATCGCCTCGGCCTCCTCGACCAGCGCGGTCTTGCGCGCCAGCGCCTCGACCCGGGCCACCTCGCGAGCGGCCTTGGCCTCTCCGGCCTTCTCGTCGGCGAGACCGGCGAGGCGCTCCAGGCGGGCCACGAGCCCGTCGATGTCACCCACCACGTGGGCCTCGTCGAGCTGGGTCCGCAGTCGCTTCACGCTTGTCAGCGAGTGGGAGGCGTCCGCCGCGCCCGATTTGAGGCGAGCCTCCACGAGGTCGACCTCGGTCACCAGGTCGGCGAAGCGCCGGGCGAAGTGAGCCAGCCCCTCTTCCGGGGTACCCGCCTGCCAGGAGCCGACCACCCGGTCGCCCTCAGCGGTCTTCACGTACACGGTGCCGTCGGCATCCACGCGCCCGAAGGCCGTCCAGTCGTTCATGAGCTCATCCTCGTTCTCCCGGCGTCACCGGCCCGAACCGGACCCGTGACCACCGCCACAGCGCAGCCTGAATGCCAACTTCCAACCGGCATTCTTTCTCGCGCATTGTCACAGGTCCAACCCGGTTAGGGGAAAGCTCCCGCTGACGACCGTGACACAACGGTGTCCTACGGTTGCTTACGTGCGGTTCCGGACAGATCAACGAGTACTGACCGTGGTCGGCCCGACGGCTGCCGGCAAGTCCGCCCTGAGCATCGCACTCGCCCATGAGCTGGGCGGCGAAGTGGTCAATGCCGACTCGATGCAGCTCTATCGGGGGATGGACATCGGCACCGCGAAGCTGACCGAGACCGAGCGCGACGGGATTCCGCACCATCTGCTCGACATCTGGGACGTGACCGAGCCGGCGGCGGTCGCGGAGTACCAGCGGCTGGCCCGGGCTGCGATCGACGGCATCCTCGACCGTGGGCGCGTACCGCTGCTGGTGGGGGGTTCCGGTCTTTATCTCCGGGCGGTTCTGGAGGATTTCGAGTTCCCCGGCACCGACCCGGCGATTCGGGCCCGGCTGGAGGCGGAACTGACCGAGGCCGGACCCGGAGTGCTGCACGCCCGGCTGGCCGAGCGGGATCCGGAGGCGGGCGCCAAGATCCTGCCGTCGAACGGCCGCCGGATCGTCCGCGCGCTCGAGGTGATCGAACTGACCGGGCAGCCGTTCACGGCGAGCCTGCCGGATCCGCGCCCGGTCTACCAGGCGGTGCAGATCGGCGTCGACCGGGACACCGCCGAGCTGGACGAGCGGATCGCGCTGCGGGTCGACCTGATGTGGTCGGCCGGGCTGATCGACGAGGTTCGCGGCCTGGACGGCATCCGGGACGGCCGGACCGCCTCCCGGGCGCTGGGCTACCAGCAGGTACTCGCCCAGATCGACGGCACGCTCACCGAGGAGCAGGCCAAGGCGGACACCGTCCAGGGCACCCGGCGGTTCGTCCGGCGGCAGCGTTCCTGGTTCCGCCGCGACCCGGCGGTGCACTGGCTGGACGGCGCCGACCCGAAGCTGTTGGCGGCCGCCCGGGAGCTTGCGGGATGATGGCCGGGTGCGTTTCACCAAAGGCCATGGAACCGGCAACGACTTCGTCATCCTCCCCGACCCCGACGGCGAGCTGACGCTGACGCCCCGGCTGGTCGCGGCACTCTGCGACCGGCGGAAGGGGATCGGCGGCGACGGCGTGATCCGCGTGGTGCGCAGCGCCAAGCACCCGGAGGCCGCCGCGTTCGCGGGCGAGGCCGAGTGGTTCATGGATTACCACAACAGTGACGGCTCGATCGCCGAGATGTGCGGCAACGGCCTGCGGGTCTTCGTTCGCTATCTGCTGGTCAACGGGCTGGCTGTGGCCGGCCCTTCGGGCCTGCCGGTGGCGACGAGGGCGGGGGTCCTGGTCGCCGAGATCGGTGACGGCACGATCCGGGCTTCCATGACGACCCCGCGGTTGTACGCCGGGAGCACCGCCACCCTCGGGCACCTGACCCTGACCGGTGTCGCCGTGGACTGCGGCAACCCGCACCTGGTCTGCGGCCTGCACGACGGTGTGGCGCTGTCCGCCCTCGACCTGGCCAAGGCCCCGCTGCACGACGCCGTGGCCTTCCCGCACGGGGTGAACGTCGAGTTCGTCGAGCAGGCCGAGCCCCTGCACGGCCGGGACCAGCACGTCCGGATGCGGGTGCACGAGCGCGGTTCCGGCGAGACCCAGTCGTGCGGCACCGGCGCGCTCGCGGTCGGCGCGGTGGCACTGCGCGACGCCGGCCTGACCACCGGCTCGGTCGCGGTGGACGTGCTCGGCGGCCGTCTGGTGGTGACCGCCGACGCCGACGGCGTCTGGTGGCTGGAGGGGCCGGCGGTGCTGGTCGCGGACGGCGAGGTCGACCCGGAGGCCGTGCTCTGATGACACACGTCGTCGCGCACCGGGGTTATCCCACGGTCGCTCCGGAGAACACCCTGCCCGCGTTCGCTGCCGCGTTGCGGGCCGGCGCCACGATCGTCGAGTTCGACGTCCGCTGCACCCGCGACGGTGTGCCGGTGGTGATCCACGACCGGACGGTGGACCGGACCACCGACGGTTCCGGCCGGGTCTGGGACCTGACCGCCGCCGAGATCGCCCGCCTGGACGCCGGATCCTGGTTCGGGCCCGGGTTCACCGGTCTGCGGGTGCCGACGCTTGTCGAGACGCTGGACCTGCTCGCCCCGGCGACCGCCGAACTGCTCGTCGAGATCAAGCCGCCGGCCACCCTGGACGAGGTGAAATCGATCATCGCCCAGCTCGGCGAGCGCGATCTGCTGGACCGTTCGGTGGTGCAGAGCTTCGACGCCGACGTGCTGCGCAAGGTCCGGGACGTGGCCCCCGAGGTCCGGCGCGGCCTGCTGCTCTTCCGGTTCGACGGGGAGACCGTCGAGATCGCCCGGGAGTTGGGCGTGACGTACTGCAACCCGCCGGTGGACGACGTGCTGAACGGGCCGGAGACGATGGCCGCGCTGACCGCGGCCGGGGTCGGCGTGATGCCGTGGACACCCAACGACATGGCCCGCTGGCGTCCGCTGGTGGACGCGGGCGCGGCCGGGCTGATCACCGATCTGGTCGGTGAGCTGACCGGATGGGTGAACGCCTGAGCGGTACGGGCGGGCGCTTGCCCACCCGTACCGCCGCAAGGGCTTAGAAGGTCGTCTCCGGAGCCTTGTCCAGCTCGCTCTCCGGCAGCGCCGCCGGGTTGGCCGGGATCGGGCCACCCTTGACCACCGCGCGGATCGCCGCGGCCACCGCCGGGGTGACCCGCGGGTCGAAGACGCTCGGGACGATCACCGTGGGGTTGAGCTTGTCCTCGCCCACCACGTCGGCGATGGCGCGGGCCGCGGCGAGCGCCATCTCCTCGGTGAACTCCTCGGCGGCGGCGTCCAGCATGCCGCGGAAGACGCCGGGGAAGGCCAGCACGTTGTTGATCTGGTTGGGCTGGTCGGAGCGGCCGGTCGCGACGATCGCGGCGTGCTTGCGGGCCTCCCTCGGGTCGACCTCCGGGTCCGGGTTGGCCATCGCGAAGACGATCGACTTCTCGGCCATCCTGGCGATGTCGTCGCCGGTCAGCAGGTTCGGGGCGGAGACGCCGATGAAGACGTCCGCACCGGCGATCGCGCCGGGCAGGTCACCGGAGTAGTTCTCCTTGTTGGTGTGGTCGGCCAGCCACTGCATCGACTCGTTCAGGTCGGGCATGCCACGGTGCAGGGCGCCCTTCCGGTCGTAGGCGATGATGTCGCCCACACCCTGCCGCATCAGCAGCTTCATGATCGCGGTGCCGGCCGCGCCCGCGCCGGAGACCACCACCTTGACGTCCTGCATCTGCTTGCCGACCACCCGCAGCGCGTTGGTCAGCGCGGCCAGCACGCAGATCGCGGTGCCGTGCTGGTCGTCGTGGAAGACCGGGATGTCCAGCAGTTCCTTCAGCCGGGCCTCGATCTCGAAGCACCGCGGGGCGGCGATGTCCTCCAGGTTGATGCCGCCGTAGGCCGGCGCGATCGCCTTCACGATCGCCACGATCTCGTCGGTGTCCTGGGTGTCCAGCACCACCGGCCAGGCGTCCACGCCGCCGAACCGTTTGAACAGGGCGGCCTTGCCCTCCATCACCGGCATCGCGGCGGCCGGGCCGATGTTGCCCAGGCCCAGCACGGCCGAGCCGTCGCTGACCACGGCCACGGTGTTGCGCTTGATGGTGAGGCGCCGGGCGTCCGCCGGGTTCTCGGCGATCGCCATGCAGACCCGGGCCACACCCGGGGTGTACGCCCGGGACAGCTCGTCCCGGTTGCGCAGCGCGACCTTCGAACTGACCTCGATCTTGCCGCCCAGGTGCAGCAGGAACGTCCGGTCGGAGACCTTGCGGACATCCACCCCGTCCTGTTCCTCGAGCTGCTTGACGACCTGGTCGGCGTGCGCGGCGTCAGCGGTGTCACAGGTGAGGTCGACCAGCACTCTGGTGGGGTCGGAGTCCACCACGTCCAGCGCCGTCACGATCGCTCCGGCCTCACCCACACAGGTGGTGAGCCGACCGATGGACGAGGCGTCCGCGGTTACGGCGATTCGGATCGTGATCGAGAATCCTGCGCTCGGCAGGCGGGTGGTCACCACGGTGGTCCCTCCGACGTTGGTGGGGTGAGTACTCCGCATTGTCGCCTGTCCGGAAATGCGGGGCCCGGGCCGGTGGTTACTGAAGGGTCACCATCACGCGGCGCGCATATGTGGATGCGCCTCCGAGCGGGACGTGCCACGATCGAAGGCGGAGGAGGTCACTTTTGCGAAACACTTACCAGACACCCGTCCTTGACGAGCTGGATCCCACCACCGGGGACCTGGAGCTCGAGGAGCGGCACTCGCTCAGGCGGGTGGCCGGTCTTTCCACCGAGCTGACCGACGTCACCGAGGTCGAGTACCGACAGCTGCGACTCGAACGTGTCGTCCTGGTCGGCGTCTGGACCGAGGGCAGCGTGGAGGACGCCGACAACTCGCTCGCCGAGCTCGCCGCCCTCGCCGAGACCGCCGGTTCCCAGGTGCTCGAGGGCCTGATCCAGAGACGAAAACAACCCGACGCCGCCACCTTCATCGGCCGCGGCAAGGTCGACGAGGTGCGCGACGTGGTCATCATGACCGGCGCGGACACGGTGATCTGTGACGGCGAGCTCTCTCCGTCGCAGCTCCGCAAGCTGGAGGAGCAGGTCAAGGTCAAGGTGGTCGACCGGACCGCGCTGATCCTCGACATCTTCGCCCAGCACGCCAAGAGCCGTGAGGGCAAGGCCCAGGTCGAGCTGGCCCAGCTCCAGTACATGTTGCCCCGGCTGCGCGGCTGGGGTGAGTCGCTGTCCCGTCAGGGTGGTGGCGCCGGTGGTTCGGGCGGCGGCGGTGTCGGCACCCGTGGTCCCGGTGAGACCAAGCTGGAGACCGACAAGCGCCGGATCAACATCCGGATCGCGAAACTGCGTCGCGAGATCAAGGCCATGAAGACGGCACGGGAGACCAAACGGTCCCGCCGGGCCGCCAGCGGCATCCCCGCCGTGGCCATCGCCGGTTACACCAACGCCGGCAAGTCCAGTCTGCTGAACCGGCTGACCCAGGCCGGCGTGCTGGTGGAGGACGCACTGTTCGCCACCCTCGACCCGACCACCCGGCGCACCGCCGCGGAGGACGGGCGGGTCTTCACGCTCTCTGACACGGTCGGTTTCGTCCGGCACCTGCCGCACCACATCGTCGAGGCGTTCCGCTCGACGCTGGAGGAGGTGTCGCACGCCGATCTGCTGGTGCACGTGGTCGACGGCGCGCACCCGGACCCGGAGGGGCAGGTCACCGCGGTCCGCGAGGTCCTCAGCGAGGTGGGAGCGGACCAGCTCCCCGAACTGCTGGTGATCAACAAGCTGGACGCGGCCGACGAGGAGACGGTGCTCCGCCTGAAGCGGGCCTGGCCGGACGCGATCTTCGTGTCCGCGCGGTCCGGCGCCGGCATCCCCGAACTGCATCAGGCCATCGCCGACCGGCTGCCACGTCCGGCGGTCGAGTTGCGGGTCCTGATTCCGTACGACCGGGGGGACCTGGTCGCCCGGGTGCACCGGTCCGGTCAGGTGCTCCAGTCCCGTCACCTGGACGACGGCACGGAGCTTCTGGCGCGCGTCGACGAAGAGCTGGCCGCCGATCTCTCCGTCCATCGGTGTTGACGAAGAGAAAACAATTCGGATTTCACGGACTGTCCGGTCATCGTTGATCCACACGTAATACCGGGAGGGGACGCCGCGTGCGACACTGTGCGGATGCGGCGTCTCGTGTTCCCGACCATCGTGACCCTGGGTCTGATTCTGGTCGGATCCTCCAGCGCGTTGGCCGACGATCCGACGCCGGCACCCACCGTGAGCGCGAAATCGACGCCCGGTAAGAAGCTCTGCAAGATCGCCGACAAGGAGATGAACGAACTCTCCGGCCTCGCGGCGCTCAAGAACGGCTTCGCCACCGTCAACGACGGTAAAGAGGACAACAGCAACGCGAAGATCTACTTCCTCAACCGGGACTGCAAGAAGGTTGACGAGAAGAGCTTCAGCGGCACCGGTCCGGCGGATCCGGAGGACATCGTCCTCTCCCCGGACGGCAAGACGCTCTGGATCGCCGACATCGGCGACAACGGCGTCCGGAAATCACCGCCGTCCACCCGCCCGACTGTCGCGCTGTGGAGCATGCCGGCCGACGGCTCGGAGAAACCGGTCATCCACCGGCTCAGCTACCCGTCCGGCGACAAGCACGACGCCGAGGCCCTGATCTTCGACGGTGACGGCACGCCGCTCATCGTGACCAAGGAGATCGGTGCGGACGCCGGCATCTACAAGCCGACCGGCGCACTGAAGCCGAACTCCAAGGCCGGCGTGCCGATGGAGAAGGTCGGCTCCCTCAAGCTCTCGGCCACCGAGACGGCCGGCAACCCGATCGCCCGGATCGGCAACAAGACCATCACCGGTGGCGCGGTCACCCAGGGCGCGACGAAGGTGGTGCTCCGCACCTACACCGACGCGCTCGAATGGGACGTGACCAACGGTGACGTGCTCGGCGCGCTGAAGAAGACGCCGCGCACGACCGGCCTGCCCAACGAGCCGCTCGGCGAATCGATCGCCTACAGCACCGACGGCAAGCTCTTCTACACCGTCTCCGACATGAGCGGCGACACCGAGACCGCGAACCACATCCGGGAGTACACGCCGGCCACCACGATCGCGCAGAAGTCGGAGAAGTCCGCTTCCACCGACACCGGGACCGCCTGGTACCTGGACCCCGACAAGCTGGCCTACGCGGTCGGTGGTGTCGGCCTGTTCGGTCTGCTGCTGGTCGCCGCCGGTGTCTTCGGCATCGTGCGGTTCCGGAAATCGCCGCAGCCCTCGGCCGCTCTGATGTCCGACAGCCACCCCTCCGGCGGGATCAACACCGGCGACCCGGAGACCGAGCTGATCGGCGTCGGCGGGGCGCCGCAGCGCGGACCCTCCTACTCCGGCCGGCCCGGTGGTGGCGGTGGCCCGGTCTACGGCGCGAAGTCCGGCCCGCCGGCCGGTGGCCAGCGTGGCAACGGCCCGGTGTACGGCAACCAGGGCGGCGGTGCTCAGGCCGGTGGCGCTCCGGGTGGCCAGGGCGGTCGTCCCGGCGGTCAGCCGCCGCGTGGCCCGCAGCAGCCGCCCGCACGTGGCCCGCAGCAGCAGGGCCAGCGCAACCCGCAGCAGCCGCCGCGTGGCCCGCAGCCGCCTCAGCGCGGCGGTGCTCCGCAGCCGCCCGCCCGTGGCCCGCAGCCGCCCGCCCGTGGTCCCCAGCAGCAGCCGCCGCGTGCTCCGCAGCCGCCGCGTGGCCCGCAGCAGCAGCAGCCCGGCCGTGGCCCGCAGCAGCAGCCGCCGCGTGGTCCCCAGCAGGGTGGCCCGCCGCGTAACCCGCAGCAGCCCCCGCGCGGTCCGCAGCAGTCCGGCGGCCGTGGACCGCAGCAGGGTCCGCCGCCCGGTGGCCGTGGTGGCAACGGTCAGGGCCCGCCGCGTGGCCCGCAGCCCGGCGGTGGCGTCTACGGCGGAGGCCCCGGCCCCACCGGGCGCTGATCCGGACGGCTCCTCGTGAGCCGGCTGTTCGCGGCGCGCGAGCTTGTTCGACGTACCGACGCAAGGTTTTGATCGGCCGGTTCCGAGTTGCGGAACCGGCCGTCTTGCATCCGGGGGTTTGTCCTGGTCAGACTCGGCGGAGCACCGCCACCACGCGGCCCATGATGGTGGCGTCGTCGCCGGGGATCGGGTCGAAGGCGGGGTTGGCCGGCATCAGCCAGACGTGCCCGTCGCGCTGGCGGTAGCTCTTCACCGTCGCCTCACCGTCGATCATCGCGGCCACTATGTCGCCCGCCTCGGCGTTGGGCTGCTGGCGCACGACCACCCAGTCGCCGTTGCAGATCGCCGCGTCGATCATCGAGTCGCCCTTGACCTCGAGCATGAAGACGTCGCCCTCGCCGACCAGCTCGCGCGGCAGCGGGAAGAACTCCTCGATCGACTGCTCGGCCAGGATCGGGCCACCGGCGGCGATCCGGCCGAGGAGCGGCACGTAGGCCGGCTGGGGCCGGGCCGCCCGCAGCGTCTCGTCGTCGACCATCTCGCTGGGGCCGCGAACGTCCACCGCGCGCGGCCGGTTCGGGTCGCGCCGCAGGTAGCCCTTGGTCTCCAGGGCCTTCAGCTGGTAGGCCACGCTGGACGGGGAGACCAGGCCGACCGCCTCGCCGATCTCGCGCACGCTGGGCGGGTAACCGTACTTCTCCACCCAGGTCCGGATGAACTCGAGGATCCGCCGCTGACGGGCGGTGAGGTCGGTGGCGACCACCTCCGGGACGTTACCGACCGGGGTGACCGAACGTAATTGCGGCGGCTCGCCAGCGCGGGACCGGCTCGCGCCGGTGGTGCGTCGGCGGGCGGTCTCGGGCTTCCTGATCTGATGCTGCTGGCTCGTCCGGTCGTCGGTCGACACGTCCGCCCTCCCTGTCGGCCAGTGCCTGGTCGGCACGTGGTGCGTCGCGGAGCCGGGCGGCGCCGTGGGGATGGCGACCGCCGGCTGACCCCTCTTCACGGAAAACCTAGTGTGCAGGTCCGACATATTCAAACATCTGTACGAGATTTCCCCGGCGTGTCGCTCCGAAAGACTCGACTTCCGTACCTGTGTTCTGATAGACCGTCGTACGGGCGTTCTATCGAACGTGTGTCCGAAAGGGGTTAGTCATGACTGTCAGTGGTGCTCGACACGCGGAGCCCTCGTTGCGGCTCACCCGCCGTGGCCGGATCGTGCTTCTGGGTCTCTTTCTCATGACGTCCGTCATGGCCAGTGTCATCCTCTTCACGACCGCCTCCCAGGGCTGATCCGCCGCCCGGATTTGATCTCCGCAGAGTGCTCTGCCCGATTCTCCGGCGCGTCGTGTCACGTGATCCGGCCGCACCGCGTGATCGTGACATCACCGCTGGTGGTGAGGTGGAAAATACGGCGCGTCGGCATGCTGGTGAACTTGCATCGGCGTCCGCCGAGGCCTAGCGTCTACCCCAACATCTAGTGGTCACACGGATGTAAGTCATCCACAGGTTGGGTTTCCTTCTACCTGGTTATCCACATGTCATCCACAGCGCAGCCGATCGTTTCGACGATGGTTCCGCTGCGTTTTGCCATGCCCGGAGCTGGTCGAGAAGGTGCCGGAGGGAGATTCGCGTGCGCTGCCCGTACTGTCGCCATGCCGATTCACGCGTGGTCGACTCACGTGAGGCCGACGACGGTCAGCTGATCCGTCGCCGCCGTTCGTGCACCGAGTGCGGCAAGCGGTTCACCACCGTCGAGGAGGCCGTCCTCGCGGTGGTCAAGCGCAGCGGTGTCACCGAGCCCTTCAGCCGAACCAAGATCATGAGTGGCGTTCGCAAGGCCTGCCAGGGCCGGCCCGTCGACGAGGACTCGATCGCTGTGCTCGCGCAGCGGGTCGAGGAGGCTGTCCGGGCCCGTGGCGCCGCCGAGATCCCCAGCCACGACGTGGGACTGGCGATCCTCACCCCTCTGCGTGAGCTGGATCAGGTGGCTTACCTCCGGTTCGCCAGCGTGTACAAGTCGTTCGACTCTCTCGACGAATTCGAGAAGGAGATCGCCGCGCTGCGCGACGCCGCCCCCGTCCGGGAAACCGGGACGCGACACCCCGTCGCGCCACGGTCCGGGGGACGCGCACCCAAGCTCAACGGCTGAGCTGGCCTCAGCCCTGGGCACTTCTTACCGACACATCTGTTGCGGTACCTACGAGGGGGAGCACATCCATATGGCCGGAGACGGCATCACTGCAGGTCGCCAGCGCAGCCGGAACAACGGCGGCGGCAACGGCGCTGTGGCCGGGGGGCTGCGTGTGGAGCGGGTCTGGACGACCGAGGGCGTTCACCCGTACGACGAGGTCGAGTGGGAACGCCGCGACGTCGTCATGACGAACTGGCGGGACGGCTCGATCAACTTCGAGCAGCGTGGCGTGGAGTACCCGGCGTTCTGGAGCGTGAACGCGGCGAACATCGTCACGACCAAGTACTTCCGGGGCGCGGTGGGCACCCCGGAGCGGGAGTGGTCGCTCAAGCAGCTGATCGACCGGGTGGTCCAGACGTACCGCAAGGCCGGTGAGGAGTTCGGTTACTTCGCCTCCGCCGCGGACGCCGAACTGTTCGACCACGAACTGACCTGGATGCTGCTGCACCAGGTGTTCAGCTTCAACTCGCCGGTGTGGTTCAACGTCGGCACCAAATCTCCGCAGCAGGTCAGCGCCTGTTTCATCCTGTCCGTCGACGACTCGATGGATTCGATCCTCGACTGGTACAAGGAAGAGGGCCTGATCTTCAAGGGCGGTTCCGGCTCGGGTGTCAACCTGTCCCGGATCCGGTCGTCCAAGGAGCTGCTCTCGTCCGGTGGCACTGCCAGCGGCCCGGTCAGTTTCATGCGTGGCGCGGACGCCAGCGCGGGCACCATCAAGTCCGGCGGCGCCACCCGGCGCGCGGCCAAGATGGTCATCCTCGACGTCGACCACCCGGACATCGAGGAGTTCGTCTCGACGAAGGCGCGCGAGGAGGACAAGATCCGCGCGCTGCGGGACGCCGGCTTCGACATGGACCTGGGCGGCGCCGATATCGTCAGCGTCCAGTACCAGAACGCCAACAACTCGGTGCGGGTCAGCGACGAGTTCATGCGGGCGTACGAGGAGGGCGCCGAGTTCGGTCTCCGCAGCCGCCTCGACGGCGAGGTCATCGAGACCATCGACGCCAAGAAGCTGTTCCGTGGCATCGCCCAGGCCGCGTGGGAGTGCGCCGACCCCGGCCTGCAGTACGACGACATCATCAACGACTGGCACACCAACCCCGAGACCGGCCGGATCACCGCGTCCAACCCGTGCTCGGAGTACATGTCGCTGGACGACTCGTCCTGCAACCTGGCCTCACTGAACCTGATGAAGTTCCTCAAGGCCGACGGCGGCTTCGAGGTGGAGAAGTTCGTCAAGAGCGTCGAGTTCATCATCACCGCGATGGACATCTCGATCTGCTTCGCCGACTTCCCGACCGAGAAGATCGGGGTCACCACCCGGGCGTACCGCCAGCTCGGCATCGGCTACGCGAACATCGGCGCGCTGCTGATGGCCTCGGGTCTGCCGTACGACTCCGAGGGTGGCCGTAGTGTCGCCGCGGCCATCACCTCGCTGATGACCGGCACCGCGTACCGCCGCTCGGCCGAACTGGCCGGCATCGTCGGCGCGTACGACGGTTACGCCCGCAACGCCGAGCCGCACCAGCGCGTCATGCGCAAGCACGCCGCCGCCAACGACGAGGTCCGCCCGCAGGGCGCCGTCGCCACCGAGATCCTTCGCGAGGCGACCCGGCAGTGGCAGAACGGCAACAAGCTCGGCGCGAAGAACGGCTGGCGCAACGCCCAGGCCTCGGTCCTCGCCCCGACCGGCACCATCGGCCTGATGATGGACTGCGACACCACCGGTATCGAGCCGGACCTGGCCCTGGTCAAGTTCAAGAAGCTCGTCGGCGGCGGCTCCATGCAGATCGTCAACCAGACGGTCCCGCGGGCGCTGCGCAGCATCGGCTACCCCGAGGAGCAGGTCGAGGCGATCGTCGAGCACATCGCCGAGAACGGCAACGTCATCGACGCGCCCGGCCTCAAGCCGGAGCACTACGCGATCTTCGACTGCGCCATGGGCGACCGGGTGATCTCGCCGCTCGGCCACGTCAAGATGATGGCCGCGGTGCAGCCGTTCATCTCCGGCGCCATCTCCAAGACGGTCAACATGCCGGAGACAGCGACCGTCGAGGAGATCGAGGAGGTGCACTACCAGGGCTGGAAGCTGGGCCTGAAGGCACTCGCGATCTACCGCGACAACTGCAAGGTCGGCCAGCCGCTGTCGGTCGCCAAGAAGAAGACCTCCGAGATCGAGGCGCCGGTCCTGCCCGCCGCTGAGGTCGAGAAGATCATCGAGAAGGTCGTCGAGTACCGGTCGATCCGCAAGCGCCTGCCGAAGAAGCGGGCGTCCGAGACGGTGTCGTTCTCGGTCGCCGGTGCCAAAGGTTACCTGACCGCCTCGTCCTACCCGGACGACGGTCTCGGCGAGGTCTTCCTCAAGATGTCGAAGCAGGGTTCCACCCTGGCCGGCGTGATGGACGCCTTCTCGGTCGCCATCTCGATAGGGCTTCAGTACGGGGTGCCGCTGGAGACGTTCGTCAGCAAGTTCACCAACATGCGCTTCGAGCCGGCCGGCATGACCGACGACCCGGACGTGCGCATGGCGACCTCGGTGATGGACTACATCTTCCGTCGCCTGGCGCTGGACTTCCTGCCGTACGAGACCCGCGCCGAACTCGGCATCTTCACCGCCAAGGAGCGCACCGCCCAGGTCGCCGCCGAAGCAGCCGCGGAAGCCGCTGCCGAGGCCGCCCAGGTGAGCGTCGTGTCGGCGCCCTCCTCCAGCGTGACGGTGGCCGAGGTCAAGGCTGCGGCGACCCCGGTCACGGTCGCCGTCGGTTCGTCGACCGAACTGCTGGAGCTGAAGACCGGGCACGCCTCGGACGCGCCGCTCTGCTTCACCTGCGGCACGAAGATGCGCCGGGCCGGCAGTTGCTACGTCTGCGAGGGCTGCGGCTCCACCTCCGGCTGTAGCTGACACGAGTCGACGCCCGGTTCCGTACCTGTGCGGAACCGGGCGTTTGTCGTTTCTTGCGGCCGGGCCGACAATGTCCCGACGGGGCCAGGGCGGCCGTGGGGAGGAGACGCACGATGGCTAGCCCGGAGGACCTGCAGGCGGAGGCGCGGGAGGTGCTCGCGCTGCTCGAGCCGCTGGGGCCGGTGACGCCGACCGGCAGCTTCGTCTCGGGGCTGATGGTGTGGCGCGACCTGGACCTGATGCTGGCCGGCGGCCCGGACTACGGTCCGGCGGACGTCGTCGCGCTGCTCGGCCGGGTGATCACCGTTCCGGGCCTGACCGGTTTCGCCTATCACGACGAGCGTGGTGACCGGTCGCCGAGCGGGAAGCCCCGGGACGAGCGGCACCACGTCGTGCTCACCGTGGGGGAGTGGCGGGTCGACGTGTCGATCTGGCTGCACGACGACCACACCGACGTCAGCGAGTGGCACCGGGCGCTCCCCGGCCGCCTGACCGACGAAGAGCGGCGGGCGATTCTCGCGGTCAAGACGGTCTGGCATCAGCGCCCGGAGTACCCGGACGAGGTCTGCGGTTTCGACATCTGCACCGCGGTGCTGGAGAGCGGAGTCCGCACCGCGGTCGAGTTCGGCGTCTGGCTGCGCAACCGCCGTTAGCGGCTGCCCGGCCAGGAATCCCGTTATCGGCTGCCCGGTCAGGAGCCCTGTTTTGCGGCTGCCCGGCCAGGAACCCCGTTTAGCGGCTGCCGGCCAGGAACTCGGTGATCAGGCCGGCCAGTACCGCGGGCTGCTCGATCACCATGGCGTGTGAGGCGTCGGCCAGCGATACCCAACGCAGGTGCGGCACCGCCTTGGCCTGCTCGACCAGGTAACGCCGGTGCGCGGCGTACAGTTCGGCGAACGGCTCCTGCTGCGGCAGGTCGCGGGTGGCCAGGACGACCAGTTGCGGGCAGGTGGTGGCGGCGTAGACCGGGCCCAGGTCGAGCTGGTTCATCTCGGTCCGCAGCTGGGCGGTCAGCCCGGCGGACGGCCGCAGCGACGTCTCGCCGTCGTTGTGCACCAGGTTTCGGCGGAAGCCTTCGACCCAGACCTTCTCGTTGGCGCCCATGTCCCGGGCCGCCATCTGCTGCTGCTCCACCAGGTCGGGTAGCTGGTCGGCGGGGATGACCTGGCCGGCGACGGCCTGGACGGCGTCGAAGATCGCGTGCAGCCGGGCCAGCTCGGCGGCGGCCTTCTCCGGGTCGAGGCCGGGCAGGTGCTCGAGGCGGGTGGGCGGCGGGTTGCCGTCCAGGCTGACCACACCGGGGGAGTCGGGGTGCCGCTGGCCCCAGAGGGCGGCCAGCATGCCGCCGAGGGAGTGGCCGACCACGGCGGGCCGCTCGATCTCCAGCTGGGCGCAGACGGCGGCCAGGTCGCCGAGGGCGTTGTCCCACGTCCAGTCGCCGTCGGCGGACCGGCCGTGCCCGCGCAGGTCGAGGGTGACCACCCGGTGGTGCGGGCGCAGCGCCCGGGCCAGGGTGGTCATCTGGGCGAGGTTGCCGCCGGCGCCGTGCACGAGCAGGAGCGGTGGCTGGTCGCCACCGAAGTCACGGACCGCGAGCTGCACGGAGCCGGCGTCGATGAGACGGTCGTTGATCATTGATTTCCCTCGGTGGGTAGACGGTCCCGGATCGCGGTGACGGGCACGCCCCCGTCCGGGTGCCGGGGCAGCCGGCCGCGGCGGACCAGGTCGTGCACTGCCTGGCGGGTGATGCCGAGCATCGCGCCGGCGGTGGCATAGGAGACGGCTTGGGCGTACGGGTGGCCGGCTCGCCGGAGCACGATCTGCCCGAACGGGCTGCGCCACCAGTCGGCCGGCGGGTTGAACGGCTGATCGCCGGAGTGGAGCGTGCCGATCAGCCGGGCGATCAGGTGGACCGCTGCGGTGTCGTCGTCGCCGGTCAGCACCCGGGCCCACTCGCCGGCCCGCACCCGCAGCAGGTCACGCATCGCGCCGACCGGCTGATCGTCCTGCAGCAGGATCTCCAGCGGGTCGAGCAGGCGGCTGTCGAGCATGCTCATGAGCTGCCCGGTCAGGTCCACACAGCAATCCTGGCGCTACTTGACGGCGACTGTCAAGTAGCGCCCGAACGGCCGGGACAGTACGGTGTGTGCGCCCGCCCCGGGGAGGATCAAGAGTGCCTACGCGTCTGGCCGTGCTCGGCGCGGTCGTCATGCTGTTCGCCGTGTCCGGCTGCACAGCTGACAACGAGACCGCCGCCATCGTCGAACCCGCTCCGTCGGAGTCGGCCGTCGAGATTCCCGCCGCCGCGGCCGGCGGCGCCTGCATCCTGTGGGACTACGACCTGATCCAGCAGACGGTCGGCATCCGCTTCGAGGTGGCCGCCTCCGACCAGGTCGACGACACGTCGAGCTGCGTGGTGCAGAAGACCGATGAGCCCTGGCCCGACCTGTCGCTGTCCGTGGTCGAGACGACCAAGGCGAACGCCGAGGTCTTCCTGGAGGAGCGGATGCCGGCGAAAGCGGCGAAGCTCAAGGGGCTGGGCCGCGCCGGGTACCGCGCTTACGGCCAGCCCGCCGGCGAGCACGGGATCAGCACCGAGATCGGCTGGCTCAGCGAGGCCAAGCAGCTCCAGACGCTCCGCCTCACCTTCCCGAAGGGGACCCCCGCGGCTGAGGTGAAGAAGTTCGACGCCGGACTGCTCGACCTCGCCAAAGCGCTGAGCACCACCAACGGCTAGCGGCTAACGGGCCGCCACGAAGACGCGGGACGCGACCTCACGCGGCAGGCGGATCTTGTCGCCGGCCGAACCGTCGATGGTCACCCCGTCGCGCTCCTGAGCCACCGTCACCGTCGTGCCCGGGTTGATGCCGGCCGCGTGCAGCTGGCGCAGCACGTCGGAGTTGGACTGCACGCTCTCGCAGATGCGGCGGATGACGACACTGCCGGTCAGCCCCGGGAAGGCCAGATTGCGCTCGCCCTGGGTGAGGATCTCGGAGGTGTCGTCGGGGGCGCCGAGGTGTTCGAGGCCGGGGATCGGGTTCCCGTACGGCGAACGGGTCGGCTTGTTCAGCAGCTCGTAGACGCGTTTCTCGACGGCGTCGCTCATCACGTGCTCCCAGCGGCAGGCCTCCTCGTGGGCCTCCTCGTAGGGCATCCCGATGACGTTGACGAGCAGCAGCTCGGCGAGACGGTGTTTACGCATGACGCCGACGGCGGTGTCACGGCCCAGGTCGGTGAGCACGAGGTGGCGGTCGCCCTCGACGGTCAGCAGACCGTCCCGCTCCATGCGGGCCACGGTCTGGCTCACCGTGGGGCCGCTCTGGTGCAGGCGCTCAGCGATCCGGGCGCGAAGCGCGGGAACGCCCTCTTCCTCGAGCTCCAGGATGGTGCGAAGGTACATCTCGGTGGTGTCGACGAGATCGTTCACGATGTGGTCCTCCCAGCAGCGATAATACCGCGTTGCGTTGGGCTGACCTCCGCCCTGGACAAGTGCCTGAAGACCCTACCCGACGCCGGAACACGTGTGCTAACGGCACATCGTCCCCTCCGGGGGACGGAACCACGTGGGAGCATGGCTCGCATGGCGGACGACACGACAGCGGTGGTCTGGGACAGCACCCTGCTGGACTACGACATGGGTGATCATCCCCTCAACCCGGTGCGTGTCGAGTTGACCATGGCACTCGCCCGCGAACTCGGTGTTCTGGACCGCCCCGGCGTTCAGATGATCACTCCGGTCGAGGCGAGTGAGATCGATCTCACCCGAGTGCACCGCGCCGACTATCTGGACGCCGTCCGGCTGGCCCCGATCGACCCGTTCTTCACCGGCTGGGGCCTGAACACCCCGGACAATCCGGTCTTCGACGACATGCACCGGGCCTCCGCCCGGATCTGCGGCGCCACCCTGGCCGCCGCGCGGGCGGTGTGGCACGGGGTGTCCCGGCGCGCGGTCAACGTGGCCGGCGGCCTGCACCACGCGATGCCGGCCCGGGCCGCCGGTTTCTGCGTCTACAACGACCCCGCCGTGGCGATCGCCTGGCTGCTGGAGAACGGCGCCCAGCGGGTCGCCTACATCGACGTCGACGTGCATCACGGCGACGGGGTGCAGACCGTCTTCTACGACGACCCGCGGGTGCTCACGGTGAGCCTGCACGAGACGCCCCTGGCACTCTTTCCGGGCACCGGTTTCGCCGACGAGACCGGCGGGCCGGGGGCCGAGGGCACCGCCGTCAACGTGCCGCTGCCACCGGGCACCGGTGACGACGGCTGGCTGCGGGCCTTCCACGCGGTCGTCCCGTCGGTGGTCCGCGCCTTCGCCCCGGAGATCATCATCAGTCAGTGCGGCGCCGACACGCACCGTCTCGACCCGCTCGCCGACCTGCGCCTGTCGGTGGACGGCCAGCGGGCCGCCTACATCGCGATGCGCGCCCTGGCCGACGAGATCTGCGACGGCCGCTGGGTGGCCACCGGCGGCGGCGGGTACGCCTTGGTCGAGGTGGTGCCACGGGCGTGGACCCACCTGCTGGCGGTCGCCACCGGTGAACCGCTCGACCCGGCGACACGCGTTCCCGACCAGTGGCGCTCGCTGGCCGCCGCGCGCCGTCCGGGGGCTACGATTCCGGAGGCGATGACGGACGGGACCGAACCCTCGGTCTCGCCGTGGCCGGGGACCAGTGAGGACCCGATCGACCGGGCCGTCCTCGCCACCCGCACGGCGGTCTTCCCGCTGCACGGCCTGGACCCGCACGATCCCCGGGACTGACATGACCGAGCGCAGCGCGGACGTCCTCCTCTCCGACGGCACCGCCGTCCACCTGCGCCGGATCCGGCCGGAGGACGCGCCGGCCATCGTGGACTTCCACTCCCGGATGAGCGACCGCACCCGGTACCTGCGTTACTTCTCGCCCTATCCGCGCATTCCGGAACGCGACCTGCAGCGCTTCGTCAACGTCGATCACCATGACCGCGAGGCGTTCGTGACCCTGGCCGACGGCCGGATCACCTCGGTCGGCCGGTACGAGCGGCTCGGCCCCGACTCGCCGGAGGCCGAGGTGGCGTTCGTGGTCGAGGACGCGCAGCAGGGCCGGGGCATCGGCTCGGTGCTGCTGGAGCATCTGGCCGACGCGGCCCGCCAGCACGGCATCACCCGGTTCGTCGCCGAGGTGCTCCCGGAGAACAACGGCATGCTGCGGGTCTTCGGCGACACCGGCTACCAGGTGCAACGGCGCTACGCCGACGGCGTGGTCCACCTGAGTTTCCCGATCCAGCCGACCGAGAAGTCCCGTGAGGTGCAGGAGTCCCGCGAGCACCTCACCGAGAGCCGGTCGATCGCCCGGCTGCTGGCCCCGCGGGGCATCGCGATCTACGGCGTCAGTGCCACCGGGCACGGCATCGGCGCCCTGATGCTGGGCAACCTGCGCGACGGCGGATACACCGGCGAGCTGGTGCCGGTGCATCCCACCGCGGAGACGGTGGCCGGGCTCCGGGCGTACCCCAGCGCCTCGGACGCCGGTGTCCCGATCGACCTGGCCCTGATCGCGGTGCCGGCCGACCGCGTCCCGGAAGCCGGCCGGGATGCGGCCCGGGCCGGGGCGGGCGGCGGTGTGGTGGTCTCGGCGGGTTTCGCCGAGACCGGCCCGCAGGGCGCCGAACAGCAGCGCAGCCTGGTGGAGGCGGCCCGGGCGGCGGGCTTGCGGGTGATCGGGCCGAGCAGTTTCGGCATCGCCAACACCGACCCGGCGGTACGGCTGAACGCCACGCTCTCGCCCCGGCTGCCGACGGCCGGGCGGGTCGGCTTCTTCAGTCAGAGCGGCGCTCTCGGGGTGGCGCTGCTGGCCGAGGCGGACCGTCGCGGGCTGGGCCTGTCGAGTTTCGTGTCGGCCGGCAACCGGGCCGACGTCTCCGGCAACGACCTGCTGCAGTACTGGCAGGACGATCCCGGCACCGACGTGGTGCTGCTCTACCTGGAGACCTTCGGTAACCCGCGCAAGTTCGCCCGGCTGGCCCGCCGGATCAGCCGGGTCAAACCGGTGGTGGCGGTGGCCTCGGCGACCCGTCCGCCCGGCTTGGCCGGCGATTCCCCGGGCCCGGACGCGAACTCGGTGACCGCCCTGTTCGCCCGGTCCGGGGTGATCCGGGTGGACACCGTCCAGGAACTCTTCGACGTGGGCATGCTGCTGGCCCATCAGCCGCTGCCGGCCGGCCGGCGGGTCGCCGTGGTGGGCAACTCGTCGGCGCTGGCCGAATTGGCGGTGGTCGCCTGCCGGGCCGCCGGGCTGGTGGTGGCCGATGGTTATCCGCTGGACACCGGCCCGGAGGCGGGCGCCCACGATCTGGCCGACGCGCTGGCCGACGCCGCCGTCGACGACGCGGTGGACGCGCTGGTGGTGGTCTTCGCCCCGCCGATGCCGGGCCGGCACGCCGACGAGGACGCGGACTTCGCGGCCGCGCTGGCGAGTGTGGCGCTGGCCGGGGAGAAACCGACCGTCGCGACGATGGTCTTCGGCCAGGCACCGCCCCGGGTGCCGGCCTACCCCTCGGTCGAGGAGGCGGTTCGCGCACTGTCCCGGGTGGTGGGTTACGCCGACTGGCTGCGCCGGCCGCCGGGGGTGCTGCCGGTCCTGTCCGGGGTGGATCCGGTCGCGGCGGAGGCGGCGGTGGCAGCCGAATCGCCGACCGGGCTGCTCGCGGCGTACGACATCGCGGTGGTGCCGTCCACGCTGGCGGCGAGCGCCGACGAGGCGGTCGCGGCGGCGGCCGAGCTGGGCTATCCGGTGGCGATCAAAGCGGCGGGCGGTGCGTTGCGGCACCGGATCGACCTCGGCGCGGTGCGCCTCGCGGTCGGGACCGAACAGGGCGTACGTACGGCGTACCGCGAACTGGCCGGGGAGTTCGGCCCGGACGTCCTGGTGCAGACCATGGTCGCGCCCGGGGTGGCCTGCACGGTCGAGATCGTGGAGGACCCGGCGTTCGGCCCGGTGGTCGGGTTCGGGCTGGGTGGTGTCGCCAGTGAGCTGCTCGGTGATCTGGCCTGGCGGGCCGCGCCGCTGACCGACCGGGCCGCCGAGGCCCTGGTCGACGAGCCACGGGCGGCCCCGTTGCTGCACGGCTACCGTGGTTCCACCCCGGTCGACCGGGCCGCCCTGGCCGACCTGCTGCTGCGGGTGGGCCGGCTGGCCGACGAGCACCCGCGGGTCCGGTCGCTGACTCTCAACCCGGTGCTGGCCCGTCCGGACGGCTGGTCGGTGCTGCACGCCGCGGTCGAGTTCGGCGACCCGGGGGCCCGGCCGGACACCGGCCCCCGGAGGTTACGGAGCGTCTGAGGGTCAGGAGGCGTAAGCCTCGAGGCGGGAGGCCCGCTCCGGGTCCCGCAGCTTCAGCATGGTGACCTTCTCGATCTGGCGGATCCGCTCGCGGCTGAGACCGAACTCGCGGCCGACCTCGTCGAGGGTGCGCTGGCGGCCGTCGTCCAGGCCGAAGCGCAGCCGGATCACCGCGGACTCCCGCTCGGAGAGGGTGCCGAGCACGATCTCGACCTCGCTGCGCAGCTCGCCGGTGGTGGTGCCCTCACCGGGCACGGTCGGGCCGGCGGCGGCAACGAAGTCACCGAGGGCGCTCTCGCCGTCCTCGCCGACGGCCTGGTCCAGGCTGACCGGCTCCCGGTCGTACGAGATCAGCTCGATGACCTGGAACTCGGGCACGTCCATGGCCTTGGCGATCTCGGCGATGCTGGGCTCGCGACCGATCGTGGCGGCCAGGTCGCGGCGGCAGCGGACCATCCGGTTGACCTGCTCGACCATGTGCACCGGGATGCGGATGGTGCGGGCCTGGTCGGCCATGGCGCGGGTGATGGCCTGCCGGATCCACCAGGTGGCGTACGTGGAGAACTTGTAGCCCTTGGTGTAGTCGAATTTCTCGACGGCGCGGATCAGGCCGAGGTTGCCCTCCTGGATCAGGTCGAGGAACGCCATGCCACGACCGGTGTACCGCTTCGCGATACTGACGACGAGGCGCAGGTTAGCCTCGAGCAGGTGGTTCTTGGCGGCCTTGCCCTCCGCCGCGATGATCTTCAGTAGGGCGGCCGTCTCGGCGGTGGCCGTCGGGAGCTTCTCCTCGGCGTACAGTCCGCCCTCGATGCGCTTGGAGAGGGTCACTTCCTCGACTGCGGTGAGCAGCCGGGTGCGCCCGATGCCATTGAGGTAGGCGCGAACCAGATCGGCGGAGACGCCCCGCTCGTCGGTGGCGTCCAGGTCGGTGAGCGTCTCGACTTCGTCGGTCATGATGTTCTCGACGACCTTGGACTCCGACGCCTTCTTCATCTCCAGGACCACTTCGAGTCCCCTCCCCCGCGATAACGTCTCGTGCGTGCCAGCCGCTTCGTGCCGGTGTGAGGGCAAGCTTCGTCCGAGGCGCGTTAAGCGGAGGTGAGGCCAGCGTCCAGGTGGCATGAATCAGGGAGAACCCTGACGTCGCCAAGCCGACAAGCCGGACTTGCGTCACCGTGAGTGCTTGCCGGGAATCGATATCGTGTTCAGCCTTACGAAGGGGAGCAGCGTGGTCTTCAAGCGAATGATGCAAGCGCTCGGCGTCGGCGGACCCTCGGTCGACACCGTGCTCACCAATCCGAACACCTATCCAGGTGGTTTTCTGGAGGGTCAGGTCCACGTGGTGGGCGGTGACCACGCCGTCGACATCGAGTACGTGGCGATCGCCCTGACCACCCGGGTCGAGGTGGAGAGTGGTGACAGCGAGTACCAGACGAACCAGGAGTTCCACCGGCAGCGGCTGACCGGCTCGTTCAAGCTGGAGCAGGGCGCCCGTCACGACGTCCCGTTCCGCTTCGAGGTGCCCTGGCAGACCCCGATCACCGAGGTGTACGGGCAGCACCTGACCGGTATGACGATGGGTCTCGCCACCGAGTTGGAGGTGGCCCGAGCCGTCGACAAGTCCGACCTGGACACGGTGGCCGTGCACCCGCTGCCGGCTCAGGAACGGATCCTCAACGCGTTGCTGCAGATCGGTTTCCGGTTCAGCCGGGCCGATGTCGAGCAGGGCCGGGTCTACGGTGTGGAGCAGCATCTGCCGTTCTACCAGGAGATCGAGTTCTACCCGCCGGGGCAGTACGCGAGCGGCATCAACCAGCTGGAGCTGACCTTCCTGCCGACTCCGCAGAAGCTGCAGGTGATCCTGGAACTGGACAAGCGCGGCGGGGTCTTCACCGAGGGGCACGACGCGTTCGGCAGTTTCGACATCGACTACGCGACCGCCGACCAGATCGACTGGGTGGCCCGGCTCGACCAGTGGCTGCGCCAGTCGGCCCAGCGGCGGGGCCTGTTCTTCTAGAGCTCCAGCAGGACCGTGCGGGGTCCGACGTTCACCGACTCCACGAGCATGTGCGCCCGGAAGCGGCCGGTCTCGACAGCCGCTCCCCGGGCGCGCAATGCTGTCACGTACTCCTCGATCAATGGTTCGGCGACCTCGGCCGGTGCGGCCGCGCCCCAGCTCGGCCGGCGGCCCTTGCGTGCGTCGCCGTAGAGCGTGAACTGGCTGACCACCAGCAGCGGCGCGGCGAGGTCGGCGGCCGAGCGGTCGTCCAGGATCCGCAGTTCCCAGGTCTTGCGGGCCAGCTCGGCGGCTTTCGCCGGGGTGTCGTCGTGGGTGACCCCGACCAGCACCAGCAGACCGTCCTCGATCTCGCCGGTGATCTCGTCGCCGACCGTCACGGTCGCCCGGCTCACGGTTTGCACCAGTGCACGCATGCGCCGACGGTAGCCCATCGATTTTCCCGGATTCCGCCTCTCGGGTGAACGGCCCGGTGCCAGGATTTGCCTGGTCGGCGGGGCTGTGGAGGCGTGCTCCCAATCTTGGCGGCCCGACCCCCGCGCGCACCGGATCAACCGGACCCAGATGGGAGACCACCCATGCCCCTCACCAGCACCGCCACCGGACGTGGCACCGAGTCCACCCGTACCACCACCACCCGATCGCCGGCTCCGGCCCGCCCCGCCCGTCCCACCGACCAGGACGCCACCCGTCGGCAGGCCCGGTCGGTGGCGAAACAGCAGCAGGCCGCCGAGCGGATCGCGTCGGCGACCGCTCAGATCTCGGCGCAGAACGCCCAGGCCGCCGAGGCGTCCCGGCAGCTCTCCGAGTCGATGCAGCAGATCGCCGCGGGTGCCGAGGAGTCCTCCGGCGCCACTCAGCAGAGCCTGGCCGCGATGAACCAGATCGAGGAGAAGGCGGTCCGGCAGGAGCAGACCACGCGGCAGGTCGCTGATCTCAGCCAGGTCCTGCAGGGTCTGATAAACGACGCCCGGAACGGGATCAACAACCTGCTGGCGAACGTCGACAGCGCCTCCAACCGGCAGTCCGCCTCGGTGGCGACCATCACCGAGCTGGAGAAACAGGCCGACGAGATCGGCGAGATCGTCAAGACGGTCGCGCACATCGCCGATCAGACCAACCTGCTGGCCCTGAACGCCGCGATCGAGGCGGCCCGGGCCCGGCAGCACGGCAAGGGATTCGCGGTGGTCGCCGACGAGGTTCGGACCCTGGCCGAGACCAGCGAGCGCAGCGCCCGGCAGATCCGGGACCTGATCGACGAGGTACGCAGCAGCGTCACCGAGATCGCCGGGGCGGTGCAGACCTCCGCCGAGCGGGCCCGCGGCGAAGCGGACAAGGGCAAGACGATCAGTTCGCAGCTGGAGCAGATCCGGGCCGACATGGGCTCGATCACGGCCGGCGCCACCGAGATGGCCGCCACCGCCGAGCAGTCGAAACGGTCCGCGGCCAGCGCCAAACAGCGGTCCGAGGAGATCGCGGCGGCGGCCGAGCAGCAGTCGGCCGCCTGTGAGGAGTCGCTGCAGACGGTGGCGCAGCAGACCCAGGCGCTGCGGCAGAGCGAGCAGGCCGCCGAGATGCTGGCCGAGGTGTCCGAGACGCTGCGCAGCAGCACCGACATCGCCAAGAGCGCGGAGGATGTCGCCTCCGCCGCCGAGGAACTGTCGGCGGCGGTCGAGGAGATCAACCGGGCCGCCACCCAGATCAACGTGGCGATCAGCGAGATCAACGCGGGGGCGCGGACCGCGGCGCAGAAGGGTGAGCAGACCTCCGTGCTGGTCGGCGAGATCGAGCAGGGCGCGCAGCTCTCGGTGAACCGGGGCGCCTCCGCGGTGGAGCGGTCCGACGTGATCCTGGGTCTGCTGGTCAGCAACAAGGAGGCCGTCGAATCGATGATCGAGGCGATCGGCCAGGCCGCCCGCGAGGGGGGCGAGAACGTCCGCAAGGTGACCGAGCTGGAACAGATCTCCCGCCGGATCGACAAGATCGTGGACGCCATCGCGAACGTCTCGATCCAGACCAACATGCTCGCGGTGAACGGCTCCGTCGAGTCGGCCCGGGCCGGTGAGTTCGGCAAGGGCTTCGCCGTGGTCTCCACCGACATCCGCAACCTGGCCCGGGACTCGGCGGACAACGCCGACCGGATCAAGGACCTGGTCAAGTCGGTGCAGGACCGGATCATCGAGGTCCGCGCCGACCTGGAGGAGACCAGCCGGCTGTCGCTGGCCGAGGCCGAGTCGGCCAAGACGACCACCGCCCGCCTGGAGGAGATCGAACGCGAGATGCAGCAGGTCCGCGGCGGCAACGAGGAGGTCCGCGAGTCGGCGATCGGGATCGCGCACACGCTCGGCGAGGTCAAGGTCGGCCTGGAGCAGATCGCGTCCGCCGCCGGCCAGGCCGAGCAACTGGCCGGCCAGGCCGCCACCGCCGCCCGGGAACAGGCTCAGGGTGCCGAGGATCTCGCGGCCGCGGTCGAGGAGATCGCCGCCCTCGCCGACGAGCTCCAGAACGCCGCCTGACACCTCGGAAGGGGAACCACCTGATGGACACCACCGAGGACTACGACGTCGATCCGGACGCCGAGGAGTTCGACGAGAACAGCGACTTCGTCACCTTCGACATGGCGGGGGAACGGTACGCCTTCCCGATGCGCCGGGTGCAGGAGATCATCCGGATGCCCACCGTGGTGAAGGTGCCACTCGGCCCGCCGTCGCTGGAGGGCCTGGCCAACCTGCGCGGCCGGGTGTTGCCGGTGGTCAGCCTGCGGCGCTGCTGCGCGATGGAGCCGACCGGGCACGACGAGACCACCCGGGTGATCGTGGTGGACGGCGGTGTGCCGCTCGGCTTCGTGGTGGACCGGGTGTCCAGCGTGATCAGCATCGACCCGCAGCAGATGGAGGACGCCGACTCGGTGCAGGCCACGGTCAACTCCGACGTGCTGGTCGGGGTGATCAAATCCGGCGAGGGCGAGATGACCACGGTGCTGGACGTGGACCGGCTGATCGGCAGCCAGTTCGCCCGGCTCACCGACAAGCGCGGGGGCCGGGACATCCCGGCGACCCGCCTCGCCGACGAGTTCGATGCCGAGGCCGATCTGGACGACACCCTCGAACTGGTCAGTTTCGCGGTGGAGGGGCAGGAGTACGCCCTCCCGATCGACCAGGTCCAGGAGATCGTGCAGGCACCCGAGTCGGTCAGCCACGTGCCCAACGCGGACGGCCGGGTGCTCGGGGTGATCGACCTGCGCGGCCGGCTGCTGCCGGTGGTGAGCCTGCGCCAGGTGTTCGGGCTGCCGGTGACACCGCTGGAACCGCAGAACCGGATCGTGGTGGTCTCCATCGGCGGCGGCGTGGTCGGTGTGGTGATGGACACCGTGCGGGAGGTGCTGCGGGTCCCGCATCAGCTGGTCGCTCCGCTGCCGAGCGTGGTCGCCGGGGAGGGCCGTAAGAGCGAGGTGGAGTCGGTGTGCCGGCTCGAGGACGGCAAACGGCTGGTCTCGGTGCTGAGTGTGAACCGGATGTTCGACTCGCCGGAGGTACGCAACGAGATCGCCGACTATCGGCGGGAGGACGAACCGGACATGAGCGATGAACGGGGCGACGACGTGGACGACGACGGCCGCGGCGACGAGGAACTGTTCGTGGTGTTCCGGCTGGACGGCGAGGAGTACGCCGTCGACGTGGACACGGTGCAGGAGATCATCCGGGTGCCGGAGGCGCTGATCCGGGTGCCCAAGTCGTACGACTTCGTCGAAGGTCTGGTCAATCTGCGCGGGACCGTGCTGCCGGTGGTGGACCTGCGGACCCGGCTCGGGCTGGGACGGACCGAACGCGACGAGCGGCAGCGCATCGTCGTACTGATCATCGGCGGGGTCCGGACCGGATTCATCGTCGACTCGGTGGCCGAGGTGGCCCGGGTCGGCCGCAACGTGCTGGAACCGGCTCCGGAGCTGTCGGCCGAGCAGGCACGGGTGGTGTCCCGGGTGGCCAACCTGCCGGAGCAGCAGCGGATGCTCCTGCTCGTCCAGGTGGACCAGTTGCTCGCGGCCGAGCAGGCGGACCAGGCCGCGGAGTTGTGCATGGACGCCGACGACGACGCGCTCGTCGGCGTCTGATCCGCACCGGCGTCTGATCGGAGTTCCCATTGCCTACGTCCGTACTGGTGGTCGACGACTCGGCGCTGATGCGGCGAGCGCTCAAGGGCATCTTCACCGAGGCGGGTGATTTCGAGGTCTTCACCGCCCGCAACGGGGTCGACGCCCTGGAACAGATGGGCCGGCTGCGCCCTGACGTGGTGACCCTGGACGTCAACATGCCGGAGATGGACGGTCTCACCTGTCTGGCGAAGATCATGGAGGAACAGCCCACCCCGGTGGTGATGGTGTCCTCGCTGACCGAGCACAACGCACTCGTCACCCTGGAGGCGCTGGAGCTGGGCGCGGTGGACTACGTGCCGAAGCCGGGCGGGACGGTGTCGCTCAACATCGACGACGTCGCGGCCGAACTGGTCAGCAAGGTGCGCAGTGCCTCGGTGGCCCGGCTGAAACGGGCCGGCGGGCCGACCGGCCGAGCCCGGGCCCAGACCCGGCGGGTGGCGGACGCGCCGCCCCGGCGGGAGATCAGTGCCGCCGGCCTGGTGGACCTGGTGCTGATCGGTTCCTCCACCGGCGGCCCGGCGCTGCTGTCCGAACTGCTCCCGGCTCTTCCGGGCACGCTCGGCGCGCCGGTCGTGGTGGCCCAGCACATCCCGGCGTCGTTCACCGCGGCGCTGGCCCGCCGCCTCGACGAGATCTGCTCGTTACGGGTGCACGAAGTGGACCGGGTCATGCCGATCCAGCGGGGCAACATCTACATCGGCCGCGGCAGCGCCGACGTCGTGGTGGCGCGGCGCACCGACGGCCTGATCGTCAAGAGCGTCCCGTCCACCCCCGAGTACCGCTGGCACCCGAGCGTGGACCGGCTGGTCGCCTCGGCCCGGCGGTACCTCGACCCGCAACGGCTGGTGTGCGCCCTGCTCACCGGCATGGGCGACGACGGGGCCACCGAGATGGCCGCGGTCAAGGACGGCGGTGGCCGGACCATCGCCGAGGCGGAGGAGACGGCTGTGGTGTGGGGCATGCCCGGTGAACTGGTACGCCTGCGCGGGGCCACGGCCGTGCTGCCGGCGCACGAGATCGCCGGTCGGCTGACCGACTGGGTCCGCTGAGCGTCGCGAGGGAAGAGGTCGATCACGATGGGACTCGTTCGCAAACAGGCGCCGCAGCAGCCCGAGGAGGCGACGCCGGAACGGCCACCGGCCGAAGTGCTGCTGCGCCGGTTGGTCGATCCGGACGCGGATCTCCGGCGGGAGGCGGCGCTGGGCCTGGAGGGTGTCGCCGAGGCGGTTCCGGCCCTGCTTGCCCGAGTGGGCGCGGAGGACGATCCGCGGGTGCTGGAGTCGATCCTCACCACGCTCGCGGCGCACGACACCGACGAGGTCGCGGGCAGTTTGGCGGTCCATCTCGCGAGCGACGAGGCGGCCCTGCGCACCGCCGTCGCCGCGGCCCTGGCCACCATGCCCCGATCGGTCCCGGACCTGCTGCCGGCCCTGCTCGCGGCCCCGGACCACGACATCCGGGTGATGACCGCGATGGTCCTGGCCGACCTCCAGCATCCGGAGGCGCACGCCTGGCTGCTGCGGATGATCCAGGACGATCCGCATCCGAACGTGGTGACCGGGGCCGTCGACGCGTTGCTGCCGTCGGCCACCGCGGACGACATCCCGCTGCTGGAACACGCGGTGGAGCGGTTCCCGGACGACCCGTTTCTGCGGTTCACCGTACAAGCGGCCCTACCCGGTCTGTCCGGGACGGCGTGATGACGGCCACAGCGGCCGGAGCGGGACTCACCGACGCCGATTTCGCCCGGTTCTGCGAATACTTCTACAAACGCACCGGCATCCATTTCACGCCCGCGAAGCGGTACTTCGTCGACAAGCGGATCGACACCTGCATCCGCAACTCGCGGTTCGACACGTTCGCCAGCTGGTTCTCCGCCCTCCGCACCTCCGACCGGGGCGAGATGGCGCAGGATCTGATCAACCAGCTGACCGTCAACGAGACCTACTTCCTGCGCGAGGACTACCAGTTCGACGCGATGCTCCGGACGGTGCTGCCGAACGTCATCACCGACCATGGCGGTCCGAACGGGATCACCGGGCCGGTGAAGATCCTTTCGCTGCCCTGTTCGACCGGTGAGGAGCCGTACTCGATCGCCTTGCGCCTGCTGGAGGAGTGGGACCTGATCGACCGTGTGGACGTGGAGATCCACGGCGCCGACATCGACAGTGAGGTGCTCGCCAAAGCGTCGCACGCCAGTTACGGCGAACGCTCGCTGCACCGGGTTCCGCAGACCTGGCTGGCGAAGCACTTCGTCCCGGTGGGGGCCGGCCGCTACCAGGTCCACCAGGACATCCGCAGCGCGGTGACCCTGCACCGGGTGAACATCTGCGACACCGCCGCGATGCGGTCGTTCCGGGACTTCGACGTGATCTTCTGCCGCAACGTGCTCATCTACTTCGACGAACTGTCCAGCCGCCGGGCGGCGGAGAACCTGTATGGCGCCATGCGCCCCGGCGCCTATCTCTTCCTCGGTCACTCCGAGTCGATGAGCCGCATCTCCCCGATCTTCACCCCGGCCCGCCTGGCGGAGGGCATCGTCTACCAGCGACCGACCGGAGCCAAGTGATGACCTCGGACACCGCGACCAGAGCCCGGGTGCTCGTGGTCGACGACGCCGCCACGGTGCGGCTCTACCACTCCACCCTGCTCAACGGCGCTGGCTTCGAGGTGAGCGAGGCGGCCAACGGACTGGAGGCCGTCGAGGCGGCACTCGGCACCGAGTTCGACCTGTTCGTGGTCGACGTGAACATGCCGAAGATGAACGGCTACGCCTGCGTCGAGGCGCTGCGGTCGGACAGCGTCGGCAGCGACGCCCCGATCGTGATGATCAGCACCGAGGACCGGCCCGGCGACGCCGACCGGGCCTACCAGGCCGGGGCGAACCTCTACCTGGTCAAGCCGGTCGCCGGGGACCGGCTGACCCGGGTCGCGACCATGCTGACGGCGGGGAAGGGCGGTGCCGCATGAGCGAGTTCGCGAGGGAACCATTCGGCTCGGGTGGTAACTCACGGCGGCGCCGGACCGCAGCGGAGGTGATCGCGTGAACCCGCTGCTCGCCCAGTTCCTCGCCGAGGCGAACGACCTGCTCGCCCAGGTGGACGAGGGCCTGCTCCAACTGGAGCGGGACCCCGGCGACCCGGACCTGGTCAACCAGGTGTTCCGGGCCGCGCACACGTTCAAGGGCTCGTCCGGGCTGTTCGACTTTCCCGAGCTGACCCGGCTCACGCACGCCGCCGAGGATCTGCTGGACGCGGTTCGCGGCGGCCGGCTCGCCCTCGACTCCCGCCTGACCGACGACCTGCTGGCCTCGTTCGACCTGATCCGTGGCTGGCTGGCGCACGTCACCACGCACGAGGTACTGCCGTCCAGCGCCGGCAACGACGCGGCCGGCCTGATCACCCGGTTGCGCGCCCCGCTGGGTGGCGAAACGGCCCCGGCCGACCAGCCGGCCGGCGGTCCGGAACCGGTGATCAGCGCCGCCCCGGACTGGCTGGCCTACCTCGACGCCGAGTGGCTGACCGAGACCGCGAACTGGCTGGCCACCACGTCCTCGACCCTGCGGTTCATCTGGTACACCCCGGACAGCGACTGCTTCTTCCGGGCCGAGGACCCGCTGTACCTGGTCCGCCAGCTACCGGCCCTGGACCGGCTCAGTGTGGTGCAGCCCACCGCCTGGCCCGGCGTCGACGACTACGACGAGTACGCCTGCCTGCTCTCCTTCCTGGTGGTCACCCGGGCCTCGCTCGGCGAGCTGACCTACCTCTTCCGCTACGTGCCGGACCAGATCCAGATCGTCGAGCTGGACGCCGACGCGATCACCAGGCATCTCAGCGGGGAGCCGCCGCTGCGGGCCGAGGAAGTGGTCACCGTCGCGGTCACCCCGGTCATCGACACCGAGCTGGCCGCCGATGCCCGCGGCGTGCTGCACGCCGCCCATCGCGCGCTGACCATGGACGGCGTGGTGACCGAGGGCACCCGGCTCCGGTCGTTCCGGCACGTGGTCGCCGCGGCGGCCCGGTCTCTTCGCGTGCCGGTGGACCTCGCCGAGGCCGGTCCGGAAGAGTTGCTGGCGGCGATCGTCCTGCTCGCCGGCGAGGCCGCGCCGGCGCCCGCTGCGGTCGTCCCGGCACACCCGGTACCGGGCCAGGCCGAGGGCCGGGTGGAGGGCCGCGCCGATGACCCGGGCGGCCAGGTCGGCACCCGCGTCCTCAAGGTCGACCAAGAGAAGGTGGACCGGCTGATGGAGCTGGTCGGCGAGCTGAACGTGGCCAAGAACGGTCTCACCTTCCTGGCCGCGGCGGCCGAGGAGGAGTTCGGCAGCCGGTCGCTGAGCCGCCGGATCAAGGACCAGTACGCCGGCCTGCACCGGATCGCCGAGGAACTCCAGGCGGCCGTGATGGACGTTCGGATGCTCCCGCTGTCGGTGGCGTTCAGCCGGTTCCCCCGGCTGGTCCGTGACCTCAGCCGGCGGCTCGGCAAGAACATCGAGCTGGTCACCGAGGGCGGCGAGACGATGGCCGACAAGGACGTCATCGAGGCGCTCGGCGACCCGTTGGTGCATCTGGTGCGCAACAGCCTGGACCACGGGATCGAGACGCCGGACGAACGCGCTCTCCGCGGCAAGCCGCCGGCCGCCCGGCTCACCCTCACCGCGGTGGCCGACGGCGACGCGGTCATCGTCGAGGTCGCCGACGACGGCCGGGGCGTCGATCCGGAACGGGTCAAGCACAAGGCGTACGAGAAGGGCCTGATCTCCGAGGAGGAACTGGAGACGATGAGCGACACCGACGCGGTCGATCTGGTCTTCCGTCCCGGGTTCTCCACCGTCGACCAGGTCTCCGACCTCTCCGGCCGGGGGGTCGGCATGGACGCCGTCCGGGCCAGCGTGGAGAAGCTCGGCGGCGCCGTGACCATGCGTTCCAAGCTGGGCCAGGGCACCTCGACCCGGTTGCGTCTGCCGCTGTCGATGGCGGTCACCCAGGTGATGGTGGTCAGCGTTGCCGGTCAGCGGTTCGGTATCCCGGTGGACCTGGTCGTCGAGACGGTCCGGGTGCCGGCCGGCGGAATGGGCCGGGTCCTGCACCAGGACGTGGTGATGATGCGCGGCGAGGTGGTGCCGGTGATCGACCTGGCCCGCGCCCTGGACATGCCCTGGTCCCTGCCCGAGGACGCGGACCGTCCGATCCTCGTGGTCAGCGTCAACGGACAGCGGGTCGGCCTGCTTGTCGAGCAGTTCCACCGCGAGGTCGACGTGATCCTCAAGCCGATGGAGGGCCTGCTCGCGTACGCCGACGAGTTCTCCGGTACCGCGCTGCTCGGTGACGGGCTGGTCCTGCTGGTGCTGAACATGAAGGAGGTGCTCGGTCTTGCCGCTCGAGTTGCATGAGGAGACCGCGAACCTGGTCGGCGTGGTCACCGTCGACGAGGTCGAACAACTGGTCGGCTGGTTGCGGACCGCCAAACGTCCGAGGGTGTCCCTGCGACGTTGCAACCATCTGCACACCGGCGCACTCCAGGCCCTGCTTCTTTTCCGTCCGAAGATTTCTTCAGCACCGAGTGACGCCTTCCTCGCGACACAGGTGCTGCCACTGCTCACCGGGGGCGGTGGCCCAGCCAACAAGCAGGGAAGCGAATCCTCATGACCACTGTGATGCTCGTCGACGACTCCGCCACCATGCTCATGAGCCTGAAGTCGATCCTCAGCAAGGCCGGTTACGCCGTGGAGACCGCAGTCCACGGCAAGGAAGCCCTCGACAAGTTGAGCAAGGGCGTCAAGCCCAACCTGATCATCAGCGACGTCAACATGCCGCAGATGGACGGGATCACCTTCGCCCGCGAGGCCCGCAAGGCCCCTGGTATGCGGTTCACGCCGATCCTGATGCTGACCACCGAGACCGAGCAGGCCAAGCGGGTCGAGGCGAAGGCGGCCGGCGCGACCGGATGGCTGGTCAAGCCGGTCGGACCGGACCAGCTCCTCGGTGTCATCAAGCAGGTTCTTCCCGGCGCCTGACCGGACCCGCAGAGGCGAAACAGAGGTATCGCATGGCAAGCCTTCTCCGGAAGCTCACGGTGACTTCCCCCGAGAACGGCCACGACGGCCTGCGGGGAGACGTCGTGGCGGCGGCCCTCGACAACGTCCCGGCCTACTGCGAGGTGGTCGACGGCCACGTGCGGGACGTCATCGAGCAGACGGGCGAGGCCGCGGAGGCGATCGTCCATCAGCTCCTGAACGTCGACTCGCTGGCTGAGGTGATGGCCGGGGACGTGGCTCAGCTCGCCGGCACCCTCAGCCGGACCGAGACCGAGCTGAGCCAGGTGACGGCAAGCAACGATCAGCTGGTCGGCCGGCTCATCGCCTACTTCACGCACCGCGATCACCAGATCCGCAGACTGGTCGACCAGATGCGCGAGCTGGACCAGCACGTCAAACAGATCGAGCAGGTCAGCCGGGCCACCAACATCCTGGCACTGAACGCGATGATCGAGGCGGTCCGGGCCGGGGAGGCCGGCGAGGGCTTCTCGGTCGTCGCCGACGAGGTCCGCAAGCTGGCCCGCCGGTCCGCCGAGGCCGCGCACGGCATCGGCTCCAGCATCGGCGACCTGACCGCCAAACTCGACGGGGTGCTCTCCGACGACAGCCAGCTCGACCGGGATCCGGACCAGTCGGCGGCGACCGAGGAGACGGCGATGACCCGCCGGCTCGGCGGCATCGCGAACGCCCAGCGGGAGATGTCGGAGATGGTCGCCGGCATCCTCAAGGAAACCGTGGTCGCCGCCGAACAGGTGCAGCGCAGCTCGTCGGCGCTCACCGCGGAGACCACCGGCGCCGTCGGGCACGTCCAGTTCCAGGACATCAGCCGGCAGATGCTGGAACACGTCGCCGACGCGGTCGCCGACGTCCGCAGGCAGTGCGAGGACGTGGCGTCCTACGTCCGGGACGCTCTCACCGAGGAGGATCTGCTGGCCCGGGTCATCAGTGTGGAGGATCTCCGGGAGAAACACGTGATGTCACGGCAGCGCTCCACCCATGCCCAGCAGACCGGAGGCTCGGCGCAGGCCGGGCCCGAACCGCTCATCGAACTGTTCTGACCAGCCGAGCGAGAGGTGTCTGATGGCCCGCGTCGATGACTACGACCCGGACAAACCGACCGAGCAGGACGCCGTGAAGGCGCTGGCGGACCTGATCGGCCCGCAGATGGCCGAAGGGCTGTGGAACCTGTCGGTCCAGGCCCTCTGCCTGCACCGGCCGGTCGAGGCACCCACCGACCTGAAACGGGTGGCCGAACATGTGATGGAGATCGGCGAACTGAGCCGCGTCGCGGGCCGTTCCCTCAAGGTCCGCATCATCACCTACGAGGCCCTGGCCCGAACGGTCCAGGCCTGAAACTGGCAAAATGACGGCGTGACGTTCTCCCTGCCGGTACCGGCCGAAGCCAACGAACTCCTCAACCGTGATCCGCTCGCGGTGACTCTCGGACTCGTGCTGGATCAGCAGATCACTCTGGAGAAGGCGTTCACTTCGCCGTGGGTGCTGGCGCAGCGGCTCGGGCATGAACCCACCGCTGTCGAGCTGGCCGACTTCGACCCCGAGGCGCTGGTGTCGATCTTTTCCGAGGTGCCCGCGCTGCACCGGTTCCCGAAGGCGATGGCGGCCCGGGTGCAGGAGGTCTGCCGGGTGATCGCCGACGAGTACGACGGTGACGCCGAGCGTCTCTGGCGGGACGCGCCGACCGGCGCTGAGCTGTACCGGCGGATCTTCGCGCTGCCGGGGTTCGGCAAGCAGAAGGCGCAGATCTTCGTCGCGCTGCTCGGCAAGCTCTGTGACGTGCGGCCGGACGGCTGGCGGGTGGCCGCCGGCGGTTACGGCGAACAGGGTTCGTACAAGTCGGTGGCCGACATCGTCGACGCCGAGTCCCTGGGCAGGGTGCGGGCGTACAAGAAGGCGGTCAAGGCGGAGGCCAAGGCCGCGCAACAGGCGTAGATCCCGGGCCCGCTGGGCGGAAGGCCCCGCTCGGTGGGAGGATGACGGGGTCGATCGGAGACCTCGTGTGAAGAAACACCCGGAGCGCCCGGTGTTGATCACCGACGCGGCTCGCAGCCAGGACGATCAGCTTCGCGGCCGGCAGATCCGTTACGTCTCGATGATGAGTGTGCGGGCCGCGTGCCTGATCCTCGGCGGGATCCTGATCAGTGCGAAAGTGCCACTTCTGCCACTCTGGTTGTCCCTGTGTGCTCTCGGCATGGTTCTGCTGCCGTGGATGGCGGTGCTGATCGCGAACGACCGCCCGCCCAAGACCAAGGAGGAGCGGGCGGCCGACGCGGCGGCTCGCGAGGACATGCGCCGCACCCTGATCCAGCCACCGCCCGAGCCCACCCACGTCACCATCGACGCCGAGATCGTCGAAGAGGGCCCCCGCCGAGCCGGTTGACCCCCGATCAAGATCAACCCCTTGCTGCGGTACGGGGGAAAGGGCCCCGTGGCGGCCCTCCGCCGACGGCTCGAACCGGCCCGCCTGCCAAAGGGAGACGGGTCGATCCGGCCCCTCCGTCAGCGGGGAGCCGGGCGTGCCCCGATTCGGGAGACCGCCTCCGCCCCCATGATCCCGCCGGCCCGCAGTGCCTCCGCCGGGCTCGCGCCGGAGCACCAGGCCCGCAGCAACCCGGCCGCGAACGCGTCGCCGGCCCCGGTCGGGTCCGTCACCGGTACCGCGTCGGCGGTCACCGGCCACATCCCGTCCGGCCCGGCCCACACCGCCCCGGCGGCGCCCTGTTTGACGACCACGTTGCGGACGTGTGCGGTCAGCCGTTCCGCCTGCTGTTCCGGACTGCCCGGCCCGGCCAGGACGTCGGCCTCGTCGGCGTTGCACAGGAGCAGATCGGTCCCCCGTACCCAAGCCAGGAATGTCTCGGCCCCGACAGCCCGCAAGGGAGCCGCCGACGCCGCGTCGACGCTGACGGTGATCGTTTTCCGCGCCGCGGCCGTGAGGGCCGCCAGGCCCGCCGGACGGGAACCGGCGTGCAGCAGTGGATATCCGGAGAGGTGCAGATGACCGCCGTCCGGTGTGCCGGTTATCACCGCGGTGACGTGTTCCGGCCCGAGCCGCAGCGAGGCGCCCCGGTCGGTGATCATGGTGCGCTCGGACGACCCGGTGAGCACCACCACACTGCCGGTGGCCAGTCCGGGCAGGACCTCGACCGCGCAGCGCACCCCGGCCGCCGCGAGTTCCGCCACCCGGTCCCGGCCCGGCTGGTCGTCGCCGACCGCCGCGACCAGGGTCACCGCCTGCCCGGCGTGGGCCAGCCAGGCCGCGGTGTTCGCCGCCTGACCGCCACCGGCGACCCGGATCGCGGCGTCCGTGTCCGAGCCGGCCTGGATCGGCCCGTCGTGCTCGACCAGGACGTCGGTGACCAGGTCGCCGACGACGAGGATCATGCGGGTACGGCGAAGCCGACGGTCGCCTTCGAACCGCTGGTGGCGGCCACCGCGATCTGCGCGGCCAGAGCGGCGTTGCGCAGGATGATCCGGATGTTGACCTCCAGGCTCCTACCCTCGGTGCTGGCGTGGAAGTGGCCCAGCAGGAACGGGGTGACCGCCTTGCCGGTGATGTTCTGCTCGGCCAGCAGGTTCAGACCGGTCGCCAGGGTGCGGTCGTGCAGTGCCGGGTCCAGCTGCTCGTCGGCCGGCAGCGGGTTGGCCAGGACCAGCGCGCCCTCGGTGGCGCCCTGCGCGGTGCGGGCCTTGATGAAGTCGGCCACCTGCTCGGGCGAGTCGAGGGCCCAGTCGATGTCGAAGCCTCCGTCGGTGATGAAGAAACCGGGGAAACGGCGGGTCCGGTAACCGGCCACCGACACGCCGAGCGTCTCCAGGCGCTCCAGGGTGGCGCCCACGTCGAGGATCGACTTGACCCCGGCGCAGACCACCACGATCGGCGTGCGGGCCAGGGCGGTCAGGTCGGCCGACTCGTCGTAGGTGACGTTCGCCTCCCGGTGCACGCCGCCGAGCCCGCCGGTGGCGAACACGCCGATGCCCGCGGCCGCGGCGATCGCGCTGGTGGCGGCGACCGTGGTGGCGCCGTCGGCCCGCCGGGCGGCGGCGATCGCCAGGTCCCGCACCGACAGCTTGGCCACCGACTCGGCCGAGGCCAGCCGCTCGACCTGGGCGTCCTCCAGACCGACGATCACCTCACCGTCGATCATGCCGATGGTGGCCGGGACGGCGCCGTTGTCCCGGACCGCCTGCTCGATCTCCCGGGCGACCCGGATGTTGTCGGGGTGCGGCAGGCCGTGCGAGATGATCGTGCTCTCCAGAGCCACCACCGGACGGCCGTCCCGGCGGGCACGGGTCACGTGCTCGCCGTATCGAATCGCGAAGTCAGTCACTGATCAACCGTACGACCCTCGCCGCCTGCGTTGTCGTTGGACCGGCCCGGCGTGAGGTGTCAGACTTGCTGGCTGAAGCTTGGCTTACTTCAGAAGGGCAGATAACCGTGAGCACCCAGATTCTGGAACGTCCGGAGACGCAGGACACCGATACCGGTCCCGAGATGTTCCATTACGTACGCAAAGAGAAGATCGCCGAGAGTGCCGTCATGGGCACGCACGTGATCGCTCTCTGTGGCGAGAGGTTCCCGGTGACGAAGACGCCGAAGCCCGGGTCCCCGGTGTGCCCGCAGTGCAAGGAGATCTACGAGGCGATGAGGGCCTGATCCGACAGTGACGGGCGGATACCCACTGCTCGTCGCGGATCTGATCGGTGTGGCGGTGTTCGCCGCGTCCGGTGCATCGGCCGCCGTGGCCAAACGGCTCGACCTGTTCGGGGTCGCGTTCGTCGGCTTCGCGGCCGCGCTCGGTGGCGGCATCATGCGCGACGTGGTGATCGGTTCGGTGCCCCCGCTGGCGTTCGCGGACTGGCGTTATGCCGTGACCGCTGTCGTCGCCTCGGTCGCGGTCTTCTGGCTGCATCCGGCTCTGTACCGGGTGCGCCGGACCGTGCTGGTGCTGGACGCCGCCGGACTGGGTCTGTTCACCGTGACCGGCACACTGAAGGCTCTCGAAGCCGGTGTGCCGGCGGTCGGCGCGTGCCTGGTGGGGATGCTCACCGCCATCGGTGGTGGCCTGACCCGTGACCTGCTCACCGGAGAGATCCCGGCGGTTCTGCAGCGAGAGATCTACGCGGTTGTCGCCTTGGGCGGCGCCGTACTGGTGGCTGTCCTCTACCGGCTCGACCAGGCGCGTCTGCTCCCGCTGGCCGCCGCGGCGGCCTTGATCACCGTTCTTCGAGTGTTCGCGCTCTACCGTCGCTGGTCAGCCCCGGTGGCGGTGCCGTAACCCGTCGCTGGTCAGCCTCGATGGCGGTGCCGTAACCCCGGACCGCAACGTTCCACGGTTATGCTGGACCCCGCCTCCGCGCCTCTTCATCGCGGAGGCTTTTCCGTGGAGAAGGGATCTTCGCAGCTTGAGCCCGCCTGTGCCGAACCTGGAGATCTTTCCGCCGCTGCGGGACTGGCAGCGCAAGGCGATGGTGACCTATCTCCGTCGTCGTTCCGAGGACTTCATGGCAGTGGCGACCCCCGGCGCCGGCAAGACCACGTTCGCGCTGCGGATCGCGGCCGAGCTGCTCGTCGACGGCACCTGTGACGCGGTCACCGTGGTCTGCCCGACCGAGCACCTGAAGACGCAGTGGGCGCAAGCCGCCGCCCGCGTCGGCATCCAGCTCGACCCGGGTTTCCGCAACTCGGACGTGCACTCGTCGCGTGACTTCCATGGGGCGGTGATCACTTACGCCCAGGTCGGCATGGCGCCGGCTGTGCACAAGCGGCGCACCCTGACCCGGCGGACGTTCGTGATCCTGGATGAGATCCACCACGCCGGCGACTCGCGGACCTGGGGTGACGGGGTCAAGGACGCCTTCATCCCGGCGGTCCGCCGCCTGCTGCTGACCGGGACACCGTTCCGGTCCGACGAGAACCCGATCCCGTTCGTGAACTACGAGCGCGGCGGGGACGGCATTCAACGATCAAAGGCCGATTCGGTGTACGGGTACGCGGACGCCCTGAAGGATCGGGTCGTCCGGCCGGTGCTGTTCATGGCGTACTCGGGGGAGACCCGCTGGCGCACGAACGCCGGTGACGAACTGGCCGCCCGCCTGGGTGACCCGATGACCAAGGACCTGGTCGCGCAGGCGTGGCGGACCGCCCTGGACTACCGGGGCGAGTGGATGCCGCAGGTGATGCGGGCCGCCGACGCCCGGCTCAGCAAGATCCGTGAGCACGGCATGCCGGACGCGGGTGGCCTGGTCATCGCGAGTGACCAGACGGCCGCCCGGGCGTACGCGAAACTGCTGCACGAGATCTCCGGCGAGCCGGCCACCATCGTGCTCTCCGACGACGACGGCTCGTCCGGCCGGATCGCCGAGTTCGCCGCCTCGGAGAAACGCTGGATGGTCGCGGTCCGGATGGTGTCCGAGGGGGTCGACATCCCGCGCCTGGCCGTCGGGGTGTACGCCACCAGCGCCTCCACCCCGCTCTACTTCGCGCAGGCGATCGGCCGGTTCGTCCGGGCCCGGCGGGAGGGTGAGACGGCCACGGTGTTCCTGCCGAGCGTCCCGCACCTGCTCGGGCTGGCCTCCGAGATGGAGGCGCAGCGCAACCACGTGCTGGGTGCCCCGAAGGAGAAGGACGGCCTCGACGACACCGCCCTGGAACGGGCCCAGAAGGCCGAGGACGCGCTCGGTGACCTGGACAAGAAGTTCGAGGCGCTGTCCGCGGTCGCCGAGCTGGATCACATCATCTACGACGGCACCGCGTTCGGCATGGCCGCCCTGACCGGCACTCCCGAGGAGGCGGACTATCTGGGCCTGCCCGGTCTGCTCACCCCGGAAGAGGTGACGTCGCTGCTGAACAAGAGGCAGTCCGAGCAGATGGCGGCGCAGAAGCGGCAGCAGGCTGAGGAGGCGAAGACCGCGGAACCGGTGGTCCGGGAAGCGGTCGTGCCGATGAGCGCGGGGGAGCGCCGCAACAGCCTGCGCCGTCAGCTGAACACCCTGGTCGCGGCACATCACCACCGGACCAATCTGCCGCACGGGAAGATCCACGCCGAGCTCCGCCGGATCTGCGGCGGCCCGCCGAGCGCTCAGGCCACCATCGAGCAGCTGGAGGAACGGATCGCCACGATCCAGTCCTTCTGACCCGAATCCCGCGTGGTGACTTGGGGTTCGATCCGAACCCCAAGTCACCACGCTCGGGTTGCCGCCTCGGCGTGGTGACGGACGGGGCGGGTGTGCACCCGGACCGTCTGAGGCGTCTGCGGGGCTCTCAGGCACGCAGAAAGGGCGCTCCCGGCCTCGGGGGCGCCCTTCCTTGTGTTCACGTCTTCAGTTGGGGGACCGCTGCTGCTAGTTGCTGGAGTTCGACATCATGTCCGCGCCTCGCCAAGTGAACTCCGGATCGGCCTTGTACTGCACCGCGATCTTCACCAGGTCCTTGGCGTACCGGTTGGCGTGGTGGCCACAGAAAACCAGTTCACTGCCACCCGCCAGGGTCAAACGGAGCTTCCCGGCTGCATTGCAGCGGTCGCACCGTTCATCGGCTGCGGGGCCGGCCACACTTCCGGCCGGCGGCGTGAGGGTCGGGGTCATCGCCTTCCTCCTCTGTTCGTCACCGATGAACATGTTCCTCGGCTACTGCTCACACATCGTGCAACACCCTGCACCGTTGCAGCCTTCCCACTGTGCCCCGGGGGGACCGAGGTCACACCGTCCATCCGGGCCCGGTGTGCTGGTTCTAGCTAGTGTGCCGTGATCCAAGGGTGCCACGTCAACGATCACTTCTGCACAACGGTCTGATCACCACCCGTTGATGTACGGGTGGTGATCATTCGGACACGGACAGTTGACGGATCGGCTTAGTCCAGGTAGTCGCGCAGAACCTGGGACCGGGACGGGTGTCGCAACTTCGACATCGTCTTGGACTCGATCTGCCGGATCCGCTCACGGGTCACCCCGTAGACCTGGCCGATCTCGTCAAGCGTCCGCGGCTGGCCGTCGGTCAGACCGAACCGCAGCCGCACCACGCCCGCCTCGCGCTCGGACAGCGTCTGCAGGACCTGCTGAAGCTGGTCCTGCAGCAGCGAGAAGGAGACCGCGTCGACGGCGACGACCGCCTCGGAGTCCTCGATGAAGTCGCCGAGCTGGCTGTCACCCTCGTCGCCGATGGTCTGATCCAGGGAGATCGGCTCCCGGGCGTACTGCTGGATCTCCAGAACCTTCTCCGGAGTGATGTCCATCTCCTTCGCCAGCTCCTCCGGGGTGGGCTCACGGCCCAGGTCCTGGAGCAGCTCACGCTGGATACGGCCCAGCTTGTTGATGACCTCGACCATGTGCACCGGGATGCGGATGGTGCGGGCCTGGTCGGCCATGGCGCGGGTGATGGCCTGCCGGATCCACCAGGTGGCGTACGTGGAGAACTTGTAGCCCTTGGTGTAGTCGAATTTCTCGACGGCGCGGATCAGGCCGAGGTTGCCCTCCTGGATCAGGTCGAGGAACGCCATGCCACGACCGGTGTACCGCTTGGCCAGCGACACCACCAGCCGGAGGTTGGCCTCGAGCAGGTGGTTCTTGGCCCGCTCGCCGTCTCGGTTGATCCACTTGAGGTCGCGCTCGAAGTTGCGCTCGAGCGACTCCTCGCCCTCGTCGGCGGCCCGCAGGCGCTCGGCGGAGTAGAGTCCGGCCTCGATCCGCTTGGCGAGCTCGACCTCCTGCTCCGCGTTGAGCAGCGGGACCTTGCCGATCTGCTTGAGGTAGGCACGGACCGAGTCGGCCGAAGCGGTCAGCTCCGCGTCACGGCGGGCCTGCTTGAGAGCCTCGGACTCCTCGTCGTCCCACTCGAAGTCGCCGTCGGTGGCCGAACTGGCGGCGTCGGTGGCGGCGGCCGCGACAAGCGCGGGTGCTTCCTCGACCACCACGTCGCCGACCGCGGCGAGCTCGGCGGGATCGATGTCCTCGCCGGGCTTACCGGGCACGGCCTTCTTCGCCGGGACGGCCTTGGCCGCCGCGGCCTTGCGGACCGGAGCGGCCCGCTTCGCCGGTTCGCCTCCGGGGGCGGCCTGCTTGGGTGCCGCGGCCGTCTTCTTGACCGGTGCGGCCTTGGCGGTGGTCGCCCGGGATGCCGGGGTCGTGGAACGAGCCGCGGAGACCTTGGGCCGCCGAGTGCTCACCGACCCGTCGACGACGACGGTGATACCCGCGTCCACCAACCCCCGCAGGATCTTCTTGGCCTGCGCCGGGTTTACCGCAGCGGACTCGAGCGTATGCGCGACCTGGGCCGATGTGAGTTGCCCGCCCGCACCCTGAGCATGGGTGATCAAGGCCTCGGTGAGAGAGCGAACGTCGGCACCGTTCTGGTGGGCTTCTGTCACGAATGACCTTCCGGAGGCGATGTGGTTGGGCACGGCCAGATCCAGCGCACCACGCGGAAGCGTGTGTCGCTGGAGTCGGTTTTGGAGACCCCCGGGTCACGGACCATCCCGGTGTTGAGTGTCCGTGAAGCGGGTGCAGGGGTGAATTGTAGCGCCGCTTACCGAGATCCTCCGCCCACAGCACGCCGCCGGGGCCCGGCGACCTCGCCGGAGACGCCTGACGCGAGAATGCTATCGGCGGAAAGGACCCATACGTGAGCGAGATTCCGGTGGTATCGACACCCGGCGAGTTGTTGGCGATCGCCCTCCCGGTGGCGCGCGAAGCGGCTGCCACGGCCCGGCGGATGCGGGACGAGGCGATCGGCGACGTCGAGACGAAGAGTACCGACACCGACGTGGTGACGGCGGCCGACAAGGCGGTCGAGCGGCAGGTCGTGGCGGCGCTGCTGGCCGTCCGGCCCGGCGACGCGGTGCTGGGCGAGGAGTACGGGGACTCGGCGCCGGTGGCGCCCGGCGCCGTGCGATGGATCCTCGACCCGATCGACGGCACGGTGAATTACCTGTACGGCCTGCCCCAGTACGCGGTCTCGCTGGCCGCCGAGGTGGACGGTGCGGTGGTGGCCGGGGTGGTGATCAACGCGGCCACCGGTGACGAGTGGACGGCCACCTCTGGTGGCGGGGCGTGGCGGGCCGGGCGGCGGCTCAGCGGCTCTGCACGGACCACGCTGGACCAGACCCTGGTCGGTACCGGGTTCGGTTATGACGCCCGGCGAAGAGCCCATCAGGGTGCAGTTCTGGCCCGGCTGATCACCCGTGTGCGTGACATCCGCAGATTCGGCGCGGCGGCCCTGGACCTCTGCCAGGCTGCCGAGGGGTCGCTCGATGCGTATTTCGAGAAGGGACTGAATCTGTGGGACCACGCGGCCGGCGGTCTGATCGCGACGGAGGCCGGGCTGATCGTGGCCGGGCTCTCCGGGGCGCCGGCCGGCGAGCGGATGCTCGTGGCGGCGCCCCCGGCGATCTTTCCGGCCCTGCACGCGGCGCTGGTGGAGCTGGACGCCGCGGGCGGGCCGTAGGCCTACTCGGCCTCTTTGCTGGGCTGGTCGGCGGGCTTGAGACAGGAGCCCGGCGGCAGCGTCGGCTCGCCCAGCGAACCGAGGGACTGGTTCACCTCGGTGGTGGTGGCGAGTGCCTGGAACTGGTTGCCGATGACGATGTCGATGACACCGCCGGTGCGCTTGGCGTTGTAGACCATCTTCGACTGGGCCAGGAAATAGGCCCGCAGGAGCTGGGCGTCGCCGGCGGTCTCCGGACCGAACCGGATCTCGGCGACGCCGTCGAACTTGGTCTTGCTCTTGCCGGGGTTCTTCACGCTGAACCGCCGGTTCTGGAACTCGGTGGTGACCTGCTCGGCCAGGCCGGCCCGGTTGGTGCCGTTGTAGACCTTGACGACGACGTCCACCGGATCGGTCGGCAGCCGGATGTCGGCCAGCGGGGCCCCGGCGGGACACGCGCCACCGTTCGAGAGACCACGCTGCGAATCCCGGACGAGGGTGACGACGACGAAGACGATCGCGGCCACGGCCAGCACGCCGACAACGACGAGCGCTCGGACGCGGGCAAAGCTCATGGGGCTGGCTCCAGGATCGGACGGGGGACCCGGGTAAGGTGCCCGGACCTGTCGAGAGGTTAGCGTCTGTCCGCCAGGGGCGCGGAAACAGGGAATGCTTCCGGCGCGTTGACAATGATCCAGAGGCTGGTGCCCCTACCTTGATGTCGCCTCAGTCACATCGGGAACAATGGGCGGCCGGAGTGCGTACAAGCCTGCCGCGACAGCGGTAGGGTTCCGCGCTCACCACGGCTGTTTCTGGTGTCTGACCCGGTGTCAGAAATCGTCCAGCGGAACCGGGAACCGAAAGCCCGTCAGCGGCGTTACCAACGCCGAATGACACATCGATACAGGAGAGTGAAAACCGATGGCCACCGACTACGACGCCCCGCGTCGCGATGAGGTCGACCTCGGCGAGGACAGCCTCGAAGAGCTCAAGGCCCGTCGCGCCGACTCACAGTCGGGCGCAGTGGACGTCGACGAGGTCGAGGTGGCGGAAAGCTTCGAGCTGCCCGGCGCCGACCTCGCCGACGAGGAGCTCACCGTCAAGGTGCTGCCCATGCAGACCGACGAGTTCCGCTGTTCCCGCTGTTTCCTCGTGCACCACCGGAGCCAGCTGGCGACGGAGCGCAACGGGGAGCTGATCTGCCGCGAGTGCGCCTGAGCGCACTCGCGCGCAGCGCGGCATCCATTCAACCCGATCACGGCGACTGTGATCGGGCGTACGACGTTTGACACGGGGTTTGACCCTGGGTCGTGGCCGGGAACAGTACCGGTGACGACCACGGGAAGGACGACGATGAGCCAGCCGGATCGCGCGACCGAGTCTGACACCGAGCCCGGGACCGAGATCGTGCCCGTTGCTGCCCGTGACGAGGTGGGACGCACCGTTGCTGCCCTCACCGCGGACGATCTGGAGCCCGGCGGGCGACGCCGGCTCCTCGGCCGGCTCGCCGGCCAGGTCCGCGGCAGTGGCGTCGGCCGGTTGTTCAAGCCGAGATCAGCCGTGCGCTGGATCGCCGATCAGGTCGCCGAGGTGGCGCCGCACATCCCGGTCCGGGACCGGGAGACGCTACGCCGGCACTTCCCCGGCATGGACGATCGTGAGCTGGCCGAGCGCCTGATCCGCAACGCGGCCCGGGCCACGGCCGGCGTGGGCGCGGCCGGCGGCGGCATCGCGGCGGTGGAGTGGATCGCCGCTCCGACGCTGCTCTCCGCCCCGGTGCTGCTGGCCACCGAGACGGTGGCGGTGGTCGCGATCGAGATCAAGCTGATCGGGGAGTTGCACGAGCTGTACGGGTACCCGGTCGACGGGACCGGTACCGAGCGTGCCGTCAAGCTGGTCGAGGCGTGGTCCGGTCAGCGTGGGGTGAACCCGATGATCCCCGGTACCGGTGTGGCCAAGGTGCTGGGCACGGCGGCCCGCAAGGAGCTGCAGAAGTCACTGATGAAGCGGTTCGGGCGGAACCTGACCACCCTCGGGCCGATGCTGACCGGTGCGGCGGTCGCCAGTTACCTGAACCGGCGGGCCACCCGGACGGTCGGCGACAACGTCCACGACGACCTGCGGAAACGACCGCTCAGGGCACTGTCCGCTCGGCCCGCGCTCGACGACTGACCTCCAGCAGGGCGGTCGCCAGCTCGACCGGCTGGCGGGTGCTGACCACCCAGAACGGCGTCGGGTCGGCCGGGTCGTCGAGCAGCACCTGCACGGCGGTTCCGATGGTGGATTTCTGCACCACGAAGGCGAGCGGGTGAGCGCCGACGCCGAGCACCTCACGTTTGCCCGCGGCGTCCAGCGCCACCACACCGGAGATGAACTCGACCGGCAGCCGGGCGTCGTCGACCCGGAACTCGTCCGGGGTGACCTCGATCCGAAGTCGGCCCAGCGGGGCCAGGATCAGCAGGCTCAACGGGAGCAGCACCGCGTACGGCAGCCAGATGGGCAGTTCCGGGGTGGCCAGCATCAGCTCGGTGGCCAGGACGGCACTCGTCCCGAGGCTGGCGGGCCAGGCCCACCACGGGAGGCTCAGCCGTTCCTGATGGGCCGCCACCGTGCGGGCCGGGGACTCGGGTGTCACCCTCGAAGGGTACGGCGCGCCTCCGTGGCCGGACGCGGCAGGATGGCAGGGTAGTTGCCGCCCGCAGTGCCCGCCCCAGTGAGGAACACCCCCGTGACCGACGTGACCGTCCAGGTTCTCCAGCTCGACCCGGACCTCCCCCTGCCCGCCTACTCGCATCCCGGTGACGCCGGGGCCGACCTGGTCGCGGCCGAGGACGCGGAGATCGACCCGGGTGCCCGGGTGAAGGTTCGGACCGGTGTCGCGATCGCCCTTCCGGAGGGGTTCGTCGGCCTGGTTCACCCGCGCTCCGGTCTGGCCGCTCGGCTGGGGGTGACGGTCCTCAACGCGCCCGGTACGGTCGACGCCGGTTACCGCGGCGAGATCCTGGTGAACCTGATCAATCACGATCGGGAGAAGACCGTCAAGATCGCCCGTGGCGACCGGATCGCCCAGCTCGTGATCCAGCGGGTGGAGCGGGCGGCGTTCCACGCGGTGGACGCCCTCGGCGACACTGCGCGGGGTACCGGCGGGCACGGTTCCACCGGCGGACATCAGGCCCTCTGAGCCCGAAGAAGAACGAAAGGCTGGCAATCATGTTCTCCCGTAAGCGCGGTGCCGCGAAGCATGTCCGCGCGGCCGACGCGCCGCCCTCGAAGGCGCTCGCAAGCAGCCTCGCCTCCGACGGCGAGGCCTCGGCTCCCGAGTTCGGCCCGTGGGACTCCCGGTTCGCCCCCGAGGGGGTGCAGCGGCTCGACCTCGGCAGCCTGCTGATCCCGGCGCTCGAAGGCGTCGAGGTGCGGGTGCAGGCCAACCCGGACGGCGGGGTGGAGCAGGTCGTCCTGGTGGACGGGGAGAGTGCCCTTCAGCTCGGCGTCTTCGCCGCCCCGAAGACCGAGGGCATCTGGGCCGAGGTCCGGGAGGAGATCGCCGGCGCGATGGCGTCCGACGGTGTCACCCCGCGCGAGGTGCAGGGCCGGTACGGCGTCGAGCTGCACGCCCGGGTGAACACCCCGGACGGCCCGGCCGACGTCCGCTTCGTCGGCGTGGACGGGCCCCGCTGGATGGTCCGCGCGCTCTACCAGGGTGCGGCCGCGTCCGACCCGGCCCGTGAGGGGGTACTCGGCGTGGTGCTCGAGGGCCTCGTCGTGATCCGGGACGACGAGCCCCGCCCGGTGCGTGAGCCGCTGCCGCTGCGGCTGCCGAAGGAGATGGCCGAGCAGCAGCAACAGCAGCAGGACGGTGCCGCCGAGTAGCGCCGCCGGACAGTGCTCTGGATCACCGGGGAGAGTCGGGCGTACCGTGGTCGTCGACGAAGGGTGACGGCGAAGTCATGACGACCGAAGAGCGCACCGGACTACGCCGGTTCTTGGACCGGTTGACGGCGACCGACTCGGAACTCGACGCGCAGGAGTTGCAGCGGGACAGCGCCAAGTGCGGCGCCGTCCCGGCCGGCGCCTGCCGCCGAGGTCAGGTCGTCTCGGTTTCGGGACGTTTGCGCACGGTGGCGTACACTCCACGCACCAACCTGCCGACGCTGGAGGCCGACCTCTACGACGGCAGTGATGTGGTCACGCTGGTCTTCCTGGGGCGCCGGTCCATCGCCGGCATCGAACCGGGGCGTCAGCTCACCGCGCGAGGCCGGATCGCGATCCGGGACGACCGCAAGGTGATCTACAACCCCTACTACGAGCTGGAGGCGCCCCGGTGAGTGGCACCGAGCCACGCCACGTCGCGCACGAGTCGGTCGAGGAACGTCTCTCCGAGGTGCTCGGAGCGGCCGAGGAGAAGATCGCCGAGGAGATCATCGCGGAGCACGATCTGCACGAGGTCAAGCCGCCCGCGAAGGCCGCCGACGATGAGGAGGAGCCCTTCCCGTCGATGAGCGAGCAGATCGCCGAGCAGCTCGGCGGTGTGCGCGGCCTGATCGAGTCAAGCGTGCCGGTGCTCGCGTTCGTCCTGCTCAACGTGATCCTCAGCATCGAGGCCCTGGGCCTGGAGAAGCGCGAGGCACTGCTCTGGGCGATCATCGGCTCAGTCGGCTCGGCTCTGGTCATCGGCGGTGTCCGGCTGTTCCACAAGCAGCCGGTGCGGCACGCGGTGAACGGCCTGTTCGGCATCGCGCTCGGCGCCTGGCTGGCCTGGCGCACCGGCGACGCCAAGAACTTCTACCTGCCCGGCATCCTGCTCACCTTCGGCCAGGCCGCGGCGCTGCTGGTGTCGGTGGCGATCCGCAAGCCGCTGATCGGTTACGCCTGGGGCATCATGGCCAACAAGGGCCGGCAGGACTGGTTCGGAAACGCCCGGCTGTTCCGCACCTTCCAGTGGCTGACCGTCTTCTGGGCGGCTTCACTGAGCGTCCGGGCCGGCATCCAGGCGTTTCTGTACTGGCTGGGTGAGGCCAACGCGATCGGTGTCGTCCGGATCCTGGTGAGCTGGCCGATCTACGCCGCCACGTTCGCCCTGACCATCTGGGCCATCCACCGGGTGACGTCGGCCCAGAAACAGGAGACCGCGGCGGCTGCCGGCTAGACGGGACCGAGGACCACGGCACGGACCTGGTCCTCGACCTCCGCAGTGCACACGAAGATCAGCTCGTCGCCGGCCTCCAGCGGGTCGTCCGGAGTCGGCACCAGAACCCGCTTGCCACGCAGGATGGCGACCAGGGCGGCGTCACGGGGCATCGGCACCGAGCGGACCGGCTGACCCTCGTACGGCGCGTTCTTCGGCAGGGTGATCTCCACCAGGTTCGCCTCACCCTGCCGGAACGTCATCAGCCGGACCAGGTCGCCGACCGTCACCGCCTCCTCTACCAGCGCGGCCATCAGGCGGGGCTTGCTGACCGCGACGTCGACCCCCCACTGCTCGGTGAACAGCCACTCGTTCTCGGCCCGGTTCACCCGGGACACCACCCGGGGCACCGCGAACTCGGTCTTGGCCAGCAGCGACACCACCAGGTTGGCCTTGTCGTCGCCGGTGGCCGCGACCACCACGTCACAGCCGGCCAGGTCGGCCTCCTCCAGACTGCTCACCTCACAGGCGTCGGCGAGCACCCAGCGGGCCTCCGGCACCCGCTCCGGGCAGAGCTGCCGGGGGTGCCGTTCGATGAGCATGACCTCGTGCCCGTTGCCGATCAGTTCCTGAGCGATGGACCGGCCCACGTTGCCGGCTCCCGCGATGGCGATGCGCACGATTCAGTTCCCTTCCTTGTCGGCGCCCTGGGCGATGTCCAGCACCTGGTCCACGATCTCGTCGGTGACCAGCATGTAGACCTGGTCGCCGTCCTGGAGCACGGTGGACGGCTGAGTCAGGGTGCCCAGACCGAAACGGGACAGGTACGCCATCCGCGCCCCGGTCCGGTCCTCCAGCGACTTGACCGTCCGGCCGATCCAGTCCCGGTGCAGCGGCGTCTCCACGATGCTGACCACGCTTGTCGGGTCGCGGAACACCTCGACCCGCTCGTCCGGCACCAGGAACCGGTACATCCGCTCGGAGGCCCAGCGGATCGTCGCGATCGTCGGGATGCCCAGCCGCTCGTAGACCGCCGCGCGCCGGGAGTCGTAGATCCGGGCCACCACCCGGGACACGCCGAACGTCTCCCGGGCCAGCCGGGCCGCGATGATGTTGGAGTTGTCGCCGCTGGAGACCGCGGCGAACGCGTCGGCCCGTTCGACCCCGGCGGCTCGCAGCACGTCCCGGTCGAAGCCGATGCCGTTGACGGTGAGCCCGCCGAAGTTGTCGCCGAGCCGGCGGAAGGACTCGGCATCCCGGTCGATCACGGCGACCTGGTGACCTTGGGCGTCGAGTTTCTGGGCGAGCGTGGAACCGAGCCGCCCGCAACCCATGATGACCACGTGCACGGTTCGTGCCCTCCCGAATCTCTGCGAACGATGTGAGCCTGCCATGCCCTGCTGAGAGCCGCTGTCCGGGGCGCGCTCCGCAGCGAATGGTGCGCCCGTACGCTTGGCACTCGTGGCGAGTACCACCTCCTTGGCCAAACGGCTGCTTCTCGGCAGGCCGTTCCGCTCCGACAAGTTGCAACACACGCTGTTGCCGAAGCGGATCGCCCTGCCGGTCTTCGCGAGCGACGCGCTCTCCAGCGTGGCGTACGCACCCGACGAGATCCTGCTGACGCTCTCGATCGCCGGTGCGGCCGCCTACGTCTTCTCTCCCTGGGTGACGCTCGCGGTCGCGGTGGTGATGGTGACGGTGGTCGCCAGCTACCGGCAGAACGTGCACGCCTACCCGTCCGGCGGCGGCGACTACGAGGTGGCCACGGTCAACCTCGGGCCGAAGTTCGGTCTCAGCGTGGCCAGCGCGCTGCTGGTCGACTACATCCTCACGGTGTCGGTGTCGGTCGCCTCCGGGGTGAGCAACCTCGGATCGGTCGTCCCCTGGGTGGCCGAGCACAAGGTCTTCATCGCGATCATCGCGATCATCCTGCTCAGTGCGGTCAACCTGCGCGGGCTGCGAGAGTCCGGGACCGCCTTCGCGGCCCCCACCTATCTCTTCATCGTCGTCATCGTCGGCATGATCCTCACGGGCCTGTTCCGGGTCTTCGTGCTGAATGAGGACCTCCGCGCGCCCAGCGCCGCTCTGACGATCGTCGCCGAGCATGACGACCTCACCCAGGCGGGTTTCGCCTTCCTGTTGTTGCGGACGTTCTCGTCCGGCTGTGCGGCGCTCACCGGCGTCGAGGCGATCTCCAACGGGGTGCCCGCGTTCAAGAAGCCGAAGAGCCGGAACGCGGCGACCACCCTGATGTGGCTGGGCGGCCTCTCGATCGTGATGCTCACCGGGATGGTGCTGCTGGCGCGGGCGACGCACCTGAAGTTCGTCGAGAACCCGATGACCCAGATCGTTCCCAACGCGGCGTCGGAAGGCTACGTCCAGAAGACGGTCACCACCCAGCTCGCCGAGACCGTCTTCGGCAACGGGTCGATACTGCTCTACCTGGTCGGTGGGGTGACCGCACTGATCCTGTTCCTGGCCGCGAACACCGCCTTCAACGGCTTCCCGGTGCTCGGCTCGATCCTCGCCCAGGACCGTTACCTGCCTCGCCAGTTCCACACCCGTGGTGACCGGCTGGCGTTCAGCAACGGCATCTTTTTCCTGGCCGTCGCCGCCATGGTCCTGGTCGTTGCCTTCGAGGCCGAGGTCACGAAGCTGATTCAGCTCTACATCGTGGGCGTCTTCGTGTCGTTCACGCTGTCCCAGGCCGGCATGATCAGACACTGGAACCGGCTGCTGCGGACCCAACGCGACCTGGTCCAGCGGCGCCGGATGCTCCGCTCCCGGGCCATCAACACATTCGGCATGCTGCTCACCGGTGCTGTGCTGATCATCGTCCTGATCACCAAGTTCCTGCTCGGCGCCTGGATCGCGATCGCCGTCATGCTCGTCCTGTACGCGTTGATGGTCGCCATCCACCGGCATTACACGCGGGTCGCCGAAGAACTCAAGCCCACCGACGAACGGCCGATCCTGCCGTCCCGCAACCACGCGATCGTTCTGGTCAGCAAGGTGCACCAGCCGACCCTGCGGGCTCTGGCCTACGCGCAGGCGACCCGGCCGGACACCCTCACCGCGGTCACCGTGAACGTCGACGACAACGACACCCGGGCCATCCAGGCCGAATGGGAGCGCCGGCAACTGCCGGTGGCGCTGGCCGTGGTCGAGTCGCCGTACCGGGAGATCACCCGGCCGATCCTCGACTTCGTGAAGAACACCCGCCGTGCCTCACCCCGGGACGTGGTCACCGTCTTCGTCCCCGAGTACGTCGTGGGACGCTGGTGGGAGAACCTGTTGCACAACCAGAGTGCTTTGCGGATCAAGGGGCGTCTGCTCTTCGAACCCGGCGTGATGGTCACCAGCGTGCCCTGGCAACTGCGCTCCAGCCAGGACCGTGACCTCGACCGCCTGGACCGGGTGCTCAGCCGCGCCCCCGCCCGTGGCCCGCGCAGCCACGGCACCGACCCCGGAGACGGTGATCAATCATGACAGTGCGGATCGACGACGAGCTGGTGGAGGGCGACCGGGTCGAGGTCACGGTCGGCGCGCCCGCGCACGGTGGGCACTGCGTCGCCCGGATCGGTGGTGCGGGCGGCCGGGTGGTCTTCGTCCGGCACGCGCTGCCCGGTGAACGGGTCACCGCGGAGATCACCGAGTTGCATCGCGGCTGGCTGCGGGCCGACGCGGTGGAGATCCACGAGGCGTCGCCGGACCGGGTCACGCCGCCGTGCGCCTTCGCCCATCCCGGCGGCTGCGGTGGTTGTGACCTTCAGCACGCCTCCGGCGATGCCCAGCTGCGCTGGAAGACCGCGGTGGTCCGGGAGCAGCTGACCCGCCTGGCCGGTCTCTCCGAGCAGGAGCAGGACCAGATCTTCGTACGGGTGGAGCCGCTCCCGTCCCGTCCGGCCCGGTCCGGGTTCCCCGCCGCCCCGAAGACCCCGGCCGCCTCCGAGACCGGTCCCGAGTCGCCGGCCGATCCCGCGGCGGCCGGCTTCGGCCACGTCCCGGAGACGCTGCTCGGGTGGCGCAGCCGGGTCCGCTACGCGATCGACGCGGCCGGGCGGCCGGGGCTGCTCCAGCACCGGTCCAACCAGGTGGTGCCGATCGACCGCTGTGTGATCGCGCACCCGGCCATCCAGGACCTGGACGTGCTCGCCAACGACTGGCCCACCGTGGACGCGGTGCAGGCGGTCGCCACCACCGGCGGGGACGTGGCCGTGCTGGCCCGGCCGTCCGGTTCGACCGCGCCGGAGCCCGGTGACGACCTGAGCGAGGCCGCCGAAGCCGGGCTGATCCGGCTGACCGGGCCGACCGAGGTCATCGAGCAGGCCGCCGGCCGGGTCTGGCGGGTGCCGCCGCAGGGTTTCTGGCAGGTGCATCCGGCCGCCGCCGACACGCTGGTCGGGGCGGTTCTGGAGATGTTGCGGCCGGAGCCGGGCGAGGTCTGCTGGGATCTGTACGGCGGTGCCGGCCTCTTCGCCGCGGCCCTCGCCGAACGGACCGGCGCTCGCACGGTCGTCGTCGAGTCCTCGCCGACCGGGGTGACCGCGGCCCGGAACAACCTGGCGAACCTGGCCGGAACCGAGATCGTCGAGGCCCGGGTGGACCTCGCGCTGGCCCGCCGCCGGTTGACCGCCCCGGTCGACCTGGTGGTCCTCGACCCGCCGCGGGCCGGAGCCGGCGCCCGGGTGGTCCGGTCGATCGCCGCCGCGAAGCCACGGGCGATCGCCTATGTCGCGTGCGACCCGGCGGCCCTGGCCCGGGACTTGAAGACGTTCCGGGCCGAGGGCTGGCGGATCGAGAGCCTCCGTGCCTTCGACTGCTTCCCGATGACCCAGCACGTCGAGTGCGTCGCCCACCTCGTCCCCGCCTGACCCCGTGTGGTGAGTTGGGGTGCGCATCGAACCCCAACTCACCACGCAGTGCGTGCCGGTTCGGTGCGTGGTGAGTTGGGGTTCGGTTCGAGCCCTAACTCACCACGCTGTGCGTGCCGGTTCGGTGCGTGGTGAGTTGGGGTTCGGTTCGAGCCCTAACTCACCACGCTGTGCGCGCGGGTTTGGTGTGTGGTGAGTTGGGGTGCGAATCGGGCCCGGACTTTCCACGCTGGGGGTGGGGTGACGGTGGGCACCGCATTCGGCCCGGCAGCCGCGGGGCGGCCTGGCGCCGTGCCTACCTTGCGGGGTAGGCACGGGGCTCTGGGTAGGCGTACGAGATCAGGGGTTTGATCTTTCGGCGGCGGCCACCGCGTTGCGGAAGAGCATCGCCACCGTCGTCGGGCCCACACCGCCGACCCGGGGCGTGATGGCGCCGGCCACCTCGGCGCACGACTCGTCCACGTCGGGGAGCAGGCGGCGGCCCTCGTAGCGGACGCCGGCGCCGATCACCACCGAGCCGGGCCGGACGTGCTCGGGCTTGACGATGCCGGGGACGCCGACCGCGGCGATCAGGATGTCGGCGCGCTGGGCGTAGCGGGGCCAGTCCTTGACGCCGGTGTGCACGACGGTGACCGCGGCGTTGGCGGTGGGGCGTTTCTGGGCCAGCAGCATCGCCAGCGGGCGGCCCAGGGTCGCGCCGCGGCCCAGGATGACCACCTCGCGGCCGGAGACCTCGATGTCGTGGAAGGCCAGCAGCGCCTCGATGCCGGCCGGGGTGCAGGGCAGCGGGCCGGGCAGACCGACGGCGAGGCGGCCCATGTTGAGCGGGTGCATGCCGTCGACGTCCTTGTCGGGGTCGAGGGTCTGCAAGGCGGCGTCGTAGTCCAGGTGGGCCGGGATCGGGTACTGGATCAGGACACCGTGCACGTTTTTGTCGTCGTTGTAGCCGGCGATCACCTTGAGCAGGTCGGCCTGGGTGATGTCGCCGCTCAGGTGCTCGTGCGGGGACTCGAAGCCCAGCTCGGCGGCCTGTTTCTGCTTGATCCGGATGTAGCCGGCGCTGGCGTCGTCGTCGCCGACCAGGATGGTGGCGAGGCTCGGGTTCACGCCGCGGGCTTTCAGGGCGGTGACCCGGTCACGGACGTCGTTCAGGACCGACTCGGCGACGGGGGCGCCGGGCAGAAGGCGTGCGGTTGACATGTGTCTCCCTCAGCGGGGAGCCCAGGCGGTCGACTCCCTCGTGACGAGCAGCTCCCCGATGGTTCGACCATCCCCGTGCCGCCAGTCGCTGCGTGTCTTCCAGGATGCCGGACGACTCGATCGGGCGGCCAGCCGGGGTGATGAACGAACGGATAGGTGGATGTACCAATTGTGTGGAGGATTGGTGACGGTCCGTTCGCTCAAGTCGCGTCCGTGCGCCTCGCGGATAGACTCATGCCTCATGAGCGACTCCCCCTCGACCCCGGCCGGTCTGCTGTCCAGCATCACCAGCCCCGGTGATCTGAAGCGACTGTCCGCGGAGCAGCTGCCCCTGCTCGCGGCCGAGATCCGTGACTTCCTCGTGGCCAAGGTGGCGCGGACCGGGGGTCACCTCGGCCCGAACCTCGGCGTCGTCGAGACGACCCTGGCGATGCACCGGGTCTTCGACTCCCCTCGCGACAAGATCCTCTTCGACACCGGCCACCAGGCGTACGTGCACAAGATGCTCACCGGCCGGCAGGACGGTTTCGACCTGCTCCGTCAGCGGGGTGGCCTGACCGGCTACCCCAACCAGGCGGAGAGCGAGCACGACCTGATCGAGAACTCGCACGCCTCCACCGCCCTGTCCTACGCCGACGGGCTGGCCAAGGCGTTCGCGCTGCGCGGCGAGGACCGGCACGTGGTCGCGGTCGTCGGTGACGGCGCGCTGACCGGCGGCATGTGCTGGGAGGCGCTCAACAACATCGCCGCCACGAAGAACCGCCTGGTGATCGTGGTCAACGACAACGGCCGGTCGTATGCGCCGACCATCGGCGGTCTCGCCGACCACCTCTCCACGCTGCGCCTGAACCCGGGTTACGAGAAGGTGCTCGACCTGGTCAAGGACGCGCTGGGCCAGACCCCGCTGGTGGGCAAGCCGGTCTTCGAGGTGCTGCACGCGGTCAAGAAGGGCATCAAGGACGCGGTCAGCCCGCAGCCGATGTTCGAGGACCTGGGCCTGAAGTACATCGGGCCGGTCGACGGCCACGACGAGCAGGCGATGGAGTCGGCGCTGCGCCGGGCCAAGGGCTTCAACGCGCCGGTCATCGTGCACGCGGTGACCCGCAAGGGCTACGGCTACCGCCCCGCCGAATCGGACGAGGCGGACTGCTGGCACAGCCCGAGCGCGTTCGACGCCGAGACCGGCAAGCTGGTGACGTCGTCGGCGCTGAAGTGGACCAAGGTCTTCGCGGAGGAACTGGTCGCGATCGCCGACGAGCGGCCGGACGTGGTCGGCATCACCGCCGCGATGGCCGAGCCGACCGGGATCGCCGCGCTGGCCAAGAAATACCCCGAGCGGACGTACGACGTGGGCATCGCCGAGCAGCACGCGGCGACCAGCGCGGCCGGTCTCGCGATGGGCGGGCTGCACCCGGTGGTGGCGGTCTACGCGACATTCCTGAACCGGGCCTTCGACCAGGTCCTGCTCGATGTGGCGATGCACAAGCTGCCGGTTACGTTCGTGCTGGACCGGGCCGGGATCACCGGGCCGGACGGGCCGAGCCACTACGGCATGTGGGACATGAGCGTCTTCGGTGTGGTGCCGGGGCTGCGGATCGCCGCCCCGCGTGACGCCGCCACGCTGCGGGAGGAGCTGCGCGAGGCGGTCGCGGTCGAGGACGGCCCGACGATCGTGCGGTTCCCGACCGGCGCGGTTCCGGCGGACACCCCGGCTCTGCGGCGGATCGGCCAGATCGACGTGCTCCGCGAGGATGAGCGCAAGGACGTGCTGCTGGTCGGCGTGGGTTCGTTCGCCGGCCTGGCGCTGGACGCGGCCGAGCGGATCGCCGAGCAGGGTTACGGCGTCACGGTCGTCGACCCGCGCTGGGTCCGCCCGGTGCCGATCGAGCTGACCGGCCTCGCCGCTCAGCACCGGCTGGTGGTGACGGTGGAGGACGGCGTGCGTGCCGGTGGTGTCGGTGACGCGGTGGCGAGTGCGCTGCGCGACGCGGGAGTCGCCACACCGCTGCGTGATTTCGGGGTTCCGGTCGGGTTCCACCCGTTCGGCACCCGCGCTCAGATCCTGGGCGACCTGGGCCTGACCGCGCAGGACGTGGCCCGCGAGGTGACCGCGGCGGTGTCGCGCCTGGAGTCAGGCGAGGTCCGCGTCTGACGTAGTGGGCGATTCCGTTACTCAACCGTTACCTTTAACGGATGGGAGCGGACCGCGTCATCGTCATCGACCTCGGTCTCGACCGGGGCGAGCCGGAGAGTTACACCCGGCCGGGGCGGCGCACCACGCCGCTCTGGTTCGGGCCGGCGATCCTCGCCGTGCTGCTCCTGTTTACCGTCACCGGCTCGGTGCCACCACCCGGCCCGCCGCTGACCGCGTTGTTACGTCTCCCGATCGGGCCGGGTGACCCCTTCACCACCAGCGGCGATCGGCTGCTGATCCAGACGGCCGGCGAACTGAGCGCCTACGACCTGGAGTCCGGGGCCCGCGAGTGGCGGGTCGCCCAGCAGATCCCGGTCTACCGGCTGCGCACCGGCGGCGGCGTGCTGCTGCTGCGCCCGTGGGCGCCCGGCCGGTCCGAGCCGGGCACCACCGCGCTCTCCGTGGTCGACGGCGAACAACGCTGGCACAACGGCCGTAACGTGATCTCCTTCCCCGGCAGTGGGCTGATGGTCGCGGTCGAAGGGGTGCGCAGCGTCTACGGCACCGGCCGCCGGGTGGAGAAATCAGTCGAGGTGATCGACCCGCCGACCGGGTTCGCCCGCTGGCGGCTGTGGGTGCCGTCGACGGCGGTGCTGCTCGGGATTCCCGGCCGGGACGGCGGCCCGGCCCGGATGATGCTGATCCGCGACGATCTGATCGCCCAGCTCTACGACGTCGGCACCGGCGCCTTGCTGGCCCAGCGGAAACTGCCGGCGTCCGGCTACGACCCGGAGAACCCGGTGGTGGCTGGTGGGCTGGTGCTGGTGCGGCATCCGGGGCCGTCCGGGATGGAGATGTCGGCCTACCACCCGGAGACGCTGCGGCCGCTGTGGACGAAACCGGCCGGGAGCATCCGGGAGATCCGGGTGTGCGGGCGGCTGGCCTGTGTGATCGGGCTGGACGGGGTGCGGATGATCGACCCGGCCACCGGCGGCGAACTCTGGCACCGGCCGGGCTGGCGCCGGGTCGAGGAGTCCGGCGGGCAGCTCGTGGCGTACGCGGACGGGCCGGACTCCCCGGCCGGTGTGGTGGACCCGGAGACCGGTGCGGTGCTCGTCGACCTGACCGGCTGGCGGCCGGTGCCCGGTGTCACGGCCGGCGAGGGCCTGCTGGTGGTCCGGGAGATCGGTCCCGGCCCGCGTACCATGATCGGGGTCGCGGCTCCGGGGATGGCCAGGCCACGCCTGCTCGCCGAGCTTCCCACCGGGACGGGGGAGTGTCAGAGCGTTCCGGAGCGGCTGATCTGCCGGTCGATGTACGGCGAGCTGATCGTCTGGGCGTACCGTTCCGGGTCCTGACGCCGACATCCGGGAGGGCCGTGACGTGACGCTGATCGAACTGGATCGCGACACCCCGCTCGATCCCGACGCCGGCCGGATCCCTCCGCCCCGCCTCTACCGGCCGTTGGGCCTGCTGATCGTGCTGGTCCTGACCGTGCTGGTGGGCGGTGCGGCGCCCCGCTCCGGCACGCTCTGGCAGTACCTGGGCGTGATCCCGCCGACCGCCGGCATCGACACCCCCATCCAGCTCGCCGGCGGGCGCCTCTTCACGGTCGTGCCGGCTGGTGGCCGGCGCATCCTGACCGCCTGGGCGCCGCCGCCGGCCCCGGCCAAGCTGTGGAGCACGGAACTGCCCTCCGCCACCGCCGCCGACGTGTCCACCCCGGTTCCGGTCTCGGTCCGGCAGAACGGCGACCTCGTGCTGGTCACGGTGGAGACGACGACGACCGTGCTGGAGAGCGGCACCGGCCGGATCCGGTGGATGATCGGATCCCGGGTCACCACGGCCGGGAACGGAACCGTCGCGACAGTGGCGCGGATCTTCCGGCCGGGCACCCTCTACGACCAGGAGTCCGGCGCCCCGGGGAGGCTGTACTTCTCGGCCGACGGGCAGCCGCACACCGAACCGCCGATCCGGACCGAGGTGCGCGGTATCGACCTGGCCACCGGCGGGGTGCTGTGGACCGCCGAGACGGCCGGGTCGGTCACCGCCGACGCGGTGCCCGGCGACCGGCCCGGTCTGCTGATCACCTCCTCGGACCGGCTGACCCTGCGGGACGCCCGGACCGGCGCGGTGCTGCGCGAGACCGCGCTGCCGGGGGCGTCCAGCAGCGAGACGATCGGGGACGTGGCAGTGGTCGGCTTCGACGAGGCGGGAAAGCAGAGCGGGTACGACACCGGGACGCTCGATCTGCTCTGGACCCGGGACCTGCCTGCCGATCTCGACCCGCCGTCGTGTGCCGGACTGCTCTGCGCGGGCAGCCGGGAGGCGACCACGGTGCTGGACCCGCGCACCGGCCGGCCCGCCTGGAGGCTGGGCGCCGCGGCTGACCTGGACGTCCGGGCCGACTACGTGCTGGACACCGATCCGTCCAGCGGCGACCCGATGCGGCTGCTGGACCCGGCGACCGGAAACCCCCGGGTCGACCTGACCGGCTGGTCCGGCGTGGTGGACAGTTCCGCTGCTCACACCCTGGTGCTGCGGCGCGACAGTCAGGACGGTGGCCAGGTCTTCGGGGTGGTGCCGGCCGGGCATCCCGAGGTGTACACGCTCGGGGTGGCCGATCTCGACAGTCCGGAATGCGGGGCCGACGACCGGTACGTGGTCTGCCGGGACGTACAGGGGCTGCGGATCTGGACGTATCGCAGGTGAGGCCGTCGGCGCGACAATGAGGCGGTGCGCGAAGCCGTCATCGAGCTCGGTGAGGTCCCGTCCGCCGGGTCGGGCGAACCGGACCCGGTCCGGCCGCGTGGCTCGCTGCCGTACCGCTGGGTGGTGGCTCCGCTCGCCGTCGCCCTGACCGTCGCCCTCGGCGGTGCCGGACCGCCGCCCCGGCCACCACCGGAGCCACTGACCCTGTCGGTGACGTTGAGTGACTCGGTGCGGGTGGCGGGCGGGCGGGTCCACGTGATCGGGCCGGGGGAGAAGGCCGAGGGGCGGCCGCGGAGCCGCCGGTTGATGCGGTACCCGATCCGCTCCTACCGTCTGCCCGACCTGGCCCCGCTGGACACCTGGACCACCGTCGTGGACGGCGACATCAGTTATGTCGGCGACGGGCTCGGCGACATCCTGCTCTACAGCTACCAGGGCAACTTCGCCGGCGGGAACGCGGTGGCCGCGGTCCGGCCGGGCTCCGCCGAACCGGTGTGGGAACGGCACGCCTTCCTCTACGGCGTCTCCGCGGACCGCGGCACCGTCCTGGCCTTCGAGGACACCACCGAGGATCCGTTCCAGCAGGACTGGGTGGGCCTGGACAGCCGGACCGGCGCGATCCGCTGGCAGGTCCGGCACCCGACCGGCGGGCACCTCACGCTGCGTGGTGCCGGTGACCTGGCGGCCTACCCGTCCCGGATCTACACGCTGCGGCCGGACGGGCTGATCGAAGCGTGGGACACCGCGGACGGGACTCTCGCCGGATCGCTGCGGACCACGGTCGCGGTGGATCACGACACCCGGTTCTGGTCGGCGGGCGGGCTGCTGCTGGTCGGGCATCCGCGGACCGGGACGATCGCCTACGGCGACGGTGACCTCGGTGAACGCTGGCGGCTGGGCGCACCGGGCCTGGAGGAGAACACTTTCCCGTACGCGTGCGGGGTGGTGATCTGCCTGACCGGGCGGCCCGGTGGGCTGGCCGCGATCGACCCGGCCAGCGGGCGGGAACTGTGGCGCAGCGACTTCTGGGAGTTCACCCAGCCGGTCGGCGACCGGCTGCTGGTCGGCAGCAGCGACCTGACCGAGCCCGAACTGTCCGTGCTGGACCCGGTGACCGGGCGGGTGGTAGCCGAGGCCGGGTCGTGGAGCAGCGGCGGCCCGGGACCGGAACCGGGCACCGCATGGGTCTACCGGATCCAAACCCCGGGATACCGGCTGCGGTACGGGATTCTCGACCTGGCCACCGGAACGGTCCGCACCCTCGGGTCGGCCGAACGGATCGCCGGCGACTGCGTCTTCGCGTCCGGCGCCCTGATCTGCCGCCGCCTCGACTCGTCGGTGGGGGTGTGGCGACTTTGACGTAGCCTGCAGCTACAGCGGTTCATGGAGGCAGCGGTGCGTGTGCTGGTGGTCGAGGACGAGCGGGACATGGCCGACGCGATCGTGCGTGGGCTGCGCCGCAAAGGCATGGCGGTGGATGTCGCCTACGACGGGGCCAAAGGCCACGAGATGGCCTACGTGACGCGGTACGACGTGGTCGTTCTCGACCGTGACCTGCCCGGCATGCACGGAGACGAGATCTGCGCGGCCCTGGTCGCCTCGGGGGCCCTGACCCGGGTGCTGATGCTGACCGCCAGCGCGTCGGTCGACGACAAGGTCGAGGGCCTGGAATTGGGCGCCGACGACTACCTGCCGAAACCGTTCGACTTCAAGGAACTGGTGGCCCGGGTGCAGGCGCTGGGCCGGCGTGCCACCCCGGCCGCGCCCCCGGTGCTCACCGTCGGTGACCTGGCGCTCGACCAGAACCGGCGGGTGGTGACCCGGGGCGGTGGCGCGCTGGAGCTGACCAACAAGGAGTTCGGCGTCCTGGAGGAGCTGCTCAAGGCCAAGGGCGGGGTGGTCTCCACCGAGGAGCTGCTGGACCGGGTGTGGGACGCGAACACCGACCCGTTCACCACCACCGTCCGGGTCACCATCAACACGTTGCGCAAGAAACTGGGCGATCCACCGCTGGTCGAGACCGTGGTGGGGGCCGGCTACCGGATTCCCGACCCGGTCGTGGCCTCGTGACCGTCTACCCCGGCACGAAACGGCGGATGCGGCCGACCCTGCGGCTGCGGCTCACCCTGCTCAACGGCATCCTGCTGGTCGGCGCCGGAGTGGTGCTGGTGCTGCTGGCCTGGCTGCTGGTCAGCGAGTCGCTGCACCCGGTCGACGAGCTGAGCGCCGGTTCCCGTGTGACACTGGCCGACGGCACCACCAAGGAGGCGCTGGTCTGGCAGGCCGAGATGGTAGCCCAGGCCTCCCGGGAACTGCTGATCAAAGGGTTCAGCGCGCTGATCGCGGTCGGAGTCATCGGGAGTGCGCTGGCCTACCTGATGGCCGGCCGGGCGCTGCGGCCGCTGCACTACGTGACCCAGACCGCGCGGCGGCTCGGTGAGACGACCCTCGACCAGCGGATCCGGTACTCCGGCGGCGACGACGAGGTGGCCGAGCTGGCCCGCACCTTCGACGCCATGCTGGACCGGTTGACTGCCGCGTTCGAATCGCAGAAACGGTTCGTGGCGAACGCCTCGCACGAGCTGCGCACCCCGCTCGCGGTGATGCGGACCGAGATCGACGTGACGCTCAGCGACGACGAGGCCGACGTCGCCGAGTACCGGCGGATGGCCAAGGTGGTCCGCAACGCCTCGGAACGGGCGAACGGGCTGGTCGACGCGCTGCTGGTACTGGCCCGGTCGGAGGCGCAGTCCGGTCGCCGGCTGGTCCGCAAGGTGCCGGCTGACCTGTCGATGAGTGTCAACAACGCGTTGTCCGCGGTGCGGGCCGAGGCAGAGCGGCTGAAACTGGACGTCAGCAAGGATCTGTCGCCGGCCCCGGTGGTCGGCGACCCGAGTCTGCTGGACCGGCTGGCCGGCAACCTCATCGAGAACGCGATCCGCTACAACCATCTGCTGGGCCGGTTGTGGCTGCGTACCGAGTCGGTGGACGGGCGGTCGTTGCTGATCGTCGGCAACACCGGTTACGAGGTCGAGCCCGGCGACGTGCCGGGGCTGTTCGAACCGTTCCAGCGGGGCGGCTGGGAACGGACCGGGTCCCGTGGGTCGGGGCTGGGGCTCTCCATCGTGCGGGCGGTCTGCGACGCGCACGGCGGCACCGTCTCGGCGGTGGCGCAGGAGGGTGGTGGCTTGGAGGTCACCGTCTCGTTGCCGGCCGCGGACACCACCCCGGTGGTGGCGGCCACGGCCAGCATCCCGAAAGTCCGGGCTTAGCTCTTCGTCTCGATCTCGGCGCGCAGGTCCGGGAACGAGTCCTGCACGTCTGCGGCGGTCTTGAAGAAGGACATGATCATGCCGACGCTGCCCTCGTCGGCCCAGCCGCAGATCGCCACGTCGATGCCGGAGATCGAGCTGGTGCCGCACTGGGCGACGCCGCCGAGCGAACCGGTGCCGACGGTGGCGATGTCGGTGACCTTGGAACTCTGGCCGAACGTCGTGAACGAGGCGTCCAGTTCCTTCTGCGGGTCGGCGATCGTCGCCTTGGTGGCCAGGGCGGCGACCATGTTCTTGTCCTCGGGGGAGCCGTAGATGGCCCCGAACGAACTCTCCGACCCTGGGTAGGCGGCCAGTTCCTTCTCCATGTTGTCAGTGATCGCCGCGAACTCGGCGCCGTCCAGTTTCGCCAGGCCGCCCAGCGTCACCGGCTCGGTGATGGCGATCTTGGCGGCGGTGTCCTCGGCGTTCTTGCCGATCAGGTAGAAGACGGTGGTGCCGCCGACGCACAGGACCAGCACGATCGCGAGCGAGATCAGCACGATCGGGACGGTCCGGGACTTCCGCGGCGGGGCCGGCTGCGGGAAACCGGGCGGGTAGCCGGGCGGGCCGTACTGCGGCTGCGGTGCGCCGTACTGGGGCTGCTGCGGTGCGCCGTATGGCGACTGCGGCTGCGGCTGACCGTACTGGGGCTGCGGCGGTCCGTACTGCTGGGGCGGTGGCGCCCCGAACGGCTGGGTCGGCGGCAGCTGGTTCGGATCACCGGAGTGCGGGTAGCCGGGCGGCCCGGGCGGCGGGGGGTATGTCATCGACGCTCCATGATTCGAGGGTCCTCATCGACGGCCGGAACGCCGACTGGAGTGCTTGAACACTGAATTCGTGCACGATAACGCCGAAGACCCCCGCACGGGGAGTGCGGGGGTCCCGACCGGGCCGTCTGATCAGCTACGGAGGTTTGCCACCCCGTCGGGCAGGAACCGCTTGCCGGTGATCCGCTCGGCGGTGCCGCTGCGGTCCAGGTACGGCGTGATGCCGCCCAGGTGGAACGGGTAGCCGGCGCCGAGGATCAGGCACAGGTCGATGTCCTGGGCCTCCGCGACCACACCTTCGTCCAGCATGAGGCGGATCTCCTCGGCCAGGCCGTCGAGCGCCTTCTGCCGGACCTGGTCGGCGGTCAGCGGCGAGTCGCCGACCGCCAGGAGCTTGATCACCTCGGGGTTGATCTCTTTGTCGACCATCACCGGCAGCTTGGCGTCGACGATCCGCTTGAGGTTCGGCGAGTCCACGTAGCGGTCCGGGAAGGCCGTGTGCAAGGTCTCACCCACGTGGTACGCGACCGCCGGGCCGACCAGCTGCAACAGTGCGATCGGCCGCATCGGCAGGCCCAGCGGGTCCATCGCCACGTCCACCACGTCCAGCGGGGTGCCCGCGTCGATGGCCTGGAAGATCTCGCTGGTGACCCGGGTGAGCAGGCGGTTGACCACGAACGCCGGAGCGTCCTTGACCAGCACCGACGACTTCTTCAGGGTCTTGCCCACCTCGAACGCGGTGGCCAGGGTGGCGTCGTCGGTCTGCTCGCCCCGGATGATCTCCAGCAGCGGCAGGACGGCGACCGGGTTGAAGAAGTGGAAACCGACGAGCCGTTCCGGGTGCTCCAGGCCGACGGCCATCTCGGTGATCGACAGCGAGCTGGTGTTGGTCGCGAGGATCGCCTCGGGCTTGACGATCTTCTCGAACTCGGCCCAGATCTGCTTCTTCAGGTCCAGGTTCTCGAAGACCGCCTCGATCACGAAGTCGGCGTCGGCGAACACCGACTTGTCGACCGAACCGCTGATCAGCAGCCGCAGCCGGGCCGCGGTGCCCTCGTCCAGGCGGCGCTTCGACACCAGCTTGTCGATCTCGGCGTGTACGTAGCCCACACCCTTGTCGACCCGCTCCTGGTCCAGGTCGGTGAGGACCACCGGCACCTGCAGGCGGCGCAGGAACAGCAGGGCCAGCTGGGAGGCCATCAGACCGGCGCCGACGATGCCGACCTTGGTGACCTTGCGGGCCAGCGCCCGGTCCGGCACTCCCACCGGGCGCTTGGCGCGACGCTGGACCAGGTCGAACGAGTACAGGCTGGCGCGTGACTCGTCACCCAGGATCAGGTCGGCGAGGGCCTCGGTCTCGGCGGCGGTGCCGTCGGAGAACGACGCGGTCTTCGCCAGGGCCAGCAGTTCCAGGGCCTTGTTGGCGGACGGGACGGCGCCGTGCAGCTTCTCGTCCAGCACCGCCTTCGCGAACTCCAGGACGCCGTCCCAGTCCTTGCGCTCGATCTCCGGGCGCTGGACCGTGACCTTGCCGCCGACCACACCGGCCGCCCAGGCCAGCGAGTCCTCCAGGAAGTCGGCCGCCTCGAACAGGGCGTCCGCGACACCCCACTGTTTGGCCTGCTTCGGGCGCAGCGTCTTCTGGGTCAGCGGGTTCTGCAGGATCACCGTGGCGGCGTTGATGATGCCGATCAGGTTCGGCAGAATCTGCGAGCCGCCCCAGCCGGGGATCAGGCCGATCGCGACCTCGGGCAGCGCCAGGGCCGCCGCGCCGGTGGAGACGGTGCGGTAGTGGCAGTGCAGCGCCACCTCCAGGCCGCCGCCCATCGCCGCGCCGTTCACGAACGCGAACGTCGGGATCGTGCTGTCCCTGAGCCGGGCGAAGACCCGGTGGCCCAGCTCGCCGAGCGCGACGGCCTGCTCGCGGGAGTTGATCAGCGGCATGCCGGTGATGTCAGCGCCGACACAGAAGATGTACGGCTTACCGGTCAGGGCGATGAACGCCGGGTTCGCCGCGGTGGCCGCGGTGATCGCCTCGTCCAGCGAGTTCAGGCCGGCCGGGCCGAAACTGTTCGGCTTCTTGTGGTCGAAACCGTTGTCCAGCGTGATCAGGGCGGCCGGCTGGTCCAGACCCGGGACCGCAACCAGCCGGAGCAGCGCCTTGGTGACTACCTCGTTCGGGTTCTCGATCACTTGGCCGCGCCTTCCCAGTACGGGTTCTCCCAGATGGTGGTGCCGCCCATGCCGATGCCGATGCACATGGCGTTGACGCCGTAACGGACGTCGGGGCGCTCCTCGAACTGGCGGGCCAGCTGCGTCATCAGCCGGATCGCCGAGGACGCCAGGGGATGACCGATGGCGATCGCGCCGCCCCACGGGTTGACCCGCGGGTCGTCGTCGGCGATGCCGTAGTGGTCCAGGAAGGCCAGCACCTGCACCGCGAACGCCTCGTTCAGCTCGAACAGGCCGATGTCGTCGATCGTCAGGCCGGCCTTCTTCAGGGCCTTCTCGGTCGACGGGATCGGGCCGTAACCCATGATCTCCGGCTCGACACCGACGAACGCGTAGGAGACCAGCCGCATCGCGACCGGCAGGCCCAGCTCGCGGGCGGTCGCCTCGTCGGCGATGATCGCCGCGGTCGCGCCGTCGTTGAGACCGGCCGCGTTACCGGCGGTGACCCGGCCGTGCGGGCGGAACGGCGTCTTCAGCGTGGCCAGTTTCTCCAGCGACGTCTGGCGCGGGGCCTCGTCGACGGTGGCCAGACCCCAGCCCAGCTCGGCGCTGCGGAGCGCGACCGGCACCAGGTCCGGCTGGATCTTGCCGTTGGCGTACGCCTTGGCGGTCTTGAGCTGGGAGTTGAGGCCGTAGAGATCGGCCCGCTCCTTGGTGATGTGCGGCAGACGGTCGTGCAGGTTCTCCGCCGTCGAGCCCATCACCAGAGCGGTCGGGTCGACCAGTTTCTCGGCCAGGATCCGCGGGTTGGGGTCGACACCCTCACCCATCGGGTGCCGGCCCATGTGCTCGACACCACCGGCGATGGCGATGTCGAACGCGCCCATCGCGATCCCGCCGGCGACATTGGTCACCGCGGTCATGGCGCCGGCGCACATCCGGTCGACGGAATAGCCGGGAGTGGTCTTGGGCAGGCCGGAGAGCAGTGCGGCGGTCCGGCCGAGGGTGAGGCCCTGGTCGCCGATCTGAGTGGTGGCCGCGATCGCGACCTCCTCCACCTTTTCCGGCGGGAGACCGGGGTTGCGCTTGAGCAGTTCGCGGATGCAGCGGATCACCAGGTCGTCGGCGCGGGTCTCGGCATACATGCCACCGGCCTTGCCGAACGGGGTGCGGACGCCGTCGACGAAGACGACCTCGCGTACTTCACGGGGCACAGCAAGCCTCCTTGCGGGCGTGAACCCAAATGTGTCGGCAATGCTACTCGTCAGTAACTAGTAGCTGCCAGGCCCTCCGGAAACAGTGTGGTGACTTGCGGCGCGGCGCGCACCCGAACCCGCCACGCGGGTTCGCGGGAGACAGTGTGTGGTGACTTGTGGTGCGGATCGGACCGCAACTGTCCACGCAGAGGGCGGCGGGGTGCCGGGACCATCGCATTCGGCCCGGCGGTCGCGATGCGGCCCGAGGGGCCGCATCGCTCGCGCGTAGCCACGGTCGGCGTTTCGACGTCCGTACCGGAAAAGCGGTTGTTACTCGGGAAGAACCTTGGCCAGGTCGTCGGCCAGCAGGACCACCTGCCAGTTCCGGGCACCGAAGCCCAGCAGCGTGTCACCGACCGTGCGGGGCGTGATCTCGTTCGGCGGGGACCACGCCAGCCGGCGGATGAAGTCCGGGCTGATCAGGTTCTCCGGCGGCAGGTTGTGCTGCTCGGCGGTGCCCACCACGATCTGCCGGCACCGGGCCAGCCGGGTCGCCGCGACCGGATCGCGCTCGGCCCAGCGGTGCGGTGGTGGCGGGCCGTCCACCGGCTGGTTCACCGGCAGCGCGTCGTCCGGCAGGTCACGGGCCTCGTCGAGGGCGTCCAGCCAGATCTTGGCGAGCCGGCGCACCGAACGGCCCCCGAAACCGGGGATGCCCAGCAGGGTCCGCTCGTCCTTCGGATCGGTCTCGGCCGCGATCACTATCGCCGCGTCCGGCAGCACCCGGCCCGGCGCCGAGTCCCGGCGGGACGCGACACCGTCGCGCGCATACCAGAGCGCCCGCACCCGGGACTGGGCCCGCGCGCCCCGCACCCGGTGGATGCCGGAGGTCCGGCGCCACGGATCGGAACGCACCCGCGGCGGCCGGTCGGCACCGGCGACCAGAGCGGCGAACTCCTCGGCCGCCCAGGCCGTCTTGCCCTGGCGTTCCAGCTCGTCGACCAGCAGATCCCGCAGGTCGGTGAGCATCTCCACGTCGAGCGCGGCATAGGTCAGCCACGACTCCGGCAGCGGCCGGGTCGACCAGTCCGCGGCCGAATGGTGTTTCTCCAGCGAGTAGCCGAGCAACTGCTCGGTCAGCGCGGCCAGACCGACCCGCTCGAAACCGGCCAGCCGGGCGGCCAGTTCGGTGTCGAAGAGCCGGCGGGGTCTCATCCCCAGCTCGGACAGGCACGGCAGGTCCTGGCTGGCGGCGTGCAGCACCCACTCGGTGTCGGCGAGCGCCGCGTCCAGGGTGCGCAGATCGTCCAGCGGCATCGGGTCGAGCAGCACCGTCCCGGAACCGGCCCGGCGCAGTTGCACCAGGTAGGCGCGCTGGGTGTAGCGGTAACCGGAGGCACGCTCGGCGTCCACGGCCACCGGGCCGGAGCCCGAAGCCATCCGGGCGACGACATCGGCCAGTTCGGCCATCGTCTCCACCGGGCGCGGCGTGCCGTCACGAGGTGCGGTCAGAGGTATGGCAGCGGGGCGGGGCTCTTCCTCGGGACCGCCAGATGTCGGGTCGGGCGGCACGACGTGCGGTCCGTCCCCTGCCGTGTCCGGCGAGTCCCGACGGCGCAGGGGTGCTTCGTCGGTCACACCGTAACCGTACGGGGGTGGCACCCTTGCCGTGCGCAGCCGGGGTCCCGGCGCGTCGATTCTCGATCTTTCGGGGAGTTCATCCGTTCCGCCGTTTCATCCGTACCCCTATCCGCAGCGCCGATACCACCGGGAGGCCGTGCCGGATGAGCACCTCGTTCGAACCCTTCACGCCCGCCAACGGAGCCGGTGGGGGACGGCGTTCGCAAGAGTGGTCCTGGAACGAGACCCAGGCGCAGGATCCGTGGGCCCAGCCTCAGCAGCAACAGCAGCCGGTCTACGAGCAGCCTCCGGTGTACGAGCAGCCCCCGGCCTGGTCGACCGGGTATCAGCAGCAGTACCAGCAGCCTTATGAGCAGCCCTACCAGCAGCAGCCGTATCCGCAGCAGGTCTACAACCCGCCGCCGATGCAGGCCGGCCCGCCGGCTCCGGTCAAGGCCAAGGGCGGCAAGTTCCGGGTGGCCGGCATCGGCTTGGTGGCGGCGCTGGTGGCCGTCTCCGGCTGGCAGATCCTCCGGATGGAGAACGTGATCAAGAGCAGCGAGGACCTGGCCGACGCGGTCAGCGCCTCGCAGGGCCGCACCGAGGAGCTGGAGAAGAAGCTGACCTCGGTCTTCGACTCGGAATCGGTTGCCGAGGGAGTGCTGCCCAGCGTCTTCCGGGTGCGGGCCGGCGAGTTCACCGGTACCGCCTTCTCGGTCGGCCAGTCCGACGGGCGCACCAGCCTCTTCACCAACTATCACGTGGTGGAGGAGACCTTCGAGGACGGCGGCCGGCAGGTCGCGCTGGAACGTGGCAACACCCGGATCAACGCCACCATCGTCAAGGTGGACCCGGAGAAGGACCTGGCGCTGCTGCGGGCCAACCGGGAGATCGCCCCGCTCGAGGTGGCCGCAGGCGACGTCAAGCCCGGCCAGCAGGTGATGGCCGTCGGCGCGCCGCTGGGCCTGGAGGACTCGGTCAGCACCGGTGTGATCAGCGCCTTCCGGGACACCGAGGACGGCCCGACGATCCAGTTCGACGCGCCGATCAACCCGGGTAACTCCGGCGGCCCGGTGGTCAACGCCGACAAGCAGGTCGTCGGCATCGCCACAGCCAAGGCCCGGGACGCTGAGGGCATCGGCCTGGCGATCCCGATCGCAGTCGCCTGCGAGACCCTCGGGGCCTGCGGGAACGGCTAGAGCTACGCCACTTACGCCCGGGCGTGGCGGTCGGTGATCGACGCCACGCCGGGCGGCGGCAGCCCCGCCGTCGACGACAGCATCACGCACCAGCCGCGCAGATGCGCGCCGAAGTCGCCGGAGGTCGGCGTCCACGAGGCGCGCACCTCCAGATCGGCCGTCGGCGCCGGCCCGGCCAGCTCCCCGAATCGGGTGGACGCGGTCTGGGTGATCGTGCCGCCGATCGCGGTATACGCCGCCGCGTGCTGATCCAGCCCGTCGGTCAGCCAGGTCCAGGCCACCTCCGGCAGCAGCGGGTCGGAGGCCAGATCGTCCTCCAACTCGGCGGTGACCAGGGTGACCAGCCGCAGATCACCGCGCCAGGCGTCATGCCCGGCCGGATCGTGCAACAGGATGAGCCGGCCGCTCGCCACCTCGTCACCGGCGCGGAGCACGGTGGCGCTGAGAGCGAACGAGAACGGCGCGAGCCGCTGAGGCGCGGCGATCTCCTCGAGAAGGATCTCCGGCCTCGACGACTCCGCGCGCAACCCGGCAACGGCGCGGGTGAACGCCTCGGGGGCAGCGGAGGGGGACGCCATGGGGGCAGCCTATGCCGATCAAGCGCTCACACTGTGCTCGCCGCGCCGCCGGGACTCCTGCGGCGCGTGACAGGATGGCCGGGTGACGGTTCTTGAGGATTCCCCCTTCGTCCGGGCGTGTCGTGGTCTGTCCGTCCCGCACACGCCGGTCTGGTTCATGCGGCAGGCCGGGCGGTCGCTCCCGGAGTACCGCAAGATCCGCGAAGGGGTCGGCATGCTCGAGTCGTGCCGCCGCCCGGACCTGGTCACCGAGATCACCCTGCAGCCGGTGCGCCGCCACAACGTGGACGCCGCCATCTTCTTCAGCGACATCGTGGTGCCGATCGCGGCGGCCGGCGTCGACCTGGACATCGTGGCCGGCACCGGCCCGGTGGTGGCCGAGCCGATCCGCACCGAGGCCGACCTGCAGCGGCTGCGCCCGATCACCCCGGCCGACGTCGACTTCGTCACCGAGGCGATGAAACTGCTGACGGCCGAGCTGGGACCGACGCCGCTGATCGGATTCGCCGGGGCGCCCTTCACCCTGGCCAGCTATCTGATCGAGGGCGGCCCGTCGAGGACCTACCTCAAGACCAAGGCGATGATGTACGGCGCCCCCGACCTGTGGAACGCGCTGCTCGCCCGCCTCGCCGACATCACCGGCACGTTCCTGCGGGTGCAGGTCGACGCCGGGGTCAGTGCCGTCCAGCTCTTCGACTCGTGGGCCGGAGCCCTCTCCGAAGCCGACTACCGGCGGTACGTGATGCCCCACTCGGCGACCGTGCTGCGCGGCCTGATCGACGCCGGGGTGCCCCGCATCCACTTCGGGGTCGGCACCGGGTTGCTGCTGGAGGCGATGGGCGAGGCCGGGGCGGACGTGGTCGGCGTCGACTGGCGGACCCCACTGGACGAGGCGACCCGCCGGATCGGCCCGGACCGGGCGGTGCAGGGCAACCTGGACCCGGCGGTCCTGTTCGCCGGCTGGGAGACCGTCGAGCGGGAGACCCGGCGCGTGCTGGCGCAGGGCAAGGCGGCCCCCGGGCACGTCTTCAACCTGGGCCACGGGGTGATGCCGGAGACCGACCCGGAGATCCTGACCCGCCTGGTCGCCCTGGTGCACGAGGTTTCCGGGACTTAGGACCCTGGGCTTCAGGTCATCACGGAGGGAGTGTGTGGCGTGCGGAAACGGATCGCGATCATCGGTGGCGGTATCGCCGGACTCGCGGCGGCGGTGCGCCTGCGAGACCTCGACCCGCAGAGCGAGATCCTGGTGTACGAGCGGAGCGGCTCCCTGGGCGGCAAGCTCCACACCGGTGCGCTGGGTGGACTCACGGTCGAGCGGGGCGCCGAGTCGTTCCTGAACAGTGCCGCCGACGGCGGTGACTCGGCGGCGGTGGCCCTCGCGCACCGGCTCGGACTGAGCCTGGTGCACCCGGCCGCCCGTCCCGCCGCCCTGGCCATCGAGGGCCGGCTCGCCCCGATCCCCGGCGGCACCCTGGTCGGTGTCCCCGGCGACCTGTCCACGCTCGACGGCGTGGCCCTGCCGATGGCGCACGCCGACCGGGACACCGGCCGCCCGCTGCTGGCCCCCGGGCAGGACATCGCGGTCGGCGCCCTGGTCCGGGACCGGTACGGCGACGAGGTCGTGGACCGGCTGGTCGATCCGATGCTCGGCGGCGTCTACGCGGGCCGGGCCGATCGGCTGTCGTTGCGGGTCACCATGCCGCAGCTCGCGCACACCGCCGAGACCGAGCGCACCCTGTCCGGCGCGGTCCGGGCCGCGCAGGCGCGTAGTAAGCGGGTGCCGGGGCGGCCGATCTTCGCGGCGGTGGACGGCGGGATGAGCCGTCTGGTCTCCGCCGCCGCCGCCGAGTCGGGCGCGCGGGTGGTGCTGGATGCCACGGTGCGGGAGCTCACGCGTACCGCGGCCGGTCGTTGGAAGTTGATCTTCGGTCCCGTGCCGTCTCCGCGAGTCGACGAGGTGGACGCGGTGATCCTGGCGGTGCCCGCATCGGCTGCCGCTCGCCTGCTGGGATCTGCGTTCGCGTTGGACTACGCGAGTGTCGCCCTCGCGGGCCTCGCTTTTACCTCGGCTGATTTACCAGATATGTCGGGATTTTTGGTGCCAGCGGGTGAAGGCACCCTGGTCAAGGCCGCCACGTTCTTCACCACCAAGTGGCCGCACCTGGCGCGCGACGGCGGCCCGGTGATCGTGCGGGTCTCCCTCGGCCGCGCCGGCGAACAGGATCGGCTCCAGCTCGACGACGCGTCGCTGCTGGCCGTGGCCCGCCGTGAGCTGAGCGACCTGATCGGCGTCGAACTGCCGGAGCCGGCGGACTCGTGGGTGCAGCGCTGGGGCGGTGGACTTCCGCAGTACGCGCCGGGTCACGCCGACCGGGTGGCGGACTTCCGGGCCGCGCTGCCCGAGGGGATCGCCGTGGCCGGGGCCGCCTTCGACGGAGTCGGCATTCCGGTGTGTGTGGCCAGTGGTGAGCGGGCGGCGGACGATGTGAGCAAGTTCCTGAAGGAGACAACACGATGACCGAGCAGACCAACGCATCCCGCATCAAAGAGCTGAACGCGACGATCCGCTACACGATGTGGTCGGTGTTCAAGGCGTCGACGCCGCTGCCGGCCCTGCGGGACGGGCTGGCCACCGAGGTCGACGGCCTGTTCGAGCAGCTCGAAGGCAAGGACGTCACGATCCGCGGTACGTACGACGTGTCCGGCCTGCGCGCCGACGCCGACATCATGGTGTGGTGGCACTCCAGCTCGTCGGACGCGCTGCAGGACGCCTACGGGCTGTTCCGCCGCACCGCGCTGGGCCGCCACCTGGAGCCGGTCTGGTCACAGATGGCGCTGCACCGCCCGGCCGAGTTCAACCGCAGCCACCTGCCGGCCTTCCTCGCCGGTGAAGAGGCCCGCCCGTACATCTGCGTGTACCCGTTCATCCGCTCCTACGACTGGTACCTCCTGCCGGACGAGGAGCGTCGGGCCATGCTCGCCGAACACGGGAAGATGGCCCGGCCCTACCCGGACGTGCGGGCCAACACGGTCGCGTCGTTCGCGCTCGGCGACTACGAGTGGATGCTGGCCTTCGAAGCCGACGAACTGCACCGGATCGTCGACCTGATGCGCGACCTGCGGGCCTCGAAAGCGCGGATGCACGTCCGCGAGGAGGTTCCGTTCTACACCGGCCGCCGTCGTTCGGTCACCGAGCTGGTGTCGAACCTGCCCTGATCATCGGGACGTGGGGGATGCCGTCCTCCAGGTACTCGTCGCCGTTGATGACGTATCCGAATCTGCCGTAAAAATCGGATAAATGGGCCTGGGCGTCCAGTACGCTGGTGCGGCTGCCGATCACGGTCAGGGCTTCCTCGATCAGCCGGCCGGCCAGGCCCTTTCCGCGCGCGTCGGGCGCGGTGATCACCCGCCCGATGCGCTCCACGTCCTGGTCGCTCAGGACGCGAAGGTACGCCCGGATGGTTCCGTCTTTTTCGAACCAGATGTGCCGGGTTCCGGGCTCGGTGTCCCGTCCGTCCGGGTCGAGGTAGGGACATTCCTGCTCGACCACGAAGACCTCGCTGCGCAACTTGAGAATTTCGTAGAGGCTGGTGACGTCGAGGTCGCGGAACGACGCCACCCGCAGCTCGTCGTGAGGTTCGGAAAGCATCGGCACAACATACGCGGCAGTCCGACGTTGTACCGGTGAAGGCTGGAGGACGCCATGATCAAACGCAGCAGACTGTTCGGGAACAAGACCAGGGTGACCTTCACCCTGCCCGCTGACGAGCCGGCCGGCACCGTCAGCGTGGTCGGCGACTTCAACGACTGGGAACCCGGCCGGCACGAACTCGTCCCGCGCCGCAACGGCACCCGCACGGTGAGCGTGCCGCTCGACCCCGGGCACTACAAGTTCCGTTACCTGGCCACCGACGGAGTCTGGCTGGACGACGAGAACGGTAGTGAACTTCATCTATAAGTGTTTCGGGTGACCTCGCGGGGAGATGTCCTTGAGTCATGGCTGACGTCAAGCTCGCGATCATCTATTACTCGTCGACAGGCACCGTCCACGCGATGGCCAAGCGGCTCAGCGAGGCGGGGGAGAAGGCGGGCGCCGAAGTGCGACTGCGCCAGGTCGCCGAACTCGCCCCGGAAGCGGCGATCGGCGCGAACCCGGTCTGGAAGCAGCACTTCGACAAGACCAAGAACGAGCCGAAGGCGACCGCCGACGACGTGGTCTGGGCCGACGCGGTGCTCTTCGGTACACCGACCCGGTACGGCAACCTGGCCAGCCAGCTCAAGCAGTTCATCGACACGCTCGGCCCGCAGTGGGGGCAGGGGCTGCTGGCGAACAAGGCGTACGCCGGGTTCACCTCGACGATGACCGAACACGGTGGCCAGGAGTCGACGCTGCTGGCGCTCTACAACACGATCTACCACTTCGGCGGGATCGTCGTCGCCCCCGGTTACACCGATCCGCTGAAGTTCGCCGACGGCAACCCGTACGGCGTCTCGCACGTGACCGGCGGCAACAACGACGCCCCTCTGGGTGACGTTCAGTACGCCGCCCTGGATCACCTGGCGAGCCGCATCGTGACCATCGGCGGGAAGCTTCGCTAGTTTTACCGCATGGCTGTCGACACCCAATACGAAGACCTCCTGCGGCGTGTCCTGGAAACGGGCACCGCCAAGAGCGACCGCACCGGAACGGGGACGCTCAGCCTCTTCGGCGAGCGTCTCCGGTACGACCTGTCGCAGGGGTTTCCGCTGATCACCACGAAGCGGGTGCACTTCAAGTCGCTCGCGGTGGAGTTGCTCTGGTTCCTGCGTGGCGACACCAACGTCGGCTGGCTGCGGGAGCAGGGCGTCACGATCTGGGACGAGTGGGCGTCGGAGTCGGGGGAGCTGGGGCCGGTCTACGGCAAGCAGTGGCGCTCGTGGCCGACGTCACGAGGCGATGTCGATCAGCTCACCGAGATCCTCTCGACGATCCGCACCAATCCGGATTCGCGCCGCATGATCGTGTCGGCTTGGAACGTCTCGGATATTCCGGATATGGCGCTGGCGCCGTGTCACGCGCTGTTCCAGTTCTACGTCGCCGACGGCAAGCTCTCCTGTCAGCTCTACCAGCGCAGCGCCGACCTGTTCCTGGGCGTGCCGTTCAACATCGCCAGCTACGCCCTGCTGACACAGATGGTCGCCGCCCACACCGGCCTCGAAGCCGGTGACTTCATCTGGGTCGGCGGTGATGTCCACATCTACGACAACCACCAGGACCAGGTGCGCGAGCAGCTCACCCGCGAGCCGTACCCGTTCCCCACCCTGGAGATCGCCGCCCGCGACGGCCTCTTCGAGCACGAGTTCGCCGACTTCACCGTGGTCGACTACCGGCACCACCCGCTGATCAAGGCGCCCGTCGCGGTATGACGATCCACATGATCTGGGCCGAGGCCCGCAACCGGGTGATCGGCGCCGGCAACACCATCCCGTGGCGGGTCCCGGGCGAACAGAAGATCTTCAAGGAGCGGACCACCGGCGCCACGGTCGTGATGGGCCGGGCCACCTGGGACTCGCTGCCGCTCAAGCCGCTGCCGGGGCGGGCGAACCTCGTCCTGACCCGGCAGCGGGACTGGGCGGCGCCGGGTGCGACAGCAGTCCATTGTTTCGACGTGGACTTCGATGACGTCTGGGTGATGGGCGGCGGCGCGATCTACGCCGCCTTCCTGCCCCGGGCCACCCACATCGTCCGGACCAGGATCGACCTGGACGTGCCGGGGGACACCTTCGCACCGGAACTCGGCGACGAGTGGGAGGTCACCCACGTCGCCGAGCACCAGGCGCCCACCGGCGTCTCCTACGTCGTCGAGGACCTCAGGCGGACGGGTCCAGCCTGACCGACAGGCTGTTCACACAGTGGCGCGTGTTCTTCGGGGTGAAACCCTCGCCCCGGAACACGTGACCCAGATGTGAGTCGCAGTTGGCGCAGCGGATCTCGACCCGGACCATCCCGTGGTTGCGGTCCTCGATCTCCTTGACCGCACCGGGGATGGCATCGTCATAGGACGGCCAGCCGCAGTGGCTGTCGAACTTGCTGTCACTGTTGTAGAGCGCCACACCGCAGGCCCGGCAGTTGTAGATCCCCTCGGTCTTGGTGTCCACATATTCACCGCTCCACGGCGGCTCGGTGCCGGCTTCGCGAAGCACCCGGAACTCGGACGGCGTGAGGCGGATGCGCCACTCGTCGTCGGTGATGGGGAGATCGGTCGTCATGCCGTCAACGGTACGTCGCGCCTCGGGCCGGCCCGCTGTGATGTCCACCAGTTGTTCGCGCTGTCGAATCCGCCGCGTAGTCATCGTTTCGGTGGTCTTCCGGGCTGAAGACTCGCACGGGGTTGTTTCCGGGTAAAACGGGCAATTAACGTTAAGCCCCCGTGCGATCATGGAACCGTACCTTCAGCAACAGAACGGACTCCTCATGAGCTTCTCGCGTAGGCTGGCCGCTGGAATCACCACGGTCGGAGCCTCTGTCCTCATTGTCCTGGCTCCCAGTGGCGCCTCCGCCGCGACGGCCGCCGACGTGACCGCCGCGACGGCGGCCGATGCGACCACTGTGACGGCCGCCGATGCGACCGCTGTGACGGCGGCCGATGTGGCCGTCGTCGCGGCTGAGGCGGCTCCGGTGGCGCCCGTGGCTCCCGCCGCCGCGGCCGTTGATCTCGCTGTGACGACCGGCCACATGATCATCACGCCCGTCACTCCCGCTCCCACCACTCCCGCTCCCACCACTTCGGCCGCAGCCGACGCGCCGCAGCGTGGCAGCGCCGGTTACGGCACCAACGTGCAGGAGGCGCCGGGCGGCGAGGTCAGCCCGGCCACCGGCACCGCACCCCCGACCACCCCGGCGGCCACCGCCTCAGCCACCGGCGCCCCGGTCGTCACCCCGACCCGCGGCGGCCCGGGTTACACGCCGCCGTCCAGCCCGCCGCCGGCCTCCCCGAGCGTCACTCCGGGCACCCCGGGCGGCATCGCCGGGTCCCAGACGCCCACCGGAGTCAAATCGGCGTCCGCCAAGGTGACGACGCCCAGCTCGCCCAACCCGGTCGGGCTCAAGGACGCGTCGGAACTGCCGCTGACCGGTGCCTCCGTCGACAGCACCCTGACCCTCGGCGGTCTGCTGGTAGCCGGTGGCGTCCTGACGGTCTGGTTCACCCGCCGCCGACGCACCAGCTGAAATATCACGATAAATCGTTGGAGGGCCGCCCGGTTTGCCGGGCGGCCCTCCGTCCGTACCGGGCATAGTCTCAGGGCATGCCGAAAGCCGCCGCGGAAGAGCATGAGATCGCCGGGCACACCGTGCGCCTGAGCAGCCCCGACAAGATCGTCTTTCCGGGGCGCGGGTTCACCAAACGTGACGTCTTCGGCTACTACCTGGCCGTCGGTGACGGCATCCTCCGAGCGCTGCGCGACCGCCCCACCACCCTCCAACGATTCCCCGACGGGATCGACGGCGAGATGTTCTTCCAGAAGCGCATCCCCACCCGCGGCGTCCCCGACTGGATCAAAACCGCGACGATCAAATTCCCCAGCATGCGTACGGCCGACGAACTCAGTCCCGCCGACCTGGCCCACGTCGCCTGGGCCGCCCAGATGGGCACCGTCGTCTTCCACCCCTGGCCGGTCCGCACCACCACCCCCGACCAGCCCGACGAACTTCGCCTCGACCTCGACCCGCAACCCGGCACCGGTTTCCCCCAGGTCGTCGCCACCGCCGAACTGGCCCGGGAAGTGCTCGCCGAACTCGGCTGGACCGGATTCCCCAAGACATCCGGCGGCCGCGGTGTGCACATCTACGCGCGCATCCAACCCCGCTGGACCTTCACCGACGTACGCCGCGCCGTGATCGCCCTGGCCCGTGAGATCGAGCGCCGCAACCCGGACGGCATCACCACCTCCTGGTGGAAGGAGGAACGCGGCGAACGCGTCTTCCTCGACTACAACCAGATGGCCCGGGACCGCACCATCGCCTGCGCCTACTCACTGCGCGCCAACGCCCGAGCCACCGTCTCCGCCCCACTCACCTGGGACGAACTGGCCGACGCCCAGCCCGACGACTTCGACCTGTCGACCATGCCGGCCCGGTTCGCGAAGATCGGCGACCCGCACGCCGGCATCGACGACACCGCCCACGACCTGACCACACTGCTGGAATGGGCCGACCGTGACGAGAAAGCCGGCCTCGGCGACCTGCCCTACCCGCCCGACCACCCGAAGATGCCCGGCGAACCCAAACGGGTCCAGCCCTCCAAGAACCGCGACCTAAAGGGCTAGCTTGAAACCCTCATGCGAGGCGGTGAACCCCAGCGCGGCATAAAAACGGTGCGCGTCGACCCGCCGCTTGTCGGTGGTCAACTGAACCATCCGGCAGCCACGCTCCCGGGCCCGCTCAACCGTCCAGCGGATCAGCTCACCACCGAGACCCTGCCCACGCCGGCCCGAACCGATCCGAACCGCCTCGATCAGCATCCGCTCGCCACCACCCCGGCTCAACCCCGGAATGAAAGTCAGCTGACAGGTCCCGACCACCTCATCGCCGTCGACGGCCACGATCAACTCGTTGCGGTCGTCGACGGCGATCGCCTCGAACGCCGCCCAGATCGCCGCGTCCACCGACTCCGGCACCACCCCGAACCCACGGTCCCGGCTGACGTCGTCATCGGCGAGCAGACCCAGAATCGCCGGAACATCAGCCCGAACAGCGCTCCGGAACGTCAACGTCACTTCGCCGGGCACCGCAACCCCTCCTTCGGCAGCTCCAGATCGACCAGATAGCCGTCCACCGCGTCCCGGATACAAGCCGTCGACGGATACGCGGTGTGCCCCTCGCCCTCCCACGTCAAAACCCGGCCCACACCCAGCATCTTCGCCAGATCAGCGGTGTTCTCGTACGGCGTCGCCGGATCCCCGGTCGTACCCACCACCACGATCGGCGGCGCACCCGCGGCCTCACCCGCCGGATAAGGATCCCGCTCGCCACCCCAGAATGCGCACGGCAACATCCCCACCGCCAGCGCCGACCCGAACAACGGGTACTTCACCTTCCACGCGACCTGCAACTTCCGGATCTCCGCAGCCGACGGCACCGCACCGGCATCCGCACAGTTCACCGCCAGGTTCGCGTCGAACAGATTCGAATAGGTGCCGTCCGGTTCCCGCTCGGCGTACTGATCGGCCAGCTCGAAGATGCCGTCCGCGTCACCGTTCTGCAGAGAAGCGATCGCGTCAGCCAGCTCGGCCCAGCCCGGCTCGGTGTACAGCGACGAGATCAACCCCACGAAGATCCAGCCCGGCGTCGCGTTGCGCCCATCATTGCCGCGCACCGGCGACTTCTCCGCCTTGGCCAGCGCATCCGTCACCGCACCCCGGGCATCCGGCGCGATCGGGCACTGGCTCGGATCATTCGCACACCACTTGGTGAAATTCGTGAACGCCCGCTCGAAACCCTTCGCCTGCTGCTCGGAACCAGCCGCGAAACCCTCCGTCGGATCCACCGCACCGTCCAGCACCAGAGCCCGCACGTTCGCCGGAAACAACTGCGCATACGTGGCACCGAGCAGAGTGCCGTACGAATAACCCAGATAGGTCAGCTTCTCGTCACCGACCGCCACCCGCAACGCGTCCAGATCACGAGCGGCCTGCTCGGTGGAGAACGTATGCAGCCGATCCCCGTACTTCTGCGCACAGGAATCCGCGATCTTCTCGTTCAAAGCAGCGATCTTGTCGAACTCGGCCTGACTGCCCGGATCCGGATCGGCGGCGAAACTCGCGTCCTGATCGGCGTTACTGATGCACTTCACCGGACTCGACCGGCTCACCCCCCGCGGATCGAAACCGACGATGTCGAACCGGTCGGTCACCGCCGTCGGCAACCCGTTGAACGACGGCCCGAACGACAGATACACCGCCAAATCGACACCGGAACCACCCGGCCCACCCGGATTCAACAACAACGACCCGATCCGGTTCTTCTGCTTCTCCGACCGGACCCGGATCAGATCGATGTCGTACGTCTGTCCGCCCGTCGGCGCCGACCAGTCCCGCGGCACCTTCACCGTGGCACAGTCGTAATCCATCCCCTTCGCCGCCCGGCCCACCAGATCAGTCGGCACATCCGGGCACGGCTTCCACACAGCCGCCGCCCCGGCACTCGGCGCCACCCCGCCGGCGCCACCCGGCCGGGCCGGTTCATCGGCCCCCTCCGGCGCGAACGAAGGCAACGTGCAACCGGCAGTGATGGCCAGAGCCAGCACGGTCAGGAGGGCGACAGGCAGGCGCGAGCGACGATCCACGCAAACGACCCTATCCGGTCCGACCGTGAGAGGTTCTCAGCGGCTGGTCAGCACCTCGGCCAAATCGAACCGCACCGGCCGCTCCAACTGCTCATACGTGCAGGTCGACGGCTCCCGATCCGGCCGCCACCGCTCGAACTGAGCAGTATGCCGAAAGCGAACGCCCTCCATGTAGTCGTAACGCACCTCCACCACCCGCTCCGGCCGCAACGGCGTGAACGACAGATCCTTACCCGCGTTCCACCGGCTCACCTCGTTCTTGCGCGGCGTCCGCTCACCCTGCTCATGCGCCGCCCAATTCCACGGATGACCCTCGAACTCCGTCACCAGCGGCTGCAACTCCTCGAACAGCTCCTCACGAACCTTCATCGAGAACGCGCCGATCACCCCGACACTGGCCAGCACACCACGCTCGTCATACAGACCCAGCAACAGCGAACCGATCCGGTTCTCTGCCGACTTGTGCACCCGATAACCGGCCACCACACAATCCGCCGTCCGCTTGTGCTTGATCTTCGCCATCACCCGCTTGTCCGGCTGATAAGTCAGATCACGCCCCTTGGCGATCAACCCGTCCAGACCGGCACCCTCGAACTCGGCGAACCACCGGCGAGCAGTGTCCGGATCATCAGTGGCCGGAGTGACGTACACCGGCGGTCTCGCGTCCTTCAAGACCTCCACCAGACGCGCCCGGCGCTCACCGAACGGCAGCGCCGTCAAATCCTCATCACCCAGCGCCAGCAGATCGAACGCCACAAAACTCGCCGGAGTCTGCACGGACAGCAATGCCACCCGGCTCGCCGCCGGATGAATACGCTGCTGCAGGGCCTCGAAATCAAGCGTGTTGCGCTCGGTGTCAGCCACGATCACCTCGCCGTCGATCACCGCCCGCTCCGGGAAGTTCGCCAGCACCGCCGCCACCACCTCAGGGAAATAGCGGGTCATCGGCTTCTCGTTACGGCTGCCGATCTCCACCTCGGCACCGTCCCGAAAGACGATCGACCGGAAACCATCCCATTTGGGCTCATAGATGTGATCCGGTGGAATGTCCGCGACAGGTTTGGCGAGCATCGGCTTGACCGGCGGATTCAGCGGCAGCTGCATCCGGACAGTCTGCCGGTTCGCCCGCTCACCGGACCAGAAGTTCGACAAGCCTTCCCAGTTCGTGCTCCGGTTCGGCGGCCAGACCCATGTGGACCGGCCCGGCCCGCAAGATCGTGCTACGCGGCGCCACCAGCCAACGGAACCGCTCACCCAGCCGCATACCCTCGGCCGCGCCACCACCGGCACAGGTCCGGTCCCACGCGTCCAGCGCCCCGCGGATCGCCTCCACATCGGCCGAAGGATCCAGCGCCCGCAACCGAGCCTCGTCCAGATGCGTCCGCGCCGACAAGAAATCGTGCCGATGGCTGTAGAGCAGCACACCCACGTTGATCAGCTCACCGCGCTCGATCCGGGGCATCGCCTGAATGATCGCGTACTCGTACGGCGTCCTCGTCACGGCAGCCACGCCTCCGGCTGCTCGGCCCGCCGGGACAGATGGCTGAGGTAGGCGTCCCGGTCGCCGTCCTCCAGCCACTCCTCCGGAACCAGGGCGATGACCTCGGCCAACAGGTCCGGCGTGATTCTCGCGGCCAGCGCGGGTCCGTCGTCGGCGAGATTGCGGGCGTACGATTTGAGCACGTGATCGTCCCACTTGTACGGCCGGTGGATCACGCTCTCGGCACGCGGCCAGTTGTGGTGGAAGTACAGCGTGGCCCCGTGGTCGATCAGCCACAGGTCGCCGTGCCAGATCAGCAGGTTCGGATTACGCCAGCTCCGGTCCACGTTCTCCACGAACGCGTCGAACGCGACGATCCGGCTCGCCAGCCCCGCGTCGACCGGATGCGCCACCGGATCGAACCCCAGCGCCCCCGGCAGGAAATCCATCCCCAGGTTGCCGCCGGCACTGGCCTTGATCAGCTCCTGGACCTCTTCGTCCGGTTCGGCCCGCGCCACCACCGGATCCAGCTCCACCCGCGCCAGTTCGGGCATCGGAAGCCCCAGCCGCCGTGCCAGCTCCCCGGCGATGACCTCGGCGACCAGAGCACGCGGCCCTTGCCCCGCACCGCGGAACTTGACCACGTACGTCCCTAGATCGTCCGCCTCGACCACACCGGGAAGCGAACCGCCCTCCCGCAGGGGCGTGACATAACGGATGGCGGTCACCTCACGAAGCACCCGGTTACCTTAGGCCAGCCCCCAACCCCGCAGCCCGCCGAGCCCCCGACCTCAGGCTCTTCGGTCAGGCTCTGACGCCGGGCCCCTGGCGACCTTTTTAAGTCAGGCGTCGGGACCTTGACGACGCAACTCCTCGACCCTGGTCATGGCGATGCGCAACTCGCCGAGCCAGTCCTCGGTGTGCCGACCGACCAGCTTCACACACCAGGCGAGCGCCTCGGACCGGGACCGGGCCACCCCGGCGTCGACAAGAGTGTCGAGGACCTGCCGCTCCGGCTGGCGCAGCCGGGTCATCACCGGGGCGGACAGATGGGTGAACAGCTCCGAGGCGTCCCCGCAGCGGACACCCCAGGCGACCTTGCGCTGATAGCGGTGCTCGACCTGCCGGGCGACCCGGATCCGTGCGTCCCGGGTGTCCTCACGGAACTGGACGATCCGGCCGGCGTGGCTCGCGGCCCGATCGGCGTCGGTGGCGTCACCGGCCAGCTCGGGGCTGGGCAGCCGCCCCCAGATGATGATCTCGTCACGGTCCACGACGACTTCGGGCGGCTCGGTGAACCACCCGTCCGGCACCGCACCGGTGATCCAGGCGGCAGCGTCGTCAGTGGCAGGGGGCTCAGCAGCACGCCCACCAGGCGGGGCGAATCGAACGCTCATGACATCCTCCTCGACTTACCTGATTACATGCTTACACCCTCCAGCCCTCAGTATCCACCCCTCCACCCCACCCCAAACCCACCCCAGCTACGGCTAGCCGTAGCTCAGACGTGTTATTCGGCTAGCCGTAGCTCAGAGGCCTCAAAGCGTGTCGATTACCTGTCTGATCTACGGCTCGGTCCGCCCGGCTGTACGTCAGATAGGTAATCGACACGCCATGACATGTCTGAGCTACGGCTAGCCGAAGAAAAACGGGGTGAGGGCGGGGCAGCGCGGGGTGAGGTAAATGGAACAGGGCGTCGCGAGGTGAGCGGGCTACGCGGGGGTCAGCTGCCAGACCGTGGTCCGTCGGATCGCCACGCTCTCCAACTCCTCGTTGACCGGCACGTCGTAAACCGCTCGCTCGATCAGACCCGCCGGCAGATAGGCCCGGCCCGGGTCACCGATCAGGACCAGCGAACCGTGGAAGGCAGCCCGGCGCAGGAACGGCAGTACCCGGTTAGCCATCTCCCGGCTGTAGAAGACGTCCCCGGCCAGGACCACGCCGAACCGTTCGTCGGAGTCGAGCAGATCAGCCTCGACCGTCTCCACCCGTACCGCGTTGGCGTCGGCGTTGGCCTGGGCCGCCGCCAGCGAGTACGGGTCGATGTCGTTGGCCGTGACCGGATGCGCCCCGGCTTTGGCCGCGGCCACCGCCACCAGGCCGGACCCGGTGGCCAGGTCCAGCACGCTGCGCCGGGCCACCAGGTCCGGGTCGTCCAGCACGTGCCGGGCCAGCGCCTGCCCGCCGGCCCAGGCGAACGCCCAGAACGGTGGCGGCTGCGAAGCCCCGCCCGCCTCGGTCGCCTCCCACAGGGCGATCGGGTCAGCAGCCTGCAGCAACGTGACCTCAGGGACGAACGGGACCGGGGCGGCAACGGTGTGAGCGCGCACGAACTCGAGAAGCACGCCCCGATTGTGCCGTTGTCGCTCAGATGCGCGGCGACCGGGCCGATCAGTCCGACAAGGGTCGAGAGGAGCGGCGATGCCGACACGATGGCCGGCCACCATCTTCGGCGCCGGGATGGTGGTGCTCGCCCTGGCTTACGGGTTGCAGCCTGCACTTCAGTCCCCGCTCCGTCTGATCGCCGGTGTCGCGGCGGTGGTCGCGATCAATTTCGGGATCCGGAGCAGCAGGCCGGACGACATCCGCCCGTGGTGGGTGTTGATGGGCGCTGTCGGGCTGTCAGCTGCCGGTGGCGCGGCCGCTGACATCCCGCAGCGGATCACCGGTTCGCTGACGTGGATCCAGTCGGGTGGAACCGCGCTGCTCCTGGTCGGTTATGCAGCTCTGGCGGTGGCTCTGGCCGGGTTCGTGGACCGGCGAACCAGTTCGTCCCGGGATCGGGCCGGCCTGCTGGACGCGCTGACCGTGACGTCCGGGGTGGCGCTGCTGATCTGGACGTTCGTGGTCGGCCCCCGGATGGCGGGTTCGGCCGCGACCGGCTGGACCGAGATTGCGATGCCGCTCGCCGACCTGCTCTGTCTGGGCCTGCTGGTCCGGTTGGCGACGGTGCCGGGTCGTCTGGTCGCTCCCGGCTACCTGCTCGGCGCGGGTGTGGTCGGGTTGCTCGCCGCCGATGTGAGCCGGGCTTCGGGACTCGGGCATCTGGCTTTGTACACGGCTGCCGGTCTGGCGGCGCTCACTCCGTCGATGGCGGAACTCACCCGCCCGGCCGAGAAGCCGGCTTCGGAGACCTCCACCGGACGGCTGGCGCTGCTGGCGGTCGCGGCGATGGTGGCGCCGACCGTGCTGTTGGCGAAGATGTTCCGGGAGGGCCGGTTCGCCGGTCTGACCGTGGTGGCCGGGCTGAGCACGCTGATGCTGGCGCTGGTGCTGGCCCGGATGGCTGGGATCATGGCGAGCCACCGGCAGGCGATGTCCCGGGAGCGGGCTTTGCGGGAGGCGTCCGCGGCTTTGGTGTCGGCGAACGACAGCGAAGCCGTCGGCTTGGCGGTACGCACCACGGTCGCCCAGCTCATCCCCGGTGACGTACCGCACGGGGTGGTGCTCGCTATTGCGATCGCCCAGTCCGAGCCGCAGTCTCCGGAGGCCGCCGCGCAGGCCGCTGTGGACCGGGCCGTGGGTACCGCCGCCCGGCTGGTCACCACCCGGGATGTGGATTGGGCGGTGGCGGTCCGGCTCACCCAGTTCACCAAGACGTTGCGCTGCCCGATGGTGCTCAAGGACCGGCCCGGTGGTGACCCGCTCGTCGGTGTGCTGCATGTGGCCGCGCCGACGTGGGCGCTGCTCGATCTGCAACGGTCGGTGGAGGTGCTGGCCGGGCAGGTGGCGCTGGCTCTGGAGCGGATCGTGCTCGGCCATGAGGTGGCTCGCCGTAACAGTGAGACCTATTTCCGGACGCTGGTTCAGAACACCGCCGACGTGATCACGATCGTCGACGACGAGGAGCGGATCCGGTACGCCAGCCCGTCCGCGTTCGGGGTGTTCGGCGCCGACCCGACTGGTGTGCTGTTTCCCGAGGTCATCCATCCGGCGGAGCGGGACCGGCTGGCCGAGGTGCTGGCCGCGGTTCGGGACGGGGAGCGGGTCGAGGAGCAGCTCGACTTCCGGGCTCGCGGGAACCGCCGTACCGAGGTCTTGCTCGAATTGCACTGCCGTGATCTGCGTGCCGAACCGACGGTTTCCGGCCTGGTCATCACCATGCGGGACGTCACCGAGCAGCGCCGTCTTCAGAACGAGCTGACTCATCAGGCGTTCCACGATTCGATGACGGGGCTGGCCAACCGGGTGCTCTTCAACGACCGGCTGAAACATGCGGTGGCCCGGAGTGCCCGGGACGGTTCGGTGGTCGGGGTGCTCTTCATCGACTTGGACGACTTCAAGATCGTGAACGACACGCTTGGGCATGCTGTGGGTGACCAGTTGCTCATCGCGGTCGCCCATCGGATCGCGGGGGCGTTGCGGGCCGACGACACGGCGGCCCGGCTCGGTGGTGACGAGTTCGCGGCGATCGTGGAGAACGTCAACGGGCCCGGCGCCGTCGAGGAGACCGCGACCCGCATTCTGGAGGCGCTCGCCGAACCGGTCACCACCGACGCCAAACCCCTGCACGCCGTCGCCAGCATCGGCATCACCACCACTCCGGAGGGCAGCGACGCCGACGAGTTGCTGCGGCAGGCCGACTTGGCGCTCTATGTGGCGAAAGGCGCGGGCAAGAACCAATGGCGGCGGTACGAGGCACACCTGCACGCCGAGATGGTCGAACGTCTCGAACTGCGGTCGGCCCTCGACCACGCCGTCAACGAGGGTCATTTCCTGCTGCACTACCAGCCGATCGTGGACCTGCCCACTGGTGCGGCGGTCGGGTTCGAGGCGCTGGTCCGCTGGCATCATCCGAAACGCGGGATCGTCACGCCGGACCAGTTCATCGAAGTGGCCGAGGAGAGCGGGCTGATCGTGCCGATGGGCCGGTGGGTCCTCGAGGAGGCTCTTCGTACGGTCGCTGAATGGCGCCGCATCCTGCCGCCGGGGACCGCGCCGTACGTCAGTGTCAATGTGTCGGTCCGGCAGTTCCGGGAGAGCGGGTTCGTCGAACAGGTCCGTAACGCGCTGACGAACACCGGGGTGCCGCCGCAGGCTCTGATGCTGGAGATCACCGAGACTCTGCTGGTCAAGGACGACGAGCGGATCTGGGGTGACCTGAGTGTGCTGCGGGACATGGGTATCCGGATCGCGATCGACGACTTCGGCACCGGGTATTCGTCGCTCGGCTATCTGCGGCAGCGCCCGATCGACGTCATCAAGATCGATAAGGCGTTCATCGACGACATGGTGACCGGGCAGCAGCCGATGGCCCTGGTCAGTGGCATCGTCAGCCTGGCCCGTTCACTCGGTCTGGTCGTCATCGCCGAAGGTATCGAGGACGCCGCCCACCGGGTCGTCCTGGTCCGCCTCGAATGCCCTCTCGGCCAGGGTTTCCTCTTCTCCAGTCCGCTCGGCCCGACCGAGGTGCTGGCCTGGCTCCGCAACAGCCAGCCGATAGCCGTCTGACACCCGTCGGCGTGCGGGTGCCGTCACGAGGACGGTCGGGCCAGGCCGGTCAGTAGTTCGCGCATCGCGCTGATCGCGTCGGTCCGCGGGCGCCAGTCCAGCTGCGACGCGGCCCGGTCGCAGCTCATCAGCGGTGCCTTCCGCGCCAGCCGCACCCAGCCACGGTCGATCGGTTGCAGCCGCAACTGCCAGGTCAGCGCGGCGGCACCTTCGAGGAGCAAACCCGGGACCGGCAGCGGTACGCCATGAAAAGCGCGCCCGATCACATCGGCGTCGAGCACCGGGCCGGCCGCGATGTTGAACGCTCCCCGGACATCGGTACGGAGCACCCGCAGGTACGCGTCGGCCACGTCGTCGGCGTGCACCGCTTGAATCCGCAGCCCCGCGGTCCGCGGCACCAGCGGGATCCGCCCGGCCCGGAGCAGCGGGCCGGCGAGAAGGCGGGTGATCTCGGAGCCGGCGTCCCGCTGGAAGATCAGCCCGGGGCGCATCCGGACCACCCGCAACGTCGGATGATCCGACTCGATCTCGTCGAGAACCCGCTCCACCAGGGCTTTGTGCCGGCTGTAGGAGGACTCCGGGATTCCGGTACGCAACCAGCTCTCCTTGACGAAGCCACGTTTCGGACCGGGCGCGTAGGCGGCCACCGATGAGGCGTGCACCAGGGTGGGCACTCCGGCGTCGAGCGCGGCCCGGAAGACCGCCCGGCTGCCGAGGACGTTCGTCCGGTAAAGGCGGCGCTGGTCGTGGCTCGGCTGGATCTGCCAGGCCAGGTTCACCACGGCGTCGGCTCCGCGGAAGATCCTGGTCAGACTGTCGGCGGCGTCTTCCGCGCCGATGTCGGCGACAAACCAGGAGACATCGGCGTACGGGCCGGCCGGCGTCGGCTCCCGGCGGGAGATCCCGGCCAGGTCCAGGTCGGGTTCGGCGCGCAGGCGGCGCAGCAGGGCGGTGCCGGCGTTGCCGCTGGCGCCCACGATCACTACACGCATGGGGGTCGCGTACCCGGTGGTGGGTCGCCGAATCCCGCCGGCCGTCCGGTCCTGGGATTTCCGGTCCGAGGGTGTCGCATTCCGTGGGGTGCGGCTTTTCCGGGGTACGGTTCGCCTGTTGCTTTCTTGCCGGTGCCACTTCCCGAACCCGCTGCGGTGTTCTTTCCGGTGGTGTCCGTGCCGCTGCTTTTCCGGTTCGGCCGCCGGGTTCTTTCCCAGTGTGCTCGTGGCCTCGGGGGGCGGGCAATTTCGGCGGGGCGTGACCTGATTCCTACGGAGCGTGCCGGGATATCCGCGCCTCCGGCGGGGTGGGCGGGTTCCGGCGTTCCGCATTCTGGAATGCGGGATCGGGCGTGGTCCGTCTCCGATGCCGTCGGTGTGCCCCGGCTCGGGCGGCTTCGGCCGCTATCTGGAATTGCCGGAGTCCCGCTTTCCGCCGGTCGTGTCCCGTTTTCCGGTGGCCCGGCCCGCGTAGAGGCGGTCGGTGACGAACGGCAGCGCATTCGACAGGATGATCGCCGCGCGGTACTTCGCCGGAACCACCACTCGGCGGCGCGGACGGGACAGGGCCCGTTCCACCGCGGCGGCCACGATCTCCGGGCCGGGCAGGCCGGAACGGTGCGCGGTCAGTTCGGTGGCGACGAATCCGGGTTCGACGAGCGTGACTCCGATCCCGGTTCCGGCGAGTTCCCGGCGTACCGAGTCGGTCATCCCCCGGAGCGCGAACTTGGTGGCCGAATAGACCCCGCCGATGCCGATCTCGCCGGCGACCGAGCCGATGTTCACGATCGAACCGGACCGCTGCTCCCGCATGATCGGGACGACCAGGCGCATCAGCCGGATCGGGGCCGTCAGGTTGACCTCGATCATCGCCCGGACCTGCTCCTCGCCGGCCAGCACCGACGCGTCACCACCGACGCCGGCATTGTTGACCAGCGCGTCGATCCGCCCGGACACCGCCAGCGCCCGGGCCACCAACTCGGCGGCCTGTTCCGGGTCGGTGACGTCGGTCCGCACTGGACGGGCTTGCCCGCCGGCCGAAGTGATCTCGGTGGCCACCGCCGCCAGATCGGCGTCGCGGCGGGCGGCGAGGATCACGGTGTCACCGCGTGCGCCCAGCCGGATCGCGGTCGCCCGCCCGATTCCACTGGACGCCCCGGTCACGATGACGACAGCCACCGAAATCCCCTCTCGAAAACAACGGCGCCGCCCGGAAACCCCGGACGACGCCGTTCCCGGTCGTCATTGTTCATTCGAACCGGCTGCTTCGGGTAGCCCCGGGCCGTGCCGAACTAGCGCTTGGCGTGGTACGCCTCGACGACGTGACTCGGGATGCGGCCACGCTCGGAGACCGGGTGACCGTTCTTGTTGGCCCACTCGCGAATAGCCTGATTCTGGTCGCGGCTGGAACGGCTGGACACCGTCGGAACGGTGCGCCGGGCAGTGGTGGGGACGTTACCGTTTCGGCCCAGCCGGGTCGCTGCGGAGAGGAACGGTTCCAAAGCTTTACGCAGCTTGCCGGCGTTCTTCTCGGACAGGTCGATCGTGTAGTTGACTCCGTCGAGGCCGAATTCGACGGTACGGTCCGCATCGCCGCCGTCGAGGTCGTCGGTGAGCACGGTAATTATCTGCTTGGCCATGGTTGTTCGCTCCTACGCGATGTCATTCGAGTGACGTCCGGGCGCGCACGCCCGGTCCTGGCCGCGAATGCTCGTCGTCGCATTCATTCTGTCGCCATCATGGCGGCGAGTGCAAATTGCCCGTTCTGGCATGTCGCAATTGCCGGAACCCATCCGTGCCATCTCCGACCCCAACTCTTTTCGGGATCGTGAATATGCGGTAACGTCTGCCTTGGGAGCGCTCCCAAGGGCCGGGTTTCCTCCACCGTGCGCCCACCGTGCCCCACACCGACCCGAGCCGCCTCGTCGCCGATCCTCCGGTGCCGGGGCGGTTCGCCGTTCCAGCGCGCCGATCTTAACCCCAGAGATCCGCCCGCACCGCCCGCCGCCCGACCCCAGCGCGGCCTCGCCCCCTTCCCGAGCAGGCACCGATCGCCGTTCATCGCCGGCTCATCCCGCCGCCGGAAGGTCCGCGCCGATCAGAAAAAGCGCGACGGGCAAGAAGTCCGCGACGGGCAAGAAGCCCGTGGGGGCAAAGAACTCCGCTACGGGCAGGCCCGTGACCGCAGAATGCCGGACGCGCAAGCATCCGCCGGGCCGAATCGGCCGCCGCTTCACCGCCACTGCCGCCACCGCCTGCAGCAGCGGGTCCGCATTAAACGCGGCGACGCTCGGCATGTTGTACGCCTTCGCCTTCGCCTTCGCCTTAGCCTTCGGCCCGCCACGGCTTGTACCGATCCTCGGCCGTGCCGATGGGGGCCTACGAGGAACTGGCGACAGTGGAACAGGTGGCCTCACCGGGATCACCGGCCGACCGGACGCGGGTCACAGGCAGGCGCCGGAACCCGGCGACCGCCCGGCAGCGTGAGCGGACCGGTCTGTGACAGGCCACGACCTGTGCGCGCCACGAGTTTGGGGATGATGGCGAGGCGCGATTTCGCCGTGCTCGCCGACGAATGGTGTCTGGCCTAGCGGAGCCGACCGGAATGACGGTGCTTGTCAGTGCGCCGCGCCGCGGAGGATACGCAAATTGGCGTACGTGCCGTGGCGAACGGCTTGGCAGTATGGCGAGGTGGAGCGGAACAGGTCGGACCGGGCGCTGGGCGGCATGCTCGCCGTGGTGGCTGTGGCCGGTACCGTCGCGGCCGGCCGTTCAGCGGTTCCCGTCGATATCACCGGATGCGTGCTCGTGGCGGTCGCAGCGCTCGCTCTCACGGTTCGGCGCAGCCGGCCGCTGGTTTCGCTGGTTGTGGCAGCGCTTTGTACCGGTGTGTACCTCGCTGTCGGCTACCCTTACGGTCCGGTCGTCGTCGTGTTCATGATCGCTGTCTACAGTGCGGCCCGGCATGCCAAGCCTCGCGACGCAGTCCTGGTCGCGTCTGCCGCGCTGATGCTTCTCCTGGTCCACTTGCTTGTCTCGGACCGGGACCTGGGCTGGCTGGGCGTGGTCCCGGTCGCCGCCTGGGTGGTCGTTCCGGGCGCGCTCGGCCACGGTTTGCGCCTGCGGGAACAATCCGCCCGTCAGGCGCGTGCCGAAGCGCTCGCCGGTGAACGGCTCCGGATCGCGCAGGAGGTCCACGACGTCGTCGGGCACGGCCTCGCCGCCATCAAGATGCAGGCCGACATCGCGTTGCACATGCTGCACCGCCGGCCCGGCCAAGCTGAGGTGGCACTGACCGCGATCAGTGAGACCAGCGAGCAGGCGCTCGCCGAGTTGCGGGCCGCCCTCGCCGCCGTGCGCGGCCACGACCTGGTCGCTGGTCTCGCGCGCCTGGACGATCTGCGCCGGCGGATGGCCGAGGCCGGTGTCGTGGTGCGCGTTCACGTCACCGGCGATCATGTGCCCGCCATGCCCGCGGCGGTCGATCTGGCCGGCTACCGCATCGTGCAGGAATCCCTCACGAACGTGCTCCGGCACGGTCACTGCGAAAAGGCGGAGGTCCTTCTCCGGTACGCCGGAGACAGCCTGACGATCACCATCGCGAACCCGCTCGACGGCGATGCGGGAACGTCGCCCGGGGTGGGCAGCGGAATCGCCGGCATGCGGGCTCGGGTGCAGGCGCTGGGCGGCGAGTTCATGGCCGGGCGTTACGAACGGCGGTTCGAGGTGCGAGCCCGGCTGCCGTTCGGCGGTGTCTCATGACCACCGTGCTGGTCAATTGGCCGCTTTCCGGTCGTGTCGGGTGATCACCGTGTTGATCGCTGATGATCAGGAGCTCATTCGGATCGGGCTTCGGACCCTTGTCGACGGTGAGGACGACCTGGACTGTGTCGGTGAGGCCGCCGATGGCCTCGCTGTGGTGGCCCTCGCCGCTCGGACTCGCCCGGACATCGTTCTGATGGACATTCGGATGCCCGGCATCGACGGCCTGGAAGCTACCAGGCGCATCACCGCCGACCTGGCCCTGGCCGCCACCCGGATCATCGTGCTCACCACCTTCGAACGCGACGAGTACATCTTCGACGCACTCCGTCACGGTGCCAGCGGCTTCCTGCTCAAGGACAGCAAACCGGCCGAACTGCTGCGCGCTCTCCGGACGGTCGCCGACGGTGGCGCCCTCATGTCGCCGTCGGTTACTCGCACGCTGGTCCGCGAATTCGTCACGTTGCGGCCCCACGTCCGGGTGCCGCATCCGCAACTGTCCACCCTCACCGATCGGGAACGCGAGACCGTGGTGCTCGCGGCGAACGGCCTGTCCAACGATGAGATCGGCGATCGGCTGCGGATCAGTTCCGCTACCGCCCGGACGCACATCAGCCGCGCGATGCTCAAGCTCGGCGCCCGGGACCGGGCGCAACTCGTCGTGTTCGTCTACCGGTCCGGCCTGATGGACTAACCGCGCGCCTGATCAGAGCCTTCAACACGACCAGATCGATCATCCGGCCGAGCAGCGGTCCGGTCATCCGGCCGGGCGGTGGTTCGATCATCCGCCTGGGCAGTGGTTCGGTCATCCGGCCGGGCAGTGGTTCGGAGTTCAGGTCGGCCCGGCGCGGCAGGCGGCTGAACTCGACGCGGTCCGGGCTCAGCTCACGGCTGCTTTCGGCGGGCGGCGATCATGGCAACGACTCCGGTGCCGGCTGCGAACACCAGCCCGGCCGTCATCACCGCGTTCCCGGTGACCGTCCCGGCATCGTCCGACCGGAAGTTGGGGATCAGCAGGCCGGCCGCCCAGCCGCCGACCACGATCCACAGCGAGATCAGCACCGAGAAGACCGGTGCCCACCAGCGGCTGGCAAACGCCATCACGAGGACGGCACAGACCGCGATGAAGCCGATGCCCGGCGGAAATCCGGGGAATCCGGACGGGTCGGCGATCCATTGGATGATCAGACCGGCCACACCGGTGGCCAGGCCGGACAGAGACAGCTTCGTACTGTTCGGCAGCAGCGAGAAACGCATCCCGACAGCGATCATCACCAGTCTCCCCGCACCGGTTGCGGCCGTCGCCGCGTCGTTTGCCGTCGGACGGCGGCCGTCCCGCAGACGATCGCCGCCCCGAAACTGAGCATCTGCAGCCAGCCGCCGGCGAACCCGGCACCGACCGGTCCGGTGAGCCGACTTCTGAACGCCGCGTCGGCAAACCCTCCGACCAGGAACAACACGGACATCGCCACCGCCACCAGCGGTACGAAACGCCACCGCACTGCCGCCAGCAGAACCGCGACACCGAGGTAGATCAGCGGCCCCGGCCCGTCATGACCCGCCAACAGGCCGCGTGACTCGACGATCTCCGGTCCCGCGTCGCCGACCGCCGCCAGGACCAGGGCGCCGCAGGTCGCGACGACCCAGGTCCGCTGGCCCGTTGAGTTCGTGCACTCATCCGTCATGGCCCGATCATCGGCGGCGAGGCCGCTTCGGACGTCCGCTCAGAAGCGGCCGGGAGGCTACGCGAATCCGCGTAGCCTCCCGGCCGGAACGTCGTCGCCGCATCGCCACCGGAACGTTGCCGCCGGAGCCGGACCCGGAGCCGGAGCCGGACCCGGGTCCGGCTCGGGGAGCGGCAGCGATGTGGGGTTTGGGTGGGTGGGGCCGTTCGGCGTCTTGGGCATGCATGAGCCGGCGGCCAGGGACGATCGGGAGGTATGCCCGCCTTGTCCGCGGACCGGGCGGGACGGTGGACGGGCGTACCATCAAAGAAGTTCTTGAAGTCCGTGTCCGTCGGTGACCACCTGGTCCGGTTCGGGCTGGTCGCCGCCGGTGTCGTCGCGGCTGGACGGCATCAGGATCGCGGTGCCGATGTCGGCGCGGCGGGCGCAGGCGATGTCGCGCCGGCGGCTGTCGCCGACGAACCAGCAGGCCGCGGGGGCGATGCCGAGGGCGTCGGTGGCGTTCCAGATCATCTGTGGGTTGGGTTTTCGGACGCCCGCCTCGTCGCTGTAGATCTGCACGGCGAAGAGGTGGCCCACCCCGGCCTGGGTCAGGTAGTCGCGGTGGGCGGCGCCGCACAGGGTGTTGCTGACCACGGCCAGGGGGATGCCGCGTTCGGTCGCGGTGGTGAGGAACTCGGCGATGCCGGGGCGCAGCGTCCAGCCGGAACGCCACGCCCAGTCGTAGCTGAGTTTGGTGACGGAGCCGCGGACCCGGGCTTGGGCGAGGCGCGGCCAGTCGGCGATCACGAAGCGGTTCCACACTTCGAGGTGGGACAGTTCGTCGGGGTGGTCCTCGTCACGCCAGCGGGCGTATGCCGCCGCGCCGTCGGCCAGCGAACGCTGGATCTGGCCGGGGGTGAGGGCACCGTCGGTCAGGTTGTAGAGGCGCAGCACGAGTTCGGACGGGTCGGCACGGAACGGGGCGTCGGCCAGGACCCCGCCGAAGTCGAGAAGCACGGCGGACGGGGTCATCGGGTCTCCTGCCCCAGGGTCCAGGCGCGCACACCGCCGACGATGCCTGCGGTGTTCGGGACCACGACCACGTCGTCGCCCATCCGGGCCAGCTGGGTGGGGGTGATCAGGCGGGAGTTGCCGCCGCCCAGGTAGACCCGGTCCCACAGGAAGACCGGGCGCAGGCCGTCGACCACGTTGCGGACCCGGCGGGACCAGAGCGCGTCGCCGAGGCGGCGGCGTTCGTGTTCGCCGATGTACGTGTCGTAGGACATGCCCCACCGGATCGGGGCCTGCGACATCTCCAGGTGCGGGGCGAGTTCGCCGCCGTCGAAGAGGGCGCAGCCGAGCCCGGTGCCGAGGGTCAGGACCAGCTCGCAGCCGGTGCCGGCGACCACTCCGGCGCCGTGCACCTCCGCGTCGTTGAGCACCAGCGTCGGCAGCCCGAACGCCTCGGCCAGCGCGGTCCGCGCGTCGAAGCCGTGCCACGCGTCGACCAGCTCGGGGTCGATCTTGGTGCGCGGACCGGAACGGGTCACGTAGTGCGGGGTCGCCACCACCACACCGTGCCGGATCATGCCGGGCATGCCGACGGTGACCCGGTCCGCGTTCGGTAGCTGCTCGCCGAGCATGACCAGTGTCTTCACGAACAGGTCAGGTGGCAGGGGATAAGGGGTGGGGACCCGGATCGGCTGGGCCCGCATGGTCCCGGCCTCGTCGAGGACGGAACCTTTGATCCCGCCACCACCGCAGTCGATTGTCAGGGTGAATGCCACCCGGCCAGTGTGCATGGCTGACCACCTCCCCCGACTGTGATTGTGCCCGGTGCCGGTCTATCCCGCCTCTTCCGCCCAGACCCGCCAGCTGTCCAGGACACCGTGCAATGCCGGGGTCAGCCAGCCCGGCGCGGACCGGCGGAACACCCCCGGATCCATCGACCCGGCACCCGACGGCAACGCTCCGACCAGGTGCGGAACCAGTTCGCTCAGGTTCGCCCAGTGGACCAGCTCGGGTTCGGCCGGCCAGGCTCCGAGGATCACCCGGGCCGGTACGCCACGCCGGTCCAAGGCCTCCAGAGTGAGCGCGGTGTGATTCAGCGTACCCAGCCCGGCGCGCGTCACCACGATCATGTTGGCGCCCAGCGTGGTGGCCAGGTCGGCGAACGTCCACGCCTCGCCGGACGGCCGCAGGCCCATCGGGACCAGCAGGCCGCCGGCGCCTTCGACCAGCACCAGATCATGTCGGCCGGCCTCGGCCCGGATCGCATCGACCACGTCGAACAGGTCCAGCGCCGGCAGCCCGGCCACCTTGGCGGCGGCCAGCGGGGACAGCGGTTCCGGATATTCGGCCAGGGTGCGCACCGTCTCCGGCCCGGCCAGGCGGGTGACCACCTCGGCGTCGGTGGGCGCTCCGGTGTTGATGCCGGTCTGTCCGGGTTTGATCACTGCGACCCGAAGCCCGGCGTCCTGGGCGGCCGAGGCCATCGCGGCGGTGGCGATCGTCTTGCCGACCTCGGTGTCGGTGCCGGTGACCAACACGATCCCGTGCCATTCGCCGGGGTTCGCCGGGCCGCGCTTCTCCACGGCGGCGGAGCCCGGCGCGGGACCCGGCTCGGGGCCTGGCGCCGGGTCAGCGGCGGTCACAGGCTCCAGGTCGCGGTCTTCTTGCGGTTCGCGGTTCTCTTCCGGTTCGTCCGGGGCGGGGCTTTCCACCGGCGGCGGTACGGGTAACGGCTCGGTCGAGTGCCCGCCCCCGTGTGCCTGCAACGGGTCGGCCCCGGTCCGCCGGGGCGGTGCCGTGGCCACCGGCAGTCCGTGCCCACCACCGCTGCGGGCCGGCCGTGGGGGAGAGGGGAGTTCGGTCCGGGGTTCGGCGTGCGGCAGTTTCCGGGAACCCCGCTGCAGCGGCGGTTCGGTGTGCCGGAACGACGGTTCGGTGTGCCGGGCCGTGGAGACGGCGACCTGGCCGGACGGCAGGCCCGGCGGTGGGCCGAGGGGTTCGCCCGGTGAGGACGGTGAGGGATGCGAGGGATGTGTGGGCGGGGTGGGTGGTGGAACCACGGAGAGGTGGCGGCGGGGGGACGCCTGCGGGGGATCGGCGGTCAAGGTGCGCACTCCAGGATCACAGTCAGGGCTCGGGCGAAGTCCTGCTCCCCGACGCCCGCGTTGACGGTCAGCCGCAAGCGCGAACTGCCGTCCGGTGTCGAGGGGGGCCGGAAGCATCCGACCGCCACCCCATGGTCCCGGCAGTCGGCGGCCCAGGCCACGGCGGCCTCCGGTCCAGGAGCCGGCACCGACAGGACCCCGGCCGCCGGATCGCGGCCGGCGAACCCGGCTTCCCTCAGCCGCCCGGCGATGAGGGCGCCCCGGTGCAGGAGCACGGCCCGCCGGTCGTCGGCGGCCCGGGCGACCTGCACGGCGGCGAGCACACCGGCGACGACGGCCGGGGGAGGAGCGGTGTCGTAGATGAAGGTGCGGCCGGTGTCGATCAGGTGCCGGGTGAACGCGGCCGGACCGGCCACCACACCGCCGGCCCCACCGAGCGACTTGGACAGTGTCGCGGTGACGATCACGTCGGGCGCGCCGGCCAGCCCGGCGGCGGCCACACCCCCGGCTCCGGCGGAGCCGAGCAGGCCGAGAGCGTGCGCGTCGTCGACGATCAGCAGCGCGCCCCGGGCCGAGGTGACCGCGTGCAGGGCGGCCAGCGGGGCGAGGTCGCCGTCGACGGAGAAGACCGACTCGGTGATCACGGCGGCCCGGCCGGGATGGGCGTCGAGCAGGGCGGCCACCGCGTCCGGGTCGTTGTGCGGGGCGACCCGGACCGGCAGACCGGAGATGCGGCAGCCGTCGATCAGGGAGGCATGGTTGTACGCGTCGGAGACGACCAGGTCACAGACGCTCGCGACGGCGCGGACGACGGCGAGGTTGGCCAGGTAACCGGAGGAGAAGACCAGGGCCGACTCGGCGCCGGTCCAGTCGGCCAGGGCGGTCTCCAGTGCGGCGTGCGCGTCGGTCGATCCGCGGACCAGGCGCGATCCGGTGGCACCCAGCCCGTACGTCTCCAGCGCCTGCCGTGCCGCGGCGACCACCCGGGGGTGATCGGCGAGGCCGAGATAGTCGTTTCCGGCCAGGTCGACGACGCGGTCGGCACCGGATCGCGGCCGTAGCTGACGGGTCAGTCCCGCCTTGGCCCGCTCGTGGGCAAGACGGTCGAGCTCCTCCAGCCAGTCCCCCACGACTCCCCCTGTGATCACGCGAACGGAAACTATCACCCAGCTCCGAAAGTCTGGTCAGGCCGGGAACTCTGTAGGGTACGGGCATGCCAGAGATCCTCGACCGGGCCCGTGCCCGGGTGCTCGACGACGGAGCCGGCCTCGGTGAGGCGGACATCCTGGAGGTGCTGCGCCTGCCCGACGCGGACCTACCAGAGCTCCTGCAACTGGCGCACGACGTCCGGATGAAGTGGTGCGGCCCGGAGGTCGAGGTCGAGGGCATCGTCTCGCTGAAGACCGGTGGCTGTCCCGAGGACTGTCATTTCTGCTCCCAGTCGGGGCTTTTCGCCTCCCCGGTCCGGGCGGTCTGGCTCGATATTCCCTCCCTGGTGGAGGCCGCCCGGCAGACCGCGGCGACCGGCGCCAGCGAGTTCTGCATCGTCGCCGCCGTCCGCGGGCCGGACAAACGGCTGATGGAGCAGATGCGCGCCGGCGTGAAAGCGATCAAGGAAGCGGTCGACATCCAGGTCGCCGCCAGCCTCGGCATGCTCACCAAGGAGCAGGTCGACGAGCTGGTCGACATGGGTGTGCACCGTTACAACCACAACCTGGAGACCTGCCGATCGTACTTCCCCAACGTGGTGACCACCCATTCGTGGGAGGAGCGCTGGGAGACGCTGACGATGGTCCGGGAGTCCGGCATGGAGGTCTGCTGCGGCGGCATCCTCGGCATGGGCGAGACGATCGAGCAGCGGGCCGAGTTCGCCGCGCAGCTCGCCGAACTGGACCCGCACGAGGTTCCGCTGAACTTCCTGTCGCCCCGTCCCGGCACCCCGTTCGGGGACCGTCCGGTGGTCGAGGGCCGGGACGCCCTGCGCGCGATCGCCGCCTTCCGGCTGGCGATGCCGAGGACCATTCTCCGGTACGCGGGTGGGCGCGAGATCACCCTCGGCGACCTGGGCACGCGGGAGGGTCTGCTCGGTGGCATCAACGCGATGATCGTCGGCAACTACCTGACGACGCTGGGCCGCCCGGCGACCGCCGACCTGGAGCTGCTGAAAGACCTGAAGATGCCGGTCAAGTCCCTGTCGGCCACGTTCTGATGTTCTGCGACCGCTGCGGGCTGCCGTCTGCGGAGGGTGACCACGCGGGGTGCGCCGCGGCCCGGGAGCTGGAGCCGCCGCGCTTCTGCCCGGACTGCCGCCGCCGGATGAAGGTGCAGGTCTACCCGACCGGCTGGGCCGCGACGTGCGTGGAACACGGCGAACGCCGGGGCTGACCCCCTTGTAGCGTGCCGAGTTCGGGTGCGTTCTGCTCTTGATGTGCCGAGTTCGGGTTCGAATCGAACCCGAACTCGGCACACCGAAACGTTTGCCGTCACGCGTGGGTGGCGGGGGTCTCCTCGCCGACCGGGCGGCCGGCCGTGCGCAGGGTGACGGTGACCATCGCCCCGTCCCGTTCGATCGGGCCCGCGCCGACCCGGCGCAGGGTGCGCAGCATGCCCGCGTTGCCGGCGCCGGTGTGTGCCACCAGCGCCGCCACGCCGGTCTTCGCGGCGTGTGCCCGCAGCCGCCTCAGCAGGGCGGTGCCGAGCCCACGCTGCTGCCAGTCGTCGGCCACCAGCACCCGCAACTCGCCCAGGTCACCCTCGGTGAGCAGGCTGGCCATCGCCACCACGGCACCGCCGGGGGCGACGGCGAGCAGGGTCAGACCGCCGGCCGGCTCCAGCAGGCGGCGCAGCCGGGTGTCGGCGGGCACCCCGCCGGGGAACCGCAGGCGCAGAGTGGTGGCCGTGCACTCGCCGTGGAACTCGAGCACGGCGGCCAGGTCGTCCGGAGTGGCCGGGCGCAGGACGACCTCGCCACCGTCCGGCAGCAGCAGGGCGACCTGGTCGCGGTGCCGGCGCTGGACCGAGGCGGCGACCTCGACCAGAGCCTGGGCGCGGGCGAACTCGGCCGGGGTGAACGCGGGCAGCGCCCGCAGCACCTCCAGCGCGCCACCGGACGGGTCGGTGAGGGTCATCCGGCCACCGTGGAAACCGGGCCGGTCGCCGGCGGAACCCGGCCGCCAGCGGACCTCGGCGGCGTCGAGCAGGGCGACCAGCACCTCGCCGAGCGCGTCGGGCTCGTGCACCAGCCGGCCGGCCAGTGCGAGCGCGCGGGTCGGCTGGTCGGCCAGCCCTTGCGGGTCGGCTCGGGTCACGAACACCTCCCGGCCGCGGCCTTTCGCCACCGCGGCCAGCAGGTCGGCCTCGGTCAGCGAATCCGGCGCGTCCACCAGGAAGTCGTCGACCGCGCCCTCCTCGGTGGTGTGCACCTGGACGGCGAGGATGTTGACCGACCGCAGAGCCAGGCTCGCGGTCAGCACCGAGAGGTAACCGGGACGGTCGTCGACCGTGGCCCGGACACGCCACAACGCCATTGCGGCACTCCTTCCACCAGACAGCGCCTACACCCAAGAATGCCTCGGCGTTGTTGCGGATGTATTGCCTGAGCTGGGCTTATGGCGTTACGACCATCACATCGGAGTGACCGCGGCCGGCGCGCTCGCCGAGTCGAGCCGGTCACCGAGGATGACGGCGGCGGCCCGGACCAGCTGGGCGACCCGATCGACCTCGGTGATGTGGAAGGCGGCGGCCTGGAGATCGTCCTCGTCGGTCCGGGCCACCACCAGCACCAGGCCGGACCGGCCGAACGGGGCGACCGCGTAACGCGGGCCACCGGGCTCGGCCATCGGGCGGGCCCGCAGCGGGGTCACCTCGGGCAAGTGCAGCGGGGACGGGGCGCGCCAGCTGGCGTAGATCACACTCGGCACGCTGCCGACACCGGCGGCGCTGCTGCGCGATGCCCAGTCGGCCGGCACCACGGCGGCGGCGGCCCAATCGGCGGCGAGCAGTCCGGGGACCGCGTCGACGAGGGTGGCGAGACCGTCCGCCGGGTTCGCGGCGACCTGGGCGAGCAGTTCGGCGTCGTGGCCACCGTTGACCGGTGCTCCTATCGCCTTCCACACGCCGTCGACCTGCACGCCGGGGATGGCGGCGAGACCAGCGAGGAGGCGCTCGACCCGGGAGGCGCCGGGCCAGACCACGGTGAAGTCGTCGACCGCCCGGCCGCCCAGCCGCTCCAGCACCACGACCTGGACGATGTCGGCGCCGGCCACCCCGAGGGTGCGCGCCACCTGCCCGAGGGCGCCGGGGCGGTCCGGCAGGGTGATTCGAACCCGCAGCAACATGAAGCTCCTCCTGTCGCGACGGCCGGTGGCGCCGTCCCTTTTCAACACCCTGACGAGCTGGCGTTTCGGACCGATTGCACAGCCGTGTCCCGGCCGTCAAGCTGTCGCGATATGCCCGGAATCACATTCCTGAAGGGTATGAGGCCAGCATTGTACGGACGGGTAACCGGTCGTGTGTCGGACAGTGCCTTCCTCCCGAAGGGTGGATCATCTTCCCAATATCTGGAAGCCGCGCGTGTCAGGCGACCGGGCGTTAGGGTCGAGTCATGATCTGTGACGCCTGCCGGGAGCGGCGGCACGAGGACTGCCGGAACGGGTCCTGGTGCGACTGCCAGCACCGCAAACTCGAACCGGTACCGCCGGTCACCGGCCCGCCCGGCCCGTGACCGGGCTGCCCTCCGGAGCGGACGGCCTGATCGCCCGCTACCCACGATCGGACCGGCCGGTGCTGCGGGTCAACTTCATCGCCAGCGCCGACGGGGCGGTCTCCGTCGACGGCCTCTCCGCCGGTCTGCAGGGGCCAGGCGACAAGGAGGTCTTCGACACGCTGCGGACGGTCTGCGACGCCTTGATCGTGGCGGCCGGCACGGTGCGCGCCGAGGGCTACGACGCGCTGCGCCCGACCGCGGCCGGCCGGGCCTGGCGGCTGGCGCGGGGGCTGCCGGAGTTCCCGCTGATGGTGATCGTCTCCGGTTCCCTCGACCTGGACCCGGAGCAACTGGTCTTCGCGGACGCGCCGATCCGGCCGATCGTGCTGACCCACCGCTCCGCGCCCGCGTCACCGATCCATGAGGTGGCCGAGGTGATCGCGCTCGGCGAGGACGAGGTCGACCTGGCCGCCGGGGTGCGGCTGCTGCACGGGCGCGGCGCGACCCAGCTGCTCTGCGAGGGCGGCCCGAGCCTGCTCGGCGCGATGATCGCCGCCGATCTGATCGACGAGTTGTGCCTGACGGTCGCCCCGCTGCTGGCCGGCGGTCCGGCGGGCCGGATCGCGCACGGGCCGCCCACACCGCCTCGCCGGATGTCGCTGTGTCACGTGCTGACCCGCGCGGACATGCTTTTCTTGCGGTACGCCCGGAATCAGCACCGTTGATCAGTTCGAATCAGGGCGCGCCTCCCGAATCGGGACAAGATCTTGTGCATAACTCTGTGGATGGACCCCAGAAGTTGTGGACAGCCGATGCCGCGGGCATTTTGTCGTACCTCTGAGGCAACATGATCGGTGTGTCTGACGAAACTTCCCCCGTCGGACGGGTGCTCGGAACCGCGGATGCGACCCCGCTTCAGTTCTGGACGGCCGTCAATCCAGGTAGCTACCTCCAGCTCGACGACGTCGTGGTCACCAAACGCGACCTGCCGGACCGCGAGCCGGTGACGATCGCCGGAGTGGTCACCCAGGTCCGGGCCCGCCACGAGGGTGCCCAGTTCGACTCGGACGTGTTCGCCATCGCCGACGGCACCCTGCCCGCGATGGTGCAGGAGGCGGCCGAGATCACCACCACCCGGGTCGACCCGGAGCTCTACGTGCCACCGGCCCCCGGCGCGGTCGTGCACCGGGCCACCGGCGAGGCACGCGACGCGGCGCTGCACTTCGACCGGATGGAGCGCCGGGTCCCGATGGGCACCGGCCGGGACGGGGTGCCGGTCTTCCTCAACGCCGACTTCCTCGACGGCACCCGCGGCGCGCACGTGTCGATCTCCGGCATCTCCGGGGTGGCGACGAAGACGAGCTTCGCGACGTTCCTGCTCTACTCGGTGTTCCGGTCCGGTCAGCTGGGCGCCGACGGCACCAACGCCCGAGCCCTGATCTTCAACGTGAAGGGCGAGGACCTGCTCTTCCTCGACCATCCGAACACGAAGCTGGACGACAAGACCCGCGAGGCGTATGCGCTTCTCGGTCTCCCCGCCGCCCCCTTCCCGGACGTCCGGGTCTACGCGCCGCCGCGCGCCGGTGACACCTCCGGCGCTCCCGACGTGGCGAGCCGGCTCACCGGGGTCGACGCGTTCTACTGGACGCTCGCCGAGTTCTGCGACCTGAAACTGCTGCCCTACGTGTTCGCCGACGCCGACGACGAGCGCCAGCAGTACACGATGGTGGTCCACTCGGTCACCGCCCATCTGCACCGTTACGCGGTGCCCGCCGAGGGCGGCATCAGCATCGACGGCAAGCGGATCAACTCCTATCAGGACCTGGTCGATCACGTCGTCGAGCAGCTCACCGACGACGACACCCGGTCCACCTGGGCCGGCAGCGCGGTCAACATGGGCACCGTCAACGCCTTCGCCCGCCGGATGATCAACAGCAAGCGTGACCTGTCCCGGCTGATCCGCGGTGACCTGGCCCAGCGCCGCCCGCACCAGATCAAGACCGCCGACAGCGCCCAGGTCACCGTGGTCGACCTGCACAACCTGCCGGACCGGGCGCAGCGGTTCGTGGTCGGCGTGACGCTGAAGACCGAGTTCGAGGAGAAGGAGAAGGCGGGCACCGGCCGCCCGCTGCTCTTCGTGGTCCTCGACGAGCTGAACAAGTACGCCCCGCGCGAGGGCTCCTCCCCGATCAAGGAGGTGCTGCTCGACATCGCCGAGCGCGGCCGTTCCCTCGGGGTGATCCTGATCGGAGCGCAGCAGACCGCCAGTGAGGTGGAGCGCCGGATCGTCACCAACTCGGCGATCCGGGTGGTCGGCCGCCTGGACCCGGCCGAGGCCTCCCGGCCGGAGTACGGGTTCCTGCCACCCGCGATGCGCCAGCGCGCCCTGCTGGCCCGCCCCGGCACGATGTTCGTCAATCAGCCGGACATCCCGGTCCCGCTCTGTGTCGAGTTCCCGTTCCCGGCCTGGGCCACCCGCAAGTCGGAGTCCGGCCCGCCACCGGCCGAGACGCTGCGCTCGATAGTCCAGGGCGCCGACCCGTTCGCGGTGGTCGGCGGCCGCGGCGGGGCAGACGACGACATCCCCTTCTAGTGTTCGGACTAGGGTTCAGCGATGCGCATCCTGCACACCTCCGACTGGCACGTCGGAAAGGTTCTCAAGGGCCGCAACCGCAACGAGGAGCACATCAAGGTCCTCGCCCAGGTTGTCGAGATCGCCCGGGCCGAGCGCCCCGACCTGGTGATCGTGGCGGGTGACCTCTACGACACCGCGGCACCGACGGCCGAGGCGACCCGGCTGGTGACCCGGGCACTGTCCGCGCTGCGCAAGACCGGTGCCCGGGTGGTGGCGATCGGCGGCAACCACGACAACGGGGCCTCGCTCGACGCGCTGCGCCCGTGGGCCGACGCCGCCGGCATCGAGCTTCGCGGGTCGTACCCCAAGGGTGATCTGAATGATCTCTTGATCGAGGGCACGACCGAGAGCGGTGAACGGTGGCGGCTCGTCGCGCTGCCGTTCCTCTCCCAGCGCTGGGCGATCCGGGCCGCCGAGATGTACGACCTGACCGCCGCCGAGGCCAACCAGACCTACGCCGACCTGATGGCCCGCCTGATCGCGAAGCTGAGCGAGTCGTTCGCGGGCGAGGAGAAAGCGGTCAATCTCATCACCGCGCACTTGACGATCGTCGGCGCGAGCACCGGCGGCGGCGAGCGGGAGGCGCACACCATCATGGGTTATGCGGTGCCCGCCACCGTCTTCCCGCCGAACGCGCACTACGTGGCCCTGGGCCACCTGCACCGGACCCAGTCGGTGATCTCACCCTGCCCGACGCGCTATTCGGGCAGTCCGCTCGCCGTCGACTTCGGCGAGGAGGAGAACGTCTCCTCCGTCTCGATCGTCGACGTCTCCACCGAGAAGGCGGCGCACGTCCGGGAGGTGCCGGTGACCTCGGCGATCACCCTGCGGACCGTGCGCGGCACCCTCGAACAGCTCGCCACGGTGAACCTTCCGGGCGCCTGGCTGCGTGTCCTGGTCCGGGAGGCGCCGAGGCCGGGCCTCCGTGAGGACGTGCAGGAACTCCTGCCGAACGCCCTGGAGGTTCGCATCGACCCCGACATGCTGCCGAGCCGGAGCGGGGCGCGCAGCGCCGAGCGGGCCGGCCGGTCCCCCCGCGAGCTCTTCGGTGACTATCTGGACAGTCGCGAGAACGCCGAGGAGGGTGTCCGCGAGCTGTTCGACGAGCTGTACGACGAGGTGAGCAGCAACCAATGAGGCCCTTGAGGCTCGACATGGCCGGGTTCACGGTCTTCCGGGACCAGACCACCGTGGACTTCACCGACGCCGACTACTTCGCCCTGGTCGGCCCGACCGGTTCGGGCAAGTCGACGGTGCTCGACGCGATCTGTTTCGCCCTCTACGGGACGGTGCCCCGCTGGGGCGGCGCCCGCGGGATCGGCAACGCCCTGGCCCCGTCGTCGGCCGAGGCCCGGGTGCGCCTGGTCTTCGAGTCGGCCGGGGACCGGTTCGTGGCGACCCGGGTGGTCCGCCGGGACGGCCGGGGCAACGTGAAGACCGCCGGAGCGGGACTGCAGCTGATGCCGCCCGGGTTCGACGTGACCAAACTCGACACCGGCATGGACCTGGAGGACCTCGGCGAGGTGCTGGCCGGCACGCCCGCCGAGATGGACGCGGCCGTGATCGAGGCGGTCGGTCTGCCGTACGAGCAGTTCACCAGCTGTGTGGTGCTGCCGCAGGGCCAGTTCGCCGACTTCCTGCACGCCAAACCGGCCACCCGGCAGCAGATCCTGATCAACCTGCTCGGCCTGCACGTCTACGAGGGTGTGCAGAGCCGGGCCGCCGAGCGGGGCAAGGCCGCCGAGGCCAAGCTGACCGTGGTGGAGCAGCAGCTCGGCGCGCTGGAGGACGCCACCGACGAGGCGGTCACCGCGGCGAGCGAGCGGCTGGAGCGGATGCGCGGGCTCACCGCGGCGGTCGAGGGCGCGATGCCGGGGCTGCGGGCCGCCCGCGAGGCCGAGGGGACCGCCGCCGGGACACGGGACGCGATCGACGCGGAGCTGACGGCGCTCGGCTCGGTGCGTACCCCCACGGGTTTGCAAGAGGCGACCGGTGCGGTCGCCGCGGCGCGGGAGGCGGCCGACCGGGCCGCCGTCGACGTGCAGGCTGCCGAGGAGTCCGAGGAGAAGGTGCGCGGCGAGCTGACCGCCGCCGGTGACCCCGGCCGGTTGCGGGTGGCGCAGGACCGGCACACCGAGCTGGCCCGGCTGATCGAGCAGGAGGAGTGGTTCGCCGGCAAGGTGTCGGTCGCCGAGGTCGAGCACCGGGACGCGGCGGCCGCCGCCGAGCTGGCCCACGCCCACAACCTGGGTGCTCAGCAGTTGCTGGAGCAGGCCCGGCAGGACTACCGGGACGCCCAGCAGCTGGACCGGGCGTCGGCGCTGCGCGGTCACCTGACCGCCGGGGACGCCTGCCCGGTCTGCGAGCAGACCGTTTCGGTGGTGCCCGAGGTGCCGCGGGAATCCGCGGTGCGGCTGGCCGAGCAGGCCGGCAACCTGGCCCGGGAGGAGTCCGAGGCGGCGCAGGTCCGCTGGCGCGAACGCGACGCGGTGGCCCGCAACGCGGCGTTCGACCTGGAGCGCAAACGCGGGCAGTACGAGCATCACCTGTCCCGGCTGGCCGAGGTCCGCAAAGCCGTCGAGGGTCTGCCCACGGTGGACGAGTTGCAGCGCCGGCTGGCCGAACTGAGCGAGTTGCAGCGTCGGCTGGAGGACGCCGGATCGGCGGTTCGCCGGGCCCGGGAGGCGCAGAAGAAGGCGCAGACGGTGGTCCGGGGCGCGGAGGAGCAGCAGCGGACGGCGTGGCGGCAGTTCGACGGGGTGCGCGACGGGCTGGCACGGTTCGCCCCGCCGCCGGCCGACCGCGACGACCTGGCCGGCGCCTGGCGGGCCCTGGTCGACTGGGCCGCCGGTGAGCACGGGCTCCGGAGAGCGAGCCGGGACGAGGCCGAGGCGGCCGTCCGGGCCGCCCACCAGGCGACGGTGCACGCCCACGACGCGATCGTGCGGTTGTTCACCGAGGCCGGGGTGACCGTCACGGAACGCGACGAGGCGTCGCTGATCCGGGCCGCCACCGTCACCGCCGAGCGGGCCGAGGCGGCCTGGCAGCGGCTGACCGAGCGGCGCGAGCAGGCCCGGGCCGCCCGGGAGCAGCGGGCCGAGCTGTTGAGCGCGAGCCGGGTCGCGAAGTCGCTGGCCGGGCATCTGCGGGCCAACAACTTCGAGCGCTGGCTGCTGGAGGAAGCCCTCGATCTGCTGGTCGACGGCGCCTCCCGGATCCTGCGGGAGCTGACCGGCGGGCAGTACGAGCTGATGCACGAGAAGGGCGAGTTCTTCGTCATCGACCACCACGACGCCGGTCTGCGGCGCGGGGTGCGGACCCTGTCCGGTGGCGAGACCTTCCAGGCCTCCCTCGCGCTGGCGCTGGCCCTGTCCGAGCAGCTGGCCGGGATGAGCACCACCGCGGCCAGCCTGGAGTCGATCGTGCTGGACGAGGGGTTCGGCACCCTGGACGCCGCCACCCTGGACGTGGTCGCGGCGACTCTGGAGAACCTGGCGGCCCGCGGCGACCGGATGGTCGGCCTGGTCACCCACGTGCACGCGCTGGCCGAGCGGGTGCCGGTCCGGTTCGAGGTGCACAAGGACGCGCGTACCGCCCACGTCGAGAGGGTCGGCCTGTGACCAGGATGTTCGTCGACGCGTGGGATCCGTCCTACGGAGCGTCGTACGAGGGCGGTGACGGCGCGGACGGGCCGGCTTCGTCCAGCAGCGCGCAGGTCGACGTGGACGTGGAGGTGCCGGCCGCCGAGTGGGCCCCGATCGGGGTGTCCGCCTCGGCGGTCGTGCCGGACGTGGTGTTCCTGGTCGACGGGGTGCGGCGCAACGACGCCGGGCTGTGGACGGCCGAGGAGGACGGCACCACCTATCCGGGGCTGGCCGCGTCGTACGCCGCCGGGGTGGTCCGCTGCGACCTGGCCCGCGGGGTGGCCGAGCTGGCCGGTGCCCGGGTCGCCCGGGGCCTGTTCACGGCCAGCCCGACCGCGACCGGCGTGCAGGCCGGTTCGGTGCGCTACGAGGTGCACCGGATCAGTGGCGCCGGGGAGGCGAGCAAACTCCCGGCCGCGGTCCAGCCGCCACTGACCGCCCTGGAGATCGAGATCTCGTCGGCGGCCCGGGACGGCGGCTCGGACGGGACCGACCTGCTGATCGTGGACGGGCCGTTGCGTAACCGGCGGCAGTTGCCGCGCACCATCGGCTATGTGAAGACCCAGCAGAAGCACTATCTGCCGGCCGCTCAGGAGTCGATCGTGCCGCGGCTGCGGCCGGCTCAGCGGACGCCGGTCTTCCACCTGGGCACGGTGTGGGGCGGCTGGTCGTGGTACCTGCGGCTGCCCGGCTCGTCGGGTGCGCCGTGGTCCGGGATCGTGCGGGTGGAGTGTTCGCCGGAGTTGAGCGCGGAGCAGGCGGTCGAGTTGGCCGACGTGTCGGTGGCGACGCTGCCGAGGTTCGCGTCGTCGGCCTACAAGGACCCCCGGGCGCCGCAGAACCTGGTGCCGATCGCGGGGCTGGAGCGCCGGTTGCGGAGCATGCTCGGCGACTCCCGGGTGCTGCACCGGGCGCTCGCGCTGGCAGCCAGTCAGTCACGCTGAGCGCCACGCTCCGCACCCGCGCTGTGCTCGTGCACAGGCGGGCGTCCATCAGGTGGGCGGAGGACCCCGGCCGGAGTCCCGCTTGCTGGGAAGTTCGGGTTCGGGTGCAACGCACGGGCCCCGAGCGGCGTCCGGGCCTTGCCCACCGTGGTCGCCGAGCGTGTCGCGCTTCGGGCCTATTCGGGCATCGAGGGCCACACGAACAGGCAATTCGGAAATTGGGAGCGCTCCCCACCGGGTGTCGCCCGAAAGGGTCCGAGTGGAATTCCGGCATCCCCCGATCGGCGTCACCAGGCGGCTATTCACCGCACAATACGCACCTGTGACAACGCAGCGGAATCAAGCGTTCACGCTACGAGATCGCGCTCTCACGTACGCCGAGAATTATTCTCGCCGGAGTTGTCCAGGGGCGAATGTCACTGAGTATCATTCCGCCTTACCTGGTGTCCCAATCGGCGTTGATCAATACACAGAGTGATCGGCGCCGGAAGCGCCACCTCGATCACGAACGCAGCGGAGGACCGTTGAGACCGAGCGTCCCGGAAATTTCTGCCCCGGCTTTGATCCCTGGGGGGCACCCCGGCCGTATCTCAGGCGACGGGGAAAGGTCCGGGCGGAGGTATCGATGCATGCGGTGGCCGAGGATCGGCTCACGCCGGAGAGGGTGCTTGTGATGGCACGGCAACACTCCGGTGGTAGGTGGCAGGCTCTCGACGGTGGTGGAAACCAGCGGGACGAGGGCACGGTGATCCCGAAGCAGGGTCCGCGGCATCAGTCGGCTCCGAGTAGCGCGCCGAGTCACGAGGACACTCTCGTGAAGATGCTGTACGAAGAGCACGCCGGCCCCTTGCTGATGTTCGTCCTGCGGTTGACCGGTGGAGACCGGCAGCGCGCGGAGGACATCGTGCAGGAGACGCTGCTGAGGGCGTGGCGCAACGCGCACCGCCTCGGCGCGCAGGGTCAGCAGTCGCTGAGGCCGTGGCTGGTGACGGTAGCCCGTCGCATCGCCATCGACGAGCATCGCAGCGCCAACGCCCGCCCCGCCGAGACGTACGATCGGGAGCTGGAGAGCTTCCCGACGACGTCCGACGAGACCGACAAGGTTCTGCAGTCGATGACCGTGTCGGACGCGCTCCGGCAGCTCAGCCATTCGCATCGGGAGATCCTCATCGAGACGTACTTCCGCGGCCGTACCGTCCCGGAGGCCGCAGAGTCGCTCAACCTGCCGCTCGGTACCGCCAAGTCCCGGGTCTACTACGCACTGCGTGCCCTGCGCACCGCGCTCCAGCAGCGGGGGGTGACGGAATGACGCAGGACCAGCACTACGACGTCGCCTCGTACGCCCTCGGCATCCTCGACGATCGGGACGCGGCGCGTTTCGAGGACCACCTGATCGAGTGCGCCCAGTGCGCCTACGAGCTGGAGTCCTTCGTCGAGGTGGCGGACGTCCTCTCGACGGTCGACGGTGAGGCCTTCGTGGCGGCCGAGCAGGCCGAGCGGGACGCCACCGTGCTGCACAAGATGCTCAGCGAGGTGGGTGCCGAGCGTCAGCGTGCCAACAGTCGCCGGCTCTACACGCTGGCCGCCGGTGTGGTGGCCTTCGCGGCGCTCTCGGTCGGTGCGCTCTTCGCCGGTGGCCAGTGGCTCGGTTCGGGCTCGGCCGGTACGCCGGAGACCACCGCGCAGGGCAGTCAGAGTCAGCTCGACCCGCTGCCGAACGGTGACCTCGGCATCGGCGGGACGAAGCTGCCGGGTGACAACTACACCGGCACCGACACCCGTACCAACGTCAGTGCCGTCGTGGGTCTGCTGAAGAAGGACTACGGCACACAGGTCTCCTTCGCGGTCGGTGGCATCGACGGCGGCCCCAAGACGTGCGCGCTGTACGTGGTGCGTACCGACGGGGTCAAGGTGAAGGTCACCGACTGGACCGTGCCCGAGGGTGACGGGTGGGGCACCGCCGCCAACCCGACTCCGCTGATGCTCCAGGCGGCCACCGCGGTTCCGCGTGACCAGATCGCGCACGTGCAGATCGACGAGGTCGCCGCGAACGGGTCGACCAAGTCTTTGGTTCGCGTTCCGTAACCGTACGAACACGGAAATGGCCCGGTCACCTCGGTGACCGGGCCATTTCGCATGTGGGGTCCTAAATTTACGGACCGGGTGGGCCGAAGGTTCAACGGAAAATTCATTAATTTGATCGGCCCGAATGTTCAACCGACGCCGCACCGCCGCCGTACTACTGCCCGGAATGGCCAAAGCCATTAATCACCCGGGAGGGGCCACGTGGTACCGGAGAAGCGCAAGTTGATGGTCGTAGGCGCGGCACTGGCGGCGGTGTTCGCTCTGTCCGCATGCGCCCCGACCGGAGCGGCCGTGGCCGACTACGGTAACGCCGCCGAGCCCGCTTCCAACGATGTGGCGGCGACGCCTGAGGCTGAGGCGACCGCTGCCGCCGACCCCGAGGCGGAGTCGACTGCCGAGCCCGCCGCACCGGGTGACGAGGCGAACGTCCCCGAGATCAGCGAAGAGCTGACCACCACCTCGCTCACCTCGAAGAAGGTGAAGCTGATGGGCACCACCGTCCAGGATCAGGACGGCTTCGTGCTCTACCGCTTCGACAAGGACGAGGACGACCCGGCGAAGTCGAACTGCAACGGCGACTGCGCCAAGATCTGGCCGGCCGCGCTCACCAACGACGGGGAGCCGACGCTCAAGGGCGTCGACAAGTCCCTCGTCGGTACGGTGACCCGCGCTGACGGCACCAAGCAGCTGACCCTCAAGGGCTGGCCGCTCTACCGCTACATCGGCGACAAGAAGCCGGGGCAGTGGAAGGGCCAGAACGTCAGCGGCACCTGGTTCGTGATTCAGCCGAACGGCACCAAGAACCTCACCTGCCTGCCCGCCGTGTCGAAGCCGGTCGCCCCGCCGGCCGACGACACCTCCGGCGACGCGGGTAGCGACGCCGAGTCGGGCAGCGAATACAGCTACTGATCCGGCATAGGCACAGGAAAAGTTGGAGGAGGAGAAGATGAGGACCCGCCGAACCCCCCGATGGCTGGTCGGCACCCTGGCTATGTCCCTGGCGTTCATCATGGCGCCGGCCGGGGTGGCTCACGCCGCTGACGAGCCCGTGCCCGTGCCGCCGAACACCGGACTGACGACCAAGGGCACCGGCGTGATCAGCGCCGCGGACAGTGACTTCATCATCAAGGTCCGCCTGGCGGGCCTCTGGGAGATCCCGGCCGGCAACATGGCCCAGGAGAAGTCCGAAGACCCGAACGTCGTGAAGATCGGCAAGGCGATCGCCGAGCAGCACGTCGCGCTCGACAGCCTGGACCGTAAGGTCGCCAAGCAGCTCGGCATCAGCCTGCCGAACGTGCCGAACGGTGACCAGCAGGTCTGGCTGAACGAGATGAAGAACGCCGCGACCCCGCAGCAGTTCGACCAGATCTTCATCGACCGGCTGCGGGCCGCGCACGGCAAGATCTTCCCGGCGATCGGTACCATCCGCGCCACCACGCGCAACGACTCGGTCCGCAAGCTCGCCCAGCAGACCAACCAGTTCGTGATGACGCACATGACCTTGCTGGAGAGCAGCGGAATCGTCGACTACGCCGCGCTTCCCACCGCGCCGGCGCCGGCCGCTGCCGGACAGGGCCCGGTGCCCATCGACAACCAGATGATGCTCCAGGCGCAGGAGGGCCAGAACATTCCTGGCCTCAGCAACACGGTAATCCTGTTGATCCTCGCTGCCGCCCTGGTGGTCGGGGTTGTTACGACCATGCGCATCTTCCGCGCACGGTAGATCTCAACGTCGCCCCCGGCGGACAGAGAAAGGTGTCACCCATGCGAAGGTCCAAGTACCGGCGCCCCAGTAGTTCCCCGGCCTGGTTCAGCGGCCGGCGTCGCGTCGTAGTCATCGGCGCAGCGGCACTGGCGGCTTTCGGTGGCGTGGTGACTGTCACTCAGATCTCGAGTGCCAGCACCGAGCGCACCCAGCAGCGGGCCCTGGCAGCCTGTGACGACCTGCAGGCCCCCAACCGGGCTCAGCTGTCGACACAGACCCGGAAGGGTACGTACACCACGAACAACGGCCAGGTCACCCAGCACGCGGATGACGGCGCCGGCGACGTGGCGACCACCGCCCAGGTCCGGGCTCGTTGCCGGGACTGGGTCATCAAGAACGTCTCCGAGGAGGCGGTCACCCAGGCGACCACCCAGGCGCGCCGCGGCGGTGGCAACAACAACGGTGGCCAGAACAACGGTGGCAACCAGGGCAACAACGGCAACAACGGCAACAACGGTGGCAACGCCGGCAACAACGGTGGCGAGGCCAGTGCCGCGCCGAGTGACGCAGCCAGCGCGCCCGCCGAAGAAGAGCAGAACAACGGTGGCGACACCGGCAACAACGGTGGCGACCAGGGCGACAACGGTGGCGACCAGGGCGGCGACCAGGGCGACAACGGTGGCGACCAGGGCGAGCAGCCGGCCCCGGCCCCGACCACCCCGCCGCCCGGCGCGGGCCTCGGTGTCCTCACCAACTCCTGCGACACGTCGAACCTCGCACCGCACGACGGTTTCCAGAACGGCAACCGTTGCGTCTCCACCGAGTTCGGTGAGGTCGGCGCGGCCGCGAACAACTCGACCCTGCTGATCACCAACGCACCCCGGCAGGTCAACCGGAACACCCCGTTCACCATCCAGGTCAGCACCCGCAACCTGATCCGGGACCGCTTCCTCGCGGCCGGCCAGGGCGGTTACTACGTGGAGAGCAGCGTTCTGCAGAACGGCCTGGTCCGTGGTCACTTCCACACCGCCTGCCGGATCCTGCAGAGCCAGAACTCGGCCCCGGCCCCGGAGCCGGTCCCGGCGTTCTTCGTCGCGACCGAGGACAACAAGGGTGGCGCTCAGGCCGACACTGTCGCCATTCAGGTGCCGGGTCTGCCCGAGGCCGGCAACTTCCAGTGCTCCTCGTGGGCGGGTGACGGTTCGCACCGTATCCCGATGATGGAGCGCGCCAACCAGACGCCGGCCTTCGACTCGGTGCGCGTCCGAGTTCGCTGACCAGCGTTTCAGTAAGCGGAACCAGACTGCGGAACCGTCCGCCGCCGAAGCCGGAAACGATCCGGACCGGGTTTCACGACCCGGTCCGGAACCCCCCTTCGCTACGGCGTCGTCCTTCCCCCTGCCGGACGAACAGGCGGCAGACGGTTCCCAGGTGACCGGACCTTTCTCGGGTGTCCGGACACCACCTACCGATGGCCCTGACCCTGGAGCAAGGTCAGGGCCATCGGCATGTCCGCAGGTGGATGGCATAGTGACCCGGTGACCGTGACCCGGCGACTGACACCACCGGAGCGATACGCCTTCGGCGCCTCGGTGCGGCCGCTCCTGGTCCCGAAACACGACCCGTGCGGGCGGTTCGATGCCGGCGGGCTCCAGCTCGCCATGCGTACCCCAGCCGGTCCGGCGTCTTTGATCTTGACCCGAATCGCCGGGGAGCTGGAGGCGACCGGACACGGCCCGGGAGCAGAGTGGGCGGTGGAGCGGGCCGACGCGATCGCCGGACTGCGCGACGACGTGAGCGTTTTCCCGGCCTTGGCGGCGCGTCACCCGCTGGTCGAGCGGCTGGCCAAGACCTTCGCGGGAGTACGCCTACCCGCCACCGGCCAGATCTTTGCTCGCCTGTTACGGGCGATCCTGGAGCAGAAGGTGACCGGAAAGGAGGCACACCGGTCGTACCGCGCGGTGTGCCGTAGTTTCGGGGAGCCCGCGCCCGGCCCGGTCGATCTGCTGCTGCCGCCGGACCCGGCCGTGGTGGCGGCCACCGCCTACTGGGAGTTCCATCCGTTCGGTGTCGAGCAGCGCCGCACCCAGGCCCTGTTGCGGGCCGCGCAGGTCGCGGACCGGCTGGAACGGTGTGCCGACGCGGCCGAGGCGACGGCCCGGCTGACGGCTCTGCCGGGGATCGGACCGTGGACGGCCGCGGAGACGGTGCGGTTCGCCTTCGGTGATCCGGACGCGGTGAGTGTCGGTGACTTCCACATCCCGAACACGGTGGCGTTCGCGCTGGCCGGCGAGGCGCGCGGCACCGACGAACGGATGCTGGAGCTGCTGGAACCGTTCCGTGGGCACCGGGGCCGAGTGTGTGATCTGCTCGCGATGGGCGGGATCACCGCACCGAAGTTCGGTCCGCGGATGCCGCTGCGGTCGTTCTCCCGGTTCTGACCGGATCCGCTCGGTAAATTGCTCGGGATGTTCGCCATGTCCCGAAGGGTGGGTAGATCCTCCTGGTCCTCCTACTGGTACTGATCAGCACCATGATCCTCGGTAGCGAGCCGACGCTGATCGCACAGCGCTGGGCGTTGCTCGCCGCTCGACTGGTCCGCGGCCGCCGCGGCGAGGACACCGCCCAGGAGATCCGGGACCTGGTCGCCGCCCAGCGGGAGTTCTCGGCGGAGCAGCGCACCATCATCTCCGGCGCGTGCGCGATCGCCGGCCGGAACCTGCGCGAGATCCTGGTGCCCCGCCGTGACGTCCTCACCCTGGCCAGCGGCCGGCCCGCGGCCGAGGCACTGCGGGCGCTGATCGACGGCGGGCACTCCCGGGCGCCGGTGATCGGGCCGGCCGGGCTGGACGACGTGATCGGCGTGGTGCACCTGCGGGATCTGGTCGGCGCGGCCGGCCCGGTCGACGGGGTGGCCCGGCCGCCGCTGTTCCTGCCGGCGACGCTGCGGGTCTCCGACGCGCTCCGGCAACTGCGTGCCGAACGGCAGCCGCTGGCCCTGGTCGCCGACGAGAACGGGGCTGTCGACGGCATCGTCACGATCGAGGACCTGGTCGAGGAGATCGTCGGGGAGATCTACGACGAGACCGACGCGGACGTGGCGTCGGCCGTGCGGGAACCGGACGGATCCCTGCTGATGCCGGGCTCGTTCCCGATCCACGACCTGCCGGACGTCGGGTTCCGCGGGCAGTCCGCCGAACCCGGCGACTACACCACGGTCGCCGGCATGGTGCTTGCCGAACTCGGGCACATCCCGACCGGGCCGGGCGAGGTGGTGACCCTGCCGGAGTTCACCGCCGAGGTGACCGAGGTGACCGGGCGGGCCATCACCCGGTTGCGGGTTCGTGCGCTACCCGCCGATATCGACTGACGCGCTGTGCGACTTCTCCGGGTTCGGCGGGAATAGGCTTTCATCCATGACAGAGTCGTCTAGCGCCTACGAATACCTGGACAACGTGGACCCGCGGGAGCAGGCCCGCCTCGACGCGGTGCGCCGGTACCGGCTGGTCGATCAGCCGGTCGAGGACGCGTACGACCGGATCGCCTTCGTCGCCGGCGCCCTCTTCGGCACCCCGATCGCCACCGTCTCCCTGGTCGAGCGGGACCGGGTGTGGCTGGCCGCCTGCCAGGGCCTGACCGGGGTGCGGGAGATCGGCAAGGAGCCCGGCCTGTGCGCCTCGGTGATCGCCCAGGACGACGTCTACGTGATCAACAACGCGGCCGTGGACCCGCGCACCCTGGAACACCCGCTGGTCCGCGGCGACCTGGGGCTGCGGTTCTACGCCGCGGCCCCGATCCGCACCCACGACGGTTACCGCCTCGGCACCGTCAACGTGATCGACAGCGTGCCCCGGGAGGCGCACCCGCGTCAGCTCAAGGCCCTGGAGAACCTCGCCGCGATCGTCGCCGACGAGCTGGAACTGCGGCTCATGGTGATCCGCAGCGCTGCCGCCGAACAGCGGATGCGGGAAACGGTGAACTGATCTCCCCGAATGGGTACTCCAGTGACATGATCTGGAATCTTCTTCGCCGCATCGTCCTTACCGCCGTCCTCGTCCCGCTCGGTGTCGCCGGTGCCCGCAAGCTCAGCGACACCGTCGAGCGTCGCCGAGGGCCGAACAACCGGGCGTCCCGGCTGCTACGGCAGGGCGCAGACACCGCGCAGACACTGTTCGGGCGGAAGAAGAAGCGCCGCTTCGGCTTCCGCTGATTGGTATTCCGTCCGGCCGGGTAACGGCGGCGACATGCGAACCCCCCGCACGATCGCCGTCGTGGCCCACCGGCGGAAGACCCTCGGTGGCGGACTCGACGAACTACGCCGTCTCCTGACCAGCCGTGGCATCGAGAAACTCCTCTGGTACGAGGTGCCGAAGAGCCGCAAAGCCCCCAAGCAGGTCCGCAAAGCGGTCAAAGCCGATGTGGACCTGCTGATCGTCTGGGGCGGCGACGGCATGGTCCAGCGCACCCTCGACGTGCTGGCCCGCGACAAGAAGGGCCGTGAGACGCCGGTCGCGATCATGCCGGCCGGCACCGGCAACCTGTTCGCCGGCAACATGGGCATCCCCACCGACCTGGAGAAGGCCGTCGAGATCGCCTTCACCGGCGACCGCCGCCGCATCGACCTGGGTCGGCTCGACGACGAACACTTCGCGGTGATGGCCGGAGTCGGCTTCGACGGCGCCATGATCAAAGACGCGGACGGCGCCCTCAAGGACCGCCTCGGCAAACTCTCCTACGTCTGGACCGGCCTGCGCCACGTCAACGGCGAGACCCCGCGCGCCAAGATCAAGATCGACGGCAACGACTGGTTCGACGACGAGGCCAGCTGCGTCCTGATCGGCAACGTCGGCACCATCCACGCCGGGATCCAGGCCTTCGACGGCGCCTCACCGACCGACGGCTGGCTCGACGTCGGCGTCGCCACCGCCCACAACGCCGTCGAGTGGGCCCGCGCCCTCGGCACGATGGCCGTCACCCGCTCCGACAACTCACCGTTCGTCCGCACCACCAGGGCCCGCCGCATCGACGTCACCCTGGAATCCAAGATGGAATACGAACTCGACGGCGGCGCCCGCGCCAAAACCCGCAAGTTCACCGCGCGGGTGGTCCCGGAGGCCGTCCGGATCTGCGTACCCTCCGAAAAACCATGACCCCGCTCTGATACGCCTACCCGTCCGGCAACCGCAGGCGACCCCGCCCGTGGCCACACCGCGAGGCAGGCGACGGCCCGGACCGCAGCGCGCCCGCCGGGCGTGAGCGTCGTTCCAGGACCCCAACGGCCCACATGTCGCGTGCGGTTCCGCGCCTCAGGTCACCACGCTCATGCGGCCCGCTTGTTGTGTGGAAACTTGCGGTGCGAATCGCGCCTCAAGTCACCACGCTCGCGCGGTTCGCTTGTTGTGTGGAAACTTGCGGTGCGTTCCGCACCCCAGCTCACCACGCTCGTGCGGTTCGCTTGTTGTGTGGTGACTTGGGGTGCGGATCGCACCGCAAGTCACCACGCTCTCGGGGCGGTCAGCTGACCTGCTGCCACCAGCCGTCGACTGCGGGCGGGTTGTCCACGTCGACCCGTTCGCCCGGACGGGGAACGGCCAGTTTCACGCCGCGGGCCTTCGCCTCCCGCCACGTCCGGTCGGCGGGCTCGGCCCACTCGTGCAGCGCCAGGTTGAACGTCGCCCAGTGCACCGGGATCAACAGCCCACCACGCACGTCGAGGTGCGTGGACACGCCGTCCTCCGGCGTCATGTGAATGTCCGGCCAGGCATCCCCGTACGCCCCGACCTGCACCAGCGTCGCGTCGAACGGCCCGTGCTCGGCACCGATCGCGGCGAACCCGTCGAAGTAACCGGTGTCGCCGGAGTAGAACACCTTCCGGGTCGGCCCGTTGATCACCCAGCTGGCCCAGAGCGTCTCGTCCCGGCTCAGCCCGCGCCCGGAGAAGTGCCGGGCCGGCGTGGCCACGAACTCGATCCCGGCGACACTTGCCTTCTCGTTCCAGTCCAGTTCGACGATCCGGCCGACCGGCACCCCCCAGCTCTCCAGGTGCGCACCCACACCCAGCGGCACCAGGAACCGGGCCGCCTGCAGGTCGACCAGGTTCTGGATGGTGACCATGTCGAGGTGGTCGTAGTGGTCGTGGGAGATCACCACGGCGTCGATCGGGGGCAACTCCCGCAGCGGAACCGGCGGCTCGTGCAGGCGCCGCGGGCCGGCCAGCCGGGACGGCGAGCACCGATCGCTCCAGACCGGGTCGAGCAGGACCCGGCGGCCCTCGATCTCGATCATCGCGGACGAGTGCCCGTACCAGGTGATGTGCAGTCCCCGCGCGTCGCCGCCCGGCGGCGTGGTGACCAGCGGGATCGGCTGGTGCGGCCGTCGCGAGTCGCGGTCGCTCGCCGCCGCGAGCGCCGCCTTCGGCATCGAGCCGACGGCGATCTGCACGGCGGGGACGGTGTTGCGGAATTTGCCCTCGGAGTACTGGGGTGATCTCTGGACCCGCTCCCGGCGGGGCCCCCGGGAACGGGCGCCCAACTGGGCGGGAACGTCGCGGGCGGCCCACACCGCCGCGGCGCCCAGAGCCAGAGCCATCACGGTACGGGTACGCGTTCGCTTAGCCATGGTCTCCAGTCTGACCCGCGCAGGTTGCGGCTTGCCACCACGTCCCTCAGCATCGTCTCAGTTAGTGACCGGTATGGCACACTGCGGCGGTGACGCTCGACACCCTTCAGACTCAGAACCATCTCATCGTGCGCCAGCGCATCCGGCTCATGGTCAACCAATACGAGGTCCACGCCGTCACCCCCGACGGTCAGGAGGCCGGGATCCTCGCCTTCGCCCAGCAGAAGCGGCTGGCGTTCAAGGAGCAGGTGACCCTTTACACCGACGACACCAAGCAGGTTCCGCTGCTCGGCTTCAAGGCCCGGCAGGTCATCGACCTCGGTGCCACCTACGACGTCACCGACGCCGGCGGGCAGCCGATCGGCCTGTTCCGGAAGAACTTCGCGGCCTCTCTGCTGCGCTCCAGCTGGGTCGTGGAGCAGCCCGGATACGGCGAGATCGCCGGCCAGGAACGCAACCAGTGGGTGGCGATCCTGCGGCGCTTCATCGACTACCTGTCGTGGCTGCCGTACCACTTCGACTTCGTGATCCAGGGCCGCCCGGCTTTCTCGGTGGTGCGCAAGTGGGGCCTGCGGGACACCTACCAGGTCAGCATCCACGACCCGAACGTCGACCGCAGGCTGGTCGTGGCGATGGCCGTCGGTTTGGACGCTCTGCAGAGTCGGTAGATTCCACGGGCATGGACGACCCCCGTGCCCAGCGACTCTTCGGCGACAGCCTGGTAGCCCCCGGCGATCTGGCGTCGAGCCCGTTCCGGGTGGACCGGGACCGGATCGTCAGCTCCCCGTTCCTCGCCCGCCTCGCCGGGGTCACTCAGGTGATCAGCCCCGGCGGGGCCGGCCTGCTCGTGCACAACCGGCTCACCCACAGCCTCAAGGTGGCACAGGTCGGCCGGGCCATCGCCGAGCGCCTGCAAGCCGCCGACCCCGATCTGGCCGGCAAACTCGGCGGCTGCGATCCCGATGTGGTGGAGGCGGCGGCGCTCGCCCACGACCTCGGTCACCCGCCGTTCGGGCACCTCGGCGAGCGGGTCCTCGACCGGCTGGCCCGCCAGCGTCTCGGACTGCGCGACGGCTTCGAGGGCAACGCCCAGTCGTACCGGATCGTCACCAGCACCGAGATCCGCGGCCAGGCCACCATCGGGCTCAACCTCACCAACGCCGTCCGCGCGGCCATCCTCAAATACCCGTGGACCCGGCTCACCCATCCCGATCCGCATCCCCGGTTCATGGACCCGCCGCCCCGCGGTGCCGCAGCGGTCCCCGACGACCCGGACGGCGGATCGCTCAAGTTCGGTGCCTATTCGACCGAGATCGCGGACGTCCGGGCCGCCCGCGCCCCGTTCAGCGGCCGGGTCGCCGACTGGCAGCAGACCGTCGAGGCCTCGGTGATGGACGCCGCCGACGACATCGCCTACGCCATCCACGACCTGGAGGACGTGCACCGGGTCGGGGTGCTCCAGCAGGGTGCCGTCGCCGCCGAGCTGATGGCCTGGCAGCGCTGGGGCCCCGAGTCGGACACCAACCGGGCCGGTGGCGCCATCGAGTCGCTGCGCCGCCAGTTGCACCGCAAGGACGGCTGGATCGCCGACGACTCGGCCTTCGCCGACGCCGTCGAACTGGTCCGCGCCGAACTGGTCGACGGCCTGCTGGCCCGCCCGTTCGACGGTTCCCTGGAGTCGGAGGCCCGGGTGGCGGCGTTCTCCGCCAACTGGACGCGCCGCCTGGTCGACGCGGTCGAGATGATCGGTCAGCCGGCCGTCCGCAGCGGCCACGTCCAGTTGTCCCGGGAGCAGTGGCACGAGGTACAGATCCTGAAGTTCGTCCAGAACCGTTTCGTCCTGGAACGCCCGGATCTGGCCCTCCACCAGCGCGGTCAGGGCCGCCTGCTGGCCTCCCTGGTCGAGGCCCTGCTGTCCTGGCTCACCGACCCCGACGAGGCCCAGCGCCTCCCGCGCCGGCTCCGCGACCTGGTGGAGCTGGCCGAGGCCGAACTCCCGCCCGGCACCCCCGAACGCGTCCAGCGAGCCCGGGGCCGCGCGATCGTCGACTTCGTCGCCGGCCTGACCGACAGCCAGGCGGTGGGCCTGATGGAGGCACTGTCCGGCCGCTCCCGCCAGCTGTGGACCGACGCCCTGGTCCTCTGACCGGCCGCAGATCTCCCTCGGGTGGATGGCCCGGGTGCGTTTCGCACCCGGCCCTGACCGCGAAACGGCCTGGAGAGCGTTCGCGGTTGCCCTGCTGTGTGGTTACTCCGGGTGTGAATCGCACCCCGAGTAACCACACAGGCCTAAGGGGCGACGTGTTCCTCGCCTCGGCGCAGCAGGATCGCGTTGTAGTTCAGGCCCTTCAGGGCGGCGGCGCCCCGGCCCTCGGCGAAGGCGTCCGGGATGTCCAGCCCGGCGCCGAGCGCGTCGTAGAAGCCGCGGGTGAACTCGATCGCGGCCGGGTCGGCGAGCGGGCCGTCGGACGCGATCGTGTACTCGGTCCCGACCGCACTGATCCGGCCCACCGACAACGAGTAGCAGGCGTTGAGCACCGCGACCTTGATCTTGCGGCGGGTGAACAGCTCGGCGAGCGCGGCGCTGGACGGCTGGAAGTGCTTCCCCACGTCGTCCTCGAAGATCAGCCCCCGGCGGGTGCCGTGACCGGAGAAGTGCACGACGTCGAACTGCCGCCCGAGCAGAGCCCGGCGCAGGTCGTCGATGGTGACCGCGTTCAGTGTCTCGACCCGGATCCGGTCGCGGTTCGCCGACAATGCGATCGACTGCCGCAGCGTCCGGTCCTCCGCACCGAGGCGCAGCGGCTCACTGCCGCGCGGATTGGCACATGCGAGCAGGATCGCCAGCCGGGGCGCCGACCCCCCGGACGGGCCTGAGGAACCGGACGAGCCAGGGGAACCGGATGGGGTCGAGGAGACGGATGAGGCCGGGGCTCCGGTGAACGAGCCGGTCACGGTGCTGTGGTTGACGATCGTGGCGCCGTCGCCGATGTTGCTGAAGGAGTCGCCGGCCACGTGTGCGCTGCCCAACTGGTCGACGTGCAGGCTGCCGGTGGTCACCGAGACGAACACCGGGCGGCTGCCGGCGGCCGGCTGGGGTGGCAGTCGCCAGGCCGACACCGCCTCGCCCGCGTTCATGGTCTCGGCCAGCAGCCGCAGCCCGGTCGGCACCGGCGGCAGCCCGGCCAGGTAACGCTTGTCCCAGCGCACGTTGTCCAGGGCGGTCAGGTTCCGCCGGGCGGTGTCCATCTCGTCCGGTTCGGGCGTCACGACGACATGGGTGACCTCGCGGTCGGCGCGGGGCGCGCAGATCGTCGCCGCCACCCGGGTGACGAGGGTGGACGGCAGCGGACCGGGTGCGGCGAGGGTGATCCGGGTACGGAAGACCGTGGACTGGTAGTGCTGCCACGCTTCGGCGAAGTGCCGGGCCGCGTACGCCGCGAACGGGTCGGCGGCCAGTTCGTGACTCCGCATCCGCAGCGGGCTCCGCTCGCTCCGGCCCGGGGTCGCGAGCCGGCCGTACCGTGCGGCCAGGTCGGCGAGCATGCCGGCGAACGGTGCGGGCGGCGCGTACGGCTCCAGCCCGACCGTCAGCATGAACGGTTCCGGCAGGTCGGCGACGCTCTGCCAGAGCGGGTCCCAGCTGGCTGCCCCACCGGCGAGCCGGGGCACGGCGAGGTAGTAGGCGACTCCCGCGTCCGGCCGGGCCGGCTGTCCGGCCCGGATCTGTTTGCGCACCTCGGCCAGGCCGGACGGATGTGCCCGGAACGGTTCCAGCAAGAGCCTGATGTCGGCAGCGGCCCGGACCGGTGCGGCCCGCACATGCGCGGGCAGGGCGCCGAGCCGGTCGCGCAGCCGCAGGGCCGCCTCGGTCGCTGCTGCGGCGGTCGGCGCGGTCACCCGGCCGAGCAGCACACACCGCAACCGCTCGCCGGGCTGGTGCAGGTAACGCAGTTCGAGCCGGGCTCCGGCGGCCGGATCCCACAGGCCGGCGAGCCAGCCCGCGTCGGCGAGGGCCGCTTCGGCACGACGGTGCTGGCCGGTGCCGTCGCCGGATTCCCGGCCGGGCACCGGCTCGACGAGCAGGGCGATCCACGCGTGGCAGCCGTGCGGCCCGGCGGCGGTCAGTACCCCCGCCGCCGGCGCCGTACTGTCCGGCTCGGCCAGAACGTCCCGGTCGGACATACCCGTCATCCGCCTCAGTGCTCGCCGGGTGCGGCCGGCCGGCCCACCATCGGGGGCGGCCCGCCCGCGGTGTGCGGCGGCCCGCCCGCGGCGCCGGGTGTGGTGGCCGGCAGGGACTCGATCGGGATGTCGTAGCCGAAGGTCGCCGCGATCGGCATCTCGATGCCTTCGACTGCCGCGTCGACGCCTTCACGCACCGCCGAGTGCAGGGCCTCGCGTGTCGCCCGGACCCGTTCGGTGCGCAGCATCTGGTTGATGATGCCGGTCCGCCCGAGCACCGAACCGACGATGTCCTTGACGAACTGGGCGATCAGGGCGGTGCCCCGGCGTTCCCGCCACATCGTCCAGCCGACGTAGAGCGAGGTGCCGAACGCGAAGACCGAGACATAGGCGATGTACGAGCGTTCCGTGATGATCAGCCGGTTGTTGACCGACTCGGCAATCATGTCGCTGCGGACCCGGCGGGGTGTCACCGCGACCGGGATCCGGCGACGGGCCAGCGAGTGGTAGATCGCCGCATAGGACGACTCGGCCGCCGCGGCCTTGCCTTCGATCAGGGTCTTCCACTCGGCGACCGGCTCCTGGATCTTGACCAGGAGCAGCACCGCCCAGAACGCCGCGACCCCGGCGAAGGTGCCGAATCCCAGCAGGCCCCCGAAGACCGTGGGGCTCGCGGAACCGCCCGCCCCGCCGAGCAGGGTGAGCAGGAAGAGCAGGACGAACACGAAGTACACCAGGGTGCCGGCGATCGCGGCGTACAGCCACAGCCGGAGCAGGGCGAAGAATGACACCGACTCGTCGAGCGACAGTTCCATGCCGGTGAATCGGAGTGTCTGGGTGCGGTAGGCGATGTCCTCGTCGGACTGCGGACCGGTCGCGGCCCATCGAGCGCCCATCGGATCTGAGGTCGTCAACTCTCCTCCTAATAGCCGAGTGTGATCGTGATCGCGCCGTCGTCGCCGACTGCGGCGTGGCCGTTGATGTCGATCGGTACCGTGCCGGACTCGGTCTTCTCGCCCCCACCGAACTCGGTGTAGGTGGTCGTGTAGGCCGCCGATCCGGCGGTGCCGGTGGTGAACCGCACCTGAGCCCGCCCGGTGTCCGCCGGAACCACCGCAAGCTGGGGGAACGCGGTTACGGCCCAGGTCGTGGTCTGGCTCCAGGCCAGCGACGGGGCCTGCATCGGGCACCGGTACGAGGCCGAGCCCTGCGGGTCGACGCAGGTCGCGGTCAGGTAGGCCTCGGCGGCCGTCTGCACGGCTCCCGCCGCACCCGGAGCGATCGCCAACTGGGCGAGGTCGATCTCGGCCGAGACACCCTGCTGCCCGGCCTGGTAACTCGCGGTCCGGGTGGCCCCCGCGAACAGGGTGTTGCCGCTGGTCGTCGCCGTGTAGACGGCGGGCAGCGCGGGCATGCCACGAGCCGCCGACGAGCCGACCGCGACCCCGTTCACCGTGAGGTCCATCCCCTCGGGCAGTTGCACGGCCAGGTAGAGGAACGGCTGCTCCAGCCGGTACGGGATTTCCTCGTCCCCGGTCCCGATCACCGCGAAGCCCTGTTCGATGGTCTGTCCGCCGAGCCGGTACGAGGCCGTCACCAGCGAGTATCGGCCGTCGCCACTCAGGTCCTGGGTGGACTTCACGGTGATGTCGGCCGGCCGGTTCGCGGCGGTCACGAGGGCGGCCGGCACGAGCAGCGGCGCATCCTCCGGGGTGAACCAGCCGCCGCTGTCGGCGAGCGCCAGCGCGGCGGCCGTGTCACCGGCGGCGAGGTGGCCGAAGTAGTCCTCGACGGTCGAGGCCGGGCTCGGCGGGTCCGGCCGCAGCACCAGGAAGGCGATCACCACGAGCACCAGGGCCGCGCACCCGGCCCCGATCCGCCGCCAGGTGGTCCGGCTCAGGTGCAGATCGAGCGCGGACTGGACCGCCGCCGGCGGGAAGTTGTGCACCGGCCCGTCGCCGACCTGGACCGCTGCGGGTGTGAACCGGTGGGCCGGCCCGTCGATGCCCGGCGGTGGCACCCGCGCCACCGTCGGATCGGTCAGTGCTGAACCGCAGTGCGCGCAGGACCCGGATGATCCCGGGCTGATCTGCCCGCATCGCCGACACAGCGTCGGAGTGCCACTCGTCGATACATTCATCCGTCCACACCGATCCTTCCGCTGGCGCCTTCGATGGTGACTGACGGACAGCGATCGGGCTATCGCATTCCGCCCGGCGGTCGCCGGGCGGTCCGGAGCCGCGCCCGCCTCGCGCGGACCGGGCGGGACTCCGCTGGTGCGGTTGTCGGAGGTGCCGGGCGTACCGCAGCGTGCTTTTCAAGCCCTGACGGTGAGCGTCACGCGGATCGGGGGAGGCGCAGGGCTGCGGGGGCGTGATGGTGGCGCCGCCGAGGATGTGCGCGGTGAGCGGAATGTTGAAGACGTCGCCGACGGTGCCGCCGGGGTAGCCGCCGATCCGGTCGGCGATCCGGCGGACCGCTTCGTGGCCGACCGGGATCCAGGGCGGGTTCGGTTCGCCGCACCGCCTGCCCGAGGAACCGCAATGGCCGGGGTCTCCACCCGCCAGCCGTCGCCGTCCGGCCGGAGCGCGGTGACCTCGGTTTCCGGGTGCACGGTGACGCCGGCCCGCTCGGCGAGGTGGAGAACCTCGAAGATCTAAGGCCCAGCAGTCTCTAGCGCCGATAGATACTGATCGAATAGCCCACCTGATCGATGAGAGTGCTGCCTTCCATCATCTGTTTCAGGCGGGGACTGGCCAGCGCCACCCGGCTGTCCGAGATGACCAGAAGACCCCGGATCTGACTGACCGGTACGGAGTACGGATCCCGTGCGTCGATCCCGTAATACCGTGGCACCCCGGAACCCTTGTAGATCAGCCACACCGGCTCACCCGGGTACTTCGTCCGCAGATGCTGCCCGAGCCGGGCCAGGTCCTGACCCCAGTCCACGTTCGCGTCGTGCAGATTGTTGTGCGTGTTCGCGGTGCCGCCGAACGCCTCGTTCGAGTACGGCAGGTAGTACGGGAACGTCCGCAGCGAACTCACCGCCACCATCAGCAGCAACCCCACCGTGGCCACCCGCGACGGTATCGTCCGGATCAGCGCCACCGCCCCGGCCGCCACCGCCAGGAACATCGGCAGAATGATCACGTACCGGGTACCGAAGTTCCGTGCCCCCACCATCGTGAACAGCAGCAACAGCGCCGAAACCGGCAGCAGATAGAGCGTCGCCGCCCGCAGCTTCGGAACCACCAGCATGGTGAACACCCCGGCCACCCACAGCGCCAGCATCCCCAGCGGCGTCTTGATCAGGATCGCGACCGGCATGTAGTACCACGGCGAACCCTTGTAGGCCTCACCCAGCAGGAACCCGTTGTACAGCTTGTTCTCGAACTTGAACTGGACCAGCATCCCGTCCCGGTAAGCCTGCGGGAACGGCAGCAGATCCACCACCATGGCCTTCAGCCCGGTGAGTTCCGGCAGGCCGGGTGGCGTCTCCCAGCGCAGCCGCGGATCCACCACCAGATAGGTGAACCAGACCACCGCGATGGCGATCAGCCCCGCGCCGAGCGCCGCTCCGGCCGCCTCCGCGAGTCGCTTCTTGAGGACGCCGGGCCGAGCCTTCCACGTCGAAAGAGCCAGAAGCAGGATCAGCAGCGGTACGGCCGGGAGAACGCTCATCCTGGTCGCCAGCGCCGCACCGAGCGCCACAGCGGCCAGTGGCACGTACAGTTTCGGCCGCTCCCGGGCCCGCCACGCCAGCCAGAACGCGGTCAGCAACATCCCCGCGGCCGGCACGTCGAGCGTGGCCAGCGAACCGTGCGCGATCAGGTCGGGGGAGAAGCTGTACAGCGCCAGCGCGATCAGCCCCGCCCACGCCCCCGCCAGATCCCGGGCGAAGAACAACACCACCAACCCGAAGACCAGCGTCAGTACGATCACCGGCAGCCGTGCCAGCAACATCACCTGAAACGGGTTGTTGCCGGTCTCGTACAGCAGATGCCGCCCCAGCCGGGTCTGATTACCCGGGTACGCCGGATCCAGCTCGGCCCCGGCGAACGCCGTCCCGGCCGCGATGATCAGCTTGCCGAGCGGCGGATGCTCCGGGTTGTAGCGCAGACTCTGCTGCTGCCGGTACACCTCGGCGGTAGCCACATACACCGGCTCGTCGATGGTCGGCGACTGCTGCATAGCCGTGGTGACCATGGCGAACGCCATCTGCCCCAACATCGCCACAACAGCCAGGATGTAGATCAATCGGCGTCGCAGCATCGGGCCAATCTAGTCGGCCCCGGATCCGGCGCCCACCGTGCGGGTGGCCACCAGAGCACGGGAAGCGTCGCCGGTCACCGTCGGTGTCGCCAGCGCCCACCCAGTGCCAGAGACCGACCGCACAGTCCGCTGTCGGTGGCAGAACAGGAGCACCCCCGGTGCCGTAGCGCCGGGGGTGCTCGATGTTCCGTCAAAATCCAGTCACGCCGCGCAGCTCACCGCCGCGTTCGCGTGCTCAGACCGTGGCCGGGGCGGACTGCGTCTCGGTAACCGCCGCGGCGCGCTCCGCCTCGTGCTGCTCGTAGGCAACCCTGGCGGCTTCCAGCCGGCCCGGGAACCGCTGGCAGGCCCGGAGCAGCTTGAAGATCAGGAACGACTCGAAAGCGAGCAGACCGGCACCGGCGATGATGGTGACCGGGAAGACCAAGCCGGTGATCGGGCCGACGATGAAGACGAACATCTCGTACTCGATACCGCTGATCAGGTGGGTCCGGATGCGGTTGCGGCGCAGGGTCGCACCGATCCGGTTCTTCAGCGAACTCTTCTTCGGGGGAGTGCTCGGGTTCGCGGGGGCCGTCTCCGGCTCCGGCTCGGGCATCTCGGTGGACGGCTCGCTCATCTCGGCGGCAGCCTCGGCCTGTGCGGCCCGCAGCGGCTCCTTGTAAGCGTTGACCTGGTCCGTCATGCTGCGCCGGACCTTCGCGATCTGCGCACCGTTCAGGTACCGGAACAGGTCCAGGAAGATCGCGACGGCCATCAGCCAGAGCCAGGCGACGTCGTCGGTCCGCACGAACTGGCCGCCGAAGAGGGCCAGCGCGATGAAGAAGACCCGGACACGGTCGAGCACGAAGTCCAGCCATTGGCCGAACATGGTGCCCGTGCCGTTGAGCCGGGCGATCTTGCCGTCCATACAGTCGACCACGAAGCTGATGTGGAAAAGGATTCCACCAGCCACGAGGTACCAGGTCTCACCGACGGCGAAACAGGCGGCGGCACCGAACCCGAAGATCGACGCGATGAGAGTCAGAATATTGGGCGTGATCCATCGGTAGGGCGCTACCAGACGCACCAGTCGCGACGCCAGCGGGTCGACCAAAAGCACGGTCCACCACGCGTCGACCGGCTTGTAGGTCCGCTCCCGGATCTCCTGCAAGGTCACCTTCACGCGCGGCACTTTAAACCTTAATCCTCTGAAAACGCTATGTGGCCCGCCGATGAACGAAAGGCACTACCAGGGGTAATGCCAAACACGGCGGCCGGTAGCCAATTTTGACGGGGTTGTTACGACTCGGTATCACTTCAGAGTGGTGCTCCATCGAGCACCCCCGAGCCGGTCCGGCTACCTTACGCCCCGCCCCCGGCAGCCGCTCAACTCCATCCCGGAGTTCGGCATCGATGGCACCGCGGGGCCATTCTTCCGCCCCGGCGGTGTTCATCTCGCCCGCAGCTCGGCACCGACGTCGTGCAGATGCCGCAACGCCTGCCGATACGACTCGATCAGCCCCGTCTCCGCGTAGGGCACCCCGATCTCGGCGCAGAAATCCCGCACGATCGGCTGGGCCCGCCGCAGGTTCGGGGTCGGCATGGCCGGGAACAGGTGGTGCTCGATCTGATAGTTGAGCCCGCCCAGTATCGCGTCCACGAACGGTCCGCCCCGCACGTCACGTGAAGTCAGGACCTGTTTGCGCAAATAGTCCTCGGTGCCGTCGGGATGCGGCATGCCCTTGTGGTTCGGTGCGAAGGTCAGGCCCAGATAGACCCCGTACAACGCCTGGTGCACCACTAGGAAGGCCAGCGCCTGCAGCGGTGTGAGCACCAGGAACAGCGCACCGAGATAGCCGATGAAATGAGCCGTGAGCAGCGCGCTCTCCAGCCCGCGCCGTTTCACCGTGCCCCGTAGCAGCGCCCGCACGCTGTCCCGCTTGAGATCGACTCCCAGGAGGGTCAGCAGCGGGAAGAAGAACCAGGCCTGGTGACGGGTCAGGAAGCCCCGGCCGCGGGCCTGCTCGCGGGACCACACCAGCACGTCCGGGCCGACATCGGGATCCAGATCGTCATGATTCGGGTTGGCGTGGTGCTTGGTGTGCTTGTCCATCCAATACCCGTAGGACATGCCGATCGCCAGGTTGCCGGCGATCAGCCCGGCCCGCGCGCTCGGTCTGTTGGTGCGGAACACCTGCCGGTGCGCCAGATCGTGTGCCACCAGCGCGACCTGGGTGAACACGACGGCCAGGAGAACCGCCACGGCGAGTGTCCACCAGGAGGAGCCGACCAGGAAGAAGACCGTCCACCCACCGATCAGGGCGAGGGTCACCAGTCCGATGCGGACTGCGTAGTGGGCGGGACGCCGCCGTAGCAGTCCGGCCGTGTTGATCCGGCGGTTGAGTTCGGCGAAGTCGCTTCCGGAAGTACGGGTCTCGGCTGTCGTCGTCATGGATCCAGCCAACCGGCGTCAGGCTCCCGCGTCAGTCGTGCCAGCACCCTCGTGATGGTGGGGCTGGCACTACCGACAGCCCGGCGCCCGGCGGCCAGGATGGGGACATGGAATCGCGCGACTGGATCCGGGAGGGCATGCGCGCCGTGGCGAGCGGAGCGGTCGCCGTCCCGCTGGCCATCCTCAACATCCCGCTTCTGGTGCTCTTCGTGGTGTCGCTGGTGCTGACCCCGGTGCTGGGGCTCGGCCTGGTGCTGGTGCCCCTGGTGACGAGACTGGTCCGGGCCCGTGCCGACCTGGCCCGCCGGCTCGCGGCCGGCTGGGGGCAGCCGATCGCCCGGCCCTACCTGCCCCGCCCGGAGCAGGCGCGGCTCGGCGGGTTCCGGCACTACCGCTGGATCATGCGCGACCCGGCCACCTGGCGCGACCTGGGCTGGCTGCTGCCCGGCGCGGTGGCCGGGCTGGTCCTCGGCCTGTCGTCGATCGCCCTGCCGGTCTACGGCGCCGAGGGCATCCTGCTGATCCCGCTCTGGATCTCGCTGGGGACGGACTACGGCTATGGCGTGATCTGGCCGATCGAGACCCTCGCCGACGGTTTCCTGTCCCTGCCGCAGGGCGCGGTGATCCTGGCGATCGGGGTGGCCGCGGCACCCTACCTGCGACAGGCCGACGCCTGGTCCACCCGGCTGTTCCTCGCCCCGACCAGGGCGGCCGAGCTGCGCCTGCGCGTCAGCCAGCTCACCACCACCCGGGCCGACACCGTCGACGCGCAGGCCGCCGAGCTGCGCCGGATCGAGCGTGACCTGCACGACGGCGCCCAGGCCCGGCTGGTGTCGCTCGGTATGACCATCGGTCTCGCCGAGGAGATGGTCGACGACGACCCGGTCGCCGCCCGCAAACTGCTCGCCGAGGCCCGCGAGAGCAGCCTGACGGCCCTGGTCGAGCTGCGCCAGCTGGTCCGTGGCATCCACCCGCCGGTGCTCGCTGAGCGCGGGCTGGAGGGCGCGGTCCGCGCGCTGGCGATGGCCCTGCCGATCCCGGTGACGGTGACCGCGGCACTGCCCGGCCGGCCGGACACCCCGGTCGAGTCGGCGGCCTACTTCGTGATCGCCGAAGCGCTGGCCAACGCGGCCCGGCACAGCGGGGCCGCCGCGGTCACCGTCGACCTGTGGCACACCGGCGACGTGTTGTCCGCCCGGGTCACCGACGACGGCCGGGGCGGAGCCGAACCGTCCGGCGGCACCGGGCTGCGGGGCATCGAGCGCCGTCTCGCCGCCTTTGATGGCACGATGAGCCTGTCCAGCCCGCCGGGTGGGCCGACCGTCGTGACCGTGGAGCTGCCGTGCGCGTTGTCATCGCCGAGGATCTCGCCCTCCTCCGGGACGGGCTGATCCGGATCCTCGAGGCGTTCGACTGCACGGTCGTGGCCGCCGTCGACAACGGACCCGCGCTACTGCCGTCGCTGTTGGAGCATCGCCCCGACGTGGCAGTGGTCGACGTGCGGCTGCCGCCCACCTTCACCGACGAGGGCCTGCAAGGTGCCATCGAGGCCCGGCGGGCGATCCCCGGGCTGCCGGTGCTGGTGCTCTCCCAGCACGTCGAACCGCTCTACGCCCGTGAACTGCTGACCGACCGGGCCGGCGGGGTCGGTTACCTGCTCAAGGACCGGGTGGCGAACGTGGCCCAGTTCCTCGACGCGGTCCGCCGGGTGGCCGGGGGCGGCACGATCATGGACCCGGAGGTCGTCACCCAGCTGCTGGCCCGCAACGTGCCGCCGCTGGCGGCTCTGACCGTCCGCGAGCGCGAGGTGCTGGGGCTGATGGCCGAGGGCCGTTCCAACGGCGCCATCGCCACCAAGCTCTACGTCGGCGACAAGGCCGTGAGCAAACACATCAACAGCATCTTCACCAAGCTCGGTCTGCCCCCGTCCGACGACGACCACCGCCGAGTCCTGGCCGTCCTCGCCTACCTGGATGTCTGACCACCCCACTCCCTCACCGTGCGGCGCTTCGTCCCGGGTGAGCCGAGCCGAACCCCGACTCACCACGCAGTAGGGGTGCCGTTGGGCGGTGAGTCGGAGGCTCGGCAGGTGGGGTGGGTCAGCGGTGGGTCAGGTGGGCTATGCGGCCGTCTCGGCCGGAGGCCCAGCAGGCGCCGCCGGGAGTGCAGGCGACCGCGTCGAAACTGCCGGTGCCGAAGCGCCGCCAGGTGATTCCGCCGTCGTAGGAGACGTCGCTGCCGGTCGGGCCGACGGCGAGTGCGGTGCGTCCGCGCCAGGCCACGCCGGACCGGTATTCGCCGGGTTCGGTCCGGGACACGGTCCAGGTCCGGCCGCCGTCGCGGGTGACCGCAGAACCGTCGGGCGCCGAGGTCTCGGTGGTGTAGTCGCCGCCGACGGCGATGCCGTGCCGCGGGTCCCGGAAGGCGAGGGAGTAGATCCCGGCGCTGGCTCCGCTGGGTACCGGAGTGTTGCTGACGGTCCAGTTCCAGCCACCGTCGCGGGTGGCGAAGACCCGGGCGGTGGCGTCTCCGCCGGTGGCGAACCAGGCATACCCGCCGGCGGGCCGGGAGCGTTCGTCGGCGGTGAGAGAACGGCTGTGGGCACCGGCGGAGACCAGGCAGGTGCCGCTGGCGGCGAAGGCGAACTCGCCGGGCAGGGCGGCCGGCATGCCGTCGGTGGGCCGGACCTGCCAGGTGCGGCCGCCGTCGCGGGTGGCGAGGATCCGGAACTTTCCGCCGACCGGGTCGGAGAGGGCCAGGCCGTGCCTACGGTCGAGGAACGTGACGCAGTCGTAGAAGGCGGCCGGGTCCTCGTTGCGGAACGTCTCGGTCCAGGTGGCGCCGCCGTCGGAGGTGGCGTAGATCCTGGAGTCGGTGCCGTTGCCGATGGTGAGCGCGACGGCGTCGCGGGGCCCGAACGCTTCGATGTCCCGGAACTGGAGGGCGGCGGCGTCGGGCGGTCCGACCGAGGCCCAGGTGCGTCCGCCGTCGACGGTGCGCAGGACGGTTCCGGCGGAACCGGCGGCCCACGCGACCTTGGCGCTGACCGGGGCGAGACCACGGAACCGGGCGGTGGTCCCGGTGTCGGTGAGCTGCCAGGACAGCCCGGGTCCCGGGGTGAGACCGGTGCCGGCGAGAACGACGAGCGCGAGCACCGCCATGGAGATCTTTCGATGCGATGTCATGCCCGGCAAACTACCGCTTCAAGCGGCGGATCTCGATGGCCCGCGAGGTGCGCCACTGGACGGGCTTCACGCGACACAAGGTTGCCGATCATCGCAAGGGTGACGACCGGGACGTCGGTGGGGAGCTGAGTGAGGGGACGGGCGACGGGTCGGGGGATGGTGGCGGATGTGGTGGCTCGTCGGTGAGCAGCCGGCCGGCGAGCAGTCCGCCGCCCAGGATCAGGACGGCGGCGATCATGCCGCCCACGCCTTGGACGATCGGCCGCTGCCGGCGCCCGGGTACACGCTGAAACCCGTCGCCCATCCATGCCTCCCTCTCCCGTTCCTCCCCTGATTCTCAACGCGGTGACGGCCCGTACGGGTGTCACCCTTCTCGGGTCGGCCGAACAACCGGGTATCCAGCCCGTATCCGGCAGTTCACGATTGAGGCGGATTCGTTCGGCGGAGGGTGCGCGGATGGACGACCGGTTCAGAGTGGATTTCCGGCGCGGCCTGCTGGTGGGCCTGATCGCCGTCTCGGTGGTGGCCTTCCTCGCCGGGCTGGCCGTGCGGGCCTGGGCCGGTGAGACCGGTGCCCGGCCGGCTCCCGCCACCGACCGCTCGGTGATCAACTCCCGGATGGGAGAAAGGCCGGCGGTGGAGAGACTGCCGGACGTCAGCCGTCCAACAGCGCCCGCAACCGAAGACTGTCCTGCGTGGTCCAGCCCGGCGGCGGAGCGATAGCCGCCCATCCGTCCACCGTCTCGGACTTGTAGACGTGCCCGTGCCCGGTCGGCACCTTGTTGGAGAAGACCAGGTCACAGGTGATCTGCCAGAACGTGATCCCCGGGTACCAGTGCATGTCCGGAGTGACGTCGGCGGCCCGCTTCCCGGTCAGCCACTGCGGTTTCTGCCAGAGCAGGTCCCAGCTCCACCACACCACCGGGTCGGTGGCGTTCTGCAGGTAGACGACTTTGGGCCGGGGCCCGGTCAGGTCCCGGAGTTCGGCGGCGTCGTCGGCGAACTCGACCGGCAACTGTGGATAGTGCGGGTCCCAGATCGGGCTGCCCGGTGCGCGGCCCTCGGTGAGTGCCCGGTGTGCCGGGTTGGCGAAGGTCGGCCCGAGCAGCAGGGCGCCGTCCGCTCCGTCGACCAGGGCTTCGGGCGTACCGAAGGTCATCTCCATCCCGTACGTCCCGAGGCTCTCGCCGAGCAGCAGCAGCCGTGGCCGGTTGTCTGCGGGCATCGCCGCCCAGCGGGCCCGCACCGCACCGATCAGGGCGGCGGCCGCGTCGGCGACTTCGGACCGGTCACCCATGAAGGCGAAGAAGCTCGGCAGGTACGAGTACTGCAGGGAGACGAGGGCGCTGTCACCGGCGTACATGTACTCCAGGGACCGGGTGACCTTGTAGTCCACCCATCCGGTGCCGGTCGGTGTGAAGACGGCGATCACCGAACGGCTGAACGCCCCGGTCCGGTCCATCTCGCGGACCACCAGCCGGGCCCGTTCCTCGACGGTGTCCGCCGAGGTCAGGCCGGCGTAGAGCCGGATCGGCTCGGCCGCGGGCCGGCCGGCGAAGGCGGTGAGTTCGGCGGTGCTCGGGGAGCCGGCCACGAAGGCCCGGCCCTGCCGGCCCAGCGAGTCCCAGGGAACCAGTGATCCGGGCCCGCCGGAGCGCAGGTGTGAGGCGGGGACGGTCACGCCGTTGCCGGTGCCGTTGTTGACGACGGCCGCGGACCGGTCGGCCATCGCGAACAGGTTGGCGACCAGCAGCCCGTCGAACGCGGTGTAGCTGAGCAGCGCCACGACCAGGGTGCCCGCGCAGTAGGCGGCCGGCACCGGGACGACCCGGCGGAACATCAACGCGCAGCCGTGGGTGGCCAGGCGCAGCAGCCGGGCGATGCCGAGCAGTACGAGGAAGGTGAGCAGGCTGACGCCGACGGTGCGGGCGATGTCGTAGTCCGGTGCGGGTTCCATGCCGAGCCGGATCCGGAGGTCCTGCTGCCATCGGGTGCCGAGCCAGAGGAAGACCGCGACCAGGACCGGGACGGTGATCGCCAGTACGGCCCAGGCGATCCGGGCGGCCGGGGCCCGCATCGGCCCCCGGAAGCGGCGGGCCAGGGCTCCGAGGGCGGCGCCCAGTCCGTACCCCATGGCCGCGGTGACACCGGCCACCATGCCCTGCAGGAACCAGACCCGGGGCAGCAGCGACGGGGTGAAGGAGAGGCAGTAGAAGACGGCGCCGAAGGCGGCGCCGGTGAGGCTGAGACGGGCCAGCGCGATACGGGGGCGAGCCGGAGGGGCGACGGTGGCGGGACGGTAGCCGAGTGAGCGGCGCTGCGAAGGGACGGGCGGTGACGCCACCACCTGTATGTGCATCCGGTGCTCCGTTCGTCGGGCCGGGACCGTACGCGGGGTGACCGATCCACCCCGCTACGTTGCCTCTCCATCATCAGGGGTCGATGCTGCTGAGCGCCGCCCTATTTACCTCCGGGTTCTCCCTGGTTTTCCGCCCACGGCTGCCGATGAAACGCGGTGAGGAGGAACGCGATGCGGTTTCGCAACTGGATCGCGGTGCTGGTCAGTGTGCTTTTGCTGGCCGGTGCCGGGGTTGTTGGCATTCTGGTGAACCAGTCGGCGGTCAGGGCGGTCGAGACGGTGCACCAGAACGACACCACCGCTCTGGGGACCAACAACGGCACGCTCACCGGTCAGCTGCAGCGGAACTCCACGCTGGAGTTGAGCCGCCTGCTGGGCCAGAGCGCGTTGCGGTTCGGTGCGTCCGACGCCAAGGACCAGCTCACGCTGACTGTCGCCGCGGCCAAGAGCACCACGTTCCAGTACGGGATGATCACCGCCGGCCTGGACCACGGGTTCCTGACCTCGAACCGGGCCGCCGGGCTGCCTGACGCCGCCGACGTCGGCTGGGCCGCGATGTGGGATTCGCTGGAGACCAACGCGTACGGCTTCTCCGGCGTGATGCCGGCCGGTGACACCTTCGTGGCCGCCGTGGCCATCCCGGTCGCCGTCAGCGGTGGCGTCGTCGGCTATCTGATCGGGCTGAACCAGGTCGCCACCACCCCGCTCAACGGTTACATCCGTGAGCTGCGCGGTGACGCCCACCTGACGATGATCGTGGACACCGGCGGCCGGATCGGCGCGTCGAGCGACGACTCGCGACTGGGTACCTACATCAACCCGGCGATCCGCGCCGATCTGGGTCATTCCGGGAGCCGCTTCGTCAAGTACGAAGAGGGTGGCGTGGAGATGATCGCGGTCGTCGTCGCTGTCTCCCCGAGCGGCTGGGCCTATGTGCGTACGCAGACGCAGGCCTCTTTCGACGGTGCGGTCTACAGCTGGAGCCGTACCCTGACCATCACGCTGCTAGCCATGCTGGTGATCGGTGTGGTCGGCATCACAGCCCTCGGTTATCGCACGCAGATCCAGCGCCGCCGGGCCGACCAGCGTTTCCAGGCCCTTATCCAGCACGCCCCCGACCTGGTGTCGGTGCTGGACGAGTCCGGCCGGATCATCTTCAGCAGCCCCAGCAGCACCGCGATCCTCGGGTTCCCGACCGGTGCGCTGTCCGGCCACAGTGTCTTCGATGTGGTGCACCCGGAGGACCAGCCGCAGATGCGGGAGCGCCTGACCGCCCTGCTCGCCGAGGCGGAGGGGGTGGTGCGCCTGCAGTGCCGGGTCCGGACCGCCGACGGTGAGTACCGCTGGTTCGAGTTCACCGCCTCCAACCAGATGCACAATCCGGCCCTGAGCGGTGTGGTGGTCAACGCCCGGGACATCTCGGAGAACCGGGCCTTCCAGGAGCGGCTGGAGCACGACGCCCAGCATGATCCGCTGACCGGGCTGCCCAACCGGCGGCGGATGCAGGACCGGCTCAGTTCGTCGTTGCGGTCCGACTCGGTGGCGGTGCTCTTCGTCGACCTGGACGGGTTCAAGCCGGTCAACGACGAGCACGGGCACGAGGTCGGCGACGAGCTGCTGCGTCAGGTGTCGGACCGGCTCAGCGCCTGTGTCCGGGCCGAGGACGTGCTGTCCCGGGTCGGTGGTGACGAGTTCGTCATCCTGATGCCGGGGGTGTTCGGCCCGGAGGCCGGAGTCGCGATGCGGGAACGTATCCGGTACATCCTGGATCTACCGTTCCGTATCGGCGATCATGAGATCACCATCGGAGCCAGTGTCGGCGTGCACCTGGCGCCGGCGTCGACCGACCCGGACGAGGCCCTGCGCTTCGCCGACCACGCGATGTACGAGATCAAACACGCCGGCCGGATGCCGGAGCGGATAGGCAGGCATCGGACGGCGGACTAAAGTCAGTGCACACTGAGTGCAATAACTTCCCGACGAACGGCGGTGACCGCGGTGTCCAAGGTCTTCTCCCGGCGCGACCTCGACTTCCTGCTCTACGAATGGCTCGACGTCGAGGCGCTGACCGCGCGGGAGCGGTTCGCCGAGCACTCCCGGGAGACGTTCGACGCCTTCCTCGACGTCTCCCAGCGGATCGCCGAGCGCGACTTCGCCCCGCACAACCGCAAGAACGACCTGCACGAGCCGACCTTCGACGGCGAGCGGGTGGAGATCATCCCGGAGGTCTCCCGGGCGCTGACGATCTTCGCCGACTCCGGGCTGATCGCCGGCACCATCGACATCGATCGGGGCGGCCTGCAACTGCCCCTGGTCGTCCAGCGCGCCTGTTTCCTCTGGTTCCAGGCGGCGAACACCGGCACCTCGGCGTACGCCATGCTCACCTCGGCCAACGCCCACCTGCTCCTGGCGCACGGCACCGAGGAGCAGATCCGCACCTACGTCGAGCCGATGCTGGCGGGCCGTTACACCGGGACCATGTGCCTCTCCGAGCCGCAGGCCGGATCGTCACTCAGTGACGTGACGACAAAGGCCGTCAAGCTCCAGGACGGCACGTACCGGATCACCGGCGGCAAGATGTGGATCTCCGGCGGCGACCACGAGCTGAGCGAGAACATCGTCCACCTGGTGCTGGCCCGGGTCGCCGGAGCGCCCGCCGGGGTCAAGGGCCTGTCGCTGTTCATCGTCGCGAAGAAGGACGTGACCACCGGCGAGCGCAACGGTGTGATCCTGGCCGGTCTCAACCACAAGATGGGCTACCGCGGTACGACCAACGCGGTGCTCGCCTTCGACGACGCGAAAGGCGAGCTGGTCGGCGAGGAGGGCCGTGGCCTCCAGTACATGTTCCACATGATGAACGAGGCCCGGATCGGCGTCGGGGCGGGCGCGGTGGCCCTGGGCTACACCGGTTACCTGCACGCGCTGGACTACGCCCGTGAGCGGCAGCAGGGCCGCCCGGTGACCGGCAAGGACCCGTCGGCGCCCCCGGTGGCGATCGTCGAGCACCCGGACGTGCGCCGGATGCTGCTGGCCTCCAAATCGTACGTCGAGGGCGGTCTTGCTCTGGTCCTCTGGGCAGCGAAGCTGCTCGACGAACCGAGCGAGGAGAACGCGCTGCTCCTGGACGTGCTCACCCCGATCGTGAAGGCCTGGCCGTCGCAGTGGTGCCGGCTCGCCGACGATCACGCGATCCAGATCCACGGCGGTTACGGCTACACCCGGGAGTACCCGGTCGAGCAGTTCTACCGCGACAACCGGCTCAACTCGATCCACGAGGGCACCGACGGCATCCAGGCGCTGGACCTGCTCGGCCGCAAGGTCACCCAGAAGGGCGGCGCCGGTCTGGCTCTGTTGCTGGACCGGATCCGGGCGACCGCCGCCGAGTCGGCGGAGCTGGGCGGCGAGGTGACGAAGGCCGCGGACCGGCTGGCCGCGACCACCGCCACGCTGTGGAAGGACCCGGCAAGTGCCCTGGTCAACGCCACCGCCTACCTGGACGCCGCCGGCCATCTGGTGATCGCCTGGATCTGGCTGGAGCAGCTGAAAGCCGCCGAAGGCAAACAGGGAGCCTTCTACGAGGGCAAACGCCTGGCCGCCCGGTACTTCGTCACGCACGAGCTGCCCCGGATCGGCCCGCTGCTGGACCTGCTCGACTCGGGCGACACTCTGCTTCGGGACATGGACGACGCCTGGCTGGGTTAGCGTCATGGGATGGCCGGTAAAGCCACGATCATCGAAGCCGGTGACCACGAGGTCCGGGTCTCCAACCCGGACCGGGTCTACTTCCCGGAGCTCGGCGCCACCAAGCTCGACCTGGTCGAGTACTACCTGGCGGTGAGCGACGGGATCGTCCGCGCGCTGCGGGAGCGCCCGTGCATGCTGCACCGTTTCCCGGACGGCCTGGCCGGCGAGAAGGTGCACCAGAAACGGGTGCCGAACGGTGCTCCGCCCTGGCTGGAGACGGTCCGGGTGGAGTTCCCGCGCTACCACCGGCACGCCGACGAACTGTGCGTGACGAAACCGGCCGACGTGATCTGGGCGGTGCAGATGTCCACCGTGGAGTTCCATCCGTGGAACTCGCGGCGCGCCGACACCGAGCGTCCCGACGAGTGGCGCATCGACCTGGATCCGATGCCGGACTGCCCGTTCGGCACGCTCCGTCGGGTCGCCCCGGTGGTCCGCGAGGTGCTGACCGAGCTGGGGATGACCGGATACCCCAAGACCAGCGGCGGTACGGGGTTGCACGTCTACGTGCGCATCGAGCCACGCTGGGGCTTCCCGGACGTACGCCGCGCCGCTCTGGCCTTCGCCCGCGAGGTCGAGCGCCGCGCTCCCGGCGACGTGACGACCACCTGGTGGCGCCGCGACCGGGACCCGTCAGCGGTGTTCATCGACTACAACCAGAACGCCCGTGACCACACCATCGCCAGCGCCTACTCGGTCCGCGGCGTCCCCACCGCCACCGTCTCCACCCCGGTCACCTGGGACGAGATCCACGATCTGGACCCCAAGGCCTTCACCATCCGTACGGTTCCCCAGCGCTTCGCCGAACTAGGGGACCTGCACGCGACCATCGACGACCATGCTCATTCCCTGGTCACCCTGCTGGAATGGGCCGACCGCGACGAGAAGTCCGGTCTGGATACCCCGGCCGAGAATTAGCCGGGAACCGATCGGGGCTCTCCCGCGTGTACCGGGCATGGTGCTTCCGGCAGTGACGATCGAACTGGGTACGACGCCTTCCGCGCACCAGGGTTTCGAGGCCTTCTACCGGGCCAACGCCGACCGGGTGTACCGCGCGCTCGCGGTCACCCTGCGCAACGACGACCTGGCCGCCGAAGCGGTGGCCGAGGCGATGGCCCGCGCCTGCGCCCGCTGGCCCACGGTCAGCCGGTTGGAGAACCCGGCGGGCTGGGTGTTCCGGGTCGGCCTCAACTGGGCCACCTCGTGGTGGCGCAAGGTCCGCCGCGAACGCCCACCGGCCGCCGAGGCTGATCATCCTCGGACACGGCCGCCGGAGAATTCGATCGTCGCCCGGTCCGCCCTGGCCGGACTGCCCGAGACGCAACGCGCCGTGATCACCTGCCGGGTATTGCTCGAACTCTCCACCGCCGAGACGGCCGCCGCCCTGCGGATCAGCGAGGGCACCGTCAAGAGCCGCCTCTCCCGCGGGCTGGCCGCCCTGCGCCACGAGCTGAACAGCGAGGACTGATCGATGGACACGATTCCGCAGGACCTGACCGATGCGGTCCGGGCAGCGGCCGAAGCGGCGCCGGGCTATCGGGCGGACCTCACCGACGTACACCGCCGGGTCCGCCGTCGCCACAACCGGCAGGCCGCCCTCTCCGTGGTGGGCGCGGTCGCCTTGGTCGTCGCCACCGGTTTCGGCGTGGTGACCCGGCACCGGGAGACCACGCCGGACGTCCTCCCGGCCGCGAGTGACACCCCACCGGAGCCGGCGTGGCAGCGGATGACGCTGAACGGTGCGTTCGGCCGGTACCGGATGCCGTCGGGCGGCAGTGAGCAGACCGTCGCGCTCAGCAATACCTCACAGATGGGTGTGCTGGAGCCGAGCGGCCGGATCGACACCGTGAAGGTGGCCGGTGCGCGGCGCTGGGATCGCGTGGTGGCGCTTCCGGACGGTGGGGTGGTGGCGATGAGCGAGAACGAGTTCCGGCTGGTGGTGACCGCCCCGAACGGTACGGTCCGGATCCAGCGGAACCTGAGCCACGACGGCGAATGGGTGAGCATGGTGACCGCGTCGGCCGACACCGCGTATCTCTGGCGCGAGACCGAGCTGGTCGCGCACGACATCGCCACCGGCAAGGAGACGGGGGTGGTGAACATGCACCAGCTCGGTGTTCGGGATCTCTACGGGGCCTTCACCGCGGCCGACGTGAGTAGCGGCTTGCTCGTCTTGGCACCGAAGAGGGCTGGTTGCCCGGTCGGTGTGCTGGCCCGGCCCCTGAGCGCGGGCCGGAATCCGGTCCCACCAGAGATGGCGTACGTGGGCTCGGCGGACTGCGAGCGGGTCACCGGGATCCGGCTTTCTCCGGACGGTGCCATGGCCGCCGTCACCTACGAGGTGAAGGACAACAACTTCGGGATCGTCGTGTTCCGGATCGCCGACAAGGCGGTCCTGGCCCGGGGCGGCGGGGTCAGCATCGGCTCGCGGGACGGATCGATCGTCGGGAACGTGCGGCCCGATCCGCGGGTGTCGGTCGCCTGGCAGAGCCCGACCGAGGTGCGCGGGGCCTGGTATTTCACCTATGGCGACGAGCCGTTCCGGATCAACACGTTCGCCGTCAATTGGTGATCAGCGATCTGTCATATTGATCAATATCGGTGATATCGTCCGGCGATGGCACTGCTCTCCGCTCTCGATCGAGAGCACACCATCGCCCCGGAGGGGTTCAGCCGCTGGCTGATTCCGCCCGCCGCTCTCGCCGTCCACCTGTGTATCGGCCAGGCGTACGCGACGAGCGTCTACAAGAACTCTCTCGTTCAGCATTTCGACACGACGCAGACGGCGATCGGGATCGTGTTCAGCATCGCGATCGTCATGCTCGGCCTGTCCGCCGCGGTCGGTGGCACCTGGGTGGAGCGCAACGGCCCGCGCAAGGCGATGTTCGTGTCCGCCTCGTTCTGGACGTCCGGCTTCCTGGTCGGCGCTCTCGGCATCTCCACCGGTCAGCTCTGGCTGCTCTACCTCGGTTACGGCGTGCTCGGCGGGATCGGCCTGGGCATCGGCTACATCTCGCCGGTGTCCACGCTGATCAAGTGGTTCCCGGACCGGCCGGGCCTGGCCACCGGCCTGGCGATCATGGGCTTCGGTGGTGGCGCCCTGGTCGCCGGCCCGGCGTCCCGGCAGCTGCTGTCCTTCTACGACTCTGGCTACGACCCGAAGGTGGCCACCTCGGTCGCCGACGGTGGCGCGCTGACCGCCCTGTTCCTGACCCTCGGCATCGCGTACTTCCTGATCATGATGTTCGGGGTGTTCAACATCCGGGTGCCCCGGGATGGCTGGCGGCCCGAGGGCTGGGATTCGGCGACCGTCAAGGCGAAACCGATGGTCACCACCGCGCACGTGTCCGCCGCCAACGCGGTCCGGACCCGCTCGTTCTGGCTGCTCTGGATCGTGCTGTTCTGCAACGTGACGGCCGGTATCGGCATCCTGGAGCAGGCCAGCCCGATGATCCAGGACTTCTTCCGGGGCGACGGCGGCACCTCCACGGTGGCGGTGACCGCGGCGGCCGGGTTCGTCGGCCTGCTCTCGCTGTTCAACATGGCCGGCAGGTTCGCCTGGTCGACCACCTCCGACCTGATCGGGCGCAAGCCGATCTACATGGTCTACCTGGGTGTCGGCATGGTGTTCTACGCGCTGCTGGCGCTCTTCGGGCACACCGCGACCGCTTTGTTCGTACTGCTGGCCGGGGTGATCCTGTCGTTCTACGGCGGTGGGTTCGCGACCGTGCCGGCCTACCTGCGGGACCTGTTCGGGACCTACCAGGTGGGCGCGATCCACGGCCGGTTGCTGACCGCCTGGTCGGCCGCCGGAGTGGCCGGGCCGCTGATCATCAACGGGTTCCTGGACGCGCAGGGCAAACCGGGCACGCTGACCGCCGAGGCGTACCGCCCGGCCCTGTTCACCATGGTCGGTGTGCTGGCCGTCGGGTTCGTCGCCAACCTGCTGATCCGACCGGTGCCGGAGAGCCTGCACGAGCCCGCCACGAAGAAACAGGAGGTGCCGGCATGAGACTCGCGATCTCCTGGGCGCTGGTGATCGTCATGCTCGGTTACGGCATCATCCAGACCCTGATCACCGCGGCGAAACTCTTCCAGTAGTGCTCTCCCGCACCACCAGTTTGTAGGGGGTCCGCAGCTCGAGACCGGGCGGCGGGCTCTCGCTGGTGATGCGCAGCAGCAGCCGTTCCACGGCGGTCGCCGCGATCGCCTCCTTGTCCGGGGAGATCGTGGTGATCGTCGGGTTGGAGAACCGGCCGTCCTCGATGTCGTCGTACCCGATCACCGCGATGTCCTCGGGCACCCGCAGACCACGCGACACGATGGTCCGGATGGCGCCGAGCGCGACCAGGTCGGAGTAGCAGAAGACCGCGTCCGGTGGCTCGGCCAGGCCGAGCAGGTGCTCCATGGCCCGGGCGCCGTCCGGCCGGTTGAACCGGGGCGTACTGATGATCAGGTCTTCGCGCGGGGTCAGGCCGCGGGCCGTGTGCGCCTCCCGGAAGCCCCGGGTGCGCCGCTGCGCGGCCTCACCGGTGGCGTACGGCTGGTCGCCGATCGCCGCGATCCGCTGCCGTCCGAGATCGATCAGATGCTCGGTGGCCAGCCGGGACGCGGCCACATCGTCTATCCCGACGTGGTCGAAGCTGCCGTCGCTGGCGCGCTCGCCGAGGATGACCAGCGGCAGGGAACGGTCGCGGTCGGCGAGGGCCTGCTGATCGAGGCCGAGCGGGCTGAAGATGACGCCGTCGAAGAGCAGCCGCCGCGAGCCGTGGGCGATGAACGCCCGCTCGTGTTCCGGGTCGCCGTCGGTCTGGTCGATCAAAACGTTATAGCCGCTGACCCGGGCCGCCCGGATGACGCTCTGCAACAACTCGGAGAAGTAGGGGGTGTCCAGGTACGGCACCACCACGGCGATCTGGCCCGACTTTCCCTGCGCCAGGTTGCGCGCCAGGACGTTGGGTCGATATCCGAGTTCGTCAACCGCGCGCTGAACACGCTCTCTCGTACGCTCCGTGACATTGGCATAGCCGTTGACCACGTTGGAGACGGTTCTGCTCGATACGCCGGCCAGCTCCGCGACGTCACGCAGAGTGACTTCTCGACGCATTTTGCCTCCCTCTGCCCGCCCCAAGTTTCCGGCAGGTTACCCCTTGCCGTCGCTCAGGCGTCCGTGCATGCTGTGTTTTGCAGCGCTGCAAAAGCGTAGCAACATCGTCCGCCGGATCGCTGAGAACCAATTCGGCGGCGCGAGAAAGGCCTTTTCGGCCGACCCCCGGTGTGCCAGCACCGGAGGCCGGCTCTCTGAGCCCTGGACCGGCTCAGACCTGATCAACTGGATACGCATCTACTCGAACTGTGAGGACCCAGTGAACCTCAGCAAACTTAGCGCACCCCGAGTCAGCCGGCGATCACTTGTGGCGGCCGTCGCGGCGACTGCCCTGGCGCTGACCGGGTGCAGCAGCGGCGGCGGTGACGAGCCGGCCGAGAAGCCGACCGGCCCGGTCACCATCAAGGTCTGGGCGTGGTACCCGGAGTTCCAGGGTGTCGTCGACCTGTTCAACTCCACCCACTCCGACATCAAGATCGAGTGGACGAACGCGGGCACCGGCCAGGACCAGTACACCAAGCTCCAGACCGCGCTGAAAGCCGGTAAGGGCGCGCCGGACGTGGCGATGCTCGAACTCCAGGAGATCCCCACCTTCCAGCTCACCAAGCACCTGGTGGACCTGGGCAAGTACGGCGCGAACGACGTCAAGGGCGACTACGTCGACTGGGCGTGGAAGCAGGTCAGCTCCGGCGACCAGGTCTACGCGATCCCGGTCGACGCGGGCCCGATGGCGATGATGTACCGCGACGACATCTTCAAGAAGTACAACCTGACCGTCCCGACCACCTGGGACGAGTACAAGGCGCAGGCCGAGAAGCTGAAGACCGCCTCGGCCGGCAAGTCCTTCATCACCGACTTCGGCGCTAACGACGGCGGCTTCCTCAGCGGCCTGTTCTGGCAGGCCGGCGCCCAGCCGTACAGCTACGACCTGGCCAACCCGGCGAACATCGGCGTGAACCTGGCCAGCGCCGAGGCCAAGAAGGTCATCTCGTACTGGGAGGGCCTGGTCAACGGCGGTCTGGCCGACACCACCGCCTTCCACACCACGGACTTCTACAACGGCCTCGGCTCGGAGAAGTACGCCACCTACATCGCGGCCGGCTGGGGTCCCGGTTACATCCAGGCCAACGCCGCCAAGTCGTCCGGCAAGTGGAAGGTCGCGCCGCTGCCGCAGTGGGTGGCCGGCGAGAACAAGCAGGGTGACTGGGGCGGCTCGTCGTTCGCCGTGACCGACCAGGCGAAGTACCCGGATATCGCGGCCAAGGTCGCCATGGAGATCTTCGGCGCGAAGAACACCGAGGCCTGGAAGATCGGCATCGACAAGGCGTTCCTCTTCCCGACCGCCACCCCGATCCTGGAGTCGGACACCTTCAAGAACAAGGAGTACGAGTTCTTCGGCGGCCAGAAGGTCAACGAGGTCTTCGTCCCGGCGTACAACGCGATCGGCCCGTTCGCCTGGAGCCCGTTCAACAGCTACAACTTCAACCAGCTGACGACCGGACTGAACCAGGCGATCGAGAACAAGACCTCCTGGACGGCGTCGCTGGACGCGGCCCAGGCGAACGTCAAGACCTACGCCACCCAGCAGGGTTTCCAGGTCCAGTAATGACCGAGGTCCAGACTCCCCCCGCGGCCGTTTCGGCGGCCGCGGGGCCTTCGGTGAAAAGATCCCGTTGGCGGGAGGCCGCGACCGGCTGGCTGTTCGTGCTGCCGTTCGCAGTGCTCCTGGTCGCGTTCCTGCTGCTGCCGATGGCGTACGCGTTCAAGATCAGCCTCTACCGTTCGACCCTGATCGGTGGGGAGGTCTTCGCCCTCTTCGACAACTACAAGCAGGCGATCGACGACCCGCTGGTCCGTGAGGGCGTGGTCCGGGTCCTGGTCTTCGGCCTGATCCAGACTCCGGTGATGATCGGGATCGCGCTGCTCGCGGCGCTGCTGATCGACGCCGCCACCTCCCGGTTCTCCCGGATCTTCCGGCTCGCGGCCTTCGTGCCGTACGCCGTTCCGGTGGTCATCGGCACCCTGATGTGGGGCTTCCTCTACAGCGACAGCATCGGCCCGTTCTCCGGCCTGGGCATCGACTTCGTCTCCAGCGACACGGTGCTGGCGTCGCTGGGCAACATCGTGACCTGGCAGTGGGCCGGTTACAACATGATCGTCCTGTACGCGGCGCTGCAGGGCCTGCCTCGGGAGATCTACGAGTCGGCCCGCATCGACGGGGCTGGCGAGGTGCAGATCGCGCTCCGGATCAAGACCCCGATGATCTCCTCGGCCCTGATCCTGGCCACCCTCTTCACGATCATGGGCACGCTCCAGTTCTTCACCGAGCCGCTGATCCTCCAGCCGCTCAACCCGGGAGCGATCACCCAGCACTACACACCCAACGTGTACGCCTACAACCAGGCGTTCTCGTTCCAGCAGTACAACTACTCGGCGGCGATCTCGTTCCTGCTCGGAGCGGTGGTCTTCATCGGGTCCTACATCTTCCTGTTCGCCACCCGGAAGAGGAGTGCGTTGCGATGAACCTTAAGAAGGGTAACGTCGCCGCCCACCTCGCGATGGGCCTGATGGCGATCTACTTCCTGCTGCCGTTCTGGTGGCTGCTGGTGGCCGCGACCAAGGACAACGACGCGCTCTTCCAGTCCTCGTCGCTCTGGTTCGACGGGTTCAACCTGGTCGAGAACCTCAAGCTGCTGTTCAGCCAGGAGAACGGGATCTTCCTGACCTGGCTGCGCAACTCGGCGTTCTACGCGGTGGTCAGCGGGGTCGGCGCGACCGCGATCTCGGCCCTGGCCGGGTACGCCTTCGCCAAGCTGCGCTTCCCCGGCCGCAACGCCCTGTTCTCGCTGCTCCTCGGCCTGATCATGGTGCCGGCCACGGCGCTGGTGCTGCCCACCTACCTGCTGATGTCGCAGGCCGACCTGATCGACACGATCTGGGCGGTGATCCTGCCGTCGCTGCTCAACCCGTTCGGCGTCTACCTGCTGCGGGTGTACGTGCACGACTCGATCCCGGAGGAGATGCTCGAAGCGGCCCGGATCGACGGCGCCGGCGAGTTCCGGGTGTTCACCAGTGTCGCGCTGCCGGCGATGAAACCGGCCCTGGTCACCGTGCTGCTGTTCAGCATGGTCGCGTCCTGGAACAACTTCTTCCTGCCTCTGGTCATGTTGAGCAACGACGATCTCTACCCGCTCACCGTCGGGCTCCGGGCCTGGTACATGTCGGCGATCATGGGCAACGGCGGAGCGGCGACCTTCAACGTGATCATCACCGGGGCGCTGGTCGCCATCGTCCCGCTGATCGTGGCCTTCCTGATGTTGCAGCGGTACTGGCGAGGTGGCCTGACCATCGGCTCCGTCAAGTAACTTTCTCCATGTAAAGGGTAAAACCATGCTCCGTGCGCGTGTTGTTTTGAATCCGGCTGCCGTGGTGGCGCCGGTCAGCCGCCGGACCTTCGGCTCGTTCGTCGAGCACATGGGCCGCTGTGTCTACACCGGTATCTACGAGCCGGGTCACCCGCTCGCCGACGAGGACGGCTTCCGGACCGACGTGCTGGCGCTGGCCCGCGAGCTGGGCGTCACGATGGTCCGCTACCCCGGTGGCAACTTCGTCTCCGGTTACCGCTGGGAGGACGGCGTCGGCCCGCGCGACCAGCGCCCCCGCCGGCGGGACCTGGCCTGGCGCAGCATCGAGACCAACGAGGTAGGCATCGACGAGTTCGCCAAGTGGGCGGCCAAAGCCGACGTCGAGATCATGTACGCGGTCAACCTCGGCACCCGTGGGGTGCAGGAGGCGCTCGACGTCCACGAGTACGTCAACCACCCCGAGGGCACCGCGATCTCCGAGCAGCGCCGGGCCAACGGTGCCGAGAAGCCGTACGGCATCAAGCTCTGGTGTCTCGGCAACGAGCTGGACGGACCCTGGCAGACCGGGCACAAGACCCCGGAGGAGTACGGGCTGCTCGCCGCCAGCACGGCCCGGGCCCTGCGCTCGGCCGAACCCGATCTCGAACTGGTGGCCTGCGGCAGTTCCAGCTCCACGATGCCGACGTTCGGCACCTGGGAGTCGACGGTGCTGGAGCACGCGTACGACGTGGTCGATTATGTGTCCTGTCACGCGTACTACGAGGAGCACGACGGCGACCTGGGCTCGTTCCTGGCGTCCGCGGTCGACATGGACTTCTTCGTGAACAGCATCGTGGCCACCGCCGACGCGGTCGGTGCCCGGCTGAAGAGCACCAAGAAGATCAACCTGTCGTTCGACGAGTGGAACGTCTGGTACCTGTCGCGTTTCCAGAACGCCCCGCTCCCCGAGGAGTGGAAGGTCGCCCCGCCGGTCATCGAGGACCGCTACAACGTGGCCGACGCGATCGTGGTCGGCAACCTGCTGATCTCGCTGCTGCGGCACAGCGACCGGGTCACCGCGGCCTGCCAGGCGCAGCTGGTCAACGTGATCGCCCCGATCATGACCGAGCCGGGCGGCCCGGCGTGGAAGCAGACCATCTTCCACCCGTTCGCCAAGACCGCAGCCCTGGCCAAGGGCGACGTGCTGCGCCTGCACATCGACGCCCCGACCTACGAGACCGGCAAGTACGGCACCGCCCCGCTGGTCGACGCGGTCGCCACTCACGACCCGTCCACCGGCGACGTGACGGTCTTCGCGGTCAACCGGGACGTGGCGAACCCGGTCGAGTTCACCGTCGACCTGAGCGCCTTCACCGAGACGGGGGAGCTCATCGTCGCCGAGTCGTGGACTCTCACCGACGACGACGTCTACGCCAGCAACACCAAGGAGGACCCGGAGCGGGTCGTGCTGCGCCCCTTCGACACGATCGTCGTCGACGGCGGCACCGCCACGATCACGCTGCCCAAGGTCTCCTGGAACGCGATCCGTTTCACCCGCGCCGCCTGACTTTCCGATCCCGGCCGAGGAAAAGTGTTATCGGCCGGGATCGGAAATCGTCAGAAATTTAGACCTTAAAGCAAGATTAAAGCCTCTGGGACAGCGGATTTCCGCAGGTGATGATGGCGGGCGTTCACCTGTGTCTGCTTTCGGAGGTCGCACCCCCATGCGCCGTAAAAGGAGCTTGATCCTGGCCTCGGCGGCCACGGTCGCCGCGCTCGCCACCGCCTGGATAGCCCTGCCCGCCTCGGCTGCCGCGCCCACCGCCACCCTGCGGACGGTCTCCGACTGGGGCTCCGGATGGCAGGACGAGGTGACCGTGACGAACTCCGGAACGTCCACCATGACGTCCTGGAAAGTGGAATTCGATCTGCCCGCCGGAGGCTCGGTCGGCAGTTTCTGGGAAGCCGACATGGCCGCCTCCGGCAGTCACCGGACATTCAGCAGCCGCTCCTGGAACGGCACCCTTCCGGTCGGTGCGAGCGTGACGTTCGGTTTTGTCGGTGCGGGCGCGCAGCCGGTCAACTGCAAGCTGAACGGCAACCCGTGCGCGGGCGGAGCGGTCGTCACGACACCGCCCACGACCGCCCCGACGACGGTGCCGACCACCCGGCCGACGACGGCGGCGCCCACGACCACGACTGCCGCTCCCACGACGGCACCGACCACACCTGCGGCCACCACACCGGCCCAGACCGTTCCGCCCGCGGGCGATCTGCTGCCGGTCACCCTGACCAACAACAGCGGCCGCAACCAGCCGGTCTTCGTCTACGTGCTCGGCGTCAACCTGCAGACTGGCAAGCTCGGCTACGTGAACGCGAGTGGCGCCTTCACCCCGTGGACCGGTGGCGGCCCGGTGCCGGTGCCGGCTCCGGACGTCGCGATCCCCGGCCCGGCCAACGGTTCCAGCACCACGATCAAGGTGCTGAAGAACCTCTCCGGCCGGATCTACTTCTCCTTCGGCGAGAAGCTCGACTTCCGGCTCACCGGTGACGGTCTGGTCCAGCCCGCGCCGTGGGCCGGTGGCGACCCCAACCGGGACATCCTCTTCGACTGGAGCGAGTTCACCCTCAACGGTTCGGGCCTGTGGTTGAACAGTTCGCAGGTGGACATGTTCGCGGTGCCGCACGTCGTCTCGGTCACCGGCGGCAGTGGCAAGACCAGCAAGACCGGTGAGGTGGTGGCGGGCGGCCGGCAGAAGGTGATCGACGCGGTCAAGGCCAACCCGGACTTCGCCAAGAGTGTCGTCACCGGCTCGGACGGCACCGTGCTGCGGGTGCTCGCCCCGGGCAAGGCCGCCGACGCGGGGCTGATGAGCCCGACCTACCTGGACTCCTACATCACCAGTGCGTGGAACGCGTACACGGCGAAGACCTTGACCGTGGTCCCGTTCGGGGACCGTCCGGACGTGAAGTACTCCGGGCGCACCGCCGGGAACGTCATGAACTTCACCGACGGCACCGGCAGGACCGTGGCGTCGTTCACGAAACCGTCCACCGCGAACGTCTGGGGCTGCGACGGCGCGCTCGGTGCACCGAACGACCAGATCGTCGGCCCGATCGCCCGGACCCTGTGCGCGGCGCTGTGGCGGACCACGCTGGGAACCATCGACACCCAGCCCGGCGGTACGGCTGCCGACTTCTACCGGAGCGGCCCGGCCAACCCGTACGCGAAGGCCGTCCACGACCACATGATCGACGGCAAGGCCTACGCTTTCGCCTTCGACGACGTGCAGAACCAGGAGTCCCTGGTCCACGACGGGGACCCCCGCGCGGCAGGCATCACGCTCACCGCTTTCTGATCATCTACATCGACGAAGCCCACTCTGCAAAGAGTGGGCTTCGTGCGCTATGTGGCAACCATCACTTGGTGGTCATCTACGTATTTCTGCGCAGGCCGGGGCGTGTTCGGCCGTACACCGAACCCCTCGCGGCGCCGAACGCAAGTTTCCTTCAGGTGTCCGGCCGGTTAGCCTCCCCTCAGGTTAGGTAAGGTTTACCTTATTGGAGGCCCCGTTGGAGCGGTCCGATTCCCCGCATCTGTTTTCCGCGTCAACGCTGGACGTCTATACGTCCGGCGTGTGGCACGCGTCGGCACTGCTGGCCGACAGGGTGAAGGCAGTGCGGCAGCCGTACTCCGGCGCCACCGTCACCGAGCTGCAGGAACAGGTCGACGCCGTCGACCTCGACCAGCCGCTCGGCGACACCGGAGCGGCACTGCACGAAGTCGCCCGGCTCTACCTGGACAACGCCGTCTGGTTCCACGAGCCCACCTACGTCGCCCACCTGAACTGTCCGGTCGCGCTCCCCGCGCTCAGCGCCGAAGTGCTGATCTCCGCGGTGAACTCGTCGGTGGACACCTGGGACCAGAGCACCGCGGGCACCCTCATCGAACGCCGCCTGATCGACTGGACGGCCGGCCGGATCGGTTTCGGCCCGGGCGCCGACGGCATCTTCACCAGCGGCGGCACCCAGTCCAACCTGCAGGCCCTGCTGCTGGCCCGCGAGGAGGCCCTCTCCGTTCATCAGGATCGAAGCGCCATCCCCCGGCTGCGGATCTTCGCCACCACCCAGAGCCACTTCAGCGTCAGCAAGTCGGCCGGGATCCTCGGCATGTCGGCCGACGCGGTGATCGGCGTCGCCACCGACCACACCGGAAAGATGGACGCTGCGGCCCTGACCGTCGCGATCGACGACGCCCGCCGGGACGGGGGCATCCCGATGGCCGTCGTCGCCACCGCGGGCACCACCGATCTGGGCCGGATCGACCCGGTCGCGGAGATCGCCGCCATCTGCGAGCGACAGGGCATCTGGTTGCACGTGGACGCCGCGTACGGCTGTGGCCTGCTCGTCTCCACCCGCCGCCGGCACCTGCTGGACGGCATCGAACGCGCCGACTCGGTGACCGTGGACTTCCACAAGAGCTACTTCCAGCCGGTCAGCTCCAGCGCCATCGTGGTGCGCCGGGGCGAGACGATGCGCCGGATCGCGGTGCACGCCGACTACCTCAACCCACGGACGGCGGCCCTGCCGAACCAGGTCGACAAGAGTCTGCAGACCACCCGCCGGTTCGACGCCCTGAAACTGTGGATGACGCTGCGGACCATGGGCTCCGACCAGATCGGCGACATGTTCGACGCCGTGGTCGACCGGGCGCACGACGTACACACGCTGATCACCGCCGACCCGGACTTCGAGGCGGCCGCCGAGCCGACCCTCAGCACGGTCCTCTTCCGCTATCGGCCGGGGCAGCTGAGTGTCGCCGAGTGCGACGAGCTGATGCCGAGACTGCGGCAGCGGCTCTTCTACGGCGGGCGCGCGATCGTCGCCGGCACCACCATCGGCGGCCACTACTGGCTCAAGTTCACCCTGCTCAACCCGAACACCACGATGGACAACCTGCGCGACGTGCTGGACCTGATCCGGGGGATCGGGCGCGAGATGACCGGCGAACGCGACGAGGCCGCGGCGGTGATGGCCTGATGCGTACGTACGACTTCATCGCCATCGGTGTCGGCCCGTTCAACCTGGGCCTGGCCGCCCTGACCGAGGACCTGCCGGACGTCGACGGGATCTTCCTGGAGCAGCGGGCCGAGTTCGACTGGCATCCGGGGCTGATGCTCGACGGTGTCACGATCCAGGTGCCGTTCCTCGCCGACCTGGTCACGATGGCCGACCCGACGAACCGGTTCTCGTTCCTCAACTACCTCAAGCAGGTGGGCCGGCTCTACCCGTTCTACATCCGGGAGAGCTTCTTCCCGCTGCGCGCCGAGTACAACGAGTACTGCAAGTGGGTGGCCCGGCAGCTGCCGTCGATCCACTGGAACACCCGGGTCGACACGGTCACCCACGACGGCTCCGGATATCTGGTGCACACCGCCGGTGGCGAGACGTTCCGGGCCCGCAAGCTGGTGCTCGGCATCGGCACCGAACCGCGCGTGCCGGCTGCCGTCGACCAGGGGCCGTTCGTGCACAGCGCCGACTACCTGCCGAACAAGCAGCAGCTGCAGGGGCTGGACTCGATCACGGTCATCGGCAGCGGGCAGAGTGCCGCCGAGATCTATCTCGACCTGCTCAACGACATCGAGACGTACGGCTACCACCTGAGCTGGATCACCCGGTCGCCCCGGTACTTCCCGATGGAATACACGAAGCTGACCCTGGAGATGACGTCACCGGACTACATCCGGTACCACCAGGCCCTGCCCATGGAGGTCCGCGACCGGCTCGGCCGGGAACAGCGCAACCTCTACAAGGGCATCAGCGGCGACCTGGTCGACGCCATCTACGAGACGCTGTACGCCAAGAGCCTGCACGGCCCGGTCCCGACCACACTGCTCACCGGCACCGCCCTGGAGGGCGTGATCTGGGACGGCGAGCGCTGGACCCTCGCGCTCGAACACCAGCAGGAGGGCCGCTCCTTCACCGCCACCACCCAGGGCCTGGTTCTGGCCACCGGGTACGCCCCACGGGTCCCGTCGTTCCTGGAGCCGGTGCGGGACCGGATCAACTGGGACGCCCGCGGCCGGTTCGACGTGACCGCGGACTACGCCGTCGACACCGCCGGTGCCGAGATCTTCGTCCAGAACGCGGCCGAGCACACCCACAGCGTGACCGATCCCGACCTGGGCATGGGACCGTACCGGAACTCGGTGATCCTCAAGGCCATCACCGGCCGGGAGATCTACCGGATCGAGGAGTCGATCGCGTTCCAGCAGTTCGGAGTCCCGGGTCGCAAGAGGTCCCAAGCCGACATCCCTCGTCAGTTGGTGAAGCGATGAGACTCGTACCGCTCGATCTCGACCGGGATCTTGATCTTCTGCACGAATGGGTCACCCACCCGCGCTCGCACTACTGGGGACTCCAGGACGCGACCCCCGACCGGGTCCGCGCGGAGTACCAGGGCTTTCTCGACAACCCGGACTACGACGTGTGGCTCGGGCTCGACGACGACGACAGCCCGCTCTTCCTCGCCGAGACCTACGACCCGGCACACAGCGAACTGGCACCGCACTACCCGGTGCGCCCGGGTGACATCGGCATGCACGTGCTGGTCGCCCCGCCGACCCGGAAACGCTCCGGGGTCACCTCCGCGGTGATGCGCGCCGTGATGGACCACTGCTTCGCCGACTCCCGCATCGAACGGGTGGTGGTCGAGCCGGACGTCCGCAACGACGCCATCCACCGCAAGAACGCCGAGGTCGGGTTCGTGGTGGACCGGGACGTGCCACTGCACGGCAAGACCGGCCGGCTCAGCTTCTGCACCCGGACCGCCTACGAGATGAGCGTCCCGCATCTGAGCCCGGAAGCCATCACGTTCGCGCATCGCCGCCTGATCGCGAAAGCGATCGCCGAGTTCAGCCACGAGCGCCTGATCGAGCCGGTCGCCGCCGGAGACCGTTTCCGGTTCGGCGACAACACCTTCACCGCCAAGCGCTACCCGCTCGAACACTGGGTGATCGACCCGGACTCGCTCGACGGGCCGCTCGACGCACTCGACTTCATCGCCGGACTGCGCGAGACACTCGGCATCCCGGAGAAGCTGCTCGGCACGTACCTGGAGGAGATCTCGGCGACCCTGGCCGGGACCGCCTGGAAGTTCGCGCACCGCCGGGAGACCGCCGCCGACCTAGTGCACGCGAGCTTCCAGACCATCGAGGCCGCGATGACCGAGGGTCACCCCGGCTTCGTCGCCAACAACGGGCGGATCGGTTACGGACTCCGTGATCACGAGGCCTACGTGCCGGAGTCCGGCCGGCCGGTCCGGTTGCGGTGGGTCGCGATCCTCAGGACCGAGAGCCTGTTCGTGTACGACGGGGACGAGCGCGCGTTCTACGAGGCGGAGTTCGGTGCGGACCTGCTGACCCGCTTCGAGCAGCAGTTGCGTGGCCACGGGCTGGACCCGGCCGACTACCGCTACCTGCCGGTGCACCCGTGGCAGTGGGAGCACAAGGTCACCGTCACGTTCGCCCCCGACGTGGCCCGCCGGGCGATCGTCCCGCTCGACGCCGGAACTGATCGTCATCAGGCACAGCAGTCGATCCGCACGTTCTTCAACCTGGACCGGCCGGACCGGCACTACGTGAAGACCGCGATCGCCGTACAGAACATGGGTTTCCTGCGCGGGCTGTCGCCGAAGTACATGCGGGCCACCCCGCCGATCAACGCATGGGTGGCGTCCGTCGTCGAAGGTGACGAGGAACTGCGCGCCTGCGGATTCGGCGTACTGCGCGAGCTGGCCGCGACCGGGTACACCGGCGACGCCTACCACCGGACCGGCACACCGTCGGCGTACACCAAGATGCTCGCCGCCCTGTGGCGGGAGAGCCCGGTGACCCGGATCAGCGAGACCGAACGGCTCGCCACCATGGCCAGCCTCCTGCACCGCGACCGGGACGGAAACGCCCTGGCCACCGCCCTGATCCGGGAATCCGGAGTGGACGCGGCGACGTGGGTGGCGACCTACCTGCGCGCCTACCTGCGGCCGGTCGTGCACTGCATCCTGGCGCACGATCTGGCGTTCATGCCGCACGGCGAGAACCTGATCCTGGTGCTGGAGAACCACGTACCGACCCGGGTGTTCATGAAGGACATCGGCGAGGAGGTGGCGGTCATGAACGACCAGCCGCTGCCGCCCGACGTCGAACGGATCCGGGTCTCGGTCAGTGACGAGTTCAAGGAACTGGCGATCTTCACCGACGTCTTCGACGGTTTCCTGCGGCACCTCGCCGGAATCCTCGACGCCGACGGGATGCTCGGCGCGGCCGAGTTCTGGGCGCTCGCCGGAGACTGCGTCCGGGCGCACGCCAAGGACCACCCGCACCTGGCCGGGCGGCTCGACCTGCTGCGGCCCACGTTCCAGCACTCCTGCCTGAACCGGCTCCAACTGCGCAACACCCTCCAGATGGTCGACCTCACCGACCAGGCCAGCTCGCTGATCTTCGCCGGTGAGCTGGAGAACCCGATCGCTTCATGAGCGAGCTTGCGAGCGAATCATTCAGCACAGGTGTAATGCATGGCAGCGCCGGAGCGAAGCGTAGGTGATGGCATGAAGCTCTACCGCGACAGCCACGGGATCCCGCACCTGCGGGCCGGCTCGGTCCTCGACCTGGCCTGGCTCCAGGGGCGGGTGACCGCTATCGATCGGGGCCGCCAGATCGAGGTGGAACGCCGTCGCTCGGAGGGCCGGCTCGCCGAGACAGCCGGTGCCGCCGAGCTGGGCTGGGACCGTTTCGCCCGGCGGGCCCGGCTCGACGACACCGCACGCCGGTGTTACGAGAATTCGGATGTATCCACCAAGCGCTGGGTCGAGGCGTTCGCTGATGGCGTTCGCGCCGGTGGTATCGAATGGCATCCGTGGTCGTCCTACGGGGTCTTCCTGGTGCAGCACATCCTGTTCGGGACGTTCGGCAACAAACTGTGGCGGGCGCACGTCGGGAAGACCCTCGGGCCCGAAGCGCTGGACTGGTTCGCGATCGAAGGCCCCGGCGGCTCCGGCAGCAACGCCTGGACCCTCGGCGGCCAGATCGCCGGTGATCCCCATCGGCTGCTCGAACTGCCCGGCGTCTACCAGCAGATCCGCCTCGCCTGCCCGTCCTTCGACGTCGCCGGGCTGACCTTCCCCGGCGTCCCCGGCGTGCAGCACTTCGGGCACACCGGTTCGGTGGCCTGGGCGATCACCAACGCGATGGCCGATTATCAGGACCTCTTCATCGAGGAGATCCGCGCGGGCGAGGCGGGGCTGGAGGCACGCGGCGCGACCGGCTGGGAGCCGGTGGTCACCCATCAGGAGACGATTGTCGTACGGGACGCCGAAACGGTCGTCGTGGACATCATGGAGACGGCTCGTGGGCCGGTCATCGACGGGACTCTGAGTCTTCGTACCCCCGCAAGGGCCGATTTTGATCTGGGTTTCGACGCCCTGCTGCCGTTGTTGCACGCGACGACCGTGGACGACGTGGCGGACGCGTTGTCCCGCTGGGTCGAACCGGTCAACAGTGTCCTCACCAGCGACTCCACCGGCCGTACCCGGCAGCTGACGGTCGGGCGGGTGCCGCAGCGCGACGACCGCAACCAACTCGTCCCGGTGCCCGCCTGGGAACCACGCCACCAGTGGAAACCGGGCTGGGCGCCGATGTTCCGGGCCGACGTCGAGTCAGCGGTCAACGCCAACGACCGGCGGCCGGACACCGCCCCCTACGGCGTGGACTTCGCCCCGCCCGGCCGGGCCCGCCGCATCCGGGCACTGCTCGACGAAGGTGTCACCCACGAGCGGATCCACATGGACACCGCCCTGCCCGCCTCATCCCTGGAAGCCGGGGCGCGGATGGCCCGGCGGACCGCGGTGGCCCGGGCGCTGTGCGACCTGCCCGCTTTGCAGCCGCTCTTCACACCGAGCGGCCACGATCCGCTCTTCGCGCCGTGGACCGACCCGCGCGCCCGCATCGGCATCGCCCTCGACGGGGTGCTCGGCGGGCTGGGCCTGGACCCGTCCGCCCTGGTCCCGCTCGACTCCGGGGAATCGTCGGCGTGGGGGGAACGGCATCTGCTCCACCCGATCCAGCTGCCCGGGCTCGACGCGGTCGTCCCCAACGTGGAGTTGAGTGGATCGGCCGACTGTGTGCTCAACACCTCCAGCGTGCCGGGCGTCAGTGACCTGTGCTGGCGCGGGCCGGTCGCCCGGTACGTCTGGGACGTCACCGACCGGTCCCGCAGCCGGTGGGTGGTGCCGTTCGGCGCCTCCGACGACCCGTCGTCACCACACTTCCTGGACCAGTTGCCGCATTGGACCGCGGGCACGCTCATCGAGTTGGTCACCGACTGGGACCTGCTCACCTTCGACGGGAGCTTTTCATGATCGCCTTTTCGGAGAAGTTGCCCGGCCTGGGCGAGCTGGTGATGATCCCGCTCGACCCGGTGGCCCATGCGCCACTGGTGCACTCCTGGGTGGTGAAGGAACGCAACCGCTTCTGGGGCATGCCCGAACACAGCGTCGAGCAGGTGTCCGAGATCTACGCCTTCGTCGACAGCCTGGACAGTCACCACGCCTACCTGCTGCTGCTCGACGACCACGCGATCGGGATCTTCCAGACCTACCAGCCTGCCCTCGACCCGGTCGCCGAATGCTACGAGGTCCAGCCCGGCGACTTCGGCCTGCACCTGCTCCTCGACGCCGGCGACCGAAAACTGCCGCACGTGACGAGCATGGTCTTCCCGGCCCTGCTCCGGCACCTGTTCACCGACCCGTCCCGAACCCGGCTGATCGCCGAGCCGGACATCCGCAACGACCGCATGATCACCCGCTTGCAGCGCGAGGGTTTCACCCTGGGCCCGATCATCGACATGGGCCACAAGCAGGCAAGATTGACATTCCTGGACAGGTCCCGTTTCGAAAATCCAAAAGAGTGAAAGTTCCTCCATCGGGGGAGTAGGGTTGATACGAGACCAGATGCGTTGTCACACTGGTCTCATGACAACAAGACTCCTGCGGGAGGCACCCATGAGTGCGAGTAGCACCAACCCCATCCCGTCCCGCGACGAAGGCGGTTTCACACCCTTCGAGCAGTTCCTCAGGCAGTGGGGCAAGCCGTTGCTGACGGCCGAGGAGTGGGCCGCTTCTGCCCCGGATGTCTTCGAAACAGCTGAGGGACTCGACGAGTTCCTCAGCTGGTACCGCGCTGAGCGTCAGAAGAATTTTGGCTGATCAGTACCGATGCGTCCCATTGTCTACGATACCGATGTCGCATCCGCGGAGATCAAGCGCCGGCTACCGTCGGCGCTTGCCGCAAAGCTTGCTGGCCGCAGTCCGGTGCTGACATTCGTTGGTCAAGCCGAACTTCTGGAATGGACATTCGGTCGGAATTGGGGTTCGTGGAAGCGTGCCCAGTTCGATCGGTGGTTCATTGATGTTCCGACGTTGCCGGGCGATCCGCTGGTGGCGCAGACCTATGCGAGGCTCTCGTTCGCTGCGAAGTCCCGAGGCAGGCCACGCCCGATGAACGATATGTGGGTCGCCTCCTGTTGCCTCGCACACGACCTGCCGTTGGCGACTCTCAACGTGAAGGATTTCGACGACTTTCGCATTCATCACGGGCTTGAGATCGTGACCGCCTGATCCGAGTCCCCCCGGTTGGCTATCGTCTCGGGCATGGAGTTCCGGGGTGAGTTGCAGAAGACCGGGGGGACCACCACCGGCTTTCAGATTCCTGACGACCTGGTTGCCGGGCTCGGCGGGGGTGGGCGGCCCAAAGTCGTCGTCGAGGTCGGGGACTTCGAGTTCCGGTCGTCGATCGCGAAGATGGGCGGGGCCTACTGGCTCGGCGTGAGCGCCGAGCGGCGGACGGCCGGTGGGCTCGAAGGCGGGCAGGTCTACGAACTGCGGATCACGCTGGACGAGGTCCCCCGTACCATCGAAGTGCCCGAAGATCTCGCCGTGGCCCTTGCCGCCGAACCGGGCGCCAAAGCCTTCTGGGACACCGTGTCGCCCAGCAATCAGCGCTGGCACGCCGATCAGTTGACCTCGGCGAAGACCCCGGAGACTCGCTCCCGGCGGCTCGCGAAGTCCCTCGACCTGCTGCGCGCCGGTAAGGCCCGCTGACGTTCACAGCGGGCGGAAGGCCACCTCCGGGTCGAGCAGCGTCGCCCAGGCCGGCCGGTACGCCGGTAGCCGCCCGTCCATCTCCTCCTGCAGGTTGGTGCGCCACGGCCCGGACACGCCGTCGTCGTGCCACCACACCGGCCAGGAGTCGTAGCGGCGTTCGATGTTGACCCCGGTGGCGCTGGTCTCCACTCGCAGGAACAGCCACCGGCCGTACCGCGGGTCGGATTCGGCTCGGCGCAGCGCCCGGACCAGTTCGGTGAGCCGCCGGAACGCCGCGTACCGCTCCTCGTCGAGCCGATCAGCGGGCGGACGGTCGCCGGGCTGGGCGCTGAAGCTGGTGGCGTCGGCGTAGGCGAGCAGCGAGCACCGCCCGTCACCGTCCGGGGAACGGTCCTGCAGCCAGCCGACCAGGGTGTCGAGTTCGGCGGTGGTGGGCGGGGCCGGGCGGGACAGTTCGGGGGAGTCCCGCATGGCCGCCCACACCAGCCGGTCGTGTTCGCCCTGGCTGAGTTGCCGGACCCGGCGCATCGGCGGCCGCCGGCCGGGCCGGATCCGGGGTGCGGCGCTGCCGGGCAGGAGGCCGCCACGCCGGGCGCCGTCGAGGGCCGCGCCGATGTCCGGCGGGGTGTCGGTGAGGATCTCGGTCAGCAGGTCGGTGAAGTGCGCGCCGGTCAGGTCGGCCCGGACCGCGGCGGCGAGCAGTTGTTCGGCGGCCTGCCGGGGGCCGTACCGGCTGAGCGCGACGATCGTGCTCTCCGCGGTGAGCAGCGGCCCGGCCATCTCGGTCATGCCGTCGGGCAGACCGGCCGGGTAGCGGACCCGGGACCAGCGGCCACTCTCGTGCCAGATCACAAAACCGAGCCGGTCACGTTCGGCCAGCGGCGACAGCGTGTCCCAGGGCAGCCAGTCGGGGGCGCCGGTGAGCAGGTCCAGCGCCGGTTCGAGCCGGGTGGTGGCGCTCTCCTGGAGGCTGTGCCCCCAGAGCACCGCGCGGCGGCCGTCGAGCAGCGCGAACCGGGCCCAACTGCCGTCGTCGTCCTGCCGTCCGGCGCCGAGTTCGTCGATCGACCAGGTGCCGGGCCGGCCGAGAGCCGCGTAGGTGGCGCTCAGCGTCGCCCAGCGGGTCCAGAGAAGTCCGGGAGCGGGCAGGTCGACGTTGCTCAGCATCCGTCCACTGTGCCAAATACTTCGCCGGTCGGCTGGCATCGCCCCTCTACGATGCGAACGTCTTCGATCAAAGGGGGAGATGAATGCCGTTTAAACGATCGCGTTTCCTGGCCGCCGGTGTGCTGAGTGCCGCCGTCGCCATCGCCGGGGCCGTCGCGGTGCCGTCGAGCGCCCAGGCGGCTGGGAAGCCGGCGACGACCAGCGCGGCCGAGCGCCGCCGTCTGGACAAGCTGCCGACGCCGAAGCTCGGCTGGTACAAGTGCTACCAGACCGCCGAGTGCGCGACGGTGAAGGTTCCGCTCGACTACGACAAACCGAAGGGCGCGAAAACCGAGATCGCGATCCTCCGGGTCAAGGCGAAGAACCAGAAGACCAAGATCGGCAGTCTGTTCGTCAACCCGGGTGGCCCCGGTGGTTCGGCCACGATGATGGCGCTGGACGCTCCGCTGTTCCTCAGCGACTCGGTGCTGGCGCGTTTCGACGTCGTCGGCGTCGACCCGCGGGGCATCGGCAGCAGCGCCAACATCAAGTGCTTCAAGTCGGTCAAGGACCAGACCGCGGTCTTCAACAAGATGAACGTGGCGTTCCCGCTCGGCAAGAAGCAGGAGCAGCGCTACATCAGCGGCGCGAAGTCGTTCGGCAAGTCCTGCTCGTCCACCGGCAAGACGCTCGCCGGCGCGATGTCCACGTCCGAGGTGGCCCGTGACATGGAGCTGATGCGCCGTGCCGTCGGTGACAAGAAGCTGACCTACCTGGGCTTCAGCTACGGCACCGCCCTCGGCCAGTACTACGCCAACCTGTTCCCGGACCGTTTCCGGGCCATCGCCATCGACGGCAACATCGACCCGCGGCAGTGGGCCGGTACCGGCAGCAGTGGCAGCAAGATCCTGGACGCGCGGATGAAGTCGGCCAACGGTGCCACCAAGGCTCTGTGGGAGATCCTGAAGCGCTGCGACGCCGCCGGCGAGCAGTACTGTTCGTTCGCGGCCGGCAACCCGGTCACCAACTTCAAGAAGGTGGCCGCGAAACTGCGGGCCAAGCCGCTGGTCGTCGAGGACGAGTACGGCAAGTTCACCATCACCTACGCGGACTTCGTGGGTGCGCTGCTGAGCGCCATGTACTCGCCGTACGCCGGTGAGTCGGTCACCGCGATCGCCGCCGAGGTCGCCGGGCTGCAGGCCGGTGGATCCGCGGCGGCATCCGCGAAGGTGTCGCTGCGCAAGCGTTACCTGACCGCTCAGAAGAACGGGTACGACTTCCCGTACGACAACAGCTTCGAGGCGCAGAGCGCGGTCATCTGCACCGACGGCAAGCACCCGAAGAACGCCACCGGCTGGCCGGTGTACACCGCGGCCCGCGACCTGAACGCGCCGTACTTCGGCCGGCTCTGGGGCTGGCTGAGTGTCCAGTGCGCGAGCAGCACGTGGACCGTCAAGGACGAGGACGCCTATCGTGGTCCGTTCAACAAGCGGACCAAGGCTCCGGTGCTGATCGTCGGCAACTACTGGGACCCGGCGACGAACTACGCCGCGTCCGTGTCGTCGAGCAAGCTGCTGCCGAACTCGCGACTGCTGACCAGCAACAACTGGGGTCACACCGCGTACGGCACGGGTGCCTGTGCGACCAACGCCATCGACCGTTACCTGCTGACCGGCAAGGTTCCGGCGAAGGGCACCAAGTGTGCGGCGGACCACCAGCCGTTCACCGTGGCCCTGTCGTCCGGTGAGGGACCGGAACCGGGCGACGACCTGTCGACGATGTCGGCGGCCACTCCCGGTAAGAAGCTGCCGCCCGTAGTGGCGCCGCAGCCGGTGTCGGTTCTCACCGGTACTCGCTGACCTGTCCAGGGCGCCGGGCTCATGCGGCCCGGCGCCCGTCCTTACTGGGCTTCCAGTCGGCGCTGTCGTGGCTGTCCGCGGTGAACCCGGCGAACGAAGCGATCAATAGTAGGGCGAAGAAGACAACCAGTGTGATTCCCATGTGTTCCAGCGTGGTCCTGTCTCCGGCTCCGGAACAGTGGCAGGAATGCCATACACCTTCAAGAAACTGCCAACCTGCGGGTAGGGTGGCCGCATGCTGAGAAGCGTCGCCGTCATCGTCATGGCCGAAGTCGCCGTCTTCGAACTCGGTGTCCTCTGCGAGATGTTCGGTTACGACCGCACCCCCGAAGGCCTGCCCGGTTACGAGTTCGCGGTGTGCAGCGTCGACGGCGCCCCCGTCTCCAGCCACGCCGGATTCAGCATCAGCCCCACCCACGACCTGACGTTCGCCGAGACCGCCGATCTGGTCGCCATCGCCCCCAACGACACCCGGGAAGCCCCACCCGAAGTGATCCAGGTGCTGCAGCGAGCCCATGCCCGCGGCGCCTGGGTGATGAGTGTCTGCACCGGCGCGTTCACCCTCGGCCGGGCCGGTCTGCTCGACGACCGCCGCTGCACCACCCACTGGCGCTACACCGACCGGCTGGCCGCCGAGTTCCCGGACGCCAAAGTCGACCCCGGCGTCCTCTACGTCGTCGACGACAACATCCTGACCAGCGCCGGAACCGCCGCCGCCATCGACTGCGGCCTGCACCTGATCCGCGAGGAACAAGGCTCCGCGGTCGCCGCCCAGATCGCCCGCCGGATGGTCGTCCCACCCCACCGCGACGGCGGCCAGGCCCAGTACATCGAGACACCCATCCACTCGTCGGTCACCTGCGAGACCATCCAGCCCCTGCTCACCCACGTGCTGGAAACCCTCGACCGCGCCCACACCGTCGACACGATGGCCGACCAGGTGCACATGGCCCCCCGCACGTTCGCCCGCCGTTTCCGCTCCGAAACCGGCGCCACCCCGCACGACTGGCTGACGAACCAGCGGGTCCTACTGGCCCGCCGCCTCCTCGAAGACACCGACCTGGGCATCGACAGCATCGCCAACCGAGCCGGTTTCGGCAGCGCCCAGACGCTCCGCCACCACTTCACCCAGCGCCTGTCGACAACACCCCAGAACTACCGGAGCACCTTCAAAACCAAACCCTGACCCTTCTCCGGTACGCCCCACACCTCCCGCCGAACATTCACCCTCGCGAGAGTCCCCGCGACGCCGGACCCACCTGCTCTTAGCTTGTTCTTCATCCCGTACGACGCGGGTTGGTGCCCTTCTTGTAGTGGCCGGTCGTTGATGGGCCTGGCCGGTGGCCAGCGTGGGTCCCCCGCCGCACCCGGGCCCGGGGTGAGCCGCTCCGGCGGCACCGGGCGTTCCCACGGCCGGCGCAGGTCCTGGGCGAGCGCTCGGGTCTGGCCGTAAAGCCGGGTGTCGGTGTGCGTGACCGTCTGCTCGGTGTCCCAGGTGGCGGAGTCGCCGAAGACGAACTCGCCGCCGTGTCTGGCGGGCCGACTGCCCTCGGGGTGGTAGACGCGGGCCGGGGTCGCTCGGCGCAGCACCCGGTCGGAGCGCGTCCGGCCGAGGATCTCGATCGGTAGGTCACGCAGCAGCCAGGCGATGCGCGGGGCCTCGTAGCCGGCGTCGAGCACGATGAGGATCTCGCGGTCGCCGGGCTCCCACTGCCCGACAGCGGTGCGGCGGTTGACGAGCTGCCGGATCTGCGCGCACGTGATCGTGGTGACGTCCGCGCCGGGCGGCCAAGACGTCAGGGGGTGAGGATGATGCGGCCGCCGATGCCGCCTTTCTCCAGAAGCTCGTGTGCCTCGCGCGCTTGAGTGAGCGGGAACGTGTGTGCGACGCGCAGGGTGAGCGTGCCGTCGTCTACCAACCTCGCCAGTTCGGCCAGACGCCCTCCGTCGGCGAAGACCTCCTGAACGACGACGCGAGTGCCGCGAATCGGCGGCGGAGCGAAGGGAGCGACGAGCGCCACGAAGGTGCCAGCGCTGCGCAGCGCCTGGTGGGCCGTGATGCCGAGGACCGCGGCGTCGATCACGGCGTCCACGCCCCCGGGAACGATTCGGCGTACGGCGGGACCGAGGTCATCGGAGGACGTCACGACCTGCGAGGCGATCGCCCGGACGCGGTCGGCGTCGCTGGGACGAGCTAGGGCTATGGTGCGTACTCCCCGCAGCTTCGCCAGTTCGAGGGCGAATCCGCCGACTCCGCCAGATGCGCCGGTGACCAGCAGAGTCTGCCCTGCTTTGACGCCGGCCAGGTCGAGAGCGCGATCGGCCGTCAGCGCGTTCAGCGGCAGCGTGGCCGCATGGGTGAGCGGGACCGATGCCGGCGCGGGAGCAAGAGCCGACTCGTCCAGCACCACATACTCCGCGTGCGTGCCGCCGGCGAACAGCAGATCCCGCAGTCCGATCACCGGATCGCCGACGTGGAACCGGGTTGCCCTGGGCCCGAGGGCGTCGACGTGCCCGGCTACGTCCCAGCCAAGGCCGTACTGGCTCATCGGTGGCATGAGCCCGCCGGCGGTGAGGCGACCGGCCCGGGCGGACAGATCGATGGGGTTGAGCGAGGATGCCACGACCTTCACCCGGACCTGCCGGACGCCGGGTTCGGGGCTCGGTGAATCGGCCAGTTCGAGAACGTCGGTGCCGCCGGAGGCGCGGACAATGATTGACTTCATGACGGCGACGCTAGGCGGTAGCTGTTGATCGAGACAGAGGGCACTTCGCAGTGCCTGAGGCACTGGGAGGAACCCGCGATGGCAACGATGAGCGCCGGGCACAAGCGCGAGATCAGCAAACAGGACTACAACGCTAACCTCGCCGAATGCGCCGGTCACGAGGTGCTCTCGGCGTTGAGTGACAAATGGCTGACTCTCGTCGTCAGTGCCCTGGCGGACGGACCCTTACGGCACAGCGAACTCGCCCGGATCATCGCCGGCGCCAGCCAGAAGATGCTCACTCAGACACTGCGGAAGCTGGAACGCGACGGCCTGGTCGTCCGCACGGTGACCGCTTCGGTCCCGCCCCGCGTGGACTACGAACTCACGGCGCTCGGGCACGGCCTCCTGCCGATCCAGCGGTCCATCAAAACCTGGGCGGAGACCCACATCGACGCGATCCACAAGGCCCGGGTGCGCTACGACGCCAACGGCGACTGAACGAAGATGGCTCAGGCCGATTCGACCGCTCCGCCGCCGGAGCCGGAGGTCAGATTGCGAACGGCGTTCAGTTCGGCATGCTGGGCTCGGCCTGACATGCGTCGAGCGTCGCATCACGGCGCGCTGAGGGCTGTCGTGTTTCAGCGCCGCAGCGTTCGGAGCCAGGCCGCCGCTTCGTCCGGTGTGGCCACCACGGGGGCCGGTGGAGTGGCGGGACGATTCACCATCAGGACGGGTATGCCCAGCTCATGGGCGGCGGCGAGCTTCGCGGGGGAGCCGCCGCTGTCCTTGGTGACGAGGACGTCGATGTGGTGCCGGGTCAGGATGGCGAGTTCCCCCGCAACGGTGAACGGGCCCCGGTCGAGCAGTACCTCCAGGTTCCGGGGGACGTCGCCGGTGGGCGCTTCGACGGAACGGGACAGGAACCAGCACTCGTCCAGTCCGGCGAAGACCGGGAGTCCCTGACGGCCGGTGGTGAGGAAGACCCGGCGCCCCAGGTGGGGCAAACCGGCGGCGGCGGCGGGCAGGGACGCGACGCGGTGCCAGTCGTCGCCCGGTCCGGCGCTCCAGGCGGGTCTGCGCAGGATCATCAGCGGTACGCCGGTGCCGGCGCACGCCTCGAACACGTTCCCGCTCATGGTCGCCGCGAACGGATGGGTGGCGTCGACGACCGCGCCGACGCCGGTGTCCCGCAGATATCCGGCGAGCCCGGTGGCTCCGCCGAATCCGCCGATCCGTACCTCCCCGGCGGGCAACAGCGGTGCACTGGTCCGCCCGGCCAGCGAACTGACGACGGCGAACTCACCGTGGATCAGCCCGGCGAGCCGCCGCGCCTCGGTGGTCCCGCCGAGGACCAGCACCTTCACGAACGCCCCGGATCAGCCGTCGACGAGAAACCAAGATCCGGCGACGGCGACGGCGTTCGGGTGGCGGAGCGGTGGCGGGTGGTGGAGTAGAGGTGGCTGTCGGGGAACTGGCCGGCGGTCAGGGCGGCGCCGACGACGATGACCGCGGTCCGGCGTACGCCCGCCTGGTGCACTTTCGCCGTGATGTCCGCGAGGGTGCCGCGAAGAATGACCTCGTCGGGCCGGGAGGCCCGGGCGACCACCGCGACCGGGCAGTCCGCGCCGTAGTTGCCGACGAGTTCGCCGACCACCGCCTCGATCCGCTGGACGGCCAGGTGCAGCACCATGGTGGCCCGGCTGGCGCCGAGAGTGGCCAGGTCCTCGCCGGGCGGCATGGCGGTGGCCCGTTCTGCGGTGCGGGTCAGAATGACGGTCTGTGCCACTTCGGGGACGGTGAATTCCCTGGCCAGGGCCGCGGCGGCGGCGGCGAACGCGGGCACCCCGGGGGTCACGTCGTAGGGGACACCGGCCGCGTCGAGCCGCCGCATCTGTTCGGCGACGGCGCTGAACACCGACGGGTCACCGGAGTGCAGGCGGGCCACGTCCCGGCCGAGTCCGTGCGCGGTCACCATCTCGGTGATGATCTCGTCGAGGTTCAGGTTCGCGGTGTCGATCTTGCGGGCGCCGGGCGGGCAGGCATCCAGCAACTCGGCCGGAACGAGACTGCCCGCGTAGAGGCAGACCGGCGACGCCGCGATGATCCGGTGCCCGCGCAGGGTGATCAGATCGGCGGCGCCGGGTCCGGCACCGATGAAGTGGACGGTCATCGAGGCACCACCGACCAGATCGTCACCGGCATGAACGAGCGCCAGCCGGTGAATCCGCCGACCGGTGATCCGCGCTGCACCGTGATCCGGGTCAGTTCGCCGCCGAACCGCGCGTAGCCGGCGGCCACGACGGCCTCCGACTCGACGGTCACCGCGTTCGCCACCAGGCGCCCACCGGGCCGCAGCGCGTCGAGACAACGGTCCAGCACGCCGTCGCGGGTCAAGCCGCCTCCAATGAAGATCGTGTCCGGTTGTGGCAACCCGGCCAGGGCGTCCGGGGCGCGGCCGTGCACGACCCGAAGTCCGGGGACGCCGAGCGCGGCCGCGTTGGTGGTGATCGTGGCGATCCGGTCGGCCGAGGACTCGATCGCGATCACTCGGCAGGACGGGTGGGCGCGCGCCCACTCGATGCCGATGCTGCCGGATCCGGCGCCGACGTCCCACAGCAGCCGCCCGGGCGCGGGAGCGAGCGCAGCCAGCGTCACTGCCCGGACCTCCCGTTTGGTCAGTTGACCGTCGCCCTGATAGGCCGCGTCGTCGAGTCCGGTTACCACCGGCAGCTCCGGGCCGTCGGCGCAGTCGATCGCGACGACGTTGAGCGGATCGCCGGGCGGGAGGACCCAGCCGTCCGCGGTGCCGGTGACGACACGTTCACCCGGCCCGCCGAGTTGTTCCAGAACGGTGAGCTCGCTGTCCCCGTACCCCCGCTGGGTCAGAATCGCGGCGACAGCCGCCGGGGTCTGGGCCCCGGCCGACAGGACCAGGATCCGGCGGCCGGGGTTGATCACCCGATGCAGGGTCTCGACCGGAGCGGTGACCAAGGTCACGACGTCGGTGGCGGCGAGATCCCAGCCCAGCCGGGCCGCGGCCAGCGACACCGACGACGGATGCGGCAGTACGCGCATCCGCTCGGCACCGATCACCCTGGTCAATGTGGTGCCGATGCCGTGGAACATGGGATCGCCGCTGGCGAGCACACACACCCGGCGGCCCCGCTCCGCCTCGATCAGTCCGGGCAGGGCCGGGACCAGCGGTGACGGCCACGGGACACGGCGGCCGTCCACCTCGGCGGGCAGCAGGCCGAGTTGGCGGTGGCCGCCGAGGACCACCTCCGCCTCGGTCAGGGCCCGCTGGGCCGAACCGGAGAGATCAGGCCACCCACCGGCTCCGATGCCGATCACGGTGACCGGATGTTCCGTACGCATGCGCTGAACCTAACCCGTGGGAATTTTCAGATCTTGTTGAGCCAAGACGGCGTGACGCGCGTACCCCAGTGTGACGGCCCCTTCGCGGACGGGGTGGTCACGTCGGCCGCATGGGGTGGCAGGCGCCGTGAGACGACTGCTGAGCAGGTGAGGACGTTGACTATTCCGGCCTTCCGGGATCAGCGTGAGCTTCCCGACGACGACGGATATTTCTCGGGGCTGCGCGCCGATGCACGACCGAGCTGGGACAACCCGTCCATGCCGAGCTGGCCGGAATCCCAGGAGCAGCAACAGTACGGGCAGCAGCAGTACGCCCAGCCGCAGTACGGGCAGCCCTACGCCACACCGGACAACTACCCTCGCGGCGAGTTCGCCGAGGTGTCGATGACCGATGCGACCGGCTGGAAGGCCGGCACCGGCGTCCCGGTCCAGGACGAGCGCCCGCCCGGCGAGTCGACGAGCGGCAACCGGCTCTTCACCGTGCTGCTGTTCTTCTCCGGCCTGGGCACCAGTATCGCGCTCTGGCTCTTCAACACGCAGCCCGGCGCGATCAGCAACACCGCCACCATGATGATCGCCGCGGGCCGGGTCACCGGACTGATCGGCGGTTACCTGCTCTTCATCCAGTTGCTGATGATGAGCCGGGTCTCGTGGCTGGAGGAGTGGGTCGGCTCCCGCGACCTGCTGCGCTGGCATCGCTGGCTGGGCACCTCGCTGCTGACCTTCGTGGTGGCGCACGTGGTCTTCATCGTCTACGGCTACGCGCTCACCGCCGGCACCGGCGTCGTCGAGCAGGGCTGGACCGTGATCACCACGTTCCCGGAGATGATCAGCGCGACGATCGCCACCGGTCTGCTGGTGTTCATCTCGATGATCTCGATCCGGGCCGTCCGCAGCGTTCTCAACTACGAGCTCTGGCACCTGATCCACCTGACCAGCTACGGCATCCTGCTGCTCGGCTACGGCCACCAGATCGCGGCCGGCGCCGACATGAACGGCAGGTTCGCCTCGGTGTTCTGGCCGGCGCTCGGCTGCATCACCATCGCCGCCCTGTTCTGGGGCCGGGTCGTCGAACCGCTGTGGCTCAACTCGCGGCACCGGTTCACCGTGGCCGAGGTGGTCGGTGAGGGTGCCAACACGTTCTCGATCTACATCGAGGGCAAGCGCCTCGACAAGCTGCCGGTGCAGGCCGGCCAGTTCATGCGCTGGCGGTTCCTGACCGCGAACGGCTGGTGGCAGTCGCACCCGTTCTCGCTGTCAGCGGCCCCGAACCCGAAGTGGCTGCGCCTGACCGTGACGATCGCTGGCGGCCACACCCGCAAACTCGCCACCATGCGCCCCGGCACCCCGATCTGGGCCGAGGGCCCCTTCGGGACCTTCACCGCCGAGCGCCGTACACGCCGCCGGGCCCTGCTGATCGCCGGTGGCAGTGGCATCGCCCCGATCCGGGCCCTGCTCGAGGACATGCCGGCCGACACCATCGTGATCTACCGGGCGAGCCGCCCCGACGAACTGGTCTTCCGCACCGAGCTGGAGGAACTGGCCGAAGAGCGGGACGCCTGGGTGCGCTACATCGTCGGCGGCCGCAACGACCCGGGCCCGCGCCGGCTGTTCACCCCCGAAGGACTGCGTGGACTGGTGCCCGACGTGAACCGGCGCGACGTCTATCTGTGCGGCCCGCCCGGACTGGTCAACGCGGCCGTCGACACCCTCAAGGAACTCGACGTCCCGGACAGTCAGCTCCACCTGGACCCCTTCGAGTTCTGACCCCCGGTTCCCTGACTTTTTCACGAACCTCCCGTCCCCCAATGAACTGGAGTTCTCCCGATGCGACGTAGTACCGCAGCAGCTGTCGGCACCCTCACCGGCGCGGCCCTCATCCTGGGTGTCCGCCTCAGCGTGCAGCCCGCGGCAGTCCCGGTGAACGCCGCCGCGGCCGACAGCGTCGCCGAGGAGCCGGAGATCGACGAGGCCTCGGACTCGACGGCCGAACCCGAGGCGAGCGGCACCAAGAAGCCCGCCGGCGGTGCGAAGACCGACGAGAAGGCTGACGAGAAGGCCGAGGAGCCCGCTGAGGAAGGCCTCAAAGCCGGCACCTACAAAGGCAAGGCCGTGCAGAACGCGTACGGCACGATGCAGGTCACCATCAAGGTCAGCGGTGGCAAGGTCACGGCGGCCGACTCGACGTACCCCACCGACGGTTTCAGCGGCACGATCAACCCGAATGCGGTGAAGACCCTCAACGCCTCCGCGCTCAAGGCACAGAGCGCCGACGTCGACGCCGTCTCCGGAGCCACCTTCACCAGCGCGTCGTACGCCACCTCACTGCAGAGTGCCCTGGACAAGGCCGGCGCGTAAGGTTCGGTTCCGTGCGCCACGTCGAAGAGGTCATGGGTACGGTCGTCAGCATCGAGTTGGCCGACGACCTGCCTCCGCCCCTTCTGGCGGAGATGGTCACGTCGACCTGCGCGTGGCTGCACGAGGTGGACGCGCGGTTCAGCACGTACAAGGAAGACAGCGAGGTCTGCCGGTTCCGCCGCGGCGAGATCCGGCTGGAGGACTGCTCCGCCGATCTGCGGCACGTCCTCGACCGCTGTGCCGACCTGTGGCGCGACACCGGCGGCTACTTCGACGCCTACGCGGGCGGGCCCTTCGACCCGTCCGGTTACGTCAAGGGCTGGTCCGTCGAAGTGGCCTCCCAGCGGCTCGCCGCAGCCGGATCCACCCGCCACTACATCGGCGCCGGCGGCGACATTCGGATGCGGGGCCCCGGCCCCGGCGGCCGCCCGTGGCGGGTCGGCGTCCAGCATCCGTGGGAGACCGGCAAACTCGCCTGGGTACTCGAGGTCACCGATGGTGCGGTAGCGACCTCCGGGACGTACGAGCGGGGCGCACACGTCTGGAACCCGGTCGCCGGTGGACCGGCCAAGGGCCTGCGCTCCGTCACGGTCACGGGTCCCGACCTGTCCGTCGCCGACGCGTACGCCACGGCGGCGCTGGCGATGGGCGTGACCGGCTTGTCATGGCTGGCCAAACGCTCCGGCGACGGCTATGAGTCAGCCGCGATCACCGACGACGGCCGAGCGTTCACCTCCCCCGGCTTGCCGATCGCTGAGTGACGGCAGCGGGTCCGGCGGTCGTTCCGTGACCGCGGCGGGTCCGCGGACCGCTCGGGCGGTCGTTCCGTGCGGCGTTCGATCGGCTTGTCGTTCGTGTCGGTATCCGTGCGGGCACGCTCAAGCCCGGCGGTCGCGGGACGGCCCGGACGGGCCGCCCGCCTCGCGCTGACAGGCACAGGGCTTTTCCGTGGCGTACGAGATCATCGGGTTTTGTCTGCTCCGGGTTGGGTGACTCCATCCGCTGACCTCTTCGGCGGCCGGATATGTGGTTATCATCCCGTTCTGGGTGCCGGATCGTGACCTCCACGCCGTCATCGTCGTCACCTTTTGTGACACGCGGGGACCCCGGTTTGGTGGGGGAGGCGGGGACCGGATAAAGTTCTGACGTCGCCGGGGGAAACTCCGGAGGTGCGGACGTGGCGCAGTGGTAGCGCATCACCTTGCCAAGGTGAGGGTCGCGGGTTCGAATCCCGTCGTCCGCTCGGAGATAGGCCTTCTACTCGGGGCTACCTCGGTGGAGTGGCCGAGAGGCGAGGCAACGGACTGCAAATCCGTGTACACGGGTTCAAATCCCGTCTCCACCTCGCATTTGAGGGCGATTGGCGCAGCGGGAGCGCGCTTCCCTGACACGGAAGAGGTCACTGGTTCGATCCCAGTATCGCCCACCCAAAGCCCCTTACCGGGGCAACCTGAATCGAATTCTGGCGGTCTAATAACCGCATCTGCCAGCGGTGTGTTGACCTGCGAATATGCGATGCGGTCGCGCGAGCGTGAGTAGTCCGCTCGGTGTCGAAGTCAACGTCGGCCGGCCGCGGGTGGTGTGGTAGTCGATTGACGGCCGTGATGCTGCTTCGTCGTCGGGCCGCCGGCGGATGGCGAGATGACGGCGGTCGGCCCGGGCATCGTGGCGCCATCACCGAAAGAACACAGGCTCGTGTACCGCGTACTGGACGTCCAGGACCAGTGGGAGATTCCTGGCCTGCCGGCATCACTACGGTCGATAATGTGTTCGGGCTTACGCAGCCCGTAGACTTCCGCGGGTGCTGAACGCTACGCAGGGCTACCGCTTCTCGCGAGGGAGTTATGGAGCAAGATCAGATCCAGCCGTCTGCTGCCGATGAGGCCGCCGCCGAATATGCCGCGGGCACGGATTTCGACGTGGCCGAGTGCGCGCGTGAGCCTATTCATCTGCTTGGTGGGGTGCAGTCGCACGGTGCGCTTCTGGCGCTTACGGAGGATGATCTGACGATTGCGGTGGCCAGTGCGAACACGGCTGCCGTGTTGGGCGTTCCGGCGGAAGATCTGGTCGGCTCCGCGCTGTCTGAGCTTGTCGGCCAGGAGCAGGCGCGACGTCTTCAGACTGTGGCGGCCGAGGCTGACGGGGTTTCGGTCGTGGTGCCTCTCGAGGTTCAGGTCGGCGGGGCGCCACGCCGGTTTGAGGTGAGTGTGCATCACGCTGACGGGCTGATCGTCGGTGAGTTCGAGAGGGCTGCCGGCGAGGCGTTCCGGTTCTCGTCGTTCTATCCGAGCGTGCGACGGGCGCTGTTGCGATTGCAAGGGGCAGCGAGTGTCGCCGAGCTGTGTCAGCTCGCTGTGCAGCAGGTGCGGGCGTTTACCGGCTACGACCGGGTCGTTGTCTATCGCTTCGACGGTGATGGTCCCGGCGAGGTGGTCGCCGAGGATGTCGTGGATGGTTTGGAGCCGTGGCAGGGCTTGTGGTTCCCGGCCAGTGATGTGCCGGCGCAGGCCCGCGTACTGTATTTGCGGAACTGGATCCGAGTGATCGCCGACGTCGACGACGACAGCGCCGCCCTGGTGCCCGCGGTGCGGCCCGGGACGGAACGCCCGCTGGATTTGTCTGGTTCGGCGCTGCGTACGGTGTCGGGTTTTCATCTGGAGTATCTGCGTAACCTGGGCGTACGCGCGTCCATGTCGGTGTCGCTGGTCAAGGACGACCGGTTGTGGGGGTTGATCGCCTGTCACAGCAGTGTTCCGCTGCGGCTGAGCCCGGATCAGCGGGCAGCCTGTGAGATGTTCGGCATCGCGTTGTCGTTGCAGCTTTCGGCGCTGGAGGATCGCCAGCGCGCTGCGGGGGAGAATCAGGCGCGCCGCCAGTTGCAGGACCTGGTGACGGTTGCGGACGAGGCCGGCCCGGCGCAGGTCGGTGACCGGTTGGTGATGGAGTCCGCGCGGTTGCTGCAGGTGCTGCCCGCCGATGGTGTCTATGTGCGGGTCGGTCCTTTTTCCTCTAGCCATGGGCTCACCCCGGATCCGGATGGGCTGGCCGCGCTGCTTCCCCTTCTTCCGGCGGTGCCGGTGGGCCGGGCGTGGTCGACCGATCGGCTCGGCGCCGAACTGGGCGATTCCGCCGCTCTGGCTGGCGGGTGCGCGGGGCTGCTGATGGTGCGGCTCAGCGCCGCCCACGATGTGCTGGTCTGGTTCCGCGGTGAGGCCGCGCGTACGGTGCGGTGGGCCGCGGATCCGGCGCGGCCCGTGGTTGTCGGCAGCCGGGGTCAGCGACTTACGCCTCGTGGCTCTTCGGCGGTGTGGCGCCAAAGTGTGCAGGGCAGGTCGTTGCCGTGGTCGGCGCGGGAGCTGGGTATGGCGCAGGAGGCTTATCGGGTGTTGTTCGAGGTGACCCTGCGACGGGCGGCCGCTTTGTCGCAGTCGAACGAGGAACTCGACGCGTTCGCGTTCGCCGCCTCGCACGATCTGAAGGAGCCGGTGCGGGGTATCGCCACGTATGCCACGTTCATCGATGAGGACGCGATCGGGCTGGATGACATCAGCCGGGAACGGCTGGGCACGATCCGCCGGCTCGCCGTCCGCATGGATGATCTGCTCAATTCGTTGCTGGAGTTCTCCCGGATGGGCCGTCTCGAGCTGGATGCCGCACCGGTGTCCTTGGACGATGTGCTCGACGACATTCAGGAGTTCATGGGCCCGGCCATGGCGGAGGCGGGCGTCGAGCTGCGTCGGTTCACTACGTTGGGGACGGTGACCGGCGACCGGGTCCGGCTGCAGGAGGTTTTCGTCAATCTGATCAGCAACGCGGTCAAGTATGCGGCTGCGTCGCCACCGCGTTGGGTGCAGGTCGGTGTCGAGCGGGCTACCCCACCGGGCGCCTCGTCACCGGTGGACGCCTATTACGTGCGGGACAACGGCATCGGTATCGCGCCCGAACAGCAGGAGATGATCTTCCAGTTGTTCCGGCGGCTGCACCCGCCGGATTCACGCGGTGGCGGCTCCGGTGCGGGGCTGACCATCAGCCAGCGCATCGTCGAACGCCACGGCGGAATCCTGTGGGTGCGCTCGACGCCCGGGCACGGGGCCACGTTCTTCTTCACCGTCTGACATCCGTCGTCAGGAGGACAGCGGTTGCCTCAACCAGTACTCGATACCCGCCGTCAGCGTGGACTGAAGCAACGCGAAGTCGACGGATTTGAAGAGATAACCGGTCGCCCCCGCTGCGTAACACTCCTCCACATCGCGCGGATTGGTGGAACTGGTCAACACCACGACGGGCAACTCCGCGAGGGCCGCTTCCCGACGGATGCCTCTGAGTACGTCGCGGCCGTCCTTGCCGACGAGGTTGAGGTCGAGCAGCACCACCCGCGGAAGCCGCGCCGCCTTGAGGAGCCAGGACACGGCCTCGCCGCCGTCGGCAAGCCGATCCACATGCACATGCGGATGCGACCGCCGGAGAACACGCACGATCGCTTCCATGTCGACGTCGCTGTCCTCGACCACCAGCACGGACGGGAAATCACTCATCGTGCGCTGCCACCTCTACCGACTCCAGAATCTGCAAACCGTGGCGCACACGGTAGACGCTTCCGGGAACTGCCGCTGCGGCGGTCATCGCGCTTCGTCGCCTGTCTGGGCGGTCACGCGGTGCGGGACGGCTGAACTTCACCCGCCACGCCCCCGGAACACGCAGCACCTCGACGTGGACCGGTCCGGTCACCGACAGTTGCACTCTAGCCAAGGCGGCGCTGACCGAACGGGTGAGGCGCCGGGTCAGCGCACTGCCCGGCAACGATTGTCTGAGCAGGGAGGACACGGTCGTCCGGGAGGATGGATCGCGTACATCGGGCACCTCGATTCGGGCCACGGACCGACCCTTCGGCCGTAGCGCCAGCATCGCGACGTCGTCACTGGCCTCGTTGCGGAACTCCTCGACCGCTTGCACGGTGTGCGCAATGGTCTGCTCCGCCCACCGGCCGGCCTCCGTCACGGCAGTAACCAACCGGGAACCGAAGAACTCGCTCCCACGGCGCGCTTCGGTGACCCCATCGGTATAGAGCAGGACCACATCGTCACAGCTCAGCTGCACCTCGACCTCCCGGAAGACCGGGGCTTCCAGCATGCCGAGCATCGGGCCGTACCTGCCGATCTCCCTCGTGACGCCGGCCCGCCGCAACAGGGGAAGCGGGTGACCGCCAGCAGCCATCCGCAGGCTGCTGGCGTCGCCGCGGCCGTCGATCTGCGCGACCAGCGCGGTGCAGAGCTCACCAAGATCGCCCGCCGAGCGCATCGCGTCGTTGAGACGCTCCAACGCCCGCGCCGGTGAGGCACCATCCTGTACGACCGTGCGTAACACGGCCCGGGCCAGGCCGGTGATCGCCGCAGCGTCCGCACCGCGACCGCAGACATCACCGATCACCAGCACCAGACGGTCCTCGCCGACGGCGATCACGTCGTAGAAGTCACCGCCGACATCCAGCGACCGGTCGCCGGCCTCGTAGAAGGCCGCCAGGTCGAATTCCGGCAGGAACGGCAGCCGTGGTGGCAACAGCCGGTGCTGCAATGCCGCCACCTCGGCGGTACGTTTCGTGTACAGCAGCGCATTGTCGATCGTGATCGCCGCGTGCGCCGACAGGTCAGCCAACAGGGTCTCATCGGCGAGTCGAGGCAGGCCGTCCGGTGCCGCCTCCAGCAGAATTATCGCCCCGATCAGTTTGCCCCTGGCCCACAACGGCGTCGACCGCAACCGCTCGGCACCCAACCATGCAGGCAGCTGATCTCGAGTCGTGGCGGACCCGGCCAACGCGGACTCCATCAACCGGACGAAGACCGGGTCGTTGCCGAGCTCAGGCCGGATCCGTTTCTCCACCCGCGCGTCCAGATGGCTCGCCGCCGCCAGCCGAAACCCGCCGGACTCGGCCAAGTAGACGAGGCAGCCTTCGGCCAGGGCGGGCACCGCGATCCGGGCCATCCGTTGCAGCGTCTCGTCGACATCCAGGGACGCCTCCATCTGCGCCAACGCGGCCGTCAGGAACGCCGCCCGGCTGGTGGCCAACTGATGCCGTTCATAAGTGGCTGCCCGGTCGAGGACCGCACCCCCGAAATGAGCGAGATCGACCAGATCCCGGCGCATCTGTTCAGCGTCGGCCTGGCCCGTGAGGGCGACCACCAGTGACCCACTCATGACCCGTCCGGGCATCACCGCTTTCACCGCCTGGCTGGCATTCAGTTCGAGCAAGCTGGCCGCGTCGCCGAGGAGAAGGTCGATCACGTCGCTCAGCGCCAGTGACCGTACCGTCACGCTGTCCGGTGCCGGCCCTCGTTCCGCGAGCATGGCGAGGGCCGCCGCGGCGTTCGGCTCTGAGCAATGAACCTGCTCATATCGCACATTCGTCTGTTCGTCCTTGACGACCACCGCGGCCCCCGCCACGCCGTCCATGTCCGACACCGCCGCGAGCAGCACGCTGGCAGCCTGACGCACGCCCTCAGCAGCCGTCAGGCTCTCGAGCAGATGCACGTGTGCCTCGGCCGCATCCAGCAGCCCGGCATCGCGCGCGATGATGCTGCGCAGCGTCAACTCCGTGCCGATCGCCGAGGCGAGATCGGTGAGAAGTTGCTGCTGGCGCTCTGACCAAGGCCGAGGAATTCTGTCGTAGACGCAGAAGGTCCCGACCAGCACCCCGCCGACAGTAACCGGAACACCGAGATAAGCCCGCACGTCCCCGGCCCGCACCGGTGGAAATGAGGTCAGGCGATCGTCGCTCAGCGCGTCGACAACGACCAGAGGGGCCCGTAGCGACATGGTCACGGTGCACAACGACTCGTCGGCGGGACTGACGGAGCCGACGCTCGGCGCGGCACCGGATCCGCCGGCCACCATCTGATCATCGCCGATGAGCGACAACTGGGCGCTGCCCGCGCCGCAGAACGTCTGTGCCAGAGCAATGGAACGATCAATGGCGTCTCGGGCCGCGTCGATGACAGTGAGCACCTCACTCACCGTCCTGCGTCGCACAGGATCGGCCACCAGCGCGGCGTCGATAACCCCGTCGTTGCGGTCGGCAGCCCGGATCCGGTCCAGAGTGATACCGACCTGCTCGGCCAGCAACAGCAGAAAAAGCCTCTCGATCGGACTGAATTCCCTGCTTTCCCGGAAGGAGATGCCGAGGACGCCGAGCATGGACTGGCCGGACATGATTGGCAGTGCCGCCAACGCCAGGTATTCGGTGCGTTCCGCTGCCAGCTCCGGATAACGGCGAGCCTTCTCCGTCGGCTGCGAAACCCACTGCGCCCGCCGCTTCCGGGCGGCGTCACTGGCCGGGGTATTGGCCGAAACCGGAAATCGCGACCACTCGGCCAGCAGTTCGGGTGGATAGCCGGCACCGGCCGCGACCGTCAATTCGTCCCCATCGAGGAGGAATAGCACACCGCCGGCGGACTGGGTGGCAGCCTTCGCCTGCGATACCGCGATGACGATCAGCTCGTCCACCGACAGAGCAGCCGAGCAGGCAGCACGCAACATGTCGAGACGCTGGTGGAGCGACTCCGCGTCGTCCGTCGCGACCGGTACAACAGAAGACAAGTTGCCGCTCACCGTTGGCTCCCATTGTGCACGCGTAATAAGGATGGCGTCGTCGCCTGTCGGTATACGGTCTGAGCTTAGGCTGCCCAAGTACCCCGTCAATGCCCGGAGCAGATCGGTCACAGGGCGACCGGCCGGAGACCCACTCCTGGCCAGGTCATCGGCCGAGAAAGGCCAGCCACCGGCGAGTGGAAACCTTCGCGACCTCATATGTGGGGCGCCCGGTCGGGCTTTTACCGCCGGGCATCCCTGGGTGTCGAGTTGAGTAAGATCAGAGTTTCATGAGGCGGAGCCTGCCCGGCGCGAGGAAAGGGCACAGAGAACGCCTGTTCCGGCAGGTCGACTCTCGGTCAGCTGCCACCCGGCCGGCACGACCGACTCCTCCACGAACACGAGCATGCCGCTTGACCAGCACGGATGAGTTTGTCGACACCCGCACCGTCGTGATGGCGATGAAGTCATCAAGAAAAGGACACTCACTACAGGTGTCCTGGCTACCGGTGTGGCACTACCGCCAGTCGCCGCGTTCGCCGCTCGGTCAGCTGTCGATGGTCACCACCGGGGCATCCTGGGTGATCGCCCACTGCAGGGCCTGCCATAGCGTGTCCTCGGGCAGCGGCCGTCGGCGGGTGACAGTCAGAGCCACGGTCACCTTCGCGGACAGGAACGCGCTGCGAGCCCCTGCAGCGGCAAAGTCGGCCACGAGCCCGTGCGCCAGCGCCACCGCCTCATCGTGCCCCAGAACCGGTAGGAAGAGCAGGAAGTCGTTCTCGCCGACCTTGCTCGCGCGGTCCTGCGGCCGCAACCGGGCGCCGAGCAGTTCGACAGCGGCCTGCCGCTGCCGGGTGGCTGTGCGCCCGACCGGCCCCTCGTCGCCACCCGCGTGGGTGATCCGCACGGCCAGCACCGCAACCGGGAGCACGCCGGAGGCGGTGACACCGGTAGCTCCGGCCCATCGCCGCACCCCGGGCTCACCGTTCAGGTCAGTATCACCGCCGGTCTCCGGCTCCGCGACATTCCCGGCGCGGCGCGTGCCGGCGCGCAACCGGGTGTGGTCCTGCTCGGCCCGTGCCGAGAACAGCCGTAGTGCCGCGTCGGCCCGGCTCTCGCCCGGAGTCGCCGGCAGATCGCGGACGCGGTCGACGACGCCGCTCACGGCAGACAGCGCCGCCGGCGACAACCGATCCCCGAGCTGACGGCCCAGCCGGAGCACCTCGTGCAGCGCTTCGTCGCGACGGAAGCTGGAGCGGCCTTCGAAGACGCGCCCGCTCTCCAGAGTGGTCGCGCCAGCCTGAAATTCCTCGAGATCGTGAGCCACCAGAACCGCACCGAATCGCGGCGTCAGCACCACGACGGTCCACTCTCGCGCCAGATCCTCCTTCTCATCCAGCAAAACGGGATGCACGCCGGCTGGCATATCGGGCGCCTGCTCGGCGACCAGGCCCACCACCGTCGCCACGGCCAGGTCCGCTATTCGCTCGTAGACCCGCCGTTCCCGCTCGAAGTACGGCAACCGCTGAAACAGCGCGAAGACCACCATCGGCCCGTCCTCGGCCGCCGCGAGCGCCGCCTGTTCCAGCGCATGCGAGACGGTCACCAGCGTCTTCTTGGTCAGCCGCTGTACGGCCAAAGCGTTGGGCACCGCCGTAGCCTAGGCGTCGATCAGCAAGCTCACGTAGTGGCATCCGCGGCACACCCGGGCAGCGCTCGCCGGGCCGGCCGCCGATCGTGCCATGGTCGGCCTCCGGCGTTCCCGGTGTCCTACGGACGCCCGGACCGGGGGGCCAGTAATCCTCGAGGAGCCACCGAGAGGAGCGGGGCGGCCCGAACACCGTGATGGCCGATGATGGCGTTGACGGCAAGGATCGCCGAGCCGGCGGCACGTTCCATCAGTCCGGCGGGGAAGGGTACGCGGACCCAGTCGCCGGCCAGATAGACGCCGTTCGCGTCGGAGTGCACGCCAGGCCGGGTGGCGTCGCTTCCCGGGGCGAACGCGGGTGCGTCGTCGCCCACGCGTTCGTCGACGTCGATGATGGTCATGCCGGTCGTCTCCGGCCACAGGGATCCGAGTTCGGCCCACATCCTCTTGGTGAGTTCGGCGGCGTCGACACCGTCGGGAGCCGCGTACGCGTGAAGCTCGATCACGCTGCCGCCGCCCCGGCGGGCCCATTGGCCCGCCGCCCGCTCGATGCGGTGGTAGAGCGTGACCGAGTCGAGAGTGGCTTCCCCGGCCACACTGGTGAAGACGCTGCGCTGGGGTGCGCAGTCCTGGGCCGTCCAGATGCGGCTGACCGCGTACGGCGCCGCCGTCCGGACCGTGGCCATCTGCTCGGCGAGCCGGGGCGCGAGTGCGGTCAGCCCCGGGGAGGCGGCCACGATCTCCCGGGCCGAGCGCGGGTCGGCGGCCAGCACGACGTAGTCGGCGGTCAGTTCGGCGCCGCCACGCAGCACCACGGTCCAGCCCGGATCGATCCGGTCGACTGGGGCCTGGGTACGGATCTCGCCGCCGAGCGCCTGCAACTGGTCGGCGAGCGGCGCCCAGATGGCCGTCTCGTAGTCCTGGATGGGTGCGTCGAAGTCGAGTCCCTCGGGATTGCGCAGGAAGTAGAAGTGGAACTGCATGATCATCTCGGCGGCCGACATCTCCTCCTGATGGTTGAAGAAGGAGTGCGCGAACACGTCGAACAGGTGAGCCCGGGCCCGAGCCGGCATGCCCAGCGTGTCGAGGAAGTCCTTCGCCGAGATGTGATCGAACCGGCGGTAGGTCTCGGCGCGGGAGTAGCTCAGCAAGGGGACGGCAGCTTTGCCGTCGACGCCGCGCAGTTCCCGCAGTTTCAGACTTGGTGACCGGGCGACGAGGGCCAGCAGATTGGCCGGCGGCCGACGGGGCAGGCCGGAGAAGCTTTCTTCGGGCCAATTCCGGGAGACCACCGGATAGGGGCCGGCCGGCCGGAGGAACGACAGCTCGGGATCGATCCGGCGGAGCACGTTGTGCAGGTTGTAGTACTGGCGGAAGAACCCGTGGAAGCCGTGTTCGACCATTTGCCGTGAGCCGTCCGCCACCGTCCGGGGCCACGCCGCGAGACGTCCACCCAACTGGGCGTCGCGTTCCAGCAGCGTCACCTGGATGCCGCGCTCGGCGAGCAGAAGAGCGCTGGTCATTCCGGCGATCCCCGCGCCGATCACCACAGCGCGAACCTTTTGGTCGACGGTTCGCGGGAGATCCGCGCGAGGCCGGACCAGGCGGTGAGCGCGGGCGCTCGTCAGTAGTGGATTCACGCCGCTACGCTACCCTCGATCGATGCAGGAATCGACGCAACATACTCGTTGAGGCCTGGTTCGTATCGTCGGTCGCGCGCTGTGCCGAATCGCACGTGACGGGCCCATCGGTTGCGTGGCACGCTCCGCATCGACCCGGCCCTCTACCCCGGGGACGTGCGGTTTTCTCCGGACGGTTCGCTGCTCACGGTGGTCACCAACTTCCGTAACCCCGACCTGAAATACTCGATTCAAGAAGTGCAGAAACGCGACGACCCAGATGTCTACGTGTGGGACGCCCGCACCCTGCAACCGCGAGCCTCCCTCAAACTGCCCGATCACCTGTCCATAGCCGAAGAATTCACCCCGGACGGGCGCTATCTACTCGTGGCGTCCAACCACTCGACCGGCGACAGCCAACCACAGGACGCGGCCATCTGGCGCTACCGCCTGCCCGAACTGGACCTGGTCGACCGGCGCGATCTACCGGGCAACCCGGTGAACGAGATCGCTGTCAGCCCCGACAGCGCATTCGTGGTGCTTGCGCACGGGAAGAAAGCTCCGGTGCTGCGGGTCGACGGCCTGCATCCGGTCCGCACGATCGGCGAGCACCCCGTGCCACTGTCCCGGGTAGCCTGGTCCCCGGACGGCCATACCGTGGCCACCGCAACAGACAACGACAACGACATCGTCCGGCTCTGGCAAGCCGACACCGGCAACCTGGTGGCCGAGGTCCGAGCCAACAGCAACCAGAACGGTCAGCTGGCATTCTCCCCAGACAGCGGCACCTTGGCCGCCGGCGCCAATGACTGGACCGTCACACTCTGGCACCTCGATCCGGACCGAGCGGTGCGGCGTCTGTGCGACATGCTCATCCCGGCATCTCGCTACAGCGGGCAGCCGTTGCCCGACACCTGTCCCTGACCTCCGCCAGCACAGGTGTCCCCAACGGGACGGAACAATCAGGGCATCCGTCGGTTCAGGCGTGCCGGGAGCGAGGCGCCCATGGTTGACGGGAGCGCCAAGAACGGCGCCCGCCCCTGAAGCCGGTGCGAAGAAGGCGCACCCTCAGGCGCTCGGTGTCGATGGTGCTGCGGCGGGGCACGGCGCGGGCCGATATGTCGTCCCCGGATACAACGACATGCATGTCCACGTGCTTCAGGCCGGCCACTTCCTCACCACCGCCGACCTCGAAGCCTTCAGCGCGGTCAGTCGTTTTCGAAGAGCTGGCCGTTCTGTGGGAAACCGGTCAGGGCGGTGGGTTTGGGGTCGCCGGTGGACCAGCGGGCGTCCTTGTCGGGTGTGGACTTCAAGGCCGGCCAGTGCATGGGGATGCCTGCCGCGGCCGTCGGGTGCGGGTCGTCCATCAGCTGGACGTGCAGGTGGGGCTCGGAGGTGTTGCCGGTGTTGCCGACCTCGGCCAACTGCTGGCCCACGGTCACCCGGTCGCCCTCGGTCACCATCAGGGAATCGTGGCGCAGGTGGGCGTACGCCGCGTAGGTGCCGTCGCCGTGTTCGACGATCACGTGGTTGCCGAGGATGCGGTGGGCGCCGGTCAGCTCCCGGGCGAAGGCCTCGGCCGTCATCATCCAGATCAGCGACGGCCACGTGTCGCGGGATCGGTGGTCACGCTGGGTGCCGGTGGCCCGGACCACCCGGCCGTCGGCCATGGCCAGGACCGGAGCACCGAAGCAGGGGTACGACGCCGGGGCGCGGGTGGTCAGCGACCAGCCGATCTTCGCGGGCGCCTCGGGGGAGGGCATGAGCAGATCAACGGCGTAGGTCTGGCCGTACGCCCGGACGCCGTGGCTGGGGACGGCGGTGCCGGGGCTGTTGATGGCCACCCAGCGGCCCCGCACCGGCGGGGCCAGGGTGACCGGGGCTGCGGTGGAGCGGGGTGCCCGGACGAAAGCCAGAAGAAGCAGCGTGGTGGTGAGTAGCCAGTCCCACGGGTGGGGGACCGGGAGTGGCAGGAAGGTCAGGGCGAGCACGGTCAGCACGAACAGCTGCAGCCACCGGGTCTGATGGCGGGCGACGGCGCGTTTCATCGGCGGGCTCCCAACAAGGTCGTCAGCAGGGGGATGACGCGGGCGGCGGGCACCTCGTAGCGCCCGCTGCCGAGGGCGTGCAGCCAACCGGCGGCGACCAGTTGGCGCAGGTGGTGGTAGACCTGCCCGCTGGTGCCGATGCCGTCGAGCTGGGTGAGGTCGGCGGCGGTGCGGGTGCCGCGGAGCACCTCCTGCAGCAGGCGGATGCGGGCCGGGTGGGCGAGCGCGGTCAGAGCGGGGACGTGCTGTGACCAGTCGCCGTCGAGGAGTTCGGCGGTGCCGGCGCTCTCCTGCCAGCGGGCGACACGCTCGTCGGGCAGGGTGACATGCCCGGTGATCATGACGGCGCCGGGGGTTTCGACCCGGTCGAGCAGACCTTCGAGGGCCCAGAAGACCGCAGGGTCAGGGGTGCCGCGGGCTTCCAGGGCGGCCACGCGGGCTTCCAACGCAGCCAGGCGGTCGGTGTCACTCACCGTACGACCATATCGTAATTACGTAGAACCGTAGAAGTCATAGCCCGCGCATAGCAGGCTTTGAGGGAGCTTTGAGGTTCTGTTCGAGCAGGAAAGCCTCAGGTAGCCGTTAGGGTTAGATCGAAATTCATCGATACGTAACCCGCCGGCCGGATGAGGTTCACTGGGGGGCTCCGGCCGGGCGCACATGAGAGGTCGTGCCACTATGCCCCGGCTTGCGCTGTTCGCGCTAGATCTAGCCGCTGTGAGCGTTCTCGTCTTCGGGCTCTACTTTCCCCGGCATCGGCGCCGGGACCTGGTAGTCGCCTACCTCGGCGTCAATGTGGGCGTGCTCGCGGTCGCCGGTTCGCTCAGCTCGAGCACCGTCGGAGCGGGGCTCGGACTCGGCCTCTTCGGCGTGCTCTCGATCATCCGGCTCCGGTCGACGGAACTGGACCAGCACGAGGTCGCCTACTACTTCTCCGCACTCGCCCTCGGCATCCTCGGCCCGCTCAGCGGCGGCCCGATCTGGCTCGCCCCGTCGCTGATGGGCCTGGTCCTCGTGGTGATGTACCTCGGCGACCACCCACGGCTGTTCCAGTCCTACCAGCGGCAGGTCCTGGTGCTGGACAACGCGGTCATCGACCGGGTCGCCCTGATCGCCCAGCTCGAACGGATCCTCGGAGCGCGGGTGCACAAGGCCACCGTCGAACGCATCGATCTCGTCAACGAGACCACCGTGGTCGAGGTGCGGTATTCGTACAGCCAGAAGGCCCGGCTGCTCGAGAGCGCGAACCGGTGACCGTGACCACCGGGCACTTCGACCCGATCACGCTCGGCGAACTCACCGAGGCGGCCGAACTGCAGACCCGGGTGGACCGCAAGTACGTGCTGCCGGTCGCCGAGGCCGAGGCTCTGATGTCGCGGCTCGACCCCGGAACCCGGGTGCTGGAGATCGACGGCGAACGGACCTTCCGCTACCGCTCGGTCTACTTCGACACCCCCGACCTGGTCAGTTTCCGGCTCACCGCCTACAAACGCCGACGGCGGTTCAAGGTGCGCACCCGCACCTACCTGGACTCGTCGCTGTGCTGGCTGGAGGTCAAGACCGAGGGCTACCGCGGCGGCACCGTGAAGAACCGGCTGCCCTACCGGATCGAGGACCAGGACACCGTCGAACCGGGGCGCTGGTTCATCGACGACATCCTCGGTGGAGAGGAAACGCAACGAGACCTCACGCCGACGCTGCTCACCAACTACCGGCGCACCACGTTCTGCCAGGCCACCGGCGACTCGCGGCTGACCGTCGACGTCGACCTGGTCTGGACCGGCGTGGACGGCCGGGAACTCGGACTGCCGAACGTCGCGGTGGTCGAGACCAAGACCGGTTCGGCCGCCTCCCCGGCCGACCGTCTGCTGTGGGCCTCCGGGCACCGGCCCACCAGCATCTCCAAGTACGCCACCGGGCTCACCGCTCTACAGCCCGACCTGCCCGATGTCAGGTGGCGGCGGCTCAAACGCCGCCACTTCACCCCCATCACAGAGGACTGAAGCATGCCTCGCATCCCCCGTCTCGCCGTCCCCGCGGCGCTGACCGCCACCGCACTCGCCGTGCTGGTGGCCCCCACCTCTCCCGCACTGGCCGCAGGCCCCGCTGCCGCCGCCGCGATCGCCGCCAACCAGGCCAGCCACCTGCAGGCAGCCGACCTGACCTGGAACGAGTCGGAGGTCGCCGCGGTCACCCTGACCGGCACGAGCGCGACCACCACCAGCTCCAACGTGACCGTCTCCGGCAGCACGGTGACGGTGACGGCGGCCGGTACCTACCGGTTCAGCGGTTCGCTCACCAGTGGCCAGATCGTGGTCAACAGCACCGGCACCGGCCTGGTCCGGATCATCCTCAACGGTGTCACGGTCACCGGCGGCACCGGTGCGATCAACGTGATCGCCGCCGACGAGGTGCTGCTGTTCCTGCAGGCCGGCACCACCAACCGGCTCACCGACGGCACCGCCTCCGTGGACGGCCCGATCGCCTCGGCCGCCGACCTGAGCATCGCCGGCACCGGCGCGCTCGTCGTCACCGGCAACGCCAACGACGGCATCAACGCCAAGGACGGCCTGGCCATCGCGGGCGGCACGATCACCGTGACGGCGCCCGACGACGCCATCCGTGGCCAGGACTACGTCATCGTCAGCGGCGGCTCGATCACCGCGACCGCCGGCGGCGACGGCCTCAAGTCCGACAACGAGACCGAGACCAACCGGGGGTACGTGGCGGTCACCGGCGGCACCGTTAACGTCACGTCCGTCGGTGACGCCCTCACCGGCCAGACCGACGTGATCGTCAACGGCGGCTCGATCACCGCCCGGGCCACCGGCACCGGCTCCGCCAAGGGCCTCAAGGCCGGCGTGCTCACCGTGATCAGCGACGGGACGGTCAACGTCAACGCCGCCGACGACGGCCTGCACTCCGACGCCAACCTCACCGTCGACGGCGGGACCACCACCGTCGCCAGCGGTGACGACGGCGTGCACGCGGAGACCAACGTGTCGATCGCCGGTGGAACGGTCAACGTGACCAATTCGTACGAGGGAATCGAAGGTCTGAAGGTCCTCATCACCGGCGGCACGGTCTCCGCGACCGCCAGCGATGACGCGGTCAACGCCTCCGACCCGGCCTACGGCGAGATGCAGAACTCGCCGAACGCCCTGATCAGCGTCTCCGGCGGCACCGTCTCGGTGAGCGGCGGCACCGACGGCCTCGACTCCAACGGCGCGCTCACCCTCACCGGCGGCACCGTGGTCGTCGCCGGATCGCCGACCCGCGGCGGCGGCGAGGGCGGTCTGGACTCCAACGGCGCCCTGACCATCACCGGCGGCGTCGTGTACTCCACCGGGATCAGCGCCTCCACCAGCACTCTGCCCACCTCCGGGCAGGGCTGGGTGTCGTACACGTTCAGCGCCAACCAGCCGGCCGGCACGATCGTGCACCTGGCCACCACGTCCGGCACCCAGATCGCCACCTACCAGTCGACGAAGGCGTTCAAGCACGTCGTCTTCAGTTCCAGCCAGATCACCCGGGGCACGACCTATGCCGTACGCACCGGCGGAACGGTCTCCGGCACGGCGGTCGGCGGTGGCCTCTACACCGGCGGCACCCTTTCCGGCACCCAGGTCAGCACGGTGGTCGCCGGCGTCCGCTGACCCACCGCGATGTGGGATCGTCGGCACCTGATGACCGATCCCCTGCTCGACCTTCTCGGAACCGGGCGCGCTCACGGAGGTGAGCGCGCCCGGTTCCTGGTCGGTCCCCGCTACCTCACCCTGCTGCCCCGGCTCGCCGACCTGTGCGCGACGGACGCCCGCGCGCTGCCGATCGCCGCCCAGGTCCTCGCCTGGATCGAAGCGGGCGCGACATCGTTCGACCGGGTCGACCCGGATGTGCTGCGCTCGTTCGCCGGTGCGGTGGGCCGGGCCGCACTCCGGCACGGCGGTGAGGCCGGGGTGCTCGCGTTGTTCCGGGTGCACGCCCTGGAGTACTTCGGCCCGTACGAGCCGATCACCGAAGAACTCGGCGAGGAGCTGTTGAGCAGCCCGGATCCGGAACTCCGGCTCGCGGCCGCGGTCTGTTCCGGCGGGGACGACGATGTCTTCCGCGAGTTCCTGGCGCGGGAGTCCACCGGGGACACCGAGCGCTCGGTGATCCGCCGGACCATGGACGGGCGACCGCAACAGATCCCGATGTTCGCCGCGGCGATCACCACCGGCGCGCCGATCGCCCGGTGGCACAACATCGGGCAATGCCGGCGGATCATCGACACCTGGCGGGCCGCCCCGCCCCAGCTGGTCCCGGTCCTGGCCGGATGTCTAACGGACGGCCCGATGCCGGTGCGGTCGGCGGCGGCGGGCGCGCTCCGGATGGCCGGCGAGGTGACCCGGGAACACCTCGACCTGATCAGCGAATTCTTCCGGGAGACCGGAAACGCCCAGGCGCTGGCCACGCTTGTCGCCTTTCAGCGGCCGGAAGCCGTCGCACCGCTGCGCGACTTCCTGGCCGCGCCGCACGGCAACGGTTCGGTGCAGGAACTCCTGGCGGAGGCCGCCTGGTGCGCCGCCGAGATCGCCGGCGACATGGCCGTGCACCTGCGGGCCGAAGCCGTCGACGACCCGCACCGGCGTCTTGCCGCGACCCTCAACGCCCTCCGGAACTGGGGCCCGGCCGCGGCGCCGCTGATCCCGGCGCTTGCCGCCCTGCATACCAACGGGGTGGCACGGACGCAGGTCATGGAGATTCTCGCCGGGATCGGGCCGTCGGTGGTCACCGTGGAAGAGCTGCTGCTCAACGAGGCGAGAGACAAGACCATCGATGGCGTACGCCGGAGCCACGCGGCCGCCGCCCTCCTGCGGTGCGGCAGCGCCGTGGACGAGGCAGCCGCCGTGCTGCTGGCCGAATTCGATCACCCGGCAGCACAACAGCACCTGGCGACGCTCGATCCGGCCCCGGACATCCCGAGGCACCTCGCCGGCGCGGCGATCCCGGCGTACCGGGCAAGGATCCTCTGGTTGTCCGGCGACCGCGACCCGCAGCTCGCCGCGGACCTGATGCGACGGGTGGGCCCCCTGCCCGGAGGCCTCCGGGCACTCGGCTGGCTGGCCGAGACCGGCGACCTGATCGAACCGCACCGGCCCGCCCTGGCAGCGCTGCGCGACGACCCGGGCCGCCCGCGCTCCAGCCTCGGCTCCTTCCGGGTGCGCAGCGACGAGCGTCTCCACAGAGCGCTCACAGATCTGCGGCTCGGCTAGGCCTCGGTGAGCGCGGGTGACCGGTGCTCGATCCAGCTGGTGAGGTTGGCCGGCAGGTCGGCCTTGCCGTAGTACCAGCCCTGCACCAGGTCGCATCCCTGCTCCCGCAGCCAGTTCCGCTGCACCTCGGTCTCCACCCCCTCGGCCACCACCCGATGACCCATCGCCCGGGTCATCGCCAGGACCGCGCGGACGATCGGCTCGTTCGCGCCGTTCTCCCCGACGTCCGAGACGAACGAACGGTCGATCTTGACGATGCCGACCGGAAGCCGGTTCAGGTAGCTCAGTGACGAGTAACCGGTCCCGAAGTCGTCGATGCAGAGAGTGACACCCATCGTCCGCAGCGCGTTCAGGGTGAGCAGAGCCGTCTCCAGGTCCTCCATCACCCCCGACTCGGTGATCTCCAGCCACAGCGCGGACGGCGGCAGATCGTTGGCCCGCAACGCGTCGTCGACCAGCCGCACCAGGGAACCGTCCCGCAACTGGCGCACCGCGACGTTCACCGACACGTGCAACGGCCGGGCATCCGGGCCACGCTGTACGGTCCACTCACCGAGCTGCCGGACCGACTCGTTCAGCAGCCACGCCCCCATCTCCTCGATCATGCCGGTCTCCTCGGCGATCGGGATGAAGTCGACCGGCGAGACGAAACCCAGCTCCGGCGAATGCCAGCGCATCAACGCCTCGAACCCGTCCAGCTCACCGGTGGCCAGGTCGATGATCGGCTGGAAGTGCGTGGCCAGCTCGCCGCGTTCCATCGCCCCGCGCAGCGCCTGCTCCAGCCGCACCCGGCCCTGGACCTGGGCGTGCATCGAGACGTCGAACATCGCGTACCCGTTGCGGCCGTTGGTCTTCGCCTGGTACATCGCGGTGTCCGCGTCCCGGATCAGCTCCTGAGCGCCGGCGCCACCAGTCGTCTTCGTCACCCCGATCGACACCGAGCTGACCACATCGCCGATCGACAGGGCGAACGGCCTGGTGAACGCGGCCAGCAGACGCTCGGCGAGGGACTCCGCCAGCCGTTCGTGCGCCGGCCCGGCCACCGCGATCAGGAACTTGTCACCACCGACCCGGCCCACGATGTCCTCCGCGCGGACCTGCTCGGTGAGCCGCACACCCACCTCCCGGAGCAGTTCGTCGCCGACCGGGTGACCCCAGTTGTCGTTGACCATCTTGAACCGGTCCAGGCCGATGAAGAGCAAGCCGATCTCGGTCTTCTCCGGGCCGGTACGTTCGGCCCACTGGTCCACGGTCTCGGTGAGCAAGCCCCGGGTGGGCAGATCGGTGAGATTGTCGTGGGTGACCCGATGCCGGCTGATCTGCTCCGCCCGGACCCGGGAGTTGTTCGAGCGGATCACCCGGATCAGCACCGTCAGCACCAGCGAGACACAGAGGACGGCCCGCATCAGGTTGCTGACCAGCGACTCGTGCGGCATCAGCGCGGTCAGCGCCACCGGGAAGATCACCAGCACGCCGATCATCACGGTCCGCAGACCGCTCAGATCCCGCTGCTCGCCGACCTGCTGCGGTTCGGTGAGCATCCGCATCGACGGATGCAGCGACGCCCCCGTCAACAGGGCGAACATCACCAGCAGGAAGACGTTGACCGACTGCCCCGGCACCTCGACCAGAAGTGCCGCACTCAGGCAGTAGAGCAGGTCACCGATGAACAACGCCACCGACGAGAGAACGACCATCCACAACGCCGGCTGCCGGCCGCCGCGGGACAGCAGCAACCGGGCCGCCATCACCAGGATGCTGACGTCGAAGACCGGGAAGACCGCGTTGACGATCTGCGCCGAGGTCAGGCCGTCGCCCAGGTTCGGGGCGATCAGGAAAGTCCAGGTGAGGAAAGCCGTGGCGAGCCCGATCAGAACCGCGTCGACCCGGGCCGTGTCGTCCTCGAACGCGTGCCGCCGCCGCAACATCCCCGCGAAACCAAGGCCCACCAGCAGGTACGCCGGAACGGTGATCAGGTCAGGCAGCAGTGTCAGCCCGTCCGGCAGCCCGCCCGCCTCCCGGAACAGCCGCAGCAGACTGCTGGCGATGAAGATCCAGGAGGCGGTACGGACGTAGCGCCACGGAACTGAGTCAGTCGGCTGGTGCCGGCGCGGACCACGATGGATCGCCACCATCCCCACCAGCAACGACAGTCCCATGGCGGGACCGGTGGCCCAGCCCGGGCCGGTCAGCACAACCGTGATCAGTGCCGCGTTGAGCCCGAGGTGCACCCAGAACTCGGACGGAGTCCGAGTCTCGTGCGCCTGATCAAGGGCCGGGACGTGGGTCATGGGCCTTAGATCGGCTCGCCCGCCGTGGGTCTTACCCAAATGACCGTCCGTGCCCCGGCTCACTCCTGGTGGGTCGGGGCACGGACGGTCGGGTGCGCTTGGTCAGGTGCCGGTCGTTTCCTGCTGCCCGGTCGTGTCCTGCTGGGTTCCGGAGTCCGGCTGGGTGCCCTGCTGCTGGGTGCCCTGGTCGGTGCCGGAACCCTGCTGCGTGCCGGGCCCGCCGCCCTGCATCCCGCCGCCACCCGGCATTCCACCACCACTGCCCGGGCCGCCGCCGAAACCGCCACCCGGCCCGCCCTGCTGGGTGGTGCCGTCCTGGGTGGCCACGGCCGGAGTGGTACCGCCGAGCGCCGACATGATGCCCACGGTGATCCCGGAACTGGCGATCGCGGTGACCAGCACGGCGGCGATCAGGATGAGCTTCGGGCTCTTGGTGATCTTCGATCTACCGGCGGCGGGCGGCGGAGCCTGCCACTGGCCGGTCGGTGGCCCAGCCGGCGGCAGCGGCCCGACACCGGGCAGCCCAGCCGCCGGCGCCTCCACATTCGGCGCGGCGGCGATCGGCTCAGCCGGAACCGATGTGGCCGGAACCGATGTTGTCGGCACCGAGTCGGCCGGGACCGCGGTTGCCGAGATGGCCGGGGATGCCGGGAAAGGAGTCGCCGCCATCGAAGTCAGGATGGCGGTGTCGTCCTTGGGCGGGGTGTCATTCCAGCGAAGGGTGTCGTCCGCCCGAGGGGAGTCGTTCCCGCGAAGAGTCTCGTCGTCGCGAAGAGTGTCGTCCTGGTGAAGAGTGTCGTCCTTGCCGAGGGCGGATTCCTTGGGGGCGGTGATGATCGCGGTGGCGGTGGTGGGCTCGTCGGCGGTCTCCGCCCACGGGTCACGTGCCTCGGTGGGTGCCTCCGCGCCGGCGTGCACGGGGGAGACGGTGGTGAGCTGGTCGTTCGTTGTCATCGAGTGCTCCTAGGCAGGTCGGCGAAGACCATGGTGCGGAGCCAGGTTGTGCGGCTTCTGTGTCCCGATCAGGAAACCACTGTCAACAGGGGACGTTCGCTGTACGACCTCCCAGCCGCCCGCGATCCAGCCATTTCGGCCCGGCGCCCGGCCATTTCGTCCCGTGGCCCGGTCGCCACGTGCCGTGGCCCGGTCGCTTCGGCCCGGCGTCCGGTCGCCTCGGCGCTGGTTCGGTCGCCCCGAACCAGCGTCCGGGATATAGGGGTTTTGCCTGTTCGGGATAGGTGTCCGGGACTTTAGGGTTTTGACCTTTCGGGTGGATTCCCCGCGACTCGCGGCCGGTACTGCGGTGTGTCGCCGCCGTGCGAGATTGGCGGCCGTGTTCGACGAGGAGGCCCCCATGGATGACGCATTAGCCGCTTACGCTGCCGGCCACGCCGACGGTTCGGCCGGGCTCCGCAGCCTGGTCCATTCGGCGGATCCGGCGACCGGCCCCGACTACAAGGTGGGCGTGGCCGACGGCCGTATCGTCGCGTTCCAGGCCGAGCTGCTCGCCGAGGTCCGCCGCCTGATGGAATCGTCTTAGGCGCTCTGACCTGCGGCGGAGCACGGAAGTCGGGGGGTGCTTTGGCATCCGGTACGGGGCTCGGCTAATGTTTCATCCGTCGCCAGGGAAACCGGGCGCAGCAAGCGGACGTGGCGCAGTGGTAGCGCATCACCTTGCCAAGGTGAGGGTCGCGGGTTCGAATCCCGTCGTCCGCTCGGAGAAGGCTGTTGCTGATCCTTGCATCGGCCGCCTCGGTGGAGTGGCCGAGAGGCGAGGCAACGGCCTGCAAAGCCGTGTACACGGGTTCAAATCCCGTCTCCACCTCGCATTTGAGGGCGATTGGCGCAGCGGGAGCGCGCTTCCCTGACACGGAAGAGGTCACTGGTTCGATCCCAGTATCGCCCACCAAAGCCCCTGACCAGGGCAAACATGAATCGATAGTTGGCAGTTCAAGAACCGCCGCCGCCGTCAACGGTGCGTTGAGCAGCGGGTATGCCGCGACGGCATCCTGCAGCGGTTGGGACCGCGCTGGCTGACCGCACCGGACCGGGGATCGGCGGTGTTGAGAAGATCGCCCTCGATCGCCCTTTGCGGTCTCATCGAGACGCCGTCGACCTTGACGTGAAGGCGGCCGTTACACGCGGGAATCGGCGGTCACAGCTGAAGAGGCGCCCGTGGATTTGGGTGGGGCGCACTCCACGACGCATGGCGATGAGTCGGCGGCTTCATGAAGGTGACGGCACCTGGCCCGGCCGATCCCGCGCACGAGCCCTCAGGTCAGCTACAGGTTGGTCGACCCACCATGAGGAAACGCAGGCCCGATCGGCAGGGCCTGCGTTCGGCAGTCTAAGCGCCTGGCAATTGGAAGACTAGATAGTGTGCGGTTGGTAGATTAGCTGCATGGTCGAGTACCGGCGTCGCGTGCTGGATGACACATTGGACGAGTTGCAGCCACATCTGCGTGCTTTGTCCATCCACGGGCCGAAGGGCGTGGGTAAGACGGCGACGGCGATGCAGCGCGCCGTGTCGGTCGTCGATCTGAGTCTTCCTGCCCAGCGGGAGATCCTGGCGGCCGATCCCTCCGTTTTGACGCGTCTGCCCGGTCCGGTGCTGGTGGACGAATGGCAGCGGCTGCCGGAGGTGTGGGACCAGGTGCGCCACGCGGTCGACGCCGGTTCCCCGCCCGGTCATTAGAGCCGAGTTGGATGCGTATGTCGACAACGTGGTGCAGCGGGAGTTCCCCGAGCAGGGCTACCCGGTGCGCCGCCCGGCTGTGCTGCGCGCATGGCTTGCCACCTATGCCGCCGCGATGTCGACAACGACGGCCTACTCGAAGATCCTCGACGCGGCCACCGGAGGACTGACCAACAAGCCGGCCAAGGAGACCACACTCGCCTACCGCGATGCACTGTCGTCACTGTGGCTGCTCGACGAGATACCACCATGGATCCCCGGCCGTAACCACCTCGACCGGCTCGGCCAATCCCCTAAGCATCACCTTGCCGACCCGGCGCTGGCCGCGCGGCTGCTCGGGCTCGACGGCGCCGCGCTGCTGCGTGCCGAACAAGGCAGCACCAACCTGTCCGAGGGCACTATTCTCAGTGCCCTCTTCGAGCATCTCGTGGCGCTCAGCATCCACACCTACGCCGAAGCAAGCGAGGCTCGGGTCAGTCACCTACGAACTCGCAATGGTGATCACGAAGTGGACCTGATCATCCAGCACGCGGACGGCAGAGTTCTGGGTGTCGAGATCAAACTGGCCGACCGTGTCGAGGACACCGACGTCAAACACCTGCACTGGCTACGCGAGCGAATCGGCGAAAACCTGATCGACGCCATCGTCATCTATGCCGGTGAACGTGCCTATCGCCGCCGCGACGACGTTGCCGTCGTCCCGTTGGCACTACTCGGCCCGTGATGCGGACGGCGAGCACGGCACCCGCGTACCGGGGCTGCCCGTAGCGCGTGGTGGGCGAGAGCCAATGACAGTACCTATCGGCGGAGGCCCGGCAGCGTTCAGTTGCCGGGTAGGCCGTCATGATTCACCGGTAGTGCGGATGTCGGAGCCGCCCAGCGGTGGGATTCCGATGGACCAGTTCCCGTCAGGTGGGTGAAGATCTGGCGGTGGCTCTCGCCTATCACGACGTCGATCATCGAGACGTCGAACGGACCCTGCTCGCGGCCGGATGGACGCCGTGCGGGGCCGGCGACTGGGCGATCGCGCTGCGGTCACCGGGCGGCATGACTGCGGCGCGGATCAGTCCGTTCGACCCGACCGGTCCGGACAACGCGGCCCTGTATCGGCAGGCTGAACACACCCGTCAGGTTCCCCGGCTGTTCACGCACGATCGACTGGTTGGAGGCGGCGACCTGCGGGTGATGGAATGGCTGCTACCGGCAGCCGAGGCCGAGGCCGTGGCCTTCCATCAAGCAATCGCCACGCGAGCGCCGGAGGTTGCCGAGCTCGTTGACGTGGTGCGCCGGGTCCACGACCGGGCTCGGCTGGAGTTGCCCTGGTGCGGGCCGCTGGAATCACAACCCGGCCAACGTCATGCGGACCGTGGACGGCCGGCTTGTTGTCGTCGACCTGTTCTACGCCGACGGCCCGAACCTCTGCGCGAGTGCCGCGACGGATCCCGATCTGGTCGTGGCGAGGACTCCGGAAGCCGAGTGACGGTTCATGACCGAAATTCCCTTGGCCACCTCTGGGCCGTGGGAGACCGACGCGCGGGAAATGATGCGCACCGCGCTCGCGCTGGCCGACGCCCGCCCATCCGGCGCAGGTTGATGGGCCTCCGCTCATCGGCCAAGTCCGTGCACGTCACTGGGTGGTCGGGTGATTGAGGGGGACAAGGCGCGCCGGTGCTGATGGCGAAACGGGTCGGCAGGGTGGTACTACGCCGGGCGATACGCAATCGATCAGGGTGTGCGTCGGCGTACGGCCGATAGCGTCACGACTGGCCCTGAGCTGCGGGTATGTGGTTCTTGTTCTGCCAACTATGGTCCATGAGTAGTCGTTATCGAATCGGACGCCCTTTTGGGCGTCCGGTTCGATGGTTTCGATCTTTCGTGTCCGGCTATGGTCTCGCCCGGTCCGCCTCCCTGTGCGGGAGTGGCTGCCAGCGGTCAGCGCGTTCGTGTGTTGGCTCGGGGTGGGGCTGAGTGGGTGCGAGCCGGCTCGCGGCCCGGGTGGATCCGGATGCCCGAAGCGCTTGAAGGATATACAACGAAGTCGTATATTCCGAAATCGTGATACCTCAAACCGTGCCACCCGACTGGTCCGCCCTGCTCGCGTTACAACGGGCCACCCATGCCACCTTGCAGGTTCTTGCCGCCGAGCTCGTCGATCTCGATCTGACCGCCTCCGAGATCAACGCCATGGCCAACCTCGCCGACGGCCGTGGCCGCACCATCTCCGAACTCGGCAAGGCCGTGGGCGTCCGCCCCACGACACTCACCAGTGTCCTGGACCGCCTCGAACGACGCGGTCACATCACCCGAGGCAGCCGTCCGGGAGACCGTCGGGTCGTCGTTGTCGAGCTCACTTCAGATGGCCGCAAAGCCGCCACGGCAATCCGCGAGTCCATCGCCCGTATCGAGCACCGCGCGCTCGGCAGCCTGCCGGTCGGCGAGACGGTTGTCTTGCGACAGGCACTGGAAGCTCTGGCGGGGATGCTCTCATGACAACGTCCGGGCCGTCTTCATTAAGCGCCGGGGCATCGGTCTTCGAATCCTTGATGGTCCAGGTGATGGCCGCTGCCGGACAGTTCGGTCACCGAGAACATGTCCACCTGACGTGGCTGGCCGTGCGGCGTTACGGAGTATCTGAAGCGATCGACCTCATCAGCGACGGCATCCAGCGCACCGCGCGATATGCGGGCGCGCCGCAGAAATACCACGCAACGATCAGCCGGGCATGGGTCGAACTCATCGGGCACCACGCCTTTGACACCCAGCAACAGGACTTCGCCGGTTTTGCCGACCAGCATCCCGCCCTGCTCGACAAGCGCCTACTCACCCGCTTCTACCGCTCAACGACGCTGGCAAGCGCGCAGGCCAGGCAGGGCTGGATTCCGCCCGACCTCGCCCCGTTCCCCTGGCAGAATTCCGACGGCCAAGGGCCCAGGCATGGCTGACCACGATACGACCCGGCACGCGTCGGTCGCCTACTGAACAAAGGACGCACGCGTTACCAACTCGCATGATCACTTATCCGCTGCTCGGGCATGACAGTGCGTTATGCCGACGGCCGCGCCGGAGGCGGCCGGTCGAAACTGCCGCCTCCGGGGGCGTTCTACTTTTTCGTGAATGCCTGCACCTGGCACTCGAACTCGATCTGCTTCTCGTTCTCCGGCACGTTGGGGTTCTCCGAGTTCCAGGTCCACCCGTCGTCGGTCTCGATGATCGGCATGCCCTTACCTTGCATGCACTTCACTTGTTCGTGCCACTGCTGCTTGTAGTCCGGATTCTGGGCGGGATCCAACTCCGGGGCTCGGACAGGCTTCTTGGACGCACACGCGGCGGCTGCGGCGGCCGGTGGATCCCCATCCATGTACAGAGATCCGGCTGGTCCCTTACCCCCCACGGGCCTACGACGAACACAACGGCCTGCTCACCGAACAACTGATCACCCGCGCCCCGACCACCCCAGCCAACGTCCACCAGCAGAAATACCAATACGACCTGGTCGGCAACCTGACCCGGCAGACCACCAACCGCCTAGCCGGTGGCGTCAGCGAAACCCAATGCTTCAACTACGACGGACTACGCCGTCTCACCGAAGCCTGGACCGGAACCGACAACTGCGCCGTCACACCCACCGAGACCAGCCGTAGCACCATCGGCAACACCATCGGCTACAGCAGCGCCTACTGGACCAGCTGGGCCTTCGACGACCTCGGCCACCGCACCAGCCAGATCGAACGGTCCCTGACCGGCGGCACCGACACCACCACCACGTACAAGTACGACGAGAACGGCAAAAACCAACCGCACACCCTGACCAGCACCGGCACCACCGGTGGCCGGACCGGCTCGACCAGCTACGCCTACGACGTGGCCGGCAACACGACGAGTCGCACCACCTCGACCGGCACCCAGACCCTCGACTGGAACCACGCCGGCAAACTCGCCTCCGTCACCACCCCAACCGGATCCTCCACCAACGTCTACAGCCACACCGGTGACCTCCTGCTGGAAAAGAACCCCGGCAACGTCACGCTCTACCTCGGCAGCCAGCAGTTCACCCTCGACACCAGCACCAACGCCGTCACCGGGACCCGCTATTACAGCCTTCCCGGCGGCGGCAGTGTCATCCGCAACGGCGCCAGCTACAGTTTCGCCCTGCCGGACCTGCACGGCACACCCGACTTCTATCTGAACAACACCGCCCAGACACCGACCTGGCGTCAGTACACGCCTTACGGCGACCGACGTGGTGTGACGATCGAGATCCCCGATAACCGGGGCTTCCTGAACAAGACCCTCAACAGCACCACCGGCCTCATCCAGGTCGGCGCGCGGCAATACGACTCCACCATCGGCCGTTTCATCTCCCTCGACCCGATCCAAGACCTGGCCGTCCCTCAGCAGTGGAACGGCTACGCCTACGCCAACAACAGCCCCACCGCCTTCTCCGACGTCACCGGCCTGAACTGGGACTGGAATCCCGGTGGCGGCAGCGGCGGCAGCGGCACCAGTTCCCCTCCCGCGGAGTCCGGCAAGACCGGCAGCAGTTCCACCGAGCGATACACCAAAACCATCGCTGCCGACGGCCTCTCCATGATCAAGGGATCTTGGGAAGGCATCGTCACCCAAGCGAGCTGCGCACCGCTAGTACTGCTACGGCGGCTCGTAGCTTCCGAGCGTGCTGAGTCGTTTGCGGTAGTGGGCAGTTCGGGCGCGGTGGTTGCAACGTCGTCGGAAGTTCGACCAGGCCAAGGCATGCTTGGTGGTGTTCTTCGCGGTCAGGATCAGGACGGCGAGTAGGTGTCTGATCTCTTTGACGGTCAGTGGGATCAGGCCGTCCTGGCCGTGGTCGCCGGTGGTGCCCCCTTTTCGGCTTCGCGGGCGCGGGTGATGGTCAGGAACGCGGCGGCGGCCATGGACAGGGTGATGTGGGCGTACCAGGCGTCGTAGCGGCGGAACTGGTACTGGTCCATGCCGGCCTCGTTCTTCGCGATCTGGAACGATTCCTCGACCGCCCACCTCGCGCCCGCCGTGGCCACCAGCCTGCGCAGCCGGGTGCCGCGCGGGCCGAAGCACACGTAGTACGCCAGTTCGCCGCTGCTGATGCTGCGCCGGGCCAGCACCCAGCCACGCCGGCCATGCTCGAACTCGGTGCGGATCGGGACACTCGTCCAGTCGTAGACACGCGGGCCGTGGGCGCCGTCACCGCAGGACATCCGCCGCCAGGCCCCGGCCCGGACCTTGCCGATCAACGCGTCGACGCGGGTGGTGGTGTGCAGCCCGGACGCGACCTCATGATCCTTACGGGTGGCCAGCACATAGTGAATGTCCTGCTGTTCACACCATTCGCGCAGTGCCCGGTTCTGGCCGTACGCCTCGTCGCCGGTGAACCAGGCGAACGGCACCTTCGCGTCGACCGCACGTTCCAGCATGGACCTGGCCTGCTCGGGTTTGGTGGCGAACGGGACGTCGTCGCCGATGTGCGCACGCCGGCACCGGTCCCGGTCGTCGGTCCAGGACTTCGGCAGGTACAACTCCCGGTCGACGTGTGCCCGCCCATGCCGGGTGTGGTAGGTCAGGAACACCCCGAGCTGGCAGTTGTCGATCTTCCCGGTCGTTCCGGTGTACTGCCTTTGAACACCGGCCGATGATCTTCCCTTCTTGATGAAGCCGGTCTCGTCAGCGACCAGCACCCCGGCCTCATCGCCGATCGCCGCCACCAGCGCGGACCGCACCTCATCACGCAGCTTGTCCCGGTCCAGACACCGGCTGACCAGCAAACCCTGCATCTTGTCCGGCGTCGCGTCACCGGCATGCTCGGCCAGACTCCAGCCACTACGCCGCTCGATCGGCGCCATCAACCCCCGCAGATACTTCCACGCCTGCCACCGGACATCCGCCCGGCTGAACCAATGCGAAAACCCCAGGAAGAAATCCCAGAGGTCATCGTCCCAGCCGCCTACCTGTTCAGCCGTCACCACGCCCAGCAAACGATTCAGAACCACACGAAGTGGCGACCCGCCGTTGCAGTACTAGGCCTGCTGGTGTCCTGGGGAACCTGCAAGGCCAGGCTCGACACGCAGGCTCACGAGGCCGTTGCGTCGGGGCTCCTGCTCGGCGACGTGGCCAACTGCGTAGTCCACGAAGAGGGTTGCGCAAAAGCCCAGGAACAGGTCGGTTGCGGCAGCGGCTGGGGCGGCGCAGAGTGCGCCGGCCACGCCACGGTGGCAGTCGTAAGCACCCTGCTCGGAATTGTCACCAAAAAGATCCCGAAGCTAAAATTCGGCAACAAGGGCGACTCGGATTCCCCCAAGACGCCCTCTCTTGAAGCCTGCGTCACCCCTGGCCCCAATAGTTTTTCTGCTACCACGGCAGTGCTGATGGCAGACGGCACCGCCAAGGCGATGGAAGATATCCAGGTCGGTGATGAGGTCCTCGCAACTGACCCGGAAACAGGCGAGGAAGGTCCACGAAAAGTCGAGAAGGTGTGGGTCCACAACGACGACCTATACATCCTGACCATCGACGGCCAGCGACTCACGACAACAGAAGACCACCCTTTCTGGAACGAATCCGATCAGGAGTGGCAGAAGGCAGAATCGCTCGGCGCAGGCGAACTCACCCGCACCGTCAAGGGCACGGCCCGGGTAGACGGATTCGACTACTCGGAGCACACCTTCGCCCCCGCCTACAACCTCACCGTCGCCGACATCCACACGTACTATGTGCTCGCCGGCAAAACCCCGGTGCTGGTGCACAACCAAGGTGACACACCGAAACCGGGCCAGGCCTATCTCTGGCGGGCTGTTACTGGTGCTGAATACGTAGACATCTCGAAGAATCGCGCCTGGAATAGTCCTCAGGGGGTCAAGTACTTCTCGTTCAGCGAGCGGGGGGCAGATTCAGGCAGTCGAAGCATTTTCCTCTACGAGTTCGGCGAATATCTCGGAGGGCTTCTTCCAATTGTGGATCTTACGGGGTCGGTCATTGATTTCGGAAGCCACCATTGCCAGGTATTTCGGATCTGATGTGATCGGGACGCCTTTCGGGAAGTACTCGCGCAGGATGCGGTTCGCGTTCTCGTTGCTGCCGCGCTGCCATGGTGAGTGCGGGCGGGCGAAGTAGACCGGCAGCCCGGCGGCGGTGATCCGTGCGTGTCCGGCCATCTCGGAGCCGCAGTCCCAGGTCAGCGAGCGGGCGATCTGTGGCGGCAGCGTTCCGGCGGCGGCGATCACCGCGTCGCCGACGGTCAGCGCGTCGCGTCCGGTCAACGGGACCAGGACCAGCATCCGGGAGGTCCGCTCGACCAGGGTCGCGACTGCGGACCTGCCGGCCTTGCCGATCACGAGGTCGCCTTCCCAGTGGCCGGGCACCTGCCGGTCCTCGACCTCGGCGGGGCGTTCGTCGAGGTAGCGGGGCTCACGGATCCGCGGGGCCGGGGCCGGGCGGGGGCCCGAACGGCGGGCGGTCCGGCCGGTGCGCAGCTTCAGCAGTTCCCGAGCCAGGGCGGACACCGGCTGGGCGTAGACCCACTGGTAGATCGCTTCGTGTGACACCCGTACAGCCTGATCGTCGCGGTAGTCGCGCGGCAACCGGCCCGCGATCGACGCCGGCGACCAGCCGCCCTTGAGCAGCTGCGTGACCACCGTCCGCAGCCGTGGTGACCGGTCGACCGCGTACGCCTTCGGCCGCAACCGACCGGTCAGCGCCAACTGGTCCGCAGTCACGGCCCGGTACTCCGCCCGGCCGCCGTGGCGGGCCACGTCCCGTGAGACCACCGACGGGTTCCGGCTGATCAGCCGGGCAATCTCCTTGAATTCCAGGCCCTCGGCCAAGCCACGGGAGATCTCTTCACGATCGACCAGGGTCAACATGTTGCGCACGGCGGGCATCCTGTCCCACCGACCCATCAAGATCAAATGCTACGACTGACTGAACTCGCCGGGTGCTGCTGAGTATGCGAGGAGGGCGTACGCTGCCTACCCGGAAGAAGGGGCGTATACGATGATTCGAACCAGCGTCAAAGTTGCGGATCTGCCGGAGGCTGCGCGTATGACGTATACCGCAGACGTCATCGACGGTGGCGTGGCTCTCAATAACGACGAGCTTAAGATTCTGGGTAGGCCGTCAATCATGACGTCAATGAGCACGGGCTTGGGCTGCAAGTGAAATACGTCATCGCCGCCGCGGCGGAAGTTGTCGTGAACTCGTGTCAAGAGTTCATGGGGGTAAGGGAAGGGCTTGAGTTTCGTTCGGGGTCTGTGCGCGATACCGGTTGGGATTGCCGTGCCGCAGTCGTGAGCTTCGCGCTTGCTCATGATCGTTATGGAGGTAGGCCAGTAATCGGCTTGGCTCAGGCGCTAGTGAATGAGCGGGCCGATGGGGCACCTGAGTTGATCCTTGCGACTCCCCCTATTCCGCTCGCTGCCGCTTCCGAATCGCCAACTGATGCTGACGTTCAAATGCACGTGCTCGCATCTCTAAGAGCCTGCATTGCGGCCTTCGTTGATGCTTGCGGTGATTCTGCAGAGGCCAAGATACTCATCCATTTAGAGGCTGCGGGTTTTGACCGCTCTGATCTGACACCGACGCTGAGTGCGCTAGTCGAATTCTTGGAAAGTAGAAGGTGATTCTTCAACGCCTGCCCTCGATCTAGTTCCTTCTCGAAGAACCGATGATTATGGCGCTGAGCCAAGGAGGGCGTTGTGGGTTGACGCCAGGGCAACCTGGTCGTGTTTGGGTGGGCGGCGACTACGCAGGGTGGTGGAATCCTGTAGAGGTTTGCTGCTGATCGCTTGGGTTGCCGTCACGGTTGCCGTCAATGGCTGCTGCATGTCGACTTCTATCGATACCCTGGACCCGGTTGTAGCGTCTTGGAGGCTGCTCGATGTGTAGTGCGCCCCCCTGGGCGGCCTCCAAGGCGATCGTCACGTCGGTCTGTGTTCGGCGGGTGCGTTTCTCCCTGAGTGACCTGTGATGTTCATCGATGTTCGATCGTTGTGTTCTTCGAGGGCTGGTTGGTATGGGTTGGCTGACCGGTTTTCGGTGGGGGTGAGCGGGTGGATGGCGATCAGATCATGCGGTTACTCGCCGAGCGTGAGGCGGCGGCTCGGGTCGAGTGGCTGCGGTTGGAAGAGGAAGCCGCGCGGATCGCCGGGTTGATCGAGGCGTGTCGGCGGGAGATCGAACGTCTGACCGTCACGCGTGAGGTGTTGTCCGGGCTGGTCACCGGAGCGGCGGAGCCGGTGCCGGCAGCGTCCGTCCCGGCCCTGGACGGGGAGTTCGCGGATCAGTTGCTGGCGATCCTCGCCGAGGCGGGCCGGCCGCTGCGATGCCGGGAGGTCGTCGCGGTCATGGGTGAGAATCCGTCGGTGGCCCGGCATGGTGAGCGGGTCCGGCACCGGTTGAAGAAGCTGGTGACGGCCGGGCGCGTGCGCGAAGTGGAGCCGGGGCTGTTCACTCTCACGGCTGGTTCCGGCCCCTCTTCGGGGTGACCCGGTCGGGATGGCTCCAGCACGATGGTGGGTCTTCCTGGGCGGGCTGGGTTTATCGAAGAACCGGCCGACCCGAGGAAGACCCGATGGCACCATATCCCTGCCCCGGGCCCGGCAACGCCGCTTATGCCGTGTCCCGGGCCTTGTTCGACGTATTGATCACCCGCCTGGGTGACCCGCTGATGGCGACGCGGCCGGAACACGCGGTGGAGGAGTTCATCGCCGGCGCGGGCCGTGATGTGCTGCGCCAGGCGTTGCAGGATCACCTCGACGCCCGTGCCGCCGCGGAACAGCGGCTGCCCGAGGTGACCGGCGCCGACGAGGTGACCCGGCGGCGGGCCGAGCCGGGGCATACCCGGCTGCTGTCGACCACCCTCGGCCCGGTCGAGGTCACCCGGATCGCCTACCGCCATCCGGGGGTGTCCAATCTGCACCCGGCAGATGCCCGGCTCGCGCTGCCCGAAGGCTGGTACTCGTTCCCGCTGCAACAAGCCGTGATCCACGAGAGCGTGACCGGCGCGTTGCGGCAGGCCCACGATGGTCTGGACCGGATCCTCGGGACACGGATCGGCACCCGGCAGCTGATGCAGATCACCACCGACGCCGCCCGAGACGTGCGTGACTTCTATGCCCAGCACCCCGTTCCCGCCCGGGCTGTTCAGCCCGGCAACCCGGCGGGGCCGCGGGATCTGCTCGTGCTCAGCATCGACGCCACCGGCATCAACATGATCGATTCCGGGTTGCGGGACAGCTCACCGGTCCGTGACGACGGGCCGCAACCGCCGTCGGCCCAACTGTCCTGCCGTGAACGCACCGGCCGGACCCGCATGGCCGTGGTCACCGCCGTCTATGACGCCGCACCCGCGGTCCGCAGCCCCGCCGACGTCATGCCCACCGGCGCCGCCGAACGCGCCACCCGCCGGCCCGGGCCGAAAGCCGTCAACCGTCAGGTCGACGCGTCGATCGTCGATTCCACCGCCCCGATGACCACCAGACTGTTCGACCGGGCCGAGCAACGCGACCCGCACCACCTGCGCCGCTGGATCGTGCTGGTCGACGGCAACAACCACCAGATCGACCGGATCAACGCCGAAGCCCACGCCCGCGGCGTGCGGATCAACCTGATCCTCGACTTCGTCCACGTCCTGGAATACCTCTGGAAAGCCGCCGACGACCTGCACCCCACCCACCCAGCCCGGCCGCGCCGCCTTCGTCGCCCGCACCGCCCGCGACCTGCTCGAACACCATCCCGCCCGGGTCATCGCCGACTTGAAAAGCCAGCACGACACCGTCACCGCGACCGGCGATACCGCACCCGGGCTGAAACGCTGCATCGACTACCTCACCGCGAAACAGCCCTACCTCATCTACCGCATCGCGCTGACCATGGGCTGGCCCATCGCGACCGGCGTCATCGAGGGCGCATGCCGCTACCTGGTCAAAGACCGCCTCGCGATCACCGGCGCCCGCTGGAGCCTGCCCAGCGCCGAAGCCGTCCTGCTACTCCGAACAGTGATCACCAACGGCGACTTCGACGCCTACTGGAAGTACCACCTCCAGCAAGAACACCAACGCACCCACACCAGCCACTACCAGCACCAATACGACCTCGCCGCTTGACCAAGATCGCGAAAGTCACTCAGAGAGAAACGCACCCTAGGAACGCTGTGCTTCGACGGCCGCCCCGACCGCCTGGGAGAGCTGCCGCAGCACCGGGAATCCGGGGGTCTGCGACCGGCCCGGCACGGCGACATAGACCGGCGGCCGGTCGACCCGGAGCCGGGCCGCCGCGACCGCGACGACCGTCTCGTCGACGGGCCAGTCGATGACGTCCCAGTCGGCCGGCTCGTCACTGCGCACCAGTGAACCGACGGTGACCGGAGGCCCGGAGACCGCCCACCGGCGTACGGCAGCCGGCCCGTTCTCGTGTTGAGGGAGGCGGGATTCGATCCGTGGGCCGACCGGGACTGGCGCCGGTTGAGTCCGGAAGAGGACCTGTCAGCGGTATCGAAACTCCATGAACTGATCACCGAATTCCTGGAAGCCGCGTTGGCGGCGGTCTCCGCGTGTGACGGGGGCCACCCCTGACGTCATGCAGCCCGCATGGGTGCGGCACGAACCCTAGGAGAGGGTGGCCGCCTGCATGTCGACGTTGCCGCAGCTCGGGTGGAAGGTGTCGGTGGCCTTCCAGGTCAGGGTCAGTTTGCTGCCGGCGGGGGCGCGGAACCGGATCTCGAAACGGTTGGTGCTGATCGCCTCGCGGTTCTCCAGGGTGCTGGTTCGGGTGAGGCCGTTCAGGGTGGTCGTCAGGCGGCCGGAGGCCATCCACACACCGGCGTAGAGGCGCAGCGTGCGGGTCTCGGGGCCGGCCGGCACCCGGAGGGTGAAACCGGAGCCCTCACCGCAGGCGTAGACGCCGGTGGGGGTGCGGGTGGCGGAACCGGTCGGGCGGCCGCCGGTCCAGGTGAACAGTTGCGGGTTGTTCTCGTAGCGGCCCCGGCCGCCGGTGGTGCCGAGGTCCTCGATCGAGTTCCCGTCGCCCCGCCGGTTGATCGACGTCGCGTCGGTCAGGCCGAAGTGCGCCCAGTCCCGGGTGCCTTCGGCGCTCAGGTCGACGAGCGCGGGAACCGAACCGGCGGTGAGGGTCAACGCTGGTTTCACCGGGGCCGGGGCCGGGGCCGGAGCTGTCGTCGGTGGGCGCGGAGTGGTCGTCCGCGGTGCCGGGAGCGTGCTGGTGGACGGGCTCGGGGACGGCGTCGAGGGCTCCAGCGAGATGGTCGCCTCGCCGGGTGTCGACAGCGCCCAGGAGGCGTCCGGGTCGGCGGGCCACGCCGGGCCGGGTGCGGCGGCAGGCAGTCTGGTCGTCGCCGGGTCGCCGCCGACCGTCTGCGCGATGGCGATGACCGTGACGGTTCCGGCGGCGGCCGCCACGGCCAGGCGCCACCAGCGGCGCCGGGCACGGTGGCGACCGATCAGGGCGTCGGCGGCGGCAGTCTCCAGCGGTGTGCCGGTGGGTTGGAGGGGGCCGGCGGGCAGGGCGCGGGCGGCTGGACGGCCAGGCAGTGCGGGAGCGCTCCCACTTGTTTCCTCGCCCGGTGCGAGCCATCCGCCGATCCGTAGTCGGCTGGATCGTTCACCTCTCCGGTCAGACACTGTGGCGAACTCCCCAGGTAGTCCGGACGTCAGCACCGAATCGCGCCTAACATACGGCCTTCGCCGACGGCTGTCGATCACCCGTCGTGCGGTTTATTTTTGAACTTTCTTAACAGATGCCTTGACTCCGGGTCCGCGGATCTAGTTGAGTCGATGTACCTCTCATCCCCCTCGTTCTGGTACGTACCGAGACGTACGGAAGGTGAAGCATGCCCAGAAAACGGGTTTTGTCGATCATGGCGACGATCGGTGTCGCGGTGGCCGGTGTCGCCGCCGCGATCCTGCCGATGACCGCGTCGAACGCGGCCGAGTCGTGCGTCGCGGCGTACAGCGGCTCGGCGGTCTACACCGGAGGCCAGCGGGCCTCGTACAGCGGGCACAACTGGACCGCCAAGTGGTGGACCCAGGGCGAGACGCCCAGCACCGGCGGCTCCGGCGTGTGGAGTGACAACGGCGCCTGCGGTGGTGGCACGACCACCCCGCCGCCGTCCACGAACTGCAACCACCCGAACTGGGTGGCCGGGCAGTTCTATGCGGCCGGCGCGATCGTGAAGTACACCAACGGGCAGTATTACCAGGCCAGCCATGAGAACCCGGGTTACGACCCGGTGATCAGCACCTGGTACTGGTCGCCGTACACCTGCTCCGGTGGCACCACCCCGCCGCCCGGGAACACCAGTGGCTTCCCGGTGAGCGAGGCGCAGTTCAACCAGATGTTCCCGAGCCGGATCGCGTTCTACTCGTACGCCGGTCTGATCGACGCCGTGAAGAAGTTCCCGGCGTTCACCGCCACCGGTAGTGACACCGTGAAGAAGCAGGAGGCCGCGGCCTTCCTCGCCAACGTCAACCACGAGTCCGGCGGCCTGGTCTACGTCGAGGAGATCAACCAGGCGAACTGGCCGCTGTACTGCGACCGGAACCAGTCCTACGGTTGCCCGGCCGGGCAGAGCGCCTACCACGGTCGTGGCCCGATCCAGTTGAGCTGGAACTTCAACTACAAGGCGGCCGGTGACGCCCTCGGCATCGACCTGCTCAACAATCCGGACCGGGTCAAGAACGAGACGTCGGTGGCCTACCAGACGGCCGTCTGGTACTGGATGACCCAGCGCGGGCCCGGCACGATGACCCCGCACGAGGCGATCGTCAACGGCCGCGGGTTCGGCGAGACGATCCGCAGCATCAACGGTTCGCTGGAGTGCAACGGCGGCAATCCGGGTCAGGTGCAGAGCCGGGTCGACGCGTACAACCGCTTCGCCGCGATTCTCGGGGTGACCCCCGGGGGCAACCTGTACTGCTGACTCCGGAAAGACCTGAGAGGCCGGTGGACGTCCCGCCGGCCTCTCTCGTGTCGGTCAGCTGATCAGTTCGGCCGCGGTGTCCAGATCGGACCGGTCGACGGCAGCCGTCGAGCCGAAGACCGAGACGGCCTGGTAGTAGATCCAGGCCAGGCTCAGGCAGGCCGGGCGGACGGCGGGTGAGTAGGTGGCGCACTTGCGCTTCAGGTCGGCGTGGAAGGCGTCGTCGATCCGGTCCTTGGCGGCGCTGGTGAAAGCGCCGGCCGCCTTGTGGTTGCGGTAGCCGAAGTCGTGGCGGTGGCAGGAGAGCCGGAAGTCGAAACCGAGCGGCCGGTCGGGGCTGGCCGAGCAGTAGTCGGTGCCCCAGTCGAAACCGTAGGACTGCCAGTCGTCCGGGTCCTGCCGGGCCGCGTTCCACTTGGCGTAGGAGGCCGCGGTGGTCTGGGTGAACGAGGAGAGGGTGGCGGCCTTTCCGGCGGCGTGGGCGGGGGCGGCCACACCCAGGGTCACGACCAGGGCGAAGACAAGGGCGAGAAAGGCCGGAAGGCGACGGCGGGGTACGGGCATCGGGGCACTCCTTCGGGCGGCGCGAGCGCTCAGGCTACCGGCGGCAACTGAACGATCATTAAGTCAACGGCCCGATTCCGGTTACCCCGTGGAAAAGGGCGCACCGGGGTGCCCGAATGGTGGTAGCCCGGCCGGGGGAGACCGGGGCCACAGAAATGAGTGTCTGCGCAGCTCAGGGCACCTGCTAAGGGTGACCTAAGTCTGGTTTGGGGGAATTGTCGAGGGGGGTCGCATTGAGCTGAACCTAGGTTGAGGTTTTAGAGTCTTGGCGGCCTGTCCTCGATCATGGCTGACGGATTCGAAGCTACGAGATTGGAAGCAACCATGAACCGCCCCCTGCGGGTTGCTGTCATCGGTGCCGGTCCGGCCGGTATCTACGCCGCTGACCACCTCATCAAGGCATCGGAGACGGTCACCGTCGACATCTTCGACAAGCTTCCCACTCCGTACGGCCTGATCCGGTACGGCGTGGCACCCGACCACCCCCGGATCAAGGAGATCGTCAAGGCCCTGTTCCGGATCCTGGACAACCCGCGGATCCGGTTCATCGGCAACGTCTCCTACGGCGTGGACGTCAAGCCGGAGGAACTGAGCCGCTTCTACGACGCCACGGTGATCTCCACCGGCGCCGAGAAGGACCGCGCTCTCGACATCCCGGGCATCGACCTGCAGGGCAGTTTCGGTGGCGCCGACTTCGCCTCCTGGTTCAACGGCCACCCGGACGTGCCGCGCGAGTGGCCGCTGGAGGCCAAGGAGGTCGCCGTCATCGGCGCCGGCAACGTCGCCGTCGACGTCGCCCGGATCCTCGCGAAGACCGCCGACGAGCTACTGGTGACCGAGATCCCGGACAACGTCTACCAGGAGCTCAAGAAGAGCCCGGTCACCGACGTGCACGTCTTCTCCCGCCGCGGCCCGGGGCAGGTCAAGTTCACCCCGCAGGAGCTGCGCGAGCTGGACCACTCGCCGAACGTCGAGGTGATCGTCCACCCTGAGGGCATCGAGTTCGACGAGGCGAGCCTCCAGGCGATGCGCGACACCCGGCACATCAAGATGTGTGTCGACATCCTGCAGAACTGGGCCGTCCGCGACCCGCGGGACCGGCCGCGCCGCCTGCACCTGTACTTCCTGCAGGCCCCGGTCGAGGTGCTCGGCGAAGACGGCAAGGTCGTCGGCCTGCGCACCGAGACGCAGGAGCTGACCGGTGACGGCTGGGTGCGCGGCACCGGCGAGTTCACCGACTGGGACGTGCAGGCCGTCTACCGGGCGGTCGGCTACCTCAGCAGCGCGCTGCCGGACCTGCCGTTCGACACCCGCACCGGCACCATCCCGCACGCCGCCGGCCGGGTCATCGACCTGGACGGCGAGCACATCCCCGGCGTGTACGTGGCCGGCTGGATCAAGCGTGGCCCGGTCGGCCTGATCGGCCACACCAAGGGCTGCTCCGGCGAGACCGTCGCCAGCCTGATCGCGGACCAGGCGCAGGAGCGGCTGCCGCTCGCGCCGGAGGGCGACGACCAGGGTGCCGTGGTGACCTACCTGGAGCAGCGTGGTCTGCCGATCACCACGTGGGCCGGCTGGCAGTTGCTGGACGCGTTCGAGATCGCGCTCGGCCAGCCGGACGGCCGCAACCGCGTCAAGGTCGTCGACCGCGACGAGATGACTCGCATCTCCCGCGGCTGACAGTCAGCGACACCAAGCAGGGCCGGGGCGTGCTGCCCCGGCCCTGCTTCGTGTCAGGTGTGTCAGACCGCGAAACCGCGGTGCCTGCGGAACAGCTTGCGGGCCATGAACACGGTCTGGGCGACGGTGAAGATGTAGAGGATCGGCCAGCCGAGCGACAGGATCGCCGACTGGATCTCGACACTCTGCTGGGTCCACGCGTAGGTCGCGGTCGCGACGATGGCCACCAGGACCACCAGCGGCATGACGTACGCCGAACCCTTGCCCTTCTCGGCGTTGGCCTGAGCGGCCCAGTTGTCCTTGTCGCTCTGGGCGAGGAACTGCGCCCACGCCGACACGAAGTGCCCCATCCGGACCCACATGTACATCTCCGCGGGCAGGGCCAGAGCGGCGTACAACAGGTCGGAGGCGCTCTTGTCCTTCATCGCCAGCGCCAGCCGCAGGTTCAGCAGCGCCGCGACCGCCGGCGGGATCAGCCAGATCGGGTTGAACACGAACGCGCCGATCGACAGCGACGCCACCAGCAGCAGCAGGAAACCCAGCCGCGAACCGATGTTGAACAGCATCGCGATGTTCTCGTACCAGCGCAGCCGCAGGTTGGGGTGGAACGGCTGGCCCTTGTTGTCACCACGCTGGCCCGGCCAGAACAGGTCGATCGCGCCGAAGTTCCACTTCACCTGCTGACCGTGCAGCGCCCGCAGGTTGGTCATCGGGCCGACGTACGCCCGAGCCGAGGCACTGATCTTCGTACTGAAGCCGGCGTCCTTGATCTGCAGCGACAGCTTGCTGTCCTCGACCTCACTGTCACGCACCCAGGGCGCCTGCTGGTGGTGGCGGACCATCACCATCTCCAGCGCCCGCACGTTGAACAGGCTGCACTGGCCGCCGAGCACCGCCATGTTGCGCCCGCGCAGCAGGTTGTCCATGTTGAAGGCGCCGAACTGGGCCCGCTGCCCGGCGATCAGGAACCGGGCCATCAGCCCCCGGAAGCGGTCCTTGTCGATGCTGTAGATGGCGCTCAGCCCGCCGATGCGCGGGTCGTCGGTCATCTCCAGTTCGAGCCGTTCCACGGTGTCGCGGCTGAGCGTGGTGTCACCGTCCACACCGAGGATGTAGTCGTACCCCCGGGAGAGGAAGTAGCCGTAGTTCAGGGCCCCGACCTTCTTGTCGGGGTTGACGCCCATGTCGTGGACGTGCACCTGGGTGACGAACTTGGTGCCCTTCACCGTACGGGTGTGCTCGCCCTCGAAGGTCCGGGCGATCTCCGGGGTGTCGTCGTCGGTGTTGTTGATGATGACGTGGATGACGTCCGGCATCCGGGTCTGGGCCAGCAGGCTCCGCAGGACGTCGCCGATCGTGTCCTGCTCGTTGTAGCAGGGGATGATGCAGCTGATCGTGGCGTGCCGGGGCCCGCCGGCCGCGGCGGCGGCGATCTCGCCGGAGACGGTCTCGACCGCTTCCAGTTCGGCCAGCCGGGGGACCGGCGGCAGGGCCATCGGGCCGGCTTTGGCGCTGCGGGGCAGCAGGATCTGGCGATCGCCGGAGCGGCGTAGGCCGGGAACGGTCTCAGTCATCGGTGGCACCGTCCTTGACCAGCGGCAGGGTGAGGGAGTCCAGAGCGGTGGACCGGTAGTAGGTGTCCGCCTCCGGAGCGGTCTCCACCAGGAGATCCATCCGGACGGTCAGCGTGAGCGCGGTGGCGCCCGCGGTGGCGGCCGGCAACGTCACCACCGTGTTGTAGGGGTAGGGCGGGGTGACGTCGAACTTGCCGTTGTCGGTGCGCACGTTGGCCCGTGCCGCACCGTCGTCCTGGGTCACCTGGAAAGTGCTGACCGTGACGCGCTGCTTGCCGTCGGTGTCCTCGATGTGGGCCGCGATGTTGAGGGTCTTGTTCGACCCGGCGGTGTAGAGCTTCGCGTTGTCGGAGGTCCAGTAGGTCAGCGTGACCGTGAAAGCGCCCTGCTTGACACGATGGACGACCGAGCCGGTGTCCAGTGGGCCGCTCGCCCGGACCGGCTTCTCCGCCGCGGCGCTGCTGCTGACCGACACCGACACCGATGGGGACGGTTCGGTGCTGGGATCGTTTGTCGAACTCTTGCCGAGCAGCGGTGTGCTGCTGCTGGTCAGCTCCTGGAAGCTGGCGCAGCCGGCCAGGCTGCCACACAGCACGGCGGCCATCAGGCCGACGGCCGCACTTCGGGGGAGGCGCACGGATGCCCCTTCGCTTGGGGTTCGGAGGGCTGGTACGGGCGGGGGACGACGGCCTGATCAGGCAGGGGTCGGCGGTTCAAGTCGGCGCCCCGGCGCCCCAGTTGAGGAATCCGCGGGAGGTTGTCTAAGAAGTGCTTAAGAGCGGGAGGTATTTGTACGAATTTGTGGCTGATGGTGAAATTCGCGTCCCGGAAACGATCAGAACTCTCATGGGCAATTCCTAGGAATCGCTTCTAAGTTCGATGGATGAAGACTCTGGCGGTCGTGCCGTGATGACGGTGCTCCGCCCGGATGGTTCCGCGACCCCGGAGCCCGTTCCGGAGGAGCCGAAGAGGCGGTTCAGCACCGCCTGGAACACGCCCGAGCTGCGCCGCAGACTGTTCATCGGCGCCATCGTGATCTGGGCTGTCGCGATCACGGTGCTGGTGGCCGTACGCGGCGGGGGTGACGACCAGACACCGGCCGCGGCCGGCCCGACGGCCTCGCCCTCCGCATCGGACGCGCCCCTGTCCGTCGCCGAGGTCTATCAGACCCTCACCCCGTCGGTGGTGCTGATCCAGACCACCGGACACGACTCGCAGGATCGCCTGGAAGCCGGCACCGGCACCGGCGTGATCGCCAACGCCGACGGCACCATCATCACCGCGAACCACGTGGTCGACGGCGCCGAGTCGATCCGCCTGGTCTACGCCGACGGCACCCGCTCCACCGCGGAGGTCGCCAGCGCCGACCCCACCCAGGACATCGCCACCCTCACCCCACAGCAGCTCCCGGAGACCCTGGTCCCGGCCGTGCTCGGCGGCGGCGCGGCGGTCGGTGACGACGTGGTGGCGATCGGCAACCCGCTCGGCCTGACCTTCAGCACCACCAGCGGCGTCGTCTCCGGGACCGACCGGGACAGCGGTGACATCGAAGGCCTCATCCAGTTCGACGCCGCGGTCAACCCGGGCAACTCCGGCGGCCCGCTGATCAACGACCGCGGTCAGGTGATCGGCATCGTCATCGCGCTCGTCAACCCGAGCGGCGCGGGCACCTTCATCGGCATCGGTCTCGCCGTCCCGATCGGCGCGGCCCTCGGCGGCGGCGAGGGCGAAGGCCAGTCCCCGCCACTGTGACAAACCCAGAAACCCGAGGACGGATACATGAGCTGGACCGAAGCCCCGCCCGCCTCCGCCGGCCCGATCGAGAAGGTCCTCTACGAGGTCAAGAAGACCATCGTCGGCCAGGACGTGCTGCTCGAGCGGCTGATCGTGGCACTACTGGCCCGCGGTCACATCCTGGTCGAGGGCGTGCCCGGCCTGGCCAAGACCCTCGCCGTGAAATCCCTGGCGGAGGCGATCGGCGGTGACTTCCACCGGGTGCAGTTCACCCCCGACCTGGTGCCCGCCGACATCGTCGGCACCCGTGTCTACAACCAGCAGAAGGCCGAGTTCCAGGTCCAGCTCGGCCCGGTCTTCACCAACCTGCTGCTGGCCGACGAGATCAACCGGGCTCCGGCCAAGGTGCAGAGCGCACTGCTGGAGACCATGCAGGAACGGCAGGTCACCATCGGCCGGGAGACCCACAAGCTGCCCGTCCCGTTCCTGGTGATGGCGACCCAGAACCCGATCGAGAACGAGGGCGTCTATCCGCTGCCCGAGGCTCAGGTCGACCGGTTCATGATGAAGGTCGTCGTCGGCTACCCGAGCGTGACCGAGGAGTTCGTGGTCGTCGAGCGGGCCCTCGCCCGGACCGCGGCCATCCAGAAGATCATCGACCCGCAGACGCTCGTCACCCTCCAGGAGGAGGTCGACCGGGTCTACGTCGATCCGTCCCTGATCGAGTACGCGGTGAACCTCGCCCACGCCACCCGCGACCCGTCCCGGGTGGGCCTCACCGACCTGGCGAAGTACGTCACCTTCGGCGCCAGCCCTCGCTCCTCGATCAGTCTGGTGCTGGCCGGGCGGGCCCTGGCCTTCCTCCGCGGCCGGGAGTACGTGGTGCCCGAAGACCTCGGCGATCTCGCGCTGGACGTGCTGCGCCACCGGCTGGTGCTCTCCTACGAGGCACTCTCCGACGAGGTCACCCCGGATCTGATCATCGCGAAGATCCTGGCGAACCAGTCGTTCCCGGAACCCGCGGGCCGGGTCCGGTAGATGACGACCGCCCCCGACCGGCTGCTGCGGCGCCTGGAGTGGAAACTCGGGCGCCGTCTCGACGGGCGTCTGCAGGGCTCGTACCGGACTGTGTGGCACGGCGCCGGTTTCGACTTCACCGATCTGCGGGCGTACACCCCGGAGGACGACGTCCGGCACATCGACTGGAACGTCACGGCGCGCCTGGACGAGCCGTTCGTCCGGCAGTACACCGAGGACCGGGAGATGACCTCCTGGCTGGTGATCGACCGGTCGGCGTCGATGCGGTTCGGCGGCGGCGCCGGCAAGGAGTCGACGGCCGCCTCGCTCGCTGTCGCGATCGCCCGGTTGATCTCCCAGGGTGGCAACCGGGTCGGGGCGATCCTTTTCGACAATCAGACCCATAAGATCATTCCGCCGCGTACGGGCCGGGATCAGATTCTGCGGATAACCCGCGATCTGACTTCTAGTGTCACGAAAAAGTCGGACAAAACGACGGACCTCGCGGAGATGCTGCGACTCGCCGCCACCACCACCGCCCGGCGGCGCAGCCTCGTCTTCGTCATGTCCGACTTCATCGGCGAACCCGGCTGGGACCGGCCCCTCGCCCAGCTCACCCATCGGCACGAAGTCGTCGTCATCCGCGTCGTCGACCCGTCCGAACTGGAACTGCCCGACCTCGGCCTGATCCTGGTCGAAGACGCCGAAACCGGCGAACAACTCCTCGTCGACACCAGCGACCCGCTGCTGCGCGCCCGGCTCACCGAGCAGGTCGGCGCCCGCGAGGACGAACTGGCCGACGGCATGCGCCGAGCCGGCGTCGACGCCCACCGGATCACCACCGACCAGGACATGCTGGCCACCCTGGTCGACATGGTCCGCCGTTCCGGACGGAGACGCCGGTGACCTTCCTCTACCCGGCCGTCATCGCGATCGCGGTGCTGGCCAGCGCGGCGGCCGTGGCCGGTTACACGGCCCTGCAGAAACGCCGCGCGGCAGCGCTGTCGGCCGCCGGGTTCTCGTCGCTCACCGGCGGGGGCGTGCGCAGACACCTGCCGTACGCGCTGCTCCTCGCCGCCCTTCCGGTCATGCTGATCGGCCTGGCCCGGCCACAGGCGGAAGTGGCCGTGCCCCGCGTCGCCGGGACCGTGCTGCTCGCCTTCGACGTCTCCAACAGCATGTCCGCCGACGACGTCGCACCGACCCGGCTCGCCGCCGCACAACAGGCCGCCACCGCGTTCGTCGAGGACCAGCCGGACACCGTCGACGTCGGAGTGCTCGTCTTCGGCGACCAGGCCCTGCTCACCCAGGCACCCACCGACGACCACGCGGCAGCGGTCGCCGCGATCGGCCGGGTCTCGCCCAGCGGCGGCACCTCGCTCGGGCAGGCCATCCTGGTCGCGCTCGGCACGATCACCGGCAAACCGGTCAGCCTCCCCTCGACGGAGGGCGGCGCGCAGGCCACCTCGGACCTCGGCTACTGGCCGTCGGCGACGATCGTGGTCTTCTCCGACGGCGAGGAGACCGGCGGGCCCGACGTGCAGGCCGCCGCCGAACTCGCCGCCGCCGCCGGAGTACGCATCCAGACGGTCGGCGTCGGCACCGCCAAAGGCGCGACCGTCGAAGTCGACGGCTTCCAACTGGGCACCCAGCTCGACGAGACCCTGCTGACCACGGTGGCACAGGTGACCGGTGGGGCGTACCAGCAGGCCGGCGACGCCGGGGCGCTCACCGACAGCACCAAAGCGATCGACCTGCGACTGACCACCGAGAAGGAACCGATCGAGCTGACCGCCCCGTTCGCGGCCGCCGCCCTCCTGCTCCTGACGCTCGGCGGGCTGCTCGGCACCCGCTGGCACGGAAGGATCGTCTGATGTCGCTGAGCTGGCCGTGGGCGCTGCTCGCGCTGCTGGCCGTCCCGCTGCTGCTCCTGGCCCGCTGGTTGCTGAACCGGCGGCGGAAGCGGACCGCGGTGACGGTGTCCAGCGTCGCACTGATCCGGGCCGCACTACCCGGGCGGACCGCCTGGCGCCGGCGGATCCCGGTCTACCTCTTCCTGGCCGGGCTGCTCGCGCTCGCCGGTGGGGTGGCCCGCCCGCAGGCGTCGATGGCCGTGCCCTCCAACGACACCACGATCCTGCTGGCCATCGACGTGTCCGGCTCGATGTGCAACATCGACATCGCACCGAACCGGCTGGCCGTCGCCACCGACGCGGCCCGCGAGTTCGTCGAGGCCCAGGACGGCGACACCCGGATCGGGCTGGTCGCCTTCTCCGGCATCGCCGGCCTGCTGGTCCCGCCGACCGCCGAGAAAGCGCCGCTGCTGGAGGCGATCGCCGGGCTCAAGACCGCCCGCGGCACCGCGATCGGCCAGTCCATCCTCACCTCGATCGACGCGATCGCCGAGATCAACCCCGAGGTGGCCGGCACCGGCGTCGAGCTGGCCGCACCCGCGACCGGCGGGGCGCCCGTCGACTACGAACCGGACACCATCGTGGTGCTCACCGACGGCTCGAACACCACCGGCGTCGACCCGGTCACCGCCGCCGAACAGGCCGCGGCCCGGCGACTGCGGGTCTACACGATCGGGTTCGGCACCACCGACCCGCAACAGATGGTCTGCACCCCCGACCAGGTCAGCGGCGACTCCGCGTTCGGCAGCGGCTTCGGCGGCAACGGGTTCGGTGGCGGCGGTGGCGGCCGGGGCGGCAACCGGGAGATCGACGAGGAGGCGCTCACCCAGGTCGCCGACCTGACCGGGGGTCGCTACTTCAAGGCCCAGGACGCCGAACAGCTCACCGACGTGCTCGGCGACCTGCCCCGCGAATTCGGCGTGACCAAGCAGAACGTCGAGATCAGCGTCTGGTTCCTGCTGCTCGGCACACTGCTGGTCACCGCCGGTGTGACACTCTCCCTCTGGTGGAACCGTGGCCCGGCTCCCCGGCGCCCGAAAGCAACCGCGGCCTAGGTTCCGGTGAGGCGGCGGTGGCGCTGGGCGGCCATCCGGACCGGGGCGTTCGGCTCGCCGAAACGGTCGTAGCCGGCGCGGCGTTCGACGATCTCGAAGAACACCCGGCCGCCGATCACCGGGGTGTAGAGGTGCAACAGTTCGCCGCCGTTCGCGTCCCGGTCGTAGAGGATGCCGTGCTTCCGCAACGTCGCCACGAAGCCGGCGTCCAGGGCGAACCGGGCCGCCAGGTCGTCGTAGTAGTTGTCCGGGACCGGGAGCGCCGGCAGGTCCAGGGCTTCGGCGGTGGCGAGCAGATCGGCGGTGGCGAAGGCCACGTGCTGGGGGTCGGAGACCGCGGGCGCCCACTCGCCACGGCGCAGAAGGGACACGGTCAAGGCCACCCGGACGCGGCGGGCCGGGTCGGCGACCGCGCGGGACCGCATCAAACCGAACGGGGCGGCGTACTCCTCGGCGGCGAGATGATCCAGGCCGAGAACCGAATGGTAGAAGAGGCCGGCCTCGTCGAAGTGATCGAACGGCTGCGCCAGCCCGAGATGATCAACAGCCAGCAGCCCGGCGCCGGCCTTCGCGTCATCGGCCTCCGGTTCGCCGGCCGTCCACCCGCCGGCCTTCGCGCCGGTCGGTAGGAAGTCCGCGCGCCACGGATTCGCCGGGCCGGTCACGAAGACCTGGGTGCCGTCGGGGGCCGTGATCGCGGCGAGTTCCGCCTCACCCGGCTCGCGGACGTTGGGGTGAGCGGGGGCCCGCAAGGCCTCGGCACGGGCGAGGGCGGCCGCCGGATCCACCGAGGTGACCGCGAAAGCGCTGATGGCGGCGGGGCCGGTCGCGGTCACCGCGCTGTTGAGGATCACGCGGCAGGAATGCTGTTCCCAGAGTTCCACCGGTTTGGTGCGGTGCTGACCGGTGTGCAGGAAACCGAGGCCCCGCAGGGCGGTGCGCAGTTCCGGGCCGGAGCGGCCGTCGACGGCGAATTCGGTGAAGGCGTGCCCGGTCAGGTCCGGCGCGGGCGGGAGCGCGCGGAGGGCGGTGCGGCTCCCGTCGTACCCGGCAATCGTCAGTTGATCTTCAAGGGCGACCAGGGACCGCATCGCGTCGACCGCGGTCCGGGTGGGATCGGCCTGCCGGAAGACGTCGTTGAAGACCTCCAGCGACAGCGGCCCGTCGTAGCCCGCGGCCAGCACCAGCCGGACGAAACCGGGCAGATCGAAGGCGCCCTGGCCGGGGAAGAGCCGGTGGTGGCGGCTCCACTGCAGCACGTCCATGCGCAGATGCGGCGCGTCGGCGAGCTGCAGGAAGAAGATCTTGCCGGGGGTGATGCCGGCGATCGGGTCCGGGCTCACTTCCCGGGACAGTACGTGGAACGAGTCCAGACAGAGCCCCAGCGCCGGATGATCAGCCCGCCGCACGATCTCCCACGAGCGGTCCCACGTGGACACGTGCCGTCCCCAGGCCAGCGCCTCGTAGGCGATGCGCATCCCGTGGTCCGCCGCCCGATCGGCCAAAGCGGCGAGCTGGGCGGCGAGCAGGTCGTCATCGTTCACGGCGTCCGGGGCCACTGAGGAACACACCAGCACCGTGTCCACCCCCAGTTGCGCCATCACGTCGAACTTCCGCCGTGCCCGGTCCAGACTCTTGCGGAAATGTCCGTCGTCGAGCGAGTCGAGGTCCCGGAACGGCTGGTACAGGTCGATCGTGAGGCCCAGGTCAGCGCAGCGGGACCGAACCTCCACCGGCGACCACGGCGACACCACGAGATCGTTCTCGAACAGTTCGATGCCGTCGAACCCGGCCGACGCGGCGGCGGTCAGCTTGTCGTCGAGGGTGCCGGAGACACAGACGGTGGCGATCGACCGGCGCATGCGGCCTCACTTTCGTAGATAGCCGGTCACCAGATCCCCGAGCATCGTCCGGTAGTGCTCCCGACGATCCGGGGCGAGCAGGTCCCGGTCGAAGAGAGCGCCCCAGGTGTGACGGTTGGCGACGCGGAAGAAACAGAACGAACTGATCATCATGTGTACGTCGAGGGCGTCGACGTCGTCGCGGAACACACCGTCGCGCACACCGCGGTCGAGGACTCCGCGGAGCAGGTCGACGGCCGAGCTGTTCAGGTCGACGAGCCGGGCCACGTGGTTCATGTGCTTGGCGTGCTGCGCGTTCTCCACCCCGACGAGCTTGATGAACGCGGGGTGCGCCTCGTGGTGGTCGAAGGTGACCTCGGCGAGCCGGCGGACGGCTGCCGGGGGATCGAGATGGTCGACGTCGGCGGTCTGTTCGGCGGCCCGGATCTCCGCGTACGCCCGTTCCAGAACTGCCAGGTAGAGCTGCTCCTTACCGCCGAAGTAGTAGTAGATCATCCGTTTCGTGGTGCGGGTGCGCGCGGCGATCTCGTCGACCCGGGCACCGCTGTAGCCGCGTTCGGCGAACTCGTCGGTGGCCACGTCCAACAGATCTGTGCGGGTGCGTACGGCGTCGCGCTGCCGTTCCTGCGTCATACAGGTAAGTCTGCCGTGGGTCTTGACAGTGTCGGCCGTCACACCTCATAACTAACGTACCAGTTCGTACATTAGCAAGGAGCTTGTGAATGTCGGCTTGCCGATGCGGGTTGATCGGGACCGGGATCGGCGCGTCGCTGTCACCGGCACTGCACGAGGCCGAGGGGAGCCACCACCACCTCGGGCTCACGTACACGTTGTTCGACGTGGACACCCCGGCAGAACTCGAACGCCGGCTCGATCTCGCCGAACGTTCCGGGTACGCCGGGCTCAACATCACCCACCCCTTCAAACAGCAGGTGATCAAGCACCTCGACGAGTTGTCCCCGCAGGCCCGGGAGATCGGCGCGGTGAACACCGTGGTCTTCCGGGACGGCCGCCGGTACGGCTACAACACCGACGCGCCCGGATTCGCCGAATCGTTCCGGACCGGCCTGCCCGGCGCTGCCACCGGCCACGTGGTGATGCTGGGCGCGGGCGGGGCCGGAGCCGCCTGTGGTCACGCGCTACGGGAGCTGGGCGTCACGGAACTGACCATCGTGGACCCGTCCGTCTCCCGCGGCCGGGAACTGGCCGACCGGCTGGGCGCCGGATACCTGCCCGCTGTCACCACCCTGAAAACCGCCGACGGCCTGGTCAACGCCAGCCCCATCGGCATGCGGCACCACCCCGGGATCCCACTGCCCGCAGAGCTGCTCCACCGCCGCCTGTGGGTCGCCGACATCGTCTACATGCCCGTCGACACCGAGCTGCTGATCGCCGCCCGTGCCGCCGGACTGCCGGCGATCGGCGGCGCCGCGATGTGCGTCTACCAGGCCGCCGCGGCGTTCGCACTGTTCACCGGATCCACCCCCGATATCGCGCGGATGTTGCTTCACCTCTCCCATCTTCTGGAGCGCCGCAATGTTGACCGAGACCACCACTCGTGAACTTCCCGAACCCCCCGCGCTACGCCGCATGGTCGGGCCCGGCATCGTCGCCGTCGGCATCGGCATGGCGGCCGGCGAGATCATCCTCTGGCCGTACCTGACCGCGATCGGTGGCCTCGGCCTGCTCTGGCTGGCCTTCACCACCCTCGCCGTGCAGTTCGTCATCAACATGGAGATCGAGCGATACACCCTGGCCACCGGCCAGACCGTCGTCGCCGGATTCTCCCGCTGGTGGAAGGGCTGGGGCATCATCATCTGCCTGGCCGGGGCCTTCCAATACGTCTGGCCCGGCTGGGCGACCAGCGGGTCCACCGTCTTCACCTACCTGATCGGCGGCGGCGACCCGGTCTGGATCACCGTCGGCGTACTGGTCACCATCGGGGTCTTTCTGACCCTGTCCAAAGTGATCTACAAAACCGTGGAACGCGTCGAGACCGTCAAGGTCATCCTGACCCTGTTCTTCCTGGTGGTCGTGGTGATCTTCGTGATCTCGCTGAGCACCTGGGGCGAGGGCGCGAAGGCCACCGTCACCGAATTCGGGCAGATCCCGGACGGCATCACGTTCACCATGCTGCTCAGCGCCATCGGCGCGGCCGGCGCTGGTGGCGTACACAACCTGGTGTTGAGCAACTGGATCCGGGACAAGCGATACGGCATGGGTGCCCACGTGCCCCGCCTGATCTCCCCGATCACCGGCCAGGAAGAGGCAGCCGGCGCCGACCGCTACACGTTCCCGCTCGACGAGACCTCACTGAGCCGCTGGAACCTGTGGTGGAAACGCGCCAACACCGAACACCTGGTCACCTTCGTAGCGGTCTGCTTCGTGACGATCGGCGTGATGAGCCTGCTCGCCTACGAGACCCTCTTCGGCCGCGGCGACCTCAAATCGGACCCGTCGTTCCTGCGGACCCAGGGCGAGATCTTCGAAACCGAAGTCGGCACCTGGCTCAAACTGCTGTTCCTGGCAGTCGCGGCGGTCTCGCTGTGGGCCGCGGCGATGGGCCTGCTGGACATCATCGGCCGGGTCGCCTCGGACTTCCTGCGCCGCAACTACCTTCTTGAATCGGCACGTTGGACCGAAGCCCGGATCTACCTGGCGGTGGTCTGGATCGAGATCGTCCTCGGCTCGGCGATCCTGCTGGCCGGGTTCACCCAGCCGCTGGGCCTGCTGATCGTCTCCACCTGCGCGGCCTCGGTGGTGACCCTGCTCTACTCGATCCTGCTGGTCCGCCTCAACACCCGCGACCTGCCGGGCCCGATCCGGATCCGCGGCTGGCGCCTCGGCGGCCTGCTGGTGGCGATCGCCTTCTACGGCTTCTTCGCCATCGCGATGGTCGTCACCCAGCTCGACAAACTGTGAGGTTTCGCCCGGGCTTTTGCAAGCCCGGGCGAACCCGTCAAACCCGGCGCCGTCGGGTCCAGGAGAAACCGATCAGGCCGGTGATCGCGGCGAGGATGCCACCGGTCACCGTCCACACCCATCGCGACGAGAAGTCCGGAAGCCAATCCACCGAGAAGTACTCCTCCTCCGGCTCCGCGCTCGCCGACGGCACCGGGGTGGTCAGCAGCTTGCCGGGCTGGTTGTTCGGCACCAACGGAGCAGCCAACTCACCCTGGTCGGCACCGGTGTCGCCGGTCGGTGACGTGAGAGTCAACGACACGTCGAGCGGCAGGCCCAAATCCTTCTCCGGCAACTCAGTACTGGACAACCGCACGTAATAGGTGCCGGGCAGCGGGTCACCGTCCCACGGCTCGGCCCATGAACGGACCTGCCGCAACCGGCAACCGAGCTTCACCGCAGTGTCGGTGGTCGCGGCCACCGGGCTCTGCTCGCCACCCACACAAGCCTGCCGGCGGCGCAACCCGTCGAACACCTCGACGGTCCACGAATGATCACCGCTGCGACCGCTACTGGGCAACGTGACGTCGACAGTCAGATCGGGCCGCTGCCCGGCCGTCGCCGGGAACTGCCAATACAGGTAGTCGCCGGTCACCGCACTCACCTTGACCGGCTGCTCCGGGGCGATCGCCACAGCGGTCAAGAACGACGTACCGGCCGACGTGATGCTCTGCAACGGCGTCGGCCCGTCCGTCGGATCGGCGGCGAAAGCGGGAACAGGCAGCAACACGAGACCGAGAACGGCCAACGGGAACAGTCTCCGCATGATCAGTTCTCCCTCCAGGTAGCGACCCACCAGCGGGTCAGCCAACCCGCCAGCACACCGGCGATCAGGCCGGCGATCGCGAGCACGAACAGCAGCAGCCAGCCGCGTCCCAGACCGGGAGCATCCGGTGCCTGCGAAGCCGGAACCAGGTCGATACTCAGCTCGACCGGCATACCGGGTGCACCGGCCGCCGTCGTCGAAGCGAACGAATTACTCACCACCAGGCAGATGTCCGAAGTCGCGGCCAAAGCCGGCTCCTCATCGCCGGACCAGCGCAGACCCGCCGAGATCACATCGGCGCGGCCACTACCCGCGTCCAGACCACGAACCAGTTCCCGGCCGTCCACCGTGGCCGCCTTCACCAGCACGCCATAGTCCCGGTTCAACGGCCGGTCCAAGGCGATACTGACACTCGCGCGCAGTTCGCGGCCGGCGTCCACCGACACCCGGTAGAAGCGGTGCTCGCCGATCAGCTCACGGTCGGTGTAGACACCGGCAGCCAGCAGCGGGGCAGTGGCACAGTCCTTCGCACCCTGCACCACGGCCGGGGTGACCGGCGGCGGCAGCGCGGCCCGGTCGACGAGCTGCTTGATCCGGTCGGTCAGCTCCTCCTCGCTGTTCGCCGCGGCATAGGTGCCACCGGTCGCCTGCGAGATGCAGACCAACTGCTTACGGGTCTTCTCGTCCGGTGCCAGACCGAGCGTGTCGACAACCAGATCGGTGCCCTGGGCGGCCAGTTCCCGGGCCACGTCACAAGGATCCGGCGGGGTGCAAGTGTCCTCACCATCGGTGATCAGGACGATCCGGCGGGCCGAACCGGCGCCTTCCAAGTCCTTGGCCGCCGACCGTAGCGCCAAACCGATCGGAGTGAACCCGGTCGGCTTCAACGTGGCGATGGCGTTCTTGGCCGCCACCCGGTTGACCGGGCCGACCGCGACGATCTGCTGAGTGTCCCGGCAGCCGAGCCGCTTGCTGTCACCGCCATACGTCGCGCCGAGCACCCGGATACCGAGCTGCGTAGTCTCCGGCAGCGCGTCGACGACCTCGTTGAAAGCTCGTTTGGCGACCGTCATCCGGGTCTGCCCGTCGATGTCGGCGGCCTTCATCGAGCCGCTCACATCAAGGACCAGTTCCACCACCGGTGGTTCGGTTTCCGGTGTGGGCTCTTCTGCGTACGCGGGGGTGGCGCCGAGAAAGGCGGAAGCCGCGATCAATCCCGTCGCTGTCACTATGGACAGTGTTCTGTGGATCACGCGGCAAGATCATAAGCAATCGATCCGGTACGGGGTAAACGGCACCCCCCAACCACATCCCCCTGTCTCGTGATAGCCCACACAGCCACCCCGCCAGAACCTCCCGCCCCGCCAGCCGGCCCCGCCGTCCCCGCCGGCCCCTGTCAGCCGGCCCGCCAGCGCTGGCAGTCACGGCCAGTGCCAGGACCAGTGCTGGTGGCCAGGTTCGGGGCCGAATCCTTCGGCTAGCCGTAGCTCAGCAAGGTCATTGGGGGTCGATAACCTCGCTCAGCTACGGCTCGAGTCACCCAGCCGTACACCAGACATGGAATGACCCCGTAATGACCTGTCTGAGCTACGGCTAGCCATGACTCGGGGGGTTTAACGTTGCTGAGGTACGGCTAGCCGCCACGGACGGGGTTGTTTTGGCTGGTGGGGGTGGGTTCCTCGGTGTCGTGGGTCTTGTGTGGATGGGGAGGAAGGGCTGTGGGTGGGGCTCTGGGGGGCTTACGAGCGCGGCGGTGTGGGACTAGCGGTATGCGGCGTGGCCCGTCAACGTCTGGCCGATCACCAGCGTGTGGATCTCGGAGGTGCCCTCGTAAGTCAGGACGGATTCCAGGTTGTTGGCGTGACGTAGCGGTGAGTAGTCAAGCGTGATGCCGCTGCCGCCGAGGATGGTGCGGCATTCGCGGGCGATGGCCAGTGCCCGGCGCACGTTGTTGAGTTTGCCGACGCTGATCTGGTGCGGTTTGAGCGTGCCGGCGTCCTTCAGGCGGCCCAGGTGCAGGGCGAGCAGTGCGGCGGTGTTCAGGTCGACCGCCATGTCGGCGAGTTTCTGCTGGGTGAGCTGGAACGCGGCGATCGGTTTGCCGAACTGGATCCGGGAGTTCGCGTAGCCGATCACGGTGCGCAGACTGTCCAGGGCCGCCCCGGTGGAGCCGAAGACGATGCCGAACCGAGCTTCGCCCAGGCAGCTCAGGGGCGCACCCAGGCCCTTGGCGAGAGGCAACTGGGCTGAGGCGGGCAGGCGCACGTCGTCGAGGGACAACTCGCCGGTGATCGAGGCGCGTAGTGAGAGTTTGCGTTTGATGGTGCGGCTGGTGAATCCGGGGGTGTCCCGGGGGACCAGGAAGCCGCGTACGCCGTCCTCGGTCTGTGCCCACACGGTGGCCACGTCGGCGATGCTGCCGTTCGTGATCCACATCTTGGAGCCGTTGAGGATCCAGTCGTCGCCGTCGCGGGCGGCCCGGGTGCGCATGTTGGCGGGGTCGCTGCCGAAGTCGGGTTCGGTGAGGCCGAAGCATCCGATCGCCTCACCCGCGGCCATCCGCGGCAGCCATTCGGTCTTCTGGTCCTCGGAGCCGTACTTCCAGATCGAGAACATCGCCAGCGAACCCTGCACCGACACGAAACTGCGCAGCCCCGAGTCGCCGGATTCCAGTTCCAGGCAGGCCAGCCCGTACGCCACCGCGCTCGTCCCGGCACACCCGTAACCGTCCAGGTGCATGCCGAGCACACCCAGTTTGCCCAGTTCGGGGGCCAGCTCCCGGGGGAAGGTGCCGTCTTCGAACCAGTCCGCTACGTACGGCCGCACGTGTTCGGTCACGAACCGGGCCACCGTTTCGCGGATCTGCCGCTCCTCGTCGCTGAGCAGGCCGTCGAAGTCGAGTAGTTCGAGCGGATCGGTGAGCGCCATCCGTCGATGATGCCACCGCGGGCCTCGTCAGCGGTCTCTCAGCCGGGTGTTCTAGCCTCATGATCATGACGGCCCCCACGCTCACCGACTTCATCGATCCGGCTGTCCGTGACTCCGTGACGGGGTTCCTGGCGACCGTGGAGACCGAGCTGCGCGTCGCCGTGGCCAGCCCGGACCCGCTGGTCGACGAGGTCGCGGCGTATCTGGTGCAGGCCGGTGGCAAACGGTTCCGCCCGCTCACCGTGGCGCTCTGCGCGCAGCTGGGCGACCCGGACCGGCCGGAGTTGCTGCCGTCGGCGGTGCTGATGGAGCTGACGCACCTGGCCACGCTCTACCACGACGACGTGATGGACGAGGCGTCGCTGCGGCGCGGTGCGGCCAGCGCCAACTCCCGGTGGAGCAACAAACTCGCGGTGTACGTGGGGGACTTCCTGCTGGCCCGCGCGGCCCAGATGGCCGCCGGATTGGGTGAGGAGGCGGTCCGTCTGCAGGCCCGCACCCTCTCCCAGTTGGTTCGTGGCCAGCTCGCGGAGACCGTCGGCCCGCGGGGCGCCGATCCGATCCGGTTCCATCTGCAGGCCGTCGAGGACAAGACCGCCTCGCTGATCGCCACGTCGGCCCGGTTCGGTGGCCTGTTCTCCGGCCTGCCCGCACCGCACGTGGAGACGCTCGCCGAGTTCGGCACCGCGATCGGCATCGCCTTCCAGCTCTCCGACGATCTGCTCGACATCGCGTCGGAGTCGGAGCAGTCCGGCAAGACTCCGGGCACCGATCTGCGCGAGGGTGTGCCCACGCTGCCGATGTTGTATGCGCTGGCCGCCGACGACACCGGGGCTGACGTACGACGGCTGAAGGAATTGTTGTCGTCCGGTCCGATCGTCGACGACGCGCTGCATGCCGAGGCGCTCGGGCTGCTGCGCGGGTCGGCTGCTCTGAAGCAGGCGCGGGAGACCGTGCACGGTTATGCCGGAGCGGCCCGCCGCAGTGCCGGCACCCTGCCGGACGGTGCGGCCCGCCGCACTCTGGAGTCGCTCTGTCACTACATCGCGGATCGCACCGGCTGATTTACCTTCACTTCCCGCGTTTTCCGCCGATGGTGCCAGTGCGATTTTTGTACGGCGGACAGCGGGGAGTGAGATGCGCGAGAAGGACGAAGGCTTCTCCATCGTCGAACTCATCATGGCGATGGCGGTGCTCAGTATCGCCATGGCCGGCTTCGGTGCGTTCTTCATCAACGGCACCAAGACCGTCGATCAGCAGCGTGACCAGCGGCAGGCGGCGCAGCTGGCGTCGACCGCCATCGAGCAGGTCCGGGCACTGCAGGCGACGGCTCTGATGAAGGACCGGGGCAAGACCGCCGTCCAGGAGCAGTGGGATGAAGCGCTGACGAAAAGCCTGTTCAAGGACCGGCTGAAACCGTATCTGGACAGCATGGCGATCGGGTACGACGAGAACGCCACCGGCGGTGCCGACGCGCCCATCTCCACCAGCACGATGACCCAGACGATCAACGGCACCGATTTCAAGCAGACCATCTTCGTGGGCACCTGCGAGGTGTACTACGCCTGGACCGAACAATGCGTCGACCCGGCCACCGCGACCCGGGTCCCGGCCGACGAGACCCAGAAGCTCAAGTACTACCGGGTGGTCGTGTTGGAGTCCTGGTCCCAGCAGGGCTGTGCCGGCGACCAGTGCGGTTACCTGGCCTCCACGCTGGTCTCCCGGGTCGCCGAGCCCCAATTCGACATCAAGCGGCCGTCGCCGGTGGTCCGCAGTCTCGCGCTGAACCCACTCCCGGTCTTCTACGTCGGGCTGAACACGGTCACCTACCAGTACAAGGCGACCGGTGGCACGCTGCCCAACGTCTGGACCTTCACCGGGCTGCCGACCGGCTTGACCGGTAACGCGGGCGGTCTGATCAGTGGCACCCCGACGACGGCCGGCACGGTCAGCGGCGCCACCGCGAAGGTCACCGACGACTCCGGTCGCTCGGACACCCTCAGCAACATCAGCTATACGGTGGTCGTCCCGCCGGTGGTGACCGCGCCGAGCGCCCCGAAGAATCACGTCGGCGAGGCCGTCTCGCTGCAGCCGACCGCGACCGGCGGAGACACCTCGGGCTCCCCGAAGTACACCTGGACCGCGACCGGGCTGCCCGCCGGTCTCGCCGTCGACGCGGCGACCGGGGCGATCACCGGCACCGCGAGCAGCACTTACACGGCCACGATCCGGGCCACCGACGTGAACGGCGTCTACGGCGAGGCCACCTACACCCACACGGTGTATCCGGCGATCGTGCTGACGAAGCCCGCCGACCAGACCGTGGCCCTCGGCGCGTCGGTGATCGCCACGCCCACCGCCTCCGGCGGTTTCGGCACGCTGACGTTCTCCGCCTCCGGCCTGCCTCTCGGCGTGTCGATCAACGCGTCCACCGGCGTGATCAGTGGAACCCCGACCCTGCCGGGCCGGTACGTGCCGACGATCAGCGTGACCGACAGCATCGGCCCGGCCGTCAGCGACCGGTTCATCCTGACGGTGACGACCACCGGGCTGACCCTCACGCTGCCGGGCGGTGACCCGACGTCGCCGACCGGCCAGGTGGTGACGATCCCGGTCGGCACCAACGCCTCGCTGCTCGGCATCACGATCCCGCCGACCACCACGGTGACGGGTCTGCCCGCCGGAGTGACGTGGAACAGCGGCAAGGGCACCCTCAGCGGCACACCCACCACACCCGGCGTCTACGTGGTGACCGTGAAGAGCGTCAGTACGGTGCCGGTGTCCACCGCCATCTACAACTTCGTCTGGACGATCACATGAAGCGGCTGATCCGGCGGCTCTCCGACGATCGCGGGTTCTCCCTGGTCGAGGTGATGATGGCGGCGACCATCATGACGTTCGTCCTGGCCATCGCGCTGACCGGGGTGGTGCAGTTCTACGCCAGCACCAACCAGACCCAGCAGACCTCGGACGCCCGGGACCAGTTGGACATCAGCTTCCGGCGGCTGGACCGGGAACTGCGCTACGCCACCTGGGTCGCCACCCCGGGCAAGGTCGGCACCCGCTGGTACACCGAGTACGCGCTGCCGGACGACGCCACCGGAAACAGCCCGTGCCGGCAGATCATCCTCAACAACGGCCAGCTGATCCTGGCCGCCTGGGACCTGCCCGCCAAGACGCCGGCGACGCAGACGGTCCTGGCCACCTACGTGACCGCGGACACCAGTGCCGGGCCGGTGGCGGTGTACTCACCGGGCGACTCGCCGTACGCCAGCGCGAGTGTCGGCGCCGCCGGTGTCGGCTCCGGCTTCCAGCCGCAGTTCAAGCAGGTCCGGCTGCGGTTCACGGTGACCGTCGGCAAGGTCGCGCTCCCCTTCGACAGCACCTTCACCGCCCAGAACATCGACCGCAACGCCAGCCAGAAGACCGCCAATGACTGCAGCCAGGGGAGGCCCACCACATGAGCCCACATCGCCTCTTCCGGGACGAACGCGGATCGCTGCCGATGGCGATGCTGGTCGTGACCATCGGCCTGTCCCTGTCCGCCATGCTGTTGCCGGTGATCCTGCGGCAGGTCACCAGCACCCGCACCGTGAACGACCGCAACAGCGCCCTCAACGGCGCGCAGATCGGGCTCGACGTGGTGATGGCCCGGGTCCGGGCGGCCTCCACCCTCAACGACAAGGACAAGTTGATGGGCCAGCTGGAGGACATGCCCGGCTGCGACATCACCGGTGACGGCGGGGTCGACGGCACCGGCGAGTCGCTGCGGTACATCGTCACCATCGTCTACAAGGACCAGGACGGCAAGGCTCTGGCCTGCCCGCTCACCAAGGTGCCGACCACCGCGACGGTCACCTCGCAGGGTCTGCGCAGCAGCGCCTCCACCGGTGACACGTCCGGCTCGCGCACCCTCAACGCCACCTACAACTTCTTCACCAGCAACACCAACATCCCGGGCGGTACGATCCAGATCGCCGCGTCCACCGTCGGCAGCCTCTGCTTCGACGCCGGCTCGAAGACGCCCGCGGTCGGCACCGCGCTCGTCGTGAAGACCTGCAACGGCGGCAGTAATCAGCAGTTCGGCTACACCGAGGACCTGTATCTCAAGCTGGTCAACTCGGAGACGACGGCCGCGACCGACGGCCTCTGCCTGCACTCCGGGGCGACCCACTCCAACAACAACCCGGTCACCCTGCAGAAGTGCCCGACGGACTCCCGTAACACGCTGTACCAGTGGAGCCTCGACGGCGCCAGCCTGTTCCACTCGACCAGCTCGAAATCGGCGATCGAGAGCACCTGCATCAACATGAAGACCGCCAACACCATCGGCAGCGCGGTCATCCTCAACTCGTGCTCGGTGAACACCTCGGTCACCGTGTGGCGGTCGTCCGCGGGTGTCGGCGCCGGCATGGCCGGTGACTCCACCAACCAGCTGGTCAACTACTCCCAGTTCAGCCGCTGCCTGGACGTGACGAACCAGGACGCCGGGTACTCGTACATGATCGCGTGGTTCTGCAAGCAGAGTCCCAGCGGCGCGGTCGACTGGAACCAGATCTGGGTGCACCCGGTCCCGGTGGCGCCGGCCGTCAAGGAGACCGGTGCGATCACCGTGACCAGCAAGGACGGCAAGACCAAGTACTGCCTCAAGACGCCGAACAGCACAGCCACCAACGCGTACGTCACGACGATGACCTGCCCGGCCACCCCGTCCAACAACAAGGACCTGATGTGGACCGTCGTGCACAACACCGGTGACTACGCGACGAGTTACCGCATCGAGGACAAGAACGGCTACTGCCTCCAGCCGACCGACCTGAACTCCTCGCCGAAGGACACCCACTCGGACGGCACCAGCAAGGTCAAGGTCGGTAAGTGCAGCAGCTCGGAACTCCAGAAGTGGAACGCGCCGGCAAACCTCAGCCGGCTCACCCCGCTGACCGACGTCCGGGAGAACTAGAAGAAGTCGCCGGACACCTTCAGCGAACCGGACTCGGCCACGTAGGTGTCGCCGCCCGCGTCCCGGCTGCCGGGCGGGTGCTTGTACCGCGCGGCGAACGTGTAGGTGCCCGGCGCCAGCGTGTCGGCCGGCGCCATCACGAACCGGTAGACGAAGGCGTCCGGATCCTCGGTGACCGTCGTGGTCACGCTGGCGCCGGGCGTGCTCTTCGCCCCGCTCCGGGCCACCAGGCCCTCGGTGCGGGCCACCCGGATCACCACGGTCAGCGAGGTCAGCGTCTCCGTCGTCTTCAGGGTGACGACGCTGGAGCCCTCGGACACCACCGAGCCGTCCGCCCAGAGCGGCCCCTGCTCGACCGGGGGCGTCGTCTTCTCCTGCGCCGGAGAGGCCGACGGGGACGGCTTGAGGGAAAGGAGCGAGGGTGACGGCGACGGGGTGAACGGGGCGACACTAACCGGGGCGGTGTCCACCGGACTCGGCGCGGCAGTGACCGGCGCCGGCGTCGGAGCGGCTTCCGGGCGGCCGGACGAAGAGGTCAGCGCCCAGGTGCCCACTCCGCCGCCGCCGAAGAGCACGGCCACCGCGGCGGCCACCGCGGCCGTCCGCATCCGCGGGCCTCTCCGGGCCGGGAGTCGATGCCCGGAGTCGCGCATCGCGGACGCGGTGATCCGGTCGAACATGGCCGCCCGGTCCGGCTGATGAGCGGCGGCCTCGGCCCGCAGCGCGGCCCGGAGCCGGTCGTCGTCGGAGGGCTTCACCGCGCCGCCTCCCAGCCGTCGATGCCGACATGATCACCCAGCATCCCGGCGAGCTGCTTCGCACCCCGGGACGTGGCGCTCTTCACCGCGCCCACGGAGATCCCCAGGATCGCGGCGACCTCCCGTTCCGGCAGGTCGAACGCGTACCGCAGGACCACGCAGGCACGTCTCCGATGCGGAAGTCTACGGAGCGCGCCACGCACGTCCAGGACCGCCGGCACATCGGTGTCGCGGCGCAGCGCCTCGAACGACAGCAGCCGCTCCCGGCCGCGCCGGCGCACCCAGTTGCGGGCCAGGTTCATCACGATGCCATGACCGTAGGCGGCCGGGTCGTCGGCCGCGGTCACCCGATCCCAGTGCCGCCACACCTCGGTCAGCGCGTCGGCGGCCAGATCGTCGGCCACCGACGACTCGCCGGTCATCAGGTACGCCAGACGGGACAGGGAGGCATGATGCCGCTCGAAGTACGCACGGAACGCCTCATCACGCACTCTGACACACCTCCCCGGTCAACCAGCAGACCGGCCGACGTTAGAGATCGGTACGGACCCAGGGCAAGCGAAGTTCGGTCGGTGAGACGCGGATATCATCCCCTGCGACATGGAGATCAGCTGGCAGACCGGGCCGGCCGGGTTCGCCGCCGGCCTGCTCATCTCGATCGTGACGGCACCCGTCGGCGGCGTCTACGGCATCGGCGAGGGCTCCCTGCTCGGCCCGATCCTGGCGGGCCGCGGGATCCCGATGTCGACCGTCGCCCCGGCCGCGCTGGCCGCCACCTTCGTCAGCTCGGTCGCCGGGTCCGGCACCTACGCCCTGATCGCCGTCACCACCGGCGGCGCCGAGATCGCCCCGCACTGGGTGCTGGGCCTGCTCTGCGGTCTCGGCGGCCTGATCGGCGGTTACCTCGGCGCCCGGCCGCAACGGCACATCCCGGAAGCCGCCCTGTGGTTCCTGCGCGGTGCCCTCGCGGTCGCCCTGGCCGTCTCCTACCTGGACTTCTAGAACGATCGTGCCGACGGCGCGGCTCGGATCGCCGAGGACGACCTCGCCGCTGGCGGGCTTCAGACCGTCAGGACCACCTTGCCGGTGGTGCGGCGGGCCAGCAGGTCCTCGTGGGCGCGGCGGGCGTCACCCAGCGGATAGGACGGTCCTGGCGGCAGGACCAGACGCCCGTCGGCGACCAGGGTGAGCAGCTCGGACAGCGGTTCGCGGAAACCGCCGGGCTGATCCAGGGCCGGGCGCAGCCAGAACCCGCCGACCGACGTGTTCCGATCGGCCAGCGCACCCGGGTCGACCGGCGCCCGCCCCTGCCGGGACGCGTTGCCGTAACTGATCAGGCGACCGTAGTGGGCCAGCCCGCCCAGTGCCGCGGCCAGCGTGTCACCACCGGTCGAGTCGAGGATCACGTCCGCGCCCCGGCCGCTGGTGGCTTCCAGGATCCGTTCCGCGTACCCGTCGGCCGCACTGTCCACCGCGACGTCCGCTCCGAGCCGCAACGCCCGCTCCCGTTTCTGGGCGGTGGAGGCGGCCGCGATCACCCGCCCGGCCCCGAACTGTGCCGCGAGCTGCACCGCGACGGTCCCGACACCCCCCGACGCGGCGCCGACCACCACGGTCTCCCCTTGCGACAGCCGGGCACTGCCACGCAGCAGATGCCAAGCGGTGAGCCCTTGCACCAGCAGCGCCAAGGCACTCGCGTCGTCCACTTTGTCGGGAATCTCGACGAGGTCACCGTCAGCCACCGAAGCCCGCGACGCATACCCGCCACCCGGGAACAGCAGCGCCACCACCCGCCGCCCGTCCGGCCCGACCCCGGCCACCTCGGTCCCCGGCACGAACGGCAACACCACCGCCGCCCGATAACTACCGTCGGTGCGATGCGTGTCGGCGTAGTTCACCCCCGCCGCCGTCACGTCGACCAGAGTCCGTCCCGGCTCCGCCACCGGATCGTCCAGCTCAGCGGCCTCCAGAACCTCAGGCCCACCAAGCCGGGACACCAGAATCGCCCGCATGCAACGCACCTCCCCAACCGCGCCACCAGCGCGAACCAAATACCAAAACCATAGAAGAACTATGATTCGGTACGGACCACACCCCCTCACAAGCACCCACCACGCCCGCAGCGATCACGCGAGCCAGGCGGCACTCCAGACCGTCCCCGACCGCCGGGCCGAATGCGATGGTCACCAAACCCCCAGGCCGCTCCGCGGCCACAAACCCGGTTGCGGTGGTCCCGGGCATTCCGGCCGGCTGCCCGCCACCGGGGTCTCCATCCGGGTGTCGCCAGTGGCCAGCCGGGTGCCGGCGGTGGTGTGACCGGGTGTTCTCAGTCGCTCATCAGGTGTTCGAGGAACCGGCCCGGGTCGGCCAGGAACGCCCGGGTCATGGCGACCGCCTCCACCTGGTCGTAGGCCACCTCCTCGATGGCCCCGCCCGCCGCGATCTCCAGAATCGTCGCCCCCGGGCAGGCCAGCAGAACCGGCGAGTGGGTGGCGATCAGGAACTGGCTGCCGGTCTCCACCAGTTCGGCGATCCGCAGCAGCAGCGCCAGACAGCCCTGCACCGACAGCGCCGCCTCGGGTTCGTCGAGCAGGTAGAGCCCACCGGCCCCGAACCGATGGTTGGCCAGGTCGAGAAACGACTCCCCGTGCGACCGCTGGTGCGGTGACACCCCACCGTAGGACCCGGCCACCCCGAGCCGCTCGATCTCGGTGGCGACGTTGTAGTACGACTCGGCCCGCAGGAAGAACCCGGTCCGGGGTTTACGTCCGGCGGTGCGCACCAGCGTCAGATGCCCGCCGAGCTCCGACTCACTGGCCCGGGTGGCGAAGTTGAACGAGGTGGTCCCGCCTTCCGGGTTGAACCCGGCGGCCACCGCGATCCCTTCGATCAGCGTCGACTTCCCACTCCCGTTGTCCCCGGCCAGCAACGTGACCGCCGTCGGAAACCGCAACTCCCCACCGGCGACCAGTCCCCGAACCACAGGCAACCCGAACGGATACCCGTCCCCCGGCACCGCATCCAGCCGAACGGCCCTGATGAACATCTCCCGCACGCTACCGGGCGTCACCCCGAGGACGTCCTCTTGGACCCGAGGTCGTCCTTCCGCCGCAACCAGAAGGACCGAGCCGGAATCCATCAGGTAGCTCGCAGAAGTAACCGCGACCCCGCGCTCACGCCCGGTGGTCGCGGTGCGGTCCGGGCCAAGCGCCTTGCCTTGCGGGGAAGGGGCGGGGCCGGTGGATTTCGGCGGGAGCCGTGGGGCGTACCGGCGCGGTGTGGTTCGGGTTCGGGTTCGGTTCTTGGGGTGGGCGGCGCGCGGAGGGCCGCGCGCCGCCGTCTGGTCAGTCTTCGTGGGGGACCGGGACGGGGGCGACACGCCAGATGCGGGCGGCGTAGTCGGCGACCGTGCGGTCGGAGCTGAAGAAGCCGCTGTGGGCGGTGTTCAGGATCGACATGCGGATCCAGCGGTCCCGGTCGCGCCATGCTTCCTCGACCTGCGCCTGGGCGTCCAGGTAGGCGCGGTAGTCGGCGAGGGTGAGGTATTCGTCCCAGCCGAGCAGGGAACTCGCGACCCGGTGGCCGACGTCGCCGAAAGCCCCGGAGCCGAGCGCGTCGATGGCGGCGCGCAGTTCGGCGTCGTGTTCGTAGAAGGCGCGCGGCTGGTAGCCGTTGATGCGGGCCTGCGCGGCCTCGTAGGCGTCCAGGCCGAAAAGGAAGAAGTTGTCCTCGCCGACCCGGGCCCGGATCTCGATGTTGGCGCCGTCCAGGGTGCCGATGGTGACCGCGCCGTTCAGGGCCAGTTTCATGTTGCCGGTACCGGACGCCTCCTTGCCGGCGAGGGAGATCTGCTCGGACAGGTCGGCCGCTGGGATGATCTTCTCGGCGAGGGTGACGTTGTAGTTGGAGGGGAAGACGACCTTGAGGTACGGCGAGGCCACCGGGTCCGCCGCGATCGTGGCGCCGACCGTGGCGATGAGCTGGATCAGGTCCTTGGCCGCGTGGTACGCCGGGGCCGCCTTGCCGGCGAACAGCACCGTGCGCGGCACCCAGTCCCCGGCCGGGTTGGCGTGGATCCGCTGGTAGAGCGTGACGACGTGGAGCAGTTTGAGTTGTTGCCGCTTGTACTCGTGGAACCGCTTGATCATCACGTCGGTGAGCGAGTCGGGGTCGCCGGCGGCCAGGGCGACCTTGTTGGCCCGTTTGATCGACTGCCAGCGGTCCCGGAACGACGCGTCGCCGATCAGGGACTCCAGCCCGGCCAGTTTCTCCAGGTCACGCAGCCAGCTGTCGTCGCCGAGGCCTTCGGTGATCAGGTCGGACAGGCGCGGGTTCGCGATCCGGATGAAGCGGCGCGGGGAGATGCCGTTCGTGACGTTCTGGAACTTGGCCGGCCACAGGTCGGCGAAGTCGTCGAGGACCGTCTCCCGCAGCAGTTTCGAGTGCAGCTCGGCGACCCCGTTGACGGCTTCGGTGCCGACCACCGCGAGATGTGCCATCCGGACCCGGCGCTCCGGCTCCTCCTGGATGATCGACATCCGCCGGATCCGGTCCTGGTCACCGGGGAACTGGGCGCCGACCTCCCGCAGGAACAGCATGTTGATCACGTAGATGATCTCCAGGTGCCGGGGCAGGAGTTTCTCGATCAGCCGAACCGGCCACGTCTCCAGGGCCTCCGGCAGCAGGGTGTGGCACGTGTAGGCGAACGTCTTGCGGGTGATCTCCCAGGCTTTGGACCAGTCCAGTTCGTACTCGTCGACGAGCAGCCGCATCAGCTCGGGGATCGCGATCGTCGGGTGCGTGTCGTTGAGCTGGATCACCGTCTTGTCGGCGAACTCGCTCCAGTCCTCGTTACGCAGCCGGAACCGGCGGATGATGTCCCGCAGCGAGCAGGAGACCAGGAAATACTGCTGCTTGAGCCGCAGTTCCCGGCCCAGTTCGGTGCTGTCGTCGGGGTAGAGGACCTTGCTGATGTTCTCGGCGCGGACCGCTTCCTGCACGGCTTCGGCGTACTGCCCGGCGGAGAACCGGCTCAGGTCGAACGAGGCCTCGCTGGCCTTGGCGCTCCACAGCCGGACGATGTTGACGGTGTCGGTGCCGTAACCGGGGACCAGCATGTGGCTGGGCTCGCCGAGCACGATCTCGCCCGGCACCCACACCTTGCGGTCCGGTGAACCGGGGACCGGCTCGGTGTGCCCGTAGAAGCCGACGGTCTGCCGGTCGTCGGGTGCCGGGAACTCCCACGGGTTGCCCTGGAAGGCCCAGTCGTCGGGCAGTTCGGTCTGCCCGTTCTCGGTGATGATCTGCCGGAAGATGCCCAGGTCGTAGCGGATGCCGTAGCCGACGGCCGGGATGTCCCGGGTGGCCAGCGAGTCGACCAGGCAGGCGGCGAGACGGCCCAGGCCGCCGTTGCCGAGTCCCGGCTCGACGTCCAGGTCCTCCAGGTCCTCCAGGCTGAAGCCGAGAGCTTTGACCGCCTCGGCGGCCAGATTGCCGGTGCCGGAGTAGAGCAGGTTCTGTTCGAGCTGAGCACCCAGCAGGTATTCCGCGGAGAGGTAGTAGACCCAGCGGGGGTTGCTGGCGTAGTGCGCGGCGGCGGTGCGGGCCCGGCGCTCGGCGAGCCGGTCCCGGACGGTCAGCGAGAGCGTCTCGTACGCGTCCCGCGCGCTCGCCGACTCGACGGTCGTGCCGCGCCGGTAGTAGAGGTTGCTCAACAGGTCCTGCTGGAACTCATCGGCGGTCTTGCCCAGTTTGCGTAGACCGATGCCCTGTCGAAGATCCATGCCGCCATTGTGCCTCGCCGGTGTTTCCGGTGCCCCTTCTTCCTGCTTCCCGTTCAGGCTGGGAATGGGAGACTCCTCTGATGCTCCTGAGATCGCTGTTGCCGTCCTCGGTCACCACCGCCGAGGCGTACTCCGACGATCCCGCCGAAGCCGCTTTCCCCGGCGAGCAGGACCTGATCGCCGCCGCCAGCGAGGGCCGCCGCCGGGAGTTCGTCACCAGCCGCCGCTGTGCCCGGGAGGCCCTCGCCGCGCTCGGTGAGCCGGCGGTGCCGATCCGGCCGGGCCCGCGCCGCGAACCGGTGTGGCCGACCGGGGTGGCCGGCAGCATCACCCACTGCACCGGTTACCGGGCCGCGGCGGTAGTGCGCACCAGCGACGTCATCGGCCTTGGCATCGACGCCGAACCGCACGCCCCGCTTCCGCCCCGGGTGCTCGGCGCCGTCACCGCCCCCGGCGACGTCGAGCACCTGGCCGCGCTGGCGGCCGGGGACCCGTCGGTGCACTGGGACCGGCTGCTGTTCAGTGCCAAGGAGTCGGTCTACAAGGTGTGGTATCCGCTGACCGGCCGGTGGCTGGGGTTCGGCGACGCGGCGCTGGAGATCGACCCGCGGGCCCGGACCTTCACCGCCCACCTGCTGGTCGACGCGCCGTTCCGCACTCTGACCGGCCGGTTCCTGGTCGAGCGGGGCCTGGTGGTGACCGCGGTCGCCCATCACGAGTAGTGCCGCACGCGGGGCCAGATCACGGCCCACGAAGCGGCCGGCCGGCAGACGTAGACACGCGCGCCGACCTCGTCGTTCACCACTGCGGGAGTGTTGTGCAGGGTGCCTTCGGCGGTGCACGGCCCGAGCATGCCGGCCGGCGGCTCCCGCAGCACCGCGACGACGACCCGTTTCGACTCCGGCGGCGGGCCGAACCGGTGCAGTTCGTTGTGCCCGCTGTAGACCGCGGGCAGGCCGATCGAAGGGCCGAACCGGTCCAGGGCGCCGGCCTCGCCGTAGTTGCCGGTGAACAGCACGGCCCGGCGCTGATCGGCCGGGGACAGCCCGGCATAGACGAGGCCGATCTGCCACACGTACTGCCGCCAGCCGACCTGGTCGGCGACGGTCTCGTTCCGCTCGGCCGGCAGGGATCCGGCGAGTTCGTCCTCCGGGACGACCGGCAGTGACATGACCGTGCCGGCCAGAGCCGACAGCACCACCCCGGCCGTCACCAGCGCCTGCCGCCCGCGCCGTCCGGTGAGCCAGCGCTCGGTGGGCACCGCCCCGATCGCCAGGATCCCGAAGAGCAGACCCAGCGGATGGTACGGCCGGCCCGCGGTCACCAGCACCGCCACCAGCATCAGCGGATAGGCCACGGCGATCACCCGCACCCGCCGCAACCGCGGATCGCGGATCAGCACGACCAGTCCGGCGATCCACACCGGAGGCAGGATCAGCAGCGTGAACTGCGCCGGCAGCAGCGCCAGCCGCGACCCGGCGCCCTCCTGGCGGGCGACGGCCACCGCCAGTTCCACCTGCGGGAAATCGTTGACCACCTGGTAGATCAGGTTGGGCAGGCCGATCAGCACGGCCAGTCCGGCACCCGCCCACAGGTGCCGGGACCGGAACACCTCGCGCGGCCCGGCCAGCAGTAGTGCCACCGCCAGGCAGAGCAGCAGGAGCAGGACCAGATGCTTGTTCCAGAGACCCAGCCCGGCCACCACCCCGGCGCCGAGCCAGGCCCGCGGGCGCTCCCACAACAGGGCCCGCACCACCAGGAGCAGCACGAGCAGCCAGACCAGCAGATCGGTGGCGGTGGCCGAGGTGACGTGCGCGGCCGACAGTGCGACGGTGCTGAAGACCCCGGCCGCGGCGATCGACTGGGCGGCCCGGCCCCCGCCGGCCTCCCGGGCGATCAGCGCGGCCACCACGGCGGTCAGGCCGAGCAGCACGGCCGGGGCCACCCGGATCGCCCAGACGGAATCACCGAACGACGCGATCCCGAACCGGACCAGCATCGGCGTGAACGGTGGCTGATCGACGTAGCCCCACTGTGGATGCTGGCTCAGCAGCCGGAAGTACAATTCGTCGCGGTGGTAGCCGTAGCCCCCGGAAGTGATCAGAAGCAGTAGCGTGGCGGTGGCGGCGGTCAGTCCGACCGGCCACCACGCGACCGGTCGACGGGCGGACTCGATACGCTGCGTTGCCGTGATGTCACTGAGAGCATCGACCACGGACCCCACCGTACGGGCAACTCGTCGCCCGTTGCCAATGTCATCTCGACCAGCCCGCCCCGAGTAGACAGGTTCCGCAGCCCCGGCAGTCGCCGTCCCCGTCGACCGTACCGTCGGTACGCAGCGCATACGGGCACGGATCCCCGGTCGGTGTCGCGTACCGGCGCTCCACTTCGGTCTTTCGGGGCTGTTCCTTGACGGTCGTGGTCATACCTCCATTGGTGCACGGGACCCCCGGCTCGGTCGCGTGCCGAAAGTCCCGGGACCTCAGGATGGTCTCCTTGTGGATCGACGGTGACATCATGAGATCGCGAAGCGTGTCGATGCACACGGAGGATCGGTGACCGGACAGGAACCCCTCGACGATGCCGTGGAAGCCGCCGACGAACGGGCCCGTGCCGGGGTGCGGAACTGGATCCGTGACTCCGGTCGCCGGACCCGGGCCGGACTGCGCGCCGCCAGCCCGTACGCCATCCTTGCCTTTCTGACCGCCTCCGTCGTCGCCCCGGTGGCCGGCGCCGGCCTCGGTGCCCCGGACGCCTTCGCCGCCGCCCTCGACCAGGTCGGCGGGCTGGGCAGCAACTACCTCGCCGACACCCTCGCCGACACCGCCCGCCGGCTGCGCGATCAGGAACCCCCAGCGGGCGGCTGGTCCGAGGCCCGGTGGCGGGACGCGATCGCCGCCGACCTGCTGCCCCGGCTCGCCGCCGCGGACGACCGGGGCCGGGCCCTGCACGAGGAGATCTCCCGGGTGCTGCGCGAGGTCGGCGCGGTGGCGGTGGCGATCGCCGAGGCCGCGGTCACCGACGACGACCTGCGCCGGGCGCTCGAGGGCGCGTTCCAGGAACTGGGCCTCGGCGTCGCCGAGCTGGGCTGGATGGTCACCGACGTCCGGCAGAGTGTGGACGGGCTGCGGCAGGACTTCGCCCGGCAGACCATCGAACTGAACCGGCGCCTCGACGAGGTGCGCCGGCATCTGGTCGACGTCACCCGCGAACAGTTGCCGGTCGGTGACGAGGTGCCCGCCGAGGTGCCGGGCGGTGCCGTTCCACCGTACCCGGGCCTGGTCAGCTTCCAACCGGAGGACGCGCCTCGCTTCCGTGGCCGGGAACCGCAGATCGCCCAGTTGCTCAGCCGGGTCGCCGAACAGGCGCTGGGTGGCCCGCCGCTGGTGGTCACCGGGGTCTCCGGCGCCGGTAAGTCGTCGCTGCTGCGGGCCGGACTGCTGCCGGCCATCGCCGGAGGCGCGCTGGGCGAGGAGGCCACCGCCTGGTCGTGGGTGCTGGCCGACCCGGGGGTGCGCCCACTCGCCGACCTGGTCACCCGGCTGCACCACCTGGACGGCTCGGGGACCGCCGAGGAGAACACCCGGTTGCTGCGCGAGATTCGGCACAGCCCGCGCCGTCTCGGTGAACTGGCCGCGAAGGCGGCCACCGCCGGGCACCGCCCGATCATCGTGATCGACCAGTTCGAGGAACTGTTCACCCAGTGCCCCGACCCGGCTGAACGACTGGCCTACGTGACCGCGCTGACCAGCGCCGCCCCGGCGATCGTGGTGATCGCGGTCCGCTCCGACTTCTACCCGTCGTGTGTCGCGCTGCCGCCGCTGGCCAAGGTGCTCGCCGCCGGTCACGTCGTGCTCGGCCCGCTGGACGCCGCAGCGATCCGGCGCGCCGTCGTCGAACCCGCCGAGCACGTCGGGCTCACCGTCGAACCCGGCCTGCCCGGCCTGCTGCTGCGCGACCTGGGGGTCGACGACCGGGGCGGGTACGAGCCGGGCGCGCTCCCGCTGCTCGCCCACGCCCTGCGCGCCACCTGGGACCGGCGCGAGGGGATCCGGCTCACTGTCAAGGCGTACCAGGACACCGGTGGCATCCGGCACGCCATCGCCGGCACCGCCGAGAAGATCTACCTCGACCAGAGCCCGGAGGACCGCGACCGGTTGCGGGACGCCCTGCTCGCCCTGGTCACCGTCACCGGGGACGGCACCGCCGTGCGCCGTCGCGGTGAGCGGGCCGCCAGCGACTCCCGGGTGCTCCGGCGGCTGGTCCGGGCCCGCCTCGTCACGGTCGGTGCGGACACCGTGGAGATCAGCCACGAGGCGCTGCTGACGAGTTGGCCCCGGCTGGCCGGCTGGGTCGCCGAAGCCCGTGAGGACCTGCTGCTGCGCGAGTCGGTCACCGAGGCCGCCCGCGACTGGGACCGCTCCGGCCGCGACCCCGACCTGCTGCCCCGCGGTTCCCGCCTGATCGCCGCCCGCGAACGGATCCACAGCGGTGACGGGGTGCCGCCGGTGGTGGGGGAGTACCTCGCCGCGGGCGGTGCCGCCGCCGCCCGGGAACAACTCGACCGCGATCGTGGCACCCGCCGCCTGCGCCGGCTGGCCGCCGGTCTCGGCGTCACACTGCTGCTCACCGCCGGTGCGGGCCTGGTCGCGCTGGACCGGCAGCGGACGGCCGAGGCAGTCGGCCGCGACGCCACATCCCGGCAGTACGCGGCGGAGACCCTCGCGCTGCTCGACCAGGACGAACCGGCCGCCGTCCGGAAAGCTCTGGACGCCTGGCACGAGAAACCGACCGCGGAGGCGCGCGGCGCCCTGCTCTCCACCCAGATGGTGCGGTTCGCCGGCCGGCTGGGCACCGTCCCGGGCGGCAACTCGGCAGCGGTCAGCCCGGACGGGACACGCATCGCGATCGGCGACAACATCGGCCTGATCCGGCTCTGGGACGCGGCCACCCTGACCGAGATCACGCCGCCGCTGGCCTACACCGGTTCGGACGCCGATCTGATCTGGGTCAACTCAGTGGAGTTCTCCCCGGACGGCCGTTATCTGGCCAGCGGCGCACTCATGGCGGAGGGCGTGAAGATCTGGGACGCGTCCACCGGCAGGCTGATCCACACCCTTCCGGCGTTCGGCGCCGTCACGTGGCTACCCGGCACCAGCACCGTCGTGGCCACCAGCACAAAAACCGCCGGAGGTCAGACGGCGCTCGGGTTCTGGGACGCGGCCAGCGGCCGGTCGGTCCGCACGCTACCGGTGGGGAAGGGGAGCGGGGCCTCGCTGTCGATCAGCCCGGACGGCACCCATCTCGCCGAGGTCGGCAACGATCCCAGCGTCGAGATCTGGCGGCTGCGCGACGGCAAACTGCTGGCCTCCCTGCCTGGCCCGAACTATCTCGCGTTCGCCCCGGATGGCTCGCTCATCACCAACGAGCCGATCCCCGGCAACCGGACCCGGCTGCGGCAGTGGGACGCGGCGAGCGGCCGCAAACTGCGGGACATCTCGCCGGAGTGGGCCGCTACGGGGTCCAGGACGACATTCACTGTCACCGGCGACGGCATGATCATCGGCAGTGGCTTGGAGGGCCGGGTCAACCTGTGGTCGCTCACCGGGGACATCACCGGTGAACTGCGGACCGGGCCCATCAGTTACGGGGCGTCAGCGGCGTCGGCGTCCGGCCAGTTGGCCGTGGTCACCGCCCCGAACAGCCCGACCCTGGTGTACCGGCGGGTGGTGAACACCTTCAACACCGATGGCGAGGTCTACGACGCGCACTTCTCCCCGGACGGTCGCCGGATGGCCGCAGGCGGCTCGGACGGCACCGTCCGGATCTGGGACGCCGCCACCCGCGAACGGGTCCGGTCGTTCCGCCCGGCCGGCACGGTGACCGACCTGGCCTGGACGTCGGGTGGCCTGCTCGGCGTCGTCACGCTGGCCGAGACCCTGGAACTCTGGGACGAACAGGGGAAACGGCAGGCCTCGGTGAAACTGCCGTCGTGCCCGAAGGACATGACGGTCTCCCCGCGCGGTGACCTGATGTATGTGTCCACCTCCGAATGTATCGACGATGATCTCCTGAAGCCCGCCGGCGACATCGTCGTGTACGACGTGGGCGGCCGGCGGATGCGCAACAAGATCACGCTCGGCGCCGACAGCAGCTACGCGATAGCCGTCTCCCCGGACGGCGGCACCCTGTACGCGGCGATCACCAGGACCAGCGTCGAACCTGGGATAGCCGGGTTGTCGGCGGAACTGCGGTCCTGGCACACCGGAGACTTGACCGAGATGGGCGCGGCTAGGCCGCTGGGCGGCTACCAGCCCCTGGACCTCGCCATCGCGCCGGACGGCCGGTCAATGGCGGTTACCGGAAGTAACCGGTTCGTCGACATCCGCAGTGCCGACGGCGTCGAGTCGCTGTGGCAAACCCGGAAACAGGGTGACCAGATCGACCGGATCGCCTGGTCACCCGACGGTCGGACGCTGGCAGTCGGCGACCATGGCGGCCCGATCCGGCTCTGGGACACCGCGAGCCATCGGAACACCGCGGTGCTGAACGGCCACGGGGCGGCGCCGATCGCACTCGAGTTCTCCCCCGACGGGCGGTTGCTGATCAGCGGCGGGGTCGATTCGCAGGTGTACGTCTGGCCACTGGACCCGGCGGTGGCGGTGCGCACCCTGTGCGGAATCGCCGAGCCGCTCAGCCGCAACGACGGCCTCCCGGTCTCCCCCGCCTGTTCGTGAGCTGTTCCGGGCGTGTTCCCCCGAACCGGCCCGAATGCTAGGTTAGCCTTACCTAACCTGAGGTCGCGGTGCGATCTCTCCTGAACAGGCCCGGTGCGCCGGCACTCCTCGGTCTCGGCGTACCGGGCTGTCCTTTCCGGACTCTCAGCACTCGAACCGGATCCGCCTTCCCGGCGTACCCTCCGGCAAGGACCCGTCGAGAGACGGTTGTCGATCAGCTGGGCGGATGCCGTGGGACAACTGGCCGGACTGCTGGAGCCGCGGGAATCGTCAACGGGCCGTTGTACCGCACGGCGGGAACCCTGGTGCCCAACCTGCGGATCGCTCGCCGCGCGGACGGAGGACTGTCGACCGAGGTGCTCGCCGGTGACAGCGAGGTGGAACCGGTCGGCCAGTTGGCGGCGAACATCAGGCTGCACATGGAGCACTGGGAAGGCGACGCGGCGACCGAGTTCTCCGGGTACTTCTCCAAGCTCGGCACCGCCGCGATTCTGCAACAGTCGACGGCGCTCAACCTCGCCGATCTCAGGTGCCACGGTTCAGGACGTGATCCAGTCGATGTCCGTTGCCCTGTATGCCTTGCAGGCACGTGTCGACGAGCAGGAGGAACTGTTGGTCGGTGCGCTGACCGAGCTGTCCGACGCGATGGATTCCCGGCGACGCCTACTGGTCGTCGAACCGCTGGGGAGCTACAGCGGCTTGGCCGGTGTGGATCTCCCCGAGATCAGGGAGCAGTTCTACAACCGCTGATCAGGGGTCAGATCTGGCGGTTTCGGCCGGCCAAAGCTCCGGCCAGCATCTGGGGGAGCATCAGGGCGACCATGAAGCCCAGCGGCAGGCGCCAGCCGCCGGACCAGTCGTGCAGGGCGCCGACCAGGATCGGGCCGGGGATGGCGATCAGGTAGCCGACGCTCTGGGCGAACGCGGACAGCCGGACCACCGTCGCGGGCGAGCGGCCGCGCAACGTGATCATCGTCAGGGCCAGGGGGAAGGCGGCGTTCACCACGCCGAGCAGGATCGCCCACAGCCACGGGGCGGCTGCCGGGGACGCCCACAGGCCGGCCCAGCCGGCGATGCCGAAGGCGCCCAGGGCCAGGGCTATGCCGCTCTGCGAACGGAGCCGGCCGGCGTATGCCGACAGCAGGAACGACAGGGGCACGCCCAGCAGGGAGGTGACCGCGAACAGGACGCCGGCCAGGGATGCGGACAGTCCGGCGTCGCGGTAGATCTCCGGCAGCCATCCGATGATCACGTAGGCCGACGTGGACTGCATGCCGAAGTAGACGGCCAGAGCCCAGGCGACGGGGTGGCGACTCACCCGTACCGGCGCGGGGGTGGTGGTCTGGGCGGCCGCGGACCGGTTGTCGCGGGCCAGCAGCAACCACGGCGGAAGGGCGAGGACCGCCGCGAGGGACCAGCAGACCAGGCCCAGCCGCCAGTCGTCGCCGAAGGCGCCGGTGATCGGCACCGTGGCGGCGGCGGCCGTGGTGGCGCCGATGTTGAGGGCCACCGAGTAGAGGCCGGTGACGGCGCCGACCCGGTCCGGGAAACGGTCCTTGACGATCGACGGCAGCAGCACGTTGACCAGGGCGATGCCGGCCATCGCGACGGCGCTGAAGAGCAGGAACAGAAGCGAGCCGCCGGAGTACGGACGGACCAGCAGACCCGTGGTGAGCAGCGACAGGCCGCCGAGGATCACCCGAGGGGCGCCGAATCGGGCGGCGAGGCGGGGCGCGGTCAGGCCGATGACGGCGAAACACACCACCGGCACCGACGTGAGCAGCCCGGCCACGGTGGCGCTCATGCCGAGCCCGGTGCGGATCTCGGTCAGCACCGGGCCGATGCTGGTGACCGCGAGCCGTAGATTGACGGCGGCCAGCAGCAGCGCCGTCAAGGCGAACAGGCTGCCTGTTCGCGTCTTCTCCCCGATCACCATGGACCCCATCGTATTGGGTGATCGGGGTTACACTCCTTACAGGCTCGTCACGCGGCTTCCTGCTCGCGTTCGACCTGCTCGTTCCACTCCCGCTTGCCGGCCTGCCAGCCGTCCTCGTTGAGGCCGCGGCGCCAGTAACCCGAGATGGACAGCTGGTCCATGGTCAGGCCGCGCTCCAGCCGCAGGTGACCGCGCAGCTCGCGAACGAAGCCCGCCTCGCCGTGCACGAACGCCTCCACCCGCCCGGCCGGGAACTCCAGTTCCTTCACGGCGGCGACCAGCAGCTCGCCGACCGGTCGTGCCCCGCGGTGCAGCCAGACGATCTCGGCGTCGCCGGTCGTCTCGATCTTCTGCTCCTCGTCGGGCCCGGACACCTCGATGAACGCGCGGGCCGGAACGCCGTCAGGCAGCCGCTCCAGGGACGCCGCGATCGCCGGGATGGCGCTCTCGTCGCCGGCGAGCAGGTGCCAACCGGCGTCGGCGGACGGCAGGTAGGCGCCGCCCGGCCCCATGAAGCGGAACGGGTCACCGGGACGGGCCCGGCCGGCCCACGGGCCCGCAACGCCCTCGTCGCCGTGGACGACGAAGTCGACCCACATCTCGCCGATCTCCGGCAGCCATTTACGGATCGTGTAGGTCCGCACGACCGGCCACGTCTCCCGGGGCATCGTTTCGCGGATCACACTCATGTCGAAGGGGGCCGGATAGTCGGCGTCGCCCTGCGGGAAGAGCACCTTGATGTAATGGTCGGAGAACTGCCCGGCCTCGATCCGAGTCAGAGCGTCACCACCGATGACCACACGCACCATGTGGGGGGTGAGCTGCTCCACCCGGGTGACCACACCCTCGTGGGCCGGTCGCGCGGGTCTGTTCGCCATAACTGCACCTCACTGCCGGTGGAAAAGACTCAGACAGGTAAGGCTACCCTTATTCCCGGCGATCTACCGTCTCGCCGCTGGATTCTTGAAAGTCTGACACGATCAAGATCGCCGGAGCTTCGTTTTCCTGAATACTCTCCGTATTCGACCCTTCCGGGCCATGATTCATGCACCGGCGGCTCCCCATCTCCAGATACTGATACGGGAAACAGGCGGGACCCGATGGGTCCCGCCTGTTCACCTACGCGCTATTCAGCGCCAGTTGTTCCGGGGGCGGGCCCGCATGAAGGCCGCGATCACGAGACCGACCAGGACCAGCACCGCGCCGCCGCCGATCCAGACCAGGTTGCTGCTGATCAGGTTGAACGAGCTGCTCTGGGTCGCCGGCGGCTCGGCCAGGTTGTCCGAGGTGCTCTCCGCGTCGGGAGCGCCGTTGCCGGGGTCGTCGGCCAGGGCCGGGCCGTCGGTGTCGGTCGCCTCGGGCTCCGGCTCGTCGATCTCCGCAGCGGTGGTCGCCTTCTTGGTGCTCTTCGGCGTCGCCGTGGTGGTGTTCTCGGACTCCGTCTCGGTGGACTCCGATTCGGTGGTCTTCGTGGTGGTCGCCTTGGCCGTCGGGGAGGGGCTCGGCTTGGTGCCCGAGGACGTGGCGTCCTCGTCCTCGTCGTTGTCCTCGGTGTCCCGGGAGATGGTGGCCTTCGGCGTGGCGGTGAACGTGGTCACGTCCGTCTTCGGTGTGAGGGTCACGACCGGCGCGGACGGCGTCACCTCACCGGTGTTGGGGTTGTTGCCCCCGTTGTTCCCACCGCCGTTGTTGCCGCCGTTGTTGTTCCCACCGCCGTTGTTGCCCCCGCCGTTGTTGTTCCCACCGCCGTTGTTGCCCCCGCCGCCGTTGTTCCCGCCGCCGTTGTTGCCGCCGCCGTTGTTGTTACCGGCGGCGCGGGCGGTGACCCGGACGGAGTCGAGGGCGGGCGTCTGGTTGGCGCGCTCCATCATCGGGATGCGGTGCGAACCGTCACCGGCCCACGACGAGCACTGGAAGGTGCCCTCCTGGGGCAGGCCGGGCACCTGGATCACGACGGTGTCGGGCTCGGAACCACCCTTGCTGTCCTCGGTGGCGACGAAGAACGCCGGCACCGGCTCCGGCGCGGGCGCCTGGTTCTGGCTGTCCAGGATCCGGCAGGCGGTGTGGAAGTGGCCACGGACCAGGCCGTTCTGCAGAACGCTGCTCTCCACGTAGTAACCGCCCTGGCCGGCCGCGAGGAAACGGTCCCGGATCAGGTTGCGGGTGCTGATGCGGAGCTGGAACGCCGCACCGACGACGACGTTGCGTGGGGCTTCGGTGATCAGCAGGGTGGGGTTGTTGGCGGCCGCGCCGACCTCGCCGAACTCGGTGGACACGCAGCGCTCGCCGCGCTGGAAGCCGTCGTGCGGCGCCAGATCGCTGTCGATGCAGGTGTCGGTGAGGATGGTCAGGTTGTTGCCGACCACCTTGCCGGCGCCGCTCTCGGTGGCGGCCTTGGTGGAGACACCTGGAGTCTCGGCGGCGGAGGCGAACTGGGTGAAGCCGATGACTCCGCCGATGGCGGTGAGCACCGCGCCGGCGGCCAACAGCCGGGTACGTGTCTGACCCGAGCTTCGCATGACGGAACCTTCTTCTTCCGATTTCCCGGACGGCGGCCGCCCCGATGGGTTCAAGCACGGGCAGCCGACGCCCAGACGTTAGGAGGAAGCCTTACAGAAAGCAATTCCGGAACTTGAATTAGGAAGTTCTTACAGCCCACTTAAAAAAGATTTATGGGAGTGGGCTCGAACTCCGGACATCAGCCGAACGGATGATGTCGAGGGTTCACCGGATCTGGGAGGAAAGTCCCTGAGCAGGGAGGTTATCTGATGAACCTGTGAACGGACGGTCGCCCTACGCTATCCACAATCCGCGCGCCGCATAGACGTCCCGGAGTATCTCGATACGGTCCGTCATGATGCCGTCGACTCCCATGTCGATTAGCCGTTCGATTTCGGCGGGATCGTCGACGGTCCAGATGTGAACGGCCAATCCGAGCCGGTGCAGGTAGGCCAGAAATCGCGCAGTGAGCACGGTGACGGGTCCGTGCCGGACCGGGATCTGGGCGGCGACCGCCGACGGGGGCAGTCGCAGCGGCAGTCCGGCGATCGCGGCCGCCCACAGCCGGGCGACCGCGCGCTGGCCGAGGGAAGTGGCGATCCGGGGGCCGCCGAGCGCCCGGACCCGGGCGAGCCGGGCGTCGTTGAACGAGCCGAGCAGCACCCGGTCCCCGGCACCGGTACGCCGCACCGCTTCGAGTGCCGGCGTGACCACCGCGTCGGCCTTGACCTCGATGTTGAACCGGGTCGACGGCCAGGCGTCGAGCACCTCGTCGAGGCGGGGCAGCAGCGACTCCCCAGCGATCCGCACGGTGGACAGATCGGCCCAGGTCAGGTCGGCGACCCGGGCGTCGAGACCGGTCATCCGTTGCAGGCCGGGGTCGTGGATGACGACCGGTACGCCGTCGGCGCTGGCGTGCACGTCGGTCTCGATGTGCCGGTAGCCCATCGCGACGGCCCGTCCGAAGGCGGCGGCGGTGTTCTCGTCGCCGTCGGCGGCCCCGCCGCGATGGGCGAAGGCGAGTGGGGCGGGCGCGTCGAGGAACGGGTGCGGCACAGGGGCAGTATGCCGGGCTTTGTTCCACGTGTGTAAAAGACCTGTCGGCCCATTGACCACGGCCTCGCGCCTGATGATCCTAGGTGCCACGGCCGGGGGCTGAGCACGGAAGGCAGGGCACGAAACTGAACACCATCGAGGACGACGTGACGGTTCGCCGGCCGCTGCGTTCCCGGGCGCTCAAGAACCGTCTGGTGACCCGGCGTTTCGGAGTCCGCAGCCGGGCCCGGCTGCGATTCACCCCCCGGTGGCCCTGCCGGCGATGGCCGTCGGGCAAAGGCTGATCGGATGACCGGTCCCGCGGTGGTGATCATCGGTGCCGGGATCGTCGGGTGCGCGCTGGCCGACGAACTGACCGCACGGGGCTGGACCGACGTCACCGTGCTGGACCAGGGACCGCTCTTCACCGCCGGTGGTTCCACCTCGCACACTCCGGGCCTGGTGTTCCGGATCGACGCCTCACGGACGATGACCCGGCTGGCCCGGTACACCGCGGAGAAGTACGCCCGGCTCGGCTGTTTCGAGGCGGTCGGCAGTCTCGAGGTGGCGGCCACGCCGGAGCGGCTGGCCGAGTTGCACCGCCGGTTCGGGTTCGGCCGGTCGTGGGGTGTCGCGTCCACTGTCGTCGACCCCGCCGCCTGTGTGGCGCTCTTCCCGTTGCTGGACGGCGCTGCCGTACTCGGCGGGTTGCATGTCCCGGACGACGGTCTGATCCCGGCCGTCCGGGCCGCCGAGATCCAGGCCGCGCGGGCCGCGAACGCCGGCGCGCGGTTTATCGGGAATAGGCGAGTCGACAATGTCTTATCGAATAATGGCCGGGTGACCGGTGTCCGGACCGCGGACGGCGAGACCTTCCCGGCCGCGGTGGTGATCGAGTGCACCGGGTTCTGGTCCACCGGGCGGCCGCTGATCCCGATGGTCCAGCAGTACGTCCGGACCACCCCGGCCGGTGCCGCCGACAGCCTGCCGATCCTGCGCCATCCCGACCGGGACCTGTACTTCCGGGCGCACGGCGACCGGATCGGTATCGGCTCCTACCGTCTCGTTCCGGGTCCGGACGACCTCGACGATCTGCCCGGTGACGGGCGCCCGGCGATGCTGCCGTTCACCCGGGACGGTTTCCGGTCGTCGTGGACGGCGGCCACCGAGCTGATCCCGGCACTGCGCGGGACCGCCATCGACGACGCCTTCAACGGTGTGCTCGCGATGACCGCGGACGGTTTTCCGCTACTGGGCGAGGTCGAGCCGCGCGGGCTGTGGACCGCGGCGGCGGTGTCGGTGGCGCATTCGGCCGGTGCGGCCAAGGCCCTCGCCGAGTGGATCATCGACGGGGCGCCCGGCATCGACCTGCGCGAACTCGACGCCGACCGGTTCGGGGCGGCTCAGCGCGTACCGGCGTACGTCAAAAGGAATGTGATCGCCGCGAGCGCGATCGCCCATCCGCACGCCCCGCCCGCGCTGCGCGATCTGCGGATCGGCGCCTTCCACTCCCGGCAGGTCGAGCTGGGCGCGGTCTTCGGCGCGGCCGGCGGCTGGGAGCGGCCGCTCTGGTACACGTCGAATCCGCCCCCGGACGACGCCCCGCCCCGCGACGAGTGGTCGTCGCGGCACGGCTCGCCGATCGCCGGGACCGAGGCGCGGCTGACCCGGCGCAAGGTCGCACTCTTCGACCTGACCGCGGCCGACCGGGCGGAGTTGCTCGGCCCGATGCCCGGCCCGCCGGTGGGGCAGCTGATCCGGTCCGGTGGGATGACCCTCGCGCGGGTCGCCGAACATCGAACCCTGATGGTGGGCGGCGCTCTCCCGCGACAGCTCCCGCCGGGAGTCACGGTGCGTGACATCACCGGCGGCACGTGTGGTCTCGGCGTGTGGGGGCCGGTGGCCCGCGAGCTGGTCACCCCGTTGACCGGCCCGGTCGCCGTGGACGTCTGGGAGGGCGTGCTGGGCCTGGTCCCGGTCACCATGCTGCGGATTCCGCTGCTCGGCGAGCCGGGCTGGGAGATCTACACCGAGGCCGGGTACGGGGCGCGGCTCTGGGACACGCTCTGGGCGGCGGGCCGTGAGCTGGGCCTGGTGGTGGCCGGTCAGCTGGCGCTGGACTCGTTGCGGCTGGAGGCGGGCCGGCGGGCCGACCCGCCGGCCGGGGACCGGTCCGATCCCGACCGGTGTCTGGTCTGCCTGGTGGTGACGGAGAGTGGGGACGTCCCGGTCGGGGGCGAGGCGGTGTACGCCGGCGGGTTCGCGGTGGGCCATGTGACCGAGGCGGCGTACGGGTGGACCGTGGGCGCCCCGATCGCCTACGCGTGGTTGCCGGCCGCGTTGTCCAGCCCCGGGACACAGGTGGAGATCGGCTATTTCGATCGGATGCTGACCGCCACGGTGTCCGCGGAGCCGCTGTTCCGACCGGAAAACGAAGGCACCCGGATAACCCGGTAAATCGGGATTTTCCAGCGGATAGTGGCCCGGTTGTGCCTACGATCTACGGCGTCCCGCGTCGAAGCGCCATCCGTCCGGGGTAAATCGCACGACTCCGTCACGCGGCTCTGCGGACTGTCCTAGCTTAGGCCAGGTCTAAGTCGGGCAAATCCGTCGAATTGGAGTTTATCGTGCGCTCTACTCGTGCGCCCAGGACCGCCCGGGGCGGTCTCTTGGCCTCCGCACTGCTCGCGATAGTGGCCGCGGTGAACACCGGAGGGTCGCCCGCGGCCATCGCTGATCCCGACGAGTACAAACCGCCCCTGGCCCTGAACGGCACCGCCTCCCTGATGTGGCGGGCCGGCGACGACGAGCGGGTCATCCGGCTGACCGACGGCGGCTACAAGCAGACCGGCTCGGCCTGGAGCACCCTGCGGGTGACCCTGGAGCGCTCCTTCGAGTCGACGTTCACCGCCCACATCCGCAACGGCAAAGCCGGCGCCGACGGCATCGCCTTCCTGATCCAGGGCGAAGGCCCCCGCGCACTCGGCGGTTGGGGCGGCGGCCTCGGCTACCGCGGCATCGGCCGGAGCGTGGCGGTCGAGTTCGACACCTACCAGAACTCGTCCGACCCCAGCAGCAACCATCTCGCGGTCGTGTTCGGCGGCCACCCGGACAAACACGCCGCGCAGGCCCCGTCGCCGGTGCCGCTCTACGGCAAACCGTTCCGGGCGCGGGTCAAGTACGACGCCGGCCGCGAGCGCCTGACCGTGCACGTCCGCTCCACCACCGAGGGCGCCCCCGAAAAGCTCGTGCTGAACCAGAAGGTCGACCTGGCCGACCGGATCGGCACCGACATCGCCTGGGTCGGGTTCACCGGCGCCACCGGCGAACTGACCGCGCGCCAGGACATCTACCAGTGGTCGGTCGGCTCGCCGAAGGACTGAGCGCCACCGCCCTTTTCCCGTACGCCGGCCCTGAATCCGGGCCGGTGCTCTGCCCGATCGGAGACAGATATGCCCACGGTCGACCGTGTGCTGCCCGAGGAGACCGACGCCGTGATCACCTCCCTGCGCGTCGCCGACATCCCGGTCCCGGCGGCCCCGCCGGGCAACGACGGCGTGATCGAGCCCCGGATCAGCGTCATCGTCCCGGCGCTCAACGAAGCCCGGAACCTTCCGCACGTCTTCGCCCGGCTCCCCGAGGTCGACGAGGTCGTCCTGGTGGACGGTGGGTCCACCGACGACACCGTGGCGGTGGCCCGCCGCCTGCGGCCCGACATCCGGGTCGTCCGGCAGAACCGCCGTGGCAAGGGCAACGCCCTGGCCTGTGGATTCGCGGAGTCGACAGGCGACATCATCGTCATGATCGACGCCGACGGGTCGACCGATCCGATGGAGATCCCGGCCTTCGTCAAGGCGCTGCGCGACGGCGCCGACTTCGCCAAGGGCTCCCGCTTCCAGGGCAACGGTGGCAGCGCCGACATCACCCGGCTGCGCCGGGCCGGCAACAAGTGCCTCAGCCTGCTGGTGAACGTCCTGTTCCGGACCCGGTACAGCGACCTCTGCTACGGCTACAACGCGTTCTGGGCGCACTGCCTCGACGTGTTCGACCTGGACAGCACCTCACCGGCGCCGGACAACACCGACGGCCGGCTGTGGGGCGACGGTTTCGAGATCGAGACCCTGCTCAACCTGCGCGCCGCCCGCGCCGAACTGAAGATCACCGAAGTGGCCAGCTTCGAGCACAACCGGATCCACGGGGTCAGCAACCTGAACGCCTTCACCGACGGGATGCGCGTGCTCCGGACGATCGCCCGCGAGTGGAATCCGCGCCGGTCGCGGACCACCCGGACCGCCCAGCGAGCCGCCCGATGAGAATCGGTGTCGTCTCGAACGCCTACCACCCCGACATCGGCGGGGTGGAGACCCACGTGAAGCGGCTGTGCGCCGGCCTGACCGCGGCCGGCGACGACGTCGAGGTGATCACCCAGCACGCCGTCCGGTCCGTGGAGACCGTCGACGGCGTCCTGGTCCGCCGTTTCCCGCTCACCGTCCCGGCCGGCAACTACCGGCTCTCGGTCCCGCTCTGGCGCTGGCTGCGCGCCCACGCCGCCGAGTACGACGTCCTGCACGCCCACAGCTACCACGCCCTCGCCGCGCTCTGCGCCGCCCTGGGCAACCGGGCCCCGCTGGTGTTCACCCCGCACTATCACGGCACCGGGCACAGCCGGTTCCGGGCCGCGCTGCACCCGCTCTACCGGCCGCTCGGCCGGACCGTGATGACCCGGGCCTCGGCCGTCGTCTGCGTCACCTCGGCCGAGCGGGATCTGGTGCTGCGCGACTTCCCGGCGGTCGGCACCCGGGCCGTGGTGATCCCGAACGGCACCGACCCGCGCCCGCCGGCCCGGCGCGGCGCCCCCGGCAAGGCCCGCCGCATCCTCTGCGTCGGGCGGCTGGAGCAGTACAAACGGGTCGACCGGGTGATCCGGGCGATGACCCGGCTCGGCCCGGAGTACCGCCTCGACGTGGTCGGCACCGGCCCCGCCGCGGACCGGCTGCGCCAGCTCGCCGCCGGTCTCGGGCTGGCCGGCCGGGTGGTCTTCCACGGGCGTCTCGACGACGCCGCCTTCGACGCCTGCGTCGGGCAGGCGGCGGCCGCGGTGTCCGCCTCCGCCCACGAGGCCTTCGGCATGTCCGTCGCCGACGCCCTCGCCGCCGGGCTGCCCACCGTCGCCACCCCGATCCCGGCTCACCGCGAAGTGGCCGGGCTGGCCGGGGACAGCGCGTGGCTGCGGTTCGCCGACCCGGAGGACGAGGCCGTGCTGGCCGCCGCGCTCCAGGACGCGGCCGCCGCCGGCCGGACCCGGCCGGCGATCCTGCCCACCTGGGCGGACGTGGTCACCGCGACCCGCAACGTCTACGCCGCGGTGGCCTGCCGGACGGCACCGGTGGGGGCCGTCAGCCGATGATTGCCGCCACGGCCAGTCCCACGATCGGCCGGCGTGGTGGTCGGGAGACCGGGCCGGACAACTCGGCCCGGCTCGCTGCCGCCGCCGCGGTCAGCCTCACGATCGCCGGTGCGGCCGGTGCCGTCGCCCTGGTCACCGCGTACCAGCGGGCCGAATGGGGGCAGGACGGCGCGTTCACCTGGTTCTGGGCGGGCATGCTGATCTTCAGTCTGCCCGCCGCCTGGTGGGCGGTACGGCGCGGTTCGAGCGCCCGGCTGCGCCTCGCCGTCCTGATCGGTTACGCCTGCTTCACCTTCCTCCCGAAACTGCTGCGCAACCCGGCCGGGCCGCTCTACCACGACGAGTACGCCCACTGGGGCCAGGCCCACGACATCCTCCTGGACGGCGTGCTCTTCCAGCAGAACCCGATCGTCCGGGTGATCGGCGACTATCCGGGCCTGCACGCCACCGTCGCCTCGCTGGCCACACTCACCGGTCTGACCGTCTGGCACACCGCTCTGTTCGTCCTGATCGTGGCGCACGTCCTGGTCACGCTCGGGGTAGCGGTGCTGGCCGCCCAGCTCTGGCCGGACGCCCGGATCGCCGCCGCGGCCGCCATCGTCTACAGCCTGAACAGCTCCTACCTCTACTTCGACACCCAGCTCGGTTACGAGTCGCTGGCCATCGGGGTGCTGGTGTGGGCGCTGGCGTGCGCGATGCGCGCGATCCGGGCCGGTACACCCGGCGCCCGGCTCGGCTGGTCGGCGCTGACGGTGCTGCTCACCGTGGCGATCACCGCCACCCACCATCTGACCGCGATCTGGCTGACCGGCATGCTCTGCCTGATCGCCCTGTCCAGTTCGTTCTTCCGGGTTCCGGCCCGGACGGCCTGGACGCTCACCGCGATCTCCGGGGCCTCGGTCGGGTTGTGGATGGCGTCGGTGTCGCCGCGGACCGGGCGATATCTGGAGCCCTACCTGGGCCGGGCCCTCGACCAGTTCGGCGGGATGGCCGGCTCCGGCTCCGGCGGGCGCACCCTGTTCAGCCAGTCGGTCGCCCCGTGGTGGGAGCAGTACGCCGCCTACGCGGCTCCCGGCTGCGCCGCGCTGGCCACGGCCGGTGCGGCGGTGCTCTGGTGGCAGCGCCGGCACACCGCCGAGCCGGTCACCAAGGCCGCCTCGGCCGCGATGCTGCTGCTCGGCGCGCTCTACTTCCCGGCCACCCTGCTGATCCTGACCCCGTCCGGGGCCGAGGGCGCCCGCCGGTCCTGGGCGTTCAGCTACCTCGGCATCGCTCTGGCGGCCGCCCCGTTGATCATCGCACTCCTGGACCGCTCGCACCGCCGGATCAGTGTTTCCGGCGCGTTACTGCTCGCCGGATGCGGCCTGGTCATGATCGGCAACACCGCGGCCGGGATGAATCCGTCGTACCGGTTCCCCGGCCCGCCGGTCTTCGGCTCGGACACCCGCGCCTCCACTCCCGAGGTGCTGGCCGCCGCCGAGTGGCTGCGCGAGACCCACGGGCGCGGCGCCCGGCTGGTCGCCGACCGCTACTCCGGACTGATCTTCGGGTCGTACGGCGAACAGGAACCGACCACCGGTTCGGAGAGCTTCCCGGCCTACCAGCTCTACATCGCCCGCCCCGGCAGCCCGATGCCGGAGAGCCTGATGCGGCAACTGCGGGACTGGCGTTTCGAGTATCTGGTGGTCGATCGCCGGATGGCCGAACAGGTCCCCGAGATCAAGATCTATTTCGAGAACAACGAGCCGATCCCGCACGACGGCCGGCCCGGATTCACCCGAGCCCAACTGACCAAGTTCGACACCATGCCCTGGCTGATCAAGGTCTACGACGGCCCGCACATCGCGATCTACCGCTTCGACTTCGACCGCGCCGGGCAGCCGATCCGCACGGGGGCCCGATGATCCGATCACTGCTCACGGCGTACGCCGCTCTCATCGCTCTGCTCCTCGCCGTCGGCCGGCCCTGGCTGGCGGCCCCACTCTGCCTGATCGCCCTGCTGTCGATCGGCGCACTCTGGCTCCGCGCCCTCCCCGGACTCCCCGCCGAGACGGCCGTCCCCGCCGTCCGTGGCGGTCTGGCCGCGATCGCCGGCCTGGTCACCGTCCCCCTGGTGGCACTCGTGCTGCACGCCTTCGGCGCTCCGGTCCGCCCGGGCCCGCTGATCATCGGCTGCGCGGTCCTGGTCACCGTGCTCGGCACCGTGGCGCTGCTGCGTCCCCGCCCCTCCGGCGAAGACCCTTCACCATCACCTGCGGGGTACGCCCGGAGCACAGCGGCCGTGGCCGTCCCGGTGATCCTGGCGGTTGCCGTCGGCGGCGTGGCCGTGCACGGCTACCGGACCGGGCCCAGCCCCGCCGAACCGGGCTATCTGAGCATCGCCCTCAACGGCTGGGCCGCCGCCATCGACCGCCCGGTGACCGTTCCGGCCCGCGGCCTGGCCGTCCCGATCCGGGTGGCCAGCGCCGGCCTCGACGAGATCACCGGCCTCCTGCAACTGCGCATCGGCGGCCAGGTGGTGGACCGCGAACCGATGACTCTGGCCGCCGACACCATCCGCTTCCTGACCGTCCACGTGCCCGCCCCGCCCGCGGACGGCCACCTCCGCGCGGTGGACATCAGCATCGGCGGCACCAGCACCGGCTTCTACGCCCGGTCCCCGGCCGTCCCGCACCCGTCCCCGCAGCCCCAGCCGGTGGCGCCGGAACGCCCGGACCCCGGGTTCCGCGGACCGGCACCCGGCTCCTGGCCGACTCCCCGCGACGGGCGGAGCACCCGGAACGCACCGCTGGCGAAACCGCCCGCCGAGATCCGGGCCACCAGCACCGGGCCGGCCGTCAAGGTCGGCCGCCCACCGGTGGCCGACGGCTCCACCCGCACCCGGAGCACCGGGGCACCGGCCACCGGCGCCGCCGATCCGCCGGACGAACCCGGCGAACGACCGTCCGGCACCGGGCCCACCGGCTCCACGGACAGCGGCGGCAAACCGATCCGGCCGAAACCGATCCCGCCGCCGGTCGACACGTTCGTCGACGGCGAACTGCCGGTCCCGGACTCGCTCGGCTGGCTGGTCGCCTCGGTCGGCGGCCACATGATCGGCCCGGTCCCCGACCGGGAGACCCACCGGTCGTGGCACGACCGGAAGTCCGGCAAGTGCCGCAACGCAGAGGAGCCGGTCGAATGTTGATCGGTGCCGTCCGGCGGCTCGCCGGGGACTCGCTGGCCCGCAACAGCCTGCTGATCATGGCGACCACGGTCGGCAACGGCGGCCTCGGATACCTCTACTGGATGGTGGCGGCCCGGACCGTCCCGCCCGACCGGATCGGGCTCGCGACCGCGGTGATCTCCGCGGCCACCGCGGTCAGCATGCTCGCCAACCTGGGCACCGGGCACATGTTCATCCAGCGCCTGCCCGGTGCGGACGCCGCCACCTGGACGCGGATCGTCACCTCCGGCCTGACCCTGAGTTCGGCGGCGACTGCGGTGGCGGCGATCGCGGCGGCCCTGGCGGTACCGGTCTTCTCCGGCAACTTCGCCTTCCTGAGCGGGCCCGGCGGCACACCCGCGCTGATCGCCGCCGCGATCGCGGTGACCCTGACGACGCTGTTGGACAACCTCTGGGTGGCCCACCGGTCCGGCCACGGCATGCTGATCCGGAACCTGACCATCGCGACCGGCAAGATCCTCACCCTGGTGGCGGTCCTGGACGCCGGTCTGCAGGGTGCCGTCGCGATCCTCGTCTCCTACGTCCTGCCGACCCTGCTGATCAGTCTGTTCACGATCGCCGTCGCGGTTCGCCGGCTCCGCCCACCGGCCACCACGCCGGGTGGGCAGCAGGGGTTCTGGGCCGGGCTGCGTACCGAGGCGCCGCATCTGCGGACCGCGCTCACCGGGCACCATCTGATCAACCTGACCCAGGCCGGCCCGGCCGCGCTCCTGCCGGTGCTGGTCACCGCCCACCTGGGTTCGGAGTCGAACGCCCACTTCTACCTGGCGTGGATGACCGCGTCGATGCTGTTCATGGTCTCCCCGGCGGTGGCCTCGGCCCTCTACGCCGAACGCGCCAACGCGGTGACGGTCCCGGTCTCGCGGGCGGCCCTGGTGGTCGCGGCGGTCGTCGGGCTGCCCACCGTCGTGTTGTTGCTGGCCGGTGACCGGATCCTCGGGCTGTTCAGCCCGGACTACGCCGCCGAGGGTGGCCTGCTGCTGCGGATCCTGGTGCTGGCCGCCCTCCCCGACGCGGTGGTCAACCTGGCCGTCGCGCACTGGCGGTCGGCCGGGGAGTTCCGGCGCTGCCGTCGCCTCAACCTGGTCCGGGCGATCACCTGTCTGTCGCTGGCCTGGCTGCTGCTGCCCGGCTCCGGCGTGACCGGCGCCGGGATCGCCTGGCTGACCGGCCAGCTCGCGGCCGCCGTCCTGGTGGTGGCGACCACCGTGCTCCGGGCCGGCGCGGGTGCCGGCGGTGCCCCGGCCGGTCGACGTGCCGCTGGTGCCCCGCTCGGTGGACGTATCGGCGGGTCGCCGGGCCGCGCTGGGCCTCCGCCGGGTCCGGGGTGTGCAAATAGTGATCAACGGGTCGATGAGCGGCGGCGAACCGCCGGCGAGGCACCCACCGGGAGCAACCGATGAAGATCCTGCATCTGTCCAACCTCTACGCGCCGGTCATCGGAGGCCTGGAACGCAGCATCGCCACCAGCGGCGCGGAGATGGTGCGCCGCGGGCACGAGATCACCGTGCTGACCCTGGCGACACCGGCGGCGCCGCACCGGGAGACGATCGACGGAATCCGGGTGATCCGGGTTCGCAGCGTCGCGAACACCCTGCTCCCGGGCATGAACAGGGACCCGCGCAAACCGTTCCACCCGACCACGGCCGACCCGCTGACCACCGCGGCGATCGCCCGGGTGCTGCGCGACGGCGACTACGACCTGGTGCACAGCCACGACTGGCTGATGTACAGCTACCTGCCCCTGCACGGCACCCCACTGGGCCGGCCGCACGTGCACACCGCCCACGACTTCGGGCTGACGTGTGTGCGCAAGACGTTCGCCCGGGACGGCCGCCGCTGCGACGGCCCGAGCCTGGGCCGCTGCGTACCCTGCGCCGCCGGCCAGTACGGCACCCCGAAGTCGGCCCTGCTCACCGCGGGACTGCTCGCGCACCGGCACCGGGGCATCGACTGCCTGACCGCGATCTCGCACTCGGTGGCGTCGGCGCTGAACCTGGCCCGGCTCCCCGGCGAACTGCCGGTCCAGGTGATCTCCAGCCTGGTCCCGGACGGCCTGGACGAACTGGCCCGGACCACACCCCGCCCGGACTGGCTGCCGGACCGGCCCTACCTGCTGTTCGTCGGCCAACTCGGCCCGCACAAAGGCATCGACGTGCTGTTCGACGCGTACGAGAAGCTGTGCGCGGACTGGTCCGGCCCGGACGAACCGCCGCGACTGGTCTGCCTCGGCACCCGCCGGGAGGACACCCCGCCGATCCCGGACGGAGTGCTGCTGCGCACCGACGTACCGCATCCGCAGGTGATGTCGGCCTGGCGGCACGCCGCTGCCGGAGTGGTCCCGTCACTGCTGGAAGGCATGGGCCAGGTGGCCGTCGAAGCGATGCTGGCCGGCACGCCGCTGATCGCCTCGGCCTCCGGCGGCCTGCTCGACGTGGTCGGCGACGACAGCAACGGCCTGCTCGTGCCACCCGGCGACGCCGGCGCCCTGCACCTCGCGCTGCGGCGGGTGCTCACCGAACCGGACCTGGCCGCCGCACTGCGCGCCAACGGCCACCGGCGGGGCCTCGAATTCACCGCGGCCCGCGTCGTACCCCAGATCGAGGAGGTCTACCGTGCCTGCATCGCCGCCACCCGCTGACCCGCGTCCCCGGATCCTCGTCGTCGGCTCCGGATGGCATTTCCTCTCCGGGATCAGCTACTACACCTGCCGGCTCAGCAACGCGCTGCGCGACCGTTACGACGTCGGTGCGATCCTGATGCGACGGCTGCTGCCGGCCCGGCTCTATCCCGGCCGGGAGCGGGTCGGTCACCGCCTGGCGGATCTTCACTACGACGCGGGCGTACGGGTTTTCGACGGCATCGACTGGTGGGCCGTCCCCAGCCTGGCCCGCGCCGTCCGGTTCCTGCGCGAGTTCCGCCCCGACGTGCTGGTGCTGCAGTGGTGGACCGGGGCGGTGCTGCACTCGTACCTGATCCTGGTCCTGGCCGCCCGGCGGCTCGGAATCCGGGTGATCGTCGAGTTCCACGAGGTTCAGGACACCGGGGAGGCCCGGCACCGGTGGGCGGCACGATACGTGCGCAGTTGCATCCGGCCGCTGCTGAACCGCACCGACGGGGTGATCGTGCACTCGCGGTTCGACCGGGCGGCGCTCGACGAGGCGTACGACCTGGGTGATGTTCCGGTCGAAGTGGCCCTGCACGGGCCGTTCGATCATCACCGGCCGTCGGCGTCCTCGCTGGTGGCCGCCGCCGACGGCACGTGCCGCCTGCTGTTCTTCGGGACGATCCGGCCGTACAAAGGACTGGAAGATCTGATCGGCGCCTTCGCCGACCTCGGCCCGCAGTACCACCTCACCGTGGTCGGGGAGACCTGGGAAGGCTGGACCGGGCCCGGCGAGATGATCGGCTACTCGCCGGTGCGGGACCGGATCACCTTCGTCAACCGGTACGTCTCGGACACCGAGGTCGACGAGTTCTTCGCCGAGGCGGACGTGGTGGTGCTGCCGTACCGCCGCAGTTCGGCCAGCGGACCGCTGCACATCGCGATGAGCCACGGCCTGCCGGTGGTGGTGACCGCGGTCGGCGGCCTCGTCGAAGCCGCCGAACACTACAGCGGCACCGTCTTCGTGCCCGCCGGCGAACCGGCCGAACTGCGTGAAGGCATCGTGCGTGCCGCCGGACTGTCCGGCCGCCGGCACGCCGACCCCTCCTCCTGGGAACGCACGGTCGACGCGTACGCCCGCCTGCTGGCTCGTCTCGGTCATCCCTCGATGGGAGACACCACCACGTCGTCGAACCAGACCGAACCCTTGTTGTCGCCCGACTTCAGGTGAAGCTGGACGCCGGTCGCCCCCGCCGGGGCGACCGCGTCGACGGTCAGCCGGGTCCAGTCGCTGGTGCCTTTGGCCACCTGCTTCGAACTGTTCTGACCCAGCCATCTGCCGTTGATGTCGAACCAGCTCAGCGCCATCTCGTTGGAACCGGTCACCTGCGCCCCGAGCGCCCACACCTCGGCGTGCCACTTCTGCCCGGCCGTCACCGGGGCGATCGGCGCGGTCCGGATCGACGGCAGGTTCGAGCCGTCCCGCACGGTGCCCGCGAACCGCGCCGAATACTCGCCGGTCCGGGCCGCGTCCCCGGCCCGCGTCGCCACCCCGTCGTCGGTCAGGTACGGCCGCCACGGCGAACTCGCCGGGCCCGCCTCGAAACCGAGATCGAGCAGGTCGTTCGTCAGATCCGCGCCGGCCCACGCGGACCGGACCACGGCCGCCGCGAACTTCGGCGTCCCGTCCGCCCGGTACAGCCCGAACTTGTACTGCGCCGGCACCTTCGACACCTGCGAATTCGACGGGATCGCCCCGTCCGCGAAGTCGTACAGCGTCCACGGCGCCACCGAACCCACCCCGGCCATCGCCGCGGCCTTGAACACCCGGGCCAGGTACGCGCCCTGCTCACCCTCACTGCCGGCGGCGGCCGTGCTCAGTCCCGTCTCGCCGATCACGATCGGGTCCGGGGCCACCGCCTCCTGCGCCCGGCGGATCTCGGCCAGCGCCCGCTCCGAGTTCCCGTAGAAGTGGAAGTCGTAGTAGTCCAGCGGAGTGTCCACCAGCGACGCCTTGATCCGGCCCAGCCCGGCCGCACCACTCTGCCCGTCGACCGACAGCGTCAGCGGCATCTGCGGAACAGCCGCGCGGACCGCCGGGATCAGCTGGCGCACCCAGTCCACGGCCGCCTGATCGTTCGCCACGAACTCGTTCTTCAACTCCACCGACAACACCCGGCGGTCGTCGGCGTACGGCGCCAGCACCGCCTTGGCCCAGGCCGCGCTGCCGGCCGCGTCGGAGTAGGCGGCCCACCAGTCGAACAGGGTCAGCTTGACGGTCAGGTTGTTGGCGTCGGCGATGCTGATGAACTTGCGCAGCCGCTCGGCGTAGTCCGCCTTCGGCTTGGGATAGCCGAACGCCTGCGGGAAGACGATCACCCGCACGTTGTCGGCACCCAGCGCCGCGGCCCGGGCCATGTCCTCGTCGACGCGGGCGGCGTCGAAGCCGGTCCACATCGCCGACCAGCCCGCGTTCGTCGGGTAGTAGTTGATGGTCTTGGCCGTCGTCACCGCGGCGAGCCGGGCACCCATGAGCGTCTCCGGGGCGACCGTCGGCAGCGGAGCCGGCTGTGTCTCCGGCTGAACGGTCTCCGGCGCGGCCGGGTCGGTGGTGGCCGGTGTCTCCACGCCCGCCGGGGTGGATGTCGCCGCGGCCGTCGATTGGAACGCGGGTACTGCGACGGCGAGGAGGAGCGATGAAGCCAGGATCGCCGCACTGGTGCGAGCAGTACTCACGTAGGTCAGCCCTTCACTTTCTGGTCAGGTGGTGACCCCTCCATTCGGTTGACCGGCTTCCGCCGTCAGTGTCGATTCGATGCAGTGCGGTTGCTTCCCGGGAGCGGCCCGCCGGGGCCCCTCAACTACGAGCCCCGGCATCCGCTCCCCTGTTCCTCAGCCCGGGTAGTGCCGAGGGGTGAAGACGGCCGTGGTGCCGTCGCCCCTGGTCACCGCGCGGGTCTGCGACGAGCCGACGATCAGCAGGCAGCGCATGTCGACGGTGGCCGGGTCCAGCGCGGCGAGAGTGGTGATCCGCACCGTCTCGGTCGGCCCGCCGACGTCCCGGCCGACAACCACCGGGGTACCCGGCCCGCGGTGGGCCCGCAACACCTCCAAAGCACGGACCAGCTGCTCCCGTCGGCTCTTCGACGCCGGGTTGTAGAGGGCGATCACCAGGTCGGCCATCGCGGCGGCTTCCAGCCGGGACTCGATGACCGACCACGGCTTGAGCCGGTCCGACAGCGACAGGACGCAGAAGTCGTGCCCGAGCGGCGCCCCGGCCCGGCTCGCCACCGCCTGCGCCGCGGTCAGTCCCGGGATGATCCGGATCGGCACGTCCCGCCACTGCGGATCCTCGGCGACTTCCAGGACCGCCGCCGCCATCGCGAAGACCCCCGGATCGCCCGACGAGACGACCGCCACCCGGCGCCCTCGTTTCGCCAGATCCAGCGCGAACGCGGCCCGCTCCGCCTCGACCCGGTTGTCCGACGAATGCCGCTGCTGCCGCGGGTTCGGCGGAACCCGGTCCACATAGGGCCCGTAACCCACCAGGTCGTCAGCGTCGGCCAGCGCCTCCTGCGCCTCCGGGGTCAGCCAGTGCCGAGCACCCGGCCCGAGCCCGACGACGGTCACCCCACCGGAACCGGCCCGTGCTTCACCGGCCCCGATCCTCGCCGCGTTCGCGTCTTCCAGACTGACCAGCCCGCCGCCACCCACCGTGCCGGTGAGACCGTCCACCCCGGCAGCGGCGAAGCGCGTGTCCACACCGGCCTCCGAGAAGTTCCGGGCCGAGGTCGTCCCGTTCCCGTTCCCGGCCCTGTTCCCGTCTCCGTCTCCGTCTCCGGAGAACGTGGCCGCGGCTGGGCTCGGCAGCAGTGCCAGCGAGAAATACGGCACCGTGGCCGGATCGACGTCCCGCAGCGGCAGCGACCGTTCCTGACCGGTCGTGGCCCGCTCCACATACCAGGCGTCATCCAGACGCCCGGCCTGCTCCAAAGCCTCCCGAACCCCCGAGAAGGTGCGGCCCAGCTTCATCACGGCGGCCGAGTCGGTACCGGCCAGACGAGCGGCCAGATCCTGCGGGTCCAGAGTGCCCGGCAGGACGGTGAGAACCTCGTCGCGCTCCATCAACGGACGCCCGATGACGGCCGAGGCGGCGCTCACCGACGTGACCCCCGGGACGACGGTGGCCTCATAACGCCCGGCCAGCCGCTTGTGCATGTGCATATAGGAGCCGTAGAAGAACGGATCCCCCTCGGCCAGCACCACCACGTCCCGCCCGGCGTCCAGGTGCGCCGCCAGCCGAGCCGCCGACTCCGCGTAGAACTCGTCGATCGCGCCCTGATAGCCACCCGGATGATCGGTCGTCCCGGTGGTCACCGGGTAGATCAGGGCCTCCTCGATCTGGCCCTCACGAAGGTATCCGGCCGCGATGGCCCGCGCGTTGCTGCGCCCGTGCCGAGCCGCGTGATACGCGATCACGTCAGCCGCGCCGATCAGCCGCGCGGCCTTGACCGTCACCAGCTCCGGGTCGCCAGGACCCAGCCCGACCCCGAAGAGACGCCCGGCCTTCTGTGTTTCCGTCATTCTCTTCCACTCTGCTTCGTTCCGGCTCGATGCCGCGTTCCGGGGCTCAACGCCGCGTTCAGGGACCCGCACCATGCGGCGCTTCATGCCGTGTTCGGGCTCATTCCGCCTCCGAGGCGAGGGCGTTCACCGCCGCCGCGGTGATGGCGCTGCCACCCCGACGGCCACTAACGATCAGGAACTCCAGCCCGGACTCGGCCAGCGCCTGTTTGGACTCGGCCGCCCCGATGAACCCGACCGGGATCCCGATCACCGCGGCCGGCCGGGGCGCACCCGCCTCGATCATCTCCAGCAGCCGGAACAGGGCGGTCGGCGCGTTACCGATCGCCACCACGGCCCCGCCGAGCCGGTCACCCCACAGGTCCAGCGCGGCCGCGCTACGGGTGTTCCCGATCTCCGCGGCCAGCGCCGGCACGGCCGGGTCCCGCAGCGTGCAGATCACGTCGTTGGTGGCCGGCAGCCGAGACCGGGTCACTCCTGACGCCACCATCGCGGCGTCACACAGAATCGGGGCGCCGCCGATCAGCGCCGTCCGGCCCGCGGCGACGACACCCGGGCTGAACCGGACATCCTCCACCAGATCCACCATCCCGCAGGCGTGAATCATCCGGACCACCACCCGCGAAACGTCCTCCGGCAGCCCCGATAGGTCCGCCTCGGCCCTGATGGTGGCGAACGAACGCCGATAGATCTCCGCGCCGTCGCGCACGTACTCCATCTCTCAGGCCCTCCTAGCCACTGCCACCACGTCTCCCAGCCCCCTCGTCCGGGGGCCGGCCGTGACCGGTTCGGCCCCGCCGATCCTCAGCGATCCCGCCGCCGCAGTCGATGGCCCGACCAGCCCGCTTTCCCCACCCGGTCCGCTTCCCGGTGCCGGACGCCGAGTGATCATGTAACCGTTGGTGGTGGCCTCGGCCAGGACGTGCGGGCCGGCCGGGCTGCCGCAGGCTCGCGCGCATCCGGCCCAGTGGACCGGCAGCCCGTCGACGAACCGGGCCGCGGCGACGGCGTCGGCCCGCACGTCGGCCAGCGATTTCGCGCACCCGGGCCGCCCGGCGCACGCGGTCACCCCGGACCACGGCGAGCCGGGCGTCACCGCGAGACCCGCTCCGGCCAGGCGATCCGCCCACGGCTGCGCCGCCTCCGGCGGCAGATCAGCCACCAGCACCCCGCGCCACGGCGTCACCACCAGATGGTCGGCGTCTTCCAGGACCCGCAGCTGTACGCCGGTCAACCGGCCCAACGGCACCAGGGCCGCGACCGCCACGAGCCCGTCCTGCTGGGGCACGATCCCGATCAGGTCACCCGGCTCCGTGGCACCGACCGGAACCGCGACCTCGACCGCCACCGGCGTCAGACCGAGCGCCGCCACGACCCTGGCCGACACCCGCCCCGGGCCGTCCCGAAGCTCCCGCAGCCGCCACACCGCTGAACCGCCGGCCAGCCGAACATCCTGCCGCGTGTCCTGTTGCACGTCCGTCCGGGTGTCGCGTTGCACGTCGCGTTCGGACAGGAACGCGTGCGCGGCCGCGATCAGCGCCGGAGCCACCTGAGTGGACTCCACCCGCACCCCGGTGTCGTGCCCGGCGAACCGGACAGCGAACAACGGATCCGCCGATTCACCCTGGTCATCGCTCACTCCGACGGGGATCGCCGCGACGTCCGAGGCGAGTGGGACATGCCCGATCGCGAACAGGAACTTCCCCGGCAGAGCGGGCAGCAGCGGGTCACCGAGGATCGCCCGGTCGAGCTCGTCCACCAGCACGCGCAACGCTTTGACGGGCAGGGGCGGGGCCGCGATGTTCCGTACGTTGTCGTGGGTCGTCGAAGGCAGCAGACCGGCCGACCGCAACCGGGCCGCCAGAGCCGGCGCATCGCCGGGACCCAAGCCTCTGAGCTGCAGGTTGGCACGCGAGGTCAACTCCAGCGCGCCGTCACCGAACTCCTCGGCCAGCTCCCGCAGCGACCGCAACCGCGCCCCGGACAGCATCCCGCCGGGCAGCCGCACCCGAGCCAGCATGCCGTCGGCCGCGGCGTGCAGCCGCAGAGCGCCGGGGCAGGCATCGGTCTCGGAGGTTCGACGGTGAGCCATGGCCCGGATACTACGGCCGCCCTCCGACACGAATTCACCTTCGGTGGGCCGTGGTCGGGAGCGTCACAGCGCCGGGTTCGCCTTGACGCGGGACACCGGGGTTCGGGAAGCTCAGGGGGCTCAACGGGCGGCGACGCCGCGGAGGAAGCCGGTGTGAGTCCGGCGCGGTCCCGCCACTGTCACCAGGGTTTTCTCCTGGCAGCCAGGAACTCCGGTCGCCGCCTTTCCTTTTCTACCCGGGGCGCGGACCCCGAGGGGGAGTGCGCGCGTGTTCCTGCTGCTGTCGACATCCGACACCGATCTGCTCAGCGCCCGGGCCAGTGGCTCGCCATGGCGTCTCGCCAACCCGGCCCGCACCGGCGTCGCCGATCTTCCGGCCCTGCTCGACGGGGTCGAGCTGGTGGTGGTGCGCATTCTCGGCGGTCGCCGCGCCTGGGAGGCGGGCCTCGACTCGCTGCTCGCGGGCACCGTGCCGGTGCTGGTGCTCGGTGGCGAGCAGGCCCCCGACGCCGAGTTGATGAGACTGTCCACGGTGCCGGCCGGCGTGGCCGCGGAAGCGCACGTCTACCTGGCCCAGGGCGGTTCGGAGAACCTCACCGCACTGCACGACTTCCTCTCCGACACGGTGCTGCTGACCGGCAACGGTTTCGCGCCCGCGGTCGCCGCGCCGGAGTGGGGCCCGCTGCCCCGCGAGGCCGCGCCCGGCACCGGCCCGTCGACCGTGGCGGTGCTCTACTACCGGGCCCATCACATGGCCGGCAACACCGCCTTCGTCGAGGCTCTCAGTCAGGCGATCGAGGCCAAGGGCGCCCGGGCGCTGCCGATCTACACGGCATCGCTGCGGACCGCGTCGCCCGAGCTGCTCGCCGAGTTGCGTAAGGCGGACGCCCTGGTGGTGACGGTGCTGGCGGCCGGCGGCACCAAACCGGCCACGGTGGGCGCGGGCGGCGACGACGAGGCGTGGGATGTCGGCGTCCTCGCCGACCTCGACGTGCCGATCCTGCAGGGCCTCTGTCTGACCAGCTCACGGGCCGCCTGGGAGGCCAGTGCCGACGGTCTGACACCGTTGGACGCGGCGACGCAGGTGGCGATCCCCGAGTTCGACGGCCGGATCATCACGGTGCCGTTCTCGTTCAAGGAGATCGACGAGGACGGGCTGTCGGTCTACGTGGCCGACCCCGAGCGGGCGTCCCGGGTCGCCGGGATCGCGGTGTCGCACGCCCGACTGCGGCATCTGCCGCCCGCGGAGCGCAAGGTCGCGCTGATGCTGTCGGCCTACCCGACGAAACACTCCCGGATCGGCAACGCCGTCGGTCTCGACACCCCGGCTTCGGCTGTCGCGCTGCTCGCCGCCCTCGACGGTCAGGGCTACAAGATCGGAGACTTCGGGTCGTACGACGGTGACGGCCTGATCCACACCTTGATCGCGGCCGGCGGCCAGGACCCGGACTGGCTGACCGAGGAGCAGTTGGCCGCCAACCCGGTGCGGATCTCCGGTGAGCGTTACGCGGCGTGGTTCGCGACCCTGCCGGCGGACTTCCGGGAGAGCGTCCAGCAGCATTGGGGCCCGCCGCCCGGCGAGCTGTACACCGATCAGGGCGACATCGTGCTGGCCGCGCTCCGTGACGAGAACATCGTCGTGATGGTGCAGCCGCCGCGCGGTTTCGGGGCCAACCCGGTGGCCATCTACCACGACCCCGACCTGCCGCCGAGCCACCACTACCTGGCCGCCTACCGGTGGCTGGCCGACGACTTCGGCGCCCACGCGGTGGTGCACGTCGGAAAGCACGGCAACCTGGAATGGCTGCCGGGGAAGAACGTCGGCATGTCCGCTTCGGACGGCACCGACGCGGCCCTCGGTGACCTGCCGCTGATCTACCCGTTCCTGGTCAACGACCCGGGCGAGGGCACCCAGGCCAAACGCCGGGCGCACGCCACCCTGGTCGACCACCTGATCCCGCCGATGGCCCGGGCCGAGTCGTACGGCGACATCGCCCGCCTGGAGCAGTTGCTCGACGAGCATGCCAACATCGCCGCCCTCGACCCGGCCAAACTGCCGGCCATCCGGGCCCAGATCTGGACCCTGATCCAGGCCGCCAAGATGGACCATGACCTGGGCCTGTCGAACCGTCCGGACGATGAGGAGTTCGACGACTTCATCATGCACATCGACGGATGGCTGTGTGAGGTCAAGGACGTCCAGATCCGCGACGGACTGCACATCCTGGGCGCGGCGCCGACCGGCGAGGCCCGGATCAACCTGGTCCTCGCGATGCTGCGGGCCCGGCAGATGTGGGCCGGCAAGGTGGCCGCCCTCCCGGGTCTGCGGGAGGCGCTGGGCCTGCCCGAGGAGGCTTCGACGGCCGCGACCGACGCGGTCGAGAACCAGGCTCGCGCCCTGGTGACGGCGATGGAGGAGGCCGGCTGGCCGACGACCGTCCCGGACTCCCTGGTGAGCACCGCCCTGGACACCGTCTCCGCCGCCCCGGCCGAATCGCCGGATCTGGAAGCGGTGACGCGGGTGCTGGAGTTCGCGGCGACCGAGGTGGTTCCGCGACTCGCCAAGACCACCGACGAGCTGACCCACGTGCTGCACGCCCTCAGCGGCGGCTACGTTCCGGCCGGACCCAGCGGCTCCCCGCTGCGCGGACTGATCAACGTGCTTCCGACCGGGCGCAACTTCTACTCCGTCGACCCCAAGGCCATCCCCAGCCAGCTCGCCTGGGAGACGGGGCAGGCGATGGCCGAGTCACTGCTCGACCGGTACCGCGCCGACTACGGCGACTGGCCCCGGTCGGTCGGCCTCTCCGCCTGGGGCACCAGCGCGATGCGGACCGCCGGCGACGACATCGCCGAGATCCTGGCCCTGATCGGGGTGCGGCCGGTCTGGGACCCGGCGTCCCGGCGGGTCACCGCCCTGGAACCGATCACGGCTGAGGAGCTGGGCCGCCCGCGTATCGATGTGACGGTCCGCATCTCCGGGTTCTTCCGGGACGCGTTCCCGCACGTGGTGGCGATGCTCGACGACGGTTTCCAGATGATCGCCGAGCTGGACGAGCCGGACAACTACGTGCGCGAGCACGCACTGCGTGATCAGGACGAGCACGGCGACTGGCGGCGGGCCACCACCCGGATCTTCGGGTCCCGGCCGGGGGCGTACGGCGCCGGCATCCTCCCGCTCATCGACAGCCGGAACTGGCGCGACGACGCCGATCTGGCCGAGGTGTACGCGGTGTGGGGCGGCTTCGCCTACGGCCGGGGCCTCGACGGGGTGCCGGCCCGCGGGGACATGGAGAACGCGTACCGGCGCATCGACATCGCGGCCAAGAACATCGACACCCGCGAACACGACATCGCCGACTCCGACGACTACTTCCAGTACCACGGCGGCATGATCGCCACGGTCCGCGCGCTGACCGGCAAGGCTCCGGCGGCGTACATCGGCGACTCCACCAACCCGGACCAGACGCGGACCCGCAGCCTGACCGAGGAGACCGCCCGGATCTTCCGGGCCCGCGTGGTGAACCCGCGGTGGATCGCCGCGATGCGCCGGCACGGCTACAAGGGCGCCTTCGAGCTGGCCGCGACGGTCGACTACCTCTTCGGGTACGACGCGACCGCCGGTGTCGTCACCGACTGGATGTACGAGCAGCTCGCCGCCAGTTACGTGCTCGACCCCGAGAACCAGAAGTTCATGCGCCAGTCCAACCCGTGGGCCCTGCACGGCATCAGCGAGCGCCTGCTGGAGGCCGCCGAACGCAACCTGTGGGAGGCACCCGAGCCGGACACGCTGGCCGCCCTTCAGCAGATCTACCTGGAGACCGAGGGTGACCTGGAGGACGGCCCGTCCTGATGGCAGGTCGGACGGGTGATCGTCCGACGTGAGTTTCCCAGCGACATCGACGCGATCCGGGCGGTGACGGCCGCGGCCTTCACCCGCCCGGCCGTCACCGACCTCGACGAGGTCGGCATCGAGCCCGTCGAGGCGGCCCTGGTGGACCGGTTGCCGGCCTTCTCCCTGGTGGCTGTCGACGACGGCGAGGTCGTCGGCCACGTCGTCTGCACCCGTGGCCGGGTCGGGGAGCGGGCCGCTCTCGGACTGGGCCCGCTCAGGGGCGCCGCAGCAGGTAGGTGTCCATGATCCAGCCGTGGCGCTCGCGGGCCTCGGTCCGGGTCTTGACGATCTCGTCGGCGACCTCGGCGACCGGCCCGGAGGCGAGCAGCTCATCCTCGGTGCTCACGTAGGCGCCCCAGTAGATCTCGGCTTCCGGATGCTTCGTGAAAGCCTGCTGCGCGTCCAGCATCACGACCACGTCGTCCACGCCATCCGGCCAGCCCTCGGCGAGGCGCCGTCCGGTGGTGATCTGGAACGGCTGCCCGACCCGGTTCAGCCCGATCCGGTGTTTGGCGGCGAGCGCGGAGACGCTGCTGATGCCGGGGATCACCTCGAACTCGAACTCGACTGCCCCACGGTCCAGGATCTCCTCCAGGATCGCGATGGTCGAGTCGTACAGCGCCGGGTCGCCCCAGACCAGGATGGCACCGATCTCGCCGTCCTTGAGGTTCTCGGTGATCAACTCTTCCAGCACCAGGGACCGCCGGTGCCGCCAGTCGGCGACGGTGCCGGTGTAGTCCGCCGGGTTCCGGTCCCGGTCGGGGTCCCGCCCTTCGATGATCCGTTTGCGCGGCTTCGAGTAGGCCCGGATGATCCGTTCCCGCACGTTGATCAGGCCGGCTTTGGTCTCACCCTTGTCGAGCAGGAAGAACACGTCGGTCCGGCCGATCGTCTTGGCCGCCTGAAGGGTCAGATGGTCCGGGTCGCCCGCGCCGATGCCGACTACAGATATCTTCCGCACGGCTGAAGTCTGCCTTACCGGCGGCAGCACATCGCCGCCAGGCTCACCGGCGGCGGTGGGTCGCGGCCAGGCCGGAGCGGTGGGCGATGGCGACGAGTTGCGCCCGGCTCGCGGCGTTCATCTTGGTGAGGATCCGATGGACGTACGTCCGGACTGTCTCGGGGCTCAGTGACAGCTCGCGGGCGACGGCCGTGTTGTCGTCACCGTTCGCGAGAGCCGCCAGCACTTCGGTTTCGCGGGCGGTGAGCCGGGCCAGGCGTGGGTCGTCGACCGGCTGTGGTGACGCCGCCGCGTGTCCCATGACCTGCCTGGTCACGCTTGGGGAGAGGACCGGTTCGCCGCGGGCGGCGGCGCGGACCGCGGTCCGTAGGGGTTCCGCCGCGGTGTCCTTGAGTAGGTACCCGTCAGCACCGGCCCGCATCGCCCCGAGCACCTCGTCGTCGGTGTCGAAGGTGGTGAGCATGAGGATCGCCACGTCCCGGCAGCCGGAGTCGGCGCGGATCGCCCGGGTGGCGGCGATGCCGTCGGTCCCCGGCATCCGAATGTCCATCAGGACGACGTCGGGCCGGATCCGGCGAACCAGCGCGACAGCGGCCGACCCGTCGGAGGCCTCCCCGGCCACCACGATCCCGCTCCTGTCCCCGGTGAGCAGCGCGGTGATCCCCGCCCGAACCAGCGACTGGTCATCGGCAAGCACCACCCGGATTTCACTCACGATCCCGTCCCCCACTCGTGAGGTGCGATCCGAACTCCCCGAGTCACCACATCGGTCCGGGGTGCGGGGCGGCTGACAGGTCGGGGCGGCTCGTCGGTGGGGAGAGCCGCGCTGACTCGCCAGCCGAGCCCGCCCGGTCCGGCGTCGAAACGCCCGCCGAGCACGGTGATCCGCTCCCGAAGCCCCGCCAGACCGGTCCCGCCCACGCCTGCCGATGCCGAATGCGGGCCGGTGGGGGAGCCGTCGTCCTCGACGCGGATCAGCAGTTCGCCGCCGGATGAGCGCATCTCGATCTCCAGCCGCCGCCCGGCCGAGTGCCGCAGCACGTTGGTCACCGCCTCCCTGATCAACCGGTAGGCCACCGACGGGTCCCGCACCGCCTCGAGTCCGGCGTGGACTTCGAAACCGGCGGCCCGCGCGGTCTTCAGCAGCTCTTCGACGTCCTCGATCGACGGACCCTGCACGGTACGCAGGTTCCGCACCGTTCCCCGCAGGTCCGCGAGGGCTTCGGTCAGTGCCCGCCCGACATGATCGAGAGCGGCGACCGTGGCAGCGGGGCTGCGGTGAGCCTCCTGCCGGGCCACGTTCGCCTGGATCGCGGCGACGGTCAGCGCGTGCCCGATCGAGTCGTGCAGTTCGCGGGAGAGTTCCCGGTTGTGTTCGTGGACGCGCCGTTCGGTTTCCCATTCGATCTGCCGCCCGGTCAGTGCCGCGATCCGCCGCCGGGCCCGGACCAGTTCACCGAGAGCGATCGCGGCGCCCATCAGCGCCAGATGCGCGGTTCCGTCGTAGAGCACCACGTACCCGAAGTCCTGCCCTTCCCGGAGCCGGAATCCCACCGAGACGCCGAGTGCCACGAACGCCCCGGCGCAGGCGCTGCGGCGGTGCCCGGCTTCGGCCGCCGAGTAGAGGGCGGCGGCCACCGGCACGGCCACCCCGATCGGTGGGAGTCCGGCCGCGTACCAGGTGAAGAGCCCGAGAACAGTGCACACCAGCACCGTCCGGGCCCACCGTCGGCGCCCGAGCATCAGCGCGCCGAGCGCGACCGCCGCGAGGTAGGCCCATCCGCTGCCGTGCCCGTCCAGCTCGGCCGAGGCGATCAGGGCCAGCACTCCGGCGACCCCGGCCGCGACCGCGGTGTCCACCAGCCGTTTCCGCACGTGTCCACCCTCAGGGTCGGTCTCGGGGAACACGGCGGTGCGCGGTCCACGAGGAGGCCATGGGAAAAGCCTAGGCCGGTTCCTCGGGGTCCGGGTACGCCGTGAAGCGACATCTGCTGACGCTCCCGGCGGGATTCGGCGCGGCGCTCCGATTCCTACCGTCGGTTCATGACGAGTTCCCTGAAGACGACGTTCTGGCTGCCGGCTGCTCTCGGCCTGCTGGCCGCGCCCCGGGCCGTTCTGCACGACCTCGAACTGATCGAGCCGGAGACCGGTCTCAACGCGGCGCTTGTCTTCGTACCGCTGATCGTCTGGATCGTGGTCGCGGTCCGCACCGAGGCCGGCCCGTTCCGGTTGCTGCTGCCGACCGGACTCGCCTACGGCACTTACCTCGCGGTGATCCACAACCTGCTGTGGGACGGCCAGGCCCGGCTCGGCGGAAACCTGTCGGGCCGCCTCTCCGGCCCGGCCGAGGAACTGGCGCTGCGCGCGACGATGTCGGTCTCCAGCCTGGTCACCGGCGTTCTGGTCGGCGCCGCCTGCGGTGCGGTGACGTGGCTGATCACCCGCCGGAAGAAGGACACCCGGCAGGGAGTCACTCGGTAGCAGAGGAGGCCTCCCCACACGAAAGGAGCCCCAGCCAGAAGGGCAGGAGATCTCCGGCCGGGAATGATCAGTCGGGCAACAGGGGAACGGACGGGTGCAGCTCCCGGCCGACCATCGCGGCCCGGCGCAGGGCGGTCGAGCCGAACCGGTCACGCACACTGTCGACCGCCGCGTCCAGGCCGTCGGCTCGTGGCTCCTCGAACGGCAGCTCCATCTGGACCGCGCCGTCGCCGTCGAGGTTGCTGACCGCCACTCCGACCAGGGTCAGGCCCCGGACGATGACCATCGGCCAGGCCTCGCGCAGTAGATCGACGGCGGTCCGCAGCACCACACCGGTCCCCATGGTGGCCGTGAGCAGGCTGCGGGACCGGGTGACCCGCTGGAAATCGCCGAACCGCAGTCGCAACGTGATCGTCCGCCCGGCCCGATGGGCCCGCCGCATGCGCCCGGTGACCCGGTCGACCAGCGCTCCGAGAACGGCCTCGACCTCGGCGGGACTGCGGGAGACGGCCCGGCCGAGCGCGCTCTGCGCCCCGATCGACCCGCGCCGCCGGCTGGTCTCGACCCGGCGTGGGTCCCGGTTGTGGGCGAGCGCGTGCAAGTGGTGGCCGGCGTTGCCGCCGAGCATGGCGACGAGCGCGGCCTCACCGACGCGGGCCACATGCCCGACCGTGTGGATCTGCCGTTCCCGCAGCTTGGCGGCGGTGACCGGGCCGACACCCCACAGCCTCTCCACCGGCAGCGGGTGCAGGAACTCCAGCTCACCGCCGGGTGGGACGACCAGCAGCCCGTCGGGTTTGCCGACTCCGCTGGCCACCTTGGCCAGGAACTTGGTGCGGGCCACGCCGACCGTGATCGCCAGCCCGGTCCGTGAGCGCACGTCGGCCCGCAGCCGCCGGGCGATCGCCTCCGGGTCACCCCGGATCCGTCGCAGGCCGTCGACGTCGAGGAACGCCTCGTCGATCGAGATCGGCTCGACGAGCGGTGTGGTGTCACGGAAGACCTCGAAGACCGCCTTGCTGGCCGCCGAGTAGGCCGCCATCCGGGGTGGCACCACCACGGCGTGCGGGCAGAGCGCCCGGGCCCGGGCGAGAGCCATCGGAGTCCGGACCCCGAACGCTTTCGCCTCGTAGGAGGCGGCGAGCACCACTCCGCCGCCGACCAGCACCGGCCGGCCACGCAGCGCAGGATCGTCGCGCTGCTCGACCGAGGCGTAGAACGAGTCCAGGTCGGCATGAAGAATCATGCGAGCTATATTAGTACGCATGTTCGAAGCGATGGGTTCCCGGCCCCACCACCTGCACCGACGACGGCAGCACGACCTCGGCCGACGTGCCCGGCGGCACCTCCACCTCCAGATCCAGGCGCCCGTCCGCGAGCCGCCAGGAAGAGCAGATCCGGCCGTACGGGCTGTCGTGGCCGGCCGAGGCGCTGGTGATCCCGCCACCCGGCACCGGCTCGATCCGGAAGTCGCGATAGCCGGGCGCCCCGACCCTGATCCCAGCGGTGTAACGGTGCAGGAACCCGGCGACCGCACCTTTCGAGTAATGGTTGAGCGAGTCCCGTGGCCGCCCGGCGGCATCCACCCCGTCCCACCACTCCCAGACCGTGGTCGCACCCCGGTCCAGCATCACCATCCACGACGGCTCGCTGTCCTGGAGCAGCAGTTCGTAGGCGACATCTGCGTGCCCGTGGTCGGCGAGCACCGGCAGCAGGTCGGCGGTGGAGAGGAAACCGGTGGCCAGGTGCGTGCCCGCGGCCCGGATCAGTTCGGCGAGCCGGTCGGCGGCCGCCTGGGTCAGATGCTCGGGAAGCAGACCGAAGGCCAGCGCCCGGACCAGATTGTGCTGAGTGTCCGGCCGGATCGTGCCGTCGGCGCCGATGAACTCGGCCTGCCAGGCGGCACGCACCGCGGCGGCGAGTGCCGTGTAACCCGCGGCCTCCCCGGTGCGGCCGAGGACTCCGGCGATGCGGGCCATCAGCGCGGCCGAGCGGAAGAAGTAAGCGGTGGCCACGTCGGCCTTGTCCCGAGCCTGATATTCGCGCATGTCCCCGATCTGTTCGCCGGGGATCAGCCACTCACCCCAGTGGAAACCGGTGTCCCACAGATGAGGGTCCGGTTTCCGGGCGGGGTGGTGTCCGCCGGCGGCCGCGCGCTCCACGTGATCCAGCCAGGCCACCATGGACGGCCACTGTTCGGCGAGGATCCGCTCGTCACCGTAAGCCTGATACAGCGACCAGGGGACGATCACCGCCGCGTCACCCCATCCGGCCGACCCGTTCCAGCCACCGAGCGGCCCGTGCCGGCCCTCAGCCGGCGGGCACGGTGACATGTTCGCCACCACACCGGTGTCCCACTGGTCGGCGGCCAGGTCACGCAGCCATTTGGTGCTGAAACCGGCGACGTCGTACAGGAAGGCCGCGGTCGGCGAGAAGACCTGCCAGTCACCGGTCCAGCCGGCCCGTTCCCGGGTCGGGCAGTCGGTGGGGATGTCACAGGCGTTGCCGCGGAAACTCCACAGTGCCGCCTCGTGCAGCCGGTTCACCCGCTCGTCGCTGCAGGTGAACCAGCCGGTCCGGCGCAGGTCGGTGTGCACCACGATGCCGGTGACCTGGGCGGGCCCGCCTTCGACCCGCACATAACGGAACCCGTGGGTGGTGTGCCGCGGTTCGAAGGTGTCCGCACCGGCCGGGGTGACCCGGTCGACCTGCCCGGCCGACAGCGGCTGCGGCAGGAACGGCATGTCCGGCGCGAGATGTCCGGTGTCCACGTCGCCGTCCGGCCCGAGCGATTCCCCGTGCGTCAGGGTGATCTGCCCGGTCACACCGGCGAGCCCGGTGAGGCGTACCCAGCCGTTGATGTTCTGCCCCAGGTCGACGACCTGCCGCCCGGCCGCCGGGAAGGTGACGGCCACCGGCGACAGCTCCTGGACCCGGCGCACCGGCGGAGCCACCACCCCGACCAGCCCACCGAACCCGATCTCAGTCGCGACCTCGACGGGCATCCCGGCCGAAGGTTGCGGTGCGCGGGTGGGCACTCCGGTAGGAGGTTGCGGTGCGTGGGTGGACACCCCGGCAGCAGGCTGCGCTGCGTGAGTAGGCGCTTCGGCAGCAGGTTGCGGAGTGCGAGTGGGCTGCTCGGCGGAGGGGCGTGGTGTGCGGGTGGCTCTGTCGCTGGTGGGCTGTGGGCTGGAGGTGGGCGCTTCGAAAGTGGGCAGTGGGCCGAGGTCCGAGGTTTGGCCTTCGATCAGGTCGGCCGTGCGGATCGGGGAGGGCAGGGTCGTCCAGGTGCTGTCGGTGCCGCCGATGATGGTGCCGTCGGCGTGTAGCTGGGCCAGGAACGCGGTTCGGCCGCCCCACTGGTCGGCGGATCGGAGCAGGCCTACCTGGCCGCGGAACCAGCCGTCGGAGAGGCGTACGACGATCTCGTTGTCGCCTGGCCGAAGTAGTGCTGTCACGTCGTAGGTCTGCACCTGGAGCCGCACCGTGTACTGGGTGAAGCCGGGCGTCAGCTCCTGATCGCCGACGCGCTGCCCGTTCAGGAAGACCTCGTAGAGGCCGTGCGCGGTGGCATAGAGCCGGGCCCGCGTGACGGTTTCCGGGCAGGTGACGATGCCGCGCAGGTCGTGGGCCGGTCGCTGCCCCGCAGGCGGGATGTCGGTCTCGGCGGGCCGGATCCAGCTCGCGGTCCAGTCACCGGGTTCGAGCAGGCCCGTCTCCAGCGAGCACGGTCCGGACCAGTCGCTGTCGCCGAGTTCGGTGCGCACCCGGACCTGCCAACTGACGTGTTCCGCCGACTTGAGCGGCGCGAACGGCCAGTCGACCAGGATGTGGCCGGCGTCAGCGACCCACCCGGTGTCCACGACATCGCTGCCCGGGCTGGCGGTGTCCCGACCTGCGGTGTCCGGGCCGTCGCTGTTCATGCCTGCGGTGTCTCGGCCCGCCGGGTCCGGGCCGTCGGCAGTCTGACCATCGACGAAGTGGTCGTCGGTGGTGCGGGCGTCGCGGGCGCGGGTGTCGAGGGAGTGGCCGTTGGTGGTGCGGATTTGATAGGCGAGCTGGCGGGCAGCTTCAGGGGGCAGTCGCCAGGACAGACGGGGTCGTCGCTCGCCGATGCCGAAGGCGTGATCGAGGTGTTCGACGCGGGTCATGGCCGCGACCCTAGGTGTTAAAAACTGAGTATACAAGGTTTTCGGTACGAGGTCGTAAGGTGAACGCGTGCCACCACGCAGCAGGTCAGGGAGCTATTCGGTCGGCCGTGCACGACGCGAGCGGATCGTCGTGACCGCTTCCGAGCGCTTCGCCGGCACCGGCTATCACCGCACGTCACTGGCGCAGATCGCGGAGGCAGTGGGGGTGACCGAGGGTGGTCTGCTCTACCACTTCCCGTCGAAGCGTCACCTGCTGCTGGCGGTGGCCGAGCATCGCATCGAGACCATCGCCGGATGGTGGTCGGAGCTGAGCCCGCGGGCGACCTTCGGCGAGGTCCTCGACGCGCTGGTCGCCACCACCGGCCGGTTCCTCCAACAGCCGGGCCTGATCGAACTGTCAGTGCTGGCGGTGGCGGAGGCGGCCGACCCGTCGGGGCCGGCGCACGAGGTGTTCGCCGCGCGCTACCGGGAGGCGGTCGGCGGGCTGGCGGCGGCGTTCGGCCGTTGCGCGGAGCGTGGCGAACTGGCCCCCGATGTCGACTGTGTGGCGCTGGCCCGCGAGTGCATAGCGGTGAGTGACGGCCTGCAATTGCAGTGGGTGCTCACCGCCGGCGACCTAGACCTGGCCGCCGCCATCAGGCACCACGTCGACCGGGTGGCGCGCAGCGCCGCGAGCCCAACCGCCAGCGCTGCGAGCCCAACCGCCAACGCTGCGAGTCCGAGCGCCAGCGGATTGGCGTCGCAGTAGCCGCGGGCGTTCGCATTGCCTGTCGTTATCGGGGATTCAACGTGCCGTGGCCGGGGTGGGAGAACGCCACGGCCCGCTCGGAGGCCGCCACGAACGCCTGGACCACGGGGCGATCGTCGTCGGTTCGGCGTCCGATCGCCCGGATCGCCATGCGGACCCGGGCCGGGGAAGACGGTCTCAGTGCTGGAACCGCAACCAGTTCAGGTTGACCAGTTCGGTGCCGTCGTCCGAGGTGAACGTGATGAAGACGGTGTGTACCCCGGTCACCGGGGCCAGCACGGCGGTGTCGGTGCGCCAGTTCTGCCAGTCCCCGGTGTTGCTCACCGAGATCTCGCCGACCGGCTCGCTGTCCCGGCTGTCCAGCCGGATCTGGAGCCGTCCGGTGGCGCTGGAAGCGGACGCCACCCGAATCGCGGCCTTGGTGGCCGGCACCGAGCCGAAGTCGAAGTTGTCGAACCGCAGATGGTCGTCCCGGTTGATCCACCCGACGTTCTTGCCGCCGCCCTCGTCGCTGGTGTCCTCGGTCTCCACCCCGGAGAGCTCGGCCGCCGACTCGGCTTGGAGCACCGCGTACTCGATCGCGGAGGCAGAGGCGGACGGAGACGGCGACTCGTCAGAAGCTGGGGAGGCAGCACCTGGAGAGGCAGAAGCCGAGGAGTTGGAAGCGGGGGAGACAACAGGTGCGGGCGGAAGCGCTACCGCCGGAGTGTCGTCCTGCCAGCGACCGATCGCATAGCCGATCACGACGAGACCGAGGACACCGAGCGCGATCAGCGCCCGCTGCCGGGTCTTCCAGGACTTGGTGCGGTAGATGTTCGGGGATGGCTGGTCCACCCGATCAAGGGTAGTCAGCGCCCGGCGACGCGAAATGTCAGGCTGTGTGAAGTCCGGGTGCGGTCTCCCGCAGCAGCGGTTCCTCGGTGGCGCAGACGCACCGGGTCCGGAGACGGCGGGCCGGCGGGACTGGGCGCGTCCTCCGCAGACGGATACCGGTGTCCGGGGAGAGAACCACGACCAGGAGCGGCAGAGATCAAGCTTGCGTGTACGGGTGGCAGGGCCGCTCGTAGAGAGTTCGGCGCACCCGCCCTGTTCGACGATCCGGCCCGGACGCATCACCGCGACCCGGTCGCGGAACGAAGTCGGTGAACCAACAGAGAGCCCAGCCGATCCCGATCGCCGTTGATGGCAGTGTAGCCGTCATCGCTACGATGAGTGACGGCCGAGCGTCGTGGGCCCACCGGGTGAAGAGGTCGCGGCCGACCCCGAACCGGTGGGCCCGATGGCGGGCTGCCCGAAGTCATCGCCGAGGTCCTGGAGCGGGGGCGCCGGGTCCTGGCCCTCGGGCGCGGCCAGTGACTGGACCCTGACCTGCGCCTTCGTCCCCACGGGAATGCCCACCTCTCGTCAGATACGGTCATACCACTCAATTCGTACAAAATGGTGGAAGCTTGTCCTTGATTCGCAAAGCGTTACCAAGAGGTCTTTCGGCTGGGGTCCGGAGCGCGGCCGGATGCGCTTCGTTACGCTGAATGCCGACCCCGTCAGGGCGCCGCTGTGGACAGTTCCGGCGCGTCTCGCGCCTGTTCCGATGGCCCGCCGGTAATCGGGTGTCGATAAAGGCGGATGCCCCAGAGGGAAACATTCATCAACAAACGCCTATGATCGCCGGAAATCCGAAACAATCGAGAAACGATCTTGTCGGGTTCGGGGCGGATGGAAAGCGTGACTCTCCGCAACGGAGGGCATGCACAAGTACGGTGAAGCAGACAATCGAGACAAGGGTGATGGTTCGCCGAAACATTGCTGGGATTTATCCCTAAAATGGGGTCTTATCACCTCCGGCGTGGGCTGGCGGTATGACCTAGGCCTTATGGGAGCGAACCCGTTCCGTTACCGGATCGATGCGTCAACACATTTCTCGGCCAATGGTTGTCGACTACATTTTCCAAGCGCGGCAGGCGAATACCGCTCACATACGTCCCGCACTAGGGATACGGGGAAAGGGTGGTGCGAGATGTCGCGAGGTAACATCCCCGGCCGGATCATCCTCGTCACCCACACGAGGCAACGGTTCGCCCCGCGTCCAAGTCCGCTACGAGGAGAAACCGCATCATGAGCAACACCCCGGCCGCCGCCGACTCCCGCTCACCAGGCACCGAGGACACGGCGGTAGCGGTTCTCCAGCCCGACACGGCGGCGAAGGCATTCGTCGGCCGGTCACCGGGCCAGCTCGCGTGGATCCGCCTCAAGCGGGACCGGACCGCGTTCGCCAGCTTCATCATTGTCGTCTTCTTCATCTTGATCGCGCTGTTCGCGCCGGTGATCTCCCGGCTGTACGGAGTAACCGCGACCGAGGGCTTCAGCGACAAGCTGACCTACCAGGGACTGCCGACCGGCTACCTGGGTGGCATCAGTGGCGACCACTGGCTCGGCCTGGAAGCCGGCATCGGCCGTGACCTGTTCATGCAGTTGATCTTCGGCATGCGGACCTCGTTGATCATCGCCTTCCTGTCCGCGATCATCTCGATCGTGCTCGGTGTCGTGCTCGGCATCGTCTCCGGTTACTTCGGTGGCTGGGTCGACCAGAGCCTCACCTGGTTCACCGACTTCATGCTGGCGTTCCCGTTCCTGGTCTTCGCGCTGGCGATCATCCCGATCATCAACACCGCCTCCTACGACGTGGGGGAAGAGGTGCCGGGCTCGTTCCGGATCGCGGTGATCATCGGGGTGTTCGCGCTCTTCGGCTGGATGACGACGGCTCGCCTGGTTCGCGGCCAGATCCTGTCGCTGCGCGAACGTGAGTACGTGGAGGCGGCCCGTGCCGCCGGCGCCGGCAGCGCGCACATCCTGTTCAAGCAGCTCCTGCCGAACATCTGGGCGCCGATCCTGGTCTCCTTCTCTCTGGCTCTGCCTGGCTTCATCGCCGCCGAGGCAGCTCTGTCGTTCCTTAACATCGGTGTCGTGGAGCCCACGCCCGACCTCGGCCGGCTGGTCTACTACGGCCGGCAGTGGCTGGGTACCCCGGACTGGGCCTACTTCCTGATCCCCGCATCGACCGTGTTCGTCGCGGTCCTCGCGTTCAACCTGCTGGGCGACTCGCTTCGTGACGCTCTTGACCCGAAGTCCTCGAAGTGACCGGCCGGAACTGAAACACCCCGTGTATTTCCGCTCGTGCCGCGGCGGGTCGGGTGGCCCAGGCACGAATCGGTTGAGAGAAGGAGAACCTTAAGTGCGACGCAGATTCGGAGCGCTGCCCATCGGCGTTCTGGCGGTTGCCCTTGTTGCCAGCGGTTGTTCGGAGACCACGAACGACGCTGACGGCGGCAACCAACAGACCGTGGTGCAGACCGGCTCGATCGCGACCGACCCGGCGGACTCGCTTGGTCCGGCCAAGGCGGTTGACGGTGCCACGAAGGGTGGCACCGTCAAGCTCCTCCACGCGGCGGAGTTCGAGCACCTCGACCCCCAGAAGATCTACGTCTCGGACGCGCTGTCCATGGCGACCCAGTACGCCCGTACCCTGACCGGGTACAAGGAGGACGGCACCGGCGCGCTGAAGCTGGTCGGCGACCTCGCCACCAACGCGGGCGAGGACGTCAACGGCGACTGCAAGGTGTGGAAGTACACCCTGAAGGACGGCCTGAAGTTCGAGGACGGCACGCCGATCACCGGCGCTGACGTCGCCTACGGCATCTCGCGCTCGTTCGACCCGGAGTGGGGCGTCGGCCCCACCTACATCCAGCAGTGGCTGACCGGTGCGGTCGAGTACAACACCACCTACAAGGGCCCGTTCCTGAGCGCCGGCGCCGAGGTGCCCGGTCTCAAGGCCGAGGGTAACGTGATCACCTTCACGTTCCCGCAGGCCCAGTGCGAGACCCCGTTCGCGGTGGCCATGCCCACCACGGCGCCGGTCCCGAAGGCCAAGGACACCAAGGGCGACTACGACCGCAAGCCGGTCTCGTCCGGTCCGTACATGATCAAAGAGCACGCGTACGACCAGTTCATCGACTTCGTGCGTAACCCCAACTGGGACCCGGCCACGGACCCGATCCGTAACGCGTACCCGGACGGTATCCGGGTCGAGTTCGGCATCGACGCCGAAGCTGGCGCCAACCGGGTCGTCGCCGACGCCGCTGACGACCAGGCCGCCTTCATCTGGGCGAACGTCCCGGCCGCGGTGCTGTCCAAGACCAACACTCCTGAGGTCAAGGAGCGCGTCGAGGCCGGCGCGTCGCAGTACGTCGAGTACACCTGGATCAACACCGCCCGGGTCACCGACCTGAAGGTGCGCCAGGCGCTCAACTACGCCGTCGACCGTGACGCGATCATCAAGGTGCGCGGTGGTGTCGACCAGTTCGGCTCGACCATCATCTCGCCGACCATCGCGGGCTACGAGAACTTCAACGCCTACGACGGTGGCCAGAGCGGCAACGCCGAGAAGGCGAAGGAACTGCTCGGTGGCAAGACCATCAAGCTGACCTACGCGTTCCCGAACGTGCCGGTCCGGCAGCAGATGGCGGCGAAGACCAAGGAGGTCTACGCCAAGGCCGGTATCGAGCTGGTTCTGACCCCGCTCGACCCCGCGACCTACTACGACAGCGTCGGCACCAAGGGCAACCAGTACGACCTGATCCGTGGTGGCTGGGGTGCTGACTGGCCGTCCGCCTCGACCGTCATCCCGGCTCTGCTCGACGGCCGTACGATCCGTGACAAGGGCAACCAGAACCTCGCCTACTTCAACGACGCCACGATCAACGCCGAGATCGACCGGATCAAGGGCCTCAAGGCCACTGAGTCCGCCGCCGAGTGGGCCAAGCTGGACAAGAAGATCATGACGGAGTTCGCGCCGCTGATCCCGCAGTACTACATCGGCAACTACGAGATCCACGGTTCGAAGATCGGCGGGACGTTCCTGAGCGACTCGTACGGTCACATGACCCTCAACACCATGTTCGTCAAGCCGTAACAGTCTCTCCAACCACACCGGTGGGATGATCGCGCGACCCGCGGTCATCCCACCGGCCGTGGCCAGTCACGAGGAATGTAGAGAACCGTGTTCCGCTTCCTGATCAAGCGCCTGTTACTGGCGTCGACCACGCTTGTGGCCATCTCGATCGTCACCTTCCTGTTGTTCTTCGCGGTGCCGTCCAGTCCCGCGTGGGTGATGTGCGGGCGGAACTGCTCCCCCGAGCGGATCGCCCAGGTCGAGCAGAGCCTCGGTCTCGATCAGCCGATCACCAAGCAGTACACAGACTTCGTCAAGGGCGTCTTCGTCGGCCGTACCATCGACGACGCCGGCACCATCCGCGAGTGCGACGCCCCCTGCCTCGGCTACTCCTTCCGCAGCAAGGAGCCGGTCACCGACACCATCGTCCGGTCGCTCCCGATCACGGTGAGCATCGTCGCCGGCGCCATGGTGATCTTCTTGACCGTGGGTGTCGGGCTGGGCATGCTGGCCGCGCTGAAGAAGGGCACGGTCTTCGACCGGGTCGCGATCGGTGCCTCGGTCGGCTTCGCCTCCACACAGACTTACACCCTCGGTGGTGTCCTGCTCCTGGTACTCGTCTACTCGACCGGGCTGCTGCCCAACCCGCACTACACGCCGATCACCGAGAATCCCCTGGACTGGGCGGCCGGCATGCTGCTGCCCTGGATCACCCTCGGTCTGATCAACTCGGCGATGTACGCCCGGTTGTCGCGAGCCCAGATGATCGAGACGCTCCAGGAGGACTTCGTCCGGACGGCGCGGGCCAAGGGCCTGTCGCCCCGGGTGGTCAACCGGCGCCACGCGCTGCGTGCCGCGATCACCCCGATCATCACGATCGCGGGTGTCGACCTGGGCGCCTACCTCGGCGGCGTGGTCATCACCGAAAGCGTGTTCAGCCTCAACGGCATCGGCCGCGAGGCCGCACAGGCGGTCACCGACCTGAACCTTCCGGTAGTCATGGCCACCGTCCTGCTGGCGGCGTTCTTCATCGTCACCATGAACATCATCGTCGACATGCTCTACGCGGTGATCGACCCCCGCGTCCGACTCGGCTGAGCCGTACAGAGCTGACGTGGAAAAGAGCGAAATGACGACTTCGAACAGCCCTGCCACAGCCGCCGTCGACCCGGACGCCTACCTGCAGGTCCGCGATCTCAAGGTGCAGTTCCCCACCGAGGACGGCCTGGTTCGCGCGGTGGACGGCGTGTCCTTCTCGGTGCGCCGCGGGCAGACCCTCGGCATCGTCGGTGAATCCGGCTCCGGCAAGAGCGTGACCAGCATGTCGATCCTCGGCCTGCACAATCCCGCCCGGACCAAGATCAGCGGCGAGATCTCGATCGGTGGCAAGAACATCGTCGGGATGAAGGAGGAGCAGATCCAGCGCCTCCGCGGCAAGGACGTCGCGATGATCTTCCAGGATCCGCTGTCCGCGCTGCACCCGTACTACAAGGTCGGCCGCCAGATCGCCGAGGCCTACAAGGTGCACCACCCGAGGGCGAGCAAGAAGGAGGCCACCGCCCGGGCGATCGACATGCTCGACCGGGTCGGCATCCCGCAGCCGCAGCGCCGCGCCCTCCAGTACCCGCACGAGTTCTCCGGCGGTATGCGCCAGCGCGCGATGATCGCGATGGCCCTGGTGAACGACCCCGCGCTGCTGATCGCCGACGAGCCGACCACCGCGCTCGACGTGACCGTGCAGGCCCAGATCCTGGAACTGCTGGAGGACCTCCAGCGCGAGTTCCACTCGGCGATCATCATGATCACCCACGACCTGGGTGTGGTCGCGCAGGTCGCCGACGACGTGCTGGTGATGTACGGCGGCCGCCCGGTGGAGACCGGCTCGGTCGAGCAGATCATGAAGCGCCCGCAGCACCCGTACACCTGGGGTCTGCTGGCCAGCGTCCCGTCGCTGCACGGTGACGCGGGCGCCGACCTGGTGCCGATCAAGGGCAACCCGCCCAGCCTGATCAACCTGCCGACCGGATGTGCGTTCAACCCGCGCTGCCGGTACGCCGGCCAGAACGGCAACCTCTCGTTCACCGAGCGGCCCGAACTGCGGTCGGCCGGGGAGGCCGGGCACAACGTGGCCTGCCACCTCTCTCATGAGAACCGCCAGCGCATCTACGCTGAAGACATCGCGCACGCAGGAGTGGCCCAATGACTGATCTCGCAGACTCCACGGCGAGCGCGGCTGTCGCGACCTCGCCGGTCCGGGAGCCGCTGCTCAAGGTCGAGGGCCTGACCAAGCACTTCCCGGTCCGCTCCGGCGCGTTCGGTGCCAAGCAGTTCGTCCGCGCGGTGGAGAACGTCAGCTTCGACGTGCGCCCCGGTGAGTCGCTCGGCCTGGTCGGCGAGTCCGGCTGTGGCAAGACCACCACCGGCCGGATGCTGGTGCGTCTGCTGGAGTCCACCTCCGGCAAGATCACCTTCCAGGGTGAGGACATCACCCACACCAAGGGCAACCAGCTGCGCAAGCTGCGCCAGGACATCCAGATCATCTTCCAGGACCCGTACGCCTCGCTGAACCCGCGGCACACGGTCGGCAAGATCGTCGCGATGCCCCTGCAGGTCAACAACATCAACCCGCCCGGCGGGGTGAAGAAGCGGGTCCAGGAGCTGCTGGACACCGTCGGCCTGAACCCGGAGCACTACAACCGGTACCCGCACGAGTTCTCCGGCGGCCAGCGGCAGCGCATCGGCATCGCCCGGGCGCTGGCCCTCAAGCCGAAGCTGATCGTCGCCGACGAGCCGGTCTCCGCGCTCGACGTGTCGATCCAGGCCCAGGTGGTCAACCTGCTGCGTCAGCTGCAGAAGGACCTGGGGCTGTCGTTCGTCTTCATCGCCCACGACCTGGCGGTGGTCCGGCACTTCTGTGAGCGGGTCGCGGTCATGTACCTGGGCCGGATGGTGGAGATCGGCACCCGCGAGCAGATCTACGAGCGGCCGTCGCACCCGTACACCCGGGCGCTTCTCTCGGCTGTCCCGGACGTCACCAAGCTCGGCGCGGCCGGCCGGATCAAGCTGGAGGGCGACGTCCCGTCGCCGCTCAACCCGCCGACCGGCTGTGTCTTCCACACCCGCTGCTGGAAGGCACAGGAGAAGTGCTCCGCCGAAGCCCCGAAGCTGGTGGCGACGGTGGACGGGTCCACGGCGGCCTGCCACTTCCCGGAGACCGGCAAGCTGGTCTGAGTCTTTCGAGCAACAAAGACAGCGGCTTTCGTACGTCGTACGAAAGCCGCTGTCTTTTGGTCTTTTCAGACCGTCGCGCCCTCCAGGAACAGCCGCCCTGCCTCGGCGGCCGGGATGGGCCGGGAGAAGTAGTAGCCCTGAGCGAACCCGCAACCCATCTCGCGCAACGCCGCCAGCTGGCCGAACTCCTCGATGCCCTCGGCCACCGTCGACATGCCGAGACTCTTGCCGAGCCGGACGATGGTGTCGGTGAGCGCCGTGTCGTCGGCGATCACCCCGAGGCGCTCGACGAACGACCGGTCGATCTTGAGGGTGTCGACCGGGAACCGGCGCAGGTACGCCAGTGACGAGTACCCGGTGCCGAAGTCGTCGATGGCCAGCGTCAGACCGAGAGCCTTGAGTCGCACCAACTGCTCCAGGTTGGCCTCGGTGTCGGTCATCAGGACACTCTCGGTCATCTCCAGGCACAGCAGCCCGGCGGCCATCCCGGTCTCGGCCAGCACCCGGGCGACCGACTCGGCGAAGTCGGCCCGGTCCAACTGCCGGACCGAGACGTTCACCGCCATCTTCAGCGGGCGCCCACCGGCCGCCGCGGACCACTCGACGGCCTGCCGGCAGGCCTCCTGCAGCACCCAGTGCCCGAGCGGCACGATCTGGCCGGTCACCTCGGCGATCGGGATGAAGTCCAGCGGATTGATCATGCCGCGGGTCGGGTGCGGCCACCGGACCAGCGCCTCGAAGCCGACCACCTGACTGGTGGCCAGGTCGATGGTGGGCTGATAGTGCAACCGCAGCTCACCACGGTCCAGGGCACCCCGCAGGTCGTTCTCCAGTTCCAGGCGCTCGACCAGGCCCTCCCGCATCCGGGGGTGGTAGCCGGTGACGACACCCCCACCGGACGACTTGGCCTGATGCACGGCCAGGTCGGCGTCCCGCATCAACTGCTCGGCACGCTCGCCGGGGCGGTCGGTGCCGATCTCGTCCGGCAGGGTGGCCGTCGCGGCCAGGCCGATGCTGGCCCGCACGTGGATGAGGCGGGTGCCGGCCTCCACCGGTGCCTCCAGATCGTCGAGGATCCGCCGGGCGATCACCTCGGCGTCCCCGGAGTCCGCGGCGAGGATCGCGAACTCGTCGGCACCGAGCCGGGCGACCAGGTCCACCTCCCGGACACACGCCTTCAGCCGGTCGGCGACCCGCACCAGCAGCTGATCACCGGCCAGGTGGCCGAGGCTGTCGTTGACCCGCTTGAAACCGTCCAGATCCAGGTGGAGCACCGCCACGTCACCGCCGTCCCGCAGTGCGGCAGCCGCCCGGTCCCGGAACAGCGCCCGGTTGCCGAGCTGGGTGAGCGAGTCGTGGTACGCCTCGTGCACCAGCTGGTCCTGCAACTCCTTGCGCTCGCTGATGTCCCGGGTGTTCAGCACGAACCCGGCCACCCGCGGGTCGTCCACCAGGTTCGTGATGATCACCTCGGAGGGGCGCTTCCGGCCGTCCCGGTGGGTGTGGATCACCTCGAGCGTGACGGTCCCGTACGCCGTGGTCGCCGCCCGCCGCATCGCCTCGGCCAGCCGCATCGCCACCTCGGCCTCGACCAGATCGGTGTACCGGTGGCCGACGAACACCTCCGGCCCGTACCCGAACACCCCCTGGATCGACTCGCTCTGGTAGCGGATCACCCCGTCCGCACCGATCACCGTCACCACGTCCGAACTGTGCCGGATCAATGACTGGAACCATTGCTCACGGTTGTGCAACTCGGCGGTGCGCTCGGCCACCCGGAACTCCAGGGTGCGAGTCAGGGCCCGGTTCTCCAGCTGGGTGAGCAGTTGCCGGCCGACGATCAGCAGGATCAGCAGCGACCGGGTGTAGTTGACGAACGGGTGACTGGCGCCGGTCTGCAGGTGGAACCAGACACTGGAACCGAGGGCGGCCAGCACCGCCGCGTACGGCACCATGATCGCGGTGTTCCAGACACCCGGCGGCAGCTCCAGCGCGTTCAGGTGGTCCACCCGCGGCCGGAGCGCGCCCAGGGCGATCAGCGCGTAACCGGCCACTGAGGCCAGGTGCACGATCGGCGCGGCGTCGTACGAGTCGACGAGCACCAGGTAGACGTGTCCGATGTCGGTGATCACGAAGGCGCTGACACCGGCGCCGAAGAACATCAGGTCGGAACCGCCGCCGTGCTGCCGGCGCTGCGCCGGCAGCATGTAGCCGACCATGGTGGCCAGCATGATGTCGGCCAGCGGGAAGACGAGCGTCGAGTAGAAGGCCGGCCCGGACGCCCCGGACTCCAGCCGCGGATCCATCACGAACACCCAGGCGACCAGGGCCAGCGACACCGCGATCAGGAGCCCGTCCAGGACGCTGCGCAACCGGTTCGCGAGCGGCTGGGAGGTGCTCGGCAGGATCAGCAGACCGGCCGGGATCAGCACCACCAGCCCGGCCAGGCTCGGGATCTCCAGCACGGCGACGAGCGGCGGCCCGGCGAACCAGGCGAACTGGCCCAGCCCCCAGAACAGCAGACCCGTGCCGATCAGCGCCCAGCCCCAGCGCGCCCGGCCCATGAACCCGGCGGCCCGCCACAGACAGGCCGCGGCCGCCGCCGCGCCCCCGCCGAGCAACGCCCAGGAGGTGACCGTCCAGACGACCCCGGGACCACCGGCCCCGGACACCACGAGCAGCACCAGGACGGTGAGGATCACCCCGGCCACGATGGCCAGCCGGGCCCAGCGGCGGGCCGCACGGGGATCCCGAGCCGTGTTGTCGGCTGCCATCCGTCCCCACCCTTCGACCCCACCTCCGTGCTCGGTGGTCAACCGGGGACATCGGGCCTGGCCAGGAGCTTCTGAGGAGATTTACAAGATCAATTGCCGTCCGCCTCCCGGCGGGCCCTGGCCCGGCGCTTGCCCTCGTGCATCGCCTGGACCCGGGCCACCGGGATGGTGTGCCCCTCGGTGACCAGCCCGGCCGGCAGCTCCCGCGGTTCGGGCATCGCGGTGGCCCACGGGTCACGCTCGCCGAGCAGCGCGGGCGCGGTGTGCACGGTGAAGTCGGCGGGGCCGACCCGGTCCAGATCCGCCCAGTCGACCGGGAACGAGACCGGCACTCCGGGCCGGGCCCGCGGGCTGTACGCCGCCACCACGGTTGCCCCACCGGCCCGGGTGGCGTCCAGGAAGACCTTGCCGTGCCGGTCCTCGCGGATGAACGCGGTGGTGGCCAGCTCCGGATCGAGCCGTTCGGCCCGGGCGGCCACCGCGCGCTGGGCGGCTGCCACGTCCTCCGGCGCGGGAGTACCGGCCAGCGGCACGAAGACGTGCACGCCCTTGGCGCCGCTGGTCTTGACCGCCCCGTCCAGCCCGGCGTCGGCGAGCGCCCGCCGGACCAGGCGGGCGCCCGCGACGGCCAGCGCGAACCCGCCGTCCTCGGGCGGGTCCAGATCCATGATCAGATGGGTGGGGTGCGGCGACCCGGTGGTGGTCAGCGCCGGGTGGTACTCGACGGCCCGCTGATTGCCCAGCCAGAACAGCGTGCGCCGGTCGTTGGCCAGGGCGTACGTCACCTCCCGGTGCGACGAGTCGGCCCAGACACTCGCGCGGGGCACCCAGTCCGGCGTGTATTTGGGCAGATTTTTTTGCATGAACCGGTCCTGGCCGCGGAGCACCCGGATCACCGACAGCGGCCGGTCCCGCAGCACCGGCAGGAACCGGCCGGCCATCACGTCCAGATAGTCGACCAGGTCGCGCTTGGTGGCACCGGCCCCGGGAAACAGCTCCTGGTCCAGGTTGGTCAGTGGTACGCCGTCGCGTTCCTCACCCATCCACCCATCGTGCCCGGTTACTGCTGCCGGATGAACTGTTTGGCGGCCGCCGTCAGGGCGGCCTGCAGCGAAATCCGGTCGCCGGAGACGGAGAACGCGGCGACCGCGGCGTTCGCGGCGTTCTGCCAGGGCTGGGAGCAGGCCGAACCGTGCGCGCACGACGGCACCGGGACACCCGACCGCCAGTCCTTCGCCGCCTCGACCTGGTAGTCGGTGAAGCCGGTGGTGGCGGTGTCGGTCCGGGCCGGGATCGAGCCCTTGCGGGCGTTGAACTCCCGCTGGCCCTCCGGTGAGGCGACGGTCCGCAGCCAGCAGCGCGCGCCCTCGGGATTGGCGGCTGCGCTGGTCAGGGCGAACGAGTCGGCCAGCCACTGGAAGGCGGTGCCGTTGCCGGGGAAGGCGAACGTGTCGAACCCGGCCGCCAGGTCGGCGGCCATCCAGTCGCCCATCAGCTGATAACCGGCCGTGCCGTCGACGAGCAGCCGTTGTGCCTGCGGCCAGTCCAGCGAGTTCCGGTCGGTGTTGCTGAACGTGATGACCCGGGCGTAGTCGCCGATCGCCGCCGTCACCGGGGCGCTGTCCCATCGGGTCTCGCCGGTGAACAGCCCGGTGAACCGCTCCGGGCCCAGCCCACTGATCAGCACCGCCTCCAGCAGCATCAACTGGGTCCAGTCCCGGCCCAGAGCCAGCGGGGACTCCACCCCGCTGCCGCGCAGAGTCTCCAGGTCGCGGACGAACTCGTCCAGGTTCGCCGGTACGGTCCGGATCCCGGCGGCGGCGAGCACCCGCTCGTTGGCCCAGACCACGTTGGCCCGGTGCACCCCGGCCGGCACCGACCAGACCCGGCCGTTCACGGTCAGGGTCTCGATCAGGCCGGCCGGCAGCGCGGTGCGCAGGCCCCACGCGTCGAATTCGGCGCTCAGGTCGGCGACCTGGCCGGAGTCGATGTGGTCGAGCAGTTCCGCGCCGGCGTGCACCTGGAACGTGTCCGGCGGGTCGCCCTGGCGCAACCGGTCGGCGAGCACTTGTTTGGCGGTGATCCCGGCACCACCGGCGACCACACCGTTCTCGAAGCTCTGCCCGGGGCATCCGGTGCCGAACCGGGCCACCAGGGCGTCCAGTCCGTCCTTCTCGCCGCCCTCGGCCCACCAGGTGAAGACTTCGACCGTCGACGTGGCCGGGTCGTCCTCGGTGGTCGAGCAGGCGGCCGCCACCAGCAGGGCGGCGGCGCTGACGACGGCCGTCAGGGCGCGTCGTGTGGTGCGCATGGACTCTCCTTCTCTCCCGTGGACTCTCCCGTCGACCGACTTAATTCCTCCGGGGTACGTCAAACGGGCCATAGCTCGCGGTCTATTCCAGTCTGCACAATCTAGGCATGACCGCACCGGGCGACACCATTCTCGTCATCATCCTGGCCGCCGCCCTCATGGCCTGCTGCGGATACGCCACCGGACGACTGCACCAGCGCCGGCAGAGCGGGGCCGACCGGGCCACGGCATACAAGCGCGGGTACGACGCCGCCACTCGCAGCGTCTTCAGCATGGCCGCCCGCGCCGCCGGCCGCCGGGCCACCGCTCCGGAGGTCGTCGAGCTCGGCCCCGACGTGCCCGGCCAGCGGGAGGCCCGGCACGCCGTCCCCGAGGAACTGGTCCGGGCCGCCACCTACCTGTTGCCGCCGGACCGGGTGGCCCGCGCCCGGGTGCCGCACCCGCGCACCTGATCAGCGGCCTGCGGCGGCCAGGGCTTCCTTCAGGCCGCGGGCGGCCAGGCGGTCAGCGCGCTCGTTCTCCGGATGCCCGGCGTGGCCCTTCACCCAGTGCCACGTCACCGTGTGCCTGCGGACCACGGTGTCCAGCCGCTGCCACAGGTCGACGTTCTTCACCGGCTGCCGGGACGCGGTCATCCAGCCGTTGCGTTTCCAGTTCTCCAGGTACTTCGTGATGCCGTTCCGGACGTACACACTGTCGGTGTAGAGATCCACGGTCAGCGGCGCGCGGTTCAGAGCCTCCAGCGCCATGATCGCGGCCATCATCTCCATCCGGTTGTTCGTCGTGGACTCGGCCTCCCCGCCACAGAGATCCTTCTCCGCCTTTCCCCAGCGCAGCACCGCACCCCAGCCCCCGGGCCCGGGGTTCTTCGAGCACGCGCCGTCCGTATAGATCTCCACCAAGGCCATACCCGGAGCCTAAACGGCGGCCTCAGGGAGGAGGACGGGCCGCCGCCGGACCGGGCATGGTGAGACAAGCCATCCGGTGCACCGTCGAGCGGGGGCTATCAGGCGGCCACCGTAAGGTGACCGGTGGCGGACGTATCGGCGGATTGGCGGGACTCATGGTGGGTGGCGACGCGGCCGCGGTGCGGGTACGGGACGTCGTGGTGCGCTACGGCGACACGACCGCCGTCGGTGGGGTGTCCCTGACCCTGCCACGCGGGCGGGTGCTCGCCCTGCTCGGGCACAACGGCGCCGGGAAGACGAGCCTGCTCCAGGTGTGTGAGGGCTTCCGGCGGCCGGCCGGCGGCGAGGCCCGGGTGCTGGGGCTGGACCCGGTCGGCGACCACGACGAGCTGATGCCCCGGCTGGGCATCATGCTGCAGTCCGGTGGTGTCTACCCGTGGGCGACAGCCGGTGAGATCCTGCGGCTGTTCGCGTCGTTCGCCGCGAACCCGCTCGACACCGACATGCTGCTGGACCGGCTGGGGCTGCGGAAGTTCGAGCGCACCCGGTTCCGCCGGCTGTCCGGCGGCGAGCAGCAGCGGCTGAGCCTGGCGGTGGCCCTGGTCGGCCGCCCGGAGCTGGTCTTCCTGGACGAGCCGACCGCCGGCATGGACACCGAGGCCCGGCACACCACCTGGCAGCTGATCGAGGAGTTGCGCTCCGACGGCGTGTCGGTGCTGCTCACCACGCATCTGCTGGACGAGGCCGAACGCCTCGCCGACGACGTGGTGATCATGCGATCCGGCCTGGTGGCGGCGACCGGCACCCCGGCCGAGCTGACCTCCTCGTCGGCGATCGACGTGCTGGAGGTGCGCGCCGACCCGGGCCTGGACCTGAGCGGGCTGCGCGCCGGCCGCACGGTGGCCGAGCCGTCCCCCGGTTTCTACACGGTCTCCGGCTCGCTGGACACCGCCGGGCTGGCCGAGGTGCTGGCCTGGTTCGCCGCCGCCGGGGCCGGGGTGACCGCGATCAACACGCGCCGCCGCACCCTGGAGGACGTCTACCTCTCCCTGACCACCCCGACCCCGGTTGGAGTCGCCCGATGAGCACCTTCACCCCCGCTCCCGGTCGCGCTCCGATGCGCGTCATCCTCGGCAAGCAGATCAAGATGGAGCTGCTGCTGACCGCCCGCCGTGGTGAGGCGGTGGTCCTCGCGATGGGGGTGCCGCTGCTGGTGCTGCTCGGCGCGGGACTCTTCGACGTGACGAACCTGCCGACCGAGGACCGTCTCGGGTACGTGGTGCCCGGCGTGCTGGCGCTGACCGTCATGTCGACCGCGTTCACCGGCCAGGCGATCACCACCGGCTACGAGCGTAGTTATGGCGTACTCAAAAGGCTCGGCGCTTCGCCGTTGACCCGGCCCGGACTGCTGATCGCGAAGACCGCCGCCGTGCTCGCCCAGATCGTGGTGCAGGTGCTGGTGCTCGCGCTGGTCGGGTTCGCGGTCGGCTGGCGTCCCGAGGCCGGCGCGCTGCTGCCCGCGGTCGGCGTGACCGTGCTGGCCGCCGCCGGTTACAGCGGCCTGGCCCTGCTGCTGGCCAGCGTGCTCAAACCGGAGACCACCACCGGTGCGGCGACCCTGATCTACGTGGTGATGCTGTCCGTCGGCGGGATCATGTTCGGTGCCCCCGACCTGGGCGCCGCCGGCTGGTTCCTGCTGCCGCTGGCCGCACACGCCGAAGCGCTGCGGGAGGCCCTGATGCACGGCGGCTCGGTCCCGCTCGGCATCTGGGCGGCCCTCCTGGCCTGGGCGATCGTCTGGCCGGCTGCGGCAGCCCGTAACTTCAAGTGGGAGTGAATGCGGTGGTACGACCGTCCCTTGACTGGCAGTAATGTTTGTCTTTGCCAATCCTTGTTCTGTCTGCCAAATCATGATGGTTGATGACAGGACCGCTGTAGACTGGCATGCGAGGAGGTCGTTATGGCGAAGGTTTTGGAAGGTCGAGTCTCGAAGGAAGGCCGGGTGGTGATCCCGGCGGACATCCGGCAGATGCTGGGTGTCGCTGAGGGTGACCGGGTGCAATTCGTCGTCGAGGACAGCGGTGATGTGCACCTGACCACTCAGCAGGCGCTGGCGGAGTCTGTGTGGGCGCAGAACTCCCGGGTGGTCGACGACGTCGACGAGGCCGATCGCTCTCAGGAGAGCAGTGCGGACGCCGGCCGGGTGGCCCGCTGGTTCGACGGCGAGGCTGAGGACATGGCTCCGATGCCGGGCGACGCGTTGCTGATGCAGCTGTTCGCCAAGTGAAGCAGGGAACGGCCGGGCCGCTGGTGCTGGATGCGTCGGTGATGACCGCGTGGATTCTGCAGCAGGATCAGCGGTGGCAGCGGGTCAATCGGCTGTTCCAGGCTTCGCCCACCGATCTCGTCGCTCCGGTGCCGGCCCTGACTGAAACCATGTACGTTGCCCGTCGTCATGGCAACGGTGCCAGCTACCAACAGCTGCTCGCCGCTCTGACAAGCTTCGGGATCCGGACTGAACCGAGTACCGAAGCAGATGCGCTCTGGGCAGCTGACCGGATCGCCGAGTCGGAAGTCAACCCGGCGATCTGGACCACCGCCCGGGGCGAGTCGCGTGGCCCTGGCGCGTTGTCGCTGGGCGACGGTCTCGTTCTTGCCACGGCACACCGCCTGGGGACCTTTGCTCTGACATTCGATCAGGCGTGGGGAAACTTTCCCACGATGAAGTTGCCGTCGGCGAATGCCTGGAACCTGCCCATGTGACTGTCCACCAACCGGTTGACACTGTCTGACAGTCGCCCGGTCGTCCCGTGTCATCCGGTTCTCCGCGAGGCTCTTACCTATGGAAGCCATCGAGGTAACCGGACTTCGGAAGACATATGACGGGCGGGACGCGGTCGCGGGAATCGATCTCGTCGTCGCCCGCGGCGAGATCTTCTCGCTGCTCGGCCCGAACGGGGCCGGTAAGACCACCACCGTGGAGATCCTGGAGGGCCACCGCCGCCGGACCGCCGGTGACGTGCGGGTGCTCGGCGAGGACCCGGGCAAGGCCGGCTCGGCCTGGCGGACCCGGATCGGCATCGTGCTGCAGGACGCCGACGACGCCGCCGACCTCACGGTGCGCGAGATGATCCGGCACATCGGCGGCTTCTACCCGGACCCGCGCACCCCCGACGAGGTGGTCGAACTCGTCGGCCTCACCGCCAAACGCGACAGCAAGATCCGGACCCTCTCCGGTGGCCAGCGCCGCCGCGTCGACGTCGCCCTCGGTATCGTCGGCCGTCCCGAACTGCTGTTCCTCGACGAGCCGACCACCGGTTTCGACCCGGAGGCCCGCCGGCAGTTCTGGGACCTGATCCGCACCCTCGCCGCCGACGGCACCACCATCGTGCTGACCACCCACTACCTGGACGAGGCGGAAGCGCTCGCCGACCGGCTCGCGGTCGTGGCGGACGGCCGGATCGTCGCCGAGGGCACCCCCGCGACCCTGGGCGGCCGGTCCGCCAGCGAGGCCCGGGTGTCCTGGAGCGAGGACGGCTCGAAGCGAAGCGAACAGGTGGCCGACCCCAGCGACCTGATCCGGCACCTGGTGAACTCCGGCATCGACCTGACGACGCTCACCGTCACCCGGCCCACCCTCGAAGACACCTACCTGAACCTGATCGGAGCCGACAAGTGAGCACCCTCGCGATGAGCGCCAGCCGGGGTCACGTCGAGATCCTGATGTTCCTGCGGGACCGGACCGCGGTGGTCTTCACCTTCTTCTTCCCGGCCCTGCTCCTGCTGCTGTTCGGCACCATCTTCGGCAGCGACTCGTCCGACGGGGCAGTCGCGGCGAGCCGGATCTTCACCGCCAGCATGATCGCGTACGGCGTGCTGAACACGGCTTTTGTGACGATGGGCGCCGGACTCGCGACCGACCGTGAGGACGGGACACTCAAGCGGCTGCGGGGCACACCGATGCCCGCCACCGCGTACCTGATCGGCAAGGCTCTTCTGGTTCTGGTCCTGAGCGTCGCCGAGGCAGCCGTCATGCTCCTCGTCGGTGTCCTCGTCTTCGACATGCCGTTGCCACCGGCCGCGCACTGGCTCACCTTCAGCTGGATCTTCGTGCTCTCGGTGATCGCCTGCTCCCTGCTCGGCATCGCCGTCAGCGCGCTGGTCCGGAACGCCCGCAACGCCGGTGCCATCCTGAACGTGCCGGTGGTGGCCCTCCAGTTCATCTCCGGCGTCTTCATCCACCCGATGAGCCAGCTCCCGGACTGGCTGGAGAACGTCGCGTCGGTCTTTCCGGTGCGCTGGATGGCGCAGGGGTTCCGCTACGTGTTCCTGCCCTCCGACGCTTCGTCGCAAGAGCTCGGCGGCACCTGGAACCTCGGCGGGGTGGCCGTGGTGCTCGGCATCTGGTGTGTGGTCGGATTGGCGCTGTGCCTGGGGACTTTCCGGTGGAGCGGTCGCGACCGCTGAGCATCCGGCTGTGGGAGTTGTACTACCTGGTGGTCGCGCTCGCTCTGGCGGTCGCGATCGCCTTGCTGGACGGATACTCCCCGATCCCCCGGATGCTCGCCGTCGGCGCCATCGCCGGGATGGCCGCCCTCTACCTGCTGGGCACCCGACCGCGGATCCTGAGCAACCGGCAGAACACCCTGGTGGCCGCCGCCTACCTGCCGCTCTTCGCCCTCGCCGTGGCCTGCGTGCCGCACGCCACCTGGATGCTGTTCGCCGTCATCCCGATCTTCTTCATGACGACGGCCTTGCGGACCGCGGTCGTCCTGGTGGTGATCGTCAACATCATCCCGGTCGTGCTGGAACTCCGGGCCGCTCCCGGCGGCATCGCCCTCGACCTGATGATCGCCGTCATCTCCACCGCCGCCGGTGTCTGCATGGGCGTCTGGATCACCAGGATGGCCGAACAGAGCAACCAGCGCGCCCAGCTCATCGCCGAACTCGAAGCCAGCCGGGCCGAACTCGCGCGCCTCTCCCACGAGGCCGGAGTCGCGGCCGAGCGGAACCGGCTCGCCGGCGAGATCCACGACACCCTCGCCCAAGGCTTCACCAGCATCATCACTCTGATCCAGGCGGTCGATCCGGTACTTCGCGACGAACGCTTGGCCCTCGCGGTCCGGACCGCCCGAGAAAACCTGACGGAATCCCGGGCCATGGTCGCGGCCCTCACGCCGTCGGCGTTGACCTCGGCCTCCCTTCCCTTCGCGGTACGCCGGTCGACCGCCCGTTTCACCGAGGAGTCCGGGGTGCCCTGCTCGTTCCGGATCACCGGCGACGAACGCGCCCTGCCCACCCGGGCCGAAGTGGTGTTGCTGCGCGCCGCCCAGGAGTCGCTGACCAACGTCCGCCGGCACGCGGGGGCCCAGGAGACAGCGGTGGTCCTCGCCTACACGCCGACGTCGGTGCGCCTGGTGGCCCGCGACGACGGTTGCGGTTTCGACCCCGCGACATCCTCGGGATTCGGACTCTCCGGAATGCGGGCGCGCGCGTCGGAACTCGGCGGCACCCTGGTCATCCGCAGTTCCCCCGCGGACGGCACCGTCCTCGAACTGGAGATCCCCGCATGATCCGGATCCTGCTCGTCGACGACCATCCCGTGGTGCGGATGGGCCTGCGCGGCATGCTGGACGCCGAACCCGACCTGACGGTCATCGGCGAGGCGTCCTGCGGTGCCGAGGGGACCGCGCTGGCCCGCACCGCACGGCCCGACATCGTGCTGATGGACCTGCGGATGCCCGGTGGCGACGGTGTGGACGCCATCGGCGAGATTCTTTCCACAACCACCGGTGTACGTGTGATGGTGCTGACCACCTACGAGTCGGATCGTGACATCCTGCGCGCCATCGAAGCCGGCGCCTGTGGCTACCTCCTGAAGGACGCCTCCCCCGCGGAACTGGCCGAGGCGGTCCGAGCGGCCGCCCGCGGTGAGACGGTGCTGGCCCCCAGCGTGGCGTCGACACTGGTCCGGCAGGTGCGCAGTCCCGCGCCGCCGGCCCTGTCCGCCCGCGAGACCGAGGTGCTGCGGCTGGTGGCGTCGGGCCTGACCAACGCCGACATCGGCAGGCGCCTGTTCATCAGCGAGGCCACCGTCAAGACTCACCTCCTGCGGGCTTTCACCAAGTTGGAGGTGGCCGACCGTACCGCCGCCGTGACCACCGCGATGCGCCACGGCCTGCTCTGAGGTTTTCCGCGTCGGCCCTTTCAAACCTGATCGGTTTCCTTCTCGACCGATTTTCCGCCTAACCGGTGAGAAGACCGCCCGTCCGGCCGGTCCGAATCCCGTTCGCCGGAACCGGTCCGCTGGTCCTGCGTAGGTTCGCCGCGAGACAGGCACCCAGACGAAGTGTTGCGTTGGGGTGGATTCCCGGCTATGTGAAGGCATTTCTACCGGAAAACCCGTTCCGCCGGTAACCGCCCTATACGCCGGTTAGATTGCAGTTGGCGTCGCCTCGCATCCTTGCAGGCACCGCTGGAGGCCGGTCCCGAACCGGCACCCCCAACCGCCCTAGGTGCGGTACCCGAACAGGCAAACCCGTCGCGAGGCGGGGACGCAAAGCCAGGGGCCTCCGCTGGAGGCAGCCCAGCCGCCGAAGGAGACAGGAAGAGAATGCGTCATCGACCAATCCAAACGGCGCCGCGAGAGCGGGTGCCGTACACGCTCTGGGGACACACCCGCGTCCGGCAAGCCCTGGCAACCGCCACAGCCGCTGCCGTCGGCCTCGTTCCCGTCGTCTACGTCGGCTCTCCGGCCTACGCCACTGCCGCCGACGACCTCACCATCACCAGCCCGTCCAACTGGGAGGGCGGGGATCTCGAGTTCAGGTTCACCTACACGGGGACCGTGTCGGCCACCTACGCCCTGTCGATGCCGGCCAGCGCCCCGGGAATCACCGCGGGTGGCGGCGCGACTCTGGCGGGAGACGGAAGTGTGGACTACGTCAGCACTCCGTTGACCACGGTGACTTTCGCGGCGTCCAGCGTGGGCTCGCCCTCTATCCAGACGATCACGGTCGAGACCGGCGCCGACACTGACGCGGCGGACGAGACCTTTACCGTGACCGCGACGAATACCCTGCTCGGTGGTGGCGCCGGTGACGGCACCACCGATACCGGGATCGGTACCATCTGGGCGGCTCCCGTCGCTGCACCGGACTTGACCCTGTCCGCACCGAGTACCGTCTCGGAGAACGCCGGGTTCGCCACGGTGCAGGCGAATCTCTCCCTCGCTCTCGCCCACGACCTCCAGGTCAAGGTTGCCACCGGCACCGCAGCCAGGGGCAACGGGGAGGACGCGGTCTCGCCGAACGACTACACGGCGCTGGCCTCCGACGCGGTCATCACGATCGCGGCTGGCGCTACGTCGGGCGTCGTCAACATTCCGATCCTCGACGACGACATCGACGAGGCGGACACCCAATATCTCCGGGTGACCGGGACGAGCACGGTCGATGTCGCGGTGGCCTCCGCGCCCACGCCGAGCACGGTGGACATCGGGATCAATGACAACGACGCCATCCCGACTGTCTCCATCGCCGATGCGGCGACGGTCACCGAAGGTGGTGTCGCGAGTTTCCCGGTGACGCTCAACCGCGCGTCTGAGAGGACCCTCAAGGTCGACTTCTCGACCACGGACGGAACAGCGGCCACCCCCGCCGACTACACGGCGGTGACCAGCTCGACCATCACCTTCGACCCGCTGACCCAGACGGTCAACAAGACCGTGCAGACAGCGACCGATGCGGTGACGGAGGAGACCGAGACCTTCACCGCCACTCTCACCGCGGTACCCAACCTCGCGGCTCCGTCTATCGCCCCGACGCTGGGAACGGCGACGGCGACCGGCCGAATCCGGGACGTGCTCACCGTTCCGTCGGTCGGCGACGCCCTCACCATCACCCCAGCGACCAACTGGGAGGGTGGCGAGCTCGCCTTCAAGCTGTCCTACAGCGGTACGGCGGCGGCCTCCTTCAACATCACCTTCGCCAACGGCACGGCGACGGGAGCCGCGGTTCCCGGAGCCGGCGGCAGCGCGGACTTCAGCAACGTGACCCGGGCGGTGTCCTTCCCGGCGTCTTCCGCGGCCAGCCCGAGTTCGACGACGGTCACGGTCGCCACGGTCGCCGACGTCGACACCGCCGATGAGGCCTTCACGTTCACCGCCACGAGCGCGCAGGACAACAGCGCGAAGACGGCCACCGGCACCATCTGGGGCTGGGACACCAACGACATCACGCTGAGCGGCGCCACAAAGGTCGCCGAGAGCGCCGGATCGGTGACCGTCTCCGCGACGTCCACCTACCCGATGGCGCACGACGTGATGATCCCGGTGCGGACGACCAACCCGGCCCGGGCGGCCCTGGCGGGCGGCGACTACACCACGTCGTGGGCCCGATCCTCGGGCGAGGGCTTCCGCGACTACACCACTCTGCCGACCGACGCGTGGATCACCATCCCGGCGAACCAGACGTCCGGCTCCACGACGATCGCGATCAACGACGACACGGCTGACGAGGACGACACCCAGTACTTCGACGTCGCGGTGGATCCGGGGCGCACCGCCCTGGGTGGCGCCGTCGTGACCGCGCAGAACTCGGTCGAGATCGCACTCACCGACAACGACAACAAGCCGACACTCTCCATCGCCGACTCCGCGAAGACCAAGGAGGGCAATCGCCTGTCGTTCCCGGTCGCGCTGACCAACCCGTCGGAGAAGGTGACCTCCTTCGAACTCACGACCGCGGGTGTCATCGTGACCGGTGCGGCGGCAGCCGTCGGTGCGGCCTCCGACACGGGGACCAACGATTTCCTCAACGTGGCGGCTGCCCCAGCGCAGACCATCCCGCAGTACGGCGCGCTGGTAAACGTCCCGGTGACGACCTACATCAACCCGGCCGCCACCTGGGAGGGCCCGGAGAACGTCAGGGCCACGATCGCCAACATCTCCAGCGGCAACGCCACACTCGGCGCGAAGACGACCGCGGACGGCGTCATCGTCGATGCCGAGGCGGGCCAGACGGTCCAGTACAGCGCCGTCACCCCGTTCAACAACGCGGTTCGCTACTGGGACCCGGAGGGGAACACGGGCTCGGTCGAAAAGAAGATCTACCTCAAGTTCGCTACGGACTCCCCGCTGCCGGCGACGCTGAACTACACGTTCGTCGACGGGACGGCCAAGAACGGCGAGGACTTCGTCGGTAAGGCAGGAACGGTCAACCTCGTCGCCGGTGCCCCGGGTGCCTTGACACCGGTGGAGATCCCGATCACCGTCAACGGTGACCGGATCGCCGAGGCCGACGAGACGTTCAAGCTGAACGTGACGAGCACGAGCGGTGTTGCGGACGACGCCACCCTGGGTGAGATCGAGTTCACCATCGACGATGACGACGCGGACCCGGTCTGGACCGTCGCCGGTGACGTCTCGGTTCAGGAGGGCACCAGCGGTTCCAGCCTTGCGCGGATCCCGATCCGGCTGAACGGCCCGGCCGGCACGGACGCCACCTTCACGGGCGCGATCACCGCGAATTCGGCGGTCGAGTCCACCGGTGTCGCCGGTTTCGACGACTATGACGAGCCCAAGGCCCTGACCGTGACCATCAAGGCCGGTGAGACGGTCGGATACTTCGAGGTTCCGATCAACGGTGACGTGGTCTACGAGCGGGACGAGACCTTCACTGTCGCGTTCACCGCCACGCCCAATGTGTCCACCACCGCCGACAGCGTGACCTCGACGCGTGTGGTCATCGGCAACGACGATGCCCAGCCGAAGCTCACGTTCGCTGCGGCAAGTGGTCCTGAGGGCGGGACGACCACTGTCGTGCCCACGGTGACCGGCATGTCCGCTTACCAGTACAAGGTCGGCTTCGTGGCCGGCAGCGGCGGGGAGTTCCCGGCGACCGTCGGGACGGACTTCGAGATCCCGACCACCTTGTCGGCGGCTCAGGCCACCATCCCGGTCGGCTACGAGGGTCCGCTCTCCAAGCTGGCGACACCGTTCACCGTTCCGGCGTTCACCATGCTGAACGACGACATCGACGAGCCGACCGAGACCTTCATCGTCACGGCGAACGAGGTCTCCGACGTTCTTCAGGGATTCACCACCTCGTCCACGGCGGTCAAGGTCACCGACGACTCGCTGGACCTGCCTCCGGCGGTTTCCGTCGGGGACATGAAGGCCGACGAGAACGCCGACTACGTCGAGGTTCCGGTCGACCTGGCCTGGATCGGTGAGGCCACCTCCACGGTGCAGACCGTGACGGTGCCTTTCTGGACCGAGAACGGGACGGCCAGGGCCGGTCAGGACTACACCGCCGTCAAGGGCGAGCTGGAGATCCCGCCGGGTTCCATGAAGTGGAGCATCAAGGTCCCGATCCTGAACGACTGGGACGTCGAGAGTGACGAGACCTTCACGGTTCGCCTCGGTCAGCCCGGTCCGCTGGGCGCCCAGGCCACCCGGAACCAGGCCACGGTCACCGTCAAGTCGGACGACACGGTGAAGCCGGTCACCCCGACCCTGATGGTCGACGGCCCGGACAAGGGTGTCGGCAAGGTCTCCTTCAGCGGGATGGCCACGCCGGACAGCACTGTCGAACTGTGGGGCGCCCCGCTGCCGACGATGGACCCGGCGAAGTTCAAGATCCTCGCCGACGTCAAGGCCGACAGCAAGGGCTGGTACGAGTTCGACGACCGGTCGGTCGCGACGGGCTACGCGTTCGTCGTCAAGGCGTACGACCTGCTCTCCGCGGTCAAGACGGTCAAGATCACTCAGAACCCGTCGCTGACGGTCAGTTCACCCTCGAGGGGCAAGCTGAGCGCCTCGGTGGCCGGCAACCCGCGGGCCGCTGGCGTGAGCGTCAAGCTTCAGTGGCTCGACGGCAAGAAGTGGAAGGACCTCGCCAAGGGGACCACGAATTCGGCCGGGACCTGGAAGGGCACCTGGACCCTGAAGGCGAAGGCCAAGATGAAGCTGCGAGTCGAGGTCGGCGGTAAGTCGAGCATCGGCATCAACAGCGGCTGGTCCGCCGTGAAGAGCGTGACTCTGAAGTAGCCGGTAGAAGCGAGACGGGGGCGGCCGAAAGGCCGCCCCCGTCTTCGTATATAGGGAACCGTCAGTCGAGTTCGACGACCGCCTGGGCGAACTGGGCTGAGTAGAGGCGGGCGTAAGCCGCGTCCGCTGCGATCAGGGAGTCGTGGGTGCCCTGTTCGACGATGGTGCCGTTCTCCATCACCAGGATCACGTCGGCGTCGCGGATCGTGGAGAGGCGGTGGGCGATGACGAAGCTGGTACGGCCGGTGCGCAGCGTGGCCATGGCGCGCTGGATCAGGACCTCGGTGCGGGTGTCGACCGAGCTGGTGGCCTCGTCCAGGATCAGGATGCTCGGTTCGGCCAGGAACGCGCGGGCGATGGTGACCAGCTGTTTCTGGCCGGCGGAGACGTTCGAACCCTCCTCGTCGATGGTCGTGTCGTAACCGTCGGGCAGCATCCGCACGAAACCCTCGACGTGGGCGGCCTCGGCGGCGGCGTGGATGGCGGCGATGTCGGGGGAGTCGGCGCCGTAGCCGATGTTGTCGGCGATGCTTCCGCCGAACAGCCAGGTGTCCTGCAGGACCATCCCGATCTGTTCGCGCAACTGTTCGCGGGGCATCGACGCGATGTCCACGCCGTCCAGGGTGATCCGGCCGCCGGTCACGTCGTAGAACCGCATCAGCAGGTTGACCAGGGTGGTCTTGCCGGCGCCGGTGGGGCCGACGATCGCCACGGTCTGGCCGGGTTCGACGATCAGGTTGAGGTGCTCGATCAGCGGCTTGTCCGGCAGGTACCGGAACGACACGTCCTCGAACGCGATCCGGCCGCGCACCCCGTCGAGCGTGACGGGAGCCGGATCCGGGGACTGTTCGGGGGCGTCGAGCAGGGCGAACACCCGCTCGGCCGAGGCGACACCGGACTGGACCAGGTTCGCCATGCTGGCTACCTGGGTGAGCGGCTGGCTGAACTGGCGGGAGTACTGGATGAACGCCTGCACCTCGCCGAGGGTCAGGGTGCCGGACGCCACCCGCAGGCCGCCGACGACCGCCACCAGCACGTAGTTCACGTTGCTGATGAACATCATGGCCGGCTGGATCAGGCCGGAGATGAACTGGGCGCGGAAACTGCTGGCGTACAGCTTGTCGTTGTGCTCCTGGAAGACGGCGGAGGACTCCGCCTGCCGGCCGAAGACCTTGACCAGGGTGTGACCGGTGAACATCTCCTCGATGTGCCCGTTGAGATGCCCGGTGACCTTCCACTGGGCGACGAACTGAGGCTGTGACCGTTTGCCGATCACGGTGGTCAGCCAGATCGACAACGGCACCGTGAACAGCGCGATCAACGCCAACAGCGGGGAGATCCAGAACATCATCCCGAGTACGCCGACGATCATCAGCAGAGCCGTCACCAACTGGGCGAACGTCTGCTGCAGAGTCTGCGCGATGTTGTCGGTGTCGTTGGTGGCCCGGCTCAGCACCTCACCGCGCGCCTGCTGATCGAAGTAGGACAGCGGGAGCCGGCCGAGTTTGTCCGCAACCTGCTGGCGCAGGTCGTAGACGGCGGACTGGACGGCACGGGTGGTGAGCCGGCCCTGGAACACGCCGAAGACCCACGCGAAGACGTAGATCAGCGCCACCCAGGCCAGCCCGCGGGCCAGCCGGTCGAAGTCGATGCCCTGGCCGGGCACGAAGTCGACACCGGACAGCAGGTCGGCCTGGGTGTCCTGGCCGCCCGCGCGCAGCTGTTCGACAGCCTGCTCCTTGGTGACTCCGCCGGGAAGTGACCGGCCGAGGTACCCGGCGAAGATCACGTCGGTGGCGTGGCCGAGCAGGTAGGGGCCGAGCACGGAGAGGAAGACACCGACCGCACCGAACGCGAGCGCTCCCCCCACGTACAACCGCTGGGGTTTGAGAAGTTTGAGGAGACGCTTGGTGGAGCCTTTGAAGTCTTCGAGCTTCTCCGGAGGCCCACCGGCCATCATCATCCGGGCTGCGGGCGGCCCGCCGGGAACGGGCCCGCGACGCTGGGGTTCACTCATCGGGTGCTCGCCTCCTCGACCGTGAGCTGGGACAGGACGATCTCGCGGTATGTCGGGCTGTTCGCCATCAGGTCCTCATGGGTTCCGGTGCCGACCACCTTGCCGTCGTCGAGCACGATGATCCGGTCGGCGTCGCGAATGGTGCTGACCCGCTGGTCCACGATCACCACGGTGGCGCCGGTGATGTGCGCGGTCAGGGCGGACCGCAACGCCGCGTCGGTGGCGTAGTCGAGCGCCGAGAACGAGTCGTCGAAGAGGTAGACCTCCGGCCGGTGCACGAGGGTGCGGGCGATCGCGAGGCGCTGCCGCTGGCCGCCGGACACGTTGGTGCCGCCCTGCGCGATCGGGGCGTCCAGCTGCCCGTCCATCGACTCCACGAAGGACCGGGCCTGGGCGATGTCGAGGGCCTGCCAGAGTTCCTCGTCGGTGGCGTCCGGATTGCCGTACCGCAGGTTGGATCCGACCGTGCCGGTGAACAGGTACGGCTTCTGCGGGACCAGGCCGATCACCTTCGCCAGCAGATCCGGGTCGATCTCCCGGACGTCCACCCCGTCCACCAGGACCTGGCCCTCGGTGGCGTCGAAGAGCCGGGGAACCAGGTTGAGCAGGGTGGTCTTGCCGCTGCCGGTGCTGCCGATGATCGCGGTGATCTCGTTCGGGCGGGCGGTCAGATGTACCCCCGAAAGCACACCTGCCTCGGCCCCGGGATAGTGGAACCCGACATCACGCAACTCCAGTTCGCCGTGCCGGGCCAGGCTGGTGACCGGCGTCTTCGGCGGCACCACGCTGGAGTCGGTGCTCAGCACCTCCTCGATCCGCTCGGCACAGACCTCGGCACGCGGGATCATCATGAACATGAAGGTCGCCATCATGATCGACATCAGGATCTGCATCAGATAACTGACGAACGCGGTGAGCGCACCGATCTGCATGCCGCCGGAGTCGATCCGCACGCCACCGAACCAGATCACCGCCACGCTGGAGATGTTCACGATCAGCATCACGGTCGGGAACATCAGCGCCATGATCTTGCCGACCCGCAGGGACACGTCGGTCAGTTCGGCGTTGGCCACGCCGTACCGGGCCCGCTCGTGGTCGTCGCGGACGAAGGCACGGATCACCCGGATGCCGGTGATCTGCTCGCGCATCACCTGGTTGACCCGGTCGATGCGCACCTGCATGGAGCGGAACAGCGGCCGCATCCGGGCGATGATCAGGCCGATCACGGTGACCAGAATCGGCACGACGACCAGCAGCAACGAGGAGAGCGGAGCATCCTCGCGCAGGGCCAGCACGATGCCGCCGACACACATGATCGGCGCCGACACCATCAGCGTGAAGGTGAGCAGGACCAGCATCTGGATCTGCTGGACGTCGTTGGTGGTCCGGGTGATCAGCGACGGCGCGCCGAACTGGCCCACCTCACGGGCCGAGAAGGTCTGGACCCGGGTGAAGATCGAGGAACGCAGGTCCCGGCCGACGGCCATCGCGGTCCGGGCGCCGAAGTAGACCGCCACGATCTGCGCGGCGATCTGCAACAGGGTCATGCCGAGCATCCCGGCGCCGACCTGCATGACGTAGGCGGTGTCGCCCTTGACCACGCCGTTGTCGATGATGTCGGCGTTGAGCGCCGGCAGGTACAGAGTGGCGATGGTCTGGAAGAACTGGAAGAGCACCACCAGGGTGATCTCTTTGCGGTACGGCCGTAGATGAACTCTCAACAACTTGATCAGCATGTCGGAGACTCCTTGATGTGGATCCCGTCGAGCAGCAGGGACGCCAGGTCCGCGCCGCTGAACGAGTCGGGCTCCCCGTAGGGCCCGAAGGTGTTGGCGCCGCAGAAGAGCAGCAGCAGCCGGGCGGCCTTCGCCGGTGTGACCCGCAGGACCGCCGCGTCGGGTTCGAAGACGGCGGTGACCGCGGCACTGATCGCTTCCCGGCCGGCGGCCATCTGGGCCATGGTCGCCGGGTCCTGCTCGCCGACCATGATGAGTTTGCGGGCCGCGTGCATCAGGTGGGCGCGCTCGGTGAACCGCCGGTGCACCAGCTCGGCGGCGGCGGTCACCCGCTCGTGCAGGGGAGCGGAGCGGTCGATCGCGGCCAGAGAGTCGATGTCGGGTTGCGGGTCGAGCGCTTTGATCACCGAGCAGACCACCAGTTGGCTCTTGCTTTCGAAGACGCCGAAGATGGTGCCCTCGGCCACTCCGGCGGCGCTGGCGATCTGCCGGGTGCTGACCTCCAGGCCGTGCTCGTGCAGCAGCGGAATGGTCGCCTCGATGAGGGCGGCCCGCCGCTCCTCCGGCTGCAGGGCCGGGACGCGTCTGCGTCGTTGTTCCATGCCGTGAAGTCTACTGAGTGAGTACTCGCTCATTCAAACGCTTTACACCGGTCGAACCAGAGTTACGGGCGTGGCGTATGAAGAGAACGTGAGCCCAACGAAGCCGTACCGCCGCGTCCTCCGGCACGTGAGCACGGGATTCGCCGCAGTGCTGGTGTTTCTTGCCTTGATCGTTCCGGACCAGATCACCCGTCTGCCGCCCGGAAACTCGCCCTGGACCGCGCTCCTGCGGATCCCGGTCGAGGCCCTGATCGCCGGGGCGATTCTGCTCCTGCTGCCGAAAAAAGGCCGCCGCGGCATCGTGATCGGCCTCGGCGTCACACTCGGTCTGCTCACCGTGATCAAGATGATCGACGTCGCGTTCTACGCCGTGCTGGCCCGCCGGTTCGATCCGGTGCTCGACTGGATCCTCGCCGACGACGGGTTCAACTTCCTGGTCGACTCGATCGGCAAAGCCGCCACCATCGGCGTCAGTGTGGGCCTGGTGCTGTTCTCGGTGCTGCTGGTCGCCGGGATGGCCTGGGCCGTGCTGCGGCTCGACACCGTCATGCGCGGCCACCGGATCGGGGCCTGGCGGGGGATCGGCACGGCCGGCGTCGCCTGGGGCGTACTCGCGGTGCTGGGTGTCCAGCTCATCGGCGGTCTTCCGGTCGCCTCGCACGCAGCCGCCGACCTCGCCGGGCACACCGTCATGGCGCTGCCCCAGAACCTCGCCGACCGGAAGAAGTTCGCCGCCGAGGTGCAGGTCGACAACTACCGGGACCGCGACCCGGACCAGATGCTCACCGCCCTGCGCGACAAGGACGTGATCATCGGGTTCATCGAGAGTTACGGACGGAACGCGATCGAGGACCCGGCCTACAACGGCGCCGTCCTCGCGTCGTTGCAGGCCAACACCGAAAAGCTCACCGCGGCCGGGTACGTCAGCCGCAGCGGCTTCCTCAGCTCACCCACCGCCGGAGGTGGCAGCTGGCTGGCGCACTCGACCTTCCTGTCCGGCCTCTGGATCGACAACGAGCAGCGCTACCGCAGTCTCGTCTCCTCCGACCGGCTCACCCTCACCCGCGCGTTCGCGAACTCCGGGCACCGGTCGGTCGGCATCCAGCCCGGCATCGTCTTCGCCTGGCCGGAGGGCGCGTTCTACGGCTACGACCAGATCTACGACTCGCACAGTTTCGGCTACAACGGGCCGTCCTTCAGCTGGTCCCCGATGCCCGACCAGTTCGTGATGTCGGCGTTCCAGCAACTGGAGTACGGCAAGCCCGGCCGGGACCGGCTCCTCGCCGAGATCACCCTGACCTCCAGCCACACCCCGTGGTCACCGGTCCCGTCGATGCTCGACTGGGACGCGCTCGGCGACGGCAGCGTCTACGGCCCGGTGGTGGCCCAGTCGGAGAGCACCGCCAACGTGTGGAAACACGACGAGAAGATCCGGACCGAGTACGCCCGGTCTATCGCGTACTCGATCGACAGCCTCCTCGGGCACCTGGCCGAGTACGGCAACGATGACACGGTGCTGGTCTTCCTCGGCGACCACCAGCCGGCGTCGGTGGTGGTCGGCACCGAGGCGACCCGGGACGTCCCCATCACGATCATCGCGAAGGACCCGAAGACCCTGGACCGGATCGACTCGTGGGGCTGGACCGACGGCCTCAAACCGGACCCGGCCGCCCCGATCTCGCGGATGGACACCTTCCGCGACAAGTTCCTGGCCGCCTTCGGCCCGGAAGGCGACCCGCACTGACGTTTCCTGGAGGCTGGACGCCACGGCGTCCAGCCCTCAAAGAACGTCGATGACCTGCTCGGCCGGGAGCCGGGGGGTCTTCGGCGGCGCTGAATGCGCCGGATCCAGCGTGCCGAGACGCACCGCGAGGTAGGGGAAACCGACGTCCCCCAGCATCCGGCGCAGCGTCTGCCGGGTGAACGGGATCTCCACCGGGCCGCTCAGCGGCAGCAGACTCACCGCCTGCTCGGTCGCGGCCAGCCACAGCCGGCTCAGCGCCTCCCCGCCGCGCAGCCAGTCCTCGGCCTCGTCACCGTCGCCGTACAGCACCGCGTACGTCGCGGCCCGGTCATGCCCGTCACCAGCGGTAAGCGTTCCGGCGGTCTGGAAGTCACGTTCGGCGACCGTGGTCAGCGGCACCTCCTCGGGCAGCACCGCCGCCGGAACGCCGGTGCCGTCCGGCCGGTCGCCGCCCACCCAGGCCGCGGTCTCGGCGGTGATCCGGTCGTCGCCGTCCTCGGCGTGCTGGGCCCGGTCGACCGCCACTGCCAGAGCGAGGACCTGATCCCGGCCGAGTACGTGCAGGCGGGCACCGCTCTCCTCGGTCACCTTCGCCAGGTCACGCAGAATGTCCTCGGAGACCCGCTCGTCGGTGACGGTGCGCCGGTCGGTACGCCGTACCCCCAGCATCTGGAAGTGCCGGGTGGCCTCCGGCGCGACCGGCACCCGCTCGACCGGGCGCAGCACCGCGAGGGGCTCACCGGCCGGCCGGTCCACCTCGTACCGCCAGCCCTCGGCCTCCAGCGCCACCCGGGCGTGGTGCAGGGCGGTCCCGCAGCTCAGCAGCAGCATCCGCCCGGTCGGGTCCTGCTCGCGCAGTTGCCGCTCGGCGACCCCGAACAGTTCCAGCCGCCCGTCGGTGACCACCCAGCGCCACGGCTGCGTGTTGTGGATCGACGGAGCGAACCGAGCCGCATCCGCCGCCTGGACCAGTGCCCGCTTGACCTCGTCGTTGTCGTTCATGGCTTCAGCGTGCGCCTCCCGCTCGGCGACGGGTACGGTCTTTGGGCCCTACCACGGTTAGGCTCAGCGCGTGTTCTCGATCGAGTTGACCGAAGGTGCCCAGCTCCGCCCGCTCGAACCGTGGCAGGCGGAGGAGTTCCTGGCCCACATGGACCGGGCCCGCGCGACCCTCGACCCGTGGATTCCGTGGGCCAGTGTCAGCGCCGATCTCGCCAGTGCGACCGCCACGCTGCAGCGGTACGCCGACGGCACGGCCCAGGACGGTAAGCGGCTGTTCGGGATCTGGCTCGACGGTGTCCTGGTCGGCGGCACCATGTTCGTGGCCTTCGACGTCAAGAGTGGCAACTGTGAGGTCGGTGTCTGGCTGGAGCCGTCCGCGACCGGCCGGGGCCTGATCACCCGGGCGGCCCGGGCGCTGATCGACTGGGCGTTCACCGTGCGCGGCCTGCACCGCGCCGAGTGGCACTGCAACCCGGACAACATCGCCAGCTCCAACGTCGCCCGCCGGCTCGGCATGACCCGCGAGGGCCTGCTCCGCGAGTCCTTCCCGTGGCAGGGCAAGCGCAACGACAGCGAGATCTGGGCAGTCCTCGCCTCGGAGTGGAAGTCAGGGCCGCAGTAGTCCGGAATCGATCCGGCAGGGTCGCCGCGACCAGCGGGGTCATCAGTCGTCTCATGATGGTTGGACCCTTTCGGGGATGTGCCGGTTCCGGTGATTAAACGGGACAAAAGTACACCTGACATGATGTTGCGCGCGTCACAGTCGCCCGGTCATGCTGAGTTCGTGCCGGAACGCATCACCGAAGTCACCGCGCTGCTCGCCGAGGTTCTGGCGCCCCGTGCCCCGCTCACCGTGATCGTCGACGGTGGTGACCCGGGCGCCGCCGCCACGTTCGCCGCCCGGCTCGCCGCCGCGTTCCCCGCCACCGCCCGTGCCTGGAACGTCGACGCCGTCCTCGGCCTGATCGGCCCCGGTGGCGGCATGTTCGACTCCGCCCTCAACGTCCTCGAACCCGCCACCGACCAGATCCTCGTCTTCCTCCGCGGCGGCCCCCGGCACCGGTTCGCCGAAGGTGACGGCGAACGCCGCGCCCAAGTCGTCATCGACCACCGCGACCCCGACTGGCCGGTCATCCGCCACCTGCACCCGGGTCTGGCCGACGTCGACCGCTGGTACCGCTCGGAGAGCCAGGCGTTCTTCGCCGCCCGCGCCGCCGAATGGGACAGCAGATTCGGCGACGACATGCCCCGCTACCTGGACGCCGTCCGCCGCGCCGGAGCCGGCCCCGGTCATGTCGTCCTCGACGTCGGTTCCGGCACCGGCCGGGCACTGCCGGCCCTGGCCGCCGCGGTCGGCCCCACCGGCCGGGTGCTCGGGCTGGACCTGACCCCGGACATGCTCACCGCGGCCCGCAACGCCGGCCGCGGCGACTGCGCCGACCTGGTGCTGGGCGACGCCCGTCACCTGCCGATCGCCGACGCCACCGCCGACGTGGTCTTCGCCGCCGGTCTGGTCCACCACCTGCCCGACCCGGTCGCCGGCTTGCGGGAACTGGCCCGGGTGACCCGCCCCGGCGGCACCCTGACGATCTTCCAGCCGCTCGGCCGGACCCAACTCGCCGCCCGGCACGGCCGCGTCCTGCGCCCCGGCGAGCCCCTGAGCGAGGAACGCCTGGGCCCCATGCTGGCCGCTTCCGGCTGGACGATGACCGCATACGAGGACGTCCCCGACTGTTTCCTGGCCCTCGCCACCCGCCGCACCGCTTGAGGGGTACCCAGTGTGGTGACTTGTGGTGCGATTCGAACCCCGCCTCACCACGCTGTGGCCGCCGGGCTGTCGTGTGCCGAGGTGGGGTTCGATGCGAACCGTAAGTCACCACGCTGGGGCGGTGAGGGACGCGTTCGGCCCGGTGGTCGCGGGGTGGCCGTGAGGGTGCGCGGACCTCGCGGGGTAGTCCGGGACGCGTGGATTCGGCGATGAGGTCGTCGAACGTACAATATGGGTGCTTTGAAGGTTTTTGCCGGGACGGGCCCAGCCTGACGTGGTCGCCGAAACCGGGTGTCGCATGCAAGGCTGGGATCCATGGGGATGGTCAAGGTCGTCGGGCTGGTGTTGCATCCGCGACGGGATTGCGGTGCGGCCATCGAGGCGATCACCGGGTGGGCTGAGGCGCGTGGAGTGACCGTGCTGGGGCTGCCCGATGAGGTGAGCCGCATCACTGGGTGCACCGCTGAGGCGGTCGAGGCGCCGGAGATGGTGGATCGAGCGGGACTGCTGGTGAGTCTCGGTGGTGACGGCACCATGTTGCGCACCATGCGCCTGGCCGAGGGGCGGGAGACTCCGGTCCTCGGGGTCAACGTGGGGCGACTGGGGTTCCTCGCCGAGGTGGACCTTCCGGCGCTCGGGGAGGCGCTGACCGCGATCGACGAACATGACTACAAGGTGGAGTCCCGGACCGCGGTGCGCACGGTGCTGCCGGACGGGCGGGAGGTGTCCGCCTTCAACGACATCGCGCTGGTGCGGGTGCCGGGGCACGGGCTGGCCGCGGTCGGCATCCGGGTCGAGGGCAGCGGGTTCGTCAACTACGCGGCCGACGCGGTGATCGTGGCGACGCCGACCGGGTCGACGGCGTACAGCTTCTCGGCCGGTGGGCCGATCGTCTCGCCGAACGTGCGGGGGCTGATCGTCTCCGCGGCGGCCGCGCACTCCTCGTTCAACCGGTCCCTGGTGCTCGACACGTCCGAGCAGCTCGCGCTGGACGTGCTGCCGAGCAGTGGCCGCCTGGCGATCGAGGTGGACGGGATCATCGAGGGCCACGCGTCGCCCGGTGACCGGCTGGAGATAGTGCCGGTGCCGGCCGCCGCCCGGGTGATCCGTTTCGGCCACACCTCGTTCTACGAGCGGGCCCGGCGCAAACTGCGGGTCGAGGGCAGCGCCCAGGCGGTCGCGGAGGACATGTCGGACGCCGTGGTGGTCGACAGTTTCGAGCAGCGCCGTTACGAGGTGCAGCTCGGCGGTGAGGTGATCGGTTCGCTGACCTATCGCCGGTCGGCCGACGGCATCGAACTCCTGGACACCGTGGTCGAACAGGCCTACTCCGGGCGGGGACTGGCCGGGCGGCTCGCCGCCGCGGCTCTCGCCGACGCCCGGTCCCGATCGATTCAGGTCACCGCCACGTGCCCGTTCGTCGCGGGCTATCTCGAACGTCATCCCGAGAGTTGAGGACAACGACAACATGGGCCAAGCCGCGATCCTCACGGTCGACGACGACCCGTCCGTCTCCCGAGCCATCGCTCGTGACCTGCGCCGCCGGTACGCCGAGAAGTACCGGATCGTCCGCGCCTCCTCCGGCGACGAGGCCCTGGAGGTGCTGCGCGAGCTGAAACTGCGCGGCGACCGGGTCGCGGTCATCCTCGCCGACTACCGGATGCCGCAGATGAACGGCATCGAGTTCCTGGAGCAGGCGATGGACCTGTTCCCGCACGCTCGCCGGGCACTGCTGACCGCCTACGCCGACACCGACGCCGCGATCCAGGCGATCAACGTGGTCGACGTCGATCACTACCTGCTGAAGCCGTGGGATCCGCCGGAGGAGAAGCTCTACCCGGTGCTGGACGCGCTGCTCGACGCGTGGCAGGCGGCCGGTGACCAGGAGTTGCCGGACATCCGGGTGGTCGGGCACCGGTGGAGCGAACCGTCCTTCCAGATCCGTGACTTCCTGGCCCGCAACCTGGTGCCGTACAAGTATTTCGGTGCCGACGAACCGGAGGGCCGCCGTCTGCTGGAGGCCGCCGAGGTCGGCCCGGAGGCGGTGCCGCTGCTGGTGACCGCCGACGGGCGCGCGCTGTCGCACCCGACGGTGCAGCAGGTGGCCGAGGTGGCCGGGCTCTCCACCAGCCCGGACCGGGACTTCTACGACCTGGTCATCGTCGGCGGCGGCCCGGCCGGGCTGGGTGCCGCGGTCTACGGCGGGTCGGAAGGCCTCAAGACGCTGCTGATCGAACGGCAGGCGGTCGGCGGGCAGGCCGGCCAGAGTTCCCGGATCGAGAACTACCTGGGTTTCCCGGACGGCATCTCCGGTGCTCAGCTCACCGACCGGGCCCGGCGGCAGGCCGACAAGTTCGCCGCCGAGACGCTCACCACCCGGGATGTCGTCGGGCTGCGCACCGAGGGTTCGGCCCGCACTCTGACGTTCGCCGACGGCGGGGAGATCTCCGCGCACGCGATCCTGCTGGCCACCGGGGTCTCCTACCGGCCGCTGATCGCCGACGGCGTCGCCGGTCTGACCGGGTCGGGAGTGTTCTACGGCTCGGCCGCCACCGAGGGCCCGGCCTGCGCCGGCACCGACGTCTACATCGTCGGCGGCGCCAACTCGGCGGGACAGGCGGCGCTCTTCTTCGCCCGGTACGCGAACCGGGTCACCCTGCTGGTCCGCGGTGACTCCTTGGAGTCGTCGATGTCGTACTACCTGATCCAGCAACTGGCCGGGATCGAGAACATCCAGGTCCGGACCCGCTGCGAGGTGATCGGCGCACAGGGCGACGGCCATCTGCAGGCGATCACGATCTGCGACAGCAAGGACGGCTCCAAGGCCACCGTCGAGTGCGGTTACCTGTTCGTCTTCATCGGGGCCGAGCCGCGCACCGACTGGCTCGGTGACACCCTGGAACGAGACGGCAAGGGCTTCATCCGTACGGGTACCGATCTCCTGCTGAACGGGGAGCGACCGCGGGGATGGGATCGGGACCGGGATCCGTTCTACCTGGAGAGCAGTGTCCCCGGCATCTTCGCGGCCGGCGACGTCCGGGCCAGCTCGGTGAAACGGGTGGCCTCGGCGGTCGGCGAGGGTGCGATGGCCGTCGCGCTGGTCCACCGCTATCTGGAGGCGCAATGACCATCGAGCCCATCGTCATCGAACCCTGCGAGCCCGGCCGGCTCACCCCGGACGACCTGCGGACCCTGTTCCTGTTCGAGAAACTCACCGACGAGCAGCTGGGCTGGCTCGCCGAACACGGCTGCACCATGCGGGTCGGCTCCGGAGGGCTGGTCGTCCGGGAGGGCGATCCGGCCGAGTCGTTCTTCGTGCTGCTCAGCGGCGCGGTCTCGCTGACCACCCGGGTCGGCGACGACGAGGTCACCACCAACCGGACCGATCAGCGCGGCGTCTACATGGGCGCCACCCAGGCGTACCTGCGTGACGACGGCATGCCCCGCAAGTACATGGCGTCGATGCGGGCGCTGTCCGACACCGAGTTCTTCGTGCTCGCCGCCGAGGACTTCGGCGGCCTGATGCGCGACTGGTTCCCGATGGCCATCCACCTGCTCGAAGGCCTTGCCCTCGGCATCCGCAACAACCAGGCGGTGGTCGGCGAACGGCAGCGGCTGTCCGCCCTGGGCGCGCTGTCCGCCGGGCTGATGCACGAACTGAACAATCCGGCCGCGGCCGCCTCCCGGGCCACCAGCGCGCTGCGCCAGCGGGTCGCCGCGATGCGGATGAAACTCGGCAAACTCGCCGCCGGCAAAGTCGCCCCGGACCGGCTCGTCGCCCTCCTCGAACTCCAGGAGGAGGTGATCGAACGGGCCGCCAAAGCCCCGGTGATGACCGCCATGCAGGTCTCCGACCTGGAGGACGAACTCGGCGGCTGGATGGAGGAACGGTCGATCACCGCGGGCTGGGACATCGCGCCGGTCTTCGCCCAGGGCGGCATCGACACCGACTGCCTCAACGAGATGGAGACCCGGCTGGCCTCCCCGGAGCTGCTCGACCAGGCGATCCACTGGGTCGGTTACGCCCTGGAGACCGAGCAGCTGATGAGCGACATCGAGGACGCCACCGGCCGGGTGTCCAATCTGGTGCACGCCGCCAAACAGTATTCGCACGTGGACCGGTCCGCCCATCAGTGGATCGACGTGCACACCGGACTGGACAGCACCCTGGTCATGCTGGGCCACAAGATCGGCGAGGGCGTACGGGTGGTCAAGGACTACGACCGCACCCTGCCCGAGATCCCGGCGCACCCGGCCGAACTCAACCAGGTGTGGACCAACATCGTCGACAACGCGGTCCAGGCCATGCACGCTGCCGGGACACTCACGATCCGCACCTACCGTGAGGACGAGCGGCTCGTCGTCTCGGTCGGTGACACCGGGCCCGGGATCCCGCCCGAGGTGCGCAAACGCATCTTCGAACCGTTCTTCACCACCAAACCGGTGGGCGAGGGCACCGGGCTCGGCCTGGACATCTCGTACCGCATCGTGGTCAACACCCACGGCGGCGACATCGATGTCTCGTCCGAACCCGGCGACACCCGTTTCCTGATCCGGTTGCCGTTCAGCGAGCCGCCGTCAGCCTAGGGAATCCTCGGTCGTCGACTGGCCGGCGTCATCGGTCTCGGTCTGGTCCTGCTCCTGCTCCGGGACGCCGGTCTCCGGCACTTCCGCGGCCGGCGTGGTCGCGGCCGGGGCGGTGGTGGGCGCCTGGGTGGGCTCGTCCACCGCCGGGACGCCGGTCTCAGGGGTATCGGAGGGCTTGGTCGTGGCGCCGGGCTTCTCCTGGTTCTCTGACGGGGCCACCTGCGGCTGCTCCTCGTCGCTGTCATCGCTGTCGTCGCCGGCGTTGTCGAACACGATGGTCGGGCTGCCGTTCTCGCGGCCACTCGTGACATCTGCCGCCGAGCGCCCGGCGAACAGTTCTGCCGTGGTCAGCACACCCATCCCCAGTACGAAGAACGCACCGGTGATCAGGGCGACCCGCTTCCAGTGGATGCGGTACCCGGATTCGGCCGCCGCCGTGCCGGTCTCACTCGCCGGTGCCTCGGGCTCGTCCGACGGCGACGACTCCTCGCCGGCGGAGACCGATGGGGTGCCCACCGCCGCTGGGGCGACGACAAACGCCGATTGGATGCGTTTCGTCCCGTGATGGATGGACCGGTGGTAGATCTCCGTCCCGATCGAGCTGATCAGGCTCGCCAGTGCGGCCCCGATCAGCGTGCCCGCGACTCCCAGAAAAGAGCCCAGAACAGCCGCCGAAACGGCCGCCAACGTGCCGGCCACGGTCTTCGGAACGTCGATACCGGACCAGAAACGGCCCGCTGCCTGCTCAGACATGTCCTCCTAGCCCCCTGCGTCAGATCGGGCCCCGGTGACGGGGTTCGATGTGTGGACTAGGGAGCCTTTACCTCCAGCGGAAACGCTAAACCCGCGGACTCGGCGGCGACGTGCCGCCGGGTCAGCCGGCGGGTCCGCAGAATGCCTACCACCCCGGCCGCGGCCACCACGAACTGAACCGACATGGCGATCCGGAAGTCATCGATGTGATAGTCGTTACCGCCGCCGGTGCGGTAGTCGAGGATCAGCCCGATCAGCTGGATAGTGACCAGCGACGCCGTGAACCCACCCACGTTGACCACCCCGGTCGCGGTGCCCAGCCGGCTCGGCGGATTGAAGGTGCGCGCGAAGTCGAAGCCGATCATCGACGCGGGCCCGCCCAGGCCCAGCGCCACCACCAGCACCACGAGCAGCCACAGCGGAGCCCGGCCCGGCCAGGCGATCACCGCGGCCCACGCGGTCATGTTGATCCCCACGATGCCGAGGACCATCCAGGACCGGCGCAGCGGATGCCGCTGAGTGAGCAGCCCCAGAATCGGGCCGGCCGCCATGCCGGTCACCACGAAGACGGTCAGCAGCACCCCGGCCGTCTCCCGGCTCAAGCCCTCACCGGCGACCAGGAACGGGACACCCCACATGAGGGCGAACACCGTGCCGGTGAACTGGGTGGTGAAATGCGCCCACAACCCCAGCCTGGTCCCCGGATGCCGCCACGAACTGCCCAGATCGGTGCCGAGCCGGCTCCAGCTCATCGAATCGCCGTTGTTGATCCGACTCTCCGGGGTGTCCCGCAGAGCGGCGACGACCACGATCGTGACGAGCACACCGACGGCCGCCGCACCGAGGAAACCGGCGCTCCAGCCCGGCCCGGCCAGCACCGCGGCCAGCGGAACCGCCGCCAGGATCTGCCCGGCCTGCCCCATGATCCCGGTGATCTGGCTCATCACCGGCACCTGCCGGGCCGGGAACCAGTGCGGCACCAGGCGCAGCACACTGACGAACGTCATCGCGTCGCCGGCGCCGACCAGCACCCGGGCCGTGATCGCCCCGCCCATGCCGTCGGTGAAGGCCATCAACGTCTGCCCGGCCACCATCAGCAGGCCACCGGCGACCACCAGCCGCATCGAACCGAACCGGTCGAGCAGCAGCCCGATCGGGATCTGCAGCACGGCGTAGACCAGCAGCTGCAGCACCGCGAAGACCGCGAGCGCACCGGCGCCGACACCGAAACGCTCCTGGGCGTCCAGCCCGGCCACCCCGATCGAACTGCGGTGCAGCACGGCGATGGTGTAGGCGGCCACTCCGGTCGCCCACACCACCCAGGGACGCAGGTGCATGGGGTGCCTTCCGTCGGCCGAATTAGGTGCGACTCCCACACTTCTCCGCCACCGACACCCCCGGCAACGTGCGTCTGCTCACTGCACCCCCACCCACCAGCCCGAACACCCACCGGGTGTGGCACACCCCGCTTCTGCGTGGTCAGGCGGGGTGCGAATCGCACCGTAGGTCACCACGCTTGCGGTGCGGATCACGCGGGTGTCCGGGTTGTCCACAGGTGCTCGGTGCGGCTCGGCCGGATCTGCGAACGTGGCGTGATGGTCACCTCCGGCAACCCGGACGACGGCTCGTTCGCCCGAGTGAGTTCACAACAGTCCGGCATCCTCACCACACCACAGGCCGTCGAGCTGCTCGGCCGGGGCATCGTGCGCGGGCACGTGCGAGCCGGGCGCTGGCGCAGCATCTGCCGGGGAATCGTCATGACGTCGAACGGTTCGCTGTCGCCACCACAGCATTTGTGGGTCGCGCTCCTGGCCGCCGGCCCCGAAGCCGTGCTCTCCGGCACGACCGCGCTGACCGAGGCGGGAGTGCGCGGGATTCGTACCGGCGCACTGCGCATTCTCGTTCCCGCCGACCGCAAGGTCAGCCTGTGTTTCCCGGTGATGCCCGGTGAGATGCCGTCGGTCCGGGTGACCCGGACCCGGGTGCTGCCCGGCGAACACCGGCAGGCGGGCAGTCCACCCCGGGTCACCACCGCCCGGGCGCTCGTCGACGCGGCGGTCTGGGCTCAGAGCGGAGACGCCGCGCGAACGATCATCGCGATGACCTTCCAACAGCGGAAGGTTCTGCCCGAGGAGGTGTTCGAGGTGCTGGCGATGCGCCGTCGACTTCCCCGGGCCAAGCTGATCGAGCAGACGGTGCTCGACATGGCCGGTGGTTCGCTGTCGCTGTCCGAGATCGATTTCAAGGAACTCTGCCGGAGCAACCGGATCCCGGCCCCCGATCGTCAGGTCCGGCGTCGTGACGCCGCGGGACGCATGCGGTTCCTCGACGTGTACTGGCAGAAGTGGCGTGTCCACGCGGAGGTCGACGGGTCTCACCATATGGAGACGAGGCACTGGATCGACGACATGCTCCGGCAGAACCAGTTGTGGATCGCCGGTGATCGTCTGCTGCGGTTTCCTGCGGGACTCGTCCGCTCCCGGCCGGAGTTGGTGGCCGGCCAGCTCCGAGCAGCCCTGGAGGCAGCCGGTTGGCAATCAGCGTGGTGACTTACGGCGCGATCCGGACCCTGGCTGGCCACGCAACAGCGCGAAGCCCGCAGCGTGGTGACTTACGGCGCGAATCGAATCGAACCGTAAGTCACCACGTGGCGGGCGGGACGGGCGTGGCGGGCGCGCGCTGAGCGCCCGGTTGACGGGCGACCGGAGACTTCAGTGGGGCTGGCGGGTCAGGTGGTTCTCCAGCCAGGTGAGGGTCTCGCGGAGGAAAGTGGCTCGGGCGGTGCGGTGCAGCAGTTCGTGGCCCTCGCCGGGGAAGAGCAGGTAGCGGTGTGGGTGGTCGCGGGCGGCCAGCGCCTCTACCACCTGGGTGGCCTCGATCACCGGCACGTTGCTGTCGTTCTCGCCGTGCACCACCAGCAGGGGGGCACGCAGCCGGTCGATCCGGTTGATCGGGGAGAGATCGTGCAGCAGGGCGGCGTCGTGAGTGGGGTGGCCGTATTTGCTGACCGCGGCGGCGGCGATCCACGGTTCGGTGTGGTCGTAGAAGGTGGCGAAGTTGGACATGCCACAGATGTCGACGCCGACGTCGAACAGGTCGGGGTGCCAGGTCAGCGCGGCCAGCGTGAGGTAACCGCCGTAGGAGCGGCCCATCACCCCGATCCGCCCGGCGATCCCGGTTGACCGAAGGTGATCAGCGCAGGTGCGCACGTCCTCGATGGCGCCGTAGCGCAGCGCCACGTTGTCGGCGTCGACGAACGCGCGCCCGAATCCGGACGATCCCCGCACGTTGGCGGCGAAGACGGCGATACCCCGGTCCACCAGGGACTGGAAGAGCGGGCCGTGACCGGGGCGTTCCTGGGCTTCCGGGCCGCCGTGCAGCCACACCACGGTCGGGTGCGGGCCGTCGGTCGCCGGGGTGAACAGCCAGCCGGTCAGTGTCAGCCCGTCGTGTGCCGGGAAGGACAGCAGCCGGGGACGGATCGCGCCGGGGGCCTCCGGTTCCGCGGAGACGGCGCGGATCTGACCGGATTCGTACACCCAGACCCCGTGCGGTCGCCCGGGCCCCTCGGCGGTGAACCCGAGCGCCGATCCGTCGAAGCTCCAGGTCAGGTCGCCGACGACCGGGCCGGGCAGCGGGATGACCGGGTTCGGGGCGCGGTCCCCGTCGTGGTCGAGGTCGATCAGGGCGACCTCGGATTCGCCGCCCCGGACGTTCCACAACACCGCGGCGGTACGCCCGTCAGCGGTGATCGTGAAGTCCTCGACCTCTCCGTCGTGGGCGAGCACCTCGACCGCGTCACCGGTGATCCGCAGCAGGACCGGGAACTCGCCGTCCTGACTGAGCGCGTAGATGCACCCGCCGCCAGGGCTGAACACCGCGCGTTCGCCACGGGTGACCGGCTTCTCGGCGGCGGAGGAGAAGCCGGCGGAGATGGAACTGGCGGAGGCGGCACTGGCGGACAGGTCCCGGAGGACGATCGAACGCGCGCCTCGGGGTCCGTACCGCAACAGCGCGAAGCGCCCGGCCGGATCGACGTCCAACAGGGAGAGGAGCGGCCCCTCCGCGACCACCGTCCGCTCGCCGGTCGTCACGTTGATCAGGACGGCGCTGGTCAGGTTCTCGGTGAGGGCCAGCACCGGCCGGCCGGGCAGCCACCGCATGTTGTCCGCGGTGTCGGTGCCGAACCCGGCGATCTGGTGCAGGTCGGAGCCGTCCGGCCGGACCAGCCAGATCTCCTGCCGGGGCGCGCCTCCGGGGGCGAGCTGGCAGGCCAGCCAGCCGCCGCCGGAGGACCAGCGGACCGTCGACACCGGCTCGGGGCCGGTGTCGACGCGGAAGGTCAGCTCGCTGCCGACCGGTTGCACCCAGACGGCTGGGGAGCCGCCACGGTCGGAGACGTAGGCCATGTGCCGCCCGTCCGGGGACAGCGCCGGCGACCAGTTGCCGGCTATCTCCGACTCGATGCGGTTGAACCCCGCGGGGAGCACGGTCACGTCGATGCGATGGAGCTGACCTTCCACAAGGATCCTTTCGTCTACAACTGCTGCAACCACATCTCCAGCAGCGCGAGCTGCCACAACTGGTTCGCCCCGAGCGTGGTGCGCGGGGTGTTCGGGTCGGCGAGGAGGGCCTCGACGTACTCCGGGCGGAACAGTGCCCGTTCCCGGGCGGCCGGCGCGTGCAGGGTGTCCCGCACCAGGTCCAGCATCGGGCCCTCCAGATGCCGGATGCCCGGAACCGGGAAGTAACCCTTCGGCCGGTCGATGATCTCGTCGGGCACCAGCCCGCGGGCGGCGTCCTTGAGCACTCCCTTGCCGTCACGGGCCAGTTTCAGCTCGGGCGGGCAGGCCGCCGCGAGTTCCACCAGTTCGTGATCCAGGAACGGTACGCGGCCCTCCAGCCCCCACGCCATAGTCATGTTGTCGACCCGTTTGACCGGGTCGTCGACGAGCATCACCTGTGAGTCGAGCCGCAGTGCCGCGTCGACGGCGGTCTCGGCTCCGGGCCGCCCGAAGCTCGCCGCCACGAACTCGCTGCTGACGTCGGTCTCCAGCAGCCATTCGGGGTTGAGCTGACCGGCCAGGTCGTGGTGCGACCGGTCGAAGAACTGGGCCGCGTACGCCTCGGCGGCCCGTTCGCGGGGGACGCCGGCCAGTGGCGGGTACCAGCTGTAGCCGGCGAAGATCTCATCCGCCCCCTGACCAGATTGCACGACCTTGACCTGTTTCGCCACATCTTCGCTGAGGAGGTTGAAGGCGATGCAGTCGTGGCTGACCATCGGCTCGCTCATCGCCGCCACCGTCCGCGCCACCGCCGGCAGGAACCGGTCCTGACCGATCCTGATCTGGTGGTGGTCGGTGCCGAACTGTTTGGCGACCAGATCCGAGTACGCGAACTCGTCCCCGCTCTCCCCGCCGCCCGCGTCGAATCCGATGCTGAACGTGGTGAGCCCGGTCTGCCCCTGCTCGGCCAGCAGCGCCACGATGAGACTGGAGTCCAGACCGCCGGAGAGCAGTACACCGACCGGTACGTCGGCCACCGTCCGCCGCTCGACGGCCTGCCGGAGCTTCTCCCGGACCGCCTCCGTCCACTCCGGCCCGCTCGCGGCGCCCGGCCGGGTGAACGTGGCCTCCCAGTAGACCCGCTCGGTCGACGTGCCGTCCGCCCGGATCACCCGGACCGTGGCCGGTGGCAGTTTCCGCACACCGGACAGAATGGTCCGCGGCGCCGGCACCACCGAGTGGAACGTCATGTAGTGGTGCAGCGCCTCCCGGTCGATCGTGGTGTCCACGCCACCGGCCGCGAGCAGGGCCGGCAGCGTCGAGGCGAACCGCAGCCGCCCCGGCGATTCGGCCAGGTACAGCGGCTTGATCCCGAGACGGTCCCGGGCCAGCACGACGGTGCCGGTGTCGTGTTCGGCGATCGCGAAGGCGAACATCCCGAGGAACCGGTTCACACAGTCGGTGCCCCAGCGGTGGTACGCCTTGAGGATCACCTCGGTGTCCGACGTCGACGAGAAGGTGTAGCCGTACCCCAGCAGCTCTTCGCGAAGCTCTTTGTAGTTGTAGACGCAGCCGTTGAAGACCACGGTGAGGCGCAGCCGCTCGTCGGTCATCGGCTGGGCACCGGCCTCCGACAGGTCGATGATCTTGAGACGACGGTGGCCGAACGAGATCCGGCCACCGTCCCAGAGCCCGGCGCCGTCCGGGCCCCGGGACTCCAGGCTCGGCAGCATCCGCCGGACCGTCTCCAGGTCCGATCTCCGGTCGCCGTAACAGATCTCGCCGGCGATCCCGCACATGTGTTACCTCCTGTTATCCGAGCAACCAGGTGTCCTTCGAGCCGCCGCCCCGTGACGAGTTGACGATCATGCTGCCCGCCGGGGCCACCCGGGTCAGCGCGGCCGGGGCGACCACCGACTTCTCGCCGGTGAAGACGAACGCCCGCAGGTCGACGTGCCGGGGTGCGAGCCGGTGACCGTCGAAGACCGGATGGGTCGACAGGTTCACCACCTCCTGGGCCACCCACCGGTGCGGGGTGGTCCGGATCTGCCGGCGCAGCGCCGCCAGTTCGTCGGCGGTGGCGTGCGGGCCGATCACGATCCGGTCGCCGCCGTAGCCGTCGACCGGTTTGCAGACCAGTTCGTCGAGCCGGCCCAGCACCTCGGCACGCTGTTCGGGAATCCCGCACAGGTAGGTCTTGACGTCGGCGAGCAGCGGCTTCTCGTTCAGGTAGTACTCGATCAGGCGGGGGACGTACGCATAAACGGCCTTGTCGTCAGCGATGCCGTTGCCCAGCGCGTTGGCCAGCACCACGGTGTCCGCGTGCAGCGCCGACACCAGGCTCGGGCCCAGCGGCATGCCGTCCGCACCCGGCGAATGCACCAGGCTGTCCTCGCCCATCCGCAGGTAGATGACGTCGACCGGGGACCGGTGACCGTCTCGCAGACGCCACACCCGGCCCTCGTCCACGAACAGTTCGGTGCTGCGGACGACCGGCACCTCCATCGCCTCGGCCAGCATCTTGTGCTCGAACCAGGCCGAGTCCTCCGGGCCCTGGCTCAGCACCACCAGCGCCGGGTCGTCCCCGGCCGACGGTCCGGCCGCGTCCAGCAGCGCCCGCTTGAGCAGTCGCGGCGTCTCCTCCACCGAGATCAGCGCGGCCGGGCGGGGCAGCTCGGGCAGGACGCTCCAGGTGAGACGGCGGTTCTGCATGGCGTACGCGATCCCGGACGGCACCCGCAGGTTGTCCTCCAGCACACACCACTTGCCGTCGCCGTCGCGGACCAGGTCGACCCCGGCCACCTGGGTACGCACACAGGCGCGGCTGATCAGGGCACCGCTGGCCCGCAGCTCGGGCGAACCGTCGATGACCCATTCCGGGATGATGCCGTCGGCCACCACCTGACGCTCGCCGTAGACGTCACCGAGGAACGCGTTCAGCGCCCGCACCCGCTGGACCAGGCCCTTGCTCAGGTCGGTCCAGTCGGCGGCCGGAACGATCCGGGGCACCAGGTCGAACGGGAACAGCCGGGTAGCCGCCTCTCCCGCGACGCTGAACGTGATGCCGCGTGCACGCTGCTCGTCGTCACGGGCGTCCTCGCGCTGCCGCAGACCGGTCGCGCCGAGGGAGGTGAGGACCGGAAGGATGCCGGTGTACGCGGGGTCCACCCGGCCGTCCGGGAAGGCCTCGTCACCGTCGGCGGCGTACGCCTCGATCAGAGCCGGGGTGGGCACACCCGCCGGGCCGGTCTCGGTGACTCCGCCCCGGGTCTCGGCCACCAGCATGTCCACCACGTCGGAGAGCCGGCCGCGGCGGGCCAGCGCACGGCGTTGCCGGGCGGCCGAACTACCCCGGCTCAGCGCCCGCAGGGTCAGGTCCTCGACCTGCTCCCAGTCGCCCAGCTCCTCCAGTTGCGGCCGGAGTCCGCCGACCAGGCGCTCGACCGCGACGGCGGCCGGCACCGGGACCGGGGAACGCGGCACGTCGAGCAGATCGCCCTCCAGCCCGGACCGGGCGGCCCGCCACATGGCGGCCCGGTGCAGCGGCGGACGGGACACCGGCAGTGGTACCCCGGCCCGGTGCTCGCCCTGGGCCCGCAGCACCAGGGCCCGGAAGATCCCGGCGAGCAGCACCACGGTCTCGGTGTCCGGGCTCGCGTCGGTGACCCGCAACTCCACGGTGGGTACGTGCGCGGACGGCCGGACGTCGAAGTAGATCATCTTCGGGTCGCTGATCGTCCCGGACGAGATCAGGTCGCTGACCAGGGCCTCGTGCTCGGCGGCCGAGTGCAGCGGGCCGCTGTCACCGGCGGTCGGCCAGCGCATCCACACCAGGGAGCGGACGCTGGCGTACCCGGAGTCCTCGCCCATCCAGTACGGCGAGCTGGTGGAGAGCGCCAGGAGAACCGGCAGGACCGGCGTGACGCGCTGTGCCACCGACACCGCCTCGTCCCGGTCCGGTACGCCGACGTGCACCTGCGTGCCGCAGATGAGCTGCTCGCGGACGAGCATCTGGTATTCGTGCAACATCCGCTGGTAGCGGGACGTCGGGGTGACCGGCAGAGCGTCCAGGTCGACGAGCGGAACGGTGCCGGCCGAGACCAGGCCCAGCCCGAGCGACTCGGCGACCTTGATCGCCTCGCGCCGCCGGCCGGCCACACCGGCACGCAGATCGTCGAGTGTGTCACTGACCGGCGTGTTGGTCTCCACGACCGATCGGTGCAGCTCCGCGGAGAAGTGTGCCGCGTCCAGCCGGTCCAGGATCTCCGGAGCGCGGGGTACGAGTTCCCGCGTCCCGAGATCGACGACGTGCAGCTCCTCCTCCACACCGAGAGTCAGCGCGGCCCCGCGCGGGGCCGGCTGGTGTTCTGCCTGAAGTGACTCCGTCATCGAGACCGCCCTTGCAACTCGTCAGCAATCCGGTGGTTATCGTCGGAGCTTTCCGATCGGATGTAGCGAACCCGTGACGTGCCCATTTCGTGCCACGGTCAAGCATGACGATCACGACACAGGCGCCCGGGCCGTCAGACTGCACCAGCTCACCGGTACTCTCCCGGTGACGCCCGGCACCCGCTTCGCGTACGCATCACCGTCGCGCGTATTGCCTTCGTGCGCATCGCCTTCGCGTGCGAAGAGCCGGAGTCTTACGAACCGGAGGTCAGCAGAATGAGCAGCGTCGTCGTAATCACCGGATCGGCCGGTCTGATCGGGTCGGAAGCGGTCCGCCACTTCGCCGCACTCGGCATGGACGTGGTCGGGGTCGACAACGACATGCGCGGCTACTTCTTCGGCGCCGACGGTTCCACCAAGTGGAACCTGCAGCGCATGGTCAAAGAGGTCGGCGACCGTTACACGCACCACAGCATCGACATCCGGGACCGGGACGGCCTCGACAAGCTCTTCACCGAGCTGGGTTCGAACATCGGCCTGGTGATCCACGCCGCCGCGCAGCCGAGCCACGACTGGGCCGCCCGCGAGCCGTTCACCGACTTCGACGTGAACGCGGTCGGCACGATCAACATGCTGGAGGCGACCCGCCGTCACGCGATCGAGGCGCCGTTCATCTTCACCTCGACCAACAAGGTCTACGGGGACACCCCCAACTCGCTGCCGCTGGTCGAGCAGGAGACCCGCTGGGAGCTGCCCGAGAATCACCAGTGGTTCGGTGGCATCGACGAGACCATGTCGATCGACAGCAGCATGCACTCGGTCTTCGGTGCCTCGAAGGTGGCGGCCGACATCATGGTGCAGGAGTACGGCCGCTACTTCGGCATGCCGACCGCGGTGTTCCGGGGCGGCACCCTGACCGGTCCCGGCCACTCGGCGGCGGAACTGCACGGCTTCCTGGCGTACGTGATGCGCTGTGTGATGGAGCAGCGGACGTACCGGATCTTCGGGTACAAGGGGAAGATGGTGCGCGACGCCATCCACTCGCACGACCTGATCACCGCGTTCGAGGCGTTCCACCAGGCGCCGCGGGTCGCCGAGGTCTACAACATGGGTGGCGGCCGGTTCTCGAACTGTTCGCACATCGAGGCGTTCAAGATCGCTTCGGAGATCACCGGGCTAGAGGCCCGCACCGAGTACGTCGAGGAGAACCGGGCCGGCGACCACCAGTGGTGGATCAGCGGCACCGGGCGGTTCGAGGCGCATTACCCGAGCTGGAAGCTCACCTATGACGTTCCGGCGATTCTTCGGGAGATCTACGAGGCCAACCACGAGATGTGGAAGGCCTGACACGTACTTTCCTTAGATAACGCGGTCGTGCGGCATTCAGCCGCGCGGCCGCGTTTTCTGTGCCTTTTCGGTAAGGGGTATTTACGTAATGACCCGTTAACCAAGGTTCGGTACATTACGGATATGTCCGACTTGACGCAGTTCCTGCGCCGGGACTTGCCGGCGTCCATCGTCGTGTTCCTGATCGCCATCCCGCTGTCGCTCGGCATCGCCGCGGCATCGGGAGCGCCCTTACTCGCGGGCCTCGTCGCCGCCGTCGTCGGCGGCATCGTGGCGGGTGCCCTCGGCGGATCTCCGCTCCAGGTCAGCGGGCCCGCAGCCGGTCTCACCGTGATCGTCGCGGGGACCGTCGCCACCTTCGGTTTCGCCGGGACGGCAGCCATCGTCGCCGTCGCCGGTCTGGTCCAGATCGCCCTCGGCGTGTCCCGGCTCGGCCGGGCCGCCCTGGCCCTCTCACCGGCCGTCGTGCACGGCATGCTCGCCGGGATCGGGCTGGTCATCGCCCTCAGCCAGGTGCACGTGATGCTCGGCGGAGCCCCGCAGAGCTCCGCCTGGCAGAACATGATCGACCTGCCCGCTCAGATCGCCGGCAACCACAGCGTGACCACCATGCTGGGCGTCGGCACCGTCGCCGTCCTGGTCGTCTGGCCCCGCCTGGTCCGGGTCTCCCTGCTACCCGCGGCCCTGGTCGCGGTGGTGTCGATGACCGCGCTCGCGTCGGCCATCGGCGCCGACGTGACACGCGTCCAGCTCCCCGACGAACCACTCGCCGAACTGATCCGGCCCGCCTGGCCGGACGCGCCACTGCGCGAGATCGTCGTCGCGGTGCTGACCATCGCGATCGTCGCGAGTGTCGAATCCCTGCTCTCCGCCGTCGCCGTGGACAAACTGCACGACGGCCCGCGCGCCGACCTCAACCGGGAACTCATCGGCCAGGGGGCCGCCAACACCGCCTCCGGGCTGCTCGGCGGCCTGCCGGTCACCGGCGTGATCGTGCGCAGCTCCACCAACGTCGCCGCCGGAGCGCGCACCCGCGGATCAGCGATCCTGCACGGTGTCTGGATCGCGGCGTTCGTGCTGTTCTTCGCCGGCTTGATGGAGACCATCCCGATGGGGGTGCTGGCCGCCGTACTCATCGTGGTGGGTCTGCGGTTGATCAGCCTGGCGCAGATCCGCACCTACACACGGCACCGGGAACTGCCCACCTACCTGGTCACGGCAGTCGCCGTCGTCTTCACCGACCTGCTCACCGGTGTCGCCCTCGGCATGGTCACGGCGGTCGTGCTGATCCTCTGGCGGCTCACCCGCTCGGAGATCCGCCGGGACGAACGGGCCCCCGGCGACTGGTTGGTCACCATCAGTGGCACCCTGTCGTTCGTCGAATCGGCCCGGCTCAGCCGCGAACTCGGCAGTCTGCCACCCGGCGCGGCGGTCGAGGTCGAACTGCACCTCGACTACCTCGACCACGGTGCCTTCGAGACGATCAAAGACTGGAAGGCCGGGTACGAACGGACCGGCGGCTCGGTCCGGATCCGGGAAGTGCACGACTCCTGGTTCCATCAGGCCACCTCCGGCCGGCTCGGCGACGGCAAACGCACCCCGCGCCTGATCGGCTCCTGGTCCCGTTGGCAGAACATGGACCAGCAGCGGCGCGGCGCGATGGCAGCCGGTATCGCCGAGTTCGAGCGCAACGTCGCCCCGATGGTCCGGCCCGAACTGGCCGACCTGGCCCGCGACGGCCAGCACCCGGAGCAGCTCTTCATCACCTGCGCCGACTCGCGGCTGGTCCCCAACCTGATCACCGCGAGCGGGCCGGGTGACCTGTTCTGCGTCCGCAACATCGGCAACATCGTCCCGCCGCACGACACCGGCGACACGTCGGTCGGAGCGGCCATCGAATTCGCCGTCGACATCCTCGGCGTCACCACGATCACCGTCTGCGGCCACTCCGGCTGCGGCGCGGTCCGGGCCCTGATGAACGACGCGGCCGGCCCGGACTCGTCGCTGGGCGAATGGCTGGGCCACTCCGGCGTCCGCTTCACCGACGTCACCGACGAGGAACGCTGCTGCACCGACAACGTGTACCAGCAGCTGGTCAACCTGCGCACCTACCCGACGGTGCTGGCCGCCGAATCCGCCGGCCGCCTGAGCCTCACCGGTCTGTACTTCGACCTGACCGAGGCCCGCATGTACGAGGTGGACCCGATCCGCGGCGAAACCCACCCCATCTCCGTCAAACCCGCCGCCTGACCCCACACCGAGAAACGGCGTTCGGGGCCCGCTTCGTACGGACCTCGAACGCCGTCTCGCTCCCCGGTGGCGCTCGGAGTGTGGTGAGTTGGGGTGCGAATCGCACCGTAAGTCGGCACGCAACTGGTGGCTATGCCTGGTGCTGCGGGGGAGGGTCAGCGGGGGATGAAGATCAGGCGGTCGCGGAAGGTCGCCAGCTTCTCGGGGGTCAGGGCGGCGCAGTAGACGATCAGTTCCTCGGGGGTGGACAGGCCGTTGTGCACGTCGCGGACGGCGATGATCTCGTCCGCCAAGGGGCGGTCGATGTGCAGGTGGCGGGCCAGGTGCTCGGCGGGCACGTGGTTGACGTCGACCAGGCCGCCGTCGTCGTACTGGCGGCCGGGCATGTCGGGGCGGCCGATCATCAACTCGGCGGCCATCGACGGCTGGGTGGCCTGGAGCTTGCGCGCCTCCTCGCGGCGGCCGGCCCGCCATCGGGCCCGGGCCAGCGCCGGGTCGACGCCGGGCTGGTGCCAGGGCGGCGGCGGGGGCGGGTAGTGGGACAGCGCGGGCGAGCCGGACCGTCGTGGTGGGCCGGGGCGCGGTGCCTGACCGGTGCCGGCCGGGTGATTCGGGTAGCGGACGTGACCGGTGCGGGGGGTCGCTGTGCCGTACACCCGCGGTTGGGGGTGGCGGTGGAAGTGTTCGGCCCGGACCCGGGCGCCCAGGAAGGCGACGTGCACCATCCCGATGATCATCATGATGAAGTAGGCGACGCTGACCAGGACGTTGGCCGTGGTTTCGGGTTCGGTGTCGGTGGCTGCCGAGAGTCCACAGTTGATGAGGATCACCGCGAAGTAGCCGCCGGCGAGCATCCCGTGCAACTGGGACCGCAGTTTGATCGCACCGGTCAGCACCATCGGCGCCGTGCCCAGACCGCAGGTCAGCAGTGGAACCAGGAACCACCACCAGGTGACCGGAGGGTCCGGTGGTCGCTGCCATCCGGCACCGGTACGCGGATCGGGCTGCATGCCCCGACGGTAGAACCGCTGGGCAAGTTCGGCCAGCGGTAGTCCCCCGGACAGGGGTCGGACCCGCCCGCGCCCGGTCGGCGGGCGCGGGCGGGCCGGGGATCAGTTGCGGTTGATGGTGAACGTGCTGGTCGGGTTCTCGATGTCGCGGTAGTTGTTGCTGAGCTGCAGGTTGTTGAAGGTCACCGAGCCGACCGCGGGACCCTGCCCGGCCTCCGGCAGCGGGTTGGCCCAGATCGCGTAACCGGACTTGGCGTCGTACTGGTCACCGCTCTTCTGCGCCCCGCTGATCGTGACGTTGGTGAAGACGGTGTCCTTGACCGGGTTCTGCGGCTGTCCGCCGACGTAGTTGGTCTGGAACATGATTCCCGAGTAGGTCGGGTCGACGATGTCGACGTTCGAGACCCGGATGCCCTGGAACACCTTCGACGCGGAGAACACCCAGATCGCCGGGAAAACCTGGTTGCCCCAGAAGTGGCCACCGGACCGGATGACCGAGATGTTGTCCAGGACGGTCGGCGGGTCGGCGCCGAAACCGTTCATCGGGTAGCCGAAGTCCAGCGAGCTGATCGTGATGCCCGAGTAGACCAGGGTGTCCGCGATGTAGATGTTCTTGAACGTGTTGGCGTAGCCGCCGTAGACCGCGATCCCGGCCGCCCGCCACGTCAGAATCGACGTCAGGTTCGAGAAGACGTTGTTGATCTCGTCGGCGCCGCCCGCGTCGATCGCCGAGAACAGCGCGAAGCTGTCGTCGCCGGTGGCTCGGGCCTCGTTGTTGTCGACCAGGTTGCCGGTCGAGCCGTTGGTCATGTTGACGCCGTCGGCGAAGGTGTTCCGGATCCGCGAATTCTTGATCACCATGTCGTCGGTGTTCGCGCCCCAGTACAGGCAGACCACGTGCTCGGCCCAGATGTCGTCGATGGTGATGTCGGCGACGTTGGCGAAGTCGAAGACCTTGCCGGGGCCGTCGATGCGGATCGTGTAGTTGCCGAAGAACGCGAAGCCCGCGAACGTCGACCCGTTGGCGGTGGCGTCGGCCCGGAAACCGGCGTCCGTCTCGGTCTGGGTGGACGGCGTGTGGAAGCGGGTGAACCACGGTCCGGCGCCGACGATCTTGAGTGCCCGGCCGTACACCTGGAACTTGTTCGCGGTCTGGTAGTCCCCGGCCGGGAGGTAGACGCCCAGCTTGGTGGTGTCCTGCCGGGCCGCGTCCAGGGCGGCCTGCACCGACTGCTGGTCGAAACCGGCCGGGACGACGTACTTCGACACGTCCGGGTTGGCGATCGGCGCGACCTGCTCCAGGTTGATGAAGTCGATCGCGATGGTGCCGGTGTTGACGGCGTCCTTCTGCAACTTGACGGTACTTCCGGCCGGGAACGATCCGGTCAACACGACGTTCGCCTCGTCGTAGATGTGCCGTGGGTCGCTGCCGGAGTTCTGCGGTGCCGCCTCGTTGCCGTAGAGCCACGCGTACTTCGAGGTCAGCGGCAGGGTCTTGTTGAGTGCACCGTTGACGTACACGTTGATCGAGCTGTTCGTGTTGTCCGGGATGGAGAACCGCGCGACAAGCGTGTTGGTGGCCGCCCGGGTGGTCCACTGGACGTAGGACCCGGTCTGGTTCAGGGTGACCGCCTTGCGGCCGGACGCCTCCCCGGCCAGGTCGCCGACGATCCGATTCGGTCCGACGACTGCCGCGCCGCCACCGGTCTGACCTTCCTCGGCCTCGTAGAAGTCGAACGGCATGTTCGCGCCGCGACCCACGAAGAGCGGCTTCTCAGCGGTGTTGTTGGCCTGCTTGACCGGCAACTCCGCGGAGTCGGCGGCGATCACGGTCCGCACCGTGTAGCGGCCGTTCACCGCGGTCCACGAACCCGGGTCGAGGGTGGTCGACGCACCGGCCGCGAGTGTTCCGGTGTAGGAACCGGTCAGCGTACGTGCCACCGTCGATCCGCTGAGGACCGTCAGTGTCACGGCGTGTGCACCCGGCGACGTCGGGGCCGAACCCTGGTTCTTCAGAGTGACCGAGAACGACACCGCGTTACCGGCGGCCGGGGTGGCCGGGGACCACGTGACCGCCGAGGCGACCAGATCGGCGCTGCTCACCGGCGTGACAATGAGCGCGGACGGGTGGGTCCAGGAGTTGTTCGCCTCGTTCGACTCGATGATCGCGCCGGCCTCGTCGACCTTCGCGGACAACTGGTAGCTGCCGGCGTCCTTCGCTCCGATGCTCGTCGACACCGTCTGTGACTGGCCGGCCGGCAATGCCGGGACCGCGACGGTGCCTACCTTCGTCGTACCCAGGTAGAAGTTGACGGTGGAAGCCGCCGCGGACGCGGTGCCCGCGTTGCGGACCGTGGCCGACGCGGTGATCGCGTCCGTCTCCACCGGTGCCGCCGGAGAGTAGCCGGTCGAGGTGATCGTCAGGTCCGGGTTTGGTGCCCACGAGCCGAAGGCCTGCAGTTCGGCGACCTGACCGCTCGGCGCGCCGGTGTTCGCGGTGAAGGAGAGCCGTAGGTCGGCGACGGTTGCGGAGACCGGCACGGTCACCGAGTTCCCGGTCGAGGGATTGAGGGTGTACGCCTTACTCGCGGCGACCGTGGTGAACGACGAGGCGTTCTGCTCCCGTCCGAGGACCGCGAACGTCTGCGTCCGGGTGCCCCACGCGCTCGACGGGTTGAGTTTGACGACCACCGAGGTCAGCGCCGCGTTCGCACCCAGCTTGACGGTCAGGTCGGCGGGGAGGCCGCTGCCCTCCCAGTAGGTGGCGAGGTCCTCGTCGTTGGCGTTCGTCGCGACGAAGGAGTGCACCGTCGACGACGCGTCGATCGGCTTCTTCGCTGCCAGGTTGTCGCCGGTCGGCGGCTGGGGCTCCCCGGTACCGCCGCCCGGACCGTAGATCTCCAGTTCGGAGAGCTGCCCGGCGGGCCAGCCGGTGTTCGCGGTGAACGTCAGCCGGACGTATCGGGTGCTCGTGTTGACGAGATCGATGGTGACAGTGTTGGCGGTGGACGGGTTGAACGTGTAGACGGCACTCGACTTGATCGTGGTGAACGTCGAGCCGTTCGTACTGCCCTGAATCGTCAACGTCTGCGTGCGGGTGGCCCAGACGGTGGCCGGCGGCAGCTTCAGGACGGCCTGGTTGATCTCGGTGCCGGCGCCGAGGTCGGCCTGCAGCCACTGCGGAAAGGCGTTGTTGCTGCTCTCCCAGTAGGTGTTCGGATTGGCGTCCCCGGCGTTCGAGGCCGTGTAGGACTCGGAGGTGCTGCTGGCCGTGAAGGTCTTGCCGGCGGCCAGGTTGGGACCGGCGGCGTTGGCGGCGGGAGCGTGGACGAGAGCACCGATGACGCTGGCGGCTGCCATCACCGCTATGGCTTTTATCGACAATCTGGACATGCGGGAGCGCACCCTTCTTCCGTGAGAGGTGTTTCGTGCGGTTTGTTCCGGAGGGTGCCGGTGGGCGGCCGCGATCGGCGTCCGGTGGGCTGCTCCGGAGGGGTGCCGGGGCGGGCGGCTTCGGTGGAGACCGCCCGCCCGGACGTGTCAGGAGGTGTAGACCTCGAACTCGGAGAGCTGGCCCGCCGGCCAGCCCGAGTTGGCCGTGAACGTCAGCCGGACGTAGCGGGCGCTCGTGTTGACGGCATCAATGTTGACGGTGTTGGCGGTGGACGGGTTGAACGTGTAGACGGCACTCGACTTGACGGTGCTGAACGTCGAGCCGTCAACACTTCCCGAGACCGACAGCGTCTGGGTACGGGTGGCCCAGGCGGCCGCGGGTGGCAGTTTCAGCACGAGCCGTCCGACCGCCCGGCTCTGGCCGAGGTCGACGGTCACCGACTGCGGGAAGGCGTTGTTGGTGCTCTCCCAGTAGGTGCTCGCATTACCGTCGGTGACGTTTCCCGGCCCGTAGACGTCGGCCTGCCCGGTGGCGGTCGCCGTCTTGGCGGCCGCGAGGTTGCCGGCCGGCGGCGGCGGCGTCGACGTGCTGGGCGACGGCGACGGGCTGCTGGGTGGCGGGCTGCTGGGCGGCGTCGTCGGGGTGGTGCCGTACTGCGGAGCCGGCCACGGACCGCAGTACGGAGTGGCCGTCTGCCAGCCCTCGTTGCCACCACCGTCGGTGATCGCCAGCCCGGATCCCACACAGCTGTAGGTCGGCGGGTTCTGGGCGATCCCGCGCGCCTTGACGTTGGTGAACCGCGCGGTCGCCGGGGCCTGCGCCTGCAACGCGAACGTACCCGCTCCCACGATGTTCACGTTGGTCAGGTTCAGTCCGGTGGTCTGGTTGCCGATCCACTGGATCCCGGCGTACGAGCTGTCCAGAATGTCGGTTTCGGTGATGTTGATCGTCGCCCCGGTGATCGCACCCTGGTCCGCCCAGAACCACAGTGCGCCGATGCCGAAGTTCCAGTTGTAGTCGGCGTTCCCGGTGCGCAGCAGGGTGTTGCGGGCCATCGTCCAGGTGCCGGCGACCGCGGTCGGCCCGGTGACACCCGGGTAGCGGTTGCCGACGTGCAGGCCACCACCGTTGGTGACCGTCTCGGCCATCACGTTGTCACTGATCGTGATGTCCCGGCCGCCGTAGCTGACGATGTTGTTGGCCAGGATCGGCGCGACCACGGTGTTGAAGGTGAACGCGTTGCCGACGTTCGGGGTGTTCTCCGCCCACATGGCCAGCCCGTCGTCGCCGGTGTTGCGGACGAACGTGTTGGTGACGGTGGAGTTGGTGACCCCGATGTGGAAGTTCACGCCGTCGGCGGTCTGGTCCAGGATCCGGCTGTTGCGGATGGTGAACCGGTCCATCGGCCCGTCCATCCACGCGCCGACCTTGGTGTGCTGCATCCACACGTTGTCGATGGTGGAGTTCGACATCGCACCGCCGAACGCATTGACTTGATGCTCGTCAACACGTTCCTGGATGTCGCCGATGATCGCCAGGTCCTTGACGACCACGTTCTGGCTGGGACCGCCCTCGTTGGTGTACTTGCCGTAGATGCCGGCTGCCTGGTCGCGCTGGGTCGGGTGACGGCCGCCGAGGACCGAGTACCACGGCCCGGCCCCGGCGATGGTGACCCGGTCGGCGATCACGTGGCTGTACAGGGTGTAGTTGCCCGGCGGGATGTAGACCACACCACCGGTGTTCACCGCGGCCTGGAACTTCGCCGTCGAGTCGGTGGCGCCGGTCGGGTCGGCACCGTAGTCGGCTACCACGTCGATCGCCCCGGCCGGCTTGCCGATCGGGGCCGGCACGTTCTCGAAGTCGGCGAGGTCGATGGTGAAACTGGGCGACTGCGCGACCGAGCCGACCTGGATCCGGATCTTCGTACCGGCCGGGTAGGTCGTTCCGAACAACGCCCGGGTCTCGTCGTAGAAATGGTGCGGCCGTCCGTCCGCGGGGTTGTTGGTGAACGGGTAGTAGCCGTAGAACCAGGAGTACTTAGCGGTCACCGGCACCGTCTTGATCAATGTTGATCCGGTTCGCAGATCCAGCGATGCGTTCCGGCCGTCCGGGACGCTGTACCGGAAGGTGACCGCGTTGGCCGGCTTGGTCAGGGTGAACTCGACGTACTCACCCACGGCGTCGAGGGTGATCGCCTCCCGGCCGGACGCCTCCGAGGAGAGCGTGCCGTAGGTCCGGGCGGTTCCGGTGGAGGTGCCGTTGTGCGCGGCCTTCTCGGCCTCGAACTCGGTGAACGGCACGGTCGCGCCGCGTCCGGGAAAGTCGAAGGGGGACGGTCCGGCGGCCTGTGCCGGGGATGGTTGCCAGATCACCGCGGTGACGGCTGCCGTGAGGACGGCGGCGAGTGTGACGAGTGGGACGGTTCGGTTGGCCATGTTCCCTTCCTTGGTGTGGCCAGCCCCCGAAGTGGGCGCCCTCCGCGGTGGAACGGCGGACGCCCGTTTCGCACTAAAGACGCAGCCAGACCGCGGTGTCCCGGGGGAGGAGGGCACCGTCGAGCGGACTGCTGGCGAGCAGGATGGCCTGATGCTCCGGCAGGGGGACCGGAACTCCGGACAGATTGAGTACGCAGGCGAAATCGGTCCCGCGGGTGTACGCGAGCACCTCCGCGCCGAGGTCGAGCCAGGTGAGGTGCTGATCGGTGAACTCACGGAGGCGGATCGCGGTCCGGTACAACTCGAGCATCGAGCTGGGGTCGCCGGTTTGCGCCTGGACGGTCCGGTCCTTCCACTCGGCGGGCTGGGGGAGCCACGGTTCTGCTCTGGAGAAGGCATAGGGCGGCTCGTCGCCGGACCACGGCAGCGGGACTCGGCAGCCGTCCCGGGAGTGCCCTCGCCGGGCGTACATCGGATCCTGCAGTTGATCTGCCGGGATCGTCTCGTTCTCCCAGAGACCCAGTTCCTCGCCTTGGTAGACGTAGGCCGAACCGGGCAGCGACAGGGTCAGCAACGCGGCCGCGCGGGCCCGCCTGGTGCCCAGTTCCAGGTCGACCGGGGTGCCGTCCAGGTTGTTCTCGAAACTGAACGTGGTGTCGGCCCGGCCGTAGCGCGTGACGTGCCGGGTCACGTCGTGGTTGGACAGGACCCAGGTGGGCGGTGCGCCGATGTGGGCGTGCGACTCCAGAGTGCGATTGATGGACAAGCGCATCTTGTACGGGTCCCAAGCGCACCCGAGCAGGTCGAAATTGAACGCCGCGTGCAGTTCGTCCGGCCGCAGATAGTTGGTGAACCGTTCGACGTCGGGCATCCACACCTCGCCGATCAGCGCACGATCGGAGTACTCGTCGGCGATTCGCCGCCACGCCCGGTAGACGCCGTGCACCGCGTCGAGGTCATGGAACGGGTGCGGCTCACCGCCGGTGACCTCGGGCAGTTCCGGGTCCTTGAACAGCAGCGCCGCCGAGTCGATCCGGATCCCGTCCGCGCCCCGGTCGAACCAGAACCGCAGAATGCTCTCGAATTCCGCTTGTACGTCCGGGTGTTCCCAATTCAGGTCGGGTTGTTCCGGGGTGAACAGGTGCAGGTACCAGGTGTCGTCGTCAATACGCGTCCACGTCGTACCACCGAATTCTCCGGTCCAGTTTGTGGGCATATTTTGGCTCTTACGGAACCAAAAGTAGTCCCGTTCTTTGGCACTCTCGCTTTTCAGAGCCGCCTTGAACCAGGGGTGCTCGCTGGAGACGTGGTTCGGGACGATGTCGATGATGATCCGGATGCCGCATTCGTGAGCCTCGGTGATCAGCGCCTCCGCCTCGGCGAGAGTGCCGAAGACCGGATCGATGTCACGGAAGTCGGAGACGTCGTAACCCGCGTCGGCCATCGGCGACGGGTACCACGGACTCATCCAGATCGCGTCGACTCCGAGATCCCGCAGGTGGCCCAGTCGCGCCCGGATACCGGCCACGTCGCCGACCCCGTCGCCGTTCCCGTCGGCGAAACTGCGCGGGTACACCTGGTAGATCACTGCGTCACGCCACCACTGTTCAGTCATCCCGCTCATCCCTTGAGGCTGCCTGAGGTCAGGCCGGACATGATGTTGCGCTGGAAGATCAGGAAGATGATCACGGTCGGCAGCGCGGCGATGACCGACGCGGCGATCACCACGTTCTGCGGGGTGCCACCGGCGAAGGCGTAGATGCCGACGCTGACCGTGCGGGTCTCCGGATGCGGCATCACCAGCAGCGGCCAGAGGAAGTCCTTCCAGACCGCGGTCACCGCGAAGATCGACACCACGCCCAGGATGGGCCGCGACATCGGCAGGATGATCGACCAGAGGGTACGCAGCGGTGACGCCCCGTCCACGAACGCCGCCTGCATCAGCTCCTCCGGGATCGAGTCGAAGAACCGCTTGAGGAGGAAGATGTTGAACGCGTTGGCGACCATCGGCAGCCAGATCGCGAACGGCGAATCGAGCAGGCTGACGTCGATCACCGGCAGGCTGATCACCGTCTGGTACTGCGGCACGATCAGCACCATCGCCGGAATCATCAGCGTCGCCAGCATCGCGCCGAGCACCACGTTGCCGAAGGCCGGGCGGAGCTTGGAGAGCGCGTACGCCGCGGCGGTGTCGAAGATCAGCTGGAAGACCACCGCGCCGGCCGCATAGTAGAACGTGTTGAACAGCAGCTTCCCCAGATTCAGCTGCTCCCACGCCGCGGTGTAGTTGGACAGCTGAGGATCCCGCGGGAACAGCGTCGGTGGGGTCTGCGCCACCTCCTGGGCCGACTTGAGCGCGCCTGTGACCATCCAGTAGAGCGGGCCGATGAAGACCAGGGTGAACACCGAGACGACGACCGCCAGCAGGGTCCAGTAGAGGACGCGGCCGCGCTTGAGCTGAGTGGAGGAGACGAGAGTCCGGGTCATGATTCGTTCCTGGTGGTCAGCCGCAGGTAGAACGCGGAGAAGACGGCCAGCACCCCGAGCATGATCACACCGAGCGCGGCGGCGCCGTTCAGGTCGTTCTGGAAGAAGCCGTGCTGGTAGATCAGGTACGCGACCGAGGTGGCCGAGTCCTGGGTGCCCGCGCCGTTGGCCAGGATCAGCGGCTCGATGAAGAGCTGCATCGTCGCGACGATCTGCATCATCGCCAGCAGGGCCAGGATCAGCCGGGTCTGCGGGATGGTGATGTGCCAGATCCGCTTCCACAGTCCGGCCCCGTCCAGCTCGGCCGCCTCGTACAGATCGCCCGGGATGTTCTGCAACGACGCCAGATAGATCAGCACCGCGCCGCCCATGTTCATCCAGGTCGATGCCAGGACCATGGCCGGCATCGTCATGGTCGGCGACTGCATCCATTCCGACGTGGGCAGATGCAGACTGGTGAGCACCGCGTTGAAGAGACCGGCTTCGCTCGGGTCGTACGCGTAGTACTTGAACAGGTAGAGCGCCGACGCCGGCGGCAGCATCACCGGCAGGTAGACCAGCACCCGCAGATAGCCCTTGGCGTGCCGGAACTCGTTGAGCAGGAGCGCCACGAAGAACGGCACCACGAACCCGACGATCAGGGCCAGGCCGGTGAAGTAGAAGGTGTTCTTCCACGCCACCCAGAAACTCGGGTCCGCGACGATCCGGACGTAATTGTCCCAGCCGACCCAACTGGTCTCGCCGCGCCGCGTGCGCTGGAAGCTCATCACGAAACCGCGGATCATCGGGTACCACATGAAGAGGGCGAAGCAGGCGATCGCACCGATCAGGAACCCGTACCCGCTCAGGTTGCTCTTGATCCTGCTCTTTCGCCGGCCGTTTCCGGGGGCCGCCGCCCCGGCTTTCACCGGGGCGGCGGGTGCGATGGCGACCATGCTCAGCTACCGGCCGCCAGCAGCTGGTTTACCTTCTCCTCGGCGGTCTTCAACAGTGCGTCGACGTTCGCCTTCGGGTCGGTCAGGACACCGGACATCGTCGAGTCGAGCACCGCATAGATCGCCTGCGCGTCCCGCGGTTCGCCCTTGATCGGCACCGGGGTCGCCTCGAACAGCTTGAAGTTCTCGGTGTCGATGTTCGCGTTCGCCTTGCGCAGTTCCAGTTCCTGTTTTTGCGCGTCGCTGCCGTTGGCGAACAGCAGCGGCTGCGGCAGGCCGACCGGGTAGTTCTGCGGCTTCGCCCGGGCGTAGTCGAACTGGCCCTTACCCGGAGTCAGCTTCTGGTAGGCGATCCACTTGAGGCCGGCCTTGACCTGTTCGGGAGTGAGGTCCTTCTTGAAGAAGTAGCCCTCGCCGCCACCGAGCGTGCCCTTCGCGGCTCCGGCCTGACCGGGCAGCGGAGCCATCGCCCAGTCCTCGTACTTGCCCTGGAACTGGCTGACGATCGCCTGGGTGGTGTCCGGCGCGCCGACGAACATGCCGACCTTTCCGGCGGCGGCACTGGTCAGCAGGTCGCCCCACTGCAGGAGCTGGCGGGCGCCCATGCTGTTGTCGCCGAACCGCATGTCCTTCAGGTTTTGCAGGACCTGCTTGCCTTCCGGACTGTTGAAGGCGGCTTTCTTGCCGTCCTCGCTCAGCACCGTGCCGCCCTGCGAGTAGAGCAGCGACGTGAAGTGCCAGCCGCCGGTGTTGCCCGCGCTGTACTCCGAGTAACCGGCGACACCGTCACCCAGCGCGGCGATCTTCTTCGCCGCGTCCCGGACCTCGGTCCACGTCTTCGGCGGGTTGTTCGCGTCCAGCCCCGCCTTCGCGAACAGGGACTTGTTGTAGACCAGACCCATCGAGTAGTTCTTCACCGGAACCGCGTAGATCTTGCCGGCGTCGGTGAAGACCCCGGTCAGCGCCGGGTCGATGCTGTCCCAGGTGGGGACGTTCTCCTTGTTCGCGAACGGGGTGATGTCCAGCGCCTGGCCGGCGTCCAGCACCTGCTGCAGGTCGGTCATGTAGCCGTAGAAGACGTCGGTCGTGGTGCCGCCCGCGAGCCGCGCGGTGAAGTCCGGCGGGTTGTTGCACTGCTGGCCGACGCTGATGCTCTTGATGACGATGTCGGGGTTCTGCTTCTGGAACTCGGTGACATCCGCGTTCCAGTTGTCGAGCAACTCCTTCTGAGCGGCGACCGGCTGGCAGTCGACCGTGATGGTGACCTTGCCGCCGGCTGCCGAGCCGCTGTCGTCGTCACTCTTCGTGGAGCATGCCGTCAGGCTGAGCCCCAGACCGGTCACGAGCGCGAGCGCCGCGACCTTCCGGTACTGCGGTACGGACATCTGTCCATCCCTTCGGGAACGGGTTCTATCCATGGACGTCGCTGAGAGGCGTGATTTCTGCACTGCGGGCTTTTATGAGGACTGTTTCCCGTAGTGAGTGGAGTCACTGTAACTACGCGCTCATGTTGCCGCAAGGTTTCGATCGTGCTCTGCAAAAACGCGACTTACTTGCGGCAGGCGTTGGCTTGCGGCTTTTTTGCCTGCTTTTGTACGTGAAAAAGCCGCCGACCGCGGCATGCGGTCGACGGCCTCGTGGCCCTACGTCTTGTTCCTGTTCCCGTTCCCGTTTCCGAACCGGCCCGCGCGTGCGGGCCTTGCCCTGCTCCAGCCCTGCTCTTGCCTCCGGCCTGCCCTTGCCTCCGGCCTGCCCTGCCGTGTTCTTTCCTGCTTTTGTGCTATCCCCGGCGGACTGGCCCCGTCGAGCCGCGGACCACCAGCTCCGGCTCGAACAGCAGCTCGTCGGAGAACTCGCGGGCCTCGTCGATCTGGCTGACCAGCAGATCCACCGCGGCCTGGCCCATCGTCTCGATCGGCTGCCGCACCGTCGTCAACGGCGGATCGGTGCAGGTCATGAACGCGGAATCGTCGAACCCGACCACCGACACATCAGCCGGAACCGCTTTACCCAGCCGCCGGGCCGCCCGGATCGCGCCCAAGGCGAGCACGTCGCTGGCACAGATGATGCCGGTGACGCCCCGCTCGACGAGTTTCGTAGCCGCGACCCGTGCGCCCTCCATCGAGAAGCTGGACCGCTCGACCTCCGGCTCGGTGTCTGCCACCTGAATCATCGCGACCAGCTTGCGGCGCGACGGGATGTGCCCCTCCGGCCCGAGCACCATGCCGATCCGCTCATGCCCGAGCGACCGCAGATGCCCGTAGGCCTGCTCGACCGCCACCGCGTCATCGGTCGAAACTCGGGGAAAGCCGAGCTCGTCGACGCCCGCGTTGACCAGCACCACCGGCAGCCCACGCTCGGTGAGCCGGCGGTAGTGCTCGTGTGAGGCGTCGGCCAGCGCATACGACCCACCCGCGAAGATCACGCCACTGACCTGGTGATCCAACAGCATCTCGACATAATCGGACTCGGGCACACCACCGATCGTCCGGGCGCACAATGCCGGCGTGAACCCACGCTGCGCAAGCGACCCGGTCACTACTTCAGCGAGCGCCGGAAAGATCGGGTTCTGCAGCTCAGGAAGCACCAGCCCGACAAGCCGGGCCCGCTCCCCACGCAGTTTGGTGGGCCGCTCATACCCCAGCACATCGAGCGCGGTGAGCACCGAAGTCCGGGTGGCCTCAGAGACTCCGCTGCGCCCATTGAGCACCCGGCTGACAGTCGCCTCGCTGACGCCAGCCTTCTTCGCCACCTCGGCCAGTCGTTTCGTCACCCCGGAATCCTACGTCATTTTCTTGCAAAAACAGAACCACTCAAAGCCCAATCTTGCAGATCCTTGCTTCCATCCCATCCCACACGTCGCAAGTTCTCTCTCACCAGAACCATCCCTACCTCTCCCCACCCACAAATCAGTCATCCGCGGGCCCGCTCCCGCGCCGGACCCGCGCCCTGGCCGCGCCGAAGCCTTGCGTCCGATGCCGGATCTGCTGGGCCCAGGCCGAATCGAACTGACCCACCGCCCGGGCGACCTTCCGCCTGACGGCCTTCTGCCTGCCGTCCGTCCACCTGCAGACCTTCTGCCTGCCGCCCTCCCAGCTGACGGCCTTCTGCCGGATGGTCACGCGCACGGCGGACTCTCGGCCGATGACCTCCGTGCGGCTGGCGGCGGGTCGATGGCCGACCCGGGTGGTCCGTCGGCAGTGGTGGATTCGCCGGGTTCGACGGTGGAGCGGACGCGGGTGGTCCTGCTGGCTCTGGTCGAGCGGGCCGGTCCGGTACTCGGTGACCACTACGCGCGGCTGCGTGCGGCCCTCGCGCGGCTGGAATGAGCGGAATGCCCCCGATGGCGGGTTGTGGGTTCGCTGGATCGGGGAAAACGCTTCGCGGTCCGTGGGCGGGATGGGATGTTTTGAGCGATCAGTAGAGAAGGGGGCGCTTCCACCATGTCCGACTGGAATCAGAATGACGGGTGGGCCTCCAACAGCCAGCAGGACCGGCAGCGGGACTCGGTGCACCGGCTGGCCAACGTCAGCAACGACATGGCCGCGGCCACCGACGCGGCGGTGCGTGCGGCCGTGACAGCGGTGCAGGTGATCCAGCGGCTGGAGGCGAGCAGCACCGAGATCGGCAAGGTCGTGCAACTGATCGCGACGATCGCGAAGCAGACCAACCTCCTTGCGCTGAACGCGACCATCGAGGCGGCCCGGGCCGGTGAGGCGGGCCGGGGGTTCGCCGTGGTGGCCAGCGAGGTCAAGGATCTGGCGAACGAGACCGCGACGGCGACCAGCGAGATCGGCACCCAGGTCGGGGGGATCCGGGCGGACACCCAGAACGCGGTCTCGGCGATCGAGGAGATGCAGGGACTGATCGAGGAACTGGACCGCTGTCAGAAAGTGATCAGCGGGATCGTGGTGGAGCAGCAGGCGGCCTGAGGTCGTTTCGGGCATGCCGAGATGAGTACCGCGGTGAGCGCGCCGCAGCCATCCGCCCTGTGGACAGCCGAGGAATGTGGATAACTTCGAGGGCTGCCGGAGGGGTGGGGGAGACTTGGCGCCATGGCTCGCAGATCCCCCAGGACCAAGACCGTCCCCACGCAGTGTCCGTGCGGGGCGGGGTTGTACGACGACTGTTGTGGCGCCCTGCACGCCGGAAAGGCCGCGGCCGATCCGGAGGCCCTGATGCGTTCGCGTTTCAGCGCCTACGCACTGGACAACAGTTCTCATGTGCTGGCCACCTGGCATCCGGAGACGCGGCCCGCGACCATCGACAATGACTCCGGGCTGCGCTGGGCGCGCCTGGAGGTGGTGGATCGCAGCGGTGGGGGCGTCTTCGACGCGGAGGGGACCGTCGAGTTCCGCGCGCACTACGTCGACGGCGGCCGGCCCGATGTCCTGGCCGAGAGGAGCCGGTTCGTCCGGCACGACGGCCGATGGGTGTACTGGGGCTCCCTGTGATCTGCTGGAAGTGAGGAGGATTCGTCATGTCGGCACAGCGGCCGTTGGAAAACGGCATCGTCACCAACTTCAAGGTCAATCTCTCGTACGGTGAGTATCTCCGCCTGGACGACATCCTCGGAGCGCAACGACCGGTCAGCGTGCCGGAGCATCACGACGAGTTGCTGTTCATCGTGCAGCACCAGACGTCGGAGCTCTGGCTGAAACTGATCGTCCACGAGCTGTATGCGGTCCGTCAGTACCTGGCCAAGGACGAGTTACGGCCGGCGCTCAAAGGGCTGGCCCGGGTCAAGCACATCCAGCGCACCCTGACCGATCAGTGGTCCGTGCTGGCCACCCTGACCCCGACGGAGTACGCGGAGTTCCGCAGCTTCCTCGGCACCTCATCGGGTTTCCAGTCGTACCAGTACCGCGCGGTCGAGTTCATGCTCGGCAACAAGAACCGCGACATGCTGCGGCTCTTCGACGAACAGCCGGAGGCCCGGGCGCTTCTCGAGGAGACGCTGAACGCCCCGACCGTCTACGACGAGTTCCTGCGCTTCCTGGCCCGGCGTGGCCATCCGGTGCCGGAGGCGATCCTGAACCGCGACGTCACCGAGGCGTACGAATACCAGCCCGACCTGGTCGCGGTCTTCCAGGAGATCTACGAGAAGGCCGAGCAGAACTGGGACGTCTACGAGGCCTGTGAGGAACTCGTGGACCTGGAGGAGAACTTCCAGCTGTGGCGGTTCCGGCACCTCAAGACGGTGGAACGGACCATCGGATTCAAGCGGGGATCCGGCGGGTCGAGTGGGGTGTCCTTCTTGAAGGCGGCTCTCGATCTGACATTCTTCCCCGAGCTCTACGCCGTCCGTACCGAGATCGGAGTCCGGAGTTGACCGACGAACTGCTGGCACGCGCCGCCGCCCTCGACGCGGCCGACCCGCTCGCCGGGCAGCGGGAGCAGTTCATCACCCCGCCACCGGCCGAGTTGCTCTCCTACCTCGACGGCAACTCGCTGGGCCGGCCGCTGGAGGCGACCGCGCGGCTGGTCGACGAGTTCATCCGTGAGCAGTGGGGTGGCCGGCTGATCCGGGGCTGGGACGAGGGCTGGATGGACTGGCCGGTCCTCCTCGGTGACCGGCTCGGTGCGGCTGCTCTCGGCGCTGCCGCCGGGCAGACCGTGGTCGCGGACTCGACGACGGTGCTCATCTACAAGCTGGCCCGGGCCGCGGCGGACGCGCGTCCCGATCGCCGGACCGTCGTGCTGGACACCGACAACTTCCCCACCGATCGGTACGTTCTGGAGGGCATCGCCGCCGAGCGCGGCCTGCGCCTGGTGTGGATCGAGACCGACCCGTCGGCCGGCATCGACCCGGCCCAGGTCGCCGAGGTCGTCGACGCGGACACCGCACTGGTGCTGTTCAGTCACGTCGCCTACCGGTCCGGCTGGCTCGCCGACATCGCGGAGATCAACCGGGTCGCGCACGCGGCCGGTGCGCTGACCATGTGGGACCTGTGCCACTCGGCCGGTTCGGTGCCGATCCAGCTCGACGAGTGGGGTGTCGACCTCGCCGTCGGGTGTACCTACAAGTACCTGAACGGCGGCCCCGGAGCACCGGCGTTCGCCTACGTGCGGCGCGAGCTGCTGGGCGAGCTGCGGCAACCGATCCAAGGGTGGATGGGGCACCGGGCCGTGTTCGAGATGGGGCCGGGTTACCAACCGGCCGAGGGCGCCCGGGCGCTGCTCAGCGGGACGCCGCCAATCCTGGCGATGGTGCCGCTGCACGCCAACCTGGACATGCTCGCCGCCGTCGGCATCGAAGCGGTGCGGGCCAAGTCGTTGCTTCTCACCGGGTTCGTGCTGGATCTGGCCGACGAGTGGCTGGCGCCGTATGGCGTCGAGGTGACCAGCCCGAGGGACCCGTCCCGCCGCGGCGGGCACGTGACACTGCGTCGCGACGGGTTCAAGTCGTTCCTCACGCCGTTGTGGGACAACGGTGTGATCCCCGACTACCGGCGGCCCGACGGCCTGCGCATCGGCCCGGCACCGTTGAGTACCAGCTTCAGCGAGGTCTATCAGGGGCTCCGGGTGCTGCGGGAGCTGCTGGAGAAGGACCCTCGGTGAGTGCCGATCCATCGCCCGGCACGCCGGACGTCTGCGCGAGCGACACGACGGAACGCCCAGCCGGAGCTGAGCGTGCCGGAGCTGGTTGCTGCGGTGGTTCCGCTGCGGGGGCGGGCTGCGGGTTGTCGGCGCTGCGCCGCAGCTCCGGCCCGCGCCCGACGGTCACAGTCGCCGAGGAGACCACACTGCCGGACGCTTCCGGCACGGCCGTTCCGGAAGCGACTGCAGCGGCGAGCGCGGCAGTTAGCGCGGAGGCGAGTCCGGTAGTTAGTACGGCGGCGAGAGCAGCAGTTAGCGCGGCGGCGATCGGGCGGGTCGAGTGGCTGGTCGCGGATTCGGTCTGGTGGGGCGGGCGCCTGCGTAAGGGCGTCGCGCTTAGGGTGGCGCCGGACGGGGCGATCCGGCCGGTTCCGGCTGAGATCGCTCCCGCCGGTGCGGACACCCGCAGATTCCCGGGGACGCTGCTTCCGGGACTTGTCGATGCCCATGTGCACTCGGCGCTTGTCGATCTGGGCACGGTTCGGGCTGGGGGGATCGCCGAGGTGTGGGATCTCGGTGGGGTTCCGTCGGAGGTCGCGGGGCTCGCCGAGCGGGGGCGGCAGGCGGGTGCAGGGCTGCCGCGTATCCGTTTCGCTGGACCGTTTCTGATCGCACCCGGGGGCTATCCGAGCGACCGTTCGTGGGCGGCGGCAGGCAGTTGGCGGGAGATCAGCACGGCTGCCGACGCCGGTGCCGCGGTCGCCGACCTTGCCACGGGCGGCGCGAGCCTGGTCAAGGTGACCGCGCACACCGGTGGGCCGCAGCTCGCACGGCCGGTACTGGAAGCGCTGGTGACCGCCGCGCACGCGGCCGGGCTTCCGGCGGTCGTGCACGCGGAGGGGGCGGGGACGGTCGAGGCGGCGTACACGGCCGGGGCCGACATCCTCGCGCACACTCCCTGGACCGAGCGGATCGACGACACGCTGCTGCGGGCCTGCGCGCAGCGCATGCGCTGGATCAGCACCCTGGACATCCACGGCTGGGGCGATCCCGATCCGGCGCGGCAGGTCGCCGTCGACAATCTGCGGCGGTTCATCGGGTACGGCGGGGTGGTCCGCTACGGGACCGACCTCGGCAACGGGCCGCTGCCGGCCGGGATCAACATTCGGGAGATCCGTCTGCTGGAGTCGGCCGGGCTGACTCCCGACGCGGTCCTGACCGCCATGACCGAGAAGGACAGCACCACAATGTCCTGGATCTCCGGCGGTCTCGACCTCACTCCGGAGCGGTTCGCCGACACACTCGCTACGGCCCGTGTCCTTGACACCGGAGCCGACCCCCGCTCCTGAACACCGAAGCGTGCCGACTTGCGGTGCTGTAGGTCGGCACGTGCGAGAGGCGAGAGGCGGGGCGGGAGCGAGCGCGGGAGGTGGGTGGGGGCGAGGGCTCTTTGGGGGCGTACCGCAGCGGGGGTTGTCTGAAGTTGGTCATCCGGGGGTTGAGGCGGCCACCACCCAGATGGTCAGGACGGCCAGGAAAGTGCCGCTCGCGCCGGCTGCCTCCACGCATGCCAGCCACTCTTCGCGTAGGCCGGGTGGGGTGGCCCATGCCGATTCGGGGACGTCGGGGTTGACCATCGGCAGTACCACGGCGGCTGACTCGGGCGTGGCGAAGAAGCACGTCACCGGGGTGGCCGTCAGATCACGCAGGCCGGCAGCCACCAGACGGCGGCGCAACGTGCGGCCCATGTCGTGCTGCTGGGGCGTGAAATGGCCGTGCACGTGGCCCAGCACCATGTCGCCCAGACCGGCCGGCATGCCGTCGAAGGCCAGGGAACCCCAGTCGGTGTCGATCAGGCAGATCCGGCCGCCGGGGCGGGTCACCCGGATCAGTTCGCCGATCACCGCGTCGGCGTCGTCGACGTGTTGCAGGAGACGCTCGCACCACACGCCGTCGACGTGGCCGTCGGGCAGGTGCAGATCCCCGGCGTCGCCGGTCAGGTAACGCACGTTGCTGCCGTCGTGCGAGCTGATCGCGGCCGCCGTCATCGCCGACGAGTGGTCCACCGCCAGGATCTCGCCCTGCGCGCCGACCGGGACGGCCAGCGCGCGGGCCACCTCGCCGTTGCCGGAGCCGGCGTCGAGCAGCCGCTGGCCGGCTGCGGGCTGCAGCGCGTCGAAGGCGATCCGGCGGACCCGCCGGATCTCCGGATGCCGGCCCATCGCGGTGAGCGCGTCGAGCACGATTTCCGACATCTGTGCCGTGAGGCCGTCGATGTCGGAAAAGGGCGTCCGGTCCTTCTGCGCGGGTTCCATCCCGCAATTGTTCATCTGGCGGGCGCCGATCGGCTGTCGCCGTCATCCATCCGACAGGCGCGGTACCTGCCCTTTCGCTAGATCAAGCGGCAAGTGTTCGCGATCCGTACACGGATCGGCCGCGACTTCAACCCGTACGCTCCGTGATGTCTCGCGCATCACACGTAACCGGTGAAATCATCGGCAACAGGCAGGCAACCGATGTGTAAAAATTCCGGACATGATCGAACGGGTGAAGTTCGGGCTGGTCGGCTTCGGCACCGGCGGCCGGGTGTTCCATGCGCCGCTGATCGCGTCGGCGCCGAACATCGAATTCGTCGGTGTGGTGACCACGTCCGAAGAGCGTCAGGCCCAGGTGGCCGCGGAGTTGCCGGGTGTCGCGACGTATGACTCGATCGCCGCGCTGGCCGCCGACGGCGTCCAGGCGGTGGCCATCTCGACGCCGGCCGCCACCCATGCCGGCCTGGCCGTCGAGGCGATCGAAGCGGGGCTGGCGGTCGTCGTCGACAAGCCGTTCGCGCTCGACGCCGACGCCGCCCGCAAGCTGGTCACCACGGCCGAGGAGGCCGGTGTGCTGCTGACCGTCTACCAGAATCGGCGGTGGGACTCCGACCTGCTGACCATCCGCAAGCTGGTGGAGAACGGGTCGCTCGGCGACGTCAAGCGGTTCGAGTCGCGGGTCGAGCGCTGGGCGCCGGACCGGCTGCCCGGTGCCGCCGGTGGTGGCACTCTGCTCGACTTCGGTTCGCACCTGGTCGACCAGGCGCTTCAGCTGCACGGCCCGGTCTCACGGGTGTTCGCGGAGCTGCACGGACCGGACGGTGGTCTCGACGACGACTTCTTCGTGGCCCTGCACCACACCGGTGGCGTCGAGTCGCACCTGTGGGGTTCGTGGCGCCAGGCCGGACCCGGCCCGAGGTTCCGGGTGACCGGCTCCGCCGGCACGTTCATCTCGCCCGAGCTGGACTACCAGGAGACCCTGCTGAAGGCCGGTAAGACCCCGGCTCTGATGGGCGACCGCTGGGGGGTCGAGCCGGAGCACCGCTGGGGTCACCTGTTCCGTGGTGCCACCGGCGCCCCGGTCGAGAGCTGCCGGGGCCGGTGGGACACGTTCTACCCGGCGGTGGCCGAGGCGGTGGCGGGCACCGGACCGCTGCCGGTGGACCCGTGGGACTCGGTCCGCGCCATGGAGATCCTGGACGCGGCCCGCAAGAGCGCCCTGACCGGCACCACCGTAGAGGTCTGACACCCGAAAGCGTGGTGACCTGGGGTGTGGATCGAACCTCAAGTCACCACGCAGGGCGGTGCGCTTGGAGGCGTGGTGACCTGGGGTGTGGATCGAACCTCAGGTCGCCACGCAAAAAAGGTCAGTCGCTGACCGGGCGCATTCGGTTCAGGAGCTGGTCCAAGGGCATGCTGGCGAAACTGATCCGGACGTCGCTGGAGGCGTACGGCAACCAGAACCGCCCGTCGTGGACGATCCCGCCGCACGAGTAGAGGACGTTGGGCACGTACCCCTCGCGTTCGATCTCGTCCGGGTCGATCAGACCGTCCGGCAGGTCGGCGATCACCTTCGAGGGGTCGTCCAGGTCGAGGAGCATGGCGCCGATGGCGTAGCGCCGCATCGGCCCGACTCCGTGGGTGAGCACCAGCCACCCGGCTGGGGTCTCGATCGGCGAGCCGCAGTTGCCGACCTGGATTAGGTCCCAGCCGCGGTGCGGCACGAGCACCGGCCCGACGTGCTGCCAGCGGTGCTTGTCGTCGCGGGCGCTGAGGCCTAGGGTCTCGCCGTCGGAGCGGCAGAGCGCGTACTTGCGCCCGTTGATGTAGCGCGGGAACAAGGCCATGCCCTTGTTGCGGGCGGCCGGCCCGTGCAGGGTGGTGACTTCGAAGTGCCGCAGATCCCGGGTGAAGATCACGCGGCCGGCGATGTTGAACCCGTCGTACGCGGTGTAGGTCGCCTGGTATGCCATCCGCCCGTCGGGGTCGAGCACCTGCACGAACCGGGCGTCCTCCATGCCGCGGGACTCGGTCGGCGTGGACGGCCACAGCACCCGCTGGTGCAGCGGGACGGTGGCCGGGAAGGTGACCGCGTAGTCGGCGCCGACGATGCGCCGGATGGACTCCAGCGCGGTCGGCGTGTTGGGCCGGGCCAGGAGTTCGGCGGGCAGGTGGCCGAGGATCTCCTCGAACTCGTGGTCGTCGTAGCGTTCCGGCAGAGCGTTCAGCACGTACGCGGAGGCCTCGGTGTCGATCTCCTCCTCGGCGAGCGCCGCTTGCAGCTGGTGCCGCATGTGTTTGGCGCCGACCCGGTGGCCGATCGTCAGCGGCCCGTCCCGGTCCTCCATCCGCAGTGCCGGGCCGGGGCCGAGGATCGCGGAGCAGAAGCCGATCGAGGAGATGTGGCCCTCGCCGATCTGCCGCAGGCTGAGGGCGACCCGTAGTTCGCCGGGGAGCATTTCGGACTGGTCCGGATGCGGCACCATCGACGGGTTGCAGAGGGCGGCCGCCTCGACCGAGAACTCGTGGCTGAAGTAGGCGCCGATCAGCGTGCGGGCGGCCGGGGAGAGTTCGATCTCCGCTGGCACCCGGTGCTGCACCACTTCGTAGTGGTGCTGGAAGACGCCGAGGATGTCGTAGTGCCGCCCGGCGAACCGGGTGAGCACGTCGTCGAGCAGCGCGTTGATCTCGCTCTCGTCGAGTCGCAGGATCCGTTCGATCAGCATGGACGCCCGGTTGTGGACGGCGTGCGCGTCCTCGCCCGGAACGAACAGTTTGATCACGACGCGCCGGCCGTCCGGCGCCATGGTGATGTCGTGGCGGGTGATGTCCGTGGTGTTCACCGTTGCAGTCACGCTGGGCCGCCTGACGGTCGGGTCGCGCTTCGGCTCGCCAGCGTGCGGGCATGCTGGAGGGTGGAGACGAGCGCGAGGGTGGATTCGGCTCCTTGGTTCAGATTAGGACCATTGGCCGTCAATCCGTCATAACATCCGCCAGTATCCGCGTCATACATCACCGATCCGGTGTCGTTGTCCCCGAGGAACCAGGTGATGGCCTGAAAGAGCGGGGCGTCCCACTGTTCGTCGCCGGTGATCGCGGCCGCGGTGGCGCAGGCGTCCGCGGTGGCCGCCACCTCGATCGGTTGCTGGTCGAAACGATCCGTTCGCGAAACGCCCGAGCGCCACCCCCGGACCGGCACGGTGGAGAGGTGCCCGTCGTTGTCCTGCATGCGGCACAGCCAGGCGAGCATGCGCAGGCCGTCGGTGAGCATGCTCTCGTCGCCGAGCAGGTCACCGGCGGCTATCACGACCTCGGCGAGCGACGGATTGGCGTACCGCAGCTCGGGTTCCGGCCAGACCCAGTCCGGGCCGGAACCGGGCAGCCCGATCACGGTGGCGGCGTCGCCGAGGAGTTCGGCGACCGCCGGGTCGTGCGGACCGGCCCGCAGAATCTCGGCGGCACCCAGCCCGGCGAAGGCCATCGCCCGCGGCCAGGGGGAGCGCTGGTGCAGACCCTGCCGGAAGGCGATGGTCGCCTCCCGGCGGATCCAGCTGGTCGGCCCGTGCGCGGCGGCGGTGCCGAGTCCCCACATGGCCCGTCCCCAGCAGTCGCCGAGGCCGGGTTCGTCGGTCCAGCGGCGATCCCAGCTCATCCGGTTGCGAAAGTCGCCGTCGGCGCCCTGGGCATGGGTGAGGAAGGCCAGGTACCGCTCGGCCAGCCGGACCAGTTCGGGTCCGGGCCGGGGTTCGCGGGCCACCACGAGCAGCCCGCGGGCCACGTCGTCGACGCAGTAGCCGTGTTCGCGCCGGGCGATCGCGTTGCGGGCGTGTTCGAGAAGCCCGGTGTCGTCGGAGAGCCGGAACACGTGGTCCCAGCAGGGTTCGGGCACGTCGCGCAACTGGATGGGCGGCGGGAGCAGCCGCAGCGTCTGCCCCATGTCTAGGCGGGGATCGTCTCGGCCGCGAGCGGCCGGCGTTCGGCGGTCAGCCGGGCGGCCAGTGCCTGGTAGCGCGCGGCCACGGCGGGCCAGCGCAGGGTGGGCCCGCCGGCGAGGCCGGCGATCCGGCCGGGGAGACCGGGTTCGGCCAGGACGTGCCGGATGGCCACGGCCATCGCTTCCGGATCCTGATGCGGTACGAGCAGGCCCGGGCCGTCCGCGAGCAGTTCCACCGCGTGCGGGAACTCGGTGGCGACCACCGGCACTCCGGCGGCGACCGCTTCGATCAGCACCCCGGACGTGACCTGTTCGGTCGAGTCGTAGGGCAGCACCACCGCGTCGGCCGACCGGATCAGCCGGGACAGCCCGGCGGGCTCCAGGTAGACGTCCAGCCACTGGACACAGTCCTCGACGGCCAGTTCGGCGGCGAGGTCCTTGAGTGACTCACGGTAGGCGTCGCCCTGGTGTTCCAGGACCTTCGGGTGGGTACGCCCGGCCACGGTGTAGAGCGGCCGCGGTCGTACGTCGTCGAGGTACGCCAGGGACCGCAGCGCCCATTCGATGCCCTTGCCCGGCCCGAGCAGTCCCCAGGTGAGCAGGTGCGGCCGGTCGTGGTCCTCGCGTGGGGTGCCACTGTGGCTCGCGGCGCCGTGCGGGATCACCGTGATCTTGCGCGGGTCGACGTCGTAGTAGCTGGTGAGCCGCTGCCGAGCGGTGTCGGTCATGGTCACGACGGTGTCGGCGGACTCGGCGATCTGTTCGAGGACGGCGCGCTGCTGCCGGTCGGGGTGGGTGAGCACGGTGTGCAGCACGACGATCGACGGGATCCGCAGCGCCTGGAGCACCGGCAGCACCTCGTCGCCGGCGTCACCGGGATAGATGCCGTACTCGTGCTGGATGATCGCGATGTCGTAGCGGTTCAGAGCGGCGGCGGCGGCCATCCACCCGCCTGGCCGGTCGGTGTTCCAGGTGTGGACGACGCGTGGTGCGGCCCGGTCGAGCGCTATCCCGGCGCCGGCGTTACCGCCCGCGAGAAGGCGAACCACCCCCGATGCTCCGGCGCTGCCAGGCAGATGCGTGGCGAGGGCCGCATTGAATGTCGCCAAACCGCATTGTGTGGGGGGATAAGTGCTCAAAAACCCGTATGTGGCGGGCATAACTGGGCCTTTCTCCTCGGCCGGCTGCACACCCGCAGCACGGACTCAGCGCGCGCGGGCACGGTGCCGCACACCGCGGGTGAACGGCACATACGCGGCACAGGAATATGGCCCGTTTAACGCGCAATTCACATTGCGACGTTAACAAGATTTAGGTAATCAACTGACGATTTTTCGGTAAATCGCCAGGTACTCGTCGACCATGCGTTCCGCCGAGAAGCGTTCCCGGGCACGCGCCGAGCAGCCTGCCCGGTCGATGGCCGCGATCCCCTGAACCGCGGCAACGGCCTCGTCCACCGAGTCCACCAGCCGTCCGGTGACCCCGTCGTCCACCACTTCGGGCATGGACCCTTTTCGGTACGCCACGACCGGCGTCCCGCAGGCCATCGATTCGACCACGGAGAGCCCGAACGGCTCGGCGAACCGAATCGGGTGCAGCAGGGCCGCACTTGAGCCGAGGATAGCCCCTCGCTCCTGCGGGCCTACCGAACCGAGATAGACGACACGATTCCCATCGATCAGGGGTTCCACACATTCGGCGAAATAGTCGCGGTCCTGCACGATTCCGCAGATGACCAGCCGCCGACCGGCCCGGCGGGCGATCTCGATGGCGATATCGGTGCCTTTGTCCGGGTGAATACGCCCGAAAATGATCAGATCATCACCAGCGTCGGCTTGAAACGGCAGCCCGGTCAGGTCGACGCCGTGGTGAACGGTCGCCAGGTAGTCGAGATCGGGGGAGCGGTCGGCGTCCGAGATCGAGACGAAGTGTGACCTGGCCCGCGCGTACGCCGGAAGGATGTTGTTCCCGGAGAAGCCGTGCACCGTGGTCAGCATCGGGGCGCGGGAGTGCGCCGAGAAGGCCAGCGGCAGCCAGTCCAGGTGATTGTGGATCAGATCGAACTCGCCGGAGCGGGCCAGCGCGTGACTGACATGGATCGCCTCCCACACCCGGCCGTCGATCGCGGCGCTCTCCTCGTAACCGGTGGGGACCACCCCGTCGAGCGCCGCCTTCGTCACCGAGTCGAGAGTGGCGAAGAGTGTGACGTCGACACCGCGTTCGGTCAGTCCCTCGGCCAGCAGGCTGGTGATCAGCTCCCAGGGGCCGTAGTGCCGGGGCGGCGTCCGCCAGGCGATCGGCCCCAGCAATGCGATCTTCACGACAAATCCGAATTCCCGTGCATAACCACGTGCACAGTATGCATCCCCGGCGACCGGGCGGTTCTCGTGTTAGAGAAGAGCAATGACGGATTCGTGGTGGAAACAGTCGGTCGTCTATCAGATCTACCCCCGCAGTTTCGCGGACGCCGACGGCGACGGCATGGGCGACCTGCGCGGGATCATCGACCACCTCGACCATCTGGCCGAACTGGGCGTCGACGTGCTCTGGCTCTCCCCGATCTACCCCTCACCGCAGGACGACAACGGCTACGACATCAGCGACTACCAGGACATCGAGCCGCTCTTCGGTGACCTGAAGACCTTCGACGAACTGCTGGCCGCCGCCCACGAGCGAGGCCTGAAGATCGTCATGGACCTGGTGGTGAACCACAGCTCCGACGAGCACCGGTGGTTCCAGGAGAGCCGATCGTCCAAGGACGCCCCGAAACGTGACTGGTACTGGTGGCGGCCCGCGCGCGCCGGCATGGAACCGGGTGCCCCCGGTGCCGAGCCGACCAACTGGGGATCGGTCTTCGGCGGCTCCACCTGGGAGTTCGACGAGACGACCGGTGAGTACTACCTGCACCTGTTCTCCCGCAAACAGCCCGACCTCAACTGGGAGAACCCTCAGGTGCGGGAGGCCGTCTACACGATGATGCGCTGGTGGCTGGACCGTGGGGTGGACGGTTTCCGGATGGACGTCATCAACATGATCTCCAAGACGATCGGTACGGACGGTTCACTGCCCGACGGGCAACTGCCGGTCGGTTCGGCGTACGCCGACGGCTCCGCCGGTTTCCTGGGTGGCCCGCGACTGCACGAGTTCCTTCAGGAGATGCACCGGGAGGTCTTCACTGGACGCGACGGCCTGCTGACCGTCGGCGAGATGCCCGGCGTCACGGTGGACGCGGCGATCCTGCACACCGACCCGGAACGGCACGAGGTCGACATGGTCTTCCAGTTCGACCACGTCTGGGTGGACCGCGGCTCCGACCCGTGGACGGTCCTCCCGCTCCAGCTCACCAAACTCAAAGCGGTCCTCGGCAGGTGGCAGGCCGGGCTCGCCGAGGTGGGCTGGAACAGCCTCTACTGGAACAATCACGACCAGCCGCGGGTGGTCTCCCGCTACGGCGACGACAGCCCCGAGTACCGGGCGGTCTCGGCCAAGATGCTCGGCACCGTCCTGCACCTGCACCGCGGCACGCCCTACGTCTACCAGGGCGAGGAACTCGGCATGACGAACCACCCGTTCGGTGGCATCGACGAGTTCCAGGACATCGAGGCGCGCGGCTTGTACCGGCAGGCGGTCGAGCTGGAGAACCGTACGCCCGAAGAAGTTCTGACGGTCTTGCGGGCCCGCGGCCGCGACAACGCGCGCACCCCGATGCAGTGGGACGACTCGCCGAACGGCGGGTTCAGCACCGGCACGCCGTGGCTGCCGGTCAACCCGAACCACGTCGAGATCAACGCGAAAGCGCAGCGGGCCGATCCGGACTCGGTCTTCCACTACTACCGTCGGCTCATCGAACTGCGCAAGACCGAACCGGCGGTGGCTGGCGGCGACTTCACCATGCTGCTGCCGCACGACGAGCGCCTGTACGCCTTCACCCGCCGCCTCGACGGCACCGAACTGCTGGTGATCGGCAACTTCACCGGCGAGACCGTCCGCGCTGAGATCGACGGCTGGGCGGGCGCCGAACTCGTGCTGACCAACCTGGACAGCCCGCCGGACGACCTGACTCTCGGCCCCTGGCAGGCCGTCGTCTACCGCCGGTCGGTCTGACGCATCATCGCGCCGAGAATCGCGAGTGTGAGCCGCCGCCCGGCCAGCCGTTGCGCCCCGATCGCGATCCGGTTGGGCAGGCCGGTGATCAGGCTGGGCGGCGGGTTGCGCCGGTCCAGGGCGCGGATCGCCTGGTCGACGACCCGGTCGGCGCTCATCCGCGCCATGCCGCCGTCGGCGTTCTGCCCGGCCACGTCGAAGAACTCGGTGTTCGTCGGGCCGGGGGAGAGCGCCATCACCCGCAGCCCGGTGCCGCGCGATTCCGACCAGAGCGCCTCGGTGAAGCTGAGCACGTAGGCCTTGGTGGCCGCGTAGACCGCGAGGGTCGGGCCCGGCTGGTAGGCGGCGATGCTCGCCACGTTGACCAGCACCCCGCCGCCGTGTGCGCGCAGCCCTTCGATGAACGCCCGGCTGATCTCGGTCAGGCTCGTCACGTTCAGGGTGATCTCGTCGGTGATCCGCTGCGGGTCGGCCTCATGGAACCGCGTGTGCGTACCGAAACCGGCGTTGTTGATCAGGCTGGTCACTTCGATGCCCTGCTCGGCCACCGCGGCGGCCAGCTTCCCGCCCGCGCCCGGCTGGGCCAGGTCCATGCCGATCGTGGTGACCTGAACCCCGGACAGCTCGGCGGCCAGGCTCTCCAGGCGATCGGTACGCCGGGCGACGAGGACCAGGTTCGAGCCGCGCGCGGCCAGGCGCCGGGCGAACAGGGCGCCGAGGCCGGAGCTGGCACCGGTGATCAGGGTGGTCTGGTTGCGGTAGTCGACGGCCATGAGTGAAACGGTATGCCTCTGGGTAACGCGTACTCATGACCAGCCAGGTGATGCACAAGCAGGGTTGGCTCGGACTGGCCGGGTTCGTGGCGGCCGCCGCGGTGGCCGCCGGGCTCGGTGGGCTCGGAGTGGCCGGGACCGCCGGTGAGTACCAGAGCCTCCAGCAACCCTCCTGGGCTCCGCCGTCGTGGGTGTTCGGCCCGGTCTGGACCGTGCTCTACCTGATGATCGCGGTCAGCGGCTGGCTGGTGTGGCGCCGGACCGGCTGGTCACCGGCCCTCAACTGGTACGCGGCCCAGCTGGTCCTCAACGCGATCTGGACCCCGATCTTCTTCGGGTTCGGGCAATACGGTCTCGCCCTTCTCGACATCGTGGTTCTCTGGGTGTTGATCGGGGTCACGGCGTGGAAGTTCCGCCCGACGTCACCGCCCGCGGCGGGTCTGCTGCTGCCGTACTGGGCCTGGGTGACGTTCGCGACCGCCCTGAACGCCGCCATCTGGCTGGCGAACTGAAAGATCTGAACTTTTTTCACCGAACTCCCCACCCGCTCTGCCGCTAACCGGCAGGGTGTCTGTTGGCCGCCGGGCATCCGAAATGACCCGTTCTGCCGGTGGCCAGGGGAGTTCACATGCGCCGCAACCGGCTCACCGCACGTCTGCTCGCCGCCCTGGTGGTCACCACCGGGGCGGTAGCCGTGCACGCACCGGCCGCCGGTCCGGGCCCCGTGGCCGAGGGAGCCGCCGCCGGTCCGGTCCTGCAGTCCTTTCCGCTGGCCGAGAGCCGCCCGCGGACGGTCTACTCCGGGATCGCGGCCGGGCCGCACGTCGCCGCGACGGCTCCGCGGAGCACCGGACCCTTCAGCCTGGTCGGAGTGACCTGGGCCGATCCGCGGTCGATCCCGGCCGGAGTCGTCGAGGTCCGGACCCGGCACGCCGGCACCGGCATCTGGACGTCCTGGCAGGCCCTGGAGATCGACAACCCGGACGCCTCGGTGGGTGCGGAGGGGCCGGCGATCCGTGGCTCCAGCGATCCACTCTGGGTGGGGCCGTCCGACGGCGTGCAGAGCCGCGTCGTCACGGCGGGCCGGGCCGGGCCCTTCCCGGCGGATCTCCGCGTCGACCTGATCAACCCGGAGGGTGCCGTCCGGCGAGAGGTCACCGTCGGCACCAGGTTGGTCTCCGCCCGGAACGCGGGCCCGGCGAAGCGTGCGGTCGTGCTGCCGGTCCGGCCGATGCCCCGGATGGTGACCCGGAACGGCTGGCGCGCCGACGAGGCGATGGTCGTCGAACCGCCCGAGTACACCGGGGCCGTGCACGTCGTCTTCGTGCATCACACCGCCTCCGGGAACGCCTACGAGTGCGCCCAGTCGGCCAGCATCGTCCGGGGCATCGAGGCCTTTCACGTCCGTAGCAAGGGCTGGAACGACATCGGCTACAACTTCCTCGTCGACAAGTGCGGGCGGATCTTCGAAGGGCGGGCCGGTGGGGTCAGCCGGTCGGTTCTCGGCGCGCACACGATGGGGTTCAACGAGAACGCCAGCGCCATCGCGGTGATCGGGGACTTCCGGGCCACCGGGATCTCGGCGGAGGCCCGTGCGGCGGTGGCGCAGTTGGCCGCGTACAAGCTGGGGGCGTCCGGGAATCCACCGCTCGGCAAGGCCGGCCTGGTCTCCACCGGCAGCGACCGGTTCGCGAAGGGGTCCAGGGTGGTCCTGAACCGGATCTCCGGCCACCGGGACGCCGGCCGGACCGAATGCCCGGGGAACTCGCTGTACGCGCAGTTGCCGGGGATCCGGGCGGTCGCGGGCGCCGCCCCGGCACGGTTGCGGTACCGCGGGGTGAACGGGACCCGGGAGTACGCCGGGAAGTACTACACGAGGGGCCCGGCCGGTCCGGCCTGGAACCTGGACACCCCGAGCCGGATGATGGACCGGTTCGAGGTGTACGTGGACGGCCGGCTGTCGGCGGCCGCGCCGTCGGGGCACCGGCAGGCCGGGGTCCGGCTGGCACCGGGCGCCCACCGGGTGACGGTGCGGGCGGTTCACCTGTCCGGGCGGATCGCCACGACCACGGCCCAGGTGGTGGCCGATCCGGTGGCGCCGAAGTTCACCGGCACGCCGCTGGTGTCGTTGCGGGAGGGCCTGGTCGGGGTGTCCGCGCCGGTCCGGTTGAGCTGGTCGATCACCGACACATCGGGACTGGACGCGGTACGGGTGTCCGGCTCGGCTGCCGAGTCGCTGTCCGGAGCGGCCCGATCGCTGGCGGACAAGGCCCGGCTCGGTGACCCGGCGACGTGGACCGTCACGGCCACCGACCGGGCCGGGAATTCCTCGAACGACTCGGTCACCCGTACCCCCGTGTTGTTGACGGAGGCGGAGGCACCGCGGACCGGGACCTGGCGAGCGATCCGGGATCAGGGTCATCTCGGCGGTGAGGCCGTCGCCGCCTCGGCCGCCGGTGCCTCGCTGAGCTGGACTTTCACCGGCAGTTCGGCCGCCGTGGTGGCCGGTCGGACGGCGGGCTCGGGGCGGGTGCGCGTCTATGTGGACGACGAGTTCCAGGGTGTGGTCGATCTGCGGTCGGCGGCGCCGCAGTACGCCCGCGCGGTGTGGACCCGGTCCTGGCGCAGCAGCGGCACCCACACGATCCGGGTGCAGGCCGAGGGCACCGCGGGCCGGCCGTCGGTGGTGCTGGACGGCCTGGTCTACTTGCGATAGTCGCGGAGCGTGATGGCGTCGGCCTTACTGAACTGGCGCTCCGCGATCTGCTTCGACGGCCAGCGGGTCATCATCCGCATCGACAGCACCCGGAGCCCGATCATCATCCGGGACCGTGGTGCGAACATGCGCATCCCGCCGGGCGGCAGTTCGAGGCCGGTCGCCACATAGTCGGTCATCTCCCGCTGGTACGCCGCGAACGCCTGCCGGGGGTCGGTGGCCGTGGCCAGTTCACCGGCGAGCACGTACGCCCCGACCAGGCTCATGCTGGTGCCCAGCCCGGCCAGCGGTGACCCGCAGTAACCGGCGTCGCCGAGCAGGACCACCCGGTCGTTCCACCACCGGTCGACCCGCACCTGGTTGATCGAGTCGAAGTAGAAGTCATCGGCGGACGGCATCGCGGCCAGCAGTTCCGGGACACGCCAGCCGGCCCCGGCGAGCCGTGCGGTGATCAGTCGTTCGGCGTCGGCGCGGGGCAGCCGGTCGAACGACGGATCCGGATGCGGGAACGACAGCGAGGCCTTGGCGGTGCCGCCGTTCTCCGGCCGGATCATGGCGACCCGCCCGCCGACGGCGTTGTACATCAGCAGCCAGTGGTCCAGATCGCCAGGATCGGGCACGGTGAAGTAGGTCGTGTAGCCGCCGAGGTAGCGGACGAACCGCTCGTCGGGGCCGAAGGCCAGCCGCCGGGTGGACGAGTGGACGCCGTCAGCGCCGACGATCACGTCGTAGTCGGCGCTACCGCCACTGGCGAACGTCACCCGGCCGCCGTCGATCGCGGTGATCCGGTCACCGAACCGGTAATCGGTTCCGGTGGTGGCCTCCAGCAGGATGCGAGCCAGGTCGCCGCGGGCGATCTCGATCTCGGCGACGATGCCCTCACCACCGAACGCGGTGGCCGGTAACTCGGCGAGCCGCCGCCCGGCACTGTCGACCAGGGCGAAACCGCGCTCGTCGACCTGCCGTGCCCGGATCTGCTCGCGCAGTCCCATCTTCTCCACAACGGTACGGGCCACCCCGCGCACGTCGACCGCGTGCCCGCCCGGCCTCGGTTCCGGTGTCCGCTCGACCACTGTCACGTCGGCGCCGGCCCGCTGCAACCAGAACGCCAGCGCGGGCCCGGCGATCCCGGCCCCGGAAATCAGTACACGCATCTCCCCGCCCCTCTGCGTACTCTGTACATCGATGTACTGGACGTTAGGCACCGTTAATATCCAGGGCAAACCGCACTAGTACGGAAAGGCTGGTGTACTACCATGGAGTCCCCGTACCGCCGGATCGTCGCGGAGATCCGCCGCCGCATCGAGACCGGTGAACTCCGGCCCGGCGACCGGGTGCCGTCGGCCCGCGCCATCACCCGCGAGTGGGGGGTCGCGATCGCCACCGCCACCAAGGCGCACGCGGCACTGCGGGAGGCGGGCCTGACGACCGCCCGGCCCGGTGTCGGGACGGTGGTGGCCGGCCCGGCCCCGCCGAAACAGACCGATCTCAGCCTGGACCGCATCGTCGCCGAGGCCATCACCATCGCCGGCCGCGACGGTCTCGCCGAGGTCTCCATGCGCCGGATCGCCGCCGGGCTGAACGTCGCCACGATGTCGCTCTACCGGCACGTGCCGAGCCGTGACGACCTGGTCCACGCCATGATCGACGCGGCGCTCGGCGACCTGCGCGTCCCGGCCCGCTACACCGGCGACTGGCGCACCGACCTGGACCGGTGCGCCCGCGCCCTGTGGGCGGCCTTCCAGCGGCACCCGTGGCTCGGGCCGTCGATGTCGGTGACCCGCCCGCAACCGGCGCCCAACGCGCTGCGCCTGGGCGAATGGCTGATGGGCGCGCTGGGGCCGACCGGGCTCGGGGTCACCGACCGGATGCTGGTGCAGGTGCTGCTCTTCAGTTTCGTGCGCGGGGTGGCCAGTGGGCTGGAGCCGGAGGCGCTCGCCGTGCGGGACACCGGGATCTCCGACGAACAGTGGATGGAACGCCAGGCCGGGGTGTTCGCCCGGTTCGTAGAGCAGCACCCGGCGCCGCATTACGAGCAGCTGTTCCGGGGCGATCTGGACTTCGAGTTCGACCTGGACGTGCTCTTCGAGTTCGGCCTGGCCCGTCTGCTCGACGGCTTGGCGGTGTGGATCAATCGGTGATCGTCACGACGACCTTGCCCCGGCCGTGGCGGGACTCCACCTCCGCGTGCGCTTCGGCGATCCGGTCGAACGGGTGGGTGCTGATCCGGGTCCGGACCTTCCCGGCGGCGGCGAGGGCGGCGACCTCGGCGAGCCGCTGCGGTGACCGCGCGGCCCGCACCACGACGGCGCCGTGCTCGGCCGCGGCCTCGTCGTCGACGATCGTGCCGACCCGCGCCGGCGCGACACCCAGGGCGATCGACTGGGCGACAGCCGGCCCGCCGGCGGCATCGAGGGCGACGGTCGGCACCAGGCCGGTGGCGCGGACGGCGTCGATCAGTTCGTCGCCGTACGGCACGGCGACCGCTCCCAGCTCCCGCAGGAAGTCGTGGTTGCGCGGACTGGCGGTGCCGAGCACGATCGCCCCGGCGAGCCGCGCCAGCTGGATCGCGAGCGTGCCGACACTGCCCGCACCGGCGTGCACGAGCAGTACGTCGCCGGCGGTGACGCCGAGTTCACGCAGGGCCCCGCTGGAGGTCTGGGCGGCGGCGACCAGCCCGGCCGCGGTCGGGAAGTCCAGCTCGGCCGGTTTGCGGACCACGTTCTCGGCGGCGACCGTCAGCAGTTCGGCGGCCCCACTGAGCATCGTCGAACCCATCACCGGGTCCCCGACGGCGAACCCGTCGACACCCGCACCCAGCGCTTCGACGACCCCGGCGTACTCCTGACCGATCTGTTGCGGGAAAGAGGCCTTGACCCAGGGCATCCGCCCCTGGCGGACCGCGACGTCGAACGGCTGGACCCCGGCCGCCCGCACCCGCACCAGCACCTCCCCGGGACCGGGCACCGGATCGGGCAGCTCGGCCAGGTGCAGGACGTCGGGCGGACCGTAGACGCGGAAGACAGCGGCTCTCATCCGGGCAGTCTGCGAGTTGAATGAAGGTTGAGGTCAAGCCCCGAAGGGGGAGCTGATTGCAGCCCGCACACTCGGGGCTCGATACGGTATGCGGGTGTCTCAGATCCCGTGGTGGGGGCTGCCCCTGGTGGCGGTGGTGTTCGCACTCGCCGGTGCCGCGGCGGCGCACCTTGTCTTCGCCCGTAACAGTGAACTGCTCAACCGGACCATCCGCGACCGTCGGTGGTACGACGAACGCAACGAGGCGTACTGCCGGCTGCTCGCCGCTTTCGAACACGCCACGCAACGCTTGCGGGTGACGTTCGAGTCGGGGGAGAAGCCGCCGACCGCCTTGAACTACGTCGACCAGATCGGCCCGGCGCTGATGCCGGTGCGGCTGCTCGCCTCGGGGCCGGTGCGTAGCGCGGCCCTGGCGGTGCATCTGCAGTTGGAGCGTCTGCACGGCGAGATGAACCCGGCCGGGGTGGCCGGGGTGCAGCCGCAGACCCACTTCCGCGAGCTGCTGGCTCAGGTGCCGCTGGTGATGCAGCAGTTCGAGGCGGCGGTCCGGGACGAACTCGGGATCATGGACACTCCGCCGAAGTCGCTGCCGTCACGCAACGGGAGGGCACCGCTGCGGAAGGCCAAGGAAGTGCCCTGAGCACCCCTTTCTGCAAACGTTTGCATCGGGCAGGATCGAGGGCGTGACTGATCTACGTACTCCCCTCGATCCTGTCTCCGCCGCCATCGCCGACGGTGGCATCGTCGCCATCCTCCGCGCGCCCACCTCCGCCGGATTCGCCGCGGTCGCCGATGTCCTGGTCGCCGCCGGGATCACCGCGCTGGAGGTCACCCTCACCTCGCACGGCGCTTTGGAGGCGATCTCCGGCCTGCGGCGGCAACTGCCCGACTCGGTCCTGGTCGGTGCGGGCACCGTGCTCACCGAGGACGACGCGAAAGCCTCCGTCGACGCCGGAGCGTCCTTCCTGGTGGCTCCGGTCAGCGGCCTCGGACCGCAGCCGGTGCCGTTCTACCCGGGCACGTTCAGCCCGACCGAGGTCTACGCGGCGCACCGGTCCGGCGCCCCGCTGATCAAACTCTTCCCGGCCGGCGGTCTGGGCCCGGCGTACCTCAAGGATCTCCGGGGTCCCCTGCCGGACGTGCGGATCATGCCGACCGGCGGCATCGGCCTGGAGGACATCTCGAAATGGCTGGTCGCGGGCGCGGTCGCGGTCGGTGTCGGCGGTCCGCTGGTCGGTGACGCGGCCGTCGGCGGCAGCCTCACCGCCCTCGCCACCCGGGCCCGGCACGCGGTGGACGCCGTGGCGTTCGCCCGCTCATGAGTGGCCTCTTCACGCTCGGCGAGTCGATGGGCATCTTCGTCGCCGACCAGATCGGCCCGATCGAGCACGCCCGCGGCTTCACCCTCGGTGTCGCCGGCGCGGAGAGCAACGTCGCGATCGGGGTGGCGCGACTGGGCGGGTCCGCGACGTGGGCGGGCCGGCTCGGCCCGGACGCGGCCGGCGGTCTGATCAAAACCAGACTTCGAGCCGCTGGGGTACGGGTGATCGCGGTCCCCGACCCGGCCCACACCGGTCTGATGATCCGTTATCAGCGGTCGGCCCAGTTCATCCAGGCCGACTACCACCGGGCCGGGAGTGCCGGTTCCCGGCTGAGCCCCGCCGACCTCCCGCTCGACGAGATCCGCGCGGCCGGGATCGTGCACGTCACCGGCATCACCCCGGCCCTGAGCGACACCTGCCGGGCGGCGGTCTTCCAGGCCGTGGAACAGGCGCGGGCGGCCGGGGTGCCGGTGTCGGTGGACGTCAACTACCGGAGCAAGTTGTGGTCCCGCGCCGACGCGGCCCCGGTCCTGCGTGATCTGGTGAGCCGGGCCGATGTGGTCTTCGCCGGCCCGGACGAGGCGGCGATCTTCGTGGACTCGAAGGACCCGGTGGACGGTCTGGCCCGGCTCGGTCCGTCCGAAGTGATCGTCAAGGACGGGGCGCGCGGTTGTGTGGCAGTGATCGACGGCGCACGTCATGAGGTGCCCGCGCTGCCGGTGACCGCGATCGACCCGGTCGGGGCTGGGGACGCCTTCGTGGCCGGGTACCTGGCCGACCGGCTGGCCGGTGTGGACGCACACGGGCGGCTGCGGACGGCGATCGCCGCGGGTGCGTTCGCGGTCACCGTCCCGGGTGACTGTGAAGGACTCCCGAACCGCGCTGAGCTGGCCGCACTCTCCGGCGGCGACATAAATCGATAGAACGGTGGTTAGCCCGCGGGCTGGCCGGGTATCCATTGCTCGACGGACAAGTCAACTATTTGAGGAGACCGTTATGCAACCGACGCCGTTCACTCCGTGGGCATGGCGCGAGCCGTCGACATCGGGCAACGACCCGGTGACGGCGCGGACTGCCGACGAATTCGGCACTACCGGCGTGGATCTGGTCGGCTACAAGGTCGAGGCCACCGATGGTCACATCGGCTCGATCGACAAGGCCAGCCACGACGTCGGGGACTCCTTCCTGGTCGTCGACACCGGCCCGTGGATCTTCGGTTCGAAGGTCCTCCTGCCGGCCGGCACGGTTCAGACGTTCGACCACGACGAGCGCAAGGTCTACGTGGACCGTACGAAGGAGCAGATCAAGGAGTCTCCGGAGTACGACAAGGAGACCTTCGAGTCGCCGGAATACCGTCAGCAGGTGGGTGACTACTACACCGGTAGTTACCGCGACTTCCCTCGCTGATCGCACAGACCCGTCGCCCCGCCCGTATCCCCCACGGGCGGGGCGACGTGCGTCTAGGCCCGGTCCAGGTGGCCGGACAGCCGAGCCGCGCCGGTGAGCATGGCCCGGCCGCGTGCGGTGATCCGCTCCCGCCACTGTTCGATCGACGCGGCCAGGGGCCCGGGGCCGCCGGCCGCGCGGACCTGCTCGATCACGGTCGCGATGTGGTCCAGCCGGTAACCGCCGCGCCGTAGCAGGTGGGCCAGTTCGGCGTCCCGGACGTCGTCGGGGGAGTAGACCCGGGCTCCTTGCTCGCGGGCCGGGGCGAGGATTCCCGCGTGTTCCCATTTGCGCAGGGTGGCGGGGGTGACGCCGAGCTGGTGAGCGAGCGTACCGACAGATAGGTGTTTGTCGGTCTTTCGCGAAGTGAGGGCGTGTGCCGCCGATGCCACCCGGGCCAGGGTCTCCCGATCGCGCTGGAGCTGGACATGGGCGGCGCCGATCGCGGCCAGGGCGGCGTCGAGATCGCCGCGGAGCACGGCTCGCATGATCGTTCCGGCGGCTTCGTAGCCGTACCCAGGAAGAAGTCCGATGTAAGCCGACAAGGCGCTCACGTGGTCGTCGGTGTAGATCCGATAGCCGCTCTCGGTCCGCCTCGCGGGCGGGATCACCCCGGCCCGCTCGTAGTTGCGGATCGCCTGCGCGGACAGCCCGTGCGCCCGCGCCAGATCCACCGGCCGGTGCACCCCGATTTGAGACTTCAGAGCACTCTCCCAGTGGATACTCGAAGAAACCTTCACACGGTGGTTCAACGATACGGTTGAGGTCATGGCTTTCGACACCGAGCTGTCCGCACTGATCTCCGAGCGCCTTCCACACCTGCTCGCGCTGGGCGAGCCCTACCACGGCGAACCGGCGTTCGCCCGGCTCCGCAACCGGATCCTGGAGACCCTCGCCGGGCACGGTTTCCGCTCGATCGTCATCGAGTCGGACCGGGCCGCCGCACTCGCCGTCGACGACTACGTGCAGGGCCGCCGCGACGATCTCGACCTGTCCACCGGCATCAGCCACGACTGGGGTTCCCGGCCGCCGACTCGCGAGCTGATCGACTGGCTGCGGGTTCACAACGCGGACCGGTCGGACGCCGAGCGGATCACCTTCCACGGGTTCGACGCCCCCACCGAGATCCAGGCGGCTCCCAGTCCGGTTCGCTACCTGCGGGAACTCGCCGGCTACCTGGGCGTCGCCGTGGTCCTCGACGACGACGAGGATCGCTGGACCGCACCGGAGATCATGTACGACGCGACGCGCTCTCCCGGCCGGTCACCCGAGGCTCTCGCGCTGCGCGGTCTGGCCGAGGACCTTCAGACCCGGTTGTACGCCGACGCACCGCACCTGATCCAGCAGTCCTCCGCGCCGGCCTGGTACCGGGCCCAGGTGCTCGCCACGACGGCGATCGGCCTGCTCAGCTACCACGCGGCGATGGCTGACCCGGGTACCCAGTCGGAACGGGTCGGACGCCTGCTCAGCACCCGGGACGCGATCATGGCCCGGAACCTGCTCGACATCCGCACCCACGAGCGCGACCGCGGCCCGACCATGGTCTTCGCGCACAACGCCCACCTCCAGCGGCCGTCCAGCAGTTGGGAGACCCACTGGGAGGGTGTGGACATGGCCGCCGAATGGTCCGGCGCCGGTTCGATCGTGTCCGCGCTGCTCGGCGAGCGGTACGTGTTCATCGCCGGAAGTCTGGGCGCCAGCGGCCTCGCCGGTCTGGACGAGCCGGAACCCGGCACGTACGAGAATCGGCTCGGCCCTTCGACCGGCGTCTTCCCGCCCCCGCCCGCCGACGGTCTGCACGACCGGGAGACCGAAGTGCTCGGGCACTTCCCGCTGACCGGAAGCCTGGCCGGCACGTCCGACGCGATCCTGCACATCGGGCACCGGCCGGGCGCCGCCGACGCGGCCCGGATCGCCGGGATGCCCGGAGTGACCGAGACCTGGATCGCCACCGGGTCCGACATGCCGTCCTACACGTGGGAGGACCGGTTCTTCTTCGCCGGTGCGGACCGGATGCGGCCGTTCGCCACCATCGTCCTGCACGACGTGCCCGATTTCGACGAGCGCTCGCAGTTGTCCGGGCCGGGGCGTTACCGGGTCAACGTCGAGGTCGGAAGAGCGCAGTTCAAAACCCTTTTCGGGTACGGGCCGGAAGAGTTCGCCACCCACCAGGAGAAGATCGACTTCGCGGTGGTGGACACACTCATGCCACATCCGGCCTACGCGGTCCAGGGCTGGGCCAGCGTGGTCTGTCCCGGGCCGTCCACCGCGGCTGAGCTGGACCGCCTGCTGGAGCACGCACGGGTCCGGTCACTCGCCCGCCAGCGCTGACTCTTCTCCGTCGACTCCGCTCTGGTGACTCCTGTCTACTGACTCCTCTCTGTTGACCGGATCGTTCCGGGGCCCGGCCCGATGATGCCTTCTGCCCGGGCCCCGGCAGGCGTTGGATTCAGGTATGACCAACGCACTCGTCGTGATCGACGTCCAGGAATCGTTCCGGGCCCGGCCGCTCTGGGCCACCAACAGCAACCCCGACGTGGTGAAGAACGTCAGCCGCCTCGTCGAAGCCGCCCGCGCCGCCGGTGACCAGGTGATCTGGGTGATCCACTCGGAACCCGGCACCGGCGGCGTCTTCGACCCGGAGAGCGGCTTCGTCCGGGTCGTCGACGAACTGCCGCGTGCCGAGGGGGAGCCGCTGCTGGTCAAGACCGTGCACAACGCGTTCACCACCACCAACCTGCAGCACCTGCTCACCGTCGCCGGAGTCCGGTCGATCACGGTGGCCGGACTGCGGACCGAACAGTGCGTGGAGACCACCGCCCGGTTCGCCTCCGACCTCGGTTACCAGGTGACGTTCGCGATCGACGCCACCTCCACCAGCCCGATCCCGCACCCGGACGCCCCCGCCGACCAGACCGTGGAACAGTTGCTGGCCGACCCCCGTACGCTGTCGGCCGAGGACGTGGTGGCCCGCACCGTCTACGCGCTGGCCGGCCGCTTTGCCACCGTCAAGACCGTCTCGGAGATCCTCGGGGAGTGACCGGATCGTGAGCAGGGTGCTGTTCGTCCTGACCCCGCAGGTGCACCTGCTCGACCTCGCCGGCCCGGCCCAGGTGTTCTCCACCGCGCCGGGCTACGAGCTGCTCTACTACGCCGAGACATCGCCGGTGCCGACCTGGCAGGGGGTGCCGCTGGTCGCCTCGTCGTCCTGGCCGTCGCTGGGCCCCGGTGACCTGGTGCTGGTGCCCGGCTGGCGGGACGGCCACGGCTATTTCACCCCCGGCACCCTCGACCGGATCGCCGCGCATCACACCGCCGGCGGCACGGTCGCCAGCGTGTGCGCCGGAGCCGACGCTCTCGGCCGGGCCGGGCTGCTCGACGGCCGCCACTGCACCACCCACCACGGCCTGCAGGACCGGCTGGCCCGCAGCCATCCAGCGGCGAGGGTCGTCCGGGACGTGCTCTACGTCAGCGACGACCGGGTGGTCACCTCAGCCGGCATCGCCAGTGGCATCGACCTGGCCCTGCATCTGGTAGCCCAGCGCCACGGTCCGGCCGAGGCCGCCCTGGTGGCCCGCGAGATGGTGGTCTACGCCCGCCGCAACGGCGACGACCAGCAGGACAGCGCCATGCTGCGCCACCGAGCCCACCTGAACGACGTGGTCCACCGAGTCCAGGACCGCATCGACGCCGACTTCACGGCCACCCTGCCCCTGTCCGACCTGGCAGCGACGGCAGGCGTCAGCGAACGAACCCTGACCCGCCTCTTCACCACCGCGACCGGCCGAACCCCACTGCGCTACCAGCAACTACTCCGCGTCGAACGCGCCGAACACCTGATCGGCCACGGCGCCACCACGGATTCCGCCGCCCGAGCAGTCGGCTTCACCGACGCCCGCATGCTCCGCCGCCTCCGCTCCCGCACCCCGGTGCGATGACCTTCGACTACGAGGCGAGCCGGAACTCGGCGTGCATACCCGTGCCGGTGATCTGGAGATCCAGCTCGCCCTGCAGTGCACTCGCTAGGCGATGCAGCAGAGGGAGCGTGGGCGTGACTGCGCCACCCTCCAGCCGCGAGATCACCGTCTGTGTGGTTCCGGCCCGCGCGGCAAGCTCGGCCTGGCTGATTCCCAGGACGGTCCGCCGGTCATAAACGGCCTGGCCGAGGGCGATCCGGGTGCCGGCCTCGATGTACTCGGCGCTCTCCCGATGCTCGTCCGGAACAGCCCACTTGGTGTGGTATCCCTTCATCGCCTATCTCCTTCACGGTCGTAGAGGTGAGCCGCTGCCCTGTGCTCACTTTCACACACCTTCTGCGCGGCGATGGCACGCTCGACCTCGCTCGTCTCCCGAGCACGGGTCTTGCGGAAGACCGTCAGCAACACGATCCGACGCTGAGGCGCAACCCCAGTAGGTGACCCGCCAGGCAACCCGGCCGAGGTGAAACCTCAGCTCGCGAACCGCTCCCTGAAGATGCTTGCTGTATGGCTCGCCAAGCGTGGTCGGTGCTTCAGCGAGCCTGTCCGCATGAAACTCAACTGTCCGATATGCCGGGAGAGGGAGCGAGTCCAGCCACCTTCTGACCTCGGGCTCTAGCTCGACGTCATACCGATCCCCCATATACGCGAGCATATAGCGATGCGGTGACGATGCCAAAAGCCCCACGGTCCGGCCGAGGCCGCCCTGGTGGCCCGCGAGATGGTGGCCTACGCCCGCCGCAACGGCGACGACCAGCAGGACAGCCCACCCTGCCCCTGTCCGACCTGGCAGCGACGGCCGGCGTCAGCGAACGAACCCTGACCCGCCTCTTCACCACCGCGACCGGCCGAACCCCACTGCGCTACCAGCAACTACTCCGCGTCGAACGCGCCGAACACCTGATCGGCCACGGCGCCACCACGGATTCCGCCGCCCGAGCAGTCGGCTTCACCGACGCCCGCATGCTCCGCCGCCTCCGCTCCCGCGCCCCGGCGGAGTGAGCCTCAGCTAGGCAGTCGCCCTCCACTGTGTAGTCCTGGTCTTGTCGCTGGGCGGCCTTATTCGCGTACCGATCATGCAGAACATGTTGTTCGTTCCGGGAAGTGCGGTTCGATGTGGTTACCGGCTGGATGTCTGACTTGAGGTAACGCCGGCGCGAGGTGGTTCGGTTGGTATCCGCTGGCCTGGCAGGTCGATCGGAGGGCGGTATTGGGCTACTGGGCGAAGCATCCGAAGAAGGAGCTGGAGGACGTACTACAGACGCTCCACGAACACGGATCAAGATCCTGAACCCGCCGAAGTACTACACGGCTCGCTGCTCGTGCGGTGCTCATCAGCGACAGATACATCTGACGCCGAGCAGCGCGCACTACGCGAACCATGTGGTGCAGTGGGCGCGGAACAAGCCCTGTTGGTGACGAGGAAGGGACGACTGATGGTTGAGCTTCGACTGGAGCTTTCGTTTGCCGTCGGTGACCGGGATGGTCAGCCGCTGCCGACTGAGCGACTCCACGCGGTGGGCGAGCAACTCATGGAGGCACTGCTCGATCTGGAGGGTTGTAACGACGGGCTGAAGGATCCGGCGACGTCGAGCGACTCGGACCTCAGCGAGGTGACGATCGATCTTCTCGTCGCCGCCGCGAGTGATACCGAAGCGGTCGGTGTCGCATTGAATCTGTGCCGGACGGCGATTCACGCCATCGGCGCGTCAACGCCGAACTGGCCGTCCGACCCGGCGAGTTCCGCGGACACGGACTTCCGTCCGAAGAACGTGCAGTTCGACTACGTCTCCTGAGCTTCAGCCCACACCTGGTGCGGATCGGACCGTAGGTTGCCACGCGATGGCAGACGGCGACTTGTGTGGTGACTTCGGGTGCGGATCGGACCGTATGTCACCACGCTGGGTTGGCGTCTTGGGCCGCTTCGGCCCGGAAGCCCGGAGTCGGCCCGGTGTGCGGACTGCCGGGGATGTGGCCACGGGGCTGTGCGTTCAGCGTACGAAAAAGAATGGTGTGACGCCGAACGGCCGGACCCGTCTGGCACCGGATCCGGCCGTTTCTTCGGAGGCTTACGCCGTTACTGGGGGAAAGCGCCGGAATCGCGCTTCAGCAAGGCGTAAGCAGGTCACTTGTAGGTGATGTTCGAGGTGCTGAACTTGCAGTTCGTGCCGTCGCCGCCGGTGGCCGCGGTCTGAGTGGCGACCTTGGTGGGTTCGGCGCCGGTCTTGTTGCCCTTGAAGGTCACGCAGATGGCGATCTTCTTCTTGCTGTCGCCGCTGATCGTGATGCCGGAGAGGGTGGCGGTGTCGCCGAAGTTGGAGTTGATGCCGACCAGGCTGCCGCCGGGGGCGGTGGCGGTGACGTTCTTCAGGACGACGCTGCGCTTGTACTGGGTCTTGCAGTTGCCGCAGGAGCGGTACAGCTTGCCGAAGTCACTGACCGCGAAGTTGCTGACGGTCAGGGTGCCGCCGCCGTTGTGCTGGAAGACCTTGTCGTCGGCGCCTTTGGCGGCACCTCCGGTGACCGTGTACTTGGCGCTGGAGCCGCCCTTGAACGTGGCGGCGTCCTCGCCGACGTTCTCCCACCACACGTTGGAGATCGTGCAGGAGCCGAGGCAGTGCACGCCGTCGGCGGCCGGCGAGCCGATGATCACGTTTTTCAGGGTGGCGCCGTCGGCCAGCGTGAACAGCGGGTCCTGGCCCTCGTCCTGGCTGTCGCCGCCGAGCGCGCCGCTGCCGACGAAACGCTTCAGGCCGCCGTCGAAAGTGCCGGAGACCGCTTTGCTCGCGGTCAGTTTGGTGGTGCCGGTGGCGGTCGGGAAGGTCGCCGCGGAAGCGCCCTGGGTATAGACCACAGCGCCCATGCCGAGGCTGAGAGCGACAACCGTCACGAGGCCGGCACGCCAGCGCTTCTGCAGTTTCTTGAACACGAGCGACCCTTCGTAGGAGCGGGAAAAGCGATTCCACTGGGGTAGTGGCCCGCTCCTGCCGAAAGGTTGCTCGTAATCTTGCGTCGTCAAACGGTTACGGAAAGTCGATGTCGGTATCGTCGGCGATGTCGCCGACCGGAATCACCATCACCTGGTTGGCGCGCAGATAGTCACGCGCCCCGCGATCGCCGGTGGCCGTGGCCGCGACCCCGTTCCAATGGTCCCGGCCGATCAGTACCGGATGGCCCCGCCGGTCGCCGTAACCGCCCGTCACGAGAGCATCCGGCCTGGCGTGAGCGACGATCCGGCGCACCGCCTCGGGCGTCACGCCCGGCATGTCCACCAGCAGGATCACGGCCGCTGTCGCGTCGGTCCCGGCCAGATGGCGCAGCCCGGCCCGCAGCGACGAGCCCATTCCGGTGTCCCAGTCGGGATTCGTGATGGAGACCAGATCTCCAGCCGCTGCCCGGACCTCCTCCGCCGCCGCACCCAGTACCACCGTGGCGGGGCAGCCGGCCGACTCCAGGACGGCGACGGCCCGCTGCACCAGCAACCGGCCCTCGTAGTGGACCAGCGCCTTCGGCATGCCGTAGCGGCGGCCCGCCCCGGCCGCCAGCACCAGCCCGGCGGTGGTCATCGCGACAGCACCAGGCCGGGGACGGCGGCCAGCGGCAGCGCGGTCCGCAGCTGGTAGGCGATCCGCCACAGGCCGCCGTGGGTGGCGGCGAAGGCCTCGTCCTGCCAGGCGGCCGGTGCGGCCGAGCGGGGCTTGCGGATCTGGTGCACCAGCAGCAGCGCCATCAGCTTGCTCGCCGTCTCCGGCTCGAAGATCTCCACGTCGAACAGGTGCGCTCCGGCGTAGGCGGCGGCCAGCCACCGGTTGCTGACCACCGAGCGGGTGTTCGTCGGCGGCGCCACGGTGAAGCCGACCGTGGAGTCCCGGCGGGCGACGGTGGCCCGCCACCGGTGGATGCGCTTGGCGAGGGCGTAGTTCGGGCCCTGCTGCGGCACCAGGCTGTCGTTGATGCCGGGCTCGCCGGGGTACGGGTAGTTGGGGCGCAGCATCCGGCCGCCGGTGAGCAGCGCGCCCGCCTTGGACCGGGCCGGCCGGGTGGCGTAACGGTTCCGGGAGTCGGTGACGGCGGCCTCCGGGACGGCGTACACGTCGGTGGGGGTGGCCAGGAACGCGACCGCCGTGTCGTGCCGGTGCTGCCGCAGGTGCGTGCCGAGCGCGTCGACGGCGGCGGCCAGCAGCGGGTACGCGCCGCCGGGGGCGTACACGTAGTTGCCGAGGATCAGCCGGCCCTCGAAGCCGAGCAGCCACTGGGCCACCGCGCTCAGGTCGTTGAGCAGGTCTGCGCCGGGGGTCTCCCCGCTGACCGGGGCGAGCAGCCGGCCGGCGCCCGCGGTGGCGATCTTCTCCACCCGCTCCCAGACGCGTTCCCGGGGCAGGTCCAGGGCGAGGACGGTGCCGCCCCAGCCGAGGACCGAGGCGACCGGGCCCATCTCGGTGCCGGCCCCGGCCGCGACCAGCACCTGGTCGCTGAGGTCCAGCCAGTCCGGGGAGGCGGCCACCTCACCGACGGCCTCGGCACCCGACTCCTCGATCACTCCGGCGGTCACCCAGGCGTCGAGCTGTCGCCGCAGGGCGTCGCCACGGAGCAGTTCGCCCTTGTACGGCAGGACCACCTCGGTCTCGGGCCGGGCGGTCCCCTTCACCTCGACCGTCTCCAGCGAGCGTTCCGGCGCCGCCATCAGCGCCTGGGCCAGGGTGAAGTCGCCGTCGTCCCGCCGGTACCGGATGCGGGCCTGCACCGAGGCGAGCCCGGCTTCGGCGATCTGGTAACCGGCCGCGCCGCCGGCGGCCAGACCCGTCTCGACCAGGGCTTTGAAGTGGCGCGGGTAGCCACGGCGCCAGTCGCTCTCCCGCTCCGCGGCCGCCGCGGCGGCGGGGTCGACCTGGCGGAGCGCGTCGGCGACGACGGCCCGCCCGAAAGCGGTGCTGGAGCGCCGTCCGGACTCGTCGGCGGGGAAATCGATCAGGGGGGCGGTGTGATCCACCGCGTCAGTATCGCCGTCTCCTACCAGCGGAGGAGAAGCCCTCCTCCGACCGGCCGCCGGTACGGCCCCCGGTCGGGTGATTCGGCGCGCGGAAAGGGCCACGGTGAGGACATGACCACCATCGACAGTCTGCCCGCCGTACGCGCGGAAGCCCGCTGGAACAGACCGCTGCTCTGGCTCAGCGCCGCAGCCGTGGTCCTGGCCGTCATCTCCGGCGCCGGGATCCTGCTCGACGACCGGATCGTGACCGGCGCGCCGATCTGGCTCAAGCCGTTCAAGTTCGCCGTCTCGTTCATCTTCTACGGCTGGACCCTCGCCTGGATCCTGGCCGTGCTGCCCCGCCGCAGCCGCGCCGCCGAGTGGGCCGGTGTCGTCATCGTCGGGATGTCGGTGATCGAACTGGCGGTCATCATCGCCCAGGTGCTCCGCGGCCAGGCCAGCCACTACAACGTCAGCACCCCGCTGAACGCGCTGCTCTGGTCGGCGATGGGCACCTCGATCATGGTGCTGTTCATCGCCCAGACGGCGATCGGTGTGGTGGCGCTGCGGCAGCGGATCCCGGACCGGCCGACCGCCTTCGCGATCCGGCTCGGGCTGGGTGTCTCGCTGCTCGGCATGGCCGTAGCGGTCCTGATGACCTCCCAGCAGACCGCGAGCGGGCTGATCGGTGCGCACGCGGTCGGTGTGCCGGACGGCGGGCCGAGCATGCCGATCACCGGCTGGAGCACCACCGGCGGGGATCTGCGGATCGCCCACTTCGTCGGGCTGCACGCCCTGCAGGCGCTGCCGCTGCTGGCGTACGCGCTGGGCCGGTGGACCGGTCTGACCGAACGGGTGCGCGCCGGGCTTGTGCTGATCGGCGGAAGCGCGTACGCCGGACTCGTGTTGTTGCTGACCTGGCAGGCGCTGCGCGCGCAGCCGCTCACCTCGCCGGACTCGATCACCCTGGCCGGGTTCGCCGCGCTGGCGGTGCTGACGGCCGGTGCGAGCGCCGTGGCGATCCGGGGCCGCTCGTGACCGCGTTCCTGTTCGAGCTGACGTTCCTGCTGGCCGCCCCGTTCTGGGCCCTGATGATCCTGTTGCCGAAGTGGTCGTGGACGCACCGGATCGTGTCGAGCCCGCTGATCGCGCTGCCGATCGTGGCGATCTACGGGGTGCTGGTGGCCGGTTCGTTCGGCGAGGTGTGGCCGGCCGTGACGAACCCGACCCTGGACGGGATCCAGGCGCTGCTCGGCACGCCCGAGGGCGCGGCGGCCGGCTGGGCCCACTTCATCGCCTTCGACCTGTTCGTCGGCCGATGGTCCTACCTGGACAGCCGGAAGCGCGGGATTCCGGTGCTGCTGATGGCACCGATCCTGCTGCTGACGATCCTGCTCGGCCCGGTCGGGCTGGCCGTCTACCTGGCGGTGCGCCCGTGGTGGCGCGAACCCCTAGGCTGACGGGCATGGCGCGGCTCTTCAACGCGCGGGAGACACTTCCGCGGATGCTGCTGCTGATCCTCAGCGGTCTCGGTTATCTGCTGGTGGTCTGCGGCACCCAGAACCCGCCGACCGGGCCGCAGTGGGCGCTCGCGGTGCTGGCGTTCGTCTCCGGGCTGCTGCTGCACCGGCACCGGCCGGCCAACCTGCTGGCCCAGGCAGCGCTGTTCGCGGTCTCCCTGGTGGTGCTCGACGATCCGACGATCAGTCAGGTGGGCACCGCGTGGGCGCTCGGCGAGCTGGCGTTCTGGGCGCCGCGCCCGGCCTGGGTCGGTGCCGGAGCGGGCCTAGTCTCGGTGATCTACCTGACGCTCGGCCTGCCGCACGCCGACAGCATCGGTGAAGGGCTGGCCGGTCTGACCACGAACCTGGCCGTGCCGATCCTGCTCGGCACGGTCGGGCGGACCACCGCCCAGCTGGGCGAGCAGGAGGCCCGGCGGGTCGAGTCGGAGCAGCGTGCGGCCCGCGCCGACGAGCGCAGTGCCATCGCCCGTGAGCTGCACGACGTGGTCGCGCATCACATCGCGTCGATGGTGCTGCGGGTCGGCGTGGGCCGGCACGTGCTGCCCGATCTCGACCCGCGGGTCGCGGAGATCTTCGACGACGTCCACCGGACCGGGTCGGACGCGCTGGGTGACCTGCGGCGGCTGGTCACGGTCCTGCGAGACCCCGATGAGGTACGCCGGGACGCCTCGCTGACCGCCATCGAACCGTCCGCTCTGCCCGCCGCGCTGGCCGGTGCCGTGGAGAAGGCCCGCCTGGCCGGGGTGAACGTGGAGGCCGAGATCGATCCGTCGGTCGGCGGCCTGGACGCGGTCCGGGGTCTGGCCGTGCTCCGGCTCACCCAGGAGGCGCTGACGAACGTGGCCAAACACGCCGGCCCGTCCGCCACCGCCCGGCTGCGGGTGACGCTCACCGCATCCGATGTGGACTGGGAGGTCACCGACGACGGCGGCCTGCCGGGCACCCGCGAGGTGCCGTCCGGTGGCGGGCACGGCCTGACCGGCATGCGGGAGCGGGCCGAGGTGCTGGGCGGGACGCTGTCGGCGGGACCGTCCGGGAAGGGATGGCGGGTGGCGACGATGCTGCCGGGGGAGACCGCGTGATCCGGGTGCTGCTGGTCGACGACCAGCAACTGATCCGGGCCGGCCTGCGGATGCTGTGCGACGCCGCGCCCGACATCGAGGTGGTCGGCGAGGCCGGGGACGGGCGCCTGGCGGTGGAGTCGGCGGCCCGGCTCGTACCGGATGTGATCGTGATGGATCTGCGCATGCCCGGTGTCGACGGGATCACCGCGACCAGCCGCATCGTCGCGGCTCGTCCGTCGTCGCGGGTGCTGGTGCTGACCACGTTCGGCGACGACGACCACCTCTACCCGGCGTTGCAGGCCGGCGCGTGCGGTTTCCTGCTCAAGGACGCGCCTCCGGAGGAGTTGCTGCACGGGATCCGGCAGGCGGCGGCCGGGGAGAGTCCGTTCAGTCAGGACGTGCTGCGTCGGCTGGTCCGGCGCGCGGTGGACGCCCGCCCGGAGCAGCGCCCGGTGGTCGGCGGCCTGACCGTCCGGGAGAACGAGGTGCTCGGCCTGGTCGCGGAGGGCCTGAGCAACGCCGAGATCGCCGAGCGCATGCACATCGGGGTGACCACGGTGAAGACGCACATCACCGCGCTGATGACCAAGACCGGCAGCCCGAACCGGGTCCGGCTGGCGCTGCTCGCCCATCGGGGGTGAATCCTCAAGCCGGGCTTCCGGCGGCCGATCACGGCGGTCATGCGAAAGACGATCCTTGCCGCGCTGGTCGCCGCTGCCGCTCTGGTGGTCCCGTCCCCGGCACAGGCCGCCCAGCCGGAGGATCGTTACATCGTGACGATGCGGGACAGCGCGCCCGGGTTCACCGCGGGCGATCTGGTGCGCGGTTTCCGGGCCTTCCCCGGGTTCGTCTCCACGATGACCGCCGCCGAGGCCCGCCGGGTGGCCGCCGACCCGAACGTGCGGTCCGTCGAGGTGGACCGGATCGTCTCGCTGGCCGGTGTGCAGAAGAACCCGACATGGGGCCTGGACCGGATCGATCAGCGCGCGGTGAAGCCGTCCAAGACCTACCGGCCGTCCGCCGACGGCGACGCGGTGCACGCCTACGTGATCGACACCGGGATCCGGATCAGCCACACCCAGTTCGGCGGGCGTGCGGCGTACGGCTACGACTTCGTCGGTGACGACGCGGTCGCCGACGACTGCAACGGGCACGGCACCCACGTGGCCGGCACGATCGGCGGCTCCACCTACGGGGTGGCGAAGAAGGTGAAGCTGGTGGCCGTCCGGGTGCTGGACTGCCAGGGTGAGGGCTACATCTCCGACATCATCGACGGCGTCGACTGGGTGACCGAGAACGCGGTCCGCCCGGCGGTCGCCAACATGAGTCTCGGTGGCGGACGGAGCCCGTCGCTGGACTACGCGGTAGCCGACTCGATCGCCTCCGGTGTCACCTACGTGGTGGCGGCCGGCAACGAGAACGTCAACGCGTCGCTGAGCAGCCCGGCCGACCTGCCGCAGGCGGTCACGGTGGCGGCCGGTGACAGCAAGGACCGGCGGGCGTACTTCTCCAACTACGGCAAGCTGGTGGACCTGTTCGCGCCGGGTGTGAACATCAAGTCGGCCACCGCGGCGAGCAACACCGCGACGGCGAAGTACAGCGGCACCTCGATGGCCAGCCCGCACGTGGCCGGTGCGGCGGCGCTGATCCTGGACGCGTACCCGTACTGGACCCCGGCGAAGGTGCAGGCGAAGCTGATCGCCGACTCGACCAAGGGCAAGATCACCGACCGTAAGGGCAGCCCGAACCGGCTGCTCTACGTCCCGGCGCCACCGAAGGCCGTGGTGATCACCACCGGCCAGACCCCGAACGCCGCCGCTGGCGTCGCCTACTCGGCGCGGCTGGCCCTGAAGCCGTCCCGCCGGGGCACCTGGAAGCTCGCCTCCGGTTCGCTGCCGCCGGGCCTGTCGCTCTCCGCCGCCGGGGTCCTGTCCGGTACGCCGACGAAGGCCGGCCGTTACCCGGTGACCGTCCGGTTCACCGACTACGTGCCGCAGGCAGTGACGAAGAAGATCATCATCCCGGTGCTCGCGTCGGCTCCGGTGATCGAGACCGCGATGCTGCCCGGCGCGGTCGCCGGTGACGACTACGAGCAGGGGCTCACCGTGGCCGGTGGCCGCGCGGGGACCTGGACGCTCGCGTCCGGCGCCCTGCCGGACGGTCTCGCCCTGGCCGGTTCCGGGATGATCAGCGGCACCGCGGCCACGGCCGGCGAATTCACCTTCACGGTGCGGTTCACCGACACCGCCGGACAGACGGCGACCAGGCTCTACACGGTCACCGTCAGCTGACGGCCGGGCTCACCAGTCCAGGGCGGCGGCGTACTTCTGGGCGATCGCGGCCGACTCCGGCAGGTCGGACTCCAGCACCGGCAGGCCGGGCCGGACCACGATGGCACCCAGCTCGACCAGCAGCTGCCGGAGCAGCGCCTCGGCGGCGGTCGCCTGCGTCGTGACCCCGGCGGTCACCACCGGCACGGCCAGCTTACCGGCCAGCGCCCGGGCCGGGAGCTGGCCGAGCAGGACCTTGAGCACGCCGGTGTAGCTGCCCTTGTCGGTGGGGGTCGCCACGACCAGCAGGTTCGCCTCGCCTAGGACGGCGACCGCGGCCGCGGTCGCCTCGTCACCGGGCACGAGCAGACCCGGGCCGAGGGAACCGGCCTCGATCACGTGCGGCTGTGGTGAGCCGAGCCGGCCGGCGATCGCCGCACCGACCGCCACGGCCAGCGCTGAGGTCCGGGACCCGGCTCGCGGGTTGCCGGACACCACCACGATTCCCGTCATTTCGGCTCGCGCCTTCTCTCTGTTGACGGTCCACTCCCTGGGAAAGCCCAGCTGTGGCGCTGAAATATCCTAGTTATCCGATGGGTGATGGTCACTGGCCAGGATATGATGCCCGCCACTATGATCGGAGATGCCTATCTAACAGATAGGAAATGTATCCTTGCGGTGCGCCCGGCCGCAATCGGCCGGTGCACGTGCCCCCTGAAGGGTCAGAAGGAGTAGTCATGTCCGTTCTCGCCGTCGCGCACCCGCACGCCACGTACCCCCGCCCGGTCTTGCTCAGGCCGGTGCCCGACTCGCCGCCGGAGCAGCAGTTGGACGACGATCAGGCCCCCGTCACCGTGACGATCAGCATCGCCGGGGGTGCCGGTGGCCGGGAGCGGGTGCTCGCCGCTCTCCGTGAGCTGGTCGATGCCGCCGGTGCCACCGCCGCGGTCGAGTTGGGGGGTGCCGAGGCCGGATCCCGGCCGGGGGGCGCCGCCGAGATCCGTCTGGACCCGCGGGCCCGCACCGCGTTCCGGGGTGGCCGCCTGCTGGAGCTCAGCCGCCTGGAGTACGACCTGCTCCTCTTTCTGGCCCGGCACCCGCGTCAGGTGTTCAGCCGGGCTCAGCTGCTCACCCACGTCTGGGGTCACCGGCACACCACCAATCGCACGGTCGACGTGCACGTCAGCCGCCTGCGCACCAAGCTCGACGACCCGGAGCTGATCACCACGGTGTACGGCCTCGGTTACCGGCTCGCGGACGACGCTCCCATCGTCGTCGTCGAGCGGTAGGCGGGTCGTCGAGGTGTGTCGATGTAGGGCTCGTGCCGGCCGGCGACGAAATGTTGCCGGCCGGTTACGCTTCTCCGGACTTTCATCCCGAAAAGGCCATAAGCCCACGATATGCCCTGGGTGTTTTGCCTGGTCACCATCATGTCGATCTATGTTTGGTGATCATTAACCCGCCTTGCCCTTAGATCGAACAATTTAAATACTACGAGCACGAGGTACGTCGGATCGGCGTACCCCACCCGTTCCCCTGGGAGGAAACGTGCTCAACCCGATGCTTCGCCGACCGATCGTCGGCCTCGCGGTGGGCGTTCTCGTCGCCAGCGGCTTGGCCTCGTCCCCCGCGTCGGCCGCGCCCATCATCAGCGGCGACCACTCGGCTCTCGCCAGCACCCTGGACGCCAAACTCGGCGCTCGTGACGCCGGTTCATACGTGGACGCCTCCGGCAAGCTGGTCGTGAACGTGACCGACGCGGCGACCGCCGCCGAGGTGCGGGCCGCCGGTGCCACCGTTCGCTACGTCAAGCACAGCGGTGCGACCCTGGCCGCCGCCGACACGAACCTCAAGACCAACCTGAAGACCCCGGGCACCGCCTTCGCGGTGGACCCGGTCACCAACCAGGTCGTGGTGAGCGTCGACGAGAGTGTCACCGGCGCCAAGCTCGCCGCGGTCCAGGCCACCGTCGCCAAGCTCGGCGACACCGCCCGCGTCGAGAGCGTTCCCGGCACCCTGAGCACCTTCATCGCCGCCGGCGACGCCATCTACACCGGCGGCAGCCGCTGCTCGCTCGGCTTCAACGTGCGCACCAGCGCGGGCGTGAACTACTTCCTGACCGCCGGGCACTGCACCAACGCCGGGACCACCTGGACCAACGGCTCGGCGACCCTCGGCACCCGGTCGGGCACCAGCTTCCCGACCAACGACTACGGCATCGTCCGCTACACCAACACCACCATCGCCAAGACCGGCGGTTTCAGCTCCGCCTCCACCCCGGCGGTCGGCACGGCGGTCACCCGTCGCGGCTCCACCACCGGCACCCGGACCGGTTCGGTCACCGCGCTCAACAGCACGGTGAACTACTCCCAGGGCTCCGTCTCCGGTCTGATCCGGACCACCGTCTGCGCCGAGCCGGGCGACAGCGGCGGCCCGCTCTACCGCGGCACCGCCGCCTACGGCCTGACCTCGGGCGGCAGCGGTAACTGCACCTCCGGTGGCGTCACCTACTTCCAGCCGGTCACCGAGGCGCTCAGCGTCTACGGCGTCTCGGTCTTCTAAGACCCACCGCGTCTTTCTAGACACACCGCACGGCACCGGCCCCCGATCCACGTGGATCGGGGGCCGGCGCCGTCTCAGCTGCTCTCGTGCACCCGCTCCTCGCCGCGGCGGCGCAGCATCTTCAGGCCGGGCAGGCCCGCGATGGCCAGGTGCAGGTCCTCGGTGACCTCGAGAAGCTTGTGCAGGTCCGGGCCGACCTGGTCGAGCTTGCCCAGCAGCGGCATCACGTCGGTGACCAGGTGGTGCTGGAGCGCCGGCAGCTGGTCGATCATCCGGATCGCGGCGGTCACCTCGTCAGGCGTCAGCTCGGCGACGAAGCGGGCGGCCAGCGGGGCCGCGTCACGCAGCGCCGGCGCGTAGTCGCCGATCAGAATCTCGACCTCGCCGGCCACGGCGCCAGCCCGGTTCGCGATGGTGGTGACCTCGCTCACAGCCGTGGAGGCGTCGCCGACGACCACGCCGGCCGCCTCGGCCGTGATCGACACCCGTCGAACGAGATCACCCGCGGTGGCTGAGATGGCAGCCGCCTCCTGGACGGTGAGAGCCGCGACATCGGCCACCGCCCGAGTCTCGGCCACCGTCGCCTCGGCGGCCGCGACCACCGCGGAGACCCGGTTGATCAAGGCCTCCACCTGCGCGACCGCCAGCGTCGCCCGGTTGATCAGGAGCTCGCTCTGCCCGATCAGCCCGACCGCCCGCACTGGGATGGTCGCGGCGGTGGCCGCCGTCTCGATCACCTTGCCGACCGCTGCGGAGGTGAGCTGAACGGCGCCGGACAGAAGATTGAACATGGTTCCATTGTGCGCCGGTTCCGCACCCCGCACCCGGTGACGCAACGTACGGGCAGCGCAGCGGTGCGTCGAAAGTCAGGAATACACAGGAATCCGGCGAGCCACAGAGGCCACCGACACGGCAGTATGCATGGGTGCCTAGTTCCCGAAACTTGATCCTCGTGGCCGCCGCGGTGGGCATCCTGGGAGGTTCGGTCCTGGTCGCCCAAGGCATGCTGGGCAGCGGTTCCGGCGGAACCGGCGGCTCGCTGGCCGGCTCCTTCCGGGACGTCCCGGCGGCGGCGTCCCCCACGCCGACCGGCCCCACTCCTGAAGAGCTGGCCGCCATCGAGCGCGCCAAACGGGTCAAAGCCCTCGACGCGGCGCTCAAGAAATACGCGACCGGCAAACCCGAGTTCTCCGTCGCCGTCTTCGACCGCAAGACCGGCGAGACGTACGCGTACCGCGGCGACGAGAAGTACGAGACCGCCAGCATCGTCAAGGTGCAGGTGCTCGCCTGTCTGCTGATGACCGCCCAGGACGACGACCGCAAGGTCACCACCAGCGAGAAGTCCCTGGCCGACAAGATGATCCGGTTCAGCGACAACGCCGCCACCACGTCGCTGTTCAGCAAGATCGGCCGCTACACCGGGCTCAGCGCCTGCAACAAGCGGCTCGGCCTCACCCAGACCAAGGTCAGCAGCTCCTGGGGCCTCACCAAGACCACGGTGAAGGACCAGGTGAAACTGCTCGCCGCGATCGAGGACGAGGACGGCGAGCTGGACGGCACCTCCCGGCAGTACGCCCACAAGCTGATGACCACCGTCTCCACCGACCAGGACTGGGGCGTCCCGGCCGTGGCCGCGGAGGGCGAGGACGCCGCCGTCAAGAACGGCTGGCTGCAGCGTTCCACCGAGAGCAACCTGTGGATCATCAACACGGTCGGTCAGATCACCGGCGACGACACCGACGTCTCGATCGCCGTGCTCTCGCACACCAACAAGAGCATGACCGGCGGCATCAGCCTGGTGGAGCGAGTCGGCAAGCTCACCCGGACGCACCTGAAGTACTGACCTCGCGGCGCTTGTCCCACCACGTCAGGGCTTGGTTGACCAGCAGTATCACCACCACTGCGGCGACCACGCCCTGCCACGGCTCGGGAAAGAGCGACCCGCCGGCCAGCCCGATCGCGGCGTAGACCACCGACCACAGCACGCAGGCCGGCAGGTTGGCGACCACGAACGTACGCCACCGGATTCCGGCGAAGGCGGCCGCGAGCAGCACCGGGATCCGGCCGCCCGGGATCAGCCGGGACACCAGCAGAACCGGCACCTGCCGCTCCCGCAGCCGATCCTTCACCCCGGCGAGCCGCTGTTCGTCACGCAGCCAGCGCAACCGGCGGGCCAGCTTCTCACCGCCGAACCGGCACATCGCGTACATCACCAGATCGCCCGCGTACGCCCCGGCCGCGCCCGCCGCCACCACGAACCCGATCGAGAACGGGTGCTCGTGGAACATCAGCGCCGCCGTCCCGCTCACCGCCGCCCCGGTCGGCACGATCGGCACCACCGCACCGAACGCCACCACCAGCAGCAACCAGCCGAGCGAACTCAGCGTGCCGATCACGCGGCCGGCTCCAGATCGAGGGTCTCGCCGTGCGCCAGCACCCGCACCCGGCTGTCCGGTGCCGCCTGCGCGGCGAACTCGGCGAACCGCGGCCCCGGCTCGTCGAACATGTGCCGCCGCACCCGGCCCATCCCGATCGGCCAGAACGTCCCGTAATGCACCGGCACCGCCCACGACGCCTTCACCCGGCGCAGCGCCTCGGCACCGTCCCGGGCATCCAGGTGCCCGTGCGCGCCGAGCGTCGGGCCCCAGCCGCCGACCGGGATCAGTGCCAGATCCAGCGGCCCCAGATCGGACATCTCGTCGAACAGGCCGGTGTCGCCCGCGTACCAGGTCCGGGCCACCCCTTCCACGACGAACCCGACGGCGATCGCCCGCTCCCGCGACCACGGCCCCCGGTTGCCGTCGTGCGCGGCCGGAACCGCCCGCACCCGCACCGCGCCCACCTCGGTCTCCTCACCCGGCGCCAGCTCCACCACCCGGCGGGCCATCTCCGGGCCCAAGGCGCGGGCGGCGAACCCCCGGGCTCCCTTGGGCACGATCAAGAGCGGATTGCCGGGTACGGCACGAAGTGACGCGCAGTGGAAGTGATCGGCGTGCAGGTGCGACAGCAGGATCGCGTCCGGAGCGCCGGGCAGACGGGGTGACGGGCCGGCCATCCGCCGCAGATGCGCGAGCCGGCCGGTCAGCACCGGGTCGGTCAGCAGCCGGGTGCCGGAGTCCTCGAGCCACACGGTGCTGTGTCCCCACCAGGTCACTCTCACCGTTTCACGGTACCCAGGCGGCGCAGGGCGAACCCGCAGAGGCGTGCGAACATGTGCTGGAACCCGACCGCGAACGGCCCGGCCACCCGCATCAGCGGGCCCGCCGGGCGACTGAACGCGGTCACCACCAGCCACACCCGGTCGTGCTCGTCGCGTTCCACCACGAACGCCTCCTCGCCGGTGGCCGGATGACCCGGCCGGGTGCCGTACGCGAACCCGATCCGGTCACCCTCCTCCAGCGTCCAGACCACCTCGCACGGCGCGCGCAGCGGCCCGAGCCCCACGGTGAGCAGCACCCCCGGAGCGGCCCGGTGGGCGTCGGCGGTGATCCGGGTGCCGGTGGCCCGGTGCATCCGGAAACTGAGGACCGCCTCGCCGGCGCGGGCCAGCACGTCCTCCCCGGTGCCGAGCCGGGTGCGGTAGCGCAGATGCCGGTACCCGGCGGGTAGCCGCCCGGTCCGCGTCGACCCAACATGGGGGTACGTCAAATCGGTCACCCGAGAAGTGTGCCTCGCACGTGTCCGGCCGTGCCGGTCGAGTCGCCGCCGTGACATGACTCCGGCAAACTGGGCGACGTGACAGGACCACGCTCCGCCGTCGTGTACAACCCCAAGAAAGTGGCCGATCCCGATCACCTGCGGCGTACCGTCCACGAGGCTCTGCGCCGGGCCGGCTGGCCGGCACCGGCCTGGTACCAGACGACCCCCGGCGATTCCGGCCGCGGTCAGGCCAAACAGGCGATCGCTGAGGGCGCCGAGCTGGTCTTCGCGTGCGGCGGCGACGGCACCGTCACCGCCGTCGTCACCGCGCTCAGCGGCACCGGCGTGGCCCTCGCGGTCCTGCCCGCCGGCACCGGCAACCTGCTCGCGGCCAATCTGGGACTCGGCAACGACCCGGCCGCCGGGCTGGAGGTGGCCCTGGAGGGCGGCCGCCGACGTATCGACGTCGGCATGCTCGGCGACCGCTGTTTCGTGGTGATGGCCGGCATGGGCTTCGACGCCCAGATGCTGGGCGACACCTCGGAGCGGGCGAAGAAGCACATCGGCTGGCCGGCCTATCTCGGCGGCGCCGCCAAACACCTGCTGGACCGGCCGATGCGGGCCCGGATCCGGCTCGACGGCGGCCCACCGATGCCCCGCCGCCCGGCCGCCGTGATCGTCGGCAACGTGGGCCGGCTGCAGGGCGGGGTGAAACTGCTCAGCAAGGCCGAGCCTGACGACGGGCGGCTCGACGTGGCCATCCTCAGCCCCACCAACCTGGCGCACTGGGCGGCCCTGGCCTGGGCCGTGCTCAGCCGCCGGGAGCGGGTGCCGCTGATGGAGACCTATACCGCACAGCGGATTGAGATCTACAGCAACCGGGCACAGGCCCGCCAGCTCGACGGTGACACCATCACCCCGGGCAAGGTCATGAAGATCCAGGTCCGGCCGAAGGCGCTGCTGCTCTGTGTGCCCCAGCCGGACGCTGATCCGGACCTGGCGTACGACGCCTCCGCGGTTGCCGAACGTGCCGAACCGCTTCGGGAGGCCGTGGCGGAGGAGAAGGCTTGAGCAGTACCGAACCGGTCCCCGAGACCCGGATGATGCCCGGGGACAAACTCTCCGCCGACGACGCGTTCCTCGCGTTGCGGCACTACGGGCGCTGGCCGCTGCTGCACGACGCGTTCGTCCGGTTCCGCTACGGTGACGGCTTCAGCCATTCCCGGGCGTTCGGCTTCCAGCTCTGCCTGGCGATCGTGCCGTTCCTGATCGCTCTGTCCGGGCTCGCCACCGACCTCGGTGTCGAGGACGGCGGCCAGGTCGTCGCCGACACCGTCATCGCGCTCACCCCCGGCGCCAGCGAGCCGCTGGTCACCGAGCTGCTGATGGACGACGAGCGGACCGAGGACGCCGGTGAGCTGGCACTCACCCTCGGTATGGTCACCGGCCTGTTCGCGCTGACCAGCGCGATGGCCCAGATCGAGCGTGGCGCCAACCGGATCTACGGCGTCGAACGCGACCGGCCGGCACTGCCCAAGTATCTGCGGGCCGCGGTCCTGGCCCTGATCGCCGGGCTCCCCGCGCTCTTCGGCTTCCTGCTGCTGGTGGCCGGGAAAGCCGCCGGTGACTCGGCCGAGGAACATTTCGGCATCTCGTCCGGGCTGCGGGTGGCGTGGGACGTGGTCCGCTGGCCGGTCAGCCTGGCCCTCATCGTCTTCGCCGTCGGCCTGCTCTTCCGCCATTCGGTACGCCGCAACCAGCCCGCCCTCTCCTGGCTGCTGTTCGGTGCCGTGGTGTCGACCGTGCTGTGGTGGCTCGCCAGTCTTCTGCTCGCCGGATACATCCGGTTCAGCGACGGCTTCGGCGCCACCTACGGCCCGCTCACCGCGATGATGGCGCTGCTGATCTGGGCCAACCTGACCGGCATCGCGATCTTCGTCGGTCTCGCCTTCGCCGCCCAGCTGGAGGCCCGTCGTGTCGGCGTGCCCCGGCCCGCTCTGGAGGACCGCTGGGAACCCGACGAGAAACCGGACATCCCGGCGCAACGGGATCCCGGTGTGACACCCGAGCCGGCCGGGTAAGCAAGCGCGCACCCCCAAACGTTGGAGTGCGCCGTGACCGAAGACAACCGCGTGGTGGAACGCACCGGCTGGGCGCCCGTGCGGCACTTCGCCGAACGCAGTGTGCTGGGCCTGATCGTGGTGGCCGCCATCGGCCTCACCTTCGGCGTGCTGCTCCTGCTGGTCCGCTTCCACTGGCAGCCACTGCTGAACCTGGACCAGTCGGTGGCACACAACCTGAACAGCTGGGCGGCCGGCTCCGAGACGACCGTGGCGGTGCTCCAGCAGATCTCCTCGTTCGGCGGCCGGGGCGTCCTGCTCCCGCTCGTGCTGCTCTCCGCCGTCCTGCTGTTCCTGCGCCGGCTGCCCCGCCCGGCGATCTACCTGCTGGTCACCGGCGCCGGTGCGCTGGTGCTCGACCCGTCGCTGAAAGCGCTGATCGGGCGGCTGCGGCCGGTCGTCGAGGTGCCGGTCGCCTCCGCACCCGGCAACAGCTTCCCCAGCGGGCACGCGCTCGGCTCGATGGTCGTCTACGGGATGCTCGTGCTGATCTTCCTGCCCGCGATGCGGCGCCGGTGGCGGCCCTGGTTCATCGGCCTGGCCGCGGTGATCGTCGCCGCCGTCGGTTTCACCCGGATCGCCCTCGGTGTGCACTTCCTCTCCGACGTGTTCGGCGGCTGGCTGCTCGGGATCGCCTGGATCAGCGTCACCGCGTACGCCTTCCGGATCTGGCGGCGGGAGGCCGGCCACGAGACCCCGCCGATCACCGACGGCCTCGACCCGGAAGCCGGCCCCGACCTGCGTCCCGCCCCCGCCGAGAAGGAACTCCTGCCGCACCCGTGGGCCAAGGGCGCCGAGATCCTGGTCGGCTGGGTCTTCGTGTTCGGCCTGCTCTACGTGGTCGGCTACTCGGTGACCCGCTGGGAACCGCCGTTCGACGACGGTGTGCCGCGCTGGCTCCAGACCTTCCGGACCCCGTCGCTCGACCACCTGAGCTGGCTCGCCAGCAAAGCCGGCGACACCCACGCCATTCTGATCATCTCGCTGATCTTCTGCCCGATCGCGCTGGCCGCCTGGCGGCAGTGGCGGCCGGTCCTGTTCCTGGCCCTCACCATGGTCGGCGAACTGACCCTGTTCCTCTGCGCCGCCGTCGCGGTCGGCCGGGAACGCCCGTCGGTCGAGCAGATCGACGGCCAGATGCCGACGTCGTCGTTCCCGTCCGGCCACATCGCCGCCACCATGTGCCTCTGGGTCGCCATCGCGATCATCGTGATGGCGAGGGTCCGGCAGCCGTGGCGCTGGATCTTCCCGGCCCTCGCGGTGATCATGCCGGCGATCGTGGCGACGTCCCGGATGTACCGCGGCATGCACCACCCCACCGACGTTCTCGGCGCCACCCTGCTCACCGCCGCCTGGATCGGCGTCCTCTGGTGGGTGATCCGCCCCAACGCGAACGCCGCGACCCTCAGCGAGGCCGCCGAGGAGGCCGAGCGGGCCAACCGATCCCGCAGCCTGGAGACGGTCGGATGACCCTGCGCCTGATGACCTGGAACATCAAACACGGCGGCGGTGACCGTCTGCAGGCGATCATCCAGGTCATCCGCGACGCCCGTCCCGACGTCCTCTGCCTGCAGGAACTACTGAACTACCGCCGCTACGGCCGCCGCCGCCTCCAGGAACTGGCCACCGCCACCGGAATGACGGCCCACATGGCCCCGTCTGCCCTGGCCCAGCCGGTGGCCGTCCTGGTCCGCAACCCCTTCAAGATCCTTCGCCGTACGTCGGTCACGTGGCGCCTCCACCACGCCGCCGCCGAGGTGGTGGTGGAGACGGGCGCGGGCCCGCTGACGGTGGTGAGCACCCACCTGAACCCGTTCTCCCCGTCCCGCCGTTACCGGGAGGCCCGCTGGCTCGCCGCCCGGCATGCCTCGGCCGACGGCCTGGTCGTGATCGCCGGGGACATGAACGGGCTCGACCCGCTCGGTGACCATGAGCGGGAGCTCGCGGGCCTGCCCTCGCTCTACCGGCAGCGACACCTGGCGCCGGACGGCACCGCCGACACCAGGGCGATCGCGGCGTTCCACGAGGAGGGCTACACCGACCTGTGGCACACGGTAGGCGAGGGCGACGGCCGCACCGTTCCCACCGACTACGCCGGCCGCGAGTTCGGCGCCGTCCGCCTGGACTACCTGATGGCGAGCCCCGCCCTGGCAGCCCGAGCCGAGCGCCTGTGGTCCCTCCGCGACGAGACCACCGCGACGGCCTCCGACCACTACCCGGTCCGGGCCGACGTCGACCTCTGACCCGATCCACGCCGACCACCGATCTGGTCCGGAGCCGGCCTCGGCCCTACTGTTCGGTTCACTCGCCGATGGGGCCTCCAGCCAGTTCGGCGACGATGTCGAGGTGGCCGGCGTGGCGGGCGTACTCCTGGAGCAGGTGGAAACAGATCCGCTCCAGAGTGGCCGGGTCGTCGCCGGCCCAGCGTGGGCCGGGCTGCCCGATCCCCGCCAGGTCGTTCCCGGTGATCACCGCCGTGGTGTGCACACCCTGGGCGCGCAGCGCGGCGGCGAGTTCCGCCAGGGTCTCCGCCGGCCCGACGTGCCAGCGGTCGTCTTTCCGGTCACCCCACGGCTCGTCTACGGCACGGCCCTGGAAACCCCAATCCAGCCAGCGCAACTCCACGAACCGCAGGTGTTTGAGCAGCTCCAACGGCGTCCAGCCGGATGGCAGACGGCTGGACCGCAGCTCCGCCTCGGGCAGCCCACCGGCTTTGGCGAGCACGGTCTCCCGATAGAAGTCCAGGTAGCGGACGAAGACCTCGGCCTGCCCGGCGGCCGGGGTCATGGGTGAGGGGAACGGGATCGTCGAGTCATCGGCCATACCCGGATTCTGCCCGGACCCTCTGACATCTTCTGGGCCTGGCCGGGGGAGGACGCTGTGGGTCAGCCGGCGACGACGCGGTCGCGGCCGGAGCGTTTGGCGGCGTACAGGTTGCGGTCGGCGATCGACAGCAGTGCCGAGAAACTGGTCACCTCGGCGTCCGTCGTGGTCACCCCGATGCTGGTGGTCACCTGGAGGGTGCCGGTGACCGGCTCCCAGCCGTGGGCCCGGATCCGCAGGCGCAGCCGTTCACAGCGCATGGCCGCCTCCTCGGCGTCCACTCCGGGGAAGACCAGCAGGAACTCCTCGCCACCCATCCGGGCGGCGACGGCGGCTCCGGGCGCGGCCTCCTCGATCAGTTCGGCGACACGTTGCAGAACGGTGTCCCCGGTGGCGTGCGACAGAGTGTCGTTGATGCGCTTGAAGTGGTCCAGGTCGATGATCGCCACGGACAGCGGGCGGCCACGGGCGGCGGATTCCAGCATCAGGGCGGGGAGGCGCTCGTTGACGTACCGCCGGTTGTGCAGTCCGGTCAGCGCGTCCCGGTGGGCCATCTCCCGGAAGTGTTCGCTGGTCCGGCGGGCCTCGTTGGCCTCGAAGACAGCCTGCAGCGCGCGGGCCCGGGCATCGCGTTGCACCGACTGGAGCGCGGTCATGTCGGCGTGGAAACTGCGATGTTCCTCGTACGCCTCGGCGAAGCGCCCGGTAGCCGCGTAGAGGGCGGCCTGCTCCTGACGGACCCGGGCCGCGATGGCGCCGAGTTGCCGTTCCGCGCAGCTGGCCCGAGCCGCGTCGAGGGCTTCCTGCGCGGCGTCGTGGCGCCCGTCGAGACGGCGGGCCCGGGCCAAGGTGAGCCGGCACTCGGCGAGCGCGTCCCCTTCGTTGGCGACGACCAGGTCGGCCAGCACGGGGGAGAGCAGCTCCTCGACCGCCGCGTACCGCTCGCTCATCAGTTCGACCTGGGCCATGGTGTCGAGTTCGTTGGCGGTGAACCGGTGCCCGTCCCGGCCCTGGACCTCACGCATCTGGGCGACGAGTGCGCGGGCCTCGGTCTCGTCGCCGATCTCGGCCGCGCTGTAGGCCATGTTGTTGAGCATGGCGAGGACCATCTCGTGGTCGCCGGCCTGGGCGGACAGTGCCAGGGCCTCCCGGCCGCGACGTTTGCCGTCGGCGTGCGAGCCGGTGTCGGAGAGCGCGACCGCGAGAGTCATCAGGTGCCGGGCCCGCAGATGGGCGGGCACGTCGTCGGTGAGGAAAGCGACACTCTGGACCGCGTGGGTCAGGGCGTCGGAGAAGTCACCGACGTGCCGGTAGAAGACGGACAGTTCCCGGTGCGCGCGGGCCAGTACGTAGCGTGCCTCGTTCTCCTCGGCCCACGCCTTGACCTGGAGGGCGAGCTGGCCGCCCTCACCGGTCTGGCCTTCCCGGAGCAGCACTCCGGCCTGCAGCAGGACGGCGCGCTGGATGATCTCGTCGGCGCCGACCTCCTCGGCGCGCTGGCGCAGGGCGGCGGCGGGCGCCCACACGGTCCGGAACTGCGACGGTGTCCGCTCTTCGAGTTCCGTCACGGCGGCTTCGAGTTCGGTGAGCTGCCGAGTCTGTTCGATGGGGACGAGACTCGCCGCTTCCGTCGTCACTGTGCCTCTTCCCTGTCGTGGCCCGTGACGACCCACGGTCCGGGGCAGGAGGAGCGGTTCGGGTCGCCGCCGGTTGCGGGACGGTTGCATCACCGCCGGGTGCATAACGGGGCGGCTGCCGCCGTGGTACGGCCGGTGGACTCGACCGCGACGGTGAAGCAGTAGTCCGCGTCGGCGCTGAGGCTGTAGACGACGTAGTCGGCGGCGCCGGTGGGCAGCTCGGCGATCGTCACCGGTGCCTGCCCGGCTCGTCCACCGGTGATCAGCACGTCCCCGGTGGCGCCGCGCGGGTAGGCCCACTGGAGCGCGACACTGTCGCCGCCGTCGCGCAACCGCACGTTCTGCGGGGCGCCGGGAACGACGGTGGCGGTGAGCGGGTCGGCGGCGACCGGAGTGGACGGTTCCGGTGACCGGGTCGCCCCGTCGGCGCCGGGCAGGGTGAGGATGACGACGACCGCGGCGGTGGCGACCACTCCGGCCAGCATCGCGGCGAGCAACAGCGGGTGGGCGATACGAGAACGACCCGGCTGCTCGGTACGAACCGGCAGGCGCCGTGAGTTCGGCGGATCGGTGCGGGTGCTGGCCCGTGCCGTACCGATGGGAAGGGGTTTGCCGTCCTCTCCGTAGTCGGGGGCGCGGTTGCCGGGCAGCGGCGGTGGGGTGTCGGCGCGGGCGTGCCGGCCGGTCGGGTCACCGGGCAGTCCGAGGTCGGCGAGATAGAGCGGCTGCTGGTAGACGGTCCCGTTGGGGTCGGTGATCCGGTCGTCCGCCGGGGGCAGGTCGTCGTAGTAGTCGCCGCCGGTGGCCGGGTCGCCGACCGGTGGACCGCCGGACGCGACCGGTGGACCGCCGGTACCGGCCGCGTCCGGCGGAACCGGATAGACCGTGCCGGCCGGGTCGGTGGGCCGGTCGTCGGGCGGCGGCTGGCCGGGCGCGTGGACCGGGAACGGTGACGGCCCGGCCCCGGTCGGGTCGGGCACGGTGGGCCGGCGCGGGAACGGCCGGAACGGTTTACCGCCGGTGGCGTCGCGCCGGCCGCAGGTGTGCCGCCCGGACGCGGTGCCGGCGATGAGAGCGGCGGTCTGCCGGGCCAGCGGGTGATCGGCCGGCAGATAGCGGGCGCTCAGCTCACTCGCCAGAGCCAGATGCTCGCGGGACTCGGCGTCGTGGCCGCACTCGCGCTCCATCGAGCCGAGCCGGGCCAGCATCTTGACACCGGCCGCGCTGGCGTCGCCGTGCATCCGGCGGTGCCGCCGCCAGGCTCGGGCCAGCCGGGCGCGGGCCTCGGCACAGTGCCCGGCGGCGTGTTCGGCGGTGGCCAGGTCGGCTTCGGCGGCCAGCACGCGCGGGGAATCGGGACCGTCGGTCAGGGCCAGCTCGCCGATCAGGTCGTGGTAGACCGAGGCGGCCCGGCCGTGCTGGCCGATGCGCTGGAGCACCGCCGCGTGCAGGGCGGCAGCGGCGATGGTGCGCTCGTCACGCCGGCCGTGCAGGCGCTCGTCGGCGGAGTGCGCGAAGGCGGCCCACAACCGGGCGGACTCCGGGTCGCCGAGGGCGATGAGGATCCGGGCGTGCAGGGTCGCGGCGACCGCGAGATCGGCGGTGGCCCGGCGCGGATCGGCGTCGGCGGTACGGAGCAGATCGTCCAGAACCGCCCGGGCGCCCGCGAGATCACCCGACGACGACAGTGTCTGCGCCTGGGCGGTGACTTCGGCGAGCGGAGGGGCCATGTTTCCCATAGTGCTCAACTGAACACCCTCGGTACAAGTTTTCGGTAGCGGAGTGGACACGGTAGAACTTCGGTATGTCCGTGATCTCGTCCGTGAAGACTGAACTACTCGTCCGCCACCTGCGAACCTGGGCCGAAGGGGCGCTGGGCCGCGCGCGGCGGGTGACCTATGTGCACGGGTTCGCCGACGCCGACGGGGGTGCCGCCGCCGAGGCCGCCGTGCGCGTACTGGCCGATTTGCCGGATCTTGCACGGGGTCGGGAACTGTCCATGGTGGCCGTCGGCCAGGACATGACCGAGGTGGGGAAACGGCTCACCGCGACACAGCGGGAGCGGGGGATGACCGCCGGGCTCGCGGTGTTACCGGTCGGCGGTGGTACCGACGAGCGCCTGCCCGTCGTGTTGAAAGCGGCCGGTGCTCTACACGTACCGCTGCTGGGTTATCTCGACGCCTCGGCCGCGAGTGAACCGCCCGCGGTGACCACCGTCCGCGCGATCACCGCCGGGAAACCGGCCGAAGTGCTGCTCGTACTCCCGCCGGGAGGCAGCGTCGACCCCTATCGTGGACTGGGGTTCCCGCTGGTCACGGCGGTCGAACTGGCGAACGGCGAGGTGATGGCACTCGCCACCGGCTCGGCCAAGAGCCTGGAGGGTTTCAAGGAGGCGCTGTGGGTGGCCGACCCGGAACGCCTGCCGGACGACGCCGCGCTGCAGCGGGACCTGCTAGAACATCTGGCGGCCGGGCCCGCGACGGTGACCGGACTGCGCACTTTCGCGCTGACCGCGACCGTCTACCGTGCCGCCGACGCCACCCGGGTGCTCCACGCGCTCGTGGACGAGGGCGCGGTCACCCGGGTGCCGGCGGAGGGCCGGCTCGGCGGCGACGTGACGATCAGCCTATGACCGGCTCTTGTCCTGCTTCCAGGAGATCGGGCCGGGCAGGTCGTAACGGTGCGCGCGGGTCTTGGAGTTCCAGGACCACTTGCCGATCTTGAGGCTCCACGAGGAGTACCCGTTCTCGGTGAAGTTCAGGACCAGCGGGCCGATCTTCTTGCGCTTGCGGAAAACGATGCCCATCGGAGCCTCTCCCATCTAGGTGGTGACGGGAGACCTGATTCCCGATGGGATCGATTTACAAACGTCAGCGTGGCTGCCAGGCATCCGGCCTGGTGGTCAGCTTGCGGACGTGGGCCGGCATCCGCCCGCTGATCAACTCGGCGAGACTCACCTCGTCGACGACCTCGCGGACCGCGGCTCGCACCGCGACCCACAGGTTCGGCAGGTTCTCGGCGGCCCCCGTGTACTGCGTCTCCTCCGGGCGGAGGCCACGCACACCTGCTAGCGGACCGTCGACGGCCCGCAGGATCTGGCCGATCGTCACGTCCCGCGGTGGGTGCGACAGCGTGTAACCGCCCTCGGCACCACGTTGCGCGCGCACCACACCGGCACGACGCAGGTCGGCGAGCACTGCCTCGAGAAACTTCCGGGGCATCTCTTGGTCTTGAGCGATGGCCTGGGCGGACATCAGCGCCGGGTAAGCCTGCGCCAAGCTGAGGGCGGCCCGGACCGCATAGTCGCCGCGCGCGGAGATCTGCACCCGACTATTCTGCCCCGGCCATGCAATCCGGATGCACATACCCCAGGGATTTGTGGGAATTAACCGTCAGTCAGTGGGGCGTCGCGGTCCGGGTATCCCCCCTGGACTGTCGTCGGTGAACCGTCCGCGGAACTGCCCGGGACTCAGGCCGGTCTCCCGGTGGAAGAACCGGCCGAAGTTCGTCGGCTCCCCGAACCCCAGGATGCGGCCCACCTCGGCGACCGACAACGGGGTCGCGGCGAGCAGGCGCCGGGCCTGCAGTGCGACGCGGTCGTCGACGACCTGCTTGGCGGTACGCCCGGACAGCGCCAGACTGGCCCGGGTGAGGGTCCGCACCGAACAGCCCAGCTCCGAGGCATAGTCCTCGACTCGCCGGGTGTGCGGATAACCCTCCTCCAGCCGGATCCGGAACCGCTCGAACGTCCGGCCCTCGACGTGTGCCCGCACGTCGCCGTCCGGATCGAGAGCCCGAATACGCAGCAACAGCGCGGCCAGCTGATGCCGCAGCAGCGCCGCGGTGACCGGCCCCGGTGGCCCGGCGGAGTCAGCGATGAGATGGGTGAACGCGGCCCGGAAGACCCCCGGATCGGGTGGGGCCAGCGGCGCGCGGGCCGGCCCGGCCGGATCGTCGGGACTCACCCCCGGCAGCTCGTCCGGGCCGAAAAGGCCCGGCCGGAACACGATGGTCACCGGATCGTCCGGTGATTCGGCGAACCGTAGCGCCTGCCCGGGCCGGACCCAGAGCAGTGTGCCCGGACCGGACGAGAACTCGGCGAAGTCGATCTCGGCGAGCAGTGGTCCGTCGGTGCTGAGCACGAGCGCGTGACAGTTCAACAGGTCGGTGGTGGCGCCGGCGGCCACCGGCAAGGTGCAGCCCCCGACGCCCGACCAGTCCGGTGGAAGGGAGGCGGGTGCCGGCTCGGTGTACTGAATGAGTGCTGACATCGCGCCTGACGGTAGTCGTCGATGCGTTCCTTCGCATCCACTAGCGCACCGACTGAGGTTTATGTCCGATTTCCGGCTCGGTATTCGCTATACGTCCGATTCCGATTTCTTTTTGGAGATCGATTGCATTTCCGGATAAAGCGAGACCCGCGCGGACCGGCAGAGTCCGTGCGGGTCTCGCTGATATCGCTTACCGGCCGGCCAGTAGCCGATTGACTGCCGCGTCCACGTCCAGGTGGTCCGACTCCCGGCCGCGGGGCACCACCACATAGGTGCGCCGCAGGAAGCGGACCAGGACACTGCGCGGTACCTCGAACAGCGCGTTCCCGTCAGGTGACGAGAGCGCCAGGGCGACGAAATCGCCCCGCGGGGTGGCCCACGGCCACACCCGGACGTCGCCGATCCCGGCCGGCTCATCGAGCCCGGTCACGAGCAGTTCCCGCGCAAAAGACCAGCTCACGGCTTCCCCACCGGCTGATTCTGCGTGGAACAACACGTGGACCGCATAGGGGTCGGCTGGGTCGTACCGCAGACTGGCACGCACGGGCAGTGCCGTCGCGTCAGGCGCTACGAGCCGCAGCGAGGTTTCGACCTCGACGGTCGTTGGACGAATGGTACTCATGGACGAACTCCCCCCGGCACCGCTGCGAGGCTGGTGAACCCCGCGTTTCCCATACTCAGGTGATCCCTGTCGTTACGCTCCGCCATACGCTGATCTCACCCAGTAGTGGGAAGACGGTTCCGAAAACCGTTCCAAGCGAGACACAATGAGATATCTTGTCCCGTTCCGCCCAAGTACCCGGTTCCGCCCGGCGTCGGGTGGTCCAGCAGTTGACTTACTCCGGTAACGTCCATTCCTCCCGGGTAGTGACGGGGCCCCCGGACACTGGGGGATGAAATGGGCCTAAAACCGGACGACGGGGTTCTACGACGTGCGTGTGCTTGACCGTATCCGGTCCAACTCCACTGGCCGGCTGGCTCTGAAGATCGGCGTCGGCATTCTGGGCGCCCTGGTGACCGCGGTGGGGATCATCCTGATCCCGCTCCCCGGCCCCGGCTGGGCCATCGTGCTCCTCGGCCTGGCCATCCTCGCCATCGAATTCCACTGGGCCAGAGCCCTGCTGGCCTTCACCAAACGGCACGTCCAGAGCTGGACGCACTGGATCGCCAGTCAGTCTCTCCCGATCCGGGCCCTCGTCGGACTGGTCGGCATGATCTTCATCAGTGCGGTGGTCTGGCTGAGCGTCCTGCTCACCTTCCACCTGAACCTGTTCACCTGGACCCTCGACTTCCTGGGGTGGCGCTGACCCCCTGATTTACACACGCCGCCCACCGTCTAGTAGAGTTCCATCTCGTTGAGGGCGATTAGCTCAGCGGGAGAGCGCTCCGTTCACACCGGAGAGGTCACTGGTTCGATCCCAGTATCGCCCACTCGGATCCACAGGTCAGTACCATGATCGCTGACCTTGCTCATCGGCTCCCATCTTCGTATGGGAGCCTTTTTGCTCCCACGGTAACCATCAACGTGCTCATCACTCGTTACTTCGGTGGTATGCCGAGCTCGGGATGCCCAGCACTTTCGCGTCTTTTAGCTTACGAAGTCGGGTTCGGCTGGGGTTACCAGTAGCCGCCGTTGTCGAGCCAGCGAGCTTGCAGGTTGTCGAGTAGCCGGGCGGTCATGGTGGGGGTGACGTGGGCGTAGACGCCGCGGATGCCGGGGATGGCGTGGCCGAGGCGGTGGGCTTGGAGCACTTCGGGGGTGTGGTCTTCGTCCATCCAGGTGCGGTGGGTGTGGCGCAGATCGTGGAAGTGCATGCCGCTGAGGATGGGCGGCCAGTCGGCGCGGGGGTGGCCGTCGCAGGCGGGTCGCCAGCGGCGGTTGTTGTAGTCGGTGCGCCACAGCCACCGCCCGGTCGGTGTGCAGAAGACGGTGTCGTACGGGTGAGCGTGCAGGAGCCGGTCGAGGCCGTCGACGAGGAACGGCGGCAGGGCGATGTCGCGGACGGCGGCCGGGGTTTTCGGTGGGCCGAGGGTCAGGTGGCCGCGGACTTCGTGGAGGGCGCCGGTGGTGGCCGAGACATGCAGGCGGGCTTCGGCCAGGTGCAGGTCGGCGCGGCTGAGGGCGGTGAGTTCGCTGATGCGCATGCCGGTGTAGGCGGCGGTGATCACCAGGGTGCGGGTGATGGTGTCAGGCATGCGGGCGGCGATCTGCCAGACCTGGACGGCTGTGGCGAACGGGCGCTGCTCGCGCGGGAGGCGGCGTAGCCGGAGCCGGGCGGTGGGGTCGAAGAACATCAGGTGGTCGTCGACGGCCTCGCGCAGTATCTGGCCGAGCAGGGTGACGATGTGGCGCACGCTGCTGTCAGCGAGGTGCCCGGCCAGGCCGCGGGCGAACGCTTTGACGTCCTGGTGGGTGATCGAGTCGATGCGCCGGCTGCCGAACGCGGGCAGGATGTGTACACGCAGCAGGCTCTCGTAGCGGGCCAGCGTCGAATCGGCGGCCAGATGCCCGGCCTGCCAGATGACGACCCACTCGTCCAACCGCGGCGCCGGTGAGGGCTGGTAACGCAGCCGGGCCGCCCGGGTGGCGTTGTTCAACCGTGTTGCCTCTGCCTCGGCGTCCTCGCGGCGGGTATAGGTGCTGTCGGTGACGGTGCGCCCGGCCCGGCGATAGCGAACTCGGCTTCGGCTTCCGCGCTCTTCGACCCAGGCCATGGCTTTCTCCCGACCAAATCGCTTTCCGTCTTGGTTTCCTGTGGTTGTGCCCATCGACGTGTTCGACTATCGGCCTGTTCCCGGATGGCGCGTGGTCAATGCGGCAGGCGTCGTTCAGTCACCCGTCCGTGAACCGATCCGGCCACGGCGACGTCGTCGGCCTGGCATGGCAGGTGGCTGGCTCTGGGTAACTGGTCCCGGAGTAGCTGCCGGCATGGTGACGACGGTGCCCCCTGGTTTTTGCTTCCCGAGGCTCATCACCACAGAGGACATCGCATCACCGCTGCGGGCTTCACGCTCAAGACCGCGTTGCTGGGAGTTCACCTCGGCGGAGCCTTGCAGCCCTATGGCTGCACAATTCTCCTATGGAAGGGGATCGAGAAGCGCCGACCGCCGCTGAGTTGCTGGCGTTCGCCGCCACGCTGCCAGTAGAGGAACGAGAGAAGCTTCTGGCTGCCATGCACCCTGCGCCGCTGGCACCGGAACCCGTTGGTGAGGGGACCGTGCCTGACCCGGTGTACCGGTCCTGGGCGGATTTTCTGGCCGCGACCACGACGGCTCAGCGGATGGCATGGTGCAGCCGTAAAGCGCGTCGGGCCAACCGGCCGCGGCTGATGTCCGGTCCTCCCGGCCTCCGGATCACCGCGTCGGTCGTGTGGGAGGTTCTCGATGCGGCTGCTGGTAAGTGCGGCGACTGCGGGTCTTTCGCTGTCGAAGGCCGACCGTCCGGCCCGGACGGCAGACCTGTCGCGTGGGCTGCGATAGGTAGGCGAATCGGCTCGCTCGGGCATCGCCTTGCCCGTTTCAACGGTGGTGACAACGATCGCGACAACCTCTACTGGTGCTGCCTGTGGTGCAACACCTGGCCCTCCGAACGCCGACAGGGCGCGACGGATCACGGCGCTGTCCTGTGATGTCGTAGCTCCGAGGCTCGCAGCCCGATCGTTGCCGCAGAGGAGGTGACCGGATCGCGGCAAATGAGGACGGCGCGCGACGGTACCCTTCGGCCGTGCCGCATCGCTTCTATCGCCGTCGCTGGGACGAGACCCGAGGTGATGAGTTCGACGGCTGGGGCCATTCGGACTGGTACTTCGAGGTTGGCGATGACGGCTGGCCCGTTCGCCAGGTCGAGGTGTACGACACTGGCCGTGTCCTGCGCTACGGCCCCGATCATCAAGAAGACCGCTACGGCGGTCTCGGCGAAGCGAGCCTCTACGACTCTGGCGATGATTGGAGCGACTTCGAGATTGCGGAAGTCGAGTTCGAGCGCGTGTGGGACGCCGACGGAGAGTGACGCCCGAAAAATCAGCAGGGCCCTGATTGCGGCAAATCCGTGCGTCGGTCGAATGTATCGACGTCACGGCCGGATGGTTGCCGAAGAGTTTACTGGCCCGTGCGTCCATCGATGCATTCGCGGAGTAGGTCCGCGTGGCCGCAGTGCCGCGCGTACTCCTCAACCATATGGATCAGGATGTCGCGGACGCTGGCCTGCTCGCCGTTGGCCATGCTGACCATCGTGCCGAGGTCGGTCGCCGAATCCAGCCACCTGTCAGCCGTGAGGATCTGCTCCCGCCAGGTGGTGAACGCGTCGTTGATGACGTTCGGATCAGCCACCGCACCGTCGAAGTCCAGGTCGCGCTCCTCGGTGGACCAGTAGAGCCGCGGCGCGTTCAGGTTGCCCTGCAGGGTCCGGTAGAACCAGTTGTGCTCCACGGCGGCCATGTGGCGGATCAGGCCGAGCAAGCTCATCGTCGACGGCGGAACCGATCGAACGGCCAACTGCTCCGGCGAGAGATCCTCGCACTTCATGCCCAGCGTCAGGCGGTAATTAGACAGGTATTCACGGATGGTTGCCAGTTCGCCGACAGGGCTGACGTCGGACCTGGGGTCCGCCTCGGGTTTGGCCCACATGCCGTTGTAACCGACTTCCCGCTGACTGGTCATGCGTGCACCCTTCCCGATGACTTCGATCCTGCCAACTCCGTTTCCGCGGGCATCCGTGTGGCTTGCCGACGCGCTCACATCGGCAGATCCGGAAACGCGATCATGGCTGGGGCGGTCCATCTTGACTACGTTCGGTGACCGCGATCCGAGGTGGATGCTTCGCTGATGGGGGAGCAGCGCGATGGTAAGCCGGACTCCTTTTGGGTGTCGCTGGGCGGCCGTGTGCTCCCAGGTTGCTCCCCGCCGGGCGTCTTGCCGGTTTTCTGCGGGGGAGTCGGCCTCCCGGTCTGGCCGGTCTCTGGAAGGTGGCCCGAGGTGTCATGCGTGGGGAGCAGGGTCGGTTCTCCCGGCGGGCGTGTTTGTGCTGGTCGTTGGCCGTTCTTTTCGGACGTGGGGAGCACCACGGCGATGAATTCGGCGTTCCTGGCGGGGGTCGTGCGGCGCTGCTCCCCAAAACCGGTGATCGGCGGGGAGCAAATGGGGTGGTCACCGGCAGCGCCGAGCGTCGCCGAACGGCGTTCAGTGACGTCGGGTAGCGTCGTCTGAGCAGGCCTAATTTGCGTTTTTCCTGGTCAGTAGCTTGATCGGACTACGTTTCACACCGGAGAGGTCACTGGTTCGATCCCAGTATCGCCCACGAGTACGTTGACATGCGAAAAGGTCCACCGCGATTATCCAATGCGGTGGACCCTTTGTCATCAGGATTGTTCGCTCCCTGCCTGGCCTCTACCAGGTCACGAAGGAGCTCATCCAGAGGTGCTTCCGCTCCCATCCATCGAACTCAGCGCATCGATGGATGGAGCCGGGTCCGCGTCGTTGCCGGTGATCAGATCGGCGTAGTCGGCCCACGCGGTCGAACAGGTCGCCATCGCCACCACCACCGGCACTTCGACGGTCAACACCAGCCAGACATTCCTGTACGACAAATCCGGCAACGCTGAGACCCCCATCCTCAGCAGCACTCTGACCCAGAAGCTCGCCTGCGACGCCGAGGGCCACGTCACCCAGCATCACCCAGGGCACCAACGTCACGTCGTTCGTCTACGACGCGGGCGGGCAGCGTCTCATCCGCCGGGACCCGGCCACCAAGTCGGTGACCTCTACCTCGGCGCGATGCAACTCAAGCTGAACACCACGAACGCCACGCCGACTAGCCAGACGCCACCGAAGGCGACTGGGTCAACGCCGGCCTCTCCTTCGCCTCGGTCATCCCGGTCGCCGGTTATGCGGCAAGCGCCGTCAAGGGTGCCAAGTACGTCTCGACGAAGCGGTCGACGTGGCCCGGGCGACAGGCAAGGCGCTGGAGGGCGCAGACCTCGGCCCCTCGTCTTGTCTGCGGTTGGCCGGCGTGGTGAGTCACAGGTGATCACGTCGTCGGGCGAAGTCGTGGGTGGTCTCGGGGGATCTTTGCACGGCGTTGGAACAATGCCGCCATGAATCGATATGTTTCGAGTATTGTTGCCGGGTTGCTCGGTGTGCGCTGACCGTTTCCCCAGCTCAGGCCGCGCCCCGTCCCGTACCCGAGGCTGTGATGTTGCAGTCGGCGGATCTCGGTGGGGCGCAGCCCGGTCCGGTCGAGCCCGACCTGATCCACCCGTTGCTGCCGCAACCATGCGCGGATGCCTCGATGCCGCAACCCATCGCGCAGCGGAGTCTGGCGGCGGACTACGACCCGCGACACCGAGTCTACGAGAATGTGGGCCGCTACCGGCCCGGTGACGCCCGGGCCTACCTGGCCGAGCTGAAGGACCAGCTGGCCCGGTGCCGGGCCGGCGGCGACGAGACGGGCTTCCGCGGCATCGCCGAGGACACCGCCGGACCGGACACGGTGCTGTTCATCAGGCAGTACGACGAAGGTGACAGGTGGGCGGCCTATCTCGTCGCCGCGGTGGGACGGTATGTGGTGGTCGTTCTGGTGACCGATCCGGTGGTGGGTGCCGGCGACTACACGATCGTCAACGACTTCGGCCGCGCCGCCATCGACAGGGTTCGGGCGAACTGATCACGGTCGGCTCGTCATAGTCATAGTCATAGCAGCTCAGAGTCGCCCTCAGGTGCGAGCGGTAAGGCGATCGAAAGCGCTACTGAGCAGAGTCTCCTCGTTGGCGTCATCGCGCGACGGAGGTAGTCATGCGCTTCACCGTGCTGGGACCGTTGACGATGGAGCCGGGCCGGCTGCCCAGTGCTCCGAAGCAACGGCAGCTGCTCGCGCTCCTGATCCTGCACGCCGGCACCATCGTCACCGTCGACGATTGTGTGGACGAGCTGTGGGGTGAGCAACCACCGGTCAGTGCGCACTCGACCTTGCAGACGTACGTGATGAATCTTCGTAAGGTCCTGCGCTCCGGCAACGACGGTGATCGGATTCGCACCCGCGAGCGGGGTTACGCCCTCCGGCTGGAGCCCGGCGAGCTGGACCTGGACGAGTTCCGCCGGCTCGCCGGCAACGGCAGCGCGTCGTTCGCCGCGGGCGACTACCGGGAGGCGGCCCGGCTGCTGGGTGCGGCTCTGAGCCTGTGGCGTGGACCGGCGCTGGTCGACGTGCACGCGGGCCCGATCCTGCGGACCCAGCTCGAAGGGCTGCGTGAGGCTCATCTCGCCGTCCACGACGAACGGGTCGAGGCCGACCTTCGCATCGGACACCACCGGGAGCTGCTGGGTGAACTGCGTGTCCTGGTGCGCCGGTACCCCACCCACGAGAACCTGTGTGCCCAGCTCGCCGTCGCGCTGTACCGCAGCGGCCGGATCACCGAGGCGCTGAGCGCGCTGCGGCAGTTGCGCGCCACGCTCGCCGACCAGTTCGGGCTGGAGCCGTCCCGGCGGCTGCAGAGCCTGGAACAGGCGGTCCTGCGCGCCGACCCGGCTCTCGACCTGGCCGTCGGGCACGGACCGGGCTACCTGCTCGTCAGCTGACCGTCGAGAAGAGCCCGTCGGCCGACCGTCGAGAAGAGCCCGCCAGCTGACCGTCGAGAAGAAGCCGGCACCGAGAAGAAGCCGGCACCGAGAGAGAAGGGGACGATCATGACGACCGAATCAGAGGTCTCGCGCGTTGTCGACGCGCGTACCTACGCCGAGGTTCTGCAGTTCTACTCCCGCCACTTCCAGTTGCTCGACGAGGGCCAGGCCGAGCAGTGGGCGCGGCAGTTCACCGAGGACGGGGAGTTCGGGCAGAACGTCAAGCCCGAGCCACGACGCGGCCGGGCCGCCATCGCCGCGTCGATGCGCCGCGGCATCGACCGGCTCGCCGGAACCGGCGTCACCCGGCGGCACTGGTTCGGCAACGTGATCGCGGAGCCGGACGGCGACGGAGCCGTGCGAACCCGCTATTACGCGACAGTCTTCGAGACGCCGGCCGGCGGTGGGCCCGCGCGGGTCTATCTGAGCACCACCGCCGAGGACCGGCTCGAACGACAGAACGGCGAATGGCTCGTACGCCGCCGTCACATCGTTCACGACGGGACCTAGAAGTTCAGTCCACCGTCGACGTTGAGCACGTGCCCGTTGATGTATGAACTCTCCGGCGCGGCCAGGAACAGCACGGCCCGGGCGACGTCCGCGCCGGTTCCGGACCGGCCGGCGGCCAGCGACCCGCGTAGCCGGTTCCACAGCCGGTCGCTGGCCAGGATGTCGCGGCCCATGCCCTCGTCGATGACGCCGGGGGCCACGGCGTTCACGGTGACACCGTCGCCGGCCAGCTCGGCGGCGAGCACCCGGGTCAGCGTCTCCAGGGCCGCCTTGGAGACGCTGTACGCCCCGGCACCGGCTATCGGCCGGCGGCCGAGCAGCGACGACATCGTCACGATCCGCCCCTCGCCGGCCGCCCGCAGCAGCGGCGCCGCGGCCCGCACACAGTTCAGCACGCCGGTCAGGTTGGTGGCGAGCACGTCGTTCCACTGCTCCGGCGGCAACGTCACCAAGGGGCCCGGGTGGTTGATGCCGGCGTTGGCGACCAGGACGTCCAGGCCGCCGTGCCTCTCGTGCACGGTGGACACTAGCGCATCGACCGAGTCCCGGTCGGTGACGTCGACCGGGAACCGGTCACCGGTGTCCGACGCGCCGCGGGCCGCCGACACCACGGTGGCGCCGGCGTCGGCGAGTGTCCGGGCCACGACCGCCCCCAGGCCGGTGGTGCCGCCGGTGACGATCGCGACCTTCCCTTTGAGGATCATGAGAACTCCCTCTCTCGGCGCCGGACCGTGGGTCCGGCCGTAATGGATCCGGCCTTGAGCGCGGACCGGGACGCTTCGCGGGTGTTGTCACACCGATGTGCTGAGCGGACCGCCGTGCAGCCGGACCATGTCGCCCATGACCGGCCGGGACGGCAGGTACGTGCCGGGCGGCTCGCCACGCTCCTCGGCGTACGCCCGGTGCAGGTTCGCCACCAGACGCTCCGCCTCCGGAAGACGGTGAAACGGATGTCCCGCCGCCTGTCGGGCGGCCTCGAGTGGATCGAGGTTCGCGGCGATGCCGCGGGTCGCCTCCCGAAGCAGCCAGCGCAGGTACGCCTCCGTGGCGTCGAGCACCTCCGGCCCACCCACCTCCCCGTGCCCGGAGACCACCAGTCGCGGCCGCAGCGCGCGCAGTTCGGCCAGGGCCCGCAGCGAGCCGCTGACCGAACCCATGAGCACGAACGGTGTCCGGCCCGCGAAGACCACGTCACCGGTGAACAGCACCCGCGATCGGGGCAGCCACACCACCACGTCGTTGGTCGTGTGAGCCGGCCCGACATGGATCAGTTCGACGGCCGGCCCACCGGGGGACAGCGAGAGCCGGTCGCGCATCGTGACGGTCGGCAGGCGCAGATCGATGCCGCCGAAGTCGGCCTCCGGCCACAGGTCTCGCATCGCCAGGCCGGTCCGGGCCATCTCGGCGCGGGCGATCTCGTGCGCGACGATCACCGCTTCCGCGGGGAAGACACAGTTGCCGAACACGTGATCGCCGTGGGCGTGGGTGTTCACCACGATCTGCGGACGGTTCGGGGCCAGCCTGCGTACACAAGCCAGCAGTGCCTCCGCCCGGAGCCGGGTGGCGGCGGTGTCCACCACCACGACCTGCTCACTGCCGACGATGATGCCCGCGTTCCCGACACACCAGCCACCCGGCGGCTGGATGTAGGCGAACACCTCGGGTGCCAGCGGCACGAGCCGGCCGAACGACGTGATGGTCATGTCACCTGCCTCGGGTCGGTGCGGTCCGCGGCCCTCAGTGGGCCCGAACGCGCTCGGTTCCCGCTGGAGGTGGCGTATCGACCGGAGAGGTTTCACGATGCTGATCGATGTCTTCGGCGGTCTGCGGCTGGGAGCCGGTGGTGCCGACGCCGGCCCCAGCGCGCCCAAGCAGCGGCAACTGCTCGGCCTTCTGGTGTTACGGGCGGGCACGACCGTGACGGTGGAGACCTGTGTGCGCGAACTGTGGGACGACCTGCCGCCGCGCAGCTGCGCCACCACGTTGCAGACCTACGTCATGCACCTGCGGCGGGTGCTCGCCCGTGCCGGTGTGCCGGCCGTGGTGGAGACCTGCCGACGGGGATACCGCCTGCTCGCCGATCCGGCGCTGACCGATCTCGGCGTCGTCCGGGAGCTGGCCCGCCAGGGCGACGAGCACGCCGGTGCGGGGCACGCCGCCCGGGCCGCGCGCCGCTGGCGGGAGGCGCTGGCACTGTGGCGGGGGCCGGTGCTGGCGGACGTGCGTACCGGGCCGGTGACCACGGACATCGTCGAGCACCTGCACCAGTGGGGGCTTCTGCTGGTCGACCGGTACCTGGAGGCGGAGCTGCGCTGCGGCCGGCACCGGCAGGTGGTCCCGGCCGCGACGGCGCTCGCCGGGCGCCATCCCCTGCGTGAGCCGATCCACGCCAGCCTGATGGCCGCGTTGCACCGCAGCGGGCGGCAGGCCGACGCGGTGCTCGTCTACCAGCGGCTGGCCGGCGCTCTGCGCCACGAACTCGGGGTCGAACCGTCGGCGGCGGTGCAACGGCTGCATCGTGCCGTGCGGGCCGGTGCCGGACCCTGGCTCGAACCGCCGGAGGAGCACGCGTCCCTCGTCGTCCGGCACCGTCATGTCGTCTCCGCGCCGTCACCCGGCGCATCGTGATCGGGGGTTCCGTCATGCCCGTACCCGTCCAGCGAGATCCCGAACTGACCCGGGCCCGGCTCGCCGGCTGGCTCCGTGACCACCTCGCGGCCCGGGACGTCACCGTCGGGCCGCTGACCGTGCCGGCGACCGCCGGCTTCTCCGCCGAGATTCTGCTCGGTGACGCCACCTGGACGGAGCGCGGGCGTACGCGAACCGTGCCTCTCGCCGTACGCGTCGCGCCGGCCGTCCACCGGATCTTTCCCGACCTGCGCTGGGCGGAACAGGTCGGCATGCAGACGGCATTGGCCCGTGCCGGCGTACCTGTCGCACCGGTGCTCGGGTACGAGCATGATGCCGGTGTCCTCGGCGCACCGTTCGTCGTGATGAGCCGGGTCGCCGGCACGGTGCCCGCGGACCTGCCCTCGTACCACCGTGAAGGTTGGCTCGCCGACGCCTCGCCCGACCGTCGGCGGACGATGTGGCTCGCCGCCCTGACGGCGATGAGCCGGGTGCACCGGCTCGACCCGCAGACGGTGGGCGCCTCCCCGGCGCCCTCCGGTGACCTCGACTTCTATGCCGGTCATCTGGAGTTCTTCGGCGTCTCCGGCGACACCGACGTGCTGGCGGCTCTGGACTGGCTGCGCGCCCACCGGCCCCCCGCGCCGGCGTCGCCGCGCCCGCTGTGGGGCGACGCGCGTCTCGGCAACATCGTCTTCGCCGGCGACCGGCCGGCGGCCCTGCTGGACTGGGAGATGACCGATCTCGGCCGGCCCGAGAGCGACCTGGCCTGGTTCCTGCACATGGACCGGTTCCTCAGCGACGGTGTCGGCGTTCCCCGGCTGCCCGGCCTGCCCCCGCAGACCGAGACCGAGCGGTGGTACGCGGAACTGCTCGGCCGGCCCCTGGAGCACCTGGCCTACCACCAGGTGGAGGCGGCGTTCAAGTTCAGCGTCATCACCGCGCGTGTGGTCCGGCTGCTGGAGCTGACCGGGGTCATGCCGCCGGGGTCCGACTTCCCGTTGCACCGGAACGCGACCGCACTGCTGCGCCGGTGCCTGGCGAATCCGGAGTGGATCTCTCCAGCCCGGGTGTAGCGGGCCTCCACCACCTCCGGCGATGGTCGGCCGGGTGTGCGGGACCGGCCGCGGCCCGCCCGAATGCGAGGGAGCTGGAATGAAGTTCGGTATCAACCTCTTCCCGACCGTCGGCCCGCAGGACAAGCCGGCCGTCCAGTACTTCGAGGAGAGCCTTCGCCTTGCCGAACTCGCCGACGAGTTGGGCTTTCACCACGTCAAGACGGTCGAGCACTACTTCTCCCCGTACGGCGGTTACAGTCCCGACCCGGTCACGTTCCTGGCCGCCGCGGCGGCGCGGACCAGCCGGATCCGCCTGGTCACCGGCGCGGTGCTGCCGGCGTTCACCCACCCGGTGAAACTCGCCGGGAAGCTGGCGATGCTCGACGGCATCTCCGCGGGCCGCCTCGACGTCGGCTTCGGCCGGGCGTTCCTGCCCGACGAGTTCCACGCCTTCGGCATACCGCTGGACGAGAGCCGGGCCCGTTTCGACGAGGGGGTGGCCGCGTGCAAGCTGTTGTGGTCCGGCGAGGACGTGGTGTGGGACGGCCGGTTCCACCGGTTCGGCCCGGTCACCCTGCTGCCCCGCCCGGTCCAGCGGCCGCATCCCCGGATCCTGGTGGCCACGGCCAAGTCGCCGGAGTCCGCCGAGGCGGCCGGCCGCAACGGGTACGGCGTCATGCTCGTCCCGTCGATCAATTCGCGGGAGCAGGTTCAGGACGTCCTGGCGCTGTACCGTAAAGCCGCGTCGTCGGCCGGGTTCGAGCCGGCCGACGAGGACGTGCACATGAGTTACAACGCGTTCGTCGCCGAGGACGCCGACGAGGCCCGGACGCTGGGCCGGCAGTATTCCGAGCAGTCGCACCGGGCGCTCGCGGCGGCGGTCTCCTCCTGGGCGCACACCCGCAGTGCCGACTACCCGGGCTACGAGAAGATCGTCGAGCGGGTCGGCAAGGGAGACTTCGACCGGCAGGTGGCGGAGCGAAAGGCGCTCGTCGGTTCGCCCGGCGAGGTGGTCGCCGCGGTGGAGGCCATCCGCAACTGGTTCGGCGAGGTGACCCTGAGCCTGCAGGTCGTCTCCGGAAACGTGCCGTACGAACACGCGGCCCGTTCCCTGCGACTGTTCGCCGAGCACGTGCTGCCCCGGTTCTGACGGCGCCACCGGTGTCCACGCAGACGGCGGTTCCGGCCGACAGCTATGCCGACGCCCGGCCCGCGCCACGCCCCCTCCGGCGGGCCGCCACCGTCGCCGGCCTGATCGGGCTCCTGGTCGCGCTGGTGAGCATGGTGCGCAACCCGGCCTTCCAGTGGGACGTCGTGGGCCGGTACCTCACCGCCGACATCGTCCTCGACGGGTTGCGCACCACTCTGCTGCTCACCGCCGTCGCCCTCGCCAGTGGCTTCGCCCTCGGCACGCTGCTCGCGGTCATGCGGCTGTCCGGCAGCCGCCTGCTGCGGTCGGTCAGCTGGGGATACACCTGGCTGTTCCGGTCCGTGCCGATCCTGGTGCAACTGCTGTTCTGGTACAACATCTCGCTGCTGTATCCGCGGTTCACCATCGGGCTGCCTTTCGGGCCGGCACTGGTGGACATGCCGACCCGCGGCCTGATCAACGGCCTGGCGGCGGCTGTCATCGGCCTGACCCTGCACGAGGCGGCACATGCCGGCGAGATCGTCCGGGCCGGGCTGTTGTCGGTCGACAGGGCACAGACCGAGGCGGCGCAGGCTCTGGGGCTGTCCCGCACCCGGACCCTGTGGCGGATCGTGCTGCCCCAGGCGATGCGGGCGATCGTGCCTCCCGCCGCCAACCAGGCCGCCGCCTTGCTGAAGGGCACCTCAGTGGTCAGTGTCATCGCCGGACAGGATCTGCTGTTCTCGGTCCAGCTCATCTACAACCGCAACTACCTGGTGATCCCGCTGCTGCTGGTGGCGACCCTCTGGTATCTGTTCTTCACCACCCTGCTGAGTGGGGTCCAGTACCTGCTGGAACGGGCGTTCGCGCGAGGTGACGGGCGAGCCTCGCGGCGCCTGCCGCCGACCGGGGACGACCGATGAGCGCCACCGCCGGGCCGCTGGCGGTGGCCTCCGGCGAACCGGGCCCGATGGTGCGGCTCATCGGGATCAGCAAGAGCTTCGGCGGCGTCACCGTCCTCGACGGCGTGGACCTGAGCGTCGCGGCGGGGACCGTCACCTGTGTGGTCGGGCCGTCCGGTTCCGGCAAGAGCACGCTGCTGCGATGCGTCAACCGGCTGGAACGGCCGGACAGCGGCGCGATCCTCGTGGACGGCCGCCCGGTCGGCCTGGAACGACGTGGCGACCGGGTCGTCGAGGCCTCGCCGCGGGTGCTCGCGCGGCACCGCACCAGCGTGGGAATGGTGTTCCAGGCATTGAACCTGTTCCCGCACCTGACGGTGCTGCAGAACATCGTGGAGTCGCCGGTCGCGGTGCAACGGGTGCGCCGCGACGAGGCCCGGGCCCGGGCGCGGGAACTCCTCGACCGGGTCGGGCTCGCCCACAAGGAACGGGCCTATCCTCGTGAGCTGTCCGGTGGGGAGCAGCAGCGTGTCGCGATCGCGAGGGCGCTCGCCGTACGGCCGAAGGTGATGTTGTTCGACGAACCGACCAGCGCCCTCGACCCGGAACTGATCGGCGAGGTGCTGACCGTCGTGCGCGACCTCGCGGCCGGGGGGATGACCATGCTGATCGTCACCCACGAGTTGCGCTTCGCCGCCGAGGTCGCCGACGAGATCGTCTTCATGGACCAGGGCCGCATCGTCGAGCAGGGGCCGCCCGCCGCGATGCTCGGCCGGCCGCGTCACGAGCGGACCGCCCGGTTCTTCGCCACCATCCAGCAACGTTGAAGGAGTCATCGTGACTGTGTCCCCTCGCCGGCTCCGCTGGCCGGCCGTTCTCGTCGCCACCCTTGTGATGTCCGGGTGCCTGCATTCCGCGCCGGCCGCCGTCACCGGCGCCGAGGCGCCCCGCGACCTCGGCGCCGAGGACGTGGTGTCGGCCGTCCGCGCCGACCCGGCGCTGACCGCACTGCTCCCGGCGGACATCCGGCGGTCCGGGGTGCTGACCGTCGGATCGGCCGTCGGCACCCCGCCGATCGCCTTCCACCCTCAGGACGGCGGCGCCCCGCGCGGCGTCGACATCGACGTGGCCGACGCGGCGGCCCGGAAGCTCGGCCTCGTCGTCGAGCGTGAACAGGTCAGCGGGGCCTCGCTGCTGACCGGGCTGGCGGCCGGCCGGTTCGCCCTCGGCACCGCCAACTTCTCGGTCACCGAGGAACGCAAGAAGGTCCTCGACTTCACCGTCTACCTGACCGACGGGACCGGGATCGTGATCCGGGACGACAGCGACCTCACCGAGGTCACCGGACTGGATCAGCTGTGCGGGCGCACGATCGGCACCGGTGTCGGCACCACCTTCGAGAACGATCTGCGCAGCCGGGAACACCGCTGCACCGATGTCGGCGGCCAGGCCTACCGGATCAGCACCTACAGCGACGCGGCGGCCCATTTCCTGGCACTGCGGGAGGGGCACGTCGACGTGCTGGTCAGCTCCGCCAGCGTGTTGCGGTACGCCGCCGCCCAGCAACCGGGTCTGCGGTTCGCCGGGCAACTGGACCGTCGCGACGTCGGGCTCGCCACCAAGAAGGGCAGCGGGCTGGCCGAGCCGCTGCGCGCCGCCATCGATCAGCTGATCGCGGACGGCACCTATCAGCGGATTCTGGCGAAGTGGCACCTGGAGGAGGCCGGGATCGAGAAGTCGGCGGTCAACCCGGCGGCCGGCTGACCCCTACACCGCCCCGTCCGGCACCTCGTCGATCTCCAGCACCGCACACGTCCAGGAGTACCCGGCACCCACCCCGGCGAGCAGCACCCGCTCGCCGGGGCGCAGTACTCCGGACTCCACCAGGTGGTTCAGCCCGCTGAACTGATCTCCGGAACCCAGGTGCCCGACGGTGCGAGCCCACTCCCACGTCGTCACCTCCGGCTGGAGATTCCACGGGCGCAGATACGACGAGGTCAGCCGGCGCAGCCCGAAATGCGGCAGCACGAACCAGCGTACGTCGGCGAAGGTCGTCCCGGCCCTGGCCAGCGCGCCGTTCAGTGCCTCCGCCTGCCCGGCCACCACCCGGCTGATGCTGTACGACACCCCGGTCCGTGCGACGAAAGCCTTCTTCGCCACCTCCAGATTCACCGGTCGCCGCTGGGCCAGTGGCAACGCGCCGAACGGGTCGTCGCCACGGTGCAGCCCCTCCAGATCCGGGTCGGAGACGGTGACACAACTCAGCAGTCGCGCGAACCCGCCGTCACGCGACAGCACCAGTGCGGTGCCCGCGTCGCCGTAGACGGTGCCGGGATCGCTGTTCCACCGGTCGAAGCCGGGCGGTCCGAACCGATCGCCCGTGGTCAGCAGGGCCGCGCGCCGGCCGGGTGCCGCCAGGTACGCCGCCGCGAGCTCCAGGGCGCCGAGCCCGCCGTTCGACAACTGCCGCACCTCCAACGCCGGGCAGCGATTGCCGACGGCCATCCGCTGGATGTAGGAGGCGGGCGCCCAGATGTCATGGCCCTGGTGGTAGACCGACGCGTGCAGCAGCAGCGACACGTCGTCCGGAGCGTGCCCGGACCGTTTGAGCGCCAGGTCGGCGGCCCGCACCGCCATGTCCGGCGCCGACTCGTCGGCCGACACGGCCACCGTGTGCAGCCCGGTCTGTGCCGCCAGCCGCGGCGGACAGGTCCCGTCGGCGACCGCGTCACCGACCCGCACCCGGCCGGGGATGTGCGCGGCCACGCCGGACACATAGATCGTATTCGTTTGCATGTGGGCCGCTCCCATGTCGAAGAACCGCAGTGCCGCCGGGCCGGCGCTCGTGGCGCCGGTCCGGCGGCGGTCGCCGGCCCGGGATGGGGCGGGCTTCGGTACGGGCAGGCCTGCGGGGTGGCCGCGAGGTTGTGCCGTGGTGGTCCCACCGTCGTCCGGCGCACTCGGCGCGCGGTCGAGAAACCGTCGAGAGGTGTGCGCCTGGAGACGGCCTCGAGCGCCCGGTGCAACGGTTCCCGGCATGTCTGACACCACAAATCGCGTACGGGTGGCCCTGCTCTTCCCGGGACAGGGCGCGCAGCGGCCCGGCATGGCGGTGGGGCTCTACCGGGCCGCACCGGACTTCCGGCGGCACGTGGACGAGGTCTTCACACTGTGGGGCCCGGAAGGTGCCGCCATCCGCGCGGACTGGCTCGCCGACGATCCGGCGATTCTGCTGGACGACATGCGGCGCTCCCAGCCGTTGTTGTTCGCCGTCGGGTGGGGACTCGGGCGTACGCTGCTCGACCGCGGCGTCCAGCCGATGGCACTGCTCGGGCACAGCGTCGGCGAGGTGGTCGCGGCGACCCTGGCCGGCGTGCTGGGGCTGGCCGACGCCGTTCGTGTCCTGCGGGACCGGCTCGCCCACCTCGCCGAGGCGCCGCCTGGCGGGATGCTGGCCGTGGCGGCGACCGTCGACCAGGTGCGGTTCAGCCTGGGCGGGGGAGTGGTGATCGGCGCGGTCAACGGTCCACGCCAGTTGCTGCTCGCCGGCCCGGAGGGCCCACTGGCCCGTTCCGCCCGGCTGTTGCGCGACGCCGGCATCACCTGCCAGCCGGCCCGTTCCACGGTGGCCTTCCACAGCCCGGCCGTCGCGGTGCAGGCGGCCCGCGCCGAACCGTTGCTGCGCTCGATGCCGTTGCGGGCGCCGCTGCTTCCCGTCTACTCCTGCTACACCGGTTCTCCCCTGACCGCGGCGGTGGCCACCGACCCGGCGTACTGGATCCGGCAGCCGGCCGCTCCGGTGTACTTCGCCACCGCCCTCGACGCCGTCTGCGCCGCCGGACCCGACGTGCTGCTGGAAGCGGGCGCACCGCACGGGCTCACCGCCCTGGCCCGGCGCCATCCCGCGGTGCGCCGCGGCGCCTGCACGGTGCGGTCCGCGCTGCCCGCCCGCGCCGGCGGCCGGGACAGCGATCTCGCCGCGTTCACCGAGGCACTGTCCGCTGTGGCACAGCCGGTTTCCAGAACGCCTCGACCGGCGCTTGAGCCTCGGATGTGACGGTCGCGGCATGAGTCGTCGCGTGGTCGTCACCGGACTCGGGGCTGTCGCTCCGGGCGGTAGCAACGTCAAACAGTACTGGGATCTGCTCAGCTCGGGCCGCACCGCGACCCGGCCCATCACCGCTTTCGACGCGTCGCCGTACCGATCGCGGATCGCCGCCGAATGCGACTTCGACCCGGTCGAGGCCGGGCTCAGCCGGCAGGAGGCACGGCGGATGGACCGCGCCACCCAGTTCGCGGTCGTCGCCGCCCGCGAGGCGATCTCGGCCAGCGGCCTCGACCTGACGGGCGAAACCGGGGAGCGGATCGCCGTGTCGCTGGGGTGCGCGGTCGGCTGCACCACCAGCATGGAGCGCGAATACGTCGTGCTCAGCGACGCCGGTCGATCCTGGCTGGTCGATCCCGGATATGCGGTGCCCCACCTGTACGACTGGTTCGTACCCAGCTCGGCCGCCGCCGAAGTGGCCCACGCCGTGGGTGCCCAGGGACCGGTGGCGCTGATCTCCGACGGCTGCACCTCCGGGCTGGACGCGGTGGGGCACGGCGCCGAGCTGATCCGCGAGGGCAGCGCCGACGTGGTCGTCGCCGGCGGCACCGACGCGCCGATCTCCCCCATCACGCTGGCCTGTTTCGACGCCATCAAGGCGACCAGCCCGCGCAACGACGACGCGGCCCACGCCTCGCGCCCGTTCGACCTGACCCGCAACGGGCTGGTCCTCGGCGAAGGCGGCGCGGTGCTCGTACTGGAGGAGTGGGAGCACGCCCGGCGCCGTGGCGCACACGTCTACGCCGAGGTCGCCGGATTCGGCAGCCGCAGCAACGCCTACCACATGACCGGGCTGCGGCCCGACGGCGTGGAGATGGCCGAGGCCGTACGAACGGCCCTGGACGAGGCACGTATCGCCCCGGAACAGGTCGACTACGTCAACGCGCACGGATCCAGCACCAAGCAGAACGACCGCCACGAGACGGCGGCGTTCAAGCGCAGTCTCGGCGAGCACGCCTACCGGGTGCCGGTCAGCTCGATCAAGTCCATGATCGGGCACTCACTCGGCGCGATCGGTGCCCTGGAACTGGTCGCCTGCGCGCTGGCGATGGAGTACGGGCTGATCCCGCCGACGGCCAACCTGCACACCGCCGACCCCGAATGCGACCTGGACTATGTGCCGCTGACCGCCCGGGAGCAGCGGGTCGACACGGTATTGAGCGTCGGCAGCGGCTTCGGCGGATTCCAGAGCGCCGTCCTGCTGGCCCGCCCGGATCGGAGTGCGGCATGACCGCGCCGGTGGTGACCGGTCTCGGGGTGGTCGCGGCCAACGGGCTCGGCACCGAGGCGTACTGGCAGGCCACCCTGAACGGGCGGACCGGTGTTCGTACGATCAGCCGCTTCGACCCGGCCGGCTATCCGGTGCGCCTGGCCGGCGAGGTGCCGGACTTCGTCGCGGAGGAGCACCTGCCGGGGCGGCTGCTGCCCCAGACCGACCGGATGACCCGGCTGAGCCTGTACGCGGCCGAGCAGGCACTCGCCGACGCCGGTGTGCCGGACACGGACGGTCTGCGCTACGACGTGGGGGTCGCCACCGCGTCCTCGATGGGTGGTTTCGAGTTCGGGCAGCGAGAACTGGGCAACCTCTGGAGCAAGGGCGGCAGCCATGTCAGCGCCTACCAGTCGTTCGCCTGGTTCTATGCGGTGAACTCGGGACAGATCTCGATCCGGCACAACCTGCGCGGGCCCGGTGCCGCCCTGGTCACCGATCACGCCGGCGGCCTCGACGCGCTCGGGCACGCACGCCGGCAGATCCGCCGGGGCACGGCGAGCATGCTCACCGGCGCGGTGGACGGTGCGCTCTGTCCGCTCGGTCTCGCCGGGCTGCTGAGCACCGGCGTGTACAGCACCGGGACCGACCCGGGCACCGCGTACCGGCCGTTCGCCGCCGATGCGGACGGCGCCGTGCCGGGCGAGGGCGGTGCGCACCTGATCCTGGAGGAGAAGGACGCCGCCCGGGCCCGCGGTGCGAGGGTCTATGGAGAGCTTTCCGGGTACGCCGCCACGTTCGACCCGTCCGGAGCGGCGCCGACCGGGCTGCGCCGGGCGATCACCGGAGCCCTGCGCGACGCGCGTGCCGAACCGGGGGACGTCGATCTGGTCATCGCCGACGCCACCGCCGACCGGGCGGCCGACCGGGCCGAGGCCGCCGCCCTGGCCGAGGTGTTCGGCCCCCGGGCGGTACCCGTCACCGCGCCGAAGACCCTGGTGGGCCGATTGCAGGCGGGCGCGGCCGCTCTGGATGTGGCCACCGCGCTGCTGGCACTGCGCGACGGTGTCGCCCCGCACACCGCCACTGTGGACACACCCGCCCCGGACTACCCGATCGACCTGGTGACCGGTGCGCCCCGGACGCTGCCGTTGCGCCGCGTTCTGGTGGTGGCCCGGGGCCGGGGCGGCTTCAACGCCGCCGCGGTGCTGCGCCGGGTGTGACCACCTGCCATCCACTGGACGACTGAAAGGACACCACCTGCCATGGCCATCGATCAGTTGCTCGATCTCGACAACCTGCGCCGCATCCTCAAGGAGGCGGCGGGCGAGGACGAGAGCCTCGACCTCGACGGGGACATCCTCGACACCTCGTTCCTCGACCTCGGCTTCGACTCGCTCGCTCTGCTGGAGACCGTCTCCCGGGTGTCCCGGGAATTCGACGTGGCGCTGCCGGACGAGGTCCTCGAACGCTGCGAGACGCCGCGCGCGCTCCTGGAGGACGTCAACCGGTCGCTGACCGGCGTATGAGACGGCGGCGGGGTACGGCTGGCCGCCCGGCCGGCCGTACCCCGCCGCCGTGGTCCCCGCTCAGTCGGAGACCGGCTGCAGGTACTGGCGGGCCTGCTGGAGCGTCCGGGTGCTGTTGGTGCTGAGGTTGCGCTGGACCAGGGCCCGGGCGTCGGCGAGCGTCGCGGCCGCGCCGAGCAACGGCTCGATGCGCTCGGGGCGCAGTACCACGGTGTGCTGGGACGTCACGGTCACCCCGTCGCCGTCGGCCCGCAGGGTCCAGGCGCCGGTGTGCGCCGCCAGCAACGGCGGCAGGGTGGTCTGCTTGTACACGATCCGGCTGGTGGGGAACCCGACCCGGACCGACTTGGTGGTGTGCACCGAGCCGTCCGGTGCGATGGTGTCCATCTCCAGCGTCTGCACGTCCGGATCGTCCTCGGTCAGCTCGACCCGGGCGACGTGCGGCAGCCGTTCGTTCCACCGGTCCGCGCGGTACAGGAACTCGTAGACGTCGCCCGGCGGGGCGGGCACGTGAACCGAGTCCTCGAACGACAGCCGGGTGCCCGCGGCGGCCGGCAGTGCCGCGGCCCTCAGCGCGGCGAGTTCCACCGTACTGTTGGCATCGACGGCCTTCTCCACCCATGCGGCGGCGCCGGGATCCTCGCCGGCGACGGTGAAATCGTGCAGGAGGATCACCCGGGTCCGGCCGTCGCCGAGCGGCTCGAGCCGCCATTCGCCCCCCATCGACGCGACCGGGGCTGCGGACACCTCCTGCCGGAAGACGATCCGCCCGGCGGCGGGGGTCAGCGTGCGCCGTGAGGTCCACGAGCGCACCACCCCGTTGGCGGTGGCCCACAAGCGCAGCCGCTCCGTCCGCTCCGGGCCGTCGGCGTGGTGTTCGAGCAGATCCACGTGGATGGTCGGGCCGAACGTGTACGGCCACCGGGTGACGTCGGCGATGATTGGATAGACGGCATCGGCGGACGCCTCCACGTCGATGCTGTGCCGGGTGTGGTGAACAGCGGCTTCGGGCACGGGGATTCTCCTGACGCGTCGGTGCGGGTGATGAGCCGAGCGTCCCGCCCTCTGATCGGTTCCCGGTGGAGCGTTGTTGGAGGGCTACCGCACCCGCTGCCCGTCCCGGAACACTGCGGCGACCCGGCGCAGGGCGGCCGGACGGGTGAGCGGATCACCGTGTACCGCGAGTAGGTCGGCCGCGTACCCGGGCGCGATCCGGCCCACGCGGTCACCGAGCCCGCAGACCTCGGCCGCGCCGGAGGTCACGGCGCGCAGTGCCCGTTGCGCCGGGAGGCCGAGACCGGTCATCGCCTCCACCGCGTACGCGAGCGATCCGTGCGGTTTGCCGGGGCCGCAGCCGGCGTCGCTGGCGCAGGCCACCGGAACGCCCGAGGTGGCGACACGGCGCAACGCGTCGTGCATGGCCACACGGCGGGGATCGTCACCGCCGTGGTCGACGGCCGCGGCCGGCCCCACCGTGCCCAGCGTGAGGGTGACCCGGGTGCCGGCGGTGACCATGGCCTCCAGCAGCAGCGGGTCCACGAAGATGCTCTCGGCGGTGACGAAGGTGCAGTGCTCGATGCCACCGAACCCGGCCGCCACCGCGGCGGCGATGCCGTCGGCGGCGTGACAGTGCCCGGTGACCGGCAGACCGTGACGAGCCGCCTCGTCCGTGACGGCATCCAGTTCGGCCGCGCCGAACTGCACCTCGTGCGGGTGTGAACCCTCGGTGAGCCGGCCCCCGGTCACCACCACCTTCACCACGTCGACACCGCGGGCTGCCCGTTCGCGGACCGCCGCGCGGACAGCGTCGGAGCCCTTCACCTCACCGCCGAGGAACCAGCAGTGGCCGCCGACCGACGTGACGGGCGGCCCGGACACCAGCAGTCGCGGCCCGCGGCGGGGATCGGCGGCGGATTCGGCGCGTACCCGCAAGCTCAGATAACCACGGTCACCGAGATCGCGGGCGGTGGTGACACCTGCGTCGAGTGTCGCGGCCGCCGCGGCACGCATGCGGTCCAGCAGGATGTCGTCGCCGACGGCCAGAGCGCCGACCGTGTCCGGCGTGGCGTCGAACGCCAGATGGACGTGCGCATCGATGAGGCCGGGGAGCAGGGTGCCGGCGCCAAGATCGATCACGTCGGCGCCGGAGGGTGGCGGCCCATCCGTGACCGCCTCGACGACACCCCCGTCGACCAGCACCGTAAGCCGATCCCCTTCGACCACGTTCACGCCGTCGAACAACCGGTTCGCTCGGATCGCCAGCATCGTTTACCCTTCCGGACGCTCCTCTGATCGCCTGGCAGCGTCTCAGCGCCCGATCGGAGCTGACTGGAGCGGTGCGAGGAGTTCGCGGACCCGGAACTGCCAGCGCGCCGACCCGGTGGCCCGGGCGGCGCGGACGGCCTGCCCGGCCATGACGGGCACCTGGTGGTCCCGTCCCTGCCGATGGGCCAGCAGGGTGAGCCCGGTGAGCGCTTCGCAACGGGCGCCCGGGTGGCCGATCCGCTCGGCCTCGCCCAGCGCACGCCGGTACTCCCGCTCCGCGTCCTCGGCCCGCCCCTGGTCGTGATGCAGGCCGGCGAGCAGGTTACGGGCGTTGACCAGCACCGCGGCGTAGCCGGCCGGTTCGGCGACGGCCATGGCGCGAGCCACGTGTGCGTGCGCGCGGTCGGGACGCCCGGTGGCCCGCCGCAGCCGGCCCAGCTCGTACGAGGCGAGCGCCACCGAATGCGCCGAACGTGCCGACCGGCCCATCCGCAGTGCGGTCCGCAACCGCCGGACCGCCTCATGGTGCGCGCCGAGGTCGGTGCAGACCGCGCCCAGCCGGGCCAGGATCTCGGTGTGCGGCGAGCATCGCCCGGTCCGTTCGGCGATCCGGGCCGCGGCGTTGAGACACCGGCGGGCCAGGCGCAGTTCGCCACGCCCGTGATGGGCCATGCCGAGGTGCAGCAGGCATCGTGCCTCCGCCTGACGGGCCCCCGATCGGCGGCAGAGTCGCAGGCCACGGTGCAGGAGCTCGATCGCGTCGTCGAACCGTTTCGTCGGCTGCTGGAGGCGGTGCATCGCCAGAGCGGTCACCGCGACCATCTCCAGCTGTGCCGGGCCCCGGGTGCGGAACCGGTCGTACGCCTGCGACAGGTGAGTCTCGGCGGCGCCCAGCTCGTTGAGGCCCTGCAGCGCCAGAGCCAGGTTGAGCCGGGCCACGGCGGCGTCCGCGGGCTCACGTATCGGATCGACGGCGGCGAGCGCGGCCTCGGCGGCGAGCCGCCAGTCGGCGTGGTGCCGTTCGGCGCCGCACGGTCCACGCAACGCCTCGGTCAGGGCTACGGCGAGGGTGTCCAGGCCGCTGGACGCGGAGTGGACGGCCACCGCGACGAGGTTGCGTCGTTCCCGCCGCAACCATGCCCGGGCCGCACGCTCGCTGGCGAAAACGGCCGGCCCGCCGCCGGTATCGGCGCGCAGCACGTCCGGATGGCACAGGCGTACGGCCTCGTCGGCGAATCGCAGGTACCACTCCGCCAGCCGTTGCGCCGCCGTTCGCCGGTCCGACGGCGAGTCCTCGGCGTGCACGCGTTCGGCGGCGTACCGGGCCATCAGGCTGTGCAACCGGATCACGCCGTCCGGGCCGAGGCCCACGATCTGGGCGCGGACCAGGTCCGCGACGATCGCCGACGCCGCGGACGGTGGCATGCCGGTCAGCTCGGCGATCGTCTCGACACGATGTGACAGACGCGGTACGAGCGCCAGGTGCCGGAACAGCCGCCGGGCGTTGCGGGGGAGGGCGGAGTAGGCGAGCTCGAAGGTGGTGCGTACCGCTGCCCGGCGACTGCCGGGAATGGTGAGGGCGGTGAGCGGGTCGGCGCCGAGGCGTGCCGCGAACGCGGCGATACTGCCGGGGCGGGTCGCCAGGTGGGCGCCGGCGATCCGCAGTGCCAGCGGAAGCCGGTCGCACCGTTCGACGAGTGTGTCCAGTGCGGCGGGCTCGTGCCGGGCCCGGGCGGGCCCGACCATCCCGGTCAGCAGCTCGACGGCCTCGGCGTGCTGAAGCACCGGGAGTACGACGACGTGGGCGAAGTCGCAGGCGTGGGCGTCCGGATCGGCACGCCGCACGGCGAGGACGGCGCTTCCCGCCGGAAGGGGCAACAGGCCGGGTGGTGGGGCGCCCTCCGGGATGTCGTCGATGACCAGCAGCACCTTGCGGCCGTCGATCTCGCGGCGCAGCCGGGCCACGGCCGCGGCGGTGCCGGCCGGTGGCTGCCGCACACCGGTGGTGGCCAGCATCTCGGCGAGGATGTCGGACCAGGTACGACCACCGGCCCGGACGAACCACTGCCCGTCGGGAAACCGGGCCCGCAGGCGGTGTCCGGCGCGGACGGCGAGTGCGGACTTGCCGGCCCCGGGTGCGCCGGTGATGCAGACCACCGGCGAGTCGTCCGGTCGCAGCGTGGCGCACAATTCGCCCAGGACGGCCGCCCGGCCGGTGAAGTCGGTGAGGTCCGGCGGCAGCTGGCATTGCGGCCACCAGCGGTCACGGCCGGTGGCCGGCGCCGCCGTACCGCTGCCGGGGCCTTGTCCGGCCTCGGCGATCAGGTCACGGTACCGGCGTCGCAGCTCCGGGCCCGGTGTCACCCCGAGTTCGGCACGCAGCTGCCGGCGCGCCTGGTGGTACACGGCGATGGCGGCCGGCCGGTCGTCGCAGGCGGCGAGGGCGTCCATGAGCTGGCCCCACAACCGGTCCCGTTCCGGGTGAGCGATCGTCGCGGCCCGGAGTTCCCCGACGATCTGGTCATGGCGGCCGAGGGCCAGCTCGAGCTCGAACCGGCGCTCGGTCCACCCCAGACGCTCGTCGACCAGGGCGGTGACGACTTCCCGCTGGAGACGGACCGAGGGGACGAGAGCCAGTGGTTCGCCCCGCCACTGGGCGAGGGCACGGTGGACCCAGGTCAGTTCGGCGTCGGGTGTCGCGCCGCGCCGGGCACCGCGTGCCCGGCCGATCGAGTCCCGGAACCGGTCGAGGTCCAGGGATCCCGGCGGCACCACGATGCGGTAGGCGCCGGGACGCGCCTCGATCGGCCCGGCCTCGCCCGGCAGGCAGGCGGCGAACCGGGATCGCAGTCTGGTGAGGTGCACCTGAAGGGCGCCGCGCGGGTTCTCCGGCGGTGGCCGGTCGTCCCACACCGCGCCGGCCAGCTCCGCGGTGCTGACCCACGAGCCGGCCCGCACCAGCAGGGCCGCCAGGATGATGCGCTGTTTCGGTGCGGTCACCGGCACGGGCCGGCCGCGCAGAATCACCGTCAGCGGGCCGAGCACGCGGTACTCGTCCGCCGGCGGAGCCCCTGGATCGACGGTCACGGTCACCCGATGCCTCCTCGTAGATCGAGGATTCCATCGTCGCACGTGAATATTACGAACCTGGGGCCGGTCGGTTGACGAGTGTTATGCGCCCTGTGTCGCCGCGACCCTGCGGGGCCGGACGCCGAGGGCCTCGGCCAGCAGCGCGTACGAGCGCACCCGGTCCTCGTGCCCGTGGATCGTGGACAGCACCACGAACTCGTCGATGCCCACCGCGGCGGCCATGGCCGTGAGCTGCTCCGCGACCTCGGCCGGGGAACCGACCGCGTAGGACGGCCACTCGGGCCGTGCGGTCGGCGGGATCTCGGGCCGGCCGTGCAGTTCCGCCAGCGCGGTCTCCGGGGCCGGCACCGGCCGCAGATCTCCGCGGGACATGCGCTGCCGGAACAGCCGCTGACTGGCGAAGACGCGTTCGGCTTCGGCGCGGGTCGGCGCGCAGTACACCCCGATGCCGGCCATCACCCGTGGGGTGCCGCCACCACTGCCGTCGAAACTCTGCCGGTACGCCCGGACCGCCTCGGTGACGATCTCCGGGCGGCCGAAGTGCGCGAACGAATAGGGCAGGCCGAGCCGGCCGGCCAGCGCCGCGCTCGACGGGCTGGCGCCCAGGAGCCAGATCTCCGGCATGCCGTCCACCGGCGGCATGATCCCGTCCCGGTCGCCCCGCTCGCCGAGAAATGCGCGCGTCGCGCTGACCTGCTCGGCGAACGCGTGATCGGAGGGGTGGCCGAGGGCCGGGTTGAGCAACCGCGCGTCCCGGGCCGTGGCCCCCGAGCCCCGGCCGATGCCGAGGTCGACGCGGCCGGGGGCCAGCGCCTGCAGCACCCGGAAGGTCTCGGCCACCTTGAACGGGCTGTAGTACGGCAGCAGGACACCGCCGCTGCCGATGCGCAGCCCGGTGGTCTCCGCCGACAGCCGCGCGGTCATGATCTCCGGCGCGGGGCTCGCGAACGACGCCGTGGCATGGTGCTCGGCGAGCCAGTAACGGTGATAGCCGAGCGCGTCCGCGGCCCGGGCCAGATCGATGGTGTTGGTCAGAGCCTGCGTCGGTGTGGATCCCTCCGGGACCATCGACTGGTCGAGGATCGACAACTGCACTGAAGGACTCCCTCGGTCGGGTCTCAGGTCTCGGCGGGCGCGGCGATGGGCCTGGTGAGCCGGGCGACGACGGAGGCCAGGTGCTCGTCGAACGCGGCGGCCTCCAGTGCCGCACCGAGCTCGGCACGGCTGACCTTGACGGCTGCGGTGTATCGCTCGAGGCCCTGGTCGGTCAGCTGGCAATAGACGCCCCGCCGGTCGTGCTCGCAGCTGACCCGGGCGGCGAGCTGCTTGCCGGTGAGGCGGGAGACCAGGCGGCTCATGGACGACTGATCCAGGGCCACCGCCTCGCTCAGGTCCTGGATCCGCAGGCCGCGCGGATTGCCCCGGCTGAGCTGGTCGAGCACGAGCAGCTCGGACAGGGTGATGTCGAAGTCGCGCACCAGCTTCTTGTCGAGTGCCTGGCCCAGCCGGCCGGTGAGGACCGTCAGCTGTCGCCACAGGTCCAGCGCGTCCGGCTGTCCGCCACGTCGTTCCGCCATCGCATCGCTCCCAGGGTCGTCGCAGTGCACCCTACACTCCAGGCCAATTCAATGTACATGCATGTTTGTTTCCTCAGCTCAGAGCGCCATTTCCGCGTTGTCCCACGTTTCCTGGCAAAAATATGTCTGCACCTACATGTAATCTGTGCCCGACTTGACGAATGTGCGGAGGTAAACACATGTCCAGCGCAACCCAGCGGAGTCCGGAAGTGGACGACCGCCTTGATCCCGCGTTCCTGCGCATGGCCGGCGTGCTGCTGCTGGCCTTGCTGATGGCCCTGCTCGACGAGACCATCGTGAACGTCGGCGTGGACCGTCTCGGAGCGGAGTTCAGCGCGCCGCTCGCGACCATCCAGTGGGTGACCGCGGGATACCTGCTCGCCGTCGCCGTCGCCACCCCGGTCTCCGGCTGGGGCGTGGACCGGTTCGGTGTGCGCCGGGTCTGGGTCCTCGCCGTGGTGCTGTTCACCCTCGGCTCGCTCCTGTCCGGCCTCGCCTGGTCGGCCGGCAGCCTGATCGGGTTCCGGGTGCTCCAGGGCCTCGGCGGCGGGATGATCTTCCCCGTCGTGCAGGCCGCGATCGCCCAGGCCGCCGGCCCCGCCCGGGTCACCAAGGCGATGGGGCTGGTCTCCATCCCGCTGACCATCGGGCCGGTGCTGGGTCCCGTCCTGGGTGGGTTCTTCGTCGACGACATCAGCTGGCGCTGGATGTTCTTCATCAACCTTCCGGTCGGCGTCATCGCCCTGGTGCTGGCCTTCAAGGTTCTCCCGGCGGCCGTCCCCGACGCGGAAGGAGCCCGGCCGCGGCTCGACATCCTCGGCCTGGCCCTGCTGTCGCCCGGGTTCGCGGCGCTGATCTACGGGCTCACCACCGCGGCGCATCGCGGCGACTTCGGTGACCCGATGGCCCTCACCGCCTTCGCCGCCGGCGCGGCACTGCTCGTGGGTTACGTCCTGCACGCCCTGCGCACCACCGCGCCACTGATCGACGTGCGGCTGTTCAGCCGGCGCGGGTTCACCATGTCGGTGGTCACCATGCTGCTGGTCGGTGCGGTCGCCAACGGTCTGCTCTTCCTGACCCCGCTCTACCACCAGCAGGCGCGCGGGTTCGGAGCCCTGCACGCCGGCCTGCTCATGATCCCGTCCGGCATCCTCGGCGCCGCCGGGGCCATCGCCGTCGGCAAAGCCGGGGCCCGGCTCACCGCCCGGGTGACCGCCCCGATCGGGATGCTGCTCGCCGCCGTGGCCGCTCTCGCCCTGTCCACCGTCGGCGCACACACCTCACAGGTCTTCACCGCACTCGCCTTCGGCATCGCCGGATTCGGTATCGGCTTCACCGTGCCGGGCGTGATGGCGTTCATGTATCTCGCGGTCGGCTCCGCCGACGCCCCACGGGCCACCAGCGCGCTGTTCATCCTGAACCAGATCGGCGGGTCGCTGGGCATCGCCGTCGTCGCGGTGGTTCTGCAGCAACGGCTCGCCGCCGCCACCGGTTTCCCCCCGGAGGCGTACGGCCGGACCTACTGGATCGTCGTCGGGTTCGCGCTCGTGGCCGGGCTCGCCGCCGCGCTCGTGCCCGGGCCCGCGCGGTCGCCCGCACCGCGGACCGAGTGACCCTCCGGCTCTCCTCGACCGGCCCACGAGCGCACCCGGCTACAACCGGCGGTGGCGGTGTCCCGCCACCGCCGTGACGGAAGGGGTATTCGTATGCGCGTCATCCGCTACTACGAGCACGGCGGCCCGGATGTGCTGACCGTCGAGAAGGCACCGGATCCGGTGCCGGGCGACGGTCAGCTCGTGGTCGGTGTCGAGGCCGTCGGCGTCAACTTCATCGAGACCCAACTGCGTTCCGGTACGGCACCCTTCCCCTCACCGGTGCCGCGCGCACCACACGGCGACGTGGTCGGCCGGGTCGTCTGGGCCGGGCCCGGCACGCACCGTTTCGCCGTGGGGGACCGGCTGGCGGCCTGGGGTGTGGACGACGCGTACGCCGATCTGGTGCTGGTCGACGAGACCCGGGCGGTGCCGGTGCCGGACGACGTTCCCGCGCCGGTCGCCACCGCGCTCGCATCGACCGCCCAGGTCGCCGCCAGCGTGTTGAGTGTCGGGCGGCTCGCCCCCGGCGACACGGTGCTGGTGCATGCCGCCGCCGGCGCGATCGGCCACCTCGTCACCCAGTTGGCCAGACTGCGGGGCGCGGGCCTGGTGATCGGCACGGTCAGCTCACCGGAGAAGGCGGACTTCGTCCGTGAGCACGGTGCCGACGCCGTCGTCGACTACTCCCGGCCGGACTGGCCCGACCGGGTCCGCGAGGCCACCGGCGGCACCGGAGTCGACCTGGTCCTCGACAGTGTGGAAGGTGCGGTGTTCGCGCCCGGCCTGGCCCTGCTCAAGCCGCTGGGCCGGCTGGTCTACTACGGCTTCGCCGGTGCTTCCGGCGAGGCGGGCCGGGTCGCGCTGACCGACCTGCTCGGCCTGAAGACCGTCGTCGGGACGGCCCTCGACGCGTGGCTGGCCGCCGCCCCCGAGGAGGCGGCGAACACCCAGCGGGAGCTGACCGAGCTGGTCGGTGACGGCCGGCTGCGCGTCGCCGTGCACGCCGTCCTGCCCCTGGAGGAAGCGGCGCGGGCGCACCGGCTGATCGAGGACCGCCGTCAGCTCGGCCGTGTGGTCCTGGTCCCGTGACCGCCGTCGAGCACCATCCCGTTCTGGTGGTGGGCGCCGGGCCGGCCGGGCTCAGCACCGCGATCTTCTCCGCCTTGCACGGAGTCCGGCCGCTGGTAGTGGACAGCCGTCCCCACGCCTCGACCGCCGTGAAGGCCACCGGCCAGTACCCGCACACGATGGAGGCCCTGCGTATCGCGGGGGTGGCCGACCGGATCCGCGAGCTGAGCCGCCCCGACCGGACCGGCTTCGCCATGGTTCTCGCGCCACGGCTGGCCGGGCCGGTGACCCGGACGCTGATCAGCGGCCGGGAACTGACCATGCGGCACGTGTCACCGGAGGAGTGGGGCACCGCCAGTCAATCCGGCGCCGAACGCGCGCTGGCCGAACGAGCCCGGGAACTCGGCGCCGAGGTCCGCTTCGGAACCCGGGTGTCCGGGCTGACGCAGGACGACGAGGGCGTCACCGCTTTCGTGGAGGACGCCGCGACCGGAACACGCCGCCGGATCCGGGCCCGGTACCTGGTGGCGGCGGACGGCTGGCGCAGTCCGATCCGCGAGGCGCTCGGTGTGCCCCTGCAGGGGCGCGGTGTGGTGGGCCGGGTTCTGCGGGTGCTCTTCAAGGCGGACCTGAGCGAACCTCTCGCCCATACTCCCGGGGCCGCCGACGGTTCGCGATTCGTGGCGTTCCACCTCGGGCGCGCGGTGCTGTTCAACACCGAGGTCCCCGGCCTGTACGGGTACTTCCGCAACCTCACCCCGGAGTTGCCCGACGGCTGGCACCACTCCCGGGAGGGGATCGTCCGGCAGATCGCGGCCGATCTGGGCCTCGGCGAGAACGTCGCACTGGACGTCGTCGAGTCCGGCGAGACCTCGATCGCCTGTGCGGTCGCGCAGCGTTTCCAGGTGGGCCGGGTGCTGCTGGCCGGCGATGCCGCACATGTCATGCCGCCGACCGGCGGGCTGGGTGGCAACACCGCGATTCTGGACGGGTTGTACCTGGGCTGGCGGCTCGCGGCTGTGGTGGAGGGGTGGGCGGGCCTGGAGCTGCTGCGCACCTTCGAGACCGAGCGCCGGCCGTACGCCCGTCTGCTCGTCGAGCAGCAGTTCGCCAATCTCGTCGAGCGGGTCGCGCCGGAACTGCGGGACGGCGACGTTCCCGATCCACTGCCGCCGGCGGTGCTGGCTTTCGGTTATCGGTACCCGGCCGGTGCCGTCCTGCCCGATCCCGGCGACGATCAGGTGCTGGTGGAGGATCCCGCAACGGCCACCGGGCGGCCGGGATCGCGGGCGCCCTATCTGCCGCTGGTGGCCCCGGACGGGACCGCGTCGTCGACGACGGCGCTGTTCGGGGCCGGATTCGTGCTGCTCACCGGTCCACAGGGAGGTGAGTGGGTGAAGCCCGCCACGCTCGCCGCCGAGCGTCTCGGCGTACCGCTCACCGTGCATGTCGTCGACGCCGACGGCTTTCCCGCCCGGTACGGCATCGGGCCCACCGGCGCATCGCTGGTCCGCCCGGATCGTTTCGTCGCCTGGCGGACCGCTGAGCTGGTGGAGGATCCCGCCGCCCGGGTGGAGGAGGTGCTGCGGACTCTGCTGCGGCGGTGACGCCGGTGGCGGCCGGGCGGGCTCGCGCTGGGAGGGGTCGATCGACCGGGCGCCGTAGAGGGCCACCAGTTCCGGGAGAACCCGGTCGCCGACGACGACCACGGCGGATCGCGAGGTCCCGGGCAGTAGATCGCGTACCTGCTCGGTGTCGTGGGCGTCGTCCAGCAACAGCAGCACACGCCGGTCCGCGAGCCGGGCCCGGTAGGTGTTGACCAGGTCTCGCCGTGCCGCCGGGACGGCCTCGGGCGCCGTCCCGGACAACCGCAGCAGCCGTGCCAGCACCGCGCCCGGGTCACGCGGCCGGCCGTCGGGGCCGGTCAACCGGACGTACCACTGGCCGTCCGGGAAGTCGTCGCGCAACCGGTGAGCCAGGGCGACCAGGCCGGTGGTCCGGTCCGCTCCGGCGGGCCCGGCCAGGCACACCACCGGCAGTCCGGTGTCGGCGCCCCGGCCGAGCAGGGTTCCGGCGACGGTGGCCCACCCGTGTCCCCGGATGGTGCGCCGGGTGTCGACCGGCGGCAGGTCGGTCCGGGCGTGCCAGTCGTCGCCGGTGATCCCCCGGAACTCGGCCACCAGCCTGGGGCCGGGCGTGATGCCCAGCCGGGTGCGCAGCGTCGTGGTGGCCCGGTCGTACGCATCGATCGCGGCCTCCCGGTCCCCGGTGCGGTGCAGCGCCGAGACCAGCAGGAGCCACAGCTGCTCACGCAGCGGATGAAGGGCCACCAGCGAACGCAGGCGCGGGACGACCTCGGCCGGAGGCGACACCGCCAGTGCGAGCTCGCACTCGCGTTCCACCAGGCACAGCCGTTCCTCCAGCAGCGAGGGCCCGGCCTCGGCGGCGAGCGACGGCACCGCCGAGAGGGAGGCGATCGAGTCGCCGGTCCACTGTGCCAACGCGGCTCGCACGTGTGCCAGCTCGGTGGCGGTGTCGGCGGACTGCCGGGCCTGCAGCGCCTGACGGGCCGCCGCCCGGAAGCGGAACAGGTCCACCGTGTCCGGTGCGGTCCGCAGGACGTATCCGCCGCCGAGGGACCGGATCCGGGGCCGTCCCGGCCGGTCGCCGGTTCCGCTGCGATCCCCGAGCGCCGCGCGCAGCCGGGCGACGTGAACGTGCAGAGCGGCCGAGGGCGCGGCGGGCGGCCGGTCGTTCCACAGCCGCCGGTAGATCTCCTCCACCGGTACCTCGTCGTCGACGTGCCACAGCAGCGTCACCAGTAGCGCCTGCTGTTTCGGAGCGCGGATCGTCACCGGCGCCCCGTCGATCGTGAGTGTCAGCGGACCAAGTAGACGAAAGTCGGTCACCAAGGAGTCCCCCCGTCGGGCAGGCGGTTGCTCCCTGTGTGGTCGTCGTGACCCTGTGCAGCCGCTGGGTTCATCCTGCCCGCGGTGATCCGCGCCCAGCAACGCGCCCGGGCAGTGATACCGGTCGCACGGGCCGCACTCCACCAGGACTCCAGAAGCCGCCGGTACGAAGAGTGCGAAAGGGGAGATGACTGTGAAGGCACTCGTCACGTCCGCCGGCGTGTCCCCCGGGATACGCCTGGAATCGTTGCCCGACCCGGATCCGGCCCCCGGTGAGGTGTTGATCGAAGTGAAGGCCGTGGCCGTCAACCGAGCCGACCTGCTGCTCGCCGCCCGCCGGCCACCCGGGTCGCAACTCGGCCTGGACGTCGCCGGTGTCGTCGTCCGTGCCGCGTCCGACGGCACGGGACCACCGGCCGGTACGCCCGTCGCGGCCCTGGCGGCCTCGACCGGCTGGGCCCAGCTCGCCGCGGTGCGGACCGACCGGCTCGCGATCCTGCCGGACGGGGTCGAGCCCGCTGTCGCCGCGGCGGTGCCGGTGGCCGGTCTGACCGCCCTCTACGCGCTGCGGCGGGCCGGCTGGCTCCTGGCCCGGACGGTGCTGGTCACCGGCGCGAGCGGCGGTGTCGGCGGGTTCGTGGCCGACCTCGCCGCCGCGGCCGGGGCCTCGGTGCTGGGATGGGTCGGTTCGCCGGAGCGCGGAGCACATCTCGCCGAACGCGGTCACCGGCTGCACATCGGTGACGGGCCACCGCCCGGCGAGACAACCGACGTCGTCGTCGACAGCGTCGGCGGCACGGTGTTGCGGGACGCGTTCGTCACGCTCCGGGCCGGCGGGGTCGCGGTGGTGTTCGGCAACACCGTCCGGGCCGACCTGGTGCTTCCCCCGGACTGGGGGCACGGCCGTCCCGGCGTACGCCTGGAGCACCTGTTCCTGCTCGACGAGATCGAACGGCGTGACGCCGCCGGAGACCTCGGCACGCTGCTCGGTCTCGTCGCCGACGGCCGCCTGCGACCCCACGTCGGACTGCGCGCCGACTGGGCGGACGCCGGGTCCGCGATCGAAGCCCTGCTCGAACGCCGTGTCACCGGCCGGGTCGTCCTGAGCCTCTGAGACCGGCACATCTCCGCCCGCGCACTGACGACACCTGAGAAAGGACACCACCATGACGGAATCCACCGGCCGCGGAGCGGCCCTGGTCACCGGCGGCACCAGCGGGATCGGCCTGGCCGTGGTCGAGACGCTGGCCGAGAGCGGTTTCGCCACCTACTTCTGCGCCCGGGACGCCGCCCAGGTGGCCACGGTCACCGACAAGCTCCGCGGGCGCGGGCTGGAGGTAGGCGGCGTGGCGGCCGACGTCCGCTCCTCCGACGACGTCACCCGCCTGGTCGCCTCCGCGGTCGACAGGTTCGGGCCGGTCACCGTGCTGGTCAACAACGCCGGCCGGTCCGGTGGCGGCGTCACCGCCGACCTCAGCGACGCCCTGTGGGACGACGTGCTGGCCACCAACCTCACCGCCACCTTCCGGGTCACTCGCGAGGTGCTGCGGGCCGGCGGCATCCGGGAGAACGGCTGGGGCCGCATCATCAACATCGCCTCCACCGCGGGCAAGCAGGGTGTCGCCCTCGCCGCGCCGTACACCGCCGCCAAACACGGCGTGGTGGGCTTCACCAAGGCGCTCGGCTTCGAACTGGCGGGCAGCGGGATCACCGTGAACGCGGTGTGCCCGGGCTATGTGGAGACGCCGATGGCGGTCCGGGTCCGGCAGGGGTACGCCGCGCACTGGGAAACCACCGAGCAGGCGGTGCTGGACCGGTTCCAGGCGAAGATCCCGCTCGGGCGCTATTCGACGCCGGAGGAGGTCGCCGGACTGGTCGGCTACCTGGTCACCGACACGGCCGCCTCGATGACGGCGCAGGCCGTCAACGTGTGCGGCGGTCTGGGCAACTACTGACCCACGAGACGCGGCGGCCGCCCGGTGGGAAACCGGGCGGCCGCCGCGGACATCGCTCAACCGGCCGTGTCGTACCGCAGAACGGGTTCGGTCAGGTGCGGCTCACCCTTGATGACACCGGTCAGCCGGTCCAGCCGGCTGCGGAACTCCGGCTCCTGCAACGCGGCCCGGAACGACTCCTCGTCGGTCCACTCGGCGATGTTGTAGTACGTCGACGGGTCCTTCTGGGAACGGCTCAGGACGTAGCTGACGAGCCCGGGCCGGGTCCGCATGTACTCGGCGACCTTCGCGTACCGGCTCTCCAGGTCCTCCGCGGCACCGATCAGCGTGAGCTTGTTGACGAAAACGACCATGATGTGGTGTCCCCTTCTCTGACGTCGGCTTTCGGATAGTCGAGATAGCCCTGCCGCCCACCCTGATAGAAGGTCGCCGGGTCGGGACGGTTGAAGTCGATGCCCTCGGCCAGACGGTGGGGCAGGTCCGGATTGGCCAGGAACTGCTTACCGAAGGAGAGCGCGTCGAAGCCGGCGGCCAGAGCACCGGCCACCACCGCACGGGTGGCGTCCGGGTCCAGGTCGCCGGTGCCCGGGTTGAGCACGATCGGTCCCTCCCACCGGTCACGCACCGCCCGGACCAGGCCGGGGTCGGAGCCGTGGACCAGATGCAGGTACGCCGGGCCGACCGGCCGCAGCGCCGCCAGCAGGACCGGGTACAACTCCGCGGCGTCGGGTTCGCTCATGTCGTTGAGGCCGAAACCGGGGGACAGCCGGATCCCGGTCCGGTCCGCACCGACGGCGGACGCCACCGCTTCCACCAGGTCCACCGCGAACCGGACCCGCCGGTGGGGCGGCCCACCGTAGCCGTCGGTGCGGCGGTTCACCGTGGACGACAGGAACTGATGGACCAGATATCCGTTCGCCCCGTGGATCTCCACACCGTCGAAACCGGCCTCGATCGCCGCGACGGCGCACCGTACGACGTCGTCGATGGCACCGGCTATGTCACCCGGCGACATCTCCCGTGGTACGGGATACGGCTGAGGGCCGTTCCACGTGCGAGCCCGTCCCGCCGCGGGTACGGGTGACGGCGCCAGTGGGATGTGGCCGTACAGGTCGGGATGGCTGATCCGGCCCGCGTGCATGATCTGCAGTGTCATCCGGCCACCGGCGGCGTGCACGGCCGCGGCGACCGTCCTCCAGGCCGCGATGTCGTCCGCGGAGTGACAGTGCACCCCGTACGGGTGGCCGGCCGCGTGCGGAGCCGGGCAGGTGGCCTCGCTGACGATCAGTCCGGCCGTGGCCCGTTGAGCGTAGTAGTCGGCCACGTAGGGTAGCGGCGTCCCGTTGCGGTCGGCTCGGCCCCGGCCCATCGGCGCCATCACGATCCGGTTGGGCAACCGGAGACGGCCCAGCTGAACCGGTTCGAAGAGTGTCGGCATAATGGGATGGTCGCCAGCGCTGGTGGAGGCCCCGTGGAGGCCGCCTACAGAGTCACGGTCGCCGTCGTGCCCGTCGGCACGGACGTTTCATGATCGATGGTGGCGGTGAGTGATGATTCCTGCGTTGGCGTGTCGGATATGGACGAAGCTCCGTTGAGTCCAGGTCTTCTCACGGATCTGGTTCAAACGGAGCTTCGTCGTGCCGCAGTCTGCAATCCTCGTCACCGATCCGTCTTCCGCGCCGCTGTCCGGGGACCTCTCGTTCACGCCTTCGTGTCACGGTCTGCTCGACCTGGTGCTCGCCGTCGGCGACGGCCGCTCCGACCAAGGCCGTGATCACCCGGTCGCGGTCGTGCTCGCGCTGGTCGCAGCGGCCACAGTCGCCGGGCTCAAGGGCTACACCGCGATCAGCGGCCGGGTCGCCGACGTGCCCACCGACGTCCTCGACAGCCTCTACCTGCGGGCCGAGGCCAGGCCGGCCGGGCGACCGTCACGCTCCACACTGTGGCGGGTCTGCACCGACACCGACGGCGACGTCCTGGACACGGTGATCGCCGAGTGGACCACCACCCGGCACGCCGGCAGCGACACACCGTCACAGGTCCGCCTGGACGGCAAGACCGTCCGCGGCTCCGCCGCCACCGGCGGCGAACAACTGCACCTGATCGCTGCCCTGACCGGCGCACCCGGCCCGGACCCGACCGCCGTCATCATCGCCCAGACACCGACCGACGGCGCCAAGACCCGCGAACCCGAAGCCGCTCGCGCCCTCCTGGAGACCCTCGACCTGCGCGACGTGACCGTCACCGCCGACGCCCTGCACACCGTCAAGGCCACCGCCGACCTCATCCACCAGCAAGGAGGCCACTTCGTCCTGCCGGTCAAGCAGAACCGGGCCGCGCTGTTCGACTCCCTCGACGCCCTGCCCTGGGCCGCCACGCCGATCGGTCACGAGAGCACCGAGACCGGGCACGGACGCACCACCCGCCGCACCATCCGGGTCCTTCCCGCCCCGCCCGGCCTGCGGTTCCCGCACGTCAAACAGGTCTGGCTGATCGAACGCTACGTCACTACAAGCGACGGCAAACAGTCCGCCATCGCGCAACTCGGAATCACCAGCCACCCCGCCGAAACCGCCGGACCGGCCGCGATCGCCGCGTTCAACCGCGGCCAATGGGCCATCGAAACCCTGCACTTCATCCGCGACACCTGCTACCGCGAGGACCAGTCCCGCATCCGCACCCGCTCCGGACCACGTGTCCTGGCATCACTGCGCAACCTCGCCATCAACGCCCTACGCCTGGCAGGCCGAACCGACATCACCGAAGCAACCCGCTGGGCCGGCCGCGACATGACCAGGCCATTCACCATCCTCGGCCTCACCAGATGATGTTGAAACGGCCGTGGCCGGCGGGTTGCTGGAGGTTCTGCTCTTTCCGCTCCCGATGCTGCTCGGCGCACCCGGACACCTTGTCTGCGGCAAATGAGTGCCCGCCCAGCCGAGGTTTTATCTTGCGGCTGGCGCCGTGACGGAGCGTAAGCCGCATTGCCTGTTCCTCTACGATCAAGCCGGAGTAGTTCCGCACCTGATCTAATTCTTCGGGTTGTGCCTGATGCCGACTCGGAAACTCCGCACCGAAACATATGTGAATAATAGGCCGAAGAGTATCAAGGCGTATGCGGAAAGTTCACGACCGTGACGATTGCAGGCCTGTGGTGAGCATTCGGGAAAATCCGCCCATCCCAACAGAACCTGAATTCCCACCATGGCTATTATAGATACCCAAAAAACAATCTTGGACGGCCTCGCCATAGCCACGGGGCGCCTGTGTCCTTCATTGTGATTTTTGGCACCGAATGCCATTCGTATCGTGATCTTGATCAAAGAGAAAAAAGTTACGACAGCAAGCCCTAGCCATGGTAGCCAGCTCGCATACGCCGCAGGTATCAGCGGATCTCGGGTGATCTGGTCTCCGATATTTAGCATGTACCGATCGGCATCCGCTGAGTATTGATAAGTAAGGTTCGGGATGAAGAACGACAGAACGAGAGCAGGCCCGGCTCCAACAACTAGCGCCCGAGCACTGCGCCCGACATCCTGGACGTCATGCTGACGAAGTAACACCATGGAGGCGGAATAGAAGAGTGAAAGGATCGACAGGCCGAGGCAGAGAGTACCCAGTATCAAAAAGTCTCTAACCCAGAAATCCAGCAGGTCACGATTGTAAAAGTTTGCGATGACAAATGTGCAAACAATCAGTGATCCCATGTTGTAAAGAAGCGATTCAACGATCTCGGATCGCTTCAGGAATGGATGCTCCTCGCCCCCGAGTTGCCTCCCTCCTGAGATGTATACGACAATCCCGGAGAAGGCCACGGCGGCCAGCCCAACACCTATAGTTGAGTAAGTATCAATTAGCTTGCTCAGTGATTCCTGACTTGGCACGCTCGCAACGCCGACCGGTGTCATTTTCACCACGCTTGATCAAATGGATCGACCGTCGATCTGCCTCCTCTTACGGGACCAACGCGAGGCTCGTTGAAGAGTGTCAGATTTCAGTCGTACTCGAGCCTTAATGATCATTCCAGCCTCGATCAGATGCACTCACATCGGCATGACAGTAAGAGTGGTTCTTCGGCATCGTCGGATCGTTCGCTTGCGTGACCTCGGGTCCTGGCTTACGGGAGCGCATTGGGAGCACGGCCCTGGCCCGACCACGTTTCTGGGCTCGGCGAGGACGGGGCGGCATGGGGAGCAATCCACTCCTCGCTGACCACGATGTTTACCCTGTTCAGAGGCCGTCCTCAGCGCTGGCGGGGAGCACCGCCACGATGAAATCGGGTTGTTCGGGGTGGGCGGTGCGGCGCTGCTCCCAAAACAGGTGATCGGGCGGGGAGCAAGCGGGGTTGAAATCAGCAGCGTCGAGCACCGCCGAACCGCGTTCAGCAGCGTCGGGCGACGGCGGCTGAGCAGGGATGATCTATGTTTGTGCTGTTCAGTGGCTTGATCGGGCTACGTTTCACACCGGAGAGGTCACTGGTTCGATCCCAGTATCGCCCACTCGGATCCACAGGTCAGCGGCATGATCGCTGACCTCGCTCATTGGCTCCCATCTTCGGATGGGAGCTTTTTTGCTCCCAAGGTAACCATCCAAGTGCTCATCACTCGTTACTTCGGTGGTACGCCGAGCTCGGGATGTCCGGCACTTTCACGGCTTTTAACCGGCGAAGTCGGTTTCGGCGGGGGTCACCAGTAGCCGCCGTTGTCGAGCCAGCGAGCTTGCAGGCTGTCGAGTAGCCGGGTGGTCATGGTGGGGGTGACGTGGGCGTAGACGCCGCGGATGCCGGGGATGGCGTGGCCGAGGCGGTGGGCTTGGAGCACTTCGGGGGTGTGGTCTTCGTCCATCCAGGTGCGGTGGGTGTGGCGCAGATCGTGGAAGTGCATGCCGGTGAGGATGGGCGGCCAGCCGGAGCGTGGGTGACCGTCACACGCGGGTCGCCAGCGGCGGTTGTTGTAATCGGTGCGCCACAGCCACCGTCCTGTCGGTGAGCAGAAGACAGTGTCGTACGGGTGGGATCGCAGGAGCCGGTCGAGGCCGTCGACCAGAAACGGCGGCAGGGCGATGTCGCGGACGGCGGCCGGGGTTTTCGGTGGGCCGAGGGTCAGGTGGCCGCGGACTTCGTGGAGGGCGCCGGTGGTGGCCGAGACATGCAGGCGGGCTTCGGCCAGGTGCAGGTCGGCGCGGCTGAGGGCGGTGAGTTCGCTGATGCGCATGCCGGTGTTGGCGGCGGTGATCACCAGGGTGCGGGTGATGGTGTCGGGCATGCGGGCGGCGATCTGCTGGACTTGGGTGGCTGTGGCGAACGGGCGTTGCTCGCGCGGGAGGCGGCGTAGCCGGAGTCGGGCGGTGGGGTCGAAGAACATCAGGTGGTCGTCGACGGCCTCGCGCAGGATCTGGCCGAGCAGGGTGATGATGTGGCGCACGCTGCTGTCGGCGAGGTGGCTGGCCAGGCCGCGGGCGAAGGCTTTGACGTCTTGGCGGGTGATCGAGTCGATGCGCTGGCTGCCGAACGCGGGCAGGATGTGAACGCGTAGCAGGCTCTCGTAGCGGGCCAGGGTCGAGTCGGCGGCCAGATGCCCGGCCTGCCAGGTGGCGACCCACTCGTCCAGCCGGGGTGCCGGTGAGGGTTGGTAGCGCCGCCGGGCCGCTCGGGTGGCGTTGTTCAAGCGTGTTGCCTCGGCCTCGGCGTCCTCGCGGCAGGTGTAGGTGCTGTCGGTGACGGTGCGCCCGGCCCGGCGATAACGAACCCGGCTTCGGCTTCCGCGATCTTCGACCCAGGCCATGACCGTCTCCCGACCGAACCGCTCTCCGTCTTGGCTTCCTACGGTTGTGCCATCTATGTGTTCGGCTATTTACCTGTTCCCGCATGTGGCGTGGTCAATGCGGCAGGCATCGTTCAGTCACCCGTCCGTGAACCGGTCCGGCCATGGCAACGTCGTCGGCCTGGCATAGCAGGTGGTCGGTTCCGGGTAGCTGGTCTCGGAGTAGCTGCCGGCATAGTGACGACGGTGCCCCCGGGTATTGCCTCCCGGGGCTCATCACCACAGAGGACATCGCCATCACCGCTTTGGGCCTCACCCCAAGACCGCGTTGCTGGGAGCTCACGCCGACGGGAGCCTTGCAGCCCCTATGGCTGCACAATCTGACTATGGAAGGGGATCGAGAAGCGCCGACCGCCGCTGAGTTGCTGGCGTTCGCCGCCACGCTGCCAGTAGAGGAACGAGAGAAGCTTCTGGCTGCCATGCACCCTGCGCCGCTGGCACCGGAACCCGTTGGTGAGGGGACCGTGCCTGACCCGGTGTACCGGTCCTGGGCGGATTTTCTGGCCGCGACCACGACGGCTCAGCGGATGGCATGGTGCAGCCGTAAAGCGCGTCGGGCCAACCGGCCGCGGCTGATGTCCGGTCCTCCCGGCCTCCGGATCACCGCGTCGGTCGTGTGGGAGGTTCTCGATGCGGCTGCGGGCAGGTGCGGCGACTGCGGGTCTTTCGCTGTCGAAGGCCGACCGTCCGGCCCGGACGGCAGACCTGTCGCGTGGGCTGCGATAGGTAGGCGAATCGGCTCGCTCGGGCATCGCCTTGCCCGTTTCAACGGTGGTGACAACGATCGCGACAACCTCTACTGGTGCTGCCTGTGGTGCAACACCTGGCCCTCCGAACGCCGACCAGGCGCAACGGATCACGGCGCCGTCGTGTGATGTTGAAGCTCTGACGCTCGCAGCCCGATCATTGCCGTAGAGGAGGTGACCGGATCGCGGCAGAACAGTGCGTCGCTCGTAACGGCGCAGTGCGGTCGGGAAGTCGATTGATCAGATCGCCTGGCAGGGGATCAGTACGTTGTAAGGGCACGAACTCGACTTGATCTCTACCCCGTGATAGGCAACCTTACGTAGCTTTGGCGATTTCGGGTGGGAGGGGTCGTCGGTGGGTGGTTCGTCGATCAGCGGAGATAGCTTCGCGCTGTCCGATTTGTTCAGCAAGGCCACGTACGCGATCGACTACTACCAGCGCGAATATGCGTGGACTGCTGGCGATGTACGGACTCTGGTGGACGATCTGTGCTCCCAGTTCGACGAAGCCGTCCAGGACCCGAAGACGCGCCGGGGGATGCGGTACGCCGACCCGTACTTCCTGGGGCCGATCGTCTACTACGAACAGCGTGGCGGTTCGCGCTTTCTCGTTGACGGACAGCAACGGTTCACCACCGTGCATCTGATCTTCATGCATCTACATCGGCAGGCGCGCGAGCTAAGGCTCCGGGATGCCGAGGCTCGCCTAGATCGCGTGATCCGGGAGGCGCACGGCGGCACCTGGCGATTCCGGATCGACATCCAGGAACGCCGTGATCTCCTCCAAGCCCTCTACAACGGACGGAAGTACGAAGTCCCCGACCACGGGGCGTCGCTTTCTTTGCGGAACCTTCACGCGCGGAGTCTTGAGCTCGAGCAACTGCTAGCGGAACGGATCGCAGCGGATGATCTGAGCAGGTTCACCGATTGGTTGCTCGATCGGGTGATCTTGGTCGGGATCCAGGCGCCGAGCCGGGACACCGGTTTCCGGATCTTCGAGTCGATGAATGATCGAGGAGCCCGACTAACCGCCGTTGACCTCCTGAAAAGCTTTTTGCTGTCGCACGTGGGCCAGGACGAGGAAGAACTCAACAAGAGCTGGCGGGAGATGCTGGCATCACTGACGCCGGCCTGGGATGACCACGGCGCTCCCGGAAGATTCCTCAAGTCCGTCCTCATCGCCCACCATGCCCGGCTGGGCGGTGAGTTCCGGGACCGCGACGACATCAACATGGCGCTGCACCTATGGATCCGCCAGAATGCGGACGGGCTTCTCGGGCTCAAGCAGCCTAACCAATACTTCCGGTTCGTCGAACAGCTGATCAAGCTGGCCACCCTATATCGCACGTTGCAGGCGGCCAGCGAACGTCCATACCCAGAGCTAGAGGCGGTCTACTTCAACGCTGTCAACGGGCTGGCCAATCAGATGACTTTCATCCTGGCCGCGATTAAGTCTGACGATCCTTTAACAGTGGCGAAAGCCAAGGCGAGGCTGGTCGCAAACTTCATCGATCGATGGTTTGTCCTCCGAGTCCTCGCCGACGAGCCGGCGCTGTCACGCGATCTCGACGATCTGACGCCGTTGCTCATCCCACAGCTACGCAAGTGCAAGACTGTTGACGATGTCGCTACGTGCCTGTGGGCGGAGATGCCGCCCGATGATGGGTACGAGTCGGTGCGGGCTTTCGGCCTACGCGGAAACAACTTGGCGCAGGTCCGCTACTTGCTGGCCAGGCTGACGGCCTTCGCGGAAAGCCAGTGGGGAGCTCCCGATCTGACAACCGCCTACCTCAGCCTCGACCGTGGATGGGATGTCGAGCACATCTTCGCCAACAAGCACGACCGGCATCCGGAGATCTCGGATCCGGTGGAGTTCCGGCTGCTCCGCAACCGCCTCGGACTACTCGGACTGCTCACGAAGACCGTCAATCGGAGTCTGCAGGATGCGGACCTCCCGGCCAAGGTCGAGGTCTATCGCAGTGAGAACCTGTTGCTGCGCTGCCTGCACCGCGGCTTCCAGCAGAGCCAAAAACCAGTTCGTGTCCTGATCCAGAAGTACGACCTCGCCCATCACATGTGCGCGCTGCCCCGGGAGGGCGGTATCCGCGCTGCCGTCGCGCAACGGCAAGAGCTGTACCGGCGCCTGTTCTGCGAAATCTGGAAGCTGGAGTCTCTGGGTTTTCCCGCCGCCGAGCCTATTGTTGCCGAGCCGGCTGATGGCCCGGCAGGCGAAGCGACAAATGGGACGTTGACCACCTCGACGACCATGCCTGGCCGCGCGATGCGGCCGACTGACCTGCAACGCATGGTTCGCGCCGGGAAGTTACGAGCTGGCAGCGCCCTGATCGGAACCGCCGCGGGCCAGGAAGTTCGGGCAACGATCCAGGATGACGGCACTATCCGGCTCGACGCCACCGGCGATATCTTCCGCAAACCTGACGATCCCGGCCAAGCGGTCACTGGGAAACGGTGCTCGGGGATGACCTTCTGGCATACCGCCTCGACAGACGGCACCCTGCGGACCCTACGGCAGGTCCGAGACACACCAGTGACCGCCTGAGTGGGTTGTCAAGAAGGGGTTAGCTCCGTTTCAGGATCAGTGTGAATATTCCGAGCAGGAGTTGTTTCCGCAACCGCCCGTCCCTCGCGCGCGAGGGACGCCGAAGCTCGTCGCGCCTTGTCAGCGGCAGAAGAGGACGCTTTCGTCATAGCCAGCAGATGAATATAACCGAAGAGTCGCCGTAGCTTAGATGCCGAGCCCTGCCTAAATACTGATGCCGAGAGAAGGAACATTAACTTTAATAGCTGCTACGCGCGCTGCCCGGATACGTATCATTGGGGCGTAGACCGACAGGAGTTTCGGCGGGGGTCGAATTTTGAGCAAGAAGGTGAAGGCTGCAACTGCCAACAAGCCGCCGAGGCCGATCCTCCGGGCGGCACTGGTCGGCTTAGCCGGGGGTGCCGCTGTTGGCGCTGGAAGGTACGACGCCCTGACAGAGCCAGGAGGGCCAGGGATCCTGTGGCGACCATTATTGATATCGGTCTCCTTTATACTACTGGCAATCTTAGGTGCTGGCGCGGCTACCTATTTTGCCAGCAAGAAGGACTTGAATGAGAATAACAGAAATGCGGCTGAAGCCGACCAGGCAATTAGGAGTAGGAGCCTACTTCTCGCAACCATTAACAGCGTTACTGGTGCGCAAAATGAACTGGTTTCCCTTAAGGGGGATCAGCGTCTACCGGAATTTTCCGGTAGGTTCAAGCAAGTCGCGACGGACGCCGTCGCCAAGATGACCCTGATACTACAAGGAGACACCGGCGATGGCGCTGGCGTTCGGGTAATGTTCGCAGAGTATGACCAGAGCAAAATGGAAGTCATCCTGGACGGTACTCAAATACTGGCAGAACACGGAGAATTCCCTGACGGGAAGCTAGAGAAGTCAGACCTGAATATAGACGCCACCTACCCTGAGCTCATGAAAGCCGCTAACGAATTCGCCAATGGCGACGTTGGTTGCCGCGATGGAGATGCCCAAGCTAGGGCACCTGAGCTGACTCGCTTGAGATCTCCGGACCAGCCGAGTCACTACGTGCGGATTAAGATTGCCAGCGGCAAGCAAATACACGGCGTAATGTTCGTCGACATATGGGGCAGCACTCTGCTACCTAAGTCTGACCTGCATCTGATGCTAAGCGTTGCGCGTCTACTATCCGCTGGCCTTGCAGCAGTTGCCGAGCCATGATTGGAGGAAATTAATGGTCTATGACGACTTGGATCCAGGGCGACGAATCCTGCATGGCGCCGGCAGTATCGACCAGGTATTAGAAGAAGCCCAGATCGAGTTCGCCCAACCTGTATTCTCACCTCAGGCGATGGAGGATATTCGAGACCTGCCAGTAAGAGATACGAATCGCATCTTTGCCGCCATAAAGGAAATGAAGTCACCCCATGGCTCAGACGTTCATGCGACAGCGAATGGCCTGATGGTATTGCGAGTTGGCAACTATAGACTGTTCTTTCGCCAGCTTGACGACGCGGAGCTAAGGAGGCTCGGCAGGGTTGCGCAGGATCACGAAGGTCGAGCAACTGACATTGTTATTTTGACCATCAAGAAGCGCGGTCAAATGTAAGGAAGGTCTAGATCGAGTATCGTACATTGCGCGGTGGTGTGGTTCTAGTGCGCAGATATTGGGCTGAAAGCCTCCTTGGGTTTTCTGATTAATTCGCTCGTGAGTGAATACGGCGACGTCCGCTCATCGGCATGACAGTGAGAGTTGTGTTGCGGCATAGAATCGTCCGCTTGCATGACCTTGGGGTCCTGGCTCATGGAGCGCGTTGGGAGCATGGCGCCGACTCGCCTGCGTCGCTGGGGTCGGCCGAGGTGCCGCCGGTGTGGGGAGCGATATGCTCCCTGCCGGCCATGATGTTTGACCTGTTCAGGGGGCGTCCTCGACGATGATGGGGAGCGCCGTCACGATGAAATCGGGCTGTTCGGGGTGGGCGGTGCGGTGCTGCTCCCAAAACCGACGATCGGACGGGGAGCGGGTGGGGTTGAAATCAGCAGCGCCGAACAGCGCCGAACGGCGTTCAGCAGCGTCGGACAACCACGGCTGAACAGGCAATTTCCGTGTTTTAGCTGGTCAGTGGCTTGATCGGGCTACGTTCACACAGGAGAGGTCACTGGTTCGATCCCAGTATCGCCCACGTATCGGCAGAGGCTCCTGTTCGCGGAAAGCGCGAACCGGGGCCTCTCGTCTTGTATGCTCCGGGAGCCGAGCCCCCGGAAACCCCGCATCACGGTGGGCGCGGTCGGTGGTCCCCGTCGCGGCGGGTCCTTGCTCGAGGCTCTGCAGACCTACCTGCTTGAGTACGGGGATAGCGTCCGGACGCTCCGAATCGTCCTTGCGTCGGCAGCTCTGGTCGCTGGAAGAGTCCTGATCGTCAGCCCTGGCACGATCGTTCGGTGGATACGCGGGATGCCGGCGTGGTGGTGTGGGATGTTGATGGCAGGCTGATTCCGGCGGATCTTCGGTGGCTACGGCGGGCTGTCGCCCAGACGTATGAGATCGACGAACGGGCGGTGACGTTCCCGGACAACGGGTTCACGGATACGCTGACGAGTCGATCGTTGTCGACACCGCAGTTGCTTTCGGTGTCGACGCGGCGGATACGGAGACCGGTGTAACCCGGTTCGGCGCTGTCCTGACAGAAGTCATGGATGCCTGCTGTGCAGAGTCAGCCCGGGTCCAACCAGCATATCCAGGAGTAGTCGAGAGCATCGACACACTGCTACGTGCGGACGGTGTTGACCGGGAATCTGGGATCGCTTTCGGCTGATAGCTGGAAGCGATCAAAGGGCAACTCGGCGGCGAAAACAGTGCCTCGCCCTCGACATCGAACCCAGGGCTGTTGCGTTCTCGGTCCTTGACCCGCTGAACAGGGATTTCGTGGGGTGATCGGCCTCTGTGGAGGCAGTGGAAGCGGGTGAAGCCCTCAAGGTGATCATGGAGTTCTTCACGCTGCACGACCACCGAGGAACTCCACCCGCCGATGGCATCATCTCTGATTCGCGCACTGACCGTGACAACCCCCGGCTCCGACACTCCACCATCACCGGTCACCGATAGTGAACACACCGGGCTCGCCGAAGCCCTGGGCCGGATTCCGGACCCGCGTAACCCGCACGGGACCCGGTATTCCCTGGTGGCGTTGCTGACAGTCGCGGTCTGCGCGGTCCTGGCCGGTGCCACCTCGTTCGCTGCGATCGCCGACTGGCTGTACGACCTCGACGAGCCCGACCAGGTCCGGCTCGGGTTCACCCGGGGCGTGCCGGCCGGCACGACGATGTGGCGGCTGCTGACCCGCCTCGACGCGAGTGTGGTCAGCACTGTTCTGGCCGGCTGGCTGCGGTCGCGGACACCGCCGGCACCCGCCCGGCCACGCCGCTATCGGACCGTGATAGCCGTCGACGGCAAGACCTTGCGGGGCGCCCGCCTGCCCGAGGGCCGCCAGGTGCATCTGCTGTCCGCGCTGGACACCAGCACCGGCATCGTCCTGGCCCAGGTCACCGTCGACACCAAAAGCAACGAAATCCCAGCCTTCACACCCCTGCTCACCGCCGTCGAAAACGTGCTGGGCAGCCTGACCGGGGTCCTGTTCGTCGCCGACGCGATGCATACCCAGACCGATCACGCCGAGCAGATCACCCGCCGCGGAGCACACCTGTTGCTGCAGGCGAAGGGGAACCAGCCCACCCTTCACACCCAGCTCAAGACCCTGCCGTGGGCGCAGATCCCGGTCGGTGACCGCACCCGCGACCGCGGGCACGGCCGTAAGGAGACCCGCACGGTCAAGGCCGTCACCCTGCACACCCCGGGCGGAATCGCCTTCCCGAAAGCCCAGCAGGCCGCCCGGATCACCCGGACCCGCACCATCGACGGCAAGACCAGCCGCGAGACCACCTACCTGATCACCTCCCTGAGCGCCGCCAACGCCCAGCCCACTGACCTGCAAAAATGGGCCAGGGCAGAGTGGTTGATCGAGAACCAGGTCCACAACGTCAGAGACGTCACTTTCCGTGAGGATCTTCACCAAGCCCGGACCGGCACCGGACCCGCCGTCATGGCCACCCTGCGTAACACCGCGATCGGCTGGCACCGCATCAACGGCGCCACCAACATCGCCCGCGCCAACCGACGCGCCGACCGCCGATCACACGACCTCATCACCGCCGTGACCAGCAGTTACCCCAGAACGCAATGACCCTGACATCGAACCTCTGCCCGAACACGTCGAAGGCACCCGCGCAAACTCAAACGCCTCATCGGCGACAAGCTCGTACCGGAACTTCAGCCCGGAGTGTTCGGTCAAGCGGTTCCGCGGGCCGCCTGCATCAGCGGGACGATGCTGGTGAGTGTGTGCTGGCGGTTCTCCGGGCTGGTCGCCGCGACGAGGTCCACTCGTGGGTCCCACGGGTGCTCGAGCATGCCGGCCACCGCCCGGGCCGTGTCGGTGTTCTCCAGCCGGTCGATCAGGTGCAGTGCCATGTCGATGCCGGCGGTGATGCCCGCGCTGGTCACCACCGGGCCGGCGTCCACCCAGCGCCGGTCGCGGACGACCTCGACCTTCGGGTGCTGCCCGGCCAGCTCGTCCAGGACTAGCCAGTGGGAGGTGGCGGCCCGGCCGTCGAGCAGCCCGGCCGCGGCGTAGACCATCGCGCCGTTGCAGACCGAGGTCATGACCGTGCCGTGCTCGGCGAGGGCCCGCATCCGGGCCAGATGTGCCTGGTCGGTGTGGAGCGTGTCGATGCCCGCACCGCCGGGGTGCACGACGAGGTCGGGCCGGGGTTCGTCGTCGATCCCGCCGTCCGGGGTGACCGTCAACCCCAGCGCGCAGCGTACGGGCGCCCCGTCGAGGCTGGCCGTACGCACGCTCACCGGCCGGGTCGCCACCGTCTGCCAGATCCGCAGTGTCTCCCACGGGCCGGTGAAGTCCAGCTCCTCGACGCCGTCGAAAAGGAGCACGGTGATGCGGTAGGGCCGGGTGTCTGTCATGCCCTCATCCTTCGCGCCCCGCCCCGCGGCGACGAGTAGCAGGAATGCCCCTGTTCGATAGAATTCCGCCATGATCGGTTCGTCTCGGCGGCGCCATCGCGTCGCGGTCCTCGCCCTCGACGGTGTGCAGCCGATGGAGGCCGGCATGCCGTTCCAGACCTTCGGGCTCCACGACAGCCGCTACGACGTCATCCTGTGCGGGCAGTCCGCCGGGCCGGTCGAGACCCTCAACGGCTGGTCGCTCATCGCGCCGTACGGCCTCGACGAGGTGGTCGCGGCCGACACGGTGATCGTGCCGGCCTACCGGGGCGCGGAGCGGGACACCCCACCGGATGCCACCCCGGACGTGCGGGACGCGCTCCGCGAGGCGCACTCCCGGGGCGCGCGGATCGCCACCATCTGCGCGGGCGCGTTCGCTCTGGCCTCCACCGGCCTGCTTGACGGCAAGCGCGCGACCACCCATTGGCTGTTCACCGACGAGCTGGCCCGCCGTCATCCGCGCATCGAGGTGGACCCCGGCGTGCTCTACGTCGACAACGGCTCCCTGCTCACTTCAGCCGGGGTGGCCAGCGGCATCGACCTCTGCCTGCACCTGCTGCGCCGGGACTGCGGCGCGGCCACGGCCACGTCGATCGCCCGCGGAATCGTGGCCGCGCCACACCGCGAGGGCGGCCAGGCTCAGTACGTGACCCGCCCTCCCGCGCCACCGAACCGCACCGAGCTGAGCGCGACCCTGGAGTGGGCCCTGCGCCGCCTCGACACCCCGCTGACGGTCGCCGAGTTGGCCGCCCACGCGACGGTCGCCGAGCGCACGTTCGCCCGGATGTTCACCGCGCAGCTCGGGGTCAGCCCGATCAAGTGGCTCACGGCCGCCCGGGTCAGCCGCGCCCGCGAACTACTCGAGACGACCGACGCCGGCATAGACCACATCGGCCAGGCATGCGGTCTGGGCACCCCGGCGAACTTCCGCCACCACTTCCGGCTCGCGACAGGAACCACCCCGACCGACTACCGCCGCACCTTCTCGTCCCGCATTTCCACCCCGACCCGTATTTCCACGTACGGACGATGAGGGGGTTCGTCTCACCAGCGGCCCTGTCGCGGTGGGCCTGTGGTCGGGTGGATGCGATCAGAAGCGTTCGCAGTTGATCCAGTCGTCGTGGACCGCGCCCATGATGCAGAGGTCGCCGGTCTCGGTGCCGTCGTTGCCGCCGTCCAGGTACATCACGCTCTGGTGCCAGGCGTGGCCCCAGAGCGTGTCGTCACCGTCGCCGCCGTACAGCCGGGTGCCGCCGTCGCCGCCGAGGAGGGTGTCGTCGCCGCCGAGGCCGTACACGATGTCGGCGCCGCGGTATCCCTGGAGCCGGTTGGCCGTGTCGTTGCCGGTGATCGCATCGGCGTAGTCGGTGCCGATGACGTTCTCGACGTCGGCGCCGACGGTGTCGTGTTCGCCCACGGCGCCGTCGTCACCGATCTCGCCGTCCAGGTCGACAGTGATCGGCAGTTCGTGGCTGACGTAGTCCACCTGGTCCCGGCCGGGACCGCCGAGTAGATGGTCCGCGCCCAGCCGGAGGGACTGATCGATGCGGCCGTCACTGTCGCCGACCAGGTTGTCGTCGCCGGCCTGACCGTCGAGCCGGTCGTCGCCGAGCCCGCCGTCGAGACGGTCGTCACCCGCGGCGCCGAGTAGGACGTCGTTACCGAAGCCGCCGACCAGGTTGTCGTTGCCGTTGCTGCCGTGCAGGGTGTCGTTGCCGGGGCCACCGTCCAGGTAGCCGTTGCCCGGCGGCGCGTAGAGGGTGTCGTCGCCGTCGCCGCCGATCAGGCTGCGAATGCCGACGCCGATGGTGTCGTGTTCGCCGGCCGAGCCGTCGTCGCCGATCTGGCCGTCGGCGTCCATGGTGACCGGCGCGGCGCGGTCGAAGTAGCTGACGCCGTCGTTGCCGCCGCTGGAGACGAAGACGTCGGCGTCGGCGACGCCGGGAGTGAACGTCGCCGGCTCGTAGAAGTGGTCGTGGTCGGGTCCGCCGTACATCCGGTCGTTGCCGAGACCACCGGTGAGGGTGTTGCTACCCGGCCCGCCGTAGAGCTGGTCATGGCCATTACCGCCGTGCAACTCGTCGGCGCCGTTGCCGCCGTCCAGGCGATCGTCACCGGACAGACCGTGAATGATGTCGTAGCCGTCGCCGCCGTAGAAGCGGCCGTTGCCGGCGCTGTCGTCGATGGTGTCGTCGCCGGATCCGCCGTAGACGGTGTCGACGCCGGATCCGGCTTGTACCCGGTCGTTGCCCGCGCCCGCATCGACGGTGTCGTTGCCGTCGCCGGCGTTGACGGTGTCCTTGCCCGCGCCGCCGGAGATCCGGTCGTGGCCGGTGCCGCCGAGGATCGTGTCATCTCCGGTACCGCCGGTGACCGTGTCGTTGCCGGAGCCGCTGTCGATGACGTCCGTGCCGGTCCCGCCGGTGATGGCGTCGTTGCCGGATCCGCCGTACGCCCACATCGGCAGGCCGGACTTGTTGACCACCGAGTCGTTCTTGTCGAAGAGTTTGACGCGGACTCTCGTCGGTGGCTTGCGGGTGGTGCAACGTACCCGCGTCTTGTCGCCCTTGACCTGCTTGCAGCCGTCACCGGCGCGGATGGCGACCCGGTCGTCGACGGTGACCGTGTTGCCATTGCGGGTGATCACCACCCGGCTGGCGGCGCGTTCTGCAGCGGCGAACTGGATCCAGGTGGTGGCCGAGACGTACACGCCTCCGGGCTTGGCGGCGGCGTCGGCCGGAGCGGCGATCCCGAAGGGGACGGCGATCAGAAGGGCTACCCCGAGCTGGGGCAGCCACCGCGAATACGACATCGAACCCCCGCGTCGAACATATCCACGATCTTGAACATGCAGGATAGGGCAGAGTCAGCGTGAAGTCGATCTTTTCCGGGCGGTCAGCGCGCTGTACGCGACGAGCACGATCCATGCGATCACCGCGAGCAGGCCGATGAGCGTGACCACGGTGGTGATCAGGAAGGTGCTGCCACCGCCATCGGGGGTGAAGACGCCCTTGCGTGCGCCGGTGTCGACGGCGGCGATGCTCCGGCCGACGGTGAGATCGGCGGGCGCGTCGTAGAGGAGCACGTCCGGGCGGCTGCCGGAACCGTCCGCGGCCTGCCAGGGCCCATGGAAGTTGCAGGTGCGGCGGCTGCACTCCTGCCGGTCGGCGGTGAACACCCCGGCGACGCCGCCACCACTCTTCGCCTGCCAGGACGCGACGGCATCGACGCCGCCGAGTGCGAGAGCGGCGGCGGCGACCAGCGGCAGGCCGATGAGCAGCAACAACCGGAGGGGGCGGGGCATGACCGTGAGCATGGCGCGGAGCCTACGCGTTCACTGTACCGCGAGCATCCATTTACTCATCGTTATATTTCCGTAAACCTATGTAACGGTAAGTCCGTATCGTCCTTGCAAGTTGTTGATCTAGCTTCAAAATCCTGTCACCGCCTCTACCGTCTCCTCCGCTGTCTACTGCAGAAACAACGGGGGATTCCGGTGGGCGCTCATTTCCCATGTCATTCTTCTGCCGGCACTCGCTGGACGAGCTTGCTGGCCGCATCGGCTCTGGCTTTCAGTGTCACTCTCCTGGCGCCTGCCGCACCGGCGCCTGCGGCCACGGTGACGCAGGTCAGCCAGGTCGAGCCGACCGAACAGGACGCGCTCGACGAGGCGAGGTCGTCGGGCGAGCGGGCCGAGGTCGTGACGCAGCGGCAGGAGGACAGCCTGCTGTACGCGAACCCGGACGGGACGTTCACGCAGGAGTTCACCGCCGGCCCGCAGCGCGTTCGCCAGGGTGACGAGTGGGTTCCGGTCGACGCAACGCTGGAACGGCGGGCCGACGGATCGGTCGGCCCGCGCGCGGCGACCGTCGAACTCGCCTTCTCCGGCGGCGGGGAGCTCCGCTGGTGAGCCTGGCCGAGGACGGCAAGGAGGTCAGTTTCAGCTGGCCCGACCCGCTGCCTGTGCCGGTTCTCGACGCCAACACCGCCACCTACCTGGAGGTTCTGCCCGGGGTCGACCTGCGGGCGAGCGCCACGCCGACCGGCTACTCGTACGTCCTCGTCGTCAAGAATGCCGAAGCCGCGGCGAATCCGGAGCTGGCGGAGCTCACGCTGGACGCCGAGACCGCCGGCCTCTCGCTGCGGAAGAACGAGGGCGGTCCTCGGTGGTGCGGCCTGGCATTACGACGACAGCGAGCTGGCCAAGTCGAAGAACAAGACCTGGAACCAGTTCCGCGGGTACGAGCGGGTCCGCACCGTGGTCGGGGACGCCTCTACCGTCCAGCTCCGCAACGAGACCACCTACCTGCGCGGCATGGACGGCGACCGGGAGAACACAGCCGGCGGCAAGACCAGCGTCACGGTCACCGCCAGCGACGACACCGCGGTTCGTGACGACGACCGCTACCAGGGCTTCGTTCTGGAACAGCGCACCTTCAACGGGGTGAGCTGGGCCGAGGTCAGTGGCAGCGTCAACAAGCCCTGGCTCTCCGACGCCACCGCTACCGAGGGCAATGACGAGGCCCGGATCCTGGCGATCGCCGGCACCACCACCCGGACCGCGCTCGACAACGGCGTCCGCAAGACCTCGGTCGCCCACACCTACGACGGCTACGGCATGCTGGCAGCTCCAGCGATGCCGGGGACCTGGCCGTCACCGGGGACGAGACCTGCACCCGGAACACTTACGCACGCAACACCGACAAGCATCTGCTCACGCTGGTCAAGCGGGTGGAGACGGTGGCGAAGGCGTGCGACGAGACGCCGAGCTACCCGGCGGACGCAGTCTCCGACGTACGCACGCTGTACGACAGCGGCGCCTACGGCGACACCCCCACCAAGGGCGACGTCACCGGAACCCAGAAGCTCAGCGGCTACACCAGCGGTGTCAGCCCGCAGTACACCACCGTCGCCACGTCCGAGTACGACGGCTACGGCCGGGTGTCCGCGTCGTACGACGCCAAGAGCTACAAGACCAAGACCGATTACATCCCGGCCAGCGGCGGCCCGGTGACCGGGATGAAGGTCACCGACCCGGCCGGGTTCGTCACCACCTCGACCGTCGACCCCGCCTGGGGACTGGTCACCGCCACGGTGGACGCGAACCTTCAGCGCACCGACCAGCAGTACGACGCGCTGGGCCGGCTGATCAAAGTCTGGCTGCCCGGCCGTACGAAAGGCACGGACACCCCGAACCTGGAGTACGACTACCTGATCCGCACCGACGGGCCGGTCGTGGTCACCACTCGGGAGCTGCTGCCCAACGGTGGCCAGCAGACTAGCTATCAGCTGTACGACGGCCTGCTGCGGGCCAGGCAGTCCCAGTCCCCGACGCCGAACACCGGCAGGGTGATCACCGAGACCGTCTACGACTCGCGTGGCCTCGCCACCCGGCAGGTCGGACCGTACTACAACAGCTCCGAACCCGGCACCACGTTGGTCGACACCTCACAGTCCGCCGACGGCGTACCGCCGGAGACCGCGACCGTCTACGACGGCGCCGGCCGGGCCACCGCGGAGATCTTCAAGGTCGCTGGCGCCGAGAAGTGGCGCACCACCGTCGGCTACCACGGCGACCACACCGACGTGACGCCGCCGAGCGGCGAGACACCCACCACCACCTACACCGACGCCCAGGGGCGCACCACGAAGCTGCTCGAATACCGCGGCAGCACCCCGACCGGCACGGCCGATACCACCGTCTACAACTACACCAAGGCAGGCCTGCTCAACACGGTCAAGGACCAGGCCGGGCACACCTGGCAGTATGGCTACGACCCGCTCGGCCGACAGACCTCGGTCACCGACCCGGACACCGGGACCTCGTCGACCTCGTACAACGTCCTGGACCAGGTCGTGACGACCACCGACGGCCGGAACCGGACGCTCACCTACTCCTACGACGCACTCGGGCGTACGACGAGCGTGTACGAGGGCACCACCCAGCTGACCGGGTTCACCTACGACTCCGCCACCAACGGCAAGGGCCGTGCCGGCAGCGCGATCCGTTACGTCAACGGCGCCAAGTATGAGACCGCGATCGGCGCGTACGACGCAGGTGGTCGTCCGACCTCGCAGAGCGTCACCATCCCGTCGGTCGAGAACAACCTGGCCGGCACCTACACATTCACCACGAACTACAAGGTCGACGGCTCGGTCAACTATGTGAAGCTGCCGGCTGCCGGGGGCCTGACCGCCGAGACGCTCTACACCGGCTACAACGCCAGCGGGTTCCCGTCGTTCCTACTCGGCACCTCGGACTATGTCCGGGACACCACCTACTCCAACTACGGCGAACCCCTGCAGGTCTCGCTGGGCACCTCCAGCTCAAGCAAGTACACCTGGCTGACCTACGCCTACGAGACCGGAACCCGCCGTCTGCAGAACGCCCGGGTGGACCGGGAGATCGTCGCCGACGCCGACACGAACGCCACCTACACCTACGACGCCACCGGCAACATCACCAAGATCGCCGATGCGCCGACCAACCACACCGCCGACGTCCAGTGCTTCCAGTACGACTACCTGCGCCGTCTCACCCAGGCCTGGACCCAGGCCGCCACCACCTGCGCGGCCACCCCGACCCAGTCGATCCTCGGCGGGCCGGCCCCGTACTGGCAGTCCTTCAGCTATGACACTGCCGGCAACCGCACCGGCGAGATCACCCACGCCACCACCAGCACCGGCACCACCGTCACCAAGACCTACACCCCGAACGGTGTCGGCACCCAGCCGGCCCACGCGGTCAAACAGGTTGCCATCGCCACCACCACCGGCACTTCGACGGTCAACACCAGCCAGACCTTCCTGTACGACAAATCCGGCAACGCCGAGACCCGTACCCTCAGCAGCACCCTGACCCAGAAGATCGCCTGGGACGCGGAACGGCACGTCACCAGCATCACCCAGGGCGCTAACGTCACGTCGTTCGTCTACGACGCGAGCGGGCAGCGCCTCATCCGCCGGGACCCGGCCACCAAATCGGTGACCCTCTACCTCGGCGCGATGGAACTGAAGCTGAACACCACCAACGCCACGCCGGCCAGCCAGACCGTCACGGCGACCCGCTACTACAGTCACAACGGCCAGACCATCGCCATGCGCACCACCACCGGTGTCACCTGGCTGGCCGGCGGGCAGAACGGCACGGCCGAACTCGCCGTCAACGCCTCCACCTCGGCCCTTACCCAGCGGCGCACCCTGCCGTTCGGCGAACAGCGCGGCACCAAGCCGACCTGGCCCGGCGAACAGGGCTTCGTCGGCGGCACGATGGACGCCACCACCGGCCTGACCCATCTCGGCGCCCGCGAGTACGACCAGGCCTCCGGCCGCTTTCTCTCCGTCGATCCGGTCATCGATTTCGGCGACCCGCAGCAGTTGCACGGGTACGCGTACGGCAGGAACAACCCGCTCGCCTTCCCCGACCCCACCGGCCTGCACTGGGGCTGGAGCGACTGGGGCCATGCCGCCCTGGACGTGGTCGGCCTGGTCCCGGTCCTCGGCGAATGGGCCGACGCGGTCAACGGCGTCTGGTATGCCGCCGAGGGCGACTGGGTCAACGCCGGCCTCTCCTTCGCCTCGGTGATCCCGGTCGCCGGTTACGCGGCAAGCGCCGTCAAGGGTGCCAAGTACGTAGACGAAGCGGTCGACGTAGCGAGAGCGACGGACAAGGCATTGGAAGGCGCCGATGCGGCCGTCGATGCCACCAAAGCCGCTGACAATTTGACCCCACCGGCCGCTCCGAAAACCAATCCCGCGCCGAAACCGGACCCACCTGCCGCCGCCAAGAGCCCTGACGGAGGCACCAGCGCCAAACCGAAGGATGGCGCTGATGCCGGCGGCGGCTCGAAGGCCGACAGCGGTGGATCGTGTAAACACAGTTTTGCTCCGGCGACTCTGGTCCTGATGGCTGACGGCAGCGCCAAAGCCATCGACGAGGTCCAGCCCGGTGACGAGGTTATGGCCACCGACCCCGACAGCGGGGAGACCGTCGTCCGAACCGTCGAGGCCACCCATGTCAACCTCGACCATGAACTGACCGACCTCACCGTCAGCGTCGGCGACCAGACCGTCGTCCTGCACACCACGCAGAACCACCCCTTCTACAGCGAAACCCGTAAGCAGTGGGTTGACGCTGCGGACCTGCGCTCAGCAGAAGAGTTCCGGACCACCGACGGAACCGAGGTGAAAGTCGGATTCGTTCGCAACTATGTCGACGGTAAGGTCATGCACGACCTGACCGTCAACGATTTGCACACGTACTATGTGGTCACCCGTGATACCTCCATCCTGGTTCATAACTGCCCGACCGCCGATGGGGGATCGGCTGGAGCGCAGACCCCCAAAGAGCCGACGATCCGCATGCGGCACTACACGAATTCAAAGGGGGCCGCTGGGATCGTGTCGAGCAAAATGATTAAAGCGAGCGATCAGAACAAGGTTTTCATGGTCCCGGCCAAGGGGAAGCCGATGAGTCCCAGTGATGCCGAAAGCACCCTCGGGATCCGGCCTGGCAGGGGAAGGAAGGTGCTCGAATTCGATATCCCGGCGAGCAGGGTGAAGAGTCGGCATAATTCCAGGATGAATATCACCGAGTGGGTCGTAGACGGTGACGTGGCAGTTGAAAATATTAGGGTAGTCCGATGACGGAATCTGATGACTGCACGGTTTCAATGCGCGACATGAAGCGCATTGCGGGTGATCTTAATGAATTTGTTGTAACTTTTGATCAGATCTTCTCTCGCATGGCGTTCGGTGAGGCAGGTCCTGATCTTCTGGTGGAGTACATGCTGAACCGTGATGTTCGAGCACGCCTTGCCGAGGCGCGGAAAGTAGTTTTCGAAGTGCTTGAGCGAGAGTTGGGTGAGGAGGCCGCGGACGATATCGGCGAGAGTGGGTTCCGATACTTCGGTTGAGCGGTATTGATCGGCCTCTGTAGCGTGAGGGGTGCCGGGGCGTGGCAAGGCCGCCCGGCACCCCTTTCGTGACGTTTCCGGGATAAATATGCGGTTCCTTACGAACCGTTTGCTGTCCGGGCTGCTGGGCGCCGGCCTGGTGCTGGCCGCCTCCGCGACGCCAGCCCGGGCCGCCGATCCGGATGTGACCGCTCCGGTCGGGCGTTACCAGCTCGATTTCACCAAGGTCTGGGATGGGCGGAGCGCCACCCTCACCGCCTTGGAGGTCTCCGACGACGTCTCCGCGCTGGCGGACGTCCGCCAGTTCGTCGACTGGGGCGACGGCGGTTTCACCTATCTGGACGGTGACCAGACCTCCGAGCGACACCAGTTCTACAACCTGGGCTCCTACACCGTGACGGTCCGGTTCACCGACCAGGCCGGTAACGCGGCGGCCGGGTCGTTCGTCGGGTCGGCGACCGCCGTGGTGACGAAGATGCCGGGGACGTCCAAGCTCGCCAAGAAAGAGGTCTACATCGGCGATCCGGTGGTCGTCACGCTGGCCGGGATCCCCAGCGGTGTCACCAAGGTGCGGGTCTGGTGGGGGCGACGGCAAGGAGACCTCGGTCAGCCGGACGGCCACGCAGGTCAAGCACTACTACACCAGTGAGACGAACTGGTACGTGCGTGTGATGCTGAGCAATGCGGCCGGCGAGGCGTACGGGCCAGGAGATCGGCCCGGTCTACACCCCGTACGACGAGGCTTTTCACTGCAATGGTGGGGAGCACCGCCACGATGAAAACGGGCTGTTCGGGGTGGGCGGTACAGCGCTGCTCCCAAAACCGGCGATCGGGCGGGGAGCGCGTGGGGTTGACATCAGCAGCACCCCACAGCGCTGAACGGTGTTCAGCGGCGTCGGACGACGGCGGCTGATCAGGGATGGTCTGTGTTTTGGCTGTTCAGTGGATCGATCGGGCTCCGTTCACACCGGAGAGGTCACTGGTTCGATCCCAGTATCGCCCACTCATCCTCACCTGGGGGCGACCCCCAGACCCCGCGTCACGGGGTTGTGGTTGAAGGATAGCCTCCGATGGGCCGTTGTAACGCTGAACGGGTTTCGAGCTTCACTGCTCGGAGCCCGTTTTCTGTTTCGGAAGCCGGTGCCGGGTAGCCCGTGTGATCGCGTGGTGGTCCAAGTCGAGCGATCGCCGGCCGGCTCGCGGCTGACATCAGGGTTGACTCAATGGTGTCCACAGCGTGTGGCGACTCCAGGCCGGTTCTTTCGTCCGTCGGCGCTCAGGTCGTTGACTGCGGTGCGCGGTACTGGAGGGACAGCGTCTGGCCGCTGCTGAACGACGTCCTGTACACGATCGTCGTCTGCCGGGCGGATTTTCGGCAGGCCCGTGGCAGCAGGCGCGACCATGGATGTCGGCCCCGCCCCGCCCTGAGCCGGGTGGCCGAATCAGCGCGTTGCACCACCGTCAGTGGCACCGTTCTGCCACGGCGGGTGCGAGCCGTTCAGCGATTGGCGTTGCGCAATGCGCGGAAGAGCTGTTCCAGGCGCTGACGATGGTGCAGGGCTATCTCGGTGGAGGTTTCGCCGGCGATGAGGCGGCGCGCGTTGTCGGTCAACACGGTGGTGTAGCCGGATACGAAGAAGGCGGCGAGCAGGGTGCTGTCGCCGTCGAAGCCCGGATCGCGTTCGAGTTCGTCGGTCAGCAGGTGCTGCAGGTCGGCGGCCAGTTCTCGGGCTCGTGCGATGAGGGGAGTGGAGCCGGCCACGGTGCGGAAGAACGGGGTGGATTCGGCGGCGATGCCCGACAATCCGTGGTGGTCCCCGGCCAGCTGCAGCATCAAGGCCTCCAGTGAGTCCAGCACATCGGTTCCCGCGGGACGATCGCGGACCGCCGAGCGCAGCATCTGCGTGGCGTCCTCGGCCCGGTCGAGCAGGAGGTCTTCCTTGCGCGGGAAGTGCTTGAACACGGTGACGGTGGAGACTCCTGCCGCGCGTGCGACCTCGGCCACGGTGACGGCGTCGAACCCCTGGTCAAGGAACAGCTGGGTGGCGATCTGCGAAATTCGCGCACGTGTCTGCGGTCCCCCGCGGGCATCGGTGCGTGGCATGTGACCCCTTTCGTAGCTGCCGCCAGCTTAGTGGTTGTGTAACTAAACTTAGTGAGTTAACTTAGTGGCATGTTCACTGCTGAGGCCCGCCCCCCTGATGCGGCTCGATCCGAGTCGCTGGGTGACAGATGGATCGCCCTCACCGGGCTGTCCGCGGTATTCCTGTTCGAGATGCTCGACAACTCCATCCTCAACGTCGCGCTGCCCACGATCGGCCGTGAGCTGCAGGCGACGACCACCGCGCTGCAGTGGGTGACCGGCGCGTACTCGGTCGTCTTCGGCGGCCTGATGCTGCTGTTCGGGGCGATCGCCGACCGGTTCGGGCGGCGCCGGGTGATGCTGACCGGACTGGTCCTGCTGGGCGCCGCGAGTCTTGCGACCATGTTCGTGTCGACCGCCGGGCAGCTCATCGCGGTACGGGCGTGCATGGGAGCCGCGGCCGCGATGACCACCCCGGGCTCCATGGCGTTGGCCTTCCGGCTGTTCCGGGCCGACGACCTGCGTGTACGGGCCATCACGGTCATCTCTACCGCCGGGCTGGTGGGTCTCGCGATCGGCCCGACGGCAGGCGGGTTGGTGCTCGCCGTCGCCCCATGGCAGGTCCTGCTTCTCATCAATGTGCCGATCGCCGCACTCGCGTTCGCCGGCATCCGCCTCGGCGTCGCCGCCGACGACCCGAGCAGCCTGCATGCCGACCCACTCGACACCCCGGGTGCGGTTCTGGGCACGGCAACGATCATCCTGGCCCTGGTCACGCCGACTTTGTTCGTCGACGAGGGCGGTGCGTCGTGGGCGCCCTGGACCGCCGCCGCGGCAGCGCTCGTAACGACCGCGGCCTTCGTGCTACGCGAGCGGACGGCACGTCACCCCCTGCTCGACCTGAGGCTGCTGGCGGTGCCGTTGGTATCCAGCGGCCTGGCCTACAAGGCTGCCGCTGGCCTTGCCGTCGCCGGCCTCGGCTACCTGGTGACACTGCTGCTGCAGTTCGCCTGGGGCTGGTCCCCGGCGATGGCGGCAGTAGGCATGCTGCCGCAGGTCGTCGTGCTGCTCGCCGGGGGTCGGCTCGTGGCCCCCTTCGTACGGCGCGTCGGCCTGGAACGTGCGGCCTGGCTGAGCGCCGCGGCGGTCGTCACCGGTCTCGCCGCCTTCGCCGCACTGAACAGGTTCGGCTACCCCGGGGTGCTGATCGCGCTCGTGCTCGTCGCCGCCGGCATGCGCGTCGTCGGGGTCGTGGCCGGCAACAACGTGCTGCGGGGCTTGCCGGAGAACCGCACCTCGATCGGCGCGGCACTCGTCGATACCTCCAGTGAACTCGCGACGGGCGTCGGCATCGCCGCCACCGGCACCATCCTGGCCGCCCTGTTCACCGGCAGCCTTACCGCCTCGAACTGGAGCACCGCACAAGCCGGGCAGTTCCAGCAGGCGATGACCATCGCGGCTCTCGCCCTCACCGCGGTCGCTGCCGCACTCGTCACCTACGGCGTCATCCGTTCGCGCACCACCGTTTCCGTCAAGGAGATCCACCATGCCTGATGTCCTGCCGCGCCCACCGTTCGACCCCGAACTCGGGGTGTTCCTCACCGCCATGCACGAACGCGGCCCTTTCACCCTGACCACCGACATGCTGCCGCGCATGCGGATGCTGGACACGACCGAACAGGCACTCGACGACCGGCTGAAGGCCCGCGGTTGGCACCGCCGCACCCTGACCGTCCCCGGATACCAGGGTGCCCCTATCAACCTGGCGGTCATCAGCCGTATCGGGCGCACCGGTCCGGCGACATGCTTCTACACCATGCACGGCGGCGGCATGATGTTCGGCCACTACCTCGGCAACCTCGACTCCTACGACGACTGGCTGCTCATCCACGACGATGTCGTCCTGGTCAGCGTCGACTACCGACTCGCCCCTGAGCACCCCGACCCCTATCCGGTCGAGGACTGCTACGCAGGCCTGCTGTGGACCGCCGCCCACGGCGACGAACTAGGAATCGACCCCGCGCGTATCGTGCTGGTCGGGCAGAGCGCCGGCGGCGGACTCGCCGCGGGCACCGCACTACTGGCCCGTGACAGGCAAGGACCACCACTGTTCGGCCAGATCCTGATCTCCCCGATGCTCGACGACAGTGACTCGACCGTCTCGACCCGCCAGATCGACGGCGTCGGCATCGCCGACCGCGCCATGACCCGCTTCGGCTGGACCGCCTACCTCGGCGACCGGCGCGGCGGCGACGACGTGTCCATCTACGCCGCCCCGGCCCGTGCCACCGACCTGACCGGCATGCCACCGACCTACATCGACTGCGCCAGCGCCGAAGTGTTCCGCGACGAAACCGTGGGCTACGCCAGCGGACTCTGGCACGCCGGAATCGACACCGAACTACACGTCTGGCCCGGCGGATTCCACGGCTTCACCAGCATGATGCCGCAAGCAACACTGTCCCGGGCCGCTACCGCCGCACTGTCGGCCTGGACCGACCGGCTGCTCGCTGGACGATCTGCCGACGCCGCGCGAGTCGCGTAGCGCAAGCTCTGCTGAGCATCTGCGCGGCCGCGAGCGCATCTGACGGACGGATTACCGACCGGTACGGGCCTGCGAGACGTGCTACGACCGGTTCTCGCGCTGGGAACAGGGCGGCATCTGGGCCAAAAATCGAGCGGTGGACGCAGGCCGACGCGGATGCCGCGGGTGCTGAATCGCCGACGAGACCGGGTTCATCAAGATCGGAAGCGTTCTCGGCCTGTCCTACTCCCCGGGCAGCGAGCTCAAGGTGGGTTTTGTCTACAGTGCCGCACTCGGCATGTCGGCTTCTACGACTCGAGTTTCGATCTCACCTCAGACGGCCGTATCCTGCTGTGGAGCGCGTCATACGCCTGCGACGACGACTGTGGGGCGGGGTATGGGCCCAGTACTTCAACCAGCGGGACGGGTCTCACCCAACCGTTCGCCCCGGCCGGGCTTCCATGCCGCCCTGGCCTTCCCGACGGCCCGGCCGTGATGAACAAACCCGCCTCCTGGCTGGTTGTGATCGTCCTGGGCCTGGTCTGCGGCGGTCTGGTCTGGATGCCACCGTCCACCTACCGGGCGCGGCTGTTCGGCCAGTCCGGCACGATGGTCATCGCCGTCTGCAACCCCGCGACCTCCGGCGCCCAGCGGGTCCAGTGGACCTGCGCCGGCGACTTCACCCCGGACGACGACGAGCCCGTACGGCAGGTGACCTTCGAGTCCACAACCGAACGTCTCGCCGGTTCCGAGGTGCAAGCCGATGCGACAAGCACTACCGCCACCGAGGTCCAACCCCGCACCACCGGCCTGAACACCTTGCTGCTGTGTCCGCTGCTGATCATCGCGGTGATCGTCGTGGGAGGGGTCCGAGCGTGGTCGACCCGGCGACGCTGACGCCGTCTCACACGTCAGGTAACCGGGCCAGAACCTAGGCGGCAGCCCGGTTGGCCAGCCACTTCAGAATCGCCTCGGTCGTCTCCCGCGGCTTCTCCTGCTGGATCCAATGACCGCAGTCCAGGCTGATCACTTGCACATTCGGCACGTGTTCGGTCAGTCCTTCCGCTCTCGCGACCGTGTCGCGGTCGCCGTAGATCATGAGGGCGGGCTGTCGGACGATCGGGTCCACTTCCGCGAGTAGGTGCCAGTCGCGGTCCAGGTTCCGGTACCAGTTGATGCCGCCCGTGAACCCTGTTGATTCGAAGGCGGAGACGAAGACGGCCAGTTCGCTGTCGTTCATGACGGGCTCACCGAGCGGGGTTTCCGCTCGGGCGATGTTGATCAGCGAGTTGCCCGGCTGAGGTTCTGCGGGGGGCACGTTCTTCCGGTACAGGTTCCGAAGGAATCGGAACGTGTCCTCCTCGAACACGGCGTCCGCGACGCCCGGCTGCCGGTTGAAATGGACGAAGTAGAAGTCGGGGCCGAGCACGGCCTCCATGAAATCGATCCAGGGAATCTCTCCGCGCTCTTGGTAGGGAACGCTCAGCGCCACCACGCCGTTGACCCGGTTCGGGTGCAGCAGGGCCAGGCCCCAGACGACGAATGCGCCCCAGTCATGGCCGACGAAGGTGGCATCCTCGTAGCCGTAGTGATCGAGGAGGGCGACGAGGTCACCCGACAGGTGCTCGATGTCGTAGTCCGTCACTTCGGCGGGACGGGACGAATTGCCGTAACCCCGCTGGTTCGGAACGATGACGTGGTAGCCCGCGGCGGCCAGGGCCGGCACCTGATGACGCCATGAGAAGGCGTGCTCCGGCCAGCCGTGACAGAGAACGATGGGGTTCCCCGCGTTCTGCCGGCCGGCTTCGAAGACTTCGAGTTCCACACCGTTGACCGAAATGCGGGTGGGCTCGGGAAAGTCAGTTGTCATGCCGGTATCTTGCGGACCGAAACCGGTCATCTACTGACAGGTTTTAGTGGAAGTGTGATCCGGGTGCGAGCCGACCGATTGATGGCCATCGTCCTTCTGCTGCAACATCGCGAGCAGGTGACCGCAGCGGAGGTAGCCCGGGAGTTGGAGATCTCCGAGCGCACCGCCCGCCGCGACCTCGACGCCCTGGGCACCGCCGGCGTGCCGGTGTACTCCGTACAGGGCCGAGGCGGCGGCTGGCGCCTCGTCGGCGGCGCCCGCACCGACCTGTCCGGGTTGACCGCGAGCGAGGCCCGCGCCCTGTTCCTGGTCGCCGGCCCGGCCTCGTCTGTCACACCGGCCCTGAAAGCGGCGCTGCGCAAGCTCGTCCGTGCCTTGCCGGAGCCGTTCCGGGCGCAGGCCGCGGCGGCGGCGTCGTCGCACGTCACGGACCCGCAACGACGGGGGTCGAGTCGGGCCGAGCCCCGACCGCCTCGCTTCCTCGCCGAGTTGCAGGACGCGGTGATCCGGGGCATCCAGATCCGGCTCGGCTATGTCGACCGCGAACGTACCGAAACCGAGCGAACCGTCCACCCGCTGGGCATCGTCGCCAAAGGTCCGTCGTGGTACCTCGTCGCCGACACCGAGACCGGCCGGCGGACCTTCCGGATCGACCGCGTGTCGTCCGTCGACCCGACCGGCGATCCCGTTCACCGGCCCGACGACTTCGACCTTGCCGAGAGCTGGCGTGCGATCGCCGACGAGGTCGAACGCAAGCGGACACCCCTCGAGGCCCGGGCGATGTGCGCGCCCCACGGGATAGGTGTGCTCCGGATGGGGTTCGGCGCTCGGCTCGAAGTGGGAGGTTCCACGACCGACGGCCGCATCGAGGTCGTGATCCGCGGCAACGACGAATACATACTCGCCGGTGAGCTTGCGGGGCTGGTCGATTGGATCGAGGTGACCGGCCCTCCGCGAGTGCGGGACCACTTGGCCTCGATCGGCAACGCCCTCGTCGAGCGATACAGCTCAGACCCGAACGGACGTCGTACGGCACAACCTCGGCAGTTCAGTGGTGTTTCGGCGTAGTCGAATCACCGCCTGCATGACCTCGGGGTCTCGGCCCATGGGGAGCGCGTTGGAGCACCGGGGGACTGTGCCAGGAGCGGCGCTGAGGTACTGACGGTGGGAGGAGCAGAGTGACGCACTGTTTGACCAGGTCATTGAGCTGGCCGGGCACGGGCGTGTGCGGCCTGCTGCTGGGGTGAGCGTGGCCGGGCTCAGGCGTTCAGGTGGCGGGCCGGCTCCAAGGTGAGGCGGGCCAGGATCTCGGCCAGGTCGGCGGCGACCGCGTCGGCGATGCGCAGGTCCGCGGCGGTGTAGCTGCCGGGGGTGTGCAGCAGGTTGAGACAGCCGAGGAAACGGCCGTCCCGGGTCACCACCGCGTTGATCGCCGCGCCGAGCCGCAGCGCGGTCAGGGTGTCGTGGTGTTCGAACGCGTCGGATTCCAGGTCGCCGGGGTCGTCGGTGAGGTAGGACTCCCGCCGGACCACGCACTGTTCGATCCAGTCGGCGCCGAGGCCGGCTGAGACGCCGCCGGGCCGGTAGACCTCGGGCATCGAGGTGTAGATCCGGACCAGGTCCCGGCTTTCGGGCCGCCACAGGGAGACGGTGGCGAGCCGGGCGCCGATCTGGTCGACGGCCTGCCCGACGGCGGCGGTGATCGCCGCGTTGTCGGTCGCCGTGAGGGTGAGATCGACGATGTCCTCGGCGACGGGCCCGAGTCCGGGTTCGGAAACCGGGGCGGCGGACCGGCTGACCAGCATCACGCCGGCGACGGCGATGCAGCCGCCGATGACGGCGGCCGGGGCCGGGGTCTCGTCGAGCAGCAGCCAGCCCAGGGTGATGGAGATCAGCGGCACGGCGAAGAGCAGCGAGCCGCCCTCGGCGACGCTCGTCTCGGCCAGCGACCGGGCCCAGAACACGTAGGCGAGCGCGGTGCTGACCAGCACGAGCGCGGCGAGCGCGAGCCAGGTGCGGCCCTGCCAGGCGGTGAGGTGCAGGTCGAACGGGGCTAGCGGCAGGGTCAGCAGGCCACCCCACAGGCAGCCCCAGAAGACCATCTCGATCGCCGGAATCCGGCTGAGCAGGGGCTGCTGCCAGATAAGGTAGAGCGCGAGGATAAATGCCGCGAACAGGATTATCAGTGCATTCCAGTCGAGGCCGAGACGTCCCCCGCCGAAGACCGCGACCATCGCCACGCCGGTCATCGCGACGATCGTCCCGGCGATGCCGCGGGGTGTGATCCGTTCACCGAGCAGCAGGCGGCCGAGGATCAGTGCGAAGACCGGTGACGTGTTCAGCAGCAGGCTCGTCGTCCCGGCGGGCACCGTCGTCTGCCCGAGGTTGAGCAGGGTGCCGTAGGCGGCGTAGCCGATCGCCGAGACTCCGAAGGCCCGGAGCAGGTCGCCGCGCCGGGCGACCAGTCTCCGACGCCGGATCAGCAGGTACAGCCCGATCACCAGGGCCGCCCCGAGGAAACGCGCCGGGGTCAGGTCGAGCGGGCTGATCACCCGCAGGAGTTCGCCGGTCGCCACGTAGGTGGGCGCCGACGTGATCACCATCAGGGTGCCGGGACGACGAAGCCAGGCCAACTGCACGGACGTTCCCCACCCCGGTCGGTTACATGATCTTTACAGGCCGCCATTGCCAACCCTAGGCCTTATTCGTACGGTACATCAAATAACTTGTACAGCTGTTTGATTAGGCGCCTTGGAAGGGTCACCGTGATAGATCGCTCGAACACTCCCGTCAGTGGTGTGTTGTCGCGTCGCTCGCTGCTCGCCGGCTCCGGCCTGGCGGTTCTGTCCACCGCCTTCCTGGCCGCCTGCGGCAGTGGCGGATCCGCGCTGCCGGCCGCCTCCGGAGCGGCGACCGGCACCGCCAAGCAGGGCGGCACGCTACGTATCGCCCGCCCGCCGGCCTCGACCGCGGAGACGCTCGACCCGGCCAGCTCCCTGTCGGCGTACGAATATCTCGGCGCCCTCTACAACCGGCTGGTCAAGCTCGACGAGGCCGGCAGCGTCCAGCCCGACCTGGCCGCCTCCTGGGAGAAGTCCGCGGACGCCAAGACCTGGACCTTCACCCTGCGCACCGGCGTCACCTGGCACGACGGCAAGTCGTTCACCGCGCAGGACGTCGTCTACTCGATCCAGCACATCCTGGACCCGGCGACCAAGTCCCCGCAGGCCGGTGTGCTCTCCACCTTCGTCGACGGCAAGTCGGTCACCGCCAAGGACGCGGCCACCGTCGTCTTCACCCTGGCCGCGCCGAACGCCGAGTTCGCCAGCCTGCTGACCAGCTACAACTGCTACATCATCCCGGACGGCTCGGCCGCCACGATCGGCAAGACCGGCATCGGCACCGGCCCGTTCAAGCTCGTCTCGTTCCAGGCCGCCGGGCCCGGCAAGGTGGCCCGCAACGACTCCTACTTCGGTGGCGCGGCCAAGCTCGACACCATCGAGTTCTCCTCCATCCCGGACACCCAGGCCCGGGTGAACGCGCTGCTCGCCGGGCAGATCGATTTCATCTCCCAGACCAACCTCGACTACGCCACCTCGCAGACCGTGCTGGCCTCGGCGAACGCGACGGTCGCCGCGGTCAAGAACGCCCAGTGGTACACCGTGCCGATGCTGAACACCTCGGCCGAGTTCCGTGATCCGCTGGTCCGCAAGGCGCTGGCGCACGCGTACAAGCCGGACGACGTGCTGCAGCTCGCCGTGCACGGCAGCGGCACCATCGCCCGCAACAACCCGGTCCCGCCGACCGACGCGTACTACCTCGACTACGGCCTCGACTACGACCTGGACAAGGCGAAGTCGCTGCTCCAGCGGGCCGGGATGTCGTCGCTGTCGGTGGACGTCTACACCTCCAGCTACGACTCGGTGCTCAGCCCGCTGGCCCTGGCGCTCAAGGGCAGCGTCGCCGACGCCGGGATCACGCTGACCGTGAAGAACTCCTCCGCGGACTCCTACTACACCGACGTGTGGATGAAGAAGCCGCTGATGACCAGCTACTGGTACACCGGCCGGCCGATCGACCAACTGCTCAACCAGCTGTTCCGGTCCGGTTCGTCGTACAACGAGAACGCGTACGCCAACCCGCAGCTCGACCAGACTCTGGACGCCGCCCGGGCCACCGTCGACGACGCCAAGCGCAAGATCCTCTACCAGGACGCCCAGAAGATCCTGGTCGACGACGGCGCGGTGCTGACCCCGTTCTTCGCCGACCGGCTGGTCGGGATCGGCAAGAACATCACCGGATACCGGGAGTACGGCTTCGAGTTCGACTACCTCGCCATCGGGCTGGTGGCGTAGCCGATGGCGATCCGCATGGTGCTCACCAGGCTGGGCTGGGCGCTCGTCACGATCCTGCTCTCCGCGGTGCTCGTGTTCGTGGCGATCCAGTCCCTGCCCGGTGACGCGGCCACCCAGATCCTGGGCCAGAACGCGACACCGGAGGCGGTGGCCACCCTGCGCGCCCAGCTCGGCCTGGACCAGGAGCCGGTCCAGCGCTTCCTCAGTTGGCTCGGTAACGCGGTGACCGGCGACTTCGGCACCTCACTGGCCAGCGGGCAGCCGGTCGGGACCGAGGTCGGGCAGGCGCTGCTGAACACCTCGTTCCTGGCCGCGGTGACGATTCTGGTCGGTTTCGTGCTGGCCTGCGTGCTCGGCCTGGTCGCCGGCGTCTACCGGGACCGCTGGCCGGACTCGGTGATCTCCACCCTGGCGCTGATCGGGATGAGCGTGCCCGAGTTCATCGTGGCCACCCTGCTGGTGCTGCTGCTGGCTATCACCTTCCCGGTGTTCCCGGCGGTGGTCACCGCCGGATCCAACGCGACGGTCCCCGAACTGCTCCCGTCGATGCCGCTGCCGGCATTGGCGCTGGTGATGGTGTCGGCGGCGTACATCATCCGGATGATGCGGACGTCGGTCATCGACGTGATGGAGACCGAATTCGTCCGGACCGCCCGCCTCAAAGGGGTGGCCCCGGCCCGGCTGATCCTGCGGCACGTGGTGCCGAGTGCCATCCTGCCCACCCTGAACGTCATCGCCATGAACGTGGCCTGGCTGATCGGTGGCGTCGTGGTGGTCGAGAGCATCTTCAACTATCCCGGCCTGGGCACCCTGATGATCCGCTCGGTGCAGAACCGGGACCTGCCGGTGATCCTGCTGATCGCGGTGCTCAGCGCGGTGACGTACGTGGTCTGCAACCTGCTCGCCGACCTCGCGGCCATCATGCTCAACCCGCGTCTGCGCTATCCGAGGAGAGTGCGATGACCGCCACCCGGCTGGTCCGTTCCATCCTGCGGTCCAAGTCCGCCACCATCGGGTTCGCCCTGGTGCTGATCCACCTGGTGCTCGCGATCCTGGCCCCGGTGCTGGCCCAGTACGACCCGGTCGCCAACGACCCGGCCGCGGTCCTGCAACTGCCCGGCGGGGCGTACCCGCTGGGCACCGACACGCTGGGCCGCGACATCCTCTCCCGGACCCTGTACGGCGGCCGGTACGCGCTGACCACCAGCCTGACCGCGACCGCGCTGGTCATCCTGCTCGGCACGGTCATCGCCGGCCTCGCCGCCTACCACGGCGGCTGGCTGGACAACCTGATCACCCGGGTCCTCGACTCGGTCCTGGCCGTACCGGCCATCCTGTCGCTGCTCGTGGTGGTGACCGTCTTCGGCTCCGGCACCGGGGTGCTGATCATGGCGATCGTGGTGGTCTACACCGGCGGAGTGATCCGGATCGTCCGGGCCGCGGCGATGGACGTGCTGCCCCGGGACTTCGTCACCGCCGCCCGGGCCCGCGGCGAGGGCACCTTCCACATCCTCTTCCGCGAGGTGCTCCCGAACATCCTCGACGTGGTCCTGGTGGAGTTCGCGATGCGCGCCTCCTGGGTGCTGCTGCTGATCAGCTCCCTGTCGTTCCTCGGGTTCGGCGCGAACCCGCCGACCCCCGACTGGGGCCTGATGGTCGCGGAGAACCGCAGCCTGATGGGGCTGGTGCCGCTCGCCACCGTCGCGCCGATGGTGTCGCTGGCGACCCTGATCGTCGGACTCAACCTCGCCTCCGACGGGCTCGCCAAAAGCCTCGGAGTGGACCGGATGAAGGAGATCGCCGGATGACGGCCGTCATCGACATCAAGGACCTGGGCGTCTCCTACACCTCCGGGAGCAGCCAGGTCGACGTACTCAGCGAAGTGACCCTGAGCCTCGGCCGCGGTGAGGTGCTGGGCCTGGTGGGCGAGTCGGGCTCCGGCAAGTCCACCCTGGCCGGAACCCTGCTCGCCTCGCTGCGGACTTCGTCGTTCGTCTCCGCCGGCACCGTCACGGTCGAGGGCCGCGACGTGTTCGGGCTCCAGGGCCGGCAGTTGCGCGAGTTCCGGTCCACCACCGTCGCGATGGTGCCGCAGAACGCGGGCGCCGCACTGACCCCGACCATGCGGATCGTGGACCAGCTCGCCGAGGCCTTCGCCAAGGACGGCAAGGCCACCCGCAAAGAGCGGCGGGACCGGGCCGAGGAACTGCTGCGGATGGTACGGCTACCGAACCCGGCGGCCGCCCTGGACCGGTACCCGCACCAGTTCTCCGGCGGGCAGCAGCAGCGCATCGGCATCGCGATGGCGCTGGCCGCCCGGCCGTCGCTGCTGGTCCTGGACGAGCCGACCACCGGCCTGGACGTGGTCACCCAGGCCGCGATCCTGGACACCCTGTCCCGGCTGCACCGCGAACTCGGCATGTCGATGGTCCTGGTCAGCCACGACCTCGGCGTCATCGACCGGATGTGCAGCCACATCGCGGTGCTGCGCCGGGGCCGGATCGTCGAGTCCGGCCCGACCCGGGACGTGCTGACCGCCCCGCAGCACCCGTACACCCGGGGGTTGATCGCCAGCGTCCCGAGGATCGCGGTGCCGGGCATCCCACCGAGCCTCGACGACGCGGCCATCGACCGGGGCGAAGAGCAGACCGACACCCCCTTGCTGGTACGGCAGCCGCCCACCGAAACGGCCACCGTGCTCGAAATCCGTGGCCTGAGCGTCGACTACCGGCCCAGACACGTCCCGGGCACCGGCCCCACCGTCCACGACGTCGACCTGGACGTGTCCGCCGGCGAGATCGTCGCGCTGGTCGGCGAATCCGGCTCCGGTAAGTCGACGATCGCGAACGTGGTCGCCGGACTGCAACGCCACGAAGCGGGCACCCTCACCCTCGGCGGCGACACCCCGCTGGCACCGACCGTGGCCAAGCGCACCCGGGACGTACGCCAAGCCGTGCAGTTCATCTTCCAGAACGCCGACACCTCCCTCAACCCGCGCCGGACCGTCCGTGACAGCGTCAACCGGCCCTTGCGCCTGTTCGACATCCGCGGCCGGTCGGTGGAATCCGCGCTCGCCGAGGTCGACCTGACCGAGAGCTTCGCCGAACGGCTCCCCGGGCAGCTCTCCGGCGGCCAGCGGCAGCGGGTCGGCATCGCCCGCGCGATGGCCGCCGAACCGAGCCTGGTCCTGGCCGACGAGATCGTGTCGGCGCTGGACGTGTCGGTGCAGTCGTCGATCCTGCGGCTGATGGACCGGCTCTCCCGGGAGAAGGGCCTCGGCGTCCTGTTCATCACCCACGACCTGGCCGTGGTCCGCGCGGTCGCCGACCGGATCGTGGTGCTCTATCTGGGCCGGGTGGTGGAGAGCGGGCGCGCGGACGACATCTTCGGCGCGGTGTGCCATCCGTACACCCGGATCCTGCTGGACGCGGTGATCGAACTCGGTGACGACCACGCCGCGGTCGTGCCGCCCCGGCAGGACGAGATCCCGGACGCGCCGCCCGAGCACGGGTGCGCGTTCGCCAGCCGCTGCCCGATCGTCCGGGACGTGTGCCGCCACGAGACGCCGCCCGTCCTGCAGGTCACCGACACCCACACCATCCGCTGCCACGCCGAGGTCACCGAACTCGCGTCGCACGGCACTGCAGGAGCCGAATCATGAGAATCGCCACCGAGTTCCCCCGGACCGTCACCGTCCGGGAACACGTGTGGATCCCGATGCGGGACGGGACCCGGCTGGCCGCCACCATCTGGCTGCCCGACGACGCCGACCAGGATCCGGTGCCGGTGCTGCTGGAGTACCTGCCGTACCGCCGGGGTGACTGGACGGCGCCCCGGGACGCGCAGCGGCATCCCTGGTACGCCGGACACGGGTACGCCTCGGTCCGCGTCGACATCCGGGGCAGCGGCGACTCCGAAGGCGTCATGCTCGACGAATACCACGCGCAGGAGCAGCAGGACGGCGTCGACGTGATCGCCTGGCTGGCCGCACAGCAGTGGTCGACCGGGAAGGTCGGCATGTTCGGCATCTCCTGGGGCGGATTCAACGCGCTGCAGATCGCCGCCGAACGACCCGAGGCGCTCAAGGCGATCGTCACCGTCTGCTCCACCGACGACCGGTACGCCGACGACGTGCACTACTACGGTGGCGCGCTGCTCGGCGTCGACATGGCCGCCTGGTCGGCCACCATGCTCGCCTTCCAGAGCCGGCCGCCGGCCCCGTGGCGGGTCGGTGAGGCGTGGGAGTCGATGTGGCGGGAACGGCTCGAGGCGCTCCGGCCGTACTCCGAGATCTGGATGTCGCATCAGGAACGCGACGACTACTGGCGGCACGGGTCGGTCTGCGAGGACTACTCCCGGATCGAGGCGGCGGTGCTGGCGGTCGGGGGCTGGGCGGACCCGTACCGTAACGCGGTCTTGCGTCTGATGGAGAACCTGGACGCGCCGTGCCGTGGTCTGATCGGTCCGTGGTCGCACCAGTACCCGGACATCGCGCGCACCCCGGGCCCGACGATCGGCTTCCTGCAGGAGACGCTGCGCTGGTGGGACCACTGGCTCAAAGACGCCGACAACGGGGTGATGGACGAGCCGCCGCTGCACGTCTACCAGCAGGACTCGGCCCGGCCGGCGACGCACTACCCGGAACGGCCCGGGACCTGGGTCGCGCTGCCCGGCTGGCCGTCCGCCGAGGTGCCCGAACGGGCCTTCAACCTGGCCCGGGACGTCCGCACCCTGGCCGCGGGCGCGGACGGGCTGGTGCTCGTCGACACGCCGCAGCACACCGGGGTGGACGCCGGCCGGTGGTTCCCGTTCGGCAACCGCTCCGACCTGCCGCCGGACCAGCGCGCCGAGGACGGCCGGTCGGTCGTCTTCGACACCCCGCCGCTGGTGAAGGACCTCAACATCCTCGGTTTCCCCCGGCTGCGGCTGCGGGTCGCCGCCACCGGCCCGCGGGCGAACATCGTGGCCCGGCTCTGCGACGTGGCACCCGACGGCTCGTCCACACTGATCACCCGCGGCGCCCTCAACCTGGCCCGGCGCGACGGCATGGACCGGTCCGACGGCCTCGTTCCGGGACAGTGGACGGACGTGACGTTCGACCTGACCGCGATCGGGTGGACGGTTCCGGCCGGGCACCGGCTGCGGGTGGCGCTGTCCACGACGTACTGGCCGTGGGTGTGGCCGCACGGCGACCGGGTGGCGGTGACCGTGGACCCGGCGGCCAGCGAACTCGTGGTCGGCGACCTGGCCCCGGAGGCGCTCGACCGGGCGCATCCCGGGTTCGGTGAGCCCGAGCAGGCCGCACCGCTGGCGATCGTGGCCGGCCCGCCGCCGACGGTCCGGCCCGAACGAGAGGTCCGCTACGAGCCGGAGTCCGAGCGGTGGGTGCTGACCGTCGACCCGAACTACGGCGGCAACCGGACCTTCCCCGACGGGCTGACCTACCGGGAGTCCGCGCTGGAGAGGTACAGCATCGCCGAGGACGATCCGCTGTCGGCGACCGCCGAGTCGCAGTGGACGATCGGACTGGAACGCGGCGATTGGCGGGTCACCATCGACACCACCTCCGTCATCACCGCCACCGCCACCCACTTCCGGTTGTCCAACGAGGTCCGGGCCACGCTGGGGGATATCGTCTGGTTCGAACGGGCCTACGTGACAGACATCGATCGTCGTTCGGTATGAGGCTGCACCCGACGACAGAAGGGCTTCATTTGTGGTGACCGACGCACGCGACTCCGGCCGGCCGAGAGCGAAGGCGAAGCCCGAGGCCGAGCGCCAGCGGCACCCCACCGAGGTCCGGCGCCGGCTGGTGATCGAGTCGGCCCGTGACCTGATCGCCGACAAGGGGCTGTTCAACGTCAAGGTCCGGGACATCTCGGCGGCCTGCTCGGTCTCGCCCGGCACGATCGCCTACCACTTCCGCAGCCTCGACGAGGTGCTCTGGGAAGTGATCAAAGCGGAGACCGCGGACTTCTACGTGCCGTTGCAGGAGAGCGTCCGCGACTCCAGCGACCCGGTGGCGCAGCTGTTCACCTTCCTCGCTGGCATGTTCGAGGACAACGCGGACACCCGCCGGCACTGGCTGATCTGGCTGGACTTCTGGGCGGCGGCGTCCCGGGAGGACTCGTACGGCGAATGGATGAACACCCACTACGACGGTTGGCGTGACGCGCTGCGGGAGATCGCCGAACGCGGCACCGAACTGGGCGCCTTCACCTGCGCCGACCCGGTCGCGTTCGCGATCGAGACGGCGGCGCTGGTCGACGGGCTGGCGGCGCAGTGCTACTCCCGCAAGTCGCGGATCAGCGTCTCCGAAGCGCGGGTCCGCCTGATCGCCGCAGTCGCGTCCCGGTTGAGCATCGACCCGCCGTCACTGGGCGCCCGGCAGTAGGTCCAGGCCTCAGGAGGCAGGCTGCGGCGGGACCGCCGGGTACGACAGATCCAGGTTCGGGATGGCGAGGGTGATCTTGCCAAGGGCCACTGCCGCCGGCGCCACTGCCGCTGACGGGAACAGGGCGACACGCACGAGCGGATGCGGATCCGCGGCGACCGGGTGTCCCACCGTGGAGACACGGCGGGACACCCGGTCGTTCATCGAGAACGGACGATCACGCGCAGGCGGCGCCGTTCAGCGTGACCGGGGCGGGAGTGGCCGGCGAGCCGGAGGCGGTGAAACCGAAGTTCACCGCACCGCCGGACGTGATCCGGGCGTTGTACGACTCGTTGGTCGCGGTCACGGTCGTGCCGCTCTGGGAGACGACGGCGTTCCAGCGTCCCTGGATCTGACCGGGCGTGGGCAGATCCCAGGCGAGGCTCCAGCCGGTGATGTCGGCGCCGGAGTTGTAGACCGTCACGTTGGCCGTGTAACCGTCCGCCCAGCGGTCGGTGATCTGGTACGACACCCGGCAGGTGCCGGTGCTGCCCTCGGTCACCGGCACCAAGTCGCCGAAGTCGGTGCGGTAGGTGGCGAAGTCCTGGAAGCCGAAGCCGGCCCCGCCGCTGCGAGTGGTGGTGCCGGCGGCGAGCAGCGTGCCCTGCGCGGTCACGGCGTACACCGGGCCACCGCTGTCGCCACTGCGCGCGGCTTCGTCGCCGTCCAGTTGTGTCGCCTCGACCAGGTCTTCCCGGTCGGTGTAGTGGAACTGGACCTGCAGGTTGCAGACCGGGCCGCCGATCTCCTCGGCGCTGGTGTTGCCGGACTGGCACAGCAGTTGGCCCGGGAAGACCTCGGTCCAGCCGGCGACGCGCGCCTGTACGCCGTCGGTGGCATTGCCGACATAGACCGTGTTGCCGGCCGAGGTGGTGGCGATGACCTCGGCGTCGTGGTCGGCGTTGCGCGACACCGTCGTACCGATGATCTCGCCGGTCCGGTCCGCCCACTCGGTACCGAGATCACCGCAGTGTCCGGCGGTGATCAGAAGAGGACTGTCGGTGGCCAGGTCGCGGACGCCGAAGCCGGAGGTGCAGAGGGCGCCGGTGTGCAGGGCCCAGATGCTGGTTCCGCCGCTCCACGGGGCCGAGTCGTCGTGCCGGGTGGACCGCTGGCGCATCGGCTGCTGCCGCACCGTGCGGGCCGGCACGCCGACCTCGGGAAGGTCGGGCACCTCGGCGCTCGCCGATTTGTCGACCAGCACGTCGAGCCCACTGCCGTCGGTCCTGATCCGGACACCGTGGGCGGCGTCGGTGGTGTCGGCGCCCACCGCCTTGTCGAGCCGGGCCGCGCCGGCCTTGAGCTGGCCGGCGGAGTACGCGGCGCGTTCGACGGTGACCGGTGCGATGTGCCGGGCCGTGGCGACAGCGGTCGCGATGTCAGCGGGCGGCGTGCCTTTCCACCACAGGGTGACGTGCCCGCCGACCAGGCCCAGACCGGCGTAGCCGCGCGGCGGCCCGGCCTGGACGGCGGTGCGGATGACGCTGGCAGCGTCGACGAGTGGGGTTTGGGCGAGCATCCGTTCCCGAGCCGGAGCGGGAATCCTGTCGAGGACCGAGACGGACGGCCGGGACGCGGCAGCGCCACCGATGGCGGCCGGGGCGGCGACGGCGGCCGGGGTGGAGAGCCCGGTGGCGGCGATCGTCGCGAGGCCGAGCAGACCGGCGAGGGCCGGCCGGATGGTCGTCCTACGAGGTTGTCTCATGTGGACCAGAGAATCTGTTCGGCCGGGCCGGCACCAGGAAGGACAACCGGCAGTCGAAGGCTGCCGGAAATCCCGCCGGAAAAGCCCGCCGAATTAACTCCTACGACACCATGTACTCATGTCCGCGAAACCATTGAAACAGAGACGCAAATAGGCGTCACTGAATCGGTTCAGTGACTATTGTCAACGTGTCATTCCTCTCTCATCCGATTTCCCGAACGATGGCAGCGGGGCATCCGGACGGCACCGCGCCGTGTCACCATCGAAACGCCTGCGAAGCGCTCGACCATGGCGGATACCGGAAGGTGAAGTCCTTGTCCGAGGAGAGTTTCGGTGACCTGCTCCGTGTTCTGCGGCGTCAGGAGGGGCTCAGTCAGGAGGATCTCGCCGCCGCGTCCGGGTCGAGTGTCCGGACGATCCGTGAGCTCGAGCGATGCCGCGTCATGGCGCCGCAGCGGCGTACCGTGCAGACGGTGGCGGACGCCCTGCGGCTTGCCGGTGACCAGCGCGACCGTTTTGTCTCCCTGGCCGAAATGAACCGGTTCATCGGCAGCGACGCACGCGCAGCCCGCGCATTCCTGACCACTCATCAGTCCGGCCCGGGAACGCGGCCCGCGCGCATTCCGCGCCAGCTTCCGGCGGCCCTTCCAGACCTGATCGGCCGGCGACGGGAGCTCTCCGCGATCCGTCGGCTGGCCGTCCTGGCCAACGGCCGTACCGACCACCACACGCCGCTGGTGGTGGTGCACGGGCCGCCCGGCGTCGGAAAGACCAGTCTTGCGGTTGCCGGCGCGTACCAGGTCAGCTCCCGCTTCTCCGACGGCCAACTCTTCGCCGACCTGCGTGGCTCCTCCATCAACGGCCCGGCCACCGCCGCGGACGTGTTGGCCCAGTTGTTGCGCTCGCTCGCCGTGCCGGACACGGAGATCCCGCCGCCCGGCACGGCACGGGAGGGGCTGTTCCGCACCCTGGTGCGGGACCGCCGGTTCCTCATCGTGCTGGACGACGCGTTCGACGAGGCCCAGGTGCGCCCGCTACTGCCGGCCACCTCGCAGAGCATGGTGCTGGTGACCTGCCGCCCACCGTTGAGTGGCCTGGACGCCGCCGGGCGGATCCGGCTTGACACGCTGTCTCATGAGGATGCCCGGCAGATGCTCGCCGGGCTGGTCGGACCCCGGCATGCCGCGGCGGACCCGGATGCGCTGGACAGTCTTATCCGGCTGTGCGGGCGCTGGCCACTGGCGTTGCGGATCGTCGGCAACCGGCTCGCGAGCAGCCCCACGTGGGACACCCGCGACCTGCTCGACCGTCTCGGGGGCCGGAACGGGCTGCTGACCGCGCTCACGGCCGGCGACCTCGACCTGCGGGCGACCTTCACGATGTCGTACCGGCAGCTGGCAGCCCCGGTCGCCACGGTCTTCCGCAGCGCCGCCGCGATCCCCGGACCGGACTTCGACGCCGCACTGGCCGCGGCGGCTGCCGGGCTCGCCCCGGCGGACACCGCAGCGGCCTGCGACGACCTGGTGGACGTCGGATTGCTGCAGTACCACAATGGCCGGTACGCGTTCAACGATCTGGTGCGCCTCTTTGCCGCCGAATGCCTCGACGCCGCGGAACGGGATCGGCGGGCCGCGGACGAGGGCGGCTGCGTGAGTCCCCGGAGGCCCCGCATCGCGGTGGGTGCGGTCGGTGGCCCGGTCGCCGTGGGTTCGGGTTGAGGTCTGTGCAGACCCGACTGCTTTGGTACGGGGCCCCGTGAGCCGACGATGCGGCAAGTCCTCGGGCGCGGGCTCCACCGATCAGGTGCCGCGATCGGTGGAGCCTCGGTGTCGTCTGTTGATCAGCGGGCGGAGCAGGTCGCGATGGACGGGCCGGTGCCGGTGCCCTGGAAACCGAACTGGGTGTTCCCGCCGGCGGCCACGGATCCGTTGTAGCCCACATTGGTGAAGTTGACCGTGCCGGTCGTGGCGCTACCGGTCGTGCTCCACGAGTTGGTGACGGCGGAACCGGAGGGCAGGGTGGTGGTGACGGTCCAGCCGTTGATCGCGGACGAACCGGCCGTGACCGTGACCGTGGCGACGTAACCGCCGGTCCACGAGTTCAGTGCGATGGCAGCGGTGCAGCCGCCCGGGACCGGCGGCTGTGACGAGGGCGGCGGGGAGGACGGCGGCGGGGAGGACGGCGGGACGGTGGTGCTGTCCAGACCGAAGAAGCTGATCGCCATCTTGGCCTGCCCGGCCATCGGCAGTGAGTGGCCGACTCCGGCGATGCTGATGGCCTGGACCGGCGGCTGGGCCGACGTGTCGCCGTACCAGGTGCGGGTCCAGCCGGACTGCGGCATGTCCGTCTTGACCGGCGTCTGGGAGACGCCCAGTACGTTGGTCCACTGCTTGATCTCTTCGCCGAAGTTGTTGTAGTGCAGGGTGGTGTCCGTGACGCCGTGCCAGAGTTGCATGCGCGGGCGCCGGCCGGAGTAGCCCGGGTACGAGTTGCGCACCTCGTCGCCCCACTGGGCGGGGGTTTTGCTGACCTGGCCGTTCGAGCACGCGCTGTTCCACCCGGCCTGCTGGCTGGGGTCGGCCGGGTTGCCCGCGGTCGCCCGGAAACAGGTGTCCGGTACGCCCATGAACGCGGCGCCGGCGGCGAACACGTCCGGGTAGTTCGCGAGCAGGACGTTCGTCATCATGGCGCCGGACGAGGCTCCGGTGACGAACGTGCGGGCGGTGTCGGTGGAGTACCGCTGCTGCACGTAACTGACCATCGAGGTGATACCGACCGGGTCACTGTTGCCGTTGTGGGTCAGCGCGCCGGCCGAGGAGACGTCCCAGCAGTTGCCGGTACGCACCGTCGACGGGTAGATGACGATGAAACCGTACTGGTCGGCGAGGGACTTGAACTCGGTGCCGGAGTAGAACGCCGGGCCGGAGCCGGTGCAGTAGTGCACGGCCACCAGCACGGCCGGCTTGGTGGGAAGCTGATCCGGCACGTAGAGATGCATGCGGATGCCGGTCGGGTTGGTGCCGAACCCGGTGACCTCGGTCAGCGCCGCCGCCGAGGCCGGTGACGCCGGGAGCGTGGCGGTGACCGCCAGACCGGCTGTGACCGCGGCGACCAGGGCGAGCAGCTTGCGCCAGTGTTCTCTCATGGACGGTCCTTTCGGGACTTGGCCGCGTCCGAGTGGGGATCGGGGGAGCGGCGGGCCTGACCCGGAACGACCGGAACATTACAAGCAGGTTTCGGCAGTTACAATGGTGAATATTTGCTGTTCGTGCTGCCCGATCTACCGTCGAGTCCATCTACCTGCGCCGATGTAATCGACACCCGGATTGATCTCTCCGGAAGTTTCGGGGCTTGGCTGGAAGGGCTGCCGTGATCCTGCGCGCGGGTCTGTTCCGCGAGGCCTACACCGGCACGACCTTCCGAGAACACCTCGGCCTGCCACGCCCCGAGAGCCAGCACACGCTAGCCGGGCGCATTGCTGGTGATTGTTCGTCAGCGGGTTCCGGCGGCCAGGAACATCGGGATCGCCAGCATGAGCCGGCCCGAGGTGGCCCGGCGGTCCTGCTCAGCAATCCACTGGGTGGCCTCGGCGGCGGTGATCGCGCCGGTGTTCCGGGCCGCGGTCGCTTGCGCGGCCAGCAACAACCGCGTCGCGGGATCGGTGCGGATCGCGGTGTGCACCTCGACCGTGACGTCGGTGAAACCACTGTCGAGCAGCAGGTTGCGGTAAGCGCGGGCGATACGCGGGTGCGGGATCGTGTCGGCCCGTGCCGCGATGATCCGCCGGGTGAGTTCGCCGGAGCCGGAGTCGACGACCACGGTGTCCCAGTCCTGCCCGACCAGCACGATGCGCCCGGCCGGGGCCAGCACCCGCCGAGCCTCGGCCAGCGCCGCCGCCGGATCGGACAGGATGTGGAGAACCTTGTCGGCCCGGTAACCTCGGGCCTCGCCATCCGCCAAGGGCAGACCATCGGCGTCGGCGGCGCGTACGTCGATCCCGGGAAACCGATCGCGCGCCGCGGTCAGCATGACCGGGTCGAGGTCCACGCCGAGGGCCCGGGCCCCGCGCGCTTCGAGTTCGGCCACCGCACGCCCGGTCCCGCATCCGACGTCGACCACCGTCGCGCCCGGTTCCAGCCGCAGCAACTCGTAGCCGCGCTCGCGCAGCGCGACCGCGTCAGGCGTGTTCTCGGCCGCGTCGAGCGTCCGGATCAGCGTGGCGGAATCGGTGTGGTCACGGTGTGTCCTCGTCATTCACCCACTCTGCGACTTAAGGTCGACCTGAAGTCAACCGTGCGGAGGCGGCCCATGGAGTACGCGATCGGCGAGCTGGCCGCCCGTTGTGGCGTGGCTACTCACGTGCTGCGTCACTGGGAGCACGTCGGCCTGCTCGCCCCCGCTCGCCGGGTGGCGTCCCGCCGTGTGTACAGCGACGCCGACCTCGCCCGGGTCGCGGAGATCCAGATCTGCAAGGACGCCGGCTTCACCCTCGCCGAGATCCGTGACCTGTTCACCGCCTCCACTCCGGAGGCCCGCCGCGCCGCCATGCGCGTCCAGCTGACCCGGGTCCGGGGGTCCATCGCTCGTCTGAACCGTTCGCAGACCCTCCTGGAACACGGCTTGCGCTGCCACCACGACGACCATCAGACCTGCCCCCACTTCCAGTCGATGATCCTCGACCACCCGTGAAAGTCACGCACTCGGCGACGTTCCTGTTCGGCTGCCTGCAACGGGCCGGGATTCGTGATGTCGTCGCGGTCGAGCCGGTGACGGGTGGGCTGGCGGCGCTCGCGGGCATCGCCACCCGCCGGGATGCACCGCCGGTGTTCGTCAAGGCCTTCGCCGACACGCCGGACGGTGACGTCTTCGCCGCGGAGGCCGACGGGCTGACGGCTCTGCGGGAGCTCGGTGGTGTGGCGACACCGGACGTGATCCGGGCGGATCGGGAACTGCTCGTGTTGTCGGTGCTGCGGCCGCGGCCGAGCGGTGCGGACTTCTGGGAGCGGCTCGCGCATACGCTGGCCGGCCTGCATCGGAGCACGATCCATCCGCGCTTCGGGTGGCACCGCGACAACTGGCTGGGCCGTCGCCGGCAGATCAACACCTGGAGCGAGAACGGGTTCGCGTTCTTCGCCGAGCACCGTCTGCTGCGCTGGCTCGGGCAACCTCGCGTCGAGGCGGCACTCGACGCCGGCGACCGGGCGGCGCTGGAACGGCTGTGTCAGCGCCTGCCCGACCTGCTGCCGGACCGGCCGGCTTGCCTGACCCACGGCGACCTGTGGACCCAGAACGTCCTGGCCACGCAGGACGGCAGCCCGGCGCTGATCGACCCGGCGGTGTCCTACATGTGGGCCGAAGTCGACCTGGCCCACGTGTGGTCCACGTCGCCTCCACCGGAGGCGGCGCGGTTCTTCGCCCGCTATGCCGAGCTGACGTCACTCGACGACGGCTGGCCGGCCCGGATGCCGATCATTCAGCTGCGCCAGCACCTCGCCGTGCTGGCCCAGTTCGACGACGATTGGGGTGCGGCCGAACAGATCCGTACGACTCTCGCCCCGTTCCGGACACTGAGCTGACCGGAAGTCGACCGACCCCGATGGTCAGCCGGGTCATGTCCGCCACCACGGCGTCGGTCAGAACCGCCGGATTGGTCAGCATCGAACCGGGGCCTGCTGTGGACTGCCGGTTACTTCGTCATCGACGTGGTGCGGGGGCCGGCCGGGTCGGCGGCGATGCAGATCAGGGTTCGGTCGCGGGCCCAGTCGAGGGTGTTGCGGGGGTACAGGTAGTAGATGTCCATGTTCTCGTTCTGGGGAGTGAGGAACGGCTCGAAGGCCGCGTTGCACCTCGTTTCGCCCTCCGTCTCGATCGTCGTCCGGCCGGGGAACGGGCCGGCCGGGAACGTGAAGACGTGGTAGACCTCGGCCTCGTGGGGCTGGGTGCACGGCATCACCGGCATGTCGTACACCGCCGCGGATTCCTTGATGCTGCGGATGCAGTCGCCCTGTTTCAACGCGGTGGTGTCGACGTCCTCGATGCCTGCTGCCTTGTCCTTCGCCTTGTCGATGAGCACGCTGGTCACGGCGACGATGGCCAGCAGCATGGTCAGGCTGGAGATGACCACGGCCGCGATGGCGAGGCCGCGCCCCTTCTGCGGTCGGCGTTTGATCTGGACCAGTGCGGTGATGCCGAACGCCAGGCCGAGGACCGAACCGAGGCCGAGCCCGCCGCAGATGCTGGTCACCAACGCGGCGATCGCGAAACCGTTGGTGCCCTGCGCGGCTACCGGCGGCGGCGGGTAGGCCGGATGCGGACCGTACGGCGCCGGGTCTCCCCATGGTTGCGGCGGATAGGGCGGGACACCCCCGGCGGCGTACGGCGGGTGCGGAGTCGCCGGGTCGAACTGTGGTGGAGCCGGAGGTCCGAAGTGCTGCGGCGCCGCCGGTGAGGGCGGCTGCTGTGAGGGGTCCGAGGGAGGCTGGTTGTGCACGGTGGCAACGTAGTTGCCGGAGACCGGTCACGTCGTGCCCGTATCGATCTCGACTTGGCATCGACGGACCTGATGATGGTCATCCGTCCATGGCGACTCTGGCGATGAGCTGCTTCAACCGGGTGATCTCGGCGGCCAGGGCGGTGGTTCCGGCGCTGGTGAGGGTGATCCAGGTGCGTCCTCGTCGACCCTCGTAACCCTTCTCGACGTCGACCAGGCCGGCCGATTCGAGCACGCCGAGATGCTGGGACAGGTTGCCTGCCGTTAGTTGCAACTGGGTGCGCAGGTAGCCGAATTCGACCCGTCGCGCCTCGTGCGTGATCGTCAGGATGCCGAGCCGGACCCGCTGATGCACGACATCGTCCAAGCCGGTGGCGGGATGGTCGGTGGCGGGCTGGCCGGTCGCCGGCGGGTCGGTGGTCAACGTCGGCTCCGGCGGGTCAGAGCGAAACCGGCCGCGCCCAGCAGCAGCACCACGCCGTTGACGATCTGCTGGGGGATGAAGGTGGTGCGGGTGTCGCCGCCGATCTCGATCGGCATCAGTACCACCACCAGATAGCCGAGGGTGAAGATCAGTAGTGCGAGGTTACGCTCCAGCCGGGCCAGCACCAGCAGCGCCAGGCCGATCGTGCCGGCCGGTGCGATCAGGTGGTCCACCAGCAGCACCCAGGCGGGGAACGGGCCGGCCGGCGGGCTGTTGAACCAGAAGTGGTGTGCCAGCAGCCAGGCGGTCATGGACAGGGCGGCCAGGGCGGCGCCGGTGATCGCGTACGGCAGCACCCGGGCGCCCAGGCCCCGGGATCGGGCGACCCGCACGTAGCAGACGGCGATCGCCGTGTAGGCCGCCAGCAGCGCGGGTGGCCAGAAGAGGTGGAACCCGCTGCGGGAGAAGTGGCAGCCGCCGTCGTCGCAGGCCACCTGCATGCCGAAGTAGTCGGCGGGGATGGCCGCGAACGTCAGTGCGGCCAGCACCAGCAGGGGGAACCAGGTCACCCGCTGGTCGTGGCGCACCCGGCGGGCCAGGTCGTGGGCGTCGGCCAGCAGTCGGCGGGGGTCGCCGCCGGCGGGTACCGCGTCAGTTGTCATGCCAATAGGTTTCCATTACAAACCAATTGGCGCTAGTGATCCGATCAAGATTTTCGGGCTGAGCGGCTGAGCGGGACCGGGTTGCCGGGTCGTCCTCTGGATCGGTGCACCCCGGGCGCGGCTGAGCTGGGGCGATGCGGTTTTGTCGTACCCGTGGGATAGAACTTTCGCACCTGGTTCTGAGGAGGTCTGTTGTGACCATCGAGGGTGCCGCCGCCGAGCGGCGCAGCACTGCACTCGTCATCGCGCCCGTCCGGTCGCGCAAACTGGCGAAGGTGCCGTTCGTGGAGTTGTCCGAGGGCCGTCTCCAGGGTGTCGTGTCGAGCGGGTCGGACGTCGAGCGGGTCTATGTCTCGTCCGTCACCGCCGGTGACCACGGTCTGAGCTGCAACACCAACAACAACCGTCCCTGTGGTGGCCTCTCCGGCGGCTCCCACCCCTGCGGCCACCTGCGCGCCCTGGCCGACGCCGCGGTCGCGCAGTACGGGCTGGACCGCGTCGCGCGATACCTGAAAGCGGTCCTGCCCGACGGTGCGGACGATCTCTGGTCCGGTCTGCACACCACGACCGCGCCCAACCGCGCCGCCGAGGTGTTCGCCGGCTTCCTGCGCCACTTGGCCTATCTGGAGGTCCCGCCGGCCACCGATCCGCTGCCCGACCTGCACTGGTTTCCGGCCGCCGGGGCGGTGCGCTGATGCTCGCCGACGCTCTGCGCGCCCACCCGTCCGACGTCGACGAGGCGTTCACCCTGGTCGACGGCCTCGATGACGCCCTGGTCCACGGCCTGGCCCGGATCGACGAGGAGCGGGCCGCCGCCCTCGAATCGCTGGCCGCCGCGTTCACCGGTTCGCCGCTGGCCGGCCGGGTCACCGACTCGATCGGCAAGATCATCGCCGGGACCGTCACCGACGAGCACCTGGCCGTGCTGGCCGGCGCCCGCGCCGCGCTGGCCGGTGCCGTTCACGACGCGCTGCTCGGCGGGCTCGACGAGGCCCTCGGCCGCACCCGCGAGGCGTTGAGCGCGCCGGCCGCCCCGGCCGGGAGTGGCCCGCTGCTGGCCGGTGGCCGGTCGTGGCTGCGCGAGCTGGCCATCGCCGGCTGGCGCGGCGTCGACCACGAGGTCGCCGGTGGCGGCTCCCAGGTCGTCCAGGCCCTGCTCGCCGATCCGGCCGGCCGGCGCCTCGCGGTGCTGCTCGACGGGTTCGCCGCCGAGTTGCGGGCCACCGCCCCGGTCGCCACCCTCGACCGGATCCCGGTGCGCCGGTGGGCCGACCTGTGGTCGCGGGCGCTGCTGCTCGCCCAGGAGGGCTTCCCGGCGGTCGCGGCCGCTCCGGTCGACGGCCGGTTCCTGCTGCTCGGTGTCGACCTGCACGAGCACCCGACGGTCTTCCGGGCGCAGGCCCACGGCCTGCTGGAGACACCCGGCGGCGAGGTGCGCCTGGTCCGGGCGAGTGTCGCCGCCGCCAAGGTCGACACCATCAGCGGCCCGTCCGCCTGGCGGATGCTCGCCGGGTTCCCGGTGTTCCGGGCCGCCCTGGCCGGCCGCCGCGCCGTCGAGATCACCGGCATGCCGCTCACCACGGCCGGCGACCTGGTGTGGGACGAGTCGTGCGCGGTCCTCGGCGAGGCCGTCGACCCCTTCGCGGTGGCCCGGGTCCGCCTCGGCACCGCGATCGCGGCGCCCACCGCACCGCTCGACCGGCACCCGGCCGTCATCGCCGAGCCGGTGCTGCTGGAGGGCTACACGGCCGGGCCGGAGTCGTTCGACCTCGGCGGCGTGACTGTCGCCGTCGACCTGGACCGGCTGCCCGAGGCCGGGCCGCTCACCCCGGCCCTGGTGGCGGCCTCCACCGCCTGCCTCGGCCTGCTCCGGTGGGACGCCGGCCGCTGGGCGGTGCAGCCGCTCGCCGTGCAAGCGGTGGTCCGTAAGAAGCCGGTCGTCGCGCACACCGGTGACTGGGCACACGGCCCCACCGAGGCCAAGGCGGCGAAAGCCGAGGCCGTCGCCGGCACCGCGGTCGAGGTGCTGCGCGAGCGAGCGGGAAGGCTGTTGCGTAAATGAGTGCTGCGGAGACCCGCCGTCAGGTCCTCTACTGGCGGCTGCTGGCTCGGCTCTTCGATCCCGAGGAGCAGGCGACCCTGGAATCGGGCAGCATGGCGATCGTCGGTGATCTCGGGCTGCCCGCCGCCCTGCTCGACCCGTCGGTCTCGGTGGACACCGTGGTCCAGCGGTTCCCGCAGCTGGAGGCGGAGTTCGACGGCCTGATGGCGGAGGACGGCCGGCTGCCGGAGGACGACCGGGACGGCGAGGTCCGGCGCGCTGCGCTGGTCTCGAAACTGCTGCTCAACGTGTTCGCCACCGGCACCGGCAACGTGACCGCCGAGCAGTTGCAGCGGTGGCAGTCCGACGCCGGCTGGTTCGAGCGGGCGATGGGCTGCGAACCGGGCGAGTTGCGCGGGCGGTCCGCGGGGAACACCCCGGGGCTGGGCCAGACCCTCGCCGGGATCGAAGGTGACCTGGTCGGCCGGATGCGGCTGCGGGAGGTGCTGGCCGACAACCGGCTCGCCAAGCAGCTCACCCCGAGCATGTCGCTGATCGAGCAGCTGCTGCGCGACAAGGACAACCTGGACGGTGTGGCCCTGGCCAACGCCAAGGCGCTGATCCGCCGGTTCGTCGACGAGGTGGCCGAGGTGCTGCGCACCCAGGTCGCCCAGGCCAGTGCCGGGACGATCGACCGGTCGGTGCCACCGAAACGGATCTTCCGCAACCTGGACCTGGACCGGACGATCTGGAAGAACCTGCCGAACTGGAGCCCCGAGGACGAGAAGCTCTACGTCGACCGGCTCTACTACCGGCAGACCGCGAAACGGATCGAGCCGGCTCGCCTGATCGTGGTGGTCGACCAGTCCGGGTCGATGGTCGACGCGATGGTCAACTGCACCATCCTGGCCTCGATCTTCGCCGGTCTGCCCAAGGTCGACGTGCATCTGGTGGCGTACGACACCCGTGCTCTGGACCTCACCCCGTGGGTGCACGACCCGTTCGAGGTGCTGCTGCACACCCAGCTCGGCGGCGGCACCGACGGCACGGTGGCACTCGACCTGGCCCGGCCGAAGATCACCGACCCGCGCAACAGCGTCGTGGTCTGGATCTCCGACTTCTACGAGTGGCAGGAGCAGGCCTGCTGGGACGGCTTCCAGGCGATCCACCGGTCCGGGGTCAAGTTCATCCCGGTCGGCTCGGTCAGCAGCGGCGGCCACCAGAGTGTCAACCCGTGGTTCCGGCAGCGCTTCAAGGACCAGGGCACTCCGGTCCTGTCCGGCCACATCAAGAAGCTCGTCACCGAGCTCAAGAACTTCCTCGTCTAGATCAACCCCGCAAGGAGATTTTCCGCGATGAGTGACATGCTGCGCGCGCCCGCCGAGGTCAAGTACGCCGAGGAACTGGACTGGCTGGAATCGGTCGACACCGGGCCCAAGCCGTTCTCCTGGCGGCTCAGCCCGAAGATGGTGCGGTTGTTCGTCCTCGGTTCGGAGCGTGCCGACGGCCTCGACCGCGAGATCGCCCCGAAGTGGTTCGGCGACCGGAGTTTCGTCGAGCGGTCCATCGTCACCCTGGCCTCCGACCGCGGCCTGCTGCTGATCGGAGACCCGGGTACCGGCAAGAGCTGGCTGGCCGAGCTGCTCTCCGCCGCGATCAGCCGCAACTCCACCCTGGTCGTGCAGGGCACCGCCGGCACCACCGAGGACCACATCAAATACTCCTGGAACGTCTCGATGGTGATCGCCAAGGGCCAGTCCCGGGCCTCGATGATCCCCTCACCGATCATGACGGCGATGGAGAACGGGGTGATCGGCCGGTTCGAGGAACTGACCCGGTCCACCAGCGACGTGCAGGACGCGCTGATCTCGATCCTCTCCGAGAAGTACGTGTCGATTCCCGAACTGGACGACGACAACATCGTCTTCGCCAAGCCCGGGTTCAGCATCATCGCCACCGCCAACAGCCGCGACCGGGGTGTCAACGACCTGTCCTCGGCGCTGAAACGGCGGTTCAACTTCATCCGCATCCCGGTGGTGACCAACAAGAAGAGCGAGGCGGAGATCGTCCGTTTCCGCACCGAGGAACTGCTGCGCCGGCACAACATCGAGCTGGAGGTGCCGCCGACCCTGCTCGACGTGCTGCTGCAGAGCTTCGCCGACCTGCGGGCCGCCTCCGCCGCGGCGGGCAGTGACGACGAGCGGCTCGAGTCGGCGCTGTCGACCGCCGAGCAGATCGGTGTGCTGGAGGACGCGATCCTGCACAGCAACTTCTTCGGAGCCCGCACGCTCACTTCGGCGACCCTGGCCTCGTCGCTGGTCGGATCGCTGGCCCGGCGCAGCCCGGAGGACCTGGCGATTCTCAACAAGTACTGGCACGGGGTGGTCGAGCCGCGCAGCAAGGAGCACAGCGGCGAGTGGACCGGTTTCCTGGAGGGTGGCCGCCAGGCGATTGCGACCCTGTCGTGACCAGCCCTTTCGATCCGCTCCGGGATCAGTTGCTGGGTGCCGCCGAGGCTCTCGCTGACGGCCCGGCGGCGCTGCCGGAGATCCTCGCCGGGATCGTTGACGACGTCGACCACGCCCTGCGTGAGCCGCTGGAGATCTTCCCGGTCTGCCATCACTCGCCGGCCTCGGCTCTGGCGATGCTGCGGCGGCTGCGGGCGAAACAGCCCAAGGTCGTCTACCTGGAACTCTGCGAGGACCTGCGGCCGCTGCTGACCGAGCTGCGCAACTGCCGGCTCCCGGTGGCGCTGCAGGCGTTCGCCTCCGAGTTGGACGGGTTTCCCAAGGAATCGGCGCCGCTGTCGGTCATCGCGCCGATCACCGAGGCCTCCGCGGAGTACCAGGCGATCGCGTACGCGCTGGACACCCCCGGCGTCGAGCTGGTCCTGGTGGACCGGTCCACCGACCACGTCTTCCAGTGGCAGCCCGACGTCTCGTCCCCGTCCGGCAACCCGGAGCCGGAGGAGGACCTGCACGGCGACGCGGTCGGGGTGGAGATCGGTGACCTGCGGCCACGGTTCGCCGAGTTGGAGGAGCACCTGCTGCACCACGGGCGGGTGCGGCACTGGTCGGAGTGGTGGGACCAGTTCGTGGAGCAACCCCTGGCCGGGGCCGACCACGACACCTACCGGCAGGTGATGGTGCTGATCGGCAGCCTGTTCCGGCGGCTGGCCCCGCACGACACCCGGCGGTTCGCCAGCGATGAGGACCGCGAGCGCTACATGTGGACCCGGATCCGCGAGCACCTCGCCGCGTCCGGTACCGACCCGGCCGACTGCCTCTACATCTGCGGCGCCTTCCACGCGGCCAGCCGAGTCCCCGAGGCTGGTTCGGCACCGGGGACCCCGGACTTCGCGATCACCCCGCGGACCGCGACCACCTGGCTCTACGGGCTGATCCCGTCCAGCCACTCGGCGATCGAGTCGCAGTTCGGGCTGGCACCCGGCTCGGTGTCGATCGCCGCCGCCACCTGGCAGAAACAGCTCGGCCGACTGCGGCTCACCCCGTTCCGGCTGGACGGGCAGAAGGGCACCGGCCGGAAGTCGAAGAAGGCGCTGCCCGCACCGGTCGCCGTCGCCGAGCCGGTCACCGACCACCTCACCGGCTATCTGGCCGGTCCGCCGGTGCTCGACGGGCTGGACGAGGAGGAACTGCGCGGCTGGTGTGTCGACATCGTCCGGCTGGCCCGCCGCAACGGCTACCTGTCCAGCACCGCCGACGCGATCGCCGTCTTCGAGACGTCGATCCTGCTGGCGGGGATGCGCGGCCGGGCGCGGCCGACGCCGTACGACTTCCAGGACGCCGCGGTCACCTGCATCGAGAAGGACACCGTGCCGGGCCGCCGCGACGTGCGGCGGCTCTGCGAGATCCTGCTCGGCGGCGACCGGATCGGCCAGGTCGGGTACGAGGCGCTGCCGCCGCTGGCCCGTGACGTCCACGACCGGCTCGCACCGCTCGGGCTCAACCTCGAACAGCGCAGCATCCAGCGCGCGCTGCTCGACCTGTTCGCCCAGCCCGAACTGGCCGCCTGCTCCCAGCTGCTCTGGATGCTGCGTTACCTGCTGCCCGACCAGGCGGTCCGCCCGATCATGGGCAGCCGCAAGCTCGGGGAGAAGCACATCCAGGAGAGCTGGGACCTCGACATCGGCCGTCACCAGCGCAGCATCATCGAGTTGGGCTACGAGGGCGTCACCGTCGAGCAGGTGCTCGAACAGCGGCTGCGGCGCGACGCCTGGGATCCGAAGGCGACCGCGGCGACCGCACTCAAGGCGGTGGAGAACTCGCTGCTCTTCCTGGAGAGCCCGCGGCTCACCGACGAGCTGGGCGCCCGGGCGATCGAGCTGCTGTCGGCCGAGCGCACCGTCGACGGCGCCCCCGACGTGCTGCGCCGGATCCGCCGGTTGCTCGGGCACTACCGGGCCACCGCCCCGGTGCTGCCGGCCTGGTGCGAGCGGTTCGTCACCGCCGGGTACGCCCACTACTGCACCCTGCTGCCGACCGCCTTCGTCGACGAGGACACCGGGGTCCGGCAGGTCGGGGCGATGCTCGGCTTCCTGTTCAGCATGGAGAGCCTGGCCCTGTCGCTGGGCTGCGACCGCACCCAGCTGGAGATCGCGGTCCGGCAGTCACACCCGGAGGCCCCGGCCAAGGTCGCCCTGCTCTGGGCGTCGCTGCACCAGCTCGGCGTGCTCCCGCTGGCCGATCTGCGGACCCGGGTCGCTGACCTGCTCGGCAACCCGCTGGTGGTGCCCTCGGTCCCGCAGTACGTCAGCGGATTCGTGCAGGCCCTCGAACCGGTGCCGCGCCTGGCGCCGTTCGTGGTGGAGACCCTGTCCCGGGTGTTCGCGCAACTGCCCGACCCGGTGCTGCTGCCATGGCTGCCGAACCTGATCACCACGTTGAAACAGCAGGCGGCGGAGCTGGTGCCGGTGCTGACCCGGGAGGCCGGGCGCACGTTCCCGGGCAGCCTGGCGGCTCTCGACTCGTGGACGGCGCCGTGGAACGCCCCGGCCCGATCCCGCCCGGCCGCGACCGGTGTTCCGGTGGGCCCGGCTGGGGCGGTGGCGGTGCTGCTGGCGGGGCACCGGCCGGCGGCGGATGCGGTGGCTGAGCTGATCGGATGCCCGGGGGAGTGGGCACCGGCCGAGGTCGCGTCCGGTGTGGACGCGGATGCGGTGGCGCGGCTGTTGGTGGCGTACCCGCAAGCGGTGGAAGGGGTCGCGGACCTGGTCGGCGCCTGACCCACCGGAAGTTACACCCGGCCTGGCGGAAAGCACCGCCGGGTCGGAGGTGCCGTTCGGCCCGGCGGTGAGGGGGCCGCCGGGCCGGGCGCGTCAGATGGATGGGGTTACTTCAGGTAGGTGGTGGCGTCGCCGATTCGTCCGGGGGCCGGGGTGGTGCTCGTGGAGAGGACGTAGACGCGGAGGTTGCCCTTGGCGTTGAGGCCGACGGTGAGGGAGCCTCCGGTGACGGCCCTGGTGTCGCCGGTGACCGCGTCGACGTAGGTGCCGTTCGGGATGCCGTTGAAGGTGGCGCCGTTCGAAACGGTGACCAGGGCGAAACTGTCGACGCCGTCGGCGGTGTAACGGCGTTTGTAGGCCATGTCGCCGCTGACACCCTCGGTCGAGTACTGGCCCCTCTGCAGCGCGGGCACCGCCCGGCGGATCCGGTTCAGCCGTTGTACGTGCTTGACCAGCGGTTTCGACAGGGTGGTGGCGACCTGGCCGCTGGCTGACGAGACGACACCGTAGTCGCCGGCGGTGACACTGCCGGCGAGGTGACCGCCGTAGTAGGCACGGCCGGTGGTCTCCAGCGGGCAGGTCGGCCCGCAGTCGATCCGTTGCCCGGCCTTGAACTCGATCTCCGAGCCGTAGTACAGCGTCGGGATGCCGCGGAACGTCCACATCAGCGTCATGTTCTCGGCCCAGGCTTCGGTGCCCTCGGCGTACCGGACCGACGACTTGTTCGGCCCGTAGTCGTGCGAATCCACATAGACCACGTTGTAAGTGGGGTCGTTGACGGAGTCGTCCGAGTCCTTGCCGTTGTGATAGGCGTTCGACGCGTCACCGAAGTTCATGTGCATCCGCATGTCGATGATGTTCATGCCGGAGAACTTCGAGTGGTCCGGGGCGTGATAGGTGTTGCCGGTCAGGAACGCGTTGGTGCTGGTCGGCTGGTTACCCGTACCCAAGTTGTTCTCGTAGTCGAATTGTTCGAGGGCGGCGGTCGTGTCGTCGGCGGAGTAGGTGGCCCGCTCCTTCCAGGTGAAGAATTGGGCGGAATGGTTGACCGAACCGCGGTTCCATTTGTCGTTCACGAACGCGGCGACCTCGCCGAAGATGTAGAAGTCCCGGGCTCTGGTGGCACCATATTTCGCCGTCAGGTGGTTCTGGAGGGCGGGCAGGAAACGGCGGTTCCAGGTGACCCGTGGGATGTGCACGGCGGTGTCGATGCGGAATCCGTCCACGCCCATGTCGATGTACTTCTGGTACGCGCCGATCAGATAGTCCTGCACCACGGCGTTCTCGGTGTTCAGGTCGGCGAGGTCCTCGTGCAGCCAGCAGGACCGGGCGTCCTCGCCCTCCCAGTTGCCGATCCAGCACTGGTGGAAGAGGCTCGGCGGGAACATCTTGGCGGTCGGCGACGGCCATTGACAGTGGTAGAGCGAGTAGCCCTCGGCGCTCTTCCCGCCGGTCGGGGTGCCGAAGTCCGGGCAGGTGTTGCCGGCCGGGGCGGTGCCGTTCCACAGATCGCCGTTGTAGGTGTTGCCGGTGCTGTTCTCGTCGAGCGGGTGGTAGGTCTTACCGGCGACCTTCTCGCTGTAGTACCAGCTCCACTGGCTGTCGCGGACGCCGTAGACGGTCGGGGTGTAAAGACCCTTCGCACCCCACCGGGACGTGTGGTTGAAGACCACGTCCTGGTAGATCTTCAGGCCTTTGGCGTGGGCCGCGTCGATCAGATTCTGATAAGAGGCGCCGTCCGACTCCAGTCGCGGGTCGACCTCGTAGAAGTCGTGACCGTGATAGCCGTGGAAGTCGTAATCGGAGCGGTTCAGCACCACCGGGGTGATCCAGACGGCGGAGAAACCGAGCCCTTTGATGTAGTCGAGTCTGTCGACCAGGCCCTGGAAATCGCCCCGGAACATCGGGTCGCCGTTGGCGGCGTTACCGGACTTGACGTGCTGGCTGCCGCCCCGGTTGTTGGTGGTGTCGCCGTCGTTGAAACGGGCGGTGAGGACGAAGTAGATGCTGTCCTTGCGGGGGTCACCGCCGAGCATCTCGCCACTGGTCGGCGGCGGCGCCGGGGACGGAGTGGGCGGTGGTGTGGTGGTGCAGGGGGCGGTTGATCCGACGGCACCTGCAGAGACCGTGACGATGCCCGTACCCACGCGGTAGTTGCCGCCGTTGTTGTTGTCCCAGGTCCCGGAGCCGTTGTTGAAGACGACCTGCATGCCGGTGGCGCCGCCGAGATCGAGTTCCTTGACGTGCCAGCCGGCGCAACCGCTGTCGGCGCTCATCGGGACGCCGGGCACGCTGGTCCAGGACCCGCCGTCGGCGGCGTAGTGGATGTTCACCGTCGACCAGGCCGGTGGCGCCTGGTAGTAGACGGTCACGCTCGTCGTCGCGGGTGCGGTGGGTGGGCCGGTCAGGAGCAGCAGTAGTACGGCGAGCATCCGGGACACGGGGCCTCCAACCACCGCAGGGAAACACGGGCGAAATCCCGCGTTCACATGAGGGGGAAGCTAGCAACTTCTTTCAATGTCTGGAAGAGCCTGCACTCCTCTTGCAAGAAGATGCGATTCAGCGCCGGGCGGCCATCGACTCGACCGCGCCGATCAGCATGTCGGCGCAGAACGCGTAGTAGCGCTCGATGTCCGGCTCGTCGCGATACGACGCCGCCAGCTCGATCATCTTCGGAAAGCGGTCCATCGACATGCTCTCCAGGTGGATGCTGCGGCGCCCTCAGGCTGGAACCGGCGACACCGCGGCCGACCGGGAGATCCGCGTCCAGACCACGAAACCCCAGATGACGAAGAGCAGGTAGACGGCGTAGAGGACCGCCGACGGGTAGTAGCCGAAGTGCAGCAGCTCGGGCACTCCGACCAGGTCCACGGCGATCCAGCAGAGCCAGAATTCGACCCAGCCGCGGGCCATCGCGTAGGTGGCCAGCATCGAGCCGACGAAGATCCACGAGTCGGCCAGGTAGTACCACCACGGCACCGGAAAACCGGCGCCGACCTCGCGGAACACCACGAAGCAGACGGCCACCGCGGCCAGCGCGAGCGGAATGAAGGTCAGCCGTTGCCGGTGGGTGGCCCAGCGCGGGACCACGGCGGTGCCGTGGTCCCGCCGCTTGTTGCGCCGCCAGGCCCACCAGCCGTAGACGCTGGTGATCAGGAAGAACACCTGACGGGCGGCCTGGCCGTAGAGAGGGGTGCCCTGATCGTTGCCGACGGCCTGGCCCAGGAAGACGGTGAACAGCAGCACGTTGCCGACGATCCCGACCGGCCAGGCCCAGTAGTTGCGGCGCAACCCGAGCAGCGCCGAACCCAGCCCGAACGCGTTGCCGACGATCTCCCGCCAATAGATCGACTGCCCGTCGGTCACCTGCCACTTGGCTTCGTAGAAGGCGGTCAGGAGCTGATCTATCCAGGTCACGGCTTATCGTATGCCGTGACTTCCCGTCTCTACGTCAATGGCCGCCTGACCGCCGAGGGCTTCGGTATCGACGAGGCCGGCGACCGGCTCCGGAACGAACCCGATGCGGTTCTCTGGCTCGACCTCGACGCCCCGGGCGCTGCTGACCTGGCCACCCTCGCCGAACAGTTCGGTCTGCACCCGCTCGCCGTCGAGGACGCCGTCCAGGACCACGAGCGGCCCAAACTCGACCACTATCGAAACCACCTGTTCCTCAACGTCTACGCCGTCGAGTTCGACAGCGAACCGCGCAAGACCGAGATCAGCGCGTTCATCACCCCGCGGGCGCTGATCACGGTCCGCAAATCACCGTTCGACCTGACGACCCTGACCCGGCGGTGGGACGACGAGGAGCGGCCGGCCGGGACCGGCGTCGACTTCCTGGTGTACGGGCTGCTCGACCTCGTCGTCGACGGCCAGTACCGCGCCGCCCAGCGGATCGACGAGCTGATGGACGGCGTCGAGGACCGGATGCTCGGCGACGGCCCGGCACCCCGCGACGTACGGCGGCACGGTTTTGTCCTGCGCCGTGGCCTGGCCGCCCTGCGCCGCGCGGTGTCGCCGATGCCCGACGTGGTCCGCGACGTCGCGAAGGAACTCGCCGGGGACGGCCACCTGCGGCCGTACTACCGGGACGTCGAGGACCACGCCCGGCATGCCGTCGACCTGATCGAACACTCCCGCGGCCGGATCACCGAACTGCTCGACGACGATCTGGCCGAACAGAGCAACGAACTCAACGTGGTCACCCGCAAACTGGCGGCGTGGGCCGCGATCATCGCCATCCCCACCGCGCTGACCGGATACTTCGGCCAGAACCTGCCCTACCCCGGCTTCGAGAAGTGGTGGGGATTCCTGCTCAGCAGCGCGCTCATCGGGGTCTCGGCCAGCGGTTTGTACGTCTACCTGAAACGCCGCGGATGGCTCTGAACCCCGTTGTCCACAGGGGTCCCCGCGTGCCGGGCTGATCGCGTAACGTCGCCCGCAACCGGGGGAGGGTGAATGTTCGCACTCGTCTTCGGCGCGGTGCGGACACGCGCCGCGCAGGTGCTGACGATTCTCGTGCTGACCATGCTGGCAGCGGCCGTCGCCGCGGCCGGCCCGTGGTATGGATTCGCCGCCGTCGGTGCCGCCGCCGACGCCTACCTGGTCACTGCCCCGGCGAGTCAGCGCACCATCTCAGTGGCCAGCCGGGTGGACGCCCGCACCGGTCCACAGGCCCGGCTGGACCGGTTCACCGCCGAGGCCCGGGCCGCGCTGCCGGCCGACCTCGGGCACGGGGCCGGCGGCATGATGTGGCAGCTCAACGTGCGCAACGGAGTGGCCGCCGCGAGTCTGCCGGTGGCGTACCGCGACGACTTCTGCGCCCATGTGCGCATCGAGGGCGCCTGCCCGGCCGCCGACCGCGAGGTCGCGATCACCCACGAGACCGCCCAGCGCCTCACCGTCGGCGCCGGCGACACCGTCGCGGTGCTCTCCAACACCGCCGACGGGCAGCTCGACCTGCTGGTGACCGGGCTCTACACCCGGACCGATCCCGCCGGGACGTACTGGAGCAACACCATGTTCCGCGTCGGCGGCATCCTGGACCCGGCGTTCACCACACCCGGCACGTTCGCCCGCCAGGAACTACGCACCCCCAACATGGCGTACGACGTGACCGTCCCCGACGCACTCCTGCGCGGTGACGGCGGCCGTGATCTGAAAGCCGAGATCGCCACGGCCGACCTGCGGCTCGGTGGCGCCCAGATGCGGCTCACCACCCGGGCCGTCCCGCTGATCGACGCCATCGCCCGCGACCGGCACACCATCCTCAACGGCATCCTCACCGCCGGAACCCAGCTCCTGATCCTCACCTGGTTCGCCGTCGGCCTCGCCGGGTGGTACACCCTGCGTGACCGCCGTGCCGACGCCGCCCTGCTCAAAATGCGCGGGGTCGGCCGGTTCGGCCGGCTGCGCCTGGCCTGGGGACAGCACCTGGTGCCACTGATCGCCGGGGTGCTCCTCGGTGCCCCGGCCGGATATCTGCTGGCCCGGCTGCTGGCCGGCCCGGTGCCGGTGGCCGCCGATCACACGTCCGCCCTGATCGACAGTGGAGTCGCGGTCGGCGCGGTGCTGTTCGGTGGCCTGGCCGTGCTGGCCGCCGTGGAGGCCGCGGTGCTCGGGCGCCCGGTGGCGGTGCTGCTGCGACCGGCCGGCTCCGAGCGCGGGGCCTGGCGGCCGGCCCTGGTCGACCTGCTCCTGCTGGCGGTCGCGGCCGCCGCCATCTACCAGGCCCGCTCCGACGGCCCCGGCGACGGTCTCGGCCCCGCGGCACCAGCCCTGGTCGCCCTGGCGGTGGGCCTGCTCATCGCCCGCCTGCTGAGCCGGGCCGCCGACCGGGGCGGCGCGGCGGCACTGCGAGCCGGGCGACTGCGGACCGGCCTGGTCGCTCTGCGATTCTCCCGTTCGCCCGGCACCGACCGGGTCCTGGCACTGGTGGTGGTCGCGGTCGCGACGTTCCTGACCGCCGCCGGCGGATGGGGCGCCGAGAACGAGGCCCGCCTCGCCCGCAGCGAGACCGAACTGGGCGCCGTCCGGGTGCTGGCCGTCGAAGCGGCCAACCGGACCGCGCTGCTGCACGCCGTCCGCAGCGCCGACCCGGACGGGCATCAGGCGATGGCGGCCGTCCACAATCGCAACGACGAGATCGAGATCCTCGAGGTGGACACCCCACGGCTCACCGCGGTCACCGGCTGGCGCCCGGAGTACGGACCGGCCGCCGCCCTCCCCGGCGCGGTGGCCGCCGCCGGTCTCAAGCCATTGCCACTGGTCACCGGCGACCAGCTCACCCTGACCGCCCGCCGGGACGGGCCGGCCGGTCTCGCCCTGCGCCTGCGCCTGCAACACGAGGCCACCGGCCTGCCGGCGACCGTGTCGTTCGGCACGCTGCGCCCCGGCGAACAGACGGTCACCGCCGCGGTGAGCGGCTGCTCGGCCGCCCCCGGCTGCCGGATCATGCGCTGGGAGCTGACCACCCCGCCCGGCACCGGTGGCCGGATCCAGCCGCCACCGGCCGGGACCACGGTCAGCGTGCTCGGGCTCCGGCTCGGCGACTCCGGGACCCCGGTCCTCGACGCGGCCGCGCTCGGCGACATCACCCGCTGGCGGGCCGGGACCAGCGGTGGAGCCCTCGACGTGACAGCGGGTGCCGGGGGCCTACGGCTGGCCGCCGACGACAACCAGGCCGAAGAGGGCCGTGGGGTGGGCATCGCCGCATGGGCCGCCGACACCCTGCTGCCCCTGCCCGCGCTGCTGGCCGGGCCGCCGCCGGACGACTGGCGGGACACCGAACCCGCACTGACGGCGTACGGGGAACCGGCTCCCGTGCAGGTGACCGCGACCGTGCCGGCCCTGCCCCACGTCGGCCGCGACGGCCTCATCGTCGACCTGGACGCCACCCGGCGGTTCGCCGCCGAATCCGACCCCGGCGGTGAATACCAGGTATGGCTGGCGCCCGGCGCCCGGCCCGGCCTCGTCGCCGACCTCACCGCGGCCGGGCTCACCGTCACCGCCGACGACACCGTCACCGGCTACGCCGACCGTCTCGGTGCCCAGGCACCGGCCGTCGTCGTCCGGTTCGGGCTGATCGCCGGCATCGCCGCCCTGCTCCTCGCCGCCGCCACCGTCGCGGTCGCCGCCACCGTGGACCGCCGCTCACTCGCCGAACAGCTCGCCGCACTCCGCGACCAGGGGTTGCCCCGCCGGGTCGCCACCGCTGCCGGCTGGGCCGGCGCCGCCGCGCTGATCCTGGCCGGGCTGCTCGGCGGGCTCCTCGCCGCGCTGCTGGCGATCGTGGTGATCGGGCGGACCGTCCCGGCGTTCGCCGACGGCTGGGCGGTGCTGGCCCCACCCGACCCGCTCCATCCGGCGATTACCGTCTTCGCACTGCTCGTCGCGGTCGCCGTGCTCGGGCTGACCGCCTGGATCGCCTTGTCACCACTGCTGCGCGGCCTGCGTGCGAGCCGCTTCGCCGGCCCGCACGTGGATCCGCCTTCCGGGACGGCTCCGGAATCGTCCTCCCCGGATCGGGAGGGCGGTCGATGATCTCCCTGGTCCTTGCCATGGTCTGGACCCGGCGCGGGCAGGCCGTCACCCTCGCTCTGCTCGCGTTGCTGGCGGTCACCTCCGCGGTCGCCGCCCCGGCCTACCTGATCGCCGCCGGACGAGCCATCGCCGCCGGGCAGATCGCCACCGCCCCCAACAGCGAACTCAGCCTGGTGGCGAGCCGGACCGTCGACGTCCGGGACGAGAGCACCGACAGCGCCGGCATCACCTTCCCCGACGTCGGCAAAGTGCTGCTCGACCTGCCCGGATTCGCCTACTACCACTCCGCCGAGGTGCCGGCCGTCGGCCTGGAGGAGACCGTCGACTTCCCGTCCCGGCTCGTCTTCCGCCAGGAGATCTGCGCCCACGTGCGGATCGTCAGCGGGCGCTGCCTGGCGGGCGAGGGCGAGGTGCTGATCGGCGAGCGGACCGCCCAGCGGCGCGGGCTGGCCGCCGGTGACTCCGTGGTCCTGAGCGCCGCCCGGCAGAACGACCAGTCCCGCCCGCCCACCTGGATGGCCGCCGCCGTTCCGAAGACGCTGACCGTGGCCGGCACGTACCGGACTGCCGACACCACCGACGCGTACTGGGGACGGCACGGCTACTTCGTCAGCGGCATCGGCATCAGCTCGGGCGAACCCGTCTTCACCAATCCCGTCACCTTGGAGACGATGGAGCGCACCAGCACGGTGCTGACCATCGACGGCATCGCCCGGCCCGGGACCATCGACATCGAGCGGCTCGGCGAACTACGGGCCGACCTGGCCCGGCGCGAACAGATCTCCCTGGAACTCGACCAGGTCCAGTTCGACAGCGGGATACCCCGGCTGCTCGACCGGATCGACGACGGCCGGGCCGCGGCCCGGCTGCTCGTGCCGGTCGTGGCGGTGCCGCTGGTGCTGCTCGCGTGTTTCACCATCTACCTGACCGTCGGCTACGGCGCCGAAGGGCGGCAGAGCGAGCTGGCCGTGGTCGCGTTGCGCGGCGCCCGGTGGTGGACTCGCTGGTGGCTCGCGACCGGGGAGAGCCTGATGGCCGTCCTGGCCGGTGCGGTGGCCGGCTGCCTGGTCGGGCAACTTCTGGTCAACGCGGTCTCCGCGGCACTGTTCCCGGGAGTCGGTGCCGAACCGGCGGTCACCTCCCTGCGGTACGCGCCACTGGCCGCCGTGACGGCGCTGATCGCCGCGGTCGTGGCCCAGCGGCGGCAACTCGTCAGCCCGGTCGCCGCACTGCTCCGGCGGGCCCCGGCCGGTGACCACCGGCGAATCGCCGCCGCCGAAGCCGTGGTGGCGGTGCTCGCCGTGGTGACCGGAGCCCAATTCGCGCTCTCCGGGCAACCACTCACCGGCGTCGGGCTGTTCGCACCCGCGCTGATCGTGCTGGCGCTCGCGCTGGTGGCCGCACGGGTGCTGCTGCCGGTGGTGAACCTGCTGGCTGCCCGAGCACTGCGCCGGGGCCATCTCGGACTCGCCCTGGCCGGTCTGCAACTGTCCCGCCGGCCCGGCGCCGGCCGCTTGTTCGCCCTGCTGGTCGCCACCGCGGCCGTCGCGGGTTACGCCGTCGGAGCGGTCGACACCGCCGGTCAGGGCCGGACGATCACGGCCGGCCTCGGCACCGGCGCCGACCGGGTCGTCACCGTTCAGCCGCTCACCCGCCGCGACCTGCTCACCGCCGTCCGGGCGCTCGACCCGGACGGCGCCTTCGCGATGGCAGTGGTGCGGCTTCCCGGCGGCAGCGTGTCGGTCCCCGGCCTCGCCGTCGACACCGGACGGCTCGCCACCGTCGCCGCCTGGCCCGGTGGGGCACCCGGCCCGCAGGCACTGCACCGGCTCCTGCACCCCGGCGCGCCCGAGTCACCGGTCCTCTCCGCAGCGGACATCACCATCGACGCCACCACCGCGACCGCCGGCCGGATGCGGATGGTCGTGTCGGTGTCGTCGCTGGCCGGGCACGGTGACGGCCTGATCGAGATGGGCGATCTCAAGACCGGACGGCACCGCTACCACCAGCGGACCGAGGTCTGCCGGGACGGCTGCCGGATCAACGGCATCCGGCTCTCCGGCGCGGGCGGCGGCTCCGCCATCACCGGGCAGGTGACTCTGCACGAGGTGAACACCACGGCCCCGGCGCCGCTGACCGACCCGGCCCGCTGGCGGGCCACCGGGCAGGGCCGGCTCTCCGCCGCACCCGACGGGCTGCGCGCCGACGTCCAGGTCACCGCCAGTGTCGCCGAAGTCGTCTGGATCCAGCCGGCCGTCACGCCGTACCCGGTGCCGATGGCCTTCGCCGGGAACCGGCCCGCCGACCCGTTGATCACCGGGGTGGCGCCGGCCGGCATTCCGCTCGCCGCAGTCGCCACCCTGCCCGCGGTGCCGGCTGCCGGGCGGCAGGCCGCCCTCGTCGACCTGGAATACCTCGACCTGCTCGCCGTCGATCCGAAACCGGTACTGGACCCACAGGTGTGGCTCGGCTCCGCCGCACCCGCCGACGTCGACGAACAACTCGCCGCCCACGGTCTGGTGATCGTCTCCGGCACGACAGCCGCCGAGACGCGTGCCGGGCTGGACGAACAGGGTCCCGCGATCGCCCTCTGGTTCCACCTGCTCGCGGCGGTCCTCGCCGCCCTGCTCGGGGCCGGGGCGCTGGCCCTGACCGTGGCGGTCGACCGGGTGCGGCGGACCGAGGACCTCACCGCGTTGCGGACCCAGGGACTACGGCCCGGCCCGGCCGGTCAGGCCACCCTCTGGACCTATCCGGTGCTGGTCGTCATCGCCACCGCCGTCGGGGTGCTGGTCGCGGCGGCGGCGTGGTGGCTCACCGGCTGGGCGCTGCCACTGGCCGGCATCACCCCACCCGACCTGCCTCTGCCGTCCTGGCCCGGCATGTGGTCCGTGCTGGCCGCGGCCGGTGTGGTTCTGGTGGTCGAGTTGCTGGTCGCGTTCGTGGGTGGCCGAGACCTGCGCCGGCGAATAGAGCGCCGATGACCCCGGCCGGCGCGTGCATCGCTGCGCGATCCGCATCGCTGTCCGCCCGCGAGCGCTGCCGGTCCGCGGCTGCTCCTGGGTTGCGGCCGTTTCCGGGCCGCGAGCGCTGCTGGTCCGCGGCCGTTTCCGGGCTGCGAATGCGGCGGTATTCGGGTGCGGGGCGGGCGGTGGCCGGGCCGGTTCGGGGCAGCGGGTCGGGAGATCGGTGGCGGGTTTGTCGTGATGGGTGCTGACGTGGTGGGGGAGAGGGAGCCGTGCGGAGTTTGACCGTTGAGGGTGCTGAGTTCGGGTACGGCGACGGCTCGGCCGTGCTGAGTGAGATCACAGTGACGGCTCGGGCGGGGGAGGTGCTCGCCGTCACCGGGACCTCGGGGGCGGGTAAGACCACGCTGCTGAACGCCATGGCGGGGATTCTCAAGGCCCGGGTGGGGACGATCGTTGTGGACGGAGTGCCGCTGACCGGGCGGGATCACGCGGTGTCGCTCGGGGTGGTGCTGATTCCGCAGGACAACGGGCTCGCGGCGATCCTGACCGCGGCGGAGAACGTGTCGGTCGCGGTCATCGCCACCGGCGGATCACCGGCGTCCGCGCGACGGCGGACCGCTGACGCGCTGGACTCGCTCGGGCTCTCCGGGCAGGCCAATCAGTTGATCGACGAGCTTTCCGGCGGGCAGCAGCAGCGCACCGCCTTGGCTCGCGGGCTGGCGCTGCGCGGTGACGTCGTGCTGGCCGATGAGGTGACCAGCGAGCTGGACGCCGCCAACCGCCAGCGGGTGCTCGACCTGCTCCGGGCCGAGGCCGCCCGCGGCGCTGTGGTCGTCTTCGCCACCCACGATCCGGAGGCGGCAGCGGCCTGCGACCGCGAACTCCACCTCGCCGACGGCGTCGCCACCTGGCCCCGCCCCTGACGAGCCATGTCCGGCGGGGCCGCCCCGGCTGGCCTCCGACTGGCCGAGTCGGCGGGGCTCCGGGCGGGCTGTGTTCGACGGCAGAGCCGGCCGGGTTGTTACTGGGGGCAGGGCGGGGCGGTGGGCGTACCCGCGAAAGGGTTGTGGGGTGGTCCTTGTGGGGGAACCTCAGACGGGTGTGTCGTGGCTGGAAGGGAGGAGGGTGACTTCGCCGTCGATGTGCTGGACGGTGAACAGGGTGCCGGGTGGGTAGGAGCCGAGGACCTCCGGCGGGAGCTGGACCGTGCCGTCGCCGGCGACCACTGCGAAGTCCTGGCCGTCGCGGCCTTCGGCGCCGACCCGGCCGTCGCGGATCGTGACGGCGCGGCCGAGGCGGGCGCCGACCTCGTTGTCGTGGGTGACGACGACGATCGTGGTCTGGCGTTCGGTGTTCACCGTCTCCAGGGCGTCGAGGACCTCGTCGCGGCCGGCGGTGTCGAGGCGGCTGGTGGGTTCGTCGACCAGGAGCAGGCCGGGACCGGTGGCGATGCCGACGGCCAGGGCGGCGCGCTGACGGGCGCCGGGTGTCAGGTCGGCGAGCCTGCGGCGGCCCTGGCCGGGGAGTCCGACCAGGTCGAGGATGCGGTCGGGGTCGTCGAGCTGGATGCCGCGGGTGTGTGCGGCCCGGCGCTGGGCGAGCCAGATGTTGCGGTGCAGCGACGCGTAGGGGAGCAGGTTGCGGGCGGCGCCCTGCAGCACGACGCCGATCTCGGTGCCACGCAGCCGGGAGATCTCGCCGTCGGAGAGTTTGCCCATGTCGTAGGTGCCGATGTTGATCCGGCCGGCGGACGGGCGCATCAGGCCGGCGAGCAGCGCGATCAGGGTGGACTTGCCGGAGCCGGACGGGCCGACCAGGGCGATCGTCTCGCCGGGGGCGATGGACAGGTCCACTCCGGCCAGGGCGACGACGTCACCGGCTTCGGCGCGGTAGATGTGGACCACCCGGCGGCAGGCGACAGCGAGACCGTTCATCAGTTGTACACCACCCGGCAACAGTCAGCGGTTCGACATTTACAAAGGTCAAGCTAGCCGAGTGGGACCGGCGTGACGACCCCGTCAGCTCGCCTCTTATCGTGTGGGCGTGCGTGACATCGCCGTTTTCACCGGATCTGCCCATCCTGAACTCGCTACGGAGATCTGCGAGCACCTCGGTGTACCGCTGATGCCGACCCGGATCGACAGGTTCGCCAACGACTGCATCGAAGTGCAGTTACAGGGGAACTGCCGGGAACGGGACGTCTTCCTGATCCAGCCGCTGGTTCCGCCGACCCAGGAACACCTGGCCGAACTGTTGTTCATGCTCAACGCGGCCCGGGGTGCGTCGGCCGCCCGGATCACCGTGGTGCTGCCGCATTACGCCTACGCCCGCAGCGACAAGAAGGACGCCCCGCGTATCTCGATAGGTGGCCGCCTGGTCGCGGATCTGCTGACCACCGCCGGTGCCGACCGGGTGCTGGCGATGACGCTGCACTCGCCGCAGGTGCACGGCTTCTTCAACATTCCGGTGGACCATCTGCACGCGCTGCGTGAGCTGGCCAATCACTTCCGTGGCTACGACCTGAGCAACAGCGTCGTGGTCTCCCCGGACCTGGGCAACGCCAAGGAGGCCGCGGCTTTCGCCCGGATGCTGGGCGTGGAGGTGGCGGCCGGGGCGAAACAGCGGTACGCCGACGACAAGGTGGTGATCAGCTCGGTGATCGGTGAGGTCTCCGGCCGGGACGTGATCGTGCTGGACGACGAGATCGCCAAGGGCAGCACGGTCTTCGAGTTGCTGGCCCGGCTGCGGGAACGCAACGTGCGTAGTGTCCGGGTGGCGTGCACCCACGGCCTGTTCACGAACGACGCGATCCGGCGGCTCTCCGCGGAGAAGGAGATCGAGGAGATCGTCTGTACGAACACGGTGCCGATCCCGAAGGAGAAGGCGACCGACAAGCTGACGGTGATCTCGGTGGGGACGGCGCTGGCCGAGGCGATCCGCCGGATCCACAACGGCGAGTCGGTGAGCGCCCTCTTCGCCTGAATCAAGCGGGCGCAATTCCGGCAAATGGGCCTCATGGTGCGCGGCAAACACGAATCATGTTGCTCATGGGTGTCATGGCTTACCCCCTCCGGTACGCGCTCGCCGACCTAGCCCTCGCGCTCAGCCGCGCGGTGGGAGACCCGGTCGAGGTACGTTCCACGGCTGCTCGCGCCGCCGCCGACATGATCGGCGACGGCGCGGGGGTGCAACTACTGCGCGACGACGGTCGGTACGAGGAGATCTCGTACCACCACATCGACAACGAACGTTCGGAACCGCTGGCCCGGGCGCTGTCCCGGGCCGGCCAGACTCCGGACAACGAGTACTCGACCACGCTCGCCGCGAGCCGCCGTCCGATCGTGCTGGCCGGTGACTCGGCGGCCGAACTGGCGACACCCGAGGCGTCCATCACGGCCGCGGTGCTGTGCCCGGTGATCGTCGACAACACGTACGTCGGTTTCCTGATCCTGACCCGGCACGCCGAAGATGCCTTCTACTCCACGCCCGAGGTGGAACTGGCCCGTGACATCGCCGGTGAGCTGTCGCTGGCGGTCAGTTCGGCCCGTGCTCAGGAGCGGCTGCGGGCGTCCGAGGAGCGGTACCGCCGGGTGCTGGAGACGATCCCGGAAGGGGTGCTCCAGCTCGACCCGCACGGGGTGGCGACGTACGCGAACGAGCCGATCGGGGTGGTCCTCGGCATGCCGCGGGCCGAGCTGATCGGGGTGTCGCTGCGCGGGTTCCTGGACAACGTGGGCCAGAAGGAACTGGACCGGCGGATCGCCGAGTGCAAGACCGGCCGGTCCACGGTGGGTGCGACCCGGCTGATGCGGGCGGACGGTTCCCGGCGCAGCGTACGCATCAGCATGATGCCCGTGCAGGACGAGAACCACGAGTTCATCGGCGTCCTGTGCATGATCACCGACACCACCGATCACATCGACGCCCGCGGCCTCAAGCGCCAGCTCGACCACCTGCGCCGACTGGACAGCCTGGGCCAGCTGATCGGCGGTCTGTCGCACGACTTCAACAACCTGATGACCGTGGTGGCCGGTTCGGCCGACATGATCCTGTCGACCGCTGACGAGGAGTCGCCACATCACCAGCTGGCCAAGGACATCCTGGACGCGGTCGGCACCGGCCGGACACTCACCCACCAGCTGCTGGCGTTCGGCCGCAGCGAGGGCAACCGCCCCGAGGTGATCCCGATCCCGGACCTGCTCACCGACGTGCAGGCGCTGTTCAGCCGGACCTTGGGCGAGCACATCGGCTTGGACCTGGCGTTCGGCCCGGACGTGTGGCCGGTGAAAGCCGAACGCGGCCCGCTGGAACAGGCGCTGGTCAACCTGGCCGCGAACGCCCGCGACGCGATGCTGCACGGCGGCATGGTCCGGGTCGCCGCCACCAACGAGGTGATCGAACCCGGTCAGCTGGCCGAGGGCGCGCCGACCGGCAAACTGGTGCACCTGGTGGTCACCGACACCGGCGTGGGCATGGAGGACGAGGTGCGGCGCCGGGCGCTGGAGCCGTTCTTCACCACTCGCCCGACCGCGTCCGGACTGGGCCTGGCCACCACCGCCGGGATCGTGGCGAACCTGGGCGGCCACATCGAGCTGGAGTCGCAGCCCCGGATCGGCACGACCGTGCACATCTACCTGCCGGCGGCCGAGCAGAAGACCGGCACGGCCGGCGAGGGCCAGAAGAAGAATGCGGTGATCGGCCGAGTGCTGATCGTCGAGGACCAGCCGGACGTGGCGCAGCTGGTGCGGCGGCTGATCGAACCGGCCGGGTACGAGATCGCGGTCGCCACCGACGCGCTGATGGCGGTCACCCAGGTGGCGTCGGGCGCCCGCCCGGACCTGCTGATCACCGACGTGGTGATGCCGACGATGACCGGGCCGGAGCTGGCGGGCGCGTTGCGCACCCACCAGCCGGACCTGCCGGTGCTCTACATGTCCGGATACACGGCGGCGTCCCTGGGCCCGCAGCTGCACCTGGACGAGAACAGCATGCTGCTGGAGAAGCCGTTCACCCGGTCGACGCTGCTGGGCGCGATCCGCTCACTGTGCGGCCCGCAACCCCCGGCCTCGGAACGCTGACACGGGTCAGCCGGACGTCTATCAGAACGGGCGAGGTGCTCAGAGCACCTCGCCCGTTCCACCGGGGGTGGAGGAAGATCAGGAGTCCCGCAGGGACTCGGCCAGCTGCCGGACGAAATCGGGATCGTCCTCCGGCCCCACCGGACCGGCCACCGGGGCCGGGCGGACGCCGGATCGGGGTCCGCGCCCGGCCCGGAACCAGGCCGCCGCGCCGAAGATCGGGCAGAGCAGGATGAGTACGGCCCACGCGCCCCGCGGGAACGCCTGGATCCGGGACCGTTCGGTGATCAGGCAGTCGATCAGTGCCACCACGGCGAACGCGATGACGACCAGGAAGATCAGCGTGTTCACTCGGGCCATGGCGACAATCATGGCGACCGTGGGCGGCTGATTCGGGTCCGCCCACGGTGCCGTCCGGTTGCCGGTCAGGCCGCGCCGCTGAGGGCGGGCAGGTAACCGTTGACGTACCCGCTGCTGTTCGGGTGGTAGGAGTTCTGTGGGGGAACGATCGTGAGGCCGTTGAGCCACGGGGCCGTCGAGCACACGCCGTGTCCAATGAACTCGTCCCGCACGTCGGAGTAGACGAACCCGGCCGCCTCAGCCCGCTGCTCGATCATCTCGTCGAGCACCCGGGCCCCGTCGTTTATCGACTTCCGCTTGGCGACGCTCATCTCGCAGAGCACCGACGCGGTGTCGAAGATCAGCGGGTACGACAGGACGACCACCCGCGCCCCCGGTGCCTTCGCCCGGATCGCGGCGTAGGTGGCGTCGAGCCTGCCGGGCAGCGTGTTCGCCACGTACGCCTTGCCCTGGTTCACCTTGGCCGCGCACGCCGAGTCGCTGGCGGTCAGGCAGGTGACGACGGTCGGGGCGAACCCGGCGTCGTTGCCGCCGATGGTGATGCTGACCAGATCCGCGCCGGACTTCAGCGCCGGGATCTGACTGCCGAGGACGTCGTCGGTGGTGGCGCCACTGCACGCCAGGAACTGGAAGGTGGCCGGACTGTTCCGGGCCGCCCATCGGGCCGCGTAGCTGTAGTCACTGCGCAGGCACAGCCCGGTCTGGCCGGGTGCGCCGACGCCGGACGAGTAGGAGTCGCCGAGGGCGACGTAGTCGATGCTCGCGGCCCGGGCGGGAGTGGCCAGGACGAGACTCAGGAGGGATGTGGTGACGAGGACGGTTACCGATCTCATCGATGACCTCCGACGTAGGTCACCGAACGGTAAGCCCGCCTCTCGTGAAAAGGAATCCGGTGAATTCGCTGTTACAAAGTAGTAAAGTTCATCGATATGACCTGGCTGGGTGGCTTCAGCTGATCCTCAGCGAGTTTCCAGATCCGCGCGCTAGCGTTCGATCATGCAAGAGAGCCGCGCCCGCCGAGTCGTCGCCAGCCTGCGTGAGCGCCAAGTGTTCGCCCACCTGAAACTCCCCAGCGCCGGCCGCTCCGGCTACGCCGTCCGCGTCGTCCTGCCCGACGGCCGCGAGGCGACCTGGGGCGACGACGGATCGGCAGCCCTCAAAGCCCAGGTGATGCGCGACGGCGTCCTCGTCGGCTTCGTCGACTCCATCCCCGGCTCCGAGGACTTCACCGAAGCCCAAACCGTCGACGCCATCGCCGCCGCCGACTACGACCGCCCGATCGGCCGCTCCCGCCCATCAGCCGGCCCGCACCGCCCACTGCCGCCCCCGCCACCACCGAGCCTCGCCCAGCGCCTGCGGGGCCTGAGAAGCTGAAGACCAACCCCTTTTCTGGTACGAGCCGACAGCTCTCGCCGCATCGGGGTCATCACGTGGCGGCCAGCGCAAGGCAGGCGCCACTCCGGGCCTTCTCGCGACCGCCGGGCCGAATGCGTTGGTCACCGCCAACCCCGAACCACCAGCCGAGCTGTCGCGTGCCGACCTGGGGCGCGATCCGACCCTCAGCTCGGCACGCCATGCCGCGCGGGCCGTTGTGTGCCGACTTGGGGTGCGATCCGGACCTCAAGTCGGCACGCCATGTCGGGCGAGCGGTTGTGTGCCGACTTGGGGTGCGATTCGGACCTCAAGTCGGCACGCATGTGGGGCTCGGGGTGGTGGTGACCACCGCATTCGGCCCGGCGGTCGCGGGGCGGTCTGGAGTGGCGCCTGCCTCGCGCTGGCCGCCACGAGACGACCCGGTTCGGCTAGAGCGTCTGATTCGTACCAGAAACGGGTTTTCGTGGGGGCGACTGCCGTGGGCGCTCGGGGTGACAGTGGGCACGGGGCCGGGCCGGCGGTCGGGGTTTCAGGCGGAGTCGCGCAGGACCAGGGGGGTGGGCAGGAGCTGCCCCACGGTTTCCGGGTTCTCACCGCTCAGCTGCCGGAGGACCGCCTGCGCGGCACATGAGCCGAGTTCCTTGGCGGGCTGGTGGACCGTGGTGAGCTGGGGCTGGCAGCGGACCGCCCACGTGCTGTCGTCGAAACCGACCAGGCCGACGTCACGGGGGACGTTGCGGCCCGCTTCGCGGAGGGCCTCGAGGGCGCCGGCCGCGATCGCGTCGGAGGCGGCGAAGACGCCGTCGATCTCCGGGTCGCGTTCGAGCAGGTCACGCATGCCTTTGACGCCGGAGCCGTAGTCGTAGTGCGGGACGTCGGCGACCAGCTCCTCGTCGAAGAGTGAGCCGAGGGCGGCACGGAAGCCGGTCAGGCGGTCGATGCCGGAGTCGCGGTCCAGGGCAGCGGCGATCATGCCGATCCGGCGGCGGCCGGTGGACAGCAGGTGCTCGGTGATGGCGACGGCCGAACCGACGTTGTCTATTCCGACGAAGGGGATGTTCTGCGCCAGGTCGGGTGGGTGGCCGATGAACGCGGCGGGCAGTGAGAGGTCGCTGATGACCTTGATGATCGGGTCTTTTGTTCTGGCCGAGACGACGATGGCGCCGTCGACGAAACCGCCGCTGAGGTAGCGGGCGACGCGCTCGTTGTCGCGGGCCGACTCGACGACCAGGCTGACCATCTGGTGATCGGCCAGGGACAGGGCGGCGTTGGCGCCCAGCATGATCGAGCCGATGTTGGGGTCGTCGAGAAAGAGCGAGTGCGGCTCGTGGGCGACGAACGCGACCGCCTGCGACCTGCGCATCTTTAGGGCGCGAGCAGCGTTGTTCGGCACATATCCGAGATCGCTCATGGCAGTCTCGATGGCGGCCCTGGCCTCGGCGGAGACGTATCCACCGTTGAGAACGCGGCTCACGGTGCCCCGGGACATGCCGACCGCGGCCGCGATGTCATGCACCGTGGCTCGTCTGTGGGGCTGTGGCCGCGACATGTACCAACAGTAGCCGCCCCGCTATTGACCTCGTCGCAGGCCAGTCCTACTGTGTGCACGTTCACACATCCGTAACCGCAGTTTAGGCTCGCGGAAATGTGTGCACGTGCACACATTTCTTGACCAGGAGTTCTATGAAAACCGTGAGCATGCCGCTCCCGGGCGTAAGCCTGGGATGCGACTACAACCCGGAGCAGTGGTCGCCTGACGTGTGGCGTGAGGACGCCGCCCTCATGCGACAGGCCGGGGTGGGCCTGGTGGCCGTCAACATCTTCGGCTGGTCCAACCTCGAACCCAGTCCGGGCAAGTACCGCTTCGACGACCTCGACCAGGTCATCGAACTGATGCACGCGAACGGCATCAAGATCAACCTGGGTACCGGCACCTCCTCGCCGCCGCCCTGGCTGACCGCGCTGCACCCGGAGGTGCTGCCGGTCGTCGAGGACGGCACGACCCGCTACCAGGGTGGCCGGCAGGGCTGGTGCCCGAGTTCACCGGTCTTCCGGTCCCGTGCGCTGGACCTGGTCGAGAAGGTCGCCGAACGGTACGGCGAGCACCCGGCTCTCGCCCTCTGGCACGTCTCCAACGAACTGGGCTGCCACAACGCCCTGTGCTACTGCGAGACCAGCGCCGAGGCGTTCCGGGACTGGCTGCGCGCCCGCTATCAGAAGATCGAGACGCTGAACGAGGCGTGGGGCACTTCCTTCTGGAGCCAGCGCTACGGCGCCTGGAACGAGGTCCAGGTGCCCCGCCTGACGCTGTCGATCCGCAACCCGGCCCAACTCGTCGACTTCCAGCGGTTCAGCTCCGACAACCTGCTCGGCTATTACCGGGCCGAGGCTGAGATCCTGCGCCGGCACTCGACCGTCCCGGTCACCACCAACTTCATGGTCACCGCGCACATCCGCAACCTGGACTACTGGTCCTGGGCGCCGGAGATGGACGTCATCGCCAACGACCACTACCTGGACCACCGTCTGGGCGAGCCGGTCGCGGAGCTGTCGTTCGCCGCCGACCTGACCCGTGGGCTGGCCGGCGGACGCCCGTGGATGCTGATGGAGCAGGCGGCCGGCGCGGTCAACTGGCAGCCGCACAACCTCACCAAGGCACCCGGCGAGATGATCCGTAACTCGCTGACCCACGTGGCCCGCGGCGCCGACTCGCTCTGCTTCTTCCAGTGGCGGGCGTCGGCCCAGGGCGCCGAGAAGTTCCACTCCGCGATGCTGCCGCACGCCGGCACCGACACCGTCGCCTGGCGTGAGGTGCTCAAGCTGTCGGCGATTCTGGACCGGATCGGCGAGGTGGCCGGTACCGAGGTCGAGTCGGACGTCGCTCTGCTCTTCAGCTGGGACTCGTGGTGGTCGGCCGAGGGGGAGGCCCGCCCGTCACAGGCGGTCACCTACCTGGACCAGGTGCACGCGAGTCACCGGGCACTGCGTGAGCAGGGCGTGACCGTGGACGTGATCGCTCCCGGCACCGACCTGAGCCGGTACAAGCTGGTCGTGGTGCCCTGCCTCTACATGGTGTCGGACTCCGACGCGCAGGCGATCACCGACTACGTGTCGGCCGGCGGGAACCTGGTGGTCACGTTCTTCAGCGGCATCGTCGACGAGCGGGACCGGATCCGGCTCGGCGGCTACCCCGGAGCGTTCCGGGACGTGCTGGGGGTGCTGGCCGAGGAGTTCGCGCCGTTGCGGCCCGGGGACGAGGTCACGTTGAGCAACGGTGCGACCGGGACGCTCTGGACCGAGCGGCTCCGCACCACCACCGCCACCGCGATCGTCACGTATGAGGACGGCCCGATGGCCGGGCTTCCGGCGGTCACCCGCAACCAGCACGGCGCGGGGACAGCTTGGTATATCGCGACAAATACGCGGTTGTCTGATTTGCTCAAGGAGGCGGCTGACGTCGCCATGGTGAAAACCCACAAAGAAGACAAAAACCTTGAAGTGGTACGCCGGACCGGCGGTGACCGCAGCTACCTCTTCGTCATCAACCACAGCCCCGACCCCGTCGAGCTCCCCGCGACCGGCCACGACCTGATCACCGGCCAGCCGGTGATCGGAGCGCTGCACGTCGAGGGCGGCGGCGTCGCCGTCATCCGGGAGGAGGCATCGTGAAGGGCAAGAAGGGCCCACTCCTTTTCTTCATCGCGCCGTTCGGCCTGCTGTTCGCGGCCTTCTATCTGGCCCCGATCGGCTACGCGATCAAGCAGTCGCTGTACAAGATCGAGCGCCAGGGCACGTTCGGTAAGGCCCAGGAGGTGTTCGGCGGTCTCGAGCAGTACACCCGGGTCTTCGCCGACGGCCCGTTCTGGGGATCGATCGGCCGGGTGCTGCTGTTCGGCATCGTGCAGGTGCCGGTCATGCTCGGCGTCGCGCTGGCGCTGGCGCTGCTGCTGGACTCCGGCCTGGTCAAGGGCAAGGCGTTCTTCCGGCTGGCGTTCTTCGTGCCGTACGCCGTCCCCGGTGTGGTCGCCGCCATCATGTGGGGCTTCCTCTACTCGCCGAACCTGTCCCCGTTCACCCCGCTGACCAGCAACGTCGACCTGCTCTCCGCGGACTTCGTGCTCTGGTCGATGGCGAACGTGGTGACCTGGATCTACGTCGGCTACAACATGCTGATCATCTACTCCTCGCTGCTGGCGATCCCGCAGGAGGTGTACGAGGCGGCCCGCATGGACGGAGCCGGAGCGTTCCGGACGGCGTGGTCCATCAAGATCCCGCTGGTCATGCCGGCGATCATCCTGACCACCGTCTTCTCGATCATCGGCACCCTGCAGCTGCTCGCCGAGCCGGCCGTGTTCCGCACCTTCAGCTCCGCGGTGACCAGCACGTACACGCCGAACCTGACGGTGTACTCCACCTCGTCCATCCCGAACTTCAACCTGGCGGCGGCGTTCTCGGTGGTCCTGGCCCTGGCGACCTGCCTGCTCTCGTTCGGCTTCCTCAAGCTCACCCAGCGGGGGGCCGACAAGTGAAGAACGTCAACCGCATCGGGCCCATGGTCGTCATGGGCGCCGCGACCCTCTACTTCCTGGTGCCGATCTGGTGGCTGCTGGTGGCCGCGTCCAAGAGCCGCACCCAGTTCAACAACACCACACCGCTCTGGTTCGCCGACTTCTCGCTCGGCGACAACCTCAGCGAGCTGTTCAACTATCGCGACGGTGTCTTCCTGCGCTGGATGCTGAACAGCGTCCTGTACACCGGCGGCGCCGCCCTGATCGGCACCGTCCTCGCCGCGATGTGCGGATACGCCCTGGCCAAGTACCGGTTCCCGGGCCGGGAGGCGATCTTCAACATCGTCCTGAGCGGGGTCCTCGTGCCGGCCACCGCGCTCGCCCTACCGTTGTTCCTGATCTTCAGCCAGTTCGAGGCGACGAACACCTTCTGGTCGGTCTTCCTGCCCAGCCTGGTGAACCCGTTCGGCGTCTACCTGGCCCGGATCTACGCCACCGCGAGCGTCCCGGACGAGCTGCTGGAAGCGTCCCGGCTGGACGGCTCGGGCGAGATCCGCACGTTCTTCACGATCTCCAGCAAGCTGATGTTCCCGGCCCTGGTGACGATCTTCCTGTTCCACTTCGTGGCCGTCTGGAACAACTTCCTGCTGCCGCTGATCATGCTCGGCAACGAGCGGCTCTTCCCGGTCACTCTCGGCCTGTACTCCTGGAACACCCAGGTGAACCAGATTCCCGAGCTGCGGATGTTCGTGCTCACCGGCGCTCTCGTCTCGATCGTCCCGCTGGTGATCGCGTTCCTGTTCCTGCAGCGCTTCTGGCGCAACGGCCTCGGCTCCGGCGCCATCAAGTAACCCCTGAAATCACAGAAGATGAGGATCAAAGTGCGTCCACCCATGCGATCGCTCAGCGTCCTGCTGACCTCGGCTCTTGCCCTCGCCGCCTGCTCGTCCGGCAGCGACACCTCCACCGATGAGGCGACCGACGCGGGCAGCTGCGCCCCGTCGACCGGCAACGTCGAGCTGACCTACACCACCTGGATCCCGGGGATCGAGGACGTGGTCAAGCTCTGGAACGACAAGAACCCGACGATCCAGGTCAAGGTGCAGACCGGCCCGAACGGCAACGGCGGCACCTACGCCAACTTCTTCAACCAGCTCAAGGCCGGCAACGCCCCCGACCTGGGCCACATCGAGTACGACGCGCTGCCCAGCTTCCGCGTCCAGGACGGCCTGACCAACCTGGCCGCCTGCTCCGAGGTGACCGCGGCCAAGGACAAGTTCGTCGACTGGACCTGGGGTCAGGTCACCTTCGGTGAGGACAACTCGGTCTACGGCATCCCGCAGGACACCGGCCCGATGGCCATGTTCTACCGCAAGGACCTGTTCGAGAAGAACAACATCGCCATCCCCACCACGTGGGACGAGTACACCGCCGCCGCCGAGAAGGTGAAGACCGCCGGTGGTTACATCACCAACTTCTCGCAGAGCGACATCAGCCAGTTCGCTGGTCTCTCCTGGCAGGCCGGCGGCCGCTGGTTCGCCAACGACGGCACCAAGTGGACCGTGAACTTCCAGGACGACAACACCAAGAAGGTCGCCGACTACTGGCAGAACCTGATCACCAAGAAGCTCGTCTCCAGCGTCCCGCCGTGGACCACCGAGTGGGACAACGCCTACAACAAGGGCAACGCGTGGACCTGGGTCTCCGCGGTGTGGGGCGCCAACTCGATCATGTCCGGTGCGCCGGACACCTCCGGCAAGTGGGCGGTCGCCCCGATGCCGCAGTGGACCGCCGGTGGCACCTCCGCCGGTAACTGGGGTGGCTCGTCCACCGCGGTCTTCAAGACCTCGAAGCACCCGTACGAGGCGGCCAAGTTCGCCCTGTGGCTGAACACCTCCGACGAGGCGCTGACCGCGCTCAACAAGGCCGCCCAGCTCTACCCGGCGACCAAGTCCGGCGCCACCCTGCCGGCGCTGACCGAGGGTGTCGAGTTCTACGGCGGCCAGAAGATCTACGAGGTGTTCGCGACCGCGTCCACCCAGGTCGCCGCCGACTTCGCCTGGGGCCCGACGATGACCGACACCTACGCGACCGCCTCGGACGGTTTCAAGGCCGTCGTCTCCGGCACCGGCACCCTCAACGAGGCGCTCCAGACCTCGCAGACGAAGACCATCGCGACCCTCAAGTCGCAGGCCATCCCCGTCGCCGAATGACCCTGTTCCACCTGCGCGCCGCGGGCACCAGCCTTGTGCTGGACGCCCGCGGCGTCGCGCCGTTGATCCTGCACTGGGGTGCCGACCTCGGCGATCTCGACGTCACGGCCTGGGCGGACGCCACCGTGCCGGCCGTGCCGCCGAGCTCGATCGACGTACCCCTGCGGTTGTCCCTTCTGCCGTCGCTCTTCGAGGGATGGAGCGGGCGTCCGGCTCTCACCGCGGGCGGTCCGCTGCGGCTGGTCGCGGCTGACGAGCGGAACCGGGCGATTTCGGTACGTTCGGAGAACGGCACCACCGAGGTCCTCAGCGAGCTGAAACTGTCCTCCGAAGGCGTCCTGCGGGTCCGGCACTCGCTGACCAACCGCGGGGACGCCGACCTCGCCGTCCCCGGCCTGGACGTGCTGCTGCCGATCCCGGCCGAGGCCGCCGAACTGCTCGACTTCACCGGACTGTGGTGCCACGAGCGGCAGCCCCAGCGGCTCCCGCTGCGGCACGGCGTCTGGTCCCGGGAGAGCCGGCACGGCCGTCCCGGTCACGACGACGCGTTCCTGATGGTCGCGGGCGAGCCCGGGTTCGGGTTCGGCAGCGGGCGGGTCTGGGCCGCTCACCTGGCTTGGAGCGGCGACAAGCGGATCTGGGCCGAGCGCTCGGCCCTCGGTTACGGCGTCCTCGGAGCCGGTGAACTGCTCGCCCCCGGCGAGGTGTCCCTGCGGCCGGGGGAGACCTACGAGACCCCGTGGCTGATCGCGGTCCACTCGGAGACCGGCCTGGACGGCGTCTCGGACCGGCTGCACCCGTGGATCCGCCGGATGAGCCCGCTGAGACTGCCGCGCCCGGTCGTGCTGAACACCTGGGAAGCCGTCTACTTCGACCACGACCTGTCGATCCTTAGCCACCTGGTCGACGGTGCCGCCGAAGTCGGCGTCGAACGGTTCGTCCTGGACGACGGCTGGTTCACCGGCCGCCGCGACGACAAACGCGCCCTCGGTGACTGGTTCGTCGACACCGAGGTCTGGCCGGACGGCCTGCACCCGCTGATCTCCCGCGTCCACGAGCGCGGCATGGAGTTCGGCCTCTGGGTCGAACCCGAGATGATCAGCCCGGCGTCGGCGCTCGCCGCCGCTCATCCCGACTGGATCCTGGGCGGGGAGACCGGCCCGACCTGGCGCTGGCAGCGGGTCCTGGACGTCGAGAAGGCCCACGACTACCTGCTGGAACGCCTGACCGCGCTGCTCACCGAGTACCCGATCGCCTTCCTCAAGTGGGACCACAACCGGGACCTGCTCACCCCGGGGGACGCGCACCGGCAGACCCGGGCGCTCTACCGGCTGCTGGCGGCCCTCAAGACGGCCTTCCCGCACGTGGAGATCGAGAGCTGCGCCTCCGGCGGGGCCCGCATCGACCTCGGGATCCTGCCGCTGGTCGACCGGTTCTGGACGTCCGACACCAACGATCCCCTGGACCGGCAGTCGATCCAGCGCTGGACCGGTGTGGTGATTCCGCCCGAATATCTCGGCGGGCACCTGGGCGACGGCGTCGCCCACGTCACCGGGCGCGCCTCGGCACTCGGGTTCCGGCTGGCCACCGCCCTGTTCGGCAGCGCCGGCATCGAATGGAACCTGACGAAGGCGTCGGCGGCCGAGAAGGTGGACATCGCCGCCTGGATCACCGAGCACAAGCGGCTGCGGCCGCTGCTGCACACCGGCCGGGTGGTACACGCCGACACCCCCGACCCGGCGCAGCAACTGCACGGTGTCGTCGCCCAGGACCGGTCGCACGCGGTGTTCGCCCTGGTCACGGTCGGCACCCCGGCGGCCGCGCTGCCGCCGCCGATCCGGTTCCCGGGCCTGGACCCGGACCGGCTCTACACGGTCCGGGCGATCGGGGTCCCGCCCCGGGTCATGCAGGACGCCCCGCCGCCGTGGCTGGCGAACGGCGTGACCCTGCCCGGCCGGGTCCTCACCACGGCCGGTCTGCCGGCCCCGCTGCTGGTCCCCGACCAGGCACTGCTGCTGGAACTGACACAGCCCTAGCGTGGTGACTTGCGGTCAGATCCGAACCCCAGGTCACCACGCGAAGGCGCAACCGGCCTGGTGTGGTGACTTGGGGTTCGATTCGAACCCCAAGTCACCACGCGGAACTCAGGCTCCGCCGAAGCGTTCGGTGCGGACTCGTTTCGGGTCGTGGCCGAGTGCGACCAGCATGTCGGCCACGACCTCGACGAACGTGTTCGGTCCGCAGACGAAACAGTCCGGCTCGAAGTCTGGCGGCCAGACGTGACTGTTGACCACCGCCACGTCGATCCGCCTCGGTGCGACCGGCCATCCGTCCGGCACCTCGCGGCTGTAGACGAAGTGCACGTCCAGCCCCGGATCCTCGCGGGCCCGGCGGCGTAACTCGTCCGCGTACAGGACGTCGGCCGGGGTTCGTACCGCATAGATCAGTTTGAAGATCTGCCGACCGCGGGCCCGGATCATCGCCATCAGCGGCACGATCCCGGAACCGCCGGCGATCAGGGTCACCGGCGCCGTCGACTCGGCACGCCAGACGAACCAGCCGCCGATCGGGCCGCGCACCTCGATCTGATCCCCGGCCACGACGACGTCGGTGAGGTACGGCGACACCTCGCCGTCTTCCAGGCGCTGCACCGAGATCTCCACCGTCGTGGAGTCGGCCGACCAGGCCGAGGCGATCGAATAGCTGCGCTGGGCCTGGTAGCCGTCCTCAGCGGTGAGCCGGATGTCGATGTGCTGACCGGGCAGGTGGCCGGACCAATCCGGGATGTCGAGCACCAGGGTCCGGGCGGTGCCGGTCTCCTCGCGTACGTCCCGGACGGTGGCCGCCTGCCAGGTCAGTCGCCGTGATACCGCTGCTCTTGCCACGGGTCTCCGTACATGTGGTAGCCGGCGTTCTCCCAGAATCCCGGCTCGTCCTCGTGCATCATCCGCAGCCCGTCCACCCATTTGGCGGACTTCCAGAAGTACAGATGCGGGATCAGCAGCCGGGCCGGGCCACCGTGCTCGGGGTGCAGGGGCTCGCCGTCGTACTCGTAGGCGATCCAGGCCTTGCCGTCGAGCAGGTCCTCGAGGGGGACGTTGGTGGTGTAGCCGCCGAAGCTGTGTGCCATCGCGTAGTCGCCGGCGGTCTCCACGTCCTCGAAGAGCGTGTCGAGGGAGACGCCCTTCCAGCCGGTGCCGAGCTTCGACCACTTGGTCACGCAGTGGATGTCGACCGTGATCTCCTCGGCCGGCAGCGCGGTGAACTGCTTCCAGTCCCAGGTGTGCTTCTCGCCGATCTCGGTGATGATCGAGAAGTGCCACCGATCGAGCGGGATCTTCGGCGTCGGCCCGGCGGAGAGCACCGGGAAGTCGTGCGCCAGATATTGACCGGGAGGCAGGTCGGGCGACGGCTCGCGCCGCCGCCCGCCGAAACCCCGGGAGATGATGCTCATGGGGTACGAGTAAACCGCACCGTTGTTACGTTCAGGCCTTGACCGTGCCGCTGGTCACGCCCACCACCGTCTTGGTGGAGGCCAGCACCACCCGGTAACTGCCACCCGCCACCAGCCCGGTGATCTTGCGGCTGGCCGTGGCGCTGTAGGTCTTCGCCGTCGACCACTTGCCCTTGACCAGGCGCTGCAGGGTCATCTTCTGCCCGGTCGCGCCGGTCACCTTCACCGTGATCGCACCCTTGCCGGACTTGGTGGCCTTGACCGCGGCCTTGACCGTGTACGCCACCGAGGCGGTCGGCGACTCGACCGAGTCGTCCCCGGAAGCCACTTCGAGCGAGATCTGGAACGTGCCGGTCGCGACCCGGCTGACCACCACCTCGCCGTCGGAGTCGGTGGTCACGTCGTCGCAGCCCTGGTCGACGCCGCCGATCGTGAGGCAGAGTTGGGCGTCCTGGTCGGCGTAGGCCTCGTCACCGGCGGTCACCGAGAACGTGGTCTTGGTCTTGGTGCCGTACGTGACGGTCTTGTCCTCCTGGTCCACGGTCACCTCGGGCCGCGGCGAGTCGTCGTCGCCACCGTCATCGTCGCCACCGCCGGCACCGAGTGACTCCAACGCTGCCGCCGCGTCGATGCGCCCGTTGCCGAAGTCATTGTCGAACCCCGTGGTGCCCAGGTCGACCGCGGTGTTCTCGAGCGTCTCCTCGATCTCGTCCGGGGTGATCGCCGGCTGGTACGCCTTGAGCAGTGCGGCGACCGCTGCCACGTGCGGCGACGCCATCGACGTGCCGTTCGCCGTCGAGTACTTGCCGCCCGGCACGGTGCTGACGATGCCGGTGCCGGGCGCGGCCACGTCCACGTAGTCGCCCTCGTTGGAGTAGACGCCCACCTCGTCGCTGGAGTCGGTGGCGGCCACCGCGATCACGCCGGGGAACGCGGCCGGGTAGCTGACCGGGCTGCCCTCCTCGCGCTCGTTGCCGGCCGCCGCGATCACCGTGACACCCTTGTTGCGGGCGTACGCGATGGCGGTCTTCTGCGCGGTGTCGGCCTCGGTCCCGCCGAGCGACAGGTTGATGACGTCGGCGCCGTTGTCGGCGGCCCAGACGATGCCCTCGGCCGTGTCGGAGGTGAATCCCTCGCCGTTGGCGTCGAGCACCTTGACCGGCAGGATCTCGGCGTCCGGCGCGATCCCGGCGATGCCCTTGCCGTTGCCGGCGATCGCGGCGATGGTGCCGGCCACGTGTGTGCCGTGCCCGTCCACGTCGGTGTCGCCACCGGCGACGTCCTCGATCGCGTCGTACCCGGCCAGGACCTGACCCGCCAGATCCGGGTGGGTGCCGTCGACGCCGGTGTCGATGACGGCGACCACCACGCCGTTCCCGGTGCTCGACTCCCAGGCGTCCGGGACGCTGATCTTGGCGAGGTCCCACTGTTTGGTGCGGTAGGGGTCGTTGTCGGCCGGCACGTCGAGGGCGTGGACCCGGGAGTCGACCTCGACGGCGACCGTGGCGCTCTTCTGCACGGCGGCCGCGGCGATCCTGGTGGCCTGTGCCGCGCTGCCGGCGACCTGCACCGAGAAGACCGGGCGGCCGGTGGCGTCCAGGCTGGTGGTCACCACCCGGACCGGGGACGACCCCGAACCGTAGGAGACCGGACTGAACGCCTGGCTGCCGGTGGGCAGTGCGAACACGCCCACCGCCGCCGCGGTGACCGCCACGATTCCGCCCGCGAGGAAGTTGCGCCGTACCCGCATCCGAGTCCACCCTCCGTCTGGAGCCGCCGCGCTCACGCCGGCCCGTCGGGATAGAGATTGAGGCCGGCGAAGTGCGAAGCGGGCTCGCCCCGGGTGCGATCCGGGTGCGCGAGGTAGGGTCGGATTCATGCCGTTGACAGGTGAATACGCCCCCAGTACGTCGGATTGGGCCCGCGATCAGGCGGAGAAGTACGAGTCCACCGGCGGTGCCGAGGGCAACGACATCATGGGTAAGCCGATCATCGTGCTGACCAGCGTCGGTGCGAAGAGCGGCCTACTGCGCAAGACTCCGCTGATGCGGGTCGAACACGACGGGGAGTATGCCGTCGTCGGTTCGCTCGGCGGCGCCCCGAAGAACCCGGTCTGGGTCTACAACCTGCGCAAGAACCCGCTCGTCGAGCTGCAGGACGGCGAGGTGAAGCGGGACTACACCGCCCGGGAGATCACCGGCGCGGAGCGGGACCTGTGGTGGGAGCGGTCGGTGGCCGCCTTCCCGCAGTACCACGAGTACACCAAGAAGACCGACCGTCTCATCCCGCTCTTCGTGCTCAGCCCGGTCTGAGTTTCTTGTCCGCCGAAGTCGGGCCGTAAGACTCCAGGTAAACCGGCGCGCCCAGCTCGGTGGAGATCGCGTCGCACCAGTCATCGGGGCGAAAGGTCTCCGCCGGGCGGGCCGCCGCCAGCTCGGCGCCGAGACGTTCCTGGTGGTCCAGGTCGCGGAACGGTCCCGGGTCGATCCTTTTCCCGATGTCGTACGACGTACAGATCCGCAGTTCGGGACAGCGCTCCGGGACGTCCAGGTGGGTGATCGCGAGCGCGTCGACACCGCCGGCCACCTCGATCGCGTATCGATGGGCGACCGCGTCGAAGTGCCCGGTGCGGAAGGCGCCCTGCCACCGATCCCGGCCGTTGTGCCGCTCGGGCAGGTCCAGGCTCGGATCCTCGGTGACGAAGGGCCCGGCGCCGTGGCGAGTGGTGTATGTCCGTACCACCCCGAGTCTTGAAAAAGCCGGACAAATTTCTTGAACGTTGTCAAACGTCGTCGTCGACCACGTGGTGTACGGGTGCCAGCCCCGCCACTCGTCGAGCAGCACCCCCTGCGCACCCTCGAAGACACAGGGACCTTCGCAGAGTAGACGGGACGTGAACTCGCTCCCGACGATCCGGACCGTCTCGCCGAACGCGGTGAACGCCTCCACCACGTCGTCGAGCGGCACCTCGGGATCGTCGTAGAAGTCGCGCAGCGCCGCGAACCGGCGGCGCAGACGTGCGGGGGAGAGGACGTCGCTGACCCGTGGGGCGTCGGCGTGGCTCAACGCGTACGACATCGTCTCGCCCACCCCCATCCCGCACGAACCGTGCCGCGAATCGCCCCGCCCGATCTCCCGGCGGTGGTTCGCCCGGCGATGCCACGGCGTGGCGAGCAGCGCGTCGCCGTCCACGGTGAGCAGGTGAAACGGGTTGCCGAGCGCCGCCGCCTCACCGGCCAGCGCCAGCGGATCCACCACCATGAACCGGGTCAGGTGGGTCGGCACCCCGCGCAGCGTGCCCGACCCGAACTGGGCGAACGTGTGGTGCCGCCCGTCCTCGGTGATGACGTTGTGTGCCGCCTGCGCTCCCCCGTTGAAGCGCAGCACGGCCCGTCTCGGCTCCGCCGCGCAGAGTGCGTCCACCACCGTGCCCTTACCGGCGTCGCCGTAGCCGAGGTCGACCACGGCCACGTGCCCGGTCACAGCCGCTGGTTCCCGCCCGCGCCTCCGGCGATCTCGAAACCGGCCCGGACCACCTGGGTACGCTGCAACGGCGCCAGCGCCCGCTCCACCGATCCGCCGGCCCGCGAGCCCACATCGGTCAGGTCGGCGATGCCCTCGTCCAGGTCGATCGCGTCCTCACCGAGCCCGACGGTCAGCGCGATCGTCTCGCACACCGCGTCCAGGTCGTCGAGTTCCAGCACGTTCTGCCCGAGCAGTTTGCGCCAGCGGCCCAGCACCTCACGGTCGCCGCTGTGGTGGGCCGCGGTCGGCAGGATGTAGTAGACGTCGTACTTGCGCTGCAGTTCGGCCAGGATCGTCTCGGTGGGGATCGCCTCGCTCAGCTCGTCACCGATGACCGCCTTCACCTCACGCGGCTTGACCCGCGGGTACGGCATCTCGTCGCCGATGATGAACAGGTAACCCCGCCGGCCCCGGTTGATCATCGAGTCCATCAGCGTGTGCCGGGCCATGAAGTAGAGCGCCAGCTCGTACGACTCGTGTTTCTGGCCCCCGCCGCCGCCCTCCAGGACGATCTTCTCCAGGTGCGAGTCCATCCGGTTGTCCGACTCGAACTGCCCGAGCTGCAGCGGCGCCCGGTCACAGGTGGCGTCCCCGATCGCCCCGAACATGATCTGCGGGTCGACCGCGTAGCTCTTGCGGGTCAGCAGGCCCAGCAGCTGCGGCAGTTTCGTCTGGAGCACCCGTGGGACGTTGCCCATCGAGCCGGTCACGTCGAACAGCACGGCTATCGGGGTGCTGAACGGGTGCTCGTCGCTGTCCCGGCTCTCCCGCATGAACACGCCGTTCGGGTTCAGGTCCGGGTGGACCGTCCGGGCGCCGCCGTCGCTGTACGCGAACGGGCTCACCCCGGTCGCTGAACGGTAGTTCGCGGCCGCCGTGTAGACATCGGTGGACCAGTGTCCGCTTCCCATTTTGTCCTCCTAAGGAACGAACGGCCGGAACTTGCGCGGGCCGTAAAGCCGGTTAATCAATTCGTCGAACTCGCCCAGCAACGCCCAGGCGTCCTGGGGCCGCATCCGCGGCGCGTCGTACATGCAACCCGCGGCGAACCGCCTCATTTCGGCGGGCATCCGCGGCCCGATAAGCCGTGCCATCAGGCCTGTTGCCATGTAGATGTCGGTCGCGGGACCGGCGAGTCGGTCGTTGCGCACCTCCGGCGGATAGTCGGACACTCGTGCCTTCACTATCGCCGCAGGTCGATGTCCCGCATAGCACCAGTCGACAAGCACCAGACCGTGTTGCTCCGGATGGATCAGCACGTGCTCTTCAAGGACCGCCCCGTGCGTGACCCCGGCCCGGTGCGCCCAGCCGAGCGCGGTCAGCAGCCGCCGCCACATCCAGGCCACGTCCCGCGGGTCCCGCGATGCCCGGCCGACCTCGGCCAGACTGATCATCCCGGCCTGACGGGCCAGCACGTTGACCCGGCGCCGGCGGCGCTGCTGGTCCTCGACGACGAAACTCTCGATCAGCCGCGGCGCGTAGGGCCGGAACTTCGGGTCGCCCTCACTCCACAACCGGCGCAGCGCGGTCGCCTCGGTCTCCATCAGATCGTTGTCGGCCGGGTCCCGCGGCACCTTGACCAGGACGTCACCGTCCACGTACAGCTCGGCCAGATCGCCGCTCGCCTGCACCCGGTCCATCCGGTAGCAGCGCCGACGTCCTTGCAGGACCGGCCCCGCCGTCTTCCCCTTATAGAGGTCCGCGAGCTTGGCGAAGGCGTTCGTCGCGGCCGCGCGGTGCGCCGCGCCCACGGTGTCCGGGTGGACCAGCTTCGCCCATTTCCGGTACGCGTGACGCTCGCCGAGTTCCTGAAAGTCGTCCGCCGCGGCGATTCGGGCCACGGCCTCCTCGAACGACAGCGTCTCGATTCCGGCCATCGTGATCATCGCACCCGGTCCTCCCGCGTCGGGCGGAGCAGAGCCGGGTGCAGCAGCCGGGCATCTCCCGCCCGGTACAGCTTCGCCTTCGGCCCGCCCCGCTCTCCTCCCTTGGCCGTCGTCTCGCCGGTGCTCTCCACGAACCCGGGAACCGACAGCACCTTGCGGTGAAAGTTGCCGGCGTGCAGCTCCTCGCCCCACACCGCCGCATACACCTGCCGCAACTCGCCGATGGTGAACTCGGTGCCGGTGAAGGCGGTGGCGAGTGGCGTGTACTCCAGTTTGGAACGGGCACGCTCGAGTCCGTCGGCGAAGACCTCGTCATGGTCGAAGGCCAGGTCTTTCGCCTCCTGCACGGGCACCCAGTAGGCGCGGGCCGCGTCACTGCCGGCGGTCGGCTCGGGCAGGCTCGGTGCGAACGCCAGGTAGGCGACCGAGACGACCCGCATCCGGGGGTCCCGGCCCGGGTTCCCATACGTCCGGAGCTGCTCCAGGTGGACCCGGTCGAGATCGTCACGCCCCGGGGTCAGCCCGGTCTCCTCGGCCAGCTCCCGCAGGGCGGCCCGGGCCAGCGACTCCTCCCGGACGAACCCGCCCGGGAGGGCGCTCTGGCCGGCGAACGGCTGACGGCCCCGCTCGACCAGCAGGACGCACAGCTCGCCGCCCCGGATGGTCAGCGCCACGACATCCACGGTCACGGCGACCGACGGATAGTCGCGGGGTTCATACGCCGCCAGGAAGCTCGCCTCGTCCATCCCTACTCTCTCCCTTGTTCTTCTCGTTCTGAGTTTTTCTTAAATTGAGTATTACTCGATCTGAGTACAACCTAGCGCCCGATCGTCGTTCCGTCAACGCCGGTTTCGGCTGGTCGGACTTATCCGGTTATCACTGGAAAGCGAATGTTTCGTCATTACGCTTCCGGCGGGACGGCCAACTGAGGTCATCCGATTCCTCATGCTTTGCGAGAAAGGCTCTGGCATGCCCAAGATCCGGAAGAAATCCGTGGCCCGCGCCCTCGGAACGGCGACCACTTCGGTAGCCGCGGCCGCCGCCGCCCTCGTCGCCACCGGCCAGCCCGCTCAGGCAGCCACTGTCTCCGCGGTCTCCGCGCCCGCCGGAGCCACCGTCCGAGTCACTGACGCGGGCCTCAGCACCGCGACCGGGCAGCCTGCGGTGCTGCTCAGGACCGATGCATGCGCCAACTACGCGGTACCGGCAACACCTGTGGTCGCCGCTGAGGCGGCCACCAAGGTCGACGCCGGCACGATCAGCTTCCGGGTCCCGGTGCTCCCGCTCGGCACCAACGGCGTGGCGAAGCCCTACAACGTGTGCGTCTACTCGGGCGCCACCGCCAACACGCCCACGATCGGTGGGGCGGCCCCCGTCCTCACCACGTACCAGAACCTCACCAGCAATCCCAGCAGCGGTCTCAGCGGCGCCACCAACAACCTGTCGCTGACCTCCAGCACCCCGATCTTCACCGGGATCACTTCACCGGCCGCTCTCTTCACCGCGAACGCCTGCCCGGCCCTCTACAACGTGTCGAACGGCACCTTCCCGGCCGTTGCCGTCAAGACCGGTCTGGCGAACGCGACGGCCACCGTCACTGTCCCGTCCAGCGTCGTCGGTGCCGGGACCTTCAACACGTGCGTCTACGCCGGTAGCACCGGCACCGACGCGCTCCTCGGCGCCAGCACCTACCAGACCACGCTGCCGCAGCTCACTCTCAGCAGTTCCAGCGGTCCGTACGACTCCACCAACAACATCACCGCCAGCAGCGGAACCAACAGCCTGTTCAGTGGCATCACCGCACCCGGGGTGCTGTTCAGCACCACCACCTGCGCGGCCAACTACGACACCATGGCGGCCGGCACCGTCGCGGTCCCGTCGGCCGGGATCCGCAAACTCGCCAACAACCGGCTGGCCGTCACCGTGCCCAAGTTGCCGATCACCAACCAGCAGCCGAAGACCTACCAGCTCTGCGCCTACACCGGGTCCTCCGGCGAATCGACGGTCCTGGGATCGGCCCCGTACACCTCGACGGTCGTGCCCAATCCGACCTCGATCACCCCGAACGCGGGCCCCAGCACCGGTGGCATCACCGTCACCGTCAACGGCACCGACTTCCCGACCGCGCCCGGCTCGATCAGCGCCACTCTCGGCGGCGCCGAACTGCTCAACGTGACACCGGTGAACCCGACCTCGTTCACCGCCACGCTGCCGGCCCGGTCGGCAGGTGACAACGCCGCGCTCGTGGTCAACACGATCGCCGGCTCCCGGACGCTGCCCGGCGCTTTCTCCTTCCGGAACGCCCTGAAGCTGCTCGGCACCACCACCGCCCCCAACACCTCGTCGGCTACCGACCTCGTGGTTCAGGGCACCGACTTCCTCAGTCAGGCGTTCGGCACCAGCTCCGACTCCGCCAAGATCTACCTGGTCCGCGGCGAGTACGACGGCTCCCAGGCGGAAGGCGGCAACCGTGCCAACGGCCCGGTCGCTGAATGCACCAACCCGCTTGTCCTCAGTGACACCGAACTGGTCTGCACGCTGCGACTCAACCGCCGCCTCGACAAGACCGGCAGTGCCTTCGTCGACCCGCTCGCCAGCGTCCAGCCCCTGACCGGCCTCACCACCGTGCTGGGCAGCCGCTTGCTCGTCTCCGCCACCGGCGTGTTCGGCCTCGACGACGTCGGGCGTGTCATCGCCCAGACCGGCGGCGACGGTGAGATCCCAACCGGCACCAGCATCAAGTCCGTGCTGACCCCGTTCCTGGCGATCCTCTCCGCACCGTCACCCGTCGCAGGTTCGAGCCTGACCGCCGACTTGGGCGGTGCCCTGCGCACCATCGCTGCCGGTACCGGCAACGGCGTCATCACCACGGCCGCCAGCAACGTGATCCAGCTGACCGGAACGCCCCTCACCAAGGCCGACGTCGGCCGGGTCTTCAAGGACACCACCGGCATCCTTGACGGCACCTCCATCACTGCGGTGGCCCCCAACGGCGCCAGCGCCACCCTGTCGGCGCCGGCGTCCGCCAGCAACAGCGCCACCGTCTCGGTCAGCAGTGCGGCCCTGGGCAGCACCACCCTGACCGGAACCTTCACCGCCGGCGACGTCGGCTCGGTCTTCGGCGCCGGAAACGCCGCGATCCCGGCCGGGACGAAGATCCTCAGTCAGACCGGAGGTACCACCGCGACGATCTCCCAGGCCACCGTCGCGGCCATCACCGCCCCGGCCACGCCCGCCGTCGACCGCCCGGTGACCCTCAACCTGTTCCCGGGGGCGCCGGTTCTGGACGGCGCCTACAACGTGGCCATCGTCAGCAACGGTGCCGTCGGCGCGTCCGCCAGCTCCGATTACAAGCAGACCACCCTCACCAGCGGATCCATCTTCACCGTCAGTCCGTTCTGACCTGAAACGCAAAGGCGCCGCCTCACTGATGTGGGGCGGCGCCTTTGCGATGTCCTCGTGATGTTCCGGCATGCCCGGACATCCCGTCCAGAGCCGCAGTGCCTCGTCAGGCGTGCTCGTAGGTCAGGCAGTCCGCCAGGTCCGCGGAGGCACCCACGGTGATGGCCGGCGCCTGGCACTCCAGGTTGTCGTTGTATTTGCAGTCGGCCCGTTTACAGGCGCCCACCTGGGCGGTAGCGATGCCCATTCCACCGGAGAGCCCCGCACCCGCGAAGGTGCCACACGCGGAGTTGCTCTCACTGATGGTGATCGCGAAGGCGGTGCAGCCATTGTGGTTGTACCCACACCCGGTGGCGGTGCAGGCCTGCACGCGGGGCATGTTCAACATCTGAGTCACGGCGGTTCTCCTTCTATCCGGCACGTCATTTCGGCGCTCAGCAATATACCCCGATGCTTGGAGTCGACGCGATTTTCGGTATTGATTTCCGAACGCGAATAATGGTTAGGTAAGCCTTCCCTTGAATGTATTCAGGTAAGGCTTTCCTGGGATCTCGGCTGGCGAATCCCGTCCTCAGGACCGCAGGGCGGCGTGCTGGTAACTATTTAAATATACAAAATTATCTTTTATGGTCATTTGAAGTATTTGAGATAGATACCCTTCCCGGGTGACGGCTCGCGACCACGTCGGTGGGCCCTAATCCAGCGAACGGTTCCGAATGGGCCGGTAGGGGGACCTCGAATGAGCAAGACAGCGTCCAGAGGCCGTAGGGCGGCCTCTGGAAGGCGGGCTCGGCTGATCTGTGCCGGCCTGACCACCACCGCGGTGGGTGCTTCGATGTTCCTCGGAGCACCGGCGGCCTTCGCCGCCGCGCTCGACTCTCTGAGTCCAGTGGGCGGGCCAGCCGGTACCGTCATCAAGGTCGACGCTCCCGGTACGCCATTCGACACCGGCAACCCGGTCGCCTTCTTCGCCACCGGTTTCGCGAGCGGTACCGCATGTCCCGCCTACGTCACCTCGATCACCGGCCAGACCGTCGTCCCGGCCGGCAGCCCGACGAAGATCGACAGTGACGAGGCCACCTTCGTGGTCCCACCCGGGGTGACGCTGAACAGCGGTGCGGCCCGCGAGTGGAAGTTCTGTGTCTACAACGGCACTCTGGCCACGACCACTGCGGTCTACGACACCACTGCCTCGACCTTCACGGTCACACCCGGCATCGGCATGATGCCGCCGAACGGCCCGAGCGGAGGCGGAAACCAGATATCCTTCGCGGCACCCGCGGCCAGCCCTGTCTTCGCCACCGCGGTGGGCCTGGCCTTCGCTGACGCGGGGTCCGGTTGCCCCGGTACCTACGGAACTCCCGGCAGTCTGGCCGCTGCCCTCAACCGCGCCTCCGGCACCGCTGCCACCTCCACGGTTCCCTCGGGCGTGGTCGGTACCGGGCCGGGCACGAACTACCTCGCCTGTTTCTACAGTGGGACGAGCAACGGCAGCACTCTCGTCGGTGTGTCCGCCAGCACCTACGGCGTCTCCCTGCCGGCAGTCACGCTGAGCAGCCCGGTCGGCTCCTGGGCGGGCGGCAACGGCATCACCCTCGACTCGCCGCAGGGCATCCTGGTGGGTGTCGGTGCGCCCGGTGTCCTGCTGGCCTCGGCCGAGCGGTGCCCGCGGACCTTCACCGCCGCCTCCGGTTACAACGTCGTACACCCGGCAGCCGGCCGGATCCGTAAGGCCTCGGACACCCGTGTCGCCCTCACGGTGCCCCCGCTCGCAGGCTCCGCCCCCGCCGGGCCGACCCCGTTCCAGATCTGCGTCTACAACGGTACGACCGTTGGCGCCAGCACGATGCTGGCGGCCGCGCCCTACACGGCGTCGGTCGTGCAGACCCTGTCCTCGATCATGCCGGCCTCGGGTACAGCCCTCGGCGGTACGATGATCACGGTGTCCGGCACCGGGTTCCCCACGGCGCCCGGTTCGATCCAGGCCACCCTGGGTGGCCTCCCGTTGACCGAGATCATGCCGGTCAACGAGAACACCTTCACCGCCCGAACCCCGATGCACGGTGTGGAGCGAAACGTCGCCCTGGTGGTGACCACCCCGGCGGGTACCCGGTCGTTGTCGAGTGCTTACTCCTTCCTCAACGGCATCGCGATCACCCCGAACACGGCTTCCACCGATATCGACGAGGTGGTCGTGGCGGTCAAGGGCGTCGGCTTCCTCTCCACCACCTTCAGCACCACGGTCAGCGACGCGCACATCTACCTCGTGCGCGGCGGCTACAACCCGGCCGATGACGGGGCGAGCAACAAGGTGAACGGCCCGGTTTCGGAGTGCAACGACGTCCTGCCGATCAGCGATAACGAGCTGATCTGCACCCTGCGCCTCGACCAGCGGCTGAGTTCGGCCGGCACGATCACGCCACAGATCGCGGTCGGCCGTTCGGTCACCGACATCGACACCACCGCCAACAGCCGCCTGATCTCGTCGGCCACGGCGAGCTTCACCGCTGACGACATCGGCAAGACGCTGACCCAGACCGCCGGGACCGCGGCGGTCCAGGACGGCACTACGATCGTCGACGTGCTCTCCGGAACGCAGGCCATCCTTTCCATGAAGGCGACGGCCACGGTCGCGACCTCGGTGACCGCTCGTATCGGTTCGGCCGCTGTCCGCACCAACGGCACTGTCGACACCACGAACGCCTCGGCTGAAATCGCCGCGGACAGCGCCGCGTTCACCAGTGCTGACCTGGGACGCGTCATCACCGGAGCCGGTATTCCGGCGGGCACCACGATCACGGCCATCGCTGCCAACGGCGCGGGAGCCACCCTGTCCGCGAATGCCACCGCTACGGCGCCCAACATCACGGCCAGCCTCCACGACCCGCTCGGGGTGCCGGCGGGGGCCTACACGCTGACCTTCGTCACCGAGGGTTCGCTGGGTGTGGACACCACCGCGGCCGGTTACAGCCAGAGCACCGTTTCCGCCAGTTCGTCGTTCACCGTCGCGGCATCCTGATCTACATCGCCATGGTGGTCGCCCAGGGAGTTCGAGCCCCTGGGCGACCTTCGTTTTTTGGTCCTGAGACGACTGTTTCGAGCCGTTCCAGTAGTTCTGTTATTCCTGACAAATCCTCGTATTTACCACGTTAGGCTTCAGCTGAGATGGCCCGCCGCCTATGGGAGTGCGGGCCCACCCAATCCACACATGCGGTTCGCAAGACCGTAGGAGGACCTCGCATGCGCAAGTCCCGAACCGAAACCGGCAACCGCCCGTTGGTTGCCGGAGCCGCCGCGGCCATCGCGACCGTGGCGGCGCTGGCGAGCGCGCCGGCCATGCCGGCCTTCGCCGCCGCGACGCTGACGCTCAGCACGAGCCAGGTCGCCATCAGCGGCGGTACCGTCCTGTACATCACCGGCGGTACTGCTCTCGTCAACACATTGGGCGTCCGATTCGCATTGTCGGCCAACTCGTGCCCAGCCAACTACAACACCGCCCAGACCGGCACTGTCGACGGTGGCCTGATCACGGCCATCGACACGTCGACCGCCTACGTCACCACGCCGGCACTGCCGGCGGCTACCTACAAGCCGTGTTTCTACGACGACGCCACGACCGGTGGCTCGTTCGCCGCTGACACTATGTCCGGCTCCGGCACCATCACCGTCACCGCGGTGAACGTCGGGACGCTGAGCGCGACAACGGGGCAGGCAGCGGACAAGCCGACGCTGACAGCCAGCAGCGCCGTCCTCACCGGCGCCAGCTACGCCACCCAATTCGTCTCCGGGGTGACCGCCTGCCCTACCACCTACACCACACCGAGTTCCACGGCGATCGTCGGTACGACGGTGAAGACGTCCACCTCGGTGCTCACCATCACGGTCCCGGCGACGCTGACCGCCGGAACCGCCTACTACGTCTGCTCCTACGCTGGGACGACGGCCGGCACGAGCGCGCTGTCCCTCCGAGGTGGCGTGACGTTCGCGTCCTACAGTTCGACCCTGCCAGCGGGGGCACTCGTTCCGACCGGGGGAAGCTCGGGCACCCAGCCCACCCTGACCGTGTCGACCACGGGCGGCGCCGCACCCTTCACCGGGACCCCGGCGGTGCTCGCGACCCGAAACAGCTGCCCGCTGACGTACCCCGCCAGCGTGTCGGCCGTTCTCGAGCCTTACGCGGCGACGACGACCAAGATCTCTAGCTCCAAGATCGCCGTCACCCTGCCGGCGACGGTCATCGTCGGCGGCGCCGACGTCACCACGGCCTGGCACATCTGCAGCTACCTCAGCAACAGCACCGGAGCCGCGATGAGCACGGCCCCGGCGATCTACTCCGTCGCGCCGGTCCTCAGCGTCGCCAGTGCGGCTTTCTCGTCGGCCTCCGGCCCGGCTCAGGGTGGCGCCTCCATCACCATCACCGGCCTGACCGGTATCCCGCTGACGACCGGTGCGCTGCTCACCGCGTCTCTTGGCGGTAGCTCGATCAACAGCATCACCGCCCTGAGCACGACATCCTTCAGCGGCACGACGACGGCACACGCGGCCGGCCCGGTGTCGTTGAGTGTGACCACGGCCGCCGGCACCAAGACAACGGCGACAACCGTCTACACCTACACCTACGGCATCACCGTCACCCCGAACACCGCCGCGTCCGCCAGCAGCCCGATCCTGGACATCACCGGTGCCGGTTTCGGAACGCTGACCTTCGGCAACGTGACTACCGCCACAGCCCTGTCGGCCAGCACCGCTTATGTGCTTCTGACCGACAACGACTGGAACGCGCGGGACTTCGCCACCGACAAGGCCGCTGTGGACACCGGTACGGCCCTCCCGGTCTCGTACTGCAACAACATCCTGCCGATCAGCGATGGCGAGATCATCTGCACGCTCAACCTGACCGCCATGGTGGACTCGGCGACCACGGACACGCCGACCATCACCACCGTCGACGTGCCGGACGGCACCTACACGGTGACAGTCGTCAACGCCAAGGACGGCCTCAACGACGCCGACTACAACTTCTCGGTCGTCTCGAGCGGTTCGTCGTTCACCGTCTCGCCGTTCTGATCACGAGCAATACCGTACTGAAATAAGAGCGGTGGCCCGGATTTCATCTCCGGCCACCGCTCTGTCGTTGCTTGTCACTCCATCGAGCGCCACTCCTCTTTCAAAGCGTTCACGGCTTTCGTCCGTGACGGCTTCCCCTCGGGATCGACCACGATCGAGATCACGCTCTTCGTCGGGCTGGTCCGCCAGCAGATCAGCAGGTTGTCCTTTTTCTCCGGTTGGGAGTCGGCGCTGAACCTGACGGTCTGAGAGCAGGGCACATCGCGGTACTTCTTGATCCCCCCACTGACCCAGGCGAGTTCGCGCTGTCCGGTGAGGTCCTCCCGGGCGGTGACCATCCGTACGATGCCGCCGCTGTTCAGAGAACCCTCGGTGATCGCTTTCACCGAATCGGCGGTGGCGGTGGTGGAGGGCTGCAGTGGGCGCTTGAGGTCCACTCCGTCGTCGGCCATCTTCTTTCGCGCATCGAGAATCTCCTTGATCACCTCACTGGAGAGAGGCGACGGGGCGGCCTCGACGGTCTGTTCCGGCGCTGCGGGCCTCATCGCGCCCGATGCGCCGCCGGGAGGTGCCGAAGCCTGCGCGGTGGTGACCGGGGCGACCACCGGGACCTGCTGCGCGGTGGTCTGGCGCGACTCATCGACGATCTCGCTGGTCACCACGTAGGCGCTGGGACCCAGTAGTGCGGCCAGCCCCGCTGTTCCCACGGCCAGCCGCCGGCGCCGGCGCTGGGACCGGGCCGGTGACTGAGGTCCTGAGGCGGGCTTGTTTTCATGTTCTCTGGTCATCTCGAAGTCCCTTGGGTTCGGCTGGTGGCCCATCGAGTCAGGTAATGGACTCGAGTTTCATCGTCGCAACAGGGCTGTCGAAACGTGCTGAAACGGCCGGTAGGAAGCTGAGAATCGGTCGTGGATCGCCTGAGAACGCGGTGGTTCCGCAGCACGGCGAGATCCCCCGCTGCGGGTGGAGTCCTTTCCGTTACCCGCGTATCGGCGGCCGAGCCGAAGTTCGCCCGGCGAACCCGTCCCCGACGGCCGGCGGGGACGCCCGCTACCGAGCCGCAACCGACGAAAGGATAAGCACCCCCCGGAACGCGCCGATGCTGGTCCCCGACTGCAAACGGGAGGGACTTCGAGGATGCGGGTTCAGCTGCTCCGATATGCCGCTGGGGCGGTGGCGGGGGGTTTGCTCGCTGCCGCCGCGGGGGCTTTCGTCCTGCCTGCCGGGAACGCCGGCTGGCGGCCTGTCACCTATGGCCTCACCCAGAGCCCGGAGGAGCTTCTCCCGGCGACCGTGACCGCGGCGCAACCGGCGCGGGTCGTCAGCACCACGATCGACGCCGACGGCCGACCGGTCGTCACCGTCCAGGAGGCCACCGACAAGAGTACCGCGACCGCGCTGGTCAAGGCGGCGCAGCAGGCCGAAGGCGCGGTGAGCGTCGAGATGGACGCGCCGGTGCATGCCCTGGGCGCTCCCATCGGATCCGACCCCTACCGCTCGCAGCAGTGGGACCTGACCAAGATGCGGGTGGCCGATGCCTGGCAGAAGTCGACAGGCGCGGGGGTGACCGTCGCGGTGATCGACACAGGAGTGGATCCCACCCACCCGGATCTCAAGGGCAAGGTTCTCAACGGGTACGACGCGATCACCAACAAGGCGGGAGCCAGCCGGGACGGCAACGGGCACGGCACCCATGTGGCGGGCACGATCGCGGCGGTGACCGGCAACGATGTCGGGGTCAGCGCGGTGGCGCCGGACACGAGGATTCTGCCGGTCAAGGTGCTGTCCGACTCCGGAAGCGGTGTCATGTCGGACACGGCCGAGGGCATCGTCTGGGCCGCCGACAACGGCGCGCAGGTGATCAACATGTCGCTGGGCAGTACTAGCAAGGTCGCCGCGGTCAGCAACGCCATCGCCTACGCGCGAAGTAAGGGCGTCACGGTGATCGCGGCGGCCGGCAACGCCCGTCAGCAGGGAAGTCCGATCTCGTATCCGGGCGCGGACGCCGGGGTGATCGCGGTCGCCGCCACCGACTCGGCCGACAAGGTCGCCTCCTACTCCAACGCCGGTGGTTACGTCGACGTCACTGCGCCCGGCAGCGCGATCATCAGCACGTATCCGGCGGCGCTCGGTAAGGCGTACGCCTCGATGAACGGCACCTCGATGGCCTCGCCGCACGTCGCGGCAGCCGCCGCACTGCTCAAGGCCTATCAGCCGCACCTGACGCCGGACCAGATCGAACTCGTCCTGGAGAAGTCGGCCGTCGACCTGGGCACGAAGGGCTTCGACAACGACCACGGATATGGCCGGATCGACGCGGCTGCGGCTCTGGCGGCGGTCATGCCGGTGACCACCGCCCCGACGACACCGACCATGACCGCCCCCACGGCCAGCGTTCCGGCGACCGCTCCGACCACCAGCGGCCCGACAGAGACCCCGTCCGAGTCGCCCAGCGCGACCCCGTCCGAGTCGCCCAGCGCGACCCCGTCGGGGACGCCCAGCGCGAGCCGGACCGCGAGTCCCGCGCCGAGCGTCGCCCCCACCAGCGCCAAGCCCAAACTCAACCCGCTGATCACCTCTAATGTCACCACCCGTGAGGTGGTCTACGGCAGCAGCACGGCGACCACGTTCACGATCCGGGTCTCGGGCAGCGCCTGGGCGAAAAAGCCGGTACAGCTCTGCATCTCCGACGTTTGCACCGGGACGCAGACCACCTCGACGGGAACCGTGCTGGTGACCCGCGCCGCCACCGCCGGATACAAGGTCCAGGTGCGGTTGGCGGAGACGGACACGACACTGGCCGCGATGTCGCCGACCGCGATCTGGACGGTACGGGCGACAGTCACCGCCAGTCTGACGAGCCGAGGGGTGATGCTCGTGGTCCTTAACGGTGTGAACGGGCAGAACGTGCAGATCCAGCAGTATTCGAGCACCCGCGGATGGGAGACCATCGGCGCCTACGCGGCGGTGCAGAAGATGACGGTCTCCGGGCTACGGGCCGGGCAGAAGTACCGGGCGGTCGTGCCTGGTACCGCCACGATCCTCGGAGCCACGAGCAATACCATCTCGGGCTGAGAATCCACTGCTCCTGACGGACACCTGTCCGGCAACGGAAGGTGCACCCCTCCTCCTTGAGTCTTTGTCCTGTCGCTCAAGGGGGAGGAACACAGTTGATGATCCGTAAGTTCGCCGCCAGTGCCATCGCCGCGGGTGCTCTCGCCGCCGTGGGGGTGCTCGCACTTCCGGCCGGCACCACCGACTGGACGCCGGTGTCGTACGGTCTGACCGCTGCTCCCGAACAACTCGTTCCGGCGACCGTCACCGAGGCGCGGCCCGCGCGTGTGGTGACCACCACCCTGGACCGGGACGGCCGTCCGGTCGTCACCGTCAAGAAGGCCACCGACAAGGCGGCCGCCGTCAAGCTGGTCGAGGACGCGCAGCAGGCGGACGACGCGGTCGGTGTCGAGATGGACGCCCCGGTGTACGCGCTCGGTGTGCCGGCCGGCTCCGACCCGTACCGGGCCCAGCAGTGGGATCTCACCAAGATCCGCTCGACGGACGCCTGGCCGCGCTCGACCGGCGCCGGTGTGACCGTGGCCGTCATCGACAGCGGTGTCGACGCCGACCACCCGGACCTCAAGGGCAACGTCCTCAGCGGCTACGACGCCATCACCGACAAGGCCGGGCCGACCACCGACGGGCACGGCCACGGCACCCACGTGGCCGGCACGATCGCGGCCGTCACCGGCAACGGCGTGGGCGTCTCCGGTGTCGCGCCGGACGTCAAGATCCTGCCGGTCAAGGTGCTGTCCGACGCGGGCAGCGGCAACATGTCCGACACCGCCGAGGGCATCGTCTGGGCCGCCGACAACGGCGCGCAGGTGATCAACATGTCGCTGGGCGGCACCACCAAGGTCACCGCGGTCAGCAACGCCATCAAGTACGCCCGGAGCAAGGGTGTCACGGTCATCGCCGCGGCCGGAAACAGCCGCCGCGACGGCAGCCCGACCGCGTACCCGGCCGCTGACGCCGGTGTGATCGCGGTCGCCGCGACCGACTCGGCGGACCAGGTCGGGGTGTACTCGAACGCCGGGACCTACGTCGACGTGGCCGCTCCCGGCAGCGGCATCGTCAGCACGTACCCGTCCGCGAAGGGCTCCTACAAGTCGATGAGCGGCACCTCGATGGCGGCGCCGCACGTGGCCGCCGTCGCCGCGCTGCTCAAGAGCTTCGACGCCGCGCTGACGCCGGACCAGATCGAGGCCGCGCTGAAGAAGTCGGCCGTCGACCTGGGCCCGAAGGGTGCCGACACCGACTTCGGCAGCGGCCGGATCGACGCGGTCGCCGCGCTGGAGGCCGTCACCAAGGCTCCCGCCACGGTCCCGCCGACAACAGCGCCGTCCAAGATCAAGCCGGAGATCACCGCGAACGTAACCACGGCCGACGTCGTCTACGGGACGTCCACCACCACCAGGTTCACCGTCAAGGTCAACGGGCAGGCGTGGGCCGGCAAGCCGGTCGAGCTGTGCGTGACCGAGACCGACGCCGACGCTCAGTGCACCCGCACCTACACCGGCCCCAACGGGATGGCGCAGGTGACCCGGGCCGCGAACGCGTCCTACCAGGTGGTCCTCAAAGCCGAGGGTGTCACGTCGGCGCCGGTCAGCTACCGGGTGAAGGCCGTCGTCACCATGTTCAAGTCCGGCGAGCGGGAACTCACCCTCACCGTGACCGGCGCGACCGGGCAGGACATCGAGATCCAGCAGGGTGCCGGTACCGACTGGGCGACCGTGGCCACCTGGACCGTGCCGGCCTCGCCCGCCCGGATCACCGTCAACGGTGTCACGCCCGGCCAGAGCTACCGCGTGGTGGTTCCGGACAGCCCGGCCGTGGCCGGAGTGACCACCGCACCGATCGTGGCCTGACCTACTCCATCGCCTGCCACTCGCGGCTGAGCACCGAGATGCTCGACGCGGTGTCGGTGTTCTGTCCGATCGTGATCACGCTGCGGCTCGCCGAGGTCCGCCAGCACACCAGGATTCCCGGATCCCCGGCCGGTATGCCGGTCCCGAACCGGATCTCGGTCGTGCAGCGGATCCCGCGCCCGACGGCGTGGCCCACGTCCCGGGAGAGCAGAGTCTGACGCTCGCTGGTCAGATCCCGCCGGGCGCTGAGGATCCGGATCGTCCCGGATCCCAGCGCCTCGGTCCGTTCCCCGATCGGCTGATCGTCGAGGTCCGGCTCCGGGTACAACGGCTCGGCGGCGGCGACTCCGCCGGTGGACAGGCCGTCACCGGGGTCCGGATAGCCCGGTTCGAGACTCGCCGGGGGAGGCGGTGGCATCGGGCTGATCTGCACCGGCACGGCCTGCCGGGTGGTCTTGGGGGTACGGGTGGGCGAGGCCATCGGGGCAGCGGTGGTGGGTTCCGTGGTCACCGGCGGTGTCATCGGCGCCAGCGCGGCGGGTTCGGGCAGGCCTGGTTGCTGCTCGTTCATCAACTGCGTCACCAGGAACCCGGCACCGGCCAGCAGCGCCGCCGCTCCGGCCACCGCCACGATCGCCTGCTTGCGCCGCCGGGCCGAACGCTGCGGAGCCAGGGCCGCCGAGGAGACGTACAGGCCGCTGCCTGGGTCCGGCTGTCCGTCGTAGGTCATCTCACCGTCCTCGGTCGTGGGCCCGCCATCAGCCTCATGCTCCCAAAGACCGGTACATATCGGGCGAGAATCGAGCCATCTCCCCGAGCCCGCGATTTCCGGCCGGCGCGACCCACCGTGACCGCACCGAAACGATGAGTGCCGATGCCCCTGATGGGCGTCACCCGGACAAGCGAGCAGGCCGCGCAGGCTGTTGACCGCCGGGCGGCGCACGCGCAATGTGTGGGAAACGGAGGGCCTTTTCAGAAGGAGCGGCTACCAGGTGGAGCACAACCCCGACCGGCCGTCCTGGAGATGCGGAGTCTGCGGCCTGCCCTGGCCGTGCGACCCGGCTCGTGAACACCTCGCCCGGGGCCGCAACCGCGTCGACCTGGCCGTCCTGATGTGGGACCACCTCGAGGAGGCCGCCCGGGACATGCCCCAGGCGCCCGCCTCGGATCTCTTCGACCGCTTCCTCCGCTGGACCTCCTGAGATCTACCGGATGCCGGCTACCGCCGCGTCCGGGCCGCCGCGCCACAGGACGCCCGCCTCGCGGAAACCGGCCTGGCGCAGCATCTCGACGTGCCACGTCACCGGCGGGTTCCACTCCTGGTGGTGCCGGTTCGCCGGGTAGACCAACGCCCGCTGCGCCGCCTTCGGGGCCAGCTGCTCGTCGGCGGCGGCCCGGTCCCACCACTGAGGCCAGGACGTGGCCGCGCCCGCCGCGTACCGGGCGTCCCGCTCCGCCGCGCGGTGATCACGCAGCTTCTCGGACAACTCCGGCAGGTCCTCGTCCTCCATGTGGTCGGCGTTCGCGAAGACACCGCCCGGGCGCAGCACCTCCCGGATCTCCGCGTAGAGCGCGCTGATCCGGTCGGCCGGCAGCCAGTGCAGCGCGGTCGCGGTCAGCACCGCGTCGAACGGTTCAGCCGGCAGCTTCGCCCGCCAGCCACTGTCACTCAGGTCGGCGTCGATCACCGAACCGCGATCTCGCAGCGAGGACCCGGCGATCGCCATCAGCACCGGGTCCTGGTCCAGGACGGTGACCCGGGCCCGCGGGAACCGGGCCAGCAGCCGCAACGAGATGCTGCCGGTGCCGCCGGCCAGGTCGAGCAGCCGGGGTGCGTCACCCTCGGTGACGGCGGCCACCGCGTCGAGCATCGCGGCGAACCGCTCCTCCCGGTCCGGCATGAACGCCTGCTGTTGCCGGTCCCAGCTCTCCTGCCACACGACGGGATTCTTCAAGTAAGCACTCATGCTCAATACGGTAGTTACATCCGCGGACTGCGCAAGCCCTTCCCGGAAAGGCCCGGACACGCCCCGGCTTCCGGGCCTTTCCCGCCACGCACCCGGCACACTGGAAGCATGCGGGTGATCGTTTTCGGGGCGTCGGGCATGGTGGGTCAGGGAGTGCTGCGGGAGTGTCTACTCGCGCCGGACGTGACGGAAGTGCTGGTGGTGACCCGTTCGGCGACCGGCATCCACCACCGGCGGCTGCGTGAGGTGACACTCGCCGACTTCGCCGATCTCACTGGAATCGAGGGCGAGCTGTCCGGTTGGGACGCCTGTTTCTACTGCCTGGGCGTCTCATCGGTGGGGATGGACGAGGCCGCTTACACCCGGATCTCCTACGACTTCCCGATGGCCGCCGCCCACGCGCTGGCCCCGCGCAACCCGGATCTCACCTTCGTCTACGTCTCCGGCGAGGGCACCGACGCGAACAGCCGGCTGATGTGGGCGAAGGTCAAAGCCCGAACGGAGCGGGAGATCCTGGAGCTGTTCCGCAACGGGTTCGCCTTCCGGCCCGGATTCATCCAGCCCACGCACGGCGTCCGGTCGAAGACCCGGTGGTACAACGCCGCTTACACGGTCACCGCCCCGCTGATCCCGCTGGTCCGCCGGATCGCGCCACGCTACGTCATCACCACTGCCGAGATCGGCCGGGCCATGCTGCGGGCGGCCCGCGGCGGTTACCCGCAGCGGATCGTGACGACGGCCGACATGCACTGACTGTCCCCACACGACCGCGCCGAAGGCGAGCAGCATGCCCGCCGGCTGCACCGGCGTCAGCGCCTGACCCAGCGCGGCCCAGCCGATCAGGGTTGCCGTCAGCGGGGCGAACAGGTTGAGCAGCGACACCCGGGCGGCCGGCAGCAACTCCAGGCCACGGAACCAGATCGTGTAGGCGAGAGCGGTGCCGATCAGTGACAGGTAGGCGTACCCGCCGAGGTTTGTCACTGACAGTGTGTCGGGCAGGCCCTCCGCCAGGAGGGTGACCGGGACCAGCAGCACCCCGAGCCCCGCCACCAGGAGTGGCTGAATCGCCCCGAGCACACGCCGACGACGAGTCACTGGGCACCCTGGTGTGGTTCGGCCTGGCCGGTCCGGTCCTCACGGCTATCGCCGACGGCACCGTCCTGCTCGCCGACGAACTGGACACCAGCCTGCACCCGGCCCTGGTCGCCGAGTTGGTCCGGCTGTTCCAGGACCCGGCGACCAACCCGCGCCGCGCCCAGCTGATCTTCAATTCGCACGACGCCGCCCTGCTCGGCGACCCGGGCGGCGGTTCTCCACTGGGCCGGGACCAGGTGTGGTTCGCCGAGAAACGAGACGACGGCGGCTCACGCCTCCACGGACTGTCCGATCTGGCCCCGCGCAAGGAGGAAGCGATCAGCCGCCGCTACTCGGCAGGCCGCTACGGCGCCGTCCCCATCCTCTCGCGCCAACAGTTCGCCGCCGCCGTCCGCCCGGCGGCTCGGGGCTCTATCTAGCGGCGTGTTCGGCCGGAACCTGTTCGGCCGGGGAAAGCGGCGGCGGGGGAGTGCCGTCGCCGAAGGGGCGGCCGCCCAGGGAGTCGCGGTCGTGTGGGGTGAGCCAGCCGCTGAGATCCGGGCCGGACGGGACCACTCCGCTCGGGTTTATGTCGCGGTGTACCTCGTAATAATGCCGTTTGATGTGCGTGAAATCGATCGTGTCGCCGAAGCCCGGGGTTTGGAATAGGTCGCGTGCGTAAGCCCACAGCACCGGCATCTCGGCCAGCTTCTCCCGGTTGCATTTGAAATGGCCGTGATAGACGGCGTCGAATCGGACCAGCGTGGTGAACAAACGTACGTCCGCCTCGGTGATCTGTTCCCCGGCCAGGTAACGCTGTTTCGCCAGGCGCTCCGACAGCCAGTCGAGACGGGCGAAAAGCCTGTTGTAAGCCTTGTCGTAAGCCTCCTGGGTGCCTGCGAACCCGGCCCGGTAGACGCCGTTGTTGACATCCGCGAAGACAACCGCGTTCACCTCGTCGATCTGTTCCCGCAGCGCGGAAGGGTAGAGCTGCGGCGCGCCGTCCCGGTGGAAACCGGTCCATTCCAGCGACAGATCGATGGTGATCTGCGCGAAGTCATTGGTGACGACTTTGCCGGTCGGCACGTCCACGATCGCCGGAACAGTGATGCCTTTGTCGTAATCCGGGTACCGTGTGAGAAAGGCGTCCCGCAACCGTTCGATGCCGAGCACCGGGTCCCGCCCGCCGGGGTCCAGGTCGAACGTCCAGCTCCGTTCGTCATGGGTCGGCCCCGCGATCCCCATCGAGAGCGCGTCCTCGAGTCCCAGCAGCCGCCGCACGATGATCGCCCGGTTCGCCCACGGGCAGGCCCGGCTCACCACCAGCCGATATCGCCCGGCTTCGACCGGATAGCCGTCCCGCCCGTCCGCGGTGATCCGGGTGGCGATGTACCGCTGATCGCGGGTGAACTCTCCCGCCGGATTCACATAGGCCATGCCACTCACCATTCCCGGTCCGCCGCCCGGCTCACCCGAAAACCCAAACCTTTTTCAAGGACGAAGGACCGAAGGGCGAAGGACCAAGAACGAAGGACCAAGAACGAATGGCCGGGTACGAGTGACCACAGTCCCGTGGCGGTCCCCGCGAGGTGATGCGAACGGCAGACCGCCCGGCGACCGCCGGGCCGAATGCGGCGGAGCGGGTTGGCGGTGGCGCGGGTTTGGGTGGGCGAGGCATCCCCCCGTGTGTGACGCCTCGCCCGGCTCATGGTCGCGTCCGCACCAGAAGGGCAGCGCCGGGCACTGGAGTCACGCTCACGGTGAGGCCAGCGAGACGCCCGGTACCTGGGCGCTAGTCGCCTTTATAGCATGTTGCGAAAGCGCTTCCAGCCTGTTTTTGGGAGCGTGCCCACTTTTGCCCCCTTGCTGCTCAGCCGGAGCCGCCTGAGAGGTTCGCGCCGCTCGGTGAGCCTCGCACGGGTCACCCGGTCGAGTCTCGCCGCCATCAACCGACCGGGTGATCGATCGCTTACTGCAGAAAACCGCCGAACGGCGACAGCAGCAGTTTGCCGAGACCGGTGGCGGTGTTGTCGAGACGCCGGCGTTCCTTGTCCAGAGTGATCATGTCGTGCCGGACGGCCCAGATCTTCTGTGCGTTGCGCCAGGCGACGTTACGGGTGTACTCCACCATCTCGCCCTGCCACCAGTCGTCCAGATCGCCGTTCATCGTGTCGATGAGCAACTGCCAGCGGTCCAGATAACCGCGCCGCAGGCCCGGGATCTCCTCCGCGAAGATGTCGTTGACCTGGAGGTAGTCGTGGTGCTGATCGCTGCCGTCGATGGGGTCACTGCCCAGATGGTCGAAGGTGGTGACCAGTGCGAACGGCAGGTCGAAGTTGATGTGCGCGTTGACTCCGGCGACGGCCGACGGCAACGGGCGAGGGTCGGGTCCCGGAACCCGGCAGAACAGTCCGGCCCACACTCCAGGGCATGCGGGACTGCTCTCGGTCCAGTAGCGCAGGGCGTCGAAATATCGGGCCGCGAATTCGACATCGAGCCGGGACAGGAATGCCGGGTCCTTGAACTTTCCGTCGTAAAGGCGCTCCAGCACGTTCTCGGTGATCGTCAGGTAGAGCTTGTTGAAGTCGGCCACCGGATTGCCGGCCAGCAGCGGCGGCACCCGGCACAGGACTTCCTGAAGTTCAGCGAGCTGGTCGACCACTCCGGGTACGTCGTCGGGATGCCGTTGCAGGATATCGGACATATCCTGCTGAACGGGGCCCCAGATGGGCTGGGTCATCGGATCCTCCGTGGATGAAGCAAGACAGCGGAGGGCCCCCAGCACCGCCCGGCCCACTCACCAGAGCCGGGCGGTGCTCCCCCGTGGCGCTCACATTTCCACGGGGGTTCCGCGGTGGGATCGGTAGAACTACGTATTCCACATACGTATGTCACGGTAAGATAACGAAGCCCTGGTCAGGCTGCTGTCAGATACACGCGACTGGCTTGAACCCGACTACGTACCTGCAATTTGTCGAAGATGTGCCCCAGGTGGACACCCACGGTGCGCTCGCTGATGAACAGCTGCTCACCGATCTCCCGGTTCGTCAGGCCCTCGGCGACCGCGGCGAGCACCTCACGTTCGCGCCCGGTCAGCGCGGCCAGTTCATCGGCGGCCCGTTCCGGACCACTGGCCAACAGCGCGTTCTGGGTGTCGTCGCCGAGCGTGACCCGGAACCGCTGGGCCACCCCGACGATCTCGTTCGCGAACGGGCGGGCACCCATGGCGAGCGCCGTGGCGTACGCCTGGCGCAGGCCGTTGACCGCGGCGGTCCGTCGGACCCGGCGCTGCAGCGACGCCTCGGCGTGACGCAGACGCGCGTAGGCGGCCGGGTAGGGCTGCTGGCGGCGGTCCCAGATCGCGGCCGCCCGCGCCCACGGCTCGGGATCGTGCCGGTCCTCGACCCGGCTCAGTTCGGCGGTACACAGGTCGAGGTAGCCGTCGACCACCGCGCGAACCGCGGGCGGCGCGTCCACCACGCCCTTGACCAGGCGATCCATCACGGTCCGCAGGCGCCGGATGGCGCCCGGGTCGACGGGTTGCCCGGCCACGTGGGCCTGGGCCTCGGCCCGCAGACCGTGCCAGGCGAGCACCCCGAGGAGCACCAGGTCGTCGGAGCGGGTCTCGGTGACACCACGCTGGACGGCGGCCCGGGCCTCGGCGTGTTCGCCCTGCCACATGGCCAGGCCGGCGCGCAGTGTGAGCATCGGCAGCACGTGCCGGGCACCACCGCCGGCCAGCAGGGTGGCGACCGCGTCCAGGTCGCGGCGGGCGTGGTCGACCTCGCCGAACCCGACCCAGAGCTGCGAGCGGGAGAGCAGCAGTTCGACCGCGTCGGCGCCGGACGGCCGGTGCCGCATCGCGGTCTCCAGCACCGCGGACGCCTCGGCCCACTGACCGATCCGGAAGAGGCCCTTGGCGGCGATCGCCAGCAGCCGGGTCTGGTAGGTCCGGCCGACTCCGCGGGCGGCGAGTTGCTCGGCACCCCGGCGGGCCACCAGGACACCCTCTTCGATGCTGTTGAGCGGGCCGGTGAGCAACTCGGCGAGGTGCAGGTAGGCCACACCCAGGTCGTCCGGGTGACCGGAGCGCTCGGCGATCTCCACAGCGTGCCGGATGACGGCGAGACCGGCGTCCGGATCCTCGCGGAAGGCGGCGCTGAAACCGAGAGCGGCACTGGCCCGGACCAGATCGGCGGTGGCCCCGTTCACCGCGGCGAGTTCGAGGGCCTCCCGGGCGTGCTGGTTGGCGTCGGCGTACCGGCCCAGATGCAGCAACAACTCGGCCAGGTACGCGGCGGCGGAGGCCCGTCGGCGCGGGGTGCAGTCGGGTGCTTCCAAGGCGCGCTGGTACTCGATCTCGGCGGTCGCGGACCGGCCGGCCGCCGCCAGGTAGCGGGCCCGCCGCAGGTGCACGTCGGACTGACCGGGCGCGTCCGGGCGGCCGGCCAGCTCCTCCAGCCGGGCCAGTGCGAGCAGGTGCTCACCACAGTGGTGGGCCGACTCGGCGGCGCTGCCCAGCAGGTCGGTGCGCCGCGGATCGGTCTCGGCGGAGAGCTGGAGCGCGATGGTCCAGTAGCGGTGGGCTTCGGCGAACCCGTACATCCGTTCGGCGGCGTGGGCGGCCGCGACGACCGGGGCGAGTGCCCGGCCCGGTTCCCCGGCCCGCTGCCAGTGGAAGGCGAGACGGGCGTTGTCGGGTTCGCCCTCGAAGGACTCCAGCGCCTCCGCGTACCGCCGGTGCAGGGACGCCGCCTCGGCGGGCAGCACCTCGGCTTCGAGGACCTCGGCGACCAGCCGGTGCCGCAGTTTGTAACCGTCGCCGTCGCTTGCCACGAACCGGTGGGTGACCGCGGCCCGAACCGCTTCGATGAGCTGATCCTCGGGCAGCGGCACGACGCGGGCCAGCACCGAGTGATGGATCGGCTCGACTCCGGCGGCGATGGCGTGGACCACGGAGTGCGCTTTCGGTGGCAACTCGTCCACCCGGGACAGGAAGATCTCGCGCAGCGTGTCGGACAGTTCGACCCGGCCGTCGCGCAGGTCACGGGAGAGTTCCTCGACGACGAAGGGGTTGCCGCCGCTGCGTTTGAAGACCCGGTCGGCGTCCTCGACGGCCGGTGCGCGCCCGACGATCGCGGCCACCAGCTCGTGGGTCTGCTCCTGGTTGAGCGGTGCCAGGTCGACGACCCGCACCGACCGCAACCGGCGTAGTTCGGCAAGCACCCGGCGCAGCGGGTGGGTGCCGTGCAGCGCCTCGGCCCGGATCGCCGCGAGCACCGAGACCCGCACGTCACCGAGGCCGGCGAGCAGGTAGAGCAGGAGCTGCCGGGTGCTGCGGTCGGCCCACTGCAGATCGTCGAGCACGAGCAGGAGCTGCTGGTCACCGGCGATCGCCCGCAGGTCGTGGGAGACCCGTTCGAGCAGGGCGCCGGCGTCGTCGGCGGTGGTGGAACGGGTGCTGTCGTCGTGCCGGCGCAGGGCCTGGAGCACCGGGTGCAGTGGCGAGGCGTCACCGATGTCGAGGCAGGTGCCGAAGAGCACGGCGAAGCCACCGCCGCGCAGCGCCTCGGCGGTCTCCCGCAGCAGCCGGGTCTTGCCGACCCCGCTCTCCCCGGTCACGAAGACCGCGGAACTCCCGCCCGGCCCGACATTGCGCAGGTAGGACTGTATGTCGGCCAGCGTGCCGGTTCGCCCGACAAGCGGTCCTTCGTCCCCCAGGCCAACCATGTCCGGCAGCCTAATCCGTATCCGCCTATCACTATGTCGTCGGTTCGGACTGTTCTGCGTCACAAAAACGACGGAATTCGATGCTGTCAGAGATACGTCGTTCTGCGGATCCGCGTGCGGACGGGCGGCTGGCACCGTACTCCCGGTCAACGCATCGATCTGGGGGAGCGAAGACATGAGCACCGTCACCAGCGTCATTCAGGAGCGGCGACAGACCGTAACCGTGCTGTTCATCGACATCGTCGGCTTCACCGCTCTGGTGGACCGGCTGGATTGTGCGGAGGTCCGCGCGCTGCAACGGGACTACTTCTCGGTCGTCTCCGAGGTGGTCCGTGCGTGCGGGGGGATCGTCGAGAAGTACGTGGGCGACGCGGTGATGGCGGTGTTCGGTGCCGCGGAGGACGGGTTCGGGCCGGAAGCGGCGGCCTCCGCGGTTCGAGCGGGCCTGTCGGTGCAGGAGGCGTTGAGGGGGCGTCTCCTGGCCGGCAGGTTCCCGGTCCGGACCAGGGTGGGTCTGGCCACCGGTGAGGTGATCGTCGACCCGATGGCGGCCTTCGACGGCGGGTACGGGATGATCAGCGGCAGCGTGGTGAGCACAGCGTCTCGTCTGCAGGCGTACGCGCCGCACGGCACCGTGGTGGTCTGTTCGGCCACCCGCCAGGTGACCGACGAGCTCATCGCCTACCAGGAACTGCCACCAGTGTCGGTTCCGGGCAAGCCCTACCCGCTGGACCTGTGGCGAGCGCTGCAGCCGCAGACCGCTCCGTTGGCAAGTGTGGTGTAGCGCACTTTTTGGTGTTGATCATCCCCTTTTCGGCCACGGACTGGTCTAGACCTGCCTCGCCTGGGGCAGAAGTGTCGGGGGCGCCGGGTAGGCTCGCGCCGTCCTTGACCACCCTGGCCGATCGGGAGTGCCGCGTCGTGACCGCGCAACCAGAGACCTTGTATGGGGCTGACGACCTCACACACCTCGAAGGGCTGGACGCTGTCCGTAAACGCCCGGGCATGTATATCGGCTCCACCGACAGCCGGGGCATCAACCATCTCGCCAACGAGATCATCGACAACTGCACCGACGAGGGCGTGGCGGGCCATGCCACCAACATCGCGGTCACTCTGCACTCCGACGGCTCGGTCCAGGTCGACGACGACGGCCGGGGCATCCCGACCGACGTGCACGCCAAATCCGGGCTGAGCGGCGTCGAGTTGGTGCTGACCCGGCTGCACGCCGGCGGCAAGTTCGGCGGCTCCGGCTACAAGACCTCCGGTGGCCTGCACGGTGTCGGCGCCTCCGCGGTGAACGCCCTGTCACACCGTTTCGACGTGACCGTCAAGCGGGATGGCAAGGTCCACGAGATCTCGTTCCAGCGCGGCGTGCCCGGTGTCTTCGACGCGCCCGGCCCGGAGGCGGCGTTCACCCGCGAGCCCGGTCTGCGGGTGGTCCGGCGGATGAAACGGGGCGAGCCGTCCGGCACCTCGATCCGGTACTGGTACGACGCCCGCTACTTCGAGACCGGCGCCCGGCTCGATGTCGACAACGTCCGGACCAAGCTGCGCAACACCGCGTTCCTGGTCCCCGGCGTGCAGTACACGTTGTTCGACGCCACCGCCGAGGAGCCGGCCACCGAGGCGTTCCACTACCCCAACGGTCTCGCCGACATGGTGGACTTCCTCGCTCCGGCCTCGGACAAGCCGGTCTCCGGCATGCTCCTGGTCACCGGCGAGGGCGTCTACAAGGAGAACGCCGCCGACGCCAACGGCGTGATGCAGTCCAACGTGGTCCGGCACGCCCAGATCGAGGTCTCCTTCCGCTGGGGCACGGGTTACGAGCGGACCGTCGAGTGCTTCACCAATACGATCCGCAACGCGCACGGCGGCACCCACCGCAAGGGCTTCGAGCGGGCTCTGGTGCGGTCTCTGACCGACGCCATCCGCAACACCCGCGGGCTGCTCAAGCCCAAGGAGGAGCCGCCCGTCCTGGACGACATCCTGGAGGGCATGACCGCGGTCATCCACGTGCGGGTGCCGGAGCCGCAGTTCACCTCGCAGACCAAGGACGAGCTGTCCACGGCCGGTGTCACCCGGGTGATGCAGAGCCTGGTCGAGACGTACATCAAAGAATGGATCGACGGTCGCCGCACCAAGACCGAGGCGCGCACCGTCCTGCAGAAAGTGGTGGACGCGGCCCGTGTCCGCCTGACGCAGAAGCAGCAGAAGGACGCCGCCCGCCGCAAGACCGCCCTGGAAGGCGCGTCGATGCCGGCGAAACTGGTGGACTGCCGGGCGATCGGCATCGACCGCTCCGAACTGTTCATCGTCGAGGGTGACTCGGCGCTGGGCACCGCCCGGATGGCCCGGTCCTCGGAATACCAGGCGCTGCTGCCGATCCGCGGCAAGATCCTCAACGTGCAGAAGGCGAGCCTGCAGCAGGTCCTCGACAACGCCGAGTGCTCGGCGATCGTCCAGGTCCTCGGGGCCGGCTCGGGCCGCACGTTCGACATCGGATCGATGCGGTACGGCCGGGTCATGATCATGGCGGACGCCGACGTCGACGGTTCGCACATCCGGACCCTGCTGATCACGCTCTTCGCGAAGTACATGCGACCGGTGATCGAGGCTGGCCGGCTCTACGCCGCGATGCCTCCCCTGCACAAGGTGGTGGTCAAGGGCCGTAACGCGGAGACCCTCTACACCTACACCCAGCAGGAGATGGAGAGCACCGTCAGCCGGATCGAACGCGGCGGCAAGCAGGTCCAGAAACCCGTGCCCCGGTTCAAGGGCCTCGGCGAGATGGATGCCGACGAGCTGTGGGACACCACGATGAACCCCGCCGAGCGCACCGTCCGGCGGATCACCATCGAGGACGCCGAACGTGCCGAAGCCACCCTCGAACTGCTGATGGGTGAACGGGTCGAGCCCCGGAAGAACTGGTTGATCGAGGCCGCCGGCCGGATCGACCAAGAGACCATCGACGCCTGAGAGGTACGGTACCCATGGCACGCCGCAAAACCGACAAGCGTATCGACCTGTCAGCGTTCGACCAGGCCGGCGCCCGGGTCATCGACAACCCGCTCAGCACCGAGGTCGAGGACTCCTACCTGGAGTACGCCTACTCGGTCATCCACTCCCGAGCCCTGCCGGACGCCCGGGACGGCCTGAAACCGGTGCACCGCCGGATCCTCTGGTCGATGTCCGAACAGAACCAGCGACCAGACCGGCCCTACGTCAAGTCGGCACGCGTCGTCGGTGACGTGATGGGTAAGTACCACCCGCACGGCGATGTCGCGATCTACGACGCCCTGGTCCGGCTCGCCCAGGACTTCTCGCTCAACACCCCGCTCATCGACGGCCACGGCAACTTCGGTTCCCCCGACGACGGCCCCGCCGCCGCGCGGTACACCGAAGCCCGGATGTCCCGCGAGGCGATGCTGCTGGTCGGCGAGCTGGGCGAGGGCACCGTCGACTTCAAGCCCACCTACGACGGCTCCGAACAGGAGCCCCGGGTGCTGCCCGCGGCTTTCCCGAACCTGCTGGTCAACGGCACGTCCGGGATCGCCGTCGGGATGGCGACCAACATGATCCCGCACAACCTCGGCGAAGTCGTGGCCGCCGCCCGGCTGCTGATCCGCAAGCCGGGCGCCAGCCTCGACGAGCTGATGCGCCTGGTCCCCGGCCCCGACCTGCCCACCGGCGGCCAGCTGCTGGGCCTCGACGAGGTCCGGCGGGCGTACGAGACCGGCCGTGGTGTGGTCCGGGTCCGGGCCCGCGCCGAGACCGGCCTACTCGAGGGCGGCCGTGGCCGGCAGGCCATCACCGTCACCGAACTGCCCTACGGCGTCGGCGCCGAGAAGATCATCGAGGCGATCACCGACGAGGTGAAGGGCAAAGTGATCACTTCCGGTCCGCGGCGTGGCCAGCGCCAGGCTGCCCGGCTCGCCGGCATCGCCGACGTCAAGGACCTCACCGACCGCGAGCACGGCATCCGCCTGGTCATCGAATGCAAGGTCGGCGTCAACCCGCAGGCCCTGCTCGCCGACCTCTACCGGCTCACCCCCCTCGAAAGCTCGTTCGGCATCAACAACCTGGTCCTGGTCGACGGCCAGCCCCGGACCCTCGGCCTGAAAGCCCTGCTGGAGGTCTTCGTCCAGCACCGCTACGACGTGGTGACCCGCCGGACGCTGTTCCGCCGCACCAAGCGCGAGGACCGGCTGCACCTCGTCGACGGCCTGCTCATCGCCCTGATCGACATCGACCGGGTGGTGGCGCTGATCCGCGCCAGCGACGACGCGGCCGCCGCCAAGACCGGGCTGATGACCGAGTTCGGGCTCTCCGACATCCAGGCCACCTACATCCTGGACACCCCGCTGCGGCGGCTCACCCGGTTCGACCGGATCGAGCTGGAGACCGAACAGGATCGGTTGCGCGGCGAGATCGCCGAGCTCAGCCGCATCCTCGACGACGAGGCCGTCCTCAAGAAGCTCGTCTCCGACGAGCTGGCCGCGGTCACCAAGGAGTTCGGGGCCGCCCGCCGGACCACGCTCATCGACGGTGACCTCAAGGAGGTGCTCGCCGCCTCGGTGCCGGCCGGCCCACTCGAGGTCGCCGACGACCCCTGCCAGGTCATCCTCTCCGCCAGTGGCCTGATCGCCCGGACCGCCGCGGAGAGCGAGGAATCCACCGAAGCCGGCAGCCGCAGCGGCCGCACCAAGCACGACGCGGTCCGCGCGGTGATCCACTCCACCGCCCGTGGCCGGATCGTGCTGGTCACCAACCTGGGCCGGGCATTCAAGACCGACGTGCTGACCCTGCCGGTCCTGCCCGACCAGTCCGGCACTGTCTCGCTGCGCGGCGGCATGTCCGCCTCCGAGCTGGTCCCGCTGCACAAGGGGGAACGGGTCGTCGGCATGGCACCGCTCACCAACGGCGACTCGCCGGGCCTCGCGCTGGGCACCCGGCAGGGCTTCGTCAAGGTGTGCGCGCCGGAGTGGCCGGTCCGCTCCGACGAGTTCGAGGTGATCACCCTGAAGGAGGGCGACGAGGTCCTCCAGGCCACGTGGCTCACCGACGGCACCGAAGCCCTGGTCTTCGTCACTTCGGACGCGAACCTGCTGCGCTTCCCCGCGAAACTGGTCCGGCCACAGGGCTTGAAGGGCGGCGGCATGGCCGGCGTCAACGTGGCCGCCGACGCCGAAGTGGTCTCGTTCAACGCGGTCGCCACCGCCGACGACCAGCACGGCGTCCCGATGGTCGTCACCTCCACCGGCACGCAGGTCAAGGTGTCACCGTTCGCGTCGTACCCGGCGAAGGGCCGCGCCACCGGCGGCGTCCGGGTCCAGCGCTTCCTGAAGGGCGAGACCCGCCTGACGATCGCCTGGGTCGGCCCCCGCCCGGTCGGCGCCTCCGAAACCGGCGACCCGGTCGAGCTCCCCGAACCCGACGCCCGCCGCGACGGCTCCGGCAACCCGGTCATCATGGGCCCGCAGATCATCGGCCATCTGATCGAAAGGGACTGATTCCAGGGCGAATCGTCCGGCAGTGGAACGGTTGTCTTGGGGGCGGCGGTGGCCACTCCGGGTGGATCAGATTCGGTCCCCCGGTGGCCACCGTCGCCCCCAAAGCCTTTAAAGACGCGATCAAGGGCGTGATTTTTTACGCGTCCGGGGATTCCAGGCGCAGGTGGGTGTCGCGTGCCATCACGCCTGGTGGACGTCGGTTCCGGTCTCCTCGCGGGTTCCGGGCCGAATGCGATGGCCGGCGAGGCGGGCCGTGCGGCCCGGGACAGCTTGCCAGCTTTTCATAGGACTGCTCTGGTGCTCGTCGAAATCAGGGCAGCGGCGAAATCGTGGCGCCGATTCACGTACAGGCCGCCCCGGGACATGCCGACGATGACGTTGTGGCAGGCCGGTGCGGTCGGTGTCGGACGGGAAGGCTTTCGGTCACCCGGATCTCGGTTCTCAGCGCGGCACTGATGAGAATCCCGTCCTCCACGCGGCCGCCGGGAGTGCCGGTGCGGACATCCGCCCAGTAGCCCCGCCCCGCCCCGCCCCGCCCCGCCTCAGGAAGGTGACCAGGTGCCGGCCGTCATCGTATGGCTCGATCAAGGGTGTCCCGGTCTTGATCACCTCGACCCAGAGGCGGTCGACGGCGCCTGGTTCGGGGGCGTCGATGAGAGCGGCGATCTGGGGACTCTGCACGACGAACATCATTTGCTTTCCGGCGGCGACCGGCCCGGAATCGGCAAGAGCTGAGATCTCTCAACATGTCCACAGTGAATTGAGCCGGTTCACCAGACGGGACGGATACGGCCCGGCTCGGCCAGGTGGAGCAGGGCGGTGCGGAGGGCGGCGATCTGGCCCGGGGTCAAGGCGGTGGCCAGTGGGCGGAGGGTCGCATTGGCGGCGGCGGTGGCGGCCTCGGTGCAGGCGTTACCCCTTTCGGTCAGGGTCAGGAGGCGGGCTCGGGCGTCGGCGGGGTGTGGGCCGCGTTTCAGGTAGCCCTTCCGGATCAACTCCTCGGCCATCTGGCTGGCGGCCTGTTTGGTGATCTCCAGATGCTCGGCCAATTCGGTGACGGTGGCACCGGCGCCGGAGATCCGGGCGAAGGCGAAGCCGTGGGCGGGGCGGATGTCGGTGAAGCCGGCCTCCCGGACCCGGGAGTCGATGCCGTCCACCAGGGCTCGGGCCGCGCTCAGCAGGAGCACCGGGATGTCGTGGAGATCGTCGGGCACCGGAACAGTTTGACACGACGGTCAATCTGCTTGACTATTTAGTCAAGCAGATTGACTAAATGAGGAGGGAACATGTCGGTTTATCGCGGGTCCGAGGCGGTGGCGCATCGGATGGACGGGGTGGTCTTCCACGCGTACGCGTCGCCGTCGAACGGCAGCCGTGAGCTCTGTGCCTGGCGGGTGGAGATCGCGAGCGGGGTTACCGGATCGCCGCATCGGGTGGGGCGTGACGAGGTGCTGATGGTGCTCTCCGGCGCCCTGTCGTTCCGCCTCGACGGGGTGGCCGGGCTGGCCGGGCCGGGTGACGTGGTGGTGGTTCCGGCCGGCAGCGAGTTCCAGGCGGGCAACGGCGGCCCGGTCACCGCCTCGGCGTGGGTGACCACCAGCGCCGGCTTCGAGGCCACCATGCCCGACGGCACAACGATCACCCCACCCTGGGCGAGCTGACGCCCCGCGTGGTGAGGTGGGGTTCGAATCGCACCCCAACTCGTCACGGGCGGGCGATCCCGCAACTGTGTGGTGAGCAGCGGTTCGATCCGGACCCTGGCTCACCACGCTGTCTGTTTAGGCGAGTGCGCGGACGGCGGCCAGGTCGGCGGGGGAGAGCGGGCCCTGGGACTCGGCTTTCAGGCATTCGGACAGTTCGGCGCGGTTCTTGACGCCGAGCACGACGGTGGCCACTCCGGGGACCGAGAGGGCGTAGCGGTGGGCCAGCGAAGCGGGTGACTCGCCGAGTTCGGCGGCCAGTTCACGGAACGGTTCGGCGCGGGCGAAGTCGACTGCCGCCGGATGGGTGGGCGGCACCGTGCGGTCCAGGGCGCTGGTCAGGGAACCGCCGGCCACCGCGCGGATGGCGATCACCGCGATCCCGGCGGCGGCCGCGGCGGCCCGCAGGGCGTCGTTGCCGGGGCGGGCGGTGTCGCCGTGCATCCACAGGTCGCCGGACTGGTCGAGGGCGTTCACCACGATCTGGGCGGCGTCCGGAGCCGGCGTGGCCCGGAACGCGTCCAGTAGTGGTCCCGGATCACCCACGGCGGTGATGCCCCAGGCCCCGATCAGGCCCTCGGCGCGCAGTCGTTCGAACTCGGGCACGATCTCGTCCTGGTAGTCGGCCGGAGCGATCGTGCCGGACAGTGTGGTGCCGGCCCGCCGGAACTGGGTGTGCAGCAGGAACAGGTCCAGGTGGTCGCGGCCGAGCCGGGTGAGACTGTCCCGCAGGCTGCGGCGGATGCGGGCGGCGAAATCGCGGCCCTCGTCGTCCTGCAACTGGACCTTGCTGGTGATCCGTACCTCGCGGGCGGAGCCCCGGAGGGCGTCGGCCACGGCCCGCTCGGACTCGAAGTCGGTGCCGTAACTGGGGGCCAGGTCCAGCATCGTGATCCCGGCGTCGAGTGCGGCGTGGACGGTCGCGACGGCTTCCGCACGGTCGGTGCTGCCCCACACGCCGCCGATGCCGCCACCACCGAGAGTCAGTGCGCTGATCCGGCCCAGACGCCCGAAGTCCCGTAGTTCCATGATGTTCTCCCGTCGATTCCCGTCGATCCGGAATCGACGGTATGACCTGGAGCGCGCTCCAGATCAAGACGCGGAAGACCTAGGACGCGGAAGAGCAAGACGCGGAAGAGCAAGACGCGGAAGAGCAAGACGCGGAACAGCTAGGACGCGAGAGGCAGCCGGCGGAGTCGATCGGCCCCGCCGGCCGTCGGTCGGTAGAGATTACTTGCTGGGCTCGGGGACGTCGCACTTGATCTTCGGGTTGACACCCATCCAGTTGAGCGGGCCGGCGACCGTGGTCACGATGACCGTGCCCGCCTCCGCGCAGCTGGCGTCCTCGGTGTCCGAGAAATAGCCGCGTTCGTAGGCCGCGATGCCGCCGAGAATGAGCCAGATGACAAGAATTACCGCACCGATACGCATTTGAGAGCCTCCATAGCCGAGGGGTGAGCGACTCATACCCCGGCTATGGCGATCACTAAACGGCGGGCCGGGTGGCCTGGAGGGTGTAACTGTGCGGTAAACGGGCGGGCCGGTCGGTGAGCTGGTATTCCCCGTCGCCGATGTGCTGCATCCGGCCGGTGATCGCGTTCCACGGCACGCTCTGGTGTTCCTCCAGGCCGGTGAGGACGAGACCGGCTTCGAGAACGGCGGTGACGATCTCGCCGATGCCGTGGTTCCACTCGTGTGTGACGGTGTGGGTGAACACGTGCTCGGTGGCCACATAGGTGGAGGCTTCGTCGTACACCTGGGGCTCGGTGGTCTCGAAGTAGGGCTCGGTGATCGAGAGCAGTCCGTCGGTGCGCTCGTAGTCGAGGGACCACAGCACCGGGTGCCCCTCACGGACGAAGAGCCGCCCGCCCGGCGCCAGCAGTGACGCCACCGTCCGCGCCCAGCGTTTGATGTCGGGCAGCCAGCAGAGCGCCCCGATCCCGGTGTAGACGAGATCGAATTCGCCGGTGAGGGCCGACCGGGCCGAGTAGACGTCACTCTCGACGAAGTCGACGGCCGCGCCGGCGGAGGCGGCCAGCGAACGGGCCGAGGCCAGGGAGGCGCCGGAGAAGTCCAGGCCGGTCATGGTGGCGCCGAGCCGGGCCAGCGACAGGGTGTCGGTGCCGATGTGGCACTGGAGATGCACCCCGCGCAGCCCGGCCACGTCGCCGAGCCGGGGTTGATCGAACCGGACCACCTCACTGAGGAACTGGGGGTCGTCGGCGAAACGAGAGACCTGGTAGTCCGGTGAGGCGGTGTGGGCCACCGCGCGGTCGTCCCAGTTGGCCCGGTTCAGATCGAGATAATCGGTCATCAGATTCCTTTCGTGGAGACTCCGGCCTTCAGGCCGGGGAGGAAACGGAGTGCCCTGTGGGGCCGGTCAGGGATAGCCGATCCGCCGTCGAGGTGGATCGGCGTGTGCACCGGAACCCCTACGGGCCCGGTTTGAAACAGGTGTGCTATCCATTGTGGATGAGCGCCCCCGCGAAGCGGGCCTACCGGTTTCGCTTCTATCCGACGCATCGGCAGGCCGGCCTGCTGGTGCGGACGTTCGGGTGTGCGCAAGGTCTACAACCTTGCCCTGCAAGCCCAGACCGTTGCCTGGTCCGAGCGCCACGAACGGGTGAACTACGCGGCTACCGGCGCGATGTTGACGGTGTGGAAGAAATCCGAGGAGCTGGCGTTTCTGAACGAGGTGTCGTGTGTGCCGTTGCAGCAGTGCCAGCGGCATCCGCAGGGCGGATTCACCGCGTTCTTCGAGAAGCGGGCCGGGTTTCCGCGGTTCAAGTCCAAACGCCGGTCGAAGGCGTCGGCAGAGTTCACCGCCTCGGCCTTCCGGTGGCGTGATGGTGAGCTGACCCTGGCCAAGATGACCACACCCCTGCAAGTGGTGTGGTCGCGGCCGGTGCCGCAAGACGGTGCGCCGTATGCCCGGACGGCCGACCGGCGCCGTGACCATCTGCATCAACTGACGACTCGGCTCGTGCGTGAGACTCAAACGCTCGTGATCGAGGATCTGCCCGTGCGAAACATGGTCAAGAACCATCGTCTGGCCCGGAGCATCTCCGACGCCGCTTGGTCGTTGTTGCGGGAACTGCTCACCTACAAATGCGCCTGGTACGGGCGGAACCTGATCGTCATCGACCGCTGGTACCCGTCGTCGAAACTGTGCTCGCACTGCGGGCACCTGATCGACACACTGCCGCTGGGCGTACGGACGTGGGTGTGTCCCGGCTGCGGCACCCTCCACGACCGCGACGTCAACGCAGCGAGAAACATCTTGGCCGCCGGGCCGGCGGTGTCTGCCTGTGGAGCTGGCGTAAGACCTCAACGGGGAAACCTCCGTCCGGGGCGGCAGGCTGTGAAGCAGGAAACCCGGCGGGCGACCACCGGAATTCCCGTCCCTTGAGGGCGGGGATGATGTCAAGGTGCGGACGGTAAACGATCCCGGAACCACAGCGCACCGCGTTTATGCCTAGCTGGTGGACTCGCGGACGGTGAACGTCGCCGGGATGATCGTCGGGCGGTTCGGCAGCGGGGTGCCCTCGAAGTGGGCGAGCAGAGTCCGGGCCGCCGCCTCACCCATCTCGCGCATGGGCTGGTGGACCGTGGTCAGCGGCGGCTGGGTGTGCGCGGCCATCGAGATGTCGTCGAAACCGACGACCGCGACGTCCTCCGGAATGCGCCGGCCGGACTCCGTCAGAGCCTGCATCGCACCGGCCGCGGAGAGGTCGTTGTGGCAGAAGACGGCGTCGAACTCCACGCCGTCCGCGATCGCCCGCTGGATCGCCGCGGTGCCGCAGTCGAAGGTGAAGTCGCCGAGCAGCACCCGGTCCTCGGTGATCGGGTGACCGGCGTCGGCGTAGACCGCGGCGAACCCGTCCCGGCGCTGCTGCGTGCAGCCGAACCGGGACGGGCCGGTGATCATGAGCGGCTGGTGCCGGCCGAGTTCGACCAGGTGCCGGGCGGCTTCACCGGCCCCGGTGTGGTTGGTGGTGCCGATGCTCGGGATCTGCCCGGCGACCTGGTCACGGTCGTCGATCAGGACCATCGGCAGGCCCCGCGAGTGCAGGGTGACGATGTAGTCGATGGTGCCCTCCGGCTCGATCGCCAGCAGCCCGTCGAACGATTTCGCCGCTACCTGGGCATTGAACTGCCGCATCGAGTCGGCGCCGCGGTTGGCGGTGAAGAGCAACAGGCCGTACTCCTCGGCCTCGAGGACGTCGACCGCGCCTTGCACCACCTCACTCATCCACGGCCAGGTGAGCGAGGGGACCAGCATGGCGACCACCCGGGTGCGCCCGCGGGCCAGATTGACCGCGCGGGCATTTGGCACGTAGCCGAGTTCGTCGATGACCGCGCGGACCCGGGCGGCCGTCGATTCGTCCAGTTCACCCTTGCCGTTGAGAACCCGGGACACCGTGGTCTTACTGACCTTGGCCTGGGCCGCCACGTCAGCGATGGTGATGGCCACACTCGCTCCTCATGTTTCCGGCAGTGTTGCCGGTGAGTTTCGGAACCGGTTTCGGTACCGGTTTCGGCAGTCAACATCAGTGAGGGTCGTCACGTCAACGGATCGAGCGACCTATTTCGATCTCAAGACGGTAACCGGGCTGTCGACAACGGATGCGCCGAGATTCGGCAGGACCACCCCGAGCGGGGCGTCGATCATCAGATCCGCGTACGGTTCGCCCCGGCTGACGCCCCGGTTCACGATCGCCACCCGGATCCCGTCCCGGACCGCCCGCAGCACGAAACGGCGCCCCGACATCACCGTCAGCGACGAACCCAGGACCAGCAGCGAGCGCGCCCCGGCCACCGTCGCGAACGCCCGGGACACCCGGTCCGGCGGCACCGTCTCGCCGAAATAGACCACGTCCGGTTTCAGCATCCCGCCGCACGACCGGCAGTCCACCACGGTGAACCCGGCCTCCTCGGTCTCGTCCAGCTCCACGTCACCGTCCGGGTTCACCGACGTCGCCACCGCGGCGAACCCCGGGTTCGCCGCCGTCAGCCGCTCCTCCAGCTCGGCCCGGCCGGTCAGGTCACCACAGCCCAGGCAGACGATCCGGGCCAGATTGCCGTGCAGTTCGATCACGTCCCGGGCACCGGCCTCCTGATGCAGCCCGTCCACGTTCTGTGTGATCACCCCGGCGAGCAGACCCTGCTCCTGGAGGCGGGCCACCGCGCGATGCCCCGCGTTGGGCCGGGCGTCGCCGATCGTCCGCCAGCCCAGGTGACTGCGCGCCCAGTAGCGCCGCCGGGCCAGCGGATCGCCGGTGAAGCTCTGATAGGTCATCGGCGAACCGCGGCGGGCCGAACCCGACGGGCCCCGGTAGTCGGGGATGCCCGAATCGGTTGAGAGGCCGGCACCGCTGAGCACGGCCACGCCACCCTCGGCGACCCACTCGTCCAGCCGCGCCACCTGCTCCACCACCTGAAGGTCCATCCCTCCATCGTCCCTCGCCGCGGCCACCGGCCGGATCGCCGCCGGATGTCCCCGAAAGAGTGGTCGCGACGCGTTCGTCCGACGGGCTGAGCAGGGCGTACGAGTAGGTTGACAGCTGTGATCGCGGTGGCGCAGCCGGTAGCACGTCCTGGGGACGGGCAGCGGCTCCTGCGTTTCCTGACCAGCCTCGCGATGCTGGCACTCGCCGTCACCCTGCGACTTCCCGGTCCTGCTCCGGCGGTCGAGGCCGCTCCCGCCGCAGCCCCGGTCGCCGTCACGGCCGCACCGGTCGCTCCGGCCGCCGATGTCGCGCCCGTCGCCGTCGCCCCGGCCGCCGATGTCGCGCCGGTCGCCGCCGCTCCGGCCGACTTCACGCCGGCCGCTGTGGTCGCCGTGACGTTCACCACTCGTCTCCGCACCGGTGTTATTCCCGGAACCCACGGCTCCCGGGCGCCCCCGGCCCTCTGACGGGCCCACCCGTGGGCCCCGCCAACCGGCCGTAGATCCACTTTCTGGGGGTACACCATGGAATACGTACTGCAGACCTTCTTCGGCGCGGTGCCGCAGGCCACCGCGATCTGGCTGATCATCCTGCTCGCGCTGGGCATCGCCGTCGCCGCGGCGGCCCTGCCCCGCGGCATCCGGGCACCCCGGATCCCCGACGACGAGAACCGGTTCGCCGCCACCCTGGAAGCCGCCGCGATCGAGGCCGCCGAGGCCGCCGGGCGGCGCCGCACCGAATGGGCCGCCGCGCAGGACGCCGTCGACGGGGCCTGGGACGCCTACGAAGAAGCCTCCGACGCGGCCCGCCGGACCGGGTCGGCCACCGCGTTCCCGCTGATGAGCCGCCGCCGCCGACCCGGCGAGAACGTCGACCGCCAGCGCTACCTGCACCGGGCCGCCACCGAACTGTGCCGCTCGCAGAACCTGTCGATCGCCCAGCTCAACGACGTCTACGCGCACCGCGGCTGGAACCCCCGCCTGCACCCCGTGCAGCAGGAGGCCGAACTGCGCAACGCGGTCCGGGAACACCGGTTCGCGGCGTACCGGAAAGCGGTCGAGAAGGAACGCGCCGCCTGGCGTGGCGCCGAAGCGGCGGCCGAGACCCTGCGTGGTCTGCGAACCGAAGCCGCCACCGCACGTTTGCGCGGCCCGGAAGCGGAAACCACGGATCAGCAGTGGTGGGCTGAACAGTGGGCACCCGCCGAACTCTCCGCGGCCGCCTGATGGCCAACTGAGAGCCGCTCACCGTTCCCAGCGGACCGTGACAACGGCCCGGTAACGTGGCCGGGCGGACGGCGGAACGGCAACGGCAAGGAGGCGATGGTGACGATTACTCCCGTGGGTGGATCCGCGCCGGGGGTCCGGATCCATCGGGCGGCCCTGATCGAGGACGCCGTGCACGAGATCGTCGAGCGCCGTCTGCGGGTGCGTGGCTGGAAGCCGTACATCACCGCGTACACCGGTTACGGCGCTCCCGGCTGGGCCCGGGTGATGGGCCGCGTGCTGCTGACCCGTCCCGGTTCGGCCCCCCGCCGCCGGGAGAAGGTCCGCGGCTGGCGCAGCTTCACCACCACCCCGGTGAGCAGTGCCCTGGTCCGCGTCGAACTCGGCAGCACCGTCACCGAGGCCCGCACCGACCGCAGCGGTTACCTCGACGTCATCGTCAAGGGTGACCTGGATCCCGGCTGGGGCAGCGCGAAACTCTCCACCGAGGGCACCGCCCCGGTCGACGCCCCGATCCGGGTGCTCGACCCGGCGGTCAAGTTCGGGGTGATCTCCGACATCGACGACACGGTGATGGTCACCACCCTGCCGCGGCCCCTGCTCGCCGCGTGGAACACGTTCGTGCTCGACGAGCACGCGCGCGCCGCGGTCCCCGGCATGGCGGTCCTCTACGAACGGCTGGTGCACGCCAATCCGGGCACCCCGGTCGTCTACCTCTCCACCGGCGCGTGGAACGTCGCACCCGCCCTGACCAGGTTCCTCAGCCGCCACCTCTACCCGGCCGGCCCGATCCTGCTGACCGATTGGGGTCCCACCCCGGACCGCTGGTTCCGCAGTGGCCAGGAGCACAAGCGCAAATCGCTGCAACGGCTCGCGCAGGAGTTCCCCGACGTCAAGTGGCTGCTCATCGGCGACGACGGGCAACACGACCAGGAGATCTACTCCGAGTTCGCCCGCGAGCACCCGGAGAACGTGGCCGCCGTCGCGATCCGGCGGCTCTCCCCGGCCCAGGCCGTGCTGGCCGGCGCGATCCCCGGCCCGTCGGAGACCGCCGAGGTCGTGCCCTCCGGAGGCAAGACCTGGTTCTCGGCCCCCGACGGCGCCGGGCTCTGGTCGCTACTGCGCGACACCGATCTCGTCGTGAAGAACTAGGGCCGTTGTCGAGTGGTTTTCTCGACGGCGGCCTTGCCGTTGATCTTCAACTGAATTAAGAATCGCCCAGCTCAGGCTTGACTGCCGACTCGGCTACCCGCTCGTGCAGTTTGCTCCGGATCTCCTCCGGGGAGTACGAACGGCGCTTGCGTTCCTGCCGGGCGATCACCGCCCCGGTCGCCGCCACGCCAGCCAGCCCTGCCAGTCCCGCTATCTTCCACCAACGCATCAGCCGAGAATAGAGCCCGTGGTTGCCGAACTAAGCCTCGACGAGGCCATCGACCTGACCCGTACGGGAGACATCTGGATCTTCCGGGGCCGCTCCGGCCCGGACCGAGCCATCCAGACCCTCACCAACAGCCCGGTGAACCATGTCGGCATGTCCCTCGTGATCGACGACATGCCACCGCTCATGTGGCACGCCGAACTGGGCAGATCCCTGCCGGACATGTGGTCCGGCGGGTTCCAGCGCGGCGTCCAGCTACACGACCTGCGCGACGCGGTCACCGTCTGGGCCCGCCGCTACGGCCAGCGCGGCTATCTGCGTCAACTGGACCCCGGCGTCACCCGGGCCATGGAGGACAAAGCGCTCAAGACAGTGGCCCGCCTCGACGGCACGCCGTTCCCCTCGACGTCCCAGCTCGCGTTGCGGTGGGCGCGCGGCCGGGTGCCCCAGATCCAGTTGCCCTGGAAGAAGGGCGACCGGGTCAGCGACGCCACCCTGGAGAAGGCGTACTGCGCCGAAGTGGTCGCCGTGACGTACGAGGACATGGGTCTGCTGCCCCGGGACCGCAAGGCCAACTGGTACGACCCGGGCCGGTTCTGGAGCGGTGACGAACTGGAACTGTGCCCCGGCTACCAGCTCGGTGACGAACTCGCGGTCCGGGTGCCCGAGGCCTGACCCCGGCCATCGAAAAGGCCGGTCACCGGAGATCCGGTGACCGGCCTGCTAGTTTCCGAACCGGCCCGCTCGTTGTCCGAACCGGCCAGCTGGTTCTTCGAACCGGTCAGCGACCGGTGCGCCGGCCGCCACCACGGGACGAGAACGCCGCCGCTCCGCCACCGGTGGACGACGAGCCGCCCGTGGTGGACCGTTGCTGGGGCGTACCAGATCGGGAAGAAGTGGCCGCACCCCGGGACTGCCCGGTGCCGCGCGCCTGACCGGCACCCCGCGCCTGGCCCGCGCCGCGACCGCGACCGCCGGCCGCCTGGCCCGCGCCCTGCTCCTGGCCGGTGCCCTGACCGCGACCGCCCCGGCGTCCCCGGCCACCGGCCGCGTCGGAGGCGGCGATGCCGGAGGACACACTGGAGAACAGCGGAACGTTCGCCTCCGCGCCGTTGGACGACGTGCCGGAAGCGCCGGCCTGCCCACGCCCGCGACGGGGACGCCGCGACCGGGACCGGCCGTCGCCCTCACCGGTGGACTCCGGCGACGCCGGGCGCGTCGAACCGGCCGGACGGGAGACCGGAGCCACCACGGGAGCCGGTGTGACGAAGGTCCGCTCGCCGGGAGCGAGCTCGGCGAGGAGCGCGTCACCGGGCCGGGTCCGGGTGGTGACCGGCCGGATGCCGGCCTTGCGGGTGAGATCCCGCACATCATGCTGCTGTTCGTCGGTCATCAGGGTGATCACGGTGCCGCGGGCACCGGCCCGGGCGGTCCGGCCGGACCGGTGCAGGTAGGCCTTGTGCTCGACCGGCGGGTCGGCGTGGATGACCAGGGCCACGTCGTCGACGTGGATGCCACGGGCGGCGATGTCGGTGGCGACCAGGGTGCCCGCGCTGCCGTCGGAGAAGGCCGACAGGTTGCGGTTACGGGCGTTCTGCGCCAGGTTGCCGTGCAGCTCGACAGCGGGAACACCGGCCGTGTTGAGCTGGCGGGTCAGCACCTTGGCACGCCGCTTGGTGCGGGTGAAGACCACCGAACGGCCGGGGGCCGACAGCAGCTCGACGAGGATGCCGAACCGGTCGTCCTCCCGGACGTGCAGCACGTGGTGGTCCATCTCGACCGGCGCCTGCGCGGCCGAGTCGACGTGGTGGGTGACCGGCTGGCGCATGAACTTCTGCACCAGCACGTCGACCCCGTTGTCCAGGGTGGCGGAGAAGAGCAGCCGCTGGCCGCCGACCGGGGTCTGCGACATGAGCCGCCGCACCACCGGGAGGAAGCCCAGGTCAGCCATGTGGTCGGCCTCGTCGAGCACGGTCACCTCGACCGCGTCGAGCGAGGCGTGGCCACCGCGGATGTGGTCGTCGAGCCGGCCGGGGCAGGCCACCAGCACGTCGACGCCGGCGCGCAGCGCCTTGATCTGCGGGTTGGGGCCGACACCGCCGAAGACGACGAGGGTCCGCAGCCCGGCCGCGTCGGCCAGCGGCTTCAGTGTCGCCTCGATCTGGGTGGCCAGCTCCCGGGTGGGCGCGAGGATCAGCGCCCGGGGACGGCCGGGTTGCGGCTTCCGTGCGGCGGCGGCGAGGCGGGCCACCAGCGGGATCACGAAGGCGTAGGTCTTGCCGGATCCGGTGCGCCCGCGCCCCAGAACGTCGCGGCCGGCCAGTGAGTCCGGCAGGGTCGCGGCCTGAATGGGGAACGGGCTGTCGATCCCGAGCCGGGTGAGTGCCGTGGTGAGGACGGCGGGCACGCCGAGCTCGGTGAAGGTCGTCATGAAGTTGGGAACTCCCAGTTTGTCGAGGTCGTCCTACCCGGCGCTGACCAAATACTCCCGGCTTAGGCGCGGTGCTGGTCAAAGCGCGTAGTGGTCGATCCGAGGGGCGGTCCGCGCATGAGGGAGACCGCTGCCGATCATTGTACCGGGAACAATCCGCAACCGCCCTGCACCCGAAGGCGAACCGAATCGCACTCAGCGCACCTCATCTTTTTCCTCAGCGCCGGACGACCCCCTGACCGGCTTGGTTTAAGAGGAGACCCCCTGATGAGCGCTGAGACACCTGCGATCGAGCGGCGTGGCGAGGACATCGTCCGGGCGAACATGCCGCTCGTCGGGCACCTGGTCCGGGAGATGCTGGCCCGGGTTCCCTCGCACGTGAACCGGGACGATCTGTTGTCAGCAGGTTACGCCGCGCTGGTGGCGGCCGCCCGGGGATTCGACCCGGAGCGCGGAGTGCCGTTCCCGCGGTTCGCGGCGGCCCGGGTGCGCGGTGCCCTGCTGGACGAGTTGCGCGGCCTGGACTGGGCGAGCCGGTCGGTGCGGCAGCGGGCCCGGCGCACCGACTCGGCCCGCGAGGAGCTGATGGCCACCCTGGGCCGGACGCCGACCGTGCAGGAGGTCGCGGACAAACTCGGCTGCACCGTCGAGGACATCGAGCACGGCGAGGGCGACGTGCACCGGGCGACCGTCTTCAGCCTGCAGGGGTTCGCGACGGCGACCGCCGACGACATCGTCACCGAACCGGGCGCCGGCCCGGAGGAGATGCTGCTGCGCCGGGAACGATTCGGCTATCTGCGGCACGCGGTGGAGTCGCTGCCGGAGCGGCTGCGGGTGGTGGTGCGCGGCTACTTCTTCGACGAGCGGCCGATGGCCCAGATCGCGGCGGAACTGGGAGTCAGCGAGTCCCGGGTGTCGCAGCTGCGGGCCGAGGCGCTGGTCCTGCTCCGGGACGGGATGAACACCCACCTGGACCCGGCGCTGGCGGCCGAGGCCCCGCCGAAGGACGGCTGTGTGGCCCGGCGGCGGTCGGCCTACTACGACAAGATCGCCAGCCGGGGCACCATGCAGACCCGCCTGGCCATGACCAGCCCGGACGGCCTGCCGCTGGTGGCCGCCTGAACAGTGGGATCAGTGGGCCGGGGCCCGTCGCGATGCGCGGCGGGCCCCCGGGCTTTCAGGCGTTGGCGCAGGTGCCGGCCTTCTTCTGCGCGGCGATCGCCTTCGCCGCGCCCAGCTTGTAGAGGGCCAGGCCTTCCTTGGCCGGCTCCAGCTTCCAGGCGTCCTGCTCGTAGACCATGGTGTACGACTGGGCCGCGACCAGCTGCTTGGCGATCACGATGGCCTTGTCGGTGCCTTCCAGCCGCGCGCTGCTGAGCTGGATCGCCAGGCCCTTGCGGGAGCACGCGGTGTTCAGCTTGACGTAGTCGTCCTTACTGATCGACTGCTTGCCGGCTGAGGTGTACATCTCCCACGCGCCGGCGAAGTCACCGCCGCTGAACCTGTCGAACACCGTCGCCGCGGCGTCCTTCGCGCCCTGGAGGGTCTTCGGCTCGGGGCCGCCTGCGACAGCCGCGGCGGCGTTACCGGCGGTCTGTTCGGGCTCGTCAGAACACGCGGCGGCGAAGGTGATGGTGGCGGCCGCGGCCAGAGCCAGGGCGCCGAGACGTCGAATCGGGTGGCGTGTGTCCATGCCCCGGTTAAAGTCGCGTGACGGCCGGGCGTAACGGCCCCGGCGTGTCGAGACGGGTTCCGGACACTTGCGCCCCGGGCCGTAACCCGCCGCGGCTCGGCTATTCTGGTCGTTTGCCGATTACTGCTGCGGCACGAAAAATGGCAACCATAAGAATGGTTGCCATGGGATAAATCAAGAACGCCGGAATGATAGCACGAAAAGGGGCGACTTTGTCAAGCTCGAACGCCGAGATCGATTCTGAACAGGCGTACTTGACCACGCTCTACCAGCGGCTGGATCAATTGCGTGAGCAGGCCGACAGCCGGTTGCGGGCGATCCTGCTGGAAGCGGGCGGCACTCCGCAGGGCCGGGCCCAGCGGGAGGCGACCCGCAGCCACTACGCCGAACAGCTGGCACAGTTCAACTCCGTGGAGAACGGCCTCCTCTTCGGCCGGCTCGACTTCACCGCCGGAAACCCCCGCTACATCGGCCGGATCGGGCTCTTCGCCGAAGACCGCGACCAGGACCCCCTTCTGGTGGACTGGCGTGCCCCGGCGGCCCGGCCGTTCTACCTGGCGACCGCGGTCAGCCCCGAGGGTGTGACCCGGCGGCGGCACCTGCGCACCCGCGGCCGGATCCTCACCGGCATCGACGACGAGACACTCGACATCGAGGCCGGTGACGGCAGCGGGCGTGAGGACGTCACCGGTGAGGCCGCTCTGCTCTCCGCGCTGACCGCGAACCGGACCGGCCGGATGCGCGACATCGTCGAGACCATCCAGGCCGAACAGGACGAGGTGATCCGCTCCGGGCTGCCCGGAGTGCTGGTCGTCCAGGGCGGGCCGGGCACCGGCAAGACGGCGGTGGCCCTGCACCGGGCCGCCTACCTGCTCTACACCTACCGCGAACAGCTCACCCGCACCGGTGTGCTGATCCTCGGACCGAACACCACCTTCCTGCGCTACATCTCCCAGGTGCTGCCGTCGCTGGCGGAGACCGGTGTGCTGCTGGCCACCCTCGGCGACATGTTCCCGGGACTGCGCGCGCACGCCGCCGAACCGCCGTCGGTCGCCGCGGTCAAAGGCGGGCTCGACATGCTCGACGCGCTGGAGAACGCGGTCGCCGACCGGCAGACCTTGCCCGACGACTTCGTCGAAGTCGACCACGACGGCTACCCGCTGCGCATCGACCACGACGTGCTGCTGGCTGCCCGGACCGTGGCCCGCCGCGCCGGCCGCCCGCACAACGTGGCCCGGCAGCTCTTCGTCACCGAGGCGATCCACCAGCTCTCCCTCCAGATCGCCGACCGGATCGGCGCCGACCCGCTCGGTGGCGACAACCTGCTGTCCGAAGCCGATCTCGCCGAGACCCGCCGGGAACTACGTGAGGACGCCGACGTACAACAGGTGCTTTTCGATTTCTGGCCCGTCCTCACCCCGCGTCAGGTGCTGCGCGACCTGCTCAGCGACGCCGACCGCCTCGAATCGGCCGGCCTGCCGCCGACGTTGCTGCGGGACCGGTCGGCCGGCTGGGCCCCGGCGGACGTCCCGCTCCTGGACGAGCTGGCCGAACTGCTCGGCGTCGACGACACGCTCAAAGTCCGTGAGCAGCAACGGCAGAGAGAAGCGGCGATCGAGTACGCCGAGGGAGTCCTGGAGATCGTCGACGGCTCCCGGTCGCTGGACTTCGAGGACGAGGGCAGTGAGAAGGACGAGATCCTGTCCGCTCTGGACGTGGTCGACGCCGGAGCGTTCGTCGAGCGGCACGAGGTGACCGACACCCGGACCGCCGCGGAACGGGCGGCCGCCGATCGTACCTGGGTGTTCGGTCATGTGATCGTCGACGAGGCGCAGGAACTGTCGCCGATGGCGTGGCGGCTCCTGATGCGCCGGTGCCCGAGCCGGTCGATCACCGCGGTCGGGGATGTCGCGCAGACCTCGGAGCTGGCCGGGACCACCACCTGGGAGCAGGTCTTCGAGCCGTACGTGGCGCAGCGGTGGCGGATGGTCGAACTGAGCGTCAACTACCGCACACCGGCCGAGGTGATGGCGGTCGCGGCCGACGTGCTGGCCGCCGTGGATCCGGCGTTGCGGCCGCCGCGTTCGGTGCGGTCGTCCGGCGTGGCTCCGTGGGCGCGGCGGGTGTCGTCACCCGGTCACACCGCTCACGCTGCTGACACCGGTCACGCCGCTCTTGCCGCGGAATTGATCGCGGAGGTGCGTAAGGAGGCCGCGTTGATCGAGGAGGGCCGGCTCGGGGTGCTGGTGCCGGAGAGCCTGGAGTCCGTGCTCGGGCCGGAGCTGGTGGCGGCGGTGCCGGGTGCCGCGGTGGGGGAGCAGCCCGACCTGCTCAACCATGTGGTCCTGATGACCGTTCGTCAGGCGAAGGGCCTGGAGTTCGACTCGGTCCTGGTGGTGGCTCCCGACGAGATCATCGCCGAGTCTCCCCGCGGACTGTCCGATCTGTATGTGGCGGTCACCCGGGCCACCCGCCGCCTGGGCGTCCTGCACACCGCCGACCTGCCGAAGGTTCTGTCGGCCCTCGCCTGACCGCGTGTAGGGCCGGGGTCTGATCCGCGCCTCGGCCCGGCACGCCGGTAGTGCTGGGCGTGTCGGGTGTGTCTGGTATGTGGGCTTAAGGTCGGTTAGTGGCTGAGTTCAAGGTGTCTGTGGCTAGCGCGGACGAGGTACGGCTGATCGCCGGATGGGTGGCGGCCGAGGGCTGGTATCCGGGGGACGGCGACGAGACGATCCTGCATGTCGCGGATCCGGGCGGGTTTCTCGTCGGGCGGCTGGACGGGCAGCCCATCACGTCGATCTCCGCGGTACGGCAGGGCAGTGAGCGCGGATTCCTCGGGCTGCACCTGACGATCCCGGAGTTCCGCGGGCAGGGGTACGGGCAGCGGATCTGGCAGGCCGGGATGAGTCGCCTGACCGGCCGGGTCGTCGGTCTCGACGGGACGGTCGCCCAACAGGAGAACTTTCGGAAGTCCGGGTTCCGGGACGCCTGGCTGACCGTTCGTTATCAGGGCGAACTGAGCGGGGCGCAGCGGACCGCCGGCCTGGAGATCGCCGACGCCCGCAGTGTCGGGTTCGACGAGCTGGCCCGGTACGACCGGCGGTTCTTCCCGGCCGAACGGGACGCCTTCCTCTCCCTGTGGATCACCACGTCCGGGCGGCGGGCGGTGGTGGCCCGGCGGGCCGGTTCGGTGGTCGGGTTCGCGGTACGGCGGCCGGCCGGGGACGTGGACCGGATCGGGCCGCTCTTCGCCGACTCACCGGAGATCGCCGAGAGTCTGCTGGCGGCGCTGGCCGAGTCGGTCGGCGGAGCGGTTCCGGTGCTGCTCGACGTGCCGTCGGTGAACCGGCCGGCGAACGAACTGGCCGAGCGGGCCGGGCTCAAGGAGTCCTCACGGACGACGCGGATGTACACCGGTGACGCTCCGGAGACCGGCCGCGCCGGGATCTACGGAGTGACCACGCTCGAACTGGGCTGACCGGCCGCCTGGCGTCTGTCGGCGACAGGCCCGTGGCCCGGGCGTCTGGTGACGCCCGGGCCACGGGCCTGGAGCGGGATCAGGCGGCAGCGGCGGCCGTCTTGCGGCCGTTGCCGAACGCGGTGTGACCGTGCGCGTTGGTCATCGCCAGGCGGCTGCGCATGGTGGTGTTGCTGGCGATGTTGGCGTAGTAGCTGGCTCGGCGACGGGCCGTGATGCTCTCCGGGTTGTCCGGGATCGGCGCCATCTCCGGGTTGAGGTGGGTGTTGAGGCCGTCCTTGAGCAGCGACAGCGCCTCGGCGCGCAGCTGCGAGACGCGCGACTCGGTGACCCCGAGGTCGTCGGCGATCTCGGCCATCGGGCGCTCGTGCAGGAAGTACTCGGTCACGACGGTCGCCAGGCGCTCCGGCAACGAGCTGATCGCGTGGTGCAGGTAACCGATCTGCTCCCGGCGCAGCAGCATCTCCTCCGGGCCGGGCTCACGCTCGGTGACCAGGTCGTCGGCGCTGCTGGTGGTGAAACCCTGCAGCGACAGTACGGTGGCGCGCTGCACGTCGGTGTCGGTCTGGTGCAGGTCGGTCGTGGTGGTACCGAGGGCCTGGGCCAGCTCCTCCGGCGTGGGCGTGCGGCCCAGCGTGGTGGTGAGCTGCTGACGGGTGACGTCGGTGTTGCGGGCCTTGGACCGCACCGAGCGGGTCGCCCAGTCCAGCGCGCGCAGCTCGTCGAGCAGAGCGCCGCGGATCCGGGTGCCGGCGAAGCGGTGGAACGGGACGCCGCGCTGCGGGTCCCAGCCGCGGGCGGCGGTGACCAGGGCGTGCAGGCCGGCGCTGGTCAGGTCGTCGCGGTGGATGTGGTTGGGGATCCGGCTCAACATGTCCCGCACCAGGTGGCCGACCAGCGGCATGTGCTGGCGGATCAGGTCCTCCTGCTCCCGCACGGTGAGCACCGGCGTGGCGGAGGCGGTGTCGGCGATGAGGTCGGCAGCGGTCATCACGGTGCTGGTCATGTTGTTTCCCCCGGTTGTTCGTCGGCGCCCCTGGCTGGGTGGGCACCGGCTGACAGGAGAAAGATTCAGCTCCGGAGGGTGCGGGTTCTGGTCACGCACAGTTGCGTACCGGTTGCTTCGGCCGGAGGTCTCCGGCGATGGTCTTCCATCGGCGGCGGCGAGGGCCGCTTGAGACTTCTTGCGCGAGTGCGGCAAGGTGTGCCGCATGGAACTGAGCGACACCGGTACGGCGGTCACCCTTCTCTCCGGCCTGGTGATCCTGACCGGGGTGATCGGCGTGCTGATGCCGGTGATCCCGGGCCTCGTGCTGACCTGGGTGGGCGTGCTGCTCTGGGCGCTGCTCGGCGACGGCTCCGGCGGGTCACGGGCGCTGGTCGCGATCCTGGCCACGGTGGTCTTCGGCATCGGGATCGTGGTCAAGTTCCTGTGGCCGGGCAAGAAACTGCGCAACACCGTTCCGACCTCGGCGCTGCTGGCCGGTGGAGTGCTGGGCCTGATCGGCTTCTTCGTGGTGCCGGTGATCGGCCTGGTGCTCGGCTTCGTGCTCGGCGTGTGGCTGGTCGAGCTGAACCGCCTCGGCATGGAGCGGGCCTGGCCCTCGACCCGTTCAGCGATCGGCGCGGTCGGGCTCTCCCTGCTGGTGGAGCTGGCGTCGGCCCTGCTGATCGCGGTGATCTGGCTCTTCGGCCTGGCCTTCGCCTAACCGTCGATGAGCCCGGCTGTCAGTGAGCCCGGCTGTCAGTCAGCCAGGTCGTCGGCGAGCCCGGCCGTCGGTGGTCCGGCGTCAGTGCGCCTGGTCGTCGGCTCGTTTCAGGCGGCGGCGACGGCGCTGGGTCAGCAGCAGGAGCAGTGGGGTGGCGGTCAGTATCCCGGCCACGCCCACCGCGGCGGCCACGGTGAAGCCGGTGGGACCGCCGGGATGCGCAGCCTGGGCGGCGGCATCGGCCCCGGCTCCGGCCGCGGTCTGGGTCCCGGTGGCGGGTGCGGACGCCGCGGCTGAGGCGGCGACCTCCTCCGGCGTGACCAGTTTCCCGACCGACGAGCCCGCGGGCAGTGCGAAGCCCCAGTCGAGCAGGGCCGCGCCCTGTTCCCAGCCACGTTTCGGCCGGGCCTCGGCGCCGAGCAGGGTGGCCACCAGGGTCCGCCCGTTCCGGGTGGCCGCGCCGACGTAACTGTGCCGGGCGACGGTGGTGAATCCGGTCTTCCCGCCGAGCGCGCCCGGATAGTTGTAGATCAGCTTGTTCTCGTTCTGGAACTGGAACCCGCCGACCTTCGGCTTCTTCTGGGCCGGCATCCGGGCGCTCTCGGTCAGCACATACTTACGGAAATCGGCGCTGGCGAAACAGACCCGGGCGATGAGAGCGAGATCGTACGCGCTGGTGAACTGTCCTTTGCCGTCCAGTCCGGACGGCGTGACCGCATGGGTCTGCCGGGCCCCGATCGAGGCCGCCTTGGCGTTCATCGCGGCCACCGTCTTGGCCTGGCCGTCCGGGCCACCACCGCCGGCCGTGCGGGCGAGCGCGTTGGCGGCGTCGTTGCCGGAGTTGAGCAGCAGACCGAGCCACAGTGTCGACACCGGATAGGTGCCGCCGACGACCACACCGACCGCTGAACTGCCGGGTTCGATGTCCAGGTCGCCGTCGGTGATGGTGACCTTCGTCTTGGGGTCGAGCTGTTCGATCGCGGTAGCCGCCAGCAGTGTCTTCTGCACGCTGGCCGGGGTCTGGTAGACGTGCGGCCCGCACGCGCCGAGCACCTCGCCGGTGTCCAGGTCGGCGACCATCCAGGTGGTCGCGGTGAGCGCCGGGGCCGCCGGGCTGCCCGCCGGGACGATCAGGCCGTGGGTGGCCAGGGCCGCCCCGCCGACCGCCATGTCCGCGGCGACGTCCGCCGGTGGCACCGGCCGGGGCGGAGCGCTCGGCTTAGCGATCTTGGGCTTGGGACATGGCACCTCGACGGCCGAAACGGCGGAGGCAGCGGAACCGGCCGAAACGGCGGAGGCAGCAGAAACGGCGGAAGCAGCCGAAACGGCCGAAACGGTCGACCAAGTTGAACCGGCGGAGGCGGCCGACCCGCCGGAAACGACTGAGGCAGCTACCGGGGCGACCAGCGGGACGCCGAGCACAGCCGCGATGACCGCCGACAGAAGAACTCTCACGGCCAGTGATCACCAGCGGTCAGGCGGCGCTCCAGCAGCGTCTCCAGCGGGATCGTCTCGCCGTCTCCACCGCCCGCCCCGACGATCAGCCGGGCGGTGCTCGGCGACAGGTCGGCCCCGGCGAACCGGGCCCGCAGCGACGGCGCGACGGTGAGCACGAAATACTCCCCGTCCTCGCCGACGGCCACCGACCGATCGGACTTCAGGTACCACCCGCGGACGTGTGTCTTGTAGGTCGACCGCCCGTCGAGGCTGCGCGCGCTCAGCACGTGCGGGCGGAGCCCGGCTTCGGCGGCGCGGCGGACGAAGCCGTCGAGCAGCGCGTCGGCCTTGCGCGCCTCCGCGGCCCGGTCCGCTTCGAGTGCGGCGGCGCGGACGGCGACGGCTTGCCGTTGCTCTTCCCGCCAGGCGGCGGCCCGCTCGTCCTGCATGGCGCCGACCCTAACGCGAGACTCCGGGCGTTGGTCAACCGGGCTTTCCTGGATTCTGCTCCTTTTCGGCTGGGCGCCATTCCGATAACCGGGTAGAAAGAATTGCCGGATCGCGGGCAGGAGTTGCGCCGCGGACCGATCGCGCGCCAGACTGGGCGCGGTTGATTTATTCTTCTCGGGAGTCGTTATGGCGCGGCAGGTAATCACTACCCTGATCGACGATCTGGACGGCAAGAAGGCGGATCGGACGGTCGAGTTCAGTCTCGATGGCGTCAGCTTCACGATCGACCTTTCCGAGGCCAATGCCGGAAAGCTGCGTAAGGCTCTGGACCCGTTCATCAGCGCGGGCACCCGTCTGGGCCGCACCACATCGGGCCGAATCCCGCCGCGTGGCGCGGCACCGGTCCGCACCGCGGGTTCTCGTGACGAGAACCGGCTGATCCGTGAGTGGGCGACCCGCAACGGGCACAAGATCTCTGAGCGGGGCCGCATTCCGGCCGAGGTCAGCGGCGCCTACCGGGCGGCGCACGGCCGCTGATTCCGGCGGTCCGCACCGTGCCGGAGCGCATGCCACCGGCACGGTGGGTGACTGCCCGGGGTGAGAAATCCCACTCCGAATTGGACGGAAAGCGCTTTTACCCGAAATCCGGCCGAAGGCTGCCGAGATCCGGCTGGCGGCTGCCGAAATCCGCCCGGATTCGAGGCAGTTCCGCCGCCACGGCTTCCAGGACTTTCTCGTCGCCGGTGTACCAGCTCGACTTCCGGGGCCAGTGCGTGATGACGTCGGTGAACCCGAGTGCGGCGGCCCGGCCGACCGCGTCGGTGAAGGCTTCGGGGCTGCTCATCGAGAAAATCGGCGACGTGTCGAGGTTCAGATAACGGTCCACCGAGTCCGGCCGGCGGTCCACCGCGTCGCACGCGGTGGCGAACCGGTCGCTGATCTCGGCGACCGCCTGCCACCATTGTTCGGCCGTGTCGGCCTGTGGTCCGGTGGTGACCCAGCCGTCGCCGTGCCGGGCGGCCAGGCGCATCGCCCGGGGCCCGTTGGCGGCGACCACGAACGGCGGCCGCGGTTCTTGGATCGGGCCGGGGATGCTGCGGGCGTCGACAGCTGAATACCAGCTCCCCGACCAGGTGGTCGCTGGCTGCCGCAGGATCAGGTCGAGGAGTTCCAGGAATTCGGCGAATCGGTCGACGCGGGCGCGCGGGGTCAGCTCCGGCTGGCCGAGGACCGCCGAGTCGAACCCGATGCCGCCGGCGCCCAGCCCGAGGATCAGCCGCCCGCCGGAGATGTCGTCCAGGGCGGTGGTCTCCCGCGCGAAGTGCACCGGGTGCCGGAAGTTCGGGGTGGCCACGTAGGTCCCGAGCCGGATCCGGGAGGTGACCGTGGCGGCCGCCGTCAGGGTGGGGACCGCGTCGAACCACGGGCCGTCGACGAGGTCGCGCCAGCCCAAGTGGTCGTAGGTCCAGGCGTGGTCGAAGCCCCACTCGTCCGCGAGCCGCCACCGCCGGCTCGACTCGGCCCAGCGCTGGTCGGGAAGGATCACGATGCCGATTCGCATCGCCGCAGCCTAATGCCGGGTCAGGCGGTCCGGCGGTCGGCCTCACCGGGCCGGCCGGGTGCCGCGGCCGCCTCGAAGGCCTGCAAGGCCCGCAGCAGGTCCTGCCGGGCGGCGGCCGGCATCTTCTCCAGCACTTCGGCCAGGGCGTCCCGGCGGCGCTCCTGGAGGTCGGCGAGGAGCCGACGGGACGCCGAGGTGAGCAGCAGCCGGACCTCACGCCGGTCCCGGGGGTCGGCGACCCGGCGCAGCAGGCCGGTGGCCTCCAGCCGGTCGCAGAGGCGGCTTGCCGAGGAGGGCACCACGTCGAGTGCCTCGGCCAGCCGGCTCATGTTGGTGTGCCGGTTGGCCGCGACGATGGTCAGCACCCGGAGTTGGGCGGGCGGGATCGAGGGCTGCTGCGCCAGCCTGGCCCGTTCGAGGACAGCCACCAGCGCGTCAACCGACGACTCGACAGCCGCGGCGACCTCGGTGGCACGCTCCATCCCGATTTCCCGTCGTTCTCGCAGATCGCGGGCCGTGCACTGGACGAACCGGTGCCGGACCCGTGAGCACGCACGGATACCCGGCTGGGGATTCGGCAAACGTCAGCGCCGCCAGTCCAGGCAGACCATGACCGCGTCGTCCTCAGGTTCGTTGCCCACGTGGTACTCACGCAGGCCCCGCATCACCGTACCGACCGCTTCTGTGGCGGGCTGCAGCCGTGTCCGGCGAAGCGCGCTGAACAGGGCGGATTCGCCGTACCGGGGGAGGTCGCCGGGCGCGGCCGCGTGCACGCCGTCGCTGACGACGAGCATCCGGTCGCCGGGTTCGAGGGTGAACCGCTGGATCTCGTAGTGGGCCTCACCGAACATGCCGAGCGGCAACTGCTGTTCCAGCGGAACCCGCTCGGTCTCGCCGCCCCGGGCGATCAGGCAGTGCGGCGAGCCCGCGTCGACCGCTGCCACCTCGCCGCTGACCAGGTCGATCTCCAGTAGGAGGGTGGCCGCGTGCGCGTCGCCGCCGTACCGGGAGTGCACCGCGTCGGAGGCCAGTTCGGCCTGCTCGACGATGTCGGCGCCGAAGCGGCGGGCGTTGCGCATGGCGTTGACGGCCAGTGAGGTCAGCATCGCCGCCTCGATGCCGTAGCCGTGCCCGTTGAGCACGGTCAGGGTCAGCCGGTCGCCGTCGAGGGCCCAGTCGAAGTGGTCGCCGTGCACGTCGTACGCCGGTTCGAGCTGTCCGGCGACCAGGAACCGGTCGTCGCCGAGCGAGCGGCCGGGCAGGAGGTCCCACTGGAGTTCGGCGGCCATGGTGAGGCGGGCCCGGCGCTGGATCCGGCGGTACCGGTCGGTGACGTCGGCGGCCGCGCGCATCGCGACGGCCAGGTCGTCGGTGTCGGCTTCGAGGCGTTCGAGGGTCTCGCCGCCGGGTGAGGCGGGCAGTTCCAGGCGCAGCACGCCGAGCCGTTCGCCCCAGCAGCTCAGCGGCAGATGCAGCCGGGCCGCGCCGGCCGGGTGCTGCTCGGTGCCGGGGCGCTGGCTGGCGAAGCAGCGCATCGCCTGGTCGGCAGGGGGCTCACCGGGAGACAGCAGGGGCAGCAGCCGGGTGCCGGTCAGGTCGGGCACGAGAATGTCGACACTCTCGGCCGAGTACTGCCGGCGCAGGTGTTCGGTGGTGGTCTCAGGCAGACGATCGGGTGGCGCGGCCCTCAACAGGGAGCCGAGGGGGACCGGCTTATCGGACATTACGGACTCCTTCCCGTGGAGCGACAGCAACCGCGATATTTGTTATACGGCAAGCAAATTCCCTTCGGGGCCACCCCCCACCCGGAACGGGGGATGGCCGGACCGCACCGCGGGCCGGCCATCGGTGCGGTATCAGTCGCTAGGCGAAGGACTTCTCGAAGTGGATCAGGCTTCCGGTGCGCGGGCTGGAGTACATCCGCACGTTCTCGCCCAGCGCCCTGATCAGGAAGAGCCCGCGTCCCCGCTCACTCGTCGGTGAGGGGCTCGCTTCCGCGGCCGGGTCGAATCCCGAACCCTCGTCGACCACGTCGATGGCGCAGTGGTTCTCCGCCACTTCGAGGTGGACCTCGAAGCTGTCGGTCCCGGTGGCGTGAGTCACCACGTTGGCGCACGCCTCGGTGAGGGCGATCTCCAGATCGGCGCCGGCCTGGCGATCCACTCGCAGGATCGTCAGCGCGCATCGCAACAGCCGTCGCACAGCGGGCACACTATCCACCTCACGGGGCAGATTCAGGCGAACCGACATGCGCATGACCTCTTCAGTTCCCGATCCGCCGCCCGGTTAACCGTGCGGGGGTGATCACACGGCCGATTCGTGTTATCCATGTGCCCCGTGATCCGTCTCCTTGATCGGCGCGGACAGCGCCACGAGGAGGGCGGGCACATGGCGGCACAACCCGACATCGCGACCGTGACGGCCGCGCGGGCCGGCGATCCGGTGGCGATCGACCGGCTCGTCGCCGGCTATCTGCCGCTGGTCTACACGATCGTCGGCCGGGCCCTGGAAGGGCACGCGGACGTCGACGACGTGGTGCAGGAGGTGATGATCCGGGTCCTGCGTAACCTCGGCGAGCTGCGCGACCCGGCGGCCTTCCGCTCCTGGCTGGTCGCGATCACCGTGCGCCAGGTTCGGGAGCGGTTCCGCGGGCGGCCCCCGGCGGAGCCCCTGGACCCGGATCTGCGCGATCCCGGCGCCGACTTCACCGACCTGGCGATCACCCGGCTCGAACTCTCCGGCCAGCGCCGGGAGACCGCCGAGGCGACCCGCTGGCTGGACGAGGAGAACCGGGAGCTGCTCGCGCTCTGGTGGCTGGAGGCGTCCGGCGAACTCACCCGGGACGAGATCGTCGAGGCGTCCGGGCTCAGCCGGCCGCACGCCGCGGTCCGGATCCAGCGGATGAAGGCCCAGCTCGAGACGGCCCGCGCGGTGGTCCGGGCGCTGCAACCGCCCCGTTGCCCGGAGCTGGCCGCCGTCCTCATGGACTTCGACGGCCGTCCCGGCGCGCTCTGGCGCAAACGGATCGCCCGGCACACCCGCGAGTGCCGGCAGTGCGCGCCGGTCTGGCAGGACATGGTCGAGGCGGAGCGGTTGCTGGCCGGCATGGCGCTGGTCCCGCTGCCGCTCGGCCTCGGCTCCGCCTTCGGCGACTTCACGATCAACACCGTTGCGGGTGGTACGCCCACCCAGGCCGCCGCCGGCACCAAGGCGGGTGCTGTGCTGATGCCGAAGCTTCTCGCCGGAGTGCTCGCCACGGCCGCGGTCGCGGGTGCTGGTGCGATCGTCATGGCGTACCGGGAACCGGCGGAGCCCTCCGTGCCGGCCGCCGTGGTGGCCCCGCAGACCTCGGCCCCCGCATCGTCGCCGGCCCCGGTGGCGTCCGCCCCGGCCTCGATCGCCCCCTCGCCGTCCCGTCCCGTCTCGCCCTCCGCGACCCGGAAGGTGACGCCGCCCGCCGTGGCCACCGCATCGGCGAAGAAGGGTGTCGGCGTCTGGAGGTTCACCGGCTCGAAGGGCGCGCTGTCCGACGTCGGCGCGGCCTGGTACTACGACTGGGCCCCGCACGACGACGAGGTGCCCGGCCCGGCCGGTGTCGAGTTCGTGCCGATGATCTGGGGCGCCAAGGACGTGACCGACGCCACCCTGAAGAAGGCGAAGGCCGAGGGCGACGTGCTGCTCGGCTTCAACGAACCGGACCTGGCCGAGCAGTCGAACATGAGCGTCGAGGCCGCCCTGGACGCCTGGCCCCGGCTGGAGGAGACCGGGATGCGGCTGGTCAGCCCGGCGGTCGCGTTCGGCGGGGACACCCCCGGCGGCTGGCTCGACCGCTTCATGACCGGTGCGAAGGCGAAAGGGCTGACAGTCGACGCGATCGCCCTGCACTGGTACGGCTCCGACTTCAGCGCCGCCTCGGTGAACCAGTTCCTGGGCTACGTCGACGCGGTCCACCAGCGGTACGGCAAACCGATCTGGATCACCGAGTTCGGCCTGATGAACTTCGGGGGCGCGCCGAAGTACCCGAGCGACGCGCAGAAGGTCCGTTTCATCAAGGGCGCGACCACCGGTCTGGAGAAGCGGTCGTACGTCGAGCGGTATGCCTGGTTCGGCCTGCCCGCGGTGGGGGACAGCGTCGACTTCGGGCTCTATCGCGACGGGGGCAGCCCCACGGAGGCGGGTAGGGCGTACCGGGAAGCGGGTTAGTCTTCGTTCATGATTCGGTTCGGGTACAAGGCGTCGGCGGAGCAGTTCGCGCCGGCTGAACTGCTCAAGTACGGCATTCTCGCGGAGGAGGTGGGCTTCGACTCGGTCTTCGTCAGCGACCACCTGCAACCGTGGCGGCATGACGGCGGTCATGCTCCGGCGGCGCTGCCGTGGCTGGGGGCGCTCGCCGCGCGGACCGAGCGGGTGCTGATCGGCACCAGCGTCCTGACGCCGACCTTCCGCTACCACCCGGCCGTGGTCGCGCAGGCCTTCGCCACGCTCGGCTGCCTCGCGCCGGGCCGCGCCATCCTCGGCGTCGGCTCCGGCGAGTCGCTCAACGAGGTGCTGCTCGGCACCCAGTGGCCGGACGGCAAGGAGCGGTTCGCCCGGCTCAAGGAGGCGGTCCTGCTGATCAAGAAGCTGTGGGCCGAGGACCGGGTGACCTTCGAGGGGCAGTTCTACAAGACCGAGAACGCCACCATCTATGACAAGCCCGAGCAGACAGTGCCGATCTACATCGGGGCCTCCGGGCCGGCCGCCACCCGGCTGGCCGGGCGGATCGCCGACGGGTTCATCACCACCAGCGGCAAGGGCCACGGGCTCTACACCGACACGCTTCTCCCGGCTGTCAACGAGGGCGCCGAGAAGGCCGGTCGCAAGATCGACGACGTGGACCTGCTGATCGAGGTCAAGGTGTCGTTCGACGACGACATCGAGCGGGCCCGCAACGACACCCACTACTGGGGTGCGCTCGCGCTCTCGCCCGAGGAGAAGACCGGCGTCGAGGACCCGATCGAGATGCAGCGGCTCGCCGACGCCCTCACGGTCGAGCGGACCGCCACCCGGTGGATCGTCTCGTCCGACCCGGCCGAGCACGTGGCCAAGGTCAAGGAGTACCTGGACATGGGCTTCAAGCACCTGGTCTTCCACGCGCCCGGCCCGGACCAGGAGCGATTCATGCGCCTGTACGCGGAGCAGATCCTGCCGGAGCTGCGTTCCCGGTCCTGAGCGGGCACCGGACCCGGGTGCCGTCAGCGGCGCCCGGGTGTCAGACCGAACGCAGATGCCCCCGGCCGCCTCCCGAGTCGCCACCCTCACCGTTGATCACCCGTAGGTTGGGCCGGCCCTGGGTCCGCGGCCGGGTGACGTCGTGGTCGTCCCGCCAGCGCCGCCGGTTGTAGACCGCCCCCGCCGGTTGGCTGATCCCGATGCCACTGTTGTTCAGACCGCCCCTGCTGTTCAGGCCGCTGCTGTTCAGGGGGGCGAGGCGGGCTTCGGTGGCCCGGTTGGGCGCCGGCCAGCGCGGCAGGGCCTGCTCGAAGATCTGCCGTTCGGCCGCGGCGCCGCGCGGGATGTTGATCGGTGCACCGGACGACCGGAAATCGCTGAAACGCTGCTCCCGGCCGCGCGGAACGGTAGCGCCCGGGCCGGTGACGATCGGGGCCGGGATCGGGCGGACCGGCCCGCCGGTCATCACCAGGAAACTCTCCGCGGTCGGCACCCGCCGGTCCCGGCGCCGCGCCCACCATTCGCCGGTCACCGCGCGCCACCCGGCGACGAGATCGGTCCGGGGGCGGCCGCTGACCGGCACCTCGGCCACTCGCAGCCCGGCCGCCCGGGTCCGGACGGCGACCAGCGGCTCACCGTCGGAGCCGTCACCGCGGGCCGGTTCGATCCCGGCGACCCGCGGCAGCCCGATGCGGCCGGTGTGCCGGCGCCAGAACGCCCGGTATCCGGTGGTGGAGCCGCCCGGTCGGCAGCCGAGCAGCACGTTCATGAACCAGAGCAGGACCAGGCCGAGCCGTCCGGCGGGCCGGATCGCCTCGGCGACGTCGGCGTCCACCCGAAGCGCCTCGACCAGGCGGGACAGGTCGGCCGGGTCACCGGAACCGTCGCCGGGCAGGGTCACGATCACCTCGCCGGTCGCGACGGCGACCCCGCAGGCCAGGGCGTTGCCGTGGCCGGTGCGGGTCTGCCGGATCACCCGAGCGTCGCGGGGCAGGACCCGGACGACGTCCTCGCCCGGCCCGACCACCACGATCACCTCGTGGACCGGGGGCAGCGCGGCGACCAGAACCGGCAGGTGTTCGTCCGGGCCTGGCGCGACCGGGATCACGACGCTCACTGACGGTGACTGCGGGCGTTCTCCGGGTCGGTGCGGCGCTGGCATGTGGTGAAGCTCCCCGGTTCGGCGTCGTTGCTGGAGCCGAAGCTACCGGCCTGCAACCCTTCGGCAACCTGGCCCTTCGGGTGAGGGTGGTCGCCTACCGGGCCGAACCGGGGAAGCGGACTGGCGTTGGTCACCGTGCGTACAGGAAGGGGAAGGTAGGGTGATCGATGTGAGTATCGAAGCAGTCGTGTTCGACCTGGACGGCGTGATCATCGACACCGAGGAGGTGTGGGAGGAGGTCCGGCGTGACTACGTGGCGGAGCACGGCCGCGAGTTCCGGCCCGACTCCCAGGACCGGATGATGGGGATGAGCACCGGGGAGTGGTCGGCGCACCTGGCTGACGAGGTGGGTGTGCCGCGGACCGCGGAGCAGGTCGCCGCCGATGTTCTGGGCCGGATGGCCGGGCGCTATCGCCAGGACCTGCCGCTGATCCCCGGTTCGGTCGAGACGGTCCGGGCGCTCGGTGCCCGTTACCGGCTGGCGCTGGCCAGTTCGTCGGCGCGGATCCTGATCGACCAGGTGCTGGCCACCGCCGGGCTGACCGGCGAGTTCGAGGTGACCCTCTCCACCGAGGAGGTGCCGCGCGGCAAGCCGTCACCGGACGTCTATCTCACCGCGGTCGAGCGGCTGGGGCTCACCCCGGCGGTCTGCGCCGCGATCGAGGACTCCAGCAACGGCCTGCGATCGGCCACTGCCGCCGGTCTCACCGTGGTCGCCGTCCCGCACGGGGTGTACCCGCCGGCCGAGGACGCCCTGGCCGGCGCGAGTCTGGTGGTGAAGGCGATCACTGAAGTGACGCCCGAGGCGATCGCCGGGCTGTGATCCGGGGGGATTGATTGTCAGCCGGGTGGGTCCGGGTAGCGATCGGGTTGCCGAGGCATGCCGATCGTCAACCCCGGGTCCCGGACAGCCGATTACCCCGGCATGAATTCCCTAGCCTCCATCAGCGCCCTCACCACCGATGCCGGCGCCCGGCCTGTGGGCTGGCAGGTACAGCTCCGTGTGGACTACGTCGTCAACAAGGTGATGCAGACGCATCGTGGCCAATCCGAGGACGCGGTCAAGCAGGAGATCCAGGACCAGCTCCGGGTTTACGGGGTGGTGCCCAACAAGCGCCAGGTCGCGCAGTACGCGACCGCGATCTCGGTGCTGCCGCCGACCAACTGAACCCGTCAGCGGGCCGGGAACCGCAGGATCCGGTCGTCGTCGCGCTGCGCGTCGCCGCGGCCGTCGGTGTTCGAGGTGGTCAGCCACAGCGAACCGTCCGGCGCCACGGCGACCGTCCGGAGCCTGCCGTACACCCCGGTGAACTCCGCTTTCGCCGTCCCGCCGCCGAGCGGCACCGTCCACAGTCGTTCGCCCTTGAGCGCGGCGACGTAGAGGGTGCCGCCGGTCACGGCGGCCCCACTCGGTGAGGCCTCGTCCGTCGTCCACTGCACGATCGGGTCGGTGAACCGGTCGTCACCGTCACCCTTGCCCTCCACCTCCGGCCAGCCGTAGTTCTTACCCTTCTCGATCACGTTCACCTCGTCCCAGGTGTTCTGGCCGAACTCGATGCCGTACATCCGGCCCTGCGAGTCCCAGGCCAGGCCCTGCACGTTGCGATGACCCATGCTCCAGACCGGGGAGCCCGCCCACGGGTTCCCCGGAGCCGGTCTCCCCTCCGGGGTGAGCCGCAGGATCTTGCCGCTCGGGTCCGCCCGGTCCTGAGAACGGGACTCCTCACTCGCGTCGCCGGTGCCCACGTAGAGCATGCCGTCCGGGCCGAACGCGAGCCGTCCGCCGTTGTGCCGGGATCCGCGCACGATGCCGTCGAAGATCACTTCCGGGTCGCCGCCGGACAGCTTGAACCGGACGATCCGGTTGTCGTCGGCGGCGGTGAAGTAGGCGTACACCCAATCGTCTTTGATCGCCAGGCCCAGCAGCCCGCCCTCGCCGCCGCTCGCCACGCCGGGCACCCGGTAGACCTCGCGGGGCTTTCCGCCGCCGGCGGCGATCTCCAGGATCCGCCCGGTGTCCCGCTCGGCCACCAGCGCGCTGCCGTCGTCGCGGAAGGCCAGCCCCCACGGCACGTCCAGGCCGGTGGCGACCGTCTCCGGAGCACCCAGATCGGGCTCGCTCCTCTTGTCGGCGGAGGACTCGGCCGGTGTGGGGGCGCCGGACACCGCAGGCACCGGATCGACGGTGGGCGGGGCTGAGGAACCGCTGGTGGAGCAGGCGGTCAGAACGGCCACACCGGCAGCCGCGGCGGCAAGTCGTGTGATGGTCATCCATCCACCGTGCCATGCGCTGGTGACAATGAGCTGTGAGCGTGTTACCGATATGTGGAAGATGATCGGTTATCCCGGAATGGGAGGAGGAATCCGGATCAAGATGAAGCCGTGCGAGTTTCGGTACGATCGCTCACGGCCGCGATCCTCACCCTCACCGTGCTCCTCGGGCATCCACCCCGGCTGGTCCTCGCCACCCCCGTCGGCCCGTCGGCGATCAGGTGGCAGCCCTGCCCCGAGGACGAGAAGACCCAGTGCGGGACGATGCGGGTGCCGGTGGACTGGACGGTTCCGTCCGGACCGCAGATCGAACTGAACCTGGCCCGCAGCCCGGCCACCGACCCGAAGTCCCGCATCGGCGCGCTGATGGTCAACCCCGGCGGCCCCGGCGTCTCGGCGGTCAACATGGCCCTCGACCACGAATACTTCGGCGCCGCCGTCCAGCGCCGGTTCGACATCGTCGGTATCGACCCGCGGGGTGTCGGCCGGAGCGCCCCCATCCTGTGTGACCAGGACCTGGTCGACGAGCGGCCGGACCCGTTGTTCGACACCGAGGCCGCTTTCACCGCGGCCGGCGATTACAACCGGCGGCTGGCCGCGGACTGTGCCCGGCGCAGCGGCCCGGTCTACGACCACGCGGACACCGTCAGCGTGGTCCGGGACATGGAGGCCGTCCGGCTGGCCCTCGGCGAACAGCGGATCAGTTTCTTCGGCGCCTCCTACGGCACCCTGATCGGCCAGCTCTACGCCGAACGCTATCCGGACCGGCTGCGGGCCCTGGTCCTCGACGGGGTGATGGACCACAGCGCCGGAGCGGACGCGTTCCTCACCCAGACCACCGAGGCCGTACAGGCCGCGTTCGACGAGTTCGTCGCCTGGTGCGCGCGGGACACGGACTGCGCGCTGCGCGGCCGGGACGTCAAGCGGATCTGGGCGGAGCTGATCCGGCGGGCCACCTCGGGGGAGCTGATCGACCCGTACGACCCGCCGAGCCGCCTGGGGGTCTGGGACCTGCTCTCGGCCGCGTTCAGCGCCTTCTACGACCCGCAGTGGTACTCGTTCGCCCACTACCTGAAGGAGGCGTACGAACCGGCGCCCGCTGGCCGGCGCGCCCTCCGGCACGGCACCGACCTCACCCCGCACAGTTTCCCCGCGGTGATGTGCCAGGACTGGTCGCTGCCGGTCGGCGGTTTCACCGGGTTCCGGGAACGGCTGCGGGCCCTGGCCGTGCGCGCGCCGCAGGTGCGGGTCTCCCCGCTGGCGCTGACCGCCGTCGCCGGCTGCCTCGGGATCGCGGCCCCGCCGGTCAACCCGCAGCGGCCGATCCCCACCGCCACCGGCCCGGTGCTCGTCGTCAACTCCCGGTTCGACCCGGCCACCGCGTACGTCTGGGCCCAGCAGGTGGCCCGCCAGTTCGGGCCCACCGCCCGGCTGTTCACCTATCAGGGCTGGGGACATGTCGCCTACACGCACAGCGCGTGCATCCAGGCGGCGGTCGACCGGTACCTCGCCGATCTCACCCTGCCCGCCGTCGGGGCGAGCTGCCCGGCGATCGAACCGGAACCGTTCGGGGTCGGCTGATCGTTGCGCAACCGGCCGGATACCGGTAGGCAGAGATGGATGACCGAGAATGTCCTACCTGGAGGGCCGATGCGGTTCCTGCCCGTGCTGACAGTTCTGTCCCTGACCGCGGCGGGACTCGTGGTCACCTCCGCACCGGCACTCGCCGGTGACCGCCAGCCGACCGCCACCGGCTACGGCGGAGCTGTCGCCACGGTCGATCCCACCGCCACCGCGGTCGGGCTGGAGGTACTGCGCCGGGGCGGCAACGCCGTCGACGCGGCGATCGCGGCCGCCGCCACCCTGGGCGTGACCGAGCCGTTCTCGGCCGGGGTCGGCGGCGGCGGCTTCTTCGTCCACTACGACGCCCGGACCCGGAAGGTGTCCACCATCGACGGCCGGGAGACCGCGCCCGCCTCGGCCACCGAGCGGTACTTCATCGACCCCGCCGACGGCCTGCCCTACGACTTCAACGAGGCCCGGGTCAGCGGCCTGTCCACCGGCGTTCCCGGCACCGTCGCCACCTGGGAGTCGGCCCTGAACAGGTGGGGCACCCGGTCGCTGGCGTCCGCGCTGCGGCCGGCCGCCGAGGTCGCCGATCGGGGTTTCGCGGTCGACGCCACCTTCCGCCAGCAGATCGCCGACATCCAGGGCGCGTTCGGCCGGTTCGAGTCGACGAAGGCGCTGTACCTGCCGGGTGGCGCACCGCCCGCGGTCGGCACGATCCAGCGCAACCCGGACCTGGCGGCCACCTACCGGCTGATCGGCCGGAAGGGTACCGGCGTGTTCTACCGGGGTGCGGTCGCCGACGACATCGTCCGGACCGTCCAGCACCCGCCGCTCGCCGCCGAACCGGTCGGCACCTGGGCCTACCCGATCCGGCCGGGTGTGCTGACCCGGTCCGACCTGGCCGGTTACCGGCTGCGCCATCCCGCGCCGACGAGGTCGGACTATCGGGGACTCACCGTCTACGGCATGTCCACGCCGTCCAGCGGCGGCACCGCGGTCGGCGAGGCCCTCAACATCATCGAGGCCGGGCAGCCGACACTGCACTACTACCTGGAGGCGTCGGCCCTCGCGTTCGCCGACCGGAACCGGTACGTGGGGGCGTACACCGCGAAGCCGGTCCTGAAGAAGTTGATCTCCGATGACTGGGCGGAGCAGCGTGCCTGCACCATCAGTCCGACGACCGCCCTGGTCAAGCCGGTGCCGCCGGGTGACCTGACCGGCACCGGCTGCGCCACCGCCACGGCCGGTGCCAAGGTCGAAGAGGGGCAGAGCACCACCAACCTGACCGTCGCCGACAAGTGGGGCAACGTCGTCGAGTACACCTTCACCATCGAGGCCACCGGCGGCAACGCGATGGTGGTGCCCGGCCGTGGGTTCCTGCTCAACAACGAACTGACCGACTTCAACTTCGCCCCCACCCAGGGCACCGCACCCGACCCCAACCTGCCCGGACCGGGCAAACGGCCGCGCAGCTCGATGTCTCCGACGATCGTGCTCAAGGACGGCAAGCCGTTCCTGGCCCTCGGCTCGCCCGGCGGCGCCACCATCATCACCACCGTGCTCCAAGTGCTGGTCAACCGGATCGACCTGGGGATGACCCTGCCCGAGGCACTTGCCGCGCCGCGCGGCTCGCAGCGCAACAGCGCCGGGATCCAGGCCGAACCGGCGTTCCGGACCCGGTACGGCCCGGACCTCACCCGGCTCGGGCACGCCTTCGCCGCCGACGTCGCGGAACTCGGCGCGGCCACCGCGATCGAATTCACCCGCGGCGGAGGCTTCATCGCCGTCGCCGAACCGGTTCGCCGTGGCGGTGGTGCGGCCGCGGTGGTGTCCCGGCGGTAAGCTTCCCGGTCGATGAACGCACACGAGGGCGACCTGGACACCTTCGCGCTGGCCACCCGCCGGGTGATCCGCTTCAGCATGGGCTACCTGGTGGTCGCCCTGCTGACCACCGGGCTCACCCTGGCCGGGGTCCTGGCGCTGAAGTCCGGTGCCGCCGACCCGCTCTCGGTGGGCACCCGGGCCGGGTTCCTGCTCGGCGGGCTGGTCGCCGGCCTGGCGATCCTGGTCTGCGTCATCGGCCTGCTGGTCTCCACCGTCGTCTGGATCGTCAGCGCGCACAAGGTGACCCCGACCGGGCCGGGGGCGGTCGGTTACGGTGGCCTGTTACTCGCCGTGCTGTTGATGACTCTCGGTCACGTTCTCACCCTCCCCACCGCAGCGGCCGGCGCGATGCAGATCGTCGCGTGGCTCGCTCTGGTCACCGGCGTGCTCCTGACCCGCTCCCGGATCCGGCGCCTGACCGGGCGCCCCGACCTGGGCGGCCGGCTCCGGCCGACAGTCACCAGCGACGACTGGGACGCCTCCAGGTGGGACCCGGAGGTGGCGCGCGAGATCGAGCGCCGCGGCCGCCCTACCGATCTTCGATAGGCAGTCTGACCAGAACCGTCGTTCCCGAGTCGTCGCCGGTCAGCTCGATCGTGCCGTGGTGTTTGTCCACCACGGCACGGCTCAGGGTCAGGCCCAGGCCGCTGCCCGGCAGGATCCGGTCGTTGCCGCGCGCCGTCCGGAAATGACCGGTGAACAGGTGCTCCCGCTCGGCGCGGGGCACGTCCGAGGCGGCGTCCGAGACGGCCAGCTCGGCGAACCGGCCGGCGACACGTAGCGTCACCATCACGTGCCCGCCGTCCGGGCTGAACCGGACCGCGCTGCCCAGCAGGTTCTCCACGATGTGCCGCAGCCGGGCCCGGTCACCCGGCACGATCAGCTCGGCCGGAAGCTCGGCGTCGATCTCCACCGGGACCCCGTCGAGCGCGGTCCGCGCCCGTTGGACCACCTCACGGACCACGGCGGACAGATCCATCGGCGTACGCCGTACCTCAGTATGCCCCGCATCCAGCGCCGACAGCTCCAGCAACTCGTTGATGATCTCCCGCAGCGAGCTGGTGTTCCGGTCGATCACCTCGATCAGTCGCGGCCCGTCCTTGACCAGCGTCACCTCGTCGGCTTCCCGCAGCAGTTCGGTGTAGGCGCTGATCGACGTCAACGGGGTGCGCAGCTCGTGCCCGATCAGTGCCAGGTACTCGTCCTTGCTCCGGGTCAGCTGCCGTTTCAGGTCCTCCACCCGGCGCCGCTCCACGAACTGCCCCAGATGCGCGGCGATCCCGGACATCAGCGCGACCAGCTCGTCCTCCGGATCCTCGATCGAATCCGCGAACACCGTCAGCACCCCGATCGTGCCCGCCCCGTCGTGCACCGGGATCGCCAGCGCCGTGTGCAGCCGGTCCGCCGACGTGTCCGGCGAGATCAGGCTCTGCGGGCGGCCCACGTCGCGGATCCACAGCGGCTTGTCCACCTGCCAGGAACGCCCGGCCAGGCCCTGTCCGTACGCCAGCCGCTCCGGCACCGGAATCCCGGACGGCCAGCCCGGCGCGCTCCAGCGGGCCACCGCTTCGATCGTCTGCTCGTCCACCGTCCACAACTCGGCGTGCACCCAGTTCAATGTGGTGACCACCGCCTCCAGCACCCGCGGGCCGGCCGCCTCGATGGTCGGCGCCGCAGCCAGCGCCGTCGTCACCGCCAGCTCACAACTGCGGAACCGTTCCGCCCGCCGCTGCCGGGTCACGTCCTGCAGCGCCTGCACCGCACCCACCACCCGGCCGTCCAGCCCGTGGATCGGTTGCGCGTCCATCAGGAAATGCCGGGTCCGCCGCCCCTGACTCGCCGAGATCGGCACGTCCCGCACCCGTTCCCCGCGCAGCGCCCGGAACAGGCCCAGCTCGTCGCGGTCCAACGGCGTCCCGGAGACATCCGACAGCCCCCGCACGTCACCGACCGGGGAGTCACCCCAGAGCCGCCGCATCCGCTCGTTGACGAACACCACCCGGCCGGCCGCGTCACAGGCCGAGACCCCGTCGTGCAGGCTGTCCAGCACCGCGTCCAGGAAACGGTGCTGCTGCTCCAGCTCGTACCGGGCCAGTTGCTCGCCGATCAGCAGCGTCGCCACGTCGGCGGCCTCGGCCACCGCGGCCACCTGTGCCGCGGTCCACTCCCGCGGCCGGTGGTCGTAAGCGCAGCACACTCCGAGGACCATGCCCATCCGGTCGTGCACCGGATGGCCAAGGTAGGCGCCGACCTCGTCCGGAACACGGTCGTCGGTACTGGCGTCGGACACCACCAGGGGCGCGCCGGTACGCATCACGACACTGCCGAGCCGGGTGATCTCCGCCCAATCGCCCCAGTTTCCGTACAGCCGCAGTTCGTCGCCCTCGGCGAACTGGATGCAGGCGTTCGCCGCGCCCGCCGACCGGGCCGCCAGCGCCGCCAGTTGGTCGGCGGAGCCGCTGGTCAGGGCGCCGTGATGCAGTTCCGCACCGAGAAAGGCCGGGGTGGCGGCAGTCGGGGGTTCCGGGGACAGCGGGCCGATGATCCAGCCGTACCCGTCGTCGGCCCGCGGTGCTTCCCGCCCGTCCAACCGCATCTCCGACCTCCCGTAGCCGCACGTCTCACAACCTGAGTGTCGGCCGATCCGGCGCGGGACTTCGGGGTCCTCGGGGATTCGCCGGGTCAGATCCGGGCGTACCGCAGATCGGTGATCGGGCGGCCCGCGTCCGACCCGCGCCGTTCGAACTTCGTCTCCGGCCGGTCGCCCTTCGACTCCGGCAGCCGCCGCAAACCCGGATCGGCGTCCAGGGTCTCGGCCATGGCCAGCGCGTACTCCGGCCAGTCGGTGGCACAGTGCAGCACCCCGCCCGGGCGCAGCCGCTCCCGGAACACCGCCACGTTCGCCGGCTGGATGAGCCGGCGCTTGTGATGACGCGCCTTCGGCCACGGATCGGGGAAGAAGACGTGCACCGCGTCCAGACTCCCCGGCGCGAGGCGGTGCACCAGATGCATGGCGTCGCCGAGTGCCACCCGGACGTTGGTCAGCCCCTGCTCGCCGGCGAGTGCCAGCAGGTTCCCGATGCCCGGGGTGTGCACCTCGACACCGAGATAGCCCCGGCCGGGATCCGACGCCGCCATCGCCGCGGTGGCGTCACCCATGCCGAAACCGATTTCCAGAACCACCGGCGCGGTACGGCCGAACAACACGTCCAGATCCAGCGGCGTACGGTCGCCGTCCGGTGAATCCAGCCCGAACAGCGGCCACAACTCCGTGTGTGCGTCGGCGTGCCGGCTGCTCATCCGGCCACGGCGTGGGTGAAAGGTGCGAATCGGGCGGTTCTCTGGCTCACTCATGGCGGGCCAACCCTAATTTACCGCCGTACGGGCTGAACGCTCGGCTGCGACCCCGAGCGGAACAGGACGCGGGTGCCGGTCGCCAGGCCGAGCACCGTCACCCAGGACCGGCCACTGTTCTGGCTGGTGATGACCGCCCGGGACGCGTCCACGTAAGCGAGCTCCCGGTCCATCGCACTGCCCAGGATCCGCTTCGCGCCGGTGGCCGTGTCGTACTCCACCAGATGCACCGGCTTGCTCTCCGCCGCGGTCTCGCCCTCCTGGAACGCGGTCCACGACAGTTTCGCCCCGTCCGAACGCCAACTCGGCACCACGGCGAAACCACGGTTCTGCAAGCTACCGCCACCGTAGGCGGCCACCGTCTTCTCCGACCCGTCCGCGAGAGTCCCGACCGAGAGGCAGGCGTCGTACGTCGACTCGCAGTCCCCGCCCCGGAACGCCAGCCGCCGCCCGTCCGGGGACCAGGCCACCGCGTCATCGGTGGCGAGACGCTCGTTCAGTGGCGCCGGGACACCCCGGCCGGCCGGAACCGCCGCGGCCTCCTCCGGCAGTTCCTCCCCCCGGCAGTCCCGGGGGAACAGCACCTCCGGAACAGCGGTCTTCGTGGCGGCCGTCGCGATGCGGTAGACGCCCGGACCACCGGTGCAGGACAGTGACGCGAACGCCAGCCACTTCCCGTCCGGCGACCAGGACGGCCCGGCCGCCGCACGAGCGCTGAGCTGTCGTGCGGCGGTGCCGTCCGACCGCATCGTCCAGAGCCGTCCGTTCTTCAGGAACGCGAGCTGCCGCCCGTCCGGTGACCAGCGCGGACGGGCATGCCCGCTGCCGGTGGTCAGGCGCTTCTCGCCGGTTCCCTGACTGACGTAGACGTCGCCGTTACGCACATAGGCCACCACGCTCGGCAGCTCACCCGGCGCCGCGTACGCCACCTCCGCCGCCCCCACCGCGACCGTGAGAGTCACGCCTACCGCCACCAGACCGGTCTTCCACATGGCCGAACGCCCCCCGATGTCCTGCCCAGCACCTCTACATCTGGAGCAATCGTCGCAACCGTCCCGCCCCTAAGCCGTTCCCGCGCCGATACCAAGAAAAATCAGCCCGATCAGGTGGTTCCCGAATCCTCTCGTCGTGCGCCGTCGGCGTTCAGGTAGAGCGCCGCCACCGCGCCCAGCAGCAGAAGCCCGCCACAGATCGTCGCCACGCCCAGCGGCTCGTCGATCAGCAGAACCGCGAGCAGGGCGGCGGTCAGCGGTTCAAGCAGAGTGACGACCACCGCGACACTTCCCGAAAGGTGCCGCAGACCCGAGTAGAACAGGGCGTACGCCAGCGCGGTCGTGATCGCCCCCGCGTAGATCAGCAGGGCGACCGGGCCTGCGCTCGGTGTGAAGGCCAGCCCTTCGACCGCGGCGACCGGCAGGATCGCGACCGCGCCGATGACACACGACAACGTGGTCAAGGTCAGCGGCTCCACACCCTGGGTGGTGTGCCGGCTGACCGCGGTGGAGACGGCGTAGACGATGCCGGAACCGATCGCGGCGACCAGCCCGAGTCCGGCGGTGGTGGCCGTACCCGGTTCGGAAGTGGCGCCGCCGATCAGGATCAGGCCGCCGATCGCCGCCGCCGACGCGACAAGCGTGGCGGTGCCGGGCCGCTGCCGGCTGCGCAGGCTCTCCCAGGCGCTCAGCAGCACCGGCGCGATGCCGAGACTGACGACGGTGGCCACGCTGACCCCGCCCAGACGTACCGCGATGAAGTAAAGCCCCTGGTAGGAAGCGAGACCGACCCCCGTGGCGATCACCCCGGCGGGCGCGGCCCGGAACGCGGCCAGGATCCGCCGTCGCGCCGGAAACCCGATGGCCAGCAGAACGACCGCCGCGACGGCGAGCCGGTAGAAGCCGATCGCCAGAGCACCGAGCCCGGTGCGCTCGGCGACGACCTGGACTACGACGCCGGTGGTGCCCCAGAGGATTCCGGTGGCCGAGACCTGCAAAAGGCTCAGCCGGGCCCGGTGGACAGTATTGAGGTACGAGGTGAACATGCGCGCTCCGATGAGGAAGTGAGTCGTCGACGACCGTCGGCGGAGCGCGTGGAACCGCCGATCAGACGGCGCCTGATCGGCTCGGAAACGCTCCGCTCAGGAGCGCGGCGGAGAAAGCACGCCGGAATACCGACTCACACCGTCCACCCTATCCGCCCTCACGTCGGTGGGCCTTTTGCCGTCGCGGTCCTGGTGAACCTGCCGGCCAGGTGCGCGAAGGCGTCGGTCAGCTCACCGGGGCCGACGACCTCGATGTCGGCGTCGAAACGGGCGATGGCGGCGGCGAGGCTGGGCCACGACCAGGATCCGAGGGTGAGACGACAACGACCGGAACCGGCGTCCTCGACGACACCTTCACGGGTGTAGAGAGCGACCGCGGCGGCGGGCCGGTCCAGGATCACCGTGCCCTGACAGGGCCAGCCGCCACCGTCACTGCCCCCTTCGCCATTGCCGCTGGAACCCCGAAACTTCCCGATGATGTACGAGGCGACGTCGTCACCGGGAAGCGCGCGCGGCGTGAACCGCGGCCCGTTGGGGGTACGCAGAGCGATCCGGTCCACGCGGAAGGTGCGCCAGGCGGCCCGGTCGAGATCCCACGCGACCAGATACCAGCGCCCGTCCCAGGTGACGACGTGATGCGGTTCGACCCGGCGCGGCGCCCGGTCCACCGCCGGCGCCCGATCCGCAGCCGGGGCGTGCCGGTCGGTGGCCGGGGAGTCGTAGTCGAACCGCAGGATCTCGCGGGCGTGGACGGCGGCGCTGATCGCCAGAAGCACGTCGCCGTCGACCGGTGCGGCCGAGCGGGTGGTGGGCCGCTCGACGGCGGTGACTTGCAGCGCCTCGACGCGGCGCCGTAGCCGGGCCGGCATGACCTGCCGGATCGTGTTCAGCGCCCGCGCGGCGGCATCCGCCAGGCCGTCGCCCGAGGAGGTGGCCGCCACCTGCAGGGCGATGGTCAAGGCGACAGCTTGCTCGTCGTCGAACAGCAGCGGCGGCAGTTCGGTCCCGGCACTGAGCCGGTAGCCGCCGTCCGGCCCTTTGACCGCGGCGATGGGATAGCCGAGCTCGCGGAGCCGGTCGACGTCACGGCGCACGGTACGCAGGCTGATGTCGAGCCGGTCGGCCAGCAGCGTCCCCGGCCAGTCCCGGCGGGCCTGCAACAACGACAACAGCGCCAGCAGTCGGGCGGAGGTCTTCGGCATGACTCCGATTCTCCCCACAGTAGGTGTCACATCCTGGCACCTACTGCTGCGAATCTCGATCTCGAGCCGGACGACGACGGCCATCCCCGCGATCTACGGAGTCAACAGCATGTTCGATGTTCTGGGCGATCTGAACTGGATCGGAATCCTGGCCGGTTTCGTGGCCTTCACGGTGCTCGGCGGAGTCTGGTTCGCGGTGCTGTTCCCCAGGGCGTACAACCGCTCTCTCGGCCGCGCCGCCGACGCCAAGCCCCAGGCGTCGGCGCTGTTCTACGCCGGCCCGGCGACCACGTCTCTGATCATCACGATCACGAGCGCGATCCTGATGTCCGCGCTGGACATCGACACGTACAGCGACGCCTTGCTCTTCGGTTTGATCGTCGGCCTCGGCTACCTGACGGCCAACACCGTGAACATCGCCATCAACCCGAACTTCCCGCGCCCTCTGTTCTACGCGGCGATCTCCGGCGGCTACAACATCCTCGGCAGCCTGCTCGTCAGCACCATCCTGCTGGCCATCTGAAGCGTCCCCGCAGGCGTTCCCTTACAAACGTCCCGTCAGCCCCAGGCGTGGGCGTTGCCCGATGGATCCCGAGAGGCTCCGGCTACCGGCTCCGGATACCGGCCACCGGCCGATCCCGAAGCCGGCCAGCAGCCCGATTCAACCGAACAAACCAGTAGTCCCATTTGCCCGAATAGTTCCAAAAATCGAAGAGATCAACAAGGAGTCATCATGGCGATCACCGCCACCACGCACCTGAACTTCCACGGCGAGGCCCGTCAGGCGCTCGAGTTCTACCAGTCCGTATTCGGCGGCAACCTGACAGCGGTCGCCTACAGCGACTTCGGCATGCCCAAGGACCTGCCCGACGCCGACAAGGTCGTCTTCGGCCAGGTGAACGCCGAGAACGGTTTCAGCATCATGGCCTATGACACCCCCAGCCAGTCCCCGGCCGCAGCCGCGCCAACCGCCACCACCCGCGAGAACGGCCTGACCCTGACCGGTGAGCGATTCTTCATCTCGGTCAGCGGTGAGACATCCGACGAGGTCAGCGCCCTCTGGGACAAGCTGTCCAGCGGCGCTGAGATCGTCGAGAAGTTCGGCCCGTCCCGGTTCGCCCCTGGCTTCGGCATGCTCACCGACCGCTTCGGCGTCACCTGGATCCTCCAGGTGACCGCCCCCTACGCCGCCTGAACCAGCCGCTCCAAGGCCCCGCCGGTGCCTGCGCAAGTCAGGCCAGCCAGAACCGAGTCTTCCACCATCTCTACGTCGGCTGAACCGGCCCGCACCGATCGAGGTTGGCTCTGTGGCCCGGCGGTTCCGAGACTTCGGGACCGCCGGGTTGTGGGGTCGCGGGCGCGCCGTGCGGCCCGGAGGAGCGGGCGCACGGCGCAGGGGCGGCCGGGGTGGCGGGTTGGGCTGTGTGGTGGGGCGGTTATGCGGTGGGGGTCGCGGTGGCGGACCACATCGAGGTGAAGGCGGCGGCCTCGCCGGCCAGCCAGCTTTCGACGTCGGCGGGGCGGGCGGCCGTGTCGATGCGGTGGGTGACGCCTCGGCGGAGGTCGACCAGGACCGGCTCGGCGTTGGGCAGGATCTGGTCCATGTGGCGGGCCATCAGGTGCAGCATCGCGGTGGCGGCCTCGGGGCTCGGCGGGGCCTCGTCGAAGTGGATCCGGACGGCCTCGCGGCGGCCGTCGGCGAAACGCAGGCCGAAGTGCGGGTTGATCTTCACGGCCAGTGGGCCGACCGTGGCGATGGCGTCGCGGGTCTGGGCGAGGTCGACCTGCTGGGGGTCACCGAGCGAGTCCAGGTAGGTGCGGGCGCCGGTGCGCAGCGTCCCGTAGAGCGGCTTCCAGCGGTCTTTCACCACGTCGACCACGCCGCCGAGGTAGCTGCCGCCGGTGCGGAACGCGATGTCCGCCTTGAGGGCTTTCACGAGCTGGCCGTGCGGGTTGAATCCGCTCCGTCGCTCCCGCTGCCGGCGCAGCCCGCCGACGAACGTGGCCTTGGCCGGCCCGGTGCGGGAGACGTAGCGGGTGAAGCCGAGCATCGTCGCGTACGGAGGGATCACGGGCACGGGGGTGGTGGTCGAGATCGTCACGTCGTCTCCTCACTCGCACTGCGGAATCCAGGCAGGATCGAACCTCCGAAGGCCCGAAGATCCGCAGCTCAGGTCCCCTCTTTCGTACACACATACTAATCGACGGGTACGACATTCCCAACGCGATTCAGCGTCTGGTTGTCCCGTCCGGCGATAGTTGGCCAGTCCGGCCGAAGTTGGCCAACGGCCTGGTCTGCGTCCGTTTGTAGGTGGCCAGCGGCACGGCTGCGGGATGCTGCTCGCGCTGAACCCAAGAGCGCATCGACGGGCGCTGACCGGCCTGGTCATGTCGATCGGAAAGCCCCGGCCAGTTCGCCGCGGATCTTCCAGCCCAGCGCGGAGTACAGCCTCCGCCCTTCGGTGGTGGCGGAGAGCAGCCCGGTGGCCAGGCCCTCGTCGAGCGCTCGATTGCCGAGCATGGTCATCACCGTACGACCCATGCCTCGCCGCTGATCCGCTGCACGGGTCCGGACTCTGTCGATGACGCCGTATCGTCCGCTCGCGGCCAACCGTGCCCGCGAGACGATGTCACCGTTGCTGTCGCAGATCATCCCGAGGAGGGCACCACCGTCATTGACGATCTGGGCGCTGCAGGAGGGCGGCGTCTCGGCAACGCCGCGGGTGAAGGGGACGGTCATCAGATGATGTTCGTCATACATCGTCCAGTCGCTCTTCAGCGCTTCTCGCAAGGAGTCGGTAGCTCCGACGATCTTGATTTCGGTGCCGGGAGTGGTCAGCTCGCGTCCCAGGACGGCTGCTCGCTGCCAGTCGTACGGCTTGAGAATGTACCTGGCGATATTGCGAGTGGGGTCGATGTCAATCTTGAGACCGTCGGTGATCGCGATAGGCGGCGTCGTGTCACGGGACAGCGACCAGCCGTGGGCCCACGCATCGGTCAACTCCGCTAGGCCGAGCATTTGATCATGATCAGGCAAATTGGAGGGTCTGGCCAGTGGCGGCCGTCGGCGTGGCCGCGGCCGTTCGAGGGTGGCCGACGGTAACGTGCCGGGATGCTGCGCGCGGTGCCCGGCTCTGGTGCTCCGCTGACGGCTGAGTTCGAAGTCGGCTATGTCGCCATCGACAGAACCGAGGCCCGTGTCACTTTGATCGACTCGGCGGCGGTGCGATTCGAGCTTGGCAAACCGGTGCGAGGCTTCTCGCACCGCAAACGGCAGCGGCACCTTCCGGGCCCGGCTGCCACGGTTGCCCATCCCGCTGTGGCCAGCACACCATGAGACGCTGACCTCCTACGTCGCCCGGCTCGCCGTTGTCCACGCCCTGCCCTACGAAGATCTCTGGACCTGCCTGAGCGCACCCACTGGGTCCGGCAGCCGGCGTCTGATCGTGCTTGACCGGCTCGCCGCCGCCACCGATCGGCCAGCCGCCGCGCTCGAGCACGCGCTACCTGAACTCCGCGATCCGGCGCCGGACTGGAAGCAGTGGCGGCACTACCCCAGCGCGCCTGCCCGCTATGCACTGCCCGACACCGCGGCGGCGTCGTCCGCCGACTGTTCGCGCACCACGAGATGCTCTGCACCCGCCACGGCTACTGGATCGGCTCCACCGAGTTCGGCATCGACCACAAGCCCACCCCGATCGGCCAGCTGCTGCCCGAGCTCACCGACGCCCAGCACCGACATGACCGGCTGGTCCAGCGGCACGGCTGGAAACTCGCCCTGCACGCCATCGCAGCCTCACAGAACGTCTGTGTCGACCTGCGCTTCTACGGGCCGTCACCGCAACACACCATCCACGACCAGCGCATCAAGATCCTCATCCCGACCGCCAGCGCCTTCAACGGCCCGCGCTACATCGCCGCTTTCCACCCAGAGATCGTGCGGCTCGCCGAACTGTTCTGCGCACCTTCCTGGCGCCTGCCCGCCCGCACCGCCATCGAGCAGTTCAACGCCGCGAGTATCGCGGGATCCAACGGTCACACCGGTGACCGCGACGCCATTGCGGCGAAGATCGCCCAGACCATCGGCTACCCGGTCGACGCGATCCTCAGCAACAACGGTCACCTCATCACGTTCTGGCTCGCGGGTATGGGCTACGGCCCCTACTGCGAACCCGACAAGACCTTCCCCGACACCCGAGCTCAGACCCTCGACGGCACCCCGTCACCGAATCTGAAACAGCGCGAGGCCGCCCACCTCCGTCGGGCCGTCCGCGAGTTCGCCAAGAACAACCTGCTCGTCGCGGCCTGGAATCTCCCACCTCTCAACGTCCGGGAGATCCGGAAACCGGACATCCCGCCGCAGCCCGTTGACGCCCCAGCCTCAAACCTGGCCGAACTGTTGGGGCTGCCCGACCATGACTCGCGATCCAACACGGATGAAACCAGGCCGATAGAACAGGACCTTTCAGCGGATCCAACCGGAACCGTGCGGTCCGACATCGATGAAGGCCGTCCTGTTCAAGCGTGAGAAGATCAAGACCATGTCGGAGCTGGACAATCAGCGGCACTTCTGGGAAACTGCCGGCGCCGCGAAGACCTTCACCCATCCCATCGACTTCGCTTGGTTGTCTCGGTTGCCCTCCACGGCCCGCATCATCGACTACGGCTGCGGTTACGGACGGATCGCCGGGCTCACGCAGCAACAGGGCTTCCCTGACGTCGAAGGCGTCGACACGTCCGCCCGCCTCATCGACAGAGCCCGCCAAAGTAATCCCACACTCAGCTTCCGAGTGCTACTCAACCCGCCGACGCTGCCTTACCCGGACGCCAGCGTCGACGCGGTGCTCCTCTTCGCCGTTCTCACGTGTATTCCGACAGACACAGGGCAGCAACAACTCGTCACCGAGCTCACCCGGGTGATCCGCCCAGGCGGGCTGCTCTATGTCAGCGACCTGCTCCTGCAAACCGACCAGCGCAACCAGGCTCGATACCAACAGCATGCCGGAACCTACGGAACCTACGGCGTCTTCGAGACCGACGCCGGCGCTATCTGCCGACACCACACTGCCGACTGGCTGCAGAACCTGCTGCTCGACGGGTTCAACATCGACACCACCCGGGAGATCACCGTCGAGACGATGAACGCCAACTCGGCGAATGCGCTGCAGATCCTCGCAGTGAAGCGGTGACCTCGTGGACAGAGCAGAATGCCACTGACAAACCCCTGGCTGTCGGAGCCAACGCCGACCAACCGGCTGCCGCGACAAAGGCTTGATGAGCGCATCCTCAACCTGCTGTCCTCGCAGAACATGTGCGTGCTGGCGACCACCGGACCCGAAGGCCCGTTGGCGACACCGGTGCGTTACTACTCGCTCGACTTCGCGGTCATGTTCACTGCCTCGCCCCGGTCCCCGAAACTGCGCAACATCGCCGGTGATCCGCGGGTCTCCGTGGGCATCTTCGCCCCGCTGGTCGGGCTGGCCAGCAGCCGAGGAGCACAGCTGTTCGGCGAAGCCCGAGTGCTGCCTCCCGAGCATCCCGAACGGGACCACTACTGGGACGCCTTCCGCTGGGAGAACGAGCACGCCGAACGGGGCCGCTCACTCTCCGAACCGCCAAGCGACACACTCGTCGTGATCGAGCCGAACCGGATCGTCTATACCGAGCACTGGCTTCGGCGCGAAGGATTCGCGGCACGCCAGCTCTGGAAACGGCCCTCGCCGAGCAAGTCCAGCCAAGAAAAGGCCAACTAGATCCGGACGGATCAACCGCAGTAGTCCGCGCCGAGTTGTCTCGTTCCTGGCCAGCGCCGCAGCCGATGGCCAGCTATCTGCGGACCGGACAGACCTGTCGCGTCCGCCCAGACCTTGTGGAGTCCGGGCATGGATTGTGGATGATCTTGTGGGATCTGGAATCACCTTGTGGAGCGAACGGCAAAAGCATCGACGATGGCCCAAGCTCACGGTGTGGCGGCTGACCTTCCGGGCAAGCCGGTGCGGTGCCTGTACGTAACCGGGTTCGGATGCCGGGCGGGCGACTGAGCTGCGTGAACGGTCGTCTGACCGCTGAGGACTTTGGTGATGTGGCGGCGGCGCGGGCTGGGCTGAAGCCGACGGCCCGAGGTCGTCACGAGCCCAGAACCCTGGACCGGGCGCGCCTACTGCGGGTAGACGGTGCCGGGCGGCGCGGCGATCAGGACTGTCGCTTCGGTACGCCAGCCGAGCATCTGGTACAGCTGCTGGCCCTGAGTGCTGCCGACGAGCAGCCCGGTCTCCGCCCCGAGTTCGATCGCCGCGTCGGCCAGGATCCCCATGACCACGCTGCCCAGCCCTCGGCGCCGATGGTCCGGCCAGGTGAGGATCTTGTCGGCCGAAGCGTACCCGCCGACGACTCCCGCATGGCCCCGGGCGGCGTCCGAGCCGTCGTCGGCGAGCACCTGGACGTAGACCACGTCGTCGTCGACCGTGGTCTCGGCCCGGTACCCGGCGGGCACCGGGCTCCGGGGGTGCTTATGCAGGTCGACGCTCATCAGCTGCTCGGACTGCTGCAACATGATCAGCCCTGCCGCCTTCAGCACGCTCACCACCGACTCCGGCTGCGTGGTCGCCACGGTCAACCAGGTGACGCCTTCCTCGCGGAGCGCCGCCGCAGCGATCCCGGCCAACGACTCAGCCCGGTCGTCGAAGGCGAAAAGTTCGATCTCGCGCGAGTTCATCCGGCAATGCACCCGCAGTCCACCGGCTACCTCGACGCCCGGCTCGACCCTCCGAGCCCTGCCCCAGCCTCGTTGCCAAGTCGCGAAAACATCCCCCGTGCGGCCCACGTCGGCCAGTAGATCATGGACGGAGCCGGCGGCATCAGACGACGAGGGAGTACGCCTACGCCGATAGCCACGCCGGCATCCACCAACTCAATCTGGACAACCGGCTCCACCAACGTCCGGACCTACCTGTGAGCCGCTGGTCAACGCCTTTGTTCATCCACAACCCTGAGCCGGATGCGACAGTACCTGTCCTGTCCAGGCCACAGCATCCCCAAGGTCAACCAGCACAGCATCGACCGGCACCGCCGCAGCGCCCGATGGTTCGCCCACAACCGCTGCGGCGGATGGCCCATCCTCTATCACCGCCATGTCGGACCCGTCCTCGCCCGTGACTGGTCAGTCCGCATGGACCTGTTCATCGGCACCGTCGCCAGCCCTGCACTCTGGCCCCGCCGCGACGTACCGCCAGGACCACGAGGAGGACGACCGCTGCTCGGACGCGAGCGCAAGCTCTCGTCTCACCAGGATGCTGATTCCGACCATCCGACCGACGAGCGCCTACGATCTCGACATGCAGCGGCTGGCACTCTTCGATCTGGACAACACACTCGTCAACCGCAACACGGCCTTCCGCGCATGGGCCCAGGAGTTCGTCGCCACGCACCACCTCGACGCCACCGCATTGACATGGCTCCTGGAAACTGATGCCCGAACCACCGGCACCAAAGGCACCTTCTTCCACGCTGTCCGCGACGCCTTCACCTGCAGCAAGCCGCAGACGAACTCTGGCGGCAATACCGGCGACGCATGCCGGAACTGGTCACCTGCCAGCCGCAAGGCCTTGAAGCACTCCGCCGCCTGCGCGCTGCCGGCTGGCGGATCGGCATCGTCACCAACGGCATGACCGACAACCAACACGGCAAGATCCACCGCGCTGGCTTCAGCACCCTGGTCGACGCCTGGTGCATCTCCGACGAAGTCGGTATCCGCAAACCCGAGCCCGCCATCTTCGGCATCATCGCGCAGCGTTGCGGAGCATCGGTATCCCACGGCGGCTGGATGACCGGCGACGACCCGATCCTCGACATTGCCGGAGGCCGCAGCGTTGGACTGAGCACCATCTGGCTGCAGAACAAGTCGACGTCGTGGCCTGAGAACCAGCCGAAACCGGACATGACCGTGAGCACCGTCGCCGCTGCGGTCGAGCTGATCCTCCAAACGACGAATGAAGGTTCAGGGGTCGTCCCCGCCGACGAATCCGAAAAGTAGGTCTGGACGAACTCCGCCGCGGCCGTCCAGACCTACTTTTCGGTGCGCTGGTCACCGACCTGCCGTCCGAACTCTTCATCTGGACCGGACATCTGGGATCGCCTCGTCCATCGATAGTTCTCCAGACCGGTCGGCGTTCCCGTCTGCATCCGTTCACCGCGGGCCGGGGACGCCGCGCGATGGAGATCCGGCGCGGGCCAGCCGCAAGACTGCAGCGACGAAGTCGGCGCGCGGGTGCGGGTGTCGCCCGGCCCGGCCACTTCGATCGGAACGCTCCGGCCATCACGGCGCGACCCATACCTCGTCGCTGATCCGCTGCGCGGGTCCGGACTCTGTCGATGACGCCGTATCGTCCGCTCGCGGCCAACCGTGCCCGCGAGACGACGTCACCGTTGCTGTCGCAGATCATCCCGAGGAGCGCGCGGCCGCTCGCTGCCAGTCGTACGGTTCGAGGACGTACCGGGAGATGTTGTTGGTGCGGTCGATGTCGATGCTGAGGCCGCCGGTGATCGCGACGGGCGGTGTTGTGCCACGAGACACGGAGCAGCCGTATGCCCACGCATTGGTCAACTCCGCCAGTTCGAGCATTCGATCATCATCAGCCAACGTGGAGAGCCTGGCCAGCGACGGGAGACTCGACTCCCGGACGGAGGCGCCCGCCTTTCCGGGATCAATCGTTCTGTTACGGGGGAGGGGTTCGGTGATTCGGGAGCGTTCCGAGTCTGATCTGGTGGCCTGCGTGGCCGTGCTGCGCCGCGTGCACGAGGCGGATGGCTATCCGCTCAACTGGCCCGCTGACCCGGCCGGGTGGCTCGCCCCGCCGGAACTGCTGTGTGCCTGGGTCGCGGTGGTGGACGGGGCGATTGCCGGGCACGTCGCGGTTCACCGGGGCACGACGGAGGGCGCCGAACTGGCCCGGCTCTTCGTCAGCCCGGCGGCTCGCCACCGGGCGGTGGCCCGCGATCTGGTCCGGGTCGCTCGGGACCGGGCGACCCGCCTGGGGTACGTGTTGACCCTGAGCGTGACGGAGAACAGCGGCCGGGCCGCCGCCGTCACGTTTTACGAGGCCACCGGGTGGCGGTATACGCACAGCTCAGACGCTGACTGGACCGGCCCGGACGGTGGGCTGGTTAGGCTGCGCCACTATTCGGCCGGTGAGCGGTGACGTTCGCGGTGGGTGCCACCCCGGGCGGGGTCGGGTGGGGGTGCGGGTTGAGACTGTTGCGATGGCACTGATCCGGTGTGACTTTGACTCCGAGGCGCTGGAGACGGGTACCTCGATGACGGTGATACTGCCGGATCGGGTGAGGGTTGCGCCGCCGCCGGTGGTCTATCTGCTGCACGGGCTCTCTGACGACCATACGTCCTGGTCACGGTTCAGTTCGGTGGAGCGGTACGCGCGGGACCGCGGGCTGGCTGTCGTCATGCCGCAGGTGCATCGCAGCTTCTACGCCAACGAGACCTACGGGATGCGGTTCTGGGACTTTCTGTCGGTGGAGCTGCCGGAAGTGGTGGGGCGGCTGTTCCGGGTCTCGGGGCGGCGCGAGGACACCTTTGTGGCCGGGTTGTCGATGGGCGGCTACGGTGCGCTCAAATGGGCGTTGCGGGAGCCGGAGCGGTTCGCGGCGGCGGCCAGCCTCTCCGGGGCGCTGGATCTGGCCTACATCCAGGACCACGACATGCGGCCGCACGTTCGGGCCCTGACCGCCCGGGTCTTCGCTGATCGGGCCGTCGCCGGTGGCGACGAGGACCTGATGCATCTGGTTCGGGTGGCTGACCCGGCGGCCTTGCCGCGACTGGTGGTGCGCTGCGGCAACGATGATCTCCTGGTGGCGCAGAACCGCCGGTTCATCGCCGCCTGTGCCACCGCCGGGGTCGGTCTGGACTCGGCGTTCGAGCCGGGCGATCACACCTGGGAGTTCTGGGACCGGCACCTGCCCGGAGTGCTCGACCGGATGATCGAGGGCCTCAAGGTGTGATCGCGACGGCTACCGGGGTTCCCTGCTGCACTTCGAGGACGGCCCGGTCGCCGAGCGGTTCGGTGAGAGTGACGGTGACGGTCCGGGACGCGCCGATCGCGGGGCAGACGACGTTCTCGCCGGCCGGGCCGCGGTGGTGCTCCGCCAGGACGTAGACGACCACCGCGGACGCCGACTCGACGGCCGCACCGGTGTAGTCGGCGCCGCACGGTTCGGCAGCGGTGCCGGGGGCGCCGATGAAGGCGACGGTCAGCTCGCGGCTGCCGATCGCGGTGCTCGCCGAGTCGAGGGCCGGGCCGCCGGGTGGATCGTCCGGATTCCAGGACGGCGGGACCATCCGTACCGTGCCGTCGGCCGCGGGTCGGGTGAGCCGGGCGCTGGTGCCCTTGATCGTGTACTCCCAGACCGGCGCGGACGCCGGACCTCGCGTGGTGTCGACCCGGGCGCTGCCGAGCCGGGCGCCGGTGATCTTCAGCGGGGTGCACTCCGGGCATTCGGCCCGGCCGATCCGGGCGAGCGCCGTCTCGGCGGAGAGCAGCTCGACCTTCTCCCGGGTTCCGTTCTCCCAGACCACCTCGCCGGCCGTGGCCGGTGGGCCCGGCAGCGGGCCGGTGGCTTCGAGGTACCCGTTGCCGAGCGCCATCTTGGCGTTGTCACCGAAGGCCGGCTCGAACTCGCCGATCACACCGGTCTGGTCGCCGACCGGCACGAACCGCTGACTGCCCCCGGCAGCCTCCACCGCGACGTCATAACGGCGCAGCGCCGCCTCGGCCTGAGCGCGCAACAGCGGAGCGGGGTCCTCGGCGGCGACCTCCAGGGCGGGCGCACCACATCCGCTGAGCAGCGCCAACATCAAGATCCACGGTCCCCGTCGCATCATGCAGAGTACGACGCGGCCCACCCCCGCCCGGTTCCGGCCACGGGGTCCGTGCCGACTTGGGGTGCGGATCGAACCCTGAGTCGGCACGCAAGGCGGGCGCGGGTGTTGTGTGCCGACTTGGGGTGCGGATTGCACCCTGAGTCGGCACGCAAGTCGCGGGGTGGCGGTGAGGGGGCGGATTCGGCCCGGCGGTGGCGGGGTGGCGGTGCGGGGGCGCTTCGGCCCGGCGGTCGCGGGGTGGCCGGGACGGTTCGCCTGCCTTGCGGGGACGAGGCGGTGGCGTTGCGTGGAACGTACGATCAAAGGGTTTGGGAATAGATCGCCAAGCCGGTGTGCGCCGCGGTCAGGAACGGCACGCTGACCTGGTGTTTTGTTGCCTCGGTCACCAGGTCGCCGACGATTGCGGTGGCCTCTACCGGGCGGCCGGCCAGCAGGTCCCGGTACATCGACGAGGTGGCCGGTTCGGTGGTGGCGATGGTCGCCTCCAGCATGGCCGCCGCCTTTCCATGGATCGGGTGGCCGGCGGCCTCGGCTACCGCCACCGCTTCGGCGGCCAGGGCGTGCAGGAACTCGGGGCCGCCGGGGGCCTTGTTGATCGCGCCGATCGAGCCGCGCATCAGGGTGGTCGCCGCGCCCAAGGTGGCCAGCATGACCCATTTGTCCCACAGGTCCTGGATGATCGTGGTGGATGCCCGCACGTCGAATCCGGCGCCGGTGAGAGTCTCGGTGACCTCGGCGAGGCGATCGGTGTCGGTGTCGGTGTCGGGGCCGGCGGTCAGCGGGCCGAAGGTCAGCCGGTGCAGGGCGCTCATCTGGACCACGCCGCCGGTGTCGTCGAGGGTCGCGTGGATCATGCAGACGCCGCCCCAGGCCCGGTCCACGCCGAAGCGCCGGACCAGGGATTCGATGTGCCGGATGCCGTTGAGCAGCGGGATCACCACGGTTCGCGGGCCGACCGCCGGGACCAGGAGGGTCAGCGCCTCCTCCAGCGCGTAACTCTTCACCGCGACGAACACCAGGTCGTAGTGGCCGTCCGGCTCGGTGATCGTGCGGGGCGTGAGTACCGACTCACCGTCCGGTGTGGTGATCCGCAACCCATGTTCGGCCAGCTGGGCCGCCCGGGTCGGCCGGATGAGGAAGGTCACGTCCCGTCCGGCTTGCAGGAGGCGGCCGCCGAAGTAGCCGCCGGTGGCTCCGGCACCGAGAAAGAGAATTCGCACGCCGTCAATCCTGCCGCAGGCACCCGTAGGATCCGCGCCGACGGGAAAGGGTGCACACATCCAGGAACTCCCCGGGGTCGGGACCAGGGACGACGCGGTGCTGGCGCCGATCCTGGCGGCCGGCCGAGCACATGAGCCCGCCGGATCGGGTCAGGCCAGCAGTTGATCCGGGAAACACCAGCGCCAGGTCTCACCGGGCTCGTAGGAGCGCATCACCGGATGATCGCTCTCCCCGTGGTGGCGCGTCATGTGCCGCCGCGGGGAGGAGTCGCAACAGCCGACGTAACCGCAGTTCAGGCACTTACGCAGGTGCACCCAATCGGTGAAGCCGTCGGCCACGCACTCGGGGCAGCCGCCGTCGTAGGGTGCGAGGGGGGCCGGATCGCCGGCCTCCAACAGATGCTCACAGGTCAATGGTCACTCCGATGCAGCTGGGACTCTTCCAGGTCGAGCTCGCGCTGGGCACGCACCAGCACCTCTTCGGGGATGCGGCCCTCGTTCCGGGCGATCTTGAAGACGCGCCGTTCGGCCCGGATCATCTCGCGCCGCAGACGACCGTACGCCGCCGACGGGGTTTCCCGTTCCTGGCTGCCCAAACGCTCCCACGCGCTGTTCCCCCTGCTCTCCACCAGGCCCCGCAACCGGTCCACCACCGAGTCGGGCGCGCCGGGTGCGTGCTCGTTGAGCGCTTCCAGTGCGGCCTGCCCGGCGGCGTGCTGCACTCCGGCCTCGGCCAGCGCGTCCTGACTGCTGTAGTCCTCGCGCACGCCCAGGCGCCGGGACAGCCAGGGCAGCGTGGTGCCCTGCACCAGCAGGGTCAGCACGATGATCGCGAAGGCCACGAAGACGAACAGCTCCCGCGGGTAGTCGCCGTTCTGCGGCAGGGTCTGCGCGGCGGCCAGGGTGACCACCCCGCGCATGCCGGCCCAGGCGATCACGGTGGGCACGGTGACCGGTGGGCGGGGCTCCCGGTTGCGGATCCGGGGGATGAGCCGGGCCAGATAGGTCGCCGGGTACATCCACAGGAAGCGGACCGCCAGCAGGGCCCCGAACACCACGGCGGTGACCCGGGCGGTGGTGGCCAGGTCGGTCTCGATGGTGCTGACCACCGCGCGCAACTGGAGGCCGACCAATAGGAAGACCACACCCTCCAGCAGGAAGTTGACCAGTTTCCACACCGCGTCCATCTGCAGGCGGGAGGTGGCCGAGAGCAGGTACGGGATGCGGTGGCCCAGGTAGAGACCGGCCACCACCACGGCCACCACGCTGGAGGTGTGCAGTTTCTCCGCGACGATCACCACGACGAACGGGGTGAGCAACGCCACCGCGTCCTCCAGCAGCGCGTCGGTGATCTTCTTGTGCAGCCAGGCCACACCCACCGCGAAGGCCAGCCCGATCAGCAGGCCACCGCCGGCCTTCAGCGCCACCTCACCGGCGATGTCGGTGAACCCGACCGCGACGCCGGTCATGGCCCCGATCGCGACCCGCACCATGACCAGGGCGGTCGCGTCGTTCAGCAGGCTCTCGCCCTCGAGGATGGTGACGACGCGGCGGGGCAGGCCGACCCGGCGGGCGATCGCGGTCGCCGAGACGGCGTCCGGCGGTGCCACGATCGCGCCGAGCGCGACACAGGCGGCGAGCGGGACTTGCGGCAACAGCAGGTGTACGAGGAACCCGACCACCAGTGCCGTCAGCACCACCAGCCCGACCGCGAGCAGCAGGATCGGCCGCAGGGCCAGCCGGAACGCGGGCACCGACGTCTGCAGGGCGGCCACGTAGAGCAGCGGCGGCAGGATCCCGATCAGGACCAGCTCGGGCTCCAGATGCGCTTCCGGGAACCCGGGCACGTATGACAGACCGAGCCCGGCCACCAGCAGCACCAGTGGCGCCACGAAGCCGAGTCTCCGGGCCAGCGCGGCGCCGACCACGGAGATCCCGAGCAGGACTACCGTGCCGGCGATGCTCTCCATGCCGGGAAGCTTAGGGTTTCCTGAACCTCATCTCGTAGTGGTGCTCACCACCTGCGACCGGCCGATGGTCGAACTCTGGTTCCCGTCCAGGTAGAGGTTCGCCCGGGTCCGCACCATGTCGACGGTGAAGATGTACGGCGTGTTCGGGTCCAGCCCGCTGATCGTGGCGCTGACGTAGCCGCACTTCTTCGGCGCGTTCTTGGTCCAGCCCAGCTGCTTCTGCAAGCCCTTGGTCAGGATCTGGCTCTCCGCGGTGATGCGGTAGTCGACGATGTCGCTGCCGCCCTGGTTGTACCAGGTCACCACGGCACTCGTCGCGGACGGGACCACGTTCAGCCCGTTGATCACCGGGATGTGCTCCAGCAGTGAACAGGTGGGGCTCGGCGTGGGCCAGGGCGAGCCGCTGGCGTTCAGTGACGGCCACGTCATCGACGGGGTCGGTGAGGCAGTGCCGAAGCTGGGCGCCGCCGGCGAGGGCCCGGCGCTGCCCTGGTCGAAGAGGATCCAGTTGCGGCCCGGAGTGCCGGTGCTCTGCGCCGCGCCCCCGGCGGACGAGGACGACGAGGACGACGACGACGAGGACGACGAACAGCCGGCCAGCAGCACCGGCAGCACGACGAGGGTCAGGACGGCAGATTTCCAGGAGCCCAGCACGTCTGGTGTTTCGGGTTTGCGCCGCAGAACCTTAGCCGTTCCGGTAATGCTCCCGGGCCCGCTGTGCCAGATCCCGGGTGGCCGCCGAGTTGGCCCAGGTCCCGAGGATGATGCCGGCGCCCGGCACCACCTTGGCGAAGATCCGCTTGGCGGCCCGGATCCCGGCCATCTGCGCCAGTTTCACGCTCAGCCGCATCAGGACCCCGGCCAGCGGGCGCCCGGAGTCGCCGGTGAAGATCCGGCTGGCGCGTTCCCGCCCGGCCGCGACCCCGAGCGCCGTCCGCGCGGTCTCGGCCACCTTGTGCACTTTCTGGAGCACCAGCAGATCGGTGGCGCGCTCCGGTGCGGCCGGATCGTTGTCGTAGGCCGCCGCGATGTGCAGCACCATCCGGGCCTGGGTCCAGGCGAGCACGCCCACGTCGAGTAGCGCGCCGGGCAGGCCGGCCGCGCCGGAGACCGCCCCGGAGACCCGGGCCAGGGTGGTGAAACGCTTGATCGCGAGGGTGGCCAGCTCGTCCGGGCCCAGCTCGGGGCGCGCCGCTCGCATCCTGGTGTGCCACTCGGCGGCTTCCGGGCCGATGCGGCGGGTCGCCTCCAGGGCGAGGTGCTCGGGCGCGTACTGCGGGTCGGCCTTCATCCGGGCCCACAGGGAGCCGGGAGGAGCCGCGGTGTCTTCTGCCAGTTCCTTCGTCACAGTTCACTCCGAGGGGGGTGAGGAAGAAGATCTGCATCCCATTGTGACGGGTGCGCGCACGTCTCCGGTTCGTCAGGTAGGTGATTATGGAGGCGGACCGGAATCAAAGACGCCGGTCGGCTGTTACCGCCGAAAACACTTCTATGGAGGTTGGCAGCGTGCTCGACCCGTACGGGCTCTATGAGATCACCGGTGACCTGCCGGAACTTGACGCCCCGGTGCTCATCCAGGCGCTCACCGGCTTCGTCGACGCGGGCAGCTCGATCCAGCTCGCCCGGGAGAACCTGCTGGACAACCTGGAGAACGAGGTCATCGCCACGTTCGACCTGGACCAGCTGCTCGACTACCGGTCCCGTCGCCCTCCGATGGTCTTCGTGGCCGACCATTTCGAGAGCTACGAGGAACCCAGCCTCGCCCTGCACCTGGTCAAGGACCAGTTGGGCACCCCGTTCCTGTTGCTCGCCGGTCCCGAACCGGACCTGCAGTGGGAGCGTTTCATCGCCGCCGTCACGCTGCTGATCGACCAGTTCGGTGTCAGCGTCACGGTCGGGCTCAACGCGATCCCGATGGCGGTGCCGCACACCCGCCCGGTCGGCGTCACCGCGCACGCCACCGACAAGCGCCTGCTCGGCGAGCACGAGTCCTGGCTCCAGCGGGTGCAGGTGCCGGCCAGCGTCGGCAACCTCCTGGAGTTCCGGCTCGGCAACTCCGGCCGGGACGCGCTCGGGTACGCCGCGCACGTGCCGCATTACCTGGCCCAGACCGGTTACCCGGCGGCTGCCGAGGTGCTGCTCGACTCGGTCTCCACCAGCACCGGCCTGGCGCTGCCGACCGGTGGGCTGCGCGAGTCGGCCAAACTGGTGCGCGGCGAGGTGGACAAGCAGATCGCCGACGACGAGCAGGCCGCCCGCCTGGTCACCTCCCTGGAGGCGCAGTACGACGCGTTCGTCCGCGGGCGTGAGGCCAATCTGCTCGCCGACTCGGACACCCCCCTGCCGACAGCCGACGAACTGGGCGCCGAGCTGGAGCGTTTCCTGGCGGAGCAGAGTCGCGACGACACCTAGCCCCCGCGTCCGGAAGAATGACCGCAGGCGCGGCCGCGCAGGATTAACCCATCCCCGGGGTGGGCACACATTCCGCGCGCCGGCCCGCGATCACGAGGACGGCTGAGGGGTAGGAGCACCGTATGCAGGTCTGGCCTGGTCACCGGTACCCGTTGGGTGCTACGTACGACGGGACGGGCACTAATTTCGCGATCTTCTCCGAAGTCGCCGAGGCGGTCGAGCTCTGTCTGTTCGACCCGTCCGGCAACGAGCGGAAGGTGCTGCTGCACGAGCAGGACGCGTTCGTCTGGCACGCGTACCTGCCCGGGGTGGAGCCGGGTCAGCGGTACGGCTATCGGGTGTACGGCCCGTACGAGCCGCACCGTGGCCTGCGGTGCAACCCGCACAAGCTGCTGCTCGACCCGTACGCGCGGGCGGTCGACTCGGACATCGACTGGCACCCGTCGCTGTACGCGTACGACTTCGACAACCCGGATCAGATGTCCGAGCTGGACTCCGGGCGGTACATGCCGAAGGCCGTGGTGGTGAACCCGTACTTCGACTGGGGAAACGACCGCCGGCCGGACATCCCGTACCACCACTCGGTGATCTACGAGACGCACGTCAAGGGCCTCACCCAGCGGCATCCGGACATTCCCCGGGACATGCGCGGGACGTACTCCGCGATCGGCCACCCGGCGATCATCGAGCACCTCAAGGGGCTCGGCGTGACCGCGGTCGAGCTGATGCCGGTGCACCAGTTCGTGCACGACAACCGGCTGCACGACCTGGGGCTGAACAACTACTGGGGCTACAACACGCTCGGGTTCTTCGCGCCGTACCACGGGTATTCGGCGATGGGCTCGCTCGGCCAGCAGACCCAGGAGTTCCGGGGGATGGTCAAGGCGCTGCACGCGGCCGGCATGGAGGTCATCCTCGACGTCGTCTACAACCACACCGCCGAGGGCAACCACCTGGGTCCCACGCTCAGCCTCAAGGGCATCGACAACCGGACCTATTACCGGCTGGTGGAGGATCAGCCCCAGTTCTACATGGACTACACGGGTACGGGTAACAGCCTGAACGTGCGCAGCCCGCAGAGCCTCCAGCTGATCATGGACTCGCTGCGGTACTGGGTGACCGAGATGCACGTCGACGGCTTCCGCTTCGACCTGGCCTCCACCCTGGCCCGCGAGTTCTACGACGTGGACCGATTGAGTACGTTCTTCGAAGTGGTCCAGCAGGATCCGGTGGTCGGGCAGGTCAAGCTGATCGCCGAGCCCTGGGACGTGGGGCCGGGCGGTTATCAGGTCGGCAACTTCCCGCCGAACTGGACCGAGTGGAACGGCAAGTACCGGGACACGGTCCGGGACTTCTGGCGTGGTGAGCCCGCGACGCTCGCCGAGTTCGCCTCCCGGATCACCGGCTCCGCCGACCTCTACCAGGACGACGGCCGCAAACCCTTCCACTCGATCAACTTCGTGACCGCGCACGACGGGTTCACGCTCAACGACCTGGTGTCGTACAACGACAAGCACAACGACGCCAACGGTGAGGAGAACCGGGACGGCGAGAGCCACAACCGGTCCTGGAACTGCGGCATCGAAGGCCCGGCCGACGACCCCGGCGTGCTCGCCCTGCGGGCCCGGCAGCAGCGCAACTTCCTGGCCACCCTGATGCTCAGCCAGGGCGTCCCGATGATCTCGCACGGCGACGAGCTGGGCCGCACCCAGCAGGGCAACAACAACGCGTACTGCCAGGACAACGAGCTGGCCTGGATCGACTGGGAGAACGCCGACGAGCAGCTGCTGGAGTTCTCCCGCAAGCTGACCGCGTTCCGGCACCGGCACCAGGTGTTCCAGCGCCGCCGCTTCTTCACCGGTCTGCCGGTGACCGCGCGCGGTGGCGGTGACCCGCTGCCCGACCTGGAGTGGTTCACCCCGGACGGGCGGCAGATGGCCGGCGACGACTGGGGCAACGACTTCGGTCGGGCGGTGGCGCTCTTCGTCAACGGCGAGGGCATCCGTGAGCGCGGCCAGTACGGCCAGCGGCACGTGGACAGCTCGTTCCTGCTCTTCTTCAACGCGCACGACGCGCCGCTCGAGTTCTCCACACCTCCCGCCGAGTACGGGGAGAAGTGGGAGCGAGTCATCGAAACCGCCGAGCCGTCACCCGATCAGCCGTCCGTCGTAGAAGCCGGGCACAAGATCTGGGTACCGGACCGGTCCCTCATCGTTCTCGACAGGACCGTCTGATGCCCGCATCCAACCACCCCGCCGCCGCCCGCAAAAACGATGAAAACCCTCCTTCCAGTACCTATCGTATTCAGGTCCGCCCGGACTTCCCCCTGGCCGCCACCGCAGAGATCGTCGACTACCTCGCCGACCTCGGAGTGGGGCACCTGTATACGGCGCCGCTGTTGGTGTCGTCGCCCGGTTCTGAACACGGTTACGACGTCGTCGACCATTCACGGATCAATCCGGCGCTCGGTGATATCTCCGTTTTGAGCGCGGCGTTGAAGGCCCGTGATCTCGGGTTCGTCGTCGACATCGTGCCCAACCATGCCGGGGTCGCGGTTCCGCATACCAACCCCACGTGGTGGGATGTCCTGAAAAATGGACGCGGATCGGAATTTTCGGGCTTCTACGACATCGACTGGGAGCGCGGGCGGATCCTGCTGCCGGTCCTGGCCGACGAATCGGACGCGACTGACGATCTCCGGATCGAGGACGGTGAGCTGCGCTACTACGACAAGCGCTACCCGATCGCCGACGGAACCGGCGAGGGCACGCCGCAGGAGGTGCACGACCGGCAGCACTACGAGCTGGTCAACTGGACCCGTGGCGACTCCGAGATCAACTACCGGCGCTTCTTCTCGATCACCGACCTGGCCGGGCTGCGCGTCGAGGACCCGGAGGTCTTCGCCGCCACCCACGCCGAGATCCTGCGCTGGTACAACGAGGGCCTCGTGCAGGGCATCCGGGTCGACCACCCGGACGGCCTGCGCAACCCCGCCGAATACTTCAACCGGCTCCGCGACGCCGCCCCGGACGCCTGGATCGTGGTCGAGAAGATCCTCGAACCCGGCGAGACGCTGCCCGCCTGGCCGGTCGCCGGCACCACCGGCTACGACGCGATGGCCGAGGTCAACGGCGTCTTCGTGGACACCGCCACGGAGACCTTCTTCAACACCCTCGACCACCACCTGACCGGCGTCACCACCTCCTGGCAGGACCTGGTCCACGACGCCAAGTACCGGGTCGCCACCGAGGTCCTCGCGGCCGAACTGGCCCGGCTCGTCCGGCTCGCCCCCGAGATCGACGCCGCCCCCGAGGCCCTCGCCGAGTTGGCCGCCTGCTTCCCGGTCTATCGCTCCTACCTGCCGATCGGTGCCCGTGACCTGGCGACCGCCCGTGCCGAGGCCGGCCGCCGCAGACCGCAACTGATCAGCCGGCTGGACCAGCTCACCGCGCGGCTGCGCAACCCCGCCGACGAGCTTGCCGTCCGATTCCAGCAGTTCACCGGTGCGGTGATGGCCAAGGGCGTGGAGGACAACGCGTTCTACCGGTGGACCCGGTTCGTGGCCCGCAACGAGGTCGGCAACGATCCGGCCAAGTTCGGCGTCACCCCCGACGAGTTCCACCACTTCGCCGGGCAGCGGGTCCTGGACTGGCCGTTCACCATGACGGCGCTCGCCACCCACGACACCAAGCGCGGCGAGGACGTGCGGGCCCGGCTGGCGGTGCTGTCCGAGGTGCCCGGCGACTGGACCGAGGTGGTGCGCCGGTGGGTCCGGCTCGCGCCGCTGAAGGACCCGGCGATGGCCCATCTGATCTGGCAGGTCGCGGTGGGCGCGTGGCCGATCTCCAAGGACCGGCTGCGGGCGTACGCGGTGAAAGCGGCCCGGGAAGCCGGCACCTGCACGTCCTGGGTGCGTCCCGACGAATCCTTCGAGAACGCGTTACAGCAGATGGTCGACCGGATCTACGACGACCCGGCGCTGAACCGCGAAGTGACCGATTTCGCCGCGTCGATCACCCCGCCCGGCTGGTCCAACTCGCTCGGCCAGAAGCTGGTGCAGCTGGCCATGCCTGGAGTGCCCGACGTCTATCAGGGCACCGAACTGTGGGACCACTCACTTGTCGACCCGGACAACCGCCGCCCGGTCGACTTCGGCGAGCGCCGGGAACTACTCGGCCGCCTCGACGACGGGTGGCTGCCCCCGGTCGACGAGACCGGCGCCGCCAAGCTCCTGGTCACCAGCCGGGTGCTGCGCCTGCGCCGGCAGCGCCCGGAACTCTTCGCCGGGTACCGTCCGGTCTGGGCCGACGGCCGGGCCCCCGAGCACGTGTTCGCCTTCGACCGGGGCGGGGTCGTCGCGGTCACCACCCGGCTCCCGGTCGGATTGTCACGGCACGGCGGCTGGGGCGACACCACGCTGTCACTCGACGGACATAGTTGGACGGAAGTGTTCACGAACACCGGTTACGGCGGGAACCGCCTATCGGTGGCCGAACTGCTGCAGACCTATCCCGTCGCTCTCCTGGTGAAAGAATGACTCTCTTCTCGGTCTGGGCGCCGGACAAGCCCGTCACACTTCACCTGGACGGCCGCGACCACGCGATGGAGCCCGGTGAGGGCGGCTGGTGGCACGCCGAGGTCGCCTCCGAGGCCGTCGACTACGGCTTCCGCCTGCCCGATCAGGACCGGCCGCTGCCCGACCCGCGCTCGCCCTGGCAGCCCGACGGGGTGCACGGCCTGAGCCGGGTCTACGACCACGCCGCCTTCGGCTGGACCGATCAGGGCTGGACCGGGCGGCAACTGCCCGGCTCGGTCCTCTACGAGCTGCACATCGGCACGTTCACCCCGCAGGGCACGTTCGACGCCGCGATCGAGCGCCTCGACCACCTGGTGGACCTCGGTGTCGACCTGGTCGAACTGCTGCCGGTCAACGCCTTCAACGGCACCTACAACTGGGGGTACGACGGGGTCTGCTGGTTCGCCCCGCACGAGGCGTACGGCGGGCCCGACGGTCTCAAGCGTTTCGTCGACGCCGCCCACAGCCGGGGCCTAGGCGTGGTGCTCGACGTGGTCTACAACCACTTCGGGCCGAGCGGGGCGTACGCGCCGATGTTCGCGCCCTATCTGGGCGGCGGCAGCAACCCGTGGGGCAGCTCGGTCAACCTCGGCGGACCCGGCTCCGACGAGGTCCGCCGGTACATCGTCGACAGCGTCCTGATGTGGCTGCGCGACTACCACATCGACGGCCTGCGGCTCGACGCCGTGCACGCGCTGCACGACGAGGGTGCCGTCCACCTGCTCGAACAGATGGCCGTCGAGGTCGAGTCGCTCTCCACCGAACTGCGCCGGCCACTCACGCTGATCGCCGAGTCCGACCTCAACGACCCGCGGTTGATCACCCCGCGCGAGGCCGGCGGCCATGGCCTGCACGCCCAGTGGGACGACGACGTCCACCACGCCCTGCACACCCTGCTGACCGGGGAACGACAGGGCTACTACGGCGACTTCGGGTCCCTGGACTGCCTGCGCACCGTCCTCGAGGGTGGTTTCTTCCACGCCGGCACCTGGTCGTCGTTCCGGGGGCGGCGGCACGGCCGTCCGGTCGACCGGCAGCGCACCCCCGGCCATCGGTTCGTGGCCTTCCTGCAGAACCACGACCAGATCGGCAACCGGGCGGCCGGCGACCGGCTCACCGCGACCCTCTCGCCCGGACTGCTCAAGGTCGCCGCCACCCTGCTGCTCACCTCGCCGTTCACTCCGATGCTCTTCATGGGCGAGGAGTGGGCCGCCGGCAGCCCTTGGCAGTACTTCACCTCGCACCCCGAACCCGACCTGGCCGCCGCCGTGCGCAACGGGCGGCGCCGGGAGTTCTCCCGGCACGGCTGGGCCGAGGACGACGTGCCCGACCCGCAGGACCCGGCCACCTTCGAGCGGTCCAAGCTCGACTGGTCCGAACCCGGCAAACCCGGCCACGCCGAGATCCTCGACCTCTACCGGCGGCTGATCGCGCTGCGCCGGAGCCTGCCCGGGCTCACCGACCCGTGGCTGCACCAGGTCGAGGTGTGGCACGGCGACCAGCACGTGGTGATCCGGCGCGGGCCCAGCGTGGTCGCGGTCAACCTGGCCGAGTGCGCGCAGACGGTGAGCGTGCGGGCGCTGCCCAAGGCGGTGTTGCTGGCCACCTCACCGGGCGTGATCGTCGAACGGGATCGGCTCGTGCTGCCCCCGGAGAGTGCGGCGGTCGTCTCGGTCCGATGATGTGATCGTGAATATCGGTAAGCCGCGGAGCCGGAAGAAGAAGAAAAAAGATCGCGACTGTGACCCGGGGTGTGACTGTGACATCCCGGGTTGCGACTGCTTCTCGCTGAGCATGCTGGTGCGGTTGGCGGCCCTGCTCACTCGTACCCACGCCGGTGGATCCTGGGGAGAACGGGCCGCGACCGGCGCCATCCGCGGTTACCGGCGCATCTCGCCGCGCCTGCCCACCCGCTGCCGCTACCAGCCCACCTGCAGCGCCTACGCACTCCAGGCGATTCAACGGCACGGCCTCAGCGCCGGATTGCGGCTCACCGCGGGCCGTCTGGTCCGTTGCCGTCCCGGAGTTCCGTTCGGTACGGGGGATCCCGTTCCCTGACGATCTCGGGCACCATGACCTGTCTGGGGAACGGGAGGACAGGTTGATGGGGGACACCGACAACGGCGAACCGGCTGCCCGGCCGGCGTCACCGGCACCGTGGCGGCTGCCGCGACAGCTCGCGCCGGAACTGATCCGGCTGCTGCTGCGCACCCCGGAGCCGCCGGCGCCGGGTGAACCCGAACCCACCGCCGAGGAGATCGCCTCCCAGAACATCGCCCAGCAGGAGGTGATCCAGGAGGTCATCTCCGAGGTCGAGCGGGAGATGGTCGTCGACCGGGAGTACCGGTTCAAGGTGTGGCGGCTGGCCGGGCTCGGACTGCTGATCGTGGTGACCATCGCGGTCGCGCTGGGGCGGCTGCTGGTGGGCGGCCCGCCGACCGTCGCCGAACTGCGGGCGCAAGCCGGTGTGGACACCTGGACCGAGCTGCGGATCGGCGTCAAGGACGACCAGTTCGGTACGGCCTACCTCGACCCGGTCACCGGGATCTGGTCCGGATTCGACATCGACATCGCCTACATGGTCGCCGAGGACCTCGGATTCCGCCGGGAGGACGTGCTCTTCTACGGCCTGGAGAGCGAGGACCGGGCCCGGATGCAGGCCACCGACGCCAAGGGCAAACGGGTCCCGGTCCAGCTGGTGATCGCCAGCTACAGCATCACCAAGGAGCGGATCGAGGCGGGGGTGCACTTCTCGCAGCCGTACCTCTACACCGAGCAGTCGGTGATAACGCTCAAGGGCCACCGCCCGGTCGTCGCTCTCAAGGACCTCGACGGCCAGCAGGTCTGCACACTCTCCACCTCGACCAGTTCGACCGCGCTGAGCGAGGCCGGGGCGATCGTCACCCAGAAGAACCGGGTGCGGGAGTGCTTCGCCGCGCTCGACACGGGTGACGTCGAGGCGATCAGCACCGACGCCGCGATCCTGGCCGGCTGGAAACACCGCTTCCCGGCCAAGTTCGAACACTGGGACCTCGGCTTGGAGAAGATCGAGCGCTGGGGCATCAACGTGGGCGAGAACCCTGCCCTGGGGACGCTGGTCGACCTCACCCTCTACCGATCCTGGGCCGACCCCGACGACGACCGGTGGGAGAAGGCGTTCGAGGCCAATCTCCAGTCCGAGACCGACCCGGAGAAGAAGACCCCGATCGCCGTCGGTGAGCAGCCCCCACCGCCCCGCCCGGACGTGCGGTGGATGCCGTGGGAGGACCCGCTCGGATGAACGACTTCGAGATCCACACCGGGATGGTGGCCAAGGAACGGGTGTTGCCCCGGACCAGCTACCGCGCCGAACTGAACTGGCTGCTCGCCGTCCTGCCCGGTTTTCCACTGCTGCTGCTCGTGCTCCGGCTCTGGTACCTGTCCCGGCAGGACCTGCCGACCATGCTGCTGCTGGTGCAGTACATCAACCCGCTCGGCATGGTCGGGGCGCTCTTCATCACACTCAGCTGGACGGTTCCGGCGGCCATCCTGCTGGTCCGGGTGCTCGGCGGCATCCTGCTGGTGAGCGTGCCCGGACGGACGGCCACCTCGTTCCTCGCCGTCGCGGCACTGCGGATGCCCGGCTGGGTGGTGGTGATCGCCGCCGGGATAGCCGCCTTCACCTGGCAACTACGGATGTTGCCGCTGCTCATGCTGCTGATCGTCGCCATTCTCGGGCTGACCGCCGTGCAGGGTGAGCCGGGGGACAAATGGGTGATGTGGTGGCTCACCCTGGGCGTACCGATCCTGGTCGGTGTCCTGGTCTGGATCTTCGTTTGGCCGGGAGTGGTCGCCGCGGTGCGCGCCGGGGACTACGGGATGGCCGTACTCCTCGCGGCTCCTCCGCTCTTCGGCCCGATCCTCACCGGACCCGTCCCGCAGCGCTGGGCCCGCGTCGCCACCCACTGGCCGGCCGTCGTCGCCGCCTTCGCGATGCCGTTCATGGTCGGCGTCGCCTTCCTTCGCGCACCCGTCCTGCCGGACACCGCCGTCGAGGTCGCCACCGAGGGTGAGCCGGTCCGGGTGGTCCGCGGGCAGCTCATCGCCGTCGACGACACCTCCACCACGATGCTCGAACCCACCGGTCAGGTCACCTTCATCCGCAACGGCGAGGTCGAGTCGAAAACCCTCTGCCCCCAAGCGGTCGACACCCCGGACAGTGGTCTCACCGTCCGGGGCTGGCCGGTCGAGGCCCCGGCACTGGAATGGATCGCACCGACACGGCCGGTGACTGAAATCGATCCCCGATGCCTCGGGCGACCCCTGGAACGGGGCACAGCCGGTGGATAAGTGTATTTTCACCAACGACATGTGCGACATGCCGCCCACCACGTGCAGACAGGCTGGCGCCGACCTGGCAGGCTGCACGCCATGACCTTGCACCTCCGGTGGGCGGCTGTCACCGATCAGGGACACGTCCGCAGCAACAATGAGGACTGTCACTACGCCGGTGACCAGCTCCTCGTCGTCGCGGACGGTATGGGCGGCATGGCCGCCGGTGATCTGGCAAGCCGGATCACCATCGAAGCCATGGTTTCGCTCGACACGCCGATCGACACCGAGAACCAGATGGACGCCCTGCACCGGGCTCTCGAGAACGCCAACGGCCGGATCGCCGAACAGGTGGCCGCCGACCCCTCCCTCCAGGGCATGGGCACCACGCTGACGGCGGTGATCTTCAACGGGGAACGCGCGGCGATGGCGCACGTCGGTGACTCCCGCGCGTACCTGCTGCGCGACGGCCGGCTCAACCAGCTCACCAAGGACGACACCTACGTCCAGATGCTGGTCGACCAGGGCCTGATCAAGCCGGACGAGGCGGCCGTGCACCCACGGCGGGCCGTCGTCACCCGTGTCCTGCAGGGCGAACCGGTCACCCCGGCCTACGTGATCGTCGAACCCCAGCGTGGCGACCGCTGGCTGCTCTGCAGCGACGGGCTCACCGGCGTGGTGACCGACCCGGTCCTCGAAGAGGAGCTGCGCACCATCGCCGACCCCAAGTCGTGCGCGGAGCGCCTCATCGACCTCGCGCTGCGCGGCGGTGGACCCGACAACATCACGGTGATCGTTGCCGATGTAGACGCGATGCCGACGTGACCTCCGCGGACTGAGCAGGTATTTTACTCCGGCCGCGCTCCTGCGGCCCGGACTCAGGTGGTGATCACCACGGCGCGACTGATCGGCACGCTGGCGTTGACTCTGGGTGTGGTCGCCTTCGGCGAACTCGCCCTCGGCACGCCACGCCTCTACACCGACACGGCGCAGTTCATCGCCGGGCTCCTCGCGGCGGTCGTCTGCCTCCGCGCGGGCCACAGCCGCACGGGCATCCCGCGCAGCTGGCGGCGGCTCGCCGCCACCGGACTGTTCGTCTGGTCGCTCAACCGGCTCTGGTGGATCGCCCAGGACCTGATCGGCGTCGACCGGGACCCGCCACAGCGGCTCACCGACGTCGGTCTCTTCGTGCTGCCCGTCTGCATGCTGCTCGGACTGCTCGGCGCCGTGCACACCCGGCCCCGGCCCGCGCCCACCTCACCGGTCCGCGACCAGATCGCCCTGCTCCTGGACAGTGTCCTGATCACCGGGTCGGTGCTCGCCCTGGCCTGGTCGGTCCTGCCCGGCGTGCCCGCTCCGAACGGTCTCGCCGCCGGTTACCTGATCACCGACCTGATCCTGTTCACCATGGTGGTGCTGCTGCTCACCACCCGGCCCGACTCCCCGGCCGGGCGGCGCCCGCTCCGGCTCGTCGGATCGGCCCTGCTCGCCTTCGGCGTGGCCGACACCGTCCGTCTCCTCGGCGACGGGCCCGGCTGGCTCGAAGGGCTCGGCCACCTGCTCGGGCCGGCGTTCATCGCGATGGCCGCCCTCAGCCCCTCCCGGCTGGTGCCCCCGCTCGCCGACCCCGACCGCATCGAACGCGACTGGTTCCGGCTCCTGCTGCCGTACGGCCCGGTCGTCGTCGCCGGAGTCGTCCTGGTGGTCCGCACCGTCACCGGCGGCTTACTGACCCCGTTCGAGGCCTACCTCGGCTGGCTCGGCCTGGCCCTCGTGATCACCCGGCAGATGATCACCATCGTCGACAACACGGTCCTGTTCGACCGGGTCGCCGTCACCCAGCGCCGCCTCCACCACCAGGCCTACCACGATCCGCTGACCGGACTGGCCAACCGTGCCCTCTTCCGGGAACGCCTCGTCCACGCGATCGACGCCCACCAGGAACGCGGCACTCCCGTCGCGGTCCTCTTCGCCGACCTGGACGACTTCAAACTCATCAACGACACGTTCGGCCACGCCGTCGGCGACCGGGTCCTGCAGGCCATCGGCGAACGGATGCGGGCCGGCGTGCGCTCCCAGGACCTGGTGGCCCGGCTCGGCGGCGACGAGTTCGCCATCGTCCTCGACCAGAGTGGCCTGCCGGTCCCCGAACCCCGCCGCCGCTCCTCCTGGCGCGGTGGCTCCTCCTGGCGCCGCGCCGACGGCGGGTCGCGGCAGCGGCGATACGTGCTTTCCGCCGCCGGGGTACGGGTCTCCGAAGCCGCCTCCTCCGCCGCGACCTCCTCCGCCGCGACCTCCTTTGCCGCCGCGTCTTCTTCTGCCGGTGTCTCGCCTTCTGCCGGCGTCTCCGCGGCCTCCGCTGTTGTCTCCGCCTCTGCCTCCGGGGCGGGTTCGGTCGACGGGCTCGGTGGGGCCGAGGGCGGCGTCGAGCCGGTGATGAACCCCGAGGAGTGGGCCGCCGAGGCCGAAGCCATCGGGCAGCGGGTGCTGACCACGCTGCGCGAGCCCTACGTGCTCGACGGCCGGTCCATCACCGTCGGCGTCAGCATCGGCCTGGTCACCGCCGAACCCGGCGACCGCCTCTCCGCCGATCTGCTGCTGCGCCGCGCCGACGCCGCGATGTACGCCGTGAAACGCCGCGGCAAGGGCGCCCTGATCCGCTACACCGGCCCCCGCGACGCCGGCCCGAACGCCGACCTCCCGCAACTACTGGCCGGAGCCCTCGCCGGTTCGCCCGCGGCCGCCGGGTTCGACGTCCACTACCAGCCGATCGTGCGGCTCAGCGACGGCGCGACGGTAGCCGTGGAGGCGCTGGCCCGCTGGACCGACCCGGTCGCCGGCCCGGTGCACCCCGACGTCTTCGTCACGATGGCCGAACGCACCGGCCTGGTCTCGGCGATCGACGACTTCGTCCTGGACCGGGCCTGCGCCGACGCCGCGAACCTCGCCGAACTGCACGGCCGCCCGATCGGAGTCCACGTCAACGTCTCCGCCGGCCGCCTGGCCGGCCAGGGCTTGGAGGAGGCGGTCCGGGCCGCCCTGACCCGCCACGACCTGGCCCCCGAGCACCTGATCATCGAGATCACCGAAACCCTGCGGATCCCCGACCTGCCGTACGCCGCCGCCCTGGTCGAACGGTTGCGCTCGATCGGCGTCCGGGTGGCCCTGGACGACTTCGGCAGCGGCTACAACGCCCTCGCCCAACTGCACGCCATGCCGGTGGACATCGTCAAGCTGGACTCCACGCTGACCGACGTGGACGCCTCCCCCGACCGTGCCGGTGCCCTGTGCCGTTCGGTCCTGGCGATCTGCGCCGAACTCGGTATCACGGTGGTCGCCGAAGGCCTGGAGACGAAGGAACGCGCCCAGGCCCTGGCCGACCTGGGTTGCCCACTGGGCCAGGGCTACCTGTACGGCGCCCCGGCCCCCTTGAACCGCCTCGGGAACACCACCACCCCGGAAGCCCTCGTCAGCACCGAATCGCTGGGGAACACCCCCACCTCTGAATCGCTCACTCCTGAATAGTTCGGGAACGCCACCAGCCTCGAACCCGAAGGCTCGCCATGTGCTGTCAGCGGGACCGCGGATTCGTACGCCGGGTCGGTTCGGCCGTCGCCGGGTCCTCCGGCCACGGGTGACGTGGGTAACGTCCGCGCAGTTCAGCACGCACCTGCGGGTAGCCCCGGGCCCAGAACGAACCGAGGTCACTGGTGACCGCCACCGGCCGCCCCGCCGGGGACAGCAGGTGCAGCAGCACCGGAACCCGCCCACCGGCCAACCGTGGCGCCTCCCGCCAGCCGAACGCCTCCTGCACCTTGACGGCCAACACCGGCGCCGCCGGATCGCTGTAGTCCACCCGGACGTTCGAACCACTCGGCACCGGCAGCCGCTCCGGGGCCACCTCGTCCAGCCGGCCCGCCACCGACCAGGGGATCAGCCGCCGTAGCCCACCGGCCACGTCGAGCCGGGCGAGATCGGACCGCCGCCGGGCCGACCCGAGATCGAGCCAGTCCGCGATCCCGGCCAGTAGCGCTGAGTCGGACATGTCCGGCCACGGTTCACCGAGCGCCGCGTGCGCGAACGTCAACCGGCTCCGTAACTCGGCGGCCCCGCGACTCCAGGTGAGCAGGTCCAGCCCTTCGTCACGCAACCCGGCGGCCAGCGCCTCGCGGACCAGTGCCGGATCCGGGTCGGTGAGGCGGGTGGAGGCCAGGGTGATCGCGCCCAGCCGCCGAACCCGGCGGGCCACCACGTCCCCGTCGATCCAGCCGATCTCGGTGGTCTCGGCCAGCAGGGAGGCGGCCACCTCACGGGCGGTCGCCTCGTCGATCGGCGCGGCGCTGCGAACCCGCGCGGTCCGGGCTCCGGCGGTCCGGTCCGCGCTCGCCACGGCGATCCACGGTGTGCCGGTCAGCGGACTCCCGACGGGCAGTTCGGCTTCGGTGCCACCGGCCATCAGGTACGCCCGGCCACCCGCCTCGCGGGCCCGCGCCACCCGCTCGGGATAGGCCAGCCCCACCACCAGCCCAGCCGCGAGATCATCGGCAAGCCGCCCATCAGCCCCTGCCTGCCGTCCGCTTGCCTCTACGTGCCGCCCTCCGGCCTCTGTCTGCCGTCCGCCGGACCCAGCGTGCCGGCCGCTGGTTCTGGGGCCTTCGTCCGATCCGGTGGTCGGTGCCGCTGGTGGGTCGTCGGGGGCCGCGCCGGTGGTGGCCCGGTTGACGGCTCGGGTCAGGCGGCGGACCTCGATGCGCCAGGTGGGGTCGTCGTTGTTGCGGGCGGTCCGCCAGGCGGTGACGACGTCGCCGGTGGTCGTGCGGTCGTCGTCGAGGACGGCGACCAACTCGGCGGCCCGGGTGGCGCCCAGGACCGCGGCGCCGTCCAGCAGAGCCCGGGCCAGGCGTGGGTGCAGGCCGGCCCCGGCCAGGGCCCGGCCGCGCGCGGTCACCCGGTCGCCGGGGCCGAGTGCGCCGAGGTCGTGCAGGGTGGCCGTGGCCACGCGCAGAGCCCCGGCCGGAGGCGGGTCGGGCAGGGCGAGCCCTTCGCCGTCGGGATGGCCCCACAACGCCAGGTCCAGCACGAACCCGGTCAGGTCGGCGACCGCGATCTCCGGCTCGGGCTGGGCCGGCAGCCGGTCGTGCAGCGCCGGTGACCAGCAACGGTAGACCCGGCCGGGTGCCTCTCGCCCGGCCCGCCCGGCGCGCTGCTCGGCACTGGAACGGGAGACCGGCACCGTCGCCAGGGCACCCAGGCCGCGGGCGTGGTCCATCCGGGGGACCCGGCTGAGCCCGGCGTCGACGACGGATCGCACGCCCGGCACCGTCAGGCTGCTCTCGGCGACCGCGGTGGCCAGCACCACCCGGCGGCGTGGGCCGGCGCGCAACGCCGCGTCCTGCGCGGAACCGGACTGGCGGCCGTGCAACGGGACCACGTCGATGTCGGCGAGACCACGGAGGCGACCGGCGACAGTCTCGATCTCCCGGGCACCGGGAAGGAAGACCAGCACGTCACCGTCGCCCTCGGTCAGGGCCCGCCGGGCGGTCGCCGCGACGTGGTCGAGCAGCCGGGGATCGACCCGGAGCCCGAGCGGTGGGCTGATCGGGCCGGCCGGGGGAGCCCAGATCACCTCGACGGGATAGGTGCGGGCATACGCGGTGAGCACCGGCGCCGGCTGGCCCGGCTCGCCCAGAACCACCGCGAGCCGGTCGGAGTCGGCCGTCGCCGAGGTCGCCAGCAGCCGCAGGTCCGGCCGTAGCGCGGCACGCGCCTCGACCAGGAAGGCGAGCGCGAGGTCGGAGTCGAGGTGACGCTCGTGGCACTCGTCGAGGATCACCGTGCCGACCCCGGCCAGCTCGGGATCGGCCTGGAGCCGGCGGACCAGCAGGCCGGTGGTGACCACCTCGACGACCGTCTCGCGGGACACCTGCCGCTCGCCGCGCACCGCGAAACCCACCCGCTGCCCCGGACGCTCGCCGAGCAGGGCGGCCATCCGCCGGGCGGCGGCCCGGGCGGCGACCCGGCGCGGCTCGGCCACGATCACCTTGCTGCCGGGCGTGGCCAGCGCGAGCGGGACCAGCGTGGTCTTGCCGGTGCCGGGCGGCGCCACCAGGACCGCGGCACCGGCCCCGGCGAGAACGGCGGCCACCTCGGGAAGGGCCGGGCGGACCGGGAGATCGGGCAGGGACTCGGCAGGAATGAGCACGCGCCAAGTCTCGCCCATGCGCCTGGCGTCTCTGCGGTTGTCCACAATGCGGCGGGCGCCGGTCCGGTTGTCCACAGGCCGGGGCTGCCGACGAGTTTTTTCGGGCGCGTTTCGTGGCAGGGTGGCGAAACGACCGGAGCGTGTTAATTCTTCGGCTCGCCGGTGCGCTCGCCGTGTCCGGCCTGATTGACTGTTCAAGATCGATGAGGGGGTGACCGATGGGTGCGGTGGAGGTTTTCAACGCTCTGCCCTCGGAGCGACTGGCGGAGGAGCTGCTCGCCTGCTGTGCGGCACCAACCTGGGGCGCTGTGATCGCTGCGGGCCGGCCGTTCGCCGACCGGGCCGGGCTTCTCGCCGTGGCCGATTCCGCCGGGCGGGATCTGAGCTGGGCCGATGTGCTGGCCGGTTTGTCCGCGCACCCGCGGATCGGCGAGCGCGCCGCCGGTGACTCCAAGGAGGCCGCCTGGTCGCGGGCCGAGCAGTCGGCCGCGGCGCAGAGCGCGGACGATCTGACCAGAGTCGAGCTGATCGCGGCGAACAGGGCGTATGAGGAGCGGTTCGGCCACGTCTTCCTGATCTTCGCGAGCGGCCGTTCGCAGGCCGAGATCCTGGCCGCCGCGCGGGAGCGGCTCGGCAACGACGAGGCGGCCGAGCGGGCGATCGTGACCGGCGAGCTGCGCAAGATCGCGCTGCTGAGGCTGGAGCGAGTGCTCGACGGGCTGGAGCAAGGCGGCCCGGAGCAAAGGGCGGGTGCCTGATGCCCTCTGACGACGGCACCACGGCCGCGTTCCGGGCCCGCATCTCCACCCACATCCTGGACACGGTCTCCGGTGACCCGGCCCGCGACGTCTACGTCCGCCTGGAGCGGCGCGACTCCGACGGCTGGCTGACCGCCGGTGAGGGCCGCACCGACGACGACGGCCGCCTGCGCTTCGAGGTGCCGATGCACGACTGGCAGGCCGGTGGCTACCGGCTCTTCTACTACGTGGAGCCCTACCTGGGCGGCGACTGCTTCTTCCCGGAGATCACGGTCGCCTTCCACGTCCACGACCCGAACCGTCATTACCACGTGCCGCTGCTGCTGAGCAGGTACGGCTACACCACCTACCGGGGGAGCTGACCTTGGGGATCGTGCTGGGACCGAACCGCTACGGCAAGGCGGAGATCCGTCTGGTGCGGGTGCACCGTGACGGTGACACGCATGGCCTGGTGGACTTCAACGTCAGCATCGCCCTCTCCGGCGAGCTGGCCGCCGCCCACCTGGTCGGCGACAACTCCGGGGTGCTGCCGACCGACACGATGAAGAACACGGTGTACGCGTTCGCCAAGGAGCACGGCGTCGGCGAGCCCGAGGTCTTCGCTCTGCTGCTGGCCCGGCATTTCGTCGGCAGTCAGCCGCAGGTGCACGGTGCGAAGGTGTCGATCGAGTCGTTCGCGTGGGACCGGCTGGGCCCGCACTCGTTCCGCAAGCGGGGCGACCACATCCGGACGACGGTCGTCTCGGTGACCGCGGCGGGCACGCAGGTGGTCTCCGGAGTCACCGGCCTGACGCTGCTGAACTCGGCGGACTCGGAGTTCCACGGTTTCGTCCAGGACGGGTACACGACGCTGCCCCCGACCACCGACCGGATCCTTGCCACCGCTGTGGACGCCCGCTGGCGGCACGCCGGGGACGACACGGATTGGGCCGCGTCGTTCGAGGGGTCGCTGGCGGCATTGCTCGAGGCATTCGTCGGCACGTACAGCTACTCGTTGCAGCAGACCCTCTACGCGATGGGCGCCGGCGTGCTGGGGAGCCGGCCGGAGGTGGCCGAGGTGCGGCTGGCGCTGCCGAACAAGCATCATTACCTGGCCGACCTGTCACCGTTCGGGCTGGACAATCCGAACGAGGTTTTCATCGCCGGCGACCGGCCGTACGGGCTGATCGAAGGCACTGTGGCCCGTGACGGCGCGCCCGCGGCGACGGCGGAGTGGTGGCTGTGATCCTCATCGAGAACGCCGCGATCGCCACCGTCGACGAGGCGGGCCGCGAGTTCACCACCGGTCACGTGCTCGTCGGCGACGACGGGCGGATCGCCGCGGTCGGAGCCGGGGCGGCCACCGGCGTCATCGGCGAGGTCCGGCGGATCGACGGCAGAGGTTGCCTGGTCACACCGGGTCTGGTGAACACGCATCATCATCTCTACCAGTGGGTGACCCGTGGGCTGGCCCTGGACGAGACCCTGTTCGGCTGGCTCACCACGCTCTATCCGATCTGGGGCCGGCTGGACGCCGGGATCGTCGGTGCGGCGGCCGGTGCCGGGCTGGGCTGGCTGGCGCTGTCCGGCTGCACGACGTCGATGGACCACCACTACGTCTTCCCCCGCGACGGCGGCGACGTGCTGGCCGCTGAGATCGAGGCGGCGCGGGCGATCGGGGTGCGGTTCCACCCGACCCGGGGCTCGATGGACCTGAGCCGTAAGGACGGCGGCCTGCCACCGGATCACCTGGTCGAGGACACCGACGAGGCCCTGGCGGCGACCGAGGCGGCCATCGACCGCTGGCACGATCCGTCGCCGGAGTCGATGTTGCAGATCGCGGTCGCGCCGTGTTCGCCGTTCTCGGTGACCACGCGACTGATGACCGAGTCGGCGGAACTGGCCCGGCGCAAGGGCGTGCGGCTGCACACCCACCTCGCCGAGACCGACGACGAGGAGGAGTTCTGCCTCAGACAGTTCGGTTGCAAGCCGGTGGAGTACGCGGAGCGGGTCGGCTGGCTCGGTGACGACGTCTGGCTGGCCCACGGCGTGCACCTGGACGACTCGGCGATCGCGCGACTCGGCGCGACCGGCACCGGTGTCGCGCACTGCCCGAGTTCGAACGCCCGTCTCGGTGCCGGATCGGCGCGGGTGCGGGAACTGCTCGACCACGGGGTGCCGGTCGGTCTGGGTGTCGACGGAGCCGCCTCGCAGGAGGTCTCGCACCTCGGTGCGGAGCTGCGGCAGGCGCTCTACACCGCGCGTCTGCGCGGGGGCCCGAAGGCGATGAACGCCCGTGAGTCGCTGCGGCTGGGCACGATCGGTGGGGCCCGCTGCCTCGGCCGGCAGGACGACATCGGTTCGCTGGAGGTCGGCAAGCTGGCCGACCTGGTGATGTGGCGTCTCGACGGCCTCGGTCACGACGGCATCGACGATCACGTGGCGGCGCTGGTCTTCGGCCCACCGGCCCGGGTCGATCTGGCTCTGGTCGGCGGCCGTCCGATCGTCGAGCGTGGCGAACTGGTCAACGCCGACGCGGACACGTTGACCGCGACGGCTCGTACCGCGCATCGTCGTCTCCTGGAGATTTCCTAGACAAGCCGATGGTGGACCGCAGCCGGGGAGCATGAATAATGCTCGATTACGGTACGGGGGAGTAACCACACTGAGAGGAATCGTCAACGATGACCGAGATCCTGTCCGACGAGGCGGTCGCGTTCGTCGCCGACCTGAACCGGCGCTTCCGGCCTCGCCGTAACGAGCTCCTTCAGGCTCGTGCCGCCCGCCGTGCGGAGATCGCGGCCGGTGCCACGCTGGGCTTCCTGGCGGAGACCGCTGACGTCCGGGCGGCCGAGTGGTCCGCCCCGCCCGCGCCGGCCGACCTTCAGGACCGGCGGGTGGAGATCACCGGGCCGACCGAGCGGAAGATGACGATCAACGCGCTGAACTCGGGCGCCAAGGTGTGGCTGGCCGACCTGGAGGACGCGAACACTCCGCACTGGGCGAACGTCGTCGACGGCCAGCGGAACCTGCACGACGCGATCCGGCGGACGATCACGCTGGAGACCGAGAAGAAGACGTACGAGCTGAACGGCGGGCCGTATCCGACGATCGTGGTGCGCCCGCGCGGCTGGCACCTCGACGAGCGGCACCTGCCGGTGGACGGCGAACCGGCCGTCGGCGCGCTGGTCGACTTCGGGCTCTATTTCTTCCACAACGCTTCCGAGTTGATCAGCAGGGGGAGCGGCCCGTACTTCTACCTGCCGAAGATGGAGTCCCACAAAGAAGCCGAACTGTGGAACGACGTCTTCACCTATGCCCAAGAAAAAAGGGGCATCCCGGTCGGGACCATCCGGGCCACGGTGCTGATCGAGACCATTCCGGCCGCGTTCGAGATGGAGGAGATCCTGCACGCGCTGCGCCCGCACATCTCCGGGCTCAACGCCGGCCGCTGGGACTACCTGTTCAGCATCATCAAGTACTTCCGGGACAACCCGGCGATGATCCTGCCGGACCGCGCGTCGGTCACGATGACGGCACCGTTCATGCGGGCGTACTCCGAACTGCTCGTCTCCACCTGCCACAAACGCGGCGCGTTCGCGATGGGCGGCATGGCGGCCTTCATCCCGAGCCGTCGGGACCCGGCGGTCAACGAGGTGGCCCTGACCAAGGTCCGCGAGGACAAGGAACGCGAGGCCGGCGACGGTTTCGACGGCTCCTGGGTGGCCCACCCCGACCTGGTCCCGGTCTGCCGGGAGATCTTCGACCGGGTGCTCGGCGACAAGCCCAACCAGCTCGCCCGGAAACGGCCCGAGGTGGTGGTCGACGCCGCCGATCTGCTCGACGTGGCCGGTACCGGTGGCGCGGTCACCCGGGCCGGGCTGCAGAACAACGTCAACGTGGCCCTGCAGTACCTGGAGGCGTGGCTGCGCGGCAACGGGGCGGTCGCCATCCACAACCTGATGGAGGACGCCGCCACCGCGGAGATCTCCCGGTCCCAGGTCTGGCAGTGGATCCACAACGGGGTGAAGCTCGAGGACGGTTCGCTGATCACCGCCGAACTGGTCGGCCGGATCCTGGACGAGGAACTCACCAGGATCCGCGAGGCGGTCGGTGACGAGGCGTGGACGACGGGGCGGTACGACGACGCGCGCAAGCTGTTCGAGCGGGTGGCTCTCGCCGACGACTTCGCGGACTTCCTGACCAGCGCCGCCTACGAGTCCATCGACTGAAGACGGGCGCGCAACGAGCGCTCGTGGGTAGCCCCGGGGATGCCGCCCACCGGCATCCCCGGGGTGGCCACCGATACACCGGATCGACGAGAGGGTCACGTATGCGTCTGAGTGAGCAGGACTACGACGACATCGACGCGAGCCTCGCCGCGCACGACGCGTTCCTCAAGGCCCGCTATCCGGGCGACCGTCCCGGCCGGCAGCCCGTGCACACCGTCTACGTCCCGGCCGACAAGCTCGACGACTTCCGCGACTGGGGTGGTTTCGCGCTGGCCGCCATGGACCGGCACGACTTCCCGTGGCCCGACCCCACGGTCCGCGACAAGCTGGCCCGCGAGCCGATCGAGGATCTGCGTGTGGACTTCGAGGACGGTTACGGCGTCCGTGACGACGCCGAGGAGGACGCGGCCGTCCGCAAAGCCGCCGGAATCCTCGCCGGTGGCTCGAAACCGCCGTTCCTGGGCATCCGGATCAAGTCCCTGGAAGCGCCGACCCGCCGCCGTTCGCTGCGCACGCTCGACCTGTTCCTGGACACCTACCAGGATCTGGTCAACATCACCCTGCCCAAGGTCAGCGGCCCGGACCAAGTCAGCGCCATGGTCACCCTCTGCGAGAAGATCGAGCGGTCGTACGGTCTGAGTGCCGGCGCCCTCACCTTCGAGATCCAGATCGAACTGCCGTCGGCGGTGCTCGCCGCCGACGGGTCGGCCGTCGTCGCCCGTCTGATCACCGCGGCCGGCGGGCGGTGCACCGGGTTGCACTACGGCACGTACGACTACAGCGCGGCCGCCGGGGTGGCCGCCGCCTACCAGTCGATGGAGCATCCGGTCGCCGACTACGCCAAGGCGGTGATGCAGGCCGCCGCCGCACAGACCGGGGTGCGCCTGTCCGACGGGTCCACCAACATCCTCCCGGTCGGCGACACCGCCCACGTGCACTCGGCGTGGGAACTGCACCACAGACTGGTCCGCCGATCCCTGGAGAACGGCTACTACCAGGGCTGGGACCTGCACCCGGCGCAGCTGCCGACCCGGTACGCGGCCACCTACGAGTTCTTCCGGGACGGCCGGGACGCCGCCGTCACCCGCCTGCACCGGTACCTGGACCGGCAGGACAGCGGTATCGCCGACGAACCGGCCACCGCCCGCGCTCTCGCCGGTTACCTGCTGCGCGGTCTGGACTGCGGTGCCCTCGACGACGCCGGTTTCCCCCGCGAGCAGTTGACTGCCCTGAGCTGAGAAGCGGCCGGGCGCGGGGCGGCCGGAGGGCGGCCGCGGGCGGGCGCAGCGGACGCCGAAACCCGACACCGGGGGGTCGAACCATCCGGGAACGGTGCGAGTACTACAGGGGACATCGCATCAACACTGGAGGATGTCGTGCGGAACCGGCCCTGGAAGCACGCGACGGTGACGGATGTCGTCGAGCACACCTGTGAACGGCCGTCCTGGGAGTGCCGGGCGTGCGGCGATCCGTGGCCGTGCGCCCCGGCGAAGGCGTCACTCGCGACCGGCACGGACCGGGTGATGCTGACGATGTACATGTGGGGCCACCTGGACCACGCCATAATCGAGTTGCCGCCGCGACCACCGGCGGAGATGTTCGACAGGTTCCTGAGCTGGACCGATGCTGGGCTGGTTCAGGCCTGAGGCGTGGCGCGGGGCTGGTTCAGGCCTGAGGTGCGGCCGGGACGATCTGGTCGCGGATCCAGGACGGGTCGGGATTGACGTGCGCCTGCCCGCCGATGACCACCGTCGGCACGATCTCGTCCCCGCCGGTGATCTCCCGGACGGTGGCCGCGGCCGCCGGATCGCGCCAGATGTCGACCCAATTCAGCCGGGCCGCGTCGGCGCCGAGCCGGGCGCGCAACCGCAGACAGAAGACACAACCGGGCCGCCAGTAGACGACCGGCCGGTCGTCGGTGCCCAGCGGTCCGGCCGAGGGCCGGGGGAACGCCCGCGGGGACAGCACGAAGGCGACACCCAGGAAGACGGCCAGCAACAGGGCCGCCGTACCGGGCGCCCCGTCGGTCGTCTTGACCACGGCGATCAGCACGCCACAGGTGGCGATGAGCCCAGTGAGGCTCCAGCGTCGCAACATGGAGCGGCACGCTACTCCGCTACCCGCGGTAACGGCACACCTGCCCGGCAACCTGGTACAAGCTGGCACAGGACCGCGGTCTGCGGCGATCCACTTTTGTGAAACAAACCGCCGATAGGGTCGGTACATGGTTGATCTGGTGGTGCGGTCCCGGCGGGTGGTGTTCCCGGACGGCGAGCGGGCGGCGGCGATCCTCATCGAGAACGAGAAGATCACGGCGGTGTCGGCGTACGACGCCGAGGTGACCGCCGGGGCGGATGTCGATCTGGGCGACACCGCGCTGCTGCCGGGCCTGGTGGACACGCATGTGCACGTCAACGAGCCCGGCCGGACCGAGTGGGAGGGGTTCGCCTCGGCGACCCGGGCGGCCGCGGCGGGCGGCGTCACCACGATCATCGACATGCCGCTGAACAGCTTGCCGCCGACGGTGGACACCGAGGCGCTCGCGATCAAGCAGGCGGCCGCGACCGGCCAATGTCACGTCGACGTCGGTTTCTGGGGCGGGGCGATCCCGGGCAACGCCACCGATCTGCCCGGGTTGCACGCTGCCGGGGTGTTCGGGTTCAAGGCGTTCCTCGCCGATTCGGGCGTGCCGGAGTTCCCGCCGGTCGACGCCGCCCAGCTCGCCGAGGCGATGGCCGCGGTGGACGCGCTGTTCGTGGTGCATGCCGAGGACCCCGACCACCTTCACGATCACCAGAGCTCGGCCGCGTACGCCGATTTCCTGGCCTCCCGCCCGCAGGACGCCGAGCATGCCGCCGTGGCCACCGCGATCGCGGTCGCGCGCACCGCTGGAAAGAAGGTGCACATCCTGCACCTGTCCGCGGCCTCCGCCCTGCCGTTGATCGCCCAGGCCAGAGCCGACGGCGTCCGGGTGACCGCCGAGACCTGCCCGCACTACCTCACGCTGGACGCCGGCCTGATCCCGGACGGCGCGACCGAGTTCAAGTGCTGCCCACCGATCCGGGACACCGAGAACGCGGACCGTTTGTGGGAAGCCCTCGCCGACGGCCTGATCACCTGCGTGGTGAGCGACCACTCGCCCTGCACCCCCGACCTGAAACGACAGGACTCCGGCGATTTCGCGGCCGCCTGGGGCGGGATCGCCTCGGTGCAACTGGGACTTCCGGTGATCTGGACCGCGGCCCGAGACCGGGGACATACCCTCGCGGACGTGGTGAAGTGGATGGCACGCCGTCCTGCCGATCTGGTGGGGCTGCGCGGCAAGGGCCGGATCGAGGTCGGTGCGGACGCTGATCTGGTGGCGTTCGGACCGGATGAGGAGTTCGTGGTGGACGTGCAAGCCCTTCACCACAAGAACCCGGTCACCCCGTACGCGGGAAGGACGTTGCGCGGTGTGGTCCGCGAGACCTGGCTGCGCGGGCACACGGTGACCGGCAACGACGCCGGCGGGCGGTTTCTGTGGAACTCGAAGGAGAACTGATGGACTTCAGCGCGCTGCCCGATCTGGCTTCGCGGGCGTTCGGTGGCGGGGTCGTGCACTTCAACGACGAGTTCTTCGCCGCCGCCGATCACCTGGTCCTGCCGGATCCGCCGGGACACGCGCCGAAGACCTTCGACCACAAGGGACAGGTGTACGACGGCTGGGAGACCCGTCGGCGGCGGGAGCCCGGCCACGATTTCGCGGTGGTGCGGCTCGGTGCCCCCGGAGTCATCCACGGCGTCGACATCGACACCGCGTTCTTCACCGGCAACTACCCGCCGTTCGCCGCGGTCGAGGCTGTCGATCTGCCCGGCTATCCCGGCCCGGCCGAGCTGGACGCCGCCGACTGGATCGAGGTGCTGCCGAAGTCCCCACTGAAAGGCGATGGCCGCAACCTGTACCCGGTGGAGGACCGCCGCCGCTTCACCCACGTGCGGCTCACCATCTTCCCGGACGGCGGGGTGGCCCGGCTGCGCGTGCACGGCGAGGCGGTGCCCGACCCGGAGCTGCTGCCGAAGGTGTTCGACGTGGCCGCCGCCGAGTACGGCGCCACCGTCGTGGACTGCAGCAACATGTTCTACGGCCATCCGCAGCGGATGCTGATGCCCGGCCTGGCCCGCAACATGGGTGACGGCTGGGAGACGTCCCGGCGCCGCGACGACAGCAACGACTGGGTGCTGGTGCGGCTGGCGGCCCCGGCGGTGCTGCGCTTCGCCGACCTGGACACCAGCCACTTCAAAGGCAACGCCCCCGGGTGGGCCTCGCTCACCGGCTTCGACGCCGACGGTGTCGCCTACCCGCTGCTGACGAAGACGGCGCTGCGGCCGGACACCCCACACCGGTTCGCCGTGGCGAAGGCCCCGCAGGTGACTCAGGTGCGCCTGGACATCTTCCCGGACGGTGGCATGGCCCGGCTGCGCCTGCTCGGCCGAGCCGACCGCGACTTCCTGCGAGAGCGACTGGGCCGTTGATCCGGGCCGCGTGCGCGAGGCGTTGATCCGGGCCGCGTGCGCGAGGCGCTGATCCGGGCCGGGTAAGCCGCTGATCCGGGCGGCGTGCGAAGCCCGTGATCCACGGGCCGGGAGAGCCGGTGATCCGCACAGGGCGCGAGATATCCGCAGGGTTAATCGCGCCGACGCTGGATTTCCGTACGGTGGCAGTCATGGAGGATGCCCGCCGGCGCTACGTGGATCTGATCCGGGCCGACGGTGTCGAGCTCTCACCGGCTCTGGCCGGGGCGTTCGCCGCCGTGCCCCGGGAGATCTTCGTGCCGGACGGGTTCCACCGGCGGGACGGACGCCGGGTGGTGCCCGCCGACCGCGACTACCTTCCGGCCGTCTACAGCAACGACGTCCTGGTCACGAAGATGGACGGTGAGGTTCCGGTCAGTTCCTCCAGCCAGCCGTCGCTGATGGCCGCCATGATCGAGGCGCTGGCGGTGCGGCCCGGCATGCGGATCCTGGAGATCGGCGCGGGCACCGGCTACAACGCGGCCCTGCTCGCCACGCTCGGTGCGTCGGTGACCACGATGGACGTTCAGCCCGACGTCGCGGCTCGGGCCAGGTCCGCACTGGCCAGGGCCGGTATCGCGGGGGTGCGGGTGGAGACGGCCGACGGATACACCGGTGGGCCGGCCGAGCACTACGATCGGATCATCGTGACCGTGGGTGTCGCCGGGATCTCCCCGCACTGGCTGGACCGGCTCGACCCGGGCGGCCGGATCATCGTCCCGGTCGAGCACGCCGGCACCCATCCGGTTCTCGACGTCCGCCCCGGCCTGCTCTCGGCCCGGGTGGTCTGCGCCGCCGGGTTCATGACCGCCGCCGGCCCGCTGACCGCCCGTCATCGCCGCAGTCATCCGCCGGCCGCGGCCGCACTGGAGGGCCTCACCCAGACGGCTCCGCCTCGGTGGCGGCCGCCGTTGGACGCTCGCGCCTACCGCGATCTGTGGTACGCCGCCGGTGCCTGGCATCCCCGCAGCAGCCACGCCTCGATCGCCGGCCGTGAGTCGAGTTATCTGGCGATCCTCGACGACACCGGTGCCGCCGGGGCGGTGGTGCTGGCCGACGGGGCGATCCTGGCCTCCGGCGGGTCGGCGGACCGTTACTCGGCGGTCGGCTCGGCGCTGGCCGACCGGTGGTGGGCTCTGAACCGGCCGCCGATGGCCGCCTGGCGGGTCGGCCTGTCCCTGGCCGGTGACCCGGACGCCCCGATCTGGGCCCCGTCGTCCTGGGACTTGGACCCGCTGCCACCCCGAGCACCCGGCCTGACCGAGCCGCCGCCGTCGGAAGACGAGACGGAAGACGAGACCATGCCGGAAAACGAGGCGATGCCGAGAAGTGACACGATGCCGGAAGGCGCGGCACCACCGAAAGACGACCGGGACGAACTGGCGCAGTGACCTGCGATCCCGCAGATGGGGTTGATCAGCGGGCCCGCAGGTAGGTGAGGACGGCGAGGACCCGGCGGTTGGTGTCGTCGGTCGGGGGCAGACCCAGTTTGGCCAGGATGTTGCCGACGTGTTTGCCGACGGCCGGTTCGCTGATGAACAGGGCCGCCGCGATGGACGAGTTGGAGCGCCCCTCCGCGATCAGCGACAGGACTTCCCGTTCCCGGCCGGAGAGCCCGGCGAGGGGATCCTGCGGCCGGCTGATCAGGCGGCGCACCACGTCGGGGTCGATGACGGTGCCGCCGCCGACGACGGTGCGCAGTGCCGCCACGAACTCGGTGATGTCGGCGACCCGGTCCTTGAGCAGGTACCCGACCGCGCCGCCGGTGCCGATCAGGTCGGCGGCGTACTCCTGCTGCACGTACTGACTGAGCACGACGATCGGCAGCCCGGGGTGGTCGCTACGGAGACGTACCGCAGCTCGCAGTCCTTCGTCTTGAAAGGACGGTGGCATCTTGATGTCGGTGATCACCAGGTCGGGGGAGTGCCGACTCACCGCGATCATCAGCTCGGCGGCGTCCCCGACGGCGGCGACCACCTCGAACCCGAACCGCACCAGCACCCCGGCGATCCCCTCCCGGAGCAGGACGCCGTCCTCGGCGAGCACTACCCGGGTCACAGCTCGACCCGCAGCAGGGTGGGACCTCCGGCGGGGCTGGCCAGCAGCAGTTTCCCGTCGACGGCGGCGACCCGGTCGGCCAGCCCGGTCAGTCCGGTGCCGCGAGCCGGATCGGCGCCACCCCGGCCGTCGTCCTGGATCTCCAGCACGATCCCGTCGGCGCCGGAGCGGGTCAGCCGGACCTGTACCGAGGTGGCGTGTGCGTGTTTGGCGACGTTGGTGAGTGCCTCGGCGGCCACGAAGTAGGCGGTCGTCTCGATTCGTTCGGGCAGCCGGTCGAGGAGTTCGGCCGCGTCCACCGCCACCGGCACCGGCGAACTCGCGGCCAGTTCCCACAGCGCGGCCGGCAGCCCGAGATCACCGAGGGTCTGCGGGCGGATGCCGTGCACCAGGTCCCGCAGCACCACCATCAGTTCCTTGGCCTGATCGTGGGCCTGGGTCAGTGGTGCGGCGGCGGGCGAGTCCGCCGGCACGTCGAGGCGGGCCATCCCCAGGTGCAGGGTCAGGCTGGTGAGCCGATGCTGGGCGCCGTCGTGCAGGTCCCGTTCGATGCGGCGGCGTTCGGCGTCGAACGCGTCGGCCAGCCGGGCCCGGGACTGCGCCACCTCACCGAGTTGGTCGCGTAGCGCGTCACCGTTGTTGCCGAGCAGTTTGCGGGTCAGGGCACCATGGGCGGCCGCGAGACCGCCGGCCAGGTAGAGCCCTGCCGGGAACAGGACGACGCCGAGCAGCATGAACGGGACCGACTGGAGCCCGCCCTCGATCACCAGGTCACCCAGGTTCCACGTGGCGATCCAGGGGCTGAACAGCAGCGTCACCTCCGCCACGAGCAGCCCGCCGACGATCGCCAGCACCGGGGGCGTGGCCAGGGAGAGCACGACGCCGTAGAGGACCGCGCGCCAGGTGGACTCGGCGTTGAGGATGGTCCACGGGTGGGCGTTGGCGGGGTGTCGCGGCGCGGCCAGTGGACGCCGGTCGATCAGCCGCAGACAGCGCCTCGCCATCGCGGCCAGCGGGAGAGCCACCACCGGCCCGACCGTGACGACGAGCCCGGCGCCGAGTGCCATGAAGATGAGAATGACGAGGCCGACGGGGGTTCCCTCGATCACGCGCTGGCCGGCCACCAGCCACGGGAGCAGCGTCAGCCAGAAGGCGAAAGCGAGCGGTACGGCGAACAGCAGGACGGTCGAGAGATGGCCGATCGCCCGCCACGGCCAGATCGTACGGAGGTAAAGGCGGTCTCTGAGAGCCGGAGCGAGGTGGTCGTTCACCAGCTCAAGGTAGCCAGCGGGCCACGCTCCGGCCCAGCCGTCCAGACCCCGTGACAAGGTATGCCCAGCTATACCTACCAGGTCCCGGAACGGCGCTCCCGCCACGGCCGCCCGTCCGGATCGTAGATCAGCCGGTACGCCGGAAGCGCCCACAGCCGCTGGTACCACGGCATCGGCGTGGTCTCGTGCGGGATCAGCCGCCCCGGCGGGCGAGGACCTTTCCGGCCACCGTCACGCCAGTCCCGCAGCCGTTCGGCGGCACTGGTCAGAGCCTCGATCGCCGTCGATGGTTCGAGCAGGTCGAGGTCGTCTCCCGGCGTACGATCAAGGTGCTCGCGAAGAAGGGACAACCGCAGCTCGCGCGGGAAACGCCGGGCACCGTCGCCCAGGCGTGCCGGATCAGCGGGCGCGCGCTCGTCGCGGGTCTCGTCGAGGACCGCACAGGACAACTCGCTGTCGTGCGTCCACGAGCGACGGTTGAAGTTGTCGCTGCCCACGCTGCACCACACGTCGTCGATCACGCACATCTTGGCGTGCACGTAGATCGGCGTCCCGGCGTGGTTCTCCAGGTCGAAGATGTGCACCCGATCAGCGGCGGCCTCCTTGCACAACGCGATCGCCTGTTCCCGGCCGACCTGGTTCGGGGGCAGCGCGAACCCGCCGTCGACATCGGGATGCCGCGGCACGACGGCGACCAGATGCAGGTCCGGGTTCTCCCGCATCGCCTCGGCGAACAGTTGCGCGACCTCCTTCGACCACAGGTACTGGTCCTCCAGGTAGATCAGCCGCCGGGCCCGCTTGATCGCTTTCGTGTAGCCGCGGGCCACACTGCGCTCACCGAGTTTCGCGAAACCGTACGGCGGGCGCATCGCCGGGTAGGTCCGCAGCACCTGAACGGTGTGGGTGCCGCACTCCGGCGGATCCGGCGGCTGTTCCGGCAGTGGATCGGGGCTCAGGTCCTCGCCGCGCAGCCGGTCGGTGATGGTGGCGACCGGACCGCCCTGGTCGAGCGGGACCCGGTCGGACCAGCGCTCCCGGAACGTCTGATCGAGGGTGCCGACGACCGGCCCGCGCAGCGCGAGCTGGATGTCGTGCCACGGCGGATGGTCGGAGTACATCGACGCCATCGACACCGCCTGCGGATCACCGTGATGCTCGGCGTTGTCCCGGCGGCTGTGGCACAGGTCGATGCCGCCGGCGAACGCGACGTCCCGCTCCGGATGATCCGGATGCCGCAGCACCACCAGCTTCTGATGATGCGACCCGCCCCGGCGGACCCGCTGATCCAGCAGCACCTCACCGCCGGCCGCCTCGATGTCGTCGCTGAGGTTCCGGTTCTCGTCCTGGCTGTATGCCAGCTTGTCCAGATGGGACCGCCACAGCAGCCCCTTGACGACCACACCCCGTTTCGCCGCGGCCGCGAACAGCTCGGCGACCGTCGGCCCGCCCTCGCGGGTCAGCTGGTCCGGGTCGCCCCGCCAGTCGGTGAAGAACAGGTGATCACCGGACTCCAGGGCCTCGATTTCGGTCACCAGCCGATCGAAGTAACTTTGCCCGTGAATCAGTGGCTCGACCGTGTTTCCGGTGTTCCATATGGGTATGGAGGTGTCCGGGTTGCCGCGTTCGTCTGCGGTCAATAGCCAATCGTGCGACGGCACTGCAGCCCCTCCGAGGTCGACGATGCCCTCACCGTAAGCCTCCCGACCGCTGCCCGCATCCGCAGCGGCGCCCCCCGAGACCCGCGGAGGAATGACCCCATGAGCAGTGAGCCGCTGACCACCACACCGACCGAATCGGCTGAGAAAGGCCTGCTCATCGCGGTCCTGCTCCTTGTGCTCATGGGTGCCGGAGCGATGCTCCTGATCTCCTGATCTCCGGTCAGAGCACCCACTCGTCGTCGCGGATGATCTCGGTCACGCCTTTGGGGCCGGTCCCGGTCACCGTGATGCCCTCGCCGCCGATCACCACGTCGGTGTGCACCGTCGACACGTTCAACCCCAGCGCCGCCCGCTCGTCCTGGGACTTGGCCAGCCCACCGGGAACCGCGAACGGGAAACTCGAACCCCAGGCCACGTGACAGCCGGCGTTCTCGTCGAAGAGCGTGTTGTGGAAGACGATGCCCGCCCGGGCGATCCGGCTGTCGCGGTCCACCAGCGAGACCTCACCCAGGTAACGCGCACCCGGGTCGGACTCCAGCTGCGCCCGCACCGCCTCCACCCCGGAGTCCGCCGACACCTCCACGATCCGCCCCGCGGCGAGGACCAGCCGCAGACCGAGGACCAGCTGCCCGTTCAGCACCAGGGGTTTCGTCACCCGGAGCGTGCCCTCGGCAGTCGACCGGTCCGGGCTGGTGAACACCTCCTCGGTGGGGATGTTCGGCATGTACGCGATACCGGCCTCGTCGATGAGACCGCCGCCGGTCCAGAGGCAGCCGGGGATCAGGCCGACGGTGAGATCGGTGCCGGAACCCTCGTACCGGATCGAGGTCAGCTCCAGCGCGTCCAGCGCGGCACCGCGCTCGGCCAGCGTCGCCGCCCGCTCCCGCCAGGCCGCCGCCGGGTCCTCGGCGTCCAGCCGCATCGCCGTGGCCACCGCCTCCCACAGCCGCTCGGTGTCCGGCTCGCCGAAGACCTGCGTGGCCCAGCCCGGGTTCGGCGCGCCCACCGCGGTCCACCGCAGCCGGCCCATCATCGCCTCACGCCAGGCCCGCAACTCCTCCGACCGGTTCGCCGCGGCCTTCGCCGGATCGGTGCCGTCCAGAATGTGCGGGTTCGGGTCTCCGAGCAGGGCGATCGAGGCGACCCCCTGCTCGGACCACTCCTGGTAACGCTGCACCGCCCAGCCGCGGGTGCTGGTCAGCGACTCCAGGCTGGAGTGCTCGACGGCGGACCGGCGCATCGGCCCGTCCGACCAGATCGGCTCCACCCACCCGGCGCCAGCGGCATAGGCCGCCTCGACGACCGCGCGGGCGATCTCCAGGTGCGCGGTGTCCGTGCGCAGAATGACTCCCTGCCCGGGCTGGACGTTGACGCCAGCCCGGACCACGACATCAGCGAATCGCTGGATCCGGTCCATACCGCCCAGCGTAGCCATCAACGGTCAATCGGTGTGGGGCACCCGCCCGGCCGGAATCACGCCGAGCCGGCCCTTCTGGAAGTCCTCGAACGCCTGCTTCAGCTCGGCCTGGGTGTTCATCACGAACGGGCCGTAGTGCGCGATCGGCTCCCGGATCGGCTTCCCGCCCATGATGAACAGGTCCAGCTCGGTCTTCGCCTCGACCCGGATCGTGTCGCCCGGCCCGTGCGTGGCGAGCTGCCCCAGGTGGAACGGCCGCAGATCGGCGCCGACCCAGCCCTCGCCGCTCAGCGCGTAGACCAGGGCGTTGTAGTCCGGCTGCCACGGCAGGTCGAGCCGTGACCCCGGCTGCATGGTCACGTGGGCGAGGTTGATCGGGGTGAACGTGCTCCCCGGTCCACTGTGCCCGGCGACCTCACCGGCGATGACCCGGATCAGGGCGCCACCGTCCGGGGTGGTGAGCAGTGCGGCTTTCGACCCGCGGATGTCCTGATATTTCGGGTCGATCATCTTCGAGGCCCGCGGCAGGTTCACCCACAGCTGCAGCCCGTGGAACAGGCCGCCGCTCATCACCAGGTGCTCCGGCGGCGTCTCGATGTGCAGAATCCCGGATCCGGCCGTCATCCACTGGGTGTCACTGTTGGCGATCGAACCGCCGCTGCCCAGCGAGTCCTGGTGGTCCATGATCCCGTCGATCATGTAGGTGACCGTCTCGAACCCCCGGTGCGGATGCCACGGAGTGCCCTTCGGCTCACCCGGCGCGTAGTCCACCTCGCCCATCTGGTCCAGGTGGATGAACGGGTCCAGCTCGGTCAACGGCACGCCCGCGAAGGCCCGCCGGACCGGGAAGCCCTCACCCTCGAAACCCTTGGGTGCGGTGGTCAGCCGGCGAACCGGCCGGACCTCGGTCGCCGGGTCGTGCTCCGGCAGACGGGGCAGAACGAGGACGTCGTCGACGGTGATGGCAGGCATGTCACACGCTCCTGATTTTGGCGAAGACGCGGCCGATCACGGCCAGTTCCTCGTCGTCGAGGCGATCGATGAAGGCTTTGTGGACGGTGTCCAGGTGGGCGGGGGCGGCGTCGCGCAGGGTCTGCACACCGAGGTCGGTGAGCACGGCCTGCTGGCCGCGCCCGTCCTCGGAACAGCTCTCCTTGCGCACCAGGCCACGCTTGATCATGGAGTTGATCTGGTAGGTGATCCGGCTCGGCGACAGCACCAGCCGGTTGGCCAGCTCACCCATCCGGATCCGGTGGCCGGTCGCGTCGGCGAGCGCGACCATGACGTGGTAGTCGTTCATGCTCAGGCCGGTGGCCGCGCGCAGCTCGTCCTCGAGGCGGGTGTGCAGTGCCCACGAGCTCTCGATGAAGGTGCGCCAGTGCGCGAGCTGGGTCCCGGTCAACGGTTCGGCCATGCCCGAACCGTACTCCTTAAAATCTGAAACTTCAAATCTGAAAAACCAGGCGGCGATTAGGGTACGAATGTGAAGATCCGCCAAGCCACCCCCGCCGACGCCGACGAACTGGTCCGCCTGCGCGCCACCATGCTTCGCACGGTCAGCGCTCAGAACTGGGACGACGACTGGCGTGAACCCGCCCGCGCCTCCCTGGCCCGCCGCCTCGGCGCCGCCGAACCCACCCTCGCCGCCTTCGTGGCCGACCGCCCCGACGGCCCCGGCCTGGCCGCCTGCGTAGTGGGCCTGGTCGAGGAACGCCTCGGCGGCCCGGGCAACCCCGGCGGCCGGGTCGGCTACGTGTTCAGCGTCTCCACGGACCCCGACATGCGCCGCCGCGGTTACTCCCGCGCCTGCATGGAGGCGCTCCTGCGATGGTTCCGCGACCAGGGCGTCCCGATCGTCGACCTGCGGGCGTCACCGAGCGGCGAACCCCTCTACACATCCCTGGGGTTCGTCCGCACGTCCGACCCGGCGATGCGACTGCGCCTTTAAAACCCTTCTTCGGTACGCCCGTCAACAGCCCCGCCTCCACCGCGCGAGGCGGGCGCCGGGTCACGGCCGACTCGCGGCCGCCGGGCCGAATGCGATGGCCCGATCATGCGGCCGGCGTCTCGATGGCCAGGTCAGGCGGCCGGTGTGCCGAGGGTCCGGTCAGGCGGCCGGTGTGTTGAGGGCCCGGGTGAGGCGGTCGCGGGCGACGTCGAAGTCGACGCCGCGCTCGGTCAGGATCAGCATGGCCAGCCCTTGGCCCTCCCGCAGGATGCCGAGCATGATGTGTTCCGGCGCGATGTAGTTGTGTTTGAGCCGGAGCGCTTCCCGCAACGACAGCTCGAGCACCTTCTTGTTGCGAGCCGAGAACGGCCGGTGTTGATATCCGGCGGAGAGCCGCCCGAAGATCCCCTTCTTCTTCGGTGCCGGCCGCGGCAGCCGCAGTGCTCCGGCCCCGAAGTTCTCCTCGATGGCGGCCCGGACCGCCTCCAGGTCGATGCCGATGGACTTGAGTACTTCGGCGTCCTCGGCGTCCCGGTCGGCGATGGACTGGGCCGGGGTATCGCCGCCGAGGTGCCGGATGATCGCCGCCCGGACGAACTGTTCGTCGACCTCACCGGCGGCGCTGTGCAGAGCCGCGCGGATCGTCGGGTCCTCTCCGGCGACCAGCGCCAGCAGGGTGTGTTCGGTGCCGATCGTGTGCTGTCCCAGTGTGGCGGCCTGCTGCTGGGCACCGATCACGGTGTCGCGGGCGGCTTTGGTGAATCGTTCGAACATCTCAGTCCTTCCGCGGGTCGGGCATCGGCATCAGGCGGGCATGCTTCTTGTGCACGCCCTGTCGGGTCACGTCGAGGGCGTCGGCGATCTCCTGCCAGGACCATCCTCTGGCCCGGGCGTTGGCGACCTGAAGTTGCTCGAGCCCTTCGAGCAGACGCCGCAACGCCACCACCGCCCGCAGCCCGACCCGGGGGTCAGTGCTGCCAGCAGCCGCGGCAAGCTCGGTAGCTTCACTCATGCCGTCAACGTACGTTGACACCCCGACATTGTCAACCAAAGTTGACGCACCCGCCCGCGGTGAGTTGCGGTGCGTTTCGAACCCGAATTCACCACGCAGTTGCGGGGTAGCCAGTGCGTGGTGAGTCGGGGTGCGTATCGAACCCGGACTCACCGCACGCGGTTGCCGGGGTGTCCGTACGAGGGGTGGAAACGCGGAGAGACCGGTCCCGAAGGGCCGGCCTCTTCCACGTGGGGAGGGTGGGTTTGTTCAGTCCCAGGCGGGCAGGCTGCCCAGGGAGACGGTCAGTTCGACCGGGTGGTGCACCGGTGCGGCGATGGTGAAGCGGGCGCCGAACGGGTCGCGCAGTTCGGCGAGGGCGGTCAGGCCGGCTTCGGACGGTTCCAGGATGACCGCGCCGCCCATGCGTTCGCAGTGGTCGGCGGTGGCCTGGATGTCCTCGACCTGGAAAGCGGCACGCCACCAGGCGCCCCGGTATCCGGGTGCCAGACCGGCGATGGCGTCGTGCGCGTGGTTGAGCCATTCGCCGGAGCCGAATTCGTGCTGCAGCAGCCAGCCGAACGCGGAGCCGTAGAAGCGGGCCGCGGCGTCCGCGTCGTCGGTGATGAGTTCCGGCCAGGACATCGTGCCGGGCTCGGCACCGGCTTGCGCCCCGGCGAAGTCGTGCCCCTGCCACAGGCCGATGATGGCCCCGTTCGGGTCGGCGACGATCGCGCGCCGCCCGCCGTGCGCCTCGGCCGGGTGGCTCAGGCAGTGCCCGCCGGAGAGGGCGACCTGCTCGAGGGTCTCTTCGAGGTCGGGTGTGCTCAGGTGGGTGAGCCACCCGTCGGGACGGTCGTACTGACTGCGGGTGAGGCCGGCGACGGCGCGTCCGCCGAGCTTGAACCGATCACCCGCCGACTCCCAGCCGAACAACTCTGCGTAGAACTGTGCCGCGCGTGCGGGATCCGCACTCGCCAGTTCGACCCAGCAAGGTGTCAATGGTGCATAGCCTCTGATCCGCATGAGCCGCTCCATGGTGGACATCCCCAGTTACCTTCGTACTCTACGGCACTGATAACGCTTCGTCACCACTAGCCGGTTCATTGTCCGGTTTAGAGCAGTATTAACTTACTCTTTGTGAGCAGTCGAGTGATCCAGGTAACGCATGACCGGTGTTGCCGCTACTCCGTGCAGCACTACGGACACGACGACGACGAATGCCGCGGTGGCCCACAGGAGGTCGGCGTTCGGGAAATCGGCGTGCGTAACTGCATACGCTAAGTAATAAAACGTGCCGACGCCACGGATACCGAAGATCGCGATCACCCAGTGTTCCGACGTGCGTCCGGGGGCACCGCGCAAAGCGGCGAAAGCGGACAGTGGACGGACCAGGAAGATCAGTGTGAGACCGGCCAGAGCGGCCTGCCAGGTGAGCGGCGCCAGCAACCCGCCGACGACCGCGCCACCCAGCAGAAGCAGCAGCAGTACGGTCAGCAGCCGCTCGATCTGCTCGGCGAAATCGTGCAGCACCTGGTGGTAGTCGTGGGAGCGCTCAGCCCCCCGGATCATCCGCGCCGCCACGAACACCGCGACGAAACCGTAGCCGCCGATGACCTCGACCAGCCCGTACGCCAGGAAGGTCGCCGCCAGGGCCAGGAACCCCTCGGAGTGCCGGGCCAGCCGCAACGAGGCGCGTTTGGCCCGGAAGAACAGCCGGCCCAGCAGCTTCCCGACCAGCAGACCGCCGGCCAGCCCGGCCAGGCCCTTGTAGAGGACGTCCACCAGTACCCAGTCGGTGAACCAGCCGGCGGGGGCGAGCCCGTGCGCGGCGATCGCGATCGCCGCGTAGACGAACGGGAACGCCAGCCCGTCGTTCAGCCCGGCTTCGGAGGTGAGCGCGAACCGCACCTCGTCCTCGGAGTCCTCCTCGTCCGTCGGCTCGCCGACCTGTACGTCGGAGGCCAGCACCGGATCGGTCGGGGCCATCGCCGCGCCCAGCAGCAGCGCCGACGCCGGCACCAGCCCGGCCCACCACCAGCCCAGCAGCGCGGTCGCCGCGATCGTCACCGGCATCGCCACCATCAGCAGCCGGCCGGTCGACGCCCAGCGGCGCCGGCTGAACGGGCGGTCGATCTTCAGCCCGGCGCCCATCAGGGCGACGATCACGCAGATCTCGGTGAGGTGCTCGGTCAGCTCCGGATGGGCCAGCGGATCAGCCGCGGGCAGCCCCAGCGGCAAACCGAAGATGATCATGCCGAGTCCGAGGAAGGCCATCGGCATGGACATCGGGCGCCGCTCCAGCAGCCGCGGCAGGATCCCGGCGAGCAGGGCCCCGACACCGAAGAGAGCGAACAACGCATCGGACACCGTGACGCCCGCCAGGATCATGCAGGCGCTTTACCCGCCAAGAGCATCTCGAACCACACGGTCGAGCCGCGCACCGTCGGGTCGGTGCCCCACGAGTCGCTGAGGTCCTCGATCAGGCCCAGGCCACGGCCCCGGCTGGCCAGGGTGTCGGCACGTGCCCGGATCACACTGCCGCGGGTGCCGGTGTCCGCGACCGACACCAGCAGGCGCTCCGCGTTGAGGTCGATGTGCACCTGGGCCGGGGTGCCCGCGTGCAGCAGCGCGTTGGTGGTCAGCTCACTGGTGCACAGGATCGCCGAGCCGATCACCGGGTCCGGCACACTCCACTCGCGCAGCCGGGCGGTCATCCACTGCCGCACCCGGCTCGGCCCGGTCGGCTCCGCCGCCACCTGCATCGTCGCCGACCGGCTCATCGCCATGGCGTGCTCCACCGCGAGGACCGCCACGTCGTCGTCGGTGGTGCCCTCGACCGCGGCGGTGGCCAGCGAGCACATGTTGCGCGGGTCGCCGCTCGACGACGCGGCAGCGGCCGACACCAGCGCGTCCAGCCCTTCGTTGAGGCCGTGGCCACGGCGCTCCACCACACCGTCACTGAACATCAGGATGGTGTCGCCGCGCTCCAGCCGCACCGTGCCGGTCTGCCAGCGCCCACCCAGCCCCAGCGGGGCGCCGGGCGGCACTTTCACCAGCTCGGCGGTGGCCGGCTCGCCGCCGTGCCCGGCTCGGCGCAACACCGGTGGCGGATGCCCGGCACTGGCCATGGTGACCGTACCGTCCGACGGGTCCAGAACCCCGTAGACGACGGTCACGAAGATCTCCTCGTTGCGAGACTCGGCGCCCAGCGAGCCGACCAGCCGGTCCAGCCCGGCCAGCACGCTCGGCGGCGCCGGGTCGGTCAGTGCCATCGCCCGTAGCGCGGCCCGGACCTGCCCCATCACCGCGGCGGCCCGCACGTCGTGCCCGGCCACGTCGCCGAGCACCATCGCCAGCCGGCCGTCGGCCAGATGGAACGCGTCGTAGAAGTCACCACCGGCCGCGTTGCCGTCGACGCCCACGTCGTACCGCGCGGCGATGCGGAACGTGTCCAGCTCCGGCAGGTGCTCGGGCAGCATGCTGCGCTGCAGCAACTGCGCCGTCCCGTGCTGGGCCTCGAACTGCCGGGCCCGCTCGGCGGCCTGCGCGACCAGCTCGGCCGCCGCCTGCAGCAGTGCCCGCTCGGCCGGCAGCCAGACGTGCGCCCGCCGGAAACCGACGGTCAGCGCGCCCCGCACCGACGGTGTGCGCAGCGGCAGCGCGGCCAGGGCCCGGACCCGGGTCTCGTGCCGGTCGCTGGCCACCTCCCGCAACGGCTCCCCGTCGGAGACGAACGTCGCCACACCGGTCTCGGCCGCCGCCACCGCGGGCGCCGCCCGGTCCGCGCCGATCCGGCGCCACACCGGTGGCAGCCGCTCGTCGGCCTCGTCGAGCATCTCGCCCCGGATCCGGCGGACATAGCGATAGGTCAGGCCGTCGTCGACGGCGAGGACACAGTGATCCAGATCGAAGGACGCCATCGCGTACGCCAGGACCACTCGGGTGACGTCGTCGATGGTGAGGGCGCCGGCCAGTCGCGCGGTCAGCTCACCGAGGCTCTGCAGCCGGTGGATCACGTGGGTGGTCTCGGCGGCCACCGTCAGAACCCCGGCCACCTCGCCCCGCGCCGTGCGGATCACCGAGTGGCCGCGGGTGTAGAAGGCAGGCTCGGTGTGGCCGGGCGCGAACTGCACCTGGCTCTCCGGCTCCAGGATCGCCCGGCTGCTGCGGTGCACCTGCTGGATCACGTCACCCAGGCCCGGCTGGTCCCACGCGGCACCGAACGCCCGCTGGGCCGGCCGGCCCAGCGCCGACGGGTGCAGCGCGTCGAGGACTTCGGCATAGGCGTCGTTGTAGATGATCAGGAAGTCGTCGCCGACGGTGAGCAGCATCGGCACCGGGGAGGCGAGCACCAGCTCGACCGCGGCCCGGACCGCCGGATCCCACCGGGTGATCGGGCCGAGCGAGGTGGCCGACCAGTCGAAGGCGTGCACCAGCGCCGCGCAGCCGGCCCCGGTGTGCTGCGCCCCGGACATCTGCACGGGCAGCGTGGTGAACGGGCCCGGCGGGCGGCTGTCCGCGCCGAACCCGGCCGCCCCGGATCCAGGCGCCCCGAACGCAGCTGCCCCGAAACCCGCCGTGCCGACCATGCGGAAAGCCTATCCCGTGTGGGCCGTTTGTACGATGGCCCACCGGCCGACCGTCCGGTTGCTGACCATTCTCCGGTATCGCTGTACAAGAGGGTGCCAGTATGTCTAGCGCTCCGAATCACCCTGCGTGAGCAAATGAGACGTATCTGATCTTGGGCTGGAACGGTCGTTCACCTATAGTCGCGGCGTGACCGAACCACCGCGCGGTGTGCGCCCCGACACCGCAGACCTGCAGAAAATGGGGGAGAGTTCCACCCCGTACGATCCGGGCGACGGCACTGCGTGGCAGTCGGCGAACGACAAGCAGGACTACGCGGAGTACGGGCCGGAACAGCTTCCCGCCCGTCGCCCCGGCGAGACCCTGCAGCGGATCGGCCCGGACCTGATGGACCGCCGGTACGACGCGCTCGCCGCCTGGAACGAGTCCGCGCAGACCATGACGATGGCCGCGATCGGCGACGAGCCTCGTCCGGCGTACCCGCAATCGTTTGATCCTGATTCCTTCCGGGACGCCGTGCCCCAGCACTCCGTGCCGCCCGCGCGAACCGTGCGCCGTGCTCTCCGGGCCCGTCGTGAGCGGATCGCCGCAGGTGTCGTGGGTGTCGCCCTGCTCGGCGCCGGAACGGCCGTCGCCTGGGGCAGCGCCGGTGAGCCGGGCACCCCGGTCGCCACCGGAACCGCCGTGGCCGTCCGGACCACCGAGGCGGACCCCGGTGACGGCGTGGAACCGGTGGCCACCGGCGACACCGAACCGTCGTCCACCCCGTCGGCCGGCGCCGCCACCTCCGCGTCGCCGGTGCCGTCCCCGTCGGTGAGCAGCCGGCCCCGCCGGATCGTCACCCTGCCCGCCGTCCGGAACTCCCGCGGCCCGTCCCGGACCTCCGTCGGTCCCACCGCCGGAAGCCCCGCGCTCAGCGCCTCCTACGAGTACGACAGCGGCGCCGGTTCCGTCCGGGTCGCCAACACCGGGGACGCCGACGCCACCGACTGGACCGTCGGCCTCACCGTTCCCGGCGGCGAGACCGTGACCGTGACCAGCGGCGACGTGGTCGTCGTGCAGTCCGGGAGCAGTGTGACCTTCCGGCCGTCCGGAGCCCGGGTGCCGCCGGCTGGTCTCGTCGCCTTCTCGTTCGCCGTCGACCCGGTCCCGGCCGAGGAGCCCGGCGGCTGCACCATCGACGGCAGTTCCTGCGGGTAGGTACCGTTTCGTCGTTTTCCGCTGCCGCACTTTTCCCGCCCGTCACACCAGCGGGTGGGCGAGACTGTAATCCCCGGGTCACCCTGCGGATGCTGGAGGACGGATGACCGGAGACGGACTGAGCCGCGGCCTGAGCGACATGTGGCGGTCGGTGGTGCTGTCGTTGCCGTCGGTGGGCGCGTTCCTCGCGATCCTCGTCGCCGGTTACCTACTGGCCCGCCTGGCCCGCACCGTCACCGCCCGGACCCTGCGGCGGCTCGGTTTCGACCGGGCCGTGCAGCGCGGCCCGGCCGGGCGGCTGTTCAGGCCCGGCGTGCCCGATCCCACCGACGTGTGCGCCCGCCTCGCCTTCTTCGCGGTGCTGCTGATCAGCCTGCAACTCGCGTTCGGGGTGTGGGGTCCCAATCCGGCCAGTGACCTGCTCAACGTCCTGATCGCCTGGCTGCCGCGGCTCTTCGTGGCGATCGTGGTCGTGGTCGTCGCCGCGGCGCTCGCCGGTGCCGCCCACGACCTGATCCTGGCCGTGCTCGGGCCCCTCGAATACGCCCGGGTCCTCGCGAAAGCGGCCGCCGGGGTCATCGTCACCCTCGGGGTCATCGCCGGCCTGGACCAGATCGGCATCGCCACCTCGGTCACCCGGCCGCTCCTGATCGCGGTCCTCGCCACCGTCGCCGGGGTGATCGTCGTCGGGGTCGGCGGTGGCCTGGTCCGGCCGATGCAGCAGCGCTGGGAGGGGTGGCTCGACCGGGCCGCCGCCGAGTCGGCGGTGATTCGGGAGCAGGCCCGCGCCCACCGATCCACCCCGCCGGACCCAGTCCCAGCCCCGGCGCCGGATCCCGGCGGCCCGGATTCGCCCGAGCCTCCTGGTGGGCGGTTGACCGTGCCGATGCCGCCGGCCGCGCCGACTTCACCGCCTTCACCGGGCGCGGAGCCTTCACCGGCCGCGGCGAAGTCGGCGGGTGCGGATGACGTCACCGTGGCTCAGGACTGGGAGAAGCGATGGGCCGAGGAGGAACGCCGGACCCGGGAGCCGGACGACGAGCGGACGCAGGTGATCAGCCCACTCGGGACCGCGGTCCTCACTCCGGGGGTGCGACCGACACCGACGCCCCCGCCCCCGGACCCGGCTTCTTCCTCGGACGGCGACGGCGACGACGACCCGACGGTGCCTACCCGGTTGCCCGGTGACGCCGACGAGGAGCCGACCACGTTCCTCACCGGCCACCCGGAGAGCGACGACACCACCGTCGTCTACGAGCGCCCGAAAGAGCAATGAGCGCCCGGAACGACAATGACAGCGGGCCGGTACCGGAATGATCCGGTACCGGCCCTGAGGGTCTGATTCAGCTAGGCGGCGAAGGCAGGGTCAGCGGGTCGCCGGCAGGGTCTGGGCCAGCACGCAGACGGCGAGCAGGCGGCGCAGGACCCAGTCGTTCTCGTTCCAGTCGATGGGGCCGTCGGGGGCGGTCCACCCGTGCTGAAGGGCGGCGTCGCGCACCCCTTCGGCGTAGGCGGCCAGCAGGATCGCGCTCAGCGGCCGGGTGTCGGCGTTGAGGCTGTCCCGGACGCCGGCGGCGTGCTGGTCGATGACCGACATCAGGCCGGGGTTCTCACTGGCGGCGACGAGACCGGTGACGCCGACGGCGGCGGTCAGGTCGACCAGGGAGGCGTTGGCGGAGCGCTGGGCGGCACGGGCGGCGGCGTTGCTGAACAGACCATTCATGAGGAGAACGTTAGGTAGCGCCGGGTGACCGACGGGTCTCCTAGCGTTGCAGCCTGGTTGAACTCGAATCCCCGCCGGACACACGGACGGCCGGGCCATGAGGCCCGGCCGTCAGCCGACAGAGGAGAGTCACTCCGAGTATTCGACCGGCTCGGGTCTGCGCCGGTGGGCGTCGTCGGCGATGATCACCGTCGCGACCAGCATCGCTACCACGACCGCGAAGAACCAGGACGCGTCTTCGACCAGTTTTGCCGCCAGTGGTGCCTGGAACGCGGCGAGCAGAAAGCCCACCCAGGCGAGTTGGCGCTGACGCTCAGAGAGGAAACCGACAGATCGCACCCGGCCATTCTGGCGCGATATGGCCGGTTCGCCGTCACCCGTTCGGCCGATTCTCAGTTGTCCGATGGTGCCCACCGACTTGAGTCTCAGTCGTTCCATCCTCGCGGTCGCCGGTCTCACGGTACTGGCAGCCGGGGGGTTGGCGGTGCTCGTGACGAGGTCCGAGCCGGATGTACGAGCACGATTCGTGATGCCGGAGACGCCCGTCGTGTCGACTCCGGTGGAGCGGGTCGCTGCGGGGCCGTTGCTGGATCGTACCGGCGCATGGATCACTCTGGGTGACGCCGCGAGTCGGGTGCGTGTCCGGTTCGCGGCGCTGCCGGGTCTGCTCTACCGGATCAGCACCGCGCCGGACGCGGGCGTCGCGCCGGTGGTGTCGCGCCGGGGCGGGCGGGTGGCGGTGCGGTTGAAGGAGACCGGCGGCGACGGGCTGAACGAGGTGCGGATCGAGTTGAACCGGGCGGTCCGCTGGGACATCCGGTTACCCGCCGGTGCGGGGGAGCAGCAGATCAACCTCGAGGACGGGCGGGTACGCCGGATCAGCCTCGGCTCGGCGGGCCTCTCCCGGGTGTGGTTGCCGGAACCGGACGGCACCGTCCCAGTGGTGTTCACCGGCGGGGTGGGCACGGCGGTGATCACGGTCCGTAGTGGAGCCCCGTTCCGGGTCAGGTTCGACGCGGGGGCCGGGTCGGTGGATACCCCGTGGACGGCCAACAACGGCACGGCCGCCGGTACGGTCCTGCGTGAGCCCGACTTCCCGTGGTCGCACGACCGCTACCGGGTCCGGGCCGAGGGCGGCGTCGGCGTCCTGATCATCCAGAGGCGGGCCGGGGCCGGGGACTCCTAGCCGGTGCGGGCAGCAGAACGGCCGCCCGGAGGCGGCCGTCGCACTGTTCAGAACCGGTCAGATGCCGGGCCGGTCTACCTGGCCGCGCCAGGAGCCGGTCTCGATGCCACCGCGGCTCTCGATGTATTCCTTGAACCGGTGCAGGTCGCCCTTGACCCGGCGGTCGAGGACGCCGAGCTTGTCACCGGCGGTCTCGACGAAACCCTGCGGGTCGAAGTCCATCTGCACGGTGACCCGGGTGTGGTCGTCGTCGAGTCGATGGAAGGTCACCACGCCGGCCTGCTTCTCGCCACCGGTCGCGTGCCACGCCACCCGCTCGTCGGGCAGTTGCTCGGTGATCTCGGCGTCGAACTCGCGTTTCACGCCGGCGATCTCGGTCTTCCAGTGCGTGCGGGTGTCGTCGATCTGGCGGATCTCGCTGACGCCCTCCATGAACTGGGGGAACTCCTCGAACTGCGTCCACTGGTTGTACGCGGTGCGAACCGGGACGTTGACGTCGACGAATTCGGTAACCGTGCTCACGAGTATCTCCCCTCGATTCCCTTTCCCTGCCAAGCTTGCTGACCATCAGGTGCCCGTCGGCGGATCGGCTAAACGCCGGGTAGCTTGCGGATGTGGAGACTGTCGACGCGATCGTGATCGGAGCCGGGCACAACGGCCTGGTCGCGGCTAACCTGCTGGCCGATGCCGGGTGGACCGTCCGGGTGATCGAGGCGACCGGGGAACCGGGCGGCGCGGTCCGATCCGGGGAGATCACCGCGCCCGGCTACCTGTCCGATCTGTTCAGCGCCTTCCATCCCCTGGGGTACGCCTCCCCGGTGCTGCGTTCCCTGGACCTGGACGTGCGCTGGACACATGCCCCGGACGTCTTCAGTCATCTGCTCCCGGACGGCCGGGCCGCCACGGTGAGCCGTGACCTGGACCGGACCGCCGCGTCGATGGAGCGGTTTGCGCCCGGCGACGGGCAGCGATGGAAGGACGCCTACGCCCAGTGGAGCGCGGTCTCGGACCGGCTGCTGGACGCGCTGTTCACCCCGTTCCCGCCGATCCGTTCCGGGCTCGGTCTGCTCCACAGTCTGGGTACGGCGGAGGCGCTGCGGCTGGCCCGGCGCGCGCTGCTGCCGGTGTCCCAGTTCGGCCGGGAGCTGTTCGACGGGGAGGGGGCACGGCTGGCGCTGGCCGGTTGCGCCCTGCACACCGACCTGACTCCACAGGAGGCCGGCGGTGGCATCTTCGGCTGGTTGCTGACGATGCTCGGGCAGCAGGTCGGCTGGCCGGTGCCGGCGGGCGGGGCGGGTGAGTTGACGTCGGCGCTGGTGCGGCGGTTCACCGGCGAGATCGTCTACGGCGCCCCGGTGTCCCGGGTGCTGGTGGCGCGGGGCCGGGCGGTCGGGGTGCGCACCGCGGACGGCCGGAACTGGCGGGCCCGCCGAGCGGTGATCGCCGACGTCCCGGCGCCGGTGCTCTTCCTCGACCTGGTGGGGGAGCGCTGGCTGCCGCCGCGGATGGTCGACGATCTCACCCACTTCCGCTGGGACGGGGCGACGGTCAAGGTGGACTGGGCGGTGCGCGGCCCGGTGCCGTGGGCGAACCCGGACGTGGCCGGCTCGGGAACAGTGCATCTGGGTGCCGACTTGAACGGCCTGACCCGGTACGCCGGCGCGCTGGCTTCCGACCAACTGCCCGAGCATCCGTTCCTGCTGCTCGGGCAGATGACCACGGCCGATCCGTCGCGGTCACCGGCCGGCACCGAGTCGATGTGGGCGTACACCCATCTGCCGCACCGTCCGTCGTGGGCCGCCGACGAGATCGCCGCTCACGTGGAGCGGATGGAATCGGTGGTGGAGGAGAACGCGCCCGGGTTCCGGTCACTGGTCGAGGCCCGGCACGTGTACTCCCCGGCCGACCTGGAGCGGGAGAACCCGTCACTGGTCGGCGGGGCGCTGGGTGCGGGCACGTCGGCTGTGTTCCAGCAGCTGTTCCTGCGGCCGATCCCGGGCCTGGGCCGGGCGGACACCCCGGTGGACCGTCTCTACCAGGGCGGCGCGTCGTCCCATCCCGGGCCGGGCGTGCACGGCGTCCCGGGTGCGAACGCCGCTCGCGCCGCCCTGGCCCGGGACCGCGGCCTCACCGGCGGCCTGTACCGGGCCGTTGTGGACGGCGCGCACCGGGCGATCTACCGCTGAGACCGGTCGCGTTCGGCGACGTCGGCCAGGCGGCGCAGGCTCTCCACGTTGCGGCGGTGCAGGACCAGGTCGTTGAGCTTGTTGCGGGCCCACCGCAGCGGACCGTCGGTGAAGTCCTCCTCGATCACCACCCGGGTGGCGGCGCCCTCGCTCAGCGGCTGCAGGCGGATCAGCACCTCGGCCGCGCCGAGTGGCCACAGCCCGGCCTTCAGGCGTAGTTCCCGGCCGGGCTCGCAGGCGAGCACCGTCGACGAGTCGTGCAGCGACAGCGGCCACGGCCCGGCCTTGTGGTGCAGTCTCGCGCCGACGGCGGGCCATGCCTCGTCGACATCCCGGATGTGCACGGTGCCCACCACCCAGTCGCTGTACGTCCAGCCGTCGGCCAGAACTGCGAAGACTCGGTCGGGTGCTGCATGAACGGTTCTCGCCACGATAGCCACATGACAGGTTTACCCTGCTCACGCGCCCTGCAATCAGGCATCCATGTTTACGGTTCGGGCTGTCGGGCATTGGTCGGCGCGTACCCCACCCAGGCTCGCTGAAGGAGACCCCGTGCGCATTGCGATGATCTCCGAGCATGCCAGTCCGCTCGGCGGCGGTGGCCGGCACGCGCACGTCGCCGACCTGTCGGACGCGCTGGCCGCGCTCGGGAACGACGTCCACGTCTACACCCGGCGCGAGGATCCGGACGTCGCCGAGGTGGTGGTCACGGCCAGTGGTGTGCGCGTGATCCATGTGACCGCCGGTCCGGCCCGCCCGATGCCGTCCGATCTGCTGCTGCCGTACATGGGCGAGTTCGCCCGGCTGCTCGGCGAGCGCTGGCGTGACGGCTGGATGCCGGACGTCGCGCACGCCCACTACTGGACCAGCGGACTGGCCGCGGTGACCGCCGCCAAACGGGTCGGGGTGCCGGTGGTGCAGTCGTTCCACGAGCTGGGTGGCAGCGACAGCGAGTCGATCGGCCAGGGCCCGAGCCGCGCCGAGTACGAACGCGCTCTCGGCCGGGCGGTGGACCGGGTGGTGGCGCAGAACCAGGACGAGTTCCGGGACCTGGTGCGGATCGGGGTGCCGCGGGCGAACCTGACGGTGGTGCCGGCCGGTGTCGACAGCGAGTGGTTCACCCCGGACGGCCCGGCCGTGCAGCGCGACCCGGAGCGGCCACGGATCCTGTCGGTGGGCCGCCTGGTCGAGCGCAAGGGTTTCGGTGACGTCGTCCAGGCCATGCGGTACGTGCCGAACGCCGAAGTGGTGATGGTCGGCGGGCCGCCGCCGGAGGAGCTGACCGCCGACCCCGGTGCCCGGCTGCTGCGGTCGATGGCCGAGCAGTTCCACGTCGCCGACCGGTTCCGGCTGGTCGGGGCGGTGCCGTTGGGGGACCTTCCGAGCTGGTACCGGTCCGCGGACGTGCTGATCGCGTCACCGTGGGAGGAGCAGTCGGCACTGGAGGCGATGGCCTGCGGTGTGCCGATCATCGGATCGGCCGAGGGCATCCTCTCCGAGACCGTGGTCGACGGTCTGACCGGCGATCTGGTTCCGGCGCGGGACCCGCGAGCGCTCGGCGGTGCGCTGCGCCGGCTGATCAACGACCGGGTGCGGCGGTTCACGTACGCCACGGCGGCTCTGGACCGGGCCCGGCAGGCGTATTCGTGGAAGCGGGTGGCCGACCAGGTCGGCTCGATCTACGCGAGCCTGCGCCGTACTCCGGCCACGATCGCCGAAGACGCGGTGTAAGCCCCCCTCCACCGATCGGTGGAGGGACGGGGCCGCCCGCTGTTCGATTCGGGCGGGGGTGCCGCCACGGGACGCTCGACGCATGACAGTCATCGAGGTCCAGAACCTGGCCAAACGGTACGGCGAGACCGTCGCCGTACGGGATGTCTCCTTCAGTGTCGAACCGGGGGAGATCTTCGGGATCCTCGGCCCGAACGGTGCCGGCAAGACCACCACCGTCGAATGTGTCGCCGGTCTGCGCACCCCCGACGCGGGCCGGATCACGGTCCTCGGGCGGACCGCCGGCGACCCGGAGCTGCGTACCCGGATCGGCGTGCAGCTTCAGGAGAGCGAACTCCAGGACAAGATCACCGTCCGGGAGGCGCTGGAGCTCTACAGCACCTTCTACCCGGACCCGGCCGACTGGCGTGTGCTCGCCGGTGACCTGGGCCTGAACGCGAAGCTGAAGACCCGCTTCGGCAATCTCTCCGGCGGCCAGAAGCAGCGCCTGTCGATCGCTCTCGCCCTGATCGGCAACCCGGAGATCGCCATCCTGGACGAGCTGACCACCGGCCTGGACCCGCAGGCCCGCCGGGACACCTGGGACCTGATCTCCGGCATCCGCGACCGTGGCGTCACCCTGCTGCTGGTCACCCATTTCATGGAGGAGGCCGAGCGCCTCTGTGACCGGATCGTGGTCATCGACAAGGGCGCGGTCGCCGCCCTGGACACCCCGGCCGGGCTGATCCGGCGGGCCGGCGACGAGCAGCGGATCCGTTTCCGCCCGTCGGCCCCGATCACCGACGAGCTGCTCACTGTCCTGCCCGAGGTGCGCGAACTGCACCGGGAGGGCTCGCGGATCGCGATCACCGGCACCGGGAACCTGTTGCACGCGGTCGTCTCGGTCCTCGCGAGCAACGGCATCGTGGCCGCCGAACTCACCCTGGAACGGTCTACTCTCGACGACGCCTTCGTCCACCTGACGGGCAAGGAGTGACCGGCATGTCGATCTTCGTCAAGCTGACCCTGACCGAGTTCCGGCTCACCCTGCGCGACCCGCTCTACGCCTTCTTCACCCTGCTCTTCCCGGTGCTGCTGGTGGTGATCCTCGGCAACGTGCCGAGCATGGCGGAGGCCCCGCCGGAACTCGGTGGCCTCCGGGTGATCGACCTCTACGCCGGACTCGCTCTCGGCCTGGCGACCGGCATCATCGGGCTGCAGGGCCTGCCGTCGGTGTTGGCCACCTACCGCGAGCGGGGGATCCTGCGGCGCCTCGCCACCACCCCGGCGTCGCCGGCCGCCCTGCTCTCCGCGCAGTTGGTGATGAACCTGGTCACCGTGCTCCTCTCGATGGTGCTGGTCTACACGGTGGCGATCCTCGCGTTCGACGTGCCGTTCCCCCGGAACCCGGCCCTGTTCCTGCTCGCGGTCGTACTGAACTGCGCTGGAGCGTTCGCCGTCGGCCTGCTGCTGTCCGCGCTGGCCCCGTCCGGCAAGACCGCCAACACGATCGGTACGTTCCTGTTCTTCCCGCTGATGTTCTTCGCCGGCCTGTGGGTGCCCCGCGATCTGATGCCGGAGATCCTGCACCGGATCGGTGACTTCACCCCGTTCGCGGCCGGTCAGGATCTGATGACCGACGCCCTCATGGGACAGTCGCCCGAGCTGCTCTCGATTACCGTGCTGGTGGGCTATCTGGTCATCTGCGGGGCCGCCGCGGTGAAGCTCTTCCGCTGGGAGTGACGATGCCGATCGACGTCGACGATCGGGAGATCTGGCGCGCCTGGCTCTCCTACGGGACCCTGGCGAGCGCGCTGCTGGCGGTCCTGGTGGCGTGGCAGGTCGACGACCTGTACCACGCCGGCCTCCCGGTCGTCCTGGGCCTGGTGACGCTGGCGGCGGCCTGGATGTGGTTCTGGATCGACATGCACCCGGCCTGGCAGCATCGCCGGTGGCTGATGGTGGTGTTCCTGCTCGGCCTGCTCGTCATCAACCTGCTGCTGGTGCTGGCCAGTCCGTTGTTCGGCATCTTCACCTGGACCGGTTACATCTTCGTCGGTTACGCGATGCCCGGGACGTGGCAGCTGGCCGGGGTGGTGCCGGTCGCCGCGGTCAACGCCCTCTCACAGGTCGGCGGCTGGCGAACGTTGGCCCAGGACGACGACGGGCCGGTCATCTACTCGGCCGTCCTGCTCTGCAACCTGCTGATCGCCGGGATCATGACGTTCGTGGCGATCCGCACCGACCAGGAGTCCGACACCCGCATCCGCCGCATCGACCAGCTCGGCGAGGCCAACGCGAGACTCGCCACCGCCCTGCGGGAGAACGCCGGACTGCACGCCCAGCTCCTGGTCCAGGCACACGAAGCGGGTGTCCTCAACGAACGGCAGCGGATGGCCGGCGAGATCCACGACGTCCTGGCCCAGGGCCTGACCGGCATCGTCACCCAACTGGAGGCGGCCGAGTCGGTCCCGGCCGACCGGGACCGGCACCTGGCCACCGCGAAACGACTCGCCCGGGAGAGCCTCACCGAGGCCCGCCGGTCGGTGCAGGCACTGCGCCCGGAGGCGCTCGACGCGGCCCGGCTGCCCGACGTGCTGGACGAGGTGATCCGTTCCTGGGCCGGCATGCACGAGATCCGGGCCGACCTGACCGTCACCGGCGTGGCCCGGCCGATGCTCCCGGAGATCGAGACGACCCTGCTGCGCACCGCCCAGGAGGCCCTGGCCAACGTGGCGAAACACGCGGCGGCGGCCCGGGTCGGACTGACCCTGTCGTACATGGAGGATGTGGTGACGCTCGACGTCCGCGACGACGGTGCCGGGTTCGATCCGGCCGCGCCCCGGGAGGTCACCGACGAGGGCGGCTTCGGCCTGCGGGCGATGCGCGAACGCCTCACCCGCATCGCCGGAACCCTGGAGGTGGAGTCGGAACCGGGCACCGGCACCGCGCTGTCCGCGTGCGTACCGGCCATCGTGATCGGGGGAGCAGCATGATCAGAATCGTCATCGTGGACGATCATCCGGTGGTCCGGGACGGGTTGCGTGGCATGTTCACCGGCGACGACCGGTTCACCGTGCTCGGCGAGGCCGCCGACGGGCGGGAGGCCCTGGCCGTCACCGAGGCGGTCGGCCCCGACGTGGTCCTGATGGACCTGCGGATGCCGGTGATGGACGGCGTGACGACCATCCGCGAACTCAAGGCCCGCGGCTCCACCGCCCGCGTCCTGGTCCTCACCACCTACGACACCGACAGCGACGTCCTGCCCGCGATCAAGGCCGGCGCCACCGGTTACCTGCTCAAGGACACCCCTCGCGAAGACCTCTTCCGGGCCGTCGTCGCCGCACACCGCGGCGAGTCGGTGCTCTCCCCGGCTGTCGCCGGCCGTCTGATGGGCCAGTTGCGCTCACCCGCCAAGGAACCCCTCAGCCAGCGCGAGATCGAAGTGCTGACCCTGATCGCCCGCGGCGGCACCAACCGCGAGGCCGCCACCCGGCTCTTCATCAGCGAGGCCACCGTCAAGACGCACCTGCTGCACGCCTACGCCAAACTCGGCGTCCGGGACCGCGCCGCGGCCGTCGCCACCGCCATCGAGCAGGGCCTGATCCGCCGGGATTGAAAACCCAGGTCAAGATCGCTTTCCGGTACGTTCCACGACAGTCCCGCCCGGTCCCCGCGAGACGTGCGCCGGGTCACCGCCGACACGCGACCGCCGGGTGATGAGCGGTGGTGCGGGCCCGCGGTCCGGCCCGCCGAGGTGCAGACTCGACACCATGGACGAGTACGCGCAGGCCCGCCCCGGTCCCGCACTGCGCCCGTACGTCGCCTTCTACTCCGGCTACCGCCAGCGTGACCTCGCCCCGGCCGTACACCGCGGTCTGCCGTCGCCCTTTCTGACGTTGATCTTCACCCTGGACGAACCACTGGTGATCACCGCCCACCCCGACCCGCGGCAGGCGCCGGGCCGGTTCACCGCGCTGGCCGGTGGGCTGCATCTGACACCCGCACTGATCGCCCACGACGGCAGCCAGTCCGGGGTGCAACTCGCGGTCCGCCCGCTCGGCTGCCGGGCCCTGTTCGGGCTGCCCGCCGCCGCACTCGCCCACCTGGACGTGGACGCGGCCGACGTCCTCGGCGAACGGTTCGTCGCCCGGATCCGGGAGCAGTTGGCGGCGGCACCGGACTGGCCGGCCCGGTTCGCGGTACTGGACCGGGAGTTCGGCCACCGGCTGAAGTCCGGCGCCCGGCCGGGTCCGGATGCTCCGCCGGAGCGGGTGGCCCACGCGTTCCGGCTGCTCGCTCAGGGCCGACCGGTCGGTGAGGTGGCCCACGAGGTGGGGTGGAGCGGCCGGCGGCTCACCGACCGGTTCCGGGCCGAGGTGGGCCTGCGCCCGAAACAGGCGGCCCTGGTGGCCCGCTTCGACCGGGCGCGGCGGGCGATCCGGCCCGGAGTGCCGCTCGCCGACGTGGCCGCCGTCCACGGTTACGCCGACCAGTCCCATCTGGTCCGGGACTTCCAGTCGTTCGCGGGCTGCGCGCCGTCCCGGTGGCTGGCCGACGAATTCGGGCTGATCAGTGCTCTTCCGGTGGATTGACCGGCCGATGGCCGCGGTTATCCGACATCGATATGGTGCCGGGCGCGTTCGCGGTGGCACCCTGCTGCCATGGACAACGGTGGATTCGAAACGCCCCGGGACCGTGATCGCCCCGATGCCTCCGTGCGCGGCCCCTGGCATTCGGTCGACTTCGACACCCTGCCGCCGGCCGACATCATCATCGAGGTCGACCGGGTCGTGCCGACGTTGCGGGAACTCCGCCCGCCGGTGGCGGACCCCGATTTCGCCGCCGGCGTCGTCGAGAACCTCGACTGGGCCGCCCTGACCCATCCGGACATGTCGCCGTGGGAGTACCAGCCGGACCTGGAACGGATCGGCCGGCAGTTGTCCCGGATCGACACCCTGCTGGCCCGGGTGACCCGGCTGCCGGTGCCCGCGGACCGTCTCGCCACCAACCTCGCCGACGTCGGCGCCTGCCTGACCGAACTCACCCGAACCTGCCGCGACCTGGGAGCCACCGACTTGCGCCCGCAGCCGGCAGACGACGAGGTGCGCGGGCAAGAGGCAGACGACGAGTCACGCCGGCCACCGGACGCCGACGAGTGGATCGCGGAACTGGACCGGGCGATCACCGGCCTGGAACGCGGCGACGGCCCACGCCGCCCGGCCGCGAACCTGACCGTGCGCGACGGCCACGCGGTGATGTACGTCCTCGGCGACACCGTGCACGTCGTCCACCACTGTGCCGTCGACCGGCCGGTGATCGAGGTCGCCACCCTGGTCGACTACGACGAGGCCGGTGACACCGAGGTCTGGTTCCACGGCATCGAACCGCCCCGGCGCCCCGGCGGGCGGATCCTGCGTTCGCACGGCGTCTCGATCAGCACCGGCAACCAGCGGCGGGACGTCTTCGAACACCGGATCGGCCCCTGCCCGCTGGCCCTCGGCGCCCTGGTCGCCCTACCCGGCGTGCGCCCGGCGATCCACGCCTGCCGGACCGGGGCCGACGGCACCCGCCCCGCCCTGCACGCCGCGGTCCGCCAGGCGGTCGCCGCCGTCGACATCAGCGCGCTGATCACTAACACCGCCCGGCCACCCGGCACCGGCGTACGCCTGACCGTCCGCCACGGCGCCGGGTCGAGATCCGACCGCACCGGGTGACGGAAAGTTCGCTTTCGTCCAAGCCGAGCCGCCCGCCGGTCGCCAGGATGAGGGCATGACCGACATTCAGGCACCAGCGCCGCAGGTGTGGCCGTCGCTGTGGGCGAACGACGCCCGCGCGCTCATCCGGTTCCTCGTCGAGGCCTTCGGTTTCGAGGAGACCGTGGTCTACTCCGACGGCGACGTGATCCAGCACTGCCAGCTCGACTGGCCGCCGGGCGGTGGCGTGATGCTCGGCTCGGCCCGCGACGATCCCGGCAGCCCGTGGCAGTTGACCCCCGGCACGTTCGGCGCCTACGTGGTCACCGACGACGTGGACGCGCTGCACACCCGCGCGGTCGCGGCCGGTGCTGAGATCCTCCGGCCGCCGTTCGACACCGACTACGGTTCCCGCGATTTCATGGCCCGCGACCCGGAGGGGAACCTGTGGTCGTTCGGCACCTACCGCGGTGAGCCCCGCAAGAGGAACTGAACCGGCCCGGCCGTATCCCGTGGGCGACACGGGATACGGCCGGGCCGGTGGCTCAGTGCTTCAGTGACCCAGCGCCTTCGCCAGGTCGTCACGGAAGGCCCGCTCGGCGTCGGTGACGGTCTCGCCGCCGATGCCGAGAAGACCACCGGTGGAGGCCGCGCCCACCACCTCGTCGGCGATCTCCACGAGCCAGTGCTTGTAGGTCTCCGCGTCGGACGGGCTGGCCTTGGCGGCGAGTAGCGCGGAGACTTCAGCGGCCCGGCCCACGACGTCAGCCGCGTACCCTACCGGGTCACCCGGCTGGATCACCGGCGGCTCCTCACCGATCTCCGGGTCCCCGGCCTCGGCGACCGCGGCTTTGGCGACCGCGGCGACCAGGACACTGGCCGACGCGCGCGCGTCGGAGATCCGGTCCAGCCCGGCGGCGCTCTCGGCCCGGGTCTTGCGGCTACTGTCCGGGCTGGCAGCACTGGCCGCGGTGAGCACCGACTGGGGCAGGCCGGTCAGCAGCCCCCACTCGGCGTCGGTGTACCCGAGTTCAGCGTAGAGCGGTTGATCCGTCACAGGGTCGTCCCTTCCCTTTCGGCGGCCGGTTCGATGGCCGACAGCATTGTTGCTTACCCTTTCCGGTCGCTGTCGCACCCTGTGATGATCGAGTTCCCGTTTCACCGGCTGATCCTTACCGGACTCCCCGGTCGAAAATCACCACACGAACCGGCCAGATCAGGGTTTGGCCTGGTAGACGATGTTGAACGGGGTTTCGGCGACGCGGCGGAAGCTGGTGAAACCGGCGTCGTGGACGAGGCGGCTGATCGGTTCCTCGCCGGCCTGGGCGCCCAGCGAGTAACCGCCGTCCTGGGACAGCGCGCTCGGCACGCACAGGAACGCGGAGAACGAGTAGTAGACGCGGCCGACCGGGTTCAGGTTGTCGGTGACCGACGCGCCGGCCGCCGGTTCCACGATCATCCAGGTGCCGTCCGGGGTGAGCTGGGACAGCACGTGCCGGGCGGCACCCAGCGGATCGCCCATGTCGTGCAAGGCGTCGAACGTGGTGACCAGGTCGTAGGGGCCGCCGCCGAACGACTGGGCACCGGCCGCCTCGAAACCGACCCGGCCGTCGAGCCCGGCGTCGGCGGCCCGTTCGCGAGCCTGGTCGACAGACCCGTGGTGGTGGTCGGATCCGGTGAACACCGACTTCGGGTAGGCCTGCGCCATCAGCACCGTCGACGCCCCGTGTCCACAGCCGACGTCCGCCACCCGTACCCCGCTGCGCAGTCGCTCCTCAGCCCCGTCGAGAGCCGGAAGCCATTCGCTGACCAGATGGGCGCTGTATCCGGGCCGGAAGAACCGCTCGCATCCGGCGAACACGTCCTCGTCGTGCCGGCCCCAGCCCAGCCCGCCGCCGGTCCGGAACGCCTCGGTGATCCGCGGTTCCGCCTTGAGCGCGCCGAGCGCCAGCTGGAACGCGCCGGGCGCGAAGATCGGCCCGTCCGGGTCGGTGAGCGCGAACGCCTGCTCGGGGGTGAGCGAGTACCGCCCGTCCGCCGGGTCGTACTCGACGTAGCCGCCGGCGGCCTGACCCCGTAGCCACTCCTCGACGTACCGGGCCGATGTCCGGGTCCGGGTGGCCAGCTCCGACGGCAGGGCTGGTGCTTCGGCGAGCGCCTTGTACAGGCCGAGCCGGTCACCGATCACGATCCCGCCGGCGGCCATGGTGGCGCCCAGGTCGCCGACGAACCGGTGCACGAATTCCATCAGTTTCGCTTCGTTGACTGTCATGCCGTCAGTTCTATGCGTGACCCGGGGGAGGGTAATCGGTGTCGGCTACCTACCTCGGCGAGCCGGAACACCTAGACCGGTACCTAAAATCCGCAGCATGAGCCGGATCCTGCTGGAGCGGGAGCACGAGCTGAGCGAGCTGGGCGCGGTCGCCCGGCGGGCCCTCGACGGCCACGGTTCGGTCGTCCTGGTCACCGGCGAGGCGGGCATCGGCAAGTCCAGTCTGGTCGACGCGATCCGTTCGGTGTTGCCGGCCGAGGGCCGCCTGCTGGTCGGGTACTGCGACGACCTGGCCACCCCGCGAGTGCTGGGCCCACTGCGGGACCTGGTCGGCAAGGTCGGCGCGGGGCTGACCGAGGCGCTCGCCTCCTCGGACCGGGGCCGGGTGTTCGAGGCGTTCCGCACCGAACTGGACTGGCCGGGCCATCCGACGGTGCTGGTGGTGGAGGACCTGCACTGGGCCGACGAGGCCACCCTGGACGTGCTGCGGTTCCTGGTCCGGCGGATCGCCGCGCTGCCGGTGGTGATGGTCGGCACCTACCGCGACGACGAGATCGGCGCCGACCATCCACTGCGTGGCCTGCTGGGGCTGGCGGCGAGCACGCCGATGCGCAGGCTGCCGCTGGCCCGGCTCTCCGAACAGGCGGTGCGGAGCCTGGTCGCCGGCCGGGGCCTGGACTCCGGCCAGGTGTTCGCGGTGACCTCCGGTAATCCGTTCTTCGTCACCGAGGTCCTCGGCACCGGCGATACCGACGGTGTCCCGGCGACGGTCACCGAGGCGGTGTACGCCCGGCTGCAGTCCCTGGACCAGCGCTGCCGCGACGCGCTCGGCCAGTTGGCGGTGGTTCCGTCGGCGGTGGAGTCGTGGCTGGTCGACGCGGTGCTGCCGGGTGGTCTCGCGGCGATCGCGGCGGCTGAGGAACGGGGCATGCTGACCGTCACCCCGGCCCGGGTGTCGTTCCGGCACGAGCTGATGCGCCGGGCGGTGGCGGCCTCGATGCCCGCGTCCCGGCGCATCGCCGCGAACCGGGCGGTGCTGGCCGCGCTGCTGGACCGGGGCGGCGCCGACCTGTCCCGAATCGTGCACCACGCGGCCGAATCCGGCGACGACGCCCTGATCGTCCGCTGGGCACCGGCCGCCGCGGCCGAGGCGGTCGCCGCCGGATCGCACCGGGAGGCGGCCGCCCACTACCGCCTGGTCCTCGACCATCGGACGGCGTTCCCACCGGGGGAGCGGGCCGGACTGCTGGAGGCGTACGCCGAGGAGTGCTACACCCTCGGCCTGTCCGAACCGGCCCGGACCGCCCAGCGTGAGGCGGTGGCGCTGCGCCGGGGACTGCCCGACCGGGTCGCGCTGGGACTGGCGTTGCGCCGGTTGTCCCGGGTGCACTGGTACTGGGGTGACCGCCCGGCCGCCGAGACCAGTGCCGTCGAAGCCGTCGCGGTGCTGGAGACCGCCGGGGACGACGCGGCCCTGGCGTTCGGGCTGAGCAACCAGTCGCAACTGCACGCCCTGGGCGGGCAGATCGACGCGGCGGTCACGGCCGGGGAACGGGCGATCGCCCTGGCCCGGGTGACCGGCCCGGCCGGGGTGCTGTCGCACGCCCTGAACAACGTCGGGTACGCGCGGTGGGACCGGGACGAACCGCGCGGCCGGGAGATGCTGGCGGAGAGTCTCGCCGTCGCCGTCGCGGCGGGGGAGGCCGACCACGCCTGCCGGGCGTACACCAACATCGCCTGGCACCTGCTGGACGAACTGCGGTTCCGGGAGGCCGGTGCGCTGCTGGACGAGGCCATGGCGTACGCCGAACGTACCGAGGTCCTGGGGTTTCTGCGTTATCTGCACATCACCCGGTCGGTGGTCTGTCTGCAGCTCGGCGAGTGGGCGGAGGCGGAACGGCACGCGCGCTGGGTGGACGGCGCGCCGATGATGATGCATCCGCCGGCGCTGGTGGTGCTCGGTCTGGTGCGGGTGCGCCGTGGCCTGCCCGGTGATGATCTGCTGGAACAGGCGTGGTCGATCGCCCGGCGGATCGGCGAGGCCCAGCGGATCGGCCCGGCCGGTGCGGCACTGGCCGAGGCGGCCTGGTTGCGCGGTGACGAGTCGGCGGCCGTCCGGTTGACGCCGGTGTTCCGGGAGATGCTGGCGGCCGAGGGCGACCGGCGGCTTGGTGCGTTCGGCTACTGGCTGCACCGGCTGGGCGCGGACGTCCCGCTGTCCGGGGCGTACCCGGCCGAGCGGTGGGCGGCGGCCGGTGACCGCTACGACCAGGCGATCGCCCTGAGCCACCGGACCACCGCCGCGGATCTGATCACCGCGGTCCGGATTCTCGACTCACTGGACGCGGTGCCCGCCGCCGCCCGGGTCCGGGCCCGCCTGCGGGAGCTGGGCGTCACCCGGATCCCGCGGGGCCCGCAGCCCGCGACCCGTGGCAATCCGGCCGGGCTGACCGGCCGTCAGACGCAGGTGCTGGGTCTGCTGGCCGAGGGCCTGAGCAATCCGGAGATCGCCGCCCGGCTGGTGCTGTCGGTCCGCACGGTGGACGCGCACGTCGCCGCGATCCTGGCGAAACTGTCCGTCACGTCCCGCCGGGAGGCCGTGCTCCGGGCCCGGGAACGCGGCCTGACAGAATCATGACGTGCGCGAGGTGGTTGACGGGGTCTTCGAGCTCCGCCTGGGTTACGTCAACGTCCATGTGGTCGTCACCGACGACGGGCTGGTGCTTGTCGACACCGGTCTGCCCGGCCGGTCGCCGATCATCGAGCGAGGCCTGCGCAAGATCGGCCGGTCGCTCGGCGAGGTGACCGCGATCCTGGTCACGCACCGCCATCCGGATCACATCGGCAGCCTCGCCGACCTGCGGGAACGCACCGGTGCCCGGGTCGTCGCGCACGCCGCCGAGGCCCCGTGGATCACCGGGCACGTGCCGGCGGCCGAGCCGGTGGGCCGGCTGGCGAAACTGATGTCCCGGGCGATCGGCACCGTCACTCCGACGAAGATCGACCAGCTGATCACCTCGGACGGCGCGGAGCCGGTGCCCGGTTTCACTGCCCTGCACACCCCCGGCCACACTCGGGGCCACGTGTCGTACCTGCTGGAACGTTCCGGCGGTGTGTTGTTCGCCGGGGACGCGGCCGGCAGCCTCCGCGGGCGGGTGTCCGGCCCGCCGCATCCGGTCACGGTGGATCCGGCCCGCGCCGGGGAGAGCCTGGCCCGCCTGGCCGACCTGGAGTTCGACCACGCCGTCTTCGGTCACGGCAAGGCGATCTCCGGGCTGGCGGTGGAGGCGTTCCGTAAAGCGGTGGCGGGCTGAGGTGTCACTTCAGGTTGACGTACTCCGGGTTGTCCAGCAGGAAGGCGGCGACCCGGTCCTCGGTGACCGCCTTGAAGAAGTCGTCGACGCCGGGCTCGAAGCGTTCGCCCTGGTAATCGGGCTCGAAGATGCCGCCGCCCGGCAGTTTGACGGTGACGATGTCGTCGACGTTGAGGTCCTTCAGTTCCACCGCCCAGTCCAGGATGGTGTGGTCGCCGCCGGCGAAGGTCAGTGAGCCGCCGGCCGCGTCCATCACGGCGGCCAGTTTCTTCGGGTTGGTGACCACGTCCCGGCCCATCGCCTGCTTCGCGATGGCCTTGATGAACTGCTGCTGGTGGCGCTGCCGGTCGTAGTCGCTCATGTCGACGCCGTCGACGTTGGGGTAGCGCTGCCGGACGTAGTCCAGGGCCTCCCACGCCTTCAGCTTCACCGGTTTGTCGCTCTTCTGGTAGAACTTCGCGTCGCCGGTGTACGGGTGGTCGCACTTGGCGGTGACCGGGCAGCCCGGCTTGCGTTCCCGGATCTTGCCGTTCGGCCGGCGGTGTTCGGACCGGACGTCCATGTCGATGACCATCTCGACGCCGCCCATCGCCTCGACGATCTTCTGGAAGCCACCGAAGTTGACGATCGCGCCGGCGTCGAACTTCTTGACCCCGGTGACGCCGCCGACCGTCTTGGCCAGCAGCTGGAAGCCCTGAGCCTCGCTGTACTTGTTGTTGCCGAGTCGGCTGCCCCACGACATCGCCGAGTTGATCTTGTCCCGGCCGGCGCCGGTGCCGGACTTCTCGAACGCCGGGATGTCCACCCGCAGGTCCCGGGGGATGGAGAAGATGTAGGCGCTGTGCCGATCCCGTGGGACGTGCGCGATCAGGATCGAGTCGGAGAGCGGCGCGGTGTGGTCGTCACGCGGGTCGATGCCGACCAGCAGGATGTTCACCGGCCCGTTGATGTCGGCCTTGACCCGGGCGGCCTCGGCCGGCTTGGGCTCGATCGGGTCCAGCAGCCTGTTGTCGGTGAACTTCTCGGTGTAACTGGCGACGAGTTGCTGCCCGGCCACCAGCGAGCCGCCGGAGACGATCAGCACTCCCGCGCCCACCCCGACACAGATGCGCGCCCATAGCGGTGATCGTCGTTTATCTTTCTTGCTCATCCTGCTTCGCCTCCCCGAACCGGCAACGTGCGCATGATGGCACATACGCACAACAGCCATGGGAGCGTTCCCGCGAGCGCGGACTCGGCGGATGATCATGAAAAACGGGGCAATCAGTGAATGCCGGCATTGGTCGATCAATGTGGTAAGAAATACAAGATCATCATTATTTTGGGGTCGCAAGGCAACCTCTGACCGGATGCCGGAGTCGACCACCGGATTTCGGTAGACCGGGCCGAAGTTAGACTGGGCCGAAGTTAGATTCAATCAAGCTTCGGAGGGGCGATGTTCGTTGGGCGACGCAGTGAGCTCGATCTACTCGCCGATCACCTCGATCGCATCCGGCGCACAGGTGAAGGCCGATCCGTCGCTATCCGTGGACGGCGGCAAGTAGGAAAGTCGCGCCTGGTGCAGGAACTGTGCGATCGGGTTGACCTGCCCTACTGCTTTTACACCGCGGTGAAGGGCGCTTCGAGCAATGAAGCGGTCGGCTACCTTCTCGGCGCCCTGCGTGACTCGTCGCTGCTGACCCCCGGCGGTCGTGACCTTCTGCCGTCCCAGCCGCCGGCCGGAGGCTGGGGAGACATGCTGCGAGTCCTGGCCGGTGTCCTGCCGGACACGCCGAGCGTCGTCGTCCTCGACGAGTTGCCCTGGCTCTCCGAGCAGGACGCGACCTTCGACGGGCATCTACAGGTCGCCTGGGACCGGCTCATCTCTCGCAAACCGGTGCTGTTGCTGCTGCTCGGTAGCGACCTGCACATGATGCAACGGTTCACCGAGTATGACCGGCCGTTCCACGGCCGGGCCACGAACCTGGTCCTCGGTCCGTTCAATCTCGCCGAGACCGCCACCGTGACCGGCTCAAGCGGTGCGGCCGCGATCGACGCGCACCTGATCACCGGCGGGTTGCCCGGCATCGCCTTGGAGTGGTCACCGGGAACTCCCCCCGCCGATTTCCTGCGCCAGGAGATCGCCAACAAGACCTCAGCGCTCTTCACCATCCCCGAACAGTCATTGGCGTCGGAGTTCCCCACCCCCGACACCGCCCGGCGCATCCTGGAAGCGGTCGGTGGCGCCGGCAGTCGCACGTTCAGCAACATCGCCGCGGCGGCCGGCGACCGCGGTGGCCCGGTCAGTTCCGGCACCCTGTCCCCGCTGCTGCACCGGCTTGTGGACGAGAAGCAGATCCTCGCCGTCGACAAGCCGGTGTCGACCAAGCCCAGCAAACTGGCCCAGTACCGGATCGCCGACAGCAACCTGCGCCTGTACCTGGCAATCCTTCGTGATGTGCAGCAACTGGTACTGCGCGATCGGACAGCAGCCGCCCAGGCCGTCCTTGACGCACGATGGCCCACCTGGCGCGGTAGGGCTGTCGAGCCGATCATCCGCGACGCGCTCGCCATCGCTGCGGGCTCCGGCACGTTGCCCTGGACCGACACATGGGAAGTCGGCGGCTGGTGGAACCGGCAGTCCAACCCGGAGATCGATCTGGTCGGAGCCGACCGCGCGCCGATCGCCTCCCGGATCGCGTTCGCCGGTTCCGTCAAGTGGCAGGACGCACCGTTTGACCGCCACCATCTCGACGAACTGCGCCGCCAGGCCACGTTGATTCCGGGTTTTCAACCCGGAATCAGCGGCCTGGTCGTGGTCAGCCGCTCGGGAGCCGACCTCCCCGACGGGGCCGCCGATCTGATCTGGGGCCCGGACGACGTCGTCCGGGCCTGGCCGGTCTGACAGCGGAGGACGTGCGATGACGGCGAGAATGAAGATCGGTGTGGCGCACTCGGCCTGATCGTTGAGCTTCTTCAGTTGAGACCGCCCACGCCGTCGATGGGACGCCGCCGTTGCGGCTGCATCGATGCCCTCCCCGTGTGCACGCGATTCGCGTGTCTACGGGAACGTACGCCGGTGTAGAGGGTTCGGTTCGCTCCTCCGGTTCAGGTTCTCGGCGCTCGGTGAGTCACGCCCGCTCGAGAAGGTTCTGCTTGACCACGACGGGGACGGACAGCGTCTTGTAGCCGACGGTGTCGAACAGGACCGTCATCCGGTCCTCCTCGTAGTTCATCACCATGCCGCTGCCCCACTCACCGTGACTGACCTTGCTGTGGACCGGGAACGGGCCCTCCGGCTCGGCGGCGGCGATCTCGTGGGCGGTGCCGTCGGCGCAGTTGTCGCAGTGGCCGCAGGGCTTTTTCAGGTCCTCGCCGAAGTACGCCAGCAGTGTCTCGGTGCGGCACTGCCGGGATTGCGCGAAGACACGCATCATGTCGGTTCGGGACCGGACCACGGCCTGCTGGCGTTCGTACTCCTCGACCGCCGCCGTGGCCGCGGCGGCCGGCAGTGGCGCGCGGGCCGGGACGGTCAGCTTGTGGCCCGAACCGGCGGTCACCGCACCCACCTGTTCCAGCAGGTTGAGGTACTGGCCCAGTTTGCGGGGCCCCATCCCGGTGGCCTTCTGCAGTGCCGTCTTGCTGGCCGGGCCTTTGTGCAGTTCACCGGCGAGGTCGCGGAGTTCTTCTTCGGACGGCGACCCGCCCTGGAAGAACCGCTGGATGGCCTCGTCCTCGGACCGCCACAGCAGCAGCGCGCGGCCGGGTTCACCGTCGCGGCCGGCCCGGCCGATCTCCTGGAAGTAGCTGTCCGGGGAGTCGGGCAGGGCCACGTGCGCGACCCAGCGGATGTTCGACTTGTCGATGCCCATACCGAACGCCGAGGTCGCCACCATGATGTCGACCTTGTCGTCGCTGAAGTCGGTGTGGCGTTGTTCGCGCAGGCCGGCGGGCATGCCCCCGTGGTAGTACTCGGCCGGGTACCCGGAGGTGGTGAGCCGTTCGGCGAGTTCCTCGGCGGCGCGCCGGGTGGCCACGTAGATGATGCCGGGCCGCTGTTCCTCGTCGAGCATCCCGGTCAGCCGGCGCCACCGATAGCTGTCGTCGGGGCAGTACGCGACTTCGAGGAACAGGTTGCGCCGGTCCAGTCCGGACACGTGGATCTCGGGTTTGTTCAGGCGCAGCCGGGCGATGATGTCCTCGCGGACCGGCGGTGACGCGGTCGCGGTGAGGGCGAGGATCGGCGGCCGGCCGATCTGCTTGATCATCTCGCCGAGGGCGAGGTAGTCCGGACGGAAGTCGTGGCCCCAGGCGGAGATGCAGTGCGCTTCGTCGACCGCGACCAGTCCGGGTTTGAGCGCGCGGACCTCGGCCAGTTTCTCCGGATCGGTGAGCTGCTCCGGAGTGATGAACAGGAATTCGGCCTCACCCCGGCGGAGCGCCTCGAACGTCTCGCGCTGCTCCTTCGCCGTCTCCTGCGAGCTGACCCGGACCGCGCGGATCCGGGAGTCGCCGCGGTCGTTGAGGGCGGCGATCTGGTCCTGCTGCAGGGCCAGCAGGGGGGAGATCACCACGGTCGGGCCGGGCAGCAGTACCGCCGGGATCTGGTAGATGGCCGACTTTCCGGCTCCGGTCGGCAGCACCACCAGGGCGTCCTTGCGGCGCAGCACGGCACGCATCGGCTTGAACTGGCCGGGGCGGAGTTTGCGCCAGCCGAACTGGTTACGGGCGACCCGTCGCAGGCGGGGACCGTAGATGGGGAGTTTCATCGAGCGGAGGCTATCCGATCTTGGGTGGGGGGTGTCCGGGGGCTTTTCGGTGCCGCCCCGTTACCCCTATTTGCCGCCGAACATGCGGCGGATCGCCCAGATCAGGATCAGGACGGCCAGGGCCACGCCGAGTAGGCGGACGGCGTGCACCTCGGACCAGTCGATGTCGGTCCAGTCGGTGCCGGTCGCGGCGAGCGGAGTGAGCACGTGCACATTCTAATGACCACGGCGTCACGGGAAATAGAAAGGTTTGTTGACTAAACCCGGTGGCGCGTGTGAACGTGTTCCCCGCAGGAGACGCGAGGGACGCGGACGACGAACACATCGGAGGTACGGGGGCTCATGTCGATTCACGGCGAATTGCCGGAACTGGCTGCTGCGGTGCTGCAACCCGGTTTTGTCGGCACCACCGCACCGGACTGGGTCCGCCGCTGGCTCGGCGTCGGGCTCGGCGGTGTCGCCCTCTTCGCCCGCAATGTGGAGTCCCCGGCTCAGGTGGCGGCTCTCACCGCGCGGCTGCGCGCGGAGAACCCGGATGTGATCGTTGCCATCGACGAGGAGGCCGGTGACGTCACCCGGTTCGAGTCCCGTCTCGGCAGTTCCCGGCCCGGAAACCTGGCCCTCGGTACGATCGACGACCCGGAACTGACCGAGGCCGTCGCCCGCGACCTCGGCCGGGAGCTGGCCGTCGCCGGGATCACCCTCGACTACGCGCCCGACGCCGACGTCAACAGCAACCCCGCGAACCCCGTCATCGGCGTACGGGCATTCGGCTCCGAGCCCCGGCTGGTCGCCCGGCACACCTCGGCCTTCATCCGCGGTCTCCAGGACGCCGGGGTGGCCGGCTGCGCCAAACACTTCCCCGGCCACGGTGACACCGCCGTCGACTCGCACCACGACGTGCCGGTGATCGACCGCACCGAGGACGAACTGATCGCCTGCGAACTGGTCCCGTTCCGGGCGGCCATCGCGGCCGGCGCCCGTTCGGTGATGACCGGTCACCTGCTCGTCCCGGCCTACGACCCGGAGGTCCCGGCCACCCTGAGCCCGCGGATCCTGACCGGACTGCTCCGCCGGGAACTGGGCTTCGACGGCCTGATCGTCACCGACGGCATCGAGATGCAGGGGGTGCGCCGCCGCTACGGCCTGGAGGGCGCCACGGTCCGGGCCCTCACCGCCGGGGCCGACGCCATCTGCGTGGGCGGCGGCCACGACGACGAACAGACCGCGATCCGCCTGCGGGACGCCATCGTCGCCGCGGTCCGCTCCGGCGAACTGCCCGAGGAGCGGCTGCGCGACGCGGTCGCCCGGGTCCGTGCCCTGGCCGCCTGGACCACGAGCACGCAGACCGCCACCGGAGCCCGCGCCGTCGCCGACGCGGCGGCCGCCGACGGCGCCACCGTCCTCGGCTCGGTCATCGGTTTCGAGGCCGCGCGCCGGGCGGTCCGGGTGACCACCGGCGGAGACGGTCCGGCGTTGCCGGTGCACGGGGTGCCGCACGTCGTCGAGTTCGCGCCACCGCGCAACATCGCGATCGGCAGCGAGACCCCGTGGGGTGTCGGCGGCCCGCTCACCGAACTGCGGCCCGGCACCACCTCGGTGCGGTTCTCCGCCGAGGACCTGGAACCGCTCGCCGACCCGGCCGCCGCGGTGCTCGCCGGGGTGGGGGAGCGACCGTTGATCCTGGTCGTGCGGGACGTGCACCGCCACCCGTGGATCGAGCGGGCGCTGCGTGCCGTGCTCGAGGTCCGCCCGGACACCATCGTGGTCGAGATGGGCATCCCGGTCACCGTGGCCGGTGGGGTGCACATCGCCACCCACGGCGCCACCCGGGCGCTGGGCCGGGCCGCCGCCGAGCTGATCGCCGGTGCCCCGGTGCCGCAGCCGGTGGCCGTCTGAACTCAGTGGGCGACCAGGTCCCGGTACTCCGGGTGCGCGCCGATGTACTCGGCGAAGAACGGGCACGCGGGCACCACGCGTTCGCCGCGTGCCCGGATCTGGTCGAGGGTCTGCCGGGCCAGTTCCCCGGCCAGGCCCCGCCCGCGCATCTCCGGGGCGGTCTCGGTGTGCAGGATGGTCACCACGTCGTCGCGGGTGCGGTAGGTGGCCAGAGCGCCGACTTCACCGTCGACCAGGAGCTCGAAGCGGTGCTCAGGGGCGTTGTCGCGTACCGAAAGGTCACTCACCTCTCACAGCTTATGTTCAACTGAATCCCGTACCGTCGGATGGGTGTTGATCTCCGCTCCTCGCCGCCGCATCGCCACCGCCCTCGCCTCGGCCGCCCTGGGCCTCACCCTCCTGACCGGTTGCAGTGACGACGTGAGCTGTGGTCTCGACCAGTGCACCGTCAGCATCGCGCGGGAGACCAACGCCAAGGTCGAGGTGCTCGGGGTGGAGGCCAAGTTCGTCTCCGCCGACGAGAACACCGTGACCGTGGACATCGCCGGCGAGCAGATCCAGCTCACCAAGGGCCAGCAGGCGGTCGACGTCGGCGGTCTCCAGGTGTCCCTCGCGAGCGTGACGTCCGACGCGATCCAGCTCGAGGTCTCGCGCTAGACGCCAGGTGCGAGATGCGGCAAGTTTGACGATCGTCGCTCCTGGTCACATTGGGGGGCATGTCCACAGCCTCGAACGTCAAGCACACCGCGTCACGGGCCGCCGAGAGCAAGCCCCTGGAGTACCTGGCCCGGGGCGGCTTCATCGGATACGGCATCATCCACCTGCTCTTCGCCTGGATCGCCCTCCAGGTGGCCATGGGCGGTTCCGGTCAGGACAGTGACCAGTCCGGAGCCCTTCAGGCCATCGCCAAGCAGCCGTTCGGCAAGACACTGCTGATCATCATCGCCGTCGGCCTCGTCGCCATGGCGATCTGGCAGGCCTTCGAGGCCGCGATCGGTGAGAGCGGCCCGCAGGACCGCCGCGCCATGGCCGAGCGGGTTCTCAACGGTGTCCGCGCCGTCCTCTACTCCTACCTCGCCTGGAACGCGGTCAAGGTGGTCCAGGGCGCCGACGCCTCGATGGGTGACAGCAACGCCGGGATGACCGCCGGGCTGATGGACTCCGACGGCGGGCGCATCCTGGTCGGCCTGATCGGCCTGATCGTTCTCGGTGTCGGTGTCGGCATGGCGATCTACGGCTACAAGAAGAAGTTCACCCGTCACCTGAACACCCAGGAGATGCCGGCCGGCACCCGCAAGCCGATCATCCGGCTGGGCATGGCCGGTTACATGGCCAAGGGCACCGCGTACGCGATCGCCGGTCTGCTCGTGGTCTCCGCCGCGCTGAACTACGACCCGGAGAAGGCCCGTGGCCTGGACGCCGCGCTCAAGACGCTGGCTGCCAACTCGTGGGGCGTGTGGCTGCTGGTGCTGATCGCCGCCGGGATCGCCGCGTTCGGTGTCTACTGCCTCGCCCAGTCCAAGTACCGCAAGATCTGACCCTTCTGCACCACCGCGGCGGATGTGAGCTTTGTCTGACATCCGCCGCTGCCGTGTGTCAGCCCTCCGGAGCGGGCAAAGCTTGACGCTCGTGTGACATCGCTCGTGGGAGGGAAGGCAAGTGTCAAGCGTATTGACCGCTCTGCTCGCCGTCGCCGGAGCAGCGGCCGTGGCGATCATCTTCGTCGAGATCGTGCACCGGATCATCAAACGGATCGGCCGCCGGTCGACACTCGCCGCCGACATGGCCCGCAAGATCCACCGGCCGTTCCTGGCCGCCGTCACCCTCGTCGCGGTGCAGCAGGCGATCAGGATCTGGGCCGGTGAGTTCCCCGGCCGGTCCGGTCTCGTGCACACCCTGGTGCTGCTCGTCATCGCCGCCTTCGCCTGGCTGGTCGGCGCGATGCTGCTGGTGCTGGAGGACGTGGCGCTCGCCAAGTGGCGCACCGACGTGCCGGACAACCTGCGCCGCCGCCGGATCAAGACCCAGGTGGTGATGCTGCGCCGGGTCACGGTGGCGATCATCGTGGTGCTGGCCGGCGGCGTCATGCTGATGACGTTCCCGGACATCCGGGCACTCGGGGCCAGTGTGCTCGCCTCCGCCGGTCTGATCAGCGTGGTGGCGGCCCTGGCCGCACAGAGCACTCTCGGCAACGTGTTCGCCGGGCTCCAGATGGCTTTCAGCGACGCGATCCGGGTCGACGACGTGGTCGTGGTCGAGCAGGAGTGGGGCCGGATCGAAGAGATCACCCTGACGTACGTGGTGGTACAGATCTGGGACGACCGGCGACTCATCCTGCCGACGTCGTACTTCACCACCAAGCCGTTCCAGAACTGGACCCGCACGTCGTCGGCGGTGCTCGGGACGGCCGAGATCGACGTCGACTGGTCCACCCCGATCGAACCGGTCCGGGCCGAGCTCCAGCGGGTCTGCGACGGCTCCGACCTGTGGAACGGCAAGGTCTGCGTGCTGCAGGTGACCCAGGCGACCGACGCCCGGATCCGACTGCGGGCCCTGGTCAGCGCGGACGACGCGGCCGCCCTGTGGGATCTGCGCTGCCTGGTCCGCGAGCGCCTGGTCGGCTGGATCTGGGAGCACCAGCGTGGGTCGGCGCCGCGGGTGCGTGCGGAGGTGGAGGCGAAGGTGCCTGCCGCGCCCCAGCCGGACGACCATCGCGGGCCGGGCGCCGAGTCCTCCGCCGCCCGGGTGTTCAGCGGCGGGATCGACGGTGATGCCCGTGGAGTGGTTTTCGGTGGTCCGGTGCCGGTTGCGTCCGACAGTAAGGATTGAGTGACTCCTGATCAGGGCATACCCCTGTCACACGGAAAGGGGGAACACGATGGCCGACGTCTTGAACGGCGTTCCCGTACGGCCACTGGCCGATCAATCCACCGCCGAATTGGTGCAGCGTGCCAGCGAGCAGCTCAGTCACCTGGTGCGTGATGAGATCACGCTCGCCAAGGCCGAACTCGCTGAGAAGGGCAAGCGGGCCGGCATCGGCGCCGGCCTGTTCGGCGGCGCGGGCGTACTCGCGATGTACGGGGTGGGCGCGGCGATCGCGACCGGGATCATCGCCCTCGACCTGGTCCTGCCGCTCTGGCTGGCGGCCCTGATCGTCACGGTGGTCCTCTTCGTCATCGCCGGGGTGCTCGCCCTGCTGGGTAAGGGCCAGGTGAGCCGGGCCGTCCCGCCCGAGCCGTCGGCCGCGATCGAGAGCGTGAAAGCCGATGTCGACGAAGTGAAGCACGCGGTCAAGGAGCGTAGCCGGGCATGAGCGACAAGAATGGGAACGTCAAACCGGACCTGGCCGAGCTGCGCGCCGAGATCCGGCAGACCCGCGCCGAGCTCGGTGCCACCGTCCAGGCCCTCGCCGGCCGGGCGGACGTCAAGGCCCGGGCCCGTGAGCAGGTCGAGGAGACCAAACAGCGTGCCCTGGTGCACGTCGAGGAGACCAAGCAGCGAGTGCTGACCCGGGCGGCCGAGATGACCGGCCGCGTCCGCGAGACGCCGCCGCGCGAACTCGCGCACGAGGCCGGCGTCCGGGTGCGGGCCAATCCGCTCCCGTTGATGCTGACCGTCGCCGGGATCGCGGCACTCGCCGGAATCATCCTGATCGTCCGAGGGAGGCGCTGATGGCGGGCAAGATGTCGAAAATGGCGCTGAAGCCGATGAACGTGGCCGCCGGTTTCGCGGCCGGTGCGGCCGCCGGTTTCCTCTTCAAGCAGGCGTGGAAGGTCGTCGCCGGCGAGGACGACGCGCCGGACGCGGGCGACCCGGATCGCGGCTGGACCGAGATCCTGATCGCCGCCGCACTGCAGGGCGCGATCTTCTCGATCGTGAAGGCGGCGGTTCATCGTGGGGGTGTCATCACCACTCACAAACTGACCGGAACTTGGCCTGACTAGATCAACTTCTGCATAGACGAGAGTCTTGCCGGTCCTCCGCTTCGCACCGTGGAAGTGGGGGACCTTTTCCATATCGGTCACCCATTTTTGGATACCTTCCCGGGGCAGCTTTACGGCCCGATTTTCGGGTACAGTGTGGCCAGTTTTTGCGTACGTGGTTCGCTGCTTCTGCTTGACCCGAGTGACACCGACCCTTCCCGGGATGGTCGACAGGTGTCGTGAGGGCCGGGTGGATGGGACGTCCTCCTGAAAGGCCGCCTCGTGGCACCGCTGCTCGAAAACGGTCATCGGCCCCGCGCTGCCGCGGTTGGGCGGGCCGGCATTTTCAGAAGGAGAGTTCAGCATGGCGCAAGGAACCGTGAAGTGGTTCAACGCAGACAAGGGCTTCGGCTTCATCACCGTCGACGGCGGGGGTGCTGACGTGTTCGTCCACTTCTCGGCCATCCAGACGAGCGGCTACCGCACTCTGGAGGAGAACCAGCGGGTCGAGTTCGAGATCGCCCAGGGCCAGAAGGGCCCGCAGGCGGAGCAGGTTCGCCCGCTCTGAGACCTATCAACCGGTCCTGAGACCGTGCGCCGACCGCCTGGCGGAGGTCGGCCCGACCGTGGCCCCGCACCCTCATCGAGGTTGCGGGGCCTCTTTCGTCAGCCCGGGTTCGGCCCGGCGGTGTCACCGGGGCCGCCCGGATTCTGGCCCGCGGCCGTGCGCCGGCGCATCCCCAGGACCACGAGCAGCAGGCCGACCGCGATCAGGGCACCGCCCACCGCCGCCCACAGAGTCTTGCCGCTCATCAGGCCCGTGCCGAGGTAGTCGAGGCCCTGAAGCGTCCATACCCCGCCGATGGTGATGGCCAGCAGACCGAGTGACATGGCGAGCCAGCCCATCAACCGCGGTGATTCGCTTTCATGCTTCACCATTTGTCGTGCACCTGCGGGCGAATCAACTCATCGTAGACCGCGGTGATCAATTCTCCGGTTTCCGGCGAGAGCGGAGGAAGGGCAGCCGAAGCCGCGTTCGCGCGTGCCTGTTCCGGGTTGCGCGCGCCCGGGATCACGACGGTGACGGCGGGCTGATCAATGATCCATCGCAGGGCGAATTGCGCCATCGTGGCGTTTTCCGGCACCAGCGGGCGAAGGCGGCGGACCGCCTCCAGGCCGACCTCGAAGTCGACACCGGAGAACGTCTCGCCGACGTCGAACGCGTCGCCGTTGCGGTTGTAGTTGCGGTGGTCGTCGGCGGCGAACGTGGTGCTCGTGTCGTAACGCCCGGAGAGCAGGCCACTGGCGAGCGGAACCCGGGCGATGATGCCGACCCCGGCCTCGGCCGCGGCCGGCAGCACCCGCTCCAGGGGCTTGAGGCGGAGCGCGTTCAGGATGATCTGGACGCTTGCCACGCCGGGGCGGGCGATCGCGGTCAGAGCCTCGTCCACCCGCTCGACGCTCACGCCGTACGCCGCGATCCGCTTCTCCTCGACCAGCGTGTCCAGCCAGCCGTAGACCTCGTCCGAGCTGTAGACCGAGGTGGGCGGGCAGTGCAGCTGCACCAGGTCCAGGGTGTCGACGCCGAGGTTGGCGCGGGAGCGGTCGGTCCAGGCCCGGAAGTTGTCCAGGTTGTAGTTGGCGTGCTCCTGCGGCAGGCGGCGGCCCATCTTGGTGAAGACGGTCAGGCCGGGCCGGTCCTTCACGAAGGAGCCGACGATCTGCTCGCTGCGGCCGTCGCCGTAGACGTCGGCGGTGTCGATGAAGGTCACGCCCGCGCCGACGGCCGCCTCCAGGGTGGCGTGCGCGTCGGCCTCGCTGACCTCGCCCCAGTCGGCGCCGAGCTGCCAGGCGCCCAGACCGACCACACCGACACTGCGTCCCAGCTTGCCAAAGGTTCGATTTTCCACGTTGAGACCCTACCGCCCGAGTGTTAGGTTCAAACAAAACGTACGTACGGTTTGGAGGCTGTCATGTGGGATCCCGCCGTCTACTCACGCTTCGGTGCCGAGCGCTCCCGGCCCTTCTTCGACCTGGTCAACCGGATCGGCGCCCAGGAACCACGGGCCGTCACCGACCTGGGCTGCGGCCCCGGCGACCTGACCCGCACGCTGACCGAGCGCTGGCCGGGTGCCCGGGTGACCGGCATCGACTCGTCCCCCGAGATGATCGAGAAGGCCGGTCCCGGATTCCGGCTCGGCGACATCGCCGACTGGCATCCGGAGCCGGACGTCGACGTGGTCGTCACCAACGCCGCCCTGCAATGGGTGCCCGGCCATCAGCGGATGCTGGCCCGCTGGGTGACCGAGCTGCCGTCCGGGGCCTGGATCGCGATGCAGGTCCCCGGCAACTTCGACAGCCCCGCCCACCGCGCGATCCGTGAGCTGGCCCCCGTCGAGCTGCGTGCCGACCCGGTCGACGACCCGGCCGACTACGCCGCCCTGCTGACCGGGGCGGGCGCGACCGTCGACGCCTGGGAGACCACCTACCTGCATCTGCTGCCGGTCGTCCCGGACGCCGGTCATCCGGTGCTGAACTGGGTCGAGGGGACCGCGCTGCGGCCGGTGCGGGCCGCGCTCGACGACGAGCAGTGGGCCGCGTTCCGCACCGAGCTCGCACCCCGCCTCGCGGAGTTGTATCCGGAGCGGCACGGCCTCGTCGCGTTCCCGTTCCGCCGTATCTTCGTGGTGGCAACTACCTGAGGAGAACTCTCTTGACCGACCTGACGTCGTTCATCGCCGGCCTGCCCAAAGCCGAGCTGCACGTCCACCACGTCGGCTCGGCGTCCCCGCGGATCGTCGCCGAGCTGGCCGCCCGGCACGAGGGCAGCTCGCCGGTTCCGGCCGACCCGGAACTGCTGGCGAAATACTTCGAGTTCCGGGACTTCGCGCACTTCATCGAGGTCTACCTGAGCGTCGTCGACCTGATCCGCGACGACGAGGACGTCCGGCTGCTGACCTACGAGATCGGCCGCGAGCTGGGCCGGCAGAACGTGCGGTACGCCGAACTGACCGTCACGCCGTACTCCAGTGTCCGCCGGGGCATCGCCGCCAAGGCGTTCTGCGAGGCGATCGAGGACGCCCGGACCGCCGCCGCCCGCGACTTCGGCGTCGACCTGCGCTGGTGCTTCGACATCCCCGGTGAGGGCGGTCTGCCGGCCGCCGACCAGACGCTGCGGATCGCCCTCGACGAGCGACCGGACGGCCTGATCAGTTTCGGGCTGGGCGGGCCGGAGATCGGGGTGCCGCGGCAGCAGTTCAAGCCGTACTTCGACCAGGCGCGCGCGGCCGGGCTGCACAGCGTCCCGCACGCCGGCGAGACCACCGGCCCGGAGACCATCTGGGACGCGATCCGGGAACTGGGCGCAGAACGGATCGGGCACGGCATCTCCGCCGCCCAGGACGAGCAGCTGATGGCCTACCTGGCCGAGCACCAGATCCCGCTGGAGGTCTGCCCGACGTCCAACCTGCGCACCCGGGCGGTCGCCGACCTGGACGAGCACCCGATCGGCCGGCTGATCGCAGCCGGGGTGCCGGTCAGCGTGAACTCCGACGACCCGCCGATGTTCGGGACCACCCTGGAGCAGGAGTACGCGACCGCCGCCCGCCTGCTGAACCTGGACGCCACCGGAGTGGCCGGGCTGGCCCGCACCGCGGTCCGGCACAGTTTCCGGACCGCGGACGGCAAGGCCACGCTGTTGGCCGAGATCGACGCCTACGCGGCGGCTCAGAGGTAGAGCGGGTCCTGCCAGCAGGCCCACATCATCGCGGTGCCGATGGTCAGGATCGTCAACCATCGCACCAGGCGTTTCCGGGAGAACCGGGCCGGATCCTCGTCCGGCTCGGTCTTCTGGCCACTCAGTACGTCGGGCATGGAAGTTCGTCTCCTGTCGCCGGCGGCGTCAGTCCGGCACTGCCGTCCAGCTCTGATGCCGCTGCTCGGTGTCCTTCTGCAAGACCAGCACGCGGTACGTGCCGAAGCGCTGAGCGCCCGCGCCGATCACCAGATCACCGGTCGCGGCGCGGATCGTGAAACCGTACGCCGAAGCGCGCAGCGTCCATCGGGTGGCTGTTCCGGACCGGCAGTCACCCTGCACCAGCGGTGCCCCGGCGACCGCCTCGCCACCGAGCGGGACGGCACACCTGTTGCTGGCCTTGGAGACCATCGAATAGGTGTTGTTCCCGGCCGGTACGAGCTGCCACTGCTGCTGAGTGCCACCCTCGTCGTTGCCGAGCGTGATCGGGGTGCCGTCCGCGGACCGGGCCGCGTACAGATCGGCCGCGCCGCCGGTCAGCGAGTTGGTCAGCACGAACCACGAGTTCTGCACCGGGCGGGCCGCCGGGGCCGTCTCCGCAGTGCCCTTGGCGCGGTAACCGAGCTTGCGGTTCCGGACCTCCACCAGGTACTTCGCGTCCGGTTTCAACCCGATCAGCCGGGCTCGGGTGGCACGGGTGGAGGCCACCGGCTCACCGTCGACCGAGACTTCGTATTCGGCGTCCGCGGCGGCGGCACTCCAGGTCAGGCGGACCGAACCGCTGGTCGCCTCACGGATCTCCAGCACCGCCTGCACGCCGTCGTCGGTGAGAGCCGGCGGCACATCCGGGCTGGCGTTCTCGTCCTGGTCACCGGTGCCGCTGGTGGCGTTGTACCGGGCCACCGGCGCCACCGCCACCGACGGAACCACCCCGTCCGGAATGCTCGGCAGCGGCAGAGGAAGACCCGGCCCGGCGTTCGTGACCGAGGGGTCCGGCGCCGGCGGGACGGAACCGCTGGCACTCGGGGCGGCGCTGCTCGGCACCGGGACGGTCGAGGCCTCGGCGTCCGGGGCCGGAGCGCCCTGGTCCGGGACCGTGGCGCCGGGTGCGTCCGGGATGTCGTCGCCGCCGTCACTGCGCAGCAGGAAGTCGCTGAGCGCCACGTTCCAGTGGTCGGCCAGGTAACTGTCCGGCTCCGGGTTGGTGCTGAAGTAGTCGTCGTGCCCGCAGTCGAGACGGATGAAGTTCTGCTTCGGGCACACGCTCTTCATCGGCTTGCCGGTGCGGTCCTCGCCGCAGAGCAGGTCGTACCCGTCGGTGCAGCTGCCCGCGCCGGTGGCGTTCGGCGAGTCGGTGAGCACCGCGCCGAGCGATCGGGTGAGCTGATGGGCGGCCATCGTGGCGCTCCAGCAGCCGGCGTCGACCCGGGCGTACGACGGGCCGCCGTTGTTGCGGTTGCCCCGGCCCGGCCGGGTGTCGTTCACGTAGGTGGAGATGCCGCAGTAGAGGTTAGTGTCGGCGAACATCAGGTACTTGCGGTCGGCCCGGTTGTAACCCAGGCTCCGCAGCGAGTCGATGGTCGACGCGAACGACCGCAGCGAGCCGCCCGGCAGCTGTACCTCGACCACGTCGGCCCGGCACTCGGGCGTCGTCACGTAGCGGATGTGCCGGGACCCCCCGGTCTCGCCGGCGCTCGCGTCGTAGATCGCGTCCACCCCGGCCGCCCACGTGCGGAACGAGTTGAGGAACTTCGCGTACCGGCTCGCACCGCCCGCCTCGTGCAGGTAGAGCAGCTGCACCCGCTTGCCGGTGCGGCCGTCACCGGCGCAGGCCACGTCGTCCGGCCCGAGGATGAAGTCGGCCTGACCGGGGGCCGCGTCCGGGATCAGCGCCGGCGCGTTCGCGGTGATCGCGCTGCCGCCCTCGTCGCGGGCGATCTCGGCGTCACCGGGAACGGTGTCGGTCTCCTGCCGGACCGGGGTCACCTCACTGCCGCCCGCCGTCACCGGAGCCACGTCCCGGCGTACCGCGAGACCGGCCGGAGCCGGATCGGGGCCGTGCGTGCAGGTCTGGTCGAACACCTGGTACGCCCCGGCGCAGACCGAGTCGGACGAGGCGAGACGCAGTCCGCTGTAGACCAGGCCCTCCTCGGGTGCGTCGGCCGGCAGGGAGGTCAGGGCGAAGTCGTCAGCGGACCGGCTGGAGCCGATCACACTGGGCCCGACCACGCCGCCGACACCGAGCAGTGCCAGGCCGAGGGCTACCGGAAGGAACCGGAAAGTCGCTGAGCGTGTTCGCAGTTGCTTCTGCGCGGTCGCCGCGCGGCGCCGTCCTGGCGGCGACCCGCGGAACGTCGGCCGGCGATGCGCGGACACGGCGTCTCCTTGTCGAGCTTGGTGGCGGTGGGAGGGGTCCATGGGGTGACCGCCTCCCACCGCGCGGTGGCTTCGCGGATCGCGGCGCGGGGGACGCGCTGCGGGATGCGAACCGGGAAACCCGATGGGATCGGAGGGAACCTTGCCACTGAGGCGGTTCCGAAGGAACGTTCCTAAAGAAGATATAAGCAAGCGCTGTCCCGAACGAGGGACCCGTCGGCTCATTCGTCTCCTCGCCGGCTGCGGCGTCGTTCCGGGCTCCGGTCGCGGGCCAGCCGGCCCCGGCCGACGAGCCCGAACCGGCTCGCTTGTTTCGGTGCCGCGTCGGCATCGGTCAGCAGCATCACCACGCTGGCACCACCCAGAGTGGCCCGGTCCAGGCTCACCGAGCCGCCGGTGGCCTGCGCCGCCCGGCGGGCGATGTCCAGGCCCAGCCCGGTCGAACCCTGCTGGCTCTGGCCGCGGCGCAGCGCGTTCTCCGGGTCCGGGATGCCGGGGCCGGCGTCGTCGATGCGCAACGCCACCCATCCGTCCCGGCGCGACAGCGCCACCTCGAACGCGGTCCCCTGCGGGGTGTACCGGAAGACGTTGCCGAGCACCGCGTCGAGCGCGGCGGCCAGCTCGGCCCGCGCCACCGGCACCGGGATGCGCAGATGCGCCCCGATCACCCGGTACTGACGGTCCTGGTCGGCGGCGAGCGCGGACCAGAACATCATCCGTTCCCGGACGACCTCGCTGACGTCGCAGAGCCCGTCCTCCGGCTCGGCGGCGACCCGGTCCGCGACAGCCTGCCGGGTCGTGTTGATCAGGTGGTTGACCTCGTCCTCCAAGGTGCCGATCGCCTGCCGGATGCGCCTGATCCCCCGGCGCCGGTCCACCTCGTCGGCGGTCAGATCGATGATCTGGGTGTCGTCGGGGTCGAGCGCCTCGGCGTCCAGTCGCAACGCGGTCAGCGGAGTCCGCAGCCGGTGCGACAGGTCGGCGACCAATTCACGCTCGTCGGTGCGAGAGGTTACCAAGCGGTCGGCCATTCGGTTGAAGGCGTACCCCGCTTCGGTCAGCTCCCGTGGGCCGGACGGGTGAACCCGGACCGCCAGATCGCCACCACCGACCGCGAGAGCCGCGTCGACCAGATGCCGCGCCGACGAGACCGCGCCCCGGGCCAGCCGGTCCACGGCGAACACCGAGCCGCCGACCAGGACCACGGCCAGGCCGATCAGCAGCCACCAGTCCCGGGCGGTGTCCTCGTTGAGCACCGGGCCCGGCACGAACGCCTCGACCACCAGGGTCCGCCCGCTCAGGGTGACCGGCTGGAGCCGCACCACCCCGCCCGCGACGTCCTCGACGGTCGGCTCGGACGCGGTCGCCGCCCGGTCGATCAGCGCGGCGCCGGCCCGGCCACCCGGAGCCGGCGCGACACCGGGCGTGTGCACCACCGGCTCACCACCGGCCGCCGCGATCGCCGCGGCGACACCCTTGCCGTCGGCGCCGGCCGTGATGGCGCCGGCCACCGTGGAGGTCCGCTCGGCGGCCTGCGCCAGAGCGGCGTCCCGATGGTCGTTGCGCAGACTCCAGCCCAGCGGGACGAGGAAGACGAGCGCGGCGACGGTGGTGGTGGCGGCGGTGGTGTACGCCAGCCGCAACCTCAGTCCGGCGCCACCAACCGGAATCCGACCCCCCGCACGGTGCGCAGGAAGCGGGGCTTCGCCGCGGACTCGCCCAGTTTCCTGCGGAGCCAGTACAAATGGACGTCGATGGTCTGGTCCTCGCCGACCGATGGCTGTCGCCATACCTCCTCCAACAGCTCACGACGGGAAACCACCCGGCCCGGCCGGGCAGCCAGGTAGGCCAGCAGGTCGAACTCCTTGCGGGTCAGCGCCAGCGGCTGATCGCCGAGGGTGGCACTGCGCTCGCCGACGTCGACCCGGAGCTCGCCCACCTCGTGCACGGCCGGTTGCGCGGCCCGGCTGGCCCGGCCCACCCGGCGCAGCACGGTGGCGATCCGGGCGTCCAGATGGGCGCCGGTGAACGGCTTCACCATGTAGTCGTCGGCGCCGGCCCGCAGCAGGCGCACGACGGTCTGCTCGTCGTCGCGCGCGGTGGCGATGATGATCGGCACATCGGTGATGCCACGCAGCATCCGCAGCGCGTCCGAACCGTCCAGATCGGGCAGCCCGAGGTCCAGGACGACCAGATCGGGAGTCTCCGCGGCGACCCGCCGCAGAGCTTCCAGCGCGGTGCCGACGGCGTGCACGGCGTGCCCCCGGTCGGCTAGCGAACGGAGCATGGCGCCGCGCACGACATGGTCGTCTTCGACGAGCAACACCGTGGCCATGCGAAGACCGTAGCGTCCCTGGCAAGGCCGGACCTAAAGGGTGATGGAGCGAGAACCTTTGATGACGCTCAGTGATGGAATACGATCCGAAGTACCGATGTCATTCACACTTTTCCCCGGTACGCGCCTCGCGCTGGCCCTCGACAGCCTGGCCGGCCTCAGTGTCGGCGACGCCCTCGGCGCGCAGTACTTCGTGCCCGGCAACAAGCCCTCCGACCTGCTCGAAGCCCGCGTTCCACCGGCGCCGTGGGAGTGGACCGACGACACCGAACAGGCCTGCTGTCTGGTGTCCGTCCTGGCCGCGAACGAGTCCGAGGGTGATTTCGATCGCGATGGTTTCGCCGAGCTGCTCGCCGCCCGTTTCGAGCCCTACCGCGGCTACGGTCCGGGCGCCGTCGTGATGCTCCGCCAGATCCGCGAGGGCCTGCCCTGGCCGATCGCCGCGTCGGCGGCGTTCAACGGTCAGGGGTCGTGCGGCAACGGCGCGGCGATGCGGGCCGCACCGTTGGGCGCCTGGCATGCGGATTCCCTGGCCCACGCGGCGATCGCGGGGGTACGCGCGGCCGAGGTCACGCACGCGCACCCGGAGGGGATCGCCGGCGGGGTGGCGGTGACCGTGGCCGCGGCGGTGGCCGCCGCCGCCCGTCTGAACGGGCACCGCCCGGACCGTGGGCAGCTGCTCCGGGCCACCGCCGGGCACACTCCGGCCGGGGCGGTGCACGACGGCCTGATCGAGGCGGCCGGGCTGACGGTGCCGGTGCCGGAGGCGGCGCATCGGCTCGGCTCCGGCGGGCAGGCGACCGCGCAGGACACCGTGCCGTTCGCGCTCTGGGTCGCCGACCGTTTCCTGGACGACTACCCGGCGGCCGTCGCGGCGTGCGTGGTCGCCGGCGGGGACGTGGACACCACCGCCGCGATCGCCGGGGGAGTGGTGGCCGCGTACACCGGCGTGGACGGCGTCCCCGGGGCGTGGCGTGCCGCCCGCGAGCCGCTCCCCTCCTGGACCGCGTGGTGACGCCCGGCGGATAACATCAGGGCGCCTAATCGTTTTCCGAATGGAGATCACCGTGTCTGCACCCCGTACGCCCGTCGTGGCCGACCCCCTAGTCGTCCCGGCCGGGACTACGGCGGCCGACGCGGTGGCCGCCGCCGGGCTTCCGGCACACGGGCCGAAGGCGATCGTCGTGGTCCGCGAGGCCGACGGCCGGCTGCGTGACCTGACCTGGGCGCCCGCCGCCGACACCGAGGTGACCCCGGTCGCCATCGACACCCCGGACGGGCTCGACGTGCTGCGCCACTCGGCCGCGCACGTCCTCGCGCAGGCCGTGCAGGACGTCTTCCCGGAGGCGAAACTGGGCATCGGCCCGCCGATCCGGGACGGGTTCTACTACGACTTCGACGTGGAGAAGCCGTTCCAGCCGGAGGACCTGACGAAGCTCGAGAAGCGGATGCAGGAGATCGTCAAGGCCGGGCAGACCTTCCGCCGCCGGGAGTACGGCACGCTCGACGAGGCCAAGGCCGAGCTGAAGGACGAGCCGTTCAAGCTGGAACTGGTCGACATCAAGGGTGACGTGGACGCGGAGGCCGCCGCCGTCGGTGCGGGCGAGCTGACCCACTACGACAACGTCGACAAGGACGGCAACCGGGTCTGGGGCGATCTGTGCCGGGGGCCGCACCTGCCGTCGACCCGGCTGATCCCGGCGTTCAAGCTGATGCGCTCGGCCGCCGCGTACTGGCGCGGTTCGGAGAAGAACCCGCAGCTCCAGCGGGTTTACGGCACGGCGTGGCCGTCACGTGACGAGCTGAAGGCGTACCTCAATCGTCTTGCCGAAGCGGAGCGCCGCGACCACCGCAAGCTGGGCAGCGAGCTGGACCTGTTCTCCTTCCCCGACGAGATCGGCTCCGGCCTGGTGGTCTTCCACCCCAAGGGCGGTGTGATCAAGCGGGAGATGGAGGACTACGTCCGGGCCCGCCACATCGAAGAGGGCTTCCAGTACGTCGGCAGCCCGCACATCAGCAAGGAGAACCTCTTCCAGACCTCGGGACACCTGCCCTACTACAAGGACACGATGTTCCCGCCGATGGAGCTGGAGGGGGCGAACTACTACCTCAAGGCGATGAACTGCCCGATGCACAACCTGATCTTCAGGTCGCGCGGGCGGTCCTACCGTGAGCTGCCGATGCGCCTGTTCGAGTTCGGCACCGTCTACCGCTACGAGAAGTCCGGCGTGGTGCACGGCCTGACCCGGGTGCGCGGCCTGACCCAGGACGACTCGCACTCGTACGTCACCGCCGAGCAGGCCCCCGGCGAGATCAAGCACCTGCTGAACTTCGTCCGTTCGCTGCTGGACGACTTCGGCATGGACGACTACTACCTGGAACTGTCGACCCGGGACCCGGACAGCGACAAGTTCATCGGCACCGACGAGCAGTGGGAGACCGCCACCAAGGTCCTGGAGGACGTGGCGACCGAGTCCGGCCTCGACCTGGTGCTCGACCCGGGCGGCGCGGCGTTCTACGGCCCGAAGATCAGCGTGCAGTGCAAGGACGCGATCGGCCGGACCTGGCAGATGTCGACCATCCAGTACGACTTCAACATGCCGTCCCGGTTCGGCCTCGAATACCAGGCCGCCGACGGCACCCGCCAGGAACCGGTGATGATCCACTCGGCGAAGTTCGGCTCGCTGGAGCGGTTCTTCGGCGTGCTGGTCGAGCATTACGCGGGCGCGTTCCCGGCCTGGCTGGCCCCGGTGCAGGTGGTCGGCATCCCGATCCGCGACGACCACGCCGACTACCTCGCCGAGTTCGTGGCGAAACTGAAGAAGGCCGGCATCCGCGCCGAGGTCGACTACTCCACCGACCGGATGCAGAAGAAGATCCGCACCGCGCAGCAGCAGAAGATCCCGTTCATGGCGATCGCCGGCGACGACGACGTCAACGGCGGCACCGTGTCGTTCCGCTACCGGGACGGCTCACAGCGCAACGGCGTCTCGATCGACGAGGCCGTCGCGCACGTCGCCGACGTGGTTCGCTCCCGAATCAACACCGGCCCCTCCGCCGCCTGACCTAAGTTTCGGCTCCCGCCGCCCGACCTGAACGCGGAGTAGTCACCGCTCTGGTGCGGCGGCGGGAGCGGAGATGGCATGCGGTTCCGGACGCCGAGACCGGCACTGGCGGGGTACGCACTGGCAGCGGTCCTGTTCGTGGTGCACGTGCTCGGAGTGGGCGGCTGGGACCTCCAGATCACCCTCTCCAAGCTCGCCGCGCCGCTGCTGAGTGGAGTACTGGCCTGGACCGGCTGGCGGGCCTGGGCCGCCGCTCGTGACGCCGGACAGGAGGCCGCCGGGCGGCACCTGTTCCTCACCGGCTGCGCCTGGTCCGCGATGGCGCTCTCCACCGTGATCCAGCTGGTGCACCTGCTGGCGGCCGGCGACCGCTCGTTCCCGTCGGCGTCTCCACTGGTGGTCCTGCTGGACCTGCTGGTGCCGGCCTTCCTGATCCCGGCCCTGCTGACCACGCCGGTGCGGACCCCCTGGTCGGCGAGCCGGCTGCGGCTGGGCCTGGACATGGCCACCGTGATGACCGCCGGTGCGGTCTTCGTCTACTGCTTCCTGGCCGGGCCGGGAACGTCCGCACGGTCGATCCTGACCACCGTCGCCCCACTGGCCGGGCTCTTCGCGATCGCCCGGCTCTGGATCAGCGGGGTGGCCGGAATCAGCCGCCGGGCGATGGGCTGGGCGATGACCGCCGCGATCACCCAGCTGGCGATCGGGCTCCTGCAGCCGGTGCTGGCCGGCACCGGGTACCCACATCTCGTACTCGCCGCGGAGCAGATCTTCATCGTCGCGGTGATCGCCGCGAACGTCGCGCACATCCGCCGAGCCACCCACGGCGAACCGGTACGGGAGCCCTCGGTCCGCCGCCCGGCGAGCCTGCTGCCCTACGTGGCCGTCGCCGCCGTAGACCTGCTGCTGGTCGGCATGCTGAGCCGCGACGACCTGGACCGGGGCGCCTGGGCGGTGCTGAGCGGGGCGATCCTGCTCACCGGCCTGGTGGTGGCCCGGCAGGTCGCCGGGGTACACGACAACGGCCGGATGGCGCTGCGGGTCGACGCCGGGATGACTGCACTACAGGTGGCGATCGACCGGGAACACGTTCTCAGCGACCTGGGCACCGCACTGCTGCGCACCACCGAGGCCGCCGAGGTGCACCGGCTCGCCGCCGAGGCGTCCGCCACCCTGCTCGCCGGGCAGCCGGGTGCCCGGACCTCGATCGTGATCGCCGGGCCCGAGGCTGAGTACTGGACCGTGGTGCAGACCTCCGGGGCGGACGCCGCCGACCTGCTGGGCGTCGAACTGCCCGGTTCGGCGGTGCCGTCCGCGCTGCTCGCCCGGCTGACCGCGGGTGACGTGGTGGCGGCGGCCGGCTGGTCCGCGCTCGGCGTCACCGGGCTCGAATCGTACCCGGACCGGCCGATCTTGATTTTGCCGTTGCTCAGCGGCGAACGGTTCTTCGGCCTGATGATCGTCGCCGCCGGCCAGGAACTGCCGGACGAGCTCGTCAAAGCCCTGCACACGCTGCGGACCCAGGTGTCACTGGCACTGGGCAGCGTGGCACTGACCGCCGAACTGACCATGCAGGCGATGCACGACATGCTGACCGGACTGGGCAACCGGGCCCTGCTGCGCGAGCGGCTGACCGGCGCGCTGGCCCGATCCCGGCGCACCGGACGCCCCGCCGGAGTGCTGCTGCTCGACCTGAACGGGTTCAAACCGGTCAACGACACCCACGGCCACGACGTGGGGGACACCCTGCTGACGGTGATCGCGGACCGGCTGCGGACCTGTGTGCGCACCGAGGACACGGTGGCCCGGCTGAGCGGCGACGAGTTCGCGGTGGTGACCGAAGACCTGCACGACAAGATCGACGCGGTGCTCATCGCGGAACGGATCATCGCCGCCCTGAACGAACCGGTGATCATCGGCGGACACGAACTGCGCACCCCGGCGAGCATCGGCATCGCCCTGTCCCGGCCCGGCGACAGCCCCGACGACGTCCTCCGCTACGCCGACTCGGCGATGTACGCGGCGAAGCGCGCCGGCGACGGCCGGTTCCACCTGTACGGAGTGTTCCCCCAGCTGCGGAACTGACGGTTCCGCATAGGATGCGATCGTGGACGAGGGGCTGGGCACGGGCGAACCGGACGGGCTGGAGCGACTCTGGACGCCGCACCGGATGACCTACATCTCCGGGGAGGACGCGCCGGAGGGCGGTTACGACAAACCCGCCGGCTGCCCGTTCTGCCTGGCGCCAGGCCTGCCCGCAGCACAGTCCCTGGTGGTGGCGCGCGGCGAGCTGGTGTTCGCGGTACTCAACCTGTACCCGTACAACCCCGGGCACCTGATGGTCTGCCCCTACCGGCACGTCGCCGACTACACCGACCTGACCGACGCGGAGACCGTCGAGGTCGCCGCGTTCACCCGGACCGCGATGCGGGTGCTGCGCACCGTCAGCGGCCCGCACGGCTTCAACCTCGGCATGAACCAGGGCTCCATCGCCGGCGCCGGAATCGCCGCCCACCTGCACCAGCACGTCGTGCCCCGCTGGGGCGGCGACGCCAACTTCATGCCGGTGATCGGCCGGACCAAGGTGCTGCCCCAACTGCTGCACGACACCCGCGACCTGATCACCAAGGCCTGGCCGGTCACCTGACCGACGCGCGAACCCCTTCGGCCAACTGCGACGGCATCGGCTCGTGCCGCAGGTACCGGCGGGAGAACGTCCCGGTGCCCGACGTCAGGGCACGCAGTTCCACCGCGTACCGGACCAGCTCCGTCGCCGGAACCTCGGCCCGGACCAGGCTGACCCCGCCCGCACCGCCGGACTCACTGCCCAGCGGGCGGCCCCGCCGCCCGGAGAGATCACTCATCACCACACCCACGTAGGTCTCCGGCACCCGCACCTCGATCTCGTCCACCGGCTCCAACAGGGTGATCTGCCCGTTCTCGGCAGCCGAACGCACCGCCAGCGCCCCGGCGGTCTGGAACGCCGCATCCGAGGAATCGACACTGTGCGCCTTGCCGTCATACAGCGTGACCCGCAGATCCACCACCGGAAAACCCGCGGTGACGCCCTTCTCCAGCTGCGCCCGGACACCCTTCTCCACCGACGGGATGTAGTGGTGCGGCACCGCACCGCCGACCACCTTGTCCACGAAGACGAAACCCGCGCCCCGCGGCAGCGGCTCCACCTCGATGTCGCAGACCGCGTACTGCCCGTGACCGCCGGACTGCTTCACATGCCGGCCGTGCCCGCGCGCGCCACTGCCGAAGGTCTCCCGCAGCGCCACCTTGACCGGCTCGGTGTCCAACTCCACCCCACCGGAGCGAAGCCGGTCCAGGACCACGTCGGCATGCGACTCACCCATCGTCCAGAGCACCAGTTGCCGGGTGTCCCGGTTACGCTCCATCCGCAGCGCCGGATCCCCGGCCACCAGCCGGGCCAGATTCTTGGCCAGCGCGTCCTCGTCGGAACGGGTCTTCGCGACGACCGCGATCGGCAACAGCGGCTCCGGCATCCGCCACGGCGTCATCAGCAGCGGGGCATCCCTGGCCGACAGGGTGTCGCCGGTCTCGGCGCTGCCCGACTTGGTGATCGCGCACAGATCACCCGCGACCGCACCGGGGATCTCGCGCAACTGCGCGCCGAGCGGGGCGTAGACATGCGCCACCCGCTCGTCGGCGTCGTGGTCGGGATGCCCACGTTCGGCCAGACCGTGTCCGGACACGTGCAGGGTCTGATCCGGGCGCAACGTTCCGGAGAAGACCCGGACCAGCGACACCCGGCCGACATGCCGATCGATCGTGGTCCGGACCACCTCGGCCACCAACGGACCGTCCGGATCACAGGTCAACGGGGCACGCGGCGAGCCGTCCAACCCGGTCACCACCGGCAGAGCGTGCTCCAACGGCGTCGGAAAACCACTGACCAGCAGATCGAGCAACGCGTCCAAGCCGACACCGGTGTACCCGCAGACCGGGACGACCGGGAAGAAATTGCCCTTCGCGACGGCCTTCTCCAGATCCCGGATCAGAGTGCCGGCATCGATCTCCGCACCACCGACGTAGCGGTCCATGAGAGTCTCGTCCTCACTCTCCGCGATGACACCCTCGATCAGGGTGTCCCGGTCGGCGGCGACCAGCGCCAGCTGCTCCGGGCCGGCCAGGCCGACCCGGGGCGGATGACCGTTCGCGTAGTCCAGCACCCGCAGCGTGACCAACCCGATCAGGCCCGGACCGGGAACCGGCCGGAACACCGGCAGCACGTTGTCACCGAACGCCGCCTGACAATCCTGCAACGCCTGGTCGTAGTCGGCCCGCGGATGGTCCAACCGGGTCACCGCGACTGCGCGCGGCATACCGACCGCGGCACACTCGTCCCACAGAGCCACCGTCGAATCGTCCACCCCGTCGGCCGCCGACACGACGAAGAGCGCGGCATCCGCGGCCCGCAGACCGGCGCGCAACTCCCCGACGAAATCGGCGAAACCCGGAGTGTCAAGCAGATTGACCTTCACGTCCTGATGCAGCAGCGGCGCACACGACAACGCCACCGAACGCTGCTGCCGGATCGCCGCCGGATCATGATCGGTGACCGTGGTGCCGTCCGCCACGCCACCGGCCCGGGAGATCGTGCCCGTCGCGGCCAGCAACGCCTCGACCAAGGTCGTCTTACCGGAACCGGAACGGCCGACCAGCACCACGTTACGAACCCTGCCGGGCTCGGTCACCGCCGGCGCGCCAACGCCGGCCTGTCCCTTCTCCGAAGCCTTCTGCGCCATGCCGAGTGCTCCCGTCGTATCCCGTTCGTTACGCCGCTGTTCCTCGAATCCCACACCCGGCGCGGTATTGGTCACAAGGACCCTCAGCCCTGGAAAGCTGCCGGATGATGACGATCCGGCCAAGGCCGGGGCTGTCCCGTGCCGCTGCAGGTCGCACGCCGATAAGGTGGGACGGCCATGGCAAAGATCGTTCAAGCAACAGCCCGTGCCGTCGCCTCGTACGGCGTCAACCCGGTCGCCCGATTCCTACTCCGGATCGGGGTCACACCCAACGCGGTCACCGTCGCCGGCACCGTCGGCGTGCTGATCGGCTCCTACTTCGGTGCGCGCGGCCACCTCTTCTGGGGCACCGTGATCGTAACCGCCTGTGCCCTCACCGACGCGCTCGACGGGACAATGGCCCGGATGCGCGGCGGCTCCGGCAAATTCGGCGCCCTCCTCGACTCCTCGATGGACCGGATCGCCGACGGCGCCGTCTTCGGAGCCGTCGTCTACTACCTCGCCACCGAGGGCAACCCCTACGGCGGAGTCGTCGCCGCCCTGATCAGCCTGGTCTTCGGACAGGTCGTGTCATACGTGAAGGCCCGCGCCCAGAGCCTCGGCCTGAACGCCGACGTCGGCATCGCCGAACGCCTCGAACGACTACTGATCGTCGGCTTCGGCGGCCTGCTCGGCGCAGCCGGACTGGACTGGGGACTCCCCGCCGCCCTGTGGGTACTCGCCGTACTCTCCGTGATCACTGCCTTCCAGCGGCTCATCCACGCCGGCCGGACCGAACCGAAGGTGACCAGCGAGTGAAGGACCGTCTGACCGAACTCGGCTACATGGCCGGGTGGAGGATCGTGCGCGCACTGCCGCTGCCGGTGGCGAAAGCCCTCTTCCGGGCCGGCGCCGACCGGGCCTGGAAAGCGAACGGCCCCGGCACCCAGCGCCTGCGCAGCAACCTGCGGCAGGTCGTCGGCGAGGACATGCCGGAGACTCTGGTCCGGGACGGGCTGCGTTCGTACGCCCGGTACTGGATGGAGGCCTTCCGGCTGCCGTCACAGAGCCGCGAGCAGTTCCTCGACGGGTACCGGATGGAGACCGAGTGGCACGAGCAGCTCAAAAAGGGCGTCGCCGACGGTGACGGGGTGATCCTGGCGCTGCCGCACGTGGCGAACTGGGACGCCGCCGGCGCCTGGGTGACCAGTCAAGGCTTTCCGCTGATCACGGTCGCCGAGCGCTTCAAACAGGAAGCGGTGTACGAGCAGTTCCTGGCGTACCGGGAAAAGCTCGGAATGAAGATCCTCCCGCACTCCGGCGGCGAGCGCTCACCCCTGGACGTGCTCGCCGAACACCTGGCGAAAGGCTGGGTCGTCGCACTCCTCGGAGACCGGGACCTGTCCCGCCGCGGGATCGAGGTCGAGTTCTTCGGCGGCCGGACCCGGATGCCGGCCGGCCCGGCGATCCTCGCCATCCGCACCGGGTCGCCGCTCTACGCGGTCGACATCTGGTTCGACGAGACCCGCGTCCAATCCCGGATGCGCCGGATCGTGCCACCTACCGACGGACCGCTCGACGAACGGGTCAAGAAAACCACCCAACTGCTCGCCGACGCCTACGCGGCCGGCATCGCCGAACACCCCCAGGACTGGCACATGCTCCAGAAGCTCTGGCTCTAGGAGGAGCGGGTGCGGATCGGGATCGTCTCGCCCTACTCGTTCGACGTCCCCGGCGGTGTACAGAACCACATCATGGACCTCGCCGAAGCCCTGATCGGTCTCGGTCACGAGGTGAGCGTGCTGGCGCCCGCCGACGACGACGCCGAACTACCCGCCTACGTGGTGCCAGCCGGCCGGGCCGTACCACTGCCCTACAACGGCTCGGTCGCCCGGATCTCCTTCGGCCCGGTCTCCACCGCCCGGGTCCGGCGCTGGCTGCGCCGCGGCGAATTCGACGTACTGCACGTCCACGAACCGTTCACCCCCAGCCTGTCGTTCCTCGCCGTGCTGTCGGCGCGCGGGCCGGTCGTCGCCACCTTCCACACCGCGATGACCCGATCCCGGGCCCTGTCGGCCGCGCAGAACTTCCTCCAACCCGCCATGGAGAAGATCACCGCCCGGATCGCCGTCAGCGAACTCGCCCGGAAAGTACAGGTCGAACACCTCGGCGGCGGCGCGGTCGAAATCCCCAACGGGGTCGCGGTCGCCAAATTCGCCTCGGCGGCGCCATTGCCCGGATGGCCCGGCGAAGGCGGTGCACTCGGTTTCCTCGGCCGTTTCACCGAACCGCGCAAAGGCTTCCCCCTGCTGCGTACGGCGTACGTCAACCTCGCCCGTGAACGCCCCGGCCTGCGGCTGCTCGTGGCCGGGCCCGGCGACCGGGACGAACTGTTCGAAGACATCCCCGCCGAACTACACGACCGGGTCGAATTCCTCGGCCTCGTCTCCGAGCCCGACAAAGCCCGGATGCTGCGCAGCGTGGACGTCTACGTGGCCCCGAACACCGGCGGCGAGAGTTTCGGCATGATCCTCACCGAAGCGATGGCCGCCGGAGCCGCCATCGCCGCCAGCGACCTCGACGCCTTCCGCCGAGTCCTGGACGGCGGCCGCGCCGGAGCACTGTTCCCCAACGGCGACCCGGCCGCCCTCACCACCCTGCTCGGGGACCTGCTCGACGACCCGGCCCGCCGTGCCGCCCTGTCGTCGTGCGCCCGGCAGGCGGTCGGCGCCTTCGACTGGCCGAGCGTGGCCAACCGGGTCCTCGAGGTCTACGCGACCTCGATCGAAGCCACCGACGGCAGAGTTTTCGACGACGAGTGGTCCTGACCACTGGCGTGGTAAACGCCGGGCACTACGATGCCCCGCATGTGGTGGGTGGTGGGAGTCGTCGTGCTGGCCGCGATCTTCTCGGCGTACCTCGGCTGGACCGCCCAACGGGTGGAGCGTCTGCACACGCGGGCGCAGTCGGCCGAGCGCGCCCTGGACGCGCATCTGTTGCGCCGTGCGGCCGCGGCCGCGGTGGTCGCCGAACAGGTCGAATCGGTGGAGCTGTACGCGGCGGCGCGGCTCGCGCTGGACGCCGAACCTGGTGAACGCGAGACCGCCGAGAACGACCTGACCCGGCAGCTCCAGACGGTCACGCTGGATCCGGGGGATCCGGTGGCCCGGGCTCTGATCGGCACCAGTCGGCGCGTCATGCTGGCCCGTCAGGTGCATACCGACCTGGTGCGGGACGCGCTCAGTGCCCGGCGGCGGATCATCGTCCGGATGTTGGGGCTGACGCGGCGGTATCCGCGGCCGGAGTACTTCGACATCGTCGAGGTGGCGTTGACGGACCTGCCGCCGTTGCCGTCGCCGGCGCTGCCGGTCGAGGGCCCGTTGATAGCCCAGGCCCTCTAGGGTGGTCCCCGTTAACCCTGTTTTCTCGCGGCCAGCCGTAGCTCAGCGCTGTTAAACGGCTAGCCGTAGCTCAGACATGTCTTGGCAGGTCCATAACAGTCCTGAGCTACGGCTCGAGTCGCCCGGCCGTAGCTCAGGACTGTTATCCGACCCTCATAAGACACCTGAGCTACGGCTAGCCGTAGCTCAGGACGTAGTCGTGGCCGGGCGGGCGGGCCGGGCCGGGGTAGGGTGGGGTCGGTTACCAGCCTCGCTCGGAGAGGCGGTGCGGGACCGGCTCGTCCTCGACGTTGATGCCGACCATGGCCTCGCCCAAGCCCCGGGAGACCTTGGCGATCACATCAGGGTCGTCGTGGAACGTGGTGGCCTTGACGATCGCGGCGGCACGCAGTTCCGGATTGCCGGATTTGAAGATCCCGGAGCCGACGAAGACCCCCTCGGCGCCGAGCTGCATCATCATCGCGGCATCCGCCGGAGTCGCGATACCACCGGCGGTGAACAGCACCACGGGAAGCCGCCCGGCCTCAGCGACCTCCTTGACCAGCTCGTACGGCGCCTGAAGCTCCTTCGCGGCAACGTACAGCTCGTCCTCCGCCAGGGTCTGCAGGCGGCGGATCTCGGCGCGGATCCTCCGCATGTGGGTGGTGGCGTTCGAGACGTCACCGGTGCCGGCCTCCCCCTTCGAGCGGATCATCGCTGCGCCTTCGGTGATCCGGCGCAGCGCCTCGCCCAGGTTGGTGGCGCCGCAGACGAACGGCACGGTGAACTGCCACTTGTCGATGTGGTTCGCGAAGTCGGCCGGGGACAGCACCTCGGATTCGTCCACGTAGTCGACGCCGAGCGCCTGCAGCACCTGCGCCTCGACGAAGTGCCCGATCCGGGCTTTGGCCATCACCGGGATGGAGACCGCCGCGATGATGCCGTCGATCATGTCGGGGTCGGACATCCGGGAGATGCCGCCCTGGGCGCGGATGTCGGCCGGTACCCGTTCCAGGGCCATCACCGCGACGGCGCCCGCGTCCTCGGCGATCTTCGCCTGGTCGGCGTTGACCACGTCCATGATCACGCCGCCCTTGAGCATCTCCGCCATGCCGCGTTTGACGCGGGCCGTGCCGACGGCGGGCTGGTTCTCAGACATGGAAATCGGCTCCTCGTGGTGTTTCGGCTTCTTCACGCCGATGTTATGAACCGGCGGTGCCGGTTCCGATAGCCAATCGGCTTGCCGGTGGACTGCTTCCCTATTGTTGGGCCGTGAACATCGGAGTGCTGGCCCTTCAGGGCGACGTGCGCGAACACCTGACCGCGCTGGCCGAGTCGGACGTGCTGGCCCGGCCGGTCCGCCGGCCCGAGGAGCTCGCCGAGGTCGACGGCTTGGTGATCCCGGGCGGGGAGTCGACCGCGATCAGCAAACTGGCCGTGTCGTTCGGGTTGCTCGATCCGATCCGTAAGCGGATCGCCGACGGGATGCCCGTCTACGGCTCCTGCGCCGGCATGATCATGCTGGCCACGACCGTGCTGGACGGCCGTTCCGACCAGGAGACGTTCCAGGGCATCGAGATGACCGTACGGCGTAACGCGTTCGGCCGGCAGGTCGACTCGTTCGAGGCGTCCGTCGAGATCGACGACGTCGACGGCGGCCCGTTCCACGCCGTCTTCATCCGCGCCCCGTGGGTCGAGCAGGTCGGCGGCGACGTGCGGGTGCTGGGCCGCGTGGCGGAGGGTGCCGACGCCGGTAGGATTGTGGCCGTTCGGCAGGGGAACCTGCTCGCCACGGCTTTCCACCCGGAGCTGACCGGCGACCTTCGTGTCCACCGGTACTTCGTCGAGATGGTCCGCCAGGCCCTTTGATCAAAGCGGAGGTTACGCATGTCCGGCCACTCCAAGTGGGCGACGACCAAGCACAAGAAGGCTGTCGTCGACGCCAAGCGCGGCAAGATGTTCGCGAAGTTGATCAAGAACATCGAGGTAGCGGCCCGGACCGGTGGCGGCGACCCGTCCGGTAACCCCACGCTCTACGACGCCATTCAGAAGGCCAAGAAGAGCTCGGTCCCCAACGACAACATCAGCAACGCCGTCAAGCGGGGCTCCGGTCTGGAGGCCGGCGGCGCCGACTGGCAGTCGTTCATGTACGAGGGGTACGGCCCCAACGGTGTCGCCCTGCTGATCGAGTGCCTCACCGACAACCGGAACCGGGCCGCCACCGAGGTGCGCACCCGGCTCACCCGTAACCACGGCACGTTCGCCGACGCGGGCTCGGTGTCGTACCTGTTCAACCGCAAGGGCGTGATCATCGTCCCCAAGGGTTCGCTCAGCGAGGACGACGTCATGCTGGCGGTCCTGGACGCCGGCGCCGAGGAGATCAACGACCACGGCGACGCGTTCGAGGTCGTCAGCGAGGCCACTGACCTGGTCGCGGTGCGGACGGCTCTGCAGGACGCCGGCATCGACTACGACTCGGCGGAGTCGTCGCTGGTTCCGACGATGAGCGTGCCGGTCGACGAGGACGGCGCCCGCAAGGTGCTCAAGCTGATCGACGTGCTCGAGGACTGCGACGACGTCCAGAACATCTTCTCCAACGTCGAGATCTCCGACGAGGTAATGGCGGCCATCGACGAGGAGTGAGTGTCACTTGACGAAAAGCCGGTCCGGTGGGCCGGCTTTTCGTGGTTTCGGGGCTACCCTCGGGGTGACAGGCACTTGCCTAGTGCGCACTGTCTAGTGACAGGTTTGTATGAGACTAGTAAGGTGGGGGTGTTGTTGATGGCTGATCTGCCGGAGGTGCAGATGACAGTTATGGCAGTCCGTCCCGACGCGGAAGTCGAGACCACAGGCACCCCACCACCCATCGATCCGGAGTTGTTGGAGGAAGCACAGCGCCAGATCCAAGCCGGGTCGTCGAACGAGGCGATCAACGAGGCGCTGCGGCGGATGGTTCTGGAGGAGCGAGACAAGCGGCGTGCCGCCATGGAGTCTCTGTGGAAGATGAATGAAGAGGGCCGATTCGACTACAGCCACTTCGAGGCGGCCGACGAGTGAAGTATCTGGGTGATGCGAGCGCGTTGATCCGCATTCTGCGGAAACAAGTCGACGAAGCCTGGTTCGCGACCGTGCAGCGGGGCTTGGTGTCGATCTGTGAGCCCGCTGTCGCGGAAGCTTTGCTGGCCGCGGACGCGCGGGACTACACAGCGACCGAGGCCAAGCTGGAGGCGACATATCCCGTCGCGGTCATCCCGGACGATGTCGGGGATCTCACTGCGGCGATTCGGCTGAAGATGACCGTGCTGCACGAGGACAGCGACTTCGAGACGATCGCACGCTATGTGCCCGATTTGAAGCATCGTCGAATGAGTAAGGGCCCGGAGAACTAGTCAGAGGGGGTCGGCGCTCAGCCATGCCATGTATTGGATGAGGGCGCCGACCACCAGCAGCACGAAGAGAGCGTGGCGGAGTACGCGGTGCCGCTGTGCTCGTAGGTGGGCGTGGATCCACGCGATCTCGGCGTCGGCCAGGGCGTCCAGTGAGGCCCTGGCCGTACCGGGAATGATCGTGGCCTTGCGCAGTGCCAGGCTCCCTGCCCTGGGCCGGGCCGGCGGCGGCGGTGGGGGTAGGACGCGGACCTCGACCTCGTAGACCTGGTCCTCGCGCCAGTGGGCGGTTCGGGCTGTCAGGCGCTGCCGCATGTAGGTGTCGGTGCGGTGCAGCAGGCGCAGGCGGCGCCAGTGGCCGGCCAGGTCGGTGAGGACCGCCAGGTAGATCTCCTCGTGCACGGGGGCGCCGCCGGCCAGGCGGTGTGCTTCGGTGCGCAGGCCGGAGGCGTGCCGGGCGACGAAGGCGACGTAGTCCGATGGCGGCTCGTCGGCCATCGGCGCGATGAGGTGCATGACAGACCTCCGGGAACCCGTCGGCGGGAGACGTGCCGGGTGACGTGCGTGGTGGGCCTCCGGAAACCATCGTCGGGGCGTGTCGGCGGATGGCGCAAGGTGTGGGCGTACTAGGGTGTCGAACACACGTTCGCGAGGAGGCTGTCTGTGCGGGTGCTCGGCATCGATCCGGGGCTGACGAGGTGTGGTGTCGGCATCGTCGATGGTGTGCCGGGGCGGCTGGGCAAGCTGGTCGGCTACACCGTGGTCCGCAGTGATCCGGACCAGGACATCGCCGAGCGCCTGCTGCATCTGGACACTTCGCTGGGTGAGCTGGTGGCCGCCTACAAGCCGGACAGTGTCGCCGTCGAGCGGGTGTTCGCGCAGCACAACGCCCGGACCGTGATGGGTACCGCGCAGGCCAGCGGGGTGGCGATCCTGGCCGGGGCGCGGGCGGGGCTGCCGGTGCAGACCTACACTCCGAGTGAGGTGAAGGCGGCCGTCACCGGGTCGGGCACCGCGGACAAGGCTCAGGTCACCGCCATGGTGACGCGGCTGCTGAAACTGGACGCCCCGCCGAAACCCGCCGACGCGGCGGACGCCATCGCCATCGCCATCTGCCACATCTGGCGCGGGGGGACTCGCGCGCGGATCGAAGCCGCTGCCCGCAGGAGCCTCCGATGATCGCCAGTGTGCGCGGTGTGGTCGCCGCGATCTTCCACGACAGTGCCGTGGTCGAGGTGGGTGGTGTCGGCATGCGGGTCTTCTGTACGCCGAACACGCTCGCCGGATTGCGGACCGGTGGGGAGGCGCGGCTCGCGACCACGCTGATCGTGCGGGAGGACTCGCTTACGCTGTTCGGGTTCGCCGACGACGCCGAGCGGCAACTCTTCGACCTGCTGCTGACGGCTAACGGGGTGGGCCCGCGGATCGCGCAGGCGGTGCTCGCGGTGCACCAGCCCGACGCGGTGCGGCGTGCGCTGGCCGGTGGTGACGTCGCCGCTCTGACGAAGGTCCCGGGTATCGGTAAGCGGGGCGCCGAGAAGATGATCGTCGAGCTGAAGGACAAGATCGGCCCGATCGCGATCGGTGACGGCGGCCCGGCCGGTGTGCTCAACGGTGCGTGGCAGGAGCAGGTCCGGCAGGGTGTGCTGGCGCTCGGCTGGTCCGCTTCGCAGGCCGATCAGGCGGTGGCCGCGGTGGCCGAGTCGATCGATGGGGAGACGCCGTCGGTGCCGGTGCTGTTGCGTCAGGCGATCCGGCTGCTCGGAAAATCCCGTTGAGATCGGCTGGCGTCAATTGCTGAGAGTGATCGGCGGGCGTGGCGAATTCCGTTTGCCCGGTCCATTGCCGGAGCGTGCTCACGGTGAGTGCCGAGCGTTTTCCGGCCGTTGCGCGGGGGATGCCGCCGACGCCCGGCGCCGTCGCGACGGTAGGCTGATTCGAACGGTTGTACAGGTCAGGAGGCTGTCGATGTCACGGTGTGACGCCCGGTGAACGACGAGATCGTCTCCCCGGATCCGTTCGACGAGGATCTGGACGCCGAGGCCAGTGTCCGCCCGCGGCGGCTGGCCGACTTCATCGCCCAGCACCGGGTCCGTGACCAGCTGGAGTTGCTGCTGCAGGCTTCGATGGGCCGCGGCAGCCCGCCGGACCACATTCTGCTCTCCGGCCCGCCCGGTCTCGGGAAGACGACCTTGGCCAACATCGTGGCCGCCGAGCTGGGCACCGGGATCCGCACCACCAGTGGGCCGGTGATCGAGCGGTCCGGGGATCTGGCCGCGATCCTGACCGGTCTGGCCCCGGGTGACGTGCTGTTCATCGACGAGATCCACCGCATTGCGAAACCGGCCGAGGAGTTGCTGTATTCGGCGATGGAGGACTTCCGGGTCGACGTGGTCGTCGGCAAGGGCCCGGGTGCGACCGCGATCCCGCTAGACGTGGAGCCGTTCACCCTGGTCGGGGCGACCACCCGGGCGGGCCTGCTGTCCGGGCCGATGCGGGACCGGTTCGGTTTCGTCGCGCATCTGGATTTCTATTCACCGGCCGATCTGGACGCGCTGTTGCACCGGTCGGCCCGGATTCTCGGGGTGCGGATCACCGCGGAGGGCGCGGCGGAGATCGCCGGCCGGTCCCGGGGCACACCGCGGATCGCCAACCGGCTGTTGCGCCGGGTGCGGGACTTCGCGGAGGTCCGGGCGGACGGTGTGGTCACCGAGGAGGTGGCACGGGCGGCCCTGCAGGTGTACGACGTCGACGCGCTCGGCCTGGACCGGCTGGACCGTGCCGTGTTGCGGGCGCTGATCGAGTCCTTCAAGGGCGGTCCGGTGGGCCTGTCCACCCTGGCCGTGGCGGTGGGGGAGCAGTCCGACACGGTCGAGGAGGTGTGTGAGCCGTTCCTGGTGCGGGCCGGGCTTCTGGCGCGAACCCCGAGGGGCCGGGTGGCCACCGAGGCCGGGTGGGCGCATCTGGGCAAAACGCCACCCACCGATGGGCGCGCCGGGGTGTTCCAAGGTGACCTGTTCGCCCGAGACGTATAAATATCCCTCGTGATGTGAACGTGACGTGTGCCGCATTCGTTATCTCCAGGTTGACCTATTAGACTCGCCGCCGTTCCAACCGGAATCTGCAGATCACTCCCGGCGCCCGCCCACTCGTCGCGCCGGTGGCTGACGGAAGGCTTTTTTGTGCTCGACGCAAGCGACGCGCCGGCCGGCGGCGGCAATTACTCGTTCCTGCTGATTCTCGTTCTGCTCTTCGGTTTCATGTACTTCGTCATGATCCGCCCGCAGCAGAAACAGCGCCGCAAGGCGATGGAGATGCAGAGTTCGCTCGGCCCCGGCGACCAGATCGTCACCATCGGTGGCTTGCACGGCACGGTCGCCGGGGTCTCCGACGACGAGGTCCTCATCGAGATCGCTCCGGACGTGCAGGTGCGCTTCGCGCGTCCGGCGATCGCCCGGATCGTTCACAAGTCCGGTGAGGAGATCCCGGAGCCCGACGTCGAGGTGCCCACCGCTGAGGAGTCCACGCCGGAGCAGCCGGAGGGTCCCGTCACCGAAGTGCGCAAGCAGGACTGACCAGTAAGTCCCCGCGCACCGGTCCGGTGGTGATCTCACCGACCCGGTGCGTCAGCCCGCCGTTCGACCGTCGACGGCCGGTCACAGAAACTTAGCGCCGCGCAGCCACGCGGCCGAACACAGGGAGACCTAAAGCCGTGGCACGACCACCTCAGGGACAGATGCATCCTGGACGCCAACTCGGCGTGCTCGGTCTGGTCTTCGTCGTCCTGTATCTGCTCGTCTTCTTCGGAGCCGGCGCCACGGGCACCGTGGCGCAGCGGCTGGAGCCGAAGCTGGGCCTCGACCTGATCGGCGGGACCCAGGCCACCTACATCGCCACTCAGCAGGGTGCGCCGCCCACCAAGGAGGCGATGGAGCTGGCCCAGGAGATCATCGAGAGCCGGGTCAACGCTCTCGGTGTCTCCGAGGCCGAGGTGGTCATCCAGGGCAACAACACGATCGTCGTCTCGCTCGCGGGCAAGGCCGACGACCAGTTGAAGGACCTGTCGAAGGCCGCGAACATGCGGTTCCGGCTGCTCACCGGGGTCACCGGTGACGTCGCTTCGGTGGCTCTGAACCCGCCGAGCCCGTCGCCGAGCGTCTCGGCCAGCGGCAGCGCCGCCCCGGCCGCGTCGGGTTCCGCCAAGCCGTCGGCGAGCGGCAGCGCCCCGGCGGTGTCGGCGTCGGCGTCGACCGGTGGTCAGGGTGGCGGCGCGGCCGCGCCGAGCCCGTCGGTGGCCCCGTCGGCCGCTCCGTCCGCGGCCCCGACCGCGTCCGCCCCGGCGGCCGAGGTCCCGGTCACCGCGGACGTGAAGGAGCAGCGCGCCGCGATCGCGAAGAAGGTCGGTGCCCCGGTCTGGGCCGCGGCCGAGAAGCTGACCGCCCCGGTGGACCTGTCCACCGACACGAAGGCCGGCCTGGCGTACAAGGCGTTCGCCACGCTGACCCCGCTGGAGGTCAACGCACTCGACCCGCAGATGCAGTTCAACGTGCCGACGATCAGCTGTGAGCAGTTGGACAAGCGGCCGAACGGCGCGATCGACGACGTCGACAGCGAGGTCATCGCCTGCTACCAGGGCGCCAAGGTGCTGCTGGACAAGGCCGAGGTCGTCGGTGACGACATCGACAAGGCCAGCCCGCAGCTCGACACCACCCAGAACCAGTGGGTCGTCTCGCTCGACTTCAAGAGCGCCGGCCAGAACAAGTGGGCCGCCCTGACCCGTAAGGCGTTCGAGGCGACCACCAGCGACCCCTGCTACATCGCGGCCAGCTCGCTCTACCCGAGCGTCGAGCACTGCGCGGTGGCGGTGGTCCTGGACAAGGAGATCGTCTCCGCGCCGCAGATCCAGGGCGTGCTGACCGGTCAGTCGCAGATCACCGGTGACTTCAACTCGGCCTCCGCCAAAGAACTCGCGGACCAGCTGAACTTCGGCGCCATCCCGGTCACCTTCGAGTCCGGCCCGGCGCAGACCGTCTCCGCGACCGTCGGTGACCAGCAGCTCGAGGCGGGCCTGCTCGCCGCCGCGATCGGCCTCGGCCTGGTGGCGATCTACTCGTTCTTCTACTACCGGATGCTCGGCCTGGTGATCTTCCTGAGCCTGGCCCTGTCCGCTCTGCTCACCTTCGGCGCGCTGGTGTTCCTGGGCCGCTCGATCGGCTTCACCCTGACGCTGGCGGGTATCGTCGGTTTCATCGTCTCGTTGGGTGTGGCGGCGGACTCGTTCGTCATCTACTTCGAGCGGTTGAAGGACGAGATCCACGAGGGCCGGAGTCCACGCAGCGCGGTTCCACGGGCGTGGCACCGGGCCCGGCGCACGATCATCTCGGCGAACGCGATCACGATCATGTGTGCGGTCGTCCTGTACATCGTGTCGATCGGGCAGGTGCAGGGCCTGGCGTTCGCGCTCGGCCTGTCGACCGTGCTCGACCTGGTCGTGGTGTTCCTCTTCCGCCACCCGATCATGACGGTGCTCGCCAACACCAAGGCGTTCCTGTCGCCCAGGGTGAGCGGTCTCGGCCGTGCTCTGCGTACCAGCCAGAAGGAGGCCTGACATGGCCGGTTCCGGTTTCGCGAATCGCCTGTACCAGGGCGAGGCGAACATCAGCATCATCGGCCGCCGCAAGATGTGGTTCACCATCGCGGCCGTGCTCGTGGCGATCTCCCTGGGCAGCTTCATCTTCCGTGGCTTCCACCTGGGCATCGAGTTCGCCGGTGGCAGTGAGTTCACGGTTCCGGCGCAGGTCGCGAGCAAGACGCTGACCCAGGACGAGGTCGGCAACGCGGTGGCCGACGCGGTCCGCGGGGTGGCCCCGGACGCGCAGGTCAACGCGGCCCAGCAGATCGGTGAGGGCACCGAGGCCAACTTCAAGATCCGTTCGTCGGCGCTGGACACCCAGCAGATGGCCGAGGTCAAGACCGCGCTCGAGGCCGATCTGGGGCTGGAAGCGGGTCAGATCAGCGACCAGCAGGTCTCCTCGGCCTGGGGTGGCGCGGTCATCGACAAGGCCATCCTCGGTCTGATCATCTTCCTGATCCTGGTCACCGTGTACCTGGTGGTCCGGTTCGAGTGGCGGATGGCGGTGGCGGCCCTGGCCTCGCTGATGCTCGACATGATCGTCACGGCGGGTGTCTACTCGCTGGTCGGGTTCGAGCTCACCCCGTACACGGTGATCGGGTTCCTGACGATCCTCGGTTTCTCGCTCTACGACGTGGTCGTGGTGTTCGACAAGATCCAGGAGAACACCCGAGGGATCACGGCGGGCAGCACCCGGACGTACGCCGAGGCCACCAACCTGGCGGTCAACCAGACCCTGATGCGTTCGCTCAACACCGGTCTGGTGGCTCTGCTGCCGGTCGGCGGTGTGCTCTTCATCGGTGCCGGCCTGCTCGGCGCGGGCACCCTGAAGGACCTCGGCCTGGTGCTCTTCGTCGGTATGGGGATCGGCGTCGCGGCGTCGATCGTGTTCGCCGCCCCGGTCCTGAGCTACCTGAAGGACCAGGAGCCGCGGATCAAGGCCCACAACGCCCGGGTGCTGGCCCGGCGGGCCCAGCGTTCGGACGACGTGGTCCGCACCGGCGACGACCGCCCGGCTAACCTGACCGCCTCGGACGAGGTGCCGGCCTTCGCGGGCAGCACCACGCCGCGGCCGGGCGCGCGTCCCGCGCAGAAGCGCGGCGGCAACCGCCCGGGTGGCAAGCGTCCCTGACGCCCCGCCTGACGTCTCACCGGCCCGCCACCCCGCAGGGGTGGCGGGCCGCGTCATCAGATTCTTCCGTGGATACTCCGGCTCTTCAGGCCGGAGAGGAAACGGACCCCTGCGGAGCAGGTCAGGGGTAGCCGATTCGCCGTCGAGGCGAACTCGGTGTCTACCCGCAGACCGCCCGCACGGGCGCTCGCGAACAGGTGTGCTAAAACAGGTGGCATGTCCCAGCGTGCAGTGAAGCGGGCGTTCAAGTTCCGTTTCTACCCGACTCCGGAGCAGGCCGATCTGCTGAACCGGACGTTCGGGTGTGCACAAGGTCTACAACCTGGCGTTGCAGGCCCGTACCGAAGGCTGGTCTCAGCGGCGGGAGCGGGTCGGTTACAGCGCGACCAGCGCCCTGTCGACCGCGTGGAAGAAGACCGAGGATCTGGCGTTCCTCAACGAGGTGTCCTCGGTTCCGCTGCAGCAGTGTCTGCGGCACCTGCACGGTGCGTTCGTGGCGTTCTGGGAGAAACGGGCCCGGTATCCGCGGTTCAAGTCCAAGCGTAAGTCGCGGGCGTCGGCGGAGTTCACCGCGTCCGCGTTCCGCTGGAGGAACGGTGAGCTGACCCTGGCCAAGATGTCCGTCCCGCTGGACGTCGTCTGGCCCGCGCGCAACGGGCCTTGGCCCGCAAGGAGAAGGGCTCGAAGAACCGGGACAAGGCCCGGCGTAAGGTCGCCCGCGTCCACGCCCGGATCGCCGACCGGCGCCGTGACACCCTGCATCAGTTGACCACTCGGCTCGTTCGTGAGAACCAAACGATCGTGATCGAGGACTTGGCCGTGCGCAACATGGTCAAGAACCACACGCTGGCCCGCGCCGTCAGCGACGCGGCCTGGACCACCTTCCGCGAGTTTCTGACCTACAAATGTGAGTGGTACGGCCGGACCCTGGTCGTGATCGACCGCTGGTACCCGTCGTCCAAGCTCTGCTCGCAGTGTGGAGCCATCGCTGACACCATGCCGCTCAGCGTCCGGTTCTGGACCTGTCCCTGTGGGGCCGTCCACGACCGGGACGTGAACGCGGCGCGTAACATTCTGGCCGCCGGGCTGGCGGTGTCTGCCTGTGGAGCCTGCGTCAGACCTCAACGGGGGAACCTCCGTTCGGGGCGGCGGGCTGTGAAACAGGAAACCCGGCGGGCGACCGCCGGAATCCCCGTCCCTTGAGGGCGGGGAGATGTCAACTAGGCTGTCCGCCGTGAGTAGCGAGAACGCGCCGGGGACCGGCGACAGCGGGCCCGAGATGGCGGCACTGGTCGCCAGTGGCACCGTCGACGTGCCGGACTTCCCGAAACCGGGCATCCTCTTCAAGGATCTGATGCCGTTCTTCGGTGACGGCCCGACCTTCAAGAAGGTCGTCGACGGCATCGTCACCCATTGGGGCCCGGACTCCTTCGACGTGGTCGCCGGGGTGGAGGCGCGCGGGTTCGTGCTGGCGGCGGCCATCGCGTACGCCACCGGCCTCGGGGTGGTCCCGGTCCGCAAGGCCGGGAAGCTGCCGCGACCGGCCTTCTCCGCGACGTACGCGCTCGAGTACGGCGAGGCCACCCTGGAGGTGCACGAGGGTGCTTTCGTGCCCGGACAGCGTGTCCTGGTGGTCGACGACGTGCTCGCCACCGGTGGCACGGCGGGTGCGACGATGGATCTGGTGGAGCGGGCCGGTGGCGTGGTCGCCGGTTTCACCGTATTGATGGAACTCGGTTTCCTGGACGGCCGGGAGCGGCTCAGCCCGCGTAAGGTACACGCTCTGCTGACCGTTTGATCCGTCTTCGATGTTCTTCGCCCGGCCGGGCCTGCTTATTCGTAGGTTCGGCCGGGGTATTCGGCAACGCGGTGCGGGTAGGATGGGCGTTCCAAGGTGACCTTTGATCCCGGCGAACCTTCAGATTTCGGTGTTTCAGATTCCGGCGAACGTGTGAGGAGGCCGGTGTCCAGCGACGTCGCCCCTTCGGCGGAGGGCACGGTGCAACCGACCCAGAACACGGGCGACGGCCCGCCCACTGATCCTGAGACCACCCAGCCACTCGCACCAGCGGATGAGCCGGGCACCGGTTTCGGTCTGGCCAGCGCCCCCACCGGCCGGCGGGTGCGGGCCAGGCTCGCGCGCTTCAACGCGCCCTGGCAGAGCACGCAGGTCAGCGAGGTTCTCGAGCCGCTGATCGCGACCCACCGGGCCAGCCACCCGAAAGCGGACGCGCGGGCGCTGCAGAAGGCGTTCGACGTCGCGGCCCGCTGGCATTCGGGGCAGTACCGCAAGTCCGGCGACCCCTACATCACGCACCCGCTCGCGGTGGCGACGATCCTGGCGAACCTGGGCATGGACACCACGACGCTGGTGGCCGCGCTGCTGCACGACACGATCGAGGACACCGACTACTCCCTGGAGAGCATGCGCAACGACTTCGGCGCCGAGGTGGCGCTGCTGGTCGACGGCGTGACCAAGCTCGACCGGGTCAAACTGGGTGACGCGGCGAAAGCCGAGACGATCCGCAAGATGGTCGTGGCGATGGCCAAGGACCCGCGGGTCCTGGTGATCAAGCTGGCGGACCGGCTGCACAACATGCGCACCCTGACCTTCCTGCCCCGCGCGAAGCAGGAGCAGAAGGCCAAGGAGACGCTGGAGATCCTGGCCCCGCTGGCCCACCGGCTCGGGATGAACACGATCAAGTGGGAGCTGGAGGACCTGGCGTTCGGCACGCTGTTCCCCAAGCGGTTCGAGGAGATCAACCGCCTGATCGGGGAGCACCAGCCGCAGCGTGAGGCCCTGCTCCGGCAGGTCACCAACCGGGTCAGCCTCGACCTCAAGTCGGCGAAGATCAAGGCCGAGACGACCGGCCGCCCGAAGCACCTCTACTCGATCTATCAGAAGATGATCGTGCGGGGCCGGGACTTCAACGACATCTACGACCTGGTCGGCGTCCGCATCCTGGTCGACACGGTTCGCGACTGCTATGCCGCGCTGGGTGTCATCCACGCGAACTGGCAGCCGGTGCCGGGCCGGTTCAAGGACTACATCGCGATGCCGAAGTTCAACATGTACCAGTCGTTGCACACGACAGTCATCGGCCCGACCGGTAAGCCGGTCGAGATGCAGATCCGGACGTTCGCGATGCACCGGACCGCCGAGTTCGGTATCGCCGCGCACTGGAAGTACAAGGAGCAGAAGGGCGCGACGATCGTCGGCCCGCCGGCGCACATCGACGAGATGACCTGGCTGCGACAGTTGCTCGACTGGCAGCGGGAGGCGAGCGACCCGTCCGAGTTCCTGGACGCGCTGCGGTTCGACCTCTCCAGCCAGGAGGTCTACGTCTTCACGCCGAAGGGCGACGTGATCCCGTTGCCGACCGGCTCGACCCCGGTGGACTTCGCGTACGCGGTGCACACCGAGGTCGGGCACAAGTGCATCGGTGCCCGGGTCAACGGCAAGCTGGTGCCGCTGGAGTCCCCGCTGTCGAACGGCGACGTGATCGAGATCTTCACGTCCAAGTCGGCGACGGCCGGTCCGACCCAGGACTGGCTCGGCTTCGTGAAGAGCCCGCGCGCCCGGACGAAGATCCGGCAGTTCTTCAACAAGGAGCGCCGCGAGGAAGCGATCGAGGACGGCAAGGAGGCGATCGTCAAGGCGATGCGCAAGCAGGGGCTGCCTCTGCAGCGCATGCTGACCAGCGAGAACCTGATGACGATCGCCCGCGATCTGCACCTGGCGGACGTGGCGTCGCTTTACGCGGCGGTCGGCGAGAGTGCCGTCTCCGCCCAGTCCGTGGTGCAGAAACTCGTCGCCGGGTTCGGGGGCGAGGAGGGCGCGGTCGAGGACATCGCCGAGACCGCCGTCGCGACCCGTCCGCCGCGTAACCGCAGTGCCACCCAGGACCCGGGTGTCGTGGTGAAGGGCGTCTCGGACGTCTGGGTGAAACTGGCCCGCTGCTGCACGCCGGTTCCCGGTGACGCGGTCTTCGGTTTCGTCACCCGCTCCGGCGGGGTGAGTGTGCACCGCGACGACTGCGCCAACGCCGAGGATCTGCGGGACCAGAGCGAACGGATGGTCGAGGTCAGCTGGAAACCGACGTCGGCGTCCACGTTCCTGGTGGCGATCCAGGTGGAGGCCCTCGACCGGCACAAGCTGCTGGCCGACGTGACCCGGGTGCTGTCCGAGGAACGGGTCAACATCCTCTCCGCGACGGTCACCACCACCCGGGACCGGGTGGCGGTCAGCCGGTTCACGTTCGAGATGGCCGACCCGAAACACCTGGGTCACCTGGTCGCCGCGGTGCGCAAGGTGGACGGCGTCTTCGACGCCTACCGGGTGACGTCCGGAGCCTGAGGACACGAAGAAGCCCCGGTGCGGATCGCACCGGGGCTTCTTTCCTGCCGAGAACTAGGCCGCGGCCATCGTCAGCGACTTGATGGCGACCTCTGTCTTGGGGTGACCGTCGCTCTGGCCGTTGGCGTTGTCGCTGCCGGCCTTCCCGACCTTCTCCACGAACTCGATACCCGAGGTGACCTTGCCGAGCACGGTGTACTGCGCCGGCAGGGACGTCGCGGGGATGTCCTCGTAGACGATGAAGAACTGGCTGCCGGTGGTGGCCTCCTGCTGGGTCCGCGCCATGGCGATCGTCCCCTTCGGATAGGTCACCTGCGCGTCGACCGGAAGGTTCTCCTCCGGGTACATGAAGTTCGGGCCGCCGGAGCCGTCGGTCTCGCGGTAACCCTTGCCGGTGGCGAACGGGTCACCACACTGCAGGACCTTGATGCCCTCGGTGACGATCCGGTGGCACTTGGTGTTGTCCCAGAACTTCTTGGCCGCCAGGTACTCGAACGCGGCCGCGGTGCACGGGGCCTTCGTCTTGTCCACCGTCGCCGTGATGGCGCCGATGCTGGTGTCCAGTTTGAGGGTGTCGGTGCCGGTGGCCGGGACGTTGGCCGGCGGGGTGCCACCGGTGTCCTTGACCTTGCCGCCGGTCGCCTCGTCGGAGGGGATCCAGGTGCAGTTGGCGGTGCCGGCCGGTGCGGGTGGCACGTTGGCGCCGGCGCTGGCGCTGGCATCGGGCGCGGCGGCCTCGGTGCTCTTGTCGTCGTCCTTCAGCGTCTGCACGACGAAGAACGCGATGCCGGCGATCACCACGACCGCGAGCGCCGAGCCGACGATCGCCTGCCGCTGCCGGCGCTTACGAGCGGCCGCTGAACGCTCGGCCATCTCCTTCTCGAGCCGGGCACGCGCTGCCGCGCGCTGCCGGTCCTTGATCGACGACACGGTCTCCTCCATGCTGCTCTCTGCCTTCGCACTCACGACTGGACACTCGCCGCGGGCGCGGCCCCGGCCGAAGCCGAGGGGGCCGTGCCGACGGTGCCCGTACCGACGGTCAGGGTCTTGATGGTGATCTTGTCCTTGGGTTTGACCTTGTCGCCCGCTTCGTTCTCGACCGCGGGGATCTTCGCGATCGCGGCCAGGGTGTCCAGGCCGCCGGTGACCGTGCCGAGTACCGAGTACTGCGGGTCGGCCGACGTGAAGTCCTTGTGGAAGATCAGGAACTGGCTGCCGTTGACGCCCTTCGGGTTACCGAGCACGGCGACAGTCCCTCGGGGGTAGGTCACCTCGGTGGTGGGGGCCGCGCTGGCGCTCGGCTCCGGCTCCGGGGCGCCGGCCGGGAGGTTCTCGTCGTAGTAGCTGTAGGTCGGGCCGCCCTGACCGGTGCCGGCCGGGTCGCCGCAGTGCAGCGCGCCTTCGGTGGTCAGCTCGTGGCATTCGGTGTTGTCGAAGAACGACCGGCCCGCCAGGTAGGAGAAGCTGGCCGCGGCACACGGCGAATTAGTCACGTCGACGGTGACGACGATCGGGGCACCCTTGTCGGTGGTGATCGTCATCGTCTCGGTGCCGTCCTCCGGAATGTCCTTGGTGGGCGGTGTCCCGACGTTCTTGAGGTCGGGGTTGCTCTCGGTGCTCAGCGGCGTCCACAGGCAATCGTCGGAGGCCGACGTGTCGGTCTTCTCGCTGTCGAAGACGCCGCCGATCCAGGCGCCGCCCGCGGCGATCAGCAGGACTGCCAGGGTGGCGCCCACGCCGGCCGAGACCCGGCGGCGGCGGTGTTCACGATCGGCTCGGCGGGCTTGCTGCCGGTCGTATTTCGCCCGTGCGAGCTTGCGCTGCCGGTCCCTGCTGGAAGCCACCGAAAGCCTGTCCTTCCCTGTGCCTCAGGATGAGGCGCGTCGCCCCGAGAGAGGCTCTGTATGTCAAGGGGTGCGGCACGCCACACGCCCGCAAGAGTGTACGGGTACCTCCTGAGAAAGTGGCGTGCGGCCGCCCGGCTAGGCTCGTTACGATTTGCGCCCGCTCCAGAGAGGTCTGCCACCGTGCTCGTCACCGGCTTTCCGGCCGACGCCTTCGGCACCAATTGCTACCTGGTCGCCGTCGGTGAGGGCGAACAATGCCTGGTCGTCGACCCCGGCATCGGTGTGCTGGACCGGCTGGAGGAGACCCTCGCCAAGCACCGGCTGCACCCGGCCGCGGTGCTGCTGACCCACGGTCATCTGGATCACACCTTCTCGGTGGCGCCGGTCTGCGGCGCCCGGGGCATCACCGCCTATGTGCACCCGGCGGACCGGGAGATGCTGGCCGATCCGTCGAAGGGCCTGAGCGCCGACCTCACCTCGCTGTTCGGCGGGCGTCTGCAGTACACCGAGCCCGACGACGTCGCCGAGCTGACCGACGGCGCGGTGCTGAGCATCGCCGGTCTGGAGATCACCGTCGACCACGCGCCCGGCCATACCGGCGGGTCGGTGCTCTTCCGGCTGCCCGGGGCGGGTTCGTCCTGGGCAGCGGAGCAGATCTGCCTCTCCGGCGACGTGCTGTTCGCCGGGTCGATCGGCCGCACCGACCTGCCGGGTGGCAGCACCCCGACGATGATGACCAGCCTGCGGGACAAGATCCTGCCGCTGGCCGACGACACCGTCGTGCTGCCCGGCCACGGACCGTCCACCACCATCGGCCGTGAGCGCGCGTCGAACCCGTATCTGCGGGATCTGACCGCCGCGCCCGGCCGGGGACTCTGAAATCTTTTCGCGCTAGGAGCAACAGTGCCCATTTCCGGCTTCCCTGAATGGCTGCCGCCGCAGCGCATCATCGAGCAGCAGATCCTTGACAAGATCAGATCCACATTCGAGCTGTACGGCTACGCGTCCCTGGAGACCCGGGCCGTCGAGCCGCTCGACATCCTGCTCAGCAAGGGGGAGACCTCGAAGGAGGTCTACCTGCTGCACCGTCTGCAGGAGGACGAGAACGCCAGACGCGACGATCAGCTGGGCCTGCACTTCGACCTGACCGTCCCGTTCGCACGGTTCGTCACGGAGAACCACGGCAAGCTGCAGTTCCCGTTCAAGCGTTACCAGATCCAGAAGGTGTGGCGGGGCGAGCGCCCGCAGGAGGGCCGGTACCGCGAGTTCCTGCAGGCCGACATCGACGTGGTCGGCCGGGACACCCTGCCGTTCCACTTCGACACCGAGATGCCGCTGGTGATCGGCGACGTCTTCCGGTCACTGCCCATTCCGGACGCGGTGATCCTGGTCAACAACCGCAAGGTCTGTGAGGGCTTCTACCGAGGTCTGGGCCTGGAGGACACCGCGCAGGTGCTGCGCACCGTCGACAAACTCGACAAGATCGGCCCGGAGAAGGTGGCCGCCGCTCTGGTGGAGACGGCCGGCGCCACCGACGCGCAGGCCGCCGCGTGCCTGGCTCTGGCCGGGATCTCGGCGGCCGACGGCTCGTTCGCCGACCGGGTCCGGGCGCTCGGTGTCTCCGACCCGCTGCTCGACGAAGGTCTGGCCGAGCTGCTGCAGGTGGTCGAGACGGCCGGCGAGCACGCTCCGGGCCTGGTCCGGGCCGAGCTGAAGATCGCCCGCGGCCTGGACTACTACACCGGCACGGTGTACGAGACCCAGCTCAAGGGTTACGAGCGGTTCGGTTCGATCACCTCCGGCGGCCGGTACGACAACCTGGCGTCGGTGGGCAACACCCGGTTCCCCGGAGTGGGCATCTCGATCGGGGTGTCCCGGCTGCTCGGCCTGCTGTTCGGGCAGAACGCGCTGTCGGTGTCCCGGTCGGTGCCGACGGTCGTGGTGGTGGCCCTGCCCAGCGAGGACCGGCGGGCCGCGTGTGACCGGATCGCGGCGAAGCTGCGCCGCCGGGGCATCGCGACCGAGGTGGCGCCGGCCGCCGCGAAGTTCGGCAAGCAGATCCAGTTCGCCGACCGCCGGGGGATCCCGTTCGTCTGGTTCCCGAGTGAAGCGGGTGCGGCGAGTGAAGCGGGTGAGACGGGTGAGACGGACACCGTCAAGGACATCCGGTCCGGAGAGCAGGTCGACGCCGATCCGGAGACGTGGCAGCCGCCCACTGTTGATCTTCACCCGTCGGTGTCCGCGAGCTGACCCGTGTGAGCCTGGTCCGGCGGTTACCGTGAGTGGATGCCGCTGGACCAGACCGCGCTGCTGATCGAGCTGGAGCCCGTCGTGGCCGCCAACCTCGACCGGCACCTGTCACTCGCCAAGGAATGGTTCCCGCACGAGTTCGTGCCGTGGAGCGAGGGGCGGACCTTCGACGGGGTCCTCGGCGGCGAGCCGTGGCAGCCGGGCGACTCGAAACTGCCCGACGTGGCGAAGACCGCGCTGATCGTCAACCTGCTCACCGAGGACAACCTGCCCTCCTACCACCACGAGATCGCCTCCCTCTTCGGCCGGGACGGCGCGTGGGGCACCTGGGTGCACCGGTGGACCGCGGAGGAGGGCCGGCACGGCATCGCGATCCGCGACTACCTGACGGTGACCCGCGGCGTGGACCCGGTCGAGCTGGAGCGCGCCCGGATGGACCACATGCAGGCCGGGTACGTGAACGTCAACGGTCACGAGATGCTGCACTCGATCGCGTACGTCGCGTTGCAGGAGCTGGCGACCCGGATCTCGCACCGCAACACCGGCAAGGCCACCGGCGACCCGATCGCCGAGCAGATGCTGACCCGGGTCGCCGCCGACGAGAACCTGCACATGGTCTTCTACCGCAACATCCTGACCGCGGCCTTCGACCTGTCCCCGGACCAGACGATGCGGGCGGTCGCGAACGTGACGGCCGGTTTCCAGATGCCGGGTGCCAACATCGAGGGGTTCGGCCGTAAGGCGGTGCTGATCGCGCTGGCCGGCATCTACGACCTGCGCCAGCACCGCGACGAGGTGCTGCAGCCGGTGCTGCGGCAGTGGAACGTCTGGGATCGCACCGATCTGCGTGGGGACGGCGAGCGGGCGCGCGACGAGCTGGCCGCGCAGATGAGTGAGCTGGAGACGCAGGCGTCCCGGTTCGAGGAACGGCGATCTGCGCGGGCGAAGCGGCATAAGCCGGAATAAAACTGAAACATCCGTTTAATCTCAGCAGTGTGGAGGGCGGCAACCGGCTTCTGATCATGGGTGGGGCGGCCGGGACCGCGCTGCTCGGCCGGTTCGTGGAACTCGCCGGAGCGGCCGCCGCCCGGATCGTGGTCATCGCCACCGCCAGTCAGGCCCCGGCGACCGCCGAACAGGTCTACCTCCAGCGGTTCTCCGATCTGGGCGCCGGCACGGTTCGCGCCCTGCGCCTGTCCTGCCGCACCGAGGCGAACGCGCCCACCTCCGAAGCCGTCCTGCGTGAGGCCACCGGGGTCTTCTTCACCGGCGGCGACCAGGAGCGGATCACCGGGACACTGGGCGGCACCGTCGTCGACACCCTGCTGCACACCCTGGTCGCCGAGGGCCGGGTGGTGCTCGGCGGGACCAGCGCGGGCGCGGCGATGATGGCGAGCACCATGATCATCGGCGGCGACGGCCCCGGCGTGACCGCGGACAGTGTGCGCACCGGCCCGGGGCTGGAGTTCCTGCCGTGCGTACTGATCGACCAGCACTTCGCCGAGCGGGGCCGGCTCAACCGGCTGCTCAGCGCGGTCGCCCGCTACCCGCACGAACTGGGCGTGGGCATCGACGAGGACACCGCCATCCTGACCGGGGGCGACAGTTTCGAGGTTCTCGGCAGCGGGGCGGTGACGGTGGTCGACGCCGGTGCCGCCACCGACATCCGAGTCCCGCAGGCCGGGCCGATCGCGCTCGCCGGGGCTCGCCTCCACGTGCTGCCCGCGGGCTGCACCTTCCATCTGACGGGCCGCAGTCCCGTCACCGGTCCGCCGTCGGTAGAACGGGAACGAGCCATATGAAGATCGAGAGCCTGCGCCGTCTACGGGGTCCCAACGTCTACCTGTCCCGGCCCGCGATGGTGGCCCGGCTGCACCTGGGCGGCCTGACCGGGGTGGAGACCACCGACATCACCGGGTTCACCGAGCGCCTGCTGCGGGCGATGCCCGGCCTGGCCGAGCATCACTGCGCCGCGGGCACCCCCGGCGGGTTCGTCAGCCGGCTGCGGGGCGGCACCTACTTCGGTCACGTCGCCGAACACGTCTGCATCGAGTTGTCCCAGCTCATCGGCCGCGACGTCACCTTCGGCCGGACCGTCGGCACCGGGGCCGACGGCGTCTACGACGTGATCACCGAATGCCCGGCCGACGAGTCCCCCGAGTCGCCGCTCCCCGGTGAACTGCTGACCGCCGCGATCGGCCTGGTGCTCCAGGTGTCCGCCGGCGGCGGCCCGGCCGCCCCGCGGCTCGCTGAACAGCTCGCCGGACTGGCCGCGCTCGCCGAACGGGAGGCCACCGGCCCCAGCACCCGGTCGATCATCGAGGCGGCCCGCCGCCGCGGCATCCCGGTGGAACGTTTCGACGACCTCAGCCTGGTCCGGCTCGGCTGGGGACACCGGCGCCGGATGGCCTGGGCCGCGATGACCGACCGGACCAGCGCGGTGGGCGTGGACATCGCCGGGGACAAACACGTCACCCGGCGGCTGCTCGACGAGGCGGGTGTCCCGGTCGCGGCCGGTGGCGCGGCCGGCACCGAGGCCGAGGCGATCCGGCTGTTCGGCCGGCTGGGCGGCCCGGTCGTGGTGAAACCCCGCAACGGCCGGCACGGGCGCGCCGTGGCCCTGCACCTGACCAGTGCGGAGGACGTCCGGCGGGTGTTCGCCGCGATCGGTGGGGACGCGGTCGTCGAGCGGCAACTCGACGGCCGGGACTACCGGGTGCTGGTGGTGGCGGGCGAAGTGGTGGCGGCGGCCGAGCGGGTGGCCGCGCACGTGGTCGGCGACGGCCGGGCGACGATCACCGAACTGATCGACCGGGTCAACGCCGATCCGCGCCGGGGGACCGGGCACTCCCGGGTGCTGACCCGGATCACCGTGGACGAGACGGTCCGCCGGGTGCTCGCCCGCGACGGCCGTACCCCCGCGACGGTCCTCGCCGACGGCGAAGTGGCCCGCCTCCGCGACACCGCCAACCTGTCCACCGGCGGGACCAGCCGGGACGTGACCGACCAGGTGCACCCGGATGTCACCCGGATCTGCCGCCGGGTGGCCGCGCTGCTCGGCCTCGACATCGCCGGCATCGACCTGCGCCTTCCGGACGTGGCCGCCCCGGTCCCGCCGGTCGCCGGAGTCACCACCGCCGGGGTGATCGAGGTCAACGCGGTGCCGGGACTGCGGATGCACCTGGCACCGGTGGAGGGCCGGCCCCGCGACGTGGGCGACGCGATCGTGCGGGCGATGTTCCCGGGCGGCTCCGACGGGCGGATCCCGGCCGTCGCGATCACCGGCACCAACGGCAAGACCACCGTCACCCGGCTGACCGCCCATCTGCTCAGCGGAAGCGGCCTGCGGGTCGGCACCGCCACCAGCGACGGAGTCGCGATCGACGGGCGGGTCGTCCAGGTCGCCGACGCCACCGGGCCCCGCTCGGCTCAGATGGTCCTCGGTGACCCGCAGGTGGAGATGGCGGTGCTGGAGACCGCGCGCGGCGGCCTGCTGCGGCGCGGCCTCGGGTACGACTGGTCGGACGTCGGCGTGATCACCAACATCACCGCCGACCACCTGGGCCAGGACGGGCTCGACTCGGTCGAGGACCTGGCGCACGTCAAGGCGGTGGTGGCCGAGCGGGTCCGGGACGGCGGGACCCTGGTCCTCAACGCCGACGACCCGTGGGTACGCAGCCTGGCCGACCGGCCGCGGGTGCGGGCCGACCACAAACGGCTGGTCTGGTTCTCGCTGGACCCGCAGAACCCGGTGCTGGCCGGGCATCTGGCCCGGGGCGGGTCCGCCTACCTTCTGCACGACGGCTGGCTGGTGCAGGCGACCGGGGCGCGGCGTACCCCGCTGCTGCGGCTGGCCGAGGTGCCCGGGGCGTACGGCGGTGCGGCTCTGCACGTGGCCGCGAACACTCTTGCCGCGATCGCCGCCGCCCGGGCACTGGGGGCCCGCCCGGAGACCCTGGCCGATCGGCTCGCCGAGTTCGACCCGGCGGCCGACAACCCGGGCCGGGGCACCCTGTTCCGGCTCGGCGACGTGTCGCTGTACCTGGACTACGCGCACAATCCGGCGGCCCTGGCGACCACCCTGCGGACCCTGCACCGGCTGTGGGGCCCGGACCGGTGCGTGGGCGCGGTCACCCTGCCCGGCGACCGGCGTGCGGACCTGCTGGCGGCGTCGGCGCAGGTGCTGGCCGACGGCCTGACCCGGGTGGTGCTCTACGAGGACGAGGACCTGCGTGGCCGGCCGCGCGGGGAGGTCTCCGGGCTGGTCGAGCGGGAGATGCGGGCCCGCCGGCCCCGGCTGACCGCGGTGCGCACCGAGGGGTTCCGGGCCGCGCTGACCAGCGCACTGGAGATGGCCGAGCCGGGCGACGTGGTGCTGGTGATCTACGAGTCGTGGGGTCCGCTGCGGTCGTTCCTGGCCGGGCTGGGAGCGGTTCCGGCCGCTGGGGTGCCGGTGCACGCCGCGCTGCCGTCGGCCGGGCCCGGTGCGGGTCTCCAGCTGGCGCGCCGGCTCACCGGCAGCCCCGCACGCCGCTGACAGATCTTGGACAGACTTGATCTCGCCCGGTAGCGAATTGTTGACCGATCGTGAACACCTCCACCGTGGACTCACTCGAAAGGTTGAGAGTGCAAGTTCCGACGAAGCGGGCATACACCAGCGCTGTGGTGGCCCTGCGTGTCCCACTGGTTGCGGAAAGCTGCGAACTGCTCGCAACAGACAGTAATTAGCCCCAGGTGGATCGGTATGTGACGGGTCGAACTGCGGGCCGATGGGGACTAACATCCTCGCCGTCGATGGGGGATGCTCGGAGTCCGACGGTGGGCCCGAGCTCACCCGACGCCGGGAGCATGGCGGTGCGGCCCGGTGTTTCTCGAAGCGCGCATGTGGGGGCACATGAGCACGGCGGACCTGCCCGGGTCGGGATTGCTCGCCGGTCGATACCGACTGGTCGAGCGTCTCGGTGCCGGCGGGATGTCAGTGGTTTGGCGAGGGTTCGACGAAGTGCTCGGACGGCAGGTCGCGGTCAAGGTGCTGCCACCGTCCACGAGCGCCGATCCCTCGTTCCGGCGCAGGCTGCGCTCGGAGGCTCAGGCCGCGGCCCGGCTGACGCATCCGAACATCACCAACGTCTACGACTACGGCGAGGCCACCACAGCCGACGGCGAACCCGTGCCGTACGTCGTGATGGAACTCGTCGACGGCGAGTCCCTGGCGGCCGTGCTGGCCCGGGTGCGGACCCTGCCGTGGCCGACCGCGGTGCGGATCAGCGCCGAGGTCGCGGCCGCGCTGGCCTCGGCCCACGCCCGCGGCATCGTGCACCGCGACGTCACCCCCGCCAACGTGATGCTGACCCAGGCCGGGGTGAAGGTCGTCGACTTCGGCATCTCGGCCCTGATCGGGGAGAACGACACCGACCCGGACGGCAGCCTGATGGGCACTCCCGCCTATCTGGCGCCGGAGCGTCTGGAGGGCGGCCAGGTCAGCCCGGCCACCGACGTCTACGCGGTCGGCCTGCTGATCTACCGGATGCTGATCGGCCAGCTCCCCTGGGACGTCGGCACCACCACGGCCCTGCTGCGCGCCCATCAGTACACCGAGCCCGAACCCCTGCCGCCGGTGGAGGGCCTGCCGTACTCGGTGGACGCCCTGATCGCCCGCTGTCTGGAGAAACACCCGGGCGACCGGCCGTCCACCGCCGAGGTTGCCGGGGCACTGTCCGGCATCGCGGCCGGGGCGCCGCTGGTCACCTCCGGTTTTCAGGGCGACTGGCGCGACGGCGAGGACACCTTCATCCTGCCCTCGGGCTACCCGTACTCCGGGTTCGGCCCGGCCGCGGCCGCCGCCGGTGACGTGGCGACCGACCCGGTCGTTCCGTCGGCCGCCGAGCCGCCGCCGTCGTCGTCCCGGCCGCCGTCGTTGCGGCCCGGCGCCGGGGGACCCCAGCCGGCCCCGCCCGGTGGCCGCCCGCCGGTCCGGACCCACGTGCGGGTCCGCCGGATCGTGCTGGTGGCCGGGACGGTCGCCGTGCTCAGCGGTCTCACCTACGGCTGGACGGCGGTCGGCCAGCAGCACACCACCGACCGGGCCGCCGGTGCCACGCCGCAGCCGACGGTTCTGCCCGCCTCCGGCAAATGCGTGATCAGCTACGCGGTCTGGGCCGACAAGGCCGGGCGGTTCAAGGCCCAGGTGACCCTGGCCAACCGCGACGCCGTCGCGATGAACGAGTGGAACCTATGGTTCCTGCTCAACGGCGACCAGGTGCTCTCCGGCAAGGGGAAGCTCGACCTCACTCAGGACGGCCAGGCCGTCCAGGTCGCGTCGAAGACCGCGATCGCCCCGCAGCGCACCACCACCATGCAGATCACCGGACGTTACACCGAGAGCAACGCCGCCCCGATGGTCTTCAAACTCAACGACCAGACCTGCGAGACGTACGTGTCGGCGAAGCCCGGCGACCCGCCCCGCCCGGTCGAGGTCCTGCAGGACGGGCGGATCCGTCTCGGCGAGCCGACCACCTCGCCCGGAATCTCGATCGGCCCCAGCGGCAGCGTGATCATCAACCCGACGGTGAGTCCGGGGGCGAGTGGTTCCCCGTCGGTGGTCCCGCCGAGCACCAGTGCCGGCACCTCGCCGTCGGCGTCACCGTCGCCCAGCGAGACGAGTCCGAGCCCGATTCCGCCGTCGCTACCGCCGGTGGTGGTGCCGTCGTCGGAGAACCCGGGTGTCAACGAGCCGGAGACGAGCACTTCGCCGCCGGCCCCGCTGCCGCCGGACGTGAACTGCGACGACGAGGTGGACGATCTGTGCGCCGACGGCTGACGAAGCCCGGAAAATGACAGGCCGAAAGGCCTGTTCCGGAGTTACGGTGAACGGAGACCGACAGGCGCTTCCGCTCGGAGACGGGTGCCCGGTTCGTGGCACTTCGGCACGGCGTGGCTGCCGGCGCGCGCGACACCCGAGTGGATGATGGGCGAGAGCCCGGGCAACCCAGGTGGTGTCAGCCGAGTTCAAGCAGGTCGTCGACATCGGGGAGTTCGACAGAAATGATCAGCACAGTGAAGGACCTGGCTGCCGAGGCGTTGTTCGTCTCGTACCTGCAGCCCTCCGAGAGCCCGAACCAGGCCGCGGTGGAGGAGGCGATCACGGTGACGATCCTGCGCTACGGCAGTGACGGATGTGCCGCCGGTGTCGCCGTCGAGTTCGGTGACCACCCGGACGTGGCCGTGCAACGCATGACGTGGGTGCACGAGGAGCTGGCCGACGTGCTGGCGCCCCGCACTCCGGTGTTGTACTGACATCCCCCTCCCGAACCCGGCCGTGAACGCGGCCGGGTTCTTCGGCGTTGCCTTCACCTCAGCCCGTGCCGCTCCTCGCCGGGCTGAGGTTTTTCGTGAAAAAACTCCACAAATACAACCGAGTTCGGCCGCCGCTGCACCCTGAGACGGCCACTGTTCTTCTCGTCAGCCGGCTTCATCAGCCGGTTAGTACCAGCGAGGAGGACTACGTGATCTCCACGACGATCACCACGACTCAACTCCCCGCCACCATCGGCATCGCCCACGATGTGCCCTCCGCGCGCGACATCGAGGACCTGATCCGCGAGAACATGCCGATGGTTGGCCACCTGGTCCGGGAACTGCTCAATCGGGTACCCGGCCACGTCCACGCGGACGATCTCTCGTCCGCCGGATTCGCAGCCCTGCTCGGCGCCGCCCGGTCCTTCGACGTGACCCGTGGCATACCGTTCCACCGGTTCGCCGCCGTCCGCATCAGAGGCGCCCTGCTGGACGAGCTTCGCGGGCAGGACTGGGCCAGCCGATCGGTGCGGGCCAGAGCCCGGCGAGCGGCCACCGCCCGCCAGGAACTCACCGCCGCGCTCGGCCGCACACCCAGCGACGCCGAAGTGGCCGGGGTGCTGGGGATCGGGGTCAACGAACTCGCCAGCGTCGAGGACGACGTGCAGAAGGCCTCCCTGCTCAGCCTCCAAGGCTTCCCCACCGGGGCGGCCGAGGAGATGGTGCCGGAGACCTCTGAAGGGCCGGAGGACCTGCTGCTCAAACGGGAGCGTCTCGGATACCTGCATCAGGCGATCCAGGCCCTGCCCGAGCGGCTGCGCCAGGTGGTGGAGGAATCGTTCCTGCAGGAACAGCCGCTCAGCGAGGTGGCGTCCCGGCTGGGCGTCACCGAGTCCCGCATCTCCCAGTTGCGGACCGAGGCGCTGCGCCTGCTCCGGGAGGGCCTGAACAGCTCTCTCGCGCCCGAACTGCTCACCGTGGCGGCCGGGGGGCCGCGTACCCGGAAAGGTTGTCTGCAGAGACGCCGCACCGAGTATTTCGCCCGGGTGGCCCAGCAGGGCAGCCTGCACACCCGGCTGGCGCTGACCGACGCCCACGGTGTGCCGATCGCGGTGGCGGCCTGACGGACGGATGTGGAGGGCGGCCCACCAGGTCGCCCTCCGCCGCACCGTCCGCCGTGTCTGTCAACCCCGCGGCGGTACGTTCCTCAAACCGCCAGTCTCGACCGCGCCCCGGCCCCGCACAGGGGATCCAGCACCGCCTTGACCTGCCGGATGTCCACGCCCACCGCGGTCGCGACGACCCCCGGCCCGGCCAGCCGCATGAGAGCCGCGTCCACTCCGGCCCCCACGGTCCGCCCGTCCCGGGCGCCACCCGCGGCCCGCCCCGCTCCGCCGTCGCCCGCGTCCACTCCGAGTACCGCCGGCTCCGGCAGGTCGGCGCCCGCCATCACCACGGTTCCGGTCGCCTGCCCGCCACCGAGCACCGCCGCACCGTCCCAGCCCGGCGCGCGCGGCCCGACGGTCAGCTCGTGCCGGTACAGGGTGACTCCCCCGTACCGGACAGTGGTGTCGGCCCGAACCGCCCCCGACGCCTCCGCGTGCCGCCCGCAGACCAGGTCGTCGCGCCACAGCAGCGTTCCGCCGTCGGCCACCTCCACCCGCGTCACCACGACGTGGTCGCAGCCCGCCGCCGCGATCAGCGGTTCCGGCAGCCACCGCAGGACCCCGCCCGCGGCGACCGACGCGGTGACGGTCATCCGGGACGCCGGCGCCGGCCGTCCGGGCAGCGCCAGCGAGGCCGCCACACTCAGCATCTCCAGGCGCGCACCCGGCCCGACCTCGATGTCCAGCCGCAGTTCGTCGCCGCGTAACGGCCCGGCGGCCCCGCCGACCAGGTGAACGGTGACCCCGTCCGCGTCACGCGGCCCGGTTCGCCGCAACAGCAACGGCGACTCACCGCGCAACACGGCGAGCCGCGTCCCGCCCCGCCCGTCGGCCTCCGCGACGACACAAGCCTGAGCCCGCATCAGCGAAGCCCTCCGCGATCAGGCACCGGCAGCGGCGGTCCGGGCGGCGACCAGCCCTCGGATCCAGTCGGCCACCGGCGTGGCCTGCTTGTCCTCGGCCAGCGACAGGAACACCGTCGGCAGCTCGTGCCGCCGCGCCTTGGCGTCCCGGTCCATCACCGCGAGATCCGCTCCGACCAGCGGCGCCAGATCCGTCTTGTTGATCACCAGCAGGTCGGCCGCGGTGACACCGGGCCCACCCTTGCGCGGAACCTTGTCCCCACCGGCCACGTCCACCACGAAGATCTGCTGGTCGATCAGCCCTTTACTGAACGTGGCGGTCAGGTTGTCGCCACCGCTCTCCACCAGCACCAGATCCAGCGGCCCGAGCTTCTCCTCGAGATCCTCGACCGCGTCCAGGTTCGCCGAGATGTCGTCGCGGATCGCGGTGTGCGGGCAGCAGCCGGTCTCCACCGCGCGCACCCGCTCCTCCGGCAGCACCCCGTTGCGCAGCAGGAAGTCGGCGTCCTCAGTGGTGTAGATGTCGTTGGTCACGACCGCGAGCCGCAACTCGTCGCCGAGGGCCCGGCACAGGGCCGCGACCAGCGCGGTCTTCCCCGACCCGACCGGCCCGCCGATGCCGATGCGCAGAGCCCGAGGCCCACCGCCCAGCGGCGTGTGCGGATCGACCCCCGGCTCAGGGTGCGTGTGCGGAACCTCGTCAGGCCCGTGTTCATGCAGTTCAGGGTGCTGCGATTCAGGGTGCTGCGATTCAGGATGCAAAGAGACGCACCTCCCAGGTGGCGTGGTGCTCGGCGCCGATGTCGAGCAGGGGAGCGCCCGCGGCCGGCAGTTCGTCGACCGGGTCGCCGGACCGTTCCGCGGCTTCTTCCGCGACCCGGTCACATTCAGGAGCGAGCCGCGCCAGCAGCGCGTGCACCGCATAGGGATCAAGCCCCAACAGCCGGACCGCAGCACTGGCCGCCCCGGTCACGGTCCCATGAGCAGCCGCCACCGCAGCCTCGACCGGCGTCAGCCCGGCCGCCGCCGCAAGCGTGCCGAGGGCAACGGGTTGATGAGGTTCCCGCCCGACATCCGGAAGAACCCACATCGCCCGCCCGGCCCGTAGCAGCGCGCGCCCTTGCGCACGCGATGCCTTCCGCAGAGCAACAGACGGAGTCCGGGCATCAAGCCCACCATCAAGATCAAACCACTCGCCGGTACGCCGGCAGGCAGCCGCCGCGAACGAAGCCGACACCAGCCCACCGGTGGCAAGCTTCCCCAGCAGAAAACCATGAAGTCCGCTGATGTCGCGAACCCGCCCGTTGGCGATCTGCGGCTCCAACCCTCCGGAGTGCGCATGCCCCCCAGAGGGCAACCGCCCATCCGCAAGCAACAGCAAGGTAGCCAGACTCAACCCGTCACCCCCTCGCGCTACCTAGGTTTTGGGCCGGGTGTGGCCCACGGAGGGATCAAGCCTGACCGCCCGGAGCGGGCCACGCCCGGCCCAAAACCGACCCATCAGAAGAGGAAATACCGCTGAGCCATCGGCAGAACGTCGACCGGATCGGGCTCGATCACTTGCCCGTCGATACGCACCTCGAAAGTGTCAGCCTTGACCTCGATCCGAGGCATAGCGGCGTTCCGGACCATGTCCTCCTTGCCCACCGAGCGGGTGTCGGCCACCGGGACCAGCGCCCGTTTCACGCCGATCCGGTCGCTGAGCAGCGCGTCGATGGCCGCCGGGGCGACGAACGCGACCGAGGTCTGCGCCGGCACCACGCCGTAGGACCCGAACATCGGTCGGGGGAGCATCGGCTGCGGGGTGGGGATGGAGGCGTTCGCGTCGCCCATCTGCGCGTACGCGATCATGCCGCCCTTGATCACCAGGGCCGGCCGGACGCCGAAGAAGACCGGGTCCCAGAGCACCAGGTCGGCGAGTTTGCCCGGTTCGATCGAGCCGACCTGTTCGGCCATGCCGTGAGCTTGGGCCGGGCAGATCGTGTATTTGGCGACGTACCGCTTGGCCCGGTTGTTGTCGGCGGCCCCGTCACCCGGCAGGGATCCGATACGGGCCTTCATGACGTGCGCGGTCTGCCAGGTCCGGGTGATGACCTCGCCGACCCGCCCCATCGCCTGCGAGTCGGAGCCGATCATCGAGATCGCGCCGAGGTCGTGCAGGTAGTCCTCGGCGGCCATGGTGGACGGCCGGATCCGGCTCTCGGCGAACGCCAGGTCTTCGGGCACCGACGAGTTCAGGTGGTGGCAGACCATCAGCATGTCGAGGTGTTCGCTGAGGGTGTTGCGGGTGTACGGCCGGGTCGGGTTGGTCGACGACGGCAGGATGTTCGGGTGCGACGCGACGGTGATGATGTCCGGTGCGTGCCCGCCACCGGCGCCTTCGGTGTGATAGGCGTGGATGGATCGCCCGCCGATGGCCCGCAGCGTCTCCTCGACGAAACCCGCTTCGTTCAGCGTGTCGGTGTGGATGGCGACCTGGACACCCGAGGCGTCGGCGACCTTGAGGCAGGCGTCGATCGCGGCCGGGGTGGTGCCCCAGTCCTCGTGCAGTTTGAACCCGCCGGCCCCGCCGCGCAGCTGTTCCCACATCGACTCGGCGGACATCGTGTTGCCCTTGCCGAGCAGCAGCACGTTGATCGGCCAGGTGTCCAGGGATTCCAGCATCCGGGCCAGGTGCCAGGCGTTCGGGGTGACCGTGGTGGCCTTGGTGCCCTCGTCCGGCCCGGTGCCGCCGCCGATGATCGTGGTGATGCCGGAGGCGAGCGCGGTGTCCAGGATCGTCGGGCTGATCAGGTGCACGTGACTGTCGATCGCGCCGGCCGTGAGGATCTTGCCGTTGCCGGCCAGGATCTGGGTGCCGGGGCCGATGACCAGGTCGGGGTGTACGCCGTCCATGGTGTCCGGGTTGCCGGCTTTGCCGATGGCCACGATCCGGCCGTCGCGGATGCCGACGTCGGCCTTGACGATGCCCCAGTGGTCGAGCACGACGACACCGGTGATGACGGTGTCCGGGGTGCCTTCGGCGCGGGTGGCGGCGGCCTGGCCCATCGACTCGCGGATCACTTTGCCGCCGCCGAAGACGACCTCGTCGCCCGGGACCGGCCCGGCGCTGTGGTCCTCTTCGATCTCGATCAGCAGGTTGGTGTCGGCGAGCCGGATCCGGTCGCCTTTGGTGGGGCCGAGCAGCGCCGCGTAGCGACGGCGGTCGAGGCTGGTCACGCCGCTCCTCCGAAGTCGGTCTCCAGGGTCACCGGGGGCTCCCGTTGTGTTCGCCCTCACCGGTGTCCTCGTCGAGGGAACCGGCCGGCTCGATGTCGGTGGGGTCGGGTTCCGGCGCTGATGCCGGCGTGTCCAGCGGGCCGCCGGCCAGGCCACGCAGGCCGGGCACGACGCGCCGGCCGGCGAACGCCACCAGGGTGATGTCGCGGGGGATGCCGGGTTCGAAGCGGGCCGACGTGCCGGCCGGGATGGCCAGCCGGTGCCCCCAGGCGAGTTCGCGGTCGAAGTCCAGGGCCGCGTTGGTCTCGGCGAAGTGGAAGTGCGAGCCGACCTGGACGGGCCGGTCACCAGTGTTGCGGACGGTGAGCGTCACGGTCGGGCGGCCCGGGTTGATCTCGATCTCGCCGTCGCCGAAGAGGATCTCGCCCGGAATGATCGGCCCGGTCATGAGATCGGCCCGTGCACCGTGACGAGCTTCGTACCGTCCGGGAAGGTGGCTTCGACCTGCACCTCGGCGAGCATCTCGGGCACGCCGTCCAGCACGTCGTCGCGGGTCAGCACCCGGCGGCCGGAATCCATCAGCTCGGCGACCGTCCGCCCGTCCCGGGCACCTTCCAGCAGGAAGGCCGTGATGATCGCGGTGGCCTCGGGGTAGTTGAGCCGCAGGCCCCGTTCGCGGCGGCGCCGCGCCACGTCGGCCGCGACATGAATGAGCAGGCGTTCCTGCTCGTGCTGGCTGAGGAACAAAGGGAACCCTCCTGATCGCCACGGAATGCTCGCAGGGGGAAGTTTCGGACGTGTAACCCCGGACTGATCAAAACACGGAACGGCCCCGCCACTGTGTGCTTCGGTGGAGTGGCGGGGCCGTTTCCGAACTGTTTACTTCGGGAGCCGGGCTCCCAGCAGCGGGGCCAGCATCGTCGCGTACTTCGTGGTGATGTGGTCGTCGTCACGCCACACCAGCAGGTTGCCGACCACCGAGGGGCAGGAACCGCCGACGCAGAACCACGGCGCCGGGTCGATCACCGAGACACCGTCGGCCTTCACCGTCGCCGCGACCAGGGCCTGCCGCTCCGGCAACGCGACCGACTCGCTGGCCGGCGCGACACAGCGGGAGATCTTGCGGGAGTGTTCGGCCAGGCATTCCGGGACGTTGCGGCCGGGCCACGGGGTGTCCTGGATCAGCGCGATCCGGGTGCCCCTGGCCTTGATCGCCTTGATGGTGCCGGTCCAGCCGGCTGCCCACTTCGGGTCGATCTCGGCGGCCGTGCCCTTGAGACGGCCACCCGACTCGTTCAGCAGCGGGTTGCCGTCGTTGGCGCTGGAGGAGATCACCACCAGGTACGGCTTGGCCTGCTTGATCTCGGTGAGCACCTGGTCACGCCAGGCCGGGCATTCGGTGTAGGCACGCTTGAGAGCCGTGCTGTAGACGGCGACCGAGGCCGCGTGGCAGGCGCTCTTGGTACGGACCAGCAGCTTCCAGCCACGCTGTTTGGCGATCGCGTCGACCGCCGGGAACCAGTGCGCGGCGTGCGAGTCCCCGTACAGATAGACGGTCCTGGTCCCGGCGGGGTCGCCGAAGGCGCACTCGCTCGGCGCGACCGTGTCCAGGTATTCCAGGTGGCACTTGACGTCGTAGTACGTCGGCTTGTCCCGGCGGGCCGTCTGCACCCGCGGCGTGGTGTTGGCCGGCAGTTCACCGGTGCCGGCCGAGGCGGTGATGATCCGCTGCAGCTCGGCCTGCGGGTCGGCGGCGGTGGCCACCACCTGCGTGGTGTCGACGGCCGGGTCACCCTTGGCGAGCTGCGGCGGCTTCATCGCGCCGACCTGGGCGACCAGGGCGGCGAGGCAGGACAGGGCCAGGCCGACGGCGATCCCGCGGCGGGCCTTGGCCTTGGCCCACTTCTGGTTGCGGGCCGGGTTCTCGATCAGGTGGTACGAGGCGACGGCCAGCAGCAGGGCACCGGCCGCGAGACCGAGGTTGAGCGGGATGTTCGGCTCGACGTCCAGCATGTGCGGGACGATCATCAGGACCGGCCAGTGCCACAGGTACCAGCTGTAGGAGTACCTGCCGATCTGCTGGAACGGCCACGTCCTCAGGATCGCGACCACACCGTGTGGCGAGCCCGCGGCGCCACCGGCGATGATCGCTGCCGCGCCGAAGACGGGGAGGGCGGCGGCGTACCCGGGGAAGGGTGTCTCCTCGGTGAACAGGAACGCCGCGACCACGATGGCGGCGAGACCCACCCAGGTCAGGGTTGCGGCCAGAGCTTTGGGGAGCCCGGCGAACCGGGCCGCGCCGACCGCGATGAACGCGCCGATCGCCAGCTCCCAGGCGCGGGTGTGCGCCCCGAAGTAGGCCCACGGCGCCGACGACGCGGTCTGCAGCACGCTCACGGTCAGGGACGCGGCCACCACCAGGATCAGCGAGATGATCACCGGGGCGCGGCGCTTGCCGAAGAGCAGCGCGAAGATCAGCAGGAGCAGCGGCCAGACCAGGTAGAACTGTTCCTCGACCGCGAGTGACCAGAAGTGCTGAAGCGGGGAGGGTTCGGCGTCGGCGTTGAGGTATTGCACGCCCTCGTTCGCGAGCCGCCAGTTGATCCCGTAGAAGGTCGCGTAGATCGCGTCCAGCGAGATCGACTTGAACCGGGTGGCCGGCATCCACAGCCAGCTCGCCGTGACGGTGACCAGCAGCACCACGGTCGACGCGGGCAGCAACCGGGTGGCCCGCCGGGCATAGAACGTGGCGAGCGAGATCTTGCCGGTCCGATCCAGCTCCTTGAAGAGGAGCGTGGTGATCAGGAATCCGGAGATGACGAAGAAGACATCGACGCCTACATAGCCGCCTTCCAAGCTCGCGATGCCGGCGTGCGAGAGCACGACGAGCACGACCGCGATGGCCCGCATACCCTCGATATCCGGTCGGAAACCGAGGTGTGGGCGTGCGGTCTGAGGCCCTGCGGAAGACGACTCCGGGCGGGCACTGTGGAGTTGATTGTCGTAAGCGACCGACATGTCCTACCTAGCGATGAGTGACCGGGCCGGGATCGGGGGGAGCTTACCCGCGATGACACAGGTCTTCCACAGTCGGTTCATCACCACTTCATCGCGAAGTAGGTTCAGGTTCGCGCGGTGATCCCGTCGATCAGGAGCTCCACCGCGAGCGCGAAACCCGTGTCGTCGGCCTGATCGGCCCCGACCAGGCGGCGCATGGTGCCGTTGACCTCGGTGTGCAGCAGTCCACCGACCAGAACGACCAGGACCGCCCCGGTACGGTCCACCTCGGTCTCGGGAAGTCCGGCCGAACGGAGGACGGCGCGCAGGGTCCGCCACATCGGCCCGTCCCTCTGGATGAAATCGTCACCCGCGAAGGCGTACCGCAGCAGATTGCGATGGGCGAGGCTCTGCGCGCGAAACGCGTACGCCAGTCTCCGCAGTTGATCCTGCCAGGGGCCGTCACCGACAGTGAGCTCGTTCGCTCCATCGGTGACCAGGCGGGTGATCCCGTCCAGCAGTGCGGCCTTGTTGTCCACATGGTGGTAGATCGACATCGGATTGACGCCCAGGTCGGCGGCGAGCTTGCGCATGCTCAGCGCCTCCACGCCGTCGGTGTCGACGATTCTGAGTGCGGATCGGAGGATCACGTCCTTTGTTAAACGTTGATCACCGACTTTCCGGTTTTCAGCCATACGCCGTATGGTAGCTGCCATACACCGTATGGCTGAGGAGGATCCCCTGTGACCGCCGAGATTCCGAACCCCCGCGGACTCCCGATCGTCGGCAACGCCCTGCAGCTCCCGGTGGAGGGCACACACCAGTTCCTCGCCGATCTGGCGGCCCGCAACCCCGGCGGCATCTTCAAGCTCAACCTGGCCGGCCGGCACGTCGTCTTCGTCTACGACCCCGACCTGGTCGCCGAGGTCTGCGACGAGTCCCGCTTCGTCAAACCGATCGACCCGCCGCTCGCCCACGTCCGCGACTTCGCCGGTGACGGCCTCTTCACCGCGAGACAGGACGAGCCGGTGTGGGGTCAGGCGCACCGTATCCTGCTGCCGGCGTTCAGTCAGCGGTCGATGAAGGCCTACTTCCCGCAGATGCTGGAGGTCGCCGACAAGCTGGTCGCGCACTGGTCGGCGCGCGGCGCGGTGGACGTCACCGACGACATGACCCGGCTCACCCTGGACACCATCACGCTCGCCGGGTTCGGCCAGACCTTCGACTCCTTCGACCAGGCCGAACTGCACCCGTTCCTGCAGGCCATGGGCCGCGCACTGACCGAGGCGATGAACCGGACCCGGCAACTCCCGATGGTCACCGGCCTGAAGAAGAAGGCCGACGCCGCCTACCAGGCCGACATCGCCGTCATGCAGGAGACCGTCGACGAGGTCATCCGCACCCGCCGGACCTCCGGGGTCAAGGCCAACGACCTGCTCGGCCTGATGCTCGACGCCGCCGACCCGGTCACCGGCGAGAAGCTCTCCGACGAGAACATCCGTAACCAGGTCCTCACCTTCCTGATCGCCGGGCACGAGACCACCAGCGGCACTCTCTCCTTCGCGCTGCACCTGCTGCTGCGCAACCCGCACGTGCTCGCGCAGGCCTACGCCGAGGTCGACCGGATGCTGCCCGGCGACACCGTGCCCACCTACGAGACGATCATGAAGCTGGACGTGATCCCGCGGATCCTCGACGAGACACTGCGGCTGCTCTCGCCGATCCCCTTCATCGGGCTCGCCTCCCGCGAGGCCGGCACGCTCGGCGGACGCTACGAGATCCCGGCCCGGCAGAAGATCGCCGTGCTGCTCAGGCCGCTGCACACCTCGTCGGCCTGGGACGACCCGGAGGCCTTCGACATCGACCGCTGGCTGCCCGAGGCCAAAGCCGGGCACCACCCGCACGGCTACAAGCCGTTCGGCAACGGCGAGCGGGCCTGCATCGGCCGGCAGTTCGCGCTCACCGAGGCCCGGCTCGCCCTCGCCCTGATCCTGCAGCGGTTCGCGATCGCCGACCCGGACGGGCACCAGCTGCACATCAAGCAGACCCTGACGATCAAGCCGGAGGACTTCCGGCTGCGGATCCGGCCCCGGCAGGAACACGAGCGGATCGCCGCCGCACCGTCAGCCGAGGTCGACGCGGCGCCGGCGGTGGCCGACGTCCAAGCCGCGGGCGTACGGATGAGAGTCGCCTACGGATCCAACCTCGGGACGTCCGAGGACCTCGCTCAGCAGATCGCCGACCGGGCCCGGCGCTCCGGGTTCGACGTGACCGTGCAGACCCTCGACGAACTCGCCGGTGACCTGCCCACCGAAGGGCTGCTCGCCGTCGTCACGTCCAGCTACAACGGTCACGCGCCGGACAACGCGCTGGCCTTCGACGAGCTGTCCATTCCCGCCGGGGCACTGGACGATGTCCGGTTCGCGGTGCTCGGGAACGGCAACACCCAGTGGTCGACCTATCAGGCGTACCCGCGCCGGGTCTTTGAAAAGCTCTCCGGCGCCGGGGCGCGACCGGTTGTCGACCGCGGTGAGACCGACGCCTCCGGCGACTTCGACGGCATGGCCCAGGCCTGGCTCGACAAGCTGTGGGGTGCCCTGGGGAGCGAGTTCGGGACGGCCGCCGCGATCGGCCCGCGTTACCGGGTCGAGGTGCTCGGCGAGGACCAGATCCGGCCCGCCGTCGTCTCCGGGCAGGCGCACCCGGTGACGATCGTGGCCGTCGACGAGCTGGTCGGTGACCCCACCGGGCTGTGGGACTTCAGCCGGGAAGCGCCCCGGCCGGGAGTCAAGGCGATCACCGTCCGGCTGCCCGCCGGTGTCACCTACCAGGCCGGTGACCACCTGGCCGTCTACGCCAAGAACGACCCGGAACTCGTCGAGTGGGCGCTGACCACCCTGCGGGTGTCCCGTGACCTGGTGATCCGTCTCGGACAGGACGGGGAACGGCCCACCGGGCTGCCGATCGGCGTGCCGGTCACCGCCGGGCTACTGCTCACCGACTTCGTGGAACTCCAGGACCCGGCGGGCCGCGGACAGATCGAGGTCCTCCTCCAGCACACCCGGTGCCCGTGGACCACCCGGCAGCTCACCGAGCTCCTCGCCGGTTCCGGGTACGCCGACGAGATCCTCGCCAAACGGGTCTCGCTGCTCAGCCTGCTCGAACGGTTCCCGGCCATCGAACTGCCGTTCGGGGTCTTCCTCGAACTCGTCGGCACGATCAAACCGCGCTTCTACTCCATCTCGTCGTCGCCGCGGGTCGACGAGTCCCTCGTCACGATCACCGTCGGGCTCGTCGACGGGCCGTCCCGGACCGGCAACGGCCGCTACCGGGGGATGTGCTCCCAGTACCTGGCCCGGCTCCAGCCCGGTGACGTCTTCTACGGGCACGTCCGTGTCCCGGCTCCGCCGTTCCGCCCGCCGGCCGACCCCGCCACCCCGATGATCCTGATCGGTCCCGGCACCGGCTTCGCCCCGCTGCGCGGTTTCCTCCAGGAACGGGCGCTGCTCCCCGGACGCGGGCCCGCCAAACTGTTCTACGGCTGCCGGCACCCCGAGCACGACTGGCTCTACCGCGCCGAGATGCAACAGTGGGCCGCCGCCGGCGTCGCCGACCTGCACCTGGCCTTCTCCGCGGTGCCGGACCACCCGCACCGGTTCGTCCAGGAGGCGCTGGCCGCCGAGGGCGACGCGGTGTGGGAGCTGCTGGAACAGGGCGGACACGTCTACCTGTGCGGCGACGGCGCCCGGATGGCGCCCGCGGTCCGGGGCGAACTGCTGACGCTGCACCGCCGCAACACCGGATCCACCGCCGAACAGGCCGAGGCGTGGCTGCGGTCCCTCGAAGCGGCCGGGCGCTACCAGCAGGACGTCTTCGCCTGACCGGCCGTCACCGTCCGCCGGGGAGAAGACTCCCCCGGCGGACGGCGATCTCAGACCGGCAGACGGGCCGACAGCAGAGGCACGAGCATCGCCGCGTACCTGGTGCTGATGTGGCTGTGATCCCGCCAGGTGACGATGTTGCCGACCACGGCCGGGCACACCTGATCGGTGCAGAACCAGGGCCGGGTCGGGATCACCGTGACACCCAGCGCCCGCGCCTGCTCCGACACCAGCGCCTGCCGGGCCGGGAAGGCGAACGAGTCACCGGGCGGCCGGGCACACCGGGCGGCGTGCTCCGAATGGGTCGCCAGACAGTCCGGGACGTCCTTGCCCGGCCATGGCGTGTCCTCGATCAGCACCAGCTTCGTGTCGGTGTTGCGGATCGCCCGGAACGTGGCCGACCAGCCGGCCGCCCACAGGGCGTCCCGCTCCGGCGCCGGGCCCTCATCGATCCGGTTCCCGGCGGCGTCCAGCAGACCGCCGTTGTTGTTGCCGTTCGACGAGATCACCACCATCGCCGGACGGGCCTGCCGGATCTCGGCGAGCACGCCGTCGCGCCACTGCTCGCACTCGGTGTAGGGCCGCTTGAACTCGACGGCGTAGGTGCGGACCAGCGGAGCCTGACAGGCGCTCTTGGTCCGGACCATCAGCTTCCAGCCACGTTCCCGGGCGATCAGTTGCATCGCCGGGTACCAGTGCGCGGCGTGCGAGTCGCCGAACAGGTACATCGACTTCGTGCCGGCCGGATCGCCGAAGACACACGGCCCCGGCGCGGCGACGTCCTCGAACTCCAGATGACACTTGCTGGCGTAGAACTTCGGCAGATCCCAGCGGGCCCGCTCGACCTTCGGCGTCACGTTCACCGGCAGCTCACCCAGCCCTGCCGACGCGGCCAGGATCCGCTGCAACTCGGCCTCCGGGTCGGCGGCCGCGGCGACGGCCTTCCTGGTGTTCACCGCCGGATCGCCCTTGGCCAGCTGCGGCGGATTCATGATGCCGACCTGGGCCACGATGGCGGCGATCGCGGACAGCGCGAGACCGACAGCGATCCCGCGCCGGGCCCGGGCCTTCGCCCACCCGTGCTTGCGGGCCGGGTCCTCGACCAGGTGGTACGAGCCGACCGCCAACAGCAGCGCACCGGCGGCCAGACCCAGGTTCAGCGGCAGATTCGGTTCCACGTCCAGGATGTACGGGACGATCATCAGGACCGGCCAGTGCCACAGGTACCAGCTGTAGGAATACCTGCCGATCTGCTGGAACGGCCACGTCCGCAACAACGTGACCACACCGTGCCGCGGGGCCGCGCAGCCACCCGCGATGATCGCCGCCGAACCCAGGACGGGAAGGGCCGCGGCGTACCCGGGGAAGGGTGTCTCCTCGTTGTAGAGAAACGCCGACACGACGACAGCGGCCAGGCCGCCCCAGGTCAGGACCGCCGCGATGGTACGGGGGAGTCCGGCCAGCCGCACCGCGCCGACCGCCACGAACGCGCCGATCGCCAGCTCCCAGGCGCGGGTGTGCGCCCCGAAGTAGGCCCACGGCGCCGACGACGCGGTGAGCAGCACACTGACCGTGAGCGACGTCGCCACCACCAGGACCAGAGCCACGATCACCGGGGTCCGGCTGCGGCCCCGGAACAGCGCGAAGATCAGCAGCAGCAGCGGCCAGATCAGATAGAACTGCTCCTCGACCGCGAGCGACCAGAAGTGCTGCAACGGCGACGGGGCGGAGCCGGCGTTCATGTACTGCACGCCCTCGCTGGCCAGACGCCAGTTGATGCCGTAGAAGGTGGCGTAGATCGCGTCCGTCGCGATCGAAGCGAACCGGGTGGCCGGCACCCACAACCAACTCGCCACCACCGTGACCAGCAGAACCACAGTCGACGCGGGCAGCAGGCGGGTGGCCCGGCGCGCGTAGAACGTGGCGAGCGAGATCCGCCCGGTCCGGTCCAGCTCCTTGAGCAACAGCGTGGTGATCAGGAAGCCGGAGATCACGAAGAAGACGTCGACGCCTACATAGCCACCTTCGAGGGTCGCGATGCCCGCATGCGAGAGGACCACGAGTGTGACCGCGATCGCTCGCATGCCCTCGATGTCGGGGCGGAACCTCAGGTGGGCCGGTGTCGAGACGGGTGCTTCGGTGCGCTCTTCAGTTGTGGTGCTTATCGATGACATGTCCTGCCTAAAAGGATCGCCGTGCCAGCCTTCGCGCCTCGATCAAGGGCTGGCAGATCCTACATAGGTAGTTCACAGGTCTCGCACAGTCCGCGCTTGGCTTTCCAGCCGCCGATCCGGGGTGGGCCGTTCGTCGGATCTCGGGGTCACGGCTGCTCCCGTGCCGTCCGTTCTCGGGGTCACGACTGCTCCGTGCTGTCCCTTCTCGGGGCTACGGCTGCTCTGCGGTGCCCGTTGCGGGGGCGCTCTCCTCGGGTTCAGCCGGTTCGGTGTCGTCGCTGGTCGGCTCCGTCGTCGGTGGAGTCGTCTCCGGTTCCTCTTCGGCGGGCGGTGTCGTCGCCGGGGCCTCCTGCGGGCGGGTCTGCTCCGGGCTGGGGGAACGGGCCGGATCCGACCGTTCCCGGCCTCCGGGTTCCTTCCGGGCCGGGTTCTCGTCCGCCGTGTCGTCGCCGCCGCCCTTCGCCTCGGTGGGTGCCGGGGCGACACTCGCCGGGACCACCGGAGTGCTGATGGACGGCTTCGGACCGTCTTCGAAGAGCCCGGCCACGTTCGCCAGCCCGAAAGCCGCCGCCACGACGGCGACGAACGAGACCAGCACCACGACCGGCCCAAGCCGCCGCGAACCGGCCCTACCGACAGCGCTCACCGAACCCAGCCCGGCGCCCGAGCCCCCGCCCGAGCCCCCGCCAGGGCTTGAACCCACGCCAGCGCCTCCGCCGGGGCTTGAACCCACGCCAGCGGCTGAGCCTCCTCCAGCTCTTGAGCCCCATCCAGCGCCGGAGACTTGGGTGGCGTCGACATCGGCGTCATAGGCGGCGACATCGGCGTCATAGGCGGCGTCGGCGTCGTCATCGTCGGTGTCGGCGGAGACCGGGACCGGGACCGGGACCGGGCTGACGCCGAGCCATGCGACGGCGACCTTGGTCGCGGCGAGGTCGTCCACCGGGCTCGCGGTCTTGGCCGCGTCGGCGGTCTCGGCCATCGCGCCCGCCGAGGGGAAACGGTCGGCCGGTTGTTTGGCCATCGCCCGCATCACCAGTGCCCGCACCTCGGCCGGCACGTCCCCGGGCAGCGGCGGCGGTTCGTCCTCGATGTGCTGGAGGGCGATCGCGATCGGGTTCGCCCCCTGGAACGGCGGATGCCCGGCAAGACAGTGGTAGGCCAGGGCACCCAGCGCGTAGACGTCCGCTGGCGGCCCGGTCTCCTGCCGGGTGACCTGCTCGGGCGCGATGTAGAGGGCGGTGCCCACCACTTCCCGGGCGCCGGTGAGGGTGGCCGAGCCGGCCGACCGGGCCACCCCGAAGTCGACCAGGACCACCGTCCCGTCCGGCTCGACGATCAGGTTGCCCGGTTTGACGTCGCGGTGCACGATCCCGGCGACGTGGGCGGTCTCCAGAGCCCGGCCCGCCTGCGCCACGATCGCCATCGTCTCGGCAGCCCCGAGACGCCCGCGATCGGCGAGGACGTGATTGAGCGCCCGCCCGTCGACGCGGGCCATCACCAGATAGGCGTCCTCGTCCTCGGTGCTCCCGAAGTCGTAGACGGGCACCACGCCGGGGTGGCGCAGCGCCGCCAGGGCCTGCGCCTCGTGCCGGAACCGGCGCTGGAATCCCGGGTCGGTGGCCCGATCGGCGAGCAGCGTCTTGACCGCCACCGGCCGTTCGAGCACGGTGTCGGTCGCCTGCCAGACTTCGCCCATGCCTCCGGCGGCGATGGGATCGTCCAGCCGGTAACGTCCGCCGAGCAACTCTCCGGGGTGAGGCATGGATGTCCCTCTACCCAGGAGAGTGCCCGGTTACCCGTGTGGTGTCAGGCTCCGATGTAGAGAACGGCGTCGATCTCGATGTCGAAACCGACGAGCGGGACCGGCAGTGTGGTGCGTACCGGCAGGTCGTCGCCCTTGATGTACTGCCGGTAGATCTCGTTCATCTCCGGGAAGTCGGCGAAGTCGCGCAGGTAGACACCGACCCGCACGGCGTCGTCCAGACTCGACCCGGCCGCCTCGGCGACCGCGGCCAGGTTCTGGAAGGCGGAGTGCGCCTGCTCGGCGAAGGTGCCGGTGATCCGGGTGCCGTCCGGCAGCGCGGGAATCGCACCGGCCAGGTAGATGGTGTCGCCGGCGACGACGGCGTGCGAGTACGGCCCACCGGCCGGCGCCGCCTTGTCGGTGATCACAGCGCGCTTGGGCATCAGGAACTCCTCGGTTCTGTTCTCGGGAACTGCTCGGCCAGCCCGTCCACCCCCACCAGGGGAGTGGTGAGCAGGGCACGGATGTCACGGTCGCGGCGCTGCAGGGCCGCGTGCTGCGCCTCGGTGAGGGGGATCCACGGGGCGGGCGGCGCGGGTAGTCGCGGGGCCAGCAGACGGCCGCCCACGTAGGTCGCCTCGTTGATCAGCCGCACCGGGGAGGTCCGGATCTGCCGGTGGGCGTCGACGAGATCGAGCGGTTCCGCCCGTACGTCGAAGATCGCCAGGTCCGCGGGCTCGCCGACGGCGAGGGAGCCGCCCGGCAGGCCCAGCGCCCGGGCCGGACGTGCGGTGACGGCATCGATCACCTCGGCCATCGGCACTCCGACCGCCAGGAGTTTCGCCATCGTGGTGGGCAGGTCGAAGACCGGCCCGTGCAGGGACCGGGCGTGCAGATCGGTGGAGACGGTGAACGGCCGCAGCCCCGCCGCCAGCTGCGCCTCCAGCACGTCGAAGGCGAATCCGCCGGAGCCGTGCCCGAGGTCCAGCAGCACGCCCCGAGCGGCGGCGGCGCGCACCGCCGGGCCGAGCGGCGCCGCGATGCCGCTGGCGCAGTGGGTGACCAGGTCACCGGGCCGCATCAGGTCGAGCACCTCGTCCAGAGCCGGTGGTGCGGTGCCGATGTGCGCCATCACCGGCACGCCGCACGCCTGCGCCGCCGCCAGCCCACGGCGCAGTGGTTCCACCCCGTTGGTGCCGACGGTGTCGCTGTCGATGCGCACCTTGACACCGTGGAACAGGTCACGGTTGGCCTGGATGGTGTCGATCGCCAGTGGCACGTCGCAGTTGGCGAGGTCGCGGCTCTCTCCGGTGCGCCCGGCGAGACCGACCGCGGAGATGTTGAGCAGCGCGCGGACCCGGACCGCGCTGGTCTGCGCGACGTGGCGCAGGCCGGCCACCGTGTACGCCCCGGCTGACCCGGCGTCCACCCAGGTGGTGACGCCGGAGCACCACGCGACGGGGTCGGGATCGATGCCCCAGTAACCGGGGCCGACGTGGGTGTGCGCGTCGATCAGGCCCGGGGTGACCAGGCGCCCGGTGACGTCCACGATCCGGTGCGCGTCCCGTGACAGGTCCGCGCCGACCGCGGCGACCAGCCCGGCACGGACCGCGATGTCCTGATCGGTGCCGGTGAACAGCAGGTCCCAGGTCATAGCGCCGCCGTGATGGACAGCCGGTAGAGACGGGTGGGCCGGCCCTTGCGGTTCTCCTGGGCGCTACCGGTCTCCTCGACCAGGCCGGCGACGGTGAGTTTGCGGATCAGGCGCCGGCCGCTGGGGTCGGTGATGCCGAGGGCTCGGGCCAGCTCACCGGGGGAGATCGGGCGGCCCTCCAGACTCCGCTCGATCGCGGTGAGCCGGGAGAGTGTCGCGGGGCTGAGCCCGGCCCGGCCGGCGAGCTGCTCCAGCGGGCCGTGTTCCCGGTAGGTATAGGTGAGCGGCATGCCGGTGGCGCCCATCGGGCCGATCGTCATGCCGTCGCCGGTGAAGAGATAGGCGCCGGGATCCGGATCCTGCTCGGCCCGGGCCGCGGCCCGCTCGGCCAGGGCGACGCTCAACCGGGCCGAGGAGCCCATGCCGAACCCGGCCACCGCCTGCGCCTCGCTGAGGATCGGCAGGCCAACCCACTGGTTGGTGACCGTCTCGAACAGCGAGGCGGGCGCCAGCACCAGCACGCCCCGGCCGCCGTGCCGGTCGATCCAGGCGTCGGCGAACTCCGGGGTGCCGGTCAGCAGCCGCTGCAGGGCCGGACGCTGCTCCGGGTCGCGGGCCAGGAACAGGCCGGCGGCGAAACGGTGGCCGTCGGCGCGTTTGTTGCGAATGCGCAGGGCCAGTTCGTGCAGGTCGGCGCGGATGGTGCCGGGGGTGGCGAGAGCGTGCAGCACCGGGGTCTGCCCGTCCAGCGCGGCGGCCACACCCATCCGGACACTGATCACGTAGGGCGCGCCGGTGCGGGACAGGTGCTGCCGGTGGAAGCCGACGACCTCGTCGATCGGCTGGTCCGGGTCGAACGGCAGCGCGGAGATCGCGGTCCGGTCCAGGCCGAGCGCGGACGCCACCTCGTCGATCGTCTCGCTGGCGAAGGTGTCGACGCTGACCGGGGTGGCTGGCCAGCCGTTACCCCGGGCCCGGGCCCAGGCCAGGGCCAGGTCGAGCGCGGCCGAGCGGGTGACCGAGAACGGCAGGTCGGCGGGGATCAGGTCGCGGGCCCTCGCGAACGGCACCAGGCCCAGCAGCAGCCCGCCGAGCCGGTGGTCGCGGAGCAGCCCGGCGACCCGGTCACGGACCTCGTCCTCGCGCTGGTAGACCGCCCAGGCGAAGTCCACGCCGGTGAGCGTGCTCGCCGCGTCGGCGAAACGTGCCCGGTGACCGGTGTGCACCACCAATCCGATCATGTCGGCCCCGTCCCCGTGCCAGTTCCCAAGTGGTTCGTTTGTCGCCAGCGTAGCGTGGCCGACCCGCGGCGCCCGGGTCAAGTCACATCCTTGTTTCCACGGTTACGACGCAGATTCAGGCCTTGACGGCCAGTGCCTCGGCCGAGCACTCTTGGCCGCACTGAAACGAACTATTTACGAACCTGGCTCGCTGGGAGTGCTGATGAGACTGCGCATCGCGGTGGCCGCCGCGCTGGTTTTGACTGTGACCGCCTGTGCCCCTTCCACTTCGGCGCCCACCGGCACCGTGACGGATGGCGGCCCGAAAACCGGGGCCCTGAAAGTGTGGCTCTTCGACGAGCCCAACCGCGCGCCGAAGGAGGCCGTGGTCCAGGAGGCGATCACCGAGTTCACCGCCGCCCACCCGGACACCACCGTCGACGTGCAGTACATCGCCGTCGACACCCGCGGTGAGCGTTTCAAGGGCGCCTTCAACGACCCGGCGAGCGCGCCCGACGTGGTGGAGTTCGGTAACACCGACCTCCCCGAGTACGCCGCGGCCGGTGGCCTGGCCGACCTGGGTTCGATCGTCTCCGGCTGGTCCGAGGGCGCCGACCTGCCCGCCGACGCCAAGGCCAGTGCCACCTATCAGGGCACCCTGCTCGGCGTGCCGTGGTTCGTCGGCGTCCGCGCCCTCTACTACCGCACCGACGTCTTCCAGGAGCTGGGCCTGAAAGTGCCCACCACCCTGGCCGAGCTGACCACCACGGCCCGGGCCGTGCGGGCGAAGAAGCCGGACATGTTCGGCATCGCGGTCGGTGGTAAGTACACCTTCGGCGCTCTCCCCTTCGTCTGGGCCAACGGCGGTGACATCACCTCGATCGACTCGGCGCCGTCACGGGCCGGGCTCACGGCCTACACCGGCCTGATCGCCGAGGACAACTGCCCGCCGCAGAACTGCGCCGACCTGACCGGCGGCAAGACCGTCGAGCTGTTCGCCAGCGGCAAGGCCGCGATGGGCATCATCGGCAACTTCAACCGCGCCGCCGTCGACGCCGGTGCCGCCAAGGGGAAGTACGCCGTCGTCCCCCTGCCCGGCGTCACCGCCGGCTCGGTCGCGCCCGCCTTCGCCGGTGGCAACAACCTCGGCATCATGAAGAACGCCCAGCGTCCGGCGCTGGCCGCCGACTTCCTCACGCTGCTGGCGAGCAAGAAGTACCAGGGCAAGATGTATGACGCGATGGGCAATCTGCCGACGCTGAAGTCCGCAAGCGACGAGGTCGCCGCCAAGGACCCCTTCGTCAAGCCGTTCGTCGACACCATCAACGCCGGTACCAGGTTCGTCCCGCTCGACCCGGGCTGGGGCAAGATCGACGCCTCCGCCGTGCTGCCCACCATGATCGAGAAGGTGGCCACCGGCAAGGCGAGCGTCGACCAGGCCACGACCGAGGCCGCCAAGCAGATCGACGAGGCGCTCACCCAGTGAGCCGGGTCCGCGCCGTGGTGCGGGCACCGCTGTGGCTGCTTCTGCCGGCCACGGTGGTGCTCGGGGGCCTGTTCCTCTACCCGATGTACCAGCTCGGCCTGCTCTCGGTGCTCGACTTCACCCAGGCGCAGGTCAGCGGCGGGCAGCCGACCCGATTCGTCGGCGCGGAGAACTACACCCGGCTCTTCGCCGACTCCCGGTTCTGGGAGGTGCTCACCGCCACGGTGCTCTTCGCCGCCGCGTGCGTGCTCGCCACGCTCGCGGTCGGCGCCGGGCTCGCCGTCCTGCTGACCCGGATCAGCCGGATTCCGCGGCTGCTGCTGTCGCTGGCCGCGATGGCCGCCTGGGCGGTGCCCGCCGTCTCCGGGTCGACCACCTGGATGTTCCTCTTCGACACCGACCTGGGGTTCGTCAACCAGCTTTTCGGCATCGAGGGATTCAACTGGATGTACGACCGGTACACCGCCTTCGGCCTGGTCGGCGCGGTGGTGGTGTGGGCGTCCTTCCCGTTCGTGATGGTCACCCTCTACGCCGGGATCGAGGCCATCCCCCGGTCGGTCCTGGAGGCTGCCGCGCTGGACGGCGCGAGCACCTGGCGCACCTTCTGGCAGATCATGGTGCCGATCCTGCGCCCGGTGCTCGCCATCGTCGTCATCCAGTCGATCATCTGGGACTTCAAGGTCTTCACCCAGATCTACATCATGACCCGTGGCGGCGGCCTGGCCGGTCAGAACATGACCCTCAACGTCTACGCCTACCAGCAGGCCTTCGCGTCCAGTGAGTACGGCCGCGGTGCCGCGATCGGCGTGGTGATGATGCTGATCCTGCTCGCCGTCACCCTCGTCTACCTTCGTGCACTGCGCCGGTCGGGAGAACAGTTATGAGACTCGGCAGGAGGATGCTCGACGCGGTGGCGGTGCTCATCGCGCTGATCACCGTCTTCCCGATCTACTGGATGGTCCTGTCCGCGGTGAAACCCGCCGGCGAGATCCAGTCACTGGACCAGCGACCGTGGACCCTGGCGCCCTCCCTCGACGCCTTCCGCCGGGTCCTCGCGGTCAACGACTTCGGTCGCTACCTGCTCAACAGCCTGATCGTGGCAATGGTCGTGGTCGCGATCTCCGGACTGATCGCCTTCCTCGCCGCGGTCGCGCTGACCCGGTTCCGGTTCAGGTTCCGCACCACCATCCTGGTGACCTTCCTGATCGCCCAGATGGTGCCGATCGAAGCCCTGACCATCCCACTGTTCTTCCTGGTCCGCGACATCGGCGGGGTCGTACCGGGCATCGGGCTCAACACGCTCGGCTCGCTGATGCTGGTGCACACCGCGTTCACGCTGCCGTTCGCCATCTGGATGTTGCGCGGTTTCGTTCAGGCGATCCCCGAAGAACTCGACGAGGCGGCCCAGCTCGACGGCGCCGGCCGGTTCACCGTCCTGTGGCGCATCCTCTTCCCACTCGTCGCCCCCGGACTAGCCGCGACCAGCGTGTTCTCGTTCATCCACGCGTGGAACGACTTCCTGTTCGCGCGCACCTTCATCATCAGCGAAGCGGACAATCAGACACTGCCGATGGCACTGCTGGTCTTCTTCAAACCCGACGAGAACGACTGGGGCGCGATCATGGCCGCTTCGACGCTGATGACGGTGCCCGTGCTGATCTTCTTCCTCATCGTCCGGCGCCGCCTCGTCGCGGGTCTCGGAGGGGCGGTCAAAGATTGATTCCCAAGCCCGCTTCGGTACGGATGACGCCCGGTCCCGTTCCGCCCGGCGCGGAGGTCCGGACCCGTGTCGACCCCACCCTCGCCGCGGAGGGCTACGTCCTGTCCTGCGGGCCGGCCGGCATCGACCTCGCCGGTGGCTCCGAGGCCGGCGTCTTCTACGGACGGCAGACGTTGCGCCAACTGGGGCCGGACGTGCCCGGAGTACACATCGAGGACGCGCCCCGATTCACCTGGCGGGGCGTGATGCTCGATGTGGCACGGCACTTCATGCCCGTACCCGATGTGCTCAGGTTCGTTGATCTGATCGCCTTCCACAAACTCAACGTGCTGCACCTGCACCTCACCGACGACCAGGGCTGGCGCATAGAGGTGCCCGGCTGGCCACGGCTCACCACGGTCGGCGCGTGGCGTTCGTCGACCATGCTCGGATCTCGCGTCCACGACCTCCACGACGGCGAACCGCACGGTGGCTTCTACACCACCGCCGACCTGCGGCAGATCGTCGAGTACGCGGCGCGGCGGCACGTCACCGTGGTTCCCGAAGTGGACATGCCCGGGCACATGCAGGCGGCCGTCGCGGCGTACCCCGCGCTCGGCAACGGTTTCGACGGCCCGGTCCGGACCGGCTGGGGCATCTCCAGCCACGTCCTCAACCTGTCCGAGGCGACCTTCGACTTCTGCCGCCGGGTCCTCGACCACGTCTGCGACATCTTCCCGTCCGAGTTCATCGGCATCGGCGGCGACGAGTGCCCCACCGTCGAATGGCCCGGCGGCCGCGAGCTGCAGGCCGACTTCACCGCACGGATGGCGTCCCACCTGGCCACCCGGGGCCGCCGTGTCTACGGCTGGGACGAGATCCTGGCCGGTGGGGCACCCGACGGGGCGGTGATCGCCGCGTGGCGCGGTGTCGAACCCGCCGACGTGGCTATCCGGGCCGGCCACCAGGTCGTCTGCTGCCCCGACGTGAAGCTCTACCTCGACTACCGGCAGTCCGACGACCCCGGCGAACCCACCCCCGTCGGTACGCTGCTCACCCTCGAAGACGTCTACACCTACGAGCCACCGAGCTCGCCGCTCGTCCTCGGTGCCCAGGCCAACATCTGGACCGAACACATGGAGTCGCGCAGCCGGGTCGAATACATGGCGTTCCCGCGACTGTGCGCCCTGGCCGAAGTGGTGTGGGGCCCGGCGGAACGCGACTTCGGCGACTTCACCGCACGCCTGCCCGCGCACCTGGCCCGGCTCGGCGCGCTCGGCGTGAACTACCGCCCGCTGAGCGGCCCGCGGCCCGCCGACGCGCGACCGTCCGCTCCCGGCAACCCACGGACCCTCGCCGACCGCCTGGCCGAACTGCACGAGATGACCGCGGACCTGCGATGACGCCGCCGCTGCCCACACGGTCGTCATCGCGCTCGCCGGCTTCCGCACCGTGTTTGCCGATCTTCTCGCCCCGCCCGTCAGTTTCCTCGCCGGGTCCGTCAGCTCAGCAGCGGCAGCAGCCGTTCCGCCAGGCGCAGCGCCCGGGTGTTCGCCACCCCGTCGCCTTCGAAGGTCCACACCTCGGAGAGGACACCCTTGACGAAACCCCAGGCCAGCACCCGCTCCACCGGCATACCGAGGCCGTCAGCGAGCTGCTCGGCCCGAGTCTCGGCCAGATCCAGGACGGTGTCGTCCGTACCCGCCGGGTCCGGGTTGTAAAGGAGGGCCCCCACCTCATAGCCGGGATCACCCACGACCCCGTGCGGATCGATCGCCAGCCACGGCTCCCGCTCCGCCGCGAGAACATTGTCGTGATGCAGGTCCCCGTGCAGAACCACCCGCCCGGTCGCCGACGCGCAGAGCTCGCCGAAGAGCCCCGCCGCCCGCACCACGAGATGCCGTGGAACGGGCCCGCCGTCCGGAAACCGGCGCAGGTGCCGCTCGAACGCGCCACTCCGCCCGGCCAACTCCGGCAGAGCCACCCTCCCCGGCGCCCCGCCCTCGGGGACCGTCCCGGCCGGCTCGTGTCCCGTCGGTGCCAGGCCCGCCGGCTCGATCCCGGTGTGCTCCTCCCTGGCAGGGGCCGGGCGGTGCAGCCGTCGCATGATCTGGATCAGCGCGGCGGTCGCCTCCTCGTCGCGGTGCGGGACCAGAGACCGAACCTGGGTTCCCGGCCGGGCCTCCTCCAGCAGCAGGGCACCCCTAAGGTCGTCGCGGGCCAGCACCTCGATCGCCCCGCACCCGGCGAACCACTCCAGCGCCGTGGCCTCATCCGCCAGATGTCCCGCCTCCGGCACCCCGAGCTTGAGTACCGCCGTCGACCCGTCCGCCCGCCGAACCCGGCTCACCCAGTTCATGCTCAACGGGAGAAGCCCCGCCGGGCTGAGCTCCCACTCACGCATCATCTCCGCAGCGATTCCGGGGAGAGCGGCGAGCCAGGCCCGGCCACCGTCACCCCAGCACTCCTCGACATTCCGCACGAACGTTGCAGGCAGCATCCGTCAATGGTCGCCGCCGTCCGGCCGTGTCCGCGAAACGACCTCCGACCAGCCGATTCCCAGACGACTTCCCGCTGGGAATCCGTCTCCATTCCGGCTCGACGGCCGGAGCATCCCCGGAAGGAACGCGATGACCATCGACTGGCGTAGCAAGGGCTTCTGGCAGCCGGAAGGCTCTCTCGCCGATGTGGAGCGGCCCGGCATCTTCGACGGCGGTTTCACCTGGCCACTGATGGTGGTGCGCCGGGACGCGGTCGAGGCCAACATCGCCACCATGGCCGCGTACTGCCGCAGGCACGGTTTCGACTTCGCTCCCCATGCCAAGACCACGATGGCCCCGGTACTGCTGGAGGCCCAACTGCGGGCCGGTGCCTGGGGGATGACGGTGGCCACGCCCAACCAGGCGCTGGTGATGAGAAGACTCGGTGTCGATCGGGTCCTGATCGCCAACCAGATCCTCGACCCGACGGTGCTGCGCTGGCTGGCCGCGGAGACCGCGGCGGGCTGGCAGGTCTGGTTCCAGGTCGATTCGCTGGCCGGGGTCACGGCCGCCGCCGCCACCGGTGGCCCGCTTCGCATCCTGGTGGAACTGGGCCACGCCGACGGTCGCACCGGCGTCCGTGACCTCGACGAACTGGAGACGGTGGCCCGCGCGGTGACCGCCGCGCCCGGCCTGGAACTGTCCGGTGTGACCGGCTACGAGGGCCAGCTCCAGACCCGGGAGGACGTGGACGCCTACCTGAACCGCCTGGTAGCCGGAGTGGTCCGGTTGAACGCCGCGGGACTCCTCCCGCCACGCCCGATCGTGTCCGCCGGAGGTAGCGCCTGGTTCGACCGGGTGGCCGACCGGTTGGCAGCCCTCGACGTCTTGGCCCAGTTGATCCTGCGCAGCGGCGCTTCGGTGACCCACGACGACGGCTTCTACCGGGAGATGACCCCGTTCACCCGGATTCCCGAGGAAGGCCCGCTCACGGCAGCGGTGGAGATCTGGGCCCAGGTGCTGTCGACTCCCGAGCCGGGCCTGGCACTGGCCGGAATGGGTAAACGCGACGCCCCGTTCGACGAGGGCCTCCCGATCCCTGAACAGATCCGCCGCCCCGACGGAACCCTGACTCCCGCCACCGGCCTGACAGTCACCAAGCTGAACGACCACCACACCTACTTGAAGGTCACCACCTCCGCCCTGACCCCCGGCGACCTGATCCGTTTCGGCATCTCCCACCCGTGCACCGCCTTCGACAAGTGGCGATCGATCCCGCTGGTGGACGATTCCCACCGCATGGTGGACATCCTCCACACCCTCTTCTGATGCCGAGCGGCCATTTTGAGGTGCGGCGTGACGCGCTTCGAGATCGACGCGGACTTCGGCGCCCGCTACCCGATCCGGCAGGCCGGCGGCGGCGACATCCTCGAACTGTGGGTTCCCGCCGAGGAACTGGAAGAGTTCAACGACCACATCATCGGCACGATCGAGGTGACTCACGAGTTCCGTTGGTCGTACCGATGGTGAGCGAGTGCCGGGTGAATCGGTAGGCGGGGGCCCGTACTGACGGAGGCCTTTCCCCTCGTGGGGGATGGTCCGGCGAATCGACAGTGTTTACGGTGATTGAGCACTGAACGAGCGCTTTCCGCCTATGCGCTGCGGGAGTCTGTCATGTCTGTTTTCCGTGGAGCCGCCAGCGAACCCACCTCCCGCCGTCCGGCACCTCAGCGACATCCCACTACGCCCAGCCAGTGGGCTCCGCCACGAGCTCCTGGGCCGGCCTATGCCGAGGGCCCGACTGAACCGCTCGGCGCAGCCAGGGAATCCGCTGGGGCGCCCCGGAAACCTGCCTGGGACGCTGAGGAACCCACCGCCGCAGCCAGGGAATCAGCCGCCGGGGCCCGTTCCGCTATCGAGCCACGAGCAGTGACCGAGTCGCCGGCCGTCTTCGGGAAAAGCCCGGTCAAGCCTCGTAGGGCCCGTCGTGGGGTGGCCGTCGCCGTGGTCTTCAGTCTTCTCGCGTTCGCTGTCGCGGCGGGCGCGGGATTCCTCTCCTGGCGGACCTTCGAAACGGTCGACGGGCTCGGCCCGCTTCCGTTGGTCACGGCGGTGCCGTCACGGGAAGCGGCCACCCGGCCCCGACCGCTGGATCCGGTCCGATATCCGGTCTCGTACGCCAAGGAACCGCTCCGTCTCGACCTGGCCTGCGCGGCCGTGATCCATCTGGATCTCGATGAGCCGCGCGCCGACGTGGCCGAGAGCCTGGCCGACCTCAGGTACGAGAGTCGCTGTGGCGCCGAACCGCCGAAACTGAGCCTGGGTGCCGGTGCGGCGGCCGGAAGCCGGCAGGTCAGCGCCGACAGCGACGCGGCCGGATGCGACCGGGCCATCCGGACCGGTCCGCTCGGCCGAGGGCTGCAGATCGAGGTCAAGAGTGGCTCGGCTCTCTGCGTCCTCACCGCGGCGACACCGGCCGAACTGGTCCTCGTGGAGGTCATCGACGTCGGCGGCTCCGGCACCGCCGGCCTGCGCGCCACTTCGTGGCAGGTGCCGAAGTAGAGAGCGGTAACCGGCCCGTGGCACGCGGCGCGGGGCGCCCCTGACAGAATGTCGGGTGGCGCCCCGCGAACTCTGTAAGGAGACATTTCCGTGATCCGTACCCATGACGCCGGCACTCTGCGCGCGAGCGACGCCGGCACGACGGTGACGCTCGCCGGCTGGGTCGCGCGTCGGCGCGACCACGGCGGTGTCATCTTCGTCGATCTCCGTGACGCCTCAGGTGTCGTCCAGGTCGTCTTCCGCGAGGAGGACGCGCACGCGCTGCGCAACGAGTTCTGCGTCAAGGTCGTCGGCGAGGTCAACACCCGCCCGGCCGGCAACGAGAACCCCGACCTGGCCACCGGTGAGATCGAGGTGGTCGCGAGCGAGTTGACCGTGCTGTCCGAGGCGGCCCCGCTGCCGCTGCCGGTCGACGACACGATCACCGCCTCCGACGACCTCCGCCTGAAATACCGTTACCTCGACCTGCGCCGCTCCGGCCCGGCCAACGCCCTGCGCCTGCGCAGCCGCGCCAACCAGATCGCCCGCGAGATCCTGCACGCCCGCGACTTCAACGAGATCGAGACGCCGACGCTGACGCGCTCGACGCCGGAGGGCGCCCGCGACTTCCTGGTCCCGGTCCGCCTCCAGCCGGGGACGTGGTACGCCCTGCCCCAGTCGCCGCAGCTGTTCAAGCAGCTCCTGATGGTCGCCGGCATGGAGCGCTACTACCAGATCGCTCGCTGTTACCGCGACGAGGACTTCCGCGCCGACCGGCAGCCCGAGTTCACCCAGCTCGACATCGAGATGTCCTTCGTCACTCAGGACGACATCATCGAGCTGGGCGAGGAGATCGTCTCCCGGCTGTGGAGCGAACTCGCCGACTACCAGGTGCAGCTGCCGATCCCGCGGATCACCTGGACCGACGCGATGAACCGTTACGGCTCGGACAAGCCCGACCTGCGGTACGGCGTCGAACTGGTCGAGCTGACCGACTACCTGCGGGGCACGGCCTTCCGGGTCTTCGCGGGCGCGATCGACGCCGGCGGTTACGTCGGTGCGGTCGTGATGCCGGGCGGTGCCTCGCAGACCCGCAAGGAGCTCGACGGCTGGCAGGACTGGGCGAAGGCCCGTGGCGCCCGTGGTCTGGCCTATGTGGTCCTCGACGCCGAGACCGGCGAGGCGAAGGGCCCGGTCGCGAAGAACCTGTCGGCCGAGCACCTTTCCGGCCTGGCGGACGTCGTCGGCGCGAAGCCGGGTGACGCGGTCTTCTTCGCCGCCGCCAACGAGCGCCGTGAGGCGCAGGAACTGCTCGGTGCGGCCCGGATCGAGATCGCCAAGCGGGCGAAACTGATCGACGAGTCCGCCTGGGCGTTCTGCTGGGTGGTCGACGCGCCGATGTTCGAGAAGACGGACGACGGCGGCTGGACCGCGGTCCACCACCCGTTCACCTCACCGAACGACGAGTGGATCGACAACTTCGAGACCGCTCCGGACCAGGCCCTGGCCTACGCCTACGACATCGTCGTCAACGGCAACGAGATCGGCGGCGGTTCGGTCCGTATCCACCGTGCCGACGTGCAGAGCCGTGTCTTCGAGTTGCTCGGCATCACGCCGGACGAGGCGGCCGACAAGTTCGGCTTCCTGCTGGAGGCATTCAAGTACGGCCCGCCGCCGCACGCCGGTATCGCCCTCGGCTGGGACCGCACCTGCATGCTGCTCAGCGGCAACGAGTCGATCCGCGAGGTCATCGCCTTCCCGAAGACCCGCGGCGGTTTCGACCCGCTGACCACCGCGCCGACGCCGATCACCTCGCAGCAGCGCCTCGAGGCCGGCATCGACGCCAAGCCGAAGGCAGCGGCCGGAGCCCCGGGCACCGACGGCCAGGCCGCCCCGGTCCAGCACTCCAGCTAGATCGTCACCAGGAACCGGCAGCCGGGGAACCTCCCGGCTGCCGGTTCCTGTCGTATCGGCATCTCGAAAAAGCCGCGATCAAGTTCGCTCGGGATGGCGTTTCGGGAGCATTCCCATCCGGGTATCAGCCTGTTCACAGGCTCTCTGACCCCCCGGAGGAAATCGATGCTCGCCATCGCCGCTGCCGTCGTCTTCGGCATCTATCTGCTCGCCGATCTGCTGGACACCAACTTCGGTGCTCCCGATCTCTTCAACTTCTCGACCATGGCGTCTCTGGGGCTCCTGCTCCTCTCGCTGTACCTGGCAGGCATCGGCAGTGGCCCGCGCAACGCTTCGGGCTCCGGCACCGGCCGCCGCTTCTACGGCCGTCGTCCCGGTCGCGGCTGATCGGAGCGGCCCCCGGCCGCCAGCCCTCCGGCTACTCCGGCCCGTCTGCCCCCAGACGGGCCGGAGCCGTGTCCGGGGACGATCCGCCGGCTCGTGATCTCGTTGATGTGTGCCCGTTCGTCGATCGGTTCCTGGTGCAGGCGAGCCTCAGGACAGAGACGCCGGCATGTGGCGGTGATCGATGGGAACACACTCGGTGAGTCCGTCGTGGCTGCTCGGGAGGTTGTCCACAGGTCGGTAGGTGGCGTTTCGGATCGGGTCGGTTCGGCCGGTACTGTCGGTTCTGATGGAAACGGATGGGCTCTTCTCCCTCACGCCGCCGGACGCGCGGACCACGGAACCGGCTGGTGCCGGCACCGCTGGATTCGGGCGTCCCGCCGGTGACGCGCCGCTTCCGGTGCGCATGCGGCCAGCCTCGCTGGACGAGCTGATCGGGCAGGGGCACCTGCTGGCGCCCGGCGCCCCGTTGCGCCAGCTGGTCACCGGTGCCAGCCCGATGTCGGTGATCCTGTGGGGGCCGCCCGGCACCGGCAAGACCACCATCGCGCACCTCGTCGCCAACGCGACGGACCGCAAGTTCGTCGCCATGTCCGCGCTGACCGCAGGTGTCAAGGACGTGCGCGCGGTGATCGACACGGCGCGCCGGGAGCGGCGTTACGGCGGACCGCCGACCGTGCTGTTCATCGATGAGGTCCACCGTTTCAGCAAGACTCAGCAGGATTCGCTGCTCGCCGCGGTCGAGGACCGGACGGTCACCCTGCTCGCGGCGACCACCGAGAACCCCTACTTCTCGGTCATTTCGCCCCTGCTCTCCCGCTGTGTGCTGCTGACTCTTCAGCCCCTCGACGAGGACGACGTCCGCCGTCTCCTCCGCCGCGCGGTCACCGACGAGCGCGGGCTGGGCGGTTCGGTCACGCTCACCCCGCAGGCCGAGGAGCATCTGGTGCGCCTGGCGTCCGGTGACGTCCGCAAAGCTCTGACCGCGCTGGAGGCCGCAGCCGGTTCGGCGCTCGCACAGGACGTCGCGGAGATCGACCTCTCCACCGCCGAGAAGGCGGTCGACGTGGCGGCGGTCCGTTACGACCGCGACGGCGACGCGCACTACGACATCATCAGCGCGTTCATCAAGAGCATGCGCGGCAGCGATCCCGACGCGGCCCTGCATTACCTGGCCCGGATGCTGGTCGCGGGCGAGGACCCGCGGTTCCTCGCCCGGCGCATCGTCATCTTCGCCAGTGAGGACATCGGGATGGCCGATCCGCAGGCGCTGCTGGTGGCGACCGCGGCGGCCCAGGCGGTGCAGAACGTGGGGCTTCCCGAAGCCGGACTCAATCTCGCGCACGCGGTGGTGCACCTGGCCACCGCGCCCAAGTCGAACAGTGTCACCGTCGCCCTCGGCGAGGCGATGGCCGACGTCCGGGCCGGGCGAGGCGGGCCGGTCCCGTCGCACCTGCGGGATGGGCACTATCCGGGTTCGCGGGGGCTCGGGCACGGAATCGGCTATCGCTACCCGCACGACGATTCGCGAGGTGTGGTCCGCCAGCAGTACGTTCCGGACGATCTTGTCGGTACCGACTACTATCGCCCGACCGATCACGGTGCCGAGCGGGCGGTGGCCGAGCGGGTGCCGCGACTCCGGCGGATCGTGCGGGGTCTCGGCCCGGCGGCCCGGCCGCCCGCTGGTGACGTCTCGGAAGGGCGGCGAGTGACTACGGGTGGCCCACAGGTAGCGCGTGGTGATCATTCGGATGGATCTTCCGAGACTGCCGAGAAAGCGAATTCCGGCGCGCTGAGCAGCGCGAATGACGATTCGGTGTCAGTCGCGGACCCCGTGGTGGGTGGTGCTTCAGGCTCGGATGAGTCACAGTTTTCGGCGGACTCCGAACCGGAAAACGCGAAGACGACTTCGGTGCGTCACATAACTGTGGCGGAAAGTGTTGAAGTCGCTGGCGGTAACGATCCAGATCCAGCGGACGGAACCGATGATCCCGGTTCCCCGCCGGGGAAGAGACCACCCGGGAGAAAACGGCCCGGGAACAAGCAGTCCGGGAGTGAACCGGCCGGGAGCGCGACAACCGGAGCCCGGCCGGCCGAGGACGAGCCGGACGGACGAGGTTCGGCTGAGGCAGCAGGCCGGAACGCGAGTGTTGACGACAGCGGCGACAGTGCCGGGAAGGAACAGCGGTGACAGGGCGGGGTGCCGATCGACCCGACGACGAGACGGGTCCGCGCGACGAGCAGGGCGGGAAGAACCGCCGGCGCTTCGGGCGTGGAGGCCGTGCCGAGCAGCCGGTTGTTCCCCAGGAGGTCTCCGGCGAGGAGGTCGGCTGGCTCGATGACCTACGGACGGCCAAGCAGGACCGCAGCGCCATCGGCCCGGGGACCTTCCCCGGTGAGGGGCGGATCAGCAAGTCCGGGCGGATGGCTCCCGGCCCTGACGACGTTCCCGACGACGACTTCGCGTTCCCCGGCGAGCCGGGCGACGACTTCGACGAGCCCGCGGCCCAGCGGGAGCCTCGCGGTGGCCAGCCTGATTCCGGACAGGTGAGTCCGGGCCCGGCGCCCCGGGGAGCGGCCGGTCCGGCCGGTCCGCCCGGCCAGCGTCCCGGTCCGGCTGGACCTATGGGTCCGGGCCAGCGCCCGGGAGCGGGACCGTCGGGTCCGGTCTCGCCCGGCGCGGGCCAGCGTGGGGCCGCCGGTGTGCCCGGACAGATGCCGCCGGGTCAGATGCCGGCAGGTCAGATGCCGCCGCCGGGGCAGCGGTCCGGTGCGATGCCGCACGGCCAACTTCCGCCCGGCGTGGTCGGTCCCGGCCAGGCGCCGTCGGGGCCCGTCCCTTCCGGTCAGCTCCCACCCGGCGGTGCGCCGGCTGGTCAGATGCCGCCCGGACAGGGCCAGTTCGATCCGGCGGGCCGCGGACGCCGTGGCCCGGGCCCGGCCGGACAGCGCCCTCCCACCGGTCAGATGCCACCTGGCCAGATGCCTCCCGGTCAGGGCGGTCCTGTTCAGGGCGGCCCTGGTCAGATGCCGCAAGGACCGGGCGGACCCGGCCAGATGATGCAAGGACCGGGCGGACCTGGTCAGATGCCGAATGGGCCCAGCGGTCCCGGTCCGGTGGCGCAGGGTCAGGGCCGACCCGGCCAGATGTCCCAGGGTGGACCCGGTCAGATGCAGCCGGGTCCCGGCGGACCCGGTCAGATGCAGCCGGGTCCCGGTGGGCCTGGTCAGATGCCGCAGGGCGGGCCGCCCGGTATGGGCGCGGGGCAGATGCCGCCCGGCGCGCGCCGGGCAGGCCCGCAGCCGGGCGGTCGTGCGCAGGTCGGTCAGGAGCCGGGCAGTGGGCGCCGCCAGATCGACGCGGACCTCTCCGGGCAGATGTTCCCCGGACAACCCCCAGCTTCTGGTACGGCGGTCCCGCTCTCCGGCAACGCCCCGGAGATCCCGGCGCCCCGCCCCGGGACACCCGCTGCTCGCGGTGCCGCTTCCGGGGTCCGCCCGGTGTCGCCGGGTCAGCGTTCGGCGGGTCCCGGTATTCGGCCGACCTCACCGGCCGGTCCCGCGCGAGACCGTTTCCGTCCCGCGGACCCGGTCTCGGGTGGTCCTGACGCGGCGCACCGTTCCGGCCCCATCCCGCGTGGCTTCGACGAGGTGCACCAGTCCGGTCCGATCCCGAACGCCTATGACGCTGTACATCAGTCGGGCCCCATCCCGCGTGGTTACGACGAGGTCAATCAGTCCGGGCCGATTCCGCGTGGCTTCGACGAGGTGCACCAGTCGGGGCCGATTCCGCGTGGCTATGACGAGGTCCATCAGTCCGGGCCTATCCCGAACGCCTATGACGAGGTTCACCAGTCCGGCCCGATACCGAGCGGGTATGACGAGATCCACCAGTCGGGGGCGATCCCGAACGGGTATGACCAAGGCCGGAGCTATGGGAGCGCGGCGCCGACGTCGCCGGGTGCGGTCGGCGAACAGCCTGGCCGGGGACGGAAGCGGCGGGCGCGTGCCGAAGAAGGCGTAGCCGAGGAGCGAACCGGACGCCATGGGCGGGCCGGGCAGCCGGACCCGGAGGGCGACTTCGGCCACCGGGCCGACCAGGACGCGCCGGGAGACGAGGGCTCGGGCCGGCACGGTGCTTCGTGGGCCGCCACCGGTACCGGCTCGCACGCCGCCTTCCCCCGGACTGGCTCCGAGACCGGTTCGCACGCGTTCGTACAGACCGGCAGCGAGACCGGAAGCCACGGTGTGATCCGTCGCGGCGACGAGCAGTCGCCCGCTGACGGATGGCCCGGAGCGGACGGGCAGTCCGGAGAGGCGCGTTCGCCGGGCGAGTCGCGCCGTCGCCGGAACGCGCGTCGAGGTGAAGACCCGGACGAGCCTGAGATCGGCGGATTCACCGGCACGCCGGACGTTCCCGGCCCGCGCCGCATCGGCCCTGGTGACGGGCGTCCGGTGCGAGCAGCGGCGGTTGTCCCGCCGGTGGTCCCGGGTCGGCAGGGTGCCCGTACCCCCGCAGTCCCCGGTCGTGCCGGAGCCATGGCCGACAGTACCTCCGGAATCATCCAGCGCCCCGGAACCGGGCGTGTCCAGCGCGGACCGGGAGTCCCGCCACAGACCGGCGAGGACCGCACCTCCGGCGCCGGTGTCTCGGTTCCGGAACAGGCCGGACCCGGCCGCCGAGCGGCCCGAGCGGATGGTCCGGGCCGTGGGGATGGTTCGGGGCGAGCGGATGGTCCGGGTGGCGTGCAAGCCGCCGGAGCCTTCCCGGCTGACGGCGAGGAGCACACCGGACGGCACAGCGGGGTACGGCCGGACGCCCCCGGGATGGCCCGGGCCGGAGCGGCAGCGCCCGTCTCCGGCAACGGTCCCGCCCAGCAGATGGGGCCCGGCCGAGCCGTGGCCGGTCAGCCCGGCCACGGTGGAATGCCGCCCAACGGGCCTGGCGGAATGCCGTCTAACGGCCCGGGTGCGATGCCGCCCACCGGTCCTGTCGGCCTGCCCGGGAACGGTCCCGGCGGCCCTGGTGGTCCTGGCGGTATTTCTGCGGGTGGCCCTGGTGGGATGGCTCCTGGCGGTCCCGACGGTGGTCCTGCCCGTGGCGGAGCTCAGGTACCGGGCCGAGGCCCGGTGCGGGGTGGCGCGGCGGTGCCCGGACGTGGGCCGGATGGAACGAATCCGGCCGCCATGGGTGCGGTCGCCCCCGGCCGGGGACGACCCGGACGGGGCCCGGGGGGCACTGACAACGGCCCCGCAGGTCTGAACGGCCCGGATGGCGGCACCGGTGTGGTGTCGCGGCACGGTAGGCCTGGACCGGACGGCGGTCCGGCCGACCGGGATGGCGGGACCGCTGCGGTCTCGCGTCGCGGGATGCCGGGGCCGGAGAGTGGTACCGGTGCGGTGTCGCGTCATCAGCGGCCCGGCCCGGACGACGATGTGACCGGGATGGCCGGGCGTGGCGCGGCTGGTTCGGGCGATGGGCCCGGACGTGCGGGCGCCGGGCCCGACGGTGGACCCAACGGTCCGCAGAGGCGTAGTGGACCGGGCCGTCGTGGCGCCGGTCCCGGAAATGGACCGTCCGGGGCGCCGCCTCGTGGAGCTGACGGTTCGCGGGCGACGGGCGGTGCGCCGGTACCGGGACAGGGCCTGGACGGCCCGTCGCGGGCGATGGGCGGAGCCGCTGTACCGGGCCGCGCCGGGATGGGGCCTGACGGCTCGCCGCAGGGGGCACATGCCGGCAACGGCCCGGACGGACCGTCCCGTGCCATGGGTGGCGCGTCGATCCCCGGCCAGGGGCCGGACGGCCCTTCGCGGGCGATGGGCGGTGCCTCGGTTCCCGGTCAGGGGCCGGACGCATTCTCGCGTGCCTTGGGTGGCGCGCCGGTTCCCGGACCGGGACCGGACGGCCCTTCTCGGGCGATGGGCGGCGCTGCCGTTCCCGGACGGGCTATGCCCGGACCGGACGCCGGCGAGGGTCGGCCGATGGGCCCGGGGCCGAGAGACGGCATGGGCCCGGGAGGGCCTGGTCCACGCGACGGTATGGGTGCGGGTTCGCGTTCCGGGATGGGACCAGGCGGTCCCGGTGCCCGCGACGGGATGGGTCCTGGCGGCCCCGGTCAGCGTGACGGCGGCGGTCCGGCCAGTGGCATGGGCCCTGGTGGTCCTGGTTCGCGTGAGGGCAGAGGGCCCGGTGGTCCTGGGCATCGGGACGGGACGGGGCCTGTCCGGGGCGGTGCGGTGGTGCCCGGGCGGGCTGTTGGAGGGCCTGACGGTGGTTCTGGGCAGGCTACGGGTTCGGTGATGCCGGGCGGGGCGGCGATGGGTGCTGCCTCCGTCGGTGCGGCTCCGGCCGGGTCGGCTTCGGTGGGTTCCGCTTCGGTGGGTTCCGCTTCGGTCGGGGCTGCCGCGGTGGGCGGTGCCTCGGTCGGTGCTGCCTCTGTGGGAATGGGCGCCGGGCGAGGTGGTCCTGAACGGACGGACGGGCGGCCGGGCGCGGGACGGGCCGGGGTCGCTGGTGGGCCGGGTGCCGGGTCCGGAGCAGGGCTGGGCGGTAACGGCAGCGGCGGCTCGAACGGCGTCGGTGATGGCCCTGACGGCGGCGTCGGCACTAACAGCGGCGGCAATGGCGGCAACGGCCCGAACCGGGGCAATGGCCCGAACGGCGGCAGCGGCGGTGGCCCTAACACCGGCGGTCCGAACGGCGGCGTCGGTGGGAACGGCAGTGGTGGTGGGAGTGGCCGGGCGGGTGCCGGTGGTGTTCGCGGTGGGGCTTCGGTCGTACCGGCGGCGGGGTTTGATCCTCGGGTGGAACCGGCGGCGGACTCGGCGGATGAGAAGGCTGAGGGTGGTCTGGCTGAGCTGCGCCGCAAGATGCGGACTCAGCGGCGGCTGCGGCTGGTGACGTTGATCTCGCTCGCCGCGATGGTGCTGCTGGTGCTGCCGGTTTTCTTCGGGGTTCGGGCGATGAGTACCGACCCGGTCTTCGCCTCGCTGGACCGGTTGCAGGTGGACAGCTGGGCGGAGACCGCGCCGCCGAAGGATCAGGAGTTCGGCAGCGCCCTGTGCATCGAGGAGTGTTCGTTCCGGGAGCGGGAGGCCGCGTCGGATCGGCCGTTCCCGGAGACGGCCACCGAATATTCGGAGGCGCTGTCCAAGGCGGGCTGGACGCAGTGGAAGGCGGCGGCCTGTGAGAAGCCGGCCCGCCCGGAGGAGGAGAGTCACAGCTGCTGGCGGCTGGACGAGCTGACTCTGGATCTCTTCGTGGGCCTGCCGGGGTGTGCGGTGGACCAGTTCGCGGCCGAGTTGAACCCGCTGGCCGCCGAGGAACCGGTGGAACCGCAGGAGCCGGGGGAGTGCGCCGGGTCGTCGGTGCGGATCAAGGTGCAGAACACGATCGTCGACACTCGGGGCAAGACGGACACCGCTCCGGGGCCGCTGGGGGAGACGCCGGACACCGTGTTGCCGGACACGGATTCCATCTTCCCGACACCCCAGGCGTCCTGACGCGGGTGGTGGTCACGGACGGTAGGGTCTGCTAGTCGTCTCGCCGAATCCGTGACCACCCGAATAGGAGACCGCGCCACATGAATGCCGGAGATATCGCAGGCCTTGTCGCGGCGGGCGCCTTCCTCATGCTCGTTCTGGTGCTGGCAGTGCCGATCCTCAAGCTGGGGCGCACCATCGACGCCACGACCAACGCGATCAACGACGTGGTCGACCGGACCGGGCCGCTGCTCACCAACGTGAATCACACGGTGGAGAACGTGAACGTGGCGTTGAGCCAGGTGCAGGTCTCTTTGGACGGTGTGAACGTGCAGCTGGCCAAGGTCGACACGATGACCGAGCACGCGCAGAACGTGTCGGCGAACATCGCGAACCTGGTCACCGTCGTGTCGGCGGCTGCCGCGAACCCGCTGGTCAAGGTCGCTTCGTTCGGGTACGGCCTGCGTAAGGCCGCGAACGCGCGCCGCAGTGCCGAGGACGAGCGTGAGGTCCGTGCCTCGATCAAGCAGCGCCGCAAGGCCGCCCGCTGACCGAGCCCGACCACCGGAGAGAGGTATCACGCCGTCATGAAGCGTCTGCTGTGGCTCGGTGTCGGCTTGGCCGTCGGCGCCCTGGTCGTCCGCAAGCTGAACCAGAAGGCCAACGAGTTCACCCCCACGGGCATCGCCACCTCGCTGTCGGAATCCGCTGGCGGCCTCGTCGAGTCGGTGCGTAACTTCGTGGAAGACGTCCGCGAGGGGATGACCGAGCGGGAGCAGCAGATCCACGAGGCCTTCGCCGCGGGTGAGCTGTACGAGGACAAGTTCGCCGAGTTGCGTGACGATGCGCAGCCCGGATCGCAGGAGGAGAACCGATGAAAACGGCGGAGATCAAGCGGCGCTATCTGGCGCATTTCGAGGCGAACGGCCATACGGTCGTCCCGAGCGCTCCGCTGCCCGCTATCGACGACCCGAACCTGCTGTTCATCAACGCCGGCATGGTGCAGTTCGTGCCGTACTTCCTGGGTCAGCAGACCCCGCCATTCAACCGGGCGGTCAGCGTCCAGAAGTGCATCCGGACGCCGGACATCGACGAGGTCGGCAAGACCAGCCGGCACGGCACGTTCTTCCAGATGAACGGCAACTTCTCGTTCGGTGACTACTTCAAGGAAGGCGCGATCAAGCTCGCCTGGGATCTGTCGACGAAGTCGGTGGCCGACGGCGGTTTCGGGCTGGACCCGTCGCGGATCTGGCCGACCGTCTACCTGGACGACGACGAGGCGTTCGAGTTGTGGCGCGGGATCGGTGTGCCGGACGAGCACATCGTGCGCCGGGGCAAGAAGGACAACTACTGGTCGATGGGCATTCCCGGCCCGGCCGGCCCGTGTTCGGAGCTGTTCTACGACCGTGGCCCGGAGTACGGCAAGGACGGCGGCCCCGAGGTCGACGAGGACCGGTTCATGGAGTTCTGGAACCTGGTCTTCATGCAGTACGAGATCACCGATGTGAAGTCGAAGGAGGACTTCACGATCGTCGGTGACCTGCCGAAGCAGAACATCGACACCGGCATGGGCCTGGAGCGCATCGCGTCGATCCTGCAGGGTGTCGACAACCTGTACGAGATCGACGAGGTCCGCCCGATCCTGGCCCGTGCGGCCGAGATGACCGGTAAGAACTACGGCGCCAACTCGGGCCACGTCGCGGGCGAGTCGCACCCCGACGACGTCCGCCTGCGGGTGATCGCCGACCACGTGCGGACCGCGCTGATGCTGATCGGCGACGGTGTGGTGCCGGCGAACGACGGCCGTGGTTACGTGCTGCGCCGCATCATGCGCCGGGCGATCCGGTCGATCCGGCTGCTGGGCTGGCAGGAGCCGGCGCTGCCGATCCTGCTGCCGATCGCGCGGGACTGCATGTCCCCGTCGTACCCGGAGCTGGCGTCGGACTTCGAGCGGATCTCCACGTACGCGTACGCGGAGGAGGACGCGTTCCTCTCCACGCTGAAGTCGGGCACCACGATCCTGGACACGGCGATCATCGACACCAAGAGCGGTGGACGGACGCAGCTCAGCGGGGACAAGGCGTTCCAGCTGCACGACACGTACGGCTTCCCGATCGACCTGACCCTGGAGATCGCGCAGGAGCAGGGCCTGGAGGTCGACCAGGAGGGTTTCCGGCGGCTGATGGCCGACCAGCGGAACCGGGCGAAGGCGGACGCGGCGGCGCGCAAGACGGGTCACGCCGACCTGTCCGCGTACCGTTCGGCGCTGGACTCCGGCGGCGCGGTCGAGTTCACCGGCTACCAGGAGATCACCCGGGAGTCGCGGGTCCGGGCGCTGATCGGCGCGAGTGGCCGGATCGAGGTGGCCGGTGAGGGTGACTTCGTCGAGCTGGTCCTGGACACCACCCCGTTCTACGCCGAGGGCGGTGGCCAGCAGGCCGACAACGGCGTGATCAACGTCGGCGGCGGCCGGCTGGAGATCGTCGACGTGCAACAGCCGTTGCCGGGCCTGATCGTGCACAAGGCGCGGGTGGTCCGGGGTGAGGTGCGCGCGGGTGAGACGGCGCTCGCCGAGATCGACGTGACCCGCCGTAAGGCGATCTCCCGGTCGCACACCGCGACCCACCTGGTGCACCAGACGATGCGCAACTTCCTCGGTGAGTCGGCGACCCAGGCGGGTTCGCTGAACGCTCCGGGCCGGCTGCGGTTCGACTTCCACACCCCGGGCGCGGTCAGCCCGTCGGTGCTGTTCGACGTCGAGCAGCAGATCAACGAGGTGCTGCTGCGTGACCTGGAGGTCACCGCGTTCACCACCTCGCAGGCGGAGGCGCGGCGGCTGGGCGCGATGGCGCTGTTCGGCGAGAAGTACGGCGACGAGGTCCGGGTCGTCGAGGTCGGTGACTACGCGCGGGAGCTGTGCGGTGGCACCCACGTGGCCCGTTCGGGTCAGCTGGGCCTCGTGAAGATCCTCAACGAGCAGTCGATCGGTTCCGGCGTACGCCGCGTGGAGGCCCTGGTGGGTCTGGACGCGTTCAGCTTCCTGGCCAAGGAGCACCTGCTGGTGTCGCGTCTGGCGGACCTGTTCCGGGTGCCCGGCGACCAGGTGGCCGACCGGGTCGAGCAGACCGTCACGGCGCTGCGCGACGCGGAGAAGGAACTGGAGAAGATGCGGGCGCAGATGGTCCTGGGCGGGGCGGGCGCGCTCGCCGGCCAGGCCAAGGACGTGCGCGGTGTCGCCTACGTGGGCACCGAGGCGCCGGAGGGTGCGGCCGGCAACGACGTGCGCACGCTCGCGCAGGAGATCCGCGGCAAGATCGACGCCGCTCGTCCGGCGGTCGTCGCGGTGACCGCGCGGGCCAACGGCAAGGCCTCGCTGATCGTGGCGATCAACGCGGCGGCCAAGAGCCGTGGTGTCTCCGCGCAGGATCTGGTGAAGGCGGCGCTGTCCGGCCGGGGTGGCGGTAACGCCGATCTGGCGCAGGGTGGTGGTGTCCCGGCGGAGCAGGCGCCGGTGCTGCTCGCCGCGATCGAGAAAGCGATTGCCGACCTGGCATGAGTCGGTCGATCTGAGGTCTACGATTCAAGGGCGCTCCGGGGGTTCCGGGGCGCCCTTGCGTTTCTTTCACCCAAAGTGATCAAAAATGTCGTCTGTGTGGGTCATTTCTTAGCGGAACTTTAGGCCTTGTACCGGGTGGCGGCACGCGAACGGGTGATGCGGTTAAGCTCTGGGCGCGATCGGGTAGGCGATCATCTAAATGGTCGATCGCTACTCTTCGCATCAAGCGTTCGGTACGGGAGGCACGTGTTGGTGCTGTGCAGGTTGAAGGCGTGACTCAAGACTTCGCTCGGGGCGTCCGCCTGGGGGTGGACGTGGGGCAGGTGCGTGTCGGGGTGGCCAGGTGCGACCCGGACGGCATTCTGGCCAGCCCGGTGGTGACCGTGCCTCGGGACCGGGAGACCGGTGACGACGGCACGCCGAAGGACATGACGGAGCTGGCCCGGTTGATCGCCGAGTTCGAGGCGGTCGAGGTCGTGGTGGGGCTGCCGGTGGCGCTCAACGGGCGTGAGGGTGTGGCCGCCGGCCACATCCGGGCGTACGTGGAGCGGCTCGGTGCCGTGATCGCGCCGATTCCGGTGCAGCTGACCGACGAGCGGATGTCGACCGTCGTGGCCAGTCGCCGTTTGTCCGAGCGTGGTGTCAGAGGCAAGCGCCAGCGTGCGGTCGTCGACCAGGCGGCGGCCGTGGAGATCCTGCAGAGCTGGCTCAACGCGCAGCGGAGGCAGACTAATTGATCGGCGAGATGGAAGATCTCAGGTTCGAGGACAACCCGGATCCCGGGCGATGGCGACATCGCAAGCGGGAGGGATCCGGTCGGTCCGTCGTGGCGTTCGTCCTGGTACTGCTGCTGTTCGGCGTCCTCGGCGGCGGTGCCTGGTACGGCTATGACAGATTCTCCGGTTACTTCCTCGCCGCGGACTACGACGGTCCCGGCAGTGGTGAAGTGGTCGTCGAGGTCAAACCGGGTGACGGTGGCTCCGCGATCGGGGCGACCCTGGAGGCGGCCGGGGTGGTGAAGAGCGCCCGGGCTTTCGTCAACGCTGCGAACGATAATTCCGACAGTACGGGCATTCAAGTCGGATCGTACAAGCTCCGCAAAGAGATGAAGGCCAGCGACGCGGTGCTGGCGCTGCTGGACCGCAAGAACATGACGATCAACGGGGTGACCATCCCCGAGGGCTGGACCAAGATGCAGGTCTTCGAGGAGTTCTCGAAGAAGACCGGCATCAAGTACGCGGAGTTCGAGAACGCCGCCAAGGACATCTCGAAGCTCGGTGTCACCGCCGAGTGGCTCAAGCGCACTGACGGCAAGAAGGTCGACAAGTCCAACATCGAGGGCTTCCTGTACCCGGCGACCTACGAACTCCCGGACGACCCGAACGCCACCGACATCCTCAAGGCGATGATCAAGAACTTCAACGCCGAGATGGACAAGCTGAACTTCGCGGCAACCGTCAAGGAGAAGTACAACATCTCGCCGTACGAGGCCCTGGTCGCGGCGTCGATCACCCAGGTCGAGGCGCTGCTGCCGGAGGACATGGGCCCGGTCTCCCGGGTGCTCTACAACCGGGCGTACTCCGGCGACTTCCCGTGCGGCTGCCTCCAGCTGGACAGCACCGTCAACTACTGGTTGCGGCTTCAGGGCAAGGAGGGCAAGTCCTCCGAGAAGCTCACGATCGACGAGTTGCACGGCGAGGCGAACCCGTACCGGTACAACGCTCCGGGCATGTCGATCGGCCCGATCAGCAACCCGGGTGACATCGCTCTGAAGGGTGCTCTCAACGCCAAGAAGAGCCCGTACTTCTTCTTCGTGACAGTCGACGCGAAGGGCCGCATGGCGTACGGCAAGACCTTTGCCCAGCACCAGGCAAACATCCAGGTGGCGTGCAAGAACGGCATCCCGATCTGCTGAAGTCCCCGACGTGTGTTCCTGTGGCCGACCGGATTCGCTCCGGTCGGCCACAGTCGTCAGACAGGTTGAGGGGTGGGCGACGGGGTATCGATGTGGGTATGGTGCCCGTCAGTGCTGATGCGGCCGCGGTGACGATCCCGCGGAGTCGGCCGGACTGGCAGCGGAGGCAGACGACATGATCGATGAACTGGACGTGGCGTTCGAAGAGGACGCCGAACCGAGCGGATCGGACCTGCGGCGCCGCTCCGGAAAAGGTGCCGGCAAGTCCGCGATCGCCCTGTTCATGACCCTTCTGTTGTTCGGTGTCCTGGGCGGTGGCGTCTATTTCGGCTACACCAAGGTGGCCGACCTCTTCATCGCGGCCGACTACGACGGGTCCGGCAGTGACCCGATCGAGGTGACGATCGCCAAGAACTCCTCCCTCACCGAGATCGGCAACAAGCTCGTCGAGGTGGATGTGGTGAAGAGCACCAAGGCGTTCCTCAACGCCGCCGAGGCCGAGCCACGCAGCAAGAACATCCAATCCGGGACGTACGTGCTGCGCCGCCAGATGTCCGCCGCGCAGGCCGTGACCCAGCTCCTCGATCCGAACACCCGGCTCAGCAAGGGTGTGACCATCCCCGAGGGCAAGACCGCCAAGCAGACGTACGAGCTGCTCGCGAAGGCCACCGGCATCCCGGTCAAGCAGTTCCAGGAGGCCGCAAAGGATCCCGAGGCGCTCGGCGTGCCGGACTGGTGGTTCAAGCGCGACGACAAGAAGCCGGTGTCCAAGACCGCCGAGGGTTTCCTCTTCCCGGACACCTACGAGCTCGACCCGAAGGCGAACGCCACCCAGGTGCTGCGCACGATGGTGGAGCACTTCCTCACCGTCACCGGCGAGATCGGTTTCGCCGACGGAGTGCAGAAGAACCTGGGTGTCGCGCCGTACGAGGCTCTGATCGTGGCGTCACTGGCGCAGGCCGAGGCCGGTGTCCCCGCCGATCTGCCCAAGGTGGCCCGGGTCGCCTACAACCGGGCGTACAAGAAGAAGATGCCGTTGCAGTTCGACGTCACCACGAACTACTGGCTGGAACTCAGCGGCAAGAAGGCCAAGCACTCCGGCAAGCTGACCGTGGCCGAGATGACCGACCCGAAGAACCCGTACAACTCGGAGAACGTGATCGGCCTGCCGATCGGCCCGATCAACAGCCCCGGCAAGGCGGCCCTGAACGGTGCGATGAAGCCGCCGACCGCGTCCTGGCTGTTCTTCGTCGCGGTCGACAAGAAGGGCAACTCGGCGTTCGCCTCCACCGACACCGAGCACGAGAAGAACAAGAAGAAGGCGTGCGACAACGGGATTCCGCTGTCCGACTGCTGACCACGGCGTGTGGGTGAGGGCACCCGGCGGGCGTCCACCCGTAGAGTGAGCCCGTGCAGAAGCCCGAGGAGACTTTGCCGACCGCCGGAGTGAAACCGGCAGCGATGAAGGCCGCCGTGTGCGGCAAACCGATCGCGCACTCACTCTCACCGTTCATCCACACCGCCGGTTTCGCCGCGGCCGGCCTGCCCGGCTGGAGCTACACCTCGATCGAGTGCGCCGAGTCGGAGCTGCCCGATCTGGTCAGCCGGCTCGGCCCGGAGTGGGCGGGTCTGTCGCTGACCATGCCTCTCAAGGAGGCGGCGCTGCGGCTGGCCGGTTCGGCTTCGCCGCTGGCGATCGCGGTCGGCTGCGCCAACACCCTGATCCACCAGCCGGACGGCAGCTGGCACGCGGACAACACCGACGTCCCCGGCATGGTCCACGTGCTGCGGTCCGCCGGTCTGGGACTGAGTCGGGGCCGGCACGCGGTCCGGGAGTCGCCGCCGCGGGTCACCGTGCTGGGTGGTGGTGGCACCGCGCGTGCTGCTCTGGCCGCCGCCGCGGAGCTGGGTGCGGAGGCCGTCAACGTGGTGACCCGCCGGGCCGACGCCCGTGAGGAGCTGGGCCCGGTCGCGGTGGCCCTCGGCCTGACCCTGACCGGTGTCTCCTGGCCGGAGGCGGCCGGGGCCTTCGACGCCGACGCGGTCATCTCCACCGTGCCCAAGGGTGCCGCCGACGACCTGGCCGGCCGGGTCACCTGGAAACCCGGCAGTGTGTACTTCGACGCCCTCTACGACCCGTGGCCGACACCGCTCGCCGCGTCGGCGATGCAGCACGCGGTCACCGTGGTCTCCGGCCTGGACCTGCTGCTGGCGCAGGCGCTCGGACAGTTCGAGCAGTTCACCGGCCTGCCCGAGGCGCCGGAGGACGCCATGCGCCGGGCTCTGGAGGACGCGGTCCGCAGCCGGGTCTGAATCACGTGGTGAATGTCCGCAGGGCGGGACGGAGGCGGCCACCCGCCGTGCGGTGAGGGAGCCGTGCCAGACTGTTGCGGTGTTGCGCTGGCTGACTGCAGGGGAATCGCACGGACCGGCGCTCGTCGCCATGCTGGAGGGTGTGCCCGCCGGCGTCGAGGTGACGAGCGCGGACATCACCCGTGATCTGGTACGGCGTCGTCTCGGTTACGGCCGTGGTGCCCGGATGAAGTTCGAGCAGGACGAGCTCGAGATCATCGGTGGCATCCGGCACGGGGTGACGCTTGGTTCGCCGGTGGCGATCCGGGTGGGCAACAGCGAGTGGCCCAAGTGGGAGACCGTGATGGCGGCCGACCCGGTGGACCCCGACGTGCTCGCCGCCCAGTCGCGCAACGCGCCGCTGACCCGCCCGCGTCCCGGCCACGCCGACCTGGCGGGCATGCAGAAGTACGGGCACACCGACGCCCGCCCGATCCTGGAACGCGCGAGCGCCCGGGAGACCGCGGCCCGCGTCGCCGTCGGGGTGGTCGCCAAACAGCTGATCAAGCAGGCGCTCGGCATCGAGATCGTCTCGCACGTGATCGAACTCGGCTCGGTCGCCGCCAAACCCGGCGTCGTCCCGGTGCCGGACGACTTCGACCGCATCGACGAAGACCCGCTGCGCTGCCTCGACCCGGAGGCCAGCGCCCGGATGGTGGCCGAGGTCGACGCCGCGAAGCAGGACGCGGACACCCTCGGCGGCATCGTCGAGGTGCTGGCATACCACGTACCGCCGGGTCTCGGATCGCACGTCCAATGGGACCGCAAGCTCGACGCCCGCCTCGCCACCGCCCTGATGTCGATCCAGTCGGTCAAGGGTGTCGAGATCGGCGACGGTTTCACCCAGGCCCGCTCGCGGGGTTCGGTCGCGCACGACGAGATCGTCCCGACGCCGGACGGCGTCAAGCGGATCACCGACCGGGCCGGTGGCCTGGAAGGCGGCATCACCAACGGCGAGCCGCTGCGGGTGCGGGCCGCGCTGAAGCCGATCTCGTCGCTGAACCGGGCGCTGCAGACGATCGACATCACCACCGGCGAGGCCACCACCGCGATCAATCAGCGTTCCGACGTCTGTGCGGTCCCGGCCGGCGCGATCGTCGCCGAGGCGATGGTGGCACTGGTGCTGGCAGAGGCCGCGACTGAGAAGTTCGGTGGCGACTCGGTTGCCGAGATCCGCCGCAACCTGGCGTCGTACCTCGACAACCTGATCATCCACTGATGGCCCCGGTCGCGGTCTTCGTCGGCGTGATGGGCGCCGGCAAGACCACCATCGGCCAGGCCGTCGCGGCGCAGTGGGGCGTGCCGTTCGCCGACACCGACCTGATCATCGAGGCGCGGGCCGGCAAGCCGATCCCGGAGATCTTCGTCGACGACGGCGAGGACGTCTTCCGCGCTCTGGAACGCGAGACGGTGGCGTCGTCGCTGGAGAGCTTCGGCGGCGTGCTCGCGCTGGGCGGCGGAGCGATCCTCGACGAGGGTACGCGGAAGCTGCTCGCCGCCCAGACGGTCGTCTACCTGTCGGTGGAGTTGACCGACGCGATCCGGCGTGTCGGCCTGGGTGCCGGCCGCCCGTTGCTGGCGATGAACCCCCGGGCCACGCTGAAGTACCTGCTCGACCAGCGCCGTCCCCTCTATCAGGAGGTGGCCACCCACACGGTGCTCACCGACGGCCGGGCGGAGCCGGAGATCACCGCCGAGGTGATCGGTCTCCTGCGAGGCTGACTAAGCACAGGCTGATGAGGCACAGGCTGACCGAAAACGGTCAACCCGCCCGCTTTTCCAGCGCCTCGATGCGCCCGATGATCGGGCGCAGTTCGGCACGCAGTGCGGTCAGCATCGCGGCCGGCGACGCGGCGTCGTGGGAGGCGGCCGGGTTCGTGGCCCGGAGGTGGGCATAACCCTCCAGGGCCGCGGCCACCGTCCGCCGGGCCGACTTGCCGTCGACGGCCCGGGAACGCAACAGTTCGCCGGCCGCGCCGTCGGGTTCGGCGGCCAGGCCGATCAGCAGATGCTCACAGCCGACGTAATTGTGCCCGAGACCGATCGCCTCGCCGACGGTCAGTTCCAGCGCGACCGCGGCCGGAGCGCTGAAACGCAGCGTGCTGTCGGCGGTGGCCGGTTCGGCGGTGTCCGGTGCGGTCAGCGAGGACGGGGCCACGTCCATCGAGGTGAGCAACCGCAGCGCCAGGTTCTGACTCTCGGTGAGGACGCCGTGCAGGAGGTCACCGGTAGTGACGGCGACGGCGCCGGATTCGGTGGCGCGGCGGGCGGCCAGGGCGATCACGGTGACGAGGCGGGCGGTGAAGGTCGGCAACTGGCCGGCCAGTTTCTCCGGGGCGAGGTCGGTCAGGACGGCCTGGCGGATCGTGGTGATCCGGCGGACCGCCTGCTCCAGGGCACGCTGGCAGATCGGCGAGACGGGCAGGCCGGTGTCCCGGACCGCTTCGGCGAGATCGTCGGGCAGGTAGACGTTGATTTTCGGCATGCCGTCATATGTAACCCCTCTGGGGTCATCTGTATATAACCCCATGGCGGCCCGCAGCCGTACGAATAGGGTGTATCCCGTGGTGACGCGGATTTCAGTGACGGGTGACCGTCCATATGACGTGGTCGTGGGCCGAGGGCTCGAAGGCGAGCTGCCCGCGATGATCGACGGCGCGGCCCGGGTGGCGGTGCTGCACCCGCCGACGCTGCGCGGGCGCGCCGAGGCGGTGGCGAAGTCGGCCGGGGTGGCGACCGTGGTGCCGATCGAGGTGCCGGACGCCGAGGCCGGCAAGTCGATCGAGGTCGCCGCCCGGTGCTGGGACGAGCTGGGCGCCGCCGGTTTCACTCGAACGGATGTCGTCGTCGGCGTCGGTGGCGGCGCGACCACCGACCTGGCCGGCTATGTGGCCGCCGCCTGGCTGCGCGGGGTCCGCTGGGTGCCGGTGTCGACGTCGGTGGCCGGCATGGTCGACGCCGCCGTCGGTGGCAAGACCGCGGTCAACATCGCGGCCGGCAAGAACCTGGTCGGCGCGTTCCACCCGCCCGCCGGGGTGATCTGCGATCTGGACGCGCTGGACACGCTGCCCGCCGAGGACCTGGCGGCCGGTCTGGCCGAGGTGGTGAAGGGCGGTTTCATCGCCGACCCGCGGATCCTCGAGCTGATCGAGGCCGACCCGGCGCGAGCCCTGGACCCGCACTCGGACGTGCTGCGGGAGCTGATCGAGCGCAAGATCCGGGTGAAGGCGGACGTGGTCGGGGTCGACCTCAAGGAGTCCGGCCTGCGGGAGATCCTGAACTACGGGCACACCCTGGCGCACGCGATCGAGCGCCGGGAGCGGTTCTCCTGGAAGCACGGTCACGCCGTCGCGGTCGGCATGATCTTCGCGGCTGAGCTGGGCCGGCTCACCGGGCGGCTGGACGACGCCACTGCGGCACGGCACCGGAGTGTCCTGGTTTCACTCGGCCTGCCCACCTCGTACGACGAAGGCGCCTGGGACGACCTGCTGCCCGCCATGCGCGTCGACAAGAAGGCCCGTGCGGCGACCTTGCGGTTCGTGGTCCTGAACGGCCTGGCGAAACCGGGCATCCTGAGCGGCCCGGACGAACAGACGCTGCGCGAGGCGTACACGGCGGTGGCCCGATGATCTACGTGCTGAACGGGCCGAACCTGGGCCGGCTGGGCCTGCGGGAGCCGGGTGTCTACGGCTCGGCGACCTATCAGGATCTTGTCGACATGTGCCAGGGCGTGGCCGAGGCGCTGGGCCGGACGGTCGAGGTGCGGCAGACGAACGCCGAGCACGAGATGCTCGAATGGCTCTATCAGGCCGCCGACGAGGGTGCCGATGTGGTGCTGAACCCGGGCGCGTGGACCCATTACAACTACGCGGTCCGGGACGCCTGTGCGATGCTCCGCGGCAAATTGGTGGAAGTACACATCTCCAACGTCCATACCCGGGAGGAGTTCCGGCACCATTCGGTGATCTCGGCCGTCGCGACCGGTGTGATCGCGGGTCTCGGCTTTGACGGATATCGGCTGGCTCTGGAGCACATCGCGCGATAGGCCCGATTCGCTCCCGGCGGGTCAACGTCGGTAGAGTGGTTCGGTCACCGATACCCGTCAAGATCAAGGCAGGACATGGCTTCCACCAACGACCTGAAGAACGGCCTGGTTCTCAACCTCGACAAGGAGCTGTGGTCCGTCGTTGAGTTCCAGCACGTCAAGCCGGGTAAGGGTCCCGCCTTCGTGCGCACCACGCTGAAGCACGTGCTGTCTGGCAAGGTGGTCGACAAGACCTTCAACGCCGGTACCAAGGTCGAGACGGCGACCGTCGACAAGCGCACGATGCAGTACCTGTACCAGGACGGTGAGGACTACGTCTTCATGGACCTGGACAACTACGAGCAGATCCACGTCCCCGGCGCCACCGTCGGTGACAACGCGAACTACCTGTTGCCCGAGGCTGAGGCCACGGTCGCGCTGCACGAGGGTGTGCCGCTCTACATCGAGCTGGCGACCAGCGTGTACCTCGTGGTCACCTACACCGAGCCGGGTCTGCAGGGTGACCGCTCCACCGGCGGCACCAAGCCGGCCACGGTCGAGACCGGCGCCACCGTCAACGTTCCGCTCTTCATCACCAACGGTGAGAAGATCAAGGTCGACACCCGCGACGGCCGCTACCTCGGCCGCAGCTGATGGCGGAAGGTCCCAAGAAGGAACGGCTCGCGCGTCGCAAGGCTCGCAAGCGCGCGCTCGACGTCCTCTTCGAGGCAGACCTGCGTGACCTGCCGCCGAGTCAGGTGCTGCTCACGTACCTGGAGCGGATCGCCAAGCCGCACCCCGAGCACCTGGAGTACTCGAAGACGATCATCGACGGTGTCGGCAAGCACCTCGATCGGATCGACGAGCTGATCGCGAGTTACGCCGAGGGCTGGACCATCGACCGGATGCCGGCGGTGGACCGCAACCTGGCCCGGATCGCGGTTTACGAACTGCTCTTCGAGCCCGACGTCGACGACCCGGTGGCGATCACCGAGGCGGTCGAGCTGGCCAAGGAGATGTCGACCGACGACAGCCCGCGGTTCCTCAACGGGTTGCTCGACCGGATCGCGGCTTTCGCGACACGCTGAGGCATTCGCTTTCTGCGGGGAACGGCTCGGATCGAGAGGTCCGGGCCGTTTTCATACCCGGGTCCGGAAATACCCGGGGTCCGGAAATGCCCAGGGGTACGGAGATATCCGGGATACCGAACTGTCCGTCACGGGGTTCGGGAGAAGCGAATGCGAAAGCCCGCGCCGGGGGGACGCGGGCTTTACGGGGGGCGCTACAGGGTGTTGCTGATTTTGTTCAGTTGACGCAATCGCTGAAAAGAATTCAGCTGGCGAAGAACGCGCGGGGGTCGGCCACCAGAACACCCTGCTCGGTCAGGCGCTCGATGAGGCCGGACGGCGAGATGTCGTAGACGATGGCGAGCGCGCGCAGGTCGTCGGCGCGGATGGACAGAACGCGACCGTTGTAGTCGCCGCGCTGCTGCTGGATGGCCCGGGCGTAACGAGCCACGTAGGCGAGGTCCTCGCCGGTGGTGTCGTACAGCTTCTCCAGGTCGAGGACGATCTTGTTGGTGGCCTCCAGGCGGATACCGCTGCCGTCGGGCAGCAGCTCCGAGACGGGCACCCGGTAGAAGTCGGCCAGTTCGGCCAGGCGCGACACGGTGACCGCGCGGTCGCCGCGCTCGTAGGAGCCCACCACGACCGCTTTCCAGCGACCGTTGGACTTCTCTTCGACGCCCTGCAGGGACAGGCCCTGCTGCTGGCGGATGGAGCGCAGGCGAGCGCCCAGCGACTTCGCGTACTCAGACGGCATATGGACACTCCCGGTACTGTGCTGGCACCGTAAGGGTTCTTTCCTCACGGTTCGCTACGCTGCGTGACGGTACGGAGTTTGCGACCGCCGGTCAAGTGTTGGTTACCGATGAGTCGCGCCATCCCGTACGAAAGTCACCGGCTGTATCCCAAGTAGACGGGATATGTCCGGTCTGCTCTAGTCAGGCACGTCACCATGGTCAACGCTGCGTTCACTGGTAACGTAGCGTCAGCCATCGGGCCTGTTTTCGCAGGCCCGACCGACATCCTTTAACGACCCGTCCCGTGAGGCGGGGAAGGAGGTCCGCCGTGGCGCAGCCACGCGCAGACGCGCCCAGCAAGATCATTCTGGAAGAGTCCGACCTGCATCGGGTCGTCGACCGCATCGCGCACCAGATCCTCGAGAAGACCTCCGGCGCCACCGGCACCGTGCTGCTCGGCATCCCCACCCGCGGTGTCCCCCTCGCGCACCGGCTCGCCGCCCGGATTCACGCCTTCGAGGGCGTCGAGGTTCCGGTGGGTTCTCTGGACATCACCCTTTACCGCGACGACCTGCGCCTGAAGGCCACCCGCGCGCTCGGCCGCACCGAGTTGCCGCCGGCCGGCATCGACGGCCTGCGGGTCGTCCTGGTCGACGACGTGCTGTTCTCCGGACGCTCGGTGCGTGCCGCGCTGGACGCGCTCAAGGACCTCGGCCGGCCCAGTTCGGTGCAGCTCGCCGTGCTGGTCGATCGCGGTCACCGGCAGCTGCCGATCCGCGCTGACTACGTCGGTAAGAACATCCCCACCGCGCTCAGCGAGAGCGTCAAGGTGGCCCTCACCGAGACCGACGGGGCCGACGAGGTCCGCCTGATCGGAGGCCTGAGTTGATCAAGCACCTGCGCTCGGCCGCCGACCTGGACGCGGCCACCGCCACCCTGATCCTGGACACCGCGGGCGAGATGGCGGCACTGTCCGGGCGAGAGGTCAAGAAGCTGCCCGCGCTGCGCGGCCGGACCGTGGTCAACCTCTTCTACGAGGACTCGACCCGCACCCGGATCTCGTTCGAGGCGGCCGCCAAGCGACTCTCCGCCGACGTGATCAATTTCTCCGCCAAAGGCTCCAGCGTCTCCAAGGGCGAGAGCCTCAAGGACACCGCGCTGACCCTGCAGGCGATGGGCGCCGACGCGGTGGTGATCCGGCACTCGGCCAGCGGTGCCCCGCACCGGTTGTCCAACTGGGTGGAGGGCTCGGTCGTCAACGCCGGCGACGGCACCCATGAGCACCCGACGCAGGCCCTGCTCGACGCGTACACCATGCGCTCTCGTCTGGGTCGTCTCGACGGTCTCAAGGTCGCCATCGTCGGTGACGTGCTGCACAGCCGGGTCGCCCGGTCGAACGTCCTGCTGCTCACCACACTCGGCGCGCAGGTCACCGTGGTCGGCCCGCCCACCCTGATCCCGCTCGACGTCGCCGCCGCGCTCGGCGAGAAGACCCAGGTGTCGTACGACCTGGACGCGGTGCTGCCGGACAGCGACGTGGTGATGATGCTGCGGGTGCAGACCGAGCGCATGCAGGACTCCTACTTCCCCTCGGCGCGGGAGTACAGCCGCCGCTACGGGCTCGATGTGCCTCGTCTCCACAAGATGCCGGAGCACGCGATCGTCATGCACCCCGGTCCGATGAACCGTGGGATGGAGATCGCGCCCGAGGTGGCCGACTCCGCCCGCTCCACCATCGTCGAACAGGTCGCCAACGGTGTCAGTGTCCGGATGGCCGTCCTCTACCTGCTTTTGGGAGGCAAGTGATGGCGTACCTGCTCAAGGGCGTCTCGATCCTCGGCGCCGCGCCGACCGATCTCCACATCGTCGACGGCGTCGTTTCCGACACACCGGAAGAGGGCGCTGAAGTCATCGACGCGACGGGACTCGTCGCGCTGCCCGGCCTGGTCGACGTGCACACCCACCTGCGCGAACCCGGCCGCGAGGACGCCGAGACCGTCGAGACCGGATCGAGGGCCGCGGCCCTGGGCGGTTACACCGCGGTCTGCGCGATGGCGAACACCTCGCCGGTCGCCGACACCGCCGGTGTGGTCGAGCAGGTCTGGCGCCTGGGCCGGGAGGCCGGCCTGGTCGACGTGCAGCCGATCGGCGCCGTCACCGTCGGGCTGGCCGGCAAGCAGATGGCCGAGCTTGGCGCGATGGCCACCTCCGCGGCGAACGTGCGGATCTTCTCCGACGACGGCTTCTGCGTCGCCGACCCCAAGCTGATGCGCCGCGCCCTGGAGTACGTGAAGGCGTTCGACGGCGTCATCGCCCAGCACGCCGAGGAGCCCCGCCTCACCGAGGGCGCGCAGATGCACGAGGGCGAGGTCAGCACCCGGCTCGGCCTGACCGGCTGGCCCGCGGTCGCCGAGGAGGCGATCATCGCCCGCGACGTGCTGCTGGCCGAGCACGTCGGCAGCCGCCTGCACGTCTGCCACGTCTCCACCGCCGGTTCGGTCGAGGTGCTGCGCCAGGCCAAGGCCCGCGGCGTCCGCGTGACGGCCGAGGTCACCCCGCACCACCTGCTGCTCACCGACGAGCGCGCGGAGGGCTACGACCCGGTCTTCAAGGTCAACCCACCGTTGCGTACGCGTGACGACGTCGAAGCCCTCCGCCAGGCCCTGCGCGACGGGGTGATCGACGTGGTGGCCACCGATCACGCCCCGCACGCGGTGCAGGACAAGGAATGCGAGTGGTCGTACGCCCGCCCTGGCATGCTCGGTCTGGAGACCGCGCTGTCGATCGTGCTGAGCGTCTACGGCCCGCAGTGGGACCTGATCGCCGACCGGATGTCGACCGCTCCGGCCCGCATCGCCGGGCTGACCGGGCACGGCGGTGACCTGACCAAGGCCGGCACCCCGGCCAACCTGACGCTGGTGGACCCGTCGGTGCAGCGGGTCGTCGACCCGGCCGAACTGGCGAGCCGCAGCCGCAACACGCCGTACGCCGGCATGACCCTGCCCGGTCGCATCGTCGCGACCTTCCTGCGGGGCGAGGCCACGGTTCTGGACGGAAAGGCAGTCAAGTGACCAAAGCGATCCTCGTTCTTGAAGACGGTCGCACGTTCCACGGCACGTCGTACGGCGCGGTCGGGGAGACGTTCGGCGAAGCGGTGTTCACCACCGGCATGACCGGGTACCAGGAGACGCTGACCGACCCGTCGTTCCACAAGCAGGTCGTGGTGCAGACCGCGCCGCAGATCGGCAACACCGGCGTGAACGCCGAGGACGACGAGTCGGACCGCATCCACGTCGCCGGTTACGTGGTCCGCGACCCGGCCCGCCGCCCGTCCAACTGGCGCTCCACCGGCGACCTGGGCGAGCGCCTGGCCGCCGAGGGCATCGTCGGGATCAGCGGCATCGACACCCGCGCCCTCACCCGCCACCTGCGCGAGCGGGGCGCCATGCGGGTCGGCATCTCGTCGCTCGACCTCGACGTCGAGGGCCTCCGGCAGCGGGTGCTGTCTCAGCCGGAGATGCTCGGCGCCGACCTGTCCGCGCAGGTCACCACCTCCTCGCCCTACAAAGTCGAGGCCGAGGGCGAGCACCGCTACACGGTCGCCGCCCTGGACCTGGGCATCAAGCGCAACGTCTCGCGCCGCCTGGCCGCCCGGGGTGTCACCACGCACATCTTCCCGGCGTCGTCCTCGATCGAGGACCTGCTCGCGGTCAGCCCCGACGCGGTGTTCTTCTCGCCCGGCCCCGGCGACCCGGCCACCGCCGACGGCCCGGTCGCCCTGGCCCAGGAGGTGATGCGCCGCCGGGTGCCGCTGTTCGGCATCTGCTTCGGCAGCCAGATCCTCGGCCGCGCGCTCGGCTTCGGCACCTACAAGCTGGGTTACGGCCACCGCGGCATCAACCAGCCGGTGCTCGACAAGACCACCGGCAAGGTCGAGGTGACCAGCCACAACCACGGTTTCGCCGTGGACGCACCCGTAGGGCAGCGCATCGACACCGAGTTCGGCGGCGTCGAGGTCTCGCACGTCTGCCTCAACGACAACGTGGTCGAGGGCCTGCGGGGCCTGGAGGTCCCGGCTTTCACCGTCCAGTACCACCCCGAGGCCGCCGCCGGCCCGCACGACGCCGACTACCTGTTCGACAGGTTCGTCGAGCTCGTGGAAAAGAAGGGCTGACCCACATGCCGAAACGTGACGACATCAAACATGTGATGGTGATCGGGTCCGGCCCGATCGTCATCGGTCAGGCCTGCGAGTTCGACTACTCCGGTACCCAGGCCTGCCAGGTGCTGCGCGCCGAGGGCATCCGGGTCTCGCTGGTCAACTCCAACCCGGCCACGATCATGACCGACCCGGAGTTCGCCGACGCCACCTACGTCGAGCCGATCACGCCTGAGTTCGTCGAGTTGGTCATCGCCCGGGAACGCCCCGACGCGATCCTGCCGACGCTGGGCGGCCAGACCGCGCTGAACACCGCGATCGCCCTGCACGAGAGCGGCGTCCTGGAGAAGTACGGCGTCGAACTGATCGGCGCCAACGTCGAGGCCATCCGCAAGGGTGAGGACCGGCAGCTCTTCAAGGACATCGTGGCGCTCGCCGGTGGCGAGACCCCGCGCTCGCGGGTCTGTCACTCGATGGACGAGGTCCGGGCGACCGTCGAGGAGATCGGCCTGCCGGTCGTCATCCGGCCGTCGTTCACCATGGGCGGCCTGGGTTCCGGCATGGCACACACCCCCGAGGACCTGGACCGGCTCGCCGGTGCCGGCCTGGCCGCGTCCCCGGTGACCGAGGTGCTCATCGAGGAGAGCGTGCTCGGCTGGAAGGAATACGAACTCGAACTGATGCGCGACAAGCACGACAACGTCGTGGTCGTCTGCTCGATCGAGAACATCGACCCGATGGGTGTGCACACCGGTGACAGCGTGACCGTGGCCCCGGCCATGACGCTCACCGACCGGGAGTACCAGAAGCTGCGTGACCTGGGCATCGCGGTGCTCCGTGAGGTCGGCGTCGACACCGGCGGCTGCAACATCCAGTTCGCGATCAACCCGGACGACGGCCGGATGATCGTGATCGAGATGAACCCGCGGGTGTCCCGGTCGTCGGCGCTCGCGTCGAAGGCCACCGGTTTCCCGATCGCCAAGATCGCGGCGAAGCTGGCCATCGGCTACACCCTCGACGAGATCCCGAACGACATCACCCTCAAGACGCCGGCCGCGTTCGAGCCCGCGCTGGACTACGTGGTCGTGAAGATCCCGCGGTTCGCGTTCGAGAAGTTCCCCGGCGCCGACAAGGAACTCACCACCACGATGAAGTCGGTCGGTGAGGCGATGAGCCTGGGCCGCAACTTCGCCGAGGCGCTGAACAAGGCGATGCGCTCGATGGAGACGAAGGCCGCCGGTTTCTGGACATCTGCTTCTTTCGAGGATGTCGACGAGGCCCTCGAAGCGTTGAGGATCCCGCACGACGGCCGGCTCTACACGGTCGAGGCGGCGCTGCGGCTCGGCGCGACCGTCGAGCAGGTGCACGAGGCGTCCGGCCGGATCGACCCGTGGTTCCTGGACGAGATCAAGGCCCTGGTCGACCTGCGCGCCGAGATCCTGGCCGCCCGGGTCCTCGACGAGGAACTGCTGCGCCAGGCCAAGCGGGCCGGGCTCTCCGACAAGCAGATCGCCGGTCTGCGGCCGGAGTTCGCCGGCGAGGACGGCGTCCGGGCGCTGCGGCACCGGCTCGGACTGCGGCCGGTCTACAAGACCGTCGACACCTGCGCGGCCGAGTTCCAGGCGGACACCCCGTACCACTACTCGTCGTACGACGAGGAGACCGAGGTCGTCCCGAGCGACCGTCCCAAGGTGATCATTCTCGGCTCCGGTCCGAACCGGATCGGCCAGGGCATCGAGTTCGACTACTCGTGTGTCCACGCCGTACAGGCGCTGCGGGCGGTGGACTTCGAGACCGTCATGGTCAACTGCAACCCGGAGACGGTGTCCACCGATTACGACACCGCCGACCGGCTCTACTTCGAACCGCTGACCTTCGAGGACGTCCTCGAGGTGTTCCACGCCGAGGACAGTTCCGGCAAGGCGGCCGGTGGCCCCGGTGTCGTCGGCGTCATCGTCCAGCTCGGCGGGCAGACCCCGCTCGGCCTGGCCAACCGGCTCAAGGCCGCGGGTGTCCCGATCGTCGGCACCAGCCCCGAGTCGATCGACCTGGCCGAGGACCGCGGGCTGTTCGGCGCGCTGCTGGCCGAGAACGACCTGCGCTCGCCGGACCACGGCACCGCCACCAGCTTCCCGGAGGCCAAGGCGATCGCCGACACGATCGGCTATCCGGTCCTGGTCCGGCCGTCCTACGTGCTCGGCGGCCGGGGCATGGAGATCGTCTACGACGAGCCCACCCTGCAGGGTTACATCGAACGGGCCACCGAGATCTCGCCGAACCACCCGGTGCTCGTCGACCGGTTCCTGGACGACGCCATCGAGATCGACGTGGACGCGCTCTGCGACGCGACCGGTGAGGTCTACCTCGGCGGCGTGATGGAGCACATCGAGGAGGCCGGCATCCACTCCGGCGACTCGGCCTGCTCGCTGCCGCCGATCACCCTCGCGGCCTCGCACATCGCCGAGGTGCGCCGTTACACCGAGTCGCTGGCCCGGGGCATCGGCGTACGCGGCCTGATGAACGTGCAGTACGCGCTCAAGGACGAGAGCCTCTACGTCCTGGAAGCCAACCCGCGCGCCTCGCGGACGGTGCCGTTCGTCTCCAAGGCGACCGCGGTGCCGCTGGCCAAGGCGGCCGCCCGGATCATGCTCGGCGCCACCATCGCCGAACTGCGTGCCGAGGGCATGCTGCTGCCGAAGAGCGACGGCGGGACCACACCGCCGAACGCGCCGATCGCGATCAAGGAGGCGGTGCTGCCGTTCAAGCGGTTCCGCACACTCTCCGGTAAGAACGTGGACAGCCTGCTCAGCCCGGAGATGAAGTCGACCGGCGAGGTGATGGGCATCGACGCCGGTTTCGGTCACGCGTTCGCCAAGTCGCAGGCCGCGGCGTACGGCTCCCTGCCCACCAGCGGCAAGGTGTTCGTCTCGGTCGCGAACCGGGACAAGCGCTCGATGATCTTCCCGGTGAAGCGGCTCGCCGACCTGGGCTTCACCATCGTCACCACGGCCGGGACCGGCGAGGTGCTGCGGCGGTACGGCATCGACTGCGAGATCGTCCCGAAGCACTACGAAGACCCGGGCAAGCGGAACGCGGTCGAGCTGATCCTGGCCGGCGAGATCGCGCTGATCATCAACACGCCGCAGGGCTCGGGCGCGAGTGCCCGTCTCGACGGCTACGAGATCCGCAGCGCCGCCGTCACCGCCGACGTGCCGAGCATCACCACGGTGCCCGGTGCGGCCGCCGCGGTGATGGGCATCGAGGCCCTGCGTGCCGGCGACATGACCGTCCGTCCGCTCCAGGAGCTGCACAAACTGCTCAGGGGCCAGGAATGACCGCCTGCACCGAGCGGCACCATGCCGAGCCGTCGGACGACCTCGCGGGCGAGGGCCAGAAGGGCAATCCGAAGGTGGGTCCAGCGTGAGTCTGTTCACGAACGTCGCCCGGCCGGCACTGTTCCGGCTGGGCGGCGGGGACGCCGAGCACGCCCACGAGTGGACGCTGAACCGGCTCGCCCAGCTGCCCGCCCCGGCGCTTGCGGCGATGCGCCGGTGGTACTCGTTCGCCAACCCGGTCGAGGTCTTCGGCGTCCGGTTCCCGAACCGGGTCGGCCTGGCCGCCGGCGTCGACAAGAACGGGGTGGCGCTGCCCGCGTGGCCGGCGCTCGGCTTCGGTTTCGTCGAGGTCGGCACGGTCACCGCGAAGCCGCAGCCGGGCAACGACAAGCCGCGCCTGTTCCGGGCCAAGTCCAGCGAGGGCATCGTCAACCGGATGGGCTTCAACAACGCCGGCGCGGCGGCTCTGGCCGACCGGCTGGCCGCGCTGGGCCCGCTCGACGTGCCGCTCGGTGTCTCGCTCGGCAAGTCCAAGGTCACTCCGCTGGAGGACGCGGTCGAGGACTACCTGACGTCCTACCGGCTGCTGCACCCGTACGCGGACTACATCGCGGTCAACGTCTCCTCGCCGAACACGCCCGGCCTGCGCACCCTGCAGGACAAGGACGCGATCGGGGCACTGCTGAAAGCCCTCGACGGCCCGGTCCCGGTGCTCGTCAAGATCGCCCCGGACCTGACCGAGCCGGCCATCGCCGAACTCATCGAGGTCTGCCTGGCGCACGGCGCGGCCGGGATCATCGCCACCAACACCACGCTGTCCCGGAACGGGCTGGCGCCGGAGGACCAGCACCTGGCGAGCGAGGCGGGTGGCCTCTCCGGCGCGCCGTTGACCGCTCGCGCCCGGGAGGTGGTCCGGTTCGTGCACACCGAGAGCGGCGGACGGCTGCCGATCATCGGGGTGGGCGGGATCATGTCGGCCGACGACGCGTCCCGCATGCTCGACGCCGGTGCCGCGCTGGTGCAGCTCTACTCCGGTTTCATCTACAAGGGCCCGGACCTGGTCCTGGAGGTCGCCCGGGGCGCCCGCCCATCACGGGCTGCTGTTACGCGATGAGCCCGGCCGGGCGCGATCTGATCGCACTCGACCGGGCGCACGTCTGGCATCCCTACGGGCCGATGCCGGGGCGCAGCGACCCCTACCTGGTGGAGAGCGCCCAGGGTGTCCGGCTGCGCCTGGCCGGCGGGCGTGAGGTGATCGACGGGATGTCGTCGTGGTGGGCCGCGATCCACGGGTACCGGAACCCGGCCCTGGACGCGGCACTCACCGAGCAGGCGGGCCGGATGAGCCACGTGATGTTCGGCGGCCTGACCCACGAGCCGGCGATCAACCTGGCCACCGAACTCGTCGAGATCACCCCGGCGGGGCTGGAGCACGTCTTCCTCTGCGACTCCGGCTCGGTCGGGGTCGAAGTGGCGATCAAGATGGCGTTGCAGGCCCAGCTCGCGCTCGGGCGGCCGGGCCGGCGACGGCTGGCTACCTGGCGCGGTGGCTATCACGGCGACACCTTCCACCCGATGAGCGTCTGCGACCCGGTCGGAGGCATGCACTCGCTGTGGACCGGGGTGCTGCCGGCGCAGGTCTTCGCCGGGCCGCCGCCCAGGGAGTTCGACGAGGTCTACGCCGCCGAACTCACCACGATGATCGAGCGACACGCGGACGAGATCGCCGCGGTGATCGTCGAACCGGTCGTGCAGGGCGCCGGGGGGATGCGGTTCCACCATCCGGAGTACCTGCGGGTGGTCCGGGAGGCCACCGCGGCCCACGGGATCTTTCTGATCTTCGACGAGATCGCCACCGGCTTCGGCCGGACCGGGCGGTTCTTCGGGGCCGACCACGCCGGGGTGACTCCGGACATCATGTGCCTGGGCAAGGCGCTGACCGGCGGGTACCTGACCCTGGCCGCGACCCTGTGCACCCCTGAGGTGGCCGAGGCGGTCTCGGCGGGGGAGGGCGGTGGCCTCGCGCACGGCCCGACCTTCATGGGCAACCCGCTCGCCTGTGCCGTCGCAGGAGCCTCTCTGCGGCTGTTGCGCGGGGGCGGGTGGCAGGAACCCGTACGAATGATCGAAAAAGGCCTCAGAGACGGTCTGGAGCCGCTTCGCGGTATGTCCGGGGTCGCCGACGTGCGGGTCCTGGGCGCGATCGGCGTCGTGCAGATGGACCACGACGTGGATGTGCCCCGGGCGACCGCCGCGGCGGTCGGGGCGGGCGTGTGGCTGCGGCCGTTCCGGGACCTGATCTACACCATGCCGCCGTTCGTGACGGACGAGGCGGACGTGGCCCGGATCGCGGCCGGTATCGCCGCCGCGGTCGCGGCCACCTGACGACTGTTGCCGACTCGAAAGTGGGAAATGTTGATGGAAACCTTCGGTGAACGACTCCACGCGGCGGTAGCGGAGCGTGGTCCTCTCTGTGTCGGCATCGATCCGCACGCCGCGCTGCTGGCCCGCTGGGGCCTCCCGGACGATGTCTCCGGCCTGGAACGCTTCGCCCGTACGGTCGTTGAAGCGCTGGCCGATCGGGTGGCAATTCTGAAGCCACAGTCGGCGTTTTTTGAGAGATTTGGGTCACGTGGAGTCGCGGTTCTAGAGTCAACTATCCGACAGTCCAAAGAGGCCGGAGCTCTTGTCCTGCTCGACGTGAAGCGGGGCGACATCGGCTCGACGATGGCCGCGTACGCCGACGCCTATCTGAATCCGGCCAGCACTCTCTGTAGTGACGCCATTACGGTGAGTCCCTACCTCGGAGTCGGTTCGCTGCGTCCCGCGTTCGATTCCGCGGCCGCTCACGGGGGCGGTGTCTTCGTCCTGGCGCTCACCTCGAACCCGGAAGGGCCGGCCGTCCAGCATGCCGTCGGGCGTGATGGAAAAACCGTCGCGCAAACCGTCATCGATGAGATTTCCCAGGTCAACGCGGGTGTGAAGCCGCTCGGAAGTTTCGGCCTCGTGGTCGGCGCGACGATCGGCGAGACCGGCCACGACCTCTCGGCGGTCAACGGTCCGCTGCTCGCGCCGGGCCTCGGAGCACAGGGTGGAACCCCTGATGACCTGCGCGCCGTCTTCGGTGAGAGCCTTCACAACGTGTTGCCGTCGTACTCACGCGAAGTTCTCTCCGCGGGGCCGGAGATCGCCGCTCTGCGGGCCGCGACGGAGCGCGTTCTGGACGGCTGCCGGACCGCGCTCGGGTGAAACGGCCTGCTTAGCAGGGTTCCGATCAGGCGGTTCGGGGGTACCCCCACGTTGCCGAAAGCGGTTTTGACCGCTAGTTTTCCCGGCGCTAGGGAACCACATGCCCCTTTGGTTCCCTGGCACACCACGTTTCACAGAAGCGCCGGTATTGAACTACCGCCGCTCAGGGACCTGAGGAGAACTGGTGCCGCTCCCGTCATTGAGCCCCGAACAGCGTCAGGCTGCGCTGGAGAAGGCCGCGGAAGTTCGCAAGGCTCGGGCTGAGCTGAAGGAACAGCTCAAGTCCGGCAAGACCACCCTCGCCGCCGTGCTCGAGCGCGCGGAAGGCGACGAGGTCGTCGGCAAGCTGAAGGTTTCGGCAGTGCTTCAGGCACTGCCGGGCATCGGCAAGATCCGCGCGACGCAGATCATGGAGAAGCTGAAGATCGCCGAGAGCCGCCGGCTCCGGGGTCTCGGCGACCAGCAGCGCAAGGCCCTCCTGGGGGAGTTCGCTGCGAACTGACTCATCGGCTCGTGTAGGAATGAGCCGTGAGCATGGATGACGACGCGCGCCCGGCAGCTCGACTCACTGTTCTTTCCGGCCCTTCCGGGGTCGGAAAGGACAGTGTGATCGAGGTGATCCGGGCGCGCTCGCCGTGGATCAAACTCTCGGTGTCGGTGACAACACGCAAGAAACGCGACTACGAGACCGACGGCGAGCACTATCACTTCGTAAGCAGGTCCGAGTTCCAGCGCCTGGTCGATGGTGATCAGCTCCTGGAGTGGGCGGAATTCGCGGGGAACCTCTACGGCACACCCCGCGCGCAGGTCGAGGGCTGGCTCCGTGAGGGCCGGCCCGTTTTGTTGAAGATCGACCTACAGGGCGCCCGGCAGGTCCGTGCCGCCATGCCGGAGGCCCAACTGGTCTTCCTGGCCCCACCCAGCGTCGACGAGCTGCAGCGCCGGCTGATCGGCCGGGGCACCGACGACGAAGAAACGATCAAGCGCCGGCTCGCTCACGCCGACGAGGAACTGGCGGCCGAGGCGGAGTTCGACGCCACCGTCGTGAACGACTTCGTCGAGCGTGCTGCCGATGAGCTGGTAGGATTGCTCGGTTCGTTACACCTCGCACACGAGCATTAAGGACTTCGCCACAGTGGGAACCATCGCGAACCCCGAAGGAATCACCAACCCGCCGATCGACGAGCTGCTCGACAAGACCTCGTCGAAGTACTCGCTGGTGATCTTCGCGGCCAAGCGCGCCCGCCAGGTCAACGCCTACTACAGCCAGCTCGGCGAGGGTCTGCTCGAGTACGTCGGTCCGCTCGTCGAGACCACGCCGCAGGAGAAGCCGCTGTCGATCGCGATGCGCGAGATCAACGCGGGTCTCTTGACTGCTGAGGCGACTGACAACCCCTGATCGATCCGACTCTCTTGATCCCGCGTCCCACACCTTGGGCGCGGGATCAATTGTTATCCGAGGTGGGACTGTGACCGAGGTCGTGTTGGGGGTCGGGGGCGGGATCGCCGCCTACAAGGCCTGTGAGCTGCTGCGACTGTTCACCGAGTCGGGGCACGGGGTGCGGGTGGTGCCGACTGATTCGGCACTCAGGTTCGTCGGGGAGCCGACCTGGGCGGCGCTGTCCGGGCGGCCGGTCGCCACCGGCGTCTGGAACGACGTGCACGAGGTGCCGCACGTGCGGATCGGGCGGGCCGCCGAACTGGTCGTGGTCGCTCCGGCCACCGCCGACCTGCTGGCCAAGGCCGCCCACGGCATCGCCGACGACCTGCTCACCAACACGCTGCTCACCGCCACCTGCCCGGTCGTCTACGCGCCGGCGATGCACACCGAGATGTGGGAGAACCCGGCGACGCGGGCCAACGTGGCCACCCTGCGCGAGCGTGGGGCGATCGTCATCGAGCCCGCCGTCGGCCGCCTGACCGGCAAGGACACCGGCAAGGGGCGGCTCCCCGATCCGGCGGCGATCTTCGAGACCGCGGTACGCGTACTCAAGCGGGGTCTTGATCTTGATCTGGCCGGTCGTCATGTGGTGGTGACCGCCGGTGGGACGCGCGAGCCGCTGGATCCGGTCCGTTTCCTGGGCAACCGTTCGTCCGGCAAGCAGGGTTACGCGCTGGCGAAGGTCGCCGTCGCCCGCGGCGCCCGAGTGACACTCGTCTCGGCGAACGTGTCGCTGCCCGAACCCGCCGGGGTGGACCTGGTCCGAGTCGGCACCACCGAGGAGCTGCGTAAGGCCACCGTGGAGGCGGCGGCTTCGGCAGACGTCGTCGTGATGGCCGCGGCGCCCGCCGACTTCCGGCCCGCGTCGGTCGCCGAGCAGAAGATCAAGAAGACCGACGACGGTACGCCCGGGCCGATCGTCCTCGTCACGAATCCGGACATCGCGGCCGAACTGGGCGCGGCCAAACGTTCCGGGCAGGTTCTCGTGGCGTTCGCGGCGGAGACGCACGATGCGCTGGAGAACGCCCGTGGCAAGCTGGTCCGTAAACGCGCGGACCTGATCGTCGTCAATGAGGTGGGTGCCGGCCGGGTCTTCGGCCAGGACCGCAACACCGTCACTCTGCTGGGCGCCGACGGCTACACCGCCACCCACGGGGAACTCCCCAAAGGCGATGTGGCGGATATGATTTTCGATCAGGTGGTGAGCCGCCTGGAAGCCCAGGTAGGCGAACGCTGAGCCACTCTGGCTAAACTTCCGCGTTACGTTGTAATTCGACAAATCTGAGGAGCACCGTGGCACGCCGCCTGTTCACCTCCGAGTCGGTCACGGAAGGCCACCCGGACAAGATCGCTGACCAGATCAGCGACGGGATTCTCGACGCTCTGCTCGCCCAGGACCCGCGCAGTCGCGTCGCGGTGGAGACCCTGATCACCACCGGCCAGGTGCACGTGGCGGGCGAGGTCACCACGCAGGCCTACGCCGACATCCCCAAGATCGTTCGCGACACCATTCTGGCGATCGGCTACGACTCGTCGAAGAAGGGTTTCGACGGGGCCTCCTGCGGCGTCAACGTCTCGATCGGCTCGCAGTCGCCGGACATCGCGCAGGGCGTCGACAGCGCCATCGAGCTGCGCTCCGGTGACAGCGAGCACGTGCTGGACTCCCAGGGCGCCGGCGACCAGGGCATGATGTTCGGCTTCGCCTGCTCGGAGACCCCGGAGCTGATGCCGCTGCCGATCGCGCTCGCCCACCGCCTGGCCCGTCGCCTGTCGGCCGCGCGCAAGGACGGGACGATCCCCTACCTGCGCCCCGACGGCAAGACCCAGGTCACCATCGAGTACGACGGGCTGCGCCCGGTCCGCCTCGACACCGTCGTGGTGTCCACCCAGCACGCCGCCGACATCTCCCTGGAGTCGCTGCTCACGCCGGACATCCGGGACCACGTGATCGCGCCCGAGCTGGAAGGCCTCGGCATCGAGACCGAGGGCTACCGGCTGCTGGTCAACCCGACCGGCCGTTTCGAGATCGGCGGCCCGATGGGCGACGCCGGCCTGACCGGCCGCAAGATCATCGTCGACACCTACGGCGGCTACGCCCGGCACGGTGGCGGCGCGTTCTCCGGCAAGGACCCGTCCAAGGTGGACCGCTCCGCGGCGTACGCGACCCGCTGGGTGGCGAAGAACGTGGTCGCCGCCGGTCTCGCCGAGCGCTGCGAGGTCCAGGTCGCCTACGCGATCGGCAAGGCCCACCCGGTCAGCCTGTTCGTGGAGACCTTCGGCACCGAGAACGTCCCGGTCGAGCGGATCGAGAAGGCCATCAAGGACGTCTTCGACCTGCGTCCCGCCGCGATCATCCGCGACCTGGACCTGCTGCGCCCGATCTACCAGCAGACCGCCGCGTACGGCCACTTCGGCCGGGAGCTCGCCGACCTCAAGTGGGAGAGCACCGACCGCGCCCAGGACCTGAAGAACGCCGCTTCCTGACCCGGTCTCACCAACGGCCGGCACCCTTTTTCCGGGTGCCGGCCGTTGGCGTTGATCCGCTGGCGCCGGTTTTGCGTGTTCGTTCGCATGAGTCTCGTGGGTGGTTCTGGCGGCTACGCTCCGGTGATGACGGCTGTCCAGGGTGAACGGGTGATCGTTGTCCGCCACGCCATGCCGGCGGTCGATCCGGACGTGCCGTCGGAACAGTGGCAGCTCGCACAGGAGAGCCGGGTCGCCGCCCGCCTGCTGCGATTGCACGTCTGTCATCCGGCTTATTACGTGGCCAGCACCGAACCCAAGGCCGCACAGACCATGCAGGAGATCGCCGGCGCCCAGCGGGTGGTCCGCGACGCCGGGCTCGCCGAGGTGCACCGCCCGCACGTGTGGTTCACCGACGAGGGTTACCACTCGGCCGCGCTGGCCTACGCGCGTGGCGAGTGCCCCGAGGGCTGGGAGCCGCGGGACCAGGTGATCGAGCGGTTCGACGCCGCGGTGGTCCGGCACGCCGCCGCGGCCGCCGCACAGAACCGCACCCTGGTGATGGGCACCCACGGTCTCGCCCCGACGGTGTGGATGGCCAGTCGCTACCAGCTGGCCACCGACCCGGCCCGGTTCTGGGCCGACCTCCGGTTCCCCGACATCGTCGAGATCGACCTGCGGGCCTCGACGGTGAGCTGCCTGACCCACTGACGCCCGCACCCCGCCCGGAAGTGTCGTACCGGGCGGGCAGAATGTTCGGCGATGGCCAACAAGGGAACACGCGGGGAGCGGGAGCCGGCCGAGCGGCTGCCCGTGGCCCGGGTGTGCGTGGATGTGGCGCTGGCTCACCTGGACCGGCCGTTCGACTATCTGGTCTCCACCGGCGACGACGAGGCGGCGCAGCCCGGGGTGCGGGTCAAGGTCCGCTTCGCCGGGCAACTGGTCAGCGGCTTCCTGCTGTCGCGGGCCGAGAGTTCGGAGCACCCCGGGAAACTCTCCTACCTGGAGAAAGTGGTCTCCGCCGAGCGGGTCCTCGACCCGGACGTCGCCCAGCTGGCCCGAGCGGTCGCCGACCGCTATGCGGGCAACCTCGCCGACGTTCTGCGCCTCGCGGTCCCGCCCCGCCACGCCCGGGTGGAGTCGCAGGCGGCCGACCCGCCGGCGATCGAGGAGGACTCCGGGATCAAGGAGCCCGCCGCCGGCGGCTGGGATTCGTACCTGACCGGCGGTGCCTTCCTCCGTGCTCTGCGGGACGGGAAGCCGGCTCGGGCCGTGTGGTCGGGGCTTCCGGGGGAGGACTGGCCGGCCCGCCTCGCGGAGGCGGCCGCCGCGACCGTGCTCGGCGGGCGCGGCGTGGTGATCGTCGTCGCGGACGCCCGTGACCTGGACCGGGTCGACCGGGCGCTGCAGGCGACCCTGGGACCGGGGCGGCACGTAGCGCTGAACGCGGCACTCGGGCCCGCCGAACGATACCGGCGGTTCCTCGCCGCCAGCCGGCATCAGGTGCCGGTCGTGGTGGGGACCCGGGCCGCGGTGTGGGCGCCGGTCGCCGACCTGGGACTGGTGATCATCTGGGACGACGGCGACGATGTGCACGCCGAGCCGCGGGCGCCCTACCCGCACGCGCGGGACGTGCTGCTGACCCGGGCCCGGCTGGCGGACTGCGCGGCGCTGGTGGCGGGGTTCGCCCGTACCGGCGAAGGGCAGTTGCTCCTGGAGACCGGCTGGGCACGGGAGATCACCGCGGATCGGGCGGTGCGCCGGCACCGCTCCCCGGCGATCACGCCGACCGGCGACGACTCGCAGCTCGCCCGCGATCCCGGCGCGGTGGTGGCCCGGCTGCCCAGTCTGGCGTGGCAGGCGGCCCGGGAGGCGCTGCAGGCCGGGACCCCGGTGCTGGTGCAGGTGCCCCGGCGCGGCTATCTGCCGTCGGTGGCGTGCGCCGAGTGCCGCTCCCCGGCGCGATGCCCGCACTGTTCCGGTCCGCTGGGGCTGCAGGGCGCCCGGGACGTGCCGGTGTGTCACTGGTGCGGGCGGGCCGCGGCGGCCTGGGAGTGCCCGGTCTGCCACGACCGGCGGCTGCGGGCCTCGGTGATCGGGGCCCGGCGGACCGCGGAGGAGATGGGCCGGGCTTTCGCCGGTTTCCCGGTGCGCACGTCCGGGCGCGACGAGGTGCTGACCACCGTCGCGGCCGAGGCGGCGCTGGTGGTGTCGACGCCGGGGGCGGAGCCGGTGGCCGAGGGCGGGTTCGGGGCGGTGCTGCTGCTCGACACGTGGGCCCTGCTGAGCCGGGCCGATCTGCGGGCCGCCGAGGAGACGATGCGGCGCTGGCTGAACGCGGCGGCGCTGGCCCGGTCCGCGGCCGACGGTGGCCGGGTCGTGGTGGTCGCCGACGGCTCGCTGGCGCCGGTGCAGGCGCTGCTGCGGTGGGATCCGGGCTGGTTCGCGGCCCGGGAGCTGGCCGAGCGCCGGGATCTGGGCTTCCCGCCGGCGGCCCGGATGGCCAGTGTCACCGGGCTGACGGTGGCGGTCAACGAGCTGCTGGGGCTGGCCCGGCTGCCGGAGGGGGCCGAGGTGCTGGGCCCGGTTCCGGCCGGCGAGGAGCAGGAGCGGATGCTGTTGCGGGTGGCCCGTTCGAAGGCCGCCGATCTGGCACACGCGCTGCACGAGGCGGCGGGGGTGCGCAGCGCCCGCAAGGCGGCTCTGCCGGTGCGGATCCAGGTGGATCCGGCCGACCTGTTCTGACCGTCGCCGGGCACGGCCCGTCAGAGGTGTTCGTGCGGTCACTGTCAGCGCGGCGTCGTACGGGTCACTCCGTAGACTGGGCCGGTGCCGCCCATCAGAGTCAGGAGTTTCACCGCGTGACCGTTCAGCCCATCCGTCTCTTCGGCGATCCGGTGCTCCGCACACCGGCCGACGACGTCGCCGATTTCGACAAGGAACTGCGCAAGCTGGTGAAGGACCTGATCGAGACCATGCAGGACGAGGGTGGTGCCGGTCTGGCCGCGCCGCAGCTCGGCGTGGGCCTGCGGGTGTTCAGCTTCGACGTCGACGACGTGGTCGGCCACATCGTCAATCCGGTGCTCTCGTTCCCGGACGAGGAGGAGCAGGACGGCCCGGAGGGCTGCCTGTCGATCCCCGGCATCTACGTGGACACCAAACGCCGGCAGAACGTGGTGGCCAACGGTTTCAACGAGTTCGGTGACCCGGTCCAGCTCGTCGGCACCGGCATGATGTCGCGGTGCGTCCAGCACGAGACCGACCACCTGGACGGGGTGCTCTTCCTGGACCGCCTGGACTCGGCGGCCCGCAAGGACGCCATGCGGCAGATCCGGACCGCCGACTGGTACGACGCCGGCAAGCCCCCCACGATCAAGGAGAACCCGCACAGCAGCGGGATCTTCGGGTCCGGTCTCTTCAGTTCGGGGCGGTGAGGCGGATGCGCCTGGTCTTCGCGGGTACCCCGGCGGTAGCCGTCCCCAGCCTGGACGCGCTCGCCGCCTCCGGGCACGAGCTGGTCGCGGTCGTGACCCGGCCGGACGCCCCGGCAGGTCGGGGCCGCCGTCTGGTCCGCTCCCCGGCCGGTGCGTGGGCCGACGAGCGTGGCATCGAGGTGCTGACACCGGAGAAGCCACGGGACCCGGAGTTCCAGGAGCGGCTGCGGCAGATCGCGCCGGACTGTGTGCCGGTCGTGGCGTACGGCGCGCTGGTCCCGCCGTCGGCTCTGGAGATCCCGAAGTTCGGCTGGGTGAACCTGCACTTCTCGCTGTTGCCGTCGTGGCGCGGTGCGGCGCCGGTGCAGCACGCGGTCCTGCACGGCGACGCGGTGACCGGGGCCAGCGTGTTCGACCTGGAGGCGGGTCTGGACACCGGCCCGGTCTACGGGACGCTGACCGACCAGATCCGGTTCAACGACACGTCCGGGCATCTGCTGGAGCGGCTGGCGGTCGAGGGCGCCGGGCTGCTGGTGGCGGTGCTGGACGCGATCGAGGCTGGGACGGCGCGGGCCCATCCGCAGCCGGCCGACGGGGTGACACACGCCCCGAAACTGACGGTGGACGACGCCCGGGTGCGCTGGGACGATCCGGCGTTCGCGGTGGACCGGCGGATCCGGGCGTGCACCCCGGCGCCGGGCGCGTGGACGACGTTGCGCGACGAGCGGCTGAAACTGGGCCCGGTGCGGCCGGTGGCGAACGCCCCGGCGCTGCGGCCCGGTGAGCTGCTGGTCGAGCGTAAGCAGGTATTGGCCGGCACGGCCACCACGCCGGTGCAGCTCGGCGAGGTCCGGGCGGCCGGCAAGAAGCCCATGTCCGCGACGGACTGGGCGCGCGGTATGCGTATCGAAGCAGGGGAGAAGTTGGCGTGACGGAACACAGGGCCTCGCGCCCGCACGGCGGACGGCCGAGCCGCCCGAGCGGCCCGGGTAGCCCCCGGGACGAGCGCAGCGGCCGGGCTCCGCGCGCGGGCCGGCCACCGGCGGACCCGGCACGGCAGGCGGCGTACGAGGCGGTGGCCGCCGTGCACCGCGACGACGCGTACGCGAACCTGGTCCTCTCCGACATCCTGCGAGGGATGGGCCTGCACGGCCGGGACGCGGCGTTCGCCACCGAATTGACGTACGGCACGCTGCGCGCGGTCGGCACCCTCGACCTGATCATCGCGGCGGCCGCCGAGCGTGAGGTCGCCCGGATCGACCCGCCGGCCCGGGACGCGCTGCGGCTCGGCGCCTACCAGCTGCTCTACACCCGGGTGCCGACCCACGCGGCGGTCAACCAGACGGTCGACCTGGTGCGCTCGGTGGCTCCGGGTGCGGCCGGGTTCTCCAACGCGGTGATGCGCACGATCTCCGAGACCACCCTCGAGGCCTGGCTGGAGCGGCTCGCGCCGCCGTACGAGACCGACCCGATCGGGCACCTGTCGGTGATCCACCACCACCCGCAGTGGGTGATCCGGTCGTTCGCGGAGGCGCTCGGCGGCGACCTGGAGGACACCGCCCGGCTGCTGATCGAGGACAACCAGCCGCCGGCCGTGCACCTGTGCGCCCGTCCGGGCCGGGCCGACGCGGTCGAGCTGGCCGACGAGGTCGGCGGGGTGCCGGGAGCGTTCTCGCCGTACTCGGTGTACCTCAACGGCGGCGCCCCGCGGGAGATGGCCGCGATCCGGGAGGGCCGGGCGCACGTCCAGGACGAGGGTTCGCAGCTGGTGGCGGCCGCGCTGCTGGCGGCCCCGATCGAGGGCCGGGACACCCGCTGGCTGGACCTGTGCGCCGGTCCCGGTGGCAAGACCGGGCTGATCGGTGCGATCGCCGCCGGGCGGGGTGCCGAGGTGACGGCCGTCGAGGTGGCCGAGCACCGGGCCCGCCTCGTCGACCTCGCCACCGAGGGCATGCCGGTGACGGTGCTGCCGATGGACGGCCGCTCGGTGGGCCGGGACCCGGACCTGCCGGAGGAGGGCTTCGACCGGGTGCTGGTGGACGCGCCGTGCACCGGGCTGGGTTCGCTGCGGCGCCGGCCCGAGTCGCGGTGGCGCCGGCAGCCGGCTGACCTGCCGCCGCTCACCCGGCTCCAGCGGGAGCTGCTGGTGGCGGCGTTGCGGGCGGTCCGGCCGGGTGGTGTGGTGGCCTATGTGACGTGCTCGCCGCACATGGTGGAGACGCAGGTCACGGTCAGCGAGGGGGCCCGGCGCAGTGGCGTCGAGGTCGACTTCGTGGACGCGCGCCCGCTGCTGCCGCCGGGCATGCCGGGTCTGGGCGCCGGGCCCACGGTGCAGCTCTGGCCGCATCGGCACGGCACGGACGCGATGTTCCTGGCGGTGCTGCGCCGTACCAGCTGATCTGATCGGAAAGTGGCCGGGCCCGAAGGGGCCCGGCTTTTCCACGGGGACCGGCCTGTCGGCGACCATGCTGTCCGGGGGTCCTAGACTTCGGGTCGTGGAACGATCGCCCATCATCGCGCCCAGCATTCTCGCCGCCGACTTCTCCCGCCTGGGGGAGGAGGTGCGTGCCATCGAGGGAGCGGCCGACTGGGTGCACGTGGATGTCATGGACAACCATTTCGTGCCGAACCTGACGATCGGCCTGCCGGTGGTGACGAGCCTGCGCAAGGCGACGACGATCCCGTTCGACGTGCACCTGATGATCAACGACCCGCAGCGGTGGGCCCCGGCCTACGCGGAGGCGGGCGCCTACAACGTGACCTTCCACGCCGAGGCGTGCGAGGACCCGGTGGCCCTGGCGAAGGCGCTGCGGGCGGCGGGTTCGAAGGCGGGGCTGGCGATCGACCGGGACACGCCGGTCGAGCCCTACCTGGAGCTGCTGCCCTACCTCGACACGATCCTGATCATGACGATCAAGGCCGGGTTCGGCGGGCAGTCGTTCATGCCGGAGCTGCTCGGCAAGGTGCGTGACGTGCGCCGCCGGGCCGACGTCAACGACCTGCAGATCCGCATCGAGGTCGACGGTGGCATCGCCGCCGACACCATCGAGCAGGCGGCCGAGGCGGGTGCGGACGCGTTCGTGGCGGGCACCGCGGTCTACGGCGCGGCCGACCCGGCGGAGGCGATCCGTAAGCTGCGCGCGTTGGCCGCCGGGCGGATGGGGCTGGCGTGACTCGCCGGTAAGGACCATTATCGAGCCTGACTGGGCTGGAAGGTGAGATGAGCAAGGCAGAGCCGCTTCCCGAGATCGATCCCGAACTGGACTCCGAGGAGGGACCGAGCCTCGTGCTCGTGGTCGACGACGATCAGGACATCGCTGGCTTCGTCGAGTTCAATCTCAAGCTGCGTGGTTTCGAGGTGATCCGGGCCCGGGACGGCCAGGAGGCGCTCGACCTGATGGAGACGCACCTGCCCGACCTCGCGGTGATCGACTGGATGATGCCGCGGATGGACGGGGTCGAGCTGATCCGGCAGCTGCGGGCCGAGCCGCTGACCTCGGCGCTTCCGGTGATCATGCTGACCGCGATGGGGCTGACCGGGGACAAGGTGCACGGCTTGCAGGCCGGCGCCGACGACTACCTGGTGAAACCGTTCGACCTGGAGGAGCTGATCGCCCGGGTCACCAACACGCTGCGCCGGCACCGGGACGCGCGTGAGGTGTCGCCGCTGACCGGCCTGCCCGGTAACGCCCGGGTGCGGCGCGAGATCAGCGACCGGATCCGGTCCGGCCGGGACTACTCGGTCGGCTACATCGACGTCGACCGGTTCAAGAGCGTCAACGACGTGTACGGGTTCGACCGCGGTGACGAGTTCATCATCGCGCTGGCCCGGAGTCTGCAGCGGGCGTCGAGTCAGACCGGGAAACCGTCTATCTTCCTCGGGCACATCGGTGGCGACGACTTCGTGTTCATCTGCGAGCCCGATCAGGTGCTGCCGCTGACCCAGCGGACGGTGACCGACTTCGAGACCGCGGCGGACCGGCTGTACGAGCCGAAGGACGCTCAGCGTGGTTACATTGAGGTGCCGGACCGGCGTGGCAACAAGCAGAAGGCGGCTCTGGTCACGCTTTCGATCGGGGTGGCGCAGGCGACCGAGGACGGGCGCCGGTTCCTCGATCCGCGGGCGGTGATCGCGGTGGCTTCGGAGATGAAGAAGGTCGCGAAGTCACAGCCCGGGTCGTACGTCGCGATCGACCGCCGCCGCGACGAGGCCGACTGAAAGATGTATTCCCATGGGTGATGTGGTATTCGTGACATGCCCATCTGTCCTGCTCAGGGCTTTTTCGGCGAGGCTCGTTGTGAACTAGATCCCCCGGCAGGTGGCAAAGTCGCGAACCCGTGCAAGACTCGGGGGTGACCCACCACGCGCTGGCGGGACTCGGTGAAATTCCGAACCGGCGGTGATCCGACGCGAAAGCGACGGTAAGCCCGCGACCCGATCGCCCCACCAAGGGCGAGCGGTGGACCTGGTGAGACTCCAGGGCCGACGGTTGATCAGCACATGCTGGTCTGACAGTCCGGATGGGAGACAGCGCGCGGAATCGGACGGGTCGTGCCCTCATCGGCACGACCTCGCCGGGGTGCGCGAAGCGTACCCTCAGTGTCCGATTCCTGGCGTTCTCCCACCATCTCTCCGCGCGTGCCGTTACCGCGCGAGAGGACTTTGATGGTCACCGAGGACGAGGCGATGCGCCGCGCTGTCGCGCTGGCCGTCCGGGGTCTCGGCACGACCAGCCCCAACCCGGTGGTCGGCTGCATCCTGCTCGACCCCGCCGGTGAGGTGGCCGGGGAGGGTTTCCACGCCTACGCCGGCGGCCCGCATGCCGAGATCGTGGCCCTGGCCCAGGCCGGCGAGCGCGCCCGCGGCGGGACCTGCATGGTCTCCCTGGAACCCTGCAACCACACTGGCCGGACCGGCCCGTGCTCCCAGGCCCTGATCAACGCCGGTGTCCGCCGGGTCGTCATCGCCGTCGACGACCCGACCCCGGTGGCCTCCGGCGGTGCCGCCACGCTGCGGGCGGCCGGCGTCGAGGTGATCACCGGGGTCCGGCGGGCCGACGCCGAGCTGGGCAACGTGGCCTGGCTGACCGCGGTGCGCCGGGGCCGGCCCTACGTGACGTGGAAGTTCGCGGCCACCCTCGACGGGCGGTCGGCCGCCGCCGACGGCACCAGCCAGTGGATCTCCTCGGCCGAGTCCCGGGCCGACGTGCACGTGCTGCGCAGCACCGTCGACGCGATCGTCGCCGGAGTCGGCACCGTGGTCGCCGACGACCCGCAACTCACCGTCCGTGACCTGCGGGACGGGACACTCGCCATCAAACAGCCGATGCGGGTGGTGGTGGACTCGTCCGGGCGGACCCCCGCGGACGCCCGGGTCCGGGACGCCGCCGCACCCACCTGGATCGTCACCACCGCCGAGTCCGGCGCCGGGCCGGACGGCCGCGTCGACCTGTCCGCCCTGCTCACCGAGCTGTTCGCCCGCGGCGTCCGCAACGTCCTGCTGGAGGGCGGGCCGACGCTGGCCGGCGCCTTCCTGGCCGCCGGGCTGATCGACCGGGTGATCGGTTACGTCGCGCCGAAACTGCTCGGTGCCGGCCGGACCGCCCTGCTCGACGCCGGGATCGGCACCATCACCGACGCGGTCGACCTGAACTTCCTGGAAATCGCGCAGATCGGCGGCGACCTGCGTTTCACGGCGACCCTGCGCCCGAAAGAGAGCCATCCGACCGCCCCGCCCGCCACCCTCAAAAAGGAAGAACGGACTTTCTAGATGTTCACCGGAATCATTGAAGAACTGGGCGAGATCATCCGCCTGACCGAGGGAGCCGAGGACTCCGCGGTGATCGCCGTCCGCGGCCCGGTCGTCACCTCGGACGCGCGGCACGGCGACTCGATCTCGGTGAACGGCGTCTGTCTCACCGTGATCGACAACGAGAGCGGGGTGTTCACCGCCGACGTGATGGGCGAGACGCTGCGGCGCAGCTCGCTCGGCGCGCTGCGGACCGGCAGCAACGTCAACCTGGAGCGGGCCGCCGCCCTCGGCAGCCGCCTCGGCGGCCATCTGGTGCAGGGCCACGTGGACGGCGTCGCGCGGATCATCGCCCGTGAGCCGGCCGACCAGTGGGAGGTGGTGCGCTTCTCGCTCCCGCCTGAGCTGGCGAGATACGTGGTGGAGAAAGGGTCGATCACCGTCGACGGGGTGTCACTGACCGTCATGACGGTCGACGAGGACAGCTTCGCGGTCGGGATGATCCCGGCCACCTCGAAGCTGACCGTGCTGGGCAGCAAGGCCATCGGCGATCCGGTCAACCTCGAGGTCGACGTGATCGCCAAGTACGTCGAGAAGATGCTGGGGAGCCGCAATGTCTGAGAGCATCGAACGCGCGATCAAGGACATCGCGGCCGGTAAGCCGGTGATCGTGGTGGACGACGAGGACCGGGAGAACGAGGGCGACCTGATCTTCGCGGCCGAGCACGCCACACCGGAGCTGGTCGCGTTCATGGTCCGCTACACGTCCGGTTACGTCTGCGTGGCCATTCCGGAGACCGAGGCGGACCGGCTCGACCTCCCGCCGATGGTGAAGACCAACCAGGACAACCTCAAGACGGCGTACGCGGTGACCGTCGACGCCCGGCACGGCATCACCACCGGCATCTCGGCCGCCGACCGCGCCCACACCATCCGCCTGCTGGCGGCGGCCGACAGCGGCCCGGACAGCTTCAACCGCCCGGGTCACGTCGTTCCGCTGCGGGCCAGGCCGGGTGGTGTGCTGCGCCGCCCCGGTCACACCGAGGCCGCGGTCGACCTGGCGGCACTCGCCGGCTGCCGCCCCGCCGGGGTGCTCTGCGAGATGGTCAACGACGACGGCACCATGCAGCGCCGCCCGGACCTGGAGACGTTCGCCGCCGAGCACGACCTGCCCCTGATCACCATCGCCGACCTGGTGGCCCACCTGGGGCAGACCGCCGGGACGGTCGTGCGGTTCCCGGACAACGTGCGTTACCTGCACGACAAGCGTGGCCACCTCTTCGCCGAGTTGGCCTGACCAGTCCCCGAGCAGGGTGAATGATGACTAACGAGGGGGACTTCCATGGCCGGTTTCGGTGATCCACATCTGCAGACCGTCGACGCGGCCGGGCTACGGCTCGGCATCGTCGGCTCCCGCTGGCACAACGACCTGGTCGACCACATGATCAGCCGGGCCGAGGCGGCCGCCGAGGCGTGCGGGGTGACGGACGTCGTGGTGATGCGGGTGGCCGGTTCGGTCGAGCTGCCGGTGGTCGCACAGGCCTTGGCCCGCAAACTCGACGCGGTGGTCGCCCTGGGCGTCGTGATCAAGGGCGAGACCCAGCATTTCGAGTACGTCTGCGACTCCGTGACCGCGGGCCTGACCCGGGTGGCGCTCGACGAGAGCACCCCGGTCGGGCACGGCGTGCTCACCGTGCAGAGCCTCGGCCAGGCCCGCGACCGGGCCGGTCTGGAGGACTCGATCGAGGACAAGGGCTGGCAGAGCACCGTCGCCGTCCTGGACGCCGCGCTGGCCATCCGTGAGGTGGTCAAGCAATAGCTTGACTTCACCCGCACGACACCTCGAGTTCCCGGAATAGGCGCTCGGCACGGGGAAGCTTCCCCGGTCCGCCGCCTATTCCGGAGATGAGCAGTTGATTCCCCGTCTCAGCATCGTCGTGCCGTTCTACGACGTGGAGCGTTACCTCGCGGCCTGCCTCGACTCCCTGGCCCGGCAGACGTTCCGGGACTTCGAAGTGGTGCTGGTCGACGACGGTTCGCGGGACGGCAGCGCGGCGATCGCCCGCGATTTCTGCGCGCGGGACCCGCGGTTCCGGCTGGTCACCCAGGAGAACCAGGGCCTCGGCCCGGCCCGCAACACCGGGGTCACCCACGCGCGGGGCGAATACCTGACGTTCGTGGACAGCGACGACCTGGTGCCCCGGCACGCGTACGAGCTGCTGGTCGGTTCTCTCGACCGGACCTCGTCGTCGATCGCCGGCGGCAACGCGCGGAGATTCAACAACACGTCGGGCGTACGCCAGTCGTACGTGCACCGGATCGCCTACGCCACCGACCGTCCCGCCACCCACGTGCTGGAGTTTCCCGAGCTGGCCGTCGACCGGATGGTCTGGAACAAGGTCTACCGACGTCGCTTCTGGGACCAGTTCGACTTCAAGTTCCCCGCGATCCGGTACGAGGACTACCCGGTCACGTTGAAGGCCCACATCGACGCGGTGACCGTGGACTGCCTGGCCGCACCGGTCTACTACTGGCGCGAGCGTGAGTCCGGCGAATCGATCACCCAGTTGAAGTTCCAGATCGGCAACCTGGAGGACCGGGTGGTCTCGGCGGAACGGGTTCTCGACATCGTCGACCGCAAAGCCCCCGGCCTGCGCCCCGGAGTGCACGGCCACCTCGCCCAGATCGATCTCACCACCGTGGTCCAGGCGTTCGGCGCGGCCCCCGACCACGAGGCCCCGGCCCTGCTGGAACTGGGCCGGCGACTGACCCGGCGACTGCTGCCCGAGGTGTTCGAGAAGGCGTCGTCGTTCCAGCGGATGGAGTACTACGGGCTGCAGTCCGGCGATGTGGAGCTGCTGCAGCGGCTGGCCCGGTTCCGGGCCGACGGCGGGCTGGCGGCCGGGCCGCGCGCGCGACGGCACCCGGTGCTGCCGTGGCGGTTCCGCGGGCACTATCCGGGCCTGCCGGAGACCGCCGGAGTGCCGTCCGAGGTCTACCGGCTGTCCCGCGCCGATCTCGACCTGCGCGCCGCCGTCACCGAACTGACCTGGGACGACGACGCGCTGATCGTCCGCGGCACGGCGGAGATCCACCACCTGCGGGCGACCGCCGACGCGACGTTGCGGATCTCGCTGCTCGCCGGGACTCGGGAGACACCCCTGGAGAGCGAACGGTTCGACGTGCCGGACGCGCGTGGCGAACAGCGCCCGGCCGGGTTCACCGCCCGGGTGCCGCGGGAACTACTCGCGTCGGTCGCCGCGAACCGGGGAGCGGTGCAACTGCTGGCCACCGTGCGCAGCGGCCGGGTGCGCCGCCGCAAACTGATCAACTCGCAGGTGCAGTACCCGGCCGGCGCCCGGATCGCCGACGACTGGTTCCAGCCGGTCCGGGCCAACGACGGCCGGCTGCTGCTGCGCCGGATGAACGGCGACCCGGAGCTGACCGGTGCGGTCGCCGACGGGGACACGCTGGTGCTGACCGGCCGGCTGCCCGGCGCGGTGGACGACCCGGTGCTGCGGCTGACCCGGGCGGCCCGGGAGATCCGGGTGCCGCTGGACCTCGGCCCCGGCGGTGTCTTCACCGCCCGTGTCCCGGCCGGTGCGGTGGTCGACGCGGCCAGCCCCGACGATCCCTTCCTCGGTCGTACGGTGCTGATCCCCAAGATCGGCGGCAAGCTGATCCTGATCACCGGTCTGGACCGGGCGGTGAGTGTGCCGCACGGCGACCGGATGCTCAGCGTCTCCCGCTCACCCGGGCAGTACCTGAACCTGATCGAGGCGCCCGCCCGGGCCTCCGTCTCGGACCTCGGCATCGACGGCGACCTGGTCACCGTCAGCGGGCCGTGCCGGCCGGGCGTCGACCACCGGGGCATCGTGTGGCGGCGTTTCCTGCCGAACTCCGACGACGCCGTGGACACCGTCTGCCGGATCACCGACGACGGGGTGACCTGGTCGGCGGAGGTGGACCTGGCGGCACTCGGTGCGGCGGACGAGACCGACTGGACACTGTTCGCCCGTGCGGACGGCGAGCTGCCGTACGCCGTCCAGGTCGAGACGTTCGCGCTCACCGGGCTGCCCCGCCGCCTCGGCCGCCACCGCCTCTACGCGCGGGCCGGCACCCTGCACCTGGAGACGAGCTGATCGGCATGCATCATCACAACCACTACTACGGGCAGACGCACATCCTGGCGCGCTGGTGCGGCCTGGACGACGAGCACCCGCCCCGGATCCGCGGCTACCTGCAGCACGGGTGGAACGTCGGCTGCGGCTGGAACCCGGTGCACGAGTTCTTCGACGGTGCCTGGCGGTACACCTGGAGCGACCCGCCACGCCGGCGCGGCCACTCGCTCGGGCGCCGGGACTACCACGTGGTCGGCGCGCCCTTCCTCTACCTCGCCGAACTGGAACCCACCCTCGGTGCGGTGCCCGAGCCGGAACGCCGAGGCACGCTCTGGTTCCTCTTCCACGGCTGGGAGGGCGGCGGCAAGGGCGGCAAGATCGAGGGTGACCACGCCCGGCTGATCTCCGAGATCAAGGAGACCGAGACCGAGCCGGTCACGATCAGCCTCTACTACACCGAGTTCGAGCGGCCCGAGGTCCGGCGAGCCTACGAAGAGGCCGGTTTCGAGGTGATCTGTTTCGGCAAGCGGGGCTGGAACTACGAGGGCACCGACCGGCGCTTCCTGTACAAGCAGCTGGAGGCGTTCCGCGGCTTCAAACGGGTCGCCGCCAACCGGCTCAGCACCGCGATCTTCTTCGGTGTCGCGGCCGGGTGCGAACCCGCCGTCTACGGCGACCCGATGGAACTGGAAGGCGACAACCCGCTCTTCGGCGGGCAGGCCCGGATCGCCCGGCTCTGGCCGGAGATGCTGGGCAAACAGATCGACCTCGCCACGGCCCGCGCCACCACCGACGCCGAACTGGGCCGCCACCACCTGATGCCGCCGGCCGAGATGCGCATGCTCTTCGATTGGAACCCTCGTGACTGACCGCACGCTGCCGCCCGTCGTCCGCGGCGAGATCCAGCCGTGGACCGACCGGAACCCGGCCGGTGGACCGGCGCTGACCGGTTTCCTCGCCGACCTGCTGCCGGACCGGCCCGGCCGGGTGCTGGTGGCCGGGCCGCACCACACCGGCGTGCTCGACCTGGTCGCGAGCCGCAGCGACGACGTCACCGTCCTGCTGCGGTCGGTCAGTGACGCCGAGGCGGTACGGGGCAACATGTACGCGGTGGTCACCGGCGCCCTGGACGGGCTGGCCGACGAGAAACCCGAGCCGTTCGACGTGGTGATCGCCGCCGACGGGCTGGACCGGCTGCTCGGCCCGGACTCGGCGGCCCTGGACTGGCCGGAACGGGCGGCGCTGCTGCGCGGACTGGCCGGGCCGGCGGCGCTGGTCGTGATCGGAGTGGAGAACGGCTTCTCGATCACCGGGCTGCTGGACCGGCGGCCCGCCAAGGACCGCTACGGCGACGACGAGTGGCGGCCACTGCACGACGACCCGCGCCGGCCGGGGTCGGCAGCACAGGTGAACGACCTGCTCGGCGGGGTGCAGCGGCGTTACGCCCGCTTCGGGGAGCACACGCTGCTGGAATCGGGGGCTCTCACCCGTACCCAAGCAGGGTTTCCGGCGATGCGCCTCGCGGTCGCCGCGCTGGAGGCCTCGGACACGCCGCTCCTCGCGTCCGTCGGCGACGCCGCCGAGGCCGCGGCCCGGTCCGGGATGCTCGACGCCGTCGCGCCGGGCTGGCTGGTGGTGCTCGGTTCCGGCGGCGCCACGCACACCGTCTACACCCCGGCCGGGGCTGCGGATCTCGCGGCGGACGGCTGGCATGTCGGTGACCGGGTGGTGCCGGACGTCGAGGACGCTGAGACGGTGCTGCTGCGGTTGGCTGCCGCTGAGGACGTGCCGGGATTCCGGGCATATGCCGCGAATCTCGATGCGGTCCGGTTCGACGGCGACCCATTCCAGGCCTCAGCTACGGCTAGCCGTAGCTCAGATGCCTTTGAACGATCGGCGAACCTCGCCGCCGCGTGGTTCCGCTTCCGGCACCGACTGATCGGCGGCCACCACCGGCACCCGTGGCCCCCGTGGATGACCGACGGCGACGACCTGGTGAAGATGTGGCTGGCGATGTCCGGCACCGAGCCCACCGACGAGATCCTGACCCGCGGGCGAGAGATCGCCGGGACGGTGCCGGACGGGCGGCCCGCCCTCGCCGGGACGGTGCCGGACGTTTCGGACGTGCCCGACCTGCGGACCGCCCTCGCCGACGCCGACCAGGCCCGCGCCACGATCAAGGAGCAGGCCGGTCACATCTTCGGCCTGGAACGGACCATGCGCTTCCGGGACCAGCAGTTGCGCACCCGGGAGCAGCAGCTCCGCAACCTGCGCGACGAGTTGCGGCGACTCAAGAGCGGCCGGTCGGCCAAGGTCGCCGCCACGATCAGCCGGGTGGCCCGGTTGCGTGATCCCAAACACCTGGCCGGCGCGGTCAAGAAGCGGGCTAAAGCCTTCCTGCTTCGATGATGCGGGCCAGGAACTGCCTGGTCCGGGCTTCGACGGGGTCGCCGAGCACCTGCTCGGGCGGCCCCTGTTCGAGGACCTTGCCGCCGTCCAGGAACGCCACCCGGTCGGCCACCTGTTTGGCGAAACCCATCTCGTGGGTGGCCAGCACCATGGTCATGCCCTCGCCCTTGAGGTCACGGATCATGGTGAGCACCTCGCCGACCAGCTCCGGGTCGAGCGCCGAGGTGACCTCGTCGAGCAGCAGCAGGCGCGGGTTGTTGACCAGGGCCCGGACGATGGCGACCCGCTGTTGCTGGCCGCCGGAGAGCCGGTCCGGATAGGCGCCCGACTTGTCCGCCAACCCGACCCGGTCCAGCCACTGCATCGCCTGCTCACGGGCTTCTTTCAACGGCTTTTTGTGTACGCGTACCGGAGCCAGGGTGATGTTGTCCAGCACTGTCATGTGCGGGAACAGGTTGTAGCTCTGGAACACCAGCCCGATCCGCTGGCGCACCTCGTCCGGATCGGCCTTCGGGTCGGTGATCTCGTCGCCGTCCAGGTGGATCGTGCCGTCGTCGATGTCGGTGAGCAGGTTGACGCAGCGCAGCAGGGTCGACTTGCCCGAGCCGGAGGCGCCGATCAGGGCCACCACCTCGTGCTCGCCGACGTCCAGGCTGAGCCCGTCGAGGATGACGTTCTCGCCGAAGACCTTGCGGACCTCGTGACAGGAGAGCAGCACTAGTTCCCCGCGTTCTGGCGACGGGCCGCGCGCAGGGTCACCCAGTCGGTGACCGCGATCAGCGGCAGGGCGAGCAGGACGAACAGCACCCCGGCAACGATGTACGGGGTGAAGTCGGCGTCCTGGGCCACCCCGATCTGGGCGGCCCGGATCGCGTCGATCGGTCCCGCGAGGGAGATCAGGCCGACGTCCTTCTGCAGGGCCACGGTGTCGTTGAGCAGCGGCGGAGACACCCGGCGGACCGCTTGCGGCAGTACCACGTGCCGCATCGCCTGCCGGTAGCTCAGCCCGAGCGAACGGGCCGCCGCGATCTGGCTCGGGTGCACCGATTCGATGCCGGCCCGGAACACCTCGGCCAGGTAGGCGCCGTAGGTCACGATGATCGCCCCGGCGCCCAGCCACAGCACGTCCGGGGTGCCCTGCAACCGCAGGCCGGGAATGCCGAAGGCGAACAGGTAGATCACGATGATCAACGGCAGACCACGGAACGAGTACGTGTACCCGGTCGCCAGCGCCCGTACCGGGAAGGTGACCGGTCCGCGCAGGGTGCGCAGCACCGCCACCAGCAGCCCGAGCGCCATCGCCAGGGTCGCGCAGACCACCAGCAGTTTCAGGTTGAGCCAGAGGCCCTCGAGGATCTGCGGCAGGTATCGGACGGCGGTGTCCGGGTCGAAGAAGGACTCCTTGACCCGTTCCCAGCCGGGCGCGCCGGTGATGCCGACGACGAGCAGTGTTCCGACGACGGCCGTCGATGTGGCGGCCAGCAGAACGGAACGGATCGCCCGCCCCCGGCGGTATGCGACCCGTTCCTGTTGCCGTGCGCTGGGTATGTGACTCACGAGAGCTCGGGAGCTCCGTCACTGCCGGCGAGCCACGTCTTCTCCAGAACGGCGAGGGTGCCGTCGTTGCGGAGCTGGTCGACGGCCTTGCTGACACAGCCGGTGAGCGGCGAGTTCTTGTCGAGCACGATGCCGAACTGCTCGGGTACGCCGACCTGCGGCAGCTGGCCGACGATCACGCCGTTGTCCAGTTCGGCACCGGTCATGTAGAACGCGGTCGGCAGGTCCACCACGATGCCGTCGACGGTGCCGTTCTCCAGGGCCTTCTTGGCGTCGTCGTTGTTGTTGAACACCGACGGGTCGGCGCTCGGCTTGATCACTTCGGTGAGCGCCTGGTAGCTGGTGGTCCCGACCTGGGCGCCGAGTTTCGCGGTCTTCAGGTCCGCGAGGGACTTGGCACCGGCGATCTTCGAGCCCTTGGTGGTGATCACGGCCTGGCGCACCAGGTAGTACGGGGACGAGAAGTCCACCGCCGCCTTGCGCTCGTCGGTGATCGAGAACTGGTTGACGTCGATGTCGTACGTCTTGGGCCCGGGCGCGACCGCGTTGAGGAACGTCACATCGGTCCAGACCACGTCGGACTGCTGGTAACCCAGGCGCTCGGCGACCTGATAGGCCACGGCGGACTCGAAGCCCTTGCCGTTCGCCGGCTTGTTGTCGCTGAACCACGGGCCGTACGCCGGGTTGTCGGTTCCGATCGTGAGCTTGCCGGCGGCGAGCGTCTTCAGGTCCGCCGGAGCGCAGGTCGCGGCGGCGGAGGACGATGGGCCCGACGTGGCGGAGGGGCTGTTTTCTTCCATCGGGGAGCAGGCCGTCACGCTGGCGAGCAGCAGCGCTGCGCCACCGAGGGCCACGGAGGGGATTCGGCTGACCATGACCGGAACTTTAGAAGACGTCCCACGGGCTGGGGGCGTTCGTCGTCAAGACGTGATGAGCTGCCACAATCGGATCTCGTGAAGACGTTCGAAGAACTGTTTGCCGAGTTGCAGAACAAGGCGGCGGACAAGACACCCGGGTCGGGCACCGTCGCGGCGCTCGAGCGAGGAGTCCACTTCATCGGCAAGAAGGTCGTCGAAGAGGCGGCCGAGTCGTGGATGGCCGCCGAGCACGAGGGGCCGGAACGCACCGCCGAGGAGATCTCCCAGCTGCTCTACCAGGTTCAGTGCCTGATGATCGCCTCCGGACTGGAGCTGAAGGACGTTTACCGACATCTGTGAACGCGCGTCCCGCCGACCCGTTCACAGATCGAAGGAGCACGTCATGCTGCGCATCGCCATTCCCAACAAGGGCACCCTCTCGGCCCCCGCGTCACAGATGTTGCGGGACGCCGGGTACCGCCAGCGCACCGATCCCAAAGACCTGATTTGCCGTGACGAAGCCAACAACGTCGAGTTCTTCTACCTGCGGCCCAAGGACATCGCGACGTACGTGGGCTCGGGTGACCTGGATCTCGGCATCACCGGCCGGGACCTGCTGGTCGACTCCGGAGTCCCGGCCACCGAGCTGCTCGACCTGAACTTCGGCCGGGCCACGTTCCGCTGGGCCGCCCCGTCGGGGACGCTCACCGGCGTCGACGAGATCGGTGGCCGCCGGATCGCCACCGCCTACCCCGGGGTGGTCGGCCGCTACCTGGCCGAGCACGAGCTGAAGGCCGACGTGGTGCGTCTCGACGGTGCGGTCGAGAACGCGGTCCGGCTCGGGGTGGCCGATCTGATCGCCGACGTGGTGGAGACCGGTGCGACGCTGCGCCAGGCGGGTCTGGTCACCCTCGGTGAGCCGATCATGGAGTCCTCGGCGATCCTGATCGGGCGTGACCAGGAGGCCGTCGGCGGGGCCGCGCAACTGCTGCGGCGGCTGCACGGTGTGCTGGTGGCCCGCAGTTTCGTGATGCTGGCGTACGACGTCCGGGCCGACCTGCTCGACCAGGCCACCGCCCTGACCCCCGGTATCGAGTCGCCGACGGTGTCCCCGCTGCACCGGGAGGGCTGGGTGGCCGTCCAGGCGATGGTCCAGCGCAGTGACGTGCACCGGATCATGGACGAGCTGTACGACCTGGGCGCCCGCGCCATCCTGGTCACCGCCATCGCGAATTGCAGGCTCTGAGATGACTGGTGTGCTCTATCGCCCGAAGAAGATCCGCTGGGTGGCCGTGCCCCTGGCGATCGCGCTCGCGCTGTTCTTCACGGTGATCAGTTTCGGCCTCACCGGTTCGGCCGGGTTCGAGAACAAGAACGCCAGCTTCCAGCGCGGCGACCAGTTCGCCATGATCGGCCTGGGGATCCTGCTGGGCCTCGGCGTGCTCACGTTCTGCCGGCCACGGGTCACCGCCGACGACGACGGTGTGCACGTGCGCAACGTCATCGGCGGTTACGACCTGCCGTGGAACGTGGTGCGCGCGGTCCGTTTCGACCGGAACTCGGCGTGGGCGCACCTGGAGCTGGAGAACGACGACCAGGTACCGATCCACGCGCTGCAGGCGGTGGACAAGGACTATGCCGTTGATGGCGTACGAACGCTGCGGTCTTTGCATTCGGCCTCGCAACCACCTGCGTAGAGGCATGCGGGCTGCTCTTCAGGCGCCTGCTAGGATGGCTAGCAGTCGACCACGTCCATGCTTAGGCTCCGTGCTTTTGCAGGGACGCGAAAGAGGAGCCCGCTGGTTCCCACCCGAGTCATTCAGTGGCCGGGTCCGGTCTCCCTGACAGGGATTAGTCCCTGTCAGGTGTGCGTCCTTGGTTGTGGGCGCCGATGACCGGTCGAGCGGGCCCCGGCATGCTCTTTTTCATTCAGAGCGTGCGGGGCCTTCTGCTTTCCCGGCGTCCCGCCGCCAGCGGGACACTCGGGGCCGACCGACATTGGCAGCGCCTGGCCTAATTGGCCGGGCGAGGTATCAACTGAGGAGGCCCCATCAGCGTCGAACCACGCGTGAACGAACAGATCCGGGCTCGTGAGGTCCGCCTGGTCGGTCCGGAGGGTGAGCAGGTCGGCATCGTGCCGCTCGAGCGCGCTCTCCAGCTGGCCGCGGATGTCGATCTGGATCTGGTCGAGGTTGCTCCGATGGCGCGGCCGCCGGTGTGCAAGCTCATGGACTTCGGCAAGTTCAAGTACGAGAGCGCACTCAAGGCCCGCGAAGCGCGACGCAACCAGCAGCAGACCGTCATCAAGGAAATGAAGCTTCGGCCGAAGATCGACCCGCACGACTACGAGACCAAAAAGGGTCACGTGGTGCGGTTCCTCAAGGCGGGCGACAAGGTCAAGGTGACGATCATGTTCCGTGGTCGTGAGCAGAGCCGTCCCGAGCTGGGTTTCCGGCTCCTGCGCCGGCTCAGCGAGGAGATCTCGGAACTCGGCTTCGTCGAGGCCAGTCCGAAGCAGGACGGCCGAAACATGATCATGGTGCTGGCTCCGCACCGGGCCACCAAGGCCGCTGCCGTCGCCGCTGTCGCCGCCGGCGCCAAGCCCGCACGTGAGCCGCGCGAGGGCGACGTCGTCGAGGACGATGTCGTCGAGTCCGAAGCCGAGGCCGCGGTTTCGGTTCCGGTTCCGGCCGAGACCACCGCAGAGTAAACAGCTTTTCCCCGTCCCCCTGGTTGCGGGGAAAGACCAGAAAGAGGCGTCAAGTGCCGAAGATGAAGAGCCACACCGGCATGGGTAAGCGGGTGAAGGTGACCGGCAAGGGCAAGATCCTGCGCGAGCAGGTCGGCAAGCGTCACTACCTGGAGCACAAGAGCTCCAACGTCACCCGCCGGATGACCGGCACGGTCGTTGTGGCCAAGGCCGACACCGCTCGTGTGAAGAAGCTTCTGGGCCGCTGACGCGCGCCTGACCCGGTTTTCCCTGAAGGAGTAACTAGAAATGGCACGCGTCAAGCGGGCGGTAAACGCCCAGAAGAAGCGCCGCACACTGCTCGAGACCGCGAGCGGCTACCGCGGTCAGCGCTCCCGCCTGTACCGGAAGGCCAAGGAGCAGGTACTGCACTCGATGCAGTACTCGTACCGTGACCGTCGTGACCGCAAGGGCGACTTCCGTCAGCTCTGGATCACCCGTATCAACGCGGCGGCCCGGGCCAACGGCATGACCTACAACCGTCTCATCCAGGGTCTGAAGCTGGCTGAGGTCGAGGTCGACCGCAAGATCCTGGCCGACCTCGCGGTCCACGACGGGGTTGCCTTCGCCGCCATCGTCGAGGTCGCTCGCGCGGCCGTCGCGGCCGAGGGCACCGGCGGCGCCGCCGCGCAGGCTGCCTGATTTCGCGTAGCACTTTTCAAACGCCTCCCGGTCACTGATCGGGAGGCGTTTTCGTGAGGAGACCATGTTCACGCCCCGTACCCCCCGCATCGTCGCCGCCCGCCGCCTGCAACGCCGCCGGGACCGGGACCAGGCCGGGCGTTTCCTGGCTGAAGGACCGCAGGCCGTCCGTGAGGCGCTCGCCGCGGGCGCGGTGATCGAACTCTTCGGGACCCCGGCCGCCCTGGACCGGCACGCCGACCTGGCCGCCCAGGCTCCGGAGCTGTCGCCGGTCACCGACGACGCCCTCGCGGCGCTCGCCGAGACCGTGCACCCACAGGGCCTGGTGGCGATCTGTGAGCAGGGCGACGTCTCGATCGGTGAGGCCCTGGCGAAGAACCCGCGGCTGGTCGCGGTGGTCGCCGAGATCCGGGACCCCGGGAACGCCGGGACCGTGCTGCGCACGGCGGACGCGGCGGGGGCCGGGGCGGTCATCTTCGCCGGCGACGCCGTCGACCCCTACAACGGCAAGTGTGTACGGTCGTCAGCCGGCTCACTGTTCCACGTGGACGTGGTCCGTTCCCCGCTGAGCGTCGTCGACCTGTTGCAGGACAACGGGCTGCAGGTGCTCGCGACCAGTGGCACCGGCGAGGACGACGTGGACTCGCTGCTGGACGGCGGTCAGCTCGCCGCCCGTACCGCCTGGTTGTTCGGTTCGGAAGCCCACGGCCTGCCGTCCGAGGTGCTGAAAGCCGCCGACCGCCGGGTCCGCGTACCGATCTATGGCGGCGCGGAGAGCCTCAATCTGGCCGCGGCCGCCGCCGTCTGTTTATATGCTTCGGCCCGCGCGCAACGCTGAGGGTATGCTCGCTGCATGTCAGGTCCCCGGTATCTGTTTATCCGGCCCGCTGGTCGCGGGCGCCGGATCTGACACTTCTGCGCGCAACTCCCTGACCGGCGGGCTACGGCTGAGCCGTGCCTCCGTAGACTGTCCCCGTTTTGTCGCCACTTCGCGGCCCTCGCTGCGCTCGATGGCAAATCCGGTGTGAGGGAGTTCGCCCTACCATGTCCTACCGCAACGATCCGTACGATCCGAAGCAGGCCGTCCTGCTGGCCCCCGAGTCTCTCGAGGCCGCCGTCGCGGAGGCCGAGAAGGCGTTCGCCGCCGCCGCCGACCTCGACGCGCTCCAGGCTCTGAAGCCGGCCCACCTCGGTGACCGTTCCCCGGTGTCGCTCGCGCGCCGGGAGATCGGCTCGCTGCCGCCGGCCGCGAAATCCGACGCCGGCAAGCGTGTCAACATCGCCCGCCAGGCCGTGCAGGCCGGTTACGACGCCCGCCAGGCCGAACTCGAAGCCGACCGCGCCGCCCGGGTGTTGGTCGAGGAGCGGGTCGACGTCACCCTGCCGTGGTCCCGTCGTCCGCGTGGTGCCCGGCACCCGCTGACCACGCTGATGGAGCACATGGGCGACATCTTCATCGGCATGGGCTACGAGATCATCGACGGTCCCCAGCTCGAACTGGAGTGGGCCAACTTCGACGCGCTCAACATCGGCCCGGACAACCCGGTCCGCGGCGCCTCCGACACCTTCTTCGTCGACCTGCCCGGCCTGGTGATGCGCACCCACACGTCACCCGGTCAGGTGCGCACCATGCTGGACCGGCAGCCGCCGATCTACGTGGTCAGCCCCGGCCGCGTCTACCGGACCGACGAGCTGGACGCCACGCACAGCCCGGTGTTCCACCAGATCGAGGGCCTGGTCATCGACGAGGGCATCACCATGGCGCACCTGCGCGGCACTCTCGACCACTTCGCGCGGGCGCTGTTCGGCCCGGACGCGAAGACCCGCTGGCGCCCGCACTACTTCCCGTTCACCGAGCCGTCCGCCGAGTTCGACGTGTGGTTCGCCGAGCACCGCGACGGCCCGCGCTGGGTCGAGTGGGGTGGCTGCGGCATGGTCAACCCGCGGGTGCTCACCGCCGCCGGCATCGACCCGGCCGTCTACTCGGGATTCGCGTTCGGCATGGGTGTCGAGCGGACCCTGATGTTCCGCAACGGTGTCTCCGACATGCGCGACATGGTCGAGGGCGACGTGCGGTTCACCACGAACTTCGGAATGGAGTCCTGAAGCGATGAAGACGTCACTGTCGTGGCTGCGCGAGTACGTCGAGCTGCCCGCGGGGATCACCGCTTCGGAGCTGGACACGGCGCTCACGAATCTCGGCATGGAGGTCGAGAGCATCGTCGACCAGGCCGGGACGATCCTCGGTGACCTGGTCGTCGGCCGGGTGCTGACGATCGAGGAGCTGACCGGTTTCAAGAAGCCGATCCGGTTCACCACCGTCGACGTGGGCCGGAGCACCCCGCAGGAGATCGTCTGTGGTGCGCGGAACTTCGCCGAGGGCGACCTCGTCGTGGTCATCCTGCCCGGTGGCGAACTGCCCGGCGGGTTCAAGATCGGTGCGCGCAAGACGTACGGGCGGAACTCGCACGGCATGATCTGCTCGGCCCGGGAGCTGGGAGTCTCCGACGACCACGAGGGCATCATCGTGCTGCCCGCTGCCGAGGGTGTGACGCCCGGTATCGACGCACGGCCGGTCGTGGGACTGGACGAGGTGCTGATCGAGGTCGAGATCACCCCGGACCGCGGGTACGAGATGAGTGTCCGTGGCATCGCACGGGAGCTGTCCACGTACTTCAACGTGGGTTTCGTCGATGTTGCCGACCTCGCGTCGGCCGCCGGAACGGAAGACGTCCCGCATCCGGTCGTGATCGACGACACCGTCGGCTGTGACCGGTTCGCGGCCCGGGTCGTCCGTGGTGTCGACCCGGCCGCGCAGTCTCCCGAGTGGATGCAGCGCCGCCTGATCCAGGCCGGCATCCGGGCCATCTCGCTGCCGGTGGACATCACCAACTACCTGATGCTCGAATTCGGTCAGCCGATGCACGTCTTCGACCTGGACCGGCTGCACGGCGGCCTGGTCGTCCGGCGGGCCCGGTCCGGCGAGAAGCTGACCACCCTGGACGGTGTCGCGCGGGTGCTCGACGCCGAGGACATGGTGATCTGCGACGAGACCGGCCCGATCTCGCTGGCCGCGGTGATGGGCGGCGAGACCAGTGAATGGCAGGAGGGCACCGTGAACGTGCTTCTCGAAGCCGCCCACTGGGACCCGGTCATGGTCGGCCGTACCGCCCGCCGGCACAAGCTGTTCAGCGAGGCCGCCAAGCGCTGGGAACGGGGCGTCGACCCGGCGCTGCCGCTCGCCGCGCTGCAGAAGGCCGTCGACATCCTGGTCGAGCACGCCGGCGGGACCGTCGACGAGCGGGTCCTGGACATCGACAACGTGGTGGCGCCGGTCGCCCTGACCTTGCCGGTTGACGCGCCGTCGCGTCTGATCGGCCTGCCCTACACCGGCGCCCAGTCGGCTGACCTGCTGCGCAAGATCGGCTGCGAGGTCACCGGGGACGAGGTGCTCAGTGTCGTGCCGCCGACCTGGCGTCCCGACCTGGTCGCCCCGATCGACCTGATCGAGGAGGTGGCGCGGCTCGGCGGTTACAACGAGATCCCGAGCGTGCTGCCGCCCGCCGGAGCCAGCCGTGGGCTCACCCCCGCGCAGAAGCGGCGCCGGTCGATCGGCCGGGCGCTCGCCGAGAACGGTTACGTCGAAGTCCTGTCGTACCCGTTCGTCGCACCCGGCACCGCCGACGCTCTCGGGCTCGCCCCCGAGGACCCCCGGCGCAGCGCCGTCCGCCTCACCAACCCGCTGTCCGAGGAGGAGCCGCTGCTGCGCACCACGCTGCTCGGCCCGCTGCTCGGCACCCTGAAGCGGAACCTGGGCCGGGGCCGCCGGGACGTGGCCCTGTTCGAGGCCGGCACGGTGTTCCTGCCGCACCTGACCTCGATCTCCCCGCCGGCCCTGGGCGTGGACCGCCGGCCCACGAATGCCGAATGGGCGGCCGCCAACGCGATCGTCCCCGAGCAGCCGTGGCACCTGGCCGTCGTCCTGTCCGGCGACATCGACCCGGCCGGCTGGTGGGGTGCGGGCCGGGCCGCGACGTGGGCGGACGCCATCGAGGCGGCGCGCGTCACGCTCGCCGCCGCGGGCGTCACCGAGGACCGGATCGCGGTACGCGCGGCCGAACGCGCGCCGTGGCACCCCGGACGGTGCGCTGCCGTGCTGGTCGACGGCGAGGTCGTCGGCCACGCCGGCGAACTGCACCCCGCCGTGCTGGCCGCCCTGGAGCTGCCGAAACGCACGTCGGCCGCGGAGCTCGACCTCGACGCCCTGCCGGAGTCCCCGGTGGTCGAGGCCCCGAAGATCTCCACGTTCCCGCCGGCCCTGATCGACGTCGCCCTGATCCTCGACGAGACGGTCCCGTCCGCCGAGGTCCAGGCGGCGCTGGCCGAGGGCGCCGGCCCGCTGCTGGAGTCGGTGTCGTTGTTCGACGTCTACGAGTCCGAGCAGCTGGGCGAGGGCAAGCGTTCCCTGGCGTACAAGCTGACGTTCCGGGCCGCCGATCGCACCCTCACCTCCGAGGAGACGATCACCGCTCGCGACACCGCGGTGGCCCTGACCGCGTCCCGTTTCGGAGCGACCCTCCGCGGCGCGTAATCCGGATCAGAACAGGCCGGGCCGGTGGTTCACTCCACCGGCCCGGCCTGTCTCTGTTCAGTCGGCGGTCAGGTAGCGCTGGATCGTCGGGCCCAGCCAGCCGGCCGCCTCGTCGGGGGTCAGGTCCACCACCGGAGGGAGCCGCAGCACGTAACGGCACAGGGCGAAACCCAGCATCTGGGTCGCGACCAGTCCGGCCCGGGTGGGGGCCTGGTCCGGGGCGGGGGCCAGGCGGGCGGCGACCGGGCCGATCTGGGTGGCGAAGACGGTGCGGACCCGGTCGGCCGCGGCCTGTTTGGTGACCGCCGCCCGCAGCAGCGCCAGCAGGGTCTCGTCACCCTCCCAGCGGTGCAGGAAGTGCCGGGCCAGGGTGTCGCCGATCTGGCCGGCCGGGGTGTCGCCGAGCTCGGGCAGGCGCAGGTCGAAGTCGGCGGCCGCAGCGAACAGGGCCTCCTTGTTGCCGTAGTAACGCATCACCATCGACGGGTCGATGCGGGCGTCGGCGGCGATGGCGCGGATGGTGGCGCGCTCGAAGCCGTCGGTCGCGAAGCGCTCGCGGGCGGCGGCCAGGATGGCGGCCCGGGTGGTGTCGGAGCGGCGGGTCGTCATGGTTTCAGCTTATGCCAACGGGCGTTGGCCAACAAGTGTTGACCTGGCTTCGCGACGCCGCATATGGTTTTGCCAACACCTGTTGGCAAACGTGGGGAGGACGTCGTGCACACCACTGTCGCGATCATCGGGGCCGGTCCGACCGGTCTGCTGCTCGCCGGCGACCTGGCCCGGGCCGGGATCCCGGTCACCCTGTTCGAACGACGGGCGAACACGTCCAACCTGACCCGGGCGTTCGGCGTGCACGCCCGTACGCTCGAATTGCTCGACGCCCGGGCCCTCGCCGACCGCATCGTGGCCGGCGGCGCGAAAGTCGAACACCTGCGCCTCTTCGACCGCATCCGGCTGGACCTGTCCCGGCTGCCGTCCCGCTACCCGTTCCTGCTGATCACCCCGCAGTCGCGGGTGGAGGAAGCGCTCGAGGAGCGGGCCGTGGCGGCGGGCGCCCGGATCGAGCGCGGCGCCGCGCTGACCGGCCTGCGGCAGGACGACGAGCGGGCCACCCTGGAGTTCGGCGAGCAGACGGTCACCGCGGACTGGGTGGTCGGCGCCGACGGGGTGCACAGCACCGTCCGCGATGCGCTCGGCCTGCCGTTCCCCGGAAAGGCCGTGCTCACCTCGATCATGCTGGCCGACGTCCGCCTGGCCACCCCGCCGGAGGACGTGCTGGCCGTCAACGCGGTCGGTGACGCGTTCGCCATGGTCGCGCCGTTCGGTGACGGGTGGTACCGGATCTTCGCCTGGGACCGCCGGCACCAGGTCGGCGACGACGTTCCGGTGACGCTCGACGAGATGCGCGGGGTGACCCGCCGGGTGCACGGCACCGATTTCGGCATCACCGAGGCCCGTTGGCTGGCCCGGTTCCACAGCGACGAACGGCAGTCCCCGCGCTACCGGGTGGGCCGGATCCTGCTCGCCGGCGACGCCGCTCACGTGCACTCCCCGGCCGGCGGCCAGGGCATGAACACCGGTCTGCAGGACGCGGCGAACCTCTCCTGGAAACTGGTCGCCACCATCCAGGGCTGGGCGCCCGCCGGCCTGCTCGACACCTACGAGGCCGAGCGCCACCCGGTCGGCCGGCTGGTCCTGCGCAGCAGCGGCGCCCTGATCCGGATGGCGATGATCCACTCGGCTCCGGCCCGTGCCCTCCGCAACACCCTGGGCAACATGCTGCTCGGCCTTCCGCCGGTGGCCCGCCGCGCCACGGGTGTCGTCTCCGGCGTCGGCATCGGTTACCCCGGAGCACCGCGGGCCACCGACGTCGCGCTGGCCGAGGGCAGCCGCCTTTACCAGGCGCTTCGCGAGGGCCGGCACGTCCTTCTCACCGATCGGTCCGTGCCTGGTCACGCCGATCGCCTGCTCGTGGCGGTCCCGGCGATTTCCGGCAGTGAGGCGGTCCTCGTCCGCCCGGACGGCTACGTGGCCTGGCGCGGTCCCGCCGCGGACGCTCCGGCCGCGGTCAGTCGCTTCCTCAGCCCTGCTACCTAGCGACACTTCTCCGCAGCAGCCCGCGGGCGTGCGGGCGCTCGGACGGATCCAGGCGGGTGCAACCGGAGTCGCGCACCCGCCAGCCACCGGCGGCCAGCGCGGCGTCGATGCCGGACCGTGCCTCGCCGACCCGGTCCGGCTCGGCCGCGAAGAGCACCCGCAGACGGATCTCGTCCCCGGCGGCAACAACCGCGACGTGGTGTTGCGGGAGAGCATCGGCGAGCGTGGCTCCCGGATCGGTGCCGGGCTCGGGCACGAGCGTCGCCTGATGGGCGTAGACCTGCCGCATCAGGGCAGTTCAAGCACATCGGCGATGACCGTGCCGTCCGTGCCGAGCCGGATCGGGGCCGGGCTGTCGTAGACGACGAGCACCCGGTCGGTGCCGAGCAGGCTCAGGCCCTCGGCGTGATCGTCACCCTCGCCATAGGTCAGTTCCAGCACCCGGCTGATCAGAACGTCGCGCACGATCGTCGGGACCTCGGCCGCGAACGCACCGTGCCAGCGGTAGATCCGCACCGGCCCGTCCAGATCCATCGTCGGACCGGCCAGGATCAGCACGTCGTCGCCGATCGGGCAGAGGTCACGCACCCCCAGACCATCAAGATCAAGGACATGCTTGCGGTACGGGGACCCGTCCTCGAAACGGTGCAGCCGCAGCCGGGTGGGTTCGTCGTCGAGCACGTAGGGCCGCAACTCCAGCACGAACGCCCAACCGCGCAGCACCGGGCCGCGCAACCCGACGAAGACCCTGTCCCCGCGTACGGCGATGCCTTCGACGTCCAGGCCGTTGTCCTTGCCCGGAATCGCCAGGAACGGGGCCAGATGCTCGTCATCGCGCAGCAGCCGCCGCAGATCGTCGCGCCGGCTGAGGGCGGCGGCCCGGTGTGTCATGCCGTCCGCGTGCAGCTCCCGGACCGGGGTGGGGATCCCGTCCACGTCGGCGATCGGCAGCCGCACCAGGATCTGCCGATTGTCCTGCCCCTCCACGCGGGCCAGCCGGCGCAGTGCCCGCGGGCCCTCGTGGCGGTCCTTGATCTGTTTGCGGCGCAGGCTGTGCGAACCGATCGCCCAGAGGAAGCGGCCGGTGCGGGCCAGGCCCTCCACGTCCGCCTCCTCGTCGGCGTCAGCGCCCGGCAGATCGACGAAATCGGCCAGCCGGAACCGTGCCTCCGCCCCGAACTCGGTGGGCCGCTCCGGATCGTCGGCGAGCAACCGCTCGACCGTCGCCGTCTCGTCGCCGGCGATCCAGAGGGCCCGCCCGTCGAGGCGGATGGCAGAGAGGTTCGTGTGGGTGGCCGTGGCCCGCGACTCGTCGGAGAACCGCAGCCGCACCGTGTAGTCGACCGTCATGGTCGACATCGTCGCACCGGCACGCACCTGAAATCGGTGGGTTCTTCGGTCAGCCTTGCGAGATGTACAGCCGGTACCCGGACGGCACGAACCCGACCCGCTCGTAGACCCGCCAGGAGTCGTCGCCGGACGCCTCCAGCCAGGCGAACTCCGCGCCGCCCTCGAAGAGCCGCCGGGTGACGCCCGCACTGATCGCCCCGCCGAGACCACGCCGCCGGAACTGCTCCCGCACCGCGATCCCGGCCACCTCGCTCAGGCCGTCGTTCGGTGGGCTCGACTGCCCGCCACCAGCCCAGACACCGTCAGCCGAGCGGGCGCCGAGGACCACTCCGCCGCGCTCCTGACTACGGCGCATCCGGGCCACGGCGGCCTCGGACGGATCGTCCGGGAACTCGCCGAAGGCCTCGTTCTGCGCGGAGACGATGGCGGCCCGGTCCCGGTCCGTCTCCGGTTCCACCAATTCCAGACCGGTGGGTACGGGGGGAGCGTTCAGCGTCGACGGGGAGCAGATCAGGTACTGGTTGCGCTCCTCGACGGTGAATCCGGCACCGAGCAGCAGCCCTTCCAGCTCCGGGGAGCAACTGGTCACGTACTCCAGGCGGGGTTTGCGGCCCGCGCCGGCGAATGCCGTGACCAGGGCGGTGATGTCGGCTGCCGTGATCGGGACACCGGGCACGGGAGTGGCGTAGTTGATGTAGGGACTGTCGGTCTCCGGGTCGAACCCGGCCACGAACGGGCCGGTGTCGATGGCCTGCGGCCGGGTACGGAGGTTGGACACGACGGAGCGCTGAATGCGCAGATCCATGATGAGTGAAGCCTTTTCGCCAGAGAAACGGATGCCTACGCGGAAGATTTCGCGGGGCCGCCTGCTGGGCGTGCGAGCGTCAGCGGCGGCCGAAGGGCCGGGCCGAGGGCATTGGCGTCACTCTTTCAAGAAGTCGGGACCGTGTGCTTTCACACGACCGCCCGCAAATCCTGCCACGGGCGGGTGTTCTCCCGCAAACATCGGCGCGGGCCGGCCGCCTGCACGGCCCGCACCGATGTCCCTCACTCTGTCCCATCCCGATCGGGAAGTCCATGGACGTCGATGTGTTCCCCTTTTTGTCGGAGGGGGTCGTTAGGGTTCAGCCGACCGATCGAGCGATGCCTGGGAGAGTGAGCCGTGACATTTGTCGTGCCGGCCGGGTGGAAACGGTTCCTGCTGCCGCGTCGCGGTGACGCCCCGGCGTTCCCACAGGTCAAGCTCGCCGAGGTCACCGCCGCCGACGAGCTGCTGACCGCCTTCGACGGCGACGTCCGGGGCGCGCTCGGCCATCGGCTCACCCCCGGCGACCTGTCCGCTGCCGGGCACGCCCATCTCTCCGGCGAGGCCCCCTCCCCGCTCGGCGCGGCGGTCGTGGCCGCGGCGGTGGCCAACGTGCTGCAGTGGCCCCGGCAGGAGGAGCTGCTCGCCTTCACCGAGCTGTGGCGCTCCCGGCACGGGCTGCCCTTCGCCGCGGCGGCCGTCGCCGAGTTGACCACGATCTTCCACGGGAGTCAGCGGGTCGACCGCCCGATCACCCGGGCCGTGCCGGACCTGGACGCCGACGGCTTCGCCACCCGGGTTCTGCTGCCGATGGCCTTCCGGCTGCGGCGCGCCGTCGCCGCTGTCCCCGCGGGGGAGTATGCACAGGTCGTCGCCGCTCTGGCCGCGGTGCGCGGGCCGTCGCTGCTGCAGCGGGTGACCGTCTCGGTGCTGACCCCCGACGAGACCGGGTGGGCCACCGACATCACCGGCGCGCTGCTGGCGGTCTCCGGACGGGACGGGCTGAAGGCCCTGATGCTGACCGTCGTCACCGACGAGGCGGCGGCCGCCCGGCTGGCCGCCCCACTCAGCCCGTGGCAGGTGCTGAACTGGAACGAGGTCGTCTACACCTTCACCGCCACGCTCGGCCCGGCCGCCGCCCCGGCGCTGGCCCAGTGGCTCGACGCCACCACGACCGCCGCGCAGCTGCGGCGCAGACTGCTCACCCTGCTGACCACGATCGGTGGCGACGCGGCCTTCACCGCCCTGCTCGTCCGGCTCGACCAGCCGGACGTGGCCGCCGCGATCGCCGATTCGGCCGGTCGCTCCCCGGCCCGGGCCCTGCGGCTGCTGGCTGAGGCGCCGGTCGGCGACCGGCTGCTGCGCAACCACCTGGCCAACCATCGTGACCTCGCCGACGAGGTCCGGCCCCTGCTCACCGACGAGGCCGCCGGCCGGTTCGACGCCGCCCACGCCGTGCTGACCGCGGTCGGCGGCGACGTGGCCGGCCCCGCCGACCTGCCGCCGATCCTGGTCAGCCCGCCCTGGACCGACCCGGTCCCGCGCAAGCCCCTGGTCGTCACCGGCCTGATCGGCGACGACGCGCCCCAGGTGGAGTGGGCGCCGGGTGAGCGGGAGAGCTGGGGCGACGGATCCTGGCCCGCCCGGCACGGTGGCTCCCGCGACTGGGCGACCATCGCCGCCGACTTCGGCACCAGCCGGGCCAACCCGTGGCACGAGACGTTCTTCTTTCTGCAGGGCCCCGACGAGGTGACCCTGTCCCGGATCACCGGCTGGCGCCCGGAGTGGACCCACTATCTGGACGACTGGGGTCCCGAGTTGCTCGCCCGCTACCAGGCCGACGCCGTCCCGGCCCTGGTCGCGGCGGCGAAACGCACCCCGGTCGCGGGCGCGCCGGTGCTGCTCCCGGCCGCCACCGCCGAGGTGGCGCTGCTGATGGCCGGATGGCTCGCCAAGTCCCGCGCGATCCGCACGACAGCCCTGGCCTGGTTCGCCCGCCACCCGGCGTTCGCCGCCCGCGCCCTGATCCCGATCGCCGTGGGCAAGGTGGGCAAGACCCGGACCGAGGCCGAGGCCGCGCTGCGTGTCCTGCCCCGCGACGAGGTCCTGACCGCCGCCGCCGGTCACGGCCCGGAGGCCGTCGCGGCGGCCGAGGAGATCCTGGCCGTCGATCCGGTGACGATCCTGCCCAAGGTCATCCCCGCGGTGCCCGACTGGGCGAACCCGGCGGTGCTGCCCCCGGTCCGGCTCACCGGCGGTCGCGGCACGCTGCCCGCCGACGCCGTCCGGCACCTGCTGACCATGCTCGCCCTGTCCCGTCTCGACGGCGTCTACCCGGGCCTGCCCCTGGTCGCCGCCGAGTGCGAGCCGGCCGACCTGGCCGAGTTCGCCTGGGTCCTGTTCACCGAGTGGCGCGAGGCCGGCCATCCGGCCAAGGCGAGCTGGCCGCTCGACGCCCTCGGCCTGCTCGGCGACGACGAGACGGTCCGGCGGCTGGCCCCGGTGATCCGCGCCTGGCCCGGCGAGGGCGGCCACACCCGCGCGGTCACCGGGCTCGACGTGCTCGCCACGATCGGCACCGACGTGGCCCTGATGTACCTCAACGGCATCGCGCAGAAGGTCAAGTTCAAAGGCCTGAAGGAGCGTGCCGAGGAGAAGATCGCCGAGCTCGCGGCCGGGCTCGGGCTCACCAGCGAGGAACTGGCCGACCGCCTCGTCCCCGACCTGGGCCTCGGCGAGACCGGCAGCCTCACCCTGGACTACGGGCGCCGCACCTTCACCGTCGGTTTCGACGAGCAGCTCAAGCCCTACGTCACCGATGCCGGCGGTAAAAAGCTCAAAGCCCTTCCCAAGCCTGGTACGCAGGACGACCCGGTCCTCGCCCCGGAGGCCTACCAGCGGTTCACCGCCCTGAAGAAGGACGTTCGCGCCATCGCCACCGACCAGGTGCGCCGACTGGAACGGGCGATGGTCGACCAGCGCCGGTGGACCGGCGCCGGCTTCCGGCAGTTCCTCGCCGGGCATCCGCTGCTACGGCACCTGGTCCGGCGGCTCGTCTGGGTGCGCTTCGACGAGGCCGGGCGCCCGGCCGGTGGGCTGCGCCTGGCCGAGGACGGCAGCCTCGCCGACCGCACCGACGAGACCGTCACCCTGCCCGACGACGCCCTGATCGGGATCGGTCACCCACTGCACCTCGGCGACGACCTGGCCACCTGGGTCGAGTTGTTCGCCGACTACGAGATCCTCCAGCCGTTCGACCAGCTCGGCCGGGGCACCGAACCGCTCACCCCGGAGCGGGCCGCCGGATTCACCGGCCGCACCGTGCCCAGCACCACACTGCTCGGGTTGGAACGGCGCGGATGGCGGCGCGGCAGCCCGCAGGACGGCGGCGTGCAGGGCTGGTTCGAACGCGACGTTCCCGGCGCCCGGCACCTGGTGGTGGCGATCGACCCCGGTATCCCGGTCGGCGCCGTCGACGTCCTCGGTGACCAGACGATCGAGGCGATCTTCGTGGAGCCGGCCGCCGCGTACCACTGGTCCCGCCGGGACCAGGACGACCACATCCGCGAACTCGATCCGATCACCGCCGCCGAGGCGCTGCGCGAACTATCCGAGGTGCTCCCGTGACCCGTTCCACCCCGCCGAACTCCGCTTCGTCCTTCGTTTCGCCTTCCGGGGCCTCCGCTGCTTCGCCTTCCGGGGCCTCCGCTGCTTCGCCTTCCGCGTCGTCCTCCGCTTCGTCCTCCGCGCCGGAGCACGTTCAGCGGCCGCCGGCCGAGGTTCGCTACGCCGACGAGCTGGCTCGTCTCCGCGCCGCCGACGACGCGCCCACCCCGCCCGGCTGGGCGCTCAGCCTCCGGGCCGCCCGTGCGTTCGTCGTCGGCGACGAGAACCTCGGCGTCACCCGCAAGTTCGTCGGCGACCCGTCACTCATCGACCGGGCCCTGGTCAGCCTCGCCACCAGTCGCGGTCTGCTGCTCGTCGGCGAGCCCGGCACCGCCAAGTCGCTGCTGTCCGAACTGCTCGCGGCGGCCGTCAGCGGCGACTCGACCCTGACCATCCAGGGCGGCGCGGCCACCACCGAGGACCAGATCAAATACTCGTGGAACTACGCCCTCCTCGTCGCCGAGGGCCCGACCGAGCGGTCCCTGGTCCCGGCACCGCTGCTGCGCGGCATGGCCCACGGCAAGGTGGTCCGCTTCGAGGAGATCACCCGTTGCCCCCTCGAAGTGCAGGACTGCCTTCTCTCCCCGCTGTCCGACCGGGTCCTCGCGGTGCCCGAGCTGCCCGGTGCCGCGAGCATGGTGTTCGCCCGGGAAGGCTTCAACATCATCGCCACCGCGAACACCCGCGACCGGGGTGTCAACGACATGAGCTCGGCGCTGAAACGGCGCTTCAACTTCGAGACGGTCTTCCCGATCGGCGACTTCGACACCGAACTGGCTCTGGTCGAAACCGAGGCCGGCGCCCTGCTGCGGCGCTCCGGCGTCACCGCCCCGCCCCGTCGTGACGTGCTCGAAGTGCTGGTCACCGCGTTCCGGGAACTGCGCACCGGGCGTACCGGGCGCGGCGACGAGATGGAGAGACTGTCGTCGGTGATGAGCACCGCCGAGGCGGTGTCGGTCGCCCACGCCGTCGGGCTGCGCGGCTGGTTCCTCAACGGCACCGCCGGCACCACCACCGACCTGGTCTCCTGCCTGGCCGGCACCGCCGCCAAGGACAGCCCGGAAGACCTCGCGAAACTGCGCCGCTACCTGGAGCAGCACACCTCGTGGCGGTCCGGACCGCAATGGCGTGAGCTGCGGGACGCGCGCCGGGAACTGCCCGGCGGATGAACCTCACCGTCATCGGGGTCCGGCACCACAGCCCCGCCTGCGCCCGCCTGGTCGGCACCACGATCGCCGCGCTCCAGCCGGCGTTCGTGCTGATCGAGGGGCCCGCCGACATGAACGCGCGGATCGGTGAACTCCTGCTCGGCCACGACCTGCCGGTGGCGGTCTTCACCAGCTACCTCGACGAACAGCGGCGGCACGGCTCGTGGGCGCCGTTCTGCGAGTACTCACCCGAGTGGGAGGCCCTGCGCGCAGGCCACGCGAGCGGGGCGGAACTCCGGTTCATCGACCTGCCGGCCTGGCACGAGGCGTTCGCCGACCGCGACAACCGCTATGCCGACGCCGAACTGCGCTACGCCGAAGCCGTCGACCGGCTGTGCACCGAGTTCGGCGTCGACAACAGCGACGCCCTCTGGGACCACGTCGTCGAGATGGCGCCGGCCGACGGTCTGGCCGACCGCCTGGCCGCCTACTTCGAGCTGATCCGCGGCGACACGGCGGCCGGCCCCTCCGACACGGCCCGCGAGGCCTACATGGCCGCCTGGCTCCGGGCCGCGTGTGCCGAGGCCGGTGACCGCCCGGTCGTCGCGGTCGTCGGCGGTTTCCACCGCCCCGCCCTCCTCCGCCTGGCCACCACACCGGCTGACCCGCCGATCCCCACATCCGCGCCCGCGCCCATCCCCGCGCCCACCCCCACCCAGACTCCGGCCTTCTCGGCCGTGGCGCCTGCCGCCGCGTCGTCATCCCCGCCTGCTTCTGAATCTCCCGGCGCCGTGGCGGGTTTCTCCCCGCTCACATCCCGGTCTTCCGGGGCCGGCTCGGCGGCGGGCGGGGCCGGGTGGCCGGAGATTCCCGCTCCGCCGGACGGGGCTACCGCCGGGAGCTATCTGGTGCCGTATTCGTTCCGGCGGCTGGACGCGTTCGGGGGATACCAGTCGGGGATGCCGTCACCCGAGTACTACCAGCGGCTCTGGGAGAGCGGCCCGGAGGAAGCGGCCCGATACCTGGTGACCGCCGTCGCGGGGCGGTTGCGGAAACGCGGTCAGCCTGTCTCCACGGCCGACCTGATCGCCGCCCGTGCCGGGGCCGAAGCGCTCGCACTGCTGCGCGGGCACGACCACCCGGCCCGAGTCGACGTGCTCGACGGGCTGGCGTCCGCGCTGGTCAGCGAAGCTTTGGAAGTGCCACTGCCGTGGGCGGTGCGCGGGACCGTCAGCGCCGGGCAGCATCCGGCCGTCGTCGAGATGACCGCCGCGCTCAGCGGGGAACGGGTCGGGCGGCTGCATCCGGACACCCCGCTGCCGCCGCTCGTCCACGCGGCCACCGCCGAACTGGAGCGGTACCGCCTCGACGAACCCGGCGAACACACCGCCGACCTCACCGAGGCGCACGGCCGTACCGTCAGCCGGGTCCTGCACCGCCTGCGGGTCCTCGGGGTGCCGGGCTTCCGGCGTGACGCCGGGCCGGCCACCGGCATCGACCCGGTGCTGCGGGAACGATGGACCACCACCGCGCACGAGCACCGGCTCGCCGCACTCATCGAGGCCGGCGGCTACGGCCCGACACTGGAGGCCGCCACCGCCGCCCTGATCACTCAGCGCATCGCCGGATCGTCCGGAGACCTGGCCCGGCTCGCCGACGCGCTCTTCGACGCGGCGCTCAGCGGGGTCACCGACCTCGGCACCGATGTCCCCGCCCTACTCGAACGCGGTGTCGCCGCCGGGAGCGACCTGGCCGAACTGGGCCGGGTCCTGGCGATCACCCTGGCTCTGTGGCGGCACGACCGGCTGCTCGGTACCGCGGGCAGCGACACCCTCGGTACCGTGATCGCCGCAGCCACCCGCCGGATCCTCTGGCTGTCCGAGGGCTGGCACGCGGCCGGAGCACCCGCCGACCGGACCCGGATCGCCGCCGTCGTGGCGGTCCGCGACGCGGTGTTGCACGCCGGGGCGGTGGGCGTCGACCGTACCGCCGCCGTTGAATCAGCCGGCCGGATCGCCGCCGACCGCGCCGCACCGCCGGACCTTCGCGGCGCCTTCTACGGCCTCGGCCGAACCCTCCTCGCCGCCACCGCACCACCCGCCGGCCTTGCGCCTGCCGTTCCCGCTGGCCTTGAGCCCGTCAGCCTTGAGCCCGCTGGCCTCGTGATCCCGGCGGACTCGGTGGCCGCTGACGATCCGCCCGTCGCGCCCGGTGGTTCGCCGCCCGGTCCAGGCCGTGGCGGGGGCTCCTCGGGCTCCGGTGGGAGCGGGGAGCCTTTTCCGGCGCCGGATCATGCGGTTCGGGGAGCGTTCGCGGCGGGGACCGCGGGGGACTGGCTGGCGGGGCTCTTCGGGGTGGCCCGGGAGCCGGTGCTCGCGCCGGACGGGATCCTCGACCTGCTCGACGATCTGATCAGCGGGTTCGCCGCTGAGGACTTCCTGGTGGCGTTACCGGCGCTGCGGCAGGCGTTCGAATATTTTCCGCCGCGGGAGCGGGCCACCATCGGTGACCGGTTGCTGGCCCGGCGCGGGCTCGCCGGATCGGGGCGTGACCTGCTGCGGGCCACCGGCGATCCGCGGCTGGTGGCGGCCGGGATGGCGCTGGACGAGACCATCGAGCAGCGACTCGTGCGAGCGGGGCTGATCAGCTTGAGGGAGACGGCATGACCGACGCCGGACTGGAACGATGGCGGCTGGTCCTGGGCGAACCCGCCGGTGGCAGCCTCGGGGAACCCGGCGGTGACGCAGCCGCCCGGGACGCGGCCCTGGACTGGCTCTACGGCCGCGACGGCGAACTGGACCGGCGTGACATCCGGCGGCGCCAGGGCGGTTCCGGCCCGTCCCAGATCACCACCGTGGACTGGCTCGACGACATCACCCGGCTGTTCCCGAAGGAGACCGTCGAACGTCTGCAGCGCGACGCCGTCGAACGGTACGAGATCGACGACATCGTCACCGACCCGAAGGTCCTCGAACGGATCGAGCCGAACCCGTCCCTGCTGCGTGCTGTGCTCCGCACCAAGCATCTGATGAACCCCGAGGTGCTGCGGCTGGCCCGGCGGATCGTCGAAGCGGTCGTCCGCGATCTGATGGAACGGCTCGCCACCGAGGTCCGGCAGAGTTTCTCCGGCGCCCGGTCCCGGCGGTCCAGCCGGTTCAAACAGGCCCGCGACTTCGACGCCCGGCGCACGATCCGGGCGAACCTCGGCAACTACCGGCCGGACGAAGGGCGGATCTATGTCGAGACGCCGTACTTCACGTCCCGGACCCGGCGCCAGCTCACCCAGTGGCAGGTGATCCTGCTCGTCGACCAGTCCGGGTCGATGCTCGACTCGGTGATCCACTCGGCGGTCACGGCGGCCTGCCTGTGGGGGCTGCCCGGGGTGCGTACCCATCTGATCGCCTTCGACACCGACGTCGTCGACCTCACCTCCGACGTCAGCGACCCTGTCGAACTGTTGATGAAGACCCAGCTCGGCGGGGGTACGGACATCGGGCGCGCGGTCCGGTTCGCGGCTCAGCTCGTCGAGCAGCCACGACGAGCGATCGTGGCGGTGATCAGTGACTTCTACGAGGGCGGATCGGAGGCGACCCTGGTGCGGGCGGTGCGGGAACTCGTCGAGCAGGGCACGATCGTTCTCGGTCTGGCGGCTCTCGACGAACAGGCGGATCCGGCGTACGACCGGGCCTGTGCCCAGCGACTCGCCGACGTCGGCGCCTGGGTCGGCGCGATGACTCCGGGTGAACTGGCCGCGTTCGTCGCCGAGCGGGTCGGCCGATGAGCCTGCCGGTACGCGCCGACCTGCTCGCCCTCGACGACGCCGCTCTCGCCGCACTCGCCAACCGGGGCCTGGTGAAACGGGCCGCCCGGGAGGTCGAGCGCGAATCCCCGCTGCTGTCCGCCCGGCAGACCACGATCGTGGCCGGCTGGCCCGACGGCATTCACACCGAACTCCCGGAAGGCGGCCTGGACCGGGGCACCTGCTCGTGCGGCGCGACCGGGGTGTGCCGCCACCTGATCGGCCTGGTCTTCGCCTACCAGCACGTCTCCACCGCCCCACCATCCGCCGCGTCATCGTCGGCCGCCACGCCGTCCACCGTGTCGCAGTCCGCCGTCGCGGTCCCGACGGCCGAGCCGTCCGTTGCCGCGTCGGCCGCCATCCAACTGGCCGCCACCACGTCGGACGCCGGTGAGTCGTCGCCTGCCGGGTCGCCCGCCGCGGAGAAGCCGCCTGCCAGGGTGTCCGTGTCGTGGTCGCCCGGAGCGTTCAGCGACGCTGATCTGGTCGGCCGGATCGGGGCACGGCTCGTCGACGCGGCCCGCCGGGCCGAACGTGGCGGATACACCGCCCGGATCCGGCGCGGACCGGTTCCGGTGGCCGAACTACCCGCGGCGACGGTCCGGTTCCTGGTGCCGAACGATCTCGGATACGTGCACACCGACGCCAAAGCCGGTGTCCGAGACGATGTGATCGCCCTGGCCGTCTGGGCGTTCCGGGCCGCCGACGAGCAGCAGCCGGGCGCCGACGACTGTGTGGTCGACGTCGGCGGGTCACGAACCGGGGCCGCCACCTCCGATTCCGGGCTCGAACAGGTGGTGGAGTTCGCCGCCGAGGTACTGCGGGCCGGTGCCGTACACGCGGGTGCCGGGCTGGCCGCGATGGCCGCTGGGCAGATCACCGCCCTGGAGAAGAGCAGCCTGCGGTGGCCGCTCGACGCCGTCACCGAACTCGCCGGTCAGCTCGCCGCCTACCGGGATCGCGGCGCTCGTTACTCCCCGGACGTACTCGCCGATCTGATCGCCGAGTTGTTCGCCCGGCATCGTGCCGTCATCGCGGGCGGCGGCACGGCCGTGCGTTCCCGGGTGCTCGGTACGGAGGAGGCGGCCGAGACCCCATTGCGGAGAGTACGACTGGACGGCCTCGGTGCCCGAGTCACCGCGGTCGACGACGAACGCCGGGTCGAGATCTTCCACGGCCAGGCAGCCAGTGGTGTGGTCCTGGTGTCACACCGGCAGTGGACCGCCACCGACGACGGCCCGGCCCTGTCGAGACGCCGCCTGGCCGGTGCCACGATCGCCGCGCTGGCCGCCGGAACCCTGGTGACCGAATCCGCGATCCGCAGCGCCAGCCGTTCGGTGCGCCTGACCGCCAGCCGCGTCGCCAAGTCCACGGTGACCGCCTCGACCGGCGCCTGGGAACACCTGCCATCCGCCTTGCGGGTGCATGACTATGCGAAGTTCGCCGCCGAACTGGACGCCATGCCACCCCGCCCGGTCCGCGCCCGGGTGCGAGCCGACCTGGTCCGCGTCCTGGAGATCGCCGAGGTCGGCGAGAGCCACTACGCGCCCGGAGCCCAGCGCCTGACGGTGCAGATCCGCGACAGCCTGGGCAACACGGCCACGGTGGTGGCGACGCACTCGGCGGTGGCTCCGGCCCGCCTGGACGCGGTGGCCGCCGCCCTGAACGGCACCCGGGGCCGCCCCCGCTACGTGGCCGGCAGCATTCACCGCAGTGGCGGCGGCTTGGTGATCGACCCTTACGCGATCGCCGCCGACGGCCCACCGGTGGTCCCCGACCTGGCTTCCCCTGCCGACTTCCCCACCTTGACGGTCACGCACCCCGCCGGGCCACCAGCCGCCTCATCGGCGCTGCCGGCTGCGGATGACGGGTTGTCGAGCGGGGATGTCCTTCCGGTGAGTGCTCCGCATCCAGCCGCAGCTTCGGACATGGCGTTGCCGGTTGTGGAAGGCGAAGGACGATTGGGCGGGAGTGGTGCTCCGGGGGGTGAAGTCTGTGGTGGGGTGGAACCCGGAGCCGCTTCGGTCGACGACGGGACGACGGATGTGCTGGCGGCTGTGGTGGCGGCCGCCCGGGAAGTCTTGGCCGAGGCCGCGCACAGTGGGCTCGCCCATCTGCCGCCGGCTTATGCCGAGCGGCTGGGGACCGCCCGTGGCTCACTGGCCGGGGCCGGCCTGCATCGGGTGGCTTCGGCGTTCGGCGAACTGGCCGCCCGGATCAGCCCCGACCCGGGTATCGAGACCGCCCAGGCCTGGGTCGACGCCTACCTGCGGGTGAGTCTCGCAGCCGATCTCCTGTGACGGAGGGATCATGCCCGACGGGTTCGTGATCCGGGACGCGGTGCCGGGTGACCGGGATGCGGTGCTGTCCTTCTGGCCGCATCCCGACCGCTTCGACCGGCGGCTGGCCTCGTCCGTATCGGGTGAGGAATCGCTGCTCGTGGCCGTTCACGGCGACCTGACCGCCGGGATTGTCGGCATTCGGTGGGACGGCGGGTGTGATGACGCGGCGCGACCGTTGCTGTACGCCCTGGAGATCCGGGCGGAGCAGCGTGGGCGCGGCGGTGGGACCGCGTTGATCAGGCATGTCGCCGGTCTGGTGGCGGATCGGGGGTTCGCCGAGCTCACCCTGGAGGTCGAGGTGGCCAACGCCGGGGCGATCAGGCTCTATCACCGTCTCGGCTTCGTGACGGCCGGCCCGCACCGGCACGTCTGGCATTCCGGCAAGTCCTGCGGGATCGCCGACGTCCTGATCATGCACGGCGGGGCCGGCGACCTGGCCCGCCGGTGAGTCCCGACTGGCGGGCCGTCACTGACGGCCACCACTGACAAGGCATCAGTGACGGGGCGCTGTGGTCAGCTGAGGCTGACGGCCTGGTCGACGCTGGTTTCGTACCGGCCCAGGAAGATCGGGTCGCGGGCGGTCAGGACATCAGCGGCGGCTTTCACGGCGGCTCCGTACTCGCGGACCTCCCCGCGTACCCACATCTGTTTGAAGACCCGGACAGAGGAGTCGCCCACGCCGGTGGCTTCGATGCCCTGTTCGCGGCAGAGGGTCACGGCTCGGGGCAGGTGGAAGTCCTGAGTCACGACGATGGCCTCGCGTACGCCGAAGATCTTGTTGGCTCGGGAGCACGAGTCGTAGGTGTCGAAGCCGGCGTGGTCGAGGGCCACCCGGTCGGCGGGGACCCCGTTGGCCACCAGCCAGTTCTGCATGGCGCCGGGCTCGTCGTAGGCCCAGCGGCCGTGGTCGCCGGAGACCAGGATCGCCTTCACCTTTCCGGCTGCCAGTAGTTGGCGGGCGATCTCCAGGCGCGCGGCGAGGAAGGCCGACGGCTGGCCGTCCGCACCGACCTGAGCGCCGAGGACCAGGGCGACAGGGGCGGCGGGAACGGAGGCGGCGTCATAGATGTGACCGTCGGCGGCCGAACGTATCCACTGGGAACAGCCGAGGACGACAGCCACCGCGACGGCCATGCCCAGCGCGCCCACCGTGATCAGGCGGCGCAGGCGCCGGGCGCTGAAGAACGCGGCGATCCGGGTGAGGAGTGCGGGGAGGCGAGGCGCGACGCGGGAGAAGCGCGCGGGGAGGTGAACCGCGACCCGGCTGAAGCGCGCGGCGGCGCGGGCGGAAAGGGTGGTGAGGGCGGGTCGCTTCGGCACCGGGCCGAGGATGCCAGACCTGGTCAATGGCACCATGACGGCCATGATCGAGATCGCTGACCCGTTGATCCGCTGGGCCTTGCACGCACGGGGCGCGTGCCGGTGGGAGCGATCGGGCGCGGTGGTCGTCGCCTGCCCGGAACTGGCGCACTGGGACCGGCTGGTGACGAGCGGCGAACCGGCGGCGGTGGCGGACCTGCTGAGGGTGGTGCTGGCGGAGACGGGGGAGACGTTCCGGCCGTTCGGCACCGAGGAACTGATCACCGAGGTGGTCGCCCGGCTGCCGGAACTGGAGGTGAGCGCCAGGTTCGCCTGGATGGAGACAACCGTCCCGGTGAAGCGGGTGGAGACGACCGCGCGGGTGAAACACGGGGAGACGGCGACGCGGATTCCGTCGAGTGGGGATGACGGTGGGGGACCGGTTTGGCTCACCGAAGCGGACTGGCCCGCGGTGGCCGAGTTGATCCGGGAGGCCTATCCGGATTCGTATGCCTGGCCGGGGGACCCGGATGTGCGGCGCTGGGCCGGCATCCGTGGCACGGACGGTGAGCTGCTGGCGGTGGCTGCGGAGGCGTGGTCGGCGCCGGAGGTCGGGTTCCTGTCGGGAGTGGCGACCCGGCCGTCCGCGCGGGGCCGCGGCTTGGGGGCGGCGATCTGCGCTTTCACCGCGAACGAGCTGCTCGACGGCCGGGAACGGGTGGCGCTGCTGGTCGACTACGGGAACACGGCGGCGGTGGCCACCTACACACGGCTCGGGTTCACGATGCGCCGGGTCGCGGCCGCCCGGCGTTCCTGAGAAAGCCGAATCGAGAAGGCCGGTCCGGAGAAAGGCCGAATCGAGGGAAGACGATCGGGGGGATATGGTGCCCGGCGGCCCCTGGGACGCGACCGCCGGACACCGGCTTCTAGGAGATCCGGAACTTCGCGGCGAGCAGGGACGACGGCCGCGAGTCCGGGCCGACCAGCAGTTCGAAGTCGCCGGCTTCGACGACCCGGGTCGCGGTGGCGTCGACCAGGGTGCAGTCGGCGGCCGCTACCGACAGGGCGACCGTGACACTCTCCCCGGGTGCGACGGTGACCTGCCGGTACGCCTTCAGTTCCCGGCTCGCCCAGGTCACGCTGGTGACCAGGTCGCTGACGTAGACCTGCACGGTCTCCAGCGCCGGACGAGTGCCGGTGTTGGTCAGCCGCACGGTGGCCCGCACGGTCCCGTCGGCGGTGACGTCGGGTTCCTCGATGCTGAGCCCGTCGTAGGTGACGGTCGTGTAGCTGAGCCCTTCCCCGAAGGCGAAGAGCGGATCCTGGGTGAGGTCGGCGTACCGGGCGCCGTGCTGCCCGCGCACCTGGTTGTAGAAGACCGGCTGCTGTCCGGCGTGCCGGGCCGCCGAGATGGGCATCCGCCCACTCGGTTCGATCAGGCCGAGAAGTAGTTCGGCGATGGCTTGCCCGCCGCGCATGCCGGGGTTGAACGCCTGCACGATCGCGGCCGCGGAGAGCGCCGACGGCGGTAGGGCGTGCGGTTTGCCGTCGACCAGCACCACGATCATCGGTGTGCCGGTGGCGGCGACCGCGTCGAGCAGCGCGATCTGCCCGCCCTGGAGTTCCAGGGTGGCGGTGGACTTGCCCTCGCCGGTCAGGTTGACGGTGTCGCCGACGACGACGATCGCGTAGTCGGCGGCGGCCGCGAGGGAGGCCGCGGCGGCGACCTGAGCGGGAGAGGCCGGGACGGCCTGGGAGATCGCCGGCCGGGGCTGCCCGTCCGGGAACGTCTCGCCCGCCGGGTCCGGTACGAGCTGTTCGATCGCGACGGCCGGGTCGAAGTCCAGGGTCCATCCGGACGGCAGCAGCGCGCGCAGCCCGTCGAGGACGGTCGACGTCAGGGCGCGCGGGTGCCCGCCGGGCATCCAGTCGACCTGCCCGGAGTCGCCGGCCCAGTCGCCGAGCTGCGCGGACACGTCGTCGGCGTTGGGTCCGAGGAGCGCGATCCGGCCGGGAAGCGCGATCCGGCCGGGATCCGGGATCCGGTCGGGGTCCGCGATCCGGCCGGGGTCCGCGATCCGGCCGGGGGAGGTCAACGGCAGAACCCCGTCATTACGCAGCAGTACGAGGGACCGGCGCGCCACTTCCAGGTTGAGCGAGGTGTGGGCCGCGCATCCGATCACTTCCCGCTGACGGGCGGCGTCCGGGGTACGCGGGTTCTCGAACAGGCCGAGTTCGAATTTCAGGCGCAGGATCCGCCGTACGGCCGCATCGATCTCGGTCTCGGACAGCGACCCGCGGCGGACCGCTTCTTGAGCGCCCTCGAAGAAGCCCGGCGTCGTCATGATCAGGTCGTTGCCGGCCTGCACGGCGACCGTCGCCGCTTCGGCGTGGTCGGCGCAGACCTTCTGTTCCCAGACCATCCGGCCGACGTTGTCCCAGTCGGTGACCAGCGTGCCGGTGAAGCCCCACTCGTCTTTGAGCACGTCGTTGAGCAGCCATCGGTTGGCGGTGATCGGCACGCCGTCCATCGACTGGTAGCCGAGCATGAAGACCCGGCAGCCCTCCCGGGCGGCTCGTTCGAACGGTGGCAGGAACCAGGAGCGCAGTTTGCGCCGGCTGATGTCGGCCTCGCTGGCGTCCCGGCCGCCCTGGGTCTCGGAGTAGCCGGCGAAGTGTTTGGCGGTGGCCAGGATCGCGGTCGGGTCGGTGAGGCCGTCACCCTGGTAGCCGCGGATCATCGCGGCGCCGAGTTCACCGATCAGGTACGGGTCCTCGCCGAACGTCTCGTCGACGCGTCCCCAGCGCAGGTCGCGGGTGATGCAGAGGACCGGGGAGAAGGTCCAGTGCACGCCGGTCGCGGAGGCTTCCACAGCGGTGGCCCGGCCGACCTTCTCGATCAGCGCCGGGTCCCAGGTGGCGGCCATCGCGAGCTGGGTGGGGAAGACGGTGGCGCCGGGCCAGAAACCGTGGCCGTGGATGCAGTCCTCGGCGGTGAGCAACGGGATCCGCAGCCGGGTCCGGGTGACCAACGTCGCAGCTTCGGCGAGCTTCGCCGGGGAGGTGTGCAGGATCGATCCGGCGAGCTTGCCGAGCACGATCTCGGGCAGGTCCAGCCGGGCGTCGAGCTGGAGCATCTGGCCGGCCTTCTCCGGCAGCGTCATCCGGCCCAGCAGGTCCTCCACCCGTTCCGGCACGCCCAGCGAGGGGTCCTGATATGGCAAGGGCATGCGCTTCTCCCGAGAAATGACGGCCGTGAACGGTTCGGAGTCTTCCAGTCCGGAACCGGTTCCGGCACCCTGCCGTGGTTCCGGAACTTCATCTTGGGTATGAGGCGAATTCGACGGCTTGCGGGTAGGGTCGTCGAGGAAAGGTACTCATTGGAGTCTATCTATCGCTCTCAGTAATCAGAGGGAGAACATGGGTTCGGCTGACCAGGTCCTGCAGAGGGCCGACGACGCGATCGAGCACATACGTGGCATCTGCTTCAAGACCGGCCCACCCCGTCAGGTCGGCGCCGAACTGGAGTGGACCACCCACCGCACCGCTGACCCGACCGCGTACCTGCGGCCCGGTGAGCTGGTCGAGGCTCTCGGGGCACACGCCCCCGCCACCCTCGGCAACCCGAACCCGGTGCCGCTGCCCGGAGGAGGCGCAGTCACCGTCGAACCCGGCGGTCAGGTCGAGATATCGTCGGCCCCGGCCGGTTCCCTGACCGCGTTGCACGCCGCGGTCACCGCGGACGAGACGGCGCTCACCGATCTGCTCGGCCGTGCCGGTCTCTCCTTGGGAGAGCGGGGCCTCGACCCCCACCGGGAACCCCGCCGCATCCTCGACACCCCGCGCTACGCGGCCATGGAGCGCATCTTCAACCCCGCCGGACGCACCATGATGGGCGGCACCGCGGGTTTCCAGATCTGCCTCGACGCGGGCGAGGCCGCGCAGATCCCGGCACGCTGGGCCGCCCTGCACGAGATCGGGCCGGCGATGCTGGCCCTGTTCGCCAACTCGCCGCGGGACGGCTGGGCCTCCGCCCGGATGGCCGCCTGGTACGGCATCGAAACCCACCGCACCGACCCGGTCCCGCAGACCGCCGACCCGGCCCTGAGCTGGGCGGAGTACGCAGTGGACGCCCCGCTGCTCTGCATCCGCCGGCCGGACGGGAACTGGGACGCGCCACGGGGAATGACGTTCCGGCAGTGGATCGACGAGGGTGTACCGACCCTGGACGATCTCGACTACCACCTCGGGACCCTGTTCCCACCGGTCCGCCCTCGCGGTTACCTGGAGGTCCGCTACCTGGACACCCAGCCCGCCGGCGAGTGGATCGCCCCGGCCGCGCTGATCGTCACCGTGTTCGCCGACGACGTCCTCACCGACCGGGCCCGGGACCTGGCCGCCTCGGCGGCGGGGCGCTGGCACACCGCCGCCCGGCTCGGGCTGGCCGACCACCCGGTGCGTGAGGCCGCGACCGCCCTCGCCGATCTGGCCCTGCGCAACCTGCACCGGACCGGGCTCCCGGCTCCGGTCCGCGACACCGTCACCGACATCGTCACCAGCCGCCTGCACCACGCGGCCTCCGGACGAGGATTGGGGATCCCCGCATGACCACCCAGGACCTGCGGCTCACCATCGCCGCCGAGTTGGAGCGCACCCGGGCCCGGACCGCGCTGCTCACCGAAGCGGTCGACGACGACGACCTGACCCGGCAGCACTCACCGCTGATGTCGCCGCTGGTCTGGGACCTGGCGCACGTCGGCAACCAGGAGGAGTTGTGGCTGGTCCGGGACGTCGGCGGCCGTGACCCGGTGCGCCATGACATCGACGAGCTGTACGACGCGTTCAAACACTCCCGCCGGGACCGCACGGCCCTGCCGCTGCTGAACCCGGCCGAGGCCCGCGCCTACGTCGGCCAGGTCCGGGACAAGGTGTTCGACGTGCTGGACCGGGTCCGGTTCGACTCCGCGCAGCGTCTGGTCGACGGCGGGTTCGCCTTCGGCATGATCCTGCAACACGAGCAGCAGCACGACGAGACCATGCTCGCGACGCACCAGCTCAGGGCCGGTTCGCCGGTCCTCACCGCGCCGTCGCCCCCGGCCGCGACAGCGGTCCCCGCCGGTGAGATCTTGATCAGAGCAGGGACCTTCACCATGGGTACGGATACCGAGCCCTGGGCCCTGGACAACGAACGGTCCGCACACCTCGTGGACGTGCCGGCGTTCTGGATCGACGCCGCCCCGGTCACCAACGGTGACTACCTGGCGTTCATCGACGCCGGTGGCTACGACGAGTCACGCTGGTGGAGCGAGCGCGGCTGGGCCCACCGGCAGTCGGCCGGCCTGGAAGCGCCGATGCACTGGCTGCGCGATCACGACGGCTGGCACTACCGGCGGTTCGGGCGGGTCGAGCCGGTGAACCCGGCCGAACCGGTCGTGCACGTCTGCTACTTCGAAGCCGAGGCGTACGCCGCGTGGGCCGGGAAACGCCTGCCCACCGAGGCCGAGTGGGAGAAGGCGGCCCGCTGGGACCCGGCGACCGGCCGCTCCCGGCGGTTCCCGTGGGGCGACGACCCGCCCGGCCCGCAGCACGCCAACCTCGGGCAGCGACATCTCTCCCCGGCTCCGGTCGGCGCCTACCCGGACGGGGCCTCGCCGTCGGGGGTGCACCAGCTCATCGGGGACGTCTGGGAGTGGGTGTCGTCCGGGTTCGAGCCCTACCCGGGATTCGCCGCGTTCCCCTACCAGGAGTACTCCGAGGTGTTCTTCGGCGGCGACTACAAGATGCTGCGCGGTGGCTCGTTCGGCACCGACACGACCGCTGTGCGCAGCACCTTCCGTAACTGGGACCACCCGATCCGGCGGCAGATCTTCAGCGGCTTCCGCTGCGCGCGGGACGCGAGCTGATGTGCCGCCACCTCGGGTACCTCGGCCCACCCGTACCGCTGCGAAGCCTGCTCTTTGATCCTCCGCACTCGCTGGCCACGCAAGCCTGGGCGCCACGGGACATGCGTGGCGGGGGCACGATCAACGCGGACGGGTTCGGGGTGGGGTGGTGGCCGCCCGGCGCCGTCGTCCCGGTGCGGCACCGCAGTGCGATGCCGATCTGGACCGACACCACCCTGCCCGCCCTGGCCGGGGCGGTGTCGTCCGGTGCGGTGCTGGCCGCGGTGCGCTCGGCGACCGTCGGGATGCCCGTGGTGGAGACGGCCGCGGCCCCCTTCACCGACGGGCGGTGGCTCTTCAGCCACAACGGCGTGATTCGCGGCTGGCCTTCGGCCGTCGCCGCTCTGGCGCGTGACCTTCCGGTCGACGATCTGCTCACGCTCGACGCGCCCACCGACTCGGCGATCCTCTGGGCTTTGGTACGAGCGAGGCTACGGTCCGGTGAGCCCCCGGCGAAAGCGGTGGCCGCCGTGGTCGGCGACCTGGTGACCGTCGCACCGGGTTCCCGTCTCAACCTGCTGCTCACCGACGGTCACCAGATGATCGCCACCACGCTGGGGCACGCCTTGTCGGTCCGTCCTGGCCGTGGCTCCACCCTGATCAGCTCCGAACCCCTCGATCCCGGGCCGTCCTGGCAGCCCGTCGCCGACGGTCACCTGGTGACCGCGACCGCCACCGAGGTGGAGATCACCCCGATCTTCTCTGCGCCTTCCTGAGGGTCTTCTCTGCCGCTTCCTAAGGGGAAAAACGTGCTCGACGTCTATCTCGATGAGGATCACGCTGCCCGTGAACTGCGCGCCGACGTGCGGGCCGGGCTCACCGCCGACCCGCGCTGGACGCCGCCCAAGTGGTTCTACGACGCCCGGGGCAGCGAGTTGTTCGAGGAGATCACCGGTCTGCCGGAGTACTACCCGACCCGTACCGAACGGGCCATCCTCGACGAACGGGCCGCCGAGATCGCCCGGATCACCGAGGCCAAGACCCTGATCGAACTCGGCTCCGGCTCCTCGGCGAAGACCCGGCTGCTCCTCGACGCGCTCCTCGGCCACGGGACGCTAGGCGCGTTCGTGCCGCTCGACGTGTCCGCGTCCGCCCTGACCGCGGCCGTGGAGTCGCTGTCCGCCGCCTATCCCGGGCTCAGCGTCCGCGGGGTCGTCGGCGACATGACCCGGCACCTGCGCCACCTGCCGGACGGCGACAACCGGCTCGTCGCCTTCCTCGGCGGGACCATCGGCAACCTGACCCCCGGCGAACGCGCGGCCTTCCTCGCCTCGGTGAGGTCGGTCCTGCACGAGGGCGAGTGGCTGCTGCTCGGTGCCGACCTGGTCAAGGACCCGGCGGTGCTGCTGCCCGCCTACGACGACGCCGCCGGGGTCACCGCCGCGTTCAACCGCAACGTCCTGTCGGTGATGAACCGCGAGCTGGGAGCCGACTTCGACCCGGCGTCCTTCCAGCACGTCGCGCACTGGGACCCGGAGCGGGAGTGGATCGAGATGCGGCTGCGCTCACTGCGGGACCAGCAGGTCAGCATTCCGGCCCTGTCCCTGGACGTCGCGTTCGCCGCCGGGGCGGAACTGCGCACCGAGATCTCCGCCAAGTTCCGCCGGGAGGGCCTGGCCGCCGAACTGGCCGCCGCCGGCTTCTCCGCCCGGCACTGGTGGACGGATCCGCAAGGGTGGTTCTCGGTCACCCTGGCCCAGGCCGGTCCGCCGCTCTGACCAGACTGTCCCGTTCCGTCGACCAGCCGGGTCCGGTTCTTTGACCAGGCCGTTCGCTGTCGCGCGTGTATCGGTTTCGCGTTTTCCGGGCGCGGGCGGCGGTAAAGGTTGAGGCATCGTGCTTTTCTTGCGGTGTCACACATCGCCCTCGCGGCAATCGCGGGGGACGGCTGTGGGGCACCGGAACGGGCCGAGCCGTGAAGGTGCCCGTGCGTCGCCTTCACGGCCGGGCTGGTCCCGCCGCGCCGGGAGGCGGGAAAGAGGGGGTGTCTCATGGAGTCCGATCGAATAGTGCCAGCCGATCCCGAGCGCCCGGTCTCCGGCGAACCACACGTCCGCCTGGTCGACGCGGTGCTCCGCAGTTCCCGCGGGCACGCCGACTGGCAGGCCGAGGGCGGCCCCCGGCCGCAGCTTCCACGGGGCTGGACCGAGCTGTGGAACGACGCGGTCCGGCGGCAGATGGACCTGGCCGAAGAACCGGAGAACGATGCCCGCCGGACCGTTCAGGCCATGCTCGACCAGTTGACCCGCCTGGACCGGGAGGCCGAGTGGTTCCGCAGCGACCCGTTGCTGCGGACCCGGGCCATCTCCGAGACACTGCTGCACTGCACCCGGCTCGGGCCGGACGTGCCGAGCCGGCTCGCGCAGGCCGCCTGGCACCGCCAGCAGGGGCTGCGGCCGGTCGACTACGCCCGGATCCAGGCCATCGCGGCCGCCCAGGACGACTGGCTGGAAGCGTGGAACATCTGGGCGACCACCCGCTGATCTCGCACTGATCATCCGACTTCACCCCGTACCGCAACATCTGAGCGCCACGCTCAGCATGCGGGACGGGGTGTTTCGCTGTTGCCGCCGGGTATTGCGAGTTGATACGGTGGTTTGCATATTCATGCGAAGGCGGAGAGGCGGCGGAGGTCATGGGCATCCGGGTCGCGGTAGCGGGAGCCAGTGGTTATGCGGGCGGTGAGTTACTGCGCCTGATCACCGGGCACCCCGAGTTCGACCTGGTGGCCGCGACCGCGCACAGTCAGGCCGGTTCGCCGGTCAGCGCGGTGCACCCGCAGCTGACCGGGCTCGATCTGACACTGGGCAGCACCGACGCGGCGACGCTGAGTGACGCCGATCTGGTGTTCCTCGCGCTGCCGCACGGACAGTCGGCGGCCCTGGCGGCCCAGCTGACCCCCGGCACCAAGGTCGTCGACCTGGGCGCCGACTTCCGGCTGCAGAGCGCCGAGCAATGGACGCGCTACTACGGCGGCGGCCACGCCGGCACCTGGACCTACGGGCTGCCCGAGCTGCCCGGCGCCCGTGAGGCCATCGCCGCCTCCGACCGGGTGGCCAACACCGGGTGTTACGCCGCGACGATCACCCTGGCTCTCGCGCCACTGATCGCCGCCGGTGTCGCCGACCCCCAGGACGTGGTGGTGGTCGCCAGCTCGGGCACCTCCGGCGCCGGCCGCAGCGCCAAGGTCAACCTGCTGGCCAGCGAGATCATGGGTGACCTCTCGCCCTACAAGGTCGGCGCCCACCAGCACGTCGCCGAGATCAAGCAGGCCACCGGCGCGGCCTCGCTGTCGATGACACCGATCCTGGCGCCGATGCCGCGCGGCATCCTGGCGACGGTGACGGCCCGCCGGCTCAACGGCGGCGACCCGCGCGAGGCGCTGCAGGCGGCCTACGCCACCGACCCGTTCGTGCACGTGCTGCCGGAGGGTTCCTGGCCGCACACGGCCGCCACCGCGGGTTCCAACTCCTGCCACCTGCAGGCCACTGTCGACATCGACTCGGGCCGCATCATCGTGGTGAGCGCACTCGACAACCTCGGCAAGGGCGCCGCCGGTCAGGCCGTGCAGAACGCCAACATCATGTTCGGTCTGCCCGAGACCACGGGCCTCAGCGTCTTCGGAGTCGCACCGTGAGCGTCACCCAGCCCAAGGGCTTCCGGGCCTCCGGAGTCGCCGCCGGCCTCAAGGCCAGCGGCAACCCCGACGTCGCCCTCGTCGTCAACGACGGTCCCGACTACACCGCGGCCGCCGTCTTCACCGGCAACCGGGTCAAAGCCGCGCCGGTCCTGTGGAGCCAGCAGGTCCTCAAGGGCGGCATAGTCCGCGCCGTGGTGCTCAACTCGGGCGGCGCCAACGCGTGCACCGGCTCGCAGGGCTTCCGGGACACCCACGCCACCGCCGAGCACACCGCCACGGTGCTTCGCGGCGGCGCCAACCGGATGATGATCGGCCCCGGCGACGTGGCGGTCTGCTCCACCGGCCTGATCGGTGAGCTGCTCCCGATGGACAAGCTGCTCCCCGGGGTCAACGCGGCGGCCAAGGCACTCGCCGCCGACGGCGGCCCGCGAGCGGCCGAGGCGATCATGACCACCGACACGGTCGCGAAGACCTCGGTGGCCGAGCGCGAGGGCTGGTCGGTCGGCGGCATCGCCAAGGGCGCGGGCATGCTCGCCCCGGCCCTGGCCACCATGCTCGTCGTCATCACCACCGACGCTTCCGCCGACAACGACACGCTCGACGCCGCGCTGCGCGCCGCCACCCGGGTCACCTTCGACCGGATCGACGCCGACGGCTGCATGTCCACCAACGACACGGTGCTGCTGATGGCCAGCGGGGCGTCCAACCGGCAGCCGACGGTCGAGGAGCTGACGGCCGCGGTCACCGAGGTCTGCCACGACCTCGCCCAGCAGCTGATCACCGACGCCGAGGGCGCCACCAAGCACATCGCGATCGAGGTGCAGGGCGCGGCCAGTGAGGCCGACGCGGTGCAGGTGGGCCGCACGGTCGCCGGCAACAACCTGGTCAAGACGGCGTTCTTCGGCAACGACCCGAACTGGGGCCGGATCCTCGCCGCGGTCGGCACCACCAGCGCGGCCTTCGAGCCGGACCGGATCGACGTGGCGATCAACGGCGTCTGGATCTGCAAGGGCGGCGCCGCCGCGGAGGACCGCAACAAGGTCGACCTGTCCGGCCGCGACGTGACCGTCACGATCAACCTGCGGGAGGGCGAGATGGCCGCGACGATCTGGACCACCGATCTGTCCCACGCCTACGTCCACGAGAACTCGGCGTATTCGTCGTGAAAGCGCAGAAGAAAGCCGAGATCCTGATCGAGGCGCTGCCCTGGCTGGAGCGTTTCCACGGCAGCACCATCGTGATCAAGTACGGCGGCAACGCCATGATCGACCCCGCGCTGTCCGCCGCGTTCGCCGCGGACATGGTGTTCCTGCGACACGTCGGCATCAAGCCGGTCGTGGTGCACGGCGGCGGTCCGCAGATCAACCGGATGTTGAAACGGGTCGGTATCGAGAGCGAGTTCCGCGGCGGCCTGCGGGTCACCACGCCGGAGACGATGGAGATCGTCCGGATGGTGCTCACCGGCCAGGTCGGCCGCGAGCTGGTCGGCCTGATCAACCAGCACGGCCCGCACGCGGTCGGTCTCTCCGGTGAAGACGCGCGACTGTTCACCGCGGTCCGCCGGGGCGCCGTCGTCGACGGCGAAGAGGTCGACATCGGCCTGGTCGGCGACGTCGAGCAGGTGGACACGTCGGCCGTCGACGACCTGATCGCGGCCGGCCGGATCCCGGTGATCGCCACCGTCGCGCCGGACGTCAACGGCGTCGCCCACAACGTGAACGCCGACACCGCCGCCTCCGCGCTCGCGGTCGCGCTCGGCGCCCGCAAGCTGGTGGTCCTCACCGACGTGCCGGGTCTCTACACGAACTGGCCGGACACCTCCTCGCTGACCAGCGAGATCGACGCGGCCACGCTGGAGAGGCTGCTGCCGTCGCTGGAGTCCGGGATGGTGCCCAAGATGGAGGCCTGCCTGCGCGCGGTCCGCGGCGGAGTGCCCTCCGCACACGTCGTCGACGGCCGGGTCGCTCATTCGACCCTGCTCGAAGTCTTCACGGAAGAAGGATTCGGAACCATGGTGGTCCCCTCATGAGCGAGCTCGCGAGCGAATCAGGCAGCACAGGTGGCAAGTCATGTCGGTGCCGGAGCGCAGCGGAGGTAACGGCATGACGCTCGTCGAACGCTGGCAGCAGTCGATGATGAACAACTACGGCACCCCTGCCATCGGCCTGGTCAAGGGCGAGGGTGCGGTGCTGACCGCGGAGGACGGCAAGGAGTACGTCGACTTCCTCGGCGGCATCGCCGTCAACGCCCTCGGGCACGGCCACCCGGCCGTGGTCGCCGCCGTGACGCAGCAGATCCAGCAGCTCGGGCACGTCTCCAACCTCTACATCTCCGAGCCGCCGGTGGCCCTCGCCGACCTGCTGCTGGCGCTGGCGGGCCGGTCCGGGCGGGTGCTGTTCTGCAACTCCGGCGCCGAGGCCAACGAGGCCGCCTTCAAGATCTCCCGCCTGACCGGGCGCACCCACGTGGTGGCCACCAACGGCGCCTTCCACGGCCGGACCATGGGCGCCCTGGCCCTGACCGGCCAGCCGTCGAAACGTGACCCGTTCCTGCCGCTGCCGGGCGACGTCACGCACGTCGACTTCGGTGACGTGACCGCCCTGGACGCCGCGGTGACCGGCGAGACCGCGATGGTGATCCTGGAGCCGATCCAGGGCGAGAACGGCGTGGTCGTCCCGCCGTCCGGCTACCTGGCCGCCGCCCGCGAGATCTGCACCCGCAACGGGGCGCTGCTCGTGATCGACGAGGTGCAGACCGGCATCGGCCGGACCGGCCACTGGTTCCACCACCAGAGCGAAGGTGTCGAGCCGGACATCGTGACCCTGGCCAAGGGCCTCGGCGGTGGCCTGCCGCTGGGTGCCTGCATCGCCTTCGGCGCCACCGCCGACCTGCTCACCCCGGGTTCGCACGGCACCACCTTCGGCGGTAACCCGGTCTCCTGCGCCGCCGGTCTCGCGGTGATCCGCACGATCGCCGGCGAGGGCCTGCTCGACCACGTGAAGCGGATCGGCGAGCAGCTCCGGCACGGGATCGAGGCGCTGAACCACCCGAAGATCAGCCACGTGCGCGGTGCCGGTCTACTGCTCGGCATCGTCTTCACCGAGCCGGTCGCCGCCGGGATCGGGGCCGCGCTGCGCGACGCCGGTTTCCTGGTGAACGTCCCCAAGCCGGACACGATCCGGCTCGCCCCGCCCCTGATCATCTCCTCCGATCAGGCAGACGCCCTGATCGCGGCCCTGGACGGTACAAGGTGACCACCCGCCACTTCCTCCGCGACGACGACCTGACCCCGCAGGAGCAGGCCGAAGTCCTCGACCTGGCCGCCGAGATGAAGGCGAACCGGTTCGGTTACACGCCGCTCGCCGGTCCCCGGAGCGTCGCGGTCTTCTTCGACAAGGCCAGCCTGCGCACCCGGCTCTCGTTCGAGGCCGGCATCGCCGAGCTGGGCGGTCAGCCGATCATCGTGGACACCCAGAACACCCACTTCGGCCGGGGCGAGACCCTCGCCGACGCCGGCCGGGTGGTGGCCCGTTACGTGTCGGCGATGGTCTTCCGCACCCACGGTGACGAGCGGCTCGCCGAGCTGGCGTCCGGCGTCAAGGTGCCGGTGGTCAACGCGCTCAGCGACGGCTACCACCCCTGCCAGCTGCTCGCCGATCTGCTCACCGTTCGCGAGCGGTTCGGTTCGACCAACGGCAAGATCCTGGCGTACGTGGGGGACGCGGCCAACAACATGGCGCACTCCTACCTGATCGCCGGCGCGATGGCGGGCATGCACGTGCGGGTGGCCGGCCCGTCCGGTTTCGACCCGGCGCCGGACGTGGTCGGCCGGGCCGCCGAGATCGCGGCGTGGACGGGCGGCTCGGTCGAGATGCTGCGCGACCCCCGCGAGGCAGCCGACGGTGCCCACGTGATCGCCACCGACACCTGGACGTCGATGGGCCAGGAGGAGGACGGCAAGGACCGGCTCACCCCGTTCTGGCCGTACCAGGTCAACAAGGACCTGCTGGCCGTCGCCGATCCGTCGGCGATCGTCCTGCACTGCCTGCCCGCCCACCGCAACGAGGAGATCACCGACGAGGTGATCGACGGACCGCAGAGTGCCGTCTTCGACCAGGCGGAGAACCGCCTGCACGCCCAGAAGGCGCTGCTCACCTGGCTGCTGGCGGTAAACCAGCAATGAGCGGCGGTAACCCGGTGACCCGCGCTGGGCGGCACGCCCGGCTGATCGACCTGATCCGCGGCCAGCGGGTCAAGTCGCAGACCGAGCTGACCGTGATCCTCGCGCACGAGGGTGTCCACGTCACTCAGGCCACGCTCTCGCGTGACCTGGAGGAACTGAACGCCGTCAAGGTCAGCGGTGTCTACTACATTCCGGAGGACGGGCACCGTCCCCTGCGGGAGAGCGTCGAACACGGTCCGGCCCGGCTGATCCGGCTGCTGCGCGAGCTGCTCACCGGCGTCGACTCCAGCGGCAACATCGCCGTGCTGCGCACCCCGCCGGGGGCGGCGCAGTTCCTGGCCAGCGCACTGGACCGGTCCGGCCTGCCGGACGTGGTCGGCACCATCGCCGGCGACGACACCATCTTCGTGGTGGCCCGGGACAGCGGTCCCACCGCGGGGGCGGTGCTGGCCGAGAAACTCAGCAACTGGAGCAGGTCGGACTCGGAGGCGCACTCATGACGTTCACACCAGCGGTGGAGGTTCGGTTCCCCGACTTCGCCGACCACACCGACAGCCTGGCCGGGCACGGTGTGGAGTTCTTCCTCGCCTCCAACGAGACACTGCGGCCGCAGTTCAACGAGACGCCGTACGGGCACAAGGTCACCTGGCTCGACTTCACCGAGACCGCCGAGAAGGACTGGTCGATCCGGGACTTCCTGAACTTCTTCAACGTGATCAACGGCATCGCGTTCGGTGACCGGGGTATCCCGATGCCGCAGTGGGTGATGGTCGACCTGATCCTGATGCCGGCCGCCGCCCTGATCGCCGGTCTGCCGCAGGCGGAGTTCGCGGCCATGGTCGAGCGGTCCACGTTCCGGTTCGACACCGACGTGAAGCAGCTGCTGCGCAAGGTCCAGCAGGACATGAAGGACAGCGGCTACCGGGGCCCGGTCCCGGTCGGTGGCTACTGTGCCGCCCCGAGTGCCGAGCCGGGCCGCTGGACGGGCTGGTCGCTGTGGTCGCTGATGCCGGCGGTCGGTCTCGGCAAGGCGGCCAAGGCGCTCGCGCTGTCCGCGTACCGCGCGCAGAAACTGGACGGCGTCACCCAGTACGACAACAGCGCGCTGAAGGTGCACACCGAGTTCGGCGCGCTGAAGATCCTGGTCGCGACCGTGCCGTTCCACACCTCGCCGGGCTCGTTCGTTTACCAGAGTGACCTGACCCTCCCGGCCGGCGCGGAGGTGCCCGAGCCGACCTTCCTGCTCGATCCGTTCGACTACAGCCGCCAGCGGGCGATGCAGAAGGACATCGAAGCAGGTCGCTGTGACTTCTATGTCCTGCCGCCCGGCCACGTCCGCCGGGACGGCAAGACATACGTGCCGATTCTCGAGAAGGAAATTCCCCGATGACCAAGCGCAAGATCGTCCTCGCTTTCTCCGGTGGACTGGACACCTCGTACGCCCTCGTGGACTTCCGCGAGAAGGGCTGGGACGTGGTGACCGCCAACATCGACACCGGCGGCCTGCACAGCGGGGAGGCCGAGGTCGTCACCAAGCGGGCCGAGGAGCTGGGCGCCGTCGAGCATCACGTCGTCGACGCCCGGTCGGAGCTGTACCACCGGGTCATCACCTACGCGATCAAGGCGAACTACCTGCGTAACGGCGCCTACCCGTCGTGTGTCGGCGCCGAGCGGCTGATCCAGGCCGAGAAGGTCGTCCAGGTCGCCCTGGAGGTCGGCGCGGACGCGGTGGCGCACGGCTCGACCGGTGCCGGGGCGGACCACGTCCGTTACGACGCGGTGATCCGGGCCCTGGCCCCGCACCTGGAGATCGTCACCCCGATCCGGGACGAGCGGCTCACCCGGGAGGGGGAGACCGACTTCCTGCGTTCCCGCGGTTACGAGGTCAGCGAGAAGGTCAAGCTCTACTCGATCAACGAGGGCCTGATCGGTACGTCCATCGGTGGCGAGGAGACCTACGGCTCCTGGGACTACCTGCCGGAGTCGGCCTGGACCTACACCAAGTCGATCGACGAGGCGCCGGACAAGGGTGTCGAACTGCTGCTCACCTTCGAGAAGGGTGAGGTGGTGTCGGCGGTGACCGCGGACGGCGACGCGCTGCCCAGCGAGCACAACTACTCGATCCTGTCGGCGCTGAACACGCTCGGTGGCGAGCACGGTATCGGCCGGGGCATCCACATGGGTTCCACCATGGTCGGCAACCTGGCCCGGGTCGGGTTCGAGGCGCCCGGCATGCTGATCCTGCTGGCCGCGCACCGCGAGCTGGAGAAACTGGTCCTGTCGAACCGGCAGCAGGCCACCAAGGCGACGCTCGGCAACACGTACGGCGACCTGCTGCACGAGGCCGTCTACTTCGACCCGATCATGGACGACTTCCGGGCCTTCCTGGACTCCAGCCAGCGCCGGGTCACCGGCACCGTGCGGGTCCTGCTGCACAAGGGCAACATCGTGCTCCTGGGCAGCAAGAGCCCGTACTCGTTGCTGGACGCCGCGACCCGTTCGGGTGTCGTCTACGGCCACGGTTCGTCGCTGTGGACCGGCGAGCAGGCCCGCGCGTTCGCCCACATGTACTCGGTCCCCGGCGCCATCGCCCGCGCCGCCGCCAACCCCGCCGAGTAGCCAGGTTCAGCGTGGTGACTTGCGGTCCGGATCGAGCCGCGGGTCACCACGCGATGCGGGCGTGGCGGCAGCGTGGTGACCCGCGGTCCGGATCGAGCCGTAAGTCACCACGCTGGGAGTCAGGACAGCCAGGAACGCAGGACGGCGTGGGCCTGGCGGATCTCCGGGATCGGGACGAACTCGTTGTCGGTGTGGGCCAGCAGTGGGTCGCCGGGGCCGAAGTTGACCGCGGGGACGCCCAGCACGGCGAAGCGGGACACGTCGGTCCAGCCCAGCTTGGCCTGCGGCTCGCGGCCGACCAGCTCGACGAACTCCTTGGCGGCCGGGCGGTCCAGGCCGGGGCGGGCGCCGGGGGCGGCGTCGACGACCTCCAGCTCGAAACCGGCGAACACCTCCCGCAGGTGGGCCTCGGCGTCGGCCACGGAGCGGTCGGGGGCGAAGCGGTGGTTGACGTAGACCGTGCACAGGTCGGGGATCACGTTGCCGGCGATGCCGCCTTCGATCTTCACCGCGTTGAGGCCCTCGTGATACTGCAGGCCGTCGACGATCGGCTGGCGCGGCACGTAGGCGCGGAGCACGTCGAGGACCGCCCCGGCGCTGTGGATGGCGTTGCTGCCGCGCCACGAGCGGGCCGAGTGCGCCGCCACCCCGGGCACGGTGATCGTCACCCGCATGGTGCCCTGGCAGCCGCCCTCGACGGTGCCGTCGGACGGCTCGCCGAGGATCGCGAAGTCGCCGGCCAGCCACTCAGGGTGGTTGCGGACCAGTCGCCCGAGCCCGTTGAGCTTGGCCGCGACCTCCTCGTGGTCGTAGAACACGTAGGTCAGGTCGTAACGCGGCTCGGTCAGCGTCGCGGCGAGGTGCAGCGCCACGGCCACGCCGGCTTTCATGTCGCAGGTGCCGCGCCCGCGCATCAGGTCACCGTCGACGACGACCGGCAGGTTGTCCTTGATCGGCACGGTGTCGAGGTGGCCGGCGATCACCACCCGGGTGTCGCGCCCCAGCGAGGTGCGTGCCACGACGGCGTCACCGTCCCGGAGGACCTCCAGATGCCCGAACGAGCGCAGGGCGGTCTCGACGGCGTCGGCCAGGGCCTTCTCCTCGCCGCTGACGGACGGAATGTCACAGATGGCCCGAGTGAGTTCGACGACATCACCGGTCAGATCGAGCGTGGTCATGTTGCAAACTTATCAGACATCAGGCATTTTTATGCACGGCGATGTGGTCCCACCCCGTGCCGTGGCCGACCGTCGCACCGATAGGGTCAGGAAGGTAACGAAACGTGAACGACCGAGGAGAACCCGTGGCGGAGAGCGACGAGCCGACCAGGCTGTGGGGTGGCCGCTTCGCCGGTGGCCCGGCCGAGGCGCTGGCCCGGCTGAGCGTCAGCGTCCAGTTCGACTGGCGGCTCGCGCCGTATGACCTGCTGGCCTCCCGCGCGCACGCCCGGGTCCTGGCCAACGCGGGCCTGCTCGACGCCGACGAGCTGGGCAAGATCCTGGCCGCGCTGGACGATCTGGCGTCGGCCTGTGCCGCGGGCGAGTTCCGTCCCACGATCGAGGACGAGGACGTGCACACCGCCCTGGAGCGCGGCCTGCTGGAGCGCCTCGGAGCGCTCGGCGGCAAGCTGCGCGCCGGCCGGTCCCGCAACGACCAGGTCGCCACCGACCTGCGGCTCTACCTGCGTGACCACGCCCGTGGGGTGGCGGTGGCCCTGATCGAGCTGGCCGATGCACTGACCGAGCAGGCGTCCCGCAACGTCGACACCCCGGCGCCGGGCCTGACCCACGTGCAGCACGCGCAGCCGGTGAGTTTCGGCCACTGGCTGCTGGCGCACGTCCAGCCGCTGCTGCGTGACCTGGAGCGGCTGCGCGACTGGGATGTCCGCACCGCGATCAGCCCGCTGGGGTCGGGCGCGCTGGCCGGTTCGTCGCTGCCGCTGGACCCGGCCGCGGTGGCCAAGGAGCTGGGTTTCACCGCTCCCGCGCAGAACTCGATGGACGCCGTCGCCGACCGCGACTTCGTGGCCGAGTTCCTCTTCATCACCGCGCTGATCGGTGTGCACCTGTCCCGCCTCGGCGAGGAGGTGGTGCTCTGGACGTCGACCGAGTTCGGCTGGGTGGAGCTGGACGACGCCTTCGCCACCGGTTCGTCGATCATGCCGCAGAAGAAGAACGCGGACATCGCCGAGCTGGCCCGGGGTAAGAGTGGCCGGCTGATCGGTGGCCTGGTGGCGGTGCTGACCATGCTCAAGGGCCTGCCGTTGACGTACGACCGGGACATGCAGGAGGACAAGGAGCCCGCTTTCGACGCGGTGGACACCTTGCAGCTGCTGCTGCCGGCGCTGGCCGGGATGATCTCGACGATGACCGTCCGGGTGGACCGGCTGACCGCCGCGGCGCCGGTGGGCTTCTCGCTGGCCACCGAGGTCGCCGACTGGCTGGTGCGCCGCAACGTGCCGTTCCGGGACGCGCACGAGATCACCGGCCGGCTGGTGGCGCTCTGTTCAGCTCGCGAGTGTGAGCTGGAGGACGTGACCGACGACGACCTGAAGACGGTCAGCGAGCACCTGGACCCGTCGGTGCGTGAGGTGCTGTCGGTGTCGTCGGCGCTCGCGGCCCGCACGACGCCGGGTTCGACCGGTCCCGGCCCGGTGGCCGACCAGCTCGCCACGGTGCAGCACAAGCTGGACAACTGGCGTCAGTGGGCGGTCGAGCAGGTGGTTCCGCGCTAAGCGGGCAGAACGCGGAAGCGGTGACGGGCACGACGCCCGTCACCGCTTTTTCATGCGCGGATCCGGCATCGACTTGCAGTCCGTTTTGCAAGATTTTTCAGAGTGAGAACGATCGAAAGCCGATCGGCAGCGCAACGCTGGCGCTTTTATGCGCTTTTGTCCCACCGGCTTGTTTCCGATGAGTGCGCAAGGGGTTTCTGGCGATGAAACTTCTTGCTAGCGTCCGGTCGACATCGAGCCGGTCGTCAAGGAGCGCAACATGCGTCGCATCACCACGGGACTCGCCGCCGCCGGTCTGGTCCTCACGCTCGCCGCCTGCGGTGGCACTAAAACCGCCAAGACCACCGAGGAACCGGCCCCGCCCACTGAACTCACCTGGTGGGACACCTCGGACGCCAAGAACGAGGGCCCGGTCTTCCAGGAGCTGATCAAGAAGTTCTCCGCCGAGTTCCCGAACGTGCGGATCAACTACCAGTCGGTGCCGTTCGCCGACGCGCAGAACAAGTTCAAGACCGCCGCCGCGGCCAAGACCGGCGCCCCGGACATCCTGCGCGCCGAGGTCGCCTGGGTGCCGGAGTTCGCGTCGCTCGGTTACCTCTACTCGCTGGACGGCTCCGACCTGACCGCCGACGCGGCCGACTACAACCCGGCCGCGCTCGCCTCCACCAAACTGGACGGCAAGACGTACGGCGTCCCGCAGGTCACCGACAGCCTCGCCCTGCTCTACAACAAGGATCTGGTCGAGAAGGCCGGTGTTGAGATCCCGAAGACCTGGGCCGAACTGAAGACCGCCGCGCGGACGGTCAAGCAGAAGACCGGCGCCGACGGCCTCTACCTGAACCCGGCCGGCTACTTCACCCTGCCGTTCCTCTACGGCGAGGGCGGCGACCTGGTCGACACGGCGGCGAAGAGCATCGTGGTGAACTCGGCGCCGAACGTCGCCGGCCTGAAGATCGCCAAGGACCTGATCGACAGTGGCGCCGCGGTGAAGCCGTCCGCCACCGACGGTTACAACACGATGATGACCCTCTTCAAGGAGAAGAAGATCGCCTTCATCATCAACGGCCCGTGGGAGGTCGGAAACGTCAAGTCCGCCCCGGACTTCGGTGGGGTCGAGAACCTCGGCGTCGCGCCGGTCCCGGCCGGGTCGGTCCGGGCCGGTACCCCGATCGGCGGCCACGACTACGTGGTCTGGTCCGGTGTCCCGCAGGAGAAGGCCGCGGCCGCCGTCGCGTTCATCAAGTTCATGAACTCCGCCGAGTCGCAGGCGTTCCTGGCCGGCAAGCTGGGCCTGCTGCCGACCCGCAAGTCGGCGTACGAGATCGACACGGTGGAGAACGACGCGGTGATCTCCGCGTTCAAGCCGGTTTCGGAGACCGCGGTGAGCCGCCCGTGGATTCCGGAGGGTGGCCAGTTCTTCGGCGCGCTCGACCAACTCGCCACCGAAGTCCTGGTGCAGGACGCGGACCCGAAGACCGCGCTCGACGCAGTGGCGGCGAAGTACAAGGCCGAGGTCGTCCCGGCGTACGCCACCAACTGATGGCCACGATGACCGCACTCCGGCGGAGCTGGGACAAGCACTGGACGGCCTGGGCGATGGTCGTACCGGTCGTGCTGGTCCTGGCGGTCCTGATCCTTTATCCCCTGGCCAACGGCATCTGGCTGAGCTTCACCGACCAGACCGAGGCCAACCAGCTCGCCGAGATCTGCACCAGGTCGATCACCGGTGGCGAGGTGTGCCGGGACAACCCGGACGTCTGGTCGTTCGTCGGTCTCGGCAACTATGCCGACGTGCTCACCGGCCGGATCGGCGAGTTCTGGCAGTGGACCGGCACCACCCTGATCTGGACGGCCGCCGGGGTCACCTTCCACTACGGTCTCGGGCTGGGCCTGGCCGTCCTGATCCACCGGGAGATGCGATTCCGCGGCCTCTACCGGGTGCTGCTGGTCCTGCCGTGGGCGGTGCCCGCGTTCATCAGCGCATTCGCCTGGAAGTTCCTCTTCAACGAGCGGCTCGGCCTGGTCAACTCGGTGCTCAACGCGTTCGGGGTGGACTCGGTGGCCTGGTTCGCCGATCGCTGGACGTCGCTGTTCGTCGCGGTGCTCACCAACATCTGGCTGGGTGTGCCGTTCATGATGGTGGCTCTGCTCGGCGGGTTGCAGAGCATCCCGGGGGACCTGTACGAGTCGGCCGCGATCGACGGCGCGTCGCCGTGGCAGCGGTTCCGGGCCATCACCCTGCCGGGGCTGCGACCGGTCAGCACGACGGTGATCCTGCTCGGCACGATCTGGACGTTCAACATGTTCCCGATCATCTTCCTGGTCACCGAGGGACAGCCGGCCGGGCAGACCGAGATCCTGGTGACCGGCGCGTTCCGGGCCGCGTTCGAGGGCATCCGGAACTACTCGCTGGCCTCCACGTACGGCGTACTTATCCTCTCGATTCTGTTGATCTTCTCGGTGTTCTACCGGCGGGTGCTGCGCGAGCAGGGCGAGGTGTGGTGATGGCCCGGAGCAGGCGCAGTTCGGTCGCGCTGCACGGGACTCTGATCCTGGCCTCGTTGATCGCGGCCGGCCCGATCCTGTGGGTGGTGCTCAGTTCGTTCAAGCCCGGATACGCCGTGCAGAGCACCGAGATCACCCTGATCAAGGACCCGACACTGGCGAACTACCGGTACGTGCTGTTCGAGACGAGCTTCCCGATCTGGTTCCGGAACTCGGTGATCGTGGCGAGCCTGACCATGCTGATCGGCATCTTCCTGTCGGCCACCACCGGTTACGCGCTGTCCCGGTTCAACTTTCCGGGCCGCCGCTCGCTGATGACGGTCTTCCTGGTCACCCAGATGTTCCCGGTGTCGATCCTGATCGTGCCGATCTACTCGATCATGTCCGGCCTCGGGTTGATCAACACGCTTCCGGCGCTGATCATCGCGTACCTGACGATCGCTGTGCCGTTCTGCGCCTGGATGCTGAAAGGATATTTCGACTCGATCCCGACCTCGCTCGACGAGGCGGCGGCACTGGACGGGTGTGACCCGTTCCGGACCTTCTGGCGGGTGATCCTGCCGCTGGCCCGGCCGGCGATCGCGGTCACCGGCTTCTACTCGTTCCTCACCGCCTGGGGCGAGGTGGCTTACGCGTCGGCCTTCACCCAGACCGACGACACATTCACCCTGGCGTACGGGTTACAACAGTTCGTCCCGCAGTTCAACGCGCAGTGGGAATACCTGACCGCGGCGGCCGTGCTCGTCACGATTCCAGCCGGAATCGTATTCCTCTTCGCACAACGGCATCTCGTGTCGGGCCTTACCGCCGGTGGCACGAAGGGCTGATCTGCGGAAAGGAGACGCCGGTATTCGGGATTTCCGAATACCGGCGTTATCGGTCAGGCGACCGGAAGTGCGGCCCGGGACGGCGCGATTGCCGTCGAGTTGCGCACCACCAGTTCGGGATGGAAAAGGTACTCCGATTTCGGAGCACCGTGCCCGTTGATCTCGTCGATCAGGGAACGGACCGCGGCCACCGCCATCGAGGCGACCGGCTGGCGCAGTGTGGTCAGCGGCGGGTCGGTGAACGGGATCAGCGTCGAGTCGTCGAACCCGATCACCGACACGTCCTCGGGAACCCGCAGCCCCCGGCGCCGGGCGGCCCGGATCGCACCGAGCGCCATCATGTCCGACGCACAGATGATGCCTGTCGCACCCCTGCTGAGCAGGCGTTCCGCGGCGACCTCGCCACCTTCGACACCGAACAGGGTCAGCGAGACCAACTCGTCGACCTCGGCGTCCGGGATGTTCAGCTCCCGCTTGAGCGCCGTGCGGTAACCCTCCAGCTTGCGCTGGGTGGTGATGAACCGGTTGGGCCCGGAGATCATGCCGATCCGGCGGTGCCCGAGCGCGACCAGGTGAGTGACCCCCAGCTCGCCGGCGACCCGGTCGTCACAGGACACGAACGGCGCCTCCAGCTCCTTGGCGAAGCTGTTGACCAGCACGATCGGGAGCGGACGGTCGAGCAGCCGCTGGTAGCGCGACCGGTCCGAAGTGGTGTCGGCGGCCAGGGACGAGATGAAGACGATCCCGGAGACCTGCCGGTCCAGCAGCATCTCGACGTATTCGTCCTCGGTGACGCCGCCCGGCGACTGGGTGCAGAGCACCGGGGTGTAACCGTGCTGGGCCAGTGACGACTCGACCGCCTGCGCGAAGGCCGGGAAGATCGGGTTCTCCAGCTCGGGGACCACCAGGCCGACGAGTCCGGCGCTTCGTTTGCGCAGGCGCTCGGGCCGTTCGTAACCGAGAACGTCGAGGGCGGTCAGGACCGCCTGTCTGGTTTCAGCGGAGACACCGGGGCGGTCATTGATGACACGCGACACCGTCGCCTCACTGACCTGAGCCTGTTTGGCGATATCGGCCATTCGCGCACGCATGCTCCCACTCTAGTCACCTGCCGGGTGTCGGGCATGGTCCTGAAAGCTCTTCCATTGCCTGCAAGACCTTGCTAGCGTCCGGCGACAAGAGTGATACACGTTGATTCTTCGATGCAGTGGTCCCGGTGTCGTCCACGCCGGGGCAGCGCAAAATCAATGACAATCGATCCGATACCACCGAATCGGAAGGGTGCGCCGTGGCACCGAAAAGACATCGACTGAGGCTGGGCGCCGCATTGCTCAGCCTGTTCCTCCCACTGATAGCGGTCCCGGCTGCGGCCGCCCCGAAGGTTCCCGGCGATGCCGTCGTCGCGAGCTGGGGCTCCGACCAGCCCACCGGCGGCGAACAGTTCTACTTCGTGCTGCCGGACCGGTTCGCCAACGGGAATCCGGGCAACGACAAGGGCGGTCTCTCCGGCGACCGGCTGTCCACCGGCCTCGACCCCACCGACAAGGGCTTCTATCACGGTGGCGACCTCCAGGGCGTGATCGACCGCCTGGACTACATCCAGGGTCTGGGCACCACCGCGATCTGGCTCGCCCCGGTCTTCAAGAACCGTCCCGTGCAGGGCACCGGCGCCGACGTGTCGGCCGGTTACCACGGGTACTGGATCACCGACTTCACCCAGGTGGACCCGCACTTCGGCACCAACGCCGACCTGAAGAAGCTGGTCGGGCTCGCGCACCGGCGCGGGCTCAAGATCTACCTGGACATCATCGTCAACCACACCGCCGACGTCATCAAGTACGCCGAGGACACCTACACCTACGTCGACAAGACGGACTCGCCGTACACCGACACTGACGGGCAGCCGTTCGAGGACCGCAACTACGCCACGGCGGAGCGGTTCCCGAAGACCGACGCGACCTCGTACCCGTACACACCGGTGTTCGGCAGTGAAAAAGACAAGACGGTCAAGAAGCCCGGGTGGCTCAACGACGTGAACATGTACCACAACCGCGGTGACTCCACCTTCGCCGGTGAGAACAGCGAGTACGGCGACTTCTTCGGCCTCGACGACCTCTTCACCGAGCGTCCCGAGGTGGTCGAGGGCATGACGAAGATCTACGCGGACTGGGTGCGGGACACCGGGATCGACGGCTACCGGCTCGACACCGTCAAACACTCCAACCTGGAGTTCTGGCAGCAGTGGGCGCCGGCCATCGAGAAGGCGGCGAAACCGGGCTTCTTCATGTTCGGCGAGGTCTACACCGCCGACCAGGAGATCCAATCCGCCTACGTACGCCAGGGCCGGCTCCCGGCGACGCTTGACTTCTCGTTCCAGGAGGCGGCTCGCGGTTTCGTCACCGGCGACAGTGGTGCCGAGGCGCTGTCCGATCTCTACGCCAAGGACGACCTCTACACCGCCCGCGACACCGGCGCCGACCGTCTGCCGACCTTCCTCGGCAACCACGACATGGGCCGGATCGGCTCGTTCATCGCCGCCACGGCGACTGCCGACACCCAGCTCAAGCGGGACCAGCTCGCTCACGAGCTGATGTTCCTGACCCGCGGCCAGCCGGTCGTCTACTCCGGCGACGAGCAGGGCTTCACCGGGCCGGGCGGCGACAAGGACGCCCGTCAGGACCTGTTCGCCAGTAGGAGCGCGGACTACCTGGACGACGACCTGATCGGCACCGACCGCACCCACGCGGTCGACAACTACAACACCGCGCACCCGCTCTACCGGACCATCGCCGACCTCGCGAAGCTACGGAAGGCCCATCCGGCGCTGGTCACCGGCGTGCAGACGACCCGGTACGCGGCCGACGGCGTGTTCGCCGCCTCACGGATCGCCCGCGACACCCGGTCGGAGTACGTGGTCGCGGTCAACAACGCGACCACCGCGAAGACGGTCACCTTCGCCACCTCGTCACCGGGCGCGAGCTTCACCGGCGTCTACGGAGCAACGGGCCGAGCCACCACGGGCTACGACGGCACGATCACCATCTCGGTACCGGCGCTGTCGTCGGTCGTCTTCAAAGCCGGCGCGAAAGTACCCGTACCAGCGAGCGGTCCGTCGGTGACCATCAGCAGCCCACAGCCGGGCGCATCGGTCCCCACCCGCACCGAGATCGTCGCCGGCGTCACCGGTGACCCGCTGACCACGGTCACCTTCGCCGCTCAGGTCGGCGACGGCGCGTGGAAGCTGCTCGGCACCGCCGACCGGGCACCCTACCGGATCTACCACGACCTGACCGGGCTCGCCGGGAACACTCCGGTGCGGTACAAGGCGGTGGCCCGGGACGGTAAGGGACGGCTCGGGTCGTCGACCGTGACCATCGGGGTCGGCACCCCGGCGGCCACCTCCACCGCCGGTTACGCGGTCGTGCACTACCAGCGCCCGGCCGGCGGATACGACGACCAGAACCTCTACGTGTGGGGTGACGTCGACGCGTCGATGACCACCACCTGGCCGGACGGGCAGCCGTTCACCGGCGAGGACTCCTACGGGCGCTTCGCCTACGTCAAACTCGGACCGGGCGCTAGGTCCGTCGGATTCATCGTGGTCAGCGACGGCGGGATCAAGGACACCGACGCTGATCGTACGATCGACGTGGCGTCGAACCCGGAGATCTGGATCAAGCAGGGAGATACCGCGGTCTACCCGACACGGCAGGCGGCCACCGGGCAACCTGATCCTGTGCAGGACGAGTCCACCGCGATCATCCACTGGAAACGGGCCGATGGGAACTACGACGGCTGGGGCCTGCACGTCTGGTCCGGCGCGGCGAACCCGACCGACTGGTCCAGCCCACTGCTCCCGGCCCGGATCGACGCGTACGGCGCGGTGTTCGAGGTGCCGCTCGCGGCCGGCGCGCCCTCACTCAGCTACATCCTGCACAACGGGGACGCCAAGGATCTGCCGACCGACCAGTCCCTCGACTTCGCCAAGGCCGGCCGGGAGGTCTGGCTGCTCGCCGGTTCGGAGACCCGGCTCTTGCCGCTGGTCAAGACCGCCGGAGGAGGCGGCGTCGTGGACGTGACGAAGTCCGCCGCGGTGTGGATCGACCGGGGGACCATCGCCTGGAGGACCGGGACCGGCAGCACCCTGGAACCGGTCGGCGCGGGCACCGACGGCAGGGTCTACCAGCTCGCGTACGCTCCGTCCGGTGGGATCGGGACCGCCGCCGGCGAACTGACCGGCACCTACAAGACGATCGCCTTGACGGCACGGCGTACCGGGCTGACCGAGGCACAGCGGGAGAGATTCCCGCACCTCTGGCAGTACGGGTCGTTCAAGCTCGACAGGTCCGCCATCACCGACATCCTGCGTGGTCAGGTAGTGGTCACCGAGCGGGACGCGACCGGAAAGCTGCTGTCCGCCACCGGGGTCCAGCTCGCCGGAGTCCTCGACGACGTCTACCGGAGTGCCGCCGCCGCTAGCCTCGGCCCGGTCGTCGACGGCCGGCAAGCCAGCGTCGCGGTCTGGGCGCCGACCGCCCGCAGCGTCCAGCTGGAGGTCTACGCCGACGCCGCCGCGGCCACTGCGCCGGCCCTGGTCGAGTTGAGCCGGGACACCCGCACCGGCGTCTGGTCCGGCCGTGGTGACTGGGCCGGAAAGTTCTACAAGTTCCGGGTGACCGCGTGGCAGCCGGCCACCCAGCGGATCGTCACGGCGTCGGTGACCGACCCGTACTCGGTCGCGCTCGCCACCGACTCCACCCGCAGCCGGTTCGTCAGCCTGTCCGACCCCGCGCTCACCCCGGCCGGATGGAACGGTCTGACCAAACCGGCCGCCGTCCCGGCCGCGAAGATCCAGATCTCCGAACTGTCGGTACGCGACTTCTCCATCGCCGACTCCACCGTGGCACCCGGCAAACGGGGCACGTTCAGCGCCTTCACCGTGGACTCGGCCGGCACCCGGCACCTGAAGAGCCTGGCCGGCGCCGGTCTCACCCACCTGCACCTGCTTCCGGCGTTCGACTTCGCCACCATCCCGGAGAACCGCGCCGACCAGCGGCAACCCGCCTGTGACCTGGCGTCGTTGCCACCCGACTCGCCGGAGCAGCAGGCCTGCGTCGCGGCGGTCGCGGCCACCGACGGCTACAACTGGGGTTACGACCCGCTGCACTACACGGTGCCCGAGGGGGGTTACGCCGTGGACCCGGACCAGCGGACCCGCGAATTCCGGGAGATGGTCGCCGGAGTCAACAAAGCCGGCCTGCGGGTGGTCATGGACGTCGTCTACAACCACACCGCGGCCGCCGGAACCGACCCCCGGTCGGTACTCGACCAGATCGTGCCCGGCTACTACCACCGCCTGCTCTCCGACGGGACGGTCGCGAACTCCACCTGCTGCGCCAACACCGCGCCGGAGCACACCATGATGGGCAAGCTGGTGGTGGACTCCATCGTGACCTGGGCCAAGGCGTACAAGATCGACGGGTTCCGGTTCGACCTGATGGGCCACCACCCGAAGGCGAACATCCTGGCGGTGCGCGCGGCCCTCGACAAGCTCACCCTCGGCCGGGACGGGGTCGACGGCAAGAGCATTCATGTGTACGGGGAAGGCTGGAACTTCGGGGAGGTCGCCGACGACGCCCGCTTCGTGCAGGCCACCCAGCTCAACATGGGCGGCACCGGGATCGGCACGTTCAACGACCGGCTCCGGGACGCCGTGCGGGGCGGCGGTCCCTTCGACGACAACCCGCGGGTGCAGGGCTTCGCGTCCGGGCTCGCCGGAGCACCCAACGGTGACCCGGTCAACGGGACCGAAGCCGAGCGGGCGGCGCGGCTGCGGCACTACCAGGACCTGATCAAAGTCGGGCTCACCGGCAACCTGGCCGACTACTCGTTCACCAGTGCGTCGGGGGCCGTCGTCAAGGGTTCCGAGGTCGACTACAACGGCCAGCCCGCCGGGTACACGGCCGACCCGGGGGACGTGATCACCTACGTGGACGCGCACGACAACGAGATCCTGTTCGACTCACTGGCGTACAAACTTCCGCAGGCCACCATGGCCGCCGACCGGGCTCGCGCGCAGTCGGTGGCGCTCGCCACCACGGTCCTCGGGCAGGGCCCCGGCTTCGTCACCACCGGCAGCGAACGGCTTCGGTCGAAGTCGCTGGACCGCAACTCCTACGACTCGGGCGACTGGTTCAACCAGATCACCTGGGACTGCGTTCAGGGCAACGGATTCGGTCGCGGGCTGCCGCCCAAGGCGGACAACGAGGCGAAGTACGAGTACGCCAGGCCGCTGCTCGCCGACCCGGCTCTGGTGCCGGACTGCGCGGCGATCAACCTGACCGACTCGCTCTACCGGGAGCTGCTGCGGATCCGGAAGTCGACTCCGGCGTTCGGTCTGGCCACCGGATCCCAGGTGCGCAAGCGGGTGGGGTTCCCGCTCGCCGGCCCCGGGGAGACCCCCGGCGTGATCACCATGACGATCGACAGCCGCGGTCTCGACCCGCAGTGGAAGTCGATCACGGTCGTCTTCAACGCCGGTCCGGCGGCGGCTACCCAGACGGTGCCCGCGCTGGCCGGGCAGAAGGTGACCCTGCATCCGATCCAGCAGACCTCCGCCGACCCGGTGACCCGCTCCGCGTCGTTCACCGCCGCCACCGGGACCCTGACCGTCCCCGGCCGAACCGTCTCGGTGTTCGTACAGAACTGACCGGCCCCGGCCGGTCAGGGCCGGTTCCGGCCGGGCGGTCCCTGACCGGCCCCGGCCGGTGTCGGCTGATCGCCGGGTCCACCGCATTCGGCCCGGCGGTCGCGAGGCGGTCCCGGTGCGGGACCGCCTCGCGTCGTCACTACGGGACCGTTCTGTGGGGCGTACAAGATCGGCGGTTTTTGGGAAGTGCCTCGACCGGTGACCTCAGGGAGCCGTCCGGGCCGCCGATCAGGACGGTCCGAGCGGTGGCCGACGGCCGCCCGAACCCGGAGGTGCCCACTGGTGGACCCGATGCTGCTGCTCCTGCGTGAACAGATGTCCCGCAAACTGGCGGAGGTGGCCGGCGCGATGTCGGCGACCATGGAGGTGCTCAGCGCCACCCGGACGATCGCCGGTGACGTCCGCGGCACCGAGTCGCTGCGGGCCGCCATCGAGGAACTCGGCACCACCCGCGACCAGCTGCTCAACCAGGCCCGCGCCTTGGACGCCTTCGCACCCACCCGAGCCTGAACCCCGGGCCACCCGAGCCCAGGTCCGTTTCACGGTCACGGCGCGATCGCCCAATTGCGTGGTGAGTCGGGGTGCGAATCGTACCCCGACTCACCACGCGACCCGGACGACGAACGTCTCCGGATCCGCCGAGCCTTACCCCTCGTTGATCTCGTCGATCTCCTCGTGGAACGACGCCCAGTCCAGGCCCAGTTTCCGGAGCCGGCGCAGCGACGAACGGCTCCGGGTGCCGACGTAGACCTCGAACCAGTCCGCGTCGTCCTCGCCGACCAGCGCGATCGTGTCCGGCCCGGCATAGATCCGGGAACGTGCCGACGGCCAGCGCAACGGCCGCAACGGCACCCGCCGCAACGGGGCGACGATCCGCCGGGCCTGCGCCCGGTCCACGAACGCCATCCCACCGGCCGCGGGCCCGTCCATCGCGGCGGCGGCCAGAACCGAGAGCAGCAGGTACCGGCCCAGCCGCTCCCGCTCCCGCAACGGCCGGTCACTGAGACCGTGGTAGTAGACGGCCGGATCATCCACCCCGGCGTCCATCAGCAGCTCGAACGTCCCGTCCCCGGCCTCGCCGAACACCAGGGTCCCCTCGGGGCCGCCCGGCACCGGCTCCGGGTAGATCCGCAGCGAGCCGCTCTCCGCGCGCCCGGCGACCGCCCGCTGGAACACCCGCAACGCCTCCGGCAGCCGGTCCGTGACCTCGGCCGGCGCGGTGGGCGGCGCGTCCCACCAGTCGGCGGCGAACCGTTCCATGGCAGCCAGCGGATCGTCCGGCAACAGGTCCAGCCAGTCAGCACCCGGTTCGCCGATCTCGGTCAGGCCCAGCAGATGCTCCGGCAGCGGCGTGTCCAGGCGCAGGTCCAGCCGTTGCAGGACACCACGGCGGCGGGCGGGTTCGGTGACCCGGGCGGTGCCCAGAGTCAGACAGCCGTCCGGCAGCCGGGCGAAGACGTGCAACGGCGGACCGTCCCCGCCGGTCAGACGGCCCTCGATGAGACGCGGAAACGGCCCGGAGACGGTCAGATCCTCCGCGTTGCGCACCCCGGTCGCGATCATGACGGTGCCGTCCGGCCCCGCGGCGAACACCGCGTCCGCGGTCTCGTGAACCCGCGCGCCGGGCCCGGCGACAGCGAGGGCCCCGGGCTCGGCGACGACGTCCCAGAGGCGGATCTCCACCAGGTCACGGTAGTTGCCACCCGCCACCGTCCGGTGCACGCGGGTGGCCTCCCCCTCGGCGGCCACCCGCGTGCCCGCACCCCGACGGTATCCGGTGGCGGCACGTGTTCCGATCGTTGACGGGCTGGGCGAGGATGCCCTCATGTTCCGGCTCACGTTTCTGATCCTGCCGCTGCTTCTGGTGCTCGCGGGCTGCACCGAGCCGTCCGCCACCGGCTTCGTGACGGGTGCGTCCGACCATGCCCTCGGCGAGCGGACCTTCCGGGTCTACCGGCCGTCGTCGTTGCCGGCCGGGCAACGGGTGCCGTTGGTGCTGGTCCTGCACGGGGGCGCCGGTTCCGGGGCGCAGGCCGAGAAGGCGTACGGGTGGGACACCACCGCCGACGGCAACGGTTTTGTGGTCGCGTACCCGGACGGGGTGGGCCGCTCGTGGAACGCGGGTCCCGGCTGCTGCGGCCGGGCCGCCCGGGACGGTGCCGACGACGTCGGCTTCCTGGAGGACGTGGTGGAGGCCGTCTCCGGAGGTGTCCCGATCGACCCGGCCCGGGTCTTCGTCACCGGCATGTCCAACGGCGCGATGATGACCTACCGGCTGGCCTGTGAGAGCACCCTGTTCCGGGCGGTCGCCCCGGTCGCCGGCACACTGATCGGCGACTGCCCGGCTCCGGCGCCCGTCTCGCTGCTGCACATCCACGGCACCGCCGATCGGAGCGTTCCCTGGGCCGGTGGCCCCGGCCGGCAGGACAACGGCGGCACCGGCCGGGTTCCGGTCCGGATCGACGGACCGCCGATCACCGAGGTGACCGATGCCTGGCGCCGCCGGGCCGGATGCGCCGCCTTCACCGAGCAGACCGCCGATCCGGTGACCAGGCGGACCGCCACCTGTCCCGGCGGCCGGACCGTCGAGTTGATCAGCGTCACCGGTGCTGGTCACCAATGGCCGGGCGCCGTCCCGGAGAGCCGGGCGGTGACGGGGATCCTCTCGCTGGACCCGCCGTCCGGCGCCCTCGACGCCACCGCGACGATCTGGAGCTTCTTCGCCGGCAGCCGGTGACGCCGTCGTCAGTGACGCCGGCGGTCAGTGATCGTCGTGGTCGGTGGCGCGGGCCGCGCACAGGAAGGTGCCGCCGACCGCGAAAGCGCCCAGCACGGCCAGCGAGATCTGAGTCTCGTGGTCGATCTGCCGTTCGTAGACAGCGCGGCCGACGATCGTCTCCCGGCCGCGGTCCATCAGCACGTAGGTTCCGCCGCGTTCCAGCGGGCTTCCGTTCAGCGCGGCGAACGCCAGCACCAGAGCCAGCCAGAATCCGGCGAAGATCAGGGCCGCCGCGATCGCCGCCCACACCGGCACGTGCGGCGGTACCCAGGAGGCGAGGCTCCAGAGGCGGCGGGGCTGCTGGGTGCGGTAGCCGCGGCGGTTGGCGAGGATGCCGGCCGCGAAACCGGGCACCGTCAGGATCGCGGCGAACCCCACCGCGAGCTGGGTGATCACCGGCCGCACCTCGAACGCCAGGGTCCCGATCAGGACCGCACACCACAGCACGCCGACCCCGGACACCAGGCTCAGCCAGGACAGACCGCGTCTCGTGAACATCACCGCCGAGGCTAGTGCCCGTTCGCGCCCACGGGGTTATTTCACCACAAAACGCCGGGTGGAAACGCCTGCGGCACCCGCCGTGCGTTTCTAGAGTGAGGCGATGCGTGTAGTCCTGCCGTCTCTGACCGCCGTCGTCGCGCTCTCCCTGCTGCCCGCTCCGGCGGCCGCGGTGCCCGCCCCGCCGCCACTGCATCAGGGCTGGATCGTCACCCAGCAGACCCCGTACCGCTGCCTGACCGGCGGCGCGGCCGGCACGTCACTGTTCACCAGCGTGTGCGACCGGGCGAACAAGGCCCAGGACTTCTACCAGACCAGCGACGGCCACTTCACCCAGGGCGAGAACTGTGTCGAGCCGAAGACCACCGCCAAGGGGGTGAAGGTGAAGGTGGTGCCGTGCACGTACCAGGCCGACCAGAAGTGGTGGTTCACCACGGCACTGCAGGCCGGCGACCAGTGGGGCCCCTGCCTGACCGAGACCCCGCTCGACTCGGCAGGTCACGGCCGGATCCGTCTGCAGGACTGCACGGGCGCCGTCGACCAGCAGTGGCGTTCCTTGAACCCCTGGTGAGTCAGTGAGCGGCCGGCCGGCGTCGCGGAGTGTGCCGCCGGTAGGTGCTGACCGTCGGGTCCCCGGTGATCCAGAACCGCCACGGCACGTCGTGCGCCGAGGTCACCCCGACCCGTGGCCCGGCCGAGACCGGCCCCACCGGAGCGTCCGGTGGGGTCAGCGTGGCCGGTCCGCCGCCGGACAACGGGGTGTTGTCGGCGGCCCGGTCCAGGCCGAGGACCAGTGTGAGCTTGCCGGGACCATCGGCCAGAGCGGCGGCGGTACGGGCGGTCGGCCGCCGTTGCCGGGCGAGTCCGGCGCCGTCGACCACCTCGCCGGCCCGCAGCAGCACGGCGGCGGCCGTCCCGTTCTCGCCGCAGACCACGTTGGCGCAGAAGTACATCCCGTAGATCTGGTAGACGTAAAGCTGCCCGGCCGGGCCGAACATCACCGCGTTCCGGCTGGTCAACCCGCGGTGCGCGTGGCTGGCCGGGTCCTCGCCGAGGCCGCCGTACGCCTCCGTCTCGGTCAGGCGCACGGTCACCCCGTTCGCGGTGAGCCGCCAGCCGAGCAGCCGGCGGGCCACCTCGTCGACCGGCTCGCTGTCGAGCATCACGGCAGGGTCTGGAACGACCGCTTGGAGAAGCCCAGCATGTAGCCGTCGATCGCGGTCCGCACCGGGGCGTCCGGCCGGTCCGCCGCACCGAGGGTGACGAAGAGCGGGGTGAAGTGGTCCGGGGTCGGGTGCGCGTACGGCATGCCCGGCGCCCGGTCCTGGTAGGCGGCCAGTTCGTCGACGTCACCACGGCCGAGCGCGTCGGCGGCCCAGGCGTCGAAATCGGACGACCAGGACGGCACCGTGCCGCGGGTGACCATCTCGCGGGTCAGGAACGGCAGGCCGTGCACCATGAACCCGGAGCCGATCACCAGCACCCCTTCGGCACGCAGCCCACGTAGCCGTTCGCCGATCGCGAGCAGCCTGGCCGGGTCCTGGCTGGGCATGCTGAGTTGCAGCACCGGTACGTCGGCCAGCGGGTACATCGCCATCAGCGGCACCCACGCCCCGTGGTCCAGGCCGCGGCTCGGATGCTGGTGCACCGGCTCGCTGTCGGGCATCACGGCGGCGACCCGGCGGGCCAGGGCGCCGGCGTCGGGTGTGGCGTACCGCATCTGGTAGTAACGCCGGTGGAAGCCGCCGAAGTCGTAGACGAGCGGGGTGTGCGCGGCCGGCGCGGACAGCGACAGCGGCGCGCTCTCCCAGTGCGCGGAGACGATCAGAATGCCGGTGGGTTTAGGCATCGACTGCGCCCAGTCGAAGAGTTCCCGCAGCCAGGGGCCGTCGTCGAAGAGCGGCGGCGCGCCGTGGCTGAGATAGAGCGCGGGCAGCGCGGCATCACCGGTCTGCCAGGCGCGTTGCGCTCGAGCGAGGGGCTGGGCGCCGATCAGGAACTGGTCGTACGCCCCCGCGGGAACCGCCGGATTCAGAGTGGTCATCGGGTGCTCCTGGAGGTGGGGCAGGGGTCGTCCGGGCCGATCGCCGCCGTGATCCGCCGGCCGATCTCGTGGAGTTGTCTGACCTGCGCTTTGGTGAGGGAGTCGAAGATCAGGGCGCGCACGTTCTCGACGTGGCCGGGCGCCGCGTCGACGACCTTCGCCCAGCCGTCATCGGTGAGCGTGGCCAGGGTGTAACGGCCGTCGGCCGGGTCGGTGCCGCGGGTGACCCAGCCCCGCCTCTCCAGTCGCCCGACCGCCTGGGAGAGGCGGGCCAGTGATCCTTCGGCGAGCAGTGCCAGCACGCTCATCCGCATCGTCCGGTCCGGTGCCTCGGAGAGGCCGGCGAGGATGCCGTATTCGAAGTTGCTGAGGCCGGCGTCGCGCTGCAACTGCGCGTCGAGGGCGGTGGGCAGGCGCATGAAGACGCCCATCAGGGTCATCCAGGCGGCCCGCTCTTCGCTGTTCAGCCACCGTGTCTCGGTGTTCTCCACCCCTAAATGCTAGCTCACGGTTACTTGCATGTTTAAGTCACTGCCCCTACCTTTCACTCAACTGCTTGAGTCAACTGAATGAGTCGAGGCAATAATGAACGTCGTCCTGTGGATCATCGCGGGCCTGTTGGCGGCGGCCTTCCTGGCAGCCGGTGCGATGAAGGCGCTGCAGCCCAAGGAGAAGCTCGCCGCCTCCGGACTGACCTGGGTCGAGGACTTCAGCGCCGGTCAGGTCAAGGCGATCGGGGTGGTGGAGGTGCTCGGCGCGATCGGCCTGGTCCTCCCGGCGCTGCTGGACATCGTCCCGATCCTGGTCCCGATCGCGGCCACCGGCCTGGCCGTCGCGATGATCGGCGCGATCGTGGTGCACGCCCGTCGCAACGAGATTCCGGGGATCGCGCCGGGCGCGGTTCTGTTCGTACTGGCGGCGGTTGTCGCGTGGGGACGATTCGGGCCCTACGCGTTCTGACCGGCTGTTTCGCCAGGTGCGAATCGGCAATTACATCGATATAGTTCGTCGTCCGGGGGTCGGGGCGGGGAGCGTGTGATGCGGCAGCCGGGCGGCGACGAGGCGGGCACCGAAGCCGAGGGCAGTGGCCTGGCCGCCCTCGGTGGGCTGGAGCTCGGGGACCTCGACGCCGGACCGGGCGGGAGCGCGGGGGAGGCGGGACGCTCCGGCCGTTCCGCCAGGAACCGGAATCTGATCGTCTCCACCCTGCTCACCGCGCTCCTGATCGCCTGCCTCGGCACCGCGGTCCATCTCTTCCTGCGGATCAACGAACCGTCGGCGGCCGGGCGGCCGCCCCCGCCCCCGCCCCCGCCCCCGCCCCGCCCTGGTCCGAGTTCGGGTGGCCCGCAGCCCGCCGGGCAGTCGGTGCGCACCGAGAGCGACCTGGGCCAGGTCTGCGCCGACAAGTTCTACCCGTCCGCGCCGAGGTACCGCGGTTCCGCCCCGCATCCGGTTCTGATCAGCGAGGGCGAGGACGCCGTGGCGGACTCCCGGTCGACACGTACCCTCAACCGGGCCGCCTTCGCCGGGTCGGCCACTCAGCGCCGCACCTGGGCGCCCGGCCCGGAGCGCGCCCAGATCGTCGCCTGCCTGGACCTCACCGGCCCCGGCCGCAAGATCCGCGACTGCCGCACCGGTGACGGCACGCTCCCGCTGGTCGAAGGGCGGTACCGGCTGTCGGTCTACGAGGTCGCCACCCGGCGCCGGCTTCTGCGGACCGCCGTGACCGGAACAGATCGTTCCTGCCCGTTCGTGATCCCGAGCGGGTCCGGCGACATCCTGCACAGCGCGGTGAAGGATCAGCAGCTCTACGACCTGCTCCGGGACCGGGTCGAAGGCTGAGCCGTCAGGGCCCGGCCCAGCCGAGGAACCGTTCGTAGAGATCGGTCGGCGCCCCGCCGCTGCCCGCCGCCCAGTCGTCGATCGCCTCCAGCAGGCACGAGCCGAGATAGACCGAGAGCCCGTGCGGGAAGTTCTGGTACTGCTCGGTCAGTTCGACCTTCGCGGTGGCGCACGGCCAGGGCTGCCCGCAGACCCGGCAGTCCCAGGACGGGCGCTCACCGACGTGTTCGGTCCTCGGTACGAGCATGAAAACCTCACCATGTGCAATTCGACGACTACACATTGGAGCGTGACTTGCCTTAGGCTCAGTCTCAAGCCGTGACGGCGAGAATCCCGGAAATGGATTCTCAGCGTCTCGTTCACAGCATCCGGATCGTCTCGTTCGATACAACCGTGGGAGAGATATGACCGAGACGGGCTCGACCGTTCCGCGGCGGCAGGTCGGCCGGCTGTTACGGCAGCTGCGCGAGCAGGCCGGCGTCTCGCTCATGGCGGCGGCCCACGAGCTGGAGTTCTCCCGGGCCCGGATGTACCGGATCGAGAACGGCGAGGTCCCGGTCCGCAAACACGACGTGATCGCGATGTGCGGGGTCTACGCGGCGCCCGGCCACATGACCGAGGTGCTGATCGGGCTGGCCGCCGAGTCCAAGGCGAAAGGCTGGTGGCACGCGTACGGCGACGTGGTCCCCGCCTGGTTCGAGCTCTACGTCGGCATGGAGCAGGCGGCGTCCCGGCTGCGGTCCTTCGCCCCCGGAGTGATCCCCGGCCTGTTGCAGACCCGGGAGTACGCGGAGGCGGTCTTCCGGAAATGGCACGGCGACGACGAGGAGGCGGTGGCCAACGCGGTGGCCGTGCGGCTGGAACGCCAGTCGCTGCTCAGCCGGCGGCTGCCCGAGGCGCCCCGGCTCGACGTGGCGATCGACGAGGGGGTGCTGCGCCGGGCGATCCCGGACACCCTCGGCATGCAGAAACAGCTCGCCCACCTGGTCAACGTCTCGACCCGGACCAACATCAGCGTGCGGGTGATCCCGTTCGCGGCCGGCCCGCACCAGGCGTCCAGTTCGGGGCAGTTCACCGTGCTGGAGTTCCCGGCCGTCGGCACCGCCTCACCCGAGCCGTCGACCATCTACTGCGAGAACCTCACCGGAGCGCTCTACCTCGATAAGCTCGCGGAGGTGGCGGCGTACGAATCGATCTGGGCCGAGATCGACGCGATCGCGCTGAACCGGGCCGATTCCGACGATCTCATCCGCACGATCATCGAGGAGAGCGATGGCTGACCTGACCGGTGCCGTCTGGCGCAAGAGCACTCGCAGCGGCGGCAACGGGGGCGACTGCGTCGAGGTGGCCGGCAACCTTCCCGGCGTTGTGGCCCTGCGTGACAGCAAGGACCCCGGCGGCGCGACGCTGATCTTCGACCGTGCCGAGTGGACGGCCTTCCTGGCCGGTGTGCGGGCCGGGGAGTTCGACCTTTAGGAATCCGTGAGCCCAGCCTTAAGGGTTCCTTTGCGGGCGGATGCGAGCTTCCGGCCTGGTGCATGGTGATGGGGCGCCGTCCCCTGTCCCGTCTCGCCGAGGTGAACATCCGTGCCCTTCTCCGCTGCCGCCCGATTCCGGTATTCCCTGGCAGCAGGGTCGACAGCGGTGGTGATCGGTGCGGCCTTCCTGGTGGCGGGCCTGGCCCCCGGTGGCACCGAGTCCGTCGAACCCACCGCGGTGACCGCTCCGCTCGCCGCCGCCGCGCCCCCCGGTGGTGACGAGACCGAGCCGGTCGTCCCGGAGTCGGCCGCGGCGTCCCCGAGCGCCACCACCGCGTCCCCGTCACCGTCGGTGAAGTCGAAGAGTCCCTCGCCGAAGGTGACCGCGAAGAAGACGGCCACCGCGAGTACGAGCAAGAAGGCGAGCACCTCGTCCGGGGCGTCGAAGACCACCGTGCCGGTCACCTCCGGGACCGTGGCCGAGCAGGTTCTCGCACACATCAACGAGGCGCGGGTGGCCGAGGGGCTCAAGGCGGTCACCCTGGACGCCGACCTGTCCAAGGCCGCCGCCATCCACACCCAGCTGATGATCGACGGCTGCGGGCTGTCCCACCTGTGCTCGGGTGAGGCCGACCTCGGTGATCGGTTCAGCGCCCAGGGCGTCTCGTGGAGCCGGGCGGCCGAGAACATCGGTTACGGCTCCAGCGGCAGCAGCACCTCCGCGATGGTCGGCGCGGCCAACGGGCTCACCGACTCGATGCTGGCCGAGGTCCCGCCGAACGACGGCCACCGGGAGAACCTGCTGAACGCCGCCTACACCCGGATCGGCCTGAGCATCGTCCGCGACGCCAAGGGCATGACCTGGATGACCCAGGACTTCGTGGGCTGAGCCGGGGCCGGAGATCTTGGTCCTGTGCGGCCGGGGTGATCCGGCTTTAGGGTGGCGCGGTGCTCGAATTCCTGAAAACTCTGCTCCGGTGGCTGACGGGCGCGTCGGAGAAGCAAGCCGACCCCGCGTCTCCTAAGCCCTCTCGGCCTTCCGCGCCGAAACCCGCCCCGCCGAAGCCGGCAGCGTCGAAGCCGGCCGCACCGAAACCCGCTCCTCCGAAGCCCGCCGAGGTTCGCCGGGTTCCGCGGACGGTGCCGGTGCCGAAGCAGGGCCGGCACCTGGCCTACGCGCCCAGCCTGGACGGTGACGCCGATCCGGGTGAGATCGTCTGGACCTGGGTGCCCTACGAGGGCGATCCGGCCCAGGGCAAGGACCGGCCGGTGCTGGTGGTGGGACGCGACGCCGGTACCCTTCTCGGCCTGATGCTCTCCAGCCAGAGCGACCGGGACGGTCAGCGGCACTGGATGGCCCTCGGCCCCGGCGAGTGGGACCGCGACTCGCGTCCGAGCTGGATCCGCCTGGACCGGGTGCTCGAGATCGAGGAGGACGGCATCCGCCGCGAGGGCGCGGTCCTGGACCGGCCCCGGTTCGACCGGATCGCCGCGATCCTGCGCCGCAACTACGGCTGGCCGTGATCCGCCGGATAGCGTTGCTGTCATGGACGTCATGACCGGTTTCGGTGGCAAGCAGGCCTGGCTCGCCGTCGCGGCCGCCGAACCCTCCGCGGTGATCGAAGCGCTCAGCCTGCGCGACCTCGGCACAGTGCCCTGGCGAGACGGGCTGGACCTGGCTCACCTGACCGACGACCGGGTGGCGGTCACCCCGCCGCTGCCCGGCGCGCGGGGTGTGTCGTGGGTGCTCGCGGTGGGGCGGCGGCTGATGACGCCGGGCCCTGACGTCGTCGCCCTGTCCACCGCGCTGCGGACCGAGGTGCAGTTCTTCGCCACGCACCGGGTCACCGAGTTGCACCGCTGGCAGCGGGCGGTCGACGGGGAGCTGGTGCGGACGTTCGGTTATGTGGGGCAGACCGGTGACGTCACCTCCTGGTTCGGTGATCCCGATCCGGCCGAGCGCGACGCCGGGCTACCCGGCGAGTTCGATCCCGAGGAGGCGTCCGTGCTGGTCGCCGAGCGGGATGTGTTCCGGGTGGCCGGCGCCTGGAGCATCGACCCGACCACGTTGTCCGGGCCCGCGCCCGGCCCGCTGCGCCTGGGCGCGGCGGACTGATTCGGTTTGGAGGCGCGATGCGCAAGTACGTGATCATGGGCGTGCAGGGCAGCGGCAAGGGCACCCAGGCCAAGATGCTGCGCGAGGAGTTCGACCTGGTGCACATCAGCGTGGGTGACATCTTCCGCTGGCACGTGCGCCAGCACACCAAGATCGGCGCCCAGGTCAAGCGGATCATGGCGGCCGGCGATCTGGTCGGCGACGACCTGGTCGCGGAGGTGGTGCGCCGCCGGCTGGGCATCCACGACTGGAACTACGGCTTCATCATCGACGGCTTCCCGCGCAACGGGCGGCAGGCCGAGTTCTTCATGGAGAGCTACGACATCGACGCCGTGATCCATCTGGAGCTGACCGACGACGAGGTGCGCCGCCGGGTGCTCAGCCGCCGGCTCTGCACCAACTGCGGGATGGACTACAACCTGATCGCCGACCGTCCCGAGGTGGAGGGCCGTTGTGACATCTGCGGTGGTGAGCTGATCACCCGGGCCGACGACACCCCGGAGGCCCTGGAGACCCGGCTGAGCGACTACCACGAGAAGACCCGGCCGGTGCTGGAGCTGTTCCGGCGCAAGGAGGTCGTGCACGACGTCGACGGCCGCGCATCGGTCGACGAGGTGCAGTCGGCCATCCGTAAGACCCTCGGACTGCCGTCGTCACGCGGCTAGCATCGCGCTGGTGACTCTGACTCCCGATGATCTGATCGGTTACGTCGAGCGTGACCTCGACGCCGACATCGCCCGCTGGTTCCCGGACGCCGAGCGGGCCGAGGTTCCCGTCGAGACCCGCTCGATCGACCGTCTGGTGGGCCTTCTGCCGGCGTCCGGGGCGGCCGCCCTGACCGCTTTCGACCAGCGGGTCCGGGTCGGCCGCGTCCCGGCCGTCTTCGACGTCTCCGACTGGTCCTACGGCTTCGACTTCGCCGGCAACGACTGCGGCATCGTCGCCGCGGACTACGAGACCGAGATCTCCGGCGACGACGTCTTCACCCTCGCCGCCGACGGCTCCGGCAACCTGTGGACCCTGCTGGCGGACGGGCAGGTGGCCGTCTGGTTCCACGAGGAGGAGGTGCTGGAGGAGGGCACCCGGTTCGACCATCTGGACGTCTTCCTCTGGTCGCTGGTCCGCTACCACGCGGTGCGCCAGGGGCGGCTGAGTCTCGCCGAGGTGAAGGCGGACTTCCTCGCCCTGGGCCAGGGCGGCATGGTCGCTCCGGAGCTCGGGATGCTCACCTACTTGAAGGACTGATCCCCCGATCAGGGCAATCCGATCAAGTCGGACACCAGCCTACCGTGATGCGGTGTATCTCGGACCGTCGTTCTCTGCGCCCGTCACCTCTTCCGGCACGGTTCTGTGGCGTGGCGCGGGAAACGCCCGTGAGGTCGCCGTCGTTCATCACCCGCGCGGCGAATGGGGCTTTCCGAAAGGGCGCACGGCACCCGGTGAACATATGGCCGCCGCCGCGGTACGGGCGGTTTCCGAGGAGGCCGGAATCGCTGTCGCACTCGGGCCGTGGCTGGGTGCCGTGAATTACGTCCGGGGCGGCTGGCCGGAACACGTCGACTATTTCGCGGCCGAGGCGGTCGGCGACGAACAGGCCGGTGACCTGCTCTGGCTGTCTCCGGAGCGGGCCGCCGACGCGCTGAGCCGGCCCGATGACGTGTGGATTCTTCACGAATTCCAGCGCCGGGTCACCGTACGCACGAGTTGCTTCATCCTCCGCCGTGGTGGCGCTTATCCGGCGCAGTCGGTGCTGTCCGCCTATGGCGTGCGGGAACAGCCGAACGGTGATCTGGAATACGTGCTGCGGATCGCCGGGGAGTCGTTCGACTCCGGCCGCCCGGCCGCGGTCTGTGCCGAACTCGCGGCGATCCAGGAACTCTTCGGCGAGCTGTGCCGTCGGCGGCCGGCGCCGGTTCCGGTGGACGCGACGGTGCCGGAGGGCGGACTGCTCGTCCTGCACGGCACCCCGGACCGGATCGTCACGGTCGAACGTCATCTTGTCTGAAAACCACACAACCGGACTTTCCTAGTAAGACCCGTTAATAACCGTTTTGTGCAGGTGTCTCAAGCAATTTAAGGAGACCGAAATCTCTTTGACATATTGCGCTCGGGCAGAAGCGGGCGTAAACAAAGACAAAGCCAAAACGAGCCGGGTGGTGAGGATGTACGCGGAGGAACGCCAGCAGGAGATAGTCCGGCGGGCCCGTGCCGAGGGCCGGGTCGATGTCGTCGCGCTGGCCGAGACCTTCGGGGTGACGGCCGAGACGATCCGCCGCGACCTGACCGTTCTGGAACGGTCCGGGGTGCTGCGCCGGGTGCACGGCGGGGCCATCCCGGTCGAGCGCCTCGGCTTCGAGCCGGCGCTCGCCGCCCGGGACGCCGTCCTGATAAGCGAGAAGGAGCGGATCGCCAAGGCGGCCCTGGCCGAGATCCCGGAGGACGGCGCGATCATCCTCGACGCCGGGACCACCACGGCCCGCCTCGCCCAGCTGCTGCCCGCCGACCGTGAACTCACCGTGGTGGTGAACTCGCCGGTGCTGGCCGCGACCCTCGGGCTCAAACCCAACCTCACCGTCCTGCTGCTCGGCGGCCGGGTCCGGGGCAAGACCCTGGCCACCGTCGACGACTGGGCGCTCCGGCCGCTCGCCGACATGTATGTCGACGTCGCCTTCATGGGCGCCAACGGTGCCAGCGTCGAACGCGGGATGACCACCCCGGATCCGGCCGAGGCCGCGGTCAAGCGGGCGATGATCGCGGCGGCCCGCCGGGTGGTGCTGCTCGCCGATCACACCAAGATCGGCAACGACTACCTGGCCAAGTTCGGTGCTCTCGCCGACCTGGACCTGCTGATCACCGACAACGGGCTGGACCAGGACCTCGCTGCCGAGGTCGAGGCCACCGGCGTCCGGGTGGTGAAAGCATGATCCTCACCGTCACTCTCAACCCCAGTGTCGACCGGGCTCTCGAGGTCGGCGTCCTGATCCGCGGCGAGGTCCTGCGCGCCGCCGACTCGCACATCGACCCGGGCGGCAAGGGCGTCAACGTCTCCCGCGCGCTGCTCGCCAACGGGGTCCGCTCGACCGCGGTCGTCCCCACCGGCGGCGCCGAGGGCGACCAACTCGTCGACATGCTCAAGGCCGAGGGCGTCGACATGCTGGCCGTGCCGATCGCCGGCCGGACCCGCTCCAACATCACCCTGGCCGAGCCGGACGGCACGGTCACGAAGATCAACGAGATCGGCCCGGTCCTCTCCGACGCCGAGTTCGCCCAGGTCAGCAAGGCGGTCCTGGACGCCGCGACCACCGCCGACTGGGTGGTGATCTGCGGCAGCCTGCCGCCCGGCCCGAGTATCGGCGCCTTCATCGAACTCTGTGAGCGCCTGGTCGCCGGCGGTACCCGGCTCGCCGTGGACAGCAGCGGCCCGGCCCTGCTGGCCGGGGTGGCCGCCGGTGCCGCCCTGGTCAAGCCGAACCGGGAGGAACTCGCCGAAGCCGTCGGCGCGGAACCCGAGACTCTCGGTGACGTGATCGAGGCCTGCCAGCGGCTGCGTGCCGCCGGTGCCGGAGCGGTCCTGGCCAGCCTCGGCGCTGACGGGGCCGTCCTGGTCGACGCCGACGGGGTCCTCTCCGGATCGTCGCCGGTGAGCGTGCCCCGCAGCACGGTCGGTGCCGGGGACGCGATGCTCGCCGGCTTCCTCGCGGCCGGCGCGCGTGGTTCCGAGGCCCTCACCGAGGGCCTCGCGTGGGGCGCGGCAGCGGTCGCTCTTCCGGGCAGCCGGATGCCGACCCCGTCCGATCTCGACCGTACGACCGTCAGCGTCTCCACCGACCTGAATCTCTCCCGCCGCTTGCACTCCTGACCCCCGTCGTGTGGTGAGTCCGGGTTCGATCCGGACCGCGACCCACCACGCTCGCCCCCACCCTCGTCGGACCGTGAGGTCTCCACGCCTGTGGTGGGCCGGAAATAACCCCTTAAAAGATGATGTAACTCTCCACCACCGAATGGGAGATCCTGATGGCCTCTTCGTTCACCCCCGAGGTCACTGGAGGCGGCTTCCGAGCCCGCGTCCAGAAACTCGGCGGCCACCTAGCCGGCATGGTCATGCCCAACATCGGGGCGATCATCGCCTGGGGCCTGATCACCGCCTTGTTCATCCCGGTCGGCTGGGTGCCGAACGAGAACCTCGCCGAGCTCGTCGATCCGATGATCAAGTACCTGCTTCCGGTACTGATCGGTTACACCGGTGGCCGGATGGTCCACGGCCAGCGCGGCGCGGTCGTCGGCGCCACCGCCACGATGGGTGTCGTGGTCGGTGCCGACGTGCCGATGTTCCTCGGCGCGATGATCATCGGCCCGCTGACCGCGTACGTCCTGAAGCTGTTCGACGACGCGATCGACGGCAAGATCAAGCCCGGCTTCGAGATGCTGGTGGACAACTTCTCGGCCGGCATCATCGGCGGTGGCTTCGCCATCCTCGGCAAGCTGGCGATCGGCCCGGTCGTCAACGGTCTCACCAAGGCCGCCGGCACCGGTGTGGACTGGCTCCTCGACCACAGCCTGATGCCGCTGGTTTCGGTCCTGGTCGAGCCGGCCAAGGTGCTGTTCCTCAACAACGCCATCAACCACGGTGTGTTCAGCCCGCTCGGTGTGCAGCAGGTGGCGGAGAGCGGCAAGTCGATCCTGTTCATGATCGAGTCGAACCCCGGCCCCGGTCTGGGCCTGCTCCTCGCGTACTTCTTCTTCGGACCGAAGTCGCTGCGCCCGACCGCTCCGGCTGCGATGATCATCCACTTCTTCGGCGGCATTCACGAGATCTACTTCCCGTACGTACTGATGAAGCCGCGCCTGATCCTCGCTCTGATGGCCGGTGGCGCGTCCGGTGTCGCCACCTTCATGATCACCGGCGCCGGTACGGTGGCCTCCCCGGCTCCGGGCAGCATCTTCGCCTTCGCCGCGGTGACCGCCAAGGGCTCGCACGTCGGCATGTTCCTCGGTGTCCTGATCGCCGCCGCGGTCACCTTCGGTGTCGCCGCCCTGCTGCTCGGCTTCGGCAAGCTGAAGTCCGATCAGGAACCCGACGAGACCGCCCCGGACGAGACCGCTGACGCTCCGGCCATCCCGGAGCAGCGCACCGCCCCGGCCGACGAGACCACCGACAGCAGCCGCAAGGAAAACGCCTAACTACAGGGAAGGGCCGCCAACCTCATGGCAACCATCAACGGCAAGGACATCCGCAAGCTCGTGGTCGCGTGCGACGCGGGAATGGGCAGCAGCGTGATGCTCGCCAGCACTCTGCGCAAGCAGCTCGGCAAGACCGGGGTCATCGTCGAGCACACCCCGGTGAACTCGATCCCGGCCGACGCCGACGTGGTGGTCTGCCACAGCGGTCTGGCGGCCCGCGCCCGCTCGGTCGCCCCGGACAAGCCGATCGTGCCGTTCCAGATCTTCCTCGGCGACCCGGCCGTCACCCGCGTCGTCAAGGCGATCCAACAGGGTACCGATCTCAATGTCTGACCAGCAGCTCTTGGACCCGCGGGCGATCCGGCTCGCGGAGAAGGCAGCCGACCGCGACGACGCGATCCGTCGTTGCGGTCAGGCCCTGGTGGACATCGGCGCGGCCGAACCGGGCTACGTCGACACGATGCTGGCCCGTGAGCAGTCGATCTCCACCTACGTCGGCGAGGGGGTCGCCATCCCGCACGGCACCCTCGCCGGCAAGGACCTGGTCAAGCGCGACGCCCTCGCGGTGCTGCGCTTCCCGGAGGGTGTCGACTGGGACGGCGAAACGGTCACCTTGTGTGTGGCCATCGCCGCCCAGGGCGACGGGCACGTGGAACTGCTCGCCGCTCTCGCCGAGATCCTGCTCGACGAGGACCAAGCCCGCGAACTTCGCGAGGCGACCGAACCCGAGACCGTGATCCGGCTTCTCGGGACCATCCAGGAGGAAGAGAACTGATGAAGGTCGTACGATTCCACGCTCCCGGTGACGTCCGCTTCGAGGACGCCCCCGAGCCCGAGGCCGGTCCCGGTGAGGTGAAGATCCGGGTCCGGAACTGTTCCACTTGCGGTACCGACGTGAAGATCTCCAAGTTCGGTCACCACCACATCCACCCGCCGCGGGTGATGGGCCACGAGATCGCCGGCGAGATCGTCCAGGTCGGCGACGGCGTCGACGGCTGGTCCAACGGCGACCGGGTCCAGGTGATCGCGGCCATCCCGTGCGGGAAGTGCGCCGAGTGCGAGCGGGGCCGGATGACGGTCTGCCCGAACCAGGAGTCGATGGGCTACCACTTCGAGGGTGGCTTCGCGCAGTTCATGGTCGTACCGGAGAAGGTCCTTGCGGTTGACGGCCTGAACCGCATCCCGGAGGGCGTCTCGTTCGCCGAGGCGTCGGTGGCCGAACCGCTGGCCTGCGCGCTCAACGCGCAGAACCTGGCCCGCGTCGGCGAGGGCGACGACGTCGTGGTGATCGGTTCCGGCCCGATCGGCTGCCTGCACGTGCGGCTGGCCCGGGCCCGCGGCGCCGCCCGCGTCTTCCTGGTCGAGTTGAACCGGGAACGCCTGGACATGGCCGCCAACCTGGTCCAGCCGGACGCCGCGATCTGCGCCGCCGAGGTCGACCCGGTCGAGGAGATCCTGAAACTCACCGACGGCCGCGGCGCCGACGTGATCATCACGGCCGCCGCCTCCGGCAAGGCCCAGGAACAGGCCATCGAGATGGCCGCCCGCCAGGGCCGGATCAGCTTCTTCGGCGGCCTGCCCAAGGACAACCCGACGATCACCTGCGACTCCAACCTGGTGCACTACCGGGAGCTGATGATCATCGGCGCGAACGGGTCCAGCCCGGCCCACAACGCCGAGGCCCTCAACCTGGTCGCCACCGGAGCCGTGCCGGTCCTCGACCTGATCACCCATCGCCTGCCGCTGGAGAGCGCCATCGACGCCTTCGGGATCGTCGCGCGCGGCGAGGCCATCAAGGTCACCATCGAGCCCTGAAGGAGTCTGTTGTGCCCACCCGAACGGTGACCGTCGGTTCCGCCAGCGGCCTGCACGCCCGCCCCGCGAAGATCTTCGTGGAAGCCGCTGCGAAAGCACCGGTCAAGGTCACCATCCGGTCCGGCGACCGTAAGCCGGTACCCGCCAAGAGCATGCTGTCGGTGCTCGCCCTCGGTGCCAAACACGGCACCGAGGTGATCCTCGAAGCCGAGGGGGAGGGCGCCGACGAGGCCCTGGACAACCTGGCCGCACTGCTCGCGAAGGACCTGGACGCCGATCATGGCTGAGGTGCTCACCGGCATCGGGGTGTGCGCCGGGATCGTGGCCGGTCCGCTGCTGCGGATCGCCGGGGCCCCGGCGCTGCCCGCCCCCACCACGGTCACCGACGTCGAGGCGGAGGTGGCCCGCGCCGAGGCCGCCCTCGCCGACGTGGTCGCCGAACTCGAACGGCGCGCCGACCGGGCCACCGAGTCCACCATCGCCGAGGTGCTGCGGGCCGAAGCGATGATGGCCGACGACGAGGCGCTGCGCGACGGCGTCCGGGAACACGTCGAGGCGGGCCACGACGCGCCGCACGCGATCGACGGCGCGTTCGCGAGCTTCCGGGAGGCCTTCGAAGCAGCCGGCGGCTACCTCGCCGAACGTGTCGCCGACCTGGACGACCTGCGGGACCGGGCGGTGGCGGTCCTGCTCGGGCTGCCGATGCCCGGTGTCCCCTCGCCCGGTCACCCCTATGTGCTGGCCGCCCGCGACCTCGCGCCGGCCGACACCGCCGACCTCGACCCCGACCAGGTGATCGCCCTGGTCACCGAGGTCGGCGGCCCGACCAGTCACACCGCGATCCTGGCCCGCGCGCTGGGCCTGCCCGCGGTGGTCGCCTGCGCGAACGTCCTGTCCGTCCCGGACGGCACGATCGTGCTGGTCGACGGGGCTTCCGGCCGGGTCGAGACGGGCGTCGACGAGGCCACCGCCAAAGCCGCGACCGAGGCGGCACTCCAGGCGAGCGAGGCGGCCTCCGGTCTGACCGGCCCCGGTCAGACAGCTGATGGGTACGGTGTGAAACTCCTGGCCAACGTCGGCTCGGCCAAGAACGTCCCGGCCGCCGACGAGGCACACGCCGAGGGTGTCGGACTGTTCCGCACCGAACTGCTCTTCCTCGACCGCTCCCAGGAGCCGTCCCACGACGAGCAGGTGGCCGCGTACCGCGAGGTGTTCACGGCCATGACGGGGCGGCGGGTCGTCATCCGTACCCTCGACGCCGGAGCCGACAAACCGCTGCCGTTCCTGAACCAGGACGGCGAGCCCAACCCGGCCCTGGGCGTCCGCGGTCTGCGGGTGGCCCGCCGCCGCCCGGAGGTGCTCACCACGCAACTCGCCGCTATCGCCGAGGCCCGCGCGCAGACCGGCGCGGACGTCTGGGTGATGGCCCCGATGGTCGCCACCCTGACCGAGGCGACGGAGTTCGCGGCCGCCGTGCACGACGCCGGGCTGCCGAAGGCCGGCGTGATGATCGAGGTACCGGCCGCCGCGCTGCGGGCCGCCGACCTGCTCCGGGTGGTCGACTTCCTGAGCATCGGCACGAACGACCTGAGTCAGTACACGTTCGCCGCCGACCGGATGTGCGGCGACCTGGCCGACCTGCTCGACGTCTGGCAACCCGCGCTGCTGCAGCTCATCGGCATCTGCGGGGAGGCCGGCCGGGCAGCCGGCAAACCGGTCGGGGTGTGTGGTGAGGCCGCGGCCGACCCACTGCTCGCTCCGGTCCTGGTCGGGCTCGGCGTGACCAGCCTGTCCATGTCACCGCGGGCGATCGGCCAGGTCCGGGCGGCACTCGCGGCCCGGACCGAGGCCGACTGCCGGCGGCTCGCCGAGCTGGCGGTGGCCGCTCCGGACGCGGCCGCGGCGCGCGAACTGGTGCACTGACTGAACAGACCGACGGGCCCGGCCCGAAGTTCCGGGTGGGCCCGTTCGGTCTCTCAGCGTCTCAGTCTTCGATCGCGGTCTCAGTTTTCGATCACGGTCTCAGTTGAAGGGGAAGCCGGGCGGGAAGACCGGCATCGGCACCGTTTCGGTCCTCTTGATCAGGTCGAGCAGCACCTGCGGCGTGCCAGGCGTCTTCGAGTACGTGACTACCTGCTTCTGCTTGCCGTTGCGGTACCGGACGGTCACCTCGTACCGGTACCGGCCGGATTTGCTCACCGGTGCGTACCGCGGCCCCAGCGTCCGGAACGCCGGGCTGGAGGCCAGCCGCAACACCTCACTGGAGTACGAGTTACCGCTGCCCGCCACCTGGAACGTCGAGATGTTGTTGCGGCCGCGGGTACGCACGACCGACACCGCGACCGCTTGGTGATCCTTGGGAGCCACCTGATCGGTGGCCTGGGACACCGGGACGAAGGATCCGGCCGAGTTCAGCACGCTGGGGCCGGCGGCACTCATCACGAGCCCGAGCCCGGCGAGTCCGACCAGCAGGGCGGCGCTAGGCCGCCACGAAAAGAGTTTCCTGCTCATGGGCATGCCGCGACAGTATCCCGCAAAACGCCGATAAACGTGGCAAAACGCCCGAATGTCAGTCGTGTGGGCCGCCGTCCTGGTCGGCTGCGCTCAGGTCGTACCCCCGCTTGGCCAGCCGGGTCTCCAGAAGGTGACAAACGTGCTCAGCCACGGCCAGCCGTGCGTGAGGCTTGTTATTGCCCGCGATCACGGTCCACCGCGCCTTCGGGCGATCCGTCCGGTCGATCATCTCCTCGACCGCCGCCTCGTACTCGGCCCGCTTCTCCCGGTTACGCCAGTCCTCATCGGTCAGCTTCCACGACCGCAGCGGGTCCGTCCGCCGGCTCTCGAACCGTTCCAGCTGCTCATCCTCCGACACGTGCATCCAGAACTTGATCAGGATCATGCCCTCGGCGGCCAGCGTCCGCTCGAACTCGGCGATCTCGTCGTATGCCCGCGTCCACTGCTCTTGAGTCGCGAAACCCTCGACCCGCTCCACCAGCACCCGCCCGTACCAGGACCGGTCCAGCACCGACATCCCACCGTTGCCGGGCAGCACGTTCCAGAACCGCTGCAGGAAATGGTGCCGCTTCTCGTCGTACGTGGGAGCGGCGAACTGCGACACCCGGACATGCCTCGGGTCCAGCGGCGCGACGAGGCGCTTGATCGCACCACCCTTACCGGACGCGTCCCACCCCTCGAACACCACACACAACGGCGGGCCGATCCGTTTCTCCCCGATCTGACCACCCAGCAGAAGCCGCAGCCGCAACAAACGCTGCTGTGCCGCGACCAGCCGCGCCTCGGCCTGCTTCTTCGAGATCTCGGACGGGGGATTAGCGCTACCCAGATGACCCATCCGCCCAGCATCCCTAATCCCGTTGTGATCCGCACCGGCCGGTGCGGGAGAATCCGTTGGTGACTTTCGTAGACGACCTGCAGTGGCGTGGACTGATCCAGGACTCGACCGACCCCGCCGAACTCCGCAAGAAGCTCGACGCCGGCTCGCTCACGTTCTATGTCGGTTTCGACCCCACCGCCGCCTCGCTGCACGTCGGTCACCTCATGCAGGTGTGTACCGCGCGCCGCCTCCAACTCGCCGGCCACCGCCCGCTGCTGCTCGTCGGCGGCGCCACCGGCCAGATCGGCGACCCGCGCGAGTCCAGCGAGCGCAGCCTCAACCCGCCCGAGGTGGTCCAGGGCTGGGTCGAGCGGATCCGCACCCAGCTGTCGCCGTTCGTGAGTTACGAGGGCGACAACGCGGCCACCATGGTCAACAACCTGGACTGGACCGGCCCGACCTCGGTGATCGACTTTCTCCGCGACGTCGGCAAACACTTCCCGGTCAACAAGATGCTGGCCCGCGACGTGGTCCGCAACCGCCTCGAGAGCGGCATCAGCTTCACCGAGTTCAGCTACCAGCTGCTCCAGTCCAACGACTTCTACCAACTGCACGTCCAGCACGGCTGCGAGCTGCAGTTCGGTGGCTCCGACCAGTGGGGCAACATCACCGCCGGCGTCGACTTCGTCAGGCGTCGCGGCGCCGGCCCGGTGCACGCCTTCGTCACCCCGCTGGTCCTCAAGGCCGACGGCACCAAGTTCGGCAAGACCGCCGGCGGCGCCGTCTGGCTCGACGACACCATGACCAGCCCCTACTCGTTCTACCAATTCTGGGTCAACAGCGCCGACGCCGACGTCAGCCAGTACCTGCGCTACTTCAGCTTCAAATCCCGCGAAGAGCTGGAGGAACTGGAGAAGGCCACCGCCGAGCGGCCG